>JANQOK010000012.1 GCA_028289645.1 Anderseniella sp.
AGTTGCCGTTGGCGTCGATGGTTGCGGACCCGTAGGTGCCGGCCGAGCCGCCTGCTGCGAACAATTCCTCGCCGGTGTCGACATCGGAGATGGTCAGGGTGCCGGACACTGCTTCAGTGGCACCGCCATCTTCAATGACGCCACCACTATCCACACCGCCGATCACGGCAGCGTCATTGGTGCCGGTGATGGTGACCGTGATGTCGTGGGTGGTGCCGTCTATTGCGCTGATGGTCACCACGTCATTCATAGTGGCACCGGCGGGCAGGGCCTGCACGTCGGCGTTGGCATTGTCGAGGGTGTAGGTCCAGTTGCCGCCGGCATCGATGGTTACGGAACCATAGCTGCCAACCGACGTGCCGGTTGCGAACAGCTCCTCGCCGGTGTCGATATCGGAGATGGTCAGGGTGCCGGACACGGTTTCCGCCACGCCGCCGTCTTCGGTGACGCCACCGGTGTCGACACCGCCGATCACGGCGGCATCGTTGGTGCCGTTGATGACCACATTCACATCGAAAGTCGTGCCGTCCACAGATGTGATGGTGATGGTGTCAGTAAGTGTGCTTCCGGCACCAAGCGACTGGATTACGGCCTGGGTATTATCGGCGCTGTAAGATGCGTTGCCGGCAGCATCCAGTGTCAACGTCCCATACAAACCATTGATATTGCTGGGATTAAATTGAGCTTCACCGGTGTCAACGTCAGTGATGTTGATGGTGCCGAGCCCGGTCAGCGTAGCCGGATCGTCATCTTCAGTCACTGTCGGCAGAACACCGACACTGATGACCGCAGCATCGTTGGTACCATTGATGGTGATGGTCACATCGTGGGTGGTGCCGTCAATGGACTGGATAGTGATGGTGTCGGTCAGGGTCGATCCCTCACCGAGCGCCTGGATTGCAGGCAATGCATTGTCTGCCGAGTAAGTCCAGTTGCCGGCTGCGTCTATTGTCAGGGAACCATATGTGCCCGGTGTCGTGTTGGCATTGAAGACCTCTTCTCCGAGATCGATGTCGGAAATGGTCAACGTTCCCGATGTGGTCAGCGTGACGGGGTCGTCTTCTTCCTTGACACTGCCGGTGTCCACACCGCCAATGATGGCTGCGTCATTGGTGCCATTGATTACCACGGTGATGTCGTGGGTGGTGCCGTCCAAGGTCGAGACGGTGATGGTTTCGGTCAGGGTTACACCGGCACCCAGTTGCTGGATGGCCAGCGGCGTGTTGTCGGCGGAATATGTCCAGTTGCCCAGCGCGTCGATAGTCAGCGACCCATGGGTGCCGGCGATCGTTTCCGGATTGAATTCCGCTTCACCGGTGTCAATGTCCGCAACGGTCAGGATGCCGGCATCGGTCAGTGTCAGCGGATCGTCGTCTTCGGTAACGCTTCCCTGATCATCACCGCCGACAACCGCCACGTCGTTGACGCCGGTTATGGTGACCGTGATATTGTGCGTCGAACCGTCAAATGACTGGACGGTCACTGTATCTGTTGCGGTGATGCCGTCGCCCAGGGACTGCACAAGCAGATCCGAGTTGTTCAGGGTATAGGTGTAACTGCCCTCGGCGGTGAGCGCGACAGTTCCATAAGTGCCGGCATAGTTGCCGGGCTGGAATGTCGATTCCCCGGCGTCGGCGTCATTTACCACCAGAATACCAAGATCAAACGGCGGATTGCCGGTGTCTTCGGTGACCTCGGCGGTATCATCACCGGTCACGACGGCGACATCGTTCACACCGTTGATGGTGACGGTCAGGTTTGAAGTTTCAGTGTTATTGAAGGCGTTCTCGGCAGTGTAGGTGAACGTCTCGGTGAGCGTCTCGCCGTCTTTGAGCTCCTGCGCAGCGCTTGAAGCGGGATCAACCAGATACGAGTATGAACCGTCGGCACTGATGGTCAAAGTGCCGTAAGCGCCGGCAATTATGGTGTCAC
This sequence comes from Anderseniella sp., assembly GCA_028289645.1. GTDB lineage: Bacteria > Pseudomonadota > Alphaproteobacteria > Rhizobiales > Aestuariivirgaceae > Anderseniella. Next base: position 1,933 of record JANQOK010000012.1, read on the forward strand.
CGGAAGTCGCTACCACAATTGCGTTGACGTCGATGACGGTTATGCCAAGCCCGAAGTCGTTATCCAGCACGTTGCCGGTGGCCGGGACGACGTCGTCTTCGGTGGTGGAATTGACATCTGCGAAAGCCTGAACGCTGGTGTCCGACCCTTCGATGGTGACATCCAGGTCTGCGGTCGTCACGATACTGCCGTCAGTCAGGCTGTAGGTGAATGAATCCACCAGCGTATCGCCAAAGTCCAGCGCCTGGACTGCTGGAAGATTGTTGTCCAGATCATAGGTGTAGTCACCCGTGGCACCGTCAATGGTCAGTGTGCCGTAGGTGCCGGTTATCTGTGTCGTGCCGGTCGGGTTGAGGCTGACGCTGTTGACCTCGACGATGCCGATTGGCTGGTTTTCCACGTCGCTGTCGACGCCGAAGCCGTCATCGTCGGTGATTACGTTGCCGGTCGCGGAAAGCGTGATGTTTTCCTGCACCGTGGCAGTGTTGTCAGTCGCTATCGGCGCATCGTTGTTGCCGGTAATTTCGATGATCAGGTCGGTGTTCAGGCCGAAACCGTCTTCGGTGAAATTGTAGGCAAAGGTGTCGGGAATTATGTCGTCGGCGGTGAAGTCCTGGACCAGGGAATTGTCCAGAACGTAGGAGTAATCGCCGTTGGCCCAGACCTCGAGCGTTCCGAATGTGCCTACGATGGACACCGAGCCGGTGCCCGGTACGGTGACGCCCGCGACCTCGGTGAGCACATAAACCCCGGCCGGATAGTTGAGCAGGTCGTCAGTGAACAGGTTGCCGGTAACGGTCAGAACCAGGTCTTCGGTAACAGCGGCATAGTCTTCCGGTGCCGTGTTGGGGTTGCCACCGCCACCATTGTCGTCATCGATGAATTGTTCAGACGTCTGGTTGCCGTTGGCGTCGTAGGTGCGGATCCACTCGGACCATGTCTCGCTGTCATCATAATCGAATACGGTCAGCGTGTAGGTGCCATCGGCATGGAACCGGCGCTCTTCTACATAGTTGAAGGACAGGTCGTAGATATCGTAAACGTCGTCTGTGCCGTCGGTGTAGCGTTCAGCCGAAAATTCGAACCCCTGAAGGGAAACGTCGCGTTCTTCGTACTCCCCGTCATTGTAGACCAGGACGTCACCGGTTCCGGCCCCGCCGAGAGCAAGTGTGGTGTCGTTGGCATCGTAGATGACGTAATCATCACCGTCGCCGGCATCGATTACGTCGTCGCCAAGGCCACCGTCGATCCAGTCATTGTCGGCGCCGCCATTAATGGTGTCGTTGCCGGCATTGCCGTTGATTGTATCATCGCCGCCAAATCCGTTGATCGTGTCATCACCGGATGTGCCGTCGAGGATATTGTCGTTGCCGTCGCCGTCGATGCTCATTATCGGATGTCCTGATGATTACCGGTCCAGGCACACCGATTTACTGACTCAATACACATAACCAACTACCCGTCGCTCCAGTGGGTTTACGCGCCAGGACGGATGCGTGATCGCAATCCCAGCCGCGCAAAACTAACGGGAGAGCCCTAAAAGAGTCTTTACGAGCGAGTTGAAATTGAAATTGTCCGGACGCCGGATGTCGCATTTATGCCGGATGCGTGATGCATAAACCGGTTACAAAAAGACCTTAAACAATCGCTCGACAAATCGAAGCGACACGCGTCAGACTGTCGTTTGCCATGTCCCTGTTTCTCGACAAGATCATCCCGTTGTTTGTCTATCCGGTGGGGTTTGCCGTACTGGCGGGCCTGGCATGCCTGTTTGCGTTTGCCTTGGGCAGGCGCCGGAAAGCGGCGGTTCTGGTTACAGTCGCAACTCTCTATCTTTGGATGGCAGCGACGCCGTTAGTCGCGTTGATGCTGATCAACTCACTGGAAGAACAGTATCCGGTTGTAAGTATCGACACGTTGCCGAATGCCGACGTGGCGATTGTTCTGGGCGGCATAAGCGTGCAATCGCAGCAATCGAACCCCTATCCAGACCTGAAAGCTGGCGCCGACCGCATCCTGCATGCTGTACGCCTGCTCAAGGCCGGCAAGGTGAAACGGATACTTGTGAGCAGCGGGCGGCCGGTTTCGCAGATCGATTCCAGGTCCGAAGCTGTGGTCATTGCCGGGTTTCTGCGGGAGTTCGGTGCTAGCGATGCAGACATTGTGCTGGAGAGAGAAGCCCGAAACACGCGTGAAAACGCTGTCAACAGCCTGGCCGTCATGCGTGAGAAGGAGTTCTCGTCAGTCCTGCTGGTGACGTCGGCACTGCACATGCCTCGTGCAGCCGCCGTGTTCCGCAAGGCAGGAGTGACGTTCACACCGGTTTCAATCGACACCTTGTCATCATCAATTGAAGCCAGATCGGTTTTTGCTTTCTTGCCAAATTCCAGGGCGTTGGACTACTCGACGCAGGCGATCAAGGAGTGGATCGGCCTGATGGTTTATTGGCTGCGCGGATGGGCTTGATCAAGCATCGATTTGCGGCGAGGTTCACCTGTCCCGCCGGCGTAACGATCAGTCAACCAAGATGACAACGGGCGTCATTCAAATTTGACATAAATTAACCTGGCCAAGATTCACTGCTCTCATGGCGGTGTGCGAATTGTCGCGCGCTGCAGGAGAGTTAGTATGAGTGACGGCGTAGGATTTGATATCTTTGATCTAGGCGAATCGGCTGAAATCATTGATGAAATTGCACTTGTTCCGAATCTGGACCTGAGTGCGGGCACACTGATTGAAGTCGCCATTCCGGGTTCCGGGGAAGGGCCCGGGGCAATCACGACTTTTACCCTGGCGAGCGACACGTCTGCCGGACAACCCATCATTGTAGATGTTCAGACCGGCGAAAACCGTTCACTTGGTGAACAGGGCGTAAACGATGCATGGATTCGCATCGATACTGCCATTGCGTCGATAGAACGGGCCGAGTTGTCATCGGGCGACGCAGCAAGTGCCGCTGCCAGATCCGCAGTCAAATCAAGTGGTGATGTGCCGGTTGAACTGTCCAATGCCGACCCTGATGCGGGTTTGCAGGTGGTCTTTGTCGATGCCGGTGCAGACAATTTTCAGCACCTGATCGACGGTATCGATCCGGCCTATGAAGTACACATTATCGAAACGGACCAGGACGGCGTTGCCTTCATGGCATCTGTACTCGAAGGCCGTTCCGGCATCGATGCGATACACATCATTTCGCATGGTCAGCCGGGTCAGTTGCAACTTGGTAGTACCATGGTGGATGCCGCGGGCATTGCCGGCGAACAGGCGCATCAGTGGGCTGAGATCGGCAACAGCCTTGCAGATGCGGGCGATGTGTTGATCTATGGCTGTGATTTCGGCGACGGCCGGATGGGCAGCCTGGCGATCGAAGCTTTGTCCCAGGCAACGGGCGGCGATGTGGCTGCGTCTGACGACGATACCGGTTCAGCCGCACTGGGGGGTGACTGGGACCTTGAAGTTTCGGCGGGAACCGTCGAGGCAGAGACAATCTCCGTTGAACAGTATGACGGTCTGCTGGAGCTTGAACAGGCTGAAATCACCGTGCCGGCCAGCAACCAGGCCGATACGCTGGCGCAGAACATCTTCGGGGCGGGCGTCACCATCAATTCGGCCTCCTATACCGGGGCTGCATCGCAGGCGGCGACATTTTCCGGGGCGCTGGACGGGGCAGGTTCCGAGTTCCTCGGGTTTGATTCCGGGGTGATTTTTTCCACCGGTAATGCCAACGGCATTGTCGGCACTACCGCAGCCGGCAACTTCGGCACAAACATTACCGATCCTGGCGCTACCGACGGTGACCCGGATTTCAATTCGCTGGAAGACGGGATCAGCACATTCGATGCTTCGTTCCTGGAGGCGAACATCACCTCGACCACAGGCGTGCTGACCCTGCAATTTGTTTTCGGTTCGGATGAATACAATGAGTTCGTATATGCGGGCTTCAACGACTCCATCGGTATCTGGATCAATGGTGTCAACTATGCCGTAACCACAGACGGGCAGCAGGTCGGCATCGACACGATCAACAGTGCCGGAACCATCAATCCGACCAGCAGCCAAAGCTCGGATGCGAATGATCCGAACTCGACCCATGATCCCACGGACGGGGTGTATGAGTCAGCCAACCAGTCACTGCATGTCACCCGTACGACCGAGCCGACCCAGATGGACGGCTACACGACCACCATCTCGGTCAATATCAACCTGCAGATCGGGGTGGCGACGGATATCAAGATCGGTATCGCCGACACAGGGGACGCGATCTACGATTCCTGGCTGATCGTGCGTGAAAACAGCTTCCAGAGCGTGCTTGCCGCATTCGAGGATGAGGTCGTGACCACGCCGAATTCGAGCGTGGTGATCTCGCCCCTGGACAACGATTTCAGCGACACCTATGGCGCGGCAGATCTCACAATTACCAAGATCAACGGCGTGGACGTGGTTGCCAACCAGTCGGTCACCCTGCCTTCAGGGGTCATTGTTACGCTCAATGCCGACAAGACGCTGACGGTTGATCCGGACGGCAACGCCATCGCGCATGACACGTTTACCTACGAGATAACCGATCCGTCCGGGCAGACGGCGGTTGGACTGGTCGGCATGAACACCAATGGCGCACCATTGTTGAACCTCGATCCGGACAACTCCGGCGGTGGTTTCGACAATCGGGGATTTGATGCGTTTTTCAATACCAACACCGGCGATGCGGTCAACATTGCTGACACCGATGTTGATATTACCGACCTGAACTCGCCGAACCTGACGTCCATGACCATCAATGTGTCCGACATTGCAGATGGCAATGATGAGATTCTGAACATCGGCGGGGTGAACTTTGCGCTGGCTACGGGTGTCGTCGGCACCTTGGTAGCCGCGGGCGGCGTCAATTTCCTGGTGGACTACGATGTAAGCGGCACGCCGGATGCCTTCTCGATCACGGTTCAGGGCGGCGGTACCGCTCCGCAGGCGGCCTGGGAAGCCCTGATTGCATCCATTACCTATGATAACGCAAATGCGACTCCGACAATCGGTACCCGCGAGTTCGACATCATGGTCAACGATGGCACCAGCAATTCGAATGTCGGCGAAGCGATTGTTCACGTTGCGTCACCGAACGCCACAATTGGTGGAACAGATACAGGATCAATTACCGAAGACTCAGCTCCATTCAATCTGACGACTGGCGGTACCCTGACCATTTCGGATCCTGACAATGGCCAGGCCCAATTCATTTCCAGCACCTACGGTGGCACTTACGGTGATGTAACCATCAACCCGCTGGGCGGATGGACCTATACGGCGAGCAACTTCAACCCGGCGATCGACGCGCTCGATGCGGGTGAAACACTGACAGACGTCATAACTGTGATTTCAGTGGACGGAACCAGCCACGACATCACCATCACCATCAACGGCGCCAATGACGCGCCGGTCGCCAGTCCGGACCTGCTGACCGTTAATTCCAACGATACAGTTGCGACCAATGGCAATGTTCTGACCGACGGGTCGCCCGACTTTGATCCCGAAGGCAACGCGCTGACAGTCACCGAGATCAACGGCTCTGCCGTGGGTGTCGGCAGTCAGGTGACGCTTGCCTCAGGCGCCCTGGTCACCCTCAACTCGGACGGGACCTACAGCTATGATCCGAACGGGTCATTTGAGCAGGTGCCGCTGGGCAGTTCGATCACGGATGCCTTTACCTACACCATTGATGACGGCAGCGGCCTGACCGACACGGCCACGGTGACCATCGTCGTCAACGGAACCAACGAAGCGCCGGTTCTCGACCTCAATACTGCGGACAACACCGCCCCGGTGTCTCCGTCCGATGACTTTGAAGGCGGCAGCTATCCGGACAGCGGATCGAACTGGACCTCGGACTGGATTGAATCATCCACAGGCGGCGCAAACGGCAGCGACATCAATGTCGAGGCGGACGCCGGCGACAATTCGCTGACGCTGAAGGACGATGGCGCCCGGGCCACCCGGTCGGCTGATCTGTCGGGGGCTGAAACAGCGTCCCTCACCTTTGACTACCGGCGTGAGAGCTTTGACAGCAGCAACGACTTTGTCCGGGTGATGGTGTCGTCTGACGGCATAAACTTCGTCGAGATCGGTGTCCTGTCCGGCCCGGCGGACGACAGCGCATATCAGGCGTTCACGGCCGACATCAGCGCCTACATCTCGCCGGATTTTGCCGTCCGGTTCGAGACCTCCGGAAACTTCAGCAACGGCAACGACAAGGTCTGGCTCGACAATATCGACATATCTACAACGTTCACGCCGCCGGTCGACTTCGCGGCATCCGTCGACAACACCAATGCCGAGGTTGCCATCTCCAGTGCGGATGTCGATGTCGAGGACCCGAATGACACGCAGGTTGAATCAGCCCTCATCGTCATCAGCAACGCGCAGGTCGGCGACCTTCTTTCAGTCACCGGCTCGCTGCCGGGCGGCATTACCGCCTCGGCCTACAATCCATCGACCGGTGAACTGACACTGAGCGGCACCGCAACCCTTGCCGACTATGAGCAGGCCATTGAACAGATCCGGTTCTCCACCTACTCGAACGTCGCTGTGGATCGCTCCATCGAGGTGACGGTCAATGATGGCGGCCTTGATTCAAACGTGGCCACCTCGGTGATTACGGTCAATCAGGTCAACGACTGGCCGGTGGTCGCATCAAATACCATCACGGTGGACGAAGAGTCGGATGATACGTCACTTGGCCTGTCTGCCAGCGATCCAAATGGCAATCCGTTGACCATCACGGTTACAGGTCTGCCGACACTCGGCACCGTGACACTGGCCAACGGCACCCCGGTCATTAATGGCCAGACGTTGACCCAGGCTGAGCTTGCCGGCCTGCAGTACGATGCGCCGGATGAGTACAATGGCACCGATGACCCGGGTGACTTCACCTACGTGGTCAGCGACGGTATCGCGCCTGTGACTGGCACAGTGGACATCACTATCAATCCCATAAACGATGACCCTGTTGCAAACGCCGACACGCTGACGGTTGGTGAGAATGACACCGGTGCAACTTCCGGCAATGTCATTTCCAACGACACAGACATTGACGGCGATGCGCCGCTGACCGTGACCGAAGTCAATGGCAGCGCCGGTGATGTCGGCAGCCAGATCACGCTGGCCTCAGGTGCGTTGTTGACCCTGAACTCCGATGGCAGCTATGACTATGATCCCAATGGTGCTTTCGAGGATACGGCAGCCGGCGCCACAGCGACCGATACGTTTACTTATGTGGTTTCGGATGGCAACGGTGGATCGGATACGGCAACCGTCACGATCACGGTAAACGGCGAAAACGATGATCCTTCGGCAAACGCCGACACGCTGACGGTTGATGAGGATGACACCGGCGCAACTTCCGGCAATGTCATTTCCAACGATACGGATATCGACGGCGATGCGCCGCTGACCGTGACCGAAGTCAATGGCAGCGCCGGCGATGTCGGCAGCCAGATCACGCTGGCCTCAGGTGCGCTGCTGACCCTGAACTCCGATGGCAGCTATGACTATGATCCCAATGGTGCTTTCGAGGATACGGCAGCCGGCGCCACGGCGACCGACACGTTTACTTATGTGGTGTCGGATGGCAATGGCGGATCGGATACGGCAACCGTCACCATTACCATCAACGGCCAAAACGATGCGCCGACAGAGATTACCCAGTCCTACATCGAGTCCTATCGCGATGCCCTGATCGACTGTGGTATCTGGAGCAGCCTGGATGTGCAGGCTGGTTCGGTGCTGGTTGATTTGGACAATGTCGTTGATAGCGACAGCAATGACACACATACATTCAGTATCGTGGACGGTACGGGCACGCCTGTCACGGATCCCGACCTGGAAATTGTAAACAACCAGCTGGTAGTGCGCGCCGACGCGTCACTGGCGTCCGGCGCAATAACCAGCCGCTCGGTCATAGTGCGCGTGGATGATGGCAATGGCGGCTTTGTCGACCAGACCTACGACTTGGAACTGCGCATGAACACAGGCCCCTATACCGGCACGGCGACGCATGATATCGCGTTCGGCACGATCGGTGCCGATACCATGCAAGGCGGCGACGGTGCAGACAGGCTGTTCGGCGATGACGGCGACGATTTTCTGTTCGGGGAAACGGGCAGCGACATTCTGGAAGGCGGGGCCGGCGCCGACACGCTCGATGGCGGCACTGGCCGTGATGCCGCTTCCTACATGGGATCAACTGTTGGCGTTACCGTCGACCTGATGAATGCCGCCGCCAATACCGGAGACGCCAGCGGCGATAGTTTCATCAATATCGAAGGTCTCTGGGGGTCCAGCTTTGACGACAACCTCTATGGGGATAACTCTGACAACGTGCTCATTGGCTCATCTGGCAACGATGTATTGGTCGGCCGCGGAGGCGATGACATGTTACAGGGTGGTCAAGGCAATGACACCTTCTCGTTCAGCAGCGGCGATGGCAACAATATAATAGTCGATATGGCTGCGGGGGCGGGCATTGAAGATGTGGTGGATGTGTCCAGTTTCGGATTCACCGATTTTGCCGAACTACAGTCAGCTATGAGTGTCGTTGATGGCCGCGTCGTAATTCAACTGGACGCGAACACCAGCGTACAGTTCTGGGGAATTTCAAACATAAACGACCTTCATGAAAACGATTTTCTCCTGTGATCCCGCGAATGCTATGGGTCGCAACGGAGGCCGTCTATCAAACTGCAGTTGTCGACACCCGCTGACGACAATCCGCCCCGGGTAATTGAGGCAATACTGTTGATGTAAAGGCTCGGCCGCAACCATTCACGCTGCCGGCAAACAGGTTGTTCAACCGGCGTGTTCGATGTCATTGACCGGTCATGATTCAATCTGTTCATGTGCAGTTCCTCGTGGCTCTTTGTTTAGCCCAAACATCCTGATTGCTCACATCAACCGGTGAGCCTGAAAACACGCCCTGACTGACACACTAAAGATTGACGTTGAGGCGCTGGCCCACTTTCTGTGCCAGCCAGGAAATCACCTATGACAGGAACCAGAAGTCGACAGGACGCGCCTGAGTTGCAATTTGGATGTGATTTGGCGATTCGGCTACCTAAAACCTTGATATGCCGCTTGCCAGCGGGATCGGTGAAAACGCCTCCAGATGGGGCAGCTTGCCGGTGACGACATGGTCACCGCTGGTCAGCCAGGCATGTGCTTCAAGCTCACCAGCAGCGTTTTTCCGGACGCCGATATTGAGCTTGCAGTTACGGTCCATTGCGTCCAGCCACGCCGATCCGGCCATTGCCTGCAGCAGGCAATCTGACCGCCATGGCACACGAGACGCCGCCGACTTTATTGCCCAGGCAACCAGTTCGATTTCAGCACCGGTGGCCTCCGGGTGGGAGCCGCCTGTTTCAAACCGCTGCAAAACCACCTTGATAGGTTTCAGGCGGTGGTCAATCCGGGCTCTGGCGAGCAGCCAGACTGCCTTCAGGAGAGCTTTCCAACGCCTTGCAGACAGGCGGCTTGCGCGCTGCCAGGCCCGGTCAGCGGATTTTGACAAGACCGTTCTCGATCAGCTCGGCGAGAAAATCGCGGGTGTCGGCTTCGCACTGGCCGCGCTCGACATCGTACTCCTCAATCAACGAGGTGCAGATATCGGCAAGCGTGATCTCCTCGCTCAGCTTTTCCCAGATCTGGCGCGCCGGGCCTTCCAGCCCGTAATAGACACCACGCTCGGCATCCAGCAGCACGGTGTCGTCGGGTCCAAGCTCTGCAGCGGGCAGCTGGCTGGTGCGTATCAGTACGCTGTCAGGCTTTATGTCGTGTCGGCTCATGTACCAAAGGTGTCCCGGACGTGTGAAATAATCAAGTTCATGCAGTCTTCATGACGATCGGCATTGCGTGGCCTGACCAGATGAAAGGCCGGCAAGCTGCCGCACAGGCCCGCGGCCCAGGTCATGAAGTGCTGTTCGTGGCCCAGCGGTTCGATGAGATGGGTAAGCGACACATCCCGTCTCAGGCGCATCATGGCATTGAGCTGGCCCATGGGCGCGATTACCGGCTCAGCCTTCTCATCCTCGTGCCAGTCGGTAAAGTACAGCCCGGCCATCGGACTGGGGTGGCTGCTGTAGGCGTTAGGCACCAGGTGGATGTGCTTGCCGAAGCGGTAAGAATCCACAGCCAGGTGGTCATTTCCCAGACCGGCCATCGCGCCGGCGTGTTCGTACAGGTGCAAGGCCGGTATCGACGGAGCGGCCAGGTAGGCATGGTCCTTGGTCGCGTGAACGGTCAGCCTGTCGTCGCTGAACAGTTTGAAACCCGACGTCCGAAAACTGGCGGCCAGAGTGGACTTGCCGTCTCCGGCGTTGCCGCAGAAGGCCACACATCCCTTGGCCGTATCCACGGCGGCGCAATGCAGCGGCAGGTATCTGCGTTGATGCAACAGGCAGCCGAGGCCGGCGGACAGTGCGAACAGGCGCGCTGCCGGTTCGTTGTCGCTGCCGCCCGGATCTATGCTGATGCGGGTTCCCGCCTCAATGTGGCAGCGAATGCCATTGTCCAGTGCGATCAGGATCTCATTGTCGCCAACCAGATAGCCGTCGCTGGTTGTGGCGTGGTGGTTGATTGTGGATGGCAGCTCGGCCATCACCATCTCAACCGGCGTGTCATCAAGTGCCTGCATTGTACGGCCGGTCGCAAGTTCAGGGATGTCAAAACCTGAATCAAGCAGGAGGCCGTGGACACAGTATTGGGGCATTTTAGTGGGCGTTCCTGTTGGGCTCGTACCCTAAAACCACCGAATCGCCTGGTGACGGGAAACCGAAAATACCCATAAGCGTTGCCGTTAGGGTGTTCAAGCGCCATGGCGGTTTTTTCACAAGCCGGATTTACCCGAGCGCAAAAATTTTTTCACTGGTCTGCGACCGGGCCGGTATGCCACAACCCCGGCACCACTTTTTTTCCGGATCTTGGGGCTGAAGGTCATGTTTGTCATTACGGCGGAATTCCGCCTGAAACCCGATATGCTGAACGCGTTCATGCCGCTGATGCTGATACAGGCCGAAAAATCGCTTTCCAGTGAACCGGGGTGTCTCGTGTTTGATGTGTGCATCGAACACAATGACAGCGAAGATGTCGTGTTCCTGTACGAAGCCTACCAGGACGAGGCAGCATTCGACCTGCATATGGAAACACCCCACTATCTGGCGTTTTCAGAAACCACGTCCGACCTTGTGGCGGCCAAGTCGGTGCGCCGGTTCGATCGAATCACTTCTCAGACAGGATCCCTGCAATGACCTCATCGAACTCCATCCATGTTGCGGTTCTACCCGGCGACGGCATTGGCCGCGAGGTCATGCAGCCCTGCCTTGAGTGCCTGGACGTGCTGGCGGCGAGATCCGGTGGCTTCTCGTTTACTTACGAGACGCTGGAGGCCGGTGCGGGTGTGTTCAGGGACACCGGTGTGGCACTGCCTGACGATGTGGTGAAAAAAGCCGGTGCGGCGGATGTCATGCTGCTGGGCGCCATGGGCCTGCCGGATATCAGGTATGAAGACGGCCGTGAGATCACGCCACAGATAGAATTGCGTGAAATCTTCGATCTTTACGCAGGTGTGCGGCCGGTTGAAACGTTTCCCGGTTCGCCGGTGCCGTTGAAGGATCCGCGTGCAGCGCAGCTCGATTTCGTGCTGATCCGTGAAAACACCGAAGGCCTGTTCGCCTCGCGCGGCGCCTGCGAGATGACCGGCGACGAAGAAGCCCGCGATACGATGGTCATCACCCGCAAGGGAACCGAGCGGCTGGCTGACTTTGCCCTGAAGCTTGCCGAGCGGCGCAAGGCGCAGGGCCGCGGGCAGGGCCGCGTGACCTGCATTGACAAGGCGAATGTGTTCGGCAGCTTCGCCTTCATGCGCAAGGTGTTTTATGAACGCGCGTCAGAATTTCCCGGCCTTGCAGCCGACCATGCCTATGTGGATGCCACGTCGCTCGCCCTGGTGCGCAATCCGTGGGTGTTTGACGTGATGATCACGGAAAACATGTTCGGCGATATTCTGTCGGACCAGGCAGCCGCGCTGATGGGCGGCATGGGCATGGCGCCGTCGGCTGATATTGGCGACAAACACGGCCTGTTCCAGCCGTGCCACGGCACCGCGCCCGACATCATGGGCTCCGGCAAGGCCAACCCGTCGGCCATGTTGCTGTCAGGCGCCATGATGCTCGACTGGCTTGGTGAAACGATGAACTCGCCGGAGCTGACCGGTGCCGGCGAAACCTTCCGCAATGCCGTGCGTGCGGCGTTTTCGGACGGCAATCTGATACCCTATGAAGTGGGCGGCGATGCCGGATTGCGCGAGGTATCGAACCGGGTTCTGGACATTTTGAAGAGCTGAACCGGCGACTAGCCGCCAGCCGCAGTCTCGTCGACTTCCGCCAGTTCCTCCAGCTCCTCGTCCCGTGCCAGCATGAAACGGGTGTCCTGTTCTAGGCTGGTGATCAGGACGCCGAGTTCCGCATACAGCTGCCGTATGCGCTGCAGTTTACCCTCCATCGAGGACAGTCTGCCGGCGGTTTCAGCCTCGTCCGGTTCGTAGTCCTGGCCGACCATGAGCCAGGCAAAGCTGACATCCAGGGCACCGGCCATGCGCAGCAGGCGGTTGGCCCGCGGATCGCGTTCGTCGCCTTCCCAGGCCAGTATGGTTTCGGCTTTCACACCGACCCGGTCCGATAACTGGTTGACGTCATAATTCTTGCTCTCACGGGCATACGTGATGCGTTTGCCGATGGTATCCATACGGTACCGCTTTCTCTGTGACGAGTTGTGACTAAATTGGTGATGCGGCGGTGTTGTAGCGCCTGCACAGGCCAGATCAACAGCCTAAGTGACGCATGGCTGTCATGCGCCTTTTGCCGAACTGCATCGTATATTGAGTATGGTCAAGGTTCTGCCGGTATTGAAAGGCAGTACCTGCTGGACAAGTCGTAAAGAGATTGATCGTGCTGGACAGATTGTTCAAATGGTTTGAGGCGAGGACGCAACCGTTTCCCGATGAGGACGCGGAAATGCCGCCTGCAACGTTGGGCGGCTTTGTCTGGCACTACACCAAGCCGTTCTGGCCCTGGGTGCTGACCACGTCGGTTCTGGCCGCTGTGGTGGCAACCATTGAAGTGTCACTGTTTGCGTTCCTCGGCTCGGTCGTCGACTGGCTGGCCAAGACAACGCCCGATACTGTGTTTCAGGATTACTGGTGGCAGCTGACGCTGCTCGCGGCGCTGGTGCTGGTGCTGCATCCGGTGCTCAATTTTCTCTACGAGCTGATCATTCATCAGACCCTGATGGGCAACTACCCGATGCTGATCCGCTGGCAGGCGCATCGCTATGTGCTGCGCCAGTCCCTGGAATTCTTTCAGAACGACTTTGCCGGACGGGTTGCGACCAAGGTGATGCAGTCGGCGCTTGCGGTGCGCGAAGTGGTGCTGAAAACAGCGGACGTGTTCGTTTTCGTCATCGTGTATTTCACCGCGGCCATCACCCTGTTTGCCGCCAGTGACTGGCGGCTGGCGATGCCGATGCTGGTGTGGCTGATCGGCTATCTTGGCGCGCTGTATTATTTCGTGCCGAAGCTGAAGCGCATATCCAAGGCGCAGGCGGATGCCCGCTCGGTGGTGACCGGGCGGATCGTCGACAGCTATACAAATATTCCGACGGTGAAGATGTTTGCGCACACGGAGTTCGAGGACCGCTATGCCCGTGACGGCATGGAGCCGTTCCTGGACAATGTGCACCACCAGATGCGGCTGTCGACGAAGCTGATCACCACGCTCAACGTGCTCAACTCCATCAACCTGTTTGGTGTCGGTGTTGTTTCGCTATGGCTGTGGTCGGCCGGTGCGATCACGGCGGGCGCCATCGCCTTTGCAATTGGCCTGGTGTTGCGCCTGAAGGGCATGGCGCACTGGATCATGTGGGAAGTGTCCAGCCTGTTCGAGAACATAGGCGTGGTGCAGGACGGTATTGAAACCATCTCGCGGACGGTATCCGTCGTGGACAGGCCGGGCGCCCCGAAACTTGCGGTCGAGGCAGGAGAAATCAGGTTCGACGGCATCGGGTTTCACTACGGCAAGGACCGGGATGAACTGGACCAGGGGATTATCGACAACCTGTCGCTGACAGTGAAACCCGGCGAGAAACTTGGCATCGTCGGCCGGTCCGGCGCCGGCAAGTCGACCTTGGTTTCCCTGCTGCTGCGATTTTACGACCTTGAGAGCGGACGTATCCTGATTGACGGCCAGGACATTGCCGACGTGCGCCAGAGTTCGCTGCGGGCCAGCATAGGCATGGTAACCCAGGACACGTCGCTGCTGCACCGGTCGATCGCGGACAATATCCGCTATGGCCGTCCCGAGGCGACCATGCAGGAAGTCGAACAGGCAGCGCGCCGGGCCGCCGCCGACGGCTTCATTCCCGGGCTGGAGGACATGTATGGACGCACCGGCTATGACAGCCATGTAGGTGAGCGCGGCGTCAAGCTGTCCGGCGGCCAGCGCCAGCGCATCGCCATTGCCCGTGTGTTGCTGAAGGACGCGCCGATCCTGATCCTGGACGAGGCCACCAGTGCGCTGGATTCGGAAGTGGAAGCGGTCATCCAGGAGAGCTTTGAAGGCCTGATGCAGGGCAAGACCGTGCTGGCCATTGCGCACAGGCTGTCGACGATTGCCGCCATGGACCGCCTCGTGGTCATGGACAAGGGTGTCATTGTCGAGGAAGGCACCCATGCCGAACTGCTGGAAGCCAAGGGGCTTTACGCCAGCCTGTGGGCGCGCCAGTCTGGCGGCTTCATTGCAGGTGCGGACACGGTGGAGGCAAGTGCCGCCGAGTAACGCGCACCGCACAACAGGGAGCTGGCCATGGGGAACAACGATGAGGCGATGATCGTCACCGCACAGCCGGAAGCGTCGGAAGCGGGCGCGCGGGTGTTGAAGCGGGGCGGCAACGCAGTCGATGCCGCCATGGCTGCGGCCCTGGTGCAGGGCGTGGTTGATCCGCAGATGTGCGGCATTGCCGGGTTTGGTTCCTGCCAGATCTACATGCCGGGCAAGGGCGTTCACACCAACATCGACTTTCATGGCAAGACGCCATTGTCGGCCACGCCGGATATGTGGCTTGACCTGCTGGAGGGTGAAACCCGTGACGGGTTCGGGTTTGTTCTCAAGGGCAATGTCAATGATCTGGGCTACCAGGCGGTTACCACGCCAGGGTCGCTGAAGGCCTACTGGGAAGCGGCAGACGAGTTCGGCTCCATGGACTGGGCAGATATCTGCGCGCCGGCAGTTGCACAGGCCAAAGCGGGTTTTTTTGTGCGCCCGCATGTGTATCACTGGTGGACGCACGGGGCGGACTTTGGCCGGGCCGACGTGGCTGACCGGCTGCGCTTCTCCAGGACCGGTGCACAGGCGTACTTTCGTCCTGACGGATCGGTGAAGCGCATTGGCGAGCATGTTGCCAACCCCGATCTTGCGACCAGCCTGGAACGGGTGGCCCGGCACGGGGCGGAGATTTTCTATTCCGGAGACATGGCTGAAGAGATTGCCGATGACTTCAAGGCCAATGGCGGGCTGATGACACTTGCCGACCTGAAGGCCTACCGGACAGTGCGGACCGAGCCGTTGCAGGGCAGCTATCGCGGTTTTGACATTGCCACCAACCATCCGCCGGGTGGCGGTGTCATGCTGGTCGAGATGCTGAACATCCTGGAGAATTTTGACCTGATCGGGATCGGCCACAACACCACCGAGTACATCCGAATCGTGTGCGAGGCGATGAAGGCGGCTACATCCGACAAGGACAACTTCGTCGGCGATCCGGCATTCTACGACGTGCCGCTCGACAGGCTAATCTCGAAGCAGCACGCCGCTGACATTGCGGCACGCATCAAGGCGGGCGAGCGCATGTCGGTGGAACGGCTGGAGCTGCCGCCCGAGCCGAAAGACACCACCCATGTTGCCGTTGTGGACAAGCATGGAAATTGCGTCACCATGACCCATTCGCTGGGCATGCCGTCCGGCGTCATCAGCGATGGTCTCGGCTTCATGTACAATGGCTGCATGGGCGTGTTCGATCCGCGGCCCGGCAGGGCCGGTTCCATCGCGCCCGGCAAAAGCCGGTTTTCCTCGGTGTGTCCGACTATCGCCTTCCGGGACGGCAAACCGCATGTGGTCATCGGGGCGCCCGGCGGCACCCAGATCGCCATGGGTGTGCTGCATGGGCTGCTCAACGTGCTCGACTTCGGCATGACCATGGAGCAAGCGGTTTCAGCGCCGCGGTTTTCTTCAACCTCGAATGCGATTGACATCACCAACCGCATTCCCGGTTACATGGTCGAACCATTGCAGGACGACGGCTACGAGGTCATCCGGTCCGCCCTGACGTTCGGCATTGCGGCAGTGCATGGGATCCGGATTGTGGACGGTGTCATGGACGGTGGTGCCGACCCCGGCCATGACGGGGTCGCGCTTGCCGTCTAGATGAGAAATCCAGTCAGGTCAGATTGACCAGCCGCCGTCGATGATGTGGTTCTGGCCGGTGACGAAAGTGGCGTCGTCGGAGGCGAGATAGACAATCAGGCCAGCGACATCCTCTGCCGTTGCCAGTGCACCGGTTGGCTGGCGTGACAGAAACCATTCGCGTGCTTTGTCGTATCCGCCCATGTCCTCGCCCAGTTTCTCCACTCTTTGGCGCAGCGACGGCGTGTCGATGGTGCCGGGGCAGACGGCATTGCAGCGGATGTTCTGCTTGATGAAGTCAATGGCGATGGACCGGGTCATGCCAATCACGGCAGCTTTGGTCGCGCCGTAGACGAAACGCGACGGCGCGCCTTTTATGGATGAGGCCACCGAGGCCATGTTGATGATCGAGCCACCGCCGTTTTCCAGCATGCCGGGCAGTACGGCCCTGGCCATCCGGTACTGGGACTTGACGTTCAAATCAAAGGAGAAGTCCCACGCGGCGTCGTCACATTCAAGGATGGTGCCGTGATGCACGAAGCCCGAGCAGTTGAACAGGATGTCGACATTGCCGACACGCTCGACGACTTTCGCCACCTGCCTGGGTTTGGTGACGTCCAGCAGGTAGGTGCGGATACCGCGTTGTTCCTGTTTCACCTGGGCAAGCGCATCCTTGTTGATGTCGGTGGCAAACACTTTCGCGCCTTCGCGCGCCATGGCGATCGCCGATGCCTTGCCGATTCCCTGACCGGCCGCCGTTACCAGTGCCGTTTTCCCTTTGAGCCTACCTGCCATTTTGTTCCCTCCCTGCGGGATTTATTGTTTGAGCCTTGCCGACAATGTGGCAGGTTTCCGCATCCGCATAAAACACATTTCGTTACAAATAAAGTGCGGTCGGAGGCAAACGTCATATGAAAGTTGTTATCACTGGTGGCACCGGCTTTATCGGCGCGCGCCTGGCACGGCGAATTATCGACAAGGGCACCCTGGCGGGTCCGGATGGAACGCAGGCGCCGGTCGATGAAGTTGTGCTGTTCGACGTGATGGCGCCTGATCCCCTGCCGATGCAACTCGACGGCCAGGTGACGCTGGTGACAGGGGACATTTCCGACCGGGCGACGATCGACGGGCTGATAGACCGCGACGACATTTCGGTGTTTCACCTGGCGTCGGTCGTGTCGGGCGGCGGCGAAAAGGATTTTGACCTTGCGATCAGTGTCAACCTGACCGGCGGCATCAACATATTCGAAGCGCTCAGGGCCCGGGCATCGACACCGCGTCTGGTGTTCGCCTCATCCATTGCCGTGTTCGGCGGCGACCACATGCCGGACGTGGTCGGCGATCACGGCAAGCAAACACCGCAGACCACTTACGGCATGACCAAGGCGTGTTGCGAGCTGCTGATCAACGACTATACGCGAAAGGGATTTCTGGACGGCCGTTCGGCCCGGCTGCCGACTGTCATCGTGCGCCCCGGCGCGCCCAATGCGGCGGCATCCTCGTTTGCATCGGGTGTGTTCCGGGAACCCCTGAAAGGTGAACCGTGCGCCTTGCCGGTGAAGCCGGAAACTGTGATGCCGGTTCTGGGATACCGCAACATCGTGGAAGGCATACTGGCCCTGCATGAACTGCCGCCGGAGAAACTCGGCGACGACCGGGCAGTATCGCTGCCATCCATGGACGTGACGGTTGCTGAAATGGTCGACGCGCTGAAGCGGGTGGCGCATAATCGCAAGCTCGGCGAGATCACTGTGGAACCGGATCCGTTCATCGAGGCCATTGTCCGGTCGTGGCCGGTGGCGACGGATGATGCCCGGGCGCTGGCGCTGGGGCTGCCGAAGGACACATCACTGGACGATATCGTGCGTCACTACATCGAGGATTACGATCATGGCTAGGAAGACGGTTTACCGCGGCAAGTCGCTGGCGGCCAAGTCTGACAAGGATCCTCTGGCGCCGAAAGGCCGCTCGAAACACTGGTTCGGCCAGAAGGGCATGGACGGGTTTCATCATCGCAGCTGGATGAAGAACCAGGGGCTGCCGCATCACCTGTTTGACGGCCGGCCGGTAATCGGCATCTGCAACACCTGGTCGGAGCTGACGCCGTGCAATGCGCATTTCCGGGTGCTGGCTGAACGGGTCAAGCGCGGTATCTACGAAGCCGGTGGTTTCCCGGTGGAGTTTCCGGTCACGTCGCTGGGCGAAACCCTGATGCGGCCAACCACAATGATGTTCCGCAATCTGGCTTCCATGGACGTTGAAGAATCGATCCGTGCCAACCCGATCGACGGCGTTGTACTGCTGGTTGGTTGCGACAAGACCACGCCGGCGCTGATCATGGGCGCGGCTTCGTGTGATCTGCCGACCCTGGCCCTGTCGGGTGGGCCCATGCTCAACGGCCGCTATGGTGACGAGACTATCGGCTCTGGCACCCATGTGTGGAAGTTCGTCGAACGCCAGAAGGCGGGCACCATGACGTTCGACCAGATGACCGAAGCCGAAGCCTGCATGTCACGTTCGGTCGGCCACTGCATGACCATGGGCACCGCATCGACCATGGCTTCGATGGTGGAATCACTGGGGCTTGGGCTGCCTTCCAACGCGGCCATTCCGGCGGCTGACTCGCGCCGCAATGTGCTGGCGCACATGGTTGGCCGGCGCATTGTCGAAATGGTGGATGAGGATCTGCGCATGTCGAAAATCCTCACCCGCAAGGCGTTCGAGAACGCCATCCGGGTCAACGGCGCCATTGGCGGGTCGACCAATGCGGTGGTGCACCTGCTGGCCATTGCCGGGCGTATGGGTGTGAATGTGTCTCTGGACGACTGGGACAAGTTCGGCCGCGACGTGCCGTGCCTGGTCAACCTGATGCCGTCCGGCAAGTATTTGATGGAGGATTTCTACTATGCCGGCGGTCTGCCTGTGGTGATGAAAGAACTGGCGGAAAACGGCCTGCTGCACAAGTCGGCGAAGACCGTGAACGGCAAGACGCAATGGGCCAACGTCAAGGACGCAACCTGCTACAACCGTGACGTGATCCACAGCCTTGAAAAACCCTTCAAGGAGAATGGCGGCATTGCCGTGCTGCGCGGCAACCTGTCCCCGTCCGGTGCGGTGCTCAAACCATCGGCCGCCACCGCCGGCCTGATGCAGCACCGGGGCAGGGCGGTGGTGTTTGAGGATATCGACGACTACAAGGCACGTGTCGACGACCCGAAGCTGGACATCGACGAGACCTCGATCATGGTGCTGAAGAACTGTGGCCCCAAGGGCTATCCGGGCTTTTCCGAAGTGGGTAATATGGCGCTGCCTGCCAAGCTGCTGAAGAAAGGCGTCACGGACATGGTTCGCATATCCGACGCGCGCATGTCCGGCACAGCCTACGGCACCGTCGTGCTGCATGTTGCACCTGAGGCGGCCGCGGGCGGTCCGCTGGCGCTGGTACGGGAGGGCGATATGATCGAACTGGATGTGAAAGGGCGAAGACTTCACCTTGACGTGTCCGACGCGGAACTTGCCGCGCGCAAAGCTGAATGGCAGCCGCTGGAGAGCCCGGCGCGCGGCTATGCAAAGCTGCATGAAGATCATGTCATGCAGGCAGACACCGGCTGCGATCTGGATTTCCTGGTCGGCAAGTCAGGCGCGGAAATTCCGCGCGAGAGTCACTGACGTGATCGAGCTGGGCGATATCGAATTCATCGGGTCGGGGCTGAAACGGCCTGAGTGTGTGCTGGCACACTCGTCAGGGCTGATGATTGTGCCCGACTGGACTGGTGCTGGCGGGGTTAGTCTTGTGGCGCCTCATGGCGGCTCGATCCGGCATCTCGCCGCTGACCGTGCCGAAACAGACCCGCTGCGGCCCAACGGGATCGCGCTGGAGAACGGCGGTACCATTCTGCTGGCGCATCTTGGCGATGAAGCCGGCGGCCTGTTCCGGCTGCATCCGGACGGAACAACCGAAACCGTTCTGGACAAGGTGGATGGCAAGACACTGCCACCGTGCAATTTCGTGATTTCGGATGGCGGCGGCGGCCTGTTCCTGACCGTGTCGACGCAGCGCGTGCCGCGAGCGCTCGGCTATCGCAAGGATGTGGACGACGGTTTTATCGTGCACATCCCCTACCGTGGCAAGCCGCGCATTGCGGCCGACGGTCTCGGATATACCAATGAATGCATGCTGCACCCGTCCGGGCGTTGGCTTTATGTAAACGAGACCTTCGTTCGCAGGCTGTCCCGCTTCAAGGTCACCGGAAGAGGCAAGCTCGGCAAGCGGGAGACCGTATGCGAGTTCGGTGCCGGGATATTTCCAGACGGCCTGGCATTTGACGCAGGCGGCAATGCGTGGGTGACCTCCATCGTCTCCAACTGCCTGATCAGCGTTTCTGCAGAGGGCGAACAGATGATCTGGCTGGAAGATTTCGATCCGGATCACCTGGCCTGGGTGGAGGAAGCCTACCAGGCAAATGCGATGGGCAGGCCGCATCTCGATGATGTCAGATCACAGTGTCTGCGCAACATCTCCAACCTGGCGTTTGGCGGTGTGGACCTGAAAACCGCCTATCTCGGGTGCCTGCTGGGAGACAGCATCGCCTCATTCAAAATGCCGGTTGCCGGTCATCCGTTGCCACACTGGCAGGCCGACATTGAACCTCTGCTGCAGGCAAAGGGCCTTGCGCAATGAGCGGATTGAAGGTGGCCGTGGTTGGAGCGGGGTATTTCGCACAACTGCATCATGAAGCCTGGATGCGCATAGACCGTGTCGAACTGGTCGGCATCTGTGACGTGAATGCCGAGGCAGCCGAAGCCGCGGCCAGGACCCATGGCGTGGCAGCCTACTCGGACGTGGCCGACATGCTGGCTGACACCCGGCCCGACCTGGTGGATATCGTCACGCCGCCGCCATCGCATCTTGAGCTTGTCCGCACATGCATGGCACAAAAAATTCCGGTAATCTGTCAAAAGCCGTTTTGCCTGACCCCTGAGGATGCGCGCGAAGCTGTGTCCCTGTCGCAACGGGCTGCGTGTTTCATTGCGGTGCATGAAAACTTTCGCTTTCAGCCCTGGTACCGAAAGACGAAGCAGGTGCTCGATGACAATGTGCTGGGCCAGGTCTATCAGGTTACCTATCGCCTGCGCCCCGGCGACGGCCAGGGACCGGATGCCTATCTGGCCCGGCAACCGTATTTCCAGAAGATGCCAAAGCTGCTGATTCATGAAACCGGCGTGCACTGGATCGATACGTTCCGGTATCTGTTTGGCAACCCGACTGCGGTGTTTGCCGACCTGCGGCGGCTTAACCCGGTCATCGCCGGGGAAGACGCGGGCATCGTCATATTCGACCTGCCCGACGGGGTGCGCGGTGTGCTGGATGGAAACAGGCTGGCTGACCATGCAGCCGACAACACCCGCCGCACCATGGGTGAAATGCTGGTCGAGGGGGCGGAGGCGACACTGCGGCTGTCCGGTCAGGGTGAGTTGTGGTTGCGCAAGCACGGCAGCATGGAGGAGACACAAATTCCGTGTGAGTTCGTTGATACGGTGTTTGGCGGGGACTGCGTGTTCAATTTGTGCGCCCACGTGGCCGGCCACATGCTGGACGGGGCGGAACTGGAAAACGAGGCCTCGGACTACCTTGTCGTGCAGGGTGTCGAGCGGGCAGCCTATCTGTCGTCGGAAAAACGGTGCTGGATCGACGTAGCGTCTTGTCTATAACAGGGGATCGTCGTTTGATGGTATCCGTAAGACCCTGAAGTAATGCAATTTTGACTGGTATTTTTCGTGGAACTGACACTTGAATCAGCCTTCTCCACCGGCGGAATGGTGGGGCATTTCGCTTATCTGCTGCTGGTCGTGTCGATGCTCATGCGGCGCATGTTCATGCTGCGTATCTTCGTCATTCTGTCGGCGACGGTGGCGATCGCCTATGCGCTGATCTGGCTGAAGGATCCGATCGGTGTGTTCTGGGAAAGCCTGCTCGTGGTGGTCAATGCGGTGCAGCTTGCCATCACCTGGCATCAGAACCGCTCGGCCCGGTTTTCAGAGGAAGAGACAGTATTCATGCAAAGCCATCTGCCGAGCCTGTCGCTGTCCGACCGGCGCAAGCTGCTCAATCGCGGTATCTGGATTTCGGGCGAGGTCGGCACGGAACTGACAACGGAAGGCAAGCCGGTCAGTCATCTCGCCTATCTGGCATCGGGCCAGGCGCTGGTAATTTCCGGCGGCCGGGCCGTGGCGGTCTGCGAACCGGGCACGTTCATCGGCGAGATGACGGCCCTGCGCGGCGAACCGGCAAGCGCAACCGTGAAAGTCAACAAGGCTGCGAGATACTGGGCCATCGAGGCGGAGCAGCTGCGCCAGCTGGTCAGGAAAAACACCGACATCGGCGTGGCGCTGGAGGGCAGCTTTGCCCGCAACATGCGTGACAAGCTGGTGCGATCCAACAAGTTCATCCAGGATTCAGGCGGCGTGATAAGTCCGTCGCCGCCGGGCGACCCGGTCACCAAAGACGATCCCAGGCCGGGAGCCAGTGTTTCATGAAGCCGGCCACGCCCGGCATCTCCTACAAGGGACAGGTGTTCGCGAAACCGTCCGACCTGGCGTCTGCGCTGGGCAATACAGGTGTTGATGTGGTGTCGTCGCCGGCCACCATCGGATATCTTGAGATGGCCTGCCATCATGCCTCTGACCAGTTCTTTGACGAAGGCGAGGCGAGTGTCGGTGTTGGTTTTGACATGCGCCATGTCGGTGCCGCCACGCCGGATTTGCCGATCGATGTTGCTGCGGAGCTGATTGCGGTCGATGGCCGCCGGCTGACATTCTCGGTCGAAGCGACCCAAGCGGGCAAGCAGATCATGACCGGGACGCATCAGCGCGCGGTGGTCGATCTGGCGCGGCTGCTGGCCGGGACAGCAGGTCCGGCGGCTGCCGACACGCCGCTGGTGCTGACCGGACGGACGTTGAAGCTGTCTGACGTTGAAGCTGTTGCGGTCGATGGCGTCCGGGTGGAGATAGCAGATGAGTGTCGCGACCAAATGGCAAAAGGACGCGCGGTTGTTGAGCGTTACTTCAGGGACAATGTTCCTGCCTACGGCCTGAATACCGGTCTGGGGGTGCGCGCAACCGACATGCTGTCACGCCAGGAAGCTGCGGAATTTTCCAGCAAGATGGTGCGTGGGCGGGCCCAGGCGATCGGCGAACCGCTGCCGGTGCCGGCGGCACGTGCGGCCATGCTGGTCCGGCTCAACACTGTGTTGAGTGGCGAGGCAGGTGCAAGCCCGGCTGTTGCGGACGCACTTCGCGATGCGCTCAATGGCGGCGTGACACCGGTGATGCCGGCAACCGGGTCCATAGGTGCCGGTGATCTGGTGGTCATGGCGGCCATCCCGCACGCCCTGACGGGAGACGGTGATGCGTTTTTTGACGGTGAACGCATGACCGGCGCCGACGCCTTGCGCAAGGCCGGCCTGAATCCGCTGGTGTTGGGGCCGAAAGACGGGCTGGTGCTGTGCAACAATCAGGCGCATTCAGCTTCGTTCGCCTGCCTGGCGGCGCGGTCGGCCCGCACCCTGCTGGCTGCAGCCAATGTTTCGGCCTGCCTCGTCATGGAAGGCTTCCGGGCCAATAGCTCGCCGCTGGGTCCGGCTGCCGCCGGTCTCAGGCCGCAACCCGGCCAGGTAGAAACGGCGAACGTTTTTCGTGATCTGCTCGACGGCAGCGCTTTGATGCGTGAAGGCGCCGCGCGCCGGTTGCAGGACCCGATCTCCCTGCGCTCTGTCATCCAGACGCATGGCAGTGTGCATGCGGCTCTGGACGTGCTGGAGGCCGCGGTCGACGTGGAGATCAACCATGCACCGGACAACCCCGCTGTGCTGCTGGCTGAAAACCGGATTGTCTCGACAGGCAATTACCATACGCCTTGGCTTGGCCAGGCTCTCGATACGACTGCGCGGAGCCTGGCGGTTCTGGCCAATGACGTGGTCTCGCGCATTCACCGGCTGTGCACGCCGGAGATGTCCGGCCTGGCGCCGCTGCTGTCGTCCGCGGCAATCGACCGGGCCGGTTTCGGGCCATTGCTGAAACCGGTTGAGGCTTTGCGGGCCAGCATCATTCATCTTGCCAGTCCGGCGCCTGTTGTGCCCAGCTTCAACGCCGGCGGCGTGGAAGATGCCGCCACATTCACCCCGCTGGCGGCATCGAAGCTGATGCAGCTGTGTGAGCAGTTGAGCTATCTGCTGGCCTACGAGTTGCTGGCCGGGGCGCAGGCGCTTGATCTGGCAAAACCCGATGGCGTCGCACCGCGCATGGCCGAGGTTCACCGGCAGGTAAGGGATTTGTCGGCGTTTCTGGATGATGACCGGCCGGTCGGTCGGGAGGTCGAGGCTGTGGCTTGCGAACTGGTCCTGATGGGCAAGCTGGCCAGCCTAGCCTAGGGCGCTCTAGCGGTAGACCAATTGCTGGCCGATGCCGAGTTTTTCAGCCTTTTCGAGCATGGCGGCCCCCAGGGCTATATCGGACAATGACAGCCCGCGATGCCAGAACAGGATTGTCTCGTCATTCCGTTCGCGGCCCGGCCTGGCGCCGGTGACAATCTGGCACAGCTCGCCATGCACGGTGTCTTCGGAAATGAGCCCGGCATCAATGTGGGGCCTGAGCGCGCCGAGACTGCCGGCGCGGAACTGGCTGAAGTCATCGATGACCACCTTGTCCATGATATCGGTCATCGCCATGTCCAGCGCCGACACGGTGCCATAAGGGATGACACAGGCGCCCGGCTTCACCCAGTCGGCCTTGAACAACTCCTCGCGCTCGGTCAGTCGCGAGGCTTCGACCATGATGTCCGCACCGGCCAGGCAGTCGTGCCAGTTGTCAGTCACGACAATTTTCTTGCCAAGATCGGCTCCAAGCCTGGCAGCGAAGGCTTCGCGGCTTTCCGGGCGGCGCGAGTGCACCCGGATCTCATCGAAATCAAACAGATGATCGAGCAGCCGAACGTTCCAGTAGGCGGTGCCGCGGGCGCCGACATGGCCGAGAACTTTTGAGTCCCGGTGGGCCAGGTGTTTGGCGCCGACGGCGGTCAGGGCACCGGTGCGCGCATCGGTGATCAGGGTGGCATCGAGAATGGCGCGCGGCATGCCGGTGCGCGGATCGAACAGGTTGAGCAGGGCGTTTTCCGACGGCAGGCCCTTCTTGTAATTGTCGACATAGTCGCCGACGATCTTGACGCCGGCCAGGTCAAGCGGCGCCACGTAACCGCGCAGCACGTTGAAATGACCGTTAAAGGCGGGGTCAGGCGTCAAGTGCATGCGCGGTTCGATCACCGCGCCGCCGGGCGTACCCTGCGCCATCAGGCCCTGTTCGACCGCCGCGATGATCTCGTCATTGGTCATGGCCAGCCGGTCGATATCCGGTCCGTTCAGCCAGGTCAGCGTTACAGATTCCTCCGGATTGCTCATGCAGGTTTTAACCTTCCGGTGTTTTCCAGGTGGTCGACAATTTCGCCGGCGGTTGCCTCAGGCGACTTCTCGGCGGTGTTTATGGTGATTTCGGCGTTTTCCGGCACTTCGTAGTCACTGTCGATGCCGGTGAAATTCTTGATCTCGCCGGCGCGGGCCTTGGCGTACAGTCCTTTCACGTCGCGGGCTTCGCAGATCTCCAGCGGCGTATCCACGTGGACCTCGATGAACTCACCGTCTTCCAGCATATCGCGAGCCATGCGGCGCTCGGCCCGGAACGGCGAGATGAAGGACACCAGCACGATCAGGCCGGCGTCCGCCATCAGTTTGGATACCTCCGCAACGCGGCGGATGTTTTCAACCCGGTCGGCATCGGTGAAGCCCAAATCCCGGTTGAGGCCGTGGCGGACATTGTCGCCGTCGAGCAGGTAGGTGTGATGGCCAAGCGCAGCGAGACGCTTCTCGACAATGTTGGCCACGGTTGACTTGCCCGAGCCCGACAGGCCGGTAAACCACAACACGGTCGAGCGCTGGTTCTTGCTGGCTGCCCGGGTTCCCTTGTGAATGTCCAGGGCCTGCCAGTGGATGTTGCTGGCCCGCCTGAGGGCAAAGTTGATCAGCCCGAGACCGACTGTTGCGTTGCTGATCCTGTCGATGATGACGAAGCCGCCAAGGTCGCGGTTGTCAGCATAGCTGGTGAACGGCACCTGCTCGTCAAGACTAAGATTGCACACCCCGATCTGGTTGAGTTCCAGAGTCTTGGCGGCGGTGTGTTCCAGCGTGTTGACGTTGACCTCGTATTTTGGCTGCGCCAATTTCGCCGGCACCGTGCGGGCGCCGAGCTTCACCAGGTAAGGCCTGCCGGGCAGCATGGGGTCTTCACCCATCCACACGATGTGGGCCTCGAACTGGTCGGCAACCTCGACCGGATCATCGGCAGAGCAGATGACATTGCCGCGGCCGGCGTCGATTTCATCGGCAAGTGTCAGCATGACGGCCTGTCCGGTGTGTGCCTGATCCAGGTCGCCATCGCTGGTCACGATGCGGGCTATGGAGCTTTCGCGGGCCGATGGCAGCACCTTGACCCTGTCGCCCTGCCTCAGGGTTCCCGATACCAGAGTGCCCGCGAACCCCCGGAATGTGTGGTCGGGCCGGCACACCCACTGGACCGGCAGGCGGGCGGGCTGCTCCTGGTTGTGTTGCGTCATATCGACGGTTTCCAGGTGCTGCAGCAGGCTTGGGCCGTCATACCACGGCGTTTCTGCGCCTTTTTCCGTTACATTGCAGCCGGACAGTGCCGACATAGGAATGCAGGTAACGTCGCCCGCGCCGATTTCCTTCGCAAACGCAAGGAATTCTTCCTCTATGGCGCGGTAGACGGCCTCGTCATCGCCCACCAGATCCATCTTGTTGACCGCCAGGACCAGTTGCCGGATGCCGAGCAGGGTTACAATATAGGCATGGCGGCGGGTCTGGGTGAGCAGGCCATCGGTTGCATCCACCATCAGCACTGCCAGGTCGGCTGTTGACGCCCCGGTGGCCATGTTGCGGGTGTACTGTTCATGGCCCGGCGTGTCGGCGACGATGAACTTTCGCTTCGGCGTAGCGAAGGCGCGGTAGGCGACATCGATGGTGATGCCCTGTTCGCGCTCAGCCGTCAGACCGTCGACCAGCAGCGCAAAGTCGAGATTGCCGCCTTGTGTCCCCACCCGTTTGGAATCCGCTTCAAGGGCGGAGAGCTGATCATCGAAGATCAGTTTCGAGTCATACAGCAGGCGGCCGATCAGGGTCGACTTGCCGACATCCACTGATCCGCAGGTGATCAGGCGCAACATGTCCCTGGCCGACTGTTCGGCCAGGTAGGCGGCGACATTACCGGCAGTGAGATCCGGGGTCTGCATCAGAAATACCCCTCCTGTTTCTTTTTCTCCATCGAGGCCGACTGGTCGTGATCGATCACCCGGCCGGTTCGTTCGGAGGTGGTCGTCACCAGCATTTCAGCGATGATCTCTTCCAGTGTTGCGGCACTGCTTTCAACGGCTCCGGTAAGCGGGTAGCAGCCGAGCGTGCGGAAGCGCACCATCCGCTGTTCGGGTTTTTCACCGTCGTTCAGCGGCATGCGCCCGTCGTCGACCACAATCAGATCAGCACCGCGTTTCACGACCGGCCTCGGGGCGGCGAAATACAACGGCACAATGGGAATTTTCTGGTCACGGATGTACTGCCAGACATCCAGCTCGGTCCAGTTGGACAACGGGAAGACGCGCATGGATTCACCCTTGTTGATGCGGGTGTTGTAGGCGCGCCAAAGCTCCGGGCGCTGGTTCTTCGGGTCCCAGCGGTGCTGCGCATTGCGGAACGAAAAAATCCGTTCCTTGGCGCGGGACTTTTCCTCATCGCGGCGCCCACCACCGAAGGCCGCATCGAAGCCGTGCCTGTCGAGCGCCTGTTTGAGGGCGTCGGTCTTCATGATCTCCGTATGGCGTGCTGAGCCGGCGGTGAACGGGTTTATGTTGGCGGCGACGCCTTCTTCGTTGGTGTGGACGATCAGGTCAAAACCAAGCCGGCTCGCGGTCTGGTCGCGAAATTCGATCGTCTCGCGAAACTTCCAGGTGGTGTCCACATGCAACAGCGGAAAAGGCGGTTTGGCCGGGTAAAACGCCTTCATGGCCAGATGCAGCATGACCGTGGAGTCCTTGCCTGCGGAGTACAGCATCACCGGCTTTTCACACTGCGCGGCGACCTCGCGCATGATGTGAATGCTTTCGGCTTCCAGCAGTTGCAGATGGCTTGGTTTGGCTAGTTGGGTCATTCGGATCTCTGAGGAACGAAGTTGGCCGCGCTTAACTGCAGGTTTCATCTTGGTTTGGAGAAATTGTCAATCATTGTCCCGCAATGCCAAAAATTTGTCCTCACTGGTCATGTTGGCACTTTGCTGCAGGCCTAGCGTTCAGAAGGCGGACAACGGCCCTGTCTGTCAGCAGGAGGACGTCATCATGCCAGCACGCGAAGGTGGAAGACGCAGAGCCAGAGGCAGTAACCGGCCCGACAGGTCTGCCGGGCAACTGCCGGAGCCCATCGGGGTGTTCCGCAACCCGCTGCCGCCTGTCGAACTGCTCGGCGCAGATGACCTCAACCGGCTGATCGATGCGGCATTTGTCGTATTGCAGGACTCCGGGCTGGAATTCCTGTCTGCCAGATGCCTGGACATACTGGAGAACAATGGCTGCAATGTTGACCGCGAAATCGGGGTGGCACGAATGGATCGCGCCACGGTGGAGCACTTCGTGGCGCTGGCGCCGGAAAGTTTCACCGTGCACGGCCGCAATCCGGACCGCAACACGGTTGTCGGCGGCAACCATGTCAATTTCAACACCGTAGGCTCTCCGCCCAATATCAATGACCTGGACAATGGCCGCCGTCCGGGGACGTACGCAGCACTGGTCGATCTGGTGAAACTGAACCATGCGTTGGGTGCGTGCCATACAATGGGGGGCTCGATTGTAGAGCCGATGGACCTGCCGGTGCCGACCCGGCACCTGGACAACGCCTATGCCATCCTCAAGTACACCGACCGTTCGGCCTTTGTGCGCACTGTGTCGGAGTTCCGGGCCAGGGACGCCATCGAGATGGTGGCCATTGCACGCGGTGTCAGTCTTGATCAACTCAGGTCCGAGTGCTCGCTGCTGACCTCGTTCAACGTCAACAGCCCGCGCCGGGTTGACGAGGAATTGCTGGACGGCCTGTTGTGCTTCGGTGAATACGGCCAGGCGGTGGCGGTGACCCCGTTTACGCTCGCCGGCGCCATGAGCCCGGTGACGGTTGCCGGTGCGCTGGTGCAGCAGACCGCCGAGGCACTGGGGGTGATCGCCCTAGCCCAGATGGCCAATCCAGGCGCGCCGGTGCTGTTCGGCGGGTTCACTTCCAATGTGGACATGAAATCCGGCGCACCGGCCTTCGGCACGCCGGAGTACGTCAAGGCAGTGCTGATTGGCGGCCAGATCGCGCGATACTTCAAGCTGCCGTATCGATCTTCGAACGTGAATGCTTCCAACTGCGTCGATGCGCAATCGACTTATGAAAGCGCCATGTCCCTGTGGGCGGTGATCATGGGGCATGCCAACATCGTACATCACGGGCTGGGCTGGCTGGAAGGCGGTCTGTCGGCGTCGATGGAGAAATGCGTGATCGATGCTGAAATGATCCGGCAGTGGATCGCAGCGCTGGCCCCCATGGACATGAGCGATGAGGCGCTTGGCGTCGCTGCCATCGCCGGTGTCGAGCCAGGCGGACATTTTTTCGGGGAGCAGCACACGCTGGACAGGTTTGAAACTGCGTTCTACCAGCCGATGGTGTCTGACTGGCGCAATTTCGAGAGCTGGGAGGAGTCAGGCTCGAAAACCGCCACCGAGCGGGCCAACGTCGTCTGGAAGCAGATGCTGGACGCTTATGAAGAACCACCGATGGACGAAACGGTGGATGAGGCGCTCAAGGACTATATGAGCCGCCGCAAGCATGAACTCAGGGATGTCAAACCCTAGGGTCCTGACCCGAGGGTCAAGATCAGGCATGGCATTGTCAGATTTCGTGAAGTAGGCTGTCGCAAACACCAACAGGATGGAGGGCGAATTGTGATCTTCAAAAAGCGAAACGTTTTTGGTGCTGTGGCAGCGGTCGGCATGGCTGGCGCGTTTCTGGTTGCGGATGCAAACTACGCTGCAGCTGCTGACTGCGGATTCGGCTGGGCCAAGCCTGGCAGATACAAGATTTCCGCCAGCTTCCGGGGCAAGAATGAATCGACCAATGCATTTCTGGGCAAGGACTGCCGTATCCGGTTGCAGGTGCCTGGTGTGTTCACCGGCGGCAAGGTGAAAAAGAGCGGCAAGTGCCTTGCATTCTCATTCAAGGTCGAAGGCGAGGCGGAAGTGTTCAAGGCCAAGTGGTGTGGCGACTATGGTCTCGTACCATGGAAGGACAAGACAATCCGTGCTCAGATCGAGCCCCTGTTCAGTGTTTCATCCGAAAAGAAGACGAATTTCTGATTGTTGGGGCTTGGTGGAAAAACACTGACCTAAGCCGAAATCTGCCCGACAGGCCTGAAACGCTTGCGCGCGGCGTACTGAAGCGAGGCGAACCCATCGCCTGACAGTTCCAGCCACTGAATCCGATCGCGCCAGATTTTGCCCCTGCAGCCGTCATACCGGGCTTTGCAGCCTCATGGTTTCCGCTTCAGGTCGACCAGATAGACAAAGACTTCACCGTCTTTTGTGAGCCTGCCCGAGTACTCGGTTATCATGTGATGTTCCGATTGTATCCGGCTCACTGCGATAGCCTCGTAACCATCTTCAGGATGCGGGGCGACACTTCTGGTTATCAGAAAACCGTCTGTGCCATTGACTGTTCCGATGATCCGGTCGGCATGACCCTCGGTCTGGTCCTGACGGGGACCATAATGCATCTTGCCCCAGACGGTGCAGCCTGACTGTCCTTCAATGTCCAGTTGCTTGTAGTCTCTGGTTACGCGCTCGGCCTTTCCGTGTCTGGTGGATTCCAGACCGTCCCATTTCCCGGTTGACCATTTACCGATCAGTACGGGGCAGGTCTGGTGACCGGCTGCAGCGGACCCGCGGGCGAAACTGGTGGCAAACGCCTGACCTTTCGCCTTGTCATCCGATATGCCGACGAAATCCCAGTGCAGCAGGTTCGGGCCGACTATCTCGGCATGGACATAAGCCCGGGTACCCTTGTCGGCGTGTTCTCCAACGCCGAGAACCGTGATGAGTTTGCCATCGGTATGCAGGACACCGGCCACCCGTTCCGTTTCTGCAATATCGCCGTCCTGCCATAGTATTGTTCCGTCGAAGTGACAGGCACTTTGCTGTTCGATTGTCAGTGACCCTTGCGGTCCTGGCCGGATGCTGACTTCGTTGTCGCCCAGTTCAACCAGGTTGTAGGCTTGCGAGGCCCAGGTGCCGGTCAGGTCGGGACAGGTTTCCTTCACAGGCGGCAAATCACCTCTGGACAATATGGTGCTGAATACATTTGCGCGCACGCCGTCTGACGAGTAGGCGGCATACTCCCAGTTGATATGGTTGGCGTCGGTCAGGCGTCCAAAGATACGGCCCGACGTGCCCTGTTCGGGATGCTGTTCGTATTCCATGATGGTGATCCAGTTGCCGACCGGATTGAGCACACCCATGACGGGTTCCTCTCCGCCGATTTCACCGTTTGACCAGCGATTCACGCCACTGAAGTGACAGCCATACTGTTGCGTTACCTCCAATACCATTGAGAGATTCTTGAGGACCCGCGCTTCGCCCGCCGCCTGTACAGACAAAGCTTCATAACTGCCGGACGACCATTTGCCTGTCATGTCGATGCAGCTTTCGTGCAGAGCTGCCGATGCGCTCTGGGCGGCTGCAGGTAGTGTTGTGCACAGCAACAAGAGGCCCGAAATCGCAGCCATTCTGTATATCGGCATTGGTCATCATCCCATGTGTTCCAGGGAGACCGGACCGTAAAACAGCGATGCACAGATCCGGAGCGCCATTCAACGTGTGCCGATTTCTCAAGGCTTAAAACTTATCTGCCCGTCAGGGGTGAGTGATATGTTTTCAGCATACTGCAGAGATGTAAATGCGCTTTGAGAGATTTCCAAAACCGGGCACGTCAGACCGTACAGTTTTTCAGCCACGGCGGCGCCGACCATAACGTTGGCATCGGCAGTGGCCATGATGATGGCTTTGGGCCCGGTGCCGAGGCGTATGGCTTCGGCCACGCCGCCAGGCGTGCCGCCGGAGCCGCGGGTCGCGGGCAGAATTAGAATTGTGCCCTTGATGCAGATGCCGTTTTGCGGGTGGTTGTTGTCGACAATGATGCCGGTGGCCGGGTCGAAACCGCCCCAGAAACTCAATGGTTCGTCGAGCCATAGAGCCGGTCCTTCAGCGGTGCCGGGGTACAGCACTCTTGCCTGCAGCTCAGCCATCAAGCCAGCCCCCGCCACACGGTCCGATCACGCCAGGCCTCACCTTTGACGGCGGTTTCCGCGCACTCTTTGAGTGAACCGAAGCACACTTCGACACCCAGCATGCCGGGCGCGTACCAGGCCCACTTGGCAGCATTTGTCATGACGCGGCCCGCGCAGCCGCGCACAGCGGGCGAAAAGTAGGTGCAAGTATCGACGATGATCTCGGCGCCGGCTTGTTCAAGCGCGTCAATCCAACCTTTCTGTGCGGCGAGGTCGCGGACATGACGACTGGTGGAGATGTACAGTTTCGTGGCCGGGTTGATCTGGCGCCCGTGCAGCATCGGCACCAGTTCCGCGAACTCGGTGAACGAAAAGTGTGGTGTGCCGAGGGCGACCATCTCGACCGGACCATCCGCGGCGCTGGTCAGGTTGCGGCGGGCGGCAGCGAGGGTGTCCAAGGTGACGGCAATGGTCCGTGCCGGATGCAGCCCGGCAAACGCCGTGTCCCGGTCCGGTGCTTCCGGGGTGCGGCCGATGCCGTGCCAGTGCTCGACCCCGCCGGCGGCGGCAGCAGCAGCAGATATTGCCTTCAGGGCGTCTTCGCCCACATCTGGGTCCAGCTCATCGATGGCCGGCACCTGCTTGCCCGCGTGCTGTCCGATTACCGTGCCGAGCAGGTGGAAATAGATGTCCTGCCGTTTCAGGCTGTCAGGCACTGCGGAAGTGTCGAACAAGACCTGCGCCCGGCGCCCTTCATCGGTGTGCAGTCCGCAAAGCGGTGCGTAACCGGTCAGCCCGCAGGCAACATCCAGATAGTCGCCATACTTGTTGGTACGTGCGCCGACGGCGGCATTGTAGAAACTGACCGCATTGCTTTCACCGACCACGATGTGGTCGCCGAAACCGGGTCCGCCGGGAAGCTGGTACGGGGCACAGGTCCACACGGTGCGGCAGCCAAGTTCGGCATAAAGCTGCATCAGTTCTTTCGCACCCCGGGCCATCTCGGTCTTCGGGTCGCGGATATTCTCGTCAGCAAGACTGACAAGGCCGTTGTTGGTCCATGCTGGAATCTCGAACCTGGCGCCTGCCTCGAGCATGAAACGGGCGAAGTCCACATGCGCGCGACCAGCGTAGAAGCAGGCGTCAATGTGGGCAAAGGTGACCGACACCAGTTCACATGCGCCCATGACATCGGCGGCACGTTTTACCAATTGCATGGCGAATTGCAGTGCCGGGCCCCGATCACCGTGAAGCATCGCCGCGCAGTCGTCGTTCAGCTGCAGGCTCTCGGTCATGCGGAGAGTTTCAGCATCTTGCTGATCAGCGCAAGCGTCTCGTTGTGGTCGCCGGTTACATGTTCCGCGCCATTATCGGTCAGGCGCCGGCGGCGGTCCGGATGTACATGAAAGCCGATGAAGTGGGTGCCGTTTTTGCGGCCCGCCTCGAGATCGTTCAGGTTGTCGCCGATATAAACAACGCGATCTGCAGGCAGTGCCAGGTCCGAGATCACGCGGGCCAGCACTTCGTGCTTGTGGCCGCTCCTGTCGGCAGTGCCTGGATAGGCGCTCAGGCGATCCCACAACCCGGCCTGGCGAAGCCGGATTTCCGCTGCACATCTCAGGTTTGCCGTGGCAATGCCAAGCGCCAGTCCCGGCATTGCAGCCAGGGCGCCGACGATGTCGTGGGCCTTGGGTACGATGCTGACTTCGAGCCGGCCGGTGGCAAAGCCGTCCGTCAGTTCGGCATCGTAGGCCTCGACAAAGGCGTCATAATGGGACGGCTCGAAGCGATCGCCCAAGTGTTCGCCGAGGACCTGGTGAATGATGTCGCGGTCATTGCGGACATTGTAGCTGTCCCAGTCGCGCGACAGCCCGGTGATGCCGAACACCTGCTCCAACGGCGCAAAAAACGCGTCCTCCTCCGGCTGGCGCAAATGCAGGAGCGGACCATCCACGTCGAAGATGACGGCGCAGTTGTGGGCGGCGGGCACGAGCTTCAGCCCTTCACGATGGCAGGACGGATTTCGATGACCACCGGCCCATCGGCGGCCAGCCCGGCCTTTATCGCCGCCGACAGTTCATCCAGGGTCTGTGGCCTGATCGCATCACAGTCATAGGCTTTGGCCAGGGCGGCGAAATCCGGATTGACGAGGGTGACGGCGTTGGGCTGGATGCCCTTGTGTACCATGTCGTCGCGGATCTGGCCGAGGGCGTCGTTGTTCCACAACAGCACAACCAGTGGCTTGCCCAGTTCTGCCGCAGTGCCCAGTTCATTTATAGTGTACTGCACGCCGTAGTCGCCGGCCATGGCGACCACGGGCCGGTCAGGACACGCGACCCGGGCGCCGATGGCTGCGGGAAGCGCGTAGCCCAATGTGCCGAAGCCGGCCGGGTGCAGGTAGCAGTCTGGTTGTGAAAACTTCAACACCTCGTTGGCGGCATAGGCAATCTGCGTCATGTCGGATGCAACGATGGTGTCGGCCGGCAGGGCGGCGCGAACCGTATCCAGCACCGTCGTGATGGTTTCGCGCAGGTCGTCGTGGCTGTCGGCGCAGGCAATACGCAGTTCCCTGACCTCCTCGGCGCGGCCGGCGGTCTTGTCGGTGCCCGGCAGGCCGGCAGAGATGGCGGACAGGACCGCGTCCGCATCCGCGGTGATCGGCAGGTCTGCCGGATACGGCCGGGCCAGGGTGGCCGGGTCGATATCGACCCTGATCAGGCCGGTGGTGATATCGAATGTCTGGTACCAGAGATCGGTTTCCGACAGCTCCGTGCCGACCGCCAGAATGGCATCAGCCGCCATGATGGTTTTCGTCGCCAGCGGGTTGGGCAGAACCGATCCGGCGAGCAACGGATGATCATCCGCCATGGTGCCCTTGGCGGCAATTGTGGTGAAGACGATGGCGCCGGTTTTTTCAGCCACTTCGGCAGCAGCACTGCCGGCATGACGGGCACCGCCGCCCAGAATGATGACTGGCCTTTTCGCAGCCGACAGCCTGGCGACGGCAGCTTCGATCTGTTCGGCTGTGGCTTGCGGTTTCGATGCCAGTGCGCGCGCCTGCCAGCCTTTGCCGGCGGGTCTCCTGAGCACGTCGAGGGGGATTTCCAGATACACCGGCCGCGGCCTGGCGGAGGCGAACAGCGCAAACGCCTCGGCGATGCGATCCTGCACGTCCCTGGCCGAGTAGCAGGTCGATGCGATCTGCGAAACCGTGGCAGCCGCGTTGAGCTGCGAGCGCATTTCATGCAGCCTGCCGCGTCCCTGTCCCCAGTTCTTCAAGTCAAGCGTCGATGAAATCACCAGCATGGGGACGGAGTCCGAATAGGCCTGGCCCATCGGCGTCATGATGTTGGTGAGGCCGGGGCCGGTAATGGTGAAGCACACGCCGGGCTTGCCGGAGGCGCGGGCGTAGCCATCGGCCATGAAGCCGGCTCCCTGTTCATGCCGGGTCAGGACGTGGGTAATGCCGGAGCGGGGCAGGGCCCGGTACATTTCGACATTGTGCACGCCGGGAATACCGAACACGTCGGTGACACCATAGGCCTCCAGCAGTCCAACCAGTGCTTCCCCGACACTTACGCCACCATCTCTCATTTGCACTTTCCCTTTGTTCAGTGGGCGAACCTTGTAGGCGATATGGTCGCTAATTCAAGCCCCTGAGCTGCAATATCTCCGGGGGGGTTCTCACCTCTGATCAGTGCGGCGGAGAGTCTGGACAGGGCCGGTGCAGTCTGAATGCCGTAACCGCCCTGACCGGCCAGCCAGAAGAAGTTGTCGACCTGCTCGTCAAACCCCGCGACCGGATTTCCGTCATCTGCAAAACTGCGCAGGCCGCCCCAGGTGTGGCCGATATGGGTGACTTCGAAGTCAATCACGTTGTGAAACTTCTCGACCGCCTCGGCCAGCGCCATGTCGTCAGCCCAGGCATCGTGCGGCTCGACCGGTGTGGCATCGGCCGGCGACAGCATCAGCTTGCCGCCCATGGGTTTGAAGTAGAACGTTTCCCCGGCGCCGAAACACAATGGCCATTGGTCGACGCCGGCGCTTGCCGGTAGGTCAAGCAGCACGGCCGAGCGGCGCTTCGGCGTGATGTCGATGGGCTGTGCCTGTGCCAGCCCGGCAATGGGTGTGGCCCAGGCGCCGGCCGCGTTGACAACCATGCCGCAGCTCAGGTCGCCGTCGGATGTCTGCACCTGCCAGGCGCCATAGTGACGGGTGAAACCGGTGACCTCCGTTTTCGTCATCACGGTGCCGCCGCGTGCCTTGAACCGTTTGATGTAGCCCTGTAGCAACAGGTCGACGTCCAGGTCGCGGGCATGATCGTCGCTCAATGCGGCAATCAGCGCATCGGTCTTCATCAGCGGTACCTTGTCCCTGAGTTCGTCAAGCGGCAGGGGCCGCAGGCCAAGTGCTTCGCCTTCAGCCATGTGGGCTTCGTCACCCGGGCCGACCATCATCACCTCGCCGCGTGGCGACAGCAGCGGTGCGGCTGCAAATTCGTTGGGCGAGGCGACGAAGAACGCCTCGCTGGCGCGGGCCAGCGCCTGGATGGCCGGAGGGCCATAGCTGGGCACAAAGGTGGCGGCCGACCTGCCGGTCGAGTGGTAACCGGCCTGCGGTTCGCGTTCGACCACGCAAACCTTGTGGGTTTCGGCAAGTTCTGCGGCTGCCGAGAACCCGGCCATGCCACCGCCAATCACCACGATGTCGAAAATTCTGCTCATGAAGGGTCCGGACTCCGCTCAAGGTGCATTGCGTTTCAATGATTTCTGACGGCATTGTTGTCTGACTATTCACGCGCCGTCGAGGGGCTATCAGAATGAGTGAAGCGGTATTGCATTTTTCGCATGACGAGTATCAGGCCCGTCTTGCCAGGACCCGCGCCGAGATGGGCCGGCGCGGGCTCGATCTGCTGATTGTGTCGGACCCGTCCAACATGGGCTGGCTGACCGGGTATGATGGCTGGTCGTTCTACGTGCATCAGGCGGTGTTGCTGGGTCTTGAAGGCGAGCCGGTGTGGTGGGGGCGCTCGATGGATGCCAACGGGGCCTACCGGACAGCCTTCATGCAGCATGACAACATCATCGGGTATCCCGATCATTTCGTGCAGTCGACGGAACGGCATCCGATGGATCACCTGTCCGGCATTATAACAGAGCGCGGCTGGCAAGACGGGCGCATCGGCGTCGAAATGGACAACTACTGGTTCACCGCTGCGGCCTGGGAAGCGCTAAAGACGCATTTGCCCGGGGCCAGTTTCTCAGATGCCAACGGGCTGGTGAACTGGCAACGTGCCGTCAAATCACCGCAGGAAATCGAGTTCATGCGCCGGGCTGCCGGTATCGTCGAGCGCATGCATGCAACCATTGCCGATATGGCCGAGCCAGGCCTGCCCAAGAACAAGCTGGTGGCGGAACTGTACAAGGTGTCCATCGAGGGCGCCAATGGCCACTGGGGCGACTATCCGGCAATCGTGCCGATGCTGCCGTCCGGCATGGATGCAACCGCACCGCACCTGACCTGGAACGATGCGCCGTTCAAGGCCGGGGAGGCCACGTTCTTTGAAATCGCCGGCTGTTACCGGCGGTACAACTGCCCGCAGTCGCGCACCCTGTTTCTCGGTCAGGTGCCACAGAAGTACCTGGACGCTGAAAAAGCCGTGCTTGAGGCGGTGGACAAGGGGCTGGAACAAGCGCGGCCTGGCAACACATGCGAAGACATCGCTATTGCGTTTTACGATACGCTGGAGCGGCACGGATTTTCCAAGGATTCCAGGACCGGATACTCCATCGGCCTCAGCTATCCGCCGGATTGGGGTGAGCGCACCATGTCGTTCCGGCGCGGCGACAAGACGGTGCTTGAGCCGAGCATGATCTTTCATTTCATGCCGGCCCTGTGGCTCGACGATGGCGGACTGGAGATCACCGAGCCGATCCTGATTACCGAAACCGGCGTGGAATGCCTGTGCTCCACGCCGCGCCAGCTGTTTGTGAAGGAATAAGATTATGCGTCATTTTGCGGAGATTGAAACATTGGCCGCCAACAACAAGGGCGGCGAAGCGGCAATGGAGGCCTTGCTGCCAGCGGTGCCGAAGCAATCCGAGATTGTTGCACTGGGAGATGATCGCTGGCTGGCAAACTTTGCCCGCTGCATCTTCAATTCCGGCTTCAACTGGAAAGTCATCGAGAAAAAATGGCCCGGGTTCGAGGAGGCGTTTCACGGCTTCAATCCGAATTTCCTGGCGATGCTGCCGGACGAGGAATACGAAGCGCTGCTCAAAGACACCCGCATTGTGCGGCATGGTGCCAAAATCATGTCGGTGCGCGACAACGCGATCTGGCTGGTTGAACTGGCGCGCGAACACGGCAGCGCAGCGCAGTTTCTCGGCGCCTGGCCGGCATCCGACCAGATCGGTTTGCTGGAACTGATGAAGAAACAGGGGTCACGTCTCGGCGGCAACACCGGACAGTATACGCTGCGTTTTATCGGCAAGGACGGCTTCATCCTGTCGGCAGATGTCAGCAATGCGCTGATGCGCGAGGGCGTTGTGGCCAAGACACCATCGTCGAAAAAGGACATGGCCGCGGTCCAGGCTGCCTTCAACCAATGGCATGAAGAAACCGGCCGGCCCTACACCCACCTGAGCCGTATTCTGGCGATGAGTGTGGGGTAGGGCACCGATTTCATCATTGGTTTGAACGCCTGGGTGGTGCGGTGATCGCCAACCCGATGACGGCGACGGCGGCAACCTGACCGGCGATCACGGCCGGCCAGATCAGGGCAAACTGCGCATCCAGATATTTTTGCGGTCCGTAGGACAGCAGGGCCATCAGGGCGGCCAGAACTGACAGGACACGACCTGAAGCGGTGTCCAGCGGCCCGAGAACGATGGCGGCGGTGGCAGTCGACAGGGCAGCGCCCAGAAACGGCGCGATGGCGAACAGGGGAATGGTTGCCGGTGGATGCGGGGCGGACTGGGCAAACAGGGCGCCGAGCATGGTCACCTGCAAGACAATCAGTGCGCTAAGGGCCGCATTGGCGTGCCGGGTGCGGGCAGAGGTCATCATGACTGACTCCATAAACGTAATTATATGTACGGTTGAAGTTATCCGTAACAATATGTACGCTTATTGTCAACGACCTTTGGAGACCTGACCGATGCGGGATGAAAACAAGGCGGCGCGCAAGCGACGCATCGAGCAGGCTGCTCTGGAACTGCTGGCCAGCAAAGGCTATCTAGCAACATCGATGCTGTCGGTGGCCAAGCGTGCCAAGGCGTCAAACGAAACGCTCTACAACTGGTACGGCAACAAACAGGGATTGTTCAGATCCCTTGTTGAGACCAATGCCCGCGAGGTCAGGACATTGCTGGAAAATGACCTGGCGCAGCACAGGCCGCCCGAGGCCACGCTGAAGGCGCTGGGGCCGCTGCTGCTGGGGTTGCTGGTCAGCGACCGGGCCATCACGCTCAACAAGGCGGCCGCGGCAGACCCGTCAGGTGAACTGGCGCGGGAACTGACACAGGCGGGCAGGGGGACGGTGGCTCCGCTGATTGCAGATGTTTTTATAAAGGCACGAGACGCCGGTATCCTGAGCTTTGACGATGCCGGCAAGGCAGTCGGTCTTTATCTCGACCTGCTTGTTGGCGATCTGCAGATCAGGCGGGTGCTGGGCGCCATGCCGGCCCCGACGCAATCGCAGATCGACCTCCGTGCCGGCCGGGCGCTGGATGATCTGAAACTGCTTCTCAGTGCCGACCATGATCGGGCGCAATAGGACAACTGTAACAAAATTGATTTATCGAACGCAGCAGAAGTTCATCACTTTGTTTGAACTGGCACCAGGTCGTGCTGTAATGGCGCACGGCCTGCAGAAGGATCTTTCATGCGCGTTAGGAACCTCGACACGTTCTACTGGATCGCCAGCCTCGGCAGCTTCCGGGCTGCGGCCGAAAAACTCAATCTGACGCAACCGGCGGTTTCGGCCCGTATTCAGGTGCTTGAGCAGGACCTCGGCACGGAGGTGTTTGAGCGCGAAGTCAGAAATGCCGAGCTGACATCAGACGGCCGGCGACTGCTGGCCTATGCCGAACGGCTGATGAACCTCGAGCAGGACGTGCTGGCGGCGTTTGCCGCCTCCTCAAACATTCGGCAGACGATCCGTCTCGGCGCATCGGAAACGATAGTGTCCACCTGGCTGCCTGATTTCATGGGCCATTTGAGCCAGTCCCGCCCGCATCTGTGCTTTGACCTGCGGGTCGATTCAACCGACAATCTGAGAAATGCATTGGTTGCCCGGGAGGTGGACCTGGCCCTTCTGATGGGTCCGGTTGCCGAGGTCAGCGTGACCAATTGCGAGCTTTGCGCCTACGAGATGATATTCGCGGCATCCCGGGATATTGCCGGCTTGCATGCGACGTGGACCCTGGATGATATTGCGGGTCAGTCGGTTCTGACGTTTGCCAACAATACCAAACCCAGCCGTCAGATCCGGGAGTTGCTGGTTCAGAACTCATCGCAGCTGCCTGACATGACGACATCAACTTCGCTCGGTGCGCTGATCCGGCTGGCAAAGTCAGGCATGGGGATTTGCGCGGTGCCCAGGGCCGTTATCGAAGCGGAACTGGCCGCCGGCGAACTGGTGCCTCTCACCACGCAGGTGCGACTGCCGGAAATCGCCTTCACCGCATCCTACGTGTCGGGCAGTCCGGCAAATAAGTTGATGAATGACATCAGCGAAAGCGCCGTGGCGTTTCTCGAAGATCGGCTAATAGAAAATATTTATCAAGTTTGAAAAATAAGTTCGATTTGATTTTTTGCACTTAGCCATCTTTGCTTGAGCGCAGGAGGTGGCCGGGTGTGAATGTCGCTGTCAAAATCAAATCTGGAGCAGAGCTTCGCAGACTTGCGCGGAGCGGCGAGTTCACGGATCAGACTGCAGGCCAGGCACCGGATCACCTGCAGGCCAATGTCGTCATCCTGGCGCTGAAACATGCAGGCGACTTCCTACAGTATTGTCTGAACAATCCGAAGCCGTGCCCGCTCATCGGACTGTCGAGACCAGGTGAAACCGGTATTGCCGGGCTCGGCACGGATATCGACATCCGTAAGGATATTCCGAGATATCGCGTCTACCGGGACGGCGTGCTGTCGGGACATGCCGACGACATTGCAGGGCTGTGGTCCGATGACCTGGTAACCTTTGTGCTGGGATGCTCGTTCACATTTGAAGAGGCGCTGATCCGGGCCGGCTTCGGTGTCCGGCACATTGAACAACAGCGAAATGTCCCGATGTTCAAGACCCGCATGCAGACGATGCCGGGCGGGGTGTTTCATGGCCCGCTTGTGGTGACCATGCGCCCCTACCGGGCTGACCTGATCCCGAGCGTGTTTGACCTGTGTGCGAAATATCCGCACGCCCACGGCACGCCGGTGTTCTGGGGTGATCCGGCCGACATTGGCATTGAGGACCTGCAGTCACCGGACTACGGCGATCCGGTCGATCTGCGACCCGGCGAAGTACCGGTGTTCTGGGCCTGTGGTGTCACGCCCCAGGCGGCAATCGAAGCGGCCAGACCATCCATATGCATCACGCATGCTCCCGGCCACATGCTGGTGACCGACGTGATGTCCGATAACCCGCCGAAAATCGATATCGGCATGGCCGATCTGCAAATTGAACAACCATGAATTCCAACGTCAATCAGGGAGATGATGATGAAGACCACTTTGAAGCTCATAGCAGCCGCAGCCGTTCTGA
The DNA here is from genome assembly GCA_028289645.1 of Anderseniella sp. Classification (GTDB taxonomy): domain Bacteria; phylum Pseudomonadota; class Alphaproteobacteria; order Rhizobiales; family Aestuariivirgaceae; genus Anderseniella. Next base: position 44,605 of record JANQOK010000012.1, read on the forward strand.
CAGCCGCAGCGGCGACAGCAGGTGCCGCGGACAAACCGGCCACCATCAAGGCCGTCGGCACCTGGGGAAGCCTGACCAATTACCAAAAACATGAAGGCCCGTTCTGGAACGACAACATCACCGCGGCAAGCGGTGGCAGCATCATCGGCGACATCAAGCCACAGACGGAACTTGGCCTTAAAGGCTTTGAGATCATGCGGCTGGTGAAAAACGGCGTGTTTGACTTCGCCTTTGGCCTGCCGGGGTACGTGGCTGCGGAAAATGCGATTTTTGAAGGGGCGGATCTGTCTTCGGTGACCCAGGACATCGCCACGCAGCGCAAGGTCGCCGAAGCGTATTTCCCGACGCTGGAAAAGGCCTTCGCGGACACTTACAACGCCAAGCTCATGATGCTGTATCCGTTCCCGAGCCAGACGCTGTGGTGCAACGCGGAGGTTGGCGGTCTCGCCGACCTGAAGGGTAAGAAGATCCGCGTCTATTCGACGACACTGGGAGACTTTGTGGAGGGTGTGGGCGGCACATCTGTCACGGTTCCGTTCGCCGAGGTGATTCCGGCGCTGGAAAAGGGCGTGGTTGACTGTGGGATCACCGGAACAATGTCGGCGTACAAGGCCAAATGGCACCAGGTCGCCACCCACGCCTACACCCTGCGTGTCGGCTGGGGCCTGGCCTTTGGCGCCATGAACATGGACAAATGGAACTCACTGTCACCGGATCAGCAGGCAACCCTGAACAAGGAAATTGCAGCCCTGACCGACCGCATGTGGGCAGAAACCGCGACCGAGGACGATGTTGCGATCTCATGCATCACCGGCGGCAAGTGCGATATCGGCGAGCCGGGGAAAATGAAGCTGGTTGAGCCATCCAAGGACGATCTGGCGCTGCGCGACAAGGTTGCAAACGACGTCATCCTGGCGCGCTGGGCAAAGCGCTGCGGCGAAGAATGCGCTGAAAACTGGAACAAGACAGTAGGCCCGATACTGGGACTTAGCGCTGCGGAGAAATAGCTCCTGCGTTTCCTCATCTGGCCGGCGGCATGATGTGCCGCCGGCCACATTCCCATCAACGGAGGCGTGGTGCCATGGACCGTCTGCTGCACACCGCTCATCAGGCAAGTCGCATTCTCGTATGGATCGGCGGCACGCTGATCATACTGTCGGCCCTGCTGGTGACACTTGAGGTGTTTTTGCGAAAGCTGCTCAATGTCAGTATCGGCGGCGCGGATGAGCTTTCCGGATACGCGTTCGGTATCGCCACAAGTCTCGGCTTTGCCTATGCGCTGTTCGAGCGGGCGCACATCAGGGTCGATGCGCTTTACAATCTGTTTCCGTCCTGGCTCAAGATCATGTCGAACCTGCTGGGCATTGTATTGCTCGCGGGGTTTGCCGGATTTGTCTGCGTGATGGCCTGGCAGCTGGTCGCCGATACGCTGACCCACAACTCCCACTCCATAACGCCCATGCGGACGCCTCTAGCAATCCCCCAGATACCGTGGCTAGCCGGCTGGCTGTTTTTCCTGCTGTGCTGCGTATTGCTGATCATCGCGGCCCTGAAGTCGCTGATAAGCGGTGATGTCTACAAGGTGAACTCGCTGATCGGAACCAAGAGCATCGACGAGCAAATCGAAGACGAGAGCGTTTGACATGGTAGCCAAACCACTCCTCATCCTCGTCGCCCTGGTTGCATTTGCCGTTCCCATTGCCGCATCGCTGGGCTGGCTCGGATTGATCCTGCAGTACCTGGAAAGTCCGATGCCGCTGCATCGCGCGCTGGGAGACATGGTCTGGCAGACCGGGACGGACTTTCTGCTGGTGGCCATACCGATGTTTGTCCTGCTCGGCGAGATCCTGCTGCGCGCCGGCATTACCGAGCGCATGTATGACGGCATCGTCAAATGGCTGGGCTGGCTGCCGGGCGGCCTGATGCACTCGAATGTCGGTTCAAGCGCGCTGTTTGCCGCGACGTCCGGTTCGTCGGTGGCCACAGCCGCCACGATCGGCACCGTTGCAATTCCCCAGATTGAAAAACGCAAGTACAACGAACCGCTGTTCCTGGGCACCATCGCGGCAGGTGGAACCCTTGGCATCCTGATCCCGCCGTCGATCAACCTGATCCTGTTTGGGCTGCTCACCGACACTTCGGTGCCGGAGCTTTACCTGGCCGGGTTCGTGCCCGGGTTCGCGCTTGCCCTGTTGTTCATGGCCACGGTGGTCGTGATGTGCTGGCTGCGGCCCGGGTGGGGCGGCGAACCGGTGCGGGCAAGCTGGGCTGAAAGGTTTCAGGCTCTGCCGGCCCTGATCCCGCCGATAGGTATTTTCCTGGTGGTGGTGGGCTCGATCTATGTCGGCATTGCGACGCCGACGGAAGCTGCTTCACTGGGTGTTGTTGCAGCCATGGCGCTGGCGGCGCTGAACGGCAAGCTGACCGTCACCATGCTGCGCCATGCGGTGGAAGGCACGATGCGCACAACATCGATGATCATGCTCATCATCCTGGCCGCGGTGTTCCTGAACTTCGTGCTGTCGGTTATCGGGCTGACGCAGGCGCTTGCCGATTTCGTAACCGGGCTCGGCCTGTCACCGCTTCAGACCATGCTGATGATCATCGCCATCTTGGTGTTCCTCGGCTGTTTCATGGAAACCCTGTCGATGCTGCTCATCACGGCCCCCTTGATTACACCGATTGTCGTCGCGCTCGGCTACAATCCGGTCTGGTTCGGCATCCTGCTGATGGTGCTGCTGGAGACGGCCCTGATCACCCCGCCGATCGGTATCAATCTGTATGTGGTCCAGGGGGTTCGCGGACGCGGTGAGATGCTCGACGTGATGAAGGGTGCGGCTCCTTTCGTGATCACGATGTTCGCGATGATCGTGCTGTTGCTGGCGTTCCCGCAGACAGCACTCTGGCTGCCCTCCCTGGTTTACTAGGAGCCGGGCCCTGAGGCGACGTGTGACCTGCTACTCGTTCTGGGAGTTGCGCCACTGCAGGAAATCGCGAAACAGGTCTTCCATGTTCTCCTCGGACTCAGGCTCCTGAAACACCTGCTGCAACCTGCCGCTCTGCTCGATGGAGGCGAGGAAATTGGTGAACTGCTGCTCCAGTTCACCGGTGGACGAGGCCACCAGCAATTCGTCCTGTTTGCGTCGTTCTGCATAAGTGGTCGAAACCCAGTCCTGCGCAATCTGCAGCCGGCGCCAGCCCGGAACATCCGCCAGTACATCGATCTCCTGCCACTTGGCGGATCTGTAGGGTTTTTGTATCTCGCCGATCCGGTCAAAGAACGTGGTGACGAAGCTGGCAATCTTCCCGGACCTCTCGTTTGGGGAACGCCATACATAGGACACCAGCATCGATTCAACGGCGATGGTGTCGATCAGCTTGTCGTCTGAAATCAGGTTGGGGTAATCGTTCTGGTTCAGGGTTGACTTGCGATACGCCGTTTCCAGCCCACCGGTGGCGGGGATGGAGAGCACACGCAGGCCGGAACCGGACGCAATCTGCTGCAGGATCGGAGATGGCTTGGCCGCGACGTACAGCGCTGCCGCGATCTCACCGGTAGCGACCTTTTCCAGCCCTTGCGTCGGGTCGAAATTGACCGGGACCACCTTGATGTCCAAGGCTTTGAAAATCCGGTCCGCGCGCGCAAAGGTTCCCGAGCCTCGCTTGCCGAAATTCACCTTTCGCCCTGCCAGTTGCGAAATGTCATTGATGCCGCTGCGTGAAATCAGGTGAATCTCTTCATCAAACAGCTTGGTGATGAACCGCAGCCGCTGCTCAATCCTGCCGTATGTTCTTTCCTTGCGCAGCAGCGCCAGCGTGTCGTGGTGCACGACACCCATATCGATGCCACGCAGGAACAGGATGTCGTTTACGTTCTGAACCCCGCCGTCGCCGATCATGGTCAGAACCCGCATTTGTCCCGGCTCGTTTACGGTGAAGGCAATCTCGTCGATCATGCGGGCGCCCTCGAAGCCCGATGTCATGATCCTGACCGTGCCGGCATTGGAGTCCTGGCGGACCTTCTCCAGCACCTGTTGTGCCTGGACCGGCGGCCCCAGCAACAGAAGCGCGAAGCAAGTCGCAAGCACGGCCGCCGACATCCGTGTGAGTGCAGTTCCGCAGATATTGGCACAAGTCATTTATGTAGCTCCCGCAATAAGCCCCCGCACCCTTTACCAACTTTGACCACATTTACGCCGCTGGATCGCCACGCATGGGTGCAAAACATTTTGTCCTGCCTATGGCGATTATCGGGCGGCAATATATGCGTTGCCATGCAGGACTGATCGAAGGAGACCTTTGCGCACCAGGATTGTGGCGGAACAGACATGTCAGGGCCAAGTTTCGAGTAATTCTCAAAGGTATCGACTCCTGTCTCGGCATCAAAAGCGCTTCAGCACAGTATTGTTGCGAATAACTGCGTGTAAAAAATCCGTTCTGCCGGACGCGAGATCAAATAGGGGTGCTTTGTCTGATGAAAAGACGCGACTTTCTAAAAAAAGCAGCGGTAACAGGAGCCGCCGGGGTAAGTACAGCTGGTTTGGCAACTCCAGCCATCTCACAGGGTTTGCGTGAATGGCGCATGGTGACGACGTGGCCAAAAAATTTCCCCGGCCTCGGTACCGGAGCGGAATTGCTGGCCAAATTCATCGAGCAGGGCAGCGAAGGCAAGCTCAGAGTCAAGGTATTTGGCGGCGGTGAACTGGTGAAACCATTCGACTCCCTCGATGCGGTCAGGAAGGGTGAGGTCGAGATGGGCCACGGCACGCCGTACTACTGGCACGACAAGATTCCCGCGATCGCGTTCCTGTCAGCGTTTCCGTTCGGGATGACGGCGCAGGAGCAGAACAGCTGGATCCAGTATGGCGGCGGCCAGCAGCTTGCCGATGAAATGTACAGCGAGCTTGGTTGCAAGTTCTTTGTTTCCGGCAATTCGGGCGTGCAAATGGGCGGCTGGTTCAACAAGGAAGTCAACGATCTGGAAGCCTATCGTGGCCTGAAAATGAGAATACCCGGCCTCGGCGGGGAAGTGATCAAGGCCGCCGGCGGTGATGTGGTAAACCTGCCGGGATCTGAGATTCTGGGGGCGCTCGAGACCGGCAGTATTGATGCGACCGAATGGGTGGGCCCATACAACGACCTTGCCTTCGGCCTCTACAAGAAGGCCAAGTACTACTACTATCCGGGCTGGCATGAGCCGGGAACAACGCTGGACAATTTCATCAACCTGAGCGAGTGGGAGAAGCTTCCCGCCGATCTGAAGTCGGTGGTCGAGGCGGCCAACGTCGCGGTCAACCAGCTGGTGCTCAGCGAATTCGTGGCCAAGAACAACTCATCCCTGAGGACGCTGATCAAGGATCACGGTGTCATTCTGAAGCAGTTCCCGAAATCGGTCCTGAGCGGGTTTGCCGGACTGTCGGAGCAGGTGGTGAATGACCTTGCCTCCAGCGACTCCCTGAGCCGCAAGGTTCTGGACAATATCCAGAACTTCAGAAGCGAGGCCGTCGCATGGACAAGCCTGTCCGAAACCACATTCACGGCATCGCGTTTCCTGTACTCATACAACAAGGGATAGAACTGCCGGTCCGGCCCGAGGTGACAATCCATGAAGGCCCACATTCAGATGCCGGTGGCACGCGGTTTGAACTCAATGGTGAAACGGGCCTGGAGATCGTCGGCCAGTGTTGCCACGAAGATTCCGGAACGTTCAGGCTTGCTGCTGACCTGCAGGGAGAATTTGTGGCTGGACCGGTCTGAGCATGGATGAGCCTTCAGTCCCGACACGACGCACCTAGTGCCAAAGACGTCCTGATACCGAAAAAAAATCACGGACAGAAGATCGGCATCCGAGGGTATCTGTTCAAAATCGAATTTGATCCTGTTGTGGCCAGTATCGGCCGAAAACCGGTGTTGGGCCAGATCGGGCTCGGCCACGCGGCCTGCCGGAAGCCCGGTGACCGCAGTCAAAAAAAGACGTGTGCGGGCCTCCGTGCAATACGCTCTGGCGATGAGTTGGCCACCTTCGTTTCTGTTGCAGCTTGCACGCAATGCATGACAGGCGGGCCTCAGAAAGCGAACTTCAACGCGATCTGAACTGATCAGTTCCTGCAGGGCGGCATAAATGTCGACAGCGCGCAGATAGTTGCGCCGTCCGACCAGAGGCATGTCCAGCACCTTGTTGTGCCAGCGCGGATATCCGTCAGCGCGCGTCAAAGGTCTTGTCTCGATACGATCCGTATGGCCCCCTTGTCACGCGGGCGCATGGCGAGTGTGTAGTCGAAGTGGACCTCGTCACCTGTACGTTCGATCTGGAAATGCCGAACGAGGACCTTCAGCCCCTGCAGGAGTTCAACCCTGGCCAGCCGCATGCCGCCGCACACGCGCGGTCCCGTCAGGAACGGAACGAAAGCATTCCTGTTGTAGGTGTTGTCCATGAACTCCGGACGGGCGGAGTGGAACACGTCCGGCTGTGACCAGTACGCGGCATTACGGTGCAGGCCGATGATCGACACCAGGACGAGGTTTGCAGGTTCGGCAACCCTGGCTGCCAGCCGTGTTCTTTGCTGGACTTCCCGCGTCACATATGGAATCGGCGGAAAGTACCGCATGGTCTCATTGATGAAACACTCGCAATAGTCATATCTGCCCGTGGCCGTCTGGACCTCTTCAAACAGCCGCTGCTGCACCTGCCGGCTCGTCCCGAGCCTGTCCGCTGCCCAGCTCAATGTCGCAACCGTGGTTTCGATGCCGGCGAAGATATTCATTACCAGTTCTTCGATCGGACTGTATTGCGGGATTTCCGATTCCGGCTGCGAAAAGTGTTTCCAGATCTCATTGTTGCGGTCGTCCAATGAGAAAATCTTTGTCAGGTTGTCCAGCACCTCGGTGACATGCGAGGTCGCTTCGGCGAGCTCGCGCTTGCGTTCGCCGTGCCATGACAGAAACTGCAACCACCTCAGGCCATGCCGCAGGTCGTCGATCTGGGCGACAATTTCCGCCGGCGAACCCTGGCTGCCGAAAGCGGCGCAGAAAATTCGCACCGATGCCTCAAACAGAGCCGTTTGGAGGGCTGCGATGCTGTCGGGCTTTTGCTTGAGCAGGACGTCTTCATAGACATCGTAGACAAACTTCGTTCTGCTCGATTTCGCGGCTTCGTTGTAGGCTGGTTGCGTGATTTCCTTTCGCTTGCGCCAGATGTCCCCATCAGTGTTGAACCGGCTTGTGCCCAGCACTGAAATTGACGAATAGTTCTTGGTGAAAGTGTCCGGGTTGCGGCTGACGAGTTCCAGGTCTTCGGCATTGTCGATTACGATCAGGTCCGACCGTTCAGCAGTCTCAATACCCGCATTGCGCTGGTGTGCCTTGAGATAGAGCATCTGAATCAGCTGATTCAGGAAGGTGCTGGGTTCATGGCTTGATTCTATGTTCATGGGGAATCAGGGCCTAACCTTTACCAATCCGCACTTTTGACCCGCCTGTTGTTGGCAAGAACCTGGCCAAGTGTGGCAAATATGTCACACTTTGGTTTTTTCTTGACCCTTCAGTGTAGAAACATTGACGGTTTTTGCGCCTCTGCTGTACTGTCGTTTGGTCAGTGTGATTGAAAGCAGGGAATATCCACGATGTCCAATGGAAAAGCAGCAACGGCCCTTTCGGCCGTCGCAGGTGTCGGAGCCGGTGCGTTTTTCGCCACCCCGGCCGTTGCACAGGATGTGATACCCACTGCCTACGGGGCAAATGGTGAGGTAAACCCGCTTATCTGGACTTTGGAAGGCGGCGCGATTTTTTCCCGCCATACCAGTAACTCTATCGGAACCGATGACAAGCTTAGTTTTGACAGGGATGTCGGTGGATATGGGGCGATATCGGTGCGCCGGTTCATTGAACCGGATCTGGACTGGCGCCTGACCGGACGATACGGCGCATTCGTCGACAACAATGGTTCAGACTCATTCAACGAGTTTCCGATATCGGCTTCGCTGTTCGGCGAAACCTCGAAAGAATTCGCCAGTGTTGATTTTGATATTGGCCACCATTTCCAGCATCCGGGCGTGCAGGGGCGTATCTTTGCCGGCGTAAGGGGACTGTACTCGCGCGAGGCCGGAGCCAAAGGCGTTTCGTTTTCTGACGCTATTGACAAGACTAGCTTCGATGGTGCCAGTTCGGGTTCATCGACGTTCTTCGGAGCCGGGCCCAGGGCCGGGCTTGAAATGCTGTTCAAGGACGAGGGCGATAAATTCGGCATCGAAGTTGCCGGTTCCGCCGCCGTGCTGCTCGGCAACGAGAGGCGGAAGCAATCATTCAGCGGCGAGTTTTGTAACCCCTTCCCGGGAAACTGTAACGGGGGCTCGATAAGCCAGACCAGAAACCGCTTCCACGTGCTGACCAACCTTGCCGCGTCTTTGGGAGTGCAGATGATGGTGAATGACAACAGTTCGGTCACCATCGGCTACCAGGGGGAAATGTGGACCCAGAGGTTCTTTGACGATACGTCATTGATCCATGGTCCGTTCATACGTGCCGAAATCGCCTACTGACCGCATATTGAAGCGCTGCGACTTATCCGTCTGCCAGGAGATCGCTACCGGTGTGTCTGGCATGAAGCGATGAGCATCGAAATCGTCAACAATGAAGATGTGGAGATTCATTGCTCGGTCTACGGCAGCGGACCGCCGCTTATCATGCTGCACGGCATTCCGGATTACTCGGGCGGCTGGCATTACCAGATTGAAGCGCTGAAGCATTCTCACCAGTTGATCTGCCCAGACCTGCGCGGCATCAACAACAGCAGCAAGCCACTGACGGCGGACGCCTATTCCATGCAGGCCCTGGTCAGTGACGTTGCCGCAATCATCGACCACTTCGGGCTGTCGAAAGTCGATGTGCTCGGGCATGACTTTGGCGGGGCGATGGCATGGTGGACGGCAATCTCGTTGCCCCGGCACACCAAACGGCTGGCTGTGCTCAGCGCGCCGCATCCGGCGGACTACATTGCAGCCGCCCGGGGCGACCCCGCACAAAGAAAAGCCATGGAGTACATAGGCACCTTTCTCAACATGGCAAATGCCGACACGCTGAATATCGACCAGTTGAGCAGTTGGGTGAATGACAGGCAGTTGCAGGACAAGCTGAAGGCAGCGCTGGTCAACACGCCCGCGCAAGCACTTGCCAATTACTATGTGGGCACGCTGTCAAACCTCAAATCGCTGGTGCTCGATACGATTCCAGCGGTGCAAAACCCCACGCTGGTTATCAGGGGTCAGCTTGATCCATACGTTCTGCCGCATCTGTACAGCGATACCTGGCGGCATGTGGATGCAGAGCTCAACATGGTGTGCCTGCCGCGCGCCGGCCATTTTGTCCATCACGAGGCCCATAAGCAGGTCAACGCACACCTGGAACACTTTTTTGGCTGACAGGCCCAGCGTCCAGCACCTACAATTTCACCCGTGCGTGCAGGCGCGCAAGTAAGCCCCTAACAGATACGAACCAAAGCACATGTCCGGAAACACCATATACACGACATTGAGGCCGACCGGCGCGTCGCTTGGAAGCGTGGCTGCATTCGTATCCCAGTTTGAGCCGTTCACAACTTACGAGTTCGGTCCGATGATGAAGTCGCTCATGTATCAGCTCGAACACGGCACTCACGCCGTAACCATGATCGGCGACCCCATGACCGGGAAGGTCGACCAGATGGCGGCCTATGTCGGCTGGATAAAGACAAGCAAGGAGATAGCTGAAGACTGGCTGGAGCGCGACGGGCGGCTGAGCCTGAGTTCCGATGATGACGGCGCCATTGCCGTCACCATCCTCGCAGCGCAAAACCCGTCCGGCATTCTGGGTCTCATCAAGCATGCGAAGAGAATCAATGTCGGCAAGTCGGTGTACTGGAAACGGTACTTCACCGATGGTCGTGAGCCCATGCATCGCTCAGTGGTGAAAAAACAGACGGCGGATTCATGAAAGTCATTACGGACGAGTTGTTGGTTGCCCTTGGCGATCAGCGGGGCAAGATGTCGGTGCGCGTGTGGGAGCCGGAACAGGCCCGCGAGACGATCTATTGTGTCCACGGATTTGCCGGTAATTCGGCGGACTTTGAGTATCTGGCGCCGTTCCTGGCGGAAAACGGCTATCGCGTGGTCTGTCCGGACATGATCGGGCGGGGCAAGTCGGCTTACTTCGGCGACAAAAAGTTTTACATTCTTGAAAGCTATCTGAGAACCCTTGGTTCCCTTTTTCAGAACTATCGCTCCGAAACCAATCACCTGATCGGAAACTCCTGGGGTGGCATTATCGGGTTGGTGTTCGCATCCATTGCGGGCATGCATTCCGGCAAGATCATACTCAACGATCCATGTCTTAAATCAGGCGGAGAGCTCGATGCGCTACGGACCCGCATTGTCGACATCGCAACGACCACGCTGGATGACTTCGATGATGTCGTTGCATATCTCTACGATGCCTATTCGCTTACCCACAGCTATCCGCGATCCAGGATAGTGGAGATCGCCAGGAGCAAGTTTTCCGAGGTGAAGGGGAAATGGCGCCTGGCTATTGATCCGGCGGTGATTGAGGGCATGAGAAACCACATCGGCATGGATTATGACGTCTACCATCACCTTGAACGGTTACGCTGCCCGACACTGCTGATGTATGGATCGACCAGCCCCTATCATGAGCCGGAGCGGCTCGATCCGATCATGGCAAGGACGAACCATGTTTCCTGTGTCAGCGACCTGGACGGCGGCCATGCGATACCACTGTTAACCTCCCACATGGCGCTGCTCATTCTGGGCTTTCTGGAAACCCGCCAGCGCAAGGTCGATTGACACGCCGCCACCGGGATTGTCAGCTTGCCGGATAAAGGCACGGCCCCGGCGTGATGATGCTCATGCACCGTGTCGGGCCACGCCTCCGGTCTCAATCACTCAACGTTCCAGCGGACTTCCGCGCCAGAACCACAAGCGCATCGGCGATGTGCTTGTCGGCAATGTTGTAGTCCTTGGCCTTGACCCGGATCTTGTGAGCCTCATGCAGCACGTCCGCATGGGTAAGCCCGTGTGGCGGATCGAACTTGTAGCAGGCAAGCTCCATGAGCTGACCCAGCGGATCGCGAAAATACAGTGAATCCATGAAGCCCCGGTCGACATTGCCTGAATTGGAAAACCCGGCGGCTTGCAGGCGTTCGGCCGCCTGGGTGTAAGTGGCGCGCGACACGATGAAGGCGAGGTGATGCAGGTTGCCGACATTGTTCGGGTTGGGAGTGGCATCCGCGTGCCAGTCTTCATTGGTGAAGATGGTGATCAGCCTGCCGTCGCCAGGATCGAAATACAGATGGTTGGTGTCGGGTGCGTCGAGATTGGGCTGTTCAAACACGAACGGCATGCCGAGAACGCCTTCCCAGAAATCAATCGAGGTCTGGCGGTCGGCGCCGTTCAGGGTGATGTGGTGAACGCCTTGGGTCTGGATAACGGCCATCAGTCTATCCAATCATGGGTGTTTTCGATGTCACGCACTTCGGTTTTCAGTATCTTGCCATAATTGCTCTTCGGCAGCACATCAACAAACCGATAGGCCTTCGGCCGCTTGAAGCGGGCCATGTTGGCCAGGCAATAGGCATCGGCTTGCTGCTCACTCAGATCATGGCCTTCTTCGCGGACCAGGTAGGCAATCACCACCTCGCCCCAGTCCGGGTGCGGCCTGCCGATGACGCAGACTTCAGCCAGTTCCGGCATCTGCAACAACACCTCCTCAATCTCGCGCGGATAGACGTTGGTGCCGCCTGAAATGATCATGTCCTTGGAGCGGTCGGTGAGTGTCAGGTAGCCGTCTTCGTCGAAGACACCGACATCGCCGGTCCACAACCAGCCGTCACGCAGGGCAGATGCGGTAGCTTCCGGGTTGTTCCAGTAGCCGAGCATCACCGTATCGCCGCGGCAGACGATCTCGCCCTTCTCGCCGACCGGAACCTCTGCTCCGTCTTCGTCGACGACCCGGACATGCACGCACGCGTCCGCCACGCCAGCGGTGCCAAGCCGGTGGCGCCATTTCGGGTGATTGCGGTCAGCAATGTCTTCCCGCGACAGGTGGGTTATGGTCATCGGGCTTTCGCCCTGTCCGTAAAGCTGGGCCAGCCTCGGGCCGAAGCGGTCCAGAGCCGCGATGCAGTCCTCGACATACATCGGCGCGCCGCCATAGATGATCAGTTTCAGATTGCTCAGGTCCGCTTCGCCGGGCGATGTTGTCAGGCGCCGCACCATGGTCGGAGCGGCAAACATCGACACACCCTGCCAATGGGCAACGAGTTCGAATATCTCCGCCGGGTCAAAGCCGCCGGAGGCGGGCACGATGTTGCAGGCACCGGCGCACACGTGCGGAAACATCCACATGCCGGAACCATGGCTTAAGGGGGCCGGGTGAATGATGCAGTCTGCCGGCATTACGCGGTCGAAATCGGCGAAATAGTTCAGCGTCATGGCGACGATGTTGCGATGTGACAGCATGGCGCCCTTGGGCCTGCCCGTGGTGCCGGAGGTATAGAACAGCCAGGCCAGTTCATCCGGCTCGACAAAGCTGATCTTCACCGGGTCGTTGGCGAGCAGGTCCACATAGGCGTGTGAGGTGACATCGATGATGTGGTCGATGCCTTCGGCGCCAGCCAACCTGATGGTGTCGCCCAGGGCAGGGGTGACGAAGCAGGCCCTGCAGCCGGAGTTTTCCAGGATATAGGTAAACTCCGACGCATGCAGCTTGGCATTCATGGGCACGGCTGCCAGGCCGGCATGCCAGATCGCAAACAGCACCTCGAAATATTCCGGGACATTTTTCATGGCCAGTGCGACCCGGTCGCCCTTTTTCAGGCCAAGGCCGCGCAAGCCGCCTGCCAGCCGTTCGATCCGGTTGCGCAATTCGCTGTGGGTGAGAATGACATCCGTACCCTGGCCGACGGCGGGGGCATCCGGGCGTTCCAGTGCGTTGCGTTCTATCCAGTGTGCCAAATTCATCGGGCAATCGGTCCTTGAAAAGTGAATGGAGACACACTTGCCCAATCGCCAGCATGGCTTCAAGTAGATGTCGTGCGGCGGAGGCCATAAACTGATGCAAACAATGGAGAAGGCAAAGCCAGGGCGCGGCACCGGCTTTATCTGTTTTGCCGTCATAGCCGGGTGCTGGATATGGCAGCTGGGGTATGGCGCCTTTGCCGGACTGGTGCAGGCCTTCACCGATCCGCCCAAGTGCGTGGCCGGGTGGCTGTGGCCGGAACCGCTGCCATGGACCGCGTGCCGCGGTTTCGGGCTGAGCGACAGTGTGCAGCACTGGATCGGCATTCCCGGTGATTTCGCCATGTATCCGTTTGCGCTGTGGCCCTATGCCTGGTCCAGCGGCCTGTATACATCGCCAATGTTCTGGCTGAACTCCGGCATTCACCTGCTTGCGTTGTGGTGGCTTGGAAAGGCTCTGGTCGGCAAGGTTATTGCGCGATAGTCTCCCGTGCCGCATGCACAGGGAGATTAGCAGATGTCCAGACCCAACAATGAATTTTACCAGCCGGTGCCCGGTCTTGAAGTGCCGCGTTTTGCCGGCGTGGCCAGCTTCATGCGCCTGCCGCAGGTCAAGCTTGAAGATGCAGGCGATGTGGATATCGGGCTGATCGGGGTGCCGTGGGACGGCGGCACCACCAACCGTCCCGGTCCGCGTCATGGCCCGCGCCAGATGCGCGATGCGTCAGCCATGATCCGAAAAGTTCACCATCACCTGAAGATCGAACCGTTCACACTGGCCAACGTTGCCGATATCGGCGATGCGCCGGTCAATCCGGCGGATCTGATGGACGCATTGTCGCGCATCGAAACCTTCTACGACAAGGTCGTGGCAACAGGCATCAGGCCGCTGTCGGCAGGCGGTGATCATCTTTGCTCGTTGCCGATATTGCGCTCGCTGGGCCGGGAAAAGCCGGTTGGGATGGTGCAGTTCGACGCCCACTCGGATCTCTGGGACAGCTATTTTCACGGATCCAGGTTCACCCATGGCACGCCGTTTGCCAGGGCCATCGAGGAGGGCGTGCTGGATCCGAAGCGCACCGTGCAGATCGGCCTGCGTGGCGGTGTCTATGACTGGTCGGACCGTGAGTTCGGCGAGAAACACGGCGTGACCATGATCGATATGGAGGAAGTGGTCGCCAACGGGCTTGACGACACCATGAAACGGGCGCGCGATGTTGTCGGTGATCAGGAAACCTATGTCACCTTCGACATCGACTGCCTGGACCCGGCCTTTGCACCTGGCACCGGAACCCCCGAGGCCGGCGGGTTCACCACCAGGGAGGCCCAGGCCATGTTGCGCAGCCTTCGTGGCCTCAACATCATCGGTGCTGACGTGGTCGAAGTGTCGCCGCCGTTCGACGCATCGGGTTACACGGCCCTGGCCGGCGTCACCATGATGTTTGAATTGTTGTGCATCATGGCCGAGCGTGTGTAATCTCCGCCGACCTATCGAGAAAATTCAGACACAGGGAAGGACGTCCATGTCTCGCTTCAACCAATTCGCATTCGCCTTCACACTCACCGCTGCTGCGGCTCTGCCGCTTGCGGTGAGCGCGGAGACCCGCGTCACCTACAAGTCGGCCAAATCCACGTCATCGTACTACCAGATGGGCGTGCAATTGGCAGAGGCGGTCAAGAAGGGCTCCGGCGGGAATGTCATACTGACCGTGGAAGAGTCGCAAGGCTCGGTGCAGAACGTCAAGGAGGCGGCAACCCGGACCGGCAACTACGTGTTCACCACACCGCCGGTCCTGGTCAAGCTGGCGCAGGCCGGCAAGAAGATGTTCGAGCCGAAGAATGCAAAGTTCGATGACATCAGGGGACTGTTTCCAATTCCGTCCCTGACCATGCATTTTGTCGTGCGGCAGGATTCGGGCGTCACCGAATTCACCGGGCTTGAGGGCAAGACATTCCTGATTGGCAAAGGCAGCTTCGGTGCCCGGGAAGCGGCAAAGTACATCAAGCTGTTCGGCCTTGAAGGCAAGGTCAACCTGGCCGAGGTCGAGCTGTCGTCGGCGGTGTCGGCCCTGAAGAACAAGCAGATTGACGGCTTTGCCACGGCAGGTTCGTATCCGGCCCCCAATGTGCTCGAGGCTGCGGCGTCCACGCCGGTCAATGTGCTGTCACTGAGCGATGAGCAGTTCGCCATGACCAAGCGTGACAAGCTGACCATACCGGCCGGTACCTATGCCGGCGTCGACAAGGACATCACCACGACCACGTTGCCGGTGATGGCCTACACCACTACCGGCATGGACGATCAGACCGCCTACGAACTCACCAAGACCTACTGGGAAGGCAAGGCAGGCATGGGAGAGACCGCCAAGTGGTGGAACGGCGTGACGCCTGAATACCTCACCGCCATGGTGGGCAAACTTCACCCCGGCGCGCTGAAATATTATGACGAAAAGGCCATCAAGGTGCCGGAGTCGCTTCGCTAGCGGCGTTAGACACATCTCATGGAGACGCCAAGCGCCGCCCCGGCAATCAGACCGGCATGGCTGGTTCTCGGGGCAGCGAGCATCGCCTTTCACCTGTGGTTGATCTTTTCCGGCCTGATCCCGAACCTGGTGTCACGCCCGCTGCATATGGCTCTGGCAGTACCCTGGATCATGCTGGTTGCCGGGCGTGGGCGTGTCGAAACGGCGATCGGCTGGTTCCTCGGGCTGGCAGCCATCGCGGTTTGCCTGTGGATTGCACTCAACGAGGCTGCGCTGTCGGACCAGTACGGCTCGCTGGCAGGCTATGGACAACTGGCAGCCAGCGCCATTGTCATCGTCTGTGTGCTGGAGATGGCCCGCCGGGCGATTGGCTGGCCGCTGCCGTGCGTGGCGGCGGTGGCGCTGGTGTACGGCCTTTTCGGTGACCATGTGCCCGGCGAGCTCGGGCATCCTGGCCTGCCGGTTGAAAGCTTTCTCGGCACGCTGGTGATTGCCGAGGGCGGACTGTGGGGACAGCTGACCGGCGTGTCGGTGTCCGTGGTCGCTGTGTTCGTCATCTTTGGAGCGGTGCTGAACGCCGGTGAGGCCGGCCAGGGCTTCATGAACCTGGCGCTTGCCAGCGCCGGCAGGCTCAAGGCAGGTGCCGCCAAGGTCTCGGTGCTGGCCTCGGCCCTGTTCGGCTCGATCTCCGGGTCGGCATCCGCCAACGTGGCATCGACCGGATCGTTCACGCTGCCGGCCATGCGCAGGCTTGGATATCCGCCGCCTTTTGCCGGTGCGGTTGAGGCGGTCGCCTCCAGCGGTGGGCAGATTATGCCGCCGCTGATGGGCGCCGGCGCGTTTGTGATGGTTGAACTGACATCCACTCCCTATACGGCCATCATGGCGGCTGCGATCCTGCCGGCGATACTGTTCTTTTGCGCGGTATGGTTCGGAGTCGACGGATTTGCCAGCCGCTATGACCTGAAGGGCATGGGTGACGACGCGCGCATTCCTGCCAGGACATTGCTGATAACCGGCGGTTTCTTCCTGGTGCCGTTTACGGTGTTGATGGAACGCTTGTTCCACGGTGGCTACACGGCCCAGTTTGCCGCCGCCCTGGCTATCCTGTCCGCTGCCGTCCTGCTGTTGTTCACCAGCCGGGGTATCGCCGGCAAGACGTTGATTGTCGAACGCGTCTCGACAGCCATCGAAACCAGCGGCCGTCAGATCGCGCTGATTGCGTCGATCATTCTGTGTGCCAGCCTGATTGTCGGCGTGCTCGGACAGACAGGGCTCGGAGTCAAGATTACTTCGCTGATTGTCGATCTGTCAGGCGGCTGGCTGCCGGCGGCCCTGCTGCTGACAGCGCTCGCCTGCCTGATTCTCGGCATGGAAGTGCCGACCACGGCAGCTTATGTGATTTGCATCTCCGTGGCGGGACCTGCACTGCAGCAGCTCGGGGTACCGCTGCTGGCGGCGCACCTGTTCGTGTTCTGGTACGCGCTGTTGTCGACCATCACACCACCGGTATGCGGCACCGTCTTCATTGCTGCCGGCATGACCGGGGCACCCTGGCTCAGGGTCGCCGGTCATGCCATGGCATTGGGGGTCGGCCTTTACCTGATACCGCTTGCCATGATTGCAGACATCGGGCTGATCGAAACGTCGCAAAGCCTGGTATCGGCATTGCTGGCGTTCGCAAGGATTGGCTTTGCACTGTACCTGATCAGCAGGGGATTGATTGTCCGGGACATGCCGAACACGGCGAGAGGTGGGCTGTGCCTGGCGGGCCTGGTCATCATGTTCTGGCCTGTGCTCTTGCCGTTGATTTAACCATTTGGCGCCCTAGCGGCCAGCCATCGCCGCGCCTTCCTGGCGCAGCTGTTCAGCTTCCTGATCCGTTAGCCCAAACAGACGCGATGTCTTGCGGATTACCTCAAGTTCGGCTTCATGCAGATCGTTATGGGTATAGGCAATGGTCCACATCTTGCGGACAAAGCCGGCCCGGCGTTCGCGGGTTATGCTGGTTGTCAGAAGAGACCCGAGCCATTGGATGTGGTCCTGGACTATCGGATTGACAGTCAGTCGCTTGCTGACAAACAGAATATCGTCGCCACGCAGTTTGATGTAGGGATGGTACAGGCGCTTGAGGATTTTGGAATCGGCTGGATGGAGCCTCTTGTCGACCAGAAACAACCAGATTATGGCAATCAGTGATGCAAACGCACTGTCGTTCTCGCGCAGTTCCGGATATATCGCGTCAAGGCGATACATGGAGTCCATAAGTTGCCTGATACGTCGTTTCTTGCTTGCTCGCTTTTGTCTGCTTGGCCCCGACAAATTGCCTGCCCCCGTTTATTAAATTCTCAGGTAAAGGAAAGATGACCTTACGTTATAGTTCGCGCACGCCTGAAAAAGCACGGGCGATTTGCATTTGCAATAGCAAATGAGCAGGAGTTCCCTTCGCCTGGGCTCGTGGTCGTCGTACAGGCTGAATCTCTAAAGAGTAAACAGTTTGCCAAACTGCGGCAGCTTGTCATTTACTCCCGCCAGCCGCGCCGTATGCCATGCCATGGCATGATTGCTGGAGGTAATTGGAATCCCCGTTTCCTGTTCAATGCTGGCCGCCTCTTCAACAAGCCTGACCGATGTACATGACACAAAGATAGCATCAACTTCCGAGTTTGTCAGTATACGTTTTACTCCGGCGCGGATTGACTTTGGAGAAATACTCGAGACAACCGCGTCAGACTCCTCATTGAATGAGCCGAACACCGGAACGTCGAACCCGCGGGCCCGAATATAGTCGGCGACGATTCGGTTTACGTCAGCACGATACGGCGTCAACACGCCGACTTTCCGGGCCCTGAACGCATCGAACGCCGCAAAGGCGGCCGTGATCGGGGTCGTGCAGGCGACGCCGGGGCGGGCTTCACGGATGCGTTCGAACACCTTGTCCTCGCCAATTGCCATCGAGGCCGAAGTACAACCGTAGGCAATGACATCCATGTTCGCGCCGGGCAGAAACACATCTGCACAATCGCGAATTCGTGGCTCCATTGCCCTAAGCGTGTCGGGTGTTATCTGGTCGTCGTTGAAAATTCGGCTCTGATACAGCGCCAGCCCGGGCAAATGGGCGAATATCTGCCGCCATTCATGTTCAATCGTGTAGTCGCTGGCCAGCACGATCAGGCCGACACGGCCGCGAGCGGCAATGCCATTGTCGGTTTCAAAGGGCAGGTTCTCGATCAGCTGCATCTCCTGGCCGATGTTTTCGTCCCGTACCTCTGCATCCATAATAGCCACTCCTGATAGTTCCGGCTGCCATACTGCCTTATACCGGCACACATTCTATCATAACTCAATGCTGCGCCCATGCGCCGCTTGAAATTGCAGGCCAACCCATGCAAATAACAGGCGGACTGAGTAATTATCCAATTCAGGAGTTGAGCCCATGGCCTATTCGGCCGTTCAGCCACGCCGCAAGTCCGTCGGTGTGAAGGTTGGCGACAAGATTCAGATTGGCGGCGGCGCCCCGGTGGTCGTGCAATCAATGACCAATACCGATACTGCGGATGTCGAGGCGACCGCCCAACAGGTCGCAGCGCTTGCCCGTGCAGGTTCGGAACTGGTGCGCATCACCGTCGACAAGGAAGAAGCCGCCAAGGCAGTACCGCACATTCGCGACCGGCTTGATCAGATGGGGGTCGACACTCCGCTGATCGGCGATTTCCACTATATCGGCCACACCCTGCTGCGTGATCACCCGGCATGTGCCGAAGCGCTGGGGAAGTACCGTATCAATCCCGGCAATGTCGGTTTCAAGGAAAAGCAGGACCGCAACTACTCGATGATGATCGAACGGGCCATCGAGTTCGACAAGCCGGTGCGGATCGGCGTCAACTGGGGGTCGCTGGACCAGGCGATGCTGGCCAGGTACATGGACGAAAACGCCAAGCTGGCAGAGCCGAAAGACGTGCGCCTGGTGATGCATGACACCATGGTCGAGTCGGGTCTGCAGTCTGCCGCGCGGGCCGAGGAACTCGGCCTGCCGCGCAACAAGATCGTCATCTCAGTCAAGGTCTCGGAAGTTCAGGACCTGATTGCCTGCTACCGGCAGATTTCCGAACGCAGTGACTATGCGCTGCACCTAGGGCTCACCGAAGCCGGCATGGGCTCCAAGGGTATCGTGGCGTCGGCGGCCGGTCTTGGCGTTCTGCTGCAGGAAGGCCTAGGTGACACGATCCGTATTTCACTGACGCCGGATCCCGGCGGGGATCGCTCGAAAGAGGTTATCGTCGCCCAGGAGATCCTGCAGACCATGGGCATCCGCAACTTCACCCCGATGGTTATTGCATGCCCGGGATGCGGCCGCACCACGTCGACGGTGTTCCAGCACCTGGCTCAGGACATTCAGGGATACCTGCGGGCCCAGCAGCCGGAGTGGAAGAAGGCCTATCCTGGCTTTGAGGAGCTTCAGGTCGCAGTCATGGGCTGCATTGTCAACGGTCCGGGAGAGTCCAAACATGCCCATATCGGAATCTCACTGCCCGGTACCGGCGAGGTTCCGGCAGCGCCGGTCTACATTGACGGCAAAAAGGTGAAAACCCTGCGCGGAGAGGACATCGGTGATCAGTTCAAGCAGATCGTTGATGATTATGTGGTGAGCAAGTGGGGTAATGGCGCCAATCAGGCGGCGGAGTGAACTGCTGCCGGTCCAGGCTCAGTCGCGGCAGTTGATACCCCGGATACGTTGAACGGGATGAGTGCGAAGCCAAGTGTGTTCGCTATGCTCATCCCGTTCTAGCTCCAGCCGTCCCGGAACTATTCGTTGATCTGTTTCAGGCCCGGGGTGCCTAGTAGGCGCCGTATTCGCGCAGGCAGGCGCGGTATTTGGCCCACATGTACTGGCTGCGTTCGTGGCTGTGTGCGCCCAGTGCGCGAGCCTTGTAGTAGTGGCAATACTGGTAGGCGTAGCTCTTGCTTCCGCCGCCCGCGTTTGCTGTGACTGTGCCAACCGTGGCGAAACCGGATGCGATGATGGCGGCGATGAGGAGGGACTTCATTGGTCTGTTCCTTCGTTTCTTGTGCTGTGTTTGTCCTTTGCGGGCCTGATGTGCCCTCTCGATGACAACGACATTCGCACATCCCCCTTCACGGGGATGTGTAGAATCTCACATGACGAACGTCGGGCGCCAGGCAGTCAGATGGTGGTAATGTGGAGAACGGTCAGTTCTTGCGTTCGACGATAAAGCGGGCGGCTTCACGCAGGGTGTCGGCCTTGTCGCCGTATGCCGCCAGCAGGTCACAGGCTTCATCGGCAAGTGTACCGGCTTTCTGCCTGGCGCCGTCGAGGCCGAACAGGTCGATGAAGGTCGCCTTGCCGGCGTCGGCATCCTTCTGGGTTGCCTTGCCGAGCTGTTCCGGGGAACTTTCGACATCGAGAATGTCATCGGCGATCTGGAACGCCAGGCCGATCTTGTCGGCAAAGGTGCGCATGGTGGCTCTGTCATCAGCACCGGCCTGGGCGAGAATGGCGCCGCCTTCCAGCGAAAAACGGAACAGAGCGCCGGTTTTCAGGCTTTGAATGGCGATGATCTCATCGAGATCATGAGAGTGCTTTTGCTCCGCAGCCAGATCAAGCATCTGGCCGCCGACCATGCCGTTGTGACCGGATGCGCGGGCAAGTTCCAGGGCGAGTTCGGCGCGCACGGCGCCATCTTTGTGTGTTGCCGGGTCGGCAACGATCTCAAACGCCACCGTCAGCAGACCGTCGCCGGCCAGTATTGCGGTCGCCTCGTCATAGGCAATGTGGCAGGTGGGTTTGCCGCGGCGAAGATCGTCATCGTCCATGGCCGGCAGATCGTCGTGCACCAGAGAATAGCAGTGAATGCATTCAAGCGCGGCGCCGACGCGCAGCGCCTGCTGGCGATCAGCCCCCAGAATGCGGGCACTTTCCGATACGAAGAACGGCCGCAGGCGCTTGCCCTGCGCCAGAGCCGAATACCGCATGGCCTCGGTAACGCGCGGTGCCCGTGATGTCTCAAGTGACAGCAGCCCATCGAGCATGACTTCAATTTCATTGGCAGTGTTCTTGAGTGCCGCCTGGAATGTCATCTGGCTTCGCCCGCTCCTGTCATAATGCCGGTTTCGTCTTACGCCCGGCTGGGGTAATGATCTTGTTACCGCCATCTTCTAGTTCCGGCGGCAACAGAGCGCAACCGGCAACCGATGGCACCTTTCACAAAATACAGAAAACGTTCATGGCTGCGCCGTGGGCTGTACATGCTGGCTGGGCTGCTGGTGCTGCCATACCTGGTAACCCTGGTCTATGCGATGGTTCCGCCACCGGTGACGGCCATGATGGTTTGGAAAACGTTCGAGGGCCACTCGATCGACTATCGCTGGCGGCCGTTGGCCGATACCTCGCAAAACCTGGTCCGGTCGGTGGTCACCGCGGAAGATGCCAAAATCTGTGAACATGCCGGGGTTGACTGGCAGGTTTTTCAGACCGTCGCCCTGGAAGCGCTTGAAAACGAGGGTGGGCCGTCGCGGGGCGGGTCGACCATCACCCAGCAGGTGGCCAAGAACTTGTTCCTGTGGCCGTCCCGCTCCTATGTCCGAAAGGCGCTGGAACTGCCGCTTGCCATGTGGATCGATCTGGTGTGGTCGAAACGGCGGATCGTCGAAGTCTACATTAATACGGCCGAATGGGGCCCGGGCATTTATGGTGCAGAAGCCGCTGCTCAATATCATTTTGGCAAATCTGGCAAGGCGCTGACCAAGGCCCAGGCGGCACAATTGGCCGCGACACTGCCAAATCCGGCAGTGCGCAACGCAGGCAAGCCCGGCCCGAAGGTGCGCAAGCAGGCCCGCACGATCCGCAACCGGGTAAACTCCACGGTGCCGTACCTGGATTGCCTGGCACTGGGATAGCTACCGGGATTGCTGCAGGGCTCCAATGCAGCCTAGGACCGGCAATTCACAGCCGTGAAATGATGCTTGCCTATGGCGTCTGAAATTCAGCATTATCGCTCCACTTAAACTCAGGTGAGGCAATGGAATGACGCAAAGTTTGGAAACTCCGGCTAACGCCAGTTACGACGTGGTGATCGTAGGCGGTGCCATGTACGGATCATCGGTGTCGTGGTGGCTGGCAGACAATCCCGACTTTGACGGGTCCATTCTGGTGGTTGAACGCGACCCGACATACGAGTTCTGTTCCACCTCACACACCAACAGCTGCATCCGCCAGCAGTTCTCCAACGAAATCAATGTGCGCGTGTCGCAATTCGGTGCCGAGTTCGTGAAGAACTTCCAGGCATATATGGGCAATGACCCGCGGGTGCCGCAGCCGGTTCTGCAAAGTTACGGCTACATGTATATGGCGGACAATGAAGAGTTCGCCGGTATCCTGAAGGAGAACCAGCAGATCCAGGCTGCCTGTGGCGCCGGCACCAAGCACCTGACGCCGGACGAGATCGCCGCTGCCTATCCGTTCTACAATCTTGACGGTATCGTCGGTGCCAACCACAACCTTGTCGATGAGGGATATTTCGACGGCGCGACCCTGTTTGACTGGTGGAAGCGCTCGGCGCGTGAAAAGGGGGTTGAGTATATCGCCAATGAAGTCGTTGCCATGACCAGGAACACAGCCGGCACCCGGGTTGAAAGCGTGACGCTGAAATCCGGCGAAGTCATTTCATGCGGTACCGTGGTCAATGCATCCGGTCCGCGTGCGGTGCTGACCTCGCGCATGGCCGGCATCGAGATTCCGGTGGAGCCGCGCAAACGCTATACGTTCATTTTTGCAGCGGAGAATCCGCTCGACCGGGATCTGCCCCTGACCATCGATCCAAGCGGCGTGCACATGCGCACGGACGGACAGTTTTACCTGGCCGGGTGTCCGCCTTATGAAGATCCGGCGGTGGATTATGATGACTTCGTTGAAGACCACAGTATCTGGGAAGAAAAGGCGTGGCCGGCAATTGCAAACCGGATTCCGCAGTTTGAAGCCATCAAGCTGGTCAACTCCTGGGCCGGGCATTATGCATTCAACACGCTCGACCAGAACGCCATTCTCGGCCGCCACACGCAGGTTGAGAACTTCATCTTTGTCAACGGGTTTTCCGGTCACGGCTTCCAGCAGTCACCGGCCATGGGCCGGGGCACCTCGGAGCTGATCACCTATGGCGAATACCGGACGTTGGACCTGTCGCCGTTCAACTACGACCGTATCGAGCGCAATGAAGCGTTTGTCGAGAAGGCAGTCATATGAAAATGCAGACCAACACCTTCGTGCACGCCATTCGTGAAGGCAAGAAGCAGATCGGTCTGTGGGCCAGCTTGAGCAACAATTACAGCGCTGAAGTGCTGGCAACCGCCGGATATGACTGGATGCTGCTCGACATGGAGCACTCACCCAACGAAATCCCGCTTGTTCTGGGGCAGTTGCAGGCGCTGGCAGCCAGTTCCACGACGGCCATTGTGCGCCCGGACTGGAATGACAGCGTCAAGGTCAAGCGCTTGCTCGATATCGGCGCGCCTGGCCTGCTGTTCCCGATGGTGCAATCGGTTGCCGAAGCTGAACAGGCGGTTGCGGCGACGCGTTATCCGCCCCGTGGCGTCCGCGGTGTCAGCGGCGCCACACGCGCCAATGCGTTCGGCCGGGTGAGCGATTATTTTGACCGGGTCGAGGACGAGACCGCCGTACTGGTGCAGCTTGAGACCCGGCAGGCCATGGATCAGGCGGAGGAAATTGCTGCGGTTGACGGCATTACAGGCGTGTTTTTCGGCCCGGCCGACATCGGTGCCGACCTGGGACATGTGGGACAACCGATGCATCCGGCAGTCTGGGAGCACGTGATGCCGGTAGCGAAGAAGCTGATGGCCAAGGGCGTGCCGGTTGGCACCCTGGTGTTTGATGCCAAATTCGCCGCCCAGTTGCTCAATGACGGTTTCACGTTCGTGGCCTGCGGGTCGGACATTTCCCTGCTCACCAAGGGCGCTGCCAGCCTGTTGGCTGGGGTTAAGGAGGGGCTTGAGTGAACTGTTGAACAATCGGGTTTGTCACCTCCTGGCTTGATCTGGTGGGCCGGTCCATGCAGTGCCAGCTACAGAAGGATATAAGTCACGCCAACGAGGATTAGACTCCTCGATCAATGCAATTTTCCACTTGCGTTTCCAGTTCTTCAGCCGCTTTTCTCGGCTTATTGCTTCGTTGATATCGGTATGGGGCTCGTACCAAACCAATGTGAAAACCGCATACTTTTTCGTGAATTTGGACGCTTGACCCAATCTATGTTCGCTCACCCGGCGCACCAGATCGTTCGTCACACCTATGTACAAAGTGCCACCGAGCCTGCTGGCGAGCATGTAGACGTAGTAGTTGTGGTCTCTAGCCATCCAAAGAATGTGGCGTTTGCTGGTTCCCACGGTCAAGCCGTGGGATGACAGAGTTAGAAGAACGTTCGGAAAGGAAAATCACGACCCAATTTTCCACCAGCTGTCATCCCCCGGCTTGACCGGGGGACCCAGAAGGCACAAGGTTTGCCGCTGAACATCTGGATCGTTCAGGGTTACCGATCTCCCTAGCTGGATTTGAAAACTGCTTCGCGCTTTGCATTGAAACCATGTTATGCAAATCATCTCTGGTGTTTTGGCCCGACACGGGCTATAAGCCGCGCCATCCCGGTTTATCGGAACGTTTTTTCAGGCGGCTGCAGGGTAACGAGACCTTTTCGCGGCGCCGCATTTACGGAGTTTGTCATGGCTGTTCCAAAGCGAAAAACCACGCCGTCGAAGCGCGGCATGCGCCGGTCCGGTTCCAAGATGGCCAAAGCCACCTATGTGGAAAACAAGCAGACCGGTGAACTGCACCGTCCGCACCACATCGACCTGAAGACCGGCATGTACAAGGGCCGTCAGATCCTCGAGCCCAAGGGCGACTTCTGATCTGAACGGTTGAATCCGGCGCCGTTTCCGGCGCATCGTTCATGCGAATGTCAGGGCTGGTGATGCAATTGCATCGCTGGCCCTTAATCGTTTGTGCGTCCTGTGGTAGTTTTCCGCGTGCGCAAAACTGATTCACGGGGAACATTCTTCCAATGCGATACCTGATGGCGTTTCCGCTGCTCGCGCTGGTCCTGCTTGCCTACAACGTCATGGCGTTTACCGATCCGGGCTGGCTGTGGGCCGAAGCCATGCGCTTCAACATGATGTCAGGCGCATTGCTGTCATTGCAGTGGGCCGACATGCTGATCATGGCGGCCTTGTTCCTGCTGTTTGTCGAGGTGCTGAAAGCCGCCCGTGTCGGCAGCCTGACCATTATCGATCACATCATGTCGACGGCGGTGTTCATCGTCGCTCTGGTTGAGTTCCTGCTGGTGGAAAAAGCCGGAACGGCGCCGTTTGTCACGCTGCTGGCGATCTCCCTCATTGATGTCGTTGCCGGCTATTCCATTTCCATCCGATCAGCGCGCCGCGACGTGGCCTTCACCGGCGGTGGGCCGGCATGACGCCGCGCGATGTCACCGACTTCTGGCTGGGACAACCGGAAGAAGCCTATTTTACCGCAGATGAGGCTTTTGACGAGCGCCTGCGGGCGACGTTCGCCGCTGCCCATGACAAGGCGGTTTCAGGTGAGCTTGACGGTTGGGCCGACAGCCGTGACGGCAGGCTGGCCCTGATCCTGTTGCTGGACCAGATGAGCCGAAACCTGAAGCGCGGCACACCTGACATGTTTGCTGCCGATGAAGAGGCCCTGGCGCTGGCCGCAAGAGCCATTGAGCTGGGCGACGACAGCAACTGCGATGCTTCGGTAAAACGCTGGTACTACATGCCGTTCATGCATTCGGAAAGGCTGGAAGAGCAGGACAGATGCGTTGAGCTTTGCCGGCAGCCGGGGCTGGAGGAAACCCTGCCTTACGCCATAACCCACCGCGATATCATCGTTCAGTTTGGCCGGTTTCCGCACCGCAATGAATTGCTGGGACGGTCTACGACGGCTGAGGAGCGGGCTTTTCTGGACGCCGGCGGGTTTGCTGGTTGAGGCCGGCGGGCGTCACTCAAGACTCATCAGGTAGGTGGCAATAGCCGTTCGGTCTTCGGCCGGCAGTTTCGACATGTTGGTCTGCACGGCCGCCATGCCGCCGGACGACATCTTGTCATAGCCAAGGGTTTCCCCGAACTCCAGCGCCAGGGCCAGATCAGCCGCGTCCTTGAACCGTCCCCGCGACTTCAGGCTGCGCAGGGAAGGGACCTTGCCTTCGCCTTCCGGATGCGGGCCGCCGGCCATCCAGCGCGATGTGTCCAGTGCCATGGCCCAGTCGCGCGGGGTGTGGCACTCGGCACAATGGCCAGGGCCCTGGACCAGGTAGGCGCCCAGGTTCCAGATATCGTCCTTTGCGGTGTCCTTGACGAACTCAGCCGGTTCAAAGCCCGAGGTCAATTTCCACATGCCCAGGCCGCGCCGCATGATCGTTTCAACCGGCAGACCCAATGGCAGTTCGGCAGGCCGGTTTGCCGCCTGTACCGGCTTCAAGGTATCCATGTAAGCCTTGATATCCAGCACGTCGGCATCGCTCATCTTTGAGTAGGACGTATACGGGAACGCAGGCAGGTAATGCCGGCCGTCGGGGGAGATGCCGCGCTTGACCGCGTTGACGAACTGGATGTCGGTCCAGCCGCCAATGCCGGTCTCTGTATCCGGCGTGATATTGGGCGGATAAAACGCCCCGGCAGGAGTTTTCAGCAGCCGCCCGCCGGACGGCAGCGACATGTCCGCCTGCTTGTCGTCCTTGGCCGGCAGATGGCAGGACAGGCAGCCGGCTGCCGTATACAGCCGCTTGCCGTTTTCGATGCTGGCAGTGTGAGGCTTTAAGGCGGTGGCAGGCAATGGATCCGGCGCGGCGAGCACCCAGCCCGCCGCGGCGGCCACGCCGCCTGCCATGATACCTGCGGCCAATATGCGTTTCATGCCGTCGGTCGCCGTTCAGCAGTTACTGTTTCGGACGGCGGTAGTCCTGGTGGCATGCCTTGCAGGTGGCGCCCAGCGCACCCAGTGCGGCACCGAAGTTTGCTTCCTCGGTGACGGCAGCCATCTGCATCGCGGCTTCAACCGACTTGTCGGCCTTGGCTTCGAAGTCTGCCTTGTTCTGCCAGATTTCTGCCTTGGCCCAGGTCTCCTTGTCGCCGGTCTCGCTGCCTTCAGGGAAATGCGCCTTGGATTCTTTCACGTTGTTCGCCAGCGTGGTTGCGTTGGTGTTGACGACGGCTGCGTCGAACGGGGCTTCCTTTTTGGCGATGGCGGCAAGTGCGCCCATGGCTTTGCCGACGGCTTTCATGTTGGCCTGACGATCCTCGATTGGGCTGGCAAAGGCGGCACTTGTGATGCCGAGGGCGGCTACCAGGCCGAAGATTGCAGTCCTGGATGATGAAATGAGCCTAGAAGTCATGAAAATCTCCTGAATTTCTTTCGTTTGTGCCATGGGCAAACGTCAAGACTAGCGCCTGTTGTCGCCGCTGTCAGGATAATCAATGCCGAACACGTCAATTTGAAGACGGCTGTTTGCGCAGCAATCTGCGGATAACCTTGCCTGTCGTGGTGAGCGGCAACTCATCGCGGAACTCGATTTCGCGCGGGTACTCATGGGCTGACAGCCGGTTGCGGACATGGTCCTGTATCTCGGCATGGATTGCATCGGTTGCCTCGAAGCCGTCGTTCAGGACCACAAATGCCTTGACGATTTCCGTGCGGACCGGATCCGGCACGCCGATGACCGCTGCAAGTTTCACCGATGGGTGGCGCGACAGGCAGTCCTCGATCTCGCCCGGACCAATGCGATAGCCGGACGAGGTGATGACGTCGTCGTCACGCCCGACAAAGTGGAAATATCCGTCTTCGTCCCTGAAACCCTGGTCTCCGGTCAGCAGCCAGTCGCCGACATATTTGTTTCTGGTCGCGTCCGGCTTGCCCCAGTATTCCAGAAACATCACCGGATCCGGCCGCTGTACCGCGATATTGCCGGCTTCGCCATCCGGCAAGGCATTGCCGGCATCGTCCACGATGGCAACAGTGTGGCCGGGCACCGGCCTGCCAATGGCGCCTTTCTTCCACACGCCGATGGCATTGCAGCTTTCCAGCACCAGGTTGCATTCGGTCTGCCCGTAGACTTCATTGATTCTCATGCCGAGTCTGTCTTCAGCCCACTCCTGCAGTGCACCGCCGACCGCTTCCCCGCCGGAAAAAATGGTCCGAAGCGTGATCCTGTCCACATCTGTAGGGGTGCTGGCGCGCATCAGCTTCAGGGCGGTCGGCGGAATGAAGACATTGCGGACCTTGTGCAATGCCATCAGGTCCCAGGCATTCGCCGGATCGAACTTTGTGTACTTGTAAGCCAGTACCGGCACACCGAAATACAGCGCCGGCAGCAGTGCGTTCAGCAATCCGCCGGCCCAGGCCCAGTCGGACGGTGTCCACATCAGATCGCCGGGCTGCGGGAAAAATTCATGTGCAAACTGAATGCCCGGAATATGGCCAAGCAGCACCCTGTGTCCGTGCAGCGCGCCCTTCGGCGGCCCGGTGGTGCCGGATGTGTAAATCATCAGGGCAGCATCGTCCGGTGCGGTGTTGACCGCCTCGAAAGTGGCCGGCAGCGGTCCGCTTTCATCATGGATATGTGGTGCGATATCCAGTTTGCCGTCGATGCAGAACACCACCTGCAAGGCGTCGAGGCCGGGCAGCAGTTCGGCGATGTTTTCATGTGACGCGGTTGACATGATCAGGCATTTGGCGCCGGAGTTCTGCAACCTGTACTGAACAGCCTCGACCCCGAACAGCATTGCCAGGGGCACGGCAATGGCGCCGATCTTGTAAATTGCAATGTGAGCGGCGGCGGTTTCGCGCGCCTGCGGTAGCAGCAACGCGACCCTGTCGCCGCGTCCGATGCCCGACTTCACCAGCAGGTTGGCGAAGCGGTTTGACATCTCCTCAAGCTGTGAGAATGACGTCCTGCGCACTGGTCCGTCCACCATGTGCTCGATGACGGCAATCGCATCCGGGCTGTCATCGGCCCAGCGGGTGCAAACTGCCTGGGCGATATTGAAGCGGTCCGGAATCTGCCATTTGAAACGGTCTAGCACCTGCTCGTAGGTGTTTGCTGGTTCAAGCATGGTATTGTCTTCTCCGTGTCCCATTTCCGCCTTGAAGCGCGACTAGATGAACCGCCGATTTCCAGCGAGGACCAAAAGCGCGGATGGATTTTAGGTCTTCGTTAGGATGCACAGGCGTAGACTATCCATGTTGGTAGAGCAAAAGGCTGGGACACATGTACAGCGCAAATAGCGCAGGCGAGCAAGAGTTTCGTATGGCTGCAGAGAAGTCCGCACCCAAACCTGCGAAAAAACATCAGGATGTTTCTCCTGAACTGAAAGAAGTCATGCACCTGCTGAAGATGCTGGAAAGCGGCCAGGGCCTGAAAGGCTCCTGAGACCAATCCGGCTCTGAAGATCTGGGCAGACGGTGGGGACACCCGCCACAGCGGACTTTTGCATAATGCAAAGACTGATTTGCAACTTGCGGGAAACCGGCAGCTGCAGGCCAAGCCGCATCCGCCGCGGCCGGCTCAAAAAATTACCGAAAACTGCCGAATATTCTTGAATGCTGAGCCAGACCGGCCGATGGCGTGAGAATTGCTGCCAGAGCCAGCAGAGACCGGGGGTCTCGTACCTCAAAGAGGCCGGCAAAGGCCCATGCAGGACCGACCCCTGAACAGCAGGGAGCGTTTTGTCATGACAGGTATCGTGCCTGAAATTCCGTTCAAGCCAAAACCGGATTCCGTTTCGCGTCTTGTCGATCATCATCCCGATGAGGCAAAGTCAAAACCCAGGCGCCACAAGTGGGGCAGCGTTGAAGTTCTGTCTTGCAGCGGCGGACACCGGATAGAACGCATTTCGGTAAAACGTGGCAGGCAGTTGCCCGCCCATTACCATGAGCACCGCTCCGAACACTGGACTATCGTTGCCGGCGAGGCGGAAGTGCTGCTTGGCGATGATGTCTTGATCGTAGCACCGGATGACAGCCTTTACATTCCAGCCGGCACCGTGCACGGGCTGAAAACCGTCGGTGACAATGTCGTGCAGGTGGTGGCCGTGCATTTCGGCGATACGGTTTCTGATGCCGACGACATGTTCGAGGCCGGTTGAGTCCGGGTGAAAACTGCTGGCGCTCAGGTTGACTTCTGTGCCCAGGTTTCACGTTTGCGGTAGATGGTCGACGGGCTGATGCCCAGTGATTCTGCGGCTTTCGGTATCGAACCGGCAAAGCCCGAAATGGCGGTTTCAATCACGTCACGCTCAATCTGCCATAGCAGACGCCCGTTCGGGCTGGCTGCGGGCGCCGGCGCATCACCTGTGGAACCGATGATGTGATCAGGCAGCATATGGGCTTCGAGCGCCTCGCCGTCATGCAGCACGACACTCTGGCGAATGACGTTTTGCAGCTCACGTATGTTGCCCGGCCAGCGATAAGCCAACAGAGTGTCCAGCGCCTCGTTTGCGATATGGCGGAACGAGCGGACTTCTTCGCGGGCACAGGTGTCGAGGAAACGCGATGCCAGTTCGGTGACGTCCCGTCCACGCTCGCGCAAAGGTTTCAGATGAATTGGCAGGACATGCAGGCGGAAGTACAGGTCTTCCCGGAACCGGCCTTCCGAGACTTCCGTTTGCGGTGTGCGGTTGGTGGCACAGATGATCCGGATGTCGACTTTGCGGG
This sequence comes from Anderseniella sp., assembly GCA_028289645.1. Lineage (GTDB taxonomy): Bacteria > Pseudomonadota > Alphaproteobacteria > Rhizobiales > Aestuariivirgaceae > Anderseniella. The sequence goes on from JANQOK010000012.1 coordinate 75,846, forward strand.
TGTGCGGCGAGCCGACGGGCTGAATGGTGCCGGTTTGCAGGAAGCGCAAGAGCTTGATCTGCAGGGAAGGCTCCATTTCGCAGATTTCGTCCAGGAACAGAGTGCCGCCGTCGGCTGCGGCTGCTGCACCTTCACGGTCGGAAATGGCGCCGGTGAAGGCGCCCTTCAAATGACCGAAAATCTCCGATTCCATCAAGTCATGCGGTATGGCACCGCAGTTCAGCGCAATGAACGGCTGGCCTTGTCGCGGTGAAAAATCGTGGATGGCGCGGGCGCACAGTTCCTTGCCGGTGCCGCTTTCGCCGGTAATGAAGGCCGGGGCGCTGGACGATGCGATGGCCTCGATCTGCCTGCGGGTGTCGGCCATGGCGCGCGAGGAGCCGATCATCGTATCCGGTGCCTGCGCCGGCGCACGCCGAGGTGTCGCCGGTTCGGTTTCACGGGGCTGCCGGGCGGCAGAGCTGCAGGCATTGCTCAATGTCGTGATCAGGCGGTTGCGGGATACCGGCTTGACCAGGTAGTCCCAGGCGCCGGCGCGCACGGCGTCAACGGCGTCGTTTATCGAGGCGTTTGCGGCGACGACAATGATCGAAGCCTGCGGATTGCTGTCTGACCAGTTTTCAATGAGGGATATGCAATCTGGTCCGCTCAGCTCCAGAGACAGGATAACTGCATCGAAACGGCTGCTGGCAAGCTGCATGGTCGCTGCATCACGGCTGGCGGCCAGCTCGCAGCAAAACCCGTCCTTTTCCAGATGTGCGCGATACACGCTGGCAAGTGACGGTTTGTCCTCGACAATCAGGACCTGACTACGCCTTGGTACAGAAACTGACATTGTGTACGCCTGACTAAACTCATGCAGCACCTGCACATATGCACAGGCGGTGGCATGGCACCGAACTCATGGGCCCACAATGCGGGAATATGGTGAACAGAAGTTTAAAGCAGCGGTTTTGTGACCGGCAAATCGGCCTGCAAGGGCGTCTTGTTCAGAATCCCTCCCTTGACCAGATGGTCCCAGGCTTCCTCGGCAGTTTCAGCATAGTGAAACAGGTCGACATCGCCGGGAGAGATGGTGCCGGCATCGACAAACACCTGCAGGTTGACCACGCTGGTCCAGAATTCCCTGTCAAACAGGATAATCGGAATGGCTGACATCTTGCCGGTCTGCACGAGAGTGAGGATTTCGAACAGTTCGTCCATGGTGCCGAAGCCGCCCGGGAACACAACCAGGCCGTTGGCACGCATGGCCAGATGCATCTTGCGCATGGCGAAATAGTGAAAGTTGAAGGTCAGGTCGGGTGTGGACCAGGCATTCGGATCCTGCTCATGGGGCAGGGTGATATTGAATCCGATGGTCGGCGCACCGGCTTCAAACGCGCCCTTGTTGGCTGCTTCCATGATGCCCGGACCGCCGCCTGTCGCGATGACGTTGTCGCGCTGTTCCGCATCATGGTCCAGCGCCCCGCCGCGTTCCGACACAATGCGGCCGATCTCCTTGGCAGACCGGTACCAGTGCCCGCGCTTGCCTTCATCGTCTTCCTTCACCCGGGCTGAGCCGAACGCCACGATTGTCGACCGCACACCCCATTCACGCAGGTGTTCCTCGGCCTTCATGTATTCCAGCATGAACCGGATGCCGCGGGTGGAATCACCCAGCAGAAATTCCTGGTCCAGAGTCGGCAAGGTGTAGGACGGCGATGCTACTTGCTCGTGCGGTGTCTTTTCTTCGCTCATAAAAGTTCCTTTTACCGGCGACGGACGTACCGTCATGGGCGCCATGCAGTATCTGGCGTGGTGCGCGTGGCGTATCAACTATACGATTACAGGTTAATCAATCAGACCAATACCATGGCTTCAAATCACGATCATGCCAGCGTCGAGCGCAAAAACAGTTAATTCCAACGTTCATGGCATGGGCTGGATGGTACTGTCGGGTTTGTGTTTTACCGGTGTCATGATTTCGGTCCGCAATGTCGGGCCGGAGCTGCCTGCGGCGGTTTCCGCGGCTATCAGATATGCTATGGGCATAATCCTGCTGGCGCCGATGTTGATGAAGGCCGATTTCCGGTTTCCCCGTGGCCGCAATCTCAAACTGCATATCTGGCGTGGCACATTGCACGGCCTTGGCGTGTTGTTATGGTTCTATGCAATGGCCCGCATCCCGATGGCGGAAGTCACCGCCATCAGTTACACGGCGCCGATATTCATGACAATCGGCGCGGTGCTGTTCTTTGCCGAAAAGATCCAGGTGCGAAGGGTAGGGGCCATCATTGCCGGGCTGGCCGGCGTGTTCATCATCCTTAGGCCGGGTTTTGAAACCCTGTCGAGCGGCCAGCTTGCCCAGCTTGCTGCAACACCGCTGTTTGCCGCCGCGATGTTGCTGGTCAAGCGTCTGACCCAGAGCGACAGTGCGGCCATGATCGTGATCATGCTGAATTTCATATGCCTCGCCGTGCTGGCTCCAATTGCTGTGCTGACCTGGAAAACCCCCGATGCAGTGCAATTGATGTGGCTTGCATGTGCGACCATCGCCGCAACAGCGGGGCATTACTGCCTGACCCGGTCGTATGCGGTCGCGGAGATCACCGTGGTTCAGCCGGTGACGTTCCTGCAACTGGTGTGGTCGGCCATGTTCGGCTTTCTGCTGTTCTCCGAAATGCCGGATGTCTGGGTGTTTGCCGGCGGCACGGTGATCCTTGCGGCAAGCACCTACATCGCGCACCGCGAGCGCAAGCAGCAGTCGCGGTTAAAACCCGACCCGGCTAGCTTGCCCTCTCGAGTGCCCGGCGCAGGCGTCTGATCAGTTTCGAGCGGTTCTTGTTGCCGGCGACGTTTTCCACCGCCTCGTTGATGTCCAGCACGAGCTGGGTGAGCTCGTTGTTGTAATCGGGCTTGCGGGCCGCTTCGGGCGGATCAACGGAACGGCGTCGTTCACTGTGGACCTTCACCGCCTTTTTGCCGTCAAGGCGGAAGGTCTCGTCAATCTCAGGCTGCAGGATGCGCGAGGCGGGCATCAGCTTCTTGGCAATCCGCGACGTCAGCCCGGCCATGCCTTCTTCCTCACCATGGATCAGGAACATGTTGCGGTGCACAGGCAGACGCTCGGAGATCCAGCGTTCAAGCTCCGGTGCGTCAGCATGCCCGGAATACCCGTTAATGCGCTCGATGGCGGCATTGACCTCCACTTCCTCACCATGGATACGCACCTTTTTGGCGCCGTTCAGCAATATGCGGCCAAGCGTGCCGTTGGCCTGATAGCCAACCATCAGCACGGTGGCGTTGCGCCGGTGCAGGTGATTTTTCAGATGGTGCTTGATGCGCCCGGCATCGCACATGCCGCTGGCCGACAGCACGACATGGAAACCGCTGAGCTTGCCGATAGCCTTTGAATCATCCACCGTCTCTGAAATCCTGAGATCGGGAGATTTCAGGGCTGCCTTGAGGGCGTCCGCGTTGGCCAGAAGATCGGCGTGCTTTTCGAAGATGGCGGTGGCGCGCCGGGCAAGCGGGCTGTCGATGAACACCGGTGCCGATGGCGCCTCGCCGTTTGCCATGATCATCATCAGGTCGGTGAGCACTTCCTGGGTCCGCTCGACCGCAAAAGACGGGATCAGCAGCACGCCGCGCTTTTGAGCGGCGTCATTGACATGTTTGGCCAGCAGGGCGCGGCGTTCATCCGGGTTAGTCTCGACCCGGTCGGTTGCGCCAAAGGTCGCTTCGCACAGCAGGTAATCGTAACCTGACGGCGCCTCCGGGTCATGCTGCAGTAGTTTGTGGTCGGGTCCGATGTCGCCGGAGAAGAACAGGCGCAACGGTTGCTGGCCGTCACCCTGTGACACTTCCACCTCGATGGATGTGGAACCGAGCATGTGGCCGGCATTCCAGTACCGGGCCCGGATGTCTGCAGTGGCCGGAACCCAGGTTTCGTAGTCGACCGGTGAAAATTGCTGAACCGTCTGCAGGGCATCATCCATTGTGTAGATGGGCTCGAGCTCCTTGCGGCCACGCTGCCGGTTGCGACGGTTCAGCCGCTCGATTTCGTTTTCCTGGATGTGACCGGAATCCGGCAACATCACCGATGACAGATCCATGCTCGGCTCGGTGGAATGAATCTTGCCGCTGAAACCGTGCCGGACGAGCTTCGGCAGCACTCCGGCATGGTCGATATGGGCATGAGTCAGCAGCACCGCGTCTATGCTGTCGGCCCGGAACGGCAGCGGTTCGTAATTGAGTTCGCGCAAGGTCTTGGAGCCCTGGAACAGGCCGCAGTCGATCAATACCGATGAGTGCGGGGTTTTCAGCCTGAAACAGGAACCCGTGACCGTACGGGCAGCCCCGTGGAAGGAAAGTTCGATGCTCATGGGGTGGGCCTCCCGGGGCTCTGGCAGTTATGTCGTGACTTTATGGGGCGAAGGTATCGTAGTAGGTATCACGCAGGACGTTTTTTTGCACCTTGCCCATTGTGTTGCGGGGCAGTTCGTCAACCACATAGATTTTCTTGGGTTGCTTGAAGCGGGCAATCTTGTCTGAAATGGCGCTCATGATGGCCTCTTCGTTCAAGGCCTGCCCGTTTGCCGGCACAACGACGCCAACCACGCCTTCGCCGAAGTCGGGGTGATTCACGCCGATGACGGCGGACTCCAATACTCCATCCTGCTCGTCAAGCAGGAGTTCGATTTCCTTCGGGTATATATTGTAGCCGCCGGAGATGATCAGGTCCTTGGCGCGACCGACGATGTGCACATAGCCATCCTCATCAACCTTGCCCAGGTCGCCAGTGATGAAAAAGCCGTCTGCACGGAATTCCTCTGCGGTCTTTTCCGGCATCTGCCAGTATCCGGCGAACACGTTGGGGCCTTTGACCTCGATACCGCCGATCTCACCCTGAGCGAGCGTGTCACCCGTGTCCGGGTCGCAAACACGCAGGTCAACTCCCGGTAGCGGGAAACCGACCGTGCCGGCGCGGCGCTCGCCGTCATAGGGATTGGACGTGTTCATATTGGTTTCGGTCATGCCGTAGCGCTCAAGAATACGGTGGCCGGTGCGCTCTTCGAACTCGACGTGGGTTTCGGCCAGCAAGGGGGCCGATCCGGATACGAACAGGCGCATGTGGGCGGTCAGCTCACGGGTAAAACGGTCATCATCGAGCAGCCTGGTGTAAAAGGTTGGCACGCCCATCATTGAAGTCACTCCCGGCAGGCATTCGATCACCTGGTCGACCTTAAAGCCGGGCACAAAGACCATCCGGGCGCCGGCCACCATGATCGTGTTGGTGGCCACGAACAGCCCGTGGGTGTGGAATATCGGAAGCGCATGCAGCAACACATCGTCTTCGGTGAAGGCCCACAGGTCTTTGAGCACAACCGCATTGGACAGCAGGTTGTCGTGGGTCAGCATGGCTCCTTTCGAGCGCCCGGTAGTGCCGGACGTGTAAAGGATGGCGGCAAGATCGTCGGGACCGCGATCTACGTTGGTGAATTCCGCAGGCGCCACGATACCGGCATCAAGCAGCGTTCCGGCGCTGGTCTCGTGGTTTTTCCAAACGCCCATCGTCTCGAGCCTGACACCGAGTTTGCCCGTCACCTCGTCAAACTCGGCCCGGCGCGCCGGGTCGCAGACAAACAGGCGCGGGGTCGCATTGTCTAGGAAGTATTCCACTTCGCTGGCCGTGTAGGCATTGTTCAGGGGCAGGAACACACCGCCGGCGCGTACCGTCCCCAGATACAGCATCAGTGCCTCGATGGACTTGGGTATCTGCGCGGCAACCCGGTCGCCGGGCTTGACGCCGCATTTCACCAGCATGTTGGCAAACCGGGCGGACACTTCCAGCACATGGTTGTAGGTGTACCAGCGGCCGTCATCGAGCTGTGCAAAGGCGCGCTCGAGATTGGCATTTTGCAGAAGGCCGTCGAACAGGTGATTAGCCATTTACCTGCTCCTTGGGCGCTGGCGCATCAAACCTGGCGTCGAGGAGCGAGGTCACTTCGCGTGAAGCGATGACGTGGCCATCTTCAGAATAGGCCTCGTGGTTCGCATCCACGGACTTCAGGTCGTAAAGGTAATTGACCATCATGCCGGCAGAGTTGCGCAAGCCGTTTTCCGAGCGGTCACCGAGCCAGTGGATTGTCCTGAGGCTGGCGCCGTTGCCGAGATGGAAGCGCGCAACCGGGTCAATCGGCCTGCCGTCGGGCCGCTGTTCCTGCAGGAAGTAGCGTGCTGCAAGGGACTTCAGGCCGGCAACTTCGTCCGGCGTCGCCTCATCGGCATTGTCCGGTGTCAGCTCGCTGGCAACCGTGTAGTACGTTGCAGCCGGCCCATCCGGGTCGGCTTCCGCCTGGGCTTTCAGCCAGGGCATGAAACCGGGGATTGGCGACAGGGTGATGAAAGTCCTTATATTGGGCAGGCTGGACGCGAGGTCAGTCGCCACCTGCTTGATCAGGAAGTTGCCGAACGACACACCGCGCAGACCCTTCTGGCAATTCGAAATGGAGTAGAAGATGGCAGCCGCGGCGTCCTGCGGCTCAACGGGATCACGGGTTTCCGCGAGCACCGCCTGGATGGACCCGGCGATGTCGGCGCTCAGTGCCACTTCGACGAAGATCAGCGGTTCGTCGGGCATGGCCGGATGAAAGTATGCAAAACAGCGCCGGTCGGCCGGCTGCAGGCGGCGGCGCAGATCGTCCCAGCTGTCAATGGCATGAACGGCCTCATACCGGATGATTTTTTCAAGGATATGCGCCGGCGTGGTCCAGTCGATCGGGCGCAGCACCAGGAAGCCGCGGTTGAACCAGGACGAAAACAGATGCTCGAAGTCGACATCGACCCGCGCCAGATCGGCGTCCTGCCTGAGAATCCGCAGCAGGTCTTCGCGCATCCGGACCAGTTTTTCAGTGCCGCCGGGCACACCGTTCAGCCGGCGCAACAGTTCCTGGCGGCGCGGTTCGGCGACGTCAAGCAGGCGGGTGAGATTGTCCGCGCTGCGTTGCCGGGAATAATCACCGGTGCGCTCGGAAAGCGCTGCCGTATCGATGTCGAAGTCGCTGGCCAGGCTCCTGAAAAACTCCAGTCTCTGATCCTGATCGGCCTGTGAATAGGTCGCCAGCAGAGAGGATGCGGTCTGCAGCCCGGTTACTTCGCCGGTGTCCGCCAACAGCGAGTTGCACAGCGCCAGCATACCACGCGCATCCGGTTTGGCCGGGCTGGACGTGCGGCGCTCGAACAGGCTCGACAGCAGGTCCTGAAAATATGTGATGCGGCTCATACGGCTTCACCCATGATCTTGTCAGGCAACCAGGTTGCAAGTTCAGGAAACAGGCACAGCAGCAATATAGCGATCACCATGCACGCGACAAAGGGCAATGATCCGACAAGGATGGTTCGCAGGGAGATTTCCGGCGCGATGCCGTTGATCACGTAAAGGTTCAAACCGACCGGCGGTGTGATCAGGCCGATTTCCATGTTGATCGTCAGGATCACGGCAAACCAATAAGGATCGAAGCCGGCATTGATCACGATGGGCAGCAGGATCGGGGCTGCCATCAGGATCACCGCCACCGGCGGCAGGAAGAAACCGGCGACCAGCAGGAAAATGTTAATGGCGAACATCAACACCCACGGGTTGACGTCGAGCGTGCCGATCCACGCGGCAATCGACTGGGTGATGAACAGCGACGACAGCATGTAGGAGAACACGCCTGCGGCAGCAATGATGAACAGGATCATCACACTTTCACGGGTTGAATCCCGCAATACGTTCCACAGCAGCTTCGGGCTCCACAGCTTGTAGATGATGATGGCGATGAGCAGGCACAACAGGGCGCCGACGGCGGCGGTTTCCGATGGCGTCGCCAGTCCGCCATACATGGCGTACAGAACCCCCAGAATGATGGCGATGAACGGCAGCACCCGCGGCAGGATTTCGAAGCGTTCCTTCCACGAGAACACCCTGCCGGACAGGGCGTCGGCAGAGCCTGACTTCCAGGTGTCATACAGGGACCACAGCATGAACAGGCCGACCAGCAGTAAACCGGGAACGACACCGGCCAGGAACAGGCGCCCGATCGAGGTTTCGGTGGCAATGCCGTAGACGATCATGGTCACTGAAGGCGGGATCAGGATGCCGAGTGTGCCGCCCGCGGCAATGGAGCCGGTGGCGACGCCGTCGGGGTAACCGCGCTTGCGCATTTCCGGAATGCCCATCTTGCCGATGGCGGCGCAGGTCGCCGGCGACGAGCCGGACATGGCGGCAAACAGGGCGCAGGCGCCGAGATTGGAAATGACGAGGCCGCCCGGCACGCGCGTGAGCCAGCGGTCAAGCGCTTCGTACAGGTCGGCACCGGCACGCGTGGAGGCAATGGAGGCGCCCATGATGATGAACATCGGGATCGACAGCAGCGCGAAATTATCGAGCTTGCCGAAGAAGATTTCCGGCAGCAGCTGCAGGGACCGGGCGCCATCGAAAATCAGCAGAAACCCGGCCGATACGATCAGCAGGCCGACGGCCACCGAGACGCCGGAAAACAATACCAGAACGGTTACGACGGCCAGAACGGCGCCTAAGGAAAGCGGATCCATCAGTGGCTCTCCCTGTCGATGTTGAACGGCTTGTCGAGGCCGGTGATGACGGCTGCCAGATCGGCGATGAGCTGCAGCAGCAGCAGGCCGAAGCCGACCGGCATTGCCAGGTACGGTATCCACAACCGTACGCCCCAGACTGTGTCCGACTTCCAGTTGCGGGTCCAGGCGGTGTGCCAGAACTCAAACCCGTAGACCAGCATCAGTGCCACGATGATGATCGACACCGACAGGGTGAACAGCGCCAGCGCCTTGCGGGCGCCGGGCTTCATCATCAGCGGTATCAGGTCGACGTTCACGTGGCCGCGCAGTTTCTGCACGTAAGGCAGGCCGAGCAGTGTTGCGGCGACCATCAGGAAGGTCACGGCCTCGGTTTGCCAGATGGTTGACTGGTTGAGCACGAAGCGCACGAAGATCATCTGGCAGGTGATGAACACCGACACAACGATCATGGCCGCCGAAACCCAACCGCATGCGGTCGACAGCCGGTCGACGATTTTCAGCCAGCCGGTCCGATCGCCGGGGCCTGACAGGTTTGAATTTGTGCCAGCCGCCATGATTTGCCCGCCTCAGGTGTGTGGGGTGAAAAGTTGGGTTCAGGACCGTAGTCTGGATGGGTCGCCGGAGGCGGTCAACCGCCCCCGGCGAGGATCGGGTGCGTGGATTATTCGACAGCAAGCGCCATGTCGAGCAGCTCCTGGCCGCCGGGCACATTGTCCACGAAGTTCTTGTAGGAAGACGCCTTGGCGATGTCGCGCCACTTGTTGAATTCCTCCGGTGTCATGTTCTTGATTTCAACACCGGCTTTCTCGAAGACCTCGACCGACGCGGCATCCTGCTTCTTGGCTTCCGCCAGATAGTAGGCTTCCGCCTTGGCAGCGGCTGCGTCGAGTGCCGCCTTCTGCTTGTCGTCAAGGCCGTCATAGGCCGATTTGTTCATCAGCAGTGGCTGATACATGAACCACAGCGCCACGTCGCCGGCCGGTGTGTAGCACTTGACCTGTTCGTAGATGCGGTAGGAGACGAACGACGAAGACGACGTGTTGGCCGCCGTCAGCACGCCGGACTGCATGGCTGAGTAAATCTCCGATGACGCCATGGAGGTGATGGATGCTCCGGCGGACGCCAGCATCTGTTCGAATGCCTTGCCGGCGGCGCGGGTCTGCTGGCCCTTCACATCGTCGGGCGAGGTGATGCATTTCTCCTTGCCGACAAATCCGCCTGCCAGGTAGCCATGCACGACGACGCGCACATCATCTTCCGCCATGATGGATTCGATCTTCTTCATGAAGTCGGAATTGTTCAGCCGGGCAGCATGATCATGGTTTTTGACCAGGCCGGGCATCAGGGTCAGGTTGTATTCGCCACGCAGACCGCCGGCGTAAGACAGTGGAAACACGCTCATGTCGAGCTGGCCGGCAGACAGCGGCTTGTACTGCTCGCGCGGCTTGAACAATGACTTGGACGGGAAAATCTTGATGGTGAGATCAACGTCGGCCTTGGCGACCTCGTCGGCCACGATCTGAGCCACCTTGTGGCGAATGTCCTTGGTCGACCACTGGTGCGACAGGCGTAGCTCCTTGGCGTAGGCCGCACCCGACAGGGCTGTCGCCATGGCAAGACCGGCTATCAGTGATGTCAGTTTGAGTTTCATGTCTTCCTCCCGGTCCGGCAGGTAACGCAACCGGACGTTTCTCATGTTGAATTCGGTGTCTGACGAAATTTGTCAGTACCCGCAGCCTACGTCTTTGCGTACAGGAGTCAACCACATTGTATACAAGAATTTACTTGTTGAATGCACAAACATGCGGCTATTGTTCCACGCATCATGACTGAAAGAACCGCAGACCGTATCCGCGAGACTCTCGAACAGGCGATTTTGACCGGGGAGTTCGACGATGGTGTGCGGCTTGACGAAGTGCGCCTGTGTACCCGGTTCGGTGTGTCGCGGACACCGGTTCGCGAGGCCCTGCATCAGCTTGCCGCATCGGGCCTGCTGGAGATGAAACCGCGCCGCGGAGCATTTGTGCGCATGCCCGGTTTCGTGGAAGTGGTGGAAATGTTCGAGGTCATGGGCGAACTGGAGAGCATGTGTGGCAGACTGGCCGCGAAACGCATAAGCGATGCGCAGCTCAAGGCGTTTTCGGAAGCCTGCCTTAAATGCGAGCAAGCCGAGGAAGCCGGCGACAGCGACGCCTATTACCATGAGAATGAAACCTTCCACCAGATACTCTACGAGGCCAGCGGCAATGGCTTTCTGCAGTCACAGGCTCTCAACCTGCAGAAGAGGCTGCAGCCGTTCCGGCGGCTACAGCTGCGGGTGCGTGGCCGTATCAGGCAGTCGCTGGACGAACACCGGAAGATACTGCATGCGGTTGAGGGCGGCGACGGTGCCGCGGCCGCCACACTGCTGCGTCAGCATGTGACGGTGCAGGGCGAAAAATTCTTCGACCTGATGCGCGGGCTCGATGAAACCTCGGTACGAAAGACCGGGTAGCGCTATCTGATATCGGCACACTCCGCCACTGGTGTGATGGCCCCCTTGCCGTCAAAGAAACTCAACAGGTTGTTGGCCACCAGGTCGCCCATGGCACGGCGCGTCTCGACCGTCGCAGAACCCTGGTGAGGCTGCAGTGTAACATTGTCGAGTGCGCGCAATTGTTCAGGAATTTTCGGTTCTGCCGCAAACACGTCCAGACCGGCATGGCCGAGCTTGCCGCTTGCCAGGGTATCGATCAGGGCGTCTTCGTCATGCACCGAACCGCGCGCCACATTGATGAACGTGCCGTCCGGACCCAGCGCCTCGAGCACCTCGCGGTTGACGATGCCCCTGGTTGCCTCGCCGCCGGGGCAGATGGCGATCAGGAAATCACTGTCGCGCGCCATCTCGGCCAGGTTTTCGTAAAACTCAAAAGTCTGATCCGCCTGCTGGCTCCTGCCGTGATAAGCGATAACGCATCCGAATGCCTCCAGCTTGCGGGCAATGTCCTTGCCGATACGGCCAAGGCCGAGAATGCCAACCTTGCGTCCGCTAATGGCGCGGGCCAGCGGCGGATCGCCTTCGTTTTCCCAGCGCCCGGCGCGGGCAAACCTTTCCCACTCGCTGAAGCGGCGCGAGCAGGTCAGCACCAGCATCACGGCCATGTTGGCGACGTCGTCATTGAGCACGTCGGGTGTATTGGTGGCAATGACATTGCGTGACGCCGCGTGGGCTGCATCCACACCGTCATATCCGACGCCGAAACTTGCAATGATTTTCAGGTTGGGCAGAGCGTCGATCAGGCCCGCATCGGCTTTGCCCATGGTGGCAACGCCTTCAATCCTGTCTGCCACCGATGCCAGGAAAGCCTCCTTGTCATCTGCCTCGTAAAGCCGGTGCAGTGTGTGGTGGGCCTGTAGTGCCTCCTGAATGTGCGGCATCATGTTTGAAACCAGTAATATGTCAGCCATCTGTCTTGTCCTCGGAAATAAGCAATGTTCAGCAATAGCGTTCGGCCCCGGGCCACTGCGCTTCAGTATACCTGTCGCCATGGGCAAATCCCGGCGGCAGGCACTGGGCGATTTCCGCCAGATCATCCGGGGTCGGGTTCAGGCTTGCACCGGCAGCCAGCTGTTCCAGGTGCGCCCGCGAGCGGGTGCCGGGAATAGGTATAAGATGATCGCCTTGTTCCAGAAGCCAGGCAATGGCAACCGTTGCGGGAGAGGCGCCGCGGGCCTGGCAAAACGCCCGGAAGCCGCCAAGCGCCTTGACATTGTGGGAGAAGTTGGGCTCGACAAAGCGCGGATTGCCTTTGCGGAAGTCCCCGTCGGCAAAGGTTTCGGGATCCGGCAGCGTGTCGGCGAACATGCCGCGCCCCAGGGGCGAGAACGGCACGAACGTGACACCCAGTTCCTTGCAGGCCTGGATGACACCCAGCTCCGGCCCGCGGGTCCATAGCGAATATTCGCTTTGCACCGCTGTGACCGGATGCACCGCGTGGGCGCGGCGCAGCGAATAGGGCGCGATCTCGGAGAAGCCGATGCCGCCGATCTTGCCTTCCTCCTTGAAGCGCACCAGCGTTTCCATGACGTCCTCGATGGGCCGGTCCGCTTCGCGGCGATGAATGTAGTACAGGGCCACGTGGTCGACGCCGAGATTGCGCAGCGACTTTTCCAGCGCCTCGCGCAGGTGCTCAGGCGAATTGTTGAAACCGCGCACATTGGTGTCGGGATCGCGGTAGATGCCCGCTTTCGTGGCGATGGTGAACCGGTTTGGATGATCCTTGATGAACGAGCCGATGACCCGTTCCGACACGCCGGCGCCGTAGACGTTGGCCGTGTCGAGAAAGTTGATGCCGAGGTCAAGCGCGGCGGCCAGCGTGTCGTGGCTTTCGGCTTCGGTGGTCGGCCCGTAGGCACCGGCGAAACTCCAGCAGCCGACGCCGATCGCCGAGACGTCCGGGCCGCCCTTGCCCAGTTGGCGTTTGTGCATGAACTAATCCTTCTTCACGTCTGTCTGTGCATAGACCTTGAGTGCGTCTTCCATGGTGCGGCTGGTGTCCATGGTCTCGCGGGTTTCGGAAGCAAACGGGGTCTGCTCCAGCACCCGGAAGATATCGGCAGCACCATCGTGGAAACCGGACGTCACACCGGCATCCGCAAAGGTGGCGGCGATCTCCTCCATCTCGCCGATCCAGCGTCCGGAATCGGCCGGCAGGCGCGGAATGCGGGCCCGCATCGCGTCCAGTGCAGGTTTCTGGCTGAACGCGAACTCCGCCGTCAGTTCCTCGGTCAGTCCGAGCTTCTCCGCTGCCAGCATGACGGCGGTCTGCAGTGTCCAGGTTCCCTTGGTCAGAGCGGCATAGACCATCTTCATGGCAGACGCCCGCCCGACCTCATCTCCGAGGCTGATGACGTCAAAACCCTTGCCGTCCAGAGCCAGCATGGCAGACACGTCGCTGCCTGAAACATAGAACCTTGTGCCGCCGCCCTTGCCGGGTGCCAGGCCTATGATGCCGGCATCAATGAACGCTGCGCCTACGGCTGCAATGGCGTCACAGGCCTCGCGTGCGGTCGCAGGCGAGACGGCATTGCAGTCCACATAGACCGGGGTGCTGCCGGCCTCCCGCATGGCGGCGGCGATGTCCTTTGCCAGACCGACAGCGGCGGACGGCGGCAGGATGGACAGGATGACATCGGCATGGCTGACCAGTTCCACCAGTGTGCCGGTATCCTGCATGCCGGCCCGCTGCGCCAGCGAGCGGGTTTCCTCACTGCGACCGGCGAGGCAGGTCAGCACCGTATGGCCTGCAGCGGTCAGCGCGGCGCCGACACCATGGCCCATGTCACCGGGCATCAGGATTGCAATGACGGGCAGGCTCATCAGGTGCGCTCTCCGGCAGCAGGCTTGAAATCGGCAGCTTTCTGGTGCGCCCGGTAGAGCGCGTATAGGCCGCCGGCCACCATCACGACGCCGATGCCAGGACGGATGACACCTTCCATCATGAACATGGCGGGCGCCAGCGCCAGCACCATCAGCGGTGTGTAATACAGTGTCCAGACTTTCTTGCCGCGATCGCGCTGATAGACTCCGAAGCCCATGGAAAACAGGCTCAGGGTCAGGAAGAACACGGACCATGGATGGGTGATGAAGTTGGTCATGTCGGTGGACAGGGCGACGGCGCGGGCCAGCCAGCGTTCGGCAATCGGACCAAGCACGACGCCCAGGATCATCGGGGCCAGCGGGAAGCCCAGATTGCGCATGGCATAGCCGATCACGCCGAATATCAGCAGTGTCCACATGTCATTGACAATGTTGTTGAGGGCAAAGACGCCGATGCCGCAATAGGCCAGGATGATGCCGGCCAGAACGTACATCTTCACTTTGGTCACCAGCACGAACAGTCTCAGAGCAACCGACTGGAAAAACAACACCAGGAAGTTGGCGAAGAAGAAGGCAATGAAGATTGAATAGGCAAGCACCGGCGCTTCGGAGATGAAGCTGGGGCTGGGCACCACATCGTGGATCAGGAGTGCGCCCAGCATGACAGCGGTGACGATGTCACCGGGAATGCCGAGCGCCATCATGGTGATCAGTGACCCGCCGGCGGTCGCATTGTTCGAGGCTTCCGGCGCAATGATGCCGTCTTCGGTTCCGGTGCCGAATTTCTCCGGCGCCGGCGAGGCCTTTTTGGCCTGGTCATAGGCCAGGATGTTGGAGATTGATGAGCCTGCGGCCGGCAGGATGCCGGTGAAGATGCCGATGATCGCGGAGCGCACCAGGTTAACCCAACGTGACAGGACGATCTTGGCGGCCTTCATGTGCTCGATGCGGATGTCGATATCGCCGGCCTGGACCAGCGAGCGTCTCGCCTCTGCAGGATTTCGGATGTCACCCATCAACTGGCTGAAGGCGAACAGACCGATCAGGACAGGCAGGAACGCAAACCCTTCCTGGAGATAGTCCGAACCAAAATCGAACCGCGATACGCCGTTGATGTCTTCCTCGCCGACGGTGGCGACGAGCAGGCCAAGCGCGCCTGAAATCAGACCCTTGATCAGATTCTTGCCGGCCAGGCTGGCGGTTATTGTGAGGGCGAAGAACACCAGGGCAAAATAGTCCCACGGCTGGAACTCAAGCCCGATGCGGGCGAGCTGCGGTGCAATGGCAATCAAGCAGATGGCGGAGATGATGCCGCCAAAGAACGATGACCATACGCCGAGGCCGAGCGCCAGGCCGGGACGGCCATTGCGGGCCATGGGAAAACCGTCGAACGTGGTCGCAACCGAAGACGGTGTGCCGGGAATGCCGATGAGGATGCCGGACATCAGTCCGCCGGACAGCCCGCCAACGAACACGCCGATCATGGTGGCAATGCCCTGGGAGGCGGTCATTGAGAAAGTGAACGGCAGGGTGAGTACCACCGCCATTGCGATAGTGAAGCCCGGAATGGCACCCGACAGCAGGCCGGCGATGGCCCCGGCGCTCATCAGCAGCAATGTGTGAACCGTGGCAATTTCTGCGAACGCGGCGAAGATGTGTTCCATGTCAGATCGCCCCCTGGCTCTACCGGATCGAGAAGATTTCGCCTTCAGGCAAAATCACCCGCAGGCCGAAGGTGAACAAAGTCCACATGAAACCCATGGACACGGTGGCATAGATCGCATGGCGGACAAGGTCACGCGGCGCCCAGCCGCCCAGTACGGTGAGCAGGGCGAAGACCAGCAGGATGCCGCCGACCAGCGCGCCGGCCCAGGGCAGAGTGATTAGAAACACGAAATAGATTGCGAAACAGATGATTGGATTGCGGAAATACTCAAAAAACCCGCTTAAGCCAGGTTTCCGGCCATCAGACTCAGCGCTGCCAGAACCCGGATAGCTCAGTGACTGGACAAAATAAACGGCACTGAACAGGGTCAGCACCGCGACGATGATCTGCGGCCATGTGGACGGTTTCAGCGTGCCGTAGCCCGGCTGCCTGATGTGCAGGGACGACCATGCCAGAAGTCCGCAGAACAACAGCAGCAGGATTGCGATTACGGTATCTCGGTTGAGGGTGCGCATGGATGCCCGTACCAGCCTGGTGGGTGAAGTCAACAAATACAGGAACGACCGGACACCTATTCGATGTCCGGTCTTTTCAGTTTATGCAGGAGGCTATTTCTTGAACATGCCGACCTTGATGGCGACCTTTTCATGGGCCTCGTACTCGGCCTTGAACCACTCAGCGTACTCTTCGGCATTGCGGTACTTGATCTGGGTGCCCTTGGCTTCGAGCGACGACTTGAAGTCAGGGTTTTCGGCCGCCTTCTTGATGACACCTGCCCAGTAGTCGATGATCTCTTTCGGCGTACCTTTTGGTGCAACGATGCCCCGGTCCAGCGAATAGGTCATGTCGACACCGAGTTCCTTCAGGGTCGGCAGGTCAGGCAGCAGGGGCGAGCGTTCGTCGGACGCGATCGCCATCGCCTTGAGGTCACCGGTGGCCAGGTGCTTCTTTGCCGTCGGGATGTTGATGGTGCCGAGCTTGATGGTATCGGCCAGCAATGCCGTCACGCGTTCCTTGGTACCGTCGAACGGAATATACTTGAATTTGGCGCCGGTGAGGTCTTCGAACAGCAGCCACATGAACTGGCTGGTGGAGCCGAAGGTTGCGCCGAGTTCGATGCTTTCCGGCGCTGCTTTTGCGGCAGCCACGAGTTCCTCGACCGAGTTGAACGGCACGCTGCCGGCGGCGCCCATGATTTCAGGCGTCGAGGTGACCTGCGCCACCATGTCAAAGCCGTCCCAGGTGAAGTCCACGCGACCGTTCAGATAGCCGACGATGGCGCTCTGGTGAATGGCAAACAGCGTGCAGCCATCAGGCTTCGCCTTGCGGGCTTCCTTGGCGCCCTTGTTGCCGCCCTGGCCAGGCACTGTCACGACCTGCAGCTTTACCGGCACATCCATTTCCTGAACGGTCTTTTCCATTTGTGAAAAGATGATGTGTGTGCCGCCGCCGGCCTTCCATGGCACGATCAGCTTGGCGGTGGTGCAGCCCATATCAAGTGCCTGCGCCGGTGCAGACATTCCAATGGCGGCGGCCGCAATGGCAATGCCGCCCAGAAGTGATTTGGCGAAACGCATGTACTTCTCCCTGTAAGGTACGATTGAAATATTGTTCTCGCGGCATTTGCCGCGAGGGAACAAAAAAGACTAAGGGTATCGCTCGTTGAGTCAATCGCGCGGAGCGTCATTCGGTCCCGCAGGGCGGGAGAGCCACATGCAAAATAACCTGACATCGTCGCCGAAGCTGCGCCTAGGCATTGCCGGTCTTGGAACCATCGGGCTGGCGGTGGCCAGGCGCGTGGATGCAGGCGAGGCCGGTGACATGGTGGTATCCGCCGTGTCGGCACGCGACGAGCAAAGGGCCGCAGCCAATGTCTCGGCATTTGCACACGTGCCGGACGTTGTGCCGATTGCCGAGATTGGCGCCCATTGCGACGTGGTGCTGGAATGTGCACCCAGGCCGGTTTTTGACGAACTTGCGGTATCGGCCATTTCCAATGGCTGCATCTTCATCCCGCTGTCGGTCGGCGCGCTGCTGGACCGGCCGGACATGGTTGAGCAGGCGCGCGCCACCGGAGCGAAAATCATCGTGCCGACCGGTGCGCTGATCGGGCTTGATGCGGTCAAGGCGATTGCCCAGGGCACGGTTGCCAGCATCACCATGGTGACGCGCAAGCCGCCGCGCGGGCTGAAAGGCGCGCCGCACATTGCGGCAACCGGTGTGGATCTGGACAGTGTAAGTGAACCGCTGAAAGTGTTTTCAGGCACGGCGCGCGAGGCAGCCAAAGGCTTTCCTGCCAATGTCAACGTAGCCGCCGCTCTTGGCCTTGCCGGCGTCGGCCCGGACCGCACCATGGTGGAAATCTGGGCCGATCCCACCGTTACGCACAACACCCATTCGATTACCGCAAAGTCGGATTCATCCGACTTCACCATGACGATTCAGAACATTCCCACCGAGGAAAACCCACCCACCGGAAAAATCACTGCGCTGAGTGCCCTTGCAACCCTGCAGCGGTTGACATCGCCGCTGGTGGTCGGCACCTGAGGCGGCATTCAACTCCCGTGTCCGGAAAGGGAAGTGACACATGAGAGATCTCGAACAACCCGGCCGCTCGCCGGTTTTGTCCACCAACGGCATGGCGGCGACCTCGCATCCGCTGTCGACACAGGTTGCGGTGCGGGTGTTGCAGGATGGCGGAAATGCGCTTGACGCCGCGGTTGCCGCGTGTGCTGTTCAATGTGTCGTCGAACCGGAATCGACAGGCATTGGCGGCGAC
Organism: Anderseniella sp.; assembly: GCA_028289645.1. GTDB lineage: Bacteria > Pseudomonadota > Alphaproteobacteria > Rhizobiales > Aestuariivirgaceae > Anderseniella. The sequence continues at coordinate 94,230 of JANQOK010000012.1, forward strand.
TGCTTCTGCCTGTACGCACCGAACGGTAAGACCGATATCGTCGCCTACAACGGTTCCGGACGGGCGCCGGCAGCGGCCACCGCGCAGTGGTATGCCGACAACGGCATCGCCGAGATCGAACAGCAGAGCCCGCATTCGGTCACTGTGCCCGGCGCCGTCGATGCCTGGGATAGGCTGGTGCGCGACCATGGCAGCAGGCCGCTGGCCGAACTGCTGGCGCCGGCCATCGACTTTGCCCGCAACGGCTATCCGATTTCTGCACGGGTGAGCGTGGATTTCGCCAGCCAGCACGACCATCTGCGCCATGATGACAACGCGGCAAAGGTTTTCCTGCGTGAAGACGGCGAACCTTTCGCGCACGGCCAGTTGCACAGGCAGCCGGCCCTGGCGGATACGCTGCAGCTTATCGGCGAGAGCGGCCGGGACGGGTTCTATACCGGGTCCGTGGCGGAAGATGTCGTCAGCCATCTGCAATCCAGGGGCGGGTTGCACACGCTGGATGACTTTGCCGGCATGAAAGGCGAGTACGTCACGCCGATCAGCACCGAGTTTCGCGGGAATACGATTTACCAGTGCCCGCCCAACGGCCAGGGCGTGATTGCGCTGATGCTGCTCAACGTGATGAGCGGCATCGAGGCAGGCGAGGGCGGTCCGATCACATTGGAGCGGGTGCATCGCGAGATCGAGGCGGGCAGGCTTTGCTACCGGGACCGCAATCTGTACCTGGCAGATCCTGGCCAGTCGGATGTGCCGGTCGAATGGTTCCTGTCAGACGAACACGCTGCTGAAACCCGTGCCGCCATCAAGGACGAGCAGGCGCTGGATCCGCTGCCGCTGTTTTCGGCTCCGCGGCACAAATCCACCGTCTATATTTCCGTTGTCGACAAGGACCGCAATGCGTGCAGCTTCATCAACACGCTGTTCCATAATTTCGGGTCAGGGCTGCTGGCGCCGAAATCAGGCGTCATGCTGCACAATCGTGGCCAGGGTTTCGTGCTCGATCCCGATCACCCGAATTGCATCGCGCCGGGCAAGCGGCCGCTGCACACGATCATTCCCGGCATGGTGGCCAGGGGAGGCCGTGTGGTGATGCCCTATGGTGTCATGGGCGGTGAATACCAGGCCTTCGGCCACATGCAGTTTCTCACCCGTTTGTGTGACTATGGCCATGATGTGCAGGAAGCCCAGGATGCGCCGCGGTTTTTCCCGGACCCGTTCACTGGCGAGGTTGAGGTTGAAGGCACCATTCCGGCAGATGTTCTCGCCGGTCTGGAGGCCAAGGGGCACAAGCTGGTGCGCCCGGAAAAACCGATCGGCGGGTCGCAGGCGATTTGGATCGACTGGGACGAAGGCGTGCTCATGGGCGGCTCCGATCCGCGCAAGGACGGTTGCGCGATTGGGTATTAGTGCCATTTGAGATACGGGCAGTCAGTCGATGCAGATAATTGAAGCCTCAATTGTTTCAGTCCGCTCGGCGATCATGCGCTTTGAGCCAGCCGGAAGATCTTTTAAGACGACGACATGATCGAGTTCGAAGAAGTGGTCCTTCACTGGCGTGACCGGCATCTGCTCTCGGTGCTCGAACGCGAAAGAACCAAGAGTGAAAACAAGGATGCGGTGATTGGAGTCCTATTCGGCGCCGGCCATATGCGGGCAGTGATCAGTCACCTTATGCGAAAGCGCGGATATCGACAGGTCTCCGCATACTGGGCCACGGTTTTCAACTTGTGAGCGTGTTCATAGGAGCGCGACTCTACGACCTGGCTGGATCGCCGCTTCCTATCTGCCGGTTTGCCTTCCACAACATGCACCATATCCAGTCAGGGCCCAACCCAAGCAGGTTGTCTGCCGAATTTTCCAGCAGGAAGCCAATGGAACAACTGCAGGATTGTAGCGATGTACAACCTATGGTAGCTGTAACTGGCAACAAGAACTGGAGGCAAACATGTACAATTTCTCACCGGAACCAAAAGGGCCACCCCCACCACCCCCACCACCTCCTCCGCCTCCGCCGGTGGAATAGCTTTGGTAGACACGTGTCCGGAAGGATGTGTGATTTGACATGATGTGTAATTCGGGAACCTCGTAGCTTACGGGGTTCCTTTGTCTCGGCGGGGACTGCTAAGACTGCTCGACATGTCCCGTACCAGAATCTGTACTTCAGAGTTGACGGACGTCTGTTTTGCAACAGCGGGGCCACGCCGCAGGACGCGTCCGAATGTCACTTCCGTCAGCGCCAACAGGAGTTTGCTGCAACTTTTGGGCTGGATGCTGCAGCTGGGCCGTCCCGATCCTGGCAAATGGCATCAAAAGCATCTGGCCGGTGCCATTGCTGCATCGACTGATTGCGTCAGCGACGCTGCACGAAAATTCCTTGATCTTGCGGCTGCAGTACTGGACGAACCGGATCAGGAGGTCTTGCAGGCGCTCCGGGCCGAAGCGATCAATTGCCATGTCAGGGACCGTCAGCTCAAAGCTGTCATGACGCGATACCCGCGCTGGCGTCCAGAAGTTGAAATTGCCGGGGTGATTCCGCACGGGTTTGCCGGGAGGCCAGTTGTCTACTGGACGGACAATACGGTTTTCGCCCCGCTGATTGGGCGCATGGCATTGCACCAGTTGGGTGTCAGGTTAAGCCAGTTTTCCGATCATGTGCATGGTGAGGGCCATACCTGGCTTGGAAAACTGACTGCGCAGCAAATGAACTTTGCTCTGGAGGACCGCTACACTGCGTCCCGGATAGTCAGCGGACCGTCAACGCATTTCAGCGCAATGCGGACGCTTGCCGAATCAGCCCGGTCCGACACCGCGGTTTTCATGAACAACAATGCCTTCATCGGACGGCGTTTCGCTTGCACCACGCTTGGCGGACATTTGTGTTTCGTGCAGGCAACGGCACCTTTGACCATGGCACGGCTTTACAATGCTGCGGTTGTTCCACTGACAGTGCTGGAAACAAAGCCATTTCAAAAATTCTCTGTGCGGTTTCACCAGCCGCTTGAAGCGGACATGAGCCTTTCCAGAGATGATGATATCAGACGGATGGCATTGATCTGCACGCGGCGTCAAATGTCGGCAATCAGGGAAAACCCGGAGCAGTGGTTGTGCTGGATGAGCGGACAGTTCGCCCAGCCGGTTGATGGAAAACTTCACAGGCCGGCGATGTAGTGGCGGGGACTTCGATTTTCTCCACTATAGTGTCACGGGAGCAGTCCCTTGCGGAACACCAAACCAGGATCAGGCCGAAGCCATTCAGTCATGGCTGACTTCGCAGATCGGGAAAGAAATCGGCCGCCTCGATTATCGCACGCTAGGTCTGAGTGCCGGCCATGGTCCGGAAATGGTCTACCAAGGTATCTGCAAAGTCTCTCGCCAGCAGCGACACCGGGCGGTGGTTGGGGCGCAAGATGGCGAGTTCAAACGCTATGTCCGGATGGAACGGCTTGAATGTCACCCCGGCTGTCTGGCCGCTGCGATAAAGCCGGTAACTTTCAGCCGTTACGGGATCGACCACGGCGCAGGCCAGCCCGTTTTCCACATAGGTCAAAAGCGGAATGAAGTACTGGGTGGCGAACGCCACGTTCATTGTTGCTCCGGCTGCGGCAAAGGCGTCCTGGAGCCGGATCGAGACCGGATGCTCGTCGAGCAGGATGCCGATCGGCGTTGCGTCAAGATGATCGATGGTGATTGTCTGTTCTGCCGCCAGAGGGCTTTGCGCGGGGACGGCGCACAGGCAGGAGAAGCGTATCAGTTCAAAGTCCGTCAGGCCGCTTTCGCGTGACAGGTTCGGATGGTTGTCGCAGATGCCAATGTCATATTGTTGGGCGGCCACCAATTGGATAACAGCTTCGCTGCTACGTGATACCAGCGTGGTCTTGATGTCGGACTTGTCCTTGGCGTACTTCGAGACTACGTCCGGCAGCACAAACACCGACGGGCCGGGCATGCAGGCGATGCGCAGCTCGCCGCTTTGCAGCGCCTTGATGCGGCGCATGTTCTGGGTGATCGACTCGACCCGTTTCAACAACTCACCGCACTCTTCAAACAGGTAGCGGGCTTCGGGAACCGCATGCAGCCGTCCGCCCTTGCGATCGAACAGTTTCATGCCGAGGTGGTTTTCCAGGTTGGCAATGGTGGCACTGATCGACGGCTGCGTTCGGTTGAGGTTGCGCGCAGTCTGTGAAATCGAACCGGTCAGCATGACCTCATGGAAGGCGCGCATCTGATTTAAATTCATGATACATCCACAAATTTTTTCTATGACTTTAAAGAAAATGAAAATTTGTGCAAATGGTTGGCGCGGCGTACGGTTTTGTCCGAGGTTTCACAGGGAAGCCGGTTCAAGGGAGAAAGAGTAATGACGTTCCACAAGACACTCATGGCTGTTCTGGCAGCCGGTACATTATTGACGGCAGGCATTGCGCAGGCGCAGTCACCGCAGTTTTTCCGCATCGGCACGGGCGGCGCCGGCGGCACCTACTTCCCGATTGGCGGCACGATTGCCAACGGCATTTCCGCACCTCCGGGCGCTCGGCCGTGCGACAAGGGCGGCCAGTGCGGCGTGCCCGGCCTGATTGCCATCGCCCAGTCGACAACGGCTTCGGTGTTCAACAATGCCGCGGTGCAGAACGGCGAGCTGGAAGCAGGCCTGGCCGCCGCCGATGTGACCCGCTCGATGTATCTTGGCGAAGGCAAGTTCGAAGGCAAGCCGCACCCGAAGCTGCGCATCATCGCAAACCTGTATCCGGAAGACCTGCACCTGGTGATGCCTAAGGGTGCTAAAATCAACGATCTCGGTGATCTCAAGGGCAAACGCGTCGGTATCGCGCAGGCCGGGTCCGGCACCCAGGTTGCGGTGCTGCAGATGCTGGACGCATGGGGTGTCAACCGTGACAACATGGAAGAGGCCGAACTGAACAACAGCCAGAGCGCGGAGCGCCTCGCCGACGGTCAGCTTGACGCCTACTTCTACGCTGCCGGCTGGCCTGTCGCTGCCATGGTGCAACTGTCCTCGACCAAGGGCATGAGCCTGCATTCGTTCAGTGAGGATGATCTGAAAAAGATCAATGGCATAATTCCAGCCTACATCCCGTCGAAGATTCCAGCCGGCGTCTATGAAGGCGTCGACACGGACACGCTGACGCCGGCAGTGAGCGCCCTGCTGGTGGTGTCTTCGGATCAGTCCGAGGAACTTGTCTACGGCATCACCAAGGCGTTGTGGAACGACAACACCCGCAAGCTGCTCGACAACGGCCACGCCAAGGGCAAGCAGATCACGCCGGACACCGCTCTTGACGGTGTTCTGGCGCTCGGTGTGCCGCTGCACCCGGGAGCCGAGAAGTTCTACAAGGAAGCCGGCCTGCTTAAGTAAGCCAGCCCGATTGAAGAACCTGAAACCTGGAATGACGGGCGATGCCTGAACTGGCGACGCCCGTCACCCGAAAGACCTGCGCAGGGGAGGCCATTGTGAGCACATCTAACGACGCCGATCGTGAGCTGTCAGCCGAAGAGCTTTCAGCTATCGAGGAAAAGTATGACGAGGCGTCCCAGACCCGGCAGGTCTCGCCGCCGGTCGGCAAGGTGCTGAAGGTGGTGGCGCTGGTGTTTGCGCTCTATCACTATCTCACGGCGGGCTTCGGCCTGCCTGCAGATCACTGGCACATGGGCTGGCATCTGACCGGCCTGTTCATCCTCACCTACGCCCTGTTCCCGATCTTCAGAACCAGAAGCCTGCTGGCCATGAAGGTCAGCCGGCTACGGGTGGGCAATATTCCCTTGTACGATCTGACGTTCATGATCTTAGGGGTGGCGGTGTCGCTCTATGTCGGCGTGGCGTGGCGCGGCATCCCGGTGCTGGGCATCGAGGAACAGACGTTCCGGATGGGCAATCCCAATTCCTACGATATTTTCTTCGGCGTGATCATCATCGTCCTGGTCCTCGACCTGGCGCGGCGCACCCTGGGCTGGGTGCTGCCGCTGATCATCTGCGTGTTCATATCCTATGCACTGCTCGGCCCCTGGTTCCCGGGCATATTGCAGCATCCGGGCGTCAAGTTTAACACCTTCGTATCGAGCATGTACTTCCCGCAGGAAGGCATTTTCGGGGTGACGTTGTGGGTGGTGTCGACCATCGTTTTCCACTTCGTCCTGTTCGGCGTGATTGCCCAGCGCACCGGCCTTGGCGCCCTGTTCATCGACAACGCGACCATCCTGGCCGGGCGCTATACCGGCGGACCTGCCAAGGTGTCAGTGGTGTCATCGGCGTTTTTCGGCACGATTTCGGGATCATCGGTGGCCAATACGGTGTCCACCGGGGCACTCACAATCCCCAACATGAAGCGGCTTGGCTATCCGCCGCATTTTGCCGGCGGTGTAGAGGCGGCAGCCTCGGCCGGCGGGCAGATCACCCCTCCGATCATGGGGGCCGCCGCCTTCATCATGGCGGAGTTTCTGGAACTGCCCTACACCACCATTGTCATTGCGGCGATCTTTCCGGCCATCCTGCACTATGTCGGCGTGTTCGCGGTGGTGCACCTAATGGCGCGCAAACTGGACCTCAAGGGCATGTCGAAAGACATGCTGCCGCAGTTTGCGGAAGTGTGGCGCGACGGCTGGGCCAACATTATTCCGCTGGTCGGCCTGCTGATCGTGCTGTTCTCCGGCTACACACCGTTCATGTCGGCGTTCTGCGGTATATCGCTGTCGGTTATCGTCGGCATGTCGCGCTATCGGGCGCCGGTAACTCTGGTGCTGCCTGCCTTGTTCATCGCTTTCGTAGTGTGGAAGTATTCGGACGGTGGCTTTGACCTGGTGATGAGCGCCATACTGATTGCGGGATCGGTCATCGGCACCCTCAATCCACAGCCACGGGTTCAGATTCCTGAAATGAGCGAGTCCGTGCAACTGGGCGTGAAGTATGCCCTGGCGGTAGGTGCTGCGTCCGCTGCGGTCGGCATTGTGGTTGGCGTCATCAACACCACCGGAATAGGTTTCCGCATCGGCTTCATGGTCACCCAGGGTGCCGGCAGCATGGCGTCAGGGCTCTATGACCTGATCACGGTCGGCGGGCTGGAACTGTTTGCGGTCACCGACCTGCAACTGTTCCTGTCGCTGGTCTTCGTGGCCGTGGCCTGCATCCTGATGGGGGCGGGCATTCCGACAACGGCGCTTTACATCATGCTGGTGTCGGTGGCGCAACCGGCGCTGGCACAGCTTGGCGTGCCACCGATCGCCAGCCACATGTTCGTGTTGTATTATGGCGTGGTGTCGGAAATCACCCCGCCGGTGTGCACGTCGGCCTATGCGGCCGCCGCGATCGCCAATGCCAACCCGTTCCGAACCGGCATTTCAGCCTTCACGCTCGGGCTCGGCAAAGTGGTGGCGCCGATGGCGTTTGTCTATGCGCCGGTCCTGCTGATCGTGTCGTCAACCGGTTTTGACCTGGTGACCTTCAGCTACACGGCAACCAGCTGCATCCTCGGGGTGCTGTTCCTGTCGGCGGCCGTGGTCGGCTTCTTCCTGGCCCCGATGAGCACGCCGGAGCGGTTGCTGTTTGCGCTGTCAGGCGTGGTGATGATTGCGCCAAGCTTCCAGGCCGACCTGGTGGCCCTGGCAATCGCGGCGCCGACACTGCTTATCCAGATCGCCAAACGCCGCAACGTGCAGGCGCCGGCCGGGGCCGGATAGGCCAGTGGGCACTCACACAGAGGCAAGTGAGGAGGTCACCATACTCGGTGCCGGCATTGTCGGGGTGTGCTGCGCCCTGAGCCTGCAGGAGAAGGGGTATTCGGTTACCCTGATTGACCGCGAACTGCCGGGCGAGGCGACAAGCTACGGCAATGCGGGTGTCATCTCGCCCTGGTCATGTGTGCCGCAGTGCATGCCGGGCACATTGCAGCAGGTCCCCGGATGGCTGTTGAGTTCCGACGGTCCGGTGAGCATCCGCTGGCGCGATTTGCCGACGACGGTGCCCTGGGCCCTGCGGTTTCTGGCCAACACCAGGTTGCCCAAAGTTGAAGACATCTCGCGCGCGATGAGCGCGCTGGTGTGCGATAATGTGGACGTCTACCGTCGCTTTCTCAAAGGTACAGGTCATGAAAACCTGCTGCGTGACAGCTGGTATGTGAACGTGTTTCGTGGCAAGGCCAGCCCGGTGCTGAGTGATCTTGCCTGGCGGTTGCGCACTGACAAGGGGGCGCCAATTGAGATTGTGCGGGACGGGGAGGTTCGCGACATCGAGCCGGCCATCAGTGAAGACTATCATTCTGCCGTCATCATCAAGGATCAGGGCCGTGCGGCAGCACCTGGCAGGCTGTGCAAGGTTCTGGCCGACAAGGCAAAGGCGCAGGGCGCCAAGTTTGTTCGGGCCGAAGTGCGCGGGATCGAGAAAGCGCCTCATGCCGGATATCTCTTGGTGACGCCGGAAGGCGAAATCCCGGCGCGGCGGCTGGTGCTGGCGGCCGGCATCTGGTCGGCTGACCTGCTCAAATCGCTCGGGGTGAAGGTGCCGCTGATTTCCGAGCGCGGCTACCACCTGGAGTTCTCAGACCCAGGCGTTGCGCTCAATCACTCGGTGGCGGATGTGCAGGGCAAGTTCGTGGTCAGCAGCATGGAGGGCGGCCTGCGCGCGGCCGGCACGGCGGAGTTTGCCCATCACAGCGCACCGCCACGCTACAGCCGGGCCGATATGTTGGGGCCGCAAACCAAGAAACTTTTGCCGGCATTGAACATAGAGCCCAATGCGCGCTGGATGGGCGTCCGGCCGTCGTTTCCGGACAATCTGCCGGCGATCGGTGAACTGCCCGGGCTGCCCGGCCTGTTCGCGGCTTTCGGCCACAGCCATTACGGTCTGGGCATGGCACCGGCAACCGGCAGGCTGGTCGCCGGCATGGTCGATGGCGCTGTCAGCAATGCCGAAGTGTCCGCCTATGCACCGGACCGGTTTGGCTGAGAACAGCAGTTTCGCCCCATAGCTGCCGTTCGTTCGTCGCGCAGCGAACGGCTGGAGTGAGCCCAAGTTGACCGGTGCCGCGCGCCACATCGCGGTCTGACAACGCTCAACTCCTGACATTCGCCGTCCGAACTCTAATGGCAGCAAGGTCCCGCCCTACCGACATCCGCACGCCTTGCAGCAAAGGTCCGAATCGAGCCCAGACATACCGAATGCTGCAACGCCGAAGAAAGCGTTTCGCTGCTAAAACTTTGGCCCCAACTGCTCTCCAGCCAGCAGCCAGCGGTCATCATCGCGGACCAATACCGCAGTGCCACGTCCCGAGCCTGAAGCTTCCAGTCCTTCAATTACGCCGGTCCAATGAAACTCGAAACTGTAAGCGGCAACGTCCGCCGTCTCCGCCAGCCAGTGAACATTCTCAATCCGGTATTCTTCACCCTTTATCGTATTGAAGTTGTGCTGGTATGCCGCCCTGATCGCCTCTTTCCCCGCATGCAAAGAGCCATTCGAAAAGATCACTATCGCGTCGTCGCTGATGAGCGGCGCAACAGAGCTCCAATCTTGAGTGCCGAGAGCGTGTTCGTATTCTTTCACAAAGGATCTGGCGGACACTGTCGCTTCCAATGCTAGTTTTCTTAATCCGCTGTCGATTGCCGCATTTCCCTGCTTCAAATTGCTCGGGTTACCGCGGGGCATTCGCCAGTTGATCATTTGGTAGGTCCCAAGGTTGCGCTGCATCGCCAAAAACTACGAACGTTGGTGTAAAGTTGGAAGGTTCGTCCATTGTGGCGGCATGTATGTATATGCGCTCGGGAAACCTCTCGGTGCGACTAGTCATCGGCGAACCGCATTTTGGACAGAAACCGGCGTGGGTGATTGCACCGTTGTCACTTGAGGAAGCAAATTCCCTAATCGTCCCGGAGCGTTTGAACTCAGCCTTCGGGACTGCGAATGCCGAAGAATGACCACCGCCAGTCGCTCTCTGGCACTTCCGACAATGACAATTGAACGAGAACTCAAGTTCGGCGCGAACTTCATACCTCACGGCGCCACAGGCACAGCCTCCATGAACAACCTCAGTCATCCCGCTTCCCTTCCAAAAGTCGCCCCAGTTTCGGCATGCCACTCGACCATCCAAATTCGAGAACCTGCTTTGCCTTGAGTGTGGGAAGGCGTTCGTGCACCAACGTCACTCGTGAGCCCCCGGACTCTGCGCAAAAAAGGACGCTTACGCGCGTTTCGCGCCCTTCTGTCAAGGATTCATCTTCTTCACTTTGCCAGGTGAACGAGAGCAATCTGTCAGGTTCAATCGCCAGATAGCGACCGTGATGATGTGAGACATCTCCGGACTGCGAGATCATCTTGAAACGCCAACGACCGCCGATCTTGACCTCCATCTCGAGTACTTCGGCTCTATAGTTTTCAGGACCAAACCATTGCGTTATTTTGTCGGGGTCAGTCCAGGCAGAGAATGCTTGATGAACGCCCACCGCATACCAGGCTGACAATTTGACCTCGTTGATATCTGACGCTGCCTCATCGCTCATCGGTCTTCTCGCGCATCAGGAACTTTCCTAGCGATTCCAACTTGGCGCCCCAGAATGCTCCGTAATTTTCCGCCCAAGTCAGAACGGGTTGGAATCCATTTTTGTCCAGTTCGATGTGGTGTTCCCGACCATTCAAAGTCCTGCGGATCATATCTGCCTGCTCGAGCACTCGTATGTGTTGGGAAATCGCTCCCGGTGTCATGTCGTGATCGGCACCGAGCTGGCTGACCGTCTTGGGCCCATCCAAAAGTCGGTCCAACATACGTCGCCTGACGGGGTGCGACAGTGCCGAGAAGGTCGCATCGGTGTTCACCATGTTTTATTTTTTCCTAAACTATTTAGTAAAATCTAAACTAATATAAATGCATGTCAAGAGAGCGTCTGAGCAGGAACTCAAACCCGACATTTAGACCGATAGCTTCAACGGCAGCTTCGTCCGCATAGCTGCCATTGATGCAAGCCGTTGCGAAAGTCCGCTTCCCGCCCATATTGACTGTCGGGCATGTAACGGTTTCAGTCGCATCACTCCGAAACTAACAAATGCTCGGAGCGTCAGCTTTTGACTTGAGCAGTTGATACAGGAGGCCGCGTTAAGGGACTATTTCTGGTTTTCCCTATTCTGGAGTTGGCCGGGACGCCCGGTTGTGACAGAAACCGGCCTGTTGCCGATTAGACAGTTGCTTGCGGAAGGGCCGGGACATGACATATGCGCTTTACTACGCCGAAGGAAGTGCAGCCATGGGCGTGCGGGTTGTACTGGAGGAACTGAACCAGTCATACAAATTGATCGCGGAAAGTATCGATTTGAATGTGCCGCGTTCGCCGGAGCTGCTGGCGCTGAACCCCAATGGCTGGATTCCGGTGCTGGTGAACAACGGCACTGCCATCTACGAATGCGGCGCGATCACCACCTGGCTGTGTGACCGCCATGCGGATGCCGGGCTGGCGCCGGGCGCGGATGATCCGCAACGGGGCCGCTTTCTGCAGTGGCTGTTCTTCTTTTCAAGCTCGATCCAGAACGCCTTCCAGATGAGTTACTACTCCGACCGGTTTTGCGATGCACCAGAAACCGAGGCAAGCGTGAAACGCCGGTCGGTCAGCCGTCTGCGCGAATTGTGGCAGGTCGTGGATGACGCTATCGGTGATGACGATTGGATGCTGGGTGAGAGGTTCAGTGCGGCGGACATCTACCTGTTCATGTTGACCACCTGGCTGTCCGAGGCGCATGGCCACCCCCGCGTCGAAGAATTCAGACAGGTGCTCCGCATAGCCGAGGCGGTATCAGCCAGACCCAGTGTCCGGCTTGTCTACGGGACCGATCCGGCCTGAGCCCCCATGCCTGTCTGCTCAGCCCTGAAATGACAACTGCACCTTCATGGCGCGGGAGCGGTCATTGGCCAGCTCAAATGCTTCCACGGCATCGGCCAGCGGCAGTGTTGCCGAGATCAAGGGCTTTACATCCAGGTCGCCGGAACTGATCAGCTTAACCGCTTGAGAAAACTCCTCGTGAAACCGGAAGCTGCCGACCAGTTCGATTTCCTTGGCGACCACCATGTTCATCGGCACGCTCATGTCGCCGCCCAGGCCCAGCTGCACGATCCGGCCGCGTGGGCGCACCACGGTAAGGCCGGAGTGCAGCGCGGCTTCGCTGCCCGATGCTTCGATGCAGATGTCGAAATACCCCTTGTCGGCGGTGAATTGTGCCAGCGCATCCGGCCCGGACGATACGTTGACCGTCCGGTCGGCGCCGATCTGAGTGGCAAACTCGAGCGCCCGATCAGCGAGATCGCAAACGACGATCTCGCCGGCACCGGCCTGCCTGGCGGCGAGGATGCACAGCGCGCCGATCGGTCCACAACCGGTGATCAGGACACGGGCACCTGCCACGGCACCGGCCTGCCTGACGGCGTGCAGGCAGACGCTGAGCGGTTCGGCCATGGCTGCCTCGCCTGCGCCGACACCGGGCCCGGCAATCTCGCACTGGGCTTCATCCACCAGCAGTTGTTGTCGGAACGCACCCTGGATGTGGGGAAACGGCATGGCGGATCCGTAAAACCGCATGTTCAGGCAATGATTGAAATGGCCTTTGGCGCAGTAGTCGCAGTCCCCGCATGGCCGGCTCGGATTGACGGCGACCAGGTCGCCCTGCTTCACGCCGGTGACGCCGGCTCCGACGGCTTCCACATGTCCGGAGACTTCATGGCCCAGCACCATCGGTTCACGCAGCCTGACAGTGCCGAAGCCACCGTGATTGTAGTAGTGCAGGTCCGAGCCGCAAATGCCGCCCGCCGCCATGGCAATGCGCACCTGGCCCGGACCGGGTTCGCCTGCCTCTGCCTGCTCTATTCTCAGGTCCCTGGCGGAATGAATTGTGAGTGTCTGCACCTTAATCGGCCTCCGGGGTTGCCGTGCCGGTGCACAGCGGTCATTAGTGGTTTCCACACAAGTTTAAGGGGCACATTTGATGAATGTACAAGACCTTTTTGGCCTGTCCGGCAAGCGGGCGCTGATTACCGGTTCCAGCAAGGGCATCGGTTATGCGCTGGCGCAGGGACTCGCGGGCGCAGGCGCGGAAATCGTTGTAAATGGCCGCGATGCCGGACGGCTGGAGGAAGCCGCTGCCGGTCTCCGGGAGGCTGGCGCATCTGTCACCACGGCAGTGTTTGATGTCACCGACCCTGACGCGGTCAGGGCAGGGGTGGCCAAGGTGGAGGCGGACACAGGCGCCATCGACATCCTCATCAACAATGCCGGCATGCAGCATCGCACGCCGCTGGAAGATTTCCCCGACGAAGCGTGGGACAGGCTGATGAACACCAACCTCAACTCGGTGTTCAATGTCGGCAAGGCGGTCGCTCGCCACATGATCGAACGCAAACGCGGCAAGATCATCAATATCTGCTCGGTGCAGACGGCGCTAGCGCGACCCGGCATTGCGCCCTATGTGGCGTCGAAAGGCGCAGTGGCCAACCTGACCAAGGGCATGTGCACCGACTGGGCCCAGCACGGGCTGCAGGTCAATGGCCTGGCGCCGGGATATTTCGAAACCGAGCTTACCGAGGCCCTGGTGGCGGATGAGGAATTCTCCGCCTGGCTGGCCAAGCGTACGCCGGCCGGGCGCTGGGGCAAGGTCGAGGAACTGGTTGGAGCGGCGGTGTTCCTGTCGTCGGAGTCAGCCAGCTTCGTGAACGGCCATATCCTGTACGTGGACGGCGGCATCACCGCCTGCCTGTAGACCTTTGTCGGGTGGCGGGCTTCACATGACAGTGTCGAAGGCGCGTTTCTGCGCGGTCGACTGGATCTCATAGATGGAGCCTGTCTTGTCTGGCTGCGGCTGCGGGATGCGCACCGGGACGTCCGCAAGCCGAGGGGTAATGGTGCCGGAACCGCACAGGAGCTTTTCGTCATACTCTTGCAGTGACGGCCAGGCGGTCATGGAGCCCATCACTGGATAGGCGTCCGCAGCCATGATCTCATAGAGCAGCAGCATTCTGTCGCGATCCGAGCGGTTGAGATCAGACCCGTGCACCGTGCGCGCATGATGGATCGACATGGAACCGCGCGGGCCGGTCAGCTTGACCGCATCGCTCAGGTTGAGACCGGATTTTTCCAGGTCCATGGCACCGGCAAAGACACCGTTTGAGTGATGGTCAAACACTTCGCCCTTGTGGGTGCCCGGAAACACCATCAATGGCCCGTTGTCCGGGCCGACATCATTGAGCACGATGCCGACGGCCAGCACGTCGTCGTTGGTGTGCGGGTAGAAGGCCCAGTCCTGGTGCCACTCGACGGCGGCGCCGTACTCGGCCGACTTCATGTTGAGTTTCGACGTATGCAGGCGCAGGTCCCGGCCGATCAGGTCGCGCACCGGCGCCAGCACATGGTCTGACCGCATCAGCCCGGCAAACACATCGGAAATGGTGTGCGGCAGTTTGATCCTGCGCAGCCTCGGATTATCCGGCGTATGGGTGTCTTCCAGGTCGAGCCGGTCGTTCGAGGCACTGAGGTGACGCGCCTCGTCGCGGAACTTTTCGATTTCGGCGATGCACTTGTCGATTTCGGCCTCGGGAATCTGTGACTCCAGCATCAGGTAACCGTTGTCGCGGTAAAACTGCACCTGGGTTTCGTTCAGAGTTTCCATGACATCACTTCCTCTTAACCTTACGAGACGCTGATTTTGCTCAAACCCTTCCAGTCAAATTCCATGCCGTGCCCGGGCCGTTCCGGGGCGATGGCAAAGCCGTCGTCGATCACCAGCGGATGGGCCAGGTATTCGTCGAGGCCGAAGCCGTGCGCTTCCAGATAGGACCGGTTCGGCGACGCGGCCAGCAGATGCACCGTTATATCATGGGCGCCGTGCGAGGTGACCGGCAGGTTGAAGGCTTCGGCCAGATGGGCGATTTTCATGAAGCTGGTGATGCCGCCGCAGTTGGTGACGTCGGGCTCGGGGTAGGTTACACCGCCAGACGCAATCAGGTGCCGGAAGTCCCACACGGTGCGCAGGTTTTCGCCCGCTGCGATGGGCAGTCCGCCTTCGCGCACGACGCGGGCGTGGCCGGCGACGTCATCCGGTGAAATCGGTTCTTCGAGCCAGACCGGATGATAGGGTTCAAAGGCGCGCGCGGCCCGGATCGCCTGATCTGCGCTCCACTTCATGTTGGCGTCGACCATGAGCGGGAATTCCTCACCGAGGAACTCGCGCATGGCGGCGATCTTGGCGACATCCTCGCTCAGTTTCTCGCGGCCCACCTTCATCTTGATGGCGCGGAAACCCTTGGCCAGGTTGCCCTCGGTCTGCTTGATCAGCTCATCGGCACTGAGTTCGAGATCGATGCCGCCGGCATAGCACGGGACTTTCGGATCGTTGCCGCCGAGCAGGCGCCACAGGGGCAGGCCGGCGCGTTTCGCCTTCAGGTCCCACAACGCCATGTCGAGCGCCGACATGGCAAGCACCGTGGGCCCGCCGCGCCCGCCATAATGCAGGTCCCACCACATCCTGTTCCAGATATGCTCGATGCGGTCCGGGTCTTCGCCGCTGACCAGGCCGGTGACTTCGCGCCTCAATATGTCGGCGATGGCGCCGCCATTGCGCCCGCAGGTGAACGTGTAGCCGATGCCTTCGGCGCCATCGGCAGACGACAGCCGCACGGTCACGATCTCGAAGCCGTGCATTTCGCCGTGCATGCTATCGGTCAGCACCTGTTCAAGCTTGATCAGGTAATGACCCGTTTCCACTGCACTGATTGACGTTGGCTGCAATTCGGTCTCCGGCCTTTGTTTAAGCTACAAGAATACCGTGGTGATTTCCGGCACCAGCAGGATGATCATGAGGATGAAAATCTGCATGCATATGAACGGCAGGAAACCGCGGAAAATGTCCGGCAGGGTGATGTGCGGCGGTGCCACCGACTTGAGATAGAAGGCTGCCGGCCCGAACGGTGGCGACAGGAAGCTGACCTGCATGTTGACGCAGAACAGGATACCAAACCAGACGCGCACCATGGTGCTGGAATCGAGCCCTCCGGTGAGGCCAAGTTCGTCAATGGGCAGTTTCAGCACGATGGGCAGGAACACCGGCATGACCAGCAGCACGATGCCGGTCCAGTCCATGAAGGCGCCTAGAAATAAGAAGATCACCATCATGACCAGCAGCACGCCCATTGTCGGCAGGTCATAGCCGACAATCAGGTTGGCGACGTAGGTCGGACCGCCGGCGATGGTATAAGCGCCGGCCAGCGCGGTGGCGCCAAAGGTGACCCAGATGATGGTGCCGGTGGACTTGAATGTGCGCATTGACGCCTCGCGCAGCAGGTTGAGCGAGAATTCGCCGCGGATCCAGATCAGGAACAGCACGGCCAGCGCACCCATGGCGGCAGCTTCGGTGATGCCGGTGATGCCGCCATAGATCGATCCAAGCACGACGAACACAACCATCATCGGCGCCACCATGCCCTTGCCCTTTTCCCAGGCGGTCTTGGCGACGTTGACGCCGACCACGAAATAGATGAAGCCGGCCGAGACAAGGGCAATGCCGAGATACTGGTACAGGGTGGCATTGTCGATCAGCCGGGTGTTGCCGTCGATCATCTTCTCGTTGAACTGGCTGCCGATGGTCAGGTACAGCCATCTCACCACGATCAGTGTGGACGCGACGCCGGCGATCAGGAAGATCAGCGTGCTGCCATAAAGCGCCTTTTCCTTGCCGGTCATGTCATCGGGTGATGGTTCCGGCAGCGGCGCCAGCTCCGGGTTCATGCGGGTGCGCACCAGGATGTAGATGATGTAGCAGCCTGCCAGCATGAAGCCGGGCAGGAAGGCGGCCTTGAACAAGGCATGAATCGATGTCTCGGTGATCAGGCCATAGAAGATCAGCACGATGGACGGCGGGATCATAGTGCCGAGCGAGCCGGACGCGCAGATGGTGCCGATGGCCAGGTTCTGGTTGTAGCCGAGGCGCAGCATCTGCGGCAGCGCGATCAGACCGAGCAGAACCACCTCACCGCCGATGATGCCGGACATGGCCGCCATGACGATGGCCATAATGGCGGTCACCACGGCGATACCGCCGCGGGTGCGCGACATCCACTGGCTCAGGGACGAATACATGTCCTTGGCGATGCCGGAACGTTCCAGCAGGGTGGCCATGAAAATGAACAATGGCACCGAGACCAGCACGTAATTTGTGGTGATGCCGTATAATCGCTGGGCCAGGATGTTCATCGGCCCGCTGCCGAAGTTGCTGGTCAGGATGCCTGATCCGAAACTGAAAGGGTCGGTTATCAATGTCGGCTCAAACTTGAGCACCATGACAACGACCGCGAGAAATCCGGAGGCGAAGCCCAGGGGCATGCCGATGGCCAGCAGAAACAGCATGCCAAGCAGCAGAATCAGCGAGATTGTACCGATATCCATAACTACGTTGCCCCTAGTCCTTGGATTTTGGTGGGTTACCTGACAGGGTCTCGTCGGGCAGATTCACCTTCTTGAGTTGCGCTGCTTCTTCAGCGACTTCATCCAGTTCCACATGCGGAACCGGTGTCTTGTTGAAATCCCTGACCAGACCGACCATCACAATGACAACCGACATGAACAGGAATATCCCGATGCCGATCTGCCATTTCAGCGGCACGACATGTCCTTCCGGCGGATCAATAAACAGATTGTAGGCGGCGGTGAGCGCAAGCACAGTGATCAGCACGGTGACAAAGACGTCAAACGACTTGCGTACCCAAGCAACCGATGGCCAGTCGCGGATGAGGTTCGAGGCGGCCTGCAATGCCAGGAACAATAGCATCGTCAAAACCAGAGGTTTGATGGTCGCCGGAATCGGCGGGTCATAGGCGGTGCCGAAAGTCTCCCAGCGCAGGAACTTGGCTCTTGATTCGCCAAAGCCGCCCCAGACGACTGCGAACGCAAAGACCGACACACAAACGGTGGACAGCACATCAAAGAAACGGCGCAGCCACAGCGGCGCCAGGTCGTAGATGATGAAAATGCGAATGTGACTGCGCTGCTGCATGGCGTACAGCCCGGCGGACAGGTAGATGCCGCCGGCGACCCACAGTGACATCTCATTTACCCACAGTGTGGCGGCGGCAAAGAAGTAGCGCATGACCACTTCGTACAAGATGATGAGAACGATGAAGAACGGCGCCCACATTGCAATGCGGCTGAAACACCAGGTGAGCAGGTCCAGCGGACCTGTCCGTTCATGTTCGACCATGTAACCAAGCTCCCATCAACGCCCGAATTTCCCCTTTCGAACCACCAGCGCTCTATGCCTGGCGTTGATGGTTGGAAAGATGAAACTGAGGCGGCTCCGTCCGGGAGCCGCCTCGCGGTGTTTCAGATTACTTGGCCAGACCCAGCTGACGCAGGTATGTCAGATGCGCTTCCACCAGAGCCTTGGCTTCCGGCGTAGTGGCGAACTCAGGCCATGTTGCCTGGGCAGCTTCACGGAACTTCTGCAGCTCTTCAGGTGCCCACTGGGACAGGGTCACGCCTTTTTCACGCAGGGAAGCAGCTGCCTCGGCGTTCTTTTTCTCAAACGTCAGAGCAGTGCGCAGGGCCAGCGCTTCCATGGCGACCTTCATGATGCGCTGATGATGCTCCGGCATAGCGTCAAACTTGGCCTTGTTGCAGGCCAGGTGGTCAGACGGCATGGAGTGGAAACCCGGGAAGTTTGCATACTTCACGATGTCATACAGGCCGAGGCCGACATTGTTGGCGAGGCCGGATGCATCCGCACCGTCAATGATGCCTGACTCAAGTGCGGTGAAGATTTCGGTGAAGTCCATCACGATGGGTTTGGCGCCGAGCTTCTCGAAAATCTTGGTTTCCATGCCAGGAGGCGAGCGGAACTTCCAATCCTTAAAGTCGGATACCTGTGTGATCGGCTTGCTGGAGGCAAATGATTCCTGCCCGTAAACCCACCAACCGATCAACTCCATGTCGAACTTGTTGTAAAGCTTCTGCGCAGCGTCAAGACCGCCACCGTAGTACAGCCAGGACAACTGCTGATACGGCGTTTCATAGCCGCCCATGATGTCGCCGACAAACTGGAACGCGGGGTTCTTGCCGGTCTGGTAGGAACCGCCGGTCATATCGCAATCAAGAATGCCGGTTGCGGCTGCGTCGAAGGTCTCGACCGACTTCACGACTGAAGACGAGTAGAACATTTCGATCTGGATCTCGCCGTTCGACATTTTCTGAATGTCGTCGACATACTGAGCTGCCAGCTTGCCCGATGGTGTTTCCGGCGCGTAGTGGGTCTGGATGCGCAGCTTGGTTTCTGCAGCATTGGCCGTGGCGCTAAGCCCGGTTGCCAGCAAGGCTGCGGTTGCGACGCCGGCAAGTATACTCTTGATCAACATAAGCGTTTCCTCCGTTGGTGTGGCCGCCGGTCCGGCTGGCCATATTGTTTGTGCGTGATTTCAGATCTTTGATGCCTGAACGCCGAAGTCGACCGGCCCGAGCCGGCTCCCTCTTGGCCTCAACGATACGGCGCATATCAGGGGCTGGCAATATAGGATTGTCAGGCAATCTGTCGGTTTTTCGATAATTGCTTTCCGCCAGCAACCCAACTAATCTTGTGTTGCTGCAGGCATGGTTGGCGCATGCGCACAGTTGGCCGAAGCGGAAATTGTCTGACAATATGAAGCAATCCAAACAATATCAATCACTTGCTCAGCGCACAGAAGTTAAGCGGTTGTACGCGGCCGTGGCACGGCAAATTGCGGCATACGTCGCGGAGCAGGACATGAAGCCCGGCGACCGCCTGCCGTCTGAACACAAGCTTGCCCGACAGTTCAACATTTCGCGCGCCACGGTGCGGGAAGCGATCGTGGCGCTGGAAGTGTTCGGGCTGGTTGATGTGCAGGTGAACTGCGGCGCCGTCATTCTGGATCCGCACGCGTCAACGGCCTTTGACCAAGGTGGCGTGTTGAGTGCCGGCGTGGCCGGAGAGGGGCTGGAGGAAGTGGCTCGGTTCCGGATTCTTCTGGAGACCGACGGCGCCAGGCAATCGATCGCCAATGGCGGCGTCGACTGGGAAAGTGCCCTGGTCGCGGCCCACCACCGCCTTGCGCACGTCGAGTTCAGAATGAAATCCGGCTCGGCTACAAACTATGAGCTGTGGCGGCAATGCGACTGGGAGTTTCATGAAGCACTGGTTTCTGGCTGCGGGTCGCAACTGCACATGAAACTTCACAAGGCCGCTTTCGACCAGTTCAGAAAGGTGGTTGCACTGGAATACCGTGCAGTGGGGTTCCGGGGCCTGCGTATTATAGAAGAACACAAGGCGATACTCGACGCGGCACTGGCCAGAGACGGGGACGCCTGCGCGGTCGCACTTGAACAGCACATTACCGCATTCTTCAGCACGGCAAACCGTCCGAGTCCTGTTAAGCGGGTGGTTGCGTCATGAAGCTGGCGATCATCGGCCTTGGCGTCATGGGTCGTAACCTGGCGCTGAACTTCCGCGATGCCGGTCATCAATGCGTGGTCTGGGACCCGTGGCCGCAGGCGCGCCATTGGAATGTCGAAGGCATCGAGGTCTGTGACACCATGGAAGCTCTGGTCACCAGCCTGCCGGTGCCCAGCATTGTGCTGCTCATGGTCAAGTCGGGCCGTCCTGTCGCCGAGTTGACCGAGCAACTGACCGGATTGCTGGAAAAGGGTGACATCATCATTGATGGCGGCAATTCAAACTACCTGGATACCGAAAACAATGTCCTGGTGTGCCGGAAGTCTGGCGTCCACTTTGCAGGACTTGGCGTATCCGGCGGTGCGGAGGGTGCGCGGCAGGGGCCGTCCATGATGCTGGGCTGCGCCGGCGAACTGCGTATCGCACTGGAACCGCTGCTGGCCAATGTGGCGGCCCGGCATGATGGCAAACCGTGCCTGGGCTGGTTCGGGGAGGGCGGTGCCGGGCACTTCGTCAAGATGGTTCACAATGGCATCGAATACGCCGTCATGCAGGCCATTGCCGAAAGCTGGCAGCTGCTTGAACTTACCGGGCTGACCAGTTTTGCCGCCGGCAGGCAACTGGAAATCTGGTCGAACGGACCGTTGGCCGGATACCTGATGGAGATTTCCGGCGAGGTGCTGCGAGCCGATGACGCACAGTCGGAAACCCTGTTGATTGACCTGGTGGATGATGCCGCAGGACAAAAGGGTACCGGCGGCTGGTGCATCAGCGAAGCGGTCAGCCTTGGGGTGCCGGTGCCGTCTATCATGGCAGCCGTCACCATGCGCCAGGTGTCATCGCACGAGGAGTTGCGGGTGCTGCCGGAGGTGAGACCGGAAACAGATGTCGAAGTTACAGTGCAAGCTGTTCACGATGCGCTGCTGTGTGCCGTGGCGCTTGCGCTGGCGCAGGGCGCACACCTGCTCACGGTGGCCAGCCGCGAGTATGACTGGAAGGTGCAACTGGCGGAGGCGGCAAGGGTGTGGCAGCAGGGCTCGATCCTGCGCATGGCGATGCTCGACAAGTTTGCCGATCCGGCTGCCCTGTTCGACACCGCCTCAGAGCATGCGGACGGGTTGCGCCAATCTGTGGCCGCAGCCTCCACGGCAGCAGCGCCGGTGCCGGTGATGTCCGCCAGCCTTGCCTACCTGGATTCCTGTTCGGCTGAGCAGTTGCCGACGGCGCTGGTGCAGTTGCAGCGCGACCGGTTTGGCGCCCATGGCCTCAAGCACAAGGAGACCGGCGAGATGTTCCACGGTCCCTGGCAGGAGGCCGACACATGATCGTTGTGGTGATGGGGGTTTGCGGATGCGGAAAGACCACGATTGGCCGCATGCTGGCTGACAGGCTTGATGCTGTTTTCATTGAAGGCGATGAACTGCATCCTGCCGGCAACAAGGACAAGATGGCGGCCGGTATTCCTCTGGACGATAAGGATCGCGAGCCGTGGCTGGATGCCATCGCAGAGCGGGCGGCCCGGGCATCATCCGACGTGCCGTGTGTCGTGGTGTCGTGCTCTGCCTTGAAACGTGCCTATCGTGACAGGTTGCGCGACGCTGGCAGGGACCTGAAACTGGTCCACCTTACCGGCAGCAGGCCGCTGCTGCAGGCGCGCATGAATGAACGCCGTGGCCACTTCATGCCAGCAGGCCTGCTCGACAGCCAGATCGCCACCCTCGAGGTTCCGCAGCCCGACGAAACGGCCATCAACCTTGACGTGGCCGAACAGCCGGACGCCATCGTCGAACACGCGCTTGCATTCCTGAAACACTCCACATCGTCAAATCCAAACAAGCAGAAGGAAACACAATCATGAGCAGCAAACCACGTGTCGGCTTTATCGGCGTTGGCCTGATGGGCCATGGCATGGCCAAGAACATTCTCGCCTCGGGCTATGAGCTGACCATCATGGGGCACAAGAACCGCAAACCGGTCACCGACCTGGTCAAACGCGGTGCCAGGGAGGCCAAGAACGCCGCCGCCCTGGCCAAGGAAAGCGACGTCATCTTCCTGTGCGTTTCATCATCGGCGCAGGTCGAGGAACTGGTTCGCGGCAAGTCCGGTATCGCAGCCGGCGCTGCCAAGGGAACTATTGTCGTCGACACCTCGACATCTGATCCCACGTCGACGCTGGAACTGGCAGCGGAACTGAAGGCCGTCGGCGTCAAGCTGATCGATGCGCCGCTTGGGCGGACACCGAAGGAAGCGGAAGAAGGCCGCCTGAACACCTTTGTCGGCTCTGATGCAAAGACCCTGAAACAGCTTCGTCCTCTGATTGAAACCTGGGCGGAGAACATCATTCATGTCGGCCCGCTGGGCAACGGGCACAAGATCAAGCTGATCAACAACTTCATCGCCATGTCGTATTCCGCCGTGTGGGCGGAGGCCTATACGGCATGCACAATGACCGGCGTCGACCAGCAGACCCTGTACGACGTGGTCAAGGCAGGCGGCATGTATTGCGGCAATTTCGAGAACATGAGCAAGTGGGTGATCGGCCGAGATCCCAAGGCGCACGAGTTTGCCATTCGCAACTGTCTCAAGGACCAGCGCTATTTCAACAACATGATCGAGGCGTCCGGCATGGCCGCGATGGTCGCGCCGGCGGTCAAGCAGTCCTACGCCATGGCGGTTGCGAAAGGTGACGGTGAACGTCACATGCCGATGATGTCCGACGTGGTCGGCGAGCTGAACGGCATCAAGTTCAAGAAATAGTGGCAACAACACGCCGCGATACCTTCTCGTCACCCCAGCGAAAGCTGGGGTCCAAACGAACTGGCGGGGAAATTGCGCCAGGTTTTGGATGCCAGCCTGCGCTGGCATGACGGATGTGGTTCTTCGAAGTTGAAGACTGCTGTTGAACCTCATCTCATATCAACACTGTCACCCTCGGGCTCGTCCCGGGGGTCCACCCGCAACTGTTATGGATCCTCGGGACAAGCCCGAGGATGACAAGGCAGGCGGAGCTTTCACAGGCTGACTCTTGCCAGGTTTTGGATGCCAGCCTGCGCTGGCATGACGGATGTGGTTCTTCGAAGTTGAAGACTGCTGTTGAACTTCATCTCATATCAACACTGTCACCCTCGGGCTCGTCCCGAGGGTCCACCTGCAGCTGTTATGGATCCTCGGGATAAGCCCGAGGATGATAAGGCAGCCGGAGCTTTCAAAGGCGGGCTCGTGTTGCCGCTGGACAGATAAAATTCGCCTACACCAGCCGGTCGCGCGGCTCCTTGCCGGCGAAGAAGGCGTCCAGGTTGTCCAGCGCCCGGAAGCCCATGGCGTCCCGCGTTTCGCGGGTCGCGCTGCCGATGTGGGGCAGCATGAAGATGTTGGCATGATCGGCAAATGCAGGGTTGCCACCCGGCTCGGTCACAAAACAGTCCAACCCGGCGGCCGCTATGTGGCCAGATGCGATGGCAGCCAGAAGGTCGTCCTCGACGATCAGTGCTCCGCGCGCGGTGTTGACGACAATGGCGCCTGCCGGCAGCAGGGCGAGGCGGTCTGCATTGATCAGGCCGGTTGTATCAGGCGTTGCCGGACAGTGCAGGGACAGGAAATCCGACACCGGCAGCAGCGTCTCTACTTGTTCGTGATAGGTGGCGCTGTGTTCCAGTTCGGCCGGCAGCCTGGAGCGGTTGTGGTAATGCACCTGCATGCCGAAGCCGCGGCAGCGTTGCGCCATCACCTGGCCGACGCGTCCCATGCCGATAATGCCGACACGTTTGCCGGAAACCTGGGTGCCGACCATGAACGACGGGCTCCAGGATTTCCAGTTGCCTGAGCGCACCATGTGATCGCCCTCCGGCGCCCGGCGTGCGGCGCCGAGCATCAGCAGCATGGCGATCTCGGCTGTGGCGTCAGACAGCACGTCCGGCGTGTTGGTGACGACGATGCCTCTTTTTTTGAACGCAGCAAGATCGCAGTGATCCACGCCGACCGAATGATTGGCGATGATTTTGGTGCGCTCAGACAGCCTGGCGACAACATCTGCTGAAAAGATCTCCGAATGGCACGGCAGAATGGCGTCCGCCTTGGAGCTCATGGCGACAATCTCGTCGGCGCTGGAAACCACATCGTCCTCATTGAGGATGACGTCATAGTCGCGCGCGGCACGTGCTTGGGTGTTGTCGGAGAGTTTTCTGGAGATCCATACTGTCGGCTTGGGCATGCTTGCTTGAACTCAGGTTGGGATGGAACGGCGGCTGGCTCAGCGCTTGCGGATGCATTCATCCCAGTAGTCGTATGCCACCAGCGACAGCACCGTGACGGCAATGATCCAAAATGGGAGGCCGCCCCAGAACCCGGCGAATCCGGTCGAGATGCTGTGTGCCAGCCCGAGGATGAATGTGAACAGCAGCGCCAGGCCGATGAAACCGGTTAACTTTCTGATGTTGTGCATGTCCATGTCTTCTTACTCCGTGCTGCACCGGTGACGGTGTCGATCATTCGTTTGCCAGGGAACCTAGCAGCCATTGCGCGGTGGTCATCAGGCGATCGTCCTGCTCGCCCGAGCCTATCAGCTGTACGCCGATGGGCAAACCATCGGAACCGGACAACAGCGGCAGGTTGACAGCCGGCACGCCGGCCGTCGTCCATACGGTGCAGAACACCGGGTCGCCGGTACCGTCGGATTTCAACGGTGCCTCGCCGGCGGCGGACGGTGCGATGACCGCATCATAGTCATGAAAGAACTCTTCGAAAAAGGCTTCCGCGCCAGCCACCATGGAAAGCGCCTCTGCGTACTGGGCATCGGTGTAGGCCCGGCCACGCTCCACAACCGGTTTCAGCGTGTCGCTGATCGCATCCCAGTGCTGCTCGAAGTCATTGGCCAGGTGCCTGGCGATCTCATATTCGTGGACTGTTTTCTGATGCCCGACCAGGGCGGCAACCGATTTCGGCGCGGCAATGCGCTCGACCCGGTCGCCAAGTGCGGCCAGCATGTCTTCCAGGCCCGCGCGGGCATCGTCGGCCAGGCGGTCATGGAACGGCATGTCCAGCCATACCAGGTCGGGTTCGACCAGCGGCTCGCGGCTGAGCCCGGCTGAGGCAGACGGCAATGGGCGCGGCAAGCTTGCCGGATCGCGCGGATCGTAACCGGACACAGCGTCTGCCAGTACGCACACATCTTCCAGCGAGCGTGCGAACACGCCGACCTGGTCCAGGGTGACGGATGTCTGCAGCACACCGGTGCGTGAGATTATGCCGCGGGTGGGCTTGAAACCGAATATGCCGCAGAACGAGGCGGGCCTGATGGTGGAGCCGTTGGTCTGGCTGCCGATCGCCAGCGGCACGTGGCCGGCGGCAACCGCTGCCGCTGAGCCGCTCGATGAGCCGCCGGGCGTATGGGCCGGGTTGTGCGGGTTCGAGGTATGGGCGGGATTGAGGAAGGCAAACTCGGTGGTGACTGTCTTGCCCATGATGACAGCGCCGGCCTGGCGCAGCCTGGCGGTCACCTGGCAGTCGATCTCAGCGATTGTGCCGGCGCGGGC
Organism: Anderseniella sp.; assembly: GCA_028289645.1. Lineage (GTDB taxonomy): Bacteria > Pseudomonadota > Alphaproteobacteria > Rhizobiales > Aestuariivirgaceae > Anderseniella. The sequence continues at coordinate 120,183 of JANQOK010000012.1, forward strand.
AGGGCTGCCGCATTCCGTCGGCATGTCCTTGACATCGAAAATGTCCTTCAGGCCCACAGGGACGCCGTGGAGCGGCCCCAGCGTGCGGCCCTTGCGGCGCAGGTCATCCAGTTCGCGGGCCTGGGCAAGCGCTTTCTCGCCGTCAAGATGCACCCAGGCGCCGATGCCGGCATCGGTTTCGGCAATCCGCTTAAGGCAGGCCTCGACCAGTTGCTGCGAGGTGATCAGGCCGTCGGCAATCTGCCGCCTGGCTTCACTGGCTGTCAGTTGACACAACATGTGCGGAGTCAGGCCTCTCAGGTCGCAACGGCTATTTCTGGTACTCGCCGAACAGGTAGTCGGGGAACCAGAGCGCGATGCCCGGGAACTGGTACATCAGCACCATGGTCAGGATCACGATGGCCAGATACGGCATGATGCCGCGGAAAATCTGCATCAGTTCAATCTGACCCTTGAGCACCCCTTTCAGGTAGTAGGCCGACATGGCCATGGGCGGGGTCAGGAACGAGGTCTGCAGGTTGAGGGCGACCAGCATGGCGAAGAAATACGGATTGACGCCGAACTGGTCGAGCAGGGGCAGGAATATCGGCACGAAGATAATGACGATTTCAGACCATTCCAGCGGCCAGCCAAGCAGGAAGATAATGGCCTGTGCCATGACCAGGAACTGCCACGGGGCGAGATTGAACGAGGCAACCCATTCGGCGATCACGTCGTGGCCACCGAGATAGGAGAACACCGATGCAAAGGTCCACGAACCGACAAACAGCCAGCACACCATGGCTGTTGCCTTGGCCGTGAGGTAAACCGATTGCTTGAGCATGGACCAGTTGAGCGCGCCGTAGATCAGTGCGAGTACCAGGCCGCCAAGCGAACCCATGGCGGCGGCTTCTGCCGGTGTCGCCAAGCCACCCAGAATGGAGCCCAGCACCAGCATGATGAGCACCGTCAGCGGCACAAAAGACACCAGCAGGTTCATGTAGATCTCTCGGACCGGCGGGATTTCCTCCTGCTTCGGTTTCGGCGCAATACCAGGATTGATGGTGACCCGGATGATCACATAGACGATGTAGAAACCGGCAAGTATCAGCCCCGGAAACACCGCTGCGGCATAGAGCCTGAGCGGTGACAGTTCGGCGATTGCCGCATACACGATCAGCATGATGGACGGCGGGATCAGAATGCCGAGCGTGCCGCCGGCACAGATGACGCCGGAAGCGAATTCCTTGTTGTAGTTGGCATTTGCCATGGCCGGAAACGCCAGCAGTCCCATTAGCGTGACGACCGCGCCGACAATGCCCGTGGCGGTGGAAAACACGGCGCAGGTGATCAGCGCGGCAATGGCCATCGATCCGGGCAGGTTGCGGGCGGCCATCTGCAGCGAGTAGAACAGTTTGTTGATGATGTTGGCGCGCTCCACCACATAGCCCATGAACAGGAACAGCGGGATGGCGACCAGGGTGTCGTTCTCCATCACCGAATAGGTGTTCTGGTTCAGCAGATAGAAAATCTGGTTCTGGAAAAAATCGCCGAACGTGCTGATCGAATCGGCCTTGTAGTAGGCGTAGTAGCCAAAGCCGACGCCCATGGCGATGAGGGTGAACGCAATCGGAAAGCCCAGCAGCACCAGAACGATGAACAGGGACAGCATGAGGATGGCGACTTCAGGGTTCGTCATTTTCTATTGAACTCCAGCGGCAGCAGCGCGAGTAAAAGGTGTCTTGATCAGGATTTGTCGGCGACCGGGTCCGGTTCGGCGAGCAGGTCTTCGGTCTCGCGCACGTCTTCGAGCCGTTCCAGCCAGATGCCTTCGCGCATTGCCTTCCAGCAGCGCAGAATCTCGGCAACGCCTTGCACGATCATCAGGAACCCGGCCAGCGGAATGAGTGTCTTGAAGAAGTAGATCTGGATTCGGGCAGGGGAGTTCCAGCTGACTTCCAGATAGCGCCAGCTGTCGCGTGCGATCTCGGCGCCGAACCAGAACAGGGCCAGCATGCCGGGGAAAAAGAAGGTGACATAAAGTATGAAGTCGAGCGTTGCCTGGGTCTTGACCGGCAGCAGGCGGTACAGAACATCGCCGCGCACATGGGTGTCCTGGGCCAGCGCGTAGGGCCCGGCCATCAGGAACAGGGCGCCGTACATCTGCACCATCATGTCGAATGCCCACACCGTCGGTGCGTTCAGCACATAGCGCACAAACACCTCATAAGACACAGAGAACGTCAGGATCAGGATGCACCAGCCAAAGGCACGGCCGACCCAGATGCTCAGGCTTTCGATGGTGTGAATGATGGTTGTCACAGATCCGCCTCCCTACAGCGTTTCAAGGTTCTGGCAAAACCGGAACCACGCTCCCAATGTCGTTTTTCGCTTTGACTGCAGGACCCGGTGCCCACGGTGCCGGGAACTGCCACGTATAACATGAAATCCGGAGAGCTGCTGTTCGGCTCGCCGTGTTTAGCAATGGCCCAAACTGAGCCCCCGCATCCTGTTCAGGGATGCGGGGACAAATTGTAATCAGCCGAAGTGATGCTTGTATGCCAGCTTGTAGTCAGGCTGGTTCAGGTTCAGGTAATTCATCACATTCTTGGCGTAGGCCTTCTGCGATTCAATGACCTTGGCGAAGAACGGGTCTTCCTTGGAAATGCGGTCAACCACGATATCCCAGGCCTTCAACTGCTCCGACATCACCGAATCCGGGGTGCGGTAAACGTTGACGCCCTGGTCGTCGCGCAGCTTCACCAGATCATCTGCATAACGCTTGGTGTTGTTCCAGTAGAAGTTGGAGTTCTCCGCTTCCGATGCGTGTTTCAGAATTGCCTTCAGTTCGTCCGGCAGGCCCTCGAACAACTGCTTGTTGAAGGTGACTTCGAAAAACTCCTGGCTCTGATGGAAGCTGGCCAGATGATAGTGCTTGGAAACGTCCTGCATGCCGAAGTCACGGTCAGAGGTCGGGTTATTGAACTCCGCGGCATCGATCAGGCCGGACTTCATGGCGGGCTGAATCTCGCCGCCTGGCAACTGCACCACGGACATGCCCATTTCGAGCAGGACATCGGCAGCCAGGCCAACCGTGCGGTATTTCAGGCCCTTCATCTGTGATGCGTCTTTAATCTCTTCCTTGAACCAGCCGAGCGGCTGAGCGGGCATGGCCGAGTTGAAGAACGACACCACGTTCAGGCCGAGCGAGCCCATCAACTCGTCAAACAGTTCCTGGCCACCGCCATAGTGGACCCAGCCGAGCACTTCCTGGGACGACCAGCCGAAACACGGGCCGGTGCCGAACAGGGAAGCGGACTTGGACTTGGAGTACCAGTAGGCCGGCACATAGTGGGCGGCATCAAGCACGCCGCGGTGCACCGCGTCCTGCATCTGGCTGGTCTTGACCACCGAGTTCACCGGCAGCAGGTCGATTTTCAGGTCCTTGCCGGCCATCGCATTGACGCGATTGACGTAGGACTGGGCATTTTCAAGGAAAATACCACCGCCCCAGGCGGCCTGCATCTTGATTACCTTTGGTTCGGCGCGTGCGACGGCCGGAGCAGCAAGGCCGGCAACAGTCGCAACACCGGCGCCGGTGAGGAACTTGCGGCGTGACGCAACAGCGGTCTTCGCCTTCGAAATATCAGTCATTGTTTTCTCCCTAAAAGCCCGGTCTCACTCAATCCAACGGGCAGCGCCGCCAGACTAAAAGGTATGCTCCGGCATGCAAGACAAGTTTCCACATTGTGATTGAATTGCCGCCTTGTGGCTGAAATCCGGGCACTGGCAGGAAGCCGCTGCCGCGACGCGGGTGCATCCCTCCTGCATCCGAGATGCGTGCAGAGTGATGAAATGCACATCCTCTGACAACGAATTGCCGCAAGGTCAGCACAACGGCATAAGAAGAACAACTCCTCCGTCCCAAGGAATAAAGCCATGACTGTCCAGCATCACACCAACTTCACCAAGACCATTGTCGGTTCCGCCCAGCGCCTGTTCCGCTCCAACAAGCAGCACGGCCTGCTGGCCAGCAGTCATATCGACGCGCATACGATGCGGGACATTGGTGTGAACAGGATCCAGCTGGGCTGATTGCACAATGCTCATGCTTGGGTGTTGTCCTGGTCAGCCTCCTGCAGGAGTTCGATCACGATATCACCGGCATTGCGCACATGTGTCACGCAGGCATGCTCAGCGGACGCTGCATCGCGTGACGCTATTGCATCGATGATGGCCTGAATTTCCGACAAGTTGATTTGGGCGCGTCCGGGTTTGGTCATGACCGTGGCCCTGAACTGTGCCACACGTCCGTGCAAGTTCTTCAATATATCCGACAGAACCGGATTTGCCGTGACCCGCATGAGGATTGAATAGAACTCGGCCTTCAACTTGATGAGGTCGTTGAATCGTCCGGCCGCGGTTGCCTTGCGAATGGCGGTGAAAACAATCTGAAGGTCTGCCAGGTCATCGTCGGTTCGCTTTTGTGCCGTGGCAGAACCGAGCAACCCCTCCAGCTTGCTGCGTACATCGTAGATGTGGCGGGCCTCGTCAAGGCTGACTGTGGCGACCACCAGCCCTTTATAGGGAACGTTCTTCACAAGGCCTTCTGCTTCAAGTTCCCGCAGGCCTTCGCGCAAAGATGTTCGGCTGACGCCGGATTGCTCGCATAGTTCGCGCTCCACCAGGCGCTCACCGGGTTTGAATACGAGGTCGATGATTGCCTGCCGGAGCATGTCGGCGACTTGCCGGCGAACCGGCGCTGCTACCGGTTGGATTCGTCCGATTCTGTCTGGTGCGCGGTCCGGTTGGCTCATGTTTGTCTCGCCGGTGGGCAGTTGGTGGCGTGCTTTAAGTAACGATATCGCACAGCAGTCGCATTAATGTCATATTGTCATACAATAAGTCAATCTAAATGAACTGCTCCAGCGAAGAGGAAAACAATGACCGGAATTCGAATGATGCTGTTGGGTGCTGCGTGTTTAGTGCTGCCTGGCTCGGTTTTGGCGGAGGATGCAATGCTTAAATCCGTGAACCCGCCTGGAGCCGATATTCCAGGTATTTCCCAGGCCATGATCGTTGAAAGCGGTAAGCTGATGTACCTTTCCGGTCACGTTCCCTTCGGAAAGGACGGTATTGCCAAAACCGATTTCGAAGCGCAGCTCAATCAGGTTTTCGCCAACATGAAGGCCACACTGACGGAAGCCGGCACCGATTTCTCGGCGCTGGCCAGGTTGACGTTTTACGTACGCGGCTATGACGGTTCGCAACTTGAAACACTGCGGATGGTCCGGGACCGCTGGATTGACACAAGCAACCCGCCCGCCAGTGCCCTTATTGGAGTCGCCGCCCTGTTTCACCCGGATGTCCTGGTTGAGGTCGATGCAATTGCTGTGCTTCCGCAGGGGTGAAACATGGCCGGCCGGCGCGAATTTCGTCAGATGCGCAACGGTCTTTGCCACCAGACCGCGGCGAGCGCCTGTCTGATTGAGCGTAGGTATGGTGAGGATGCAGGTATCGAACATATCGTCGACAGTCCGGCACAGTGTTTGTGTATCCAGATTCCCGGCCGGAAGATCGGAAGCGATGCTTCAGCGCAGTGCCTGCCTGCCTTGCAGCCAGCCCACCAGCGCAAGTCTTCTTCCCCACAGTATCGGGCTGGCCCGGTGCCACAGATGAGATGGAAAAAACATCGCCGCGCCTCGCGTCCGCGGAGCCGTTCTGTCCTTGTTGCGCGACCAGACATACAGCTTGCCACCGACATAGTCCGACGGCCGCGACAATTGCACGCTGACAGTCAATTTGCGCCGGCTAAGCTCTGGCACACCTGAATCCATATGCCGGGCGAAATGGTTCAGAAACCCATAGGAGACAAACTGCAGGGTCTCCACGCTGTCCAGCTCAAACTTCCAGACCTCGTTGTTCAGGTCCATGGCCTTGTCGCGCAGCCGATCATAAATCCACCTGTTCTGATCGTCTTCCGGCAGATGGCTTACCTGGCACAGCCTTTGAGTGAGGCGCCGCAAGCGGCCGGCACCGGCCGGCACTGAAGACCGCGCCGGCGAACGTTGCGCAAGGGCGACGATACGGTCACATTCCTCATCGCTGAACAGCTGGACAGAGCGGGTGTTTGAATGGCTGGATTGCATGTCTGAGAAGTAATGCTTTGGTGATCCCGACGTGGTTCGAATCTGTGACCCCCAGATTGGGAATCTGGTGTCGACGATCACCATGGATTGCTACGAGTGCTCCATTATTGTTTTTTGCGATTACAATTCAATGATTTAATTGAAACCCGTTTGCGATGCATTAGTCGACGTTTCGCCGCCTCATGCTTCCTCAAAGTGATCCCGCTGTTGTGTCGCATATTGATGGTAGCGCGGCCTCAACACAGTGCAGACAGAAATCGCGCAGCGCTTTCGCCATACTCAACGCGCTTTGCTTCATCCATCTTGTGCCATGTGCGATAGACCTGCCCAAGGCGACGATTGCTCTTGAGCCTATTCTCGTTGCGAAGGAGAAAATCCCAGTACAGCGCGTTGAGGGGACAAGCATCGTCGCCGACTTTTTTCTTCACATCAAAGCGGCAGTGCCGGCAGTAGTCAGACATCTTGTTGATATAGTTGCCGCTTGCCGCCCGAATGTTGCAATTCGCCACAACGCGCCAAAGGTTGTCGACGGCCGTCGGTGTTTGCGGCCGGTCATTCGCCTCTTGGAGTTGTCGGCCGCCATCGGACTTTGCTTATGCCGAACTTGGCATTTGGTGCAGCCAGTTGGACCAGTTCACCTATGCCACCGTGTAGATGTCCACAGCATCGCTTATGCCTCGGACATCGACTTGGCCGACTTTTGTAAGAGTTGTCTCCTCGTGCCCTTCAGCCGTTGTGCCGGAAACCAGGATTAGCGTTCCTTGCTCCTTGTTTAACGACTCAAGGCGCGAGGCAAGGTTTACCGCCTCGCCATAGACTGTATATGCCGCCCGTCCCCCGCCTCCGACATTCCCGGCAATCACAAGACCAGTGCTGACACCGACCCGGATCGTTAGCCTCTCGCCTGCAAAGGTATTTGATTCCACCAGCTTTAGTAGGTCGACCGCGGCGTGTATCCCATGTTGTCTATGCTCCGGATCTGCTGCGGGCACGTTGAAGGTCGCCAGTACAGCGTCTCCAATGAACTGGGTCACGACCCCGTTGTGCGTGCCAATCACTTCAGAGGCCGCTTCGAAGTAAGCGTTGAAAATGTCAACGATCGCCTGCGCCCCCTTTGTCTCTGTCAGCGCCGTGAAGCCCTCGACATCCGCTATCAGCACGGTCGCTTCCCGCTCCACCGGGTCCAGTGTTCCTTCTTGCCGGATCATGGAATCGGCAACCGCTTGCGGGACGAAGCGGCCAAACAACTGCGAAATCGCCGCAACACCGCGTTCTGCCTCCAACTGCCGGCGAACAACGCCCCGTGCCCTCCACATGACAATGGCAATGAGCGTCGCCACGATGAAGAAAATCGTGGCCTCCTGCATCCGCGTGCCCGAGGCCACGAAATCTGTGTCCAGGAAGACGGCGAGAAATTCCTCCGGTGTTGGATTTGCTGGAATGTCAGCCCATTCCAAGGTTCGCTCCATGCCCGATCGAATGTGGAGAAATGCTGCCATCCATCCGGCAGCGCCGGCCACGCCCGACCAGAAAACGAGGCCCGGAGAGAAACTGAAAGCCGCAACAGCCAGAATGAGAAAATAGAATGGGAACACCTGAAACCGGAAGATCATGACCTGCGGCACCTGGGTGTCCGGCTCGGCGGGGAGGAACGCTATGGCCGCGCTCAGCAAGAGAATGTCGATTGTGATGAAGACATACTTGACCCACGGACGGTCAAGGGACGATCCGATGATGCGGAAATGGAGCAGTCCGAGCGCCACGAACACCATGCCGCCGAGGATATAGTCTGGCGCCCGCTCGACACCCCGGGTCACTGCCAACAGGGTCGATACAAACACGACTGTGACGATCCTGCCCTTGATGGCCAACTTCAATCCGGCCTGCTCTGCAGCGTAGAACATCCGATCGGATTCTGCCTTTTGGGCCATTTGAGACATATGGCGTTTATTCCATTGCGATTGATTTCTGTGGGTCAAAGAAGGGCTTTGGCACAACCATCGCCAGGGGTGTTCCAACTTCAGTTTCAATAGTTACCTTTTGTCCGAGTGCGGTGAAATCCCTCGCCACCAATGCCAAGGCAATGTTCTTTTTGAGTCTCGGCGAGTGGATGGCGGAGCTAACATATCCGATCTGATTGCCGCCGTTGGAAACGGGCCATCGGACGGTGTTCGATCCTTCTAGCGGTGCACCGTCTATTTCAAGCCCTACTGAGAGTCTGGCGGGACCCTGGTCACGCGCACGCAGCAGCGCTGCCTTTCCGATGAAGTTCACCTGAGAATCCAGATCTATCAACCGATCCATGCCGAGCTCCAGGGGATTGGTCGAGAGGTCCATGTCCGCGTGGTAGGACAGCATCGCGCCTTCGATCCTGCGAATACTGGATGTGTGTCCGGGATGCAGGCCAAAGGACGCGCCGACACTCATCAAGTGTTGCCAGAGACGATCGCCGGCACTTCCGTCACAGAGAAAAATCTCGTATCCGAGTTCGCTCGACCAGCCCGTGCGAGAGATAACAAGTGGCACGCCTAGCCAGTCGTGCCTGATGAATCTGTAGTACTTCAGATCCGCAGGCTCATCCCCGAATGCAGCCCTCAGTATCTCTCTGGACTTGGGTCCCTGAAGCTGCAGCGGTGATACGTCGGGTTCACGGATTTGAACGTCCATTGCCGCATGTGTCGCGACGCCTTTCGCCCACAGGATCACGTCGCTATCCGCAATAGAAAGCCAGAAATGGTTCTCGCCCAGACGAAGCAGAATGGGATCGTTGATGACGCCTCCATCCTGATCGGTCAGCATGACGTACTTGCATTGCCCGACAGCACATTTCGACAGGTCGCGGGGGCACAGCAATTGAGTGAAACGTGCAGCGTCCGGACCGGTAATTTCGACCTGCCTCTCTACTGCAACATCACACAAGATGGCGTCATTCACCAGGTTCCAGAAGTTCTGGACCGGGTCACCGAAGTCGCGAGGGATGTACATGTGATTGTACACAGAAAAGCCTTTGGCGCCCCATCTCAGTGCCGCGTCCGTGTACGGCGACTTTCGCACCTGAGTTCCAAAGCTGAATTCAGTGCCTCGGGATCTTTCGGTATGTTTCAATGCGGTCGCCCTCATAGAACCTGCCAACTCATCTTGTTTCGTTTGACCCACAATTAATCAAGCACAACCTAGTGTGGCGGCTCAGCTTCCATAAATGCACCACCGGTGCGGATCAACGGCATATACGTCGCATGTTCCGGCCGGATCAGAAGTATCCGCCAACACGATATCTTCACAGGGTCTGCAGTGTACAAGGGCTGCTTCACTTGAGATTCAACGAAGACTAAGAACGGATTGGTCTGTGCGCGCCAGACGTTGCCTATTAATCGCCGTGAATTGCAACTAAACTGACGCGGCGTAATTCCGATGGCGAAACCGGCAGAGATCGGATCGTCTTGTGATGAAGTGGAGATCATTCACGAGCAAAGCAGGAGGTTCTAATGTCCAGGATTGAAGGCGGGTGTCTGTGTGGAAACGTGCGGTATCACTCGGAGGCGGAGCCGGTAATGCAAGTCATCTGTCACTGCAAAACGTGTCAGAAGAATTCAGGAGCCGCCTATTCATTGAATGTCGCGGTTCCCGAAGACAGCCTGGTTGCGCAAGGCGGTACGCTGAGCACATACGAAGACCATAGTGGGGCCAGCGGGAAGGCATTCTACCGCAAGTTTTGCTCCAATTGCGGGTCGCACGTGTTCAGCCATGGCCCGGCCTATGGCGCAGTTTCGTTCATCAAAGCAGGCACCCTTGACGACCCCAGCTGGGTCGAGCCGTCAACCCATATTTGGTGCGACGAAAAAATGACCTGTGTAGAGATCCCCAGCGACGCAGCTCAGGTTCCCGGCAATCCCGGTTAACATCACTACATCGTCCACAAGGCGGGTTACATCCAGCACGAACAGCGCCCGAGAGGGCAGTGAAAAAGTAGTGCGCCCGAACGGTTCCGTGGTGAGAATCTTCATCACCCGTTTCGACGAGTAGAGTAATCGATGACAAGGTTCGAAAGCGCAATACGCTTCAACTCGCCATTCTGACAATAACAACGGCTGCACCGCCGATATGTGCAAGAGTGATCGCGACTGACAGCGAGTGTAGTATCCTGAACCGTGACGTTGCACCACTATCGGTTGCGTCATTTATCGCCGGCATGAGGACCTGACGGGCGAAGACCGTCGTTGCGGCAATCAGGATCAGAATGACACTGGACACTGTGTCCGCAATGAATGCGAGCAGGGCCGCGATACTCGCAGTGACGAGCACAAACAAATAGAAGTGTGGAAAGGCCTGCCGAATGAGCGGGCCCGCAGTTTCCGCTGGTAAGGCCTTGAACACAAACGCCGCGAAGCCGAATGAATACAACACCATGCCGCCGAACAAGAGTGCGGTGGTCAACAAGGCTATTTCCGACATTCCGTGCCTCCCGATTTGTTCGCAACGCCCATGTAAATGATGGCCTGGGTTGGAATGGCACCGAACAAAAAATCGCCGCGCCGGTTAATGCCCCTGGGTCCCAGCCCATTGCTCGGGCCTGCGGTTAAGCCTGCGTGTTTCAATTCGCGGCGCAATTCGATGGGTTTCACAAACAGTTCCGGATCGTGGGTTCCTTTCGGAAGCAGACCCAGGATATCCTCTGCAACCGTAATGACTACGAAACGGGACAGGAAGTTCCGGTTGATGGTGTCGAACAGGAAAACCCCGCCCGGTTTGAGTACGCGAGCAATCTGTTTGATCACCAACGTCAAATCGACAACATGCTCCAGCACATCGACGCAGACGACAATGTCAAACACCGCGTTCTGGTAGGGCAGTTGTTCACCACTTCCGACATCGTAGCGGATGTCTCGGTTGGTCTCGGCAGCATGGGCGCGGGCGGAGTCAATTGCCTGGGCGGCTGGATCAATGCCGGTGACTCTCGCCCCTTTGTCTGTCATGGCTTCCGCCATGAAGCCACCAGCACAGCCAAGATCAAGAACGGACTTGCCCGGCCAATCGACATGCCGATCAAACCAGGCCAGGCCAGGCGAGCGGGCACCAGGTTCTTCAGCGTTCTCACCCATCGGATGTCCTCGGACCACCATTGGGGCGCGACCAGGTCGTAAATGCTCAGATTGTTTCGATGAGACTCAGGCATTTATGACCAACATCGTCTGGCACACAGGGCAAGAGGGTAGGGCCGGGACAATCATTTGCCAGTCCCTGTGCCGGGTACTGCACTGGCCCCGAGCGCTTCCGCCAGCCGTGACAGCAATGGTCTTGCCGGCAGAAACAGCTTGTAGGCTAATTCGAGCGCCATCATCACGCCTGGCAGGTTTGCAAGCCGTGCTGCCCAACGCCAGCGGGGAAGCTGCTGCCAGATTGCAGTGAATGCGCGCGCCCCCGAAACAAGCCGTCCATCACGCTTACGGACATGGAATCGCGCCATCGCGTCCCGCACGGCAAGATCGGGGCCGATACTCGTTCCTGGTCGCGAGACATCAACGAAGGACAGGTGTTCACTGCCTTGTTGGCTAGCGTAATGGTTGATCTCGAAAGTACACAACGGGCAGGAGCCGTCATAATAGACCGTCAGGCAGGCGTCCCCGGCCTGGGCGTGCGCCGTATTCAAAAACGCGGTTTGGTTCTGAGTCGACATCTGACCATCTCTTGCATCGTGAGATCTCTTATTTGCTTGGCATCTCAGGGTAACGTGCTTGATGGATACGCGGACGAGTGTTGCGGCAATCCGCCGCCTTCAGGGACCTTCCGCTGCGATTGTTTCTGCCAAGCGGGACACCGAGTGCCAGCTGCAAACCAAAACGTGCGCGCGAGCGTTAATATAATCAACAACCTGCTAATGCTAAGGAGCCGGGAAAAGTGAGTGCGTCATTTGTTGCCGGTATCAGAAGATGAAGTCTGTTGTCGCGCGATATCTGGCAGTACCCCGATTGCTTCGGTTGTTGTTTGAACAGGCAATGATGGGCGCTGGCATTGGATTGCTTCTGGCATCCGTTCTGGTCGCGGCGGATGTTGCCGGGCTTGGCACGCTTATTCTCGGATCGGATGTCTGGTTGGTCGCAAGTCTTCTATATTTCTTCACCTTTGCGCTCACCTTTGCAACCGGCATGATCGCAACTTCCATGTTGCTGAACCTGGACTGAAGCTTCGGTATGGACGGGTATAGCCAACAGTGAGTCGTCTCTTGTCGATAATCGCTTGGAGTTTGACCGGGTTGAGCGTCGCTGCGGTCACTATAGTTGGAGGCTGGGTCCTCTACATGCGAAGTATCGACCAGCCGGCGTTCGAGATTGTTCGCAAGGACGGCAGCATAGAACTCCGCGATTACGGCGCCTTAACTGTTGCTGAGGTGACACGCAGCGGCGACAGAGAAGCTGCGGTTCGTGCCGGCTTTGGCCCCTTGGCGCGATATATTTTTGCCAAGGACCGGCAAGGGGAGAAGATTGCCATGACGGCCCCGGTGACCCAGCAAAGACAAGCTGATGCCGAGACGACATGGCTGGTGCACTTCATCATGCCTGAGGGCAAGGACATCGGTTCCCTGCCTCAACCGGCAGCTGGAGACGTCCGCCTGTTAAAGTTGGCACCAAGTAGGCGGGCGGCGATACGGTTTTCGGGGCGCGCAAACGACCAGATGATCAAATTGAATGAACAGCGATTGCTGAGCTGGCTGAAGTCTCAAGGCTATACAGCCAATGGCCCGGCTGTGTATGCGTACTACGATGACCCACTTACGCCCGGCGTGTTCAGGCGCAACGAAGTGATGTACCAGGTCGAGCGTCAGTGAGTGTGAATGAGGCAATTGCAGTTACTATGTCTCTACCGCTTGCAAGAGGCGATCAGGAAAAGCGGTTGTGTCGCCATGATGGCATTGTACCTGGCGGCCAGACGTTAATGTACAGCAAACGTCAATAACAAAGGGTTCCAAATCATGCATGTAAACAACTATCGCAACCGCGCAATGAAGCCTGTCCTCAAAAGGCTTTTAGCCGCGGCAGTCCTGTGCGCCGGTATCACAACACCGGCTTGGGCCAATCTGGCTGTGTCCTTTGATGAAGGCGCCCCAAAGGACCGGTTCACATTCGCCAATACCGGCACCTGCGCAATTACAAATGTGCAGATTTTACTGGACCTATCCAGCTCGAAATCCGGTCTGATATTCGACGTGACAGGGAAAGGGGCAGGTGTTGAAGTGTTCCAGCCGATGGAAGTGACAGTCGGGGCACAGGCGTTGCGTGGCGTTCCGAAAGTCAGGGACGGCGACAATCAGATCAGGCTTGATATCGGCGAGCTCAAGGCAGGCCAGCGCATTGCCTTCACCATTGATGTAGATGACACCGCAGGAGGCAGGGAAATCACCGTGTCTGGCTCAGAGATCGCGGGCGCAAGGGTGCGTCTCTTGAAAGACGGCAGGTCAACGACAGCGGTTTTTGCTCCCGATGCACGTGCGACTGTTCAGCTGTTGGATTGTCGAACGAGTTAGAGCCCTGGAAACCTCTGTCAATTCCGCGTGCACCGACGCCAGCAGAGTGTCTCACACGGACTGCACGCTCTGCAGAAAGTTGTTGATATGCTGATCATGCCAGGTGTCGCTGGTTCCCTGCGCGTGGAAACCGACATGACCGCCCCCGTCGGCGATGGCAATTCTCACACAGGCTGGAGATCGAGACTGCAAAGTGCGGTATGGCGAAGCCGGCACCCATGGGTCGTTGCTGGCATGAAGCATCAGCGTCGGCACGTCGATGGAGCCCACCTGCCGGGCACCGGCAGTCTTTTCATAGTAATCCTGGGCATTCAGAAACCCGTTGCAAGGAGCCACGAACTTGTCGTCGAACTCGTAAACAGATGATGCACTCCTGACTGCTCGGCGCTGCTTATGTGTCAGCGCGACTGATGAGAGCACATCCTGCTTCATGCGCCGCAGCAGAAACCTGTGATAGAGCATGTTTCTCGGAGCCATGAGCTGCCTGCACGACTCATTCGGTTCGATCGGTGCGGAAACCGTGGCTGCGCCTATCAGACCGTGCCGCCGAACCGGACCACCCAGCAGATTCAACAGGATGTTGCCACCAAGAGAAAATCCAATGGCGAAGACACCATTAGACTTTTCCTCGGGTGCAAGCCCGTCAAGAACGTCTTGCAGGTCTGATGCGCAGCCAGCGTGGTAGTAACCTCGAGCCAGGCATCCGGAATTGCCTGCACCGCGCAGATTGAGCCTGAGAACAGGACGGTCGCGCAACAGATGAAAACGCGTGGACTCTCGCATGTAAACGCTGTCTTCACACCCGGTGAGTCCATGTATGAGCAGGATCAGGGGTTGCCGCCCGGAGGCCGCGGGACGATGCAATGTTCCAGTGAGCTGATCGTCACTGCCGTCCGATACAGGGAAGCTGCGGCGCGTGGACAGGCCAGGCAGAGTTAACCGCTTGGAGATCAGGTAGTTTCGCAGGGTTTGCAGGTCACCGCCCCACCAAGGTGCGCGCTCTTTGAATCCGGCTGCTCCATGGCGGACCGCATTGGTGTTCTCAGTGCCCTGGTTCGCCGGTATGGGCAGGCTCACATTAGCAGGTCTTCGTAGCGATGATGGTATCGGCGGTGGGAGGATTGATCATCTTTCAGATAGTCTCGCTCTGCCAGGTCGTCGAAGTGAGTGCCGAGCATCTCGTCGGTCGTGTCAGCAGAACTCGAGTGTTGCTGAGATGGAACTGCTGTAAAGGTGCTCATGATCGTCTCAGTTCTTTGCGGTTTCGATCGCTGCCAGCAGACGAAGCTGGTTTATTTCCTGGGCGAATTTGTTCGCGGACGTCTGCTCCATCTGACGATTAACGATCAGCAGCTGTCGTTCCAAAATATCGGCCAGAAAATCTGCGGCAGAACTCATGATCTGTCTCCTCTCATGTTGTTGTTAAGATTTACGCTCGAAAAGTGCGTGTGGATCAGGCTGTAGTACTTACAGCGCTGTCCATGCTGCTGTCCGACGGGTGTGAGACTGCAATTCCGTTCGGTTTCAATTCTTTGAGAACTAGTTGGCGCCTGCTAGAACCTGGCAGTTACCACAGAGATAGACACGTCGTCCGCTGATCTCCAGTTTGCTGACAGCACCGTCGCACGAGGGACAGACCGCTTTTCCGAAGATGTTGGTGTTTTCCCGATAGCGGCCTTTGGATCGTTTTTCTGACTCCACCGTGATTATTGCATTCCGCTTCACGCCAATTTCCAAGAGGTTACGCGCGTCCAACCAGATGCGCTCCAGAGTTGCACCGTCCAGGTCGCGGCCGCGTGTTAGAGGGTGGACACGTTGGCGCCACAAGATTTCGGTGCGGTAAATGTTGCCGATCCCTGCCATCACCGATTGATCCATGATCAAGTGACCAATAGCGCGTCTGCTCTTGCTGATCTTCTGGTAAGCCCTCGAAGGGTCTGCATCAACGCGAAGCACATCAGGGCCAATTCGTTGCTTCAATGACAGTAGGCCCGGCTCATCTAGAGTCTCGCAGATTGTCGGGCCACTTATGTCGATGGCGTCCATTGCAGACACCATCCGGACCCTGACAGCACCTCGTGCCGGCCTGAGTGGCAGTTTGTGTTTTCGGATGCGCCCGAACAAACCCAGGTGAATGTGCAAAAGCGAGCCGTCCTCAAACCGGTAGATCAGGTGTTTACCGATTGCCTCGACGCCAGTGCACTTCTGCCCGTCAAGGCGTGCGGCGCCATTGGCAAACCTGCCTTGAGGAGACGTCACTGACAGGCAATGACCGCTAAAGATCTTGTCATGCTCGCGCGCGGCACGATGAATTGTATGGCCTTCCGGCATGCAGACCCCCGATTGCATGGACCTGAGTTTCATGGAGCTAACGATTGGATGAACTGCTCGGTTCAATCGCCTGGTTCAGCGAAACTGCCGGGCATGTTCACATCCAGCAGGAGGGTTGGATGGCTGCAGAAAAGCCCTTGCCGCACACGCTGTGCGGAACTGCCACACCAGCCGCACCGGTCTGCGGAACGTTCAGCAACGTAACTTCCGGTCTGAGCCAGCTAATACGTGGGCACGGATTCCAGAGAGCTGTTCAGGTGGCGTCTGAGATCGGTGGCCACCATTGGATTTGACTGTTGTCATGGGGTGATGACTTGCCGAGGAAATACAAGATGCCAAAAACAACCCTCAAATCCGGAGATGCAGAAGAGGAGTTTTGCCTTCGTGCACTCGCTGTGCAGATGTTGCTGGGCTTCCTCATCGGCGTCGTGTTGGCGGTGGCGCTCGTCATGCGTTACACGACCGGTATCGAGCAATTTTTGTCTTCAGGACACACGATTGTTGCATGTCTGTTTTTCGCAAGTGGCACCGGTATTCTGTTTTCGGTCGGCGCACTGGCGACATTCCTGCTCGCCTCACAAGACTGACTATTACTCAAACGATGAAACGCGAACAGAGCAGACTCCTGAAAGATGTCCGGTTGCGCCGTTTGGTTGAATTGGCAAACGCGGCGATCAATCCTCCTGCCGGAAAAGCCCGCATCACAATCGCAGTACTGTCAGGCCTCGTTTGTCATTCAGTATTCGCTGCTGCGGTTTTGTCGATGATTGTGGGAATGTGGTTTGGTTTGTCCAAATCGATTGGCTCGGTTCCCTGGCCTTATGCGTTTTTGACCAATGCCATGCTGCTGATCCAGTTTCCAGTTGTTCATTCATTGTTGTTAACCGGTCCGGGCAGCCGCTTGTTATCGAGACTTGTGCCCGGCCCGCACAGTAAGACATTGGCGACAACTACCTACGCAACAATTGCCTCGGTTCAACTTGTCCTGTTGTTTGTGTTGTGGACCCCATCAGGAATTGTGTGGTGGCGAGCGGACGGTATTGCACTCGCTGTTTTAGCCACAGCCTATGCTGCGTCATGGTTGTTGCTGTTGAAGGCAAGTTTCGATGCCGGTGCGGAAGTCCAGTCTGGTGCACTTGGATGGATGTCTTTGATGGCGAACATCCGGCCTGGTTTTCCGGATATGCCAACCTTGGGCGTATTCCGTTTGATCCGCCAGCCCATCTACGTAGCATTCGCTCTCACTTTGTGGACGGTACCGACTTGGACTCCAGACCAACTGGGTCTTGCTGTCTCCTTAACTGCCTATTGCCTGTTGGCACCACGTCTCAAGGAAGCACGGTTCCTCGCTCGCTACGGTGACAGGTTTCAAAGATATCGCCAACGGGTCCCTTATGCACTCCCCTGGCTCGTTGGGAGTCGAAAGAACGACACATAAGCCCGACGATGATCCGTCAAGCGAAACTGCTCAATGCATTGTCAGGCCTGTTAAGGCGTTCCTGCGCGGTCGCATTCCATACAAGTCGGGCAAGCATCTGATTGTTTGCGTCAGTCATGCTGAATCCCAACTTGACGGCAAATCCCTTTATCGGATCATTCTCGGGCTGTGCAATCATAGCGACAGCCTTAACCTTCAGTCCGCTTTCCACCGACAGTCGCATTGCTGATTGCATCAGAGCGGTTGCCATACCTGACCGACGAAAAGCCTTGTCCACGGAGATCGCCACCTCAGCTTCTTCATTTCCATCGGGCCAGTCACACATATGCACTAGGCCCCGCAGGACGCCGTCCACGAAGCACCCGACGAGCAGTGATCGCCTCCAATCAAGATTGCTCAGCAGGCTGGCAATGCTGTCATCCGTAACAACCGCACAAAAGCGTCTGAACCGGTCACTGCAGTCCAGCCGCAAAAGGTGCGACTCGATTTGCTTTCGGTCGGCCGGGCCTAATTCCCGAACGCGCCAATTTGATGGATCGATTTTTAAACTCATGATGGGGTTATGCTTCGGCCAGGTTGCCGGATTTTGCTGGCTATCCAATACACGGTCTTGCGTCGGATCTTCGATACGGCCTGGTCGGCGCCTGGCTTCAGTCAACAGAGCACTCGACCGATGTGCATTGAGTAGTGTTCCTCGGGTTATCGAGAGCGCCCAGCAGTTGGCTAGCCGTGTGTGGCGGCAACCGCCAAGATCAACAAGAATGTCGGTATCCAGATGGAGAGTTTCATGACGAGCCTGTGAGTAAGTTATTTGTTACACAGGTAACGACCCTGCATGAAACGTAGATCACCTAACCAGCGGAGTATCGTCACGGTCGTGTTTGCTGCGCGGGTTTGCTCGGTTTATTCAGCTCCCAGGATATCGCGAGCGATTGCGTCACCGCTCATCCAGGCAGCTTCGACACGTGCACCGAGGCACCAGTCGCCTCCTGCGTAGATGGTTGCATCTTCGTTTCTTACAAAGTGCCGGCCGAGTGGCTGAACAACTTTTGCAAACCGCCAACGATGCGCTGCCGCATGCATAACGGCGTCTGCCGCTACGCCCAGTTCCTTGCACAGCAGAGGCAGCATTTTCGACTTTATCGTGTCCAGGTCGAGTTCAAGGTGTGCATTGCTCCACCCGGAATTGGCTTGGGCAACCCAGCATGGTTTTCCGCTGCGGCCGGGTTTGCTGCTGTCGAGTGCAATCCAGGCCAGTTCCGCGTCTGGATCAGAACGACTATGAAATGCTTCAGGCGCTTCCATTTTCAAGTTCGCCATGAGTGTGAGGCACGGGTCATATCCAACGGTTGCAATATCTGACAGGAATGCTGTCTGCGCATTCAACATTGCCACAGTTTGCGGCGCCGGCGCTGTAACTACCACTCGATCGAATTGGTGAGCAGTTTCCCCTTCCATAACAATCGTCGGTCTGCCGTTTGACCGGTGTACCGAGGTTACTTTCATACCTTGCCGAATATCCAAACCCTTCGCGAGATACTTGGCCAAGCTCGCCATGCCGGGGGCACCAACGAAACGAGGTTCACCGGACGCATCCTGCCAGCGGACGGCAGCTCCTGACTTCGACATGGCTGCGATTACGGATCGGAAACCTTGGTCGCGTGCGGTCACGTACTGGGCTCCATGATCAAACTGAAGGTCGCCACCATGGCGTCGCGTGGCCGTGCGTCCACCGACGCCGCGGCCCTTGTCGAATACAACAGGCGACCAGCCTGCATCAGCCAGGTGGCGCGCGCATGCCAGTCCCGCCATGCCGGAGCCTATGATCCCGATGCTCGGATTCCGTGTCATAACTGTACTTGACCCCTAGTGGTGTTGGTCTTTGAGTGCTGTGTCACTCGGTGGATTGCGATGTCATGGCACCGGTTTCTCCGGGAGGATTTGAAAACACGGAGAACTCTGTCTTCCCACGAACCTGTCGAAAGTGCCTCAGTGCCCAATGCACAGAGGGGAACGCCAAGTCTTCCCAAGGTATATCGTTCCAATCGAATAACGACACCTCCTGGCTCTCCGGGCCACACTTGAATTCCGGTTCGGCAAGGTGCGCGACGTGGATCACTTGCACCTGCGCTATGTCCGGAATCGAATAGACTGCCAGAACATTTTCGATCACGATGTTTGCGCAAGCTTCTTCTTGTGCTTCGCGGACTGCACCCTGCGCCGCAGTCTCGCCTATCTCCATGTATCCTGCCGGAATGGTCCAGAACCCTGACCTTGGTTCTATTGCGCGCCGGCACAACAGGACACGCCCGTCATGGTGAACCACGGACCCGACGACGACCTTGGGATTTTGGTAATGGATGAAGCCACAGGTGGCGCACACTTCGCGCTCGAATGTATCGCCATCGGGTACATGGCGGATGAAATTCGCTGACGTGTTGTTCTCTGACATGGCGTGTTCCAATTGTCCTAGCGCGCTTAAGATGCAGATGTATTAGGTAGACGATTGCGTATGTCAGTCAAATTCCCACGGCCAGGCACGGCTTGCGTAAATGCAGCAGTCGAATGGTGGCCGGTCAGTCGGCGAGAATTGCTCCGGCCGGAAGCAGGTCAGGCTGACCTAGCTGACATCAAGCACCTCACTTCTCGACCATTTAGACGGGGCAACTTGTCCTCTAAAGAAATGGGTCGATGGGACAGTGAAAGCACAGCTCTTCACCCAATTCCTTGGTACGGACAAGCCGTGGTTTAGGCCTGCTTCTCGTGGAGCAGGGTGAATACTGTCAGGCAGTGCCCACTCGGCAGCTCGATTTATCGACCCGTCAGCGGCGCTGACCGGAACGGAGGGCGGTATTCCAATGCTGGACAAATGTCGCAGGGTTCTCTGCTTTTCCTGACAAACTCATGGTCCGTAATGGCAGTCAACGGCGCTTAGCTGCCGTTCGATAGAGTTCTGCGCGTGATTAGGCAGTTCTCAAAAGCAGACATTAACGAGGCGACTGAGAATGCGAGAATGTCCGCTGCCCGCCCTATCTTGTCGTTTCACATAGCAGCTTGCGTTCTGGATGCATTGGCGATTCAATTCCCCGGCAGCAAACTTGGGTCCTTCTGACGGCTTCATGTGTTGTGGGTCATTCGTACCGCGATGCATCTTCAGTCTGACCCAAAGCCTCCAGCCCAAACTCAACTAAAGACACTCCCGAAATCGGCAACATATGCAGATGGGACTGATTGCATGAGGTGCGGTAAGGAGCGAGTTACATCTCTCAGCTTGCGGATTCTTGAACCGGTGGCCTCGCAACAACAAACTGGTGATCCCGACAGGATTCGAACCTGTGACCCCCAGATTAGGAATCTGGTGCTCTATCCAGCTGAGCTACGGGACCGTTGCTGGTGTGCGACGAAGGTTATAGCGTCATTTGAGGGCTGTACTCAAACTCAATTCACCTGACGCGCAAGCAAAAACAACCCCGCCTGAGGAAGGTTCCCGGCGGGGTTGCAGAAATGTGTGCGCTGTACAGCCGGGCTGATCCCCGGCCATTTGGCAGTTGCCCTCAGGCAGCCTTTTCCTCTGCGCTGGAAGCGGTCGGCTTTTCACCGCGGTGCGACGACTTTTCCAGCACACCTTCAATTTCGCTGACGGCGCCGGCATCGTCGAGTTTCTTGACGCAGGCGATTTCGCGGGCCATGCGGTCGAGCGCTGATTCATAGAGCTGGCGTTCGGAATAGGACTGTTCCGGCTGGCGGTCCGAGCGATACAGGTCGCGCACCACTTCGGCCACCGAGATCAGGTCGCCGGAATTGATCTTGGCTTCATATTCCTGGGCGCGGCGCGACCACATGGTGCGCTTGACGCGGGCCTTGCCGGTCAGCACCTTCATGGCGTCTTCGGCCATGTTCTTGTCCGACAGCTTGCGCATGCCGACGCTGTCGCACTTGTTCAGCGGAACCCGCAGGCGCATCTTGTCTTTCTCGAAATCGATCACGAACAGTTCAAGCTTGGCGCCGGCGATTTCCTGCTCTTCCAGAGCGACAATCTTGCCTACACCGTGGGCCGGATACACGACAAACTCACCGATCTTGTACTTGAGCTTGCGCGATGCTGTCTTTTTTTCTGTGGCCATAGTCATTTTCCCTTGTAACTCGCCTGTTCAACGCTCCGTTCAACAACACCTATTTCGCCGCATCCTGCCTGTCGCCGGTTAGGCTTCAACCAGGTTCACCTTCCCTGCCGGAAGGCTGAAAACCACCTTATGCTGGTGGAGGGGTGCGTAGCTGATTGCCAGTGATGGTCGATAAGGTTAACAACTGCAGTTCGGTTTTTACCTGCGTTTTGCGGCATGGCGCTGATTGTCAGGTCTGGGTGAATTGCTTGTTTATCGTGTCAAAAACTGGATCAGGCGAAAAAAAGTCCGAGCCTTTCGAGCCCGGGTCTCAATGTGTTGCTGTTAAATTCATGTCATTAACAAGGTGTATAACACAAATTTACCTATTGTTAAAGCCTCTCAAAGCCTTACCGATGCCCGATTCGGCCGGATTCGCCTCAAGTGTAAAGAAATGGTTAACGCAAAATTGCGCAAATAGGTACGAATTTCACACAATTCCGCTCACGCCAGCAGCCTTCGGCTGCGCTCCGCTAGGGCGCACTTCGTGCGACGGCCGGTCGGCCTTGCCTCGGCACTTCGTGCCTCGGAGGAATTCATCAATACGGTTGATGTAAACTCCCACTAGGCCCGACTGGGCCTCGGGCCGGTCAGGCCCGTCCTAGCGGAGCGCAGCCGAAGGCTGCTGGCGTGAGCGGAACAAACCTTCATTCAGGGTCGGAGAACGGTCTGAGCGCAGCGAAGAAAGCTGTTCGACCACCAATAAATAGAAATTTCGAAATTAGTCGCCTTCGCCGGGTTCTTCGGAGAAGTATTTTTCGAACTTGCCCTGTTCGCCGTCGTGCTTTTCGGCATCTTCGGGGGATTCACCCTTCTGGGTGATGTTCGGCCAGATGTCGGCGAACTTGGTGTTTATTTCCAACCACTTTTCCAGGCCGGGCTCGGTATCGGGCTTGATGGCTTCTGCCGGACATTCCGGTTCGCACACGCCGCAGTCGATGCATTCGTCCGGGTGGATGACGAGCATATTGTCGCCTTCATAGAAACAGTCCACAGGACACACTTCAACACAGTCCATGTACTTGCACTTAATGCAGTTCTCAATGACGATATAGGTCATATGCGGGCTCTCAAATTCTCAACTGTTGCCTTTGTCAGGGAGGGTGCCGGTGAACTTGCATTTTCCGGGCGGATCGTCAAGCGTACTTGTACGTATCTCGGGGAGGATGTGGTGAGTGGCTGTGCCGGTTGCAACGGCTGATGCAGGATTTATTTCACGATACAGCAATCGAGCCTCGGGTGCCGGGCCCCGGCGTGTGCCGATGGCGATGACCTCGACCACTTTTATGTGATCGCGGTTCATGAAACTCACCACGTCGCCTGGTGAAACTGTTTGCGACGGCTTGGTGATCTTGCTGCGGTTGACCCTTACCTTGCCCTTGGCAACCAGGCGCTGGGCGAGCGCCCTGGTCTTGACGAAGCGGGCAAACCACAGCCACCGATCAATCCGTTGAACCGCTCTGACGGCATCGTCTGCCATGTTAGAGCGCTATTAGGTTAAATTGATGCATTTGACCGCGGCGAGTTTGGTCGCTGGCTAGGCGGATCGCACGCTGTGGTGTAGCCCCACCACAAGTGCGATCCAACGAAGCCAGAGGGCAAAATCGCCCGGCCCATGCAGCAATAATATCAGCATCGTCATTCACTTCGGGGTGGGGAAAATCGGTCCCTCGGCGTCGTTGCGCCGCTTGCCCGATGCACCGCATCGCGCCGCGCGACGCGTCTAGCCGAATGAACCTATTTTCCGCCATCAAATGCATCAATTTAACCTGATAGGGCTCTATTTCTTGGTCAAGCCCTGTTTCAGCTGGCCGAGGACCGCAAACGGACTGTTCGGATCCATGGGCTTTTCCCGGCGTGGTGCGGCTGGGCGCTGGCCGGACGGTTTTTTGCCGCTGCCGGGTTTCTTGTGACGGTTGCGGTCCGGCTTTCCGGAATTGCCTTTAGCCGACTTCGAGCGGCCACCGGCGTGCTGTCTTTGATGCCGGAACGGACCGGTGTCCTTCGGCCACCAGACCTCGATCATCTCCGGTTCTGCCGATTTGGCATCCTCCTCGACCGCGGCGTCCGGCTCGGAGGATTCGGTTGGGGCAGCATCCCCGGTTGGTACGGCGTCCACCGTCTCGGCCACCGGGGTGTCAGCGGGTTTGCATTCCACGGCAGCATTGGGAGCAGTCTCTGCTGGTGCAGTTTCAACTGCCCCGACTGCTTCAGGCGCTTCGGCCGCGGTCGTCGTTTCAGCCGGGGTTTCGGCAGCAGTCGCCGCAGTCGCTCCGGCGGATGGGCCGGCTGCCGGTTCCTCAGGTACAGGCTTGTCCGGGGCTTTCCGCTTTTGTGCGGAAAACCCGAGAGACTTCAGAATTGACGAAAACTCGTCGCCCGAACACCCGACCAGTGACATCATGTCCGGCACCACCGTGAAACCGCCACCTTCCACCGATCCGTCGGGACGCTCTTCGCCTTCACGCTGGGCACGCCAGAACACGCGGGTGCGGATCATGTCGCCGAGGCGCTCCAGCATGTCGACGCGCACGGCACGTTCGCCGCAGACGCGAAAACCCACCACCTGGTAGAACCCGCGCGGCGTTGACTTGTCGAACGGCACCGAGGTGAGGCCCTGCTGCGGCATGGCTGCCGGCAGTGCCGATGCATCCAGCCCGCGCTTTTCTGCATCATGCAAGGCCCATAGCAGCAACCTGAGCGCCGTCGGTGCCGGCTTCAGGATGGTCGGAACGAAAATATGAAAGGCACCGAAGCGCACGCCATGCTTGCGCAGGACGGCGCGCTCATCCTGGCCAAGCGATTTGACCTCGCCGGCGACCTGTTCTCTGGGCAGAACGCCAACCGCTTCGGCAATCTGGAAGGCGACGCCACGGGCGATGCCGGTAATGTCTTCGGCTTCGGAAAGCGACACCAGCGGCGCCAGCAGGCCGGCAATGTGACGCGAGACGAATTTTGACAGCCGCATCTGCACCGCCTCGCGGTCGGCTGCCGCCACCTGTTCGTCGGCCAGTGTTTCAACGCGCGGTTTCAGCAGGTTCTCGCTGCCGGCAAGACGGCCGACCGCATGGGACTTCCAAATGATGTTGCCGGCTGCATCCAGGCTGAAGTCTGGGTCCGGTGCGGCCACCACGGACTGCGCCCGCCCGGTCAGGGTCTCGGTGACCGTCTGCAGTGCGGCGGAGATCAACACCTTGGAGTGGTCGCCGCCGGCCGGTTCGGCAATGAAACGCAAGCCTTCGATGCGGCCTGCATATTCGCCCTCCACAAGGACGGCACCTTCCTGATCGACACTCGACATCAGTTCTTCCCTTTCACGCAGCCGTTTCATCAACACGCT
Organism: Anderseniella sp.; assembly: GCA_028289645.1. Lineage (GTDB taxonomy): Bacteria > Pseudomonadota > Alphaproteobacteria > Rhizobiales > Aestuariivirgaceae > Anderseniella. The sequence goes on from JANQOK010000012.1 coordinate 145,102, forward strand.
TGTGCGCCGGTCGATGAACCGCTGGGTCAGCCTTTCGTGCAAGGCATCAGATAATCTGTCTTCCATTGCCCTTGTCAGTTCCTGCCAGTGGCCGGGGTCGTCCAGCCAGTCCTGCCGGTTGGCGACAAATGTCCAGGTTCGCACATGGGCAATGCGGTTTGACAAGGTATCTATATCGCCATTGGTGTTGTCGCAATACGCCAGCTGCCGGGCAAACCACTGTGTATCGATGCGCCCGGTGTCGGCGACATACCTGAAAATAGTGGCGACAAGATTGGCATGTTCGCTGCCGGTGATGTTGCGGTAGTCCGGCAACTGGCAGGTTTCCCATAGCAATTCAACGCTGTCGCGCGCCGTTGCCCGGTCGATTACCTCGGGGTCGCGGGCAATCAAGGTCAGGGTCTCGATGTCGGCACCGGGCCTGGTGCGGGTCAGGCCTTCCCGGTTGGGCAGGGCGTTCAGCGAGCCGAGCAACCGGTCCACCGATGCGAAGTTCAGGTTGCGGTTGCGCCACTGCAGCACGCGCAACGGTTCAAAGCGGTGGTCCTCGAGCTGTTCAATGGTTTCCGGGTCAATACTGACCGCATCCGCGGTCAGCCCGAAAGTGCCATCGTTCATGTATCGCCCGGCACGGCCGGCAATCTGGCCCATCTCCGCAGCGGTCAGATTGCGGAACTGAAACCCGTCGAACTTCCGGGTTGCGGCAAAGGCCACGTGATCGACATCCATGTTGAGCCCCATGCCGATGGCATCGGTTGCCACGATATGATCGACATCACCTGACTGATACAGTTCCACCTGGGCGTTGCGGGTGCGTGGGCTCAGGGCGCCCAGCACCACTGCCGCACCGCCGCGCTGGCGCCGGATCAGTTCCGCTACGGCGTACACCATGCTTGCCGAAAACCCGACAATGGCGGTGCGCTTGGGCAAGCGGGTGATCTTCTTCTGGCCGGCAAATGTGAGTTTGGAGAACCTGGGGCGCGACACGTAGTTCACCCCGTCGAGCAAGTGCTCCAGCATCGGCCGGATGGTCGCCGCACCCAGCAGTATGGTTTCGTTGAGCCCGCGCGAGTGCAGCAGCCTGTCGGTAAACACGTGACCACGCTCGCTGTCGGCAGCGAGCTGGATCTCGTCGATGGCCATGAACGACACCGGTATGTCGTTGGGCATGGCTTCAACGGTGCATACCCAATAGCGTGGCGCCGGCGGGATCAGTTTTTCCTCCCCGGTAACCAGTGCGACAGACATCTGCCCGGCCCGGTCAACGACACGATCATAAACCTCGCGTGCAAGCAGACGCAGCGGCAGGCCGATCATGCCGCTGGGATGACCAAGCATCCTCTCGACCGCATGGTGGGTTTTGCCAGTATTGGTCGGCCCGAGCAGGGCGGTTATGTTTCTGCGGGCATCCATGGGAGTTCTGCTGAGGGTCCGGTAAGGCTACGCGTCGAAGAAACTAGCATGGCAATTGGCGCATGTATCTGGTGCAAAACATCGCTGCCAGCAGGTGCTGCAGAACTTGCCGGGATGTGTGGCGGGCTCAGCCCGGCGCTGGATTCAAACAGGAACATGTCATGACCGAATCATGAATCGCCTCAGATTCATGTTGTGTTCACCCCCATATATTGCGTGCCAGGTTGTCCCGGGACACAAGCCGGTGTTATTGCCGAAGTCTGCCTCTTGCTATCTCTTGGCTAGGGATTTGGAGTTGAGCGGCCGGCCGGACAGGGTTGCCTTGTTGGCGTAGGCAACAAAGTCCTTGCCCTTGATCTTGCCGGTGACGGCGACCAGGACGTTCATGTCTCGGCCCAGCGCGGTGGATCTTACCGGTGCAAACCAGACCCTGAAAACCGGCGGATTTTTCCGATACTTTCTTTCTGTCTTGGCAGACAGGCCGGCGAGGGTGGAGTAGGTCATCCTGCACACGATCGCCGGACCGCGATAGACGCCGCCGTCTTTTTTGCCGAACCTGTCATCTTTGATTTTCTGCAGGTCAAGTTTGAAGACTTCCTTGCCGTTGTAGACGCGGTAACTGGAGTCACAGGGGTTCTCGGCGGGCGTGACCGCGATATCCATGATGGATGCAAGCGTGTCGCGGGCGCCGGCAGCAGATGCCTCGTTGATTTTCGCTTCGGTGTCCCGTTTCACTGCCGGTTTGCGTTTTGTGGAAACGGGCTGTAATCCGTCAAAGTTGACCTCGTACCTGGCATTCTTGCCTTTTTCCTTCACTTTCATGGTGAAGTTGTCGGACCGGGCGCCTTTCTTGGTCAGAGCACCTGAAGAGGTCATGTCCATTTTCAGGTCGATAAACAGCGATGCCAGCCCCTTTGGGCGCAGTTTCGCCCTGGCATTGAAGGAGTTCTGGGCAATGTCCGCCGAATAGTTCAGCGCAAACGCCCTGACCCCGCGGGTGTAAAGATCGTACTGAACTTTCAGCTTGTCCGCCGCCGCCGCAGATCCCGGCGAAATGGTGAAGGCCATGGTGAAAGCGGATGTGGCGACCGCCGCAGCTGCGATCGTGTTCATGATGGCTGTTTTCATGGTGCGTGCTGTACCCCGGGTCTTATCAGTGGTGGCTGTGTGACCGGCTTCTTGCATGATCATGCCTGAACGCTGGCTGAATGAAACAGGTTGGTCCACAGGGCTAGGGCCTGTTTGTGCCATGAATATGGTATGTCCGGGCCATATCACAAGGTGTTGAACCTGATTGTTGGGCGGCTTTCGATGTTTTGTCCGGAGTTCGTGTTGCGTGCCGCCGCAAAACCGGGCTTGACGGCTGGTGCGTGCTTGCCTATAGACACGCGATGAATTTGATCCGGCCCGCTGGCGCCGGACTTTGTGTTTATGGACCTTTCTGGACCAGCACCGAGTTCGCACTGAGAGCAGATGCCTACGGCAACCGGAATTGCTGAACAAACTGGAGTATTTGACATGGCCCGTCGTTGTGAATTGACCGGCAAGGGTGTTCTGGCAGGTAACAATGTCAGCCACGCCAACAACAAGTCCCGCCGCCGCTTCCTGCCCAATCTGTGCCAGGTGCACCTGATGAGCGAGAGCCTCGGCCGCGACTTTGCATTCAAGGTTTCAGCCGCCGCACTGCGCTCGGTCGAGCATCGCGGTGGCCTTGACGCCTACCTGCTGAAGGCCCGTGACTCGGAACTGTCACTGTCGGCAAGACGGGTTAAGCGCCAGGTTGAAAAGAAGCTGGCAAGCGCTGCTGCCTGAACAGGCATTCAAAGCCTGAGGCATTCAGCCTGTTAAAAGGTCCCGGCCGCTCCTTGAAAGGGGGCGGCTTTTTTTCTGGTGAGTTTCGCTCATGACGGGAAAAACCGGAGATAACGGTCGCAAACCTCGCCCGGCCCGCGCCAGCCGCGATGGCGAGCCGGTGATCCACACATCGGCAACTTTGCAGGACTGCAGGATCGGGCGGTTCTGCGAGGTCAAGGAACGGGTTCTCATGCGCTCATCGACGCTGGGCGACTACAGCTATGTCGAGCGTCATTCGGAACTGATCTATACTCGGACGGGCCGGTTCTGCGCCATAGCGGCCGATGTGCGCCTCAACGCGCTCAATCACCCGGTTGACCGGGTCAGCCAGCACAAGTTCACCTATCGGCCCAACGAATATTTTGTCGGCAAGAAACTCGACCGGGCGTTTCGCGAGCAACGCATGGAACAGGGAAAGGTGGTGCTGGGGCACGACGTTTGGGTCGGGCATGGCGCCATCGTGTTGCCCGGAGTGGCGGTTGGCTCAGGCGCTGTTATTGGTGCCGGTGCCGTCGTGACACACGACGTCGAACCCTATGCCATTGTTGCCGGCACGCCGGCGCGTTTCGTGCGCTGGCGGTTTGAGCCCGAGACCGCACAACGGCTGCTGCAGCTTGAATGGTGGAACTGGAGCCATGACCGGCTGGCAGATGCGGTGGATGACATGGCGCGGATGGACGTCGTGTCCTTTCTGGACAAATATGACGGTGGTATCGAAATCTAGCGGCAACCGGCCTTGAATCGAGTTCTAGTTCAGGCGGAACTGAAACATCACGGTGGATTGCACCGATGTATTGAAATTGTCGTCTGAAATCACCGTGATGATTGTGCCGGTTTCATCCCTGTGGGCGGCGATGCCTTCCATATTGTCGATCTGATAGGACGTCAGCTTGCCGGAGAACAGCAGCTCGCCCGGCCCGGTGTTACGCTGTTGCAGGTCTTCCACCGAGAAGCGGCGCAATGCCATGCCGACCAGCACCGGACGCTTGAAACTGCGTTCCACGGTGATGATTTCCTCGCCGCCCGGCAGGATGGCAAGCCCGGTCACCAGATAGTCTTCGTGGCGCGGAATGTGAAACTCGCGGGTCTTGCCCTTGCGCCACAGCCAGCCGCGCAGGCTGTCGTCCTTGGCAAAGTTGCGCTCTGATACTGCAACCAGCCAACCTTTCAGGGGCCCCTCTGAAAACCGGCCAAGTGCCTCGATCTCACCGTTGCGCTGTCCCTGCGAGATGGCTTTCGGGCTCCGCAGCCGTTTGGCTTTTGCTTTGAAACCGCGCTTGCCGAAATTGAATTGCTCAACCCGTTCGCGCCGTTCAAACGCGACGATCAACTTGCCCTTAAGCCCCCTGGAGTTCCAGGCGGCGACAGCCTCCGCGTCGGACCGCGAGTTGCGCGTGTCGTTGTTGCCCTTGTGGTTCAGGATCGGCGCAAGCCGGGTGTCGGCAATTCCCTTGAGGCGGCCTTGTTCATAGACGAAGCGGCCGGTCAGCCAGTGTCCGCGATCACTGACACTGACAAAGCGTTTGCCGTCACGCGAGACTTCCAGGCCCGAAAAGCCGCCGAAATGCTTGTTGTCGCTGGTCAGGGTCAGTCCGCCGAGGAAAGTGAGACCCGACGGCAGCCCGCCGTTGCCAAACCGTGCAAAGCCCCGTGGACTGGCGCTGACCGAGATCGCAGTCTCGTCTGAAATGGCGGGCTGGACCGGGGCAATTGTCATTGCGGCCAGGCAACATACGATCACCCATCCGCAGTGTCTCATGGCTCGCTCTTTCAAGTGCTTCAACCGGCCTTGCGCATTCTGCTGGCCGGAGGCGGTGTCACCGCGCGTTCCTCAAACAGTTCGGCAAGCTTTTCGGTCATGGCGCCGCCAAGTTCCTCGGCATCAACAATGGTGACGGCCCGCTGGTAATAGCGTGTCACGTCATGACCGATGCCGATGGCGATCAGTTCAACCGGAGAGCGGTTTTCGATATCGGCGATGACCTGGCGCAGGTGCTTTTCAAGATAGTTGCCGGAATTGACCGACAGGGTTGAGTCGTCGACCGGCGCACCATCGGAGATCACCATCATGATACGGCGCTGCTCAGGACGGCCCAGCAGCCTGTTGTGCGCCCAGATCAGGGCCTCACCGTCGATGTTCTCCTTCAACAGGCCCTCGCGCATCATCAGGCCGAGATTGCGCCGGGCGCGGCGCCAGGGCTGATCGGCGGACTTGTAGATGATGTGGCGCAGATCGTTCAGCCTGCCCGGCATGGCCGGCTTGCCGTCGGCCAGCCATTTCTCCCGGGCCTGGCCGCCTTTCCAGGCGCGGGTTGTAAATCCAAGAATCTCAACCTTGACACCGCACCGCTCCAGCGTGCGCGCCAGAATGTCCGCGCAGGTGGCGGCGACAGTGATGGGCCGGCCGCGCATGGAGCCCGAGTTGTCGAGCAGCAGCGTCACGACCGTATCGCGGAACTGGGTGTCCTGTTCGACCTTGAACGACAGCGCGCTCATCGGGTCGATGACCACACGGTACAGCCTGGCAGCGTCGAGAATGCCCTCTTCAAGGTCAAAGTCCCAGGAACGGTTCTGCTGCGCCATCAGCCGGCGCTGCATGCGGTTGGCCAGCCTGGCAACCACGCCCTGGAGGCTGGCCAGCTGCTTGTCGAGATAATTGCGCAGCCGGGTCAGTTCTTCCGGGTCGCACAGCTCGTCTGCCTCGACCGTTTCATCGAACTGATTGGTGTAGACCTGATAAAACCTGTCATTGGACATGGATGCAAACGGAAGCTCCGGGCGCCACGGCTGGTCGCCATCGGGCTCTTCCTCGCCCTGCATGTCGTCCATGTCTTCAGAGCCGTCCATCTCCATGGCGTCTTCCATGGTTTCATCCTGGTCGGCTTCGCCCTGTTCCATGTCCTCGGAAGCGGAGGTCTCGGCGTCTTCCTGGCCGGTTTCCGTCTGTTCCTGCTCGCCCTCGGCATCGTCGTCGGTGTCGTCGTCATTGTCGTCGGCGTCGTCCGGGTCGTCGCCGAGCTCGTCCGACATTTCCAGCCGTGCCAGCAGGTCACGCGACAGGCGTGAGAAAGCGACCTGGTCATGGATGCACTCGTCCAGTCCGTCGAGCTTCTCGCTGGCCTTCTCCTCGATCCACGGGCGCCACAGGTCAACCAGCTTTTTCGCGGACTCCGGCGGTGCTTCCCCGGTGAGGCGCTCACGCACCATCAGGGCGAGCGCGTCTTCAAGCGGCGCGTCTTCGCGCTTGTGCAGGGGGCCTGTGACCTTTTCGTCAAAGCGCTGGTCCATCATGGCGTTCAGATTGTCGGCCATGCCCGGCATGGCGCGTGCGCCGAGAGCTTCGACCCGGGCCTGTTCGATGGCCTCATAAACGGTGCGTGCCTGCTGGCCCTGGGGCAGATAGCGCGCATGCACGCTGGTCGAATGGTTGGCAAGCCGCATCGCCATGGCGTCAGACAGGCCACGGGTAACCGCCAGATCGGCAGCGGTTGCATCGCGGGTGACCTGCGGCAAGCGGGCGCGCTTGTCGGTGATGCCGGGGTGTTCGGCACCGAAGGAGCAGGTGAGTTCCGGCTCCTGGGCAATCGTCTTCATGGCGAGCGTCAGGGCGCGCTTGAAGTTGTCTGCCGGTGCTTCACGATCATTTGCCATCGGGTTGCGTGTTGTCCTTCGGGTCAGGCAATGGCCAAAGCGGCGGACGATTCAGGCAATTCCTCACCAAAGCAACGCTGGTAGAACTCGGATACCAGGGCACGCTCGAGCTCATCACACTTGTTCAGGAATGTCATACGGAACGCCATGCCCACATCATTGAATATGGTGGCGTTCTCAGCCCAGGTAATCACGGTCCGCGGACTCATGACGGTCGACAGATCGCCGACCATGAATGCGTTCCTGGTGAGGTCCGCCAGGCGTACCATGTTCGAGATCACCTTGCGGCCGGCGCCATCGTCAAACTGCTTGTTCTTGGACAGAACAATGCCGCATTCCTGCTCATGGCTGAGATAGTTGAGCTGTACGATGATCGACCAGCGGTCCATCTGGGCCTGGTTGATCTGCTGGGTGCCGTGATAGAGACCGGTGGTGTCGCCGAGACCGACGGTGTTGGCGGTCGCGAACAGGCGGAATGCCGGATGCGGCTTCAGCACACGGGCCTGGTCGAGCAGCGTCAGCCTGCCGGAACTCTCCAGCACGCGCTGGATCACGAACATCACATCGGGGCGGCCGGCATCATACTCGTCAAACACCAGTGCCACATTGTTCTGATAGGCCCACGGCAGGATGCCCTCGCGAAACTCGGTGACCTGTTTGCCGTCCTTGATGACAATGGCGTCCTTGCCGACCAGGTCGATACGCGAAATATGGCTGTCGAGGTTGATGCGCACCAGCGGCCACTTCAGCCGGGCAGCGACCTGCTCGATATGGGTTGACTTGCCGGTGCCGTGGAAGCCGGACACCATGACCCGGCGGTTATGGGCAAACCCGGCCAGAATGGCCAGGGTCGTTTCCGGATTGAACAGGTAATCCTCGTCCACTTCCGGGACATATTCGTTGCCCTTGGAATACGCCGGAACTGTCAGATCCGTATCTATATCGAAGACCTTGCGCACCGGAATGGTTGTATCAGGCATGCCTGGTGCATCGATCTTTGTGTTTGCGTTCATTGGAAAGCGGTCTCCGGGAAATCAATACCCGGTCTTCGCATATGGAAAACCGGGGCTCAAGGGTCATATGCAATGAGGTTTTAGTCTGACTACCACAAGCCTAGCAAGGGGCACTTTCGCTGCAATTCAGCACACGCCGGCATCGCGCAGATAATTGTAGGCAGTGATGATGTCGCGGAGCCGGTCCTCGGTCTCGCGGCTGCCGCCGTTTGCGTCCGGGTGAAACCGTTTGACCAGCAGCTTGTACTGGGCCTTGATCTCATCCGCGGTCACGCCGGGATCGAGTCCGAGCGTGTCAAGCGCCTTGCGTTCGGCGTTGCCGACCCGGCGCCGTGACGTGGCTGCCCGCTCGGTGCCGATTGCCTCTTCGAAAATCGAATGCGGGTCATTGACGTCGCTGTCATGGCGATAACCGCTGCGGGCGGATTTCTTCGATCCGGACTTGGTGGCGCGGGACCGCTTGTTTTCCGCCCATGAGCTGTCGCCCAGTTTCCAGGTCGGGCGATGGCCGGTTTGCGACGCCTTTATCCAGGCGCCGATATCGCTGTCTGCCATGCCGTCGAAATAGTTGTAGGACTTGTTATACTCTTTCACATGCTTGACACAGAAGCGGAAGTACTCGCCTTCCGCATTGCGGCCCTTGGGCGCCCGGTGATTGCCCACAGCGTCGCAGCCCGGCCATTCGCAGGTGAATGTTTCGGGTTCTGCCTTGCCGCCCTTCTTGATGCGGATGCCGTCGAAGTATTTCGAATTCAGTTTCATCTGTCGCCTGATTTTTGTCGTGCGTAGGGAATGATGGCCACCGTGGCAGCGCAGCAGTATAACCTAATGTTGTGGACATTTGGAATTTCCATAGCCCATAAATTACGAAGAAGTCATCAATGTGGACCTGCATGTTGAATTTTGTGCAGGAAAAGGAACGAAAACCAATGGAACTCGGCCATGTCGGACAGACGATCACCGAAAAACTGTCAAAAGCACTGGTGCCACAGGCACTGGAGGTGATCGACGAATCACATCTTCATGCCGGCCATGCCGGTGCCCGGCCGGAAGGCGAGACCCATTTCAGGGTCAAGATCCAGGCTGAGGCGTTTGTCGGCAAGTCTTTGGTCCAGCGCCACCGATTGGTCAATGAAGTGCTGGCCGAGGAATTGCGCGGACCGGTTCACGCCCTGGCGATTTCCGCCAGCGTGCCGGAGGACTGATCCAACCCACCTCGGCCTAGCCGACCTTGTTCAACGGGGTGATGCGCAGCCGGGTGATCTGGTTGCGCTTCTTGCCGGCGACTTCGAACCGAAACCCGTGAAAGGTGAAGGCCTGACCCTTCTCGGGGATCATCTGGGCCTCATGGATGACCAGACCGGCAATGGTATTGGCTTCATCGTCCGGCAGTTCCCAGTCATTGGCCCGGTTCAGGTCGCGAATCTGCAGTGATCCGTTAACCACCATGGACCCGGACGCCTCGCGCGAAATATCCGCGCTGATCACATCATGCTCATCGGCGATATCGCCGACAATCTCTTCCAGAATATCTTCCAGGGTGACAAGGCCCATCACCTCTCCGTATTCATCCACGACCAGGGCAAAATGGGACTTGCGCCTGAGGAATGCGGAGAGCTGATCGTTCACCGTCGTGGTGTCGGGCACAAACCAGGCCTTTGAGCAGATTGCCTTTATGTTGAGCTTCGAAGCATCACCCTTGTTCAACTGCAGCGCCGAAAGCACGTCCTTGGCGTGCAGCACGCCGATGATGTTGTCCGGATTGTCTTGCCATACCGGTGCGCGCGAAAACCCCGACTTCAGCAGATCGGAGATGATTTCGTCGTTGGGCGTATCGACATCGATGGAGAACATCTTGGTGCGGTGAATCATCAGGTCCGACAGTTCCAGCTCAGACAGATCGAGCACGCCGCCGAGCATGTCGCGGTCGTTCTTGACCACAGCGCCTTCCTTGTGGTGCAGGTCGATGGCGCCGCGGATCTCTTCCTGCGGCGACAGGATGTTGCCGGCATTGGCCAGGTCCACGCCGGCCAGCGACAGCACGTTCTTGACGATCACTTCGACGCCCATCACAACCGGCGCGAACACTTTCACGAACATCGAGATGAGCCCGCTGACAGCGAGTGAAAACCGTTCCGGGTAGACGATGGCATAGGTTTTCGGCAACACCTCGCCGAACACCAGCACAAGCGCCGTCATGACCAGGGTTGCCCAGATGACGCCGCTTTCTCCAAACAACTGCAGAAAAACCGAAGTGGCCAGCGCCGAGGCCAGAATATTGACCAGGTTGTTGCCAAGCAGAATGCCGCCGATCAGGCGTTCCGGCTGTTCCTTCAGATCCAGGACCGTGCGGGCGCGCCTCTCGCCGCGCTTTTCCAGCTCGTGAAGCCGCGGGCGTGACGATGTTGTCAGCGCTGTTTCGGATCCGGAAAAGAATGCAGACAGAAGTACCAGCCCGAAGGCTGCGCCGGCCATGATGCCGAGTGCGAGCGTCATTTCAGTTCTAATTCGGCCTCAAGGAATTTGACTAGGCCGTCCTCTTCTATTGTTCTGTCGATGTAGGCATTGCCGATATCTTTTACCAGAACAAAGTTAATGCGACCTGCCTCGGCTTTCTTGTCCTGACGCATGATCTCCAGCAGCCCATTGGCATCGGGAAGATGTGGCCGGATAGCGGACACATCCGTCGGCAAACCGACCGATTTCAGATGCTTTTGCATGCGCGCCGCAGTGCCCGGTGCGCAGATGCCCAGTTGCTCGGAAAACCGGAACGCCATCGCCATGCCGATGGCCACGCCTTCGCCATGCAAGAGCTTGTCGGAGTAGCCTGTGGCGGCTTCCATCGCATGACCGAAAGTATGGCCGAGGTTGAGCAGCGCGCGATCGCCGCTCTCGCGCTCGTCACGGGCCACAATGGCTGCCTTTGCCTGGCAGGACGTGCGGATGGCATGAATGCGGGCCTGCGGGTCGCCGGCAAACATGCGCGAGGCGTTATCCTCCAGCCAGCCGAAGAAGTCCGCGTCACCGAGCAGGCCGTATTTCACCACCTCAGCGTAACCGGCCGCCAGTTCGCGCGCCGGCAGCGTGTTCAGCACGTCAATATCCGCCAGCACGGCGACGGGTTGATGAAACGCCCCGATCAGGTTTTTGCCGTGGCTGGAATTGATGCCGGTCTTGCCGCCGACGGAACTGTCGACCTGCGCCAGCAGCGAGGTCGGTATCTGGATGAAACCGATACCGCGGCGCACGATGGCGGCGGCAAATCCGGCCAGGTCTCCAATCACACCGCCGCCAAAAGCGATAATGTGATCATTGCGCTCCATGCCGGCAGCCAGGATGTCATCGCACACCTCGGCAAGCCGGGCATAGCTCTTGGTCTGCTCTCCTGCCGGGAGGATGATTGAGGTATGCTTTATGCCGACCTGATCGAGACTGTCGGTCAGGGTCTTGAGATGGTGGCGCGCGACATTCTCGTCGGTCACGATCGCAGTGACCGGACGGGCCAGCAAAGGCGCGATGGTGTGGCCGGCATGGGCGAGCAGGCCATCTGAAATCGCGATATCGTAACTGCGCTCGCCGAGCGAGACATTGACCTCGGCCCTGGCTGTGTCCTGCGGGCGTGACGTGTTGTTGTTCATGCGCCTGCCGTTTCTTCCTGGCGCAGGTGATCGGCCAGGGTTTCGATGCATGCGACGACAATCTGGTCGTGGGGCACATCCCGGCTTTCCACGGTTACGGAGGAATTGCCATAGACGGGGTAACGCTCTGCGATCAGTTTGCGCATGACCGCTTCCGGGTCGTCAGTCAGGAGCAGGGGCCGGTTTGACCTTTTGCGGACCCGCTTCATCAACAGGTCAAAGTCCGCCTTGAGCCACACGGATATCCCCCTGTCTGCAATGGTCTGGCGGGTGTCCTGATTCATGTAGGCGCCGCCTCCGGTTGCGAGCACGCTGCTCTGCTCGTTCAGCAGGCGTTCGATGACCCGGCGCTCGCCGTCGCGAAAATACTGTTCACCATGCTCCTCGAATATCTCCGGAACGGTCTTGCCGGCTGCTTTCTCGATTTCGGTGTCGGCATCGGCAAATGGCAGTTTCAGCTTTTTGGCCAGGCGCCTGCCTATTGTAGTCTTGCCGGCGCCCATCAGTCCGATCAGGACGATGCTGCGGCCGTTGAGCTGTGAGACGATGGTGGTGATGTTGTCGCTGGACTTGCTGGTTTCGTTCACTGGTGTTTAAACCCAATTCAGGTATTGAGCGTGCCTGGCGCCCTGTTTTTTATGTTTTAGGAGAAAACGACCGGTGATGCCATAGAACATGCTTGATTTCGGCGAACGGTCTTAACGGCGCCAATCCGGCGCGGTACAACGCCTTCAGTGCGCAAACACTTTGCGAATTGACCCGGATTGTTGCACATTGCGGGAATGCAAATGGCAAACCCCAACTATCCGTTTGAGGAACATAATATCCGTTATGCCTGACAGCCTTCGCTTTCTGTTAATCGTACTGTGCTTGGCTGGTGCCGGGTATGGCACAGTCTGGGGGCTGGCGAATTTTCCGCCCGAACAGCAAGAAGTGGTGAAGCAGCTTTCCAATGGGGTCTTCGAGAACTGACAGTTACAGCGGCCCGGGTCCGGATGCGGCATTAACCGGCGACCGGACGGTTGCACTGTTCCTGGAGATGATGAGTGCCGAGCGCGGCGCATCGAAGCACACTCTTTCCGCCTACGCCCGTGACCTCGAACACTATATCGACTTTCTGAAACGAAGCCGTTGTGCCCTGGCCGACGCCGGCAGCAGCGAAGTGCGTGCCTGGCTGGCCGAACTGCAGGCTGAGGGTCTGGCCAAATCAACCATTGCCCGCCGCCTGTCTGCGGCGCGGCAATTGCACAAGTTCGCCTACGCCGAAGGCATTGTGGACGATGATCCGGCAGGCGGTATCGCCGCACCGCGCAAGGCGCGCACGCTGCCGAAGACAATGAGCGTTGGCCAGGCTGAAAAGCTGCTGGTTGCCGCGCGCCAGCAGGCGGCCGGCGCACGCGGCAAGGCCAGGCTGAAAGCCCTGCGCATGGTGTGTCTGACAGAAGTGCTGTACGCCACTGGGCTGCGGGTATCCGAGCTGGTCAGCCTGACGGTCGGCATGGTGTCCGGCGATGACCGGTTCATCATCGTGCGCGGCAAGGGCGGGAGAGAACGGCTGGCGCCGCTGTCGCCTGCCGCACGTGCTGCAATCAACTCCTACCTGGACGCTGTGAAACAGGCGGCTGACGTGGTGTACCTGGAACCCTCGCAATACCTGTTCGCCTCCAGCGGCGCGCAGAAACACCTGACCCGCCAGCATTTTGCGCTGTTGCTGAAGCAACTGGCGGGGCTTGCAGGGCTCGATGCGGATGCGGTGTCCCCGCATGTGGTGCGGCATGCCTTTGCCAGCCATTTGCTGCAGGGCGGTGCGGATCTGAGGTCGGTTCAGCAGATGCTGGGCCATGCGGACATCTCAACAACACAGATCTATACCCACGTGATGCCGGAAAAACTGCGCGAGGCGGTTGAAAGTCACCACCCGCTCAACCGGTAATTAGCAGGTTGACATCGTATCGGCGTAACGCCAGTTTGCAGGCCATAGTCAATCGGGCTCAGGCGAGGGCGGGCACTGCGGTTCCAGCAGTTGCGCATCATGTGACATATGCAGACATTTCTTGATTTTGAAACCCGCATTGCCGAGCTGGCCGGCAAGATTGCCGAGTTGAAATCCATAAATGACGAAGACGGTTCGGTATCGATTGCCGATGAAGTAAAGCAGCTGGAAGGCAAGCTTTCAAAATCCCTTGCGGAACTTTATGCAGACCTTGAACCGTGGCAGAAAACTCAGGTTGCCCGGCATCCGGACAGGCCGCACACCAAGGATTATCTCGACGCCCTGATCACCGAGTTCACGCCGCTTGCCGGAGACCGGAAGTATGCCGAGGACGACGCCGTTCTGGGCGGCCTGGGACGGTTTGAAGGCGATCCGGTGGTTGTTATCGGCCAGGAAAAGGGGGCTGACACCAAGTCGCGCCTGAAGCACAATTTCGGCATGGCGCGGCCGGAGGGCTATCGCAAAGCCGTCCGGCTGATGGAGCTGGCCCAGCGTTTCGGCCTGCCGGTGCTCACATTCGTGGATACTGCGGGCGCCTATCCCGGCATTGGCGCGGAAGAGCGCGGCCAGGCCGAGGCGATTGCCAGGTCAACGGACTGCTGTCTCGGACTGGGCACGCCGATCGTCTCGACCATTATCGGTGAAGGCGGTTCCGGCGGAGCTGTTGCCATTGCGACAGCGAATTCGGTTCTGATGCTCGAGCATTCGATCTATTCAGTCATCTCGCCGGAAGGTGCGGCATCAATATTGTGGCACGATTCAGCGCGCGCCAGCGAGGCCGCCACAGCCATGCGCATTACCGCGGCGCACCTGAAGGAACTCGGCGTCATAGATACCATTGTGCCGGAACCGGTCGGCGGTGCGCACCGGGGCCGCGACGCGGCCATCCGGTCGGTCAGGGATGCCGTGTCAGCAGCCCTGATGCCGTTCAAGCACATGTCCGAGGATGAGATCCGCCAGCAGCGGCGGGACAAGTTCCTGGCGATCGGGCGCACGCTCGGCGCGTGACACCTTGTCTGGCCGCAAGGCGGGCCGCGATCTGCTCTGTCGCATACGCCTTTGATCGCACAAAATCGCCGCAAACTTGCCGCTTTACTCGGCGATCTTGCGCCCGAGATGAGATAAAAGGCTGTGTGGACGTATGCGGCGATTGTTCAAATTGGTGTTGGTGCTGGCGATCATGGCGACCACCGGCTACGCGCTTTACCACACCGGCGAGGGGAACCGTATCGTGGAGCGACTGCGCTATCCTGATCCACAGGCCTTCAAGCAGCAGGCCTGGGCAGAACTGGAGGCCCGCCAGCTCAAGCCGGGCATGCCGGTATTCATCCGCATCTTCAAGCAGAGTTCCGAACTTGAACTGTGGTTGCGGGGACAGAAAGGTTGGGAATTGTACCGGACGGTGGAGATCTGCAACTGGTCCGGCAACCTGGGGCCGAAGCTGAAAGAGGGTGACAGGCAATCGCCGGAGGGTTTTTACACGGTCACCAAGGGCCGGTTGAATCCCAACAGCCGGCATCATCTTTCGTTCAATCTGGGTTTTCCCAACCGGTATGACCGCTCGCTGGGCCGCACCGGATCGTTTCTGATGGTGCATGGCGGGTGTTCGTCGATCGGGTGCTATGCGGTGCGCGATCACCATGTCGAGGTGATCTACCGGCTCGTGGAGGCAGCGCTGGACAACGGCCAGCAGGCGGTGCGTGTGCACGCGTTTCCGTTCCGGCTGGAACAGGCCGCGCTTGACCGGCACAAGGGGGCAAAATGGCATGACTTCTGGTCGATGCTGAAGCCCGGTTACGATGCGTTTGAGCGCCTGCGCGAAGTGCCGCGTGTCAGGGTGGCCAACAAGTCGTACGTGGTTAATTGAGCGTTAGAGGGTTGTGCGGCACAATAGGGTAAGTGAGGACGGTTTCGGAAACTGGGTTTGTCAAAAAATGGACAGTGACAACACGTTCAAGACGAGACTGACGCGTCGCGGCTTTTGTGCCACCGGCCTGACATCGCTGGTCGCACTTTCCGCCTGCAGCAGCACCGACAAGGCGCTGGAGCCGCTGTCGCCCAGGGTGATGGCGGATTTGCAGCGCCAGAACCTTAAAGTCGGCGCGCCGCTGTTTGTGCGGGTGTTCAAGGAAGAAAACCAGATGGAGGTCTGGCTGCAGCAGGCCTATGGGCCTTTTGTGCAGTTCCGAACCTATGACATTTGCAGCCGGTCCGGTGTGCTGGGGCCGAAGTTCAAGGAAGGCGACAAGCAGGCGCCGGAGGGGTTCTACATGGTGTCGCAGCGCCAGATGAACCCCAAATCGGAATACTACCTGTCCTTCAACCTTGGCTTTCCCAACGCGTTTGACAAATCCCTGGGGCGAACCGGCACGCATCTGATGGTGCACGGCGGGTGCCGCTCGGCAGGCTGCTACGCGATCACCGACGAGCATATCCAGGAACTGTTCTCGCTGGCCCGTGAAGCGTTTTTGCACGGCCAGAGAGAATTTCCGGTGCATGCGTTTCCGTTCCGCATGACCGAACAGAACCTGTTTCGGTATGCCGGCCATCCGCACGAACCGTACTGGCGCGACCTGAAGGTCGGTTATGACTATTTCGAGCAGACGCGCCAGCCGCCGACCGTAGGCGTCAAGCAGCAGCGCTATGTGTTCATGCCGCACAACATAAGCGTGCCGCCTGAATTCGAGGTGCGGCAGGCATCTGCAGATCCGCTGGCGCCGCAGCTCATTCGTGGCTGGCGGGCCGGAGAGTGGAAGTAGGATCAGCGCAACAACGCTTGTCACGACGTTCGGGAATGCTGCGGGATTTCAAACCCATCGCCGTCACAGGTTCTCTTTCAGGAGGACCTCGATACGGATTTTTTCCTGTGATGCCAGCGGCAGGCGATTGTCTGTTCTTGCCCGCATGATGCGCACCGCACTGCGAACCGCGTGCCCGGGATTTTGTGCGATAATGGCGTCAATCCGCTCATCGCGTATCGAGGCTTCGCTGAACGGCGTGCGCTCGTGCACCACGACTGCCAGTTGTTCCAGGTCACAACAGGCAGCCGCGTGGGTCAGTGGCACGCGGGCTTCCGAACTCATGACATAGATCGCCACGATGTCTTGTTGATGTTCGAAGGTTCTGGCAATGATCCGGCCTGTTCTGGCTTCGTCTCCGTGCGTTTCCAAAGACGGCAACGCGGACAGGTTGGGAAATTTCGCATTGAGGATATTGTCGAACCCCAGCCGCCGCTGAATGGCGTCCAGAGACTGCATGGTCTCGGCGACCACCATGATTTTTCCCGGTCTCCCGCCCACGAAACGGCCCAGTATCCGCCCGGCGGTCGCGCCGGCGGCAAAGTTGTCGACACCGACAAAATCCAGGTTCTCGAGTTTTTCCTGGCCTGACAGAAACTGGACGACCTTGATCCCGCGCTCATACAGCCGGGCCATGGAGTCGCGCACCTGGGGGGATTCCGGGGCCATTATGGCGACGCCATCGACTTCGCCGTGGTCCAGCGACGCCAGGTAGTTGGCGACCAGGTGCGGATCGTCCATCGGAATCTGCAATGCCTGAACTTCCGTCATGTCGGACTTGAGCGCGTCATTGGCCTCGTCAACCTGGTTGAGCAACTCGTTGAGGTACTGATCGCCTGCAACAGGAAACAGGAACCTGAAACGATACTCCTTGCTCCGGGCCAGGTTGACGGCTGCCAGGTTTCTGACAAACCCGATCCGGCGAATGGCCTCATTGACCTTCAGAACGGTCTTCTCGCTGACATTGGGGCGTTCATTCAACACGCGATCGACGGTTGCAAGGCTGACGCCGGCAGCTTTTGCAAGATCTTTTGTTGTCGGTCGCATTGATGGTTCCCGTCCGGATATCCAGTGTTTCGAGCCTAGGTTTTCTATAGATAGGCGAGAATAGCAAGAAAATTGATGTACGCACCTCAAAATTAACTTGCATTGAGGTACGCACCTCAATTATAGGGTAGTTGTGGCTGAAAACAGTGCTGCGTTAGTGGCGTTGGATTGAGTTGCGACGACATTGCCAGGCCTGGCGCGCAACGGGGCGGAGACCTCAGGTGCACCATGGCTGCTCAAGGGGCTCACCAAGCCCGAGATATTGTCCCGGTGGACACCGGAACACCGTTAGGGAGGTTTTCGACTATGAGACATCATTTCATGAAATCCGCTGCCGTTGCCGGCCTGTTGGTAGGCGCGGTTTCACTCGGCTCGCCATCGTCGGCTCAGGCGGAGGAGCTGACACTGTGCTGGGCCGCATGGGATCCTGCAAATGCGCTGGTGGAGCTGAGCAAGGATTTCGAGGCTAAATCCGGCCACTCAATGAAGTTCGAGTTTGTGCCATGGCCGAACTTTGCCGATCGCATGCTGAACGAACTCAATTCCGGCGGCAAGCTGTGTGACCTGATGATCGGCGACAGCCAGTGGATCGGTGGTTCCGCGGAGAACGGCCACTATGTGAAGCTGAACGATTTCTTCGCCAAGGAAGGGATCGACATGGCCGATTTCATTCCGGCAACCGTGACCGGCTATGCCGAGTGGCCAAAAGGCAGCCCGAACTACTGGGCGCTGCCGGCATTCGGCGATGTCGTTGGCTGGACGTATCGCAAGGACTGGTTCAGCCGTCCGGAACTTCAGGAAGAATTCAAGAAAAAGCACGGCCGTGATCTGGCTGCGCCAAAGTCTCTAGAGGAGCTGAAGCAGATTGCCGAATTCTTCCAGGGCAGGGAGATCGACGGCAAGAAAGTCTATGGCGCCTCGATCTATACCGAGCGCGGGTCTGAGGGCATCACAATGGGTGTCACCAACGTCCTGTACAATTACGGGTTCCAGTATGGCAATCCGGACAAGCCGTATGAACTGGAAGGGTTTGTGAATTCCGACGAGGCTGCAAAGGGCTTGGAATTCTACAAGTCCCTGTATGACTGCTGCACGCCTCCGGGTTCGTCGGACTGGTACATGTCGGAGAACATCGACGCCTACAAATCAGGCCAGGTGGCCATGCAGATGAACTTCGCCTTCATCTGGCCAGGCGTCGAGGCTGACCCAAATGTCGGCGGTGGCAAGTCTGGCTATTTCCCCAACCCGGCCGGTCCCGGCGGTCACTTTGCGCAACTCGGCGGCCAGGGCATTTCCGTTGTCGCCTATTCCGACAAGCAGGATGCCGCACTTGAGTACATCAAATGGTTTGCGCAACCCGAGGTGCAGCAGAAATGGTGGAAGGCCGGCGGTTACTCGGCGCTTCGTGCCGTGGTCGAAGATCCCGGATTTGCCACCAGCCAGCCCTATGCGCAGACATTCCTGGACTCCATGGCGATCGTGAAGGATTTCTGGGCTGAGCCGGCTTATGCCTCCCTGCTTCTGGCCATGCAATCGCGCGTCCACAACTATGTCGTGGCCGGGCAGGGTACTGCAAAAGAAGCACTGGATGGCCTGGTCAAGGACTGGGATGAAGTCTTCGAGGATGAAGGCAAGAAGTAGCGGCACGATCAACGTGGCTTTCGGCTGTTGCGGCTGAAAGCCACAAACCTGACCGTTACTGATATGCTGCCGCAACTCTTCTCGCGGGTGTGCGAAGCCGGATAGGGTGTTCCCCGCCGGCCCGGCAGACACAAACACGCTTTTCATGAGTCCCATATGCCTGAATCCGCCATAGAACGCGCTGCACGGTCTACACCACCGGTTGTTGCAAATCGCCTGAAAGGGCTCTCGGACCGAGGCCTGGCCATGATTTTCGTGGCTCCGACCATCGTCCTGCTGCTGGCGATCAACATCTTTCCGCTGATCTGGACGATCTATCTGAGTTTCACCAACTACCGCGTGAACCGTCCCAACAGGGATGTGGACTTCATCGGGCTGCGCAATTACGAGCGCATCCTCAACGACAGCGATATCTGGGTGACCATGCAGGCAACAGCCCATTTCCTGATCTGGACCATTGTGCTTCAGGTGCTGATCGGGTTCACGCTGGCCTACCTGATAAACAAGAAGTTCAAGGGAAACGATCTGTGGACGACCATTATCGTCCTGCCGATGATGCTGTCGCCTGCCGTGGTCGGCAACTTCTGGACTTTCCTCTACCAACCGCAGATCGGATTGTTCAACTATGTTGTCGGCTTCTTGACCGGGGCCGACCCATCGAGTTTTTCCATGATCGGGGAGGTGTCGCTCGCACCATGGGCGATCATCATCGTGGATACCTGGATGTGGACTCCGTTTGTCATGCTGATCTGCTTGGCAGGGCTGCGGTCAATCCCGGATTCCATCTACGAGGCGGCCGAATGTGACCGGGCCAGCAAATGGCGGCAGTTCTGGACCATCACGGTACCCATGGTGTTGCCGTTCCTGATGCTGGCAGTGCTGTTCCGCGGGATTGAGAATTTCAAAATGTTCGACCTGGTGGTCCAGCTTACAGGCGGCGGGCCGGGATCCACGACAGAGCTGACCTCCGTCAATCTCAAGCGCGAAGCGTTTGAAAAGTGGCGCACCGGGTATGCGTCCGCCTATGCGGTCATCCTGTTTGTCACGATTTTCGGCCTGGCATCAATCTATGTGAAGGCGCTTAACAAGGTGAAGGAACGATGAGCTTCTCGGTCACAGAAGCATCTTCCCGGCAAAAGTGGTTCGCCGGCATTCTGGTGGTAGGCTACGCGCTGATCACCATGTTGCCGCTGGTGTGGATCATTGCGACCGGCTTCAAGTCGTCGCCGGATGCAATCGCCTATCCGCCGAAAATAGTATTCGAGCCGACGGTCGAAGGCTACGTCAACCTGTTCACCACCCAGACGCGATTAAGTTCCGAAGCGGCTGCCACGCCGGATCAGGATCTGCCCTGGTACGAAAGCCTTGTCCGCGAGAAGGGCATGACCATTGTCGGCCCGTCCCGCTTCTCCGAAAGGTTTTTCAATTCGGTGATTATCGGTTTTGGATCGACGTTTTTTGCGATCGTGCTGGGAACCGCTGCGGCTTATGCGTTTTCACGGTTCAAGGTGCCGCTGAAAGACGATTTGCTGTTCTTCATACTATCAACAAGGATGATGCCGCCGATTGCCGTGGCCATTCCCATCTTCCTGATGTTCCGGTATCTCGGCCTGAATGACACACATGCCGGAATGATCCTGCTTTACACCGCAGTGAACCTGTCGCTCTCGGTGTGGCTGATCAACGGGTTCATCGATGAGATTCCGGTCGAGTACGAAGAAGCCGCCCTGATTGACGGCTATACCCGCTTCCAGGCGTTTTACAAGGTGGTGTTGCCGCAGGCGGCCACCGGTATCGCATCGACCGCCATATTCTGCCTGATCTTTGCCTGGAACGAATATGCCTTCGCAGTGCTGCTGACGTCTGGGACGGCACAGACCGCACCTCCGTTCATTCCAACCATTATCGGCGTTGGCGGCCAGGACTGGCCGGCTGTGGCTGCAGGCGCAACGCTGTTCCTGCTACCGGTGATGGTGTTCACAATCCTGCTTCGCAAGCACCTGCTGCGCGGCATCACATTCGGAGCGGTGCGCAAATGAGTTCCTTTTTCAACGGACTGTTGCGCTTGCGCCGCGGCGCCTGGGAAATGGTGGCATCGCTGCTTATTGCGCTCGGTGTCATCATGCTGATGCAGCCGGTGTTCCTGTCGCTCTTCACCTATTCTTTCGTCGTGACCCTTGTCGGAACAGTGATGTTCATCATTGTCAGCCACTTCCCGGAGTAATCCATGGCACAGATAAGAATTGAAAATGTGCGCAAGGAATTCGGGACATTCGTGGCGGTTCGCTCATCAACGTTCACCATTGAAGACGGCGAGTTTTTCATGCTTCTGGGGCCGTCCGGCTGCGGCAAGACCACGACCCTTCGGATGATGGCAGGACTTGAATTGCCGACCAGCGGGCAAATCTACATTGACGGCGAGGAAGTCGGCATGAAGCCCGCGTCGCAGCGCGATATCGCCTTCGTGTTTCAGATGTTTGCGCTGTATCCGCACATGAACGTCGGCAGGAACATGTCCTACCCGCTTCTGAGCCAGGGCATGTCAAAGCATGACGCCCGCAAAAAGGTCGTCGAGGTGGCGAAAATTCTCGGCATTGAAGACATTCTGAACAAGCCGGTCGGTGGCTTGTCGGGTGGTGACAGGCAACGGGTTGCGCTGGGCCGGGCCATCGTTCGTGAGCCCAAGGCGTTCTTCATGGATGAGCCGTTGGGCGCGCTGGATGCCGAATTTCGCGAGCATATGGCGGAAGAGCTTCGTGCGCTGCATGACCGGATGGGAGCAACGACGGTCTATGTCACCCATGATCAGCTCGAGGCGCTGCAGATGGGCGACAAGATTGTCGTCATGAACCATGGTGTGGTGGAGCAGTTCGGCCAGCCACAGGACATTTACGACTGGCCGGCGACCAAGTTCGTGGCCGGGTTTATCGGTTCTCCGGCGATGAATTTCCTCGACTTCGAGGGTATGATCGGTTCGGGTGCCAGCAGTGTGGAGCTGAACGGGCACAAGGTGGCAGTTCCTCAAACCAGACAGGGGGCGAAAGGACAGCTTACCCTGGGCGTTCGGCCCGAACACATTCACTTTTCAGACAGTTCCGGCTATCGCGGCCAGGTGATCGCAACCGAGTATCTGGGCACTACGCAAATTGTGACTCTCAAAACGCCGAACGGCGAGGTAAAGGTCCGGGTTGCTTCAAATCTGCCGGTGTCCGTCGGCGAGCACATTGGCCTTGAGTTCGATGCCCGCACGCTCAGCGTGTTCGACGCGGACAAGGGCCACGCCCTCATGTCCGAAGCGAACGAGGGGGTGTTGAGCCATGGCTGAGGTGGTGCTTGAGAATGTCACCAAGAGCTTTGGTGACACCGTCGCTCTCGATCGGGTCTCGATGACCATAGAAGACGGATCGTTCGTTGTCCTGCTTGGTCCGACCGGGGCCGGCAAGACGACTGCGCTGCGTATGGTTTCAGGCCTTGATACGCCGGACAGTGGCGATGTGCTGATCGGCGGACGCTCGATGAAGGGGTTGATGCCGGCGCAGCGCAACGTTGCGATGGTGTTCCAGCAGTATTCACTGTATCCGCATCTGACGGTTCGGCAGAACCTGGAGTTTCCGCTGAAATCTCCGCTTCTCAACACGCTGCAGGCCGATATCGACCGGAAGATCAACAGCGTCTCGGAAATACTGCAGATCAAGCAGAAACTGGACAACAAGACCACCGCGCTGTCCGGCGGCGAAATGCAGCGTGTTGCAATCGGCCGGGCGCTGGTACGCGATCCGTCGATCTATCTCATGGACGAGCCGCTCAGTTCACTGGATGCGAAACTGCGCGCCGATCTTCGTATTGAACTGAAGAGCATCCAGGCGAATTCGGGCGCGACACTGCTGTACGTGACCCATGACCAGATCGAAGCCATGACGATGGCCACCCATGTGGGGGTGCTCGACAATGGCAGGCTGGTTCAGTTCGGATCGCCGCGTGAGATCTATGAAGACCCGGTCAGCATCTATGCTGCCAGCCGTCTCGGCCAGCCGCGCATCAACATCCTGCCGGCTGACGTGTTCGAGGGATCTCCGGCGGGAGCCAAACTGATCGGCCTGAGACCCGAACAGATTGCGCAGGGCGAGGGTGAGGAGAGTTTCGTCACACGGGTCGAGCACCTTGGCGACCAGACCAGGCTTCATCTGTCATTCAAAAACCATGACCTGATTACCGTCACTGACGCTCATACCGAGCTGAAGAGCGGCGACATCGTGAAAATCAAGCCGGACAAGCCGTTCTACTTCGATGCGAGCGGTGACCGATTTTCTGGAAGGGAGAAATAAATGTCTCAATTCATGAACAAGAAAGAGGACATCGTCACCGAGGCCGTGGACGGTGTTGTCGCTGCCTCCGGCGGCAGGCTGGCGCGGCTGGACGGTTATCCTCACATTCGCGTTGTGGTCCGCAATGACTGGGACAAGTCAAAAGTCGCCCTGGTTTCAGGCGGCGGCTCCGGCCACGAACCGGCCCATGCCGGGTTTGTCGGAGCGGGCATGTTGACGGCGGCCGTGTGCGGTGACGTGTTTGCCTCGCCCAGCGTGGATGCCGTGCTGGCCGGCATTCTGGCGGTGACCGGGTCGGCCGGTTGTCTGCTGATCGTGAAGAACTACACCGGCGACAGGCTCAATTTCGGCCTTGCCGCCGAGCGGGCGAAAGCCTTTGGCCTCAATGTCGAAATGGTGATTGTTGACGATGACATCGCGCTGCCCGACCTGCCACAGGCCCGTGGCGTGGCAGGCACGCTGTTTGTGCACAAGATCGCCGGTGCGCTGGCGGAACGCGGTGGTGACCTGGAAACCGTCGCTCAGGCGGCGCGCAAGGTGATCGCCGGCACGAAAAGTATCGGCATGTCGCTGGACACATGCACGGTTCCCGGCTCGCCCAAGGAGGCCAGGATTCCGGATGGCATGGCTGAGCTGGGTCTGGGCATTCACGGCGAGGCCGGGGTCGAGCAGGTGGCGTTTGACGGTGCGAAGGAAGCGGTCGCTGCGGTTGCCAACAAGCTGTCGGCGGCAATTGACGACAGGCCGCACGTTGCGCTGGTCAACAATCTTGGCGGGGCCTCGGTGCTTGAAATGTCGGTTCTGGCCCACGAGTTGGGGCAATCGCCCATTGCGGACCGCATAACCCACATGATCGGTCCGGCTGCAATGATGACATCTTTGGACATGCGCGGTTTTTCGGTATCGCTTTATCCAGCTGACGACAGCGAAATCGAGCTGTTGAGCGCGGCTACGCCGCTTGCGGCCTGGCCCGGCCTGTCGGAAATCGGACCGGTGGGCCTGGTGGCCGTTCCCGATGGCCTGACGCCTGTCGCACCGCTGCCGTCAGACCATGCCGAGACCCGCACGTTCCTGACCGATTGCTGTGAGGTACTGATAGCCGCGGAAGATGATCTGAATGCCCTGGATGCGAAGTCTGGTGATGGCGACACCGGCTCAACCCTGGCTGGCGCAGCGCGTGCGCTGATTGCGGCTATGGATCGATTGCCGCTGGCAG
Organism: Anderseniella sp.; assembly: GCA_028289645.1. GTDB lineage: Bacteria > Pseudomonadota > Alphaproteobacteria > Rhizobiales > Aestuariivirgaceae > Anderseniella. The sequence goes on from JANQOK010000012.1 coordinate 169,691, forward strand.
ACCACACGCAGCTGTTGCGGGCCATAGGCCTCGAACTGAGCCAGACCATGGGCGGGTCGTCCGGGGTGCTGCTTGCGATCTTTTTTGCCGCATCCGGCGATGGTGCGTCGAGCGGTCTGCCGATGCGGGAAGCGTTGAAGGCCGGCCTCGCGCGCATGCAGGAAATAGGCGGTGCCCAGTTGGGGGACCGCACAATGGTTGACGCGCTGGCGCCGGCGCTCGATGCGCTGCAGAGCAGCGTGCGCGAGGCCGCAGATGCGGCGCGCTCCGGCGCGGATCATACGGCTACCATACTGCAGGCGAAGGCCGGCCGCGCCGCCTACATCAACGCCAAGCAACTGGAGGGCCACGCGGACCCCGGTGCGGAAGCCGTGGCTCGGTTGTTTGAGCATCTCGCGGCGTGAGGCGAGATACTGAAAGGCCTCTACAACGGCCAGACGAGCAGGATCATGGGAAGTGACACCGCCAGGATGATGATTTCCAGCGGCAGCCCCATGGGCCAGTAGTCACCAAAGCGATAGCCGCCCGGCCCCATGATGATGGTGTTGTTCTTGTGTCCGATAGGGGTCAGGAAGGCGCAGCTTGCCGCGACCGCCACGCCCATCAGCATGGCATCCGGGTTGACGTTCATCTGCTCGGCGATCCGGATCGATACCGGGGCTGCCACCAGCACGGTGGCCACATTGTTCAACACGTCCGACAAGGTCATGGTAACCGCCATCAGCAGCAACAGGACGGCCCATGCCGGCCAGCCGCCGGTGATGTCGACGATGGCGTTGGCAATCAGTTCGGTGCCGCCGGAAGTTTCAATGGCTGCGCCGATCGGGATCAGCGATGCCAGCAGCACGATCACCGGCCATTCCACCGATTCATAGATCTGCGCCAGGGTTATGACCTTGAGAAGCGCATAAATGGCGACGCAGGCAGCCAGGGCAACCGGCAGGTAGACGAGGCCAAGGCTGGCTGCAACGATGGCGGCGGCAAATATGGCGATGGAAAAGCCTGCCTTTTCGCGCTGGGTGACCTGCAGGCCGCGCTCAGCCAGCGGCAGGCCTCCGAGCCATTGCACAACATCGGGCAGCGCCTCCTTGTCACCCATCAGCAGCAGCACGTCACCGGCCTGCAGTTTCAGGCGCCTGACCCGGTCACGAAACGGGCGGCCCTGGCGGGCAACTCCCAGCAACATGGTCTGCTGCCGGTTCAGCAGCCTGACGTCGTGGGCAGAGCGTCCCTCCACCCTGGAGCCCGATGCGACAACGGCTTCGGTCATTGCCAGGGTGCCGGTCAGCGCCCCCTTGTGACGTGATGATGCGGAGTAGGAGAGCTTCAGGGCATTGGAGAACTGCTCCAGACTCTGCGGGTCGGCCTCAAGAACCAGAATGTCGCCTTTGCGGATTTCCACGCCGCGGGCCGAGCCCGGCAGGCGTTCTCCGCGCCGGATCAGGCCCAGAACGAAGACATCATTTTCCTCCGCAACCGGCGCCAATTCGCGGACTTTCTGGCCGATTGCCGGTGACCCTTCGGGAACCTGGGCCTCCATGACGTAGCCCTCAAGGTTCTCAAGTTCCACGGCTGATTCCGACCTGGCCTTGTCCTGCGGGATAAACCGCCAGCCGACGAACGAAATATAAATCAGGCCGGCGATCGCGCATGCAAGTCCGACAGGCGCGAAATCAAACATGGAATATGAGCTGCCGAGCGGTTCGCCATTGAACGTGGCGCTGCCGCGAAACTGGGCAATGACGATGTTGGTCGGCGTGCCGATCATGGTCACCATGCCGCCCAGAATGGTGGCGAACGACAACGGCATCAGCGTTGCCGCGCGTGAACGCTTGGCCTTGTCGGCGGCCTGCATGTCGACCGGCATCAGCAGGGCCAGTGCCGCGACATTGTTCATGAACGCAGACAGCGCACCGCCGACCAATCCCATGATGCCGATATGCGCGGTGATCCCGCGCTGGGCGGATATTATATTGCGGGTCAACAGGTCAACCGCGCCGGATTGCGACAGGGCCCGGGACACGATCAGCACCAGCGCAATGATGATGACGGCGGGATGGCCAAAGCCGGAAAAGGCGGTGTCCTTGTCGACGACGCCGAGGATGACCGCCAGCGCCAGCGCGGCAAATGCCACCAGGTCATAGCGGATGCGTCCCCAGACCAGCAGTCCGAGCACACTGCCCATGATGACGAAGAGAATGATTTGTTCGTTGGTCATGCTGTGCTGCAAGTTAACGACTGTGACGTATTTGCCAACCGGCTAATAGCAACCAGAGACATTATCGTTATGCGTCAACTGTAGTGCTTGGTCACGACAATGAAGTCGGTGCCCTTGCCGGTTTCCGGTCCCAGTCCGGTGTCGGAAATGGCGACCGAAGAATGCGGCCCGAGCCGGTACTCGATCCGGTGGCGCACATCATCGGGAATGGTGAACCGCAAAAACGCATCCAGCCCGGCTTTGGATGTTTCGTCCTCGAGACTGACAGACAGCCACTTTGGCTTGTTTCGATCACCGTGTTCTTCCGGCAGGGTCAGCAGGTGAGCGCCCAGCGGCTGCTCAGCGTCCTTGAGCGGAATGGCGACATCAAACAGCGGCTTGTAGCCCTGGCGCACATAGAGGTGGCCTTCCGGGTAGTCTTCAGCACCATTGGATGAGCGCAGCGCATGGTACGTGGCATCGTTGAGAACACCGTTTGCCGGCAGTTCAATCGACTTCTGGAAGTTGTGAATGGCGCGCCAGGTGTTGCGCCCCACATAGCCGTCCGGCTTGCCCGCCTTGAAGCCGAGCTTGTTCAGGATTTTTTGCGCATTGAGGGTTTTTTCCCTGCCGGTCAGGCGGGTCAGCAATACCCGCAATGGCGGATTGGACCTCTCCGTTATGTGATTGCGGGTTTCCACTTTCGACAACGGTTTCAGCAGGCCGGCATGCTCGACGTTGACGGGAGCAGCAGGTGTATCGGCAATGATCACGTGCCGGTCGCTGGTCTCCAGATCAAACAGCTGCTTTGCGAACTCGTCCGGCATCCGCACGCAACCGTGCGAGGCGGGATAACCGGGCAACTCGCCGGCGTGCAGTGCAATGCCGCTCCAAGTCAGCCGTTGCATGAACGGCATCGGCTCGTGCACATACAGGTTGGACCAGCGGAACTTGTGCTTGCGCAACACCGAAAAAATGCCGTGCGGCGTTTCCTTGCCGGGCTTGCCCGACGAAATCGGGCTGAAGCCGATCTGGCGCCGGCCCGAAAACACCTGCATGGACTGCTGCCGGATCGATATCAGCACCTGCAGGGTTTCGTTTGCAGATGGCGGCTGGATGGGCGTGAACGGCGGTACCGGCTTCGGATTGGCCGCCAGCAGTCGCCTGCGGTGGGACGGGGAACTGGCGGCAAAGGCAGTGCGGGCAGTCAGTGCCAGACAGGCGCTTGCAGTAACGCCTGCCACAAGCCGCCGCCGGCTTATGCCGGACCGCCGGCTCAAACAAAGGCCCCGTGACAGTGCTTGAACTTCTTGCCTGATCCGCACGGGCACGCCTGATTGCGCCCCACGGGACCCCAGGTTTCCGGGTCATCCACATTGAACCCTTCGGGCTGGTCCGGGGATGGCGACACCGCAGCCGACAGCACCGTGCCGGGCGGCAGTTCATTGCCGTGCTCGTCGAAATCCTCGATGAACATGTCAGGCAGTTCCTCATCGTCGGGGAACATGTCGTCGGCGCCGTTCTGGGAGACTTCAACCCTGAGCAGCTGACCGGTTACAACCGCGCGCAGGCGCACGATCATCTGCTCGAACAGTGTGAAGCCCTCGGTCTTGTATTCGTTGAGCGGATCGCGCTGACCGTAGCCGCGCAACTGGACCGCCTGGCGCAGATGCTCCAGCGTGATGATGTGCTCGCGCCACAACTGGTCGAGCGAACGCAGCAACACCTCCTTCTCGATATACTCCATGATCTCGGAACCGTATTTCTCACGTTTCTCGGCATAGAGCTTGTCGGCGGCTTCGGTTACCCGTTCACGGATTTCCTCGTCCGCGATACCTTCTTCGTCGGCCCAGTCCTCGACCGGGAAGTCGATTGCAACCACGTCGCGCAGTTTCTCGCGCAGTTCGGTTGAACGCCATTGTTCAGGATAGGCGCTGGGCGGGATGTACTCGACAACGGTCGTATCCACGACTTCGTGGCGCATGTCGTCCACGGTACCGGAAATCTCGTTGCCGTTCATGATGTCGATGCGCTGTTCGAAAATCACCTTGCGCTGGTCGTTCATCACATCGTCGAATTTCAGAATGTTCTTGCGGGCGTCAAAGTTGCGCGCTTCGACCTTTTGCTGGGCTTTTTCAAGGGCCTTGTTGATCCACGGGTGGACGATCGCCTCGCCTTCCTCCAGGCCGAGCTTCTGCAGCATCGAGTCCATGCGCTCGGAGCCGAAAATGCGCATCAGGTCGTCTTCCAGCGACAGGTAGAAACGCGACCGGCCCGGGTCGCCCTGACGGCCGGAACGGCCACGCAGCTGGTTGTCGATGCGGCGGCTTTCATGGCGTTCGGTGGCGATGACGAACAGCCCACCTGCATCAAGTGCCTTTTGCTTGTGTTCGGCAATTTCGGCGTTGATCTTCTCGACGGCAGTATCGCGCTTTTTGCCTTCCGCCATATCGCCAAGCTCATTTTCAATGCGCATTTCGGCATTGCCGCCAAGCTGGATGTCAGTACCGCGTCCTGCCATGTTGGTGGCAATCGTCACCGCACCCGGCACACCGGCCTGTGAGATGATCTGCGCTTCCTGTTCATGATAGCGCGCATTCAGCACATTGTGCGGAATGCCGAGTTCATTGAGATGCTGGGACAGGTACTCAGACTTGTCGATTGACGTGGTGCCGACCAGCACCGGCTGACCGCGTTCGCGGGCATCCTTGACGGCCACGACAATGGCGTCGAATTTTTCCCGCACGCTGCGATACACCTCGTCGTCCTCATCGACACGCTGGACCGGGACGTTGGTCGGCACTTCGACCACGTCGAGCTTGTAGATGTCGAGAAACTCGTCTGCTTCGGTGGCTGCAGTGCCGGTCATGCCGGCCAGTTTCTCATACAGGCGGAAATAGTTCTGGAAGGTGATTGAGGCCAGCGTCTGGTTTTCCGGCTGGATGCGGACATGTTCCTTGGCTTCGATCGCCTGATGCTGACCTTCGGAATAGCGCCGGCCCGGCATCATCCGCCCGGTGAACTCGTCGATAATCACCACCTCGTTGTCCTTGACGATGTAGTCGCGGTCCTTGACGAACACCTTGTGGGCGCGAAGCGACTGGTTGACGTGATGGACCAGAGCCACGTTCTCCACATCATACAGCGACCCCTCGCTCATGAGCCCGGATTCCTGCAGCAACTGTTCAATGTGTTCGTTGCCGGTTTCCGTCAGGGTCACGGTCTTGGTCTTTTCGTCGATTTCGTAATCTTCCTCGACCAGTTTCGGCATTATGCTGTCGATGTCGTTGTACAACTCCGAGCGGTCTTCCAGAGCGCCTGAGATGATCAACGGGGTGCGGGCCTCGTCGATCAGGATGGAATCGACTTCGTCGACGATCGAGTAGTAATGACCGCGTTGCACCATGTCCTCGACAGCGTATTTCATATTGTCGCGAAGATAGTCGAACCCCAGTTCATTGTTGGTGGCATATGTCACATCACAGGCGTACTGGTCACGGCGTTCATCGTCTTCCAGGCCGTGCACAATCACGCCGACCCTGAGACCGAGAAACTCATAGACCTTGCCCATCCAGGCGGCATCGCGCTGGGCCAGATAGTCATTGACGGTGACCACGTGCACCGCCTTGCCGGAAATGGCGTTGAGATAGACCGGCAGTGTTGCGACCAGCGTCTTGCCCTCGCCGGTTCTCATTTCGGCGATCGAATTGTCATTCAGCACCATGCCGCCGATCAGCTGCACGTCAAAGTGACGCAGGCCCAAAGCGCGTTTTGATGCTTCGCGCACGGTTGCAAAGGCAGGAACGAGCAGGTCATCCAGGGAGGTGCCATCGGCAAACTGTTGCCGGAATGTCTCAGTGCGTGCACGAAGGTCGTCATCGCTGAGTGCGGCAAGTTCAGGCTCAAGCGCGTTGATCGCGTCTACACGGGTCTGATACTTTTTGACCTTACGGTCGTTTGAGCTGCCAAAAACCTTGGCAGCTATTGAACCCAGTCCGAACATTTGGTGTCCTTAGAATTGCGTCTTGTTAGACCGCAGAAAGCCGTTTTTGGCTCCTCGGCCGTCATTTTTGCGTAGCCGTTGTCAGGCGAGAACCATGCCGTAATGTTTAATCAACTTGTCTGTACGCCGCAACAGGTGTGGCAAATGGGTAACGCCAAGGGGGAAAAATGTAGTAAGGAAACACGACGTTAAACGGCATCAGAGGTTGTGTCAGCGGCAGATAGTGTGGATAAGCGGCTGTTTCAAGGCGAAAATTGCGGCATCAACACGATTTGGTGAGGCAGTTCACAAGGCGACAGCACTCTTGAATATCACCTGGAATATACGCATTGTGCAGCGCATTGATGGCGTTTGTCGTCTGCAAGACGTATTGCGGTCATGTTGAGTTGGCTTAATGTCGCCCGAATTGGCGAGCATTGACCTGACATGATCAGGGAAAATTGATCTGGATTTATGACGATCCTGTTCCTGCCGGTGCGGCAGCATGCAGGCGAAGAGGTTGGTTGGGTGATATGAGAACGTTTTGTTTGAAGCTGGCTATGGCACTGGTGACGACTGCTTTTGTGGCTGGCTCGACGGTTGCCAGTGCGCAGGATGCTGAGAAGGTCGTTGCCAAGGTCAACGGCTACAATATAACGACGAAGGAAATTGCGCTTGCATCTGATGACTTGCGGCCACAGCTGGAAAAAGTTCCGGCAAATTTCCGGTTCGCGTTTATCGTTGAGTACCTGATTGAGCGCCACCTGCTTGCACAGGAAGCAGTGAAGGCCAATACCATCGATACCGAGGAATACAAGAACCGTCTGAAGTTCTACCAGGCCAAGGCACTGCGCGACGCGTACTTCCAGGACAACCTGGCGTCCTCGGTTACGGAAGACGCCGTGAAGGCGACTTATGAAAAAGAAGCTGCCAAGGTGACAACGGAAAAGCGCGCGCGCGCGCGCCATATTCTGGTTAACTCGGAAGAAGAAGCGAATGCGGCGATGGCCCGTCTGCAAAAAGGTGAGAGATTCGAGGAAGTTGCCAAACAGGTATCACTGGACGGGTCCCGGGACTATGGCGGTGACCTTGGCTTCTTCACTGCGGCCGAGATGGTGCCGGCCTTTTCCAAGGCGGTATTTGCTCTCAACAAGGGTGAGGTTTCGCAGCCGGTGAAAACCGACTTCGGGTGGCATATCATCAAGCTGGAAGATATTCAGGAGGGTGGCGCCCAGCCGTTTGAACAGGTCAGGAACCCGATACGATTGGTGTTGCTACGTAAGGCGGTTCAGGACAAGGTGCTGGAATTGCGGGCTGCCGGCCAAATCGAAATTCTCGATCCGGACCTGAAACGCCTGCAGGAAGAAGCGGAAAAGAAACGCCAGGCACTTGATGCCTCCGGCGAGGTTCCGAGCACAACCGGCGGTGCCGCGTCGCAGACCACAGGCGGAAAATCCAACAAGGGTGACGCTGAGTAATAGCCTGCGTGCCCGGAATTGATGTCCATAGCCCGTGAAACCGGATGAGGTTTTGCGGGCTTTTTGTTTGTTGCCAGCTGCGGCCTGCCGGTTTAACCAGTTCGTCCAGGGTCTGTTGACAGTTTTTGGCAGCCTCTAGCTCATCTGCGCCGGAAATGCGCTCCTACAGGACAATCAGCCATGGTCAAAGCATTGCCCCGTTCACCGCTCGCGCCCGAGAGCTTTGCCGATCTGCCGTCGATTGACGGTGTGCGCCTGGCCACTGGCGCGACCGGGGTCAAGTACAAGGGCAGGGACGACCTGCTGTTGTGTGTGCTGGACAGGGGATCAAGCATCGCCGGTGTATTGACCAACTCAAAGACGTGTTCCGCACCGGTCGACCTGTGTCGTGCCAATCTGCAGAAAGGCAAGGTTCGCGCCATTGTCGTCAATGCCAGCAATGCCAACGCGTTTACCGGCAAGGCCGGGGTGAGGACCGTTGAAGCAACGTCGGCTGCGGCCTGCAGGATCGTCGGCTGCGACGCTTCGGAAGTCTATCTGGCGTCAACGGGTGTGATCGGCGAACCGCTCGATCCGGCGCCGATTACATCGAGGCTTGCCGGCCTGAACGGTGCAGCAACCGGTGATGCATGGATGGCGGCGGCCCGGGCCATCATGACCACCGACACGTTTCCCAAGCTCGCAACTGCCACTGCCAGGCTGGGTGGCAAGACAGTTACCATCAACGGCATCGCCAAGGGATCCGGCATGATCGCGCCCGATATGGCGACTATGCTTTGCTTCGTGTTCACTGATGCCGGCCTGCCGCGCGGACCGATGCAGAAAATGCTGGCAGATGCCGCGGACCGCAGCTTCAACTCCATTACAGTGGATGGCGACACCTCCACATCGGACACGCTTTTGCTGTGTGCCACAGGCAAGTCCGGGAGCGCGCCGAAGGGTGTTCGCAGCATTGATGATGCCTCTTTGAAATCATTCCGGAAGGCTCTCGACAGCGTACTGCAGGACTTGGCGCACCAGACTGTGCGCGACGGTGAAGGCGCCAGCAAATTCGTGGCAGTATCGGTGACCGGCGCCGAGACTGACACAGCCGCCAGACGCATCGGCCTCGCAGTTGCCAATTCGCCGCTGGTCAAGACCGCCATAGCCGGCGAAGATGCCAACTGGGGGCGGATCGTCATGGCGGTCGGCAAGTCAGGCGAGAAAGCTGACCGTGACAAACTGAAAATCCGCATCGGCGGGGTCCTGGTCGCATCACGGGGCAGTGTTCACCCCGGTTATGACGAGGACGAACTGGTGCCGCACATGAAGGGTCAGCACATTGACATTGCCGTGGATGTCGGTGTCGGCAAGGGCAGGGCAACGGTGTGGACCTGCGACCTGACCCATGGCTACATTGATATTAACGGATCGTATCGAAGCTGAGATGCCGGTTGCAATTTGGTAACCTTGCCGACACAAAGGGTGTTCGCAGCCCTTCAAAACCTCAAATCCAAACAACCCTGTTAACCCTTATCCGCCAAGGTGGTTCCCGGACATGAACGGAAAGAAGCTCGTTCTCGTCGTTGCCTGCGCACTGGTCGATCCGGACGGTAGAGTCCTGATAGCCCAGCGCCCTCAGGGCAAGGCACTTGCCGGATTTTGGGAATTTCCCGGTGGCAAGGTCGAACCCGGAGAACAGCCTGAAGCTGCGCTGATACGCGAGTTGAAGGAAGAGTTGGGTATCGACGTGACGCAAGCCTGTCTGGCACCGATGACGTTTGCTAGCCACGCCTACGACGATTTCCACCTGCTCATGCCGGTTTATGTATGCCGCAGGTGGAATGGCGAGGTTAACAAGCGCGAACACAGCGATATTCGCTGGGTTAGGCCGAACAGGTTACGCGAGTTTCCCATGCCGCCGGCAGATGAGCCGTTGATAGCGCATCTGATAGACCTGCTCTGACAAAGGGCGCCGGCAGCAACCCGTTGATGTTCCAACACAACTGATCCGCCAGACAAGGCGGGCGCATGTGGGTGAGTACAGTGAGTAACGGGGAACTAAGTCAAATGTTCAATTCAAAGCCAGATACAATGCAGGCAGACCGCCGTCCGGTGATGCGGGACTACACGGTCCTCGCCCTCGGCATGTCGGCAGCCATCATCACAACCCTTGCGGTTATCGGTGGTAGCCTGGCCGGTTTGTGAGCCTGACCCCGACGACCGCTGCACCATCGCTGGTGGCGGCACTCGTCAGGTGACATGGCGGCGCAGCGCGGAATGAAACCAAGCGATGGCATCTTCCGCACCGGCGCCTGCCGACAAGGGGCCATGGACATAGGCTGGTGATTCCAGCCCGCGCTGAACTTTCTCGCAGATCCATATGTCTTCGGTCTGAAAATCGCCGGTTTGCAGCGGGTGAACTTTCCAGTTGTCCGACGAAATGATGCCGGTGGAGCTGTCATATCCGGGGACGTAGGTGCGCTCGTCTTTCGATTGCCACGGTCCCACCCAATGACGAACCGTCATGCGACAGCGTCGTGCAGCCGTGGGTTGGAGTGCTGACACGGAGATGCCATATGGTGTCGGGACGATGAGAGTCGCCGGGAACAGGTAGTAGACGCCGCCATAACCCGGCCTGGACGCGCTTTTTACGATGCCGACATCTCCCGCCTCATCTCTCAGCTTTTTGGACAGCCGGTGGCGGACGCCGTTTTCGGTGGCATGCCAGACCATGTGTTGGCCTGCGGGTTGCCATTCATTCAAGCCGGGCAACGGTCCGCCGAGGGTGTTTTCGTGGAGGTAGGCAAGGTGATAACCGTCCAGCGCGTTTTCGATGAACACCTTCCAGTTGCATTTCAAATCGTAGGTCAGTGGCGTTGCTTCGCCAATGTCCGCTGCACTCAGGTCGTGCGGCCATTCCCTTCCCCGCAATGGTTCAATCCATAGGTCGAAATCGGCATTCGCGTCCGGATTGGCAAACACCAGATCTTTGAAGACACCGATTGAGGCGGGGAACAGCCCGAGGTCGGACCGGTCCAGACCGGGAAAGCACTCAGCCTTGTTGGGAACGCCGCGAAGTGTACCATCGTGGGCATAGCTCCAGCGGTGGTAGGGACAGGTGATTGTTCCGCCACAGTTGCCATTTGCGCCGTCCAGCAGCTCCGCTCCCCGGTGCCGGCATACATTGTGCAGCGCTTTCAACGCTCCCTGTTTGTCGCGGACAACGCAGACGGGTGCGTTTCCGCATGTCGCGGTACGGTAATCGCCGGCCTGCCTGAAATCATGGACAGTGCCGACAAAAGTCCAGGCATTGGCAAACAGGGTCTTGTTTTCGTGTTCGAGCCACCCGGCATCGATGTAGGCCTGCTTGGCAAGACGATCGGTCATTGGCCGGTCTCCAAGGACTCCAGCAGCAGGATCGCAGCCTGCTTTGAGGCGGCAACCAGAGCATCAGTTTTGCGCAGCGGATACAGCGCCTCGACGTTGAAATAGATACCGGTGATTCCCGTGCTGACCGCGGCAATCTTGGCCGGATCGGTATCGGGAAAGTCTTCTGCCAGCACTTCGTCAAGCCGGGCGATGAAATCACTTAGCCATACCTGCATTTTAGCTGCCAGGAACGGACTTTCGGTTGATGCGGCAATCAGCGAGTTTGAAATTCTGACCAGTTGCGGGTCGGAATATGTCGGGTCGAACAGCCAGTCTATGGCGGTTCTTGATCTGTTTTCGGCGGGCAGGGCAGAGACCATCGCTGCCATGCTGCTGCGGCTCTTTTCCAGAAACCGGTCAACCAGCGCTTCCAGTAACCTGTCCCGGTTGCCGACATTGTGGCGTACAAGCGGCCGGGCCAGCCCGGCCAATTTGGCCGTTCTGGCCAGTGTGGCGCCTTCAACACCGTAGCGAGCAACACAGGATTCAAACGCATCCAGTATCTGATTTCGACGTTCATTCTGAATGTTTGGTCGGGCCATGTGCTTCAAACAATTGATTGTCAGTATTGACAAACAATGTGATCAAGGCCATTGATTGTCAACCCTGATAAATTTGGAAATGATCATGGACTGGCTGTTTTCCCCAATCAGCGCCGACTACATCGAATGGCTCGAGAGATTTGTTGACGACTGGTTTTTTGTCTTCGCTCTCGGCTTTCTGGTGTTCGAGTTGGTCAGATATGCGATCTACAAGAGACTCTCGTGGACTTTGATCGGCGATACGATCACCAACTACGTCACGCTCGCCTTGTTCATCGGCCTGACAATCCTGTTTCTCGGCGCGTTTTACGTCACGACCTTCTACTATGCGTTCCAGTTTGCCATTTTTGACATCGAGATAAACTGGCTCACGGTCGCTATCTGCGTGGTGCTGGCGGATCTCGCCTACTATTGGGAGCACCGGTTCATGCACCGGGTGAATCTCGCCTGGGCAACTCATACGGTTCACCACTCGTCACCGTTTTTCAACATCTCGGTGGCGTACCGGTTCGGTCCGATGGATTCGTTTTGGCCGGTCTTCTTCCATATTCCGCTGGTGGTGCTCGGCTTCAATCCGATCGTCGTCCTGTTCGCCGAAGTGATCGTCCAGGTTTATCAGACCGTCCTGCATACGGAGAGCATCAGAAAACTCCCGCGTCCGGTTGAATGGATCATGAACACGCCATCACATCACCGCGTCCATCACGGCTCGAACCCGAAATACCTCGACAAGAACTACGGCGGCATCTTCATCATCTGGGACCGGATGTTTGGTACGTTCGAGGAAGAGCGGGAGGAAGTGGTTTATGGCCTGGTGCGGCCCATCAATAGCATCAACCCCATAACCGCGTTTCTACACGGGTTCTATCGGCTCGCGAAAGCTGTCTGGGAAATGAAGGGCGTCCGCAACAAGCTTGGTGTGATGTTTGGTCCGCCCGGCTGGAAGCCGAAACCCTGACCCGGAAGACTGCTCACACCGCCCGTTGGATCGCTTTTGCCATGGCACTTGCGAGGTCCTGCGGCGCATCGGGGCGCACGATTATTGATCGTTTGAACGTCGGCAGTGATGGGAAACCGTCCTTCCTGGTGAGGACTTTCATGCCAGGCTCGACATTGCTTTCATACAGAATGCCGATCGCAAACCCCGCCCGTATCGCAGCCTTGAGGCTCATCAGCCCGGTGCATTCGAAGGCAACATTGTAGGAGCGGCCCTGCTGTTCCATCGCCGTTTTGGGCAATTCTCCCATCCAACAGCCATGATTGATCAATGCAAGCGGTACCGGATCGGCGGCAGGCATGTGCATGGTGTCAGCGGCAACGTGAAAGGTTGGTTTCCGCCTAGTCCCGCGGCAGTTTTCGTTCGTCCACTTTCAACGCATCGGCGAGGCGGGTGTTGGCTGAACCGGGTCTGAGCGGCTTGGGCTGGCTTTCATGCGGCGACCAGCCGGTCAGGTAGATCATCTGGAAGGTGGCGCGGATGCGGTTGTCGGCATCTGAGAAGGTCTGGTCATAGTGCGCACAGACCCTTGCTATCAGCTCAGGTGTCACCAGCGAGCGGCGACGCTCAGCCAGAACGTTCGACAGTCCGAGCGCCTTTAGATCGCGCATCAGGGCCAGAGCGCTGTCATAGCGGACTTTCAACCGGTCCGTGTCGACCACCGGCAGGGCAAACCCGGCCCGCTGCAACAGGCCGCCGGCGTCGCGAATGTCGCAGAACGGCGCCACGCGGGGTGAGGCGCCGCCGGTCACCGCCGTTTCCGCCTGCAGCCAGCTGGCGCGCAGTTCATGCAGGCTATCACCGCCCAGCATCGCGGCCAGCAGCACACCGTCCGGTTTCAGGGCCTGGCGTAACCGGGCGAGGCTGCCAGGCAGGTCGTTTGCCCATTCAAGGCCGGGGCAGACGAAGATGCAATCAAAGGTCTCTGCCGGCAGGTCGGGCTCGTTCAGGATCATCCGGTTTCCGGACAGCGCGGAAACATCGGTAATGTTGCCGTCATCACCCAGCCGGGGCTTGACCGCTTCGGTGATTTGAGATGCATCATGACTGATGACGGCAACGTGGGAAAACGAGCGTGAAATGCTCTCAAACCGATCGATCAGTTCTGTTGCCGCAACCTCGTCTAGGAAACCGGGCAGATTGCCTTTTGCCGCCGCCCGGGTCAGATTGCGGTGCAAGGCGGCCTGGTCAAACAGGTCCGGTATGGCGGAAGCCGGCATTGTCATGAGCCCAGATAAGTCGAGCGGCGCAGTTTACGCAAGTCCGCAAATTGGCATGAACCTGGCAGGGTGGCGCTGGCCACGCATCTTTCTTTGAGGACAGTCGCAACAGTCATGCAAGGTGCAGTTGCTCATATCGCCCGGGCGGGCAGGCGGATTGCCGGTGATATGCTGAATCTGGTGTTGCCGGCGACCTGTCCGGTGTGCGAGCGCCCGGTGTCGGGCGCCGGCGGGCTTTGCGAAGGCTGCTGGGCCGGCCTGGACGTCATATCCGAACCTGTTTGTGACGCCTATGGAACACCGTTTGTATTCGATGAAGGCAAGGGTGCTGTGTCCGCGCGGGCCATTTCCAGCCCACCGGTGTGGGACAGGGCGCGTGGCGCCGTCATGTTCAACGACTGCTCGCAACACCTCGTTCATGCCCTGAAATACCGTGACCGGCACGAGGTGCTGGACGCGATGGCCGGCATGATGGCTCATGCAGGCCGCGACATCCTGCCTAGGGCACAGGTGATTGCGCCGGTGCCGCTGCACCGTAGGAGGCTGTGGTCCAGGCGATACAACCAGGCAGCCCTGCTGGCCGGAGGTGTCGGCGCCGCAACCGGTGTCACGGTGCAGACCGATCTGGTCAGCAGAGTGCGCAACACCCGCTCCCAGGTGGGTCTAGGCGAAGGCCAGCGCAGCCGTAATGTGAAGGGAGCGTTTTCGGTTCCCGACGCCCGGGTTCGAGACATTATGGGCCGAAATATACTGCTGGTTGACGATGTGCTGACGTCGGGCGCAACTGCCAATGAGTGTGCAAGAATGCTCAAGCAGGCCGGCGCCGTTCACGTGGATGTGCTCGTTTTCGCGCTTGTCAATCATTCCGGTTGATAGCATATCCAGTTTCTGGCCCGGGCCGGACTGAGCGCAACACGACTGGAAATGACTGACATGAAGCCGGTGACAATCTACTCAAGCATGATGTGCGGTTACTGCAGCGCTGCCAAGAAACTGCTGTCTCGCAAAGGTGTAACGTATGACGAGATTGACGTGACCTTTGCGCCGGGCAAGCGAGCCGACATGACCAAACGCGCCGGCGGCAGGCGATCCGTGCCTCAAATTTTCATCGGTGAGCATCACGTCGGTGGCTGCGATGAACTGCATGCCCTCGAGCAGGCCGGAAAGCTCGACTCGATGCTGAAGGACTGACGTTTACCAGAGTGTGGCAACGTGACTTCGAATTGGCCGGCAAAATTGCTATAATTGATCGATATTGATCCGGTTGAGCCACTGTTGCGGGATGCTGACGCCTATGAAAGAGCCAATGGACAAAACGTTTACTGCTGCGTGCATTCAAATGTGTTCGGGCCGCGATCCGCAGGCCAACATGGCTGCGGTCAGTGACTTGGTGCGCCAGGCTGCCGGCGACGGCGCAGACCTGATCATGACCCCGGAGATGACCAACATTATCGACAGTCCCCGTGCGGCGGTTGCAGCTAAGGTCGAGCCGGAAGAAAACTGCATTGCCGTTGCCAGATTTGCCAAGTTGGCGGTCGAGACCGGCAAGCATGTGCTGGCAGGATCGCTGGGTGTGCAGGCGGGCGGCGGCAAGCTGGCCAACCGATCCATGCTGTTCGCTCCGGACGGTACGGTAATGGCACGGTACGACAAGGCGCACATGTTTGATGTCGATCTGCCGAACGGTGAGACATACCGGGAATCTTCGACGTTCGCAGCCGGCGACAAGGCGGTGTTTGCAGACCTGCCATGGGGCAGGCTGGGCCTGACCATCTGCTATGACGTCCGGTTCGCCTACCAGTACCGGATGCTGGCCCAGCACGACTGCAGTTTCTTATCGGTTCCGGCCGCGTTCACGGTGCCGACCGGAACCGCCCACTGGCATGTGCTGCTGCGTGCCAGGGCGATTGAAACCGGATGTTTCGTGTTTGCGCCGGCCCAGTCGGGCAGTCATGAGGAGGGCCGCAAGACGTTTGGCCACAGCCTCATTGTCTCGCCTTGGGGCGAGGTGCTGGCCGACGCCGGTACAGTAACCTCCGGCATTGTCATGGCCGAGATTGATCCGGCGAAAGTCGCCCGGGCGCGCGGGCGCGTGCCTGCGCTGATGCACGACAAGGTGCTGAGCGTCGCCGATGATGTTTCGCAGGCGGCAGCAGAATGATCCGCTATGACTTATTGTGCGAGGCTGAACACCGGTTTGACGGCTGGTTCACCAGCAGCGACGGCTTCGAAGACCAGGTTGCGCGCAAATTGGTGCAATGCCCGGTGTGCGGTTCGCACAAGGTGACCAAGGCGCTGATGACGCCGGGCGTGCCGGCCAGGGGCAACCGCGATGACGAGCCGGTTCCGGCCCTGCATGCACCGCAGGACCCCAAGGCCAGAGCAATGGCCGAAATGGTGCGCAAACTGCGCTCGCATGTTGAGGAGAATGCGGACTATGTCGGTGACAAGTTCGCTGAATCGGCCCGGCGCATCCACTATGGCGAAGAAGAGCAGCGCGGCATCTACGGTGAGGCCACCATCGATGAGGCGCGCGAACTGCACGACGAAGGTGTGGATGTCCTGCCGCTTCCCAAATTGCCGGAAGACCGCAACTAGAAGTCACCGGCTGCTGGCCGGCTACAGGGTGTTCGGATTCAGCTGACCGGTTTCTGCGCCACGATCATGTAGTTCACGTCCGTGTCGGCGGCTTTGCGCCAGGTGCCGGAAACCGGCGAGTAGGTAACGCCGACAGTTTCCAGCGCAGGGCAGTTGCCGGCTGCCAGCCAGTCATGCAATTCGGCCGGCGTGATGAACTTTTCCCATTGATGGGTGCCTTTCGGCAGCCAGCCGAGCACGTATTCCGCCCCGAGGATGGCGAGGCCAAAAGCTTTCAGAGTGCGGTTCAGGGTGGCCACGAACATGATGCCGCCCGGGTTGAGCATGGAGGCGCATGTTTTGGTAAAGGCGGCCGGATCGTTGACGTGCTCGATGACTTCCATGTTCAAGATGACGTCGAAGCGGGCGCCTTCGGCCGCGAGTTGTTCGGCCGTTGAAGCGCGGTAATCGATCTCGAGGCCCTGTTCCCCGGCATGCACCGATGCGGTCTTGATGTTTTTTTCC
This sequence comes from Anderseniella sp., assembly GCA_028289645.1. GTDB lineage: Bacteria > Pseudomonadota > Alphaproteobacteria > Rhizobiales > Aestuariivirgaceae > Anderseniella. The sequence continues at coordinate 186,620 of JANQOK010000012.1, forward strand.
GACGGGTCGACTGCCGTTACCTCGGCGCCGAGACGGGCCATGGGTTCAGACAGCAGCCCGCCGCCGCAGCCGATATCGAGGAACTTCAGGCCGGCAAAAGGTGTCCGCTGATGCGGGTCGATGCGCAGCCTGGCTGTGACCTGCTCGCGGATATAGTCAAGGCGAACCGGGTTGAACTTGTGCAGCACCGCAAACTTGCCGTCAGGGTTCCACCATTCGGCGGCCAGGGCCGAAAAGCGTTCCACCTCGGCGCTGTCTACCGAAGCTGCATGCCTTTTTTCTGCGGTTTGAGATGCGGCCATTGAATTTCCGATGATCGATCAACTTGTGGTCATGTTACTTGCACAAAACGTCAATATTGCACAATGGCAGTGTTTGCGAGTATGTGTTTCTCACGTCAGGTGGCGACTACCAACCAATCGATGGTCGAATGGCTGCTGTACCGGTTTATACGCAACCGGGTCAGAGTGGATTTGTTTTGAAAAGGCAGGGTGATCTTGGGCCGGCTTGTACTGAAATTTGGTGGAACTTCGGTTGCCGACATTGAGCGCATCCGCAACGTTGCATGCCACGTTGCGCGTGAAGTTGCCGCCGGACATGAAGTTGCCGTCGTTGTATCTGCAATGTCTGGAACCACCGACCAGCTGGTGGGCTGGGTCAATGAAGCTGCCGCCAGTGGTGGCGCCAACGCCATTTCCACGGACATGAAAGAGTATGATGCGGTCGTCGCCTCCGGTGAACAGATCACCGCAGGACTGCTGGCCATCGTGCTGCAGTCAATGGGGCTGAAGGCGCGCTCCTGGGCCGGTTGGCAAGTGCCGATGCTGACCAGCGACGCGCATGGTTCTGCGCGTATTCTCGAGGCTGACTGCAGCGACATGATTGCCGCGCTGGCCAACGGTGAGGTTGCCGTCATGGCCGGGTTCCAGGGCGTCTCGTCAAACGGCCGCATCACAACATTGGGCCGGGGCGGTTCTGACACCAGCGCCGTGGCCCTGGCTGCGGCACTCAAGGCGAGATGTGATATCTACACCGATGTGGACGGGGTTTACACCACGGACCCGCGTATCGAGCCCAAGGCGCGCAAGGTGGATCGCATCTCCTATGAAGAGATGCTTGAGCTGGCCTCGCAGGGCGCCAAGGTGCTGCAGACCCGGTCAGTTGAGCTCGCCATGGTGTACAAGGTGCCGTTACAGGTACGATCCAGTTTTGAAAGCCCGGAGTCGGACAACCAGAACCACGAAGACGGTACGGGCCCCGGCACCCTAGTTTGCGATGAGGAGGACATGGTGGAACAACAGGTTGTCAGCGGAATTGCCTACTCGCGCGACGAGGCCAAGGTGTCGATACGCCGGGTCAAGGACAAGCCGGGGGTTTCAGCAGCGGTGTTCGGACCTCTCGCAGAGGCCGGCGTCAGTGTCGACATGATCGTGCAGAACGTGTCGGCTGACGGCGATACTGCAAACATCACCTTTACCGTCGCCAACAAGGATATCGAACGGGCAATGGAGGTGATTGAAGCCGCCAAGCAGGATATCGGTTTCCTTGAGCTCGAAGCATCAAAGGGTGTGTCCAAGGTATCGGTCATCGGTATCGGCATGCGAAGCCATGCGGGCGTCGCCTCAGTAATGTTCAAGACACTTGCCGACAAGGGCATCAACATTCAGGCAATTACAACATCCGAGATCAAAATTTCCGTCCTGATCGATGAGGACTATACTGAACTTGCCGTTCGGATTCTGCATGAGGCCTACGGCATGGAAGCGGCGTGAGGCCGCTGCTATGGAGTCGAGCATGATGATGAAATGGCGAAAACTGCTGAAAGGTGAGACCGCGCGCTAATGGTACTTCCAGTCCAAGGCCCGCGAGTTTTGCTCAGACGCATGCGCGAGGTCATGGCACGACCGGAAGCGGCGCAGGCAAGACTCGACAAGATTGTTTCGCTCATCGCGGCCAACATGGTGGCCGAGGTATGCTCGATCTATGTCATACGCCCCGGCAACAATGATCTGGAACTGTTCGCGTCCGAAGGCCTGAAACCCAGCGCCGTTCATCAGTCGACACTGCAGGCAGGTGAAGGCCTTGTCGGTTTCATTGCCCACCAGGCCAAACCGCTGTCCCTGTCCGACGCCCAGGCCCATCCGGCTTTCAAGTACCTTCCTGAGACCGGCGAGGAGATCTACTCCTCATTTCTCGGCGTGCCGATCATGCGGCACGGGGTGGTGTCCGGTGTTCTGGTCGTGCAGAACCAGGTCAAACGCAGTTATGCCGAGGAAGAAGAAGAGGCGCTGCAGACCGTGGCCATGGTTCTGGCGGAGGTCATTGCCACGCCTGATGTGCAGTCACAGCTGGAAGCGGCGGGCAACGGCTCTCAGCTCACCGGATCATATCACATCACCGGAGAAGGGCTGGTCGACGGCGTGGCGCTCGGTCACGTGGTCCTGCATGAACCGCGGGTGATCGTGACGCGGTTCATTGCCGAAGATGTCGAGGAAGAGCGCAGCAGGCTGGATGTGGCCATAAACCAGCTGCAGGCACAGGTCGACCAGCTTGCAGACCGGCGGCCGGGCCAGTTCAGCAGTGATTTCGAAGATGTGCTGGAAACGGTTCGGATGTTTGCCCGTGACAGGGGCTGGTTGCGCAAACTGCGCGAAGCAGTTGCCACCGGCCTGACTGCGGAGGCGGCAGTTGAACGGGTACAGTCGGACACGCGGGCCCGCATGGCGCGCCAGTCTGATCCGTATTTGCGCGACCGTCTGCATGATCTCGACGACATCGCCAATCGCCTGCTGCGCATTCTGACCGGGGCTGAGGAAAAAGCCTCGCGGACGGAATTGCCGAAAGATTCCATTATTCTGGCCCGGACCATGGGACCGGCGGAATTGCTGGATTACGATCCGTCGCGGTTGCGCGGCCTGGTGCTGGAGGCCGCCGGTTCAACCTCTCACGTTGCCATTGTGGCGCGGGCGCTTGGCGTGACAGCCGTCGGATCGGCGCGCTCGGTGTCGGACCTGGCGGAGGACGGCCAGGAGATCATCATTGACGGCAGTTCGGGAGACGTGCATGTGCGGCCGTCCCAGGACGTGCAACAGGTCTACACGGAAAAGGTCCGGCTGTATGCCAAGCGCCAGGCGCAGTATGCCAAGATGCGCGACAAGCCTGCCGTTACCCTGGACGGGCACCGGATCGACCTGTCGATCAATGCCGGGCTGAGCGTCGACCTGCCGCATCTGGAGGCGGCCGGCGCGCAGGGCATTGGCCTGTTCCGCACCGAGCTTCAGTTCATGCTGTCGCGCCATTTCCCGAGGTTTGGCGAACAGAAACGATTCTACCGCACCATCCTCGAAGGCGCCGGTGACCGGCCGGTGGTGTTCCGGACACTGGATATCGGGTCGGACAAGGTGCTGCCCTACCTGACATCGGTCAAGGAGGAAAACCCAGCGATCGGATGGCGGGCAATTCGCATGGCACTTGACCGGCCGGCGTTGCTGAGACTGCAGTTGCGGGCCCTGATATCCGCCGCGGCCGGCAAGGAACTGCGGGTCATGTTTCCGATGATTTCAGAGACATCGGAGATGGTGCGGGCGCGTGAGATGGTGGATGCGGAATGCCGGTTTCTGGCCGACCGCGGCCACGATCTGCCGCTGCGGATCAAAATGGGTGCGATGATTGAGGTGCCGGCGCTTGTCTGGCAGCTGGACCAGCTGTTGCCGCATACGGATTTCGTGTCGATTGGCTCCAATGACCTGATGCAGTTCATGTTCGCCGCCGACCGCCAGCATCCCAAGCTGGCAGGACGTTATGACGTTCTGTCACCGACCGCTCTCAAGGTCATGGATACGATCCGCGAAAGCTGTGACCGCCATGACACGCCATTGACGCTGTGTGGAGAAATGGCCGGCAACTCGCTAGAAGCCATGGCGCTGATTGCGCTGGGGTTCAAGGCGATTTCGATGGCGCCAACGTCGATAGGACCAGTGAAGCAGATGCTCTTGAAGCTTGATTCAGCAAAAGCGGGCGCGTTTCTGCGGGAGCAGTTCGACAGTGAAGCCGAGTCGCTGCGTGAGCCGCTTGTGGGGTTTGCGAGGCAGCACAAGATTCCGCTCTAGGGACAAATGCCTGAGCCTCAGGATCGAATTCCTCAGCTTGCAGGTCGAATTTTGCGCAAACTATCGTGACGTTCACGAATTGCTAACCCTGTTTGTTCATTCTGGTGTGCGAATAGTCATGAGCTTCGCACATAGATATCGCGGAGCTGGAGTGTTCCGGATGTCAGTACGAGTTGCATCGACCGTTGTGCTTTGCACGAGGGTCCCGCACCTGCACACAGGCGCCGGATCAAGCAGGAGTACCCGGCGATGAATCAGCATACGCACGGCAACTTTGACCGCAATTACCAGAGCTACCGCAACAAGCCTGATGGTGCCGAAGATCCCGCCGGCGAGGCAGGCTGGTTTCTGCAGCGCGAGCGCGAGCGCCGCAAGGTTGGCCTTCGTGACGTGGCACGGGCGATAAGGGTACACCCAATTCATCTTGATGCGATAGAACGCGGTGACCTGACCCGCATGCCGCATCGCTCCGATGCCATTGGCATGGTTGGCGCCTATGCCGAGTTTCTGGGTTTCGACCCGCAGCCGATGATGATGCACTACGCCCAGTTGCTGCCCAGGTCGAGTGCGCCCAAGCCGCAAGGATCGCGCAAGCCGACACCTCTCGGCAGCGCACGCATCATAGACTTTCCACTGAGCCGGCGCCTTAAGGAGATTGCCGGTGGCGGAGGCGGCGTCGTGGCATCTGTGCTGGCGGCTGTTGTGCTGTTCGGCGGCGTCAGTTACGCGCTGCTGCCTGGCGCAGAGCCTGACGCCAACCGGACGGTTGCCGAGGCTCCCGTAACTGATTCTGCAGCTGAAACAACCTCGGGCGAAACCGCCAGCAGTGAGGTTGCGTCCGACGTGCGCAAGGCCGAGCAACCGCTCGCCGATGCACCGAAGTCGGCAGAAGCCATCGACCCGGCAAAAGATCCGATTGGCGCTCTGCTTGCTGCGGAGGCTGACCAGGCTGCCGACAGCCTGGGCGGCCTCGACAAACTGATTGCCAACAACGGCCAGATAGAAGCTCTGGCCGACAACATGACAACGGCGACCACCAAGCCTATCCAGTCGGTCGAAAAACCTGTGACCCGTGACGGAAAGGGCCGTATTTTCGGCGCCGACAACACCGATGCCCGCCTGGTGCTTCGTGCGTCTGACCGGGTCTGGGTGCGCATCGAGGACGGCAAGGGCAAGACCATCCTGGTCGATACCCTCAATGCAGGTGACCGCTTCAAGGTGCCCAATCAGGAAGGCCTTGTGGTCATTGCCCGCGACGGCGGCCTGCTGGCGTTTGAGATTGACGGCAATCCCGGCGGAACCCTGGGCAATCCGGGCGAGGTCCTGGTGAACCGCACCCTCGACATCAACAAGCTGATGAACCGCGGCGGCTGATCCCTCGCTCAGGCAAACAGTGACGCGGTCGGGCCGAACAACCTGACCGCGCATCCCACGTTTGATTGCCTGATCGCGGGTCGCGACTGTTGACAAAACTGCCTATACTTTTGGCTGAGCTGCTGTAGAAGTAGGTCAGGTTTCACCAGCGATCACGCCATCATGTCTTTTTCAGATAGTCCGCAAATAGATAAGATCCTGCAGCGTTTCGAGGCCATCGAAGCGGAACTCGGCTCGGGCGTTGTCGGGGACGATTTCGTGCGGCTGTCGAAAGAATATGCCGAGCTCGAAGCAACCGTCTCGGTCATCCGGTCGTTGCGTTCCACCACAGAGGAACTTGCAGGCGTGGAAGAAATGATGCGCTCCGGGGATGCCGAAATGGAGGAGCTGGCGCGGGCTGAGCACGATGGTCTGAAACAGCGCCTGGAAACGCTGGAGCACGACCTGCGCCTGCAGTTGCTGCCCAAGGATGCCGCCGATCAGCGCAATGTCATTCTTGAAATCCGGGCCGGTACCGGCGGCGACGAGGCGGCATTGTTTGTCGGCGATCTGTTTCGCATGTACCAGCGCCATGCAAGCCTGCATGGCTGGAAGGTCGAGGTGATGTCGGCCAGCGAGGCAGAGCAGGGCGGTTACAAGGAAATCATTGCCGGCATTTCAGGCACCGGGGTCTACGCCAAACTGAAATTTGAATCCGGGGTGCACCGCGTGCAGCGGGTGCCGGAAACCGAAGCGCAGGGCCGCATTCACACATCCGCGGCCACGGTTGCCGTGCTGCCGGAAGCCGAAGAGGTGGATGTGGAGGTTCGAAACGAGGACATACGCATAGACACAATGCGCGCCTCAGGCGCCGGCGGCCAGCATGTCAACACGACCGATTCTGCCGTGCGTATCACCCATGTGCCGACAGGTATTGTGGTGGTCCGGGCTGAAAAGAGCCAGCACCAGAACCGGGCCAGCGCCATGAAGGAACTGCTGGCCAGGCTCTATGACATGGAACGAACCCGGGTCGATCAGGAACGTTCAGATGCGCGCAAAGACCAGGTCGGCTCCGGTGACCGCTCCGAACGCATCCGCACCTACAACTATCCGCAAGGTCGGGTCAGCGATCATCGCATCAATCTTACGCTCTACAAGCTGGATACGATAATTGCAGGCGACGGGCTCGACGAAATCATCGACGCGCTGGTGGCCGACCATCAGGCCAAGCTGCTGGCAGCCGATGGCGACGAATATGCCGCTTGAGGTTGCCAGGCTGCATCTCGAAATTGCCGCCAGACTGCGGGCCGCCGACATTGATACCGCCATGCTCGACGGGCGGCTGATTATCTGCCACGTCACCGGGTTGAGCGATGTTGACCTGATCGCGCGACCGCAAACGCCTGTGTCGGATGATCAGATACTGAAGATAAACAAGATGACCGATCGCCGGCAGGCCGGCGAGCCGGTGTCGCGGCTGATCGGATACAAGGAGTTTTTCGGGCGTCGTTTCCAGGTCACCCCGGCGACGCTTGATCCGCGTCCGGACACGGAAGTGCTGGTAGAAACAGGTGTGCGGCTGCTGCGCGCGCTGGCGGATGGCCGGCCGGCGCGGATGCTCGACATCGGAACCGGTACCGGCGCGATCGCCGTTACACTTCTGGCCGAGGTCATGTCTGCAACCGCGGTCGCCACAGACATATCGGCGGCGGCCCTGGAGATTTGCCGCGGCAACGCCGCATTGCACGGTGTTGATGAGCGCCTTGAAACCGTCTGCACGAACTGGGCGGAGGGCGTGAGCGGTTCATTTGACCTGGTGGTTTCCAACCCGCCGTATATTGCCAGCTGCGAGATTGCCGGTCTGGCAGCAGATGTGCGCGACTATGACCCCGGCCTCGCCCTGGACGGCGGCGCGGATGGACTGGATGCCTACAGGGCCATTTTCTCAGATGCTGCCATGCTGATGCGACCCGGAGGCCACGTGCTGGTCGAGTTCGGCAAGGGGCAGCATGAAGCGGTCCTGCGAATCGCAGCGCAAGCAGGCTTTGCGCCGGGCGATGAGGGTGCCGGTCTGGTGCGTGATCTGGCGGGCGTCATTCGCTGCGCGGTTTTCGAGGTTTGTTGATGTGGAACACTGGCCTAGTTTCCGGTCAGACGAATTGATGGGTCCGGAACTTGCGCTACATGAAAAAAGTACTTGGAATGGCGGACACAAGCGGCTATTTTCTATTTCAGCGAGGTCATATAGCGCGGTGATGTGGGCAGCACCCCGGTGTGTTCCACGTTGAGCGCAGGACTTCTAGGAGCGACTAATCGCTGGCGCGGGCAGATGCGCCAATCTTGTCAAGGCACCGTAAAATCATTCTGATATCCAGAGCATTGAAGCTTGGAAGGTAGCATTTTCGGATTTTTGGCGATCAAGGCGTCCGGGGCTTAAATATCGCAGGGGTTATGCAAGGCACAATTGCTTTGAAAGCTGTTTCTTGAAAGATTTTCCTGTTTCCGAAAGGGCAGGCTGGCTGGGTATGTTGTAAATTTTGCAGGTGACATTACGGAATGAGACAAGGACAACAACACAACAAGAACAGATCACGTGGGCGCGGCGGTGGAAATCGCGGCGGAGGCGGGCGCCAGTCCAACCCGCTCAACCGCGTGTTCGAAAGCAATGGCCCCGATGTCAAAGTGCGCGGCAATGCCCAGACAATTGCCGACAAATACCTGCAATTGGCCCGCGATGCGGTTTCTTCCGGTGAAAACGTAAACGCGGAAAACTACTTCCAGCACGCTGAACACTACTTGCGGATTGTGGCGGCCGCGCAGGCATTCAATCAGCAGAACCAGCAAGCACAGCAGGCTCAGCAAGCGCAGCAGGCACAGCAGCGCCGCGACGACAGTGACGGTGACGGCGAAGCGGCATCCGGCAATAGCGGCGATGGTGACGGCAAGCAGGCGCCCGCCGGCGAAGACGGCGGACAGGAGAACAGCCGCCAGAACAGCCGCCGGGGCAATCGCGGACAACGCGGCAATGGCCGCCAGCGTCCTGCTGCTGACGGTGAAGATGCGGCAGGCCGCACCGATGAGGCGCAGGCTGCTGCATCCTCGGAAGGTGATGAAAACTGGCAGGCGCAGGCGCCTGACTTCCTGCGCCGTGAAGCAGGAGACAGTGCAGGCAATGCGAACGGCAAGGACGACGATGGCGCCGCTGCCGAAGCCAAGCCAAAACGCCAGTCTCGGGCCCGCAAGGCCAAGCCGGTTGATGTAGTCGAAGCGGCAGACAATGCCGGTTCATCGGATGATGACGCGGCATCCGAAGACATCAGTGCTGCCTGAAGCGTCAGACGCCTAGACTGCGTTCGCCGCAATGACGTCCGCGTCGGCTTCGTTTCGCTCGCCCGGTGCTCTACGCAACCGTAATCTGCTGGCCGGTTTTCAGAACACAGTCGGCGGTGGCGCTGACATAGATGCCGCAGTCATCGTGCTGGAAGGCCGACATCAATGTTCGTGGCAGGTTCATGTCGCGTTCGGCCGTCTCAGGGTTTACGCTGATGGCAGCGCATCTCTGGATGCGTTCGGCAACCCGAAACGCCGGCTTTCCATCCACATTGAGCGTCTTGCTCAACCAGCTGAATTCCTCCCAGGCCTCTGCCCCGTCTATGTGAATGTTGGCGCGAAACCGCAGTGGATCTAGCGGTTTTCCGACGACCCGTTCGATCTCCCTCACGCTGGCAAGGTTGAGGATCGAGATGAACTTGGCCGGCACATCGGTGAAATGATGGCCATCGGCGTGAACCACCCGCGGGCTACCGCGCAACTCGTCTTTCATATAGGCAGCCATGAACTGTTCGATTATCTGCCGTCCGACTGGTGTCGACAGGTCGCCGCGTGCCACCTGCTTGCCTTTGCGGTTGATGGACAGAACCGGTTTGCCGCCGGATGTGTCCATGCTCGTCTCCAGGCCGGCGATCTTCTCGTAACTCATCAACTGGGTAAATGCCGTCTTGGGCAGGTAGGCCGGCGCGGCGGCATCAAACTTCCTGGCGCCCGCCTCAATTGCCCAGCTTCTGTCAAACGGCAGGTTCTCTCCCGCGCTGAGCTGCAGGGACTCATGGGTCTGTACCGACATGCCCTTCACCGGGAACGTGTTCAGAGCGCTGATGGTAATCTTGCCGGTCATAATTGAGCTGTCCGAATCTTGTTATGGAAAAAACGATCACTATATCTGGCAGGAAGCACCCTGTTTGACCAGTGGTAGATGAGTGTTGGCTGATAGCGGCACTTTTCGCTGGCCGGGCGGGGAACACAGAGGTAGGGCGCAAGCCCTGAATCCAGAACCGGATATCCAAGTCTCAGCGCTGCAATAGCGGGCTGTTCAACCGGATATGCCACAAGGAGGTTGTAATGGATTTTGAAAAATACACCGAACGCGCCAAAGGTTTTGTCCAGGCTGCCCAGAACCTGGCACTGCGCGAAAATCATCAGCAGTTTTCTGCCGAACACATATTGAAGGTCCTGCTTGACGACGACCAGGGCCTGGCGTCCGGCCTGATCAAGTCTGCCGGTGGCGACGCCAAGGCAATTCTGGCAGACACCAGCGCACGCTTGGCGAAATTTCCGAAGGTGGACGGTTCAGGTGCCGGCAAATTGTACCTGGCGCCAGAAACCGCGCGGCTGTTTGACACTGCCCAGCAGATTTCCAGCAAGGCCGGTGACAGTTTTGTCACGGCCGAACGCCTGCTGCAGGCGCTGACGATCGAAAAGTCGGGTGCCCAGGAGGCGTTGAAGGCAGGCGGTGTTACACCGACCGGACTGAACAAGGCGGTTGATGAGCTGCGCCAGGGCCGTACTGCGGATTCAGCGTCCGCCGAAGAAGGCTATGACGCATTGAAACGTTTCGCCCGTGATCTGACGGAAGACGCCCGGGAAGGCAAGCTCGACCCGGTCATCGGCCGTGACGAAGAGATCCGGCGCGCCATCCAGGTGTTGTCGCGCCGCACCAAGAACAACCCTGTGCTGATCGGCGAACCCGGCGTCGGCAAGACGGCGATCGCGGAAGGCCTGGCGTTGCGCATCGTCAATGGCGACGTGCCGGAAAGCCTGCGCGACAAGAAACTGATGGCGCTCGACATGGGTGCGCTGATCGCCGGAGCAAAATATCGCGGTGAGTTCGAGGAACGGCTCAAGTCGGTGCTGTCGGAAGTGCAGGCAGCGGCCGGCAGCATCATCCTGTTCATCGATGAAATGCACACCCTGGTGGGGGCAGGCAAGGCGGATGGCGCCATGGATGCATCCAACCTGCTGAAACCAGCCCTGGCGCGCGGCGAACTGCACTGCGTCGGTGCGACGACGCTGGACGAATACCGCAAGCATGTCGAGAAGGACGCTGCACTGGCACGGCGTTTCCAGCCGGTGTTCATCTCCGAACCAACCGTTGCAGACACGGTGTCGATCCTGCGTGGCCTGAAGGAAAAGTACGAGATGCATCACGGTGTGCGGATTACCGACGCCGCTCTGGTGGCGGCCGCAAACCTGTCCAATCGCTACATCACCGACCGGTTTCTGCCTGACAAGGCCATCGACCTGATGGACGAGGCCGGCTCGCGGCTGCGCATGCAGGTTGATTCAAAGCCCGAAGAACTGGACGAACTGGACCGGCGCATCATTCAGTTGAAGATCGAGCGCGAGGCCCTGAAGAAGGAAGACGACAAGGCGTCCAAGGCCCGGCTCGGCAAGCTGGAAAAGGAACTGGCCGACCTGGAAGAGAAATCGTCCGCCCTGACCCAGACCTGGCAGTCTGAAAAGCAGAAGCTGAATGAGGCCCAGAAGATCAAGGAAGAGCTGGACCAGGCCCGTGTTGAGCTGGAACGCGCCCAGCGCGGCGGTGACCTTGCCAAGGCAGGTGAGCTGGCTTACGGCGCAATTCCGCAGCTGGAAAAGAAACTCACCGACACCGAAGCCGTCTGCAAGCCGGCCAATCCGTTGATGGAAGAAGCGGTTACCGACAGTCATATTGCAGGCGTGGTATCGCGCTGGACCGGTATTCCGGTCGACAAGATGCTGGAAGGCGAGCGTGAGAAGCTGCTCACCATGGAAGCCGAGCTTGCCAAGCGGGTTGTCGGGCAGGCTGATGCGGTCCGGTCTGTCTCAACGGCGGTCCGCCGTGCGCGCGCCGGCCTGCAGGATCCGAACCGGCCGATCGGTTCGTTCATGTTCTTAGGGCCTACCGGTGTCGGCAAGACCGAACTGACCAAGGCGCTGGCGGCATTCCTGTTTGATGACGAGCAGGCAATGGTGCGGGTCGACATGTCGGAGTACATGGAGAAACATGCTGTCGCCCGGCTGATCGGCGCACCTCCGGGATATGTAGGTTACGACGAAGGCGGTGCGCTTACCGAAGCGGTTCGGCGCCGGCCGTACCAGGTCATCCTGTTTGACGAGATCGAAAAGGCGCATCCGGATGTGTTCAACGTCCTGCTGCAGGTGCTTGATGACGGCCGCCTGACCGATGGCCAGGGCCGTACGGTGGATTTCCGCAACACGCTGATCATCATGACGTCGAACATCGGTTCGGAGTTCCTGGTTGCGCTCAAGGAAGATGAAACCGCGGAAGCCGCACGCGGACAGGTCATGGACCTGGTCCGCTCACACTTCCGGCCGGAGTTTCTCAACCGGCTCGACGAGATCATCCTGTTCCACCGGCTCAAGCGGGAAAACATGGGCGCCATCGTCGACATCCAACTGGCCCGGCTGGCCGGCCTGCTGGAAGACCGCAAGATCGTCCTGGACCTGACCGACAAGGCGCGTGACCACCTGGCCACGCAAGGGTATGACCCGGCCTATGGCGCCCGGCCTCTGAAACGGGTGATCCAGAAACTTGTGCAGGACCCATTGGCCGAAGCGATACTTGAGGGCCGGATTCACGACGAACAGACGGTCAAGATCGATGCCGGCAAGCTCGGGCTGACCTTCAACGGTGAGACAGCCGGTGATCTTGAGGCTGCCATCATCAGCCCGAACACCGGCGATGATCCGTCCAAACCGGCCAGCGTCCACTAACAGGCTCGCTGCCGGCAAGTGCGACTGATGCGCGGCGCTCTCCAAGAAACGTCGCGCATCGACATTTTCGGCTCGTTCAAACGTTTCAACATGAGCGGAATTTGCGCTAGCATGCGCGGATGAGTTACCCCCTCAACGCGAACCTGCGTGACGTTATTGCCAGCAACCTTACTTCGCATGACCGGGTTTCGGTTGCTGACCGGTCGTTGCGCAAGGCTGCGGTGGCCCTGGTTGTCAGCGCCGCCCAACAGGATGCGCCAAGCAGCATTGTTGTCACCCTGAGGGCCAGCAAGCTGAACCGGCATGGCGGGCAGTATGCCCTGCCGGGTGGCCGGCTTGATGAAGGTGAAAACGTTGTTGACGCTGCCTTGCGCGAAACCCATGAGGAAGTCGGCCTTCGGCTTGACACCTCTTCGGTACTGGGCGTGCTGGACGACATGGTGACCCGATCCGGTTTCGTGATCACGCCGGTGGTGGCCTGGGCAGGTGCCGGAGCCAGCTTTACGCCGGACCCGGGCGAAGTGGCAAAGCTGTACCGGGTTCCGCTGCACGAGCTGGATGCAGCATCAATCCCGGAAATTGTTGCCGACAGAACCGGGGGCAAACCGGTCATGTCGGCGGTGTTTCCGACAATCGGTCACCGAATGTATGCACCGACAGCCGCGCTTTTGTACCAGTTCCGCGAAGTGTGCCTGCACGGCCGCACCACCCGCGTCGGTGATCTTGGCCAACCTGAGTTCACACGGAGCTGAATTGATGACCCCTTGCGTGAAGCGGCATATTGCGACACCTGTCCTGGCGGTTTTGCTGCTGGGCGTGGGCCTGTCCGCAGCCGCCGGACGGGACCTATCGCCGATGGAGGTTGCGCGCAAATCGGTGGTGACCGTGCTGCCGGTGTGGGCCGGACGGCCGGCAAATCTGGACGAGCCGGAAGGAAGTGGCGTCGTGATAGGTGACGGCAGCACTATCGTGACCGCCGATCATGTGCTCGGACCTGCTCAAAACCAGGTGCCGGTGCTGGTCCGCGACGATGACGGAAACAGCTATCCCGCCCGCGTGGTTGCGCGCCACAAGGCCAGCGACCTGGCTGTGCTCAGCATCGATGGCAAATTGCCGTCAATTGCCGGGCGTGACAGCGACCCTGTCGTGGGTGACGAGGTATGCGCCATCGGCAATGCGTTCGGTGTCGGCCTGTCTGTCAGCTGCGGCCGGGTCTCCGCGGTGCATCGCGCCGGTGTCGGGTTCAATGCGATTGAGGATTTTGTGCAGACCGATGCTGCGGTGAATCCCGGTATGTCGGGCGGTGCCCTCGTCGACATGCAGGGCCGCTTCACCGGCATGCTGTCCGCCATCTTCACCAAGCGGTCGGATGCCAACATTGGGGTCAACTTCGCGGTGGATGCAAAGCTGGTTCAGGTGATTTCCGATGCGCTTGTCACCACCGGCCGGTTTGTGCCGGCCAGGACAGGTGTGCTGCTGCGACCTGTGCCGCGCAGCGGTGAAGCCGGCCGCCAGGGCGTGCTGGTGACAAAGGTCGTGCCTGGATTGCCCGGCGACAAGTCCGGGCTGCAAACCGGCGACGTGATCTATCGGGCAAGTGGCAGGCGGATCCGAAAACCGCAGGACTGGATGTCGGTGATGGCAGGCAGGCGGCCGGGGGCAAAGATTGTCATCGCTGGTCAGCGAGACGGCGAGCCAGTGCAATGGACATTGGGTGACTAGGAGCCGGACGCTGGCGTTGTGGTCGAGCGCTTTGGAAAAGCTGCTGAATCCGACGGACTTTACTGGCCGTTGACCTGGGCGATCTGAATCGAGGACGGTGCTTCCTGCATAAGTGCCAGAACACGTCTCTTCTGCTGTTTGAACGCCTTCAGGTCCTTGCCCTTCAGCTTGCGCCCGGAAGAAGCCACCTGGACCCGCCGCGGATTGACCGGACGTCCGGACTTACGCACTTCGTAGTGCAGGTGGGGGCCGGTGGACCGGCCGGTGGTGCCGACATAGCCGATCACCTGACCCTGGCGGACTTTCTGGCCCTTCTTCAGTTTGGCGGTCTTGCTCATGTGCGCATACAGGGTGGAATACTTCTTGGCGTGCTTGATGACGACGGTGCGGCCATAGGAACCGCGCCATCCGGCATGCACCACGACGCCGTCACCGGCAGCCTTGATCGGTGTGCCGCGGGGCGCGCCGAAATCGATGCCGGTGTGAAGCTTGTTGTAGCCGAGCAGGGGATGGCGCCGCATGCCGAAGCCGGATGTGATGCGGGCGCCGGAAATCGGTGTGCGCATCAGCGACTTGTTGGCGCCTACGCCGTTTTCGTCATAATAGGCAGTCTTGCCGTTTCGATCTGTGAACCGATAGTAGATGTGGTCGCGGCCGGATGTGCGAAGTTTGGCATAATGCAGCACTTTGCGTTTTGTCGACGAGCCGCTGAGCGGGTTTCCGTAGAACAGGTCGATCTGGTCGCCGGCATGTATCTGGCGCTGCAGGTCGATGCTGTGGCCGAGCACCTTCATGGCCGCGTTGATCACGTAACCGGGAACGCCATTGTCACGCGCTGCGGCGTAAACGGAGGACGACACCTTTGCCTTGGCACGGTAATGCGGAGCTTTGGCAATGCGCGACAGGGGTTCGGCTTTCTTGCCGCTGATGGTCGCTATGTAACGGCCGTCCTCGTCAGACTCGATAATCAGCTCTTCGCCGCCAGGCGGTGTAAACGCGACCCGGACCGGCGCGGTGACCTCATTGCCGTAGAAGTCCTGCTGCTTGTCGAGTGTCACCGAATATCTCTGGCCGGTGCGCACCAGGCGACCCGGGAAAACCGGCTCGATGGCAGCCGCAACCGCGCGGGCACTTTCAACGGTCACGCCAAGTTCGACCATGCGGCCGATCAGCGTGTCACCCTGGCGCAGAACGATCTCCTGGTCGACCGGTTCCGGTGGCAGGGTTTTGGAAACGCTGGTGGAATTGTTGGTCTCGGGCAGAGCGGCAAGCTCAATGCTGTTTTCAAGGATTATCGGCTCGCCGTAAGTCAGCGCATCACTGCCTGGAGCGGGGTATGCACTGCCCGACAGCAAATCGCCGGTCGCATTGACGCCGCTGGTGTCCGGCTGGCCCTGAATATAGGCCACCGACAACGGCTGCATCGGACTGGCGGACACGGCCTTGGCAATGGCGCCGTTGAAGTCGCCCTTGGTGGAGGTCTGGATCAGACCTGCCGGCTCAGCCAGCGAGCTCGCCGACTGGATGCCCGGGGTCTGCCAGCTGTTGGCGATAACGCCTTTGGTGGTAGACGGCCAGCTCAGGGCAAGACCGGCAGCGGCGGCGCCTCCGAACAATGTGAAGGCCACCAGGCTTACGAGTTGGAAATTGTTGGATTTTTGTTTTGGAACGAGGAAGAAATCGGTGTTGTCAACGGCCAGATCGTCGATGCTGAGTTTACGGGCGGTCTCGGTCAAAGAGCCTGCCTTGCTCGGCCGCTTCTTTTTGAACAATGACTTCAAACCCGTAGACCCCTTGACCTTACCGGATTGCAACCGCCACCTGCACGGTAAGTTGCAAACCCCGCTCTAAACACTGGACAGACGCAAATATATCCATCCTGCGCTGTTTGTCGTCACGCAGTCACCCAAACCTGACAAACACTCATGCTGAACACAGTTCGAAAACTGCTTGTCAGCCGTCCCCACCAACGGACAAGACAATGCCTGTCGGTACGCTCCCTGTCAACCTTTGGCGATGCTGTGAAGCTGAAAAACCTGAGCTTGCACAATGAGTTGCCGGTGGCGGTGATGAGGTTGTAAGGCAAATTTTAGACAACCTTGTAGGGTCTCATACTGGAAGAATATGGTTTATCGGCGGTTAACCCGCCTCTAAACGGCGCAGTTTCGCGATGACGCCTTTTTTCAGACACAAATCGGTCACTTTGAGGACAATTTAACGCCAGCAAAAACCCCAATTGTGGCAACCGGAATAAAGGCGACAAAAACCCAGACGGCGACCGATCGGGCGGCCTGCTCCGAAAGTCCACCGGAGAAGCCGGCAGAATTGGCAACGAGCCCGGCAGCTGCGGCGCCTAGAGCGTAGGCGATTCGCTGAACCAGCGGAATTGATGCCGCTGCAATGGAACGCTCGTTGTCATCAACCGCCTCAACCAGGCGGCGGATGACGAAACTCCAGAACATGCCGAAGCCGGCGCCCTGCAGGACAGCGAATATGCAGACCAGCCAGACGGGCCCGGAAACCATGGTCAGGGCAAACCCTGCGAGGCCGGCAAAAACCAGACCTGCACCGGTGCGGATGATCAGCCGTTCACGGCGTTCGGGTTGATTGGCCAGGGCGATTGCGGCAACGGACCAACCAATTGATTCCAAAGCAATAACGTAACCGGTTTCGATTGCAGACAACTGATGCAATACACGCAGCAGGACCGGCCCGAAGATGGAGAACGAGACCGTTGATGCGGCCAGGCAGAAGACCATCACAAGCGAGTTGCGGGCGGTGCTGCCGCGGGTCCGGATCGCGGACGGAAGGATGTGGCCGGTGTCGCGGTTCTGATCCATGATCAGGAAAGTGCATACGCCGGCAAGGCCGGCACATCCTACAGCAACCGCGGCAATCAGATTGCCGGTGATGCCGGACCAGGCAATCGCGATGATGGAGATGCCCAGCACGGCCAGACGCCGGGCCGGAAACACGGCTTGCTCCGGACTGGCCTCAGAAGGTTGAGATTGGTCGCCGGCGTCGCCGTTGGACTTGTCAGTCATGCCGGCCATGTGCCGTGCCGGTATTATAATGTAGGCGAAAGCGGTCAGGATCGCTGCCTGGGCGCCGAAAAACCAGAAGGCACCGCGCCACCAGTCTGCCTGGGCGAACAGGCCGCCGATCAGCGGTCCCAGAAACGCCGAGACCCCCCAGATGGCAGACAGCAGGGCGAACAACTGCGGCCAGATGGATCTGTCGAACAGCTTCTCGACGGCGATGAACGCAACCGCCACCAGGCCGCCACCGCCGAAACCTTGCCCGAGCCGGCCAAGCAGCATTACCTCCATGGCCGGAGCCAGTGCGGATATTGCGCAACCGCTCGCATAGACCAGGGCCGACATGGCGAACGCGGTGCGCAAGCCGGTTCGCGCAACCTGCAGCCCCATGGCCGCACCTGCCAGTATCGATCCCAGTTCATAGAGGGCAAGGTTCCATCCCAGTAGTTCAACGCCGCCGATGTCACCGACGATGTCCGTGATGAGTGTTGAGATGATCAGTTCGTCTGCTGCGTGCAGCCAGATGCCAAGGCCGAGAAAGACAAACCGCAACAACACACCGGAGCTTGCCAGCGCTCTCCAGTTCGGCCGCTTTGATGCTGCCGCCGGCCTGGTGCAGCCTCGTGACCTTGCGTCGTGGCCGGTCCCGGTCACGAGGCTGCGCCTTGGCCGGACCGCCTGGTCCGCAATTTTATAAGATAAGAGCAGCGCCGGGCGCCGTCCATCAGGTATTCGTCGCGCTCTACCGTGAACGAATTGCCGAGCACCGTTCTGAACACCGCCAGTTCGGAGCGGCACAGGCCCTGGCAGACGCGCGCGGCGGCACATACCGGACAATGGTTTTCCGCCAGCCGCCAGGTCTGGTCATCTATCTCGTGCGCCTCGGCCATATAGCCTTCGTCGCTGCGCAGTTCGGCAAGGCGTTCGACCTTTTCGCGCGCCGAGCGGACCGACGACAGGGCGCTGCCATAGCGCGCCGCGGTCTCGGTCTCACGCGCGGCAATCAGCTTGTCCAGGCCGGCTTCCCCAAAAACGTCGCGGATCGAGCTGATCAGATCCAGCGTCAGGCTGTCATGGGTGTCTGGGAAGCGGCTGTGGCCGGCGCCGGTCAGGCGCCACACCAGGTCTGGCCTGCCGACGCCGCCGGCAACGCCGCTGGCGGTCACCAGGTCGTCCTGCTCCAGCAGCTTGAGATGCTTGCGGGTGCCGGCCAGTGTCATCTGCAGCCGTTTTGCCAGGCTCGATGTCGAACGCGGGCCCAGGGTTTTTAGAATGTGCAGCAATTGCTGGCGGCTATCGTTCATTTTGTTTCCACGCAGGCTCTTGAAAACCGAAATTAAAATACTAAATGGTTTCTTAATAAGATGCAAGGGTGCTGCAGTTGCCCGGTCAATCCAGATCAGGCGCCCGGAAGCGCTTGCAAAACGGCAGTTTTCGCAGGTTTTTTTGCAGATCTGAATTTTGTTGAGTCTTTTGCGAACTTTTTGCGACAATCCGCTTGACAGTCAGGCTGCCGCGCACATATAAACCGCATCACTGAAGAGCGAGCGCCACTCGTTGGCGGGCGTTCTTTGTTGTCTCCTGAGACTAACGACAGTTCAAGCGGTTTGTATCAAGCCGCAGACACTTGCCGCCGGTTTTCAGGGGTGGGGGTCCGAGAGGTCTTCCACAGCTCTTTGACATTGTTGAACAGAGAAAGAGAAACGCAGGCGGCGCGTGTCCTGGCGGTTTCGTGATGAAGCACCTTCGAAAGAAGGCTGTGGAGCGGAACACAAAGAGACGCTAAACTTGCGTTTAGAGAAGCCAAGCTTTGATCGTCCGAGCAATTGGGCGTGATAAAACATGGTAACTCGTCAATTACGCAAACGCAAAAATTGAACAGTCGACGAGCAATCGTTAACTGAGCAAAACGTTTCAAACTTGAGAGTTTGATCCTGGCTCAGAACGAACGCTGGCGGCAGGCTTAACACATGCAAGTCGAACGCCCTCTTCGGAGGGAGTGGCAGACGGGTGAGT
>JANQOK010000006.1:0-50000 GCA_028289645.1 Anderseniella sp.
GACCGCGTTGAAAGGGCTTGAAAACCGCGAGGTTTCCTACGCCCTTTCGCCTTGTCAGAAGCAAAATATCCTCCCGCAGAATGGATAAGATCAATGAGTACGGACCCTAGCAAAACCATGTTTCAACACATCAGAACAGTGCTTGCCGGCCTGGCCCTGCTGGTCTGCTTGTGCGCACCTGCGCTGACACAGATAACGGCAGGCGACGACGGGCCGTTGCGCTTCGGCCGCTTCGAGCACGAAGGCAAGGTCCACTACGGCTTCATCTCGTTTGGCGGTGTCCACACGCTGACTGGCAGCTTCTTCGACAAGGACACCGTCGTAACCGGCAACATCATTCCGCTGGAGGATGTTAAGGTGCTGGCCCCGGTCATACCGGGCAAGGTGATCGGCATTGCGCTCAACTACAAAAGCCATGGCGGGTCCGGCGGCGACCTGCAGTTTTTCGCCAAGCTGCCGTCTTCCGTCATTGGCCACGAGGACACCATTGTCCCGCCCAAAGGCTCGACCAACCTGCACTATGAGGGCGAGATGGTGATCGTCATGGGGGCCAGGGCCAGGAACGTGTCGGAAAAGGACGCGCTGTCGTTTGTATTCGGCGTCACCGCCGGCAACGACATCACCGAGCGCAGTTTCGGGTCAAGCGGCTTCACTGTCCTGAAATCCAAGGGTTCTGACACATTTGCGCCACTGGGCCCCTGGATATCGCCAGGCCTGACCATCGACAACCTGAAGTTTGAGACCCAGGTCAATGGCAAGACGGTTCAGAAGGGCTCGACCAGGCAGATGATCCACTCATCCGCCAAGATCATTTCAGAACTGTCGCGCTACATGACTTTGGAGCCGGGCGACGTTATCTACACCGGCACTGCGGGCACTACCGGCGCCCTGAAGGAGGGCGACGTGGTCGACGTCATGCTGGAGGGCATCGGACGCTTGCGCAATACGGTGGGTCCGACGCCCGATTAGGGCTATCGATTGCGATCTCTACTCTTTCGAGGTTGCCTTCTTGCCCATGGCAGTCACGGCACCGGTCATCTTCTCGATCACCGGCGCGGCATCATCCAGACCGTAGCGCGCCTTCAGGGCGGCTGGGTCTGTCACCGCAAGCCAGGTCTTGCCGGCATCATCGGTCCAGGCGAGCGCTTTCATCGGCAGGTCGAAGCCGGTTTCACGGTTGACCTTCATCAGCGGCGTGCCGAGCTTGGGATTGCCGAACAGCAGCAGTTGCGTCGGCGCCATCTCCTCGCCGACTTTCTTGGCGCCGGCGGCATGATCGACCCGGGCGAACACAGTAATGCCCTTTTCCTTGAAGATCGCCTCTAGCCGGTCCAGCGTGGTGGCTGCGTCATGGGCGCTTTCCATCTTGATGGTACCGTTTGCGGCATCCCCGGCCAATGCAGGCGCGACCGCCATGGAAAGGGAAATGGCGCCAGCGGCCAGCAAAGACTTGATCATTAGATTGCTCCTCGAAAAAACCAACGGGTTGGATGTCCTGTGTGGAATGTGTTTATGTCATGCTGACGGCAGGCTTGGTGCAAGTCACATTATCGTGGGGAAACACATGACGGCAAACAGCGGCAACACCAACCGTCCTGCAAATCGATGGCTCGTACTGGCAGGTTTCATCGCACTTTGCCTTGCCGTTGGCAGCATTGCCGGATGGGCCACCAATCAATCCGTCACCACATGGTACCTGTCCTTGAACCGACCTTCCTGGACGCCGCCCGGCTGGGTCTTCGGGCCTGTATGGACCGTTCTCTATATCATGATGGGTGTCGCTGCCTGGCAGGTATGGCGTGCAGGCGGCGGGTTTGCCGGTAAAGCCCGTGCAGCGCTGATCGTGTTCTTCGTGCAACTGGCTCTGAACTTCACCTGGTCGTTTGCGTTTTTTGGCGCTCAATCGACCCTGCTAGGGCTTATCACCATCACGGTGCTGTGGCTTGCCGTGGCTATGACGATACGGGTGTTTCACCCCATAGACCGTCTCGCCGCGTGGTTGCTGGCGCCCTATCTGTTATGGGTCAGTTTCGCGGCAGCGTTGAATTTCACTTTCTGGACATTGAACTGACGGGTCAGGCCGTCGGCCGGTTGACCAGAGCTGAATAGATTTCCGTCTCGCCCACCTCGCCGATTGCCTTGCCGTCGGTGCCGATCATGACACTTTTGCCGGAGCGCCAGCACTCGGCGATGATTTCGCGCATGGTCGCATCGGGCGGCATCATGACGGGTGCCGCCTTGCCTGCCGCAACACGCTTCGGCTTGGCCAGCTTTTTCATGATGGTGGCACCGGTCATCACATTGAGCGGATTCATGTGCTGAACAAACTGCTCGACATAGGCGTTGGCGGGTTTGAGCACGATTTCCTGTGGCGTACCGGCCTGCACAATGCGGCCGTCCTCCATGATGGCGATGCGGTTGCCGATCTTCATGGCTTCGTCGAGATCATGGGACACAAATATGATGGTGCGTTTCAGGTCACGCTGCAGGTTGAGCAATTCATCCTGCAGATGTGTGCGGATCAACGGATCAAGAGCTGAGAACGGTTCATCCATCAACAGGATCGGCGCCTGCGTGGTAAAGGCGCGCGCTAGGCCGACGCGCTGCTGCATGCCGCCCGACAGCTCATGGGCGTAGCGGCCTGCCCACTGGTCGAGGCTGACCAGCTTTAGCTGCTCTGCCACCCGGGCCTTGCGTTCCGCCTCCGGCACACCGGCCAGCTCCAGGCCGAGCCCGACATTCTCCTCAACCGTTCGCCACGGCAACAGCGCAAACTGCTGAAACACCATGGCGACCTGATGCATGCGCAACTGGCGCAGTTCAAGATCGCCGCACGATGCCACATCGACCGATGCGCCGTCGGTGGACACGACCACCTGGCCGCGGGCGGTCTGGTTGAGGCGGTTGACGGCGCGCAGCAAGGTGGACTTGCCTGATCCGGACAAGCCCATGAGCACAAATATCTCGCCTTCCGCCACGTCGAGCGAAGCGCCGGCCACGCCGAGCACCGCGCCGGTTTTTTCGTTGATCTCCTGACGGGTTGCCCCATCGTCTAGCAGGCGCAAAGCTTCTGCCTTGTTGTCTCCGAAGATGATATCGACGTTCTTGAAACTGACTGCCGTGTTGGTCATTTCTTTTGCCCCCCATTGCCGGGTTCCTGTATTCGGCAGATGCGATCCAGCATGATGGCAACCGCCACAATGGCGAGGCCGGCTTCAATGCCCATCGGGATGTTGACCGTGTTCAGTGCCCGCACCACCGGCTTGCCGAGCCCGTTGGCGCCAATCAGTGCGGCAATCACCACCATGGACAGGGACAGCATGATGCATTGGGTCAGCCCGGCCATGATGGTCGGCATGGCGGCCGGCAGTTCTACCTTCTTCAGCAATTGCCACTTGGTTGCGCCGAACGCCTGACCGGCTTCAATCAGCTGTTTCGGCACTGAGGTGATTCCGAGATGGGTCAGCCGGATCGGCGCGGCAATGGAGAAGATGACCGTGGTCACCAGACCGGGCGCCAGTCCGAGGCCAAACAGGATCAGCGCCGGGATCAGGTAGACGAAGGTCGGCAGGGTCTGCATCAGGTCGAGGATCGGCCGCAGAATGCGGAACAGCCATTCATTATGCGCAGCCACAATGCCCACCGGCACGCCGATCGCCATGGCAACCGTCGCAGCCCCGACCACCAGGGCGAGGGTTTCAACAGTTTCCTTCCACAGGCCCTGGTTGATGACGAATGCCAGGCACAAGACCGCAACCGCGGGAATCTTCCAGGACTTCGACAGCCACCACGCCAAACCTGCAATCAGCGCGACGATCACGACCGGCGGCGGCAACAGCATCAGGTCGATCAGCGCTTTCAGGATAAATTCAATGCCGTTGGCGATACCGTCGAAAAACCAGTCGAAGCTGTCCGTCAGCCAGTTGAAAAGCTGTTTGCCCCACCTGCCAAGCGGGATTTTGTTGTCTTCTAGAAAGGCGCTGATCGGGTCCATGAGGTCAATCCGTGAGATCCGGTTTATGGATTTGCCGCACTGCTGGAGCGGGAAGAAATGAAAGGTGCAGAAAACAAGGCTACCCGGTTTTGCCGTTCATGCAAAACCGGGCAGCACAAAGTCGGGTCGTAAAGGTCAGGCTACTTGATCGCGGATTTCGCCGCTGCCATGGCGTCGCCGCCATCGAAGGTCGTCACACCCTCAAGCCAGGCGTCCATCACCCCGGGATTGGCCTTGAGCCAGTTGGTGGCGGCTTTTTCCGGATCGGTGCCGTCGTTGAGAATGGCGCCCATGATCTCGTTTTCCATCTTCAGCGTGAACTTGAGATTGGAGACAAACTTGCCGGCATTCGGGCACTCGCCCAAATAGCCCTTGCGCACATTGGTGTGCACTGTGGCGCCACCCAGGTTCGGGCCGAACACGTCATCGCCGCCTTCAAGGTAGGCCATTTCGAAATTGGCGTTCATCGGATGCGGCTCCCAGCCCAGGAACACCAGGTGGTCCTTGTTGCGGGCAGCCTTGGCCACGGCCGACAGCATGCCGGCCTCCGATGATTCAACCACCTCAAATCCCTTCAGGCCGAAGGTATCTTTCTCGATCATGTCGAGGATCAGGCGATTGCCATCATTGCCCGGCTCGATGCCGTAGATCTTGCCGTCAAGCTGATCCTTGAATTTGGCAATGTCCTGGAATGTCTTGACGCCCGCCTCATAGGTGTACTTGGGCACCGCCAGCGTGTACTTGGCACCTTCCAGGTTCGCGCCGATGGATTCAACCGACCCGTCTTCACGGTAAGGCTTGATATCGGCCTCCATGGTCGGCATCCAGTTGCCGAGGAAGACGTCGATATCGCCGTTTTTCAGGGACGAGTAGGTCACCGGCACCGACAGAACCTGGGTGACAGGCTCATAGCCCAGTGCTTTCAGGACAACAGTTGCAGTGGCGGTTGTGGCGGTAATGTCAGTCCAGCCGACGTCGGAAAAGCGCACCGTCTTGCAGGCTTCGCTGTCGGCGGCCTGCGCGCTGCCCACGGGCGCAACTGCAAACATCGCCGCTGCCGCGACACCCGTCATAACGTAAGAAATTGTCCTGATCATCAATATCTACTCCCTGTTTGATAGTCACCCGGTCATCTTCAGATGATGACCTTCGGTGCTCTGGATGAGCCGGAATGTGCGCTGCAGCACACCTGCAAGTCAACAGCCCGGGACAACTTAGGCTGTTTTTAATTGACTGATCAATTAAAAAAAATATTCTGCATCGAGGTTCAACATCAAACGTGAGGCTGAATGCCGAAACTTGGCATGGGTCCGGTGCGCCGGAATCAACTGATAGAAGCGGCAATATCGTCACTGCATGACTATGGTTATGCCGACACCACCGTTGCGCGCATTGCCAAGAAGGCAGGCGTGTCTTCCGGCATCGTGCATCACTACTTCGACGGCAAGGACGACCTGCTGTTTGCCACCATGCAGCACATGTTGAGCGACCTGCGCGCGGAAACCCTCAAGCGCCTGAAACAGGCGCAGACACCACGCGGTCGGCTGTCGGCGATTGTTGCGGCCAATTTCGCTCCCAGCCAGTATTCGCCCGATGTCATGACCGCATGGCTGGCCCTGTACGGGTCAGCCCGCCAGTCGTCGAACCTGACCCGCATTCTGCGGCTGTACGACGCGCGCCTGAATTCCAACTTGAAGCACGCTTTCGGCAAGCTGACCGGCCCCGACAAGGCGGCAGAACTTGCCATCGGCGTATCTTCCCTGATTGACGGGGTCTGGCTGCGCGCAGCGCTGTTGGGTGACGTCTACAATCGTGACACCGCCATCCATCTCGTCGAGTCCTATATCGACAGCCAGCTTCCTTCCAGAGACTGAGACCTGCATGAGTGACGCTACTTTCGACTACATCATCGTCGGCTCCGGCTCGGCCGGGTCCGTGCTCGCCAACCGGTTGACCGACAACGGCAAGCACACAGTGCTGGTGCTGGAATATGGCGGCAGCGACATTGGCCCGCTGATCCAGATGCCATCGGCGCTGTCGATCCCGCTGAATACCAGGACCTATAATTGGGGCTACCTGTCCGAACCGGAACCCGGTCTTAACAACCGCCGCATCACCGCTCCGCGCGGCAAGGTGATCGGCGGGTCTTCGTCGATCAATGGCATGGTGTATGTCCGCGGCCATGCCCGTGATTTCGACACCTGGTCCGAGCTGGGGGCGACCGGCTGGGCGTTTGCTGACGTTTTGCCCTACTACAAGCGCATGGAAACGTCGCACGGTGGCGAAGACGGCTGGCGCGGCACCGACGGACCGATGCACGTGACCCGCGGCGAACGCGAAAACCCGCTCTATCACGCCTTTGTGGAAGCGGCCGAACAAGCCGGGTATCCGACCACGATCGACTATAACGGCCAACAGCAGGAAGGCTTCGGCGCCATGGAGATGACGGTCTGGAAGGGCCGTCGCTGGTCTGCCGCCAACGCCTATCTGAAGCCGGCACTGAAGCGGAACAACCTCAAGCTGATCACCCGGGCAAAAGCCCGCCGCATTGTGCTGGAAAACGGCCGCGCCACAGGTGTGGAGTACGAACGGGCCGGCAGCATCAAAACCGCCCGTGCGAGCCGCGAGGTCATCATTGCGGCCAGCGCCTTCAACTCCCCGCACCTGTTGCAGCTGTCCGGCATCGGCGACGCGGAAATCCTGAAATCGGCGGGCATCGAACCCGTGCATCACCTGCCCGGCGTGGGCGCCAACCTGATGGATCATCTGGAAGTCTACTTCCAGTTGCACTCCAAGCAGCCGGTAACCCTGAACACCCGGCTGGGCCTCGTGTCGAAAGGCCTGATCGGCCTGCAATGGCTGTTGTTCAAGACCGGGCTGGGCGCCACCAACCACTTTGAATCCGCCGGATTCATCCGCTCACGCGCCGGCGTCGAATATCCCGACATTCAATACCATTTCCTGCCCGGTGCTATCGCCTATGACGGCAAGCCGGCCACCAACGGTCATGGTTTCCAGGTGCATGTCGGACCCAACCGGTCGAAATCGCGCGGCACGGTAACACCTGTCAGCGCCAGTCCTGACGACGCGCCGAAGCTGACCTTCAACTACATGTCCAAGGACGAGGACTGGCGGGATTTCCGGTCCTGCATCCGTCTGACCCGTGAAATCATTGCGCAACCGGCCATGCAGGAATATGCCGACGGCGAAATCCAGCCCGGCGATGAGGTCACCAGCGACGAGGCCATTGACGACTTCATCCGCCAGCATGCCGAAAGTGCCTATCATCCGTGCGGCACCTGCAAGATGGGATCTGAACAGGATCCCATGGCCGTGGTCGACCCGCAGTGCAAGGTGATCGGCATCGACGGCCTGCGCGTGGCCGACAGCTCGATTTTCCCGTCCATCCCCAACGGCAATCTCAACGGCCCGTCCATGATGGTCGGCGAGAAGGCATCCGACCATGTTCTCGGCCTCGATCCGCTGCCGCCATCCAACCTGCAACCATGGATCAATCCTGACTGGCAAAATTCGCAACGCTGATACCGTGATCACGGTATAGACTGGTGGCATGGACAAAGGGGCTGACACCACGACTGGACGCGGCAGCGTGCGCACCCGTTGGAGCGACCGGCTTGTGACCGCCTGCCTGCTCGGCATGAGCCTGTTCGAGCTGATCGAACTGCATGCAAATGTCACAATAGCTGCCCGGATTGCCGCCATCTTGCTGGTCATATTCCTGCTGGTCGGGCAATCGCGGCTGGGTCTGCGCGAGCGTTATCTCATCGCCCTTGCGCTGATTGCGACCGTCTGCGCCTTCATGTTCTCCGATGCGCCTTTGGCCCTGATCGAGCGCGGATTTGGACAGGCCACCTATCTTGCCGCCTTCATGCTGCTGCTGGCCCTGCTGCGCGATGGCGCCGTCACCTCGCCTTCGGTCCTGACGCTAGGGCGCTACCTGACGCAGCGCCCGCCCGGCCAGCGTTACATCGCCATCCATGCCGGCGGTCACGCCCTCGGCATGATCCTGAACTTCGGCGCTCTCAGCCTTCTGGGCCCGCTGATCCAGCGCGGCATCAAGGCTGACGCGAAAACCAATCCGGAACTTGCCGGATGGCGCGAACGTCGCCAGATGTCTGCTTTGGTGCGCGGCTTTTCATGGATCATCGCCTGGTCGCCAACCGCCGTGACCCAGGCACTTGTGGCCAGCGTGGTTTCAGGCTCACGGCCACTGGTCATGGCCGGCATCGGCTTTTTCATAGCGCTGGGCGTGGTCGTCATTGGTTGGTTGGAAGACCGTGTCACCGGCAAGCGCGCCCGCGCCACTCTGGCGGCACATGACGCGTTGCCACGCCCGGATCTCGTCGCAGAACCGTTTCCCTGGCAGGCCTTCAAACGCTTCGCGCTGGTATGCGCGGCGCTGGCCGGCATCTCGCTGGCGCTGATCTTCACCACCGGCGCAAAGGTGGTGCCGGCCCTGATGCTGGCCAGCCCGCTGGTCACCGCCGTGTGGATTTGGATCCAGTACAGGTCAAGACCGGATCAGACAGCCGCAGCGATGGTGCGCATTGGTGACATTGCCTGCACATCGGTCCCTGCCGGGTCGCCGGAGGCCGTCACCCTGTCTGCCGCCGGCTACATCGGCATTGTCGCGGCAGGCTTGAGCAATGCGCCACTGCTCGCCGACATGGCAGGGCTCGACACCTGGTCGCCGATTGCAGTCTATCTGGCCATCATGGTGATTGTGCCGCTTGCATCAAATCTGGCCATGCCTCCCATGCTCACGGTGACCTTCATGGGATCGCTGTATTCCGCCCTGCCCGACAGCCAGCTTGACCCGACCCTGCTGGCCACCGCGCTGGCACTGGGCTGGACCCTCAACCTCACCGCATCGCCATTCGGCGCCACCGCCCTGATACTGAGCCGGATCACGTCAATTGCCGGCACCACATTGTCGTGGAAATGGAACACCACGTTCACAATCGCGGCATTCGCGTGGGCGGCACTGGCGCTTAGCTGCATCAGCGTGGCGACCGGTTAATCCAAATACCGCAACCACGCTTGCCACGACGGCCAGTTCAACGCATCATGCGCCGCATGGAGCCTGGCACGAGTTTCCGCCAAGGTTCATGAGCCTGCCCGAAAATGACCGGGCAATGTCTGATACAGGGAGTAAACACGACATGATAAAGAAACTTCTGGCGACAACAGCACTGGTCGCCTTCGCTACAACCTCCACCATGACCATCGCCCACGCAGCGGAAGTCGACGGTCCGGAAGTCAAGTGGAACGTGTCACTGTGGGGCAAGAAGCGCGCCTTCACAGCCGGGTTCGAAAAACTGGCCGAACTGGTCAGCGCCAAGACTGACGGCAAGTTCACCATGACATTGCACTATGGTGCAGCACTGTCCAAGTCCCGTGAAAACCTCGACGGCATCTCAGTCGGCGCGTTCGAAGCGGCCATGACATGCAACTTCTATCACCCCAAGAAAAACCCCGGACTGATGGTCCTGACCATGCCGTTCCTGCCCATGGCCGGTTGGGAAGACAACCGCAAGATCCGCGACGCAATTTATGCGCACCCCGACATCGTCAAGGAACACGCCCAGTGGAACGCTATGCTCTACATGTCGTCCTATCTGCCGCAGTATGAATTCCTCGGCAAGGGCGAGCCGCCGATGAAGCTGGACGACTGGAAGGGCAAGACCGTGCGCGCTGGTGGCGGTCTTGGCAAGGCCATGCAGGTCATGGGCGCAACGCCGACCAGTTCAACGGCAACCGAGGTCTATACCGGGGTACAGCAAGGCACCATGGACGCGGCCTCATTCCCGTTCACCTATTCACACGTTGCCTACAAGATCCACGAAGTCACCGACTGGTTCACCGCCAATCTGTCACCAGGCACGTCAGACTGCCCGCTGATCTTCTCCAAAAGCGCCTTCGACGCGCTGCCCGAGCAGTATCAGAAGCTGCTGATGGATGTGAGGGACGAAGCCGCACAGGCCCAGATCCAGGCCTATATCGACATCGACAAGGTCAACCTGCCGATGCTTGAAGGCAAGCTGAAGAAGGTGACCTACACCGATGAGCAGCTGGCATCCTTCCGGGCCGCGGCCGGCAAACCGGTCATCGACGCATGGATCAAGGAAAACGAGGGCAAGTTTGACGCCAAGGGCCTCGTTGACCTGGTCTACTCCACGGTCGGCAAGAAATACGAGTAACGACAATACGCCACGGGCCCTGATGTTGCCGGTGCAAGAGCAATGCGGGGTCCGTGGCGGCAAGAACTGAACTTCGTCCGGGGAGGCATGAAGGGGTGGACAAATCATCACGCGATGATGACGGGCTGGCGAAGCTGCTGAAAAAGGCCGACCGGCTGCTGTCGCCGGTTGAAGATGCGCTGAACCTGTTATCCGGGATACTGATCTTCGGGCTGATGTTTCTCGGCATGCTGCAGATCATCCTGCGCACCGTGTTCCGCAATCCCATATTCGGTTACATCGACATTGTCGAAGCGACCATGATCGCCTTCGCCCTGCTGTCGATCTCGCAGGTACAGCGGCTGGGCGGCCATGTGCGCATGGAAATCCTGGTCGGTTACCTCAAGGGTGCCGCGTTGTGGGCCGCCGAAACCATCGGCGTTGCCATCCAGATGATTATCGTGGCGGTGCTGATCCCCTATTCCTACAGCCATTTCATGCGCGCCTGGAGTTTTGGCGACTCAACGATTGATATTGAACTGCCCACCTGGCCGGCCAAGCTTCTGGTGCCGGTGATGCTGAGCGTGCTGCTGATCAGGCTCGCCATCCAATTGCTCGGCTATGCCCGCCTGACTGCCAATCCTGGCCGCGCCCCGGTCGCCGTGCCGGTGATGAAGACCGTGGAACAGCAGGCCGAGGAAGAGATCAAGGGGGCAAGCACCTCATGATCCTTGGTCTCGACGAGTTTTCCACCGGCATTGCCGGTGTCTGCCTGCTCATTGTGCTGGTCCTGCTCGGCGTGCGGGTGTTCGCTGCGGCTGCAATCACCGGTTTTCTCGGCCTGCTGGAACTGAAGGGCTGGCATGTGGCCGCGTCCATTGCCGGCCAGATCCCGCATTCCAAGACGGTGACCTATCCCCTGTCGGTGCTGCCGCTGTTCATCCTGATCGGTTTCCTGGCGTTTTATGCCGGGCTGACCACCCGCCTGTTCGAGGCTGCCAGGCGCTGGATGGGCTGGGTGCCGGGCGGCCTTGCGGTTGCAACCGTCATGGCCACCGCCGGATTTGCCGCTGTCTCAGGCGCCTCGACCGCCACCGCGGCGGTGTTTTCCCGTGTCGCCATACCGGACATGCTGAAGAACGGCTACGACAAGCGCCTCACCGCCGGCGTTGTGGCGGCCGGCGGCACCCTGGCCTCGCTGATTCCGCCGTCGGCCATCCTGGTCATCTACGCGATCATCGTCGAGCAGTCAGTGGGTAAGCTCCTGCTGGCGGGGTTCCTGCCCGGTCTCTATTCAGCCGTAGTCTATGTAGTGCTGATTGTCGGCATGTGCTGGTGGAGACCGGAACTGGGCAGCCCGATCAAGAGCTTCTCCTGGAAGGAAAGGTTTCAGAGCATCCCAGGCACGCTGCCGATCTTCCTGGTGGTCGCGATCATCTTTTCCGCCATCTATACCGGCTCCGCCACCCCGACGGAGGCAGGCGCACTGGGCGCCATGGTGGTGTTCCTGTTCTATCTCTGGCGTGCGTTCCGCGAGAACGAGATGTCGAAGATGTCGGGCCGGCTGAAAGAGGCCCTGATCGAGACAGCACGGTTGTCCGCCATGATCTTCACCCTGATCTGGGGTGTTTTCCTGTTCGTCCGGTTTTTAGGTTTTGCCGGCCTGCCGGCAGCGTTTTCGGCCTGGGTCGTGACACTGGATGTCCCGCCGATCGTCATCATGATCTGCATCCTGCTGGCCTATGCAATCCTCGGCATGTTTATGGATGCCATCGGCATGCTCATCCTGACGTTGCCGGTGGTCTATCCAGCGGTGATTGCGCTGGGCTACGATCCGATCTGGTTCGGCATTATCGTCGTCAAGATGGCCGAGATCTGCCTGATCACCCCGCCGATCGGGCTGAACTGCTTCGTGGTGGCAGGGGTCTCACGGGATCTGCAGGACGAAAACGGCAAGTCGCTGGAAATCCCGTTGCAGGATGTGTTCCGCGGCATCGGCCCGTTCTTTGTCGCGGATGTCATCACCGTGGCCGGACTGCTCGCCTTCCCGGGTATCATCACCTGGCTGCCGAGCCTGATGGACTGACACCTGACGCGATCTGCGGTATCGCGAACGTGAACCGTGCCTCTAGCAATACATGCAAATATAGGAATACTATTGAACCGAGGCACCGAAAAGAGGAACGCCCATAACAGGAGGAAACCATCATGAGCAAAGAGTGTTGCGGACCGGGCTATGCGTCGCCCAAGGAGGCCATGCAGGCAGACCGGGAAAAGCTGTTGTATACGGTCGCGTTGTATGTCGGCACCGGCGTGGAAAAACCCGATTACCTGGCCACGGTTGACGTTGATCCGGACAGTCCGACTTATTCCTCCGTGGTTGCGCGCACCGAAATGCCGCAAGTCGGCGACGAACTGCATCACTCCGGCTGGAACGCCTGCTCAAGCTGCCACAACGACGCCTCCAAGACCCGGCAGTACCTGCTGATGCCGGGCGTGCGCACCTCGAACATCAACGTTATAGACACCTCCGACGCCACCAATCCGAAACTGCACAAGGTGATTTCCGGCGACGACATAAAAGCCAAGACCAACCTGTCCGCTCCGCACACCGTGCATTGCCTGGGCCCGGACATCATCATCTCCATGCTCGGTGATGCCGACGGCAATGCGCCGGGCGGTTTCCTGCACATCAATGAAGACTTCGAAATTGTCGGACGCTGGGAGAACGACATCACCGGCATGAACTACAATTATGATTTCTGGTATCAGCCGCGCCACAACATGATGGTCAGTTCCGAATGGGGGGCACCCAACACCTTCATGCCCGGCTTCGACCTGGAAGATGTCGGCGCCGGAAAGTACGGCCAGTCGATCCACTTCTGGGACTTCGAGGGCAAGAAAATCGTCAAGTCCATCGACATGGGCGCCGACGGCATGATCCCGCTGGAAGTGCGCGGACTGCACGATCCGGAATCCAACGAAGGCATGTTCGCAGCCACCCTGTCATCAAACGTGTTCCGCTGGTGGAAGACCGACGATGGCGACTTCGAAATTGAGAAAGTCATCGACATTCCGACCATCGATGTCGACGGTTTCCCGGTGCCGATGCCGTCGCTGATCACCGACATTCTGATCTCCATGGACGACAAGTATCTCTACTTCGCCAACTGGCTGCACGGGGATCTGCGCCAGTATGACATCACCGACCGGGCCAACCCGAAGATGACCGGCCAGGTGTGGCTTGGCGGCATGCTGGGCAAGGCACCGGAAGTCAATGGCGTCACCGTCCAGGGCGCGCCGCAGATGATCCAGTTGTCGCTGGACGGCAAGCGCCTGTATGCCACCACGTCGCTGTTCTCGTCCTGGGACAACCAGTTCTATCCCGGCATGAAGGACAAGGGCGCACAGATGTTCATGATCGACTGCGATACCGAGAACGGCGGCATGTCGATCAACCCTGACTTCGTGGTCGACTTCGGCAATGAGCCCAACGGGCCGTCCCGGTGCCATGAAATGCGCTATCCGGGCGGAGATGTGACATCCGACATCTGGTTGTAAGCGCCATGTGCTGCTGCATGCCGCCGCGCGCGGCCCGGGACCTGCCCGACAAGGCGCCGTCATTTGACTGGCTGCGCAGACTGCTGAGGTTGTTCCGCAGACCATGACAGCCAGACCTTCACACAAGGTCACGGTCGCCAATCGCGGCGGCCGTGAACTGAACGTTGCCGAAGGCGAGAACATCGCCGATGCCTGCGAACAGGCCGGCATCGCGGTGCCGATCGCGTGCCGCTACGGCGGCTGCATCACCTGTGCCGGCCGGCTGGTGTCCGGCAGCGTTCGCCAGCCCAAGGGAACCGCTCTCAACAAGCGCCAGTCGCAGGATGGCTACATCCTGATGTGCGTGGCCCAGCCGAAACAGGACTGCGTGGTCGAAGTGGGCGTGGAAACTCACACCAGCCTGTACCGAAATCCGTTTCTCGGTCCGCTGAAATAGAGCGGGATGTGACTGGACTGGATCAGGCGACGCCTGCTTCCGCCTTGATCTCGGCGATATAGGCATCGCGCATCTTGCGCGCCATCGGGCCAGGCTGGCCGCCACCGATCATGGTGTCGTCAATCTCGACAATCGGCATCACCAGCGTGGTCGCCGACGACAGGAAGGCCTCGTCTGCGGCCAGCGCCTCGTCCACCGTAAACAGCCGCTCCTCCAGCTTCACATTGTGCTTGGCACACAATTGCAGCAGCGCCTTGCGGCGGATGCCCGGCAGGATCGAGTTTGACAGAGGACGGGTGATGATGGTGTCGTCCTTGACGATGTAGGCGGTTGAAGAGGTGCCTTCGGTAACGAAACCGTCTTCGACCATCCAGCCTTCAAATCCGCCCTTCTCGACAGCTTCCTGCTTGGCCATGACCTGGCCCAACAGCGCAACAGATTTGATGTCGCGGCGCTTCCAGCGAATGTCTTCCACCGTGACCACCTTGACGCCGGTGGTTGCGTTCGGATTGTCGAGCAACTGCTTTTTCATGGTGAAGGCGGCAACCGACGGGGTCGCGGCTTTCGGAAACGCGAAATCACGGTCGGCAGCCCCGCGGGTGATCTGCGAGTACACGCCGCCTTCATCGATGCCGTTCAGCTCGATAAGCTTTTCGTGCATGGCCAGGTAGTCGTCATCGCTCATCGGCATGTCGATGCGCAGCTCACCGAGGGAGCGTTTCAGGCGCTCCAGGAACGGCGCCTTGTCGACCATCTTGCCGGCAATCACCGGCACCACCTCGTAGATGCCGTCCCCGAACACGAACCCGCGGTCGAAGATCGACACCTGCGCCTGATCTTCCGGAACATACTGACCATTTACAAAAACCGTACGGGTCATTCTTGCGCCCCTTGCAAACTGATTGAACTTCTTGACTTTACCTACACCAGACACGATGTGCCACAAGATGCCAGAACACGACAAGTCATATCACCAGACAGACCTCAACGTGACCTACGATGGTGAGCGTTACAAAGTGCCGGCTCACAATGTGGTCAATTGCACCAGCGATTTCTGGAAGTGGCAAACATCCGGCGAACGGCAGAGCTGGCCGAACTGGGTCGAAAACGACGCTCACCCGGCCCCGACGCAACGGGTTAATGGCGATCAGCTGTCGGCAACCTGGATCGGGCATGCCACGGTTCTGGTCCAGACCGGTGGCGTGAACATCCTGACGGATCCGTTTTTCTCGCTGCGCGCCAGCCCGTTCCAGTTTGCCGGCCCGAAGCGCGTGCGCGATCCCGGCATAGCGCTGAAAGATCTTCCATCCATCGACCTTATCCTGCTCAGCCACAACCATTACGACCACATGGACCTGCCTGCCCTGCGCCGGCTGGTCAGGCTTCATGATCCGGTTATCCTCACGCCCAACGGCAATGCCCGCATCGTCAACAGGTGGATACGCAAGGCCAGAGTGGTAGAGCTCGGCTGGCACGATCCGTTCCGCTACGCACCCGATGTGCTGGTAACACCGACCCCGGCGCTGCACTGGTCGAAACGCACCTTCGGCGACCGCAACAAGGCGCTTTGGTCGGCATTCATGATCGAAGCCGGCGAACGCAAGGTGTATTTCGGCGCCGATACCGGGTTCGGCACCGGCGCGCATTTCGCCCAGACAAGAGACCGCTACGGCGCGCCGGATCTGGCACTGCTGCCCATCGGCGCCTACGAACCGCGCTGGTTCATGAAGGCACAGCACATCAACCCGGATGAAGCCGTGCAGGCTCACAAGCTGCTGGGCGCCGGGGCGTCCATGGCCATTCATCACGCCACCATTCAACTGACCGACGAGGCCATCGATGCACCGGCAAAAAGCCTCGAGGTCGCAAAGCTCGAGCACGGCATCAGGGACATCGAATTTCGCGCCATAGGGGTCGGTGAAACATGGGAAGTGCCGCTCCCGGCCACTGTCAGGCGGCGCGTGGACGGCCTTGCCCGGGCATGATAGTGATGTAGGCAACCAGCTACACGTTTTCAGGAGACGCACACATGTCAGCAATAATCGGATGGGCCCATTCACAGTTCGGCAAGCTTGAAGACGATGATCTTGAAAACATGCTGGCCCGTGTCTGCAAGCAGGCCGTGGAGGATGCCGGCATCGGTTTTGACGAAATCGATGCCATCTACGTCGGCAACTTTGGCATGTTTGAGAAGCAGTCGTTCCCGGCCGCCTTTGCGCTGGATGCGGATCCAGCCCTGCGCTTCAAACCTGCGACACGTGTCGAGAATGCCTGCGCCACCGGATCGGCGGCCGTGCATATGGGACTCAACGACCTGGCGTCCAAGAAATCACGCTTCGTGCTGGTGGTTGGCGCTGAAAAGATGACCTCTGCGCCGGGCAGCGTCATCGGTGACGTGCTGCTCAATGCCTCTTACCGCAAGACCGAAGCCGACACGCCGGGCGGTTTTGCCGGCGTGTTTGCCCGCATCGCCGACCTGTACTTCCAGCGCTATGGCGATCAGTCCGAGGCCATGGCGCGCATTGCTGCAAAAAACCATGCCAACGGCGTGCACAACCCGTACGCGCAGATGCGCAAGGATTTCGGCTACGAGTTCTGCAACACCATCTCCGACAAGAACCCGACGGTGATCGGCGCCATTCGCCGGACCGACTGCTCGCTGGTGTCGGACGGGGCTGCCGCCATCGTCATGACCGACACCGAAACCGCCCTGCGGTTTCCCAAGGCCGTACATTTTCGCGCCGCCGCCCATGCCCAGGACTACCTGCCCATGGCCAAACGCGACATTGTCGCGTTTGAAGGCTGCGAGAACGCCTGGGGCAAGGCGCACCAGCAAGCCGGCACGTCGCTGGACGACCTGTCGTTCGTGGAGACCCACGACTGCTTCACAATTGCCGAACTGATCGAGTATGAAGCCATGGGACTGACGCCAAAGGGTGAAGGCGCGCGCGCCATTACCGAGGGCTGGACCGCCAAGGACGGAAAGCTGCCGGTCAACCCGTCCGGCGGCCTGAAATCGAAAGGTCACCCGATCGGCGCCACCGGCGTGTCCATGCACATCATGGCGGCCATGCAACTCACCGAAAGTGCCGGCGACATGCAGCTGGAGGCACCCGAACTTGCCGGCATCTTCAATATGGGCGGTGCAGCGGTGGCCAATTATGTGTCAATTCTTGAGCGCTTGCGCTAGGCAATTGCCTAATATTTAGACAAACCAGTTAATCGATGTCAGTTTTTGCGTGTTTTGCATGGAAATCATGCAAAATGCGTTTGCGCGCGCTAGGCAATTGATTAAACCTTCGGCAAATTTTAAGCAGCGGAAGGGCAACCCCGATGGTAAATGGCGCCGATACGGCCTGGATTCTCACCTCTACAGCACTCGTTCTGTTCATGACCTTGCCCGGGCTGGCCCTGTTTTATGCCGGGCTGGTGCGCGCCCGCAACATTCTGTCGGTGCTGATGCAGTGCGTTTCGATCGCCTCGCTGATGTCGCTGCTGTGGCTGATAGTCGGGTATTCTCTGGCCTTCGCCGAAGGTTCCGCCTGGGTCGGCGGGCTCGGCAAAATGATGCTGGCCGGGGTGACACGCGGCCAGGTTTTCGATGGCACCGGCATTCCCGAAAGCCTCTTCTTCATGTTCCAGATGACATTCGCCATCATCACTCCGGCCCTGATCGTCGGCGCCTTCGTCGAACGCATAAAGTTCTCGGCGGTATTGCTGTTCTGCACGTTGTGGCTGCTGCTGGTCTACGCGCCGGTGACCCACTGGGTGTGGGGCGGCGGCTGGCTCGGTACCATGGGGGTGAAGGACTTTGCCGGCGGCATCGTGGTTCATGTCACCGCTGGTGTTGCAGCCATTGTACTGGCTGTCATGCTCGGTGCCCGCACAGGTTTCCCATCGCACGTGCAGCCGCCGCACGCACCCTGGATGGTGATGGTCGGCGCCTCCATGCTGTGGGTCGGCTGGTTCGGCTTCAATGCCGGCAGCGCCCTGTCCGCCGGCACCGATGCCGGCATGGCCATGCTGGTCACCCATGTATCAGCGGCAACCGCCACCCTTGTGTGGATCGGCATCGAGTGGGCCCGGTTCGGAAAGCCCAGCCTGGTCGGCGCCGTCACCGGCACTATTGCCGGGCTTGCCACCATCACGCCGGCGTCCGGCTTTGTCGGCCCCATCGGTGGCCTGACGTGCGGTCTTGCCGGCGGTTTCATCTGCTATCTGGCCGTTGATGTGATCCGCAACCGGATGAGCATAGACGACAGTCTCGACGTTATGGCTGTGCATGGCGTCGGCGGCGCCACCGGCACACTGCTCACTGCCGTGCTGATGGGCGCCGGTCTCGGCGGTGTCGGCTTTGACGAGGGCGTCGGCGCAGGCAGCCAGTTTGTCGTGCAACTCACCGGCGTTGCGGCAACCGCCGTCTACTGCGCTGTCGTAAGCGTAATCATCGTGATGGTGGTCAAGGCCACCACCGGACTGCGGGTCAGCACTGACGAGGAACGCGAAGGCCTTGATCTCGCATCGCATGGCGAAACCGGTTACAACAATTAGGAACAACGGGACTGACCCAATGGGATGCAGGAGTTAAGTCGATGAAATTCATCATAGCCATCATCCAGCCACACCGGCTTGACGCGGTTCGCGAAGCACTGTCGGGCGTCGGGGTAAGCGGCATGACTGCATCTGAAGTGAAGGGGTTCGGCCGCCAAGGCGGCCACTCGGAGATCTATCGCGGTGCCGAATACACGGTGCACTACCTGCCAAAGGTGAAGCTCGAAATCGCCGTCAACAGTGACATGGCCGACAAGGTGGTTGAAACTATCACCCAGGCCGGTCACACCGGCAAGATCGGCGATGGCAAGATTTTCGTGCTGGATCTCGAAAATGCCCTGCGCATCCGCACCAGCGAAACCGGCCCGGACGCGCTTTAGGAGGACTGGCGCCCGATCTGATATTTTGCCGCTTGCAGGCGATGCGCTGACTTGTCACGACCGTCATCCCAGCGAAGGCTGGGATCCAATGATCTCAGGACACTCAGAACAGGGGGTTTCGTGGATTCCAGCCTTCGCAGGAATGAGGGCTGTACGGAACTCAAATATTCCACATGGCACTTCAGGCGAACGTGATCTCTTTCGACAATGGCAGTTGGCGGATGCGCTTGCCGGTTGCCGCGAATATCGCATTGGCAAGTGCCGGCAGTGACGGCGGTGTGCCGGGTTCGCCGGCGCCGCCCATCTTGCCGGACGCCTGCAGCACCCGCACCTGTATGTCCGGCGTCTGGTTCATGCGCATGGCATCGTAAGCGTCGAAGTTGCCCTGCTCCACGGCACCGTCCGCAAAGGTGATCTCCTGTCCCATGGCGGCAGACAGGCCGAATATGATCCCGGACATCATCTGGCCTTCAAGGTTTTTCGGGTCCAGCGCAGTGCCGAAATCCGCCGCGCACCAAACCTTCTCGATGCGAATGCCGTCATCTGTGTCTGCCACCTGTACGACCTGTGCCACCCAGGTTCCGAACGACAGGCAGAACGCCACGCCGCGTCCGCGTGACTTGACACCGTCTGCGGCCAACGGCGTTCCCCATCCCGACATGTCCTTCACGGCCTGCACGCAGGCAACTGCGGCTGGGTAGGGCTGCATCAGCTTAAGCCGCATCTCCAGCGGATCCTGTCCGGAAGCATGAGCTATCTCATCCATGAAACTCTCATGGAAGAACGGGTTGTGCGAGTGCCCGACAGCGCGCCAGAACCCGACCGGAATGTCCATGTCCACCGGGATGCCGGTGACGCGGTAGTTGGCAAGCGCATAGGGCTGGTCCCACAGGCCATCGACAATGGTCCTGTCATTGCCGGGCGGGTTGATCATACCGGCCAGGCGCCCGAACGTTGATGCGATGGGTGACTGGCTGGCTGTTGTCAACTGCACCGATGGCACACCCTCACCGTCAACAACCGCCGTTGCCTCGCAGATCGCACCGGGACGGTACATGTCATGGCGCATGTCTTCTTCGCGCGTCCATGTCACCTGCACCGGCTTGCCGTCTGTCTCTTTTGCAACCCGCGCTGCCAGTATCGAGAAATCGGTTTCAAACCGCCTGCCGAAACCGCCGCCAAGATATGTGCTGTGCACCGTTACGTCGCTGGCCCACAGATCGAATACCGACGCAGCCTGGGTCACAATCGAAGACGGCGCCTGATTGCCGCTCCACACGGTAAGCTTGCCGTCGCGCCACTGCGCCGTGGCGTTCATCGGTTCCATGGTGGCATGTGCAAGGTAAGGTGCGGTATAGCGCGCACTGATTGCCTGGCCGGATGCCGCAGCAATCGCATCGGGTGCATCGCCGTCATCGCGCATGTTGAAGCCGCCACCAGCTTTCAACGCAGCATCGATTTCGGCAAACACTGCTTCGGTCGTTTCCGGATAGCTCGCCTTGTCCCACTCCGGCGTGACCAGGTCGGCAGCCTTGAATGCCGTCCAGGTGTTGTCGGCAACGACTGCATAGCCGGTGCCGAGATTGATCACCTTGACGACGCCGGGGACCTTTTCGGCAGCCGAAGCATCCATGGCGGTCATCCTGGCGCCCTGACGCGGGTTCATCCGCACCGTGGCGAACAGCATGTCGGGCAGGCGCACATCAACACCGAATTCCGCCTTGCCGGTCACCTTGTCGCGCATGTCCAGGCGCGGCTGCGACTTGCCAAGATAGCGCCAGCCGGCCGGGTCTTTGAGCGTGACAGTTTCCGGCACCTCCTGCCCGGCGGCTGCAGCCACCAGCTCGCCGTAGGAGGCACTGCGGCCAAGTGCCGGGTCAACCACCTTGCCGTTCTCAGTTTTGAGCGATGCGGCGGCGGCCTGCCATTTGTCGGCGGCTGCCGCAATCAGTATGGCGCGTGCGGCGGCGCCTGCCGTGCGCATGCGATCAAAGGCGTCGATGATCGAGCTCGACCCACCGGTTGCCTGCAAAGCAAGAAACTTAGCCACCACACCCTGGATGTCCCGGGTCATCTCGGCCAGGAACGAATTGTCGAACGCCGGGAACGGCGCGCCCTCTTCCATCATTGCACGGTTGTAGTAGACACTCGCCGCAGGTGCGAACTCGGTTTTGACATCCGCCAGTTCGACATCCAGTTCTTCAGCCACCAGGGCAGCCAGGGTGGTCACAACCCCCTGCCCCATCTCGGCTCGCGGCACGATGATGGTGACCGAGCTGTCGGCCGATATCTTGACGAACGGATTCAACACGCTTTCACCCGTGGCCGCATCGCCCGTCAGCGGGTTCGGATAGGGCTTCTGGTACATGTAGAATCCGACGGCGACCCCGCCTGCCACCGCGGCGGAACCGATGAGGAATGTTCTCCTGAGCAGTTTTCCCATGCGCTTAAGCCCCTGCCAGTTTTCTGGCAGCCATGTGAATGGCTGCCCGGATGCGCGGATAGGTACCGCAGCGGCACAGATTGCCCGACATGGCATCGTCTATGTCTGCATCGGTTGGTGACGGGTTGCTGGCCAGCAGTGCCACCGCTGACATGATCTGTCCGGACTGGCAGTAGCCGCATTGCGCAACCTGTTGCTCGATCCAGGCTTCCTGCACCGCATGCAGGGCGCCGTTGTCGCCTTGCAGCGCCTCGACCGTCGTCACCTCGCCGGATACGTCTTCCAGCGCGATGGAACATGAGCGGGTCGGCTCACCGTCAATCAGCACCGTGCAGGCGCCGCACATGGCGATGCCGCAGCCGAACTTGGTGCCGGTCAGACCGGCAATGTCGCGCAGTGCCCACAGCAGGGGCATCTCGGGGTCGGCTTCTATCGCAACCGTCTTGCCATTGATTTTGATGTCCATTTGGATCGCCTAAACTTCCGCTGCAGCAAAATTGTGATGCTGCAGAAACCACTTTGCCATTACCGGCTACTTTTGGCACATTGTTGCTGCAACCAGTACTTCAGGACCCCATGACATCCAGTCCAGATACCACAGCCAGGGCATGTGCCGACGCCCTATGGGCAACCGACAATGCCTCTCAGGGCTTGGGCATGCAACTCACATCTGTCTCACCCGGGTGCGCCACTTTGACCATGACGGTTAGAGCCGACATGACCAACGGCCATGGCACCTGCCATGGCGGTTTCATATTCACGCTGGCCGACTCGGCCTTTGCCTTTGCGTGCAACACATATGATGAAAGAACGGTCGCCCAGCACGCCCAGATCACATTCATCGCCCCGGCGATGGCTGGTGACAAACTCGTTGCCAGCGCCATCGAACGCTCGCGCACCGGCCGGTCCGGCATTTACGATATCACCGTGACACGCGAGGACGGCCAGCAGATCGCCGAGTTTCGCGGCCACTCCAGAACCGTTGGCGGCGCGATCGTCGAAACCCCGTGACCGACCGCCGTATTGATGAAACCAGGAAAAACCAATGCTTGATCCAGCAACCTACACCCCCATGACAGATGCCATAGAAACGGCGTCGCGCGATGAGATTGCAGCGCTGCAACTGCACCGGCTGAAGACGACACTGGAGCAGGCATACGCAAATGTTGCCCACTACAGGCAGGCGTTTGACAAGGCCGGCGTCAAGCCGGACGACCTGAAAGAGCTCTCCGACCTGGCAAAATTTCCCTTTACCGTGAAAACCGACCTGCGCGACAATTATCCGTTCGGCATGTTTGCCGTGCCCCAGGATCAGGTTGCCCGCATTCACGCCTCATCGGGTACCACCGGCAAGCCCACCGTCGTCGGCTACACGCAAGGTGACGTCGACATGTGGGCCGACGTCATGGCCCGCTCGATCCGCGCCGCCGGCGGCAGGCCGGGCATGAAGTGCCACATTTCTTACGGCTATGGACTGTTCACCGGCGGGCTCGGCGCTCACTATGGCGCGGAGCGCCTCGGCCTGTCGGTTATCCCGGTCTCCGGCGGCATGACCGAACGCCAGGTCCAGTTGATCCAGGACTTCAAGCCTGAGGTCATCATGATCACCCCGAGCTACATGCTGGCGGTGCTCGATGAGTTCCACAGGCAGGGCATTGATCCGCGCGAGTCGTCACTGAAAATCGGCATATTCGGTGCCGAACCGTGGACCAACTCCATGCGCGAGGAGATTGAACAGGCTTTCGACATGGATGCCATCGACATCTATGGCCTGTCGGAGGTGATCGGCCCGGGTGTGGCGCAGGAATGCGTGGAGACCAAGGATGGCCTGCACATCTGGGAAGACCATTTCTATCCTGAGATTGTCGATCCGGAGACCGGCGAAGTCCTGCCGGACGGCGAACAGGGCGAACTGGTGTTCACGTCACTGACCAAGCAGGCGCTGCCGATCATCCGCTATCGCACCCGCGACCTGACCCGGCTGTTGCCCGGAACGGCGCGCACCATGCGGCGCATGGAAAAGGTGACCGGGCGCTCCGACGACATGATGATCATTCGCGGCGTCAACGTGTTCCCGACCCAGATCGAGGAACTGATCCTGCGCAGCGAGGGCCTGAGCCCGCATTTCTATATCGAATTGACCAAGGCCGATCGCATGGACGCCATGACGGTCAATGTCGAAGCCGTGCCCGGCTCAGCGGCCGAAGATGTGCGCATCGGCATGGCGGCGGAACTGCAGACCCTGATCAAGAACAATATCGGCGTCACCTCGATCGTTCATGTCGTCGAACCGGAGACGATCGAACGCTCAATGGGCAAGGCGCAGCGCATCGTCGACAACCGCCCCAAGTAACACCGGTCCGGTCACGCCTTCTTCGCAAGCATTTCCAGCGCCTGCACAACCCCGAGCCGGGGTGAACTGAGAACCGGCAGTCCGGTGTCCGCCAGCAGAGGTTCGGCGACAGCCATGGACCCTTGCGCCAGGACGATGCAGTCCGGCCTGTCCTCGCCCAGTTCAGCATTGATCGTGTCGGCAATCGAGCGAGCATAGGCATGCATGTCGCCAGCCTCGAAGTGCTGCCATGCCGGTTGGCACATGACAACAACCGGCGCCGCCGCGCAGGCCCGGGAGCGGGCTTCATCACTGAGCAGGTCCAGTGTCGGCGCCTTTGTACTTTCCAGGCACATGACAACCAACGGTCGCGGTCCGTGCGAAAGGGCTGCCCGCATCAGGGCACGGTCAATCCTGATCGTTGGAGCACTATCGCTACCGGCAGCTTCGGCTACCGCGCCGATTGTCGAACAGGTGCAGACCCCGACACCATCGGCTGCCAGGTCGCGCACGGCATCGGTTATTGTCTCGGCAAGGTCAGCTGTCATGCCGCCATCGCGTGCCGCTTCAAGCCAACCCTCCTCGACACGATGACGGCGCGCCGTGCCGGGAGACAGCTCATCCAGCAGGCCGTCAAAGGTCGCCACGTGAACCGGGCTGGTGTGCAGAAACGAGATCATGCCCGTGGCGTATCACGGAATGCGCGACGAAAGATACTGCGCAAAGTCATAGTTCGGCCGTTCCAGGTGTGACAGGTGCCCCGGCCTGGCAAAACCGGAACACAAGCCCTTGTACACCTTCTCCGTGCAGCCCCGGTCCTCGACATTGACATCATCCAGCAGGGCTTTCAATTGCCCGAAATGGGCCTGAGCCTCCGGATCATTGACAAACTCCGGCGACATGCCGCCACCGAAGATGATGCTGACCTGGCCGGTTCCCTTCGGATGCAGCGACAGGTACCAGAAATACCCGGGCGTCAGCGTGATCAGCAGGCTGGGGTAGATCGCAAGCAGTGTGGTGGTACGCCGCCATTGTCCTTCAAGACGGGTATTGGAGGGGTGCGCCAGGGCAATCTTCAGGCTGTCGTCCTTCAGGATGAAGTGGTAGTTGAACGCCTCCTTGCCGGGCGGGCAGTCCATCTCTTCCAGCTTCGACAAGCCGCCAATGGTGCCGGCATGGCACACCGGCAGGTGATAACTCTCCATGAAGTTCTCTGCCAGCACTTTCCAGTTGGTGTCCCAGACATGGGTTTCATGGAAGGTCTCGGTATAGTGCTCCATGCCGTACTGGCCGACCAGGTCCTCGACTTCCGACAGGCCTTGCGCAGCCGGTTTCGCATCGGGGTTCAGCGACACCATGATCCACCCAAGCCATTCCTCGCATCTCACCTGCGGCAGACAGTAG
This sequence comes from Anderseniella sp., assembly GCA_028289645.1. GTDB lineage: Bacteria > Pseudomonadota > Alphaproteobacteria > Rhizobiales > Aestuariivirgaceae > Anderseniella. The sequence goes on from JANQOK010000006.1 coordinate 25,302, forward strand.
CCCTTCTTTTCAAACCCTTCGTTCAGGGTCATCGCCGGCGCGCCGCGCAACGTTCCATCCAGATTGTAGGTCCAGGCGTGGTAGGGGCACACGATGGACTTGGTATTGCCGGCTCCTTCAAGCAGGGTCGACATGCGGTGCAGGCAGACATTCGACTGTGCCCGCAATTGGCCGTCTGCATCGCGCACCACCATGATCGGCTGGCCGGCAAGCTCAAGCGTGATGTAGTCACCGGCTTCTTTCAGCGAGCTGGCGCGCCCGGCGCAAAACCACTCCTTTGCGAACACGTGCTCGATTTCCTGGGCCAGGAAATCTTCGGATGTGTAGATGCTCTTGGGCATTGCCCGCGCCCGTTCGAACGGCAGCGCTGCGTTGGCCTTGAGTTCGGCGGCAGCGGATAACGGTTTGCTGTGAACATTCATGGCATGTGTCTCTATTGAATATCGTCCAAAGTCTGCTAGATCGAGGGGCCAGTTGCAACTTTGATTAGCTGAACCAGACTTAAACCTCACCCGATCCAACAGGAATCTCCATGCCGACTGACAAGGGCGACAGCCCGCTCAGACAACCGTTTCTGGATGCCATGAGCCAGCTCACCAACACGGTCTGCGTGGTCACCACCGACGGCAGGGCCGGGCGCGCCGGCACCACTGTCACCGCCATGTCGCCGGTATCTGCTGACAGCGAAGCCCCGTCACTGCTGGTGTGCCTGCATGCCGATAGCCTGACCGCCAAGGCCATTGCCGAAAACGATGTGTTTGCCGTCAACGTGCTTGGCGAAGGCAGTTCCGGCCTGGCCGATGTTTTCGCCGGCCGTCACGGCGCATCCGGTCCGGACAAGTTCGACGGCGTAACACATTCATCCGGCGCAACCGGGTCTGCCCACCTAGACGGCGCCGTGGTCGTCTTCGACTGCATAGCAAAACTGCAGCAGTCCTGGGGCACCCACATCATTTTTATTGGCGAAGTGGCCGACGTTGTGATTAATGCGCCGTCGCAGGTGCTGACATACACCAAAAGAAAATACCTGGGCTGAGGGAACAAGCATGAACTGGTCTGCCGACAAAACCACCGTCAACAGCTGGAACGAGTGGGATCCCCTGAAACACGTGATTGTGGGACGGGCAACCGACTGCCACATCCCGCCGGCGGAACCGGCGCTGGACGCCAAGGTACCGGAAGACTCCGACATGCGCGGCCAGTGGGGCAAGCGCCCGCAGGACATGATCGACCGCGGCAACGAGCTGCTCGACAACTTCGCCAGCCAGTTGCAGAAGCGCGGCATCAGGGTGGACCGACCCACGCCGACGGATTTCTCTCTGCCGGTGACAACGCCGGATTTCCATACCGACAGCCAGTTCGGCTGCATGCCGCCGCGCGATGTGCTGCTTACCGTCGGCAGCGAAATCCTCGAGGCCACAATGTCCTACCGCTGCCGCTGGTTTGAGTACCTGTGCTACCGGCCCCTGATGCAGCAGTACTTCAACGAGGATCCGAACTTTCGGCACGAGGCGGCGCCCAAGCCGCGCCTCACCGATGCCGACTATCGCGCCGACTACCTGTCGGAAAAGATCGGCATTCCGAAACGACTTGAATGGACGGCGGAGAAATTCTTCGTCACCACCGAAGAAGAACCGCTGTTCGACGCGGCAGACGTGCTGCGCATGGGAAAAGACCTCGTGGTGCAGCATGGCTTCACCACCAATCTGAAAGGCATTGAATGGCTGCGCCGGCACTTCCCCGAACACAGGGTGCACGCGGCGAACTTCCCGGGCGACCCTTACCCGATCCACATCGACGCCACCTTCACACCCGTCCGGCCCGGCCTGATTCTCAACAACCCGAACCGGCGGTTGCCGGATGACCAGCGTGAATTCTTCCACCGCAATGGCTGGGAGATCATCGATGCTGCCCAGCCGGCACACAATTCGCCACCGCCGCTGTGCTATTCGTCCACCTGGCTCAGCATGAACGTGCTGGTCCTCGACCCGAAGACCGTGTGTGTTGAAAAGTCCGAGGTCTACCAGGCCGAGCAGTTCGACAAGCTCGGGCTTGAAGTGGTCGAGGTCGACCTGCGCGATGCCTATGCCTTCGGCGGCGGCCTGCACTGCTGCACCGCCGATGTTTACCGCGACAGCAGCTTCGAGGACTATTTTCCCAAGGGCTGATAAACCAACCTGGAACCCGGTTCCCACTTGCGCGGGGAGGACTGTGTTAGCGGACCTCTCACGCGACCAGATATCTCATTCAGCCGTCATTCCAGAGAAGGCTGGAATCCATATGTCCGCAGATACCAGTCACTGATGTTCCATTGGATCCCAGCTTTCGCTGGGATGACGGTTGTCAGCGCCGCAGGTTTGTTGACTGGTACTTCAGTCCGGCGCAAGCCTAGCGATCTCCCGCCGGAACGGAATCGCGTCACCTATGTCCGGCATGTCCAGTTCGCGGGCATAACGGTGGCCTGCATAGGTGGCCCAGGCGATCGGCCCCGGCGCCTGCGCATCGCCGATAACCTTGACCGATTTGATGCCGGCATCTGCCCAGTCCGGCCGGCGCGTCTCTAGATCACGCCACAGGCCGTCTTCCGGCACCCTGCAGGTGACCAGCACGACGCTCGCCGCCGGTAATGTCTCGGTGCGCCCGGTGTAGATGCAGTCCGCTACAACATGATCACCGGCCACCGATTTGAGGCCGCGATTGAGCTGGATGTTCACGCCCAACTCCACCAGCCTCTTATGAATGGCAGCCTGCTCGAGCGTGTTGTTGGTCCAGTCCGAGACATAGGCGCACGGAGTCACCAGGGTCACAGCCGCCCCTGACTTGACCAGCAGTTCAGCCAGTACGCCACCCATGTAATAATGGTCGTCGTCAAATAGCACGACGTCGCCACTGGGCACGTTACCCGCCATCAGGTCATCCGGCGTATAAACCGGCATGCCGTCATCGATCTCCATCGGCACCACGTGCTGGCGCGCAACGCCGTCCCTTCGCCAGGTCGAGCCGGTGGCTATGGCAATGTGTTCAAACCCGAACTCCAGCACATCGCCTGCGCCCAGCTCGCTGTTCAGGTAGGTTTCCACATTGCCCATCTGCGACAACTGGTATTCACGGTAGTCGCGCACCCTGCCCCACGCCGCCAGCCCCGGCAGCTTTGATTCCAGCGCCACCCGGCCCCCGAATTCGGAGCCGGCTTCAGCCAGAGCCACATCATAGCCGCGTTTGGCCAGCGCATGGGCTGCCTCCAGTCCGGCCGGACCGGCGCCGACCACGAGAACGTTTCGCGATGCACCCTTGTCCTGCATGCGTTCGGGATGCCAGCCCTTGCGCCACTCTTCCATGAATGTCGGGTTCTGCGTGCAGCGCGATATCGACATGGTCATGTCACCGGTGATGCAGATATTGCACCCGATGCATTCGCGGATGTCTTCTATGCGGCCTTCTTCAACCTTTTTCGGCAGGAACGGATCAGCAATGGACGGTCTCGCGCACCCGATCAGGTCGAGTGTCCCGGAGTTGATCTGCCGAACCATCACATCGGGTGACGTGAACCGGCCGACGCCCACAACTGGTTTCGACGTCAGTGCCTTGATGCCGGCAACCAGTTCCTGCTGGGCGGCTTCGTCCTTGAACCGAGACGGACCGGAACAGTCTTCCCAGGCACCGTGGGCCAGGTCCCACAGATCCGGCAGATCCTTGTGCATTTCAACAAAGTCGCGCACTTCGGAATTGGCGAAGCCGAGGTCGCCGATCATCTCGTCCAGTGACAGCCGCAAGGTGATGCCCATGGTGTCGCCGATGGTGTTGTGTGCCTCCTCGACCACCTCGCGAACGAAGCGGGCCCGGTTTTCCAGGCTGCCGCCGTACTCGTCGGTGCGCTGGTTGGTGGCGCGAGACAGGAAGTGCTGGAAGACACCGAAGCCATGGGCACCGTACAGGCACACCAGGTCGAACCCGGCCGTGCGCGACCGTTTCATGGCATTGACGAACCAGCGCCTGAGGTCGGCGATGTCCTGCTTGTCCATGGCGCGCGCCTGGACGGGGTCATTGGTGAACGTGCGGATCGGCAGGGCCGACGGTGCCAGCGGAACCTCTTTGGTGTAGAGATTGGGCCCGTTGATGCCGGAGTAGGCAAGCTGAATGCCGGCCAGTCCGCCATACTCCTTCATGCGGCCGGCCATCTTGGCCAGTTGCGGAATGTCGTCGTCATCCCACAGGCGCAATTCGATATAGGGGGTAATCTCGGAGGAATGGTGCATCTCGCATTGTTCGGTGAAAATGACACCCCAGCCGCCTTCAGCCTTGCTGCCACGCATGGCCGCAACCGCGGACGGATCTCGGTAACCGCCGCCATTGCAGTGCGGCACCTGGTAAAAGCGGTTTTTCGCCGTCACCGGCCCGATCTTTACCGGCTCGAACAGAACGTCGTAGCGTGGGTCACGGGCCATTCTGGTCTCCTCCGGAGTGAGCGGTGATCATGCCGGGAATACGGGTGTCGCTGATCAGGTCCCGGCAGTGCTGTTCAAAAACCGTCAGGATCATCGGCTTGCGTTCCTGGGCCAGGGTCGAAATCCCGATCCGCATGGGCTTGTGGTCCCCTGCCAGTTGCACCGGCACCAGCTTGCGGCCATCCAGGGCCGCCGGATTGCGCGGCCGGACATTTGCAATGGTAAACCCGTAATTGTTCGCAACCATGGTGCGCACCACTTCCTGGTTGGCCGCGCGCGCAACGATGTTCGGCTCCAGACCCTTGCTCTCGAACAGCGACATGAAATACTCCCGGCTTTGCGGCAGGTCCAGTATCACCATCGGCTCCCCGGCCAGCTCGCCGAGATCAACCGACGCCCGGCGCGCCAGCCGGTGATTGCGCGACACCAGCACGTAAGGCGACAGAGTGGCCAGTGGCTCAAACTGGATGTCAGCCGGAACCTGGAGATCATAGGAGATCGCCACATCAATCTCGACCTGCCGAAGTCTGGCCAGCAGGTCCTGATGGCTGCCATCCGACATGTTCAAGGTCACCCCCGGATGGCGCTGGCTGAAGGCATGCGCCAGTTCCGGCGCAATCATCGGCGCCAGCGTGACCATGCAGCCGACCGACAGCCGACCGCGCATCTCGTTGTTCAGCTCTCCGGCAATGGTGTACAGGCCCTGGGCCTGGCGCAGCATGAGCTTGGCCTCGCGCAGCATGGTTTTGCCAGCCGATGTCAGTGCTAGCCCTTGCGCATGATGGCGAACGAACAGCTGCACACCGAACTCGCGCTCCAGGTGCGAGATTGCCGATGAGATCGACGGCTGCGATATGTTGATGCGGGTCGCGGCAAGCTTGATGCTGCCCATCTCACCGGCGGCAACGAAATACTCAAGCTGCTTTAGGGTGATGCGCATCTGGTTAAGGCCTGTCACTCATCGCCCGGCACACCGTAGCTTGGCGCCTCGCGCGGATCGAGCGCACGCTGCAGGTAAGCATCAAGCTGCGGCTTGTAGACCTCCCACGCGGTCGCGATATTCTCGATCGGACAGTCTTCGCTCCAGTCGCAGCGCAGTTCGGCGACCGGCCAGGCAACCTTGTCGACGATCTTCATGCCGGCAGAATGAACCGGGCCTTCCTCGCCGCCTTCCGCGACGGCTGCCCGCATGGCGGCAACCAGGCGGTCGCCAATGTGGCCCTTTGTGCTGAGAAATCCGTCGACGATGGCCTGCGGCACTTGCTTGCTTGCCAGCAGGTTGCCGCCGCTGGCGACATTCGGCGCCATGGCTTCGGCCCAGGAGCCCAGCGTCTTGGGCCCCGAGTGAATGGCGGTCTCACCGTTTTTGTCGACTGCCAGAACCTGACGGTACTCGATAAAGGCGCTCGAGTTTTTAAGGACCTGGATGGCTTGCGCGGCGCTGGCCCCGGTTTCCATCAGCCTGAGCCCACGGGTGCCCAGTTGCGGATCAGTGACGTTCTGGCTGGCAACCGCACCGACGCCTGCCTGAGCGTAGGCGCAGCGTGCTGCGACCGCCGGAGACGATGATGAGACGGCCACACCAAACATGCCGGTTTCGGCACAACGCGCCACCAATGAAAATGTCATTTGCTGCTCCTGTAAATCGTTCCCGGGGTCGGAGCCCCGGGGGGGCCTGCTCTGGTCAGTCCATATCCAGTCCGAATATTTGCACACAATGCCAGACAAATGCTTCCGTGGACTTGTTCAAAGGCACGTCGCGTCTTTGCGACAGGACGAGCCGGCTGGATCCGACATTGTCGGCCAGAGGACGCGTCACCAGCGCCTTGCCGTCATAACTCATTGCCGACGCCGGCTTGGTCGCCAGCAGGCTGTATCCGAGACCATGCGCCACCATGCCCCGCACCATTTCAAAGCTGCCGGCGCGATAGGCCACGTTCGCGTCGCCTATGCCATCGAACAGGGACAGGAAGTAATCCCGGCTCGGCGAGGCATCCAGCAGCACCATGGGCCTGCTCACCAGATCTGCCAACGCCACTGTGGCTTGCGCGGCAAGCGGGTCGTTTTCCGCCAGCAGCACATAGGTCGGCAGCTCCGATACAGCCAGGGCCGTGACATCGGAGCCCAGATCGAAGTCATAGACGAACGCAAGATCTATGGTGCCTGCGCGCAGCAATTCCAGCAACTGGCGCTGGTCGCCTTCGTGCAGGTCCAGGTCGACCGGGCCGGTTTCATCCTCCAGCTTGCGAATGATGCTCGGCAGCAGATACGGGCCAAACGTGTGCAGCGCACCGATCCTGATCGTGTCAACCTCGGTGCGCTGCTTGCGCGCCGGAGAGATCGTCACCGGCGAGCCGTATGCCCGATTGGCGAATATCAACGGGCTGCCGCCCTCGGCCACGAATATGTCCTGCACTTCACCGATGAACACGAAGTGCGTGCCGACCCGTTCACTGCTCTTCACCGTGCAGTCGAAGGCGGTCAGCGGATCGCGGACCCGCGGCGCGCCGGTTTTCATGGCCACCCAGTCGACGCAGGAAAACTTGTCCCCGTCCTCGGTCTTCAGGCGTCCGGCAAACACATCGGATATGAAAGACTGGTCATCGCGCAGGATATTGGTACAGAAACAGCCATTGTCGAGAATGGTCTGGGCCGCAGCCGACAGGTGATGCACGCACACCAGCATGGTCGGGGCATCGCCGTCGGCCGACACAGAGGCCATTGCAGATACGGTTACACCCGCACGTCCGGCCTTACCGTCGGTCGTCACCACATTGACCGTATTGGCCGCGCAGCTCATGGCCTGCAGGAACTGCCCTCTGATATCGGTATCGGCAGCGCTTTCCATTAAGCCCTACTCGGCTGCCTTGAGAACCGTATTGTCCGAATACCACTTGTTGACAGCGCCGTCACCGGCGGCCCGGCTGGTTTCAGGCCGCACCCGGTCGGACAGGTCGGCAGCTTTCTTCACAAAGTCGAGCGGACCGTCCCAGTCGAAATTGCGATAGATCGCGCCCATCTGGTTGAAGCGCGGGCTTTGCGCAAACATCTGGAAGGCAAGGCGGTGGCCGGCATAGTCGGAAGAAATCAGGTCACGGGCGAACGCCAGCAGCTTGCGCCGGTCTTCGGCCAGCCAGTCATCATTGAGCGTATAGTACTTTTCCAGCCATGGCTTTGTTTCAGGTGCTTCGAAAGCGGCCACGTCCGGGGTCACGCAGATCTGGCCGCCACACAGGTCACGCGTGGTGTTGATAGCCTCGTAGAGGTTTGAACAGGCATGCACCCGGCCGGTCATCAGCAGTGACTGGTTGGGCATCATCAGGCCTGCCGGAGACCGTTCGCCGAGCGTAATGGCAGCGGTCAGGTGGGCGTTGATGGTCTCCCGGTACATGGCGATCTCGGCCAGTTTTTCCTGCACCGCCGGCTGCTTGTCGAGGCCGGTCTGGCGGGTGTTGTAAAGTGCTGCACCGATCAGCATGTCGGCGAACTTCAGGTTGCGCTGCACGAAGGCAAATGCCGAATAGCGATGCAAGGTGGCGCGAATGAACGCCGCTGCCTTTGTGTGCCGGTAGAACAACACGTTCTCCCACGGGATCAGCACATTGTCGAAAATCACCAGGGTATCGACTTCGTCGAACTTGTTGGCCAGCGGATAGTCGCGCGCATCGGCCCGGCCCGAGAACCCGGTTCGGCAGATGAACTTGAGGTTCGGCGATCCAAGGTCGCAGATGAAGCCGACGGCATAGTCCGAATAGGCGTCATTGCCCCAGTTGGCGATGGTCGGCTTGGTAAACGCCTGGTTGGCATAGGCGGCGGCCGTTTCATACTTGGCGCCACGAACGATGATGCCGGCATCGGTCTCCTTGACCACATGCAACAGCATGTCCGGGTCTTGGTCCTGGGGCGCCTTTGAGCGGTCTCCTTTCGGGTCGGTGTTGGCGGAGACGTGAAACGGATCGCGCGCCAGGACCGAATGGATATGGGTTTCAATGTTCTTGGCCCATTGCGGATCAATCTCAGACAGGACGTCCTGTCCATCGTACAGCGACCACATTTCGCCGACGGTTTCATCGCCCACGCGGGTTGCAATGCCGCCAATGTCTTCCAGCACCGTATCGGTGGCCCGGCGCTTGGCCCACCAGTCCTCCTGCGAATACGGCAGCGCATTGCCGATCGCCTGCCGCTCACCATCGACTTCGACGGTCATGATATCGCTGGTCTCGGCCTCATGCTGCATGTCGTAGATGCGGGCCCTGACATCCACGATTGCCTTGAAACTGGGATGCGTGGTGACGTCTGCAACCTTCTCGCCATCGATATAAATGTCACGGGTGTCGCGAATGGAGTCTTTGTACTGCTCGCCGGTGCGGATCATGGGCTTCATCCTCTGTGGTTGGCGGAATCCGGGGCGTATTGTCGATGTTGACGCAGCACGCCCCGTAAAGCTGGTTAAGCCGGGCATCTTGCCCAAGAAATTAACTTTGGCAAATTATTGTTTGTTGAGTTTTTGATTCGAAAAAACAAAACTCAGGCGGAACAGGCTACTGGCTGCATCCTTGTCATCCTAGGCCCTGTGCCGAGGATCCAGGCACCGTCGCAGTGGATCCTTGGGACAAGCCCAAGGATGACAACCGAAGGAAACCCAAGCCTTCCAACGTTGGTGTCAGTGACAGAATTCATGTACTGAGTAACGTCACGCCGTCAAATCCGGATTCAGCACCAGGACAAGTTGCCTTGACCCAGACATCTGCAGCCATTCTCAGGGACGTCTTCGGGTTTGATGACTTTAGGGCAGATCAGGAGGTGGTGATCAGTCTTTTGTCGCGCGGCGAGAATGCGCTTGTGGTGATGCCGACGGGTGCCGGCAAGTCGCTGTGTTACCAGGTGCCTGCCCTGCTGCTCGACCGCCCCACCATTGTTGTTTCGCCTTTGATTGCGCTGATGGACAACCAGGTGGCTGGCCTGCGCGTCAACGGCATTGCCGCCGGCGCCATCCACTCAGGGCTTTCGCGAGCAGAACAGGTCGACAACTGGCGGGCATTCGCGTCCGGTGCCTGCCGGCTGCTCTACCTGTCGCCGGAGCGCCTGATGACGGAGCGCATGCTGGCGGCACTGGAGAAACTTGACCCGGCCCTGATCGTGGTGGACGAGGCACACTGCATCTCCAAATGGGGGGTGAGTTTCCGGCCCGAGTACGAACAGCTGTCGGTATTGTGCGAGCGCTTTCCCAATGCGGCCATAGGTGCCTTTACCGCAACCGCAGATGACGCCACCCGCAAGGATATCGCCGAGAAACTGTTCCGCGGCAGGGGCAAGATACTGGTGCAGGGTTTCGACCGGCCCAACCTGACCCTGGCAGTTTCCGCAAAGCGAAACTGGAAAACCCAGCTTCTGGCGTTCCTGGACGACAAGAGGCAGGCATCCGGCATCGTGTACTGCCTGTCACGCAAGTTTTGCGAAGAAGTCGCCGACTTCCTGAACCAGGACGGATATACGGCCATTGCCTACCACGCCGGACAGGACGCCGACCTGCGCGCCGTCAACCAGAACAGGTTCATGACCGAAGATGGCGTCATCATGGTGGCGACCATCGCGTTCGGCATGGGCATCGACAAACCCGACATTCGCTATGTGTGCCATCTCAATCTGCCGGGCAACATGGAATCCTACTATCAGGAAATCGGCCGCGCCGGCCGCGATGGCCTGCCGGCGGAGACGTTGATGCTCTACGACCTGTCGGACATGCGAATGCGGCGCCAGTTCATTGAGCAGGACGGTGAAGACGACGCCCATAAGGTGCGCGAGCATAAGCGCCTCGATGCGCTGCTGGCCTATGCGGAAGCCTCCGGATGTCGGCGCCAGGCGCTGCTGTCGTATTTCGACGAACCGGCCAGTGCGTGCGGCAACTGCGACAACTGCCTTGCGCCACCCGAACTCGAAGACGGCACAGACGATGCAGTGCTATTGTTTTCAGCCATACGGCAAACCGGACAGATGTTCGGCGGCGCCCATATCATCGACATTCTGCGCGGCGCCGGGACACAGAAGATTTCAGACCGTGGACATGACGCGCTGGACTGCTACGGCGCCGGTGCCGGCCACTCCAAGGAGTACTGGAACGCCTTTGTCCGCCAGGCAGTTGCCGGCACCTACCTGACCATAAACATCCAGAAATACGGGGCGCTGCAGCTCACCGGGCGTGCCGAACAGATTGCACGCGGAGACGGGAAATTCGCATTGCGCCGGATTGAGGCGCTCAAACCTGCGAAAGCCAAAAAACCGGCCAGGGCCAAGGCCGGAGCAATCGAGGTCGCAGATGGCGACCGGGACCTGCTGGCATCCCTTAAGGCACTGAGGCTCACCTTGGCCCAGGAACGCAAGGTGCCTGCTTTTGTGATACTGCACGATTCGACTCTCAACGAGATCGCCAGTGCCCGGCCCACGACGCTGGATCAGATGGCATCCATCAGCGGTATCGGACCGCGCAAGCTGGAACAGTTCGGGCAGGCCTTCATGGATGTTGTGACCGGGCACTGACGGCCCGGTCAAACGTTGCAATCCAGGCCGTTAAAGCCTCTAGGGCGAGATCGGATTGCGGCTGTCAGCCAGGATCTTGCCGCCAATGGCGACAAAACAAACCCCCGCGGCCCGCTCAATCCAGTGCTGGGCATTCTGAAACCGCGCTATCACCGGGCGTGACGACATGAACACAGCAACGATGGTGTACCAGGCCAGCGCACTTGCCATCACCAGACCGATCATCACCATCATGCCCCACACCGGCATTGTATCGGTCATAGCGGTCGCGAACACGCTGGTGAACAGCACGATGGCCTTGGGGTTGGTCAGCGTGACCAGAAAGCCGAACACCAGCGGGTTGCCGCGGTTCGACGCTCCTGTCTGGTCGATTGTGATCGTCGCAGGTTTAGTCAGGATCAGCTTGAGGCCCAGATAGGCCAGGTAACATCCCCCGCATATCCTCACCGTCCATGCAAGCCACTGGTATTCGAGCAGGATGGCAGACAGCCCGAGCAGGCTCAAGGTTGCATAAAGGCCAAGTCCGATCGTCACACCAATGGTTGTCAGAAGCCCGGCCGTGGTGCCCCGCGACATGGACGAGCGCACCACCGCCACAAAATCGGGACCGGGCAGCATCAGGGCCGGAATGAAAATAGCAAATACACCCACCAGCACAATCGTCCACTCCATCGAAACACCTTTCTGATTTGAAAAGAACTCAGCATGGATCATTTTCACCGGCAGGGTAAAGTGGTGATGTGCGGAGCTGAACTACAGATATCTGCCGCAACTATTGAGCGCCACGGCTCGGTAGTCGCCGCTTTGCCAGTGCTTCAGGTGCAAGAGGCCGTCACTGGGGTGGATGCTGTCCGCACTCGGGTACAAGGTGCCGGCAAACGAGAGGGCGTTCATGACGTCTTCGCCTGCCACCCGGACATCCTGGAAAACAACGACTACATCCGGCTGCCGGACGATGATCTCGAAATCAAACCGCAAGCTGTTGACATGTCGCTTTGTGCGGTGCGTGAGCATGATCCGTGGCACGCCCAGGTGGACCGCTTACGGAACTAGTCAGAGTCAGGTCTACAAGACCGACGACCGTGTCAGGCGCTGTGCTATCATCGATAGCTCAGCTTACCAGCCGGCAAGGCATTGAACATGGATGTCAAAAGGTACGATGTTTGCGTAATCGGCGGCGGCCTGACGGGACTGATGACGGCCAGGGCCGCGCTGGCAAACGGCAAGACAGTCCTGATGGTGGAACGGGGCTCGGAATACCGTCCGCACCAAACCGACAGAAAAAGCTGGTGGAAAGAAACGGTAGCCTCCGAACATGATGAGTTCACCGGCTATGTTCATTACCGGAACCGGTTCGACGGTGATCAGGACTATTTCGATGATCTCGTCCAGAATGAGTCTGGCAAGCCACCGTGGAGCTTCAAGTACAATATGTGGTATGGCCTCGGCGGTTCTGCTCAGATGTGGAGCGGACTGGCCTGGCGGCTGGTGCCGGCGGATTTCAAGACAAAGAGCAGTTTCGGGTATGGCTTTGACTGGCCCATTGAATACGCGGACCTGGAAAAGTACTACGACCGGGCCGAGCAATTTCTGGAAGTTTCCGGACCGGACCACTCGGTCAGGAAAAACCTGAAATATTGGCCCTGGAACAACAACTTCACCTATCCCCACTTCCCGCTCAGTTATCTGGATCAGCGCTTTCAGGACATTATCGGCGACCTGGGTGAACTGGTACCGCAACCCCATGCAGTCAGAAACAAGCCTGTCGAAGACGGCGGCTGCATCGGTGCCAAGACATGTGTCAGCTATTGCGCGTCCAAAGCCATATTCAAGTCAGGTGAGCGAATACTGCCCGGCATCATTTTTGACAGCAATCTGGAGATCCGGCTGCAAACTGCAGCGGTCAGGCTGGACTGGGATCAGGGCAGAATAACAGGTGTGACTTGTCGCGACAGTGCAGGCGGCAAGACGTTCATGGTAGAAGCTGACAAGTATTTCTTGTGCGGCAACGCCTTCGAGAACGTCCGGCTGATCAAATACTCGGAACAGCAGAACGCGAAGAAGTTCGGCCGCGCCTCCAGAATGGTCGGACGTTTCTTTTCATCCCACGGTGCGGTGACCTACACCTGCATCACCGAAAAGGACGTTTTTCCGGTCAGGGGCCGCCCCACCCATGCAAGTGTGATTGAATGGGTGGACCGAGAAAAGCACTCCCGCGTCGGCGGCATCACGCTGGAGGTCTGGAACAATGATTTCACGCTGGGCTTTGCGCCATGGCGCCACATGGAAGAACATGTGAAACGTGGCCACTGGGGCGGGCACCTGTTCAGCCTGGTGAAATCGTTCGAGCGTCGGTTCTGTATTTCCATGGTATTTGAGACTGAAATGACCAGGACCAAGACCTTGTCGCTCAGTCCGAGCAAGGTTGACAAGTTTGGAATTCCCGTGGGCAGAGTGGACACAGGCTTTTCTCCGGTCGATCGCCGCACCCTTGACCGGTTGCAGTCATTGTCCGGAAAAATCGGCAGTTGCGACGGCATTTCCGAGTTTTTCCGGAACGGGCGCGGCATCAACGGCAACCACCCGCTGGGAGGATTGAGAATGTCCAGATCCGCCAGGGAGGGCGTGGTAAACGATCGCTGCAAATCTCACGATTTTGACAATCTTTACATTCTTGGCGGCGGCGCGTTTTGTTCCACAGGCACCTTCAATCCAACGCTGACAATCGCTGCACTTGCCATCCGCGCCTTCGAAGATCCAACACTGGGCTGGAACAATGTCCCCTACTAAGACTGACGGATTTGCAGACTTTGAAATCCTGATGCTTGATGCTTTGGTGCCGCTATCAGTTCAGCACCGCGTCCCGGCTGTCAGGAAGATCTGGTCCGGCATTCTGCAAACTGATGCTGGCCGCGACAGCCTCGCCAACCTGTATGAAATCTACTTGAGCATGGACTACAGCGCCTCACATTTTGTCTCGTTTGCGCTGGCAGATAAAAACATTCACATGAAGCGCCTTTCAAGCGCGATCTATAAGGAGATGTTCCAGGACCATAATTTGATTGAACAAATAATTGGTCGCACTGTCACCAACGGCAATGAGCAGTGCCCCTACTGGGACAATTTCGCCTACAGCAAAGCAGTGAAAAGACAGACCTAGCTGCAGCTAACGACACCCTACTCGTCCAGTTCCAGCGCGTCGCGCCAGTAAGCCTGCGACGTCAGATGGGCATATCGCTGCAGGAAGCGGATTTTCACAGCCGGGGCGTACCACAGCATCTTTGCAGTACGCCACAGACCGGTCACGATTATCTTTAGTCCTCTGAATTGATCGATTTCGGCAATAAAGCCGGTGCCTGGAGCCATTGAGTAAAGCACGCGCCGGTAACCGAAAACCTGGCCGCTCGCATCATATGCGGTTTGAAGGCGTATGCTTGAGCGAAGAACAGCAGTGGGCAGGAGATGCCCGCACAAGGTTAAGTTGCGCAAGGCACGTTTTGGCCAGGAGGCATTCTGGTCGCGATATTCGACGATCAAATCACTGACGTCGACTTTTCCGTGCACTTCGACTTGCGTGCCGGCCTTCAGGCCGGCTCTTGCTGATGAGGCGCCCGGGTCGTGTTCGAACACGCCTGGGCCAGCCAGTATGTCGGACAGGGCCCTCAGGCCGGCTTCAGCCGTTTCGTACCGATAAGTCAGAGCCGCATGCCAGAAACTGCGGATGCAAATGCGAAAGGTCTTGCGCCTTTCGATCTTCAGGTGACCATTGAGGTAGTGAGCAAGCTGATGCCGGGTGTCGAGATATCTTGATAATGGCCCGTCCTTTTGGGCAAACGCCGGCTGCAGCGAGCAGATACCGTTGACGGTGACGTTCTGAAATCGGTTTCGCAGACCAAAATCCACATCATCACCGCGCACAAAGAACGGATAAGGAAGTCCGGCATCTTTCAGAGGAAAACCAAAGAACCACCAGGCACCGTAGTGCATCCGCTGCAGCGCCTCGTGGGCCAGTACGTTCTGGGCAACTGAGACATCGACGTTGTGGTTCAGCGAGACGCAGTACTCGTCAAACACGGCCCCGGCTTCATGCTGAATGTGGGGAGCTGATTCAAGCAGCATGGCTCCGGCAATCGCCATCTTTTCGTCGTTTGCGTAAAGCAGCAGATCGTACGTGCGGCGCAAAGCCTCCAGTGAACAGGACGCATCGTCATCCATGAACAGAAGATGCGTGAATTTTCCGGCTTGCCTGGCTTCAAGGATCGCCCTTGCAAAACCTCCCGCCCCGCCCAGGTTCTTGTTGGGAAATACTGTTGCACCAAAATGTTCGTGAGCTTCCAGGTTCTGGCTGTTGTCCACCACCATCAGGTCAATGTCACGTTCCTTCTCTGCGGCAGTGAAATTCGAAATCCGCTCGATGGCCGGAACAATGTGAGCCTGGCGGTTGAAATGTGTGATCGCGATCCCGAGTGCAACATGTCTATTGGGCTTCGATTTGGTCGTTACCGCCACATCATGAAGCCGGCAGTTTTCAATGGCGGCTATTTCCAGGAACAGCAGACCATCCTTGAGATCCTGCCACTGCGGCACAGGCAGTGTCACTTTGGTCCGCTGTCCCGATGACATTGCCTCTGCCAGCAGGAACGTGGCTGACGCCATCGACACATGCCTGGCGTTGATCTTGCACCTGCCTGAGACCACGACTTCAAACTTCAGGTCTTCGATGTTCGTGTAGCTTCGGTACTTGGCAACGCTTAAGGCATTGAAGTAGCTGTCAAAAGTGACAACGCAATTGTCCGATATTTCAAATTCATTTTTGGAACTGTCGTATAAGCACATCCCGTTTGCATGAAAAAACAATTCTTCATTCGATATAAAATCAATGCTTGGCCAGACAAACTGGAAAAACCGGTATCCTCTGGTGGTCTGAGCTTTCATTGTGTCTGACAGTTCATCTATGCGAACAGCGGAGCAATCTTGTTGTCGAAGGCTTTCAGTGCCGAGCTGATTGCCTGATGCATGTCGATGTAGCGGTAAGTCCCCAGGCGGCCCCCGAAAATGACATCGGGTTCCGTTTCAGCCATGGCCTTGTAGGCCTTGTAAAGGCGTCGATCCTCTGTGTTTCCGATTGGATAGTATGGCTCGTCGTCATTTGTGGCCGCGCGCGAATACTCGCGCACAATGACCGTCTTGTCCGCGGTGTAGTCACGCTCCGGATGAAAATGCCGGAACTCGATGATGCGGGTATAAGGCACGTCTTCATCGGCATAGTTCATCACAGGGACACCTTGGAAATCGCCGGCATCGACAACTTCTCTCTCAAATTCCAGGGTCCGCCACTTCAAGGCGCCCAGCCGGTAGTTGAAATAGCGGTCGATTGGTCCCGTATAAACAACCGGCGTATCAGCCGGGATTGCATGCCTCAGATCAAAATAGTCAGCGTTCAGCCGGACGGAAATTTTCGGATTGTTCAGCATGTTGTTGAACACGCGTGTGTATCCATCCGCCGGCAGCCCTTCAAACACGTCATTGAAGTAACGATTGTCGAATGTGTATCGCACTGGCAGCCGGGAAATGATGTTCTCCGGCAGGTCCCTGGGGTCCGTCTGCCACTGTTTGTGTGTGTAGCCGCGGATAAATGCTTCATACAGCGGGCGGCCAACAAGCGATATGGCCTTTTCCTCAAGGTTGCCGGGTGTCGTGCCGTTTAACTCCGACGCCTGATCCGCAATCAGTCTACGGGCCTCATCCGGTGTCAGATGCCGGCCCATGAACTGGCAGATGGTGCCGAGATTGATCGGCATCGAGAACACCTGGTTCCTGTGCACCGTGAAGACCCGATGCTGATAGTTGGTGAATGATGTGAAGCGGTTCAGGTATTCCCAGACCGTTCTGTTTGATGTGTGGAACAGATGAGCCCCGTATTTGTGCACCTCGATGCCCGTCTCGGCTTCGGTCTCCGAAAATGCATTGCCGCCAACATGCGTGCGCCTCTCCAGCAACACGACATTGATGCCCAGTTCAGAAGCACATCTTTCAGCGACTGTTGCCCCGAAGAAACCCGCTCCAACGACAACAATGTCAAAACGGTCGAACGCCACGAGTTGACCCCAAGCAATACAAAATGACGTTTAGTCAGTATACGACTATATAAATTGAGGCAACTTGTGGGAAGATAACAAGGGTACCTTTTAAATTTCTATTTGCGATGATTGGTGCAACAATTGAGCGTATCTTAGTCTCGTCGTATCCGCTCGTCCGCCAAGGTAGCTGCAATGCGAATTGCCATCCTCGTTTGCACCCGCAGTCAGCCTCGCGACATGGTGCAGACCCTGACGTCGCTCGGGCAGCTCGCACTGCCGGCAGCTTCCACCTGCGACCTCATCATCGTGAACAACGCGCCCGAGCCTGCAAGCGCCGGTGAATTTGAAAGCCATGTCAAAACACTTCAGACCACCGTGCTGCATGAACCGACGCCGGGACTGTCGCGAGCCCGCAACACCGGGGTCGCCGAGCTTGACGCGGACTATGTGATCTTCACCGACGATGACGTTACGGTTCCCGCAGACTGGCTGGCGGCATACGCAACAGCCTTCCGGCGATATCCGCAGGCAGCTTTCTTCGGCTCCGATATCATACCGGTGTTCCCGGGCGCAGACAGCACGTGGGCTCACGCCCTTGCCGCGGCTGCGGGCAGTTGTTTTGCCCGGTTCCAGGTTGGACCACACGACAAGCCAATAGATGCCAACAGCCGTGCTGCACTGCATCCGTTCGGCGCCAATATGGCGTTCCGCGTCGATGCGCTCAGGCGCTTCAGTTTTGACGAAAGTCTGGGCCGCCAGCCGGACGGCATGGTGCTGAGCGGTGAGGAGACCGGACTGGTCGCAGACATGGTTGCTGCCGGACACGTCGGCTGCCTGATCGCCGGCAACCCGGTCAACCACCACATATCGGCTTCCCGGCAAACCCTGGAGTATGTCAGGCGGTATTACCACGGCCAGGGCTGGCTGCAGGCACGAAACGCCATCAAGTCAGGAGGATGGGCGGCGCGGCTAGACCGGATCCTGTCGCTGGCCGCAGCCTGCCTGTTCCGGCTGTTGCGGGCTGGTGCCCGCGCGCTGCCGGCCAGGACACCGGCCGTGTGGCTTGAACGCCAGCACGGCCATTTCAGCGGCCGCGTGGCGGCGTTTCGAAACGCATAAGTCCGGCTGCGAATGAACGTTTCCGACAGCCTGCTGGAGGGTATCTCGCTTTGGAGCGAACTCAATCCAATACAGAGTGTCGACGAGATCATGGACCGGGCCTTGCAATACTGCGATCTCGCGGTGTCGATGGGCCTTGGCGCGATCCGTACCCATGTTGACACCTGCGACGATGATCTTAAAGGTGTGGAAGTGCTACTCGACGTGTGTGCGAAGCTGTGAGCGGACAGAACAGTGCCCAAGCACGCGTGAGCAGTGCCCGCTTCACTTCATCTAAGCGCAAATCTGCATATTTTGGCCTGACACTGTTTCCTGCAATTGCGGGCGCACATGAAGATTTGCTGTCGGCAACAATTCTTTTGAAATGCCCACCACATACGTTCTGCAGGTTGTGAGAGCTGTGACCGAACCGCGCCTCAGGTCTTCCCGACGCTTTCAAAAGAAAGCGCTTGAGATATGATATGTTATAACGTAGTTAACTTTCCAGGTTAGTCCCTGCCGATCACCGGCTTCATGGGGCGCCGTGATCTGCCAACAGCCAACGCAGCAAACGATGCGAAGATCACCAACAACCAAACGATGCACGATGCGCGCGGCATGAAAAGCATCAACAGTATCTTTTCAGAGAGGTTTCTATGACAACTGCAGAACCGCGACTTCCAGTGACTGTCCTTTCCGGTTTCCTTGGTGCCGGCAAGACGACACTTTTGAACCGCGTCCTGAACAACCGTGATGGGCGCCGGGTCGCCGTGATCGTCAACGATATGTCCGAGGTGAACATCGATGCCGATCTGGTTCGGGCCGACACAGAACTGAGTCGTACCGATGAGACACTGGTCGAGATGTCCAACGGTTGCATCTGCTGCACTCTACGGGACGATCTCCTGGCCGAAGTAAGGCGTCTCGCGGCCGAGGACAGGTTTGACTATCTGCTCATCGAGTCGACCGGGATTTCGGAACCCTTGCCGGTCGCAGCAACCTTTGAATTCAGAGACGCTGACGGCGAAAGCCTGTCCGATGTCGCGCGCCTCGACACAATGGTTACGGTGGTGGATGCGGTAAACCTGTTGCGCGATTTTGCCAGTCACGACTTCCTGCGAGATCGTGGAGAGACCATGGGAGAAGAAGATGACCGCTCGCTGGTGAACTTGCTGACCGACCAGATCGAATTTGCCGACGTGGTGATTCTGAACAAGGTTGCTGACGCCGAGGCGCATCAGGTTGATGCGGCGCGAAAGATTATCCGCAGCCTCAACGCCGATGCACCGATTGTCGAGACCAACCACTCGGATGTGCCGCCTGACCGCATTCTGGACACCGGGCTCTTCAACTTCGACAAAGCGCACGAGCACCCGATGTGGGCCAAGGAACTCTATGGATTCGCCAGTCATGTGCCGGAGACCGAGGAGTACGGCGTCGCCAGCTTTGTTTACCGGGCGCGACAGCCGTTCGACCCGCAGAAGATCCATGCCCTGCTCAATGGTGAAATGCCTGGCGTGATCCGCTCCAAGGGGCATTTCTGGATCGCCACCCGGCCGGACTTCGTCCTGGAGTTCTCTCTTGCGGGCGCATTGTCCTCCGTCAAGCCGCTGGGATCATGGTGGGCCGCAGTACCGAAGGCCCGATGGCCGGACTATGAGAGTGCGCAGACTTATCTGATGGAACGCTGGCAGGAACCCTGGGGTGATCGGCGCCAGGAAATCGTCTTCATCGGCGCGGGGATTGACTGGCCGAATCTTAAGGCACGGTTGGACGCGGCTCTGGTCCCGGAGGACCAGGCCAATGGTGTTGATTCACTGCCCGATTTGCCGGACCCGTTCCCGGTCTGGCGCCGACAGGAGGACGCTGAGTGACGGCAGTGCACAAGATTGTAGACGAGTCCGCAATCGCCGTCGGGGTGTCACCTGAGGACCAGCCCGTACTCCACAGCTCGTGCAAGCGCAACAGCATGACAAGCAAACCGTTGGAGGCCTTGAGGATTTTTGGCGTGTTGCGGGCTCAATCAAGCTGAAAAGGCCCTACGGCACCGGCACAATACTGTGGACCTGCCATGCAGGCTGACATCAATCTGGTCGAAGACGCGTTGCATGATTGCTCGCCCCAAAAGCCTCACACCAGGTGTCAGGAACATGCGGTGAGGCCGCACTCTCGCCGCACATTTCACAAGCTGCTCGTCGCAGACATATGTGCCTGGGCAAAGCTTGTGCGTGAACCTGTACTGCTTAGACAGACCACGCCTAGATGGGAGATTGTATTATGAAATCAACTGATGACCGCAACATCGGCTATGGAGCGGTATGCCTGAAGGTTCTGATAGCCTCGATGGCGTTGTGTCTTACACCGATGCCAGCGCTGGCACATTTGCAAGATGGCGCACTTGGCGGGTTTCAGAGCGGCTTCACACATCCGATTGTTGGCTTCGATCACCTTCTTGCCATGCTCGCTGTTGGGATCTGGGGCGCCCAGATGGGCGGTCGAAGTGTCTGGACCTTGCCGGTCACATTCCCGCTCATCATGGCCGCGGGCGGCATTGTTGGCATAAGCGGGTTTGCGCTGCCCCATGTTGAGCTTGGTATTGCCTTGTCCGTTATTGTCTTGGGGCTAGCGATCGCGTTCGCCTGGAAAGCACAGGAGTGGACAGCCCTCTTGCTGATCGCCACTTTCGCGGTTTTTCATGGCTATGCTCATGGCATCGAGCTGCCACAAGCGGTCGATCCCGCATCCTATTCTATCGGCTTCGTGGTTGCCACCGGTGTCATCCACGTCGTGGGAATCGGCATCGGGTCGTTGCTGGCACGGCCTTGGGAGGGACAACTTTCGCGGTGTCTCGGCGGCTTGATCGCAGTTTCAGGTCTATACTTCGCAGCTGGTCCGATGTTCTCGTGATGCCGTTAAATCGTGGACTGGGTATAGTCTACATCGCTGCTGCGACGGTCATCTGCGGCATCTCAATCGGTCTGCGCCTTTCGGTTCCGATAGAAGTCGCGCACTACGTCGACAACGGGCTAACCCTTCCGATCTTCAGGTACGGCCTTCTGTTTGCGTTGATTGCCTGTGGTGTCGTCCTGTCCGGCGAGCGGCGCCCGATTGCGCTGATCTCCCATCTTGCAGTTCTTGTAACTGCTGTATGCTTCGGACTTCAAAAGGTGGAAGCCATTGTTGTCACTTATCAACCCCTGCTTCAGCTCATCATAGGGTATCCAGTTGTTACAATGGCCATGGGCATGACCACGGGATGTGCGCTCCTCGTCCCGCCCCGGATCCGGATATGGTTGTTTCCGATTGTGGCCGCCTATTGCGGTCTTGGACTTGGCGTGTTCGTCGTCCTGGAGAGCCCGCTAGACACCTACTACGGTTGGTTCTCGCTGGCGGGTGGTATCGGCGGAGTGGCAGTGGTCATCGCATCAATTGCCGTGACCGACGGGGCGCGACGAGTTTTCACCAAATCTTCGTTCGCTGTCACTGAACGCATTCTTGGAAGTTGGTTGGTTGCCGCAAGTCTCTTACTTGCCGCGCTCACCATTGCACTGCAGCGCCCCCTTGATTCCGAGCAACTGCCAGCCGCAGGCCCAAACAATGTCGATGTGTCGCAACGGCCATAAACCCTCCAGTGGCGTAAGGCCAGCAAAGTTTGGATGGGTCATATCCACGCACATGCTGTATCTGACACAAGTCTCTGCTCAGTGGCGGCTTTCATCCCAGCCAACCCTGTGTACACGTTGCAGGACGCATCGTTACAATGTAACGTCCTAACTGTACCTTTTGAGTCAAGCAACAATGGTATGTGAGGCTGGATCGCGGCCGAACCCGCGAGTTCAGGTGCAGCCGTAACTGGGAGGTCACCACCGTGAAGGCCCTTAAAACATTCGACGACTGGAAACATTGCATCACCGTGGATTGCGGAATCCCACTCACCCTGGATTTTGTGGAGGAACGACTTGTGGCACTGGCTGACCCAACTGACTTCCACACCCAGAAGTTCGTTGCGTTTTGGGGTGATGCTCATCTCGCTCGTGTGGTTAGTTGGTTTGAGCAGGCCAAGCGTGAGCTGGAATGATTTCCTGAGACGCACAAGCGGCGGCACGAACGCATAAGGCAAGAAACGACCTGAAGGACAGTTCGGGCAAGACGGAATTGGGCGCGATCTCGGCACCTCGCCAAAGGCTCCAAGTCGTCATTCGTCGCTTAAGCCCTTTGATGAACTTCACTTAATGTCGTGCTCAAGGCCGCTGCCCCAAACGAGAACAGCGCAGCGAGACCGAACATGTGCTGCCAGGAGATTCCCGCTGCGATTCCGGCAAGCACGGCTCCGATTGCACCGATGCCATCCATCAGCACGAATGCCAATCCGAGGGTCGTGCTTTCGCCATTCTCCGTGTGATCGACTGCGGTCGCCAGCGTTGCCGCGCGAATGGAGTCCATGGCGGCAATCCCGATTGCCATGAGTGCAATCATTTGCCCGAAACCAGGATCGAAGATCAGCGCGGCGATAGCTAGTCCAGCAATTGCATTGCCGATTACTAGGACCGGCCGGCGTCCTGCCTTGTCGGATAACCTTCCGACCCAGGGTTGCGCAACAGCGCCGAAGATCAGGAAGGCTGCGAAGATGATGCCGATCGTCTCGGAACCGAGATCATGAGCGGAACCCAGATAGAGTGGGATCATGCTAAGCACCGCAATCAATGCCATGTTGTAAAGGCAGATTGTACAGGCAATGCGCAATCCGTTGGCATCACACCACGCGCTTAGCAGGTCGGTTAGGTTCTGCCGGCTAACGGGCTTCGCTTCGGCAAGCGGAACGGCTCGAGCTATCCAAAGGAAACATATTCCCAGCAGCACTGTCGGTGCAACGGAGATGGCCAGAGCGCAACGCCAGTCAACATAAGTGAGAAGAAAGCCGATCGACAGCGGTGCCAGCACTTCGGCAATAGAGCCGCCAATGGCATGTATTCCCAAAGCGTGGGCCCGTCTCTCTTTGTTGTCGCGGGTGAGAACCCCAGTTGCGATCGGATGCCAGGCCGCGTTGCCCATCCCGGCAACCGCAAGAGATATCGCAAGGCTCCAAAAGCCAGGGGCCATGGCAGCCAGACTGTACCCGATGGCGACCCACCAGAAGGTCGCGACAAGCAGGCGGCCCCGGTTCGAGACATGATCGGCTAGAAACCCGGCCGGGACATAGGTAAGTGCTCCTCCGATGCTGAACAGTGTGAACAGGAACCCGACCTCCGAGGGCGAGAGATCCATGGCGAGACCGGCCGCCGGGACAGCCAGCCACAAGGCGGCGATCGGCCAATCAATGGCAAGATGACCCAGAGTGAACCAAGCCAAGACGGTACGTTGTTTCATGGCAGAAGCGTGTTTCGGCAAAGAGCATGGGCGAAATGCCCAGCTTTCTTTCCAAAGATAGGAGAAACCGGTATGTCTATTTGTCGATATGAAGACAATTTACATCGAGAATTCGTCAATCAATGATTGTTCAACCCATTCCCTCGCCCGTCAGATCAGCCCTGAGAAGTCGACCAAGATATCTGGGTGAAGTGATCAGACCGGGCGCAGGCGAAAGCTACGGCTGGCACACACACGATTTTGGGCAGCTCATCTCTGCCAAGTCAGGTTCGATGTATGTTGGAACGCCAGAACGTGTCCTTCTGCTGAGCCCTGCCATGGCAGTCTGGATACCCCCGGATACAAACCACTGGATGCGTTACGGCTCCAACAACGTCATGCTCTATGTCGATGTGAACCGGGAAGAGGCTGTCAGGTTGGGTGGGATGTGCCGGGTTGTCGCCATGACACCGTTACTTGGATCGCTTCTTTTCGCAATGGTGCCGGAACAAACGGATTTACGTGAGCACCGTCACAACGACGCTCTGCACGCCGCATTGCGTCACGAGTTGCTCAACGCGCGTGACGTTCCCCTGACGTTGGCAATGCCGCAGGATCCACGGGTGCGCGGGCTTGCACAATCTGCGCTCAGTAATCCGGGCGAGGTGCAATCGGTCGAGGCGTGGTTGGCTGGCGCACCGGCCAGCCGAAAGACCGTTGAGCGGATATTCATTTCTGAAACCGGAATGCCACCATTGAGATGGTTATGCCACGCACGAGTTTTGCACGCGATTTCACTGCTTGCAGCAGGTCAGAAAGTCACAACGGTCGCGTTGGAAATGGGTTATGAATCGTCCAGTTCGTTCAGCTACATGTTCCGGCAAACGCTCGGCGAAAGCCCAAGCAAGTTCCTGGGAAAGCAGCAGTTCGCTGCACGCTGACTGATGAGCAAGAAGGGCTCGCTGGAGGAGTTCACGACGTCAGAGCGCTTGCTCAGATTCTTGACTTCACGCACAAAAAAACCGTCGCCCCCAACTGGGACAACGGTAGTGTCATATTGGTTGCGGGGGCAGGATTTGAACCTGCGACCTTCAGGTTATGAGCCTGACGAGCTACCGGGCTGCTCCACCCCGCGCCAACAAATTGAAAGCGAGGGCACCAGCCCTCGCTTCGTGACATGTATGTAGCAATTC
>JANQOK010000011.1 GCA_028289645.1 Anderseniella sp.
TCGCTATATAGGCCATTGGCCTCTCCGTGACCAGTACGGTTCATCTTCCGGCGAACTTTAGGATTAAGGGACAATGCCCGTTACATCTTTTCTCGATCATTCACATGACCCAAACGAAATCGCCCGACGCCTAAGGGACGGCCCCCGGGTCAGCTACTTGCGCGACTGGGTCTATGGCGGCATCGACGGAACGGTGA
Organism: Anderseniella sp.; assembly: GCA_028289645.1. Taxonomy (GTDB): domain Bacteria; phylum Pseudomonadota; class Alphaproteobacteria; order Rhizobiales; family Aestuariivirgaceae; genus Anderseniella. The sequence continues at coordinate 198 of JANQOK010000011.1, forward strand.
CCACCTTTGCCATAGTTGCCGGTTCGGTCGGCGCGGACCTCGCAAGCCGCTATGTACTGATCCTCGGAGTTGCAAATCTCCTGGCGGACGGTTTCTCGATGGCCGCGGCGAATTACTCCGGCACCAAGGCGGAACTCGAGGAATACTCTCTGGTTCGCGAGATGGAGGAGCGGCACATAGAGACCGAACCGGAGGGAGAGCGCGAGGAAGTCCGCCAGATCTTCATGGCCAAGGGCTTCAAGGGGAAAGTCCTGAAAGACGCGGTCGATGTCATCACCGCCGAGAAGGAGCGCTGGATCGATACAATGATGACGGAGGAGCACGGGCTGCCGCGCGTTACCAGACTACCCTTCACCGCAGGCCTCGTGACCTTCCTTGCCTTTGTCGCCTGCGGATTTCTGCCCGTGGCACCATTTGCCTTCGGTGTCGATGCAAGTCTCCTGACTTCGACGGTTATGGCCGCGTTCACCTTTTTCCTAATCGGTTCCTTGCGGAGCCGTTGGTCTCCGGTACATTGGTTGCGGGCCGGAGCAGAAACGCTTGCAATCGGCCTGGCGTCGGCGGGTGTCGCGTATCTTGTCGGTGACTTTCTGAAGCAGATCGTCTGACGGGACCGGCCGGCTCATTCGGCATTCCTGGCCACATGATGGTGACGCCCATGACACTCAAAGACCCCAGCTTCACGCTTGGCGCGGAAGAAGAGTATCTCCTCGTCGATGTCGAAACGCGTGATCTCGTCAGCGAGCCCCCGGCCGACCTGATGAAGAAATGCGAGGCCGCACTGGGCGAAGGCCAGGTCAGCCCGGAATTCCTTCAGTCACAGATCGAGATCGGCACACCGGTATGCAAGTCTGTCGCAGAAGTCCGCAAGGAACTGCGGCACCTGCGCAAAACCGTTGCCGACGTTGCCCGTGAGTACGGCCTTGCGCCGATGGCAGCGTCCACGCACCCCTTTGCCGAGTGGACCAAACAACACCATACCGACAAGGAGCGCTACCACACGATTGCAAAGGACCTCCAGGTGGTTGTCCGGCGTATGATCATTTGCGGCATGCACGTCCATGTCGGCATCGAAGACGACGAGCTGCGGATCGATATCCTCAACCAGGCGTCATATTTCCTTCCGCACCTGCTGGCTCTTTCGACATCGTCACCCTTCTGGCAGAGCGAGCAGACAGGACTGAGATCCTATCGTCTGTCGGTCTTCGACGAATTGCCACGCACCGGCCTGCCGCCTCAATTTTCCAGCTACAGCGAGTATGAACGCACCATCGCGACGCTCGTGAATGCCGGCCTGATCGAGGATGGCACGAAGATCTGGTGGGACCTGCGCCCGAGCGCACGGTTTCCTACGCTCGAAATGCGCGTCACGGATGTCTGCCCGCTTCTGGACGACACGATCTGCATCGTCGCGCTGTTCCAGTGCATCTGCCGCATGCTCTACCGGCTGAGACGGCGCAACCAGCGCTGGCGCTACTACGCGGCGTTTCTCATCAATGAGAACCGCTGGCGTGCGCAACGCTACGGAACGACGGAAGGACTCGTCGACTATGGGCGCGGCGAACTGGTGCCAAGCGCTGACCTGCTGTCCGAACTGCTGGAACTGATCGGGGAAGATGCCGAGGCACTGGGGTGCGTCGATGAAGTCACCCACGCAAAGACGATCATCAAGCGTGGTACCAGCGCGGAACGCCAGGTCAAGTGCTACGAAGACGCCAAGGCCGCTGGAAAAAGCGAGGAAGATGCGCTCAAGGCGGTCGTCGATCAGCTGCTGACCGAAACCCTCACCGGCATCTAAAGCTGGATGTTCATCCCGCCATCGACCGTC
>JANQOK010000009.1 GCA_028289645.1 Anderseniella sp.
ACGGCAATGTCCGTGGTCAGGGCCGAGGTGTCGGTCTGCTCGGTCAGGTCGCTTTGTGTGATGGCTGCAACCACCGGCGCGTCATTGCTGCCGGTGATGGTGACCACGAAGGTCTGTGGCGTCACACCGCCGTCGCCGTCATCGATCTCGACCGTGTAGGTCAGCGTTACAACTTCACCGGCCGACAGGTAGTCGAATGCGGTCGAGACAGCCGAGAACCCGAGCGTCACCGAACCTGCATCAGACCCGGATGCCTTGGTCACCGTCCCCGGTGTCACCAGTGCAATCAGGCCAGCCTCATCCAGTGCCAGGCCGGTTGTCACCCCGGTGGCCTCGGCCTCGGTCACTGCAGCCGCATGACCGACATCGGTCAGGTCGACATCGGTGAACGACACGGCAATGTCCGTGGTCAGCGCCGAGGTGTCGGTCTGCTCGGTCAGATCGCTTTGCGTGATGGCTGCAACCACCGGCGCATCATTGCTGCCGTTTACCGTCACCACTACCTGTTGTGTAGCGGTGCCGCCATTCCCGTCGTCAATGGTGACAAGATAGGTCAGCTCAATGCTGTCGCCGGCACCGAGGAAGTCGATGTCGGCATTGGCCACATCGTAGGTCCAACCGGTCGAACCGGTACCGTCAGCTTGTGAGAAATTGCTCAGATCAGGATCATCCAGCGAGAGAGCATTCAGCAATGCTTCCGTCTGGCTGCCGGGACCCGTGGTCAGCGCATAGCCGTTGGCCAGCGTCGCACCGCTCACAATGCCGCCGTCATGGTCGGCCGACGGATTGTCACTCAGGTCGACATCGACGAAGCTGATGGTGCCGGTTGCGTCAGTTGGATCAGCATCGCTACCACCCGGCACATCTGCCGTTTCGGTAACCGCTCCGCTCTGCGGCTCGGACGTGATCACCGGCACATCATTGGTACCGGTCACCGTGATCACCACGGTGTCCGTGACAGTGCCGCCATTGCCGTCGTCAATCGTCACTTCGAACGACAGTTCGACAACGTCGTTGGCGCCCAGGAAGTCAATATCCTGGTCGGAAACAAGATAGGTCCAGTCGACGGTGCCATCGCCAGCAGTGGAGGAACCGAAGACGCTGTCGAACGATGTTCTCAAACTGCCGTCATCCAGCGAGAAGGCATTGAACAACGTGGTGGTCTGGGCAGGCGTCAACACATAACCATTGGCCAGTGTCGATGCTGTCACGGCGCTGTCGGTTACCGACACTGTGTGCTGATCACTGAGATCAACATCGGTAAAGGTGATAACACCGGTTTCCACAAGATCAGTCGTGAGCTCCGCCGGACTGCTGGACAGGTCCGCGATTTCATCGACAGCACCGGTGACATCGCGTGCAGACGCCGTCACATCGATGAGCGGGACGTCATTGGTGCCGGTGATCGTTACCGTGATCAGTTGCGTCGTGGTGTCGTTTGACGTGCCACTGTCGTCCTGGATGTTGACCAGGTAAGTGACGACAAGCGTGTCCCCCGCTCCGAGAAAATCAATATCCTGATCGGCAATCGTGAATTCCCATGCGACCTGGCCCGGATTGGGGCTGGCGCCGGGATCAGGTGTCGCCGATGGCGACTCGGTAAGGGTGAGTTGCACGCTGCCGAAGATGTCGCCGAACACATCGCCGAGGTTTTCAGACGGCTGACCGGCTCGGTTCCACTGCGCGCCGTCAAATACAGGCGTGTTGGTCACAACCGTATCGTGACCATCGGTCGAATCAAGGTCTTCAAACGCAACTGCACCAGATGCGACAAGTTCTGCAGCAGACCCCTGCACTGCCGCCGTTTCGGTAATGCCGTCTTCGTGGCTAGCCTGTGCGGAGATGACGACTGGCTGATCATTGCTGCCGAAGATGGTGACCTCAACCGTGTCGGAGTCGGTTGAGTTACCCGGGTCTGCAATCAGATAACTGAAACTGTCGACGGCGCTTTCGCCGTCGGCCAGATAGTCGAAGGCCGGGTTCGGGTTGTAGGTGAAATCACCGTTGGCGGCGATCTCGACCACCGCGCCGGAACTCAAAACAAAGGTCGTTGATCCGGTCGAGGGAATTATGCCGCCGACAAAGTCGAAGTCGACGCCCTCCTCCCAGATCAGGTCCTCTCCAAATCCAACTACACGGACGTCGAACCCTTCCGGGTCCTCATCCGGCTGGATGGATGTGTTCGAGATGACGTTGCCTGCAAAGATATCGTCCTCGTCGGTGAAGAAGCCGTCAAAGAAAGCAACCGGCGGATCGTCCTGGTCCGGCGTGTCAAACACGATCTTCTGTGCAGAGGCCATGGCGCGCGGATTGCCGGCCAGTTCGTCTAGGCTAAAAGATGCGCTCAAGGCGACAATCTGGATGTCCACAAACGATCCAGATCCGCTTTCGTTCTCAACCTCCCCCCTCTGGCCGCTGTACTTGGCATATATCGTCTGCAACAGTTCCAGCGCAGTGGCGTCGTTGAGCTGATCCTGGTCCGTCTTCTGAATTACGATGGGCGTCTCGCCAATGCCGGTAATTATGATCTTGTTACCAACCTCGGTCACTCTGGCAACGATCGCACCGGATCCCTTGTCCAGAACCAGGAACTGGCCGGTCACGTTGCTGTCTATGTCCTGGAACAGCGAAAGTGCCGTCGTGCCGAGCTGGGCATCGACCTCGGCGCCAATCGTCGTACCGCGAATCGCCAGCACGGCGACCGGCGTCTCAACTTTCATATTGCCACTGGGCGCAATGGAGCCGGCGACAAAGACGAATGCGCCCTGAACCAAGTTGACCAGCATGGACGAGTCCTGCGCCTGGTCGCCATTGAACACGAATTCGTTCAACACCATGCGGGCATCGGATGTCATCGAGAACAGCGAACCATCTTCGAGGCTCAGGCCGAATTTTGTGTTCGGCCCGGTCTCGACAACGTCTCCCAGGTACACTTTTGTGCCAGGCGACAACTGCACGACGCTGCCGTCGGTGCGAGTCGCGATAGCAGTTCCTTCTAGGTGCTGGACTTCACCAATCGGATTGCCGGACTGGGCGCTGCCGCCGGCCTGCGCGTACTGCCCCGGGAACAGAGGACCTGCCAGTGCCTCAACTACGTCTCCACTGAGCTTGGCGCCGTTGGGTGCCACCAGCGTGGCAGCAGAACCAGCTGCAAAGTATCCTTCGATTGTCAGGGTCTTGCCGTCAGCACCAGAGATTTCCAGATCGTTGCCTGACCGGGAGTAGTCACCCTTGAACAGCAGGTCCGCGTCGGAAACCTGGATCGGAGACCCGTCGCCGGGTAACTGCAACTGCACGTGAGACGCGCTTGCATCCGGAGAGATAAACTGATTGACAGCCATAACAGGAACTTCCCGAGCTTAAGTACTTGTTTCCCCAGATCGAAGGAGACTACTTTACGTTACGTTGAATCACAACCCTTGCGGGTACAGCAAGGATCAGGCCAAACGTCAGTTTTTTCATAGAAATCATGGATTAACGCTCCCGAAATGCCTCGCCGGCGATTTTTCGCACCGGTTTCAGCAAATAGTTCAAGATTGTGTGATCCCCGGTTAAGATATCAACAGATGCAATCATGCCGGGAATGATTGACAATTGGGCTTCGGGCGGACCGATCTGATTGGATTTTGTGCGTACAATCACCCTGTAGAATGATTGCTTGTCCTCATCCGTTGAACTGTCGGCACTGATTCGTTCCACATTGCCGGAAATCACCCCGTACACCGTGTAGTCGTATGCCGACAATTTGACGTTTGCCTTCTGGCCTGGACGGATGAATGCAACATCCCGGGGACTGATCTGCACCTCGATCAGAAGGCTTTCGTCCAGAGGAACGATTTCCACGATATCCTTGCCGGGCGATACAACTGCCCCGACGGAGCTTACATTGAGGCGGTTCACGACACCGCGCAACGGTGCCAGCAGTGTCGTGCGGCGAACCCGGTCACGGGCCGACTTTATGGTCTCTCTCACCACCGACAGATCGGAGCGGACCTTCACGAGTTTTTCACGCGCCTCTGTGCGGAATGTCTGTGCGGCATTGGCGAGGCGCTGTTCAGCTTCAACGACAGACGCCCGTTCGCGCGGCACCCGGGCACGGGCTTCCGCCAGCTGACCGGCGGTTTCCGCGTGCAGCCGGCGCACCTTGATCAACTCAAGCGTCGGGATGGCTCCGCGCTTCTTGAGGTTTTCGGACAGCTTCAGCTCTTCTGCGGCAAACTTGGTGGACTGCTGCAGCCGCTGCTCGCGCGCCTCCAGTTCCGCCAGTGTCTGCCTGGCCTGGATCAGTTGTTGTTCGAAGATGGTTTTTTCCTCGGCGCGTTTCTGCCGCCGGGCGGCAAACAGGGCTCGTTCGCTTTCCACCTTGTCAGGGGCATCGGCAATCAGTTGGGCGGGGAACGCCAGTTCTTGCAGGCTGTTGGCTTCCGCCTGCAGGCGGACTTCTTCTGCGCTGAGCGCCAGCCAGCGCTGCCGCACTTCACCCAGGCGGGCTGAAAACTCGGTGTCATCAATGCGAATGAGCGGCTGGTCCTTCTCGACCGTGTCGCCCTCGGCCACCAGGAACTCCCGCACTATGCCCGGCTCCAGGGTCTGGACGACCTGCAACTGGCTCGACGGGATCACCCGGCCGGTGCCTCTGGTCACCTCTTCGACCGTCGCCCACCATGCCCAGGCCAGCAGGCTGGCCATCAGGCACAGCAGACACAGAATGAGCATCCACGGCCCCCGTGAATAGGATTTCTCGTAGGCATGTTTGGCGTTTGCGGCAAAGCGCAGGTCATCTGTACGCATCAGCCTGCTCCGGTAATCTGTTGCTGTACCGCAGTTTTGTTCTGTTTCAGCTTGTTCAGAACGTCATCGCGCGGACCATCAGCGATAAGCCTGCCGTCCTCAACCACAACCAGCCTGTCAACCAGCGCCAGCAGTGAAGCGCGGTGGGTCGCGATGACCAATGTGGTGGTTTCTCTCGGCAACCTGGCAAGCTGCGCCATCAGATGGTTTTCAGCCGCGGTATCCATGGCCGCAGAAGGTTCGTCCAGAAACAGCACTTTCGGCTTTCGGACCAGCAGGCGCGCCAGCACGACATGGTGACGCTGGCCACCGGACAGGTTGCGTCCGCGCTCGGCAACCGGCGCTGCCAGGCCCATGGGATGGCTTGCAACAAGACCGTCAAGCCCGGCCAGATGCACCGCCTCCAGCACCTCGCGATCACTGGCATGGGGCCGGCCAAGAACGATGTTCTCGCGGATCGTGCCGGAAAACAGGTGTGGTTCCTGATCCAGATAGCCGATAGCCGAGCGCACATCGCCAACGGCATACTGGCGCGCGTCCAGCCCATCAATCAGAACCGAGCCCTGGCTCGGGGAGACCAGGGCACCCATCAGGCGGCCCAAAGTGGATTTGCCGGATCCGATGCGACCGATGATGCCGACCCGCTCTCCGGGCTGAATCGACAGATTGACCGCCTGCAGCGCCGGTCGCGGGCTTTGCGGATAGGACAGCGACACATCGCGGAATTCAATTGCTGCGCTGCCGATCTCGCCGCCAGCATGCTTGTGCACGACATCATCGCGCTGCAGTTTCATGAACCGGCCCAGTGCGCGCAGGCTAGCAAAGGCGAATTCCGAGCGTGACAGGGACATGGCAATGTTGGCCAGCGGCGCAAGTATCCGGCCTGCGAGTATGTTCGCCGCAATCAGGCCGCCTATGGTGAGCTCACCTGCGCCGATGAGAAAGACGCCCCAGACGATAATCGCCACGCTGACGCCCTGCTGCACCAAACCGGTGAAATTCAACGCGATGGACGCCCACAACCTGGTTGCAGCCGATGCGCGCACGGAGGCAGCCGTGGCCTGTTCCCATTTGCCCTGCAGATACCCTTCCCCACCAGCCGCCTTCACGGCCTCGACACCGGTGAGGGCTTCGACCAGCATGCCGTGCCGGTTTTGCATCAAGCCATGGGTCCGCTTTATCGACCGGCTCAACGGGATCTGCAGCAGCAGTGTCACGGCGAGCACCAACGGCACGGCAATCAGCGGTACCAGCGCCAGACTGCCGGCAACCAGCCAGAGTACGGCCAGAAAGATCCCGATGAAGGCAAGATCAATGACACCCACGAGCAGCGACGACGTCAGGAATTCGCGCGCGTTCTCAAAGTCCTTGATCTGGTTGGCAAGCACACCAGATGGCGCGGTCCGGGCCGACATCCTGGCTGACATGGCCTGTTCAAACAGGGTGGAATTGACCCCCAGATCGACCCTTTTCCCGGCCCCGTCGAGTAACAGTCCACGCATCAGTTTCAGAATGAAATCGAAGGCAATGGCAATGGCCACGCCGGCTGTCAGCGCCCACAGGGTCGGCATCGACTGTGTCTGAATCACCCGGTCATAGACATTCATGATGAACAGCGGCAGCGCCAGGCCGAGTATGTTGATGACCAGTGCCGCAAGAGCGACCTGGATACCCACCGGCCAGAACCTGAGCAGCGGTGACAGCAGCCAGTGCCGGGCCGGCTTCCTATCCTCGGCATTGCCAGGCAGCTGATCGGCGCCGGCCGAGACGTAGATCACATAATTGGACGCTTGTTTGTCGAGTTTCTTCAGCCGGACCCGGCGCGGCTCGTCGGACACAGCCGGAAACACCACACGGGCGAACTTGCCGATCGGTGATATGTCGGTGACCACACATGCGTCACCGCGGTCGAACAGCACGATGAACGGGGCCACCAGTGCCGGTACTTCAGACGGTTTGCGCTGAAACACCTGAGCTTCCATGCCCAGGTTCTCCGCTGCCCGCGCGACCAGTCCGGGCGTCAGTCGGCCGTCAACCAGCGGCAGGTTGCTGCTGGCGGCGGCGGGCGAGAACGGCAGCCCGGCCTGGGCCGCGACAAACCCGAGGCAGGCCAGCACATGGTCGGTTGCGACCGGGTCAAATCCATCAACAGCATGCCCGGCCGGCAGCGACCGGTCGGCACCGGGAGCATCGGCAGCAGGCTTGCTGGCTTTGGATCGTTGCAGCATATGAGAACACCATTATCTCTCTGCATCCGGAATCGTTTACGGTACCGCTACTTGCAGCTTTACCGCAGAGGCTGAATTACCAGATCATGGTTGCCACCCAGGCTGCGCGCCGGCGCAATGTCGCTGATCGGGATGGCCTCTTTCGGTGCTTCAACGCCGAAAATGTCGAGCAATTGCCCGGTCAGAGCAACAACCTGATAAATCGCAAAGCGCTTGATCGCCGAGGCACTGGACAGGTCAAAGCGCACCCTGAACCTGGTATTTTCCGCGTCAAGCACGTCGAGAATGCTGCGCTTTGACAGCTGGTACTCGTCCAGATAGGTGCGAATGATCTTTGAGTTGCTGGCTTCCTGGCTTTTCAGCGCGGCAACCCGGGCATGGCCGTTGGTATATTTCGCCCATGCGGATTCGATCTGCTGAATGACTTCCCGTTCACGCCTCTCCAGATCTGCAACGCGCTGCACCACGCGTTCCGACAGTTCGCCGACGCGGGCCGTACGAACCTTGCCATCATACAGGCTCCAGCTCAGCACGACACCGCCGCGCAGCTCCCTGCTGCGGCCGGGTGTGCCGTCTATGTCCTCGCCATAAACGGCTTCACCCTCCAGGAACACCTGCGGGTAGTACGCCGACTTGGACTGGTTGCGTTCATGCTCGGCCTCGACGATATCCGACTTCAGCGCCAGCAGGATTGAGTTGTTGGCGAGGCCGACATTGATCGTGTTACGCAGGCCTTTTCTGGCGTGCTGCGGTATCGGTATTGACCGCAATTTGCCGGGACGAACACCTACGACCTCGGCATAGCGGGCTTCGGCGGTCTGCAACGCTGTCCGTATCTCGGCGTGAATGGCGCGCGCGCCGGCAAGCCTCTCCTTAGTCTGGTCAACATCCGATATCGGTGAATTTCCGCCCCTGTAGCGCACATTGACCAGCGACAGAATTTCCTTGTGGCGCCGGATGTTGGCATTGGCCAGATGCAGCAACCTGCGGTGACGCAAGACATCGATATAGGTTTCAACCGCATCAAGCCCGACGGCTTCCGACGCCGCAAGAACCCGGAGCGCCGCAGAATCAATGCGTGCTTCTGAGCGGTAAATCTGATTGGCACGGTCCCAGCCGTCAAACACGACCTGCCTGAGCCGCACCGAGACTTCGCGGCGAGCGCGGAGTATGTCGTTGTTGAGGATGCCAATCCCGAGCGGACGGTCGATCTGCTGCGCCTGCAAGCTTGAACTCATGCTCAATTGCGGATGCAACCGGCCGGTAGCCTGATCAAGCTCGTAATTACGCGCCCGCCGGTTTGCACTGGCTGACTTTATGCTCGGATTGGTCGCAACCGCACGGCGAACCGCGTCACCGAGGGTTTGTGCCTGCACCGGCACGCTGCCCACAAACAAGAACGTGACCACGCACAGCATCGCCGTGCGCAGCCATAACTGGCTAGATTCGGAATAAGTACGCATGCCCCTCTGCACTCCGCCTTAGTAAAAAAACAAACCTCTGTCGCTAAGCATGTTTCCTTCACTTGTGACCCTGTCAGTCTCCGGTTTCGTTGTCCGTAGCCGCACCGCTGCCACGCCAACCAGATGACCAAGTCCGATCGTGCCTTAAATCCACCCCATAAAAGTCCGGACATCGCCATGATGCGCACACTCTGACGGATCAATCAAGTGGAACCGCCGCAACGTCAACTAAATACTGTTAATTTTCAATGTCATATATCAGCGCAAAATCGCTGCAACTGTGTGAAAAACCACAGACTGCAGCGGCTTTGGCCTGGTTTCGGCCGTTATTCGGCCTACTTTTCCAGAATGTCGTTGACGCCGTCCCAACCGGCGCCGGGCGGCTGGGTGGAAAACTCTGCCGCCCGCTTCGAATAAATCCGGTAAAACTCGTCAAAACCGAACTCTTCGGCCATTCCGACACACTTTCTTGCGATTCGCCGGACTCCGTCCCAGCGTTGGGCATAGTAGGCTTCCAGCATCGCACCGTGTTCGCGAGCAAGCGCCTGGAAGCGTTCCGTCGCCGCCATGCCACCGTCTCCCAACAGGGCGAATATGTCTTCAGGCTCGTGCTTGCCCTTCACCCTGACCCGGTCGATCTGCAGCACGGCGAGCCGGCCTTGTACCGCTTCGGCGGTTTGCCGGCCGATAATGATCTGGGTGCCGTAAGACTTGGTCTGTCCTTCCAGACGGGCTGACAGGTTGACCGCATCGCCCAACACCGTGTAATCGAAGCGGAAATCCGACCCCATATTGCCAACAACGCACTCGCCGGTATTGATGCCGACGCCGATGTCCAGCGCAACATCTCCAGCGGCCTCGCGTTCCTTGTTGAGCAGCGCCTGGCGTCTCGTCATGTCCAGCGCCGCACAACATGCGTTGTAGGCATGCTCGTCATCGGCCAGCGGTGCGTTCCAGAACGCCATTATGTTGTCGCCCATATACTTGTCGATGGTGCCCTTGTGCGCGACCACGGCTTCCGACAACGGCGTCAACAGCGAGTTGATCAGCATGGTCAGGCCCTGCGGGTTTGACTTGTACTGCTCCGAGATCGTTGTGAAGCCACGCACATCAGAGAACAGGATGGACATGTCCTTGGTTTCGCCACCTAGGATCAGCTTGTCGGGATCTTCTGTCAGTTGTTCCACCATGTCCTGGGACAGGTACTGGCCGAAGGCGGTTCGTATCCGGCGTCTGTCGATCTCTTCCTGAAGATAACCCAGAGTGATCAGGACACCGGTCACGGCCAGCGAGGCGATCAGCGGGAACGCGTAGTCGAAGATAAGCGCTTTCTGGGTGAACGCCCACCACGACGTCCCCACGACGGCCGCTGCCACCAGACTGCCCGCGAACACCGTGATCATGGCTCCATAACGAGGCAGCAGCCCGATCAATGCCAGTCCGATGAGCAGCGTGAGCGAGACCTCCATGCCGTCGGCCCAGGCCGGACGCTGCAACAGGGTCTGGCTCAAGATGGCATTGATCAATTGCGCGTGCGCCTCCACGCCTGGCATAGCCGCTTCCACGGGGGTTGCCTTGAGGTCGAACAACCCGGTTGCAGACGCGCCCAGCAGAACAATCCGCCCCTTGAACAGGTCGGTGTTTGCCCGGTCAGCAAGCAGGTCTGCGGCGGATACGAATATCCCCTGATCATGGGTCCGGAAGTGCAACCACGCCTTGGCGTTTCTGTCAGTCGGCATGGATACTCCGGCGAGCACCACTGAATTCACGCCGGCGTCGCCCGACCTGATCAGAATGGTCGATTGGCCGGTTGCCACGCGGAGCAGTTCCAGGCTCAGGGACGGCAGCATCTTGTCCTGTGCCATTATCACGAGCGGCATCTTGCGGACCACGCCATCGCTCTCCGGGCGCAACGACACCATGCCTCGCCCCTGTGCCTTGGCCTCCAGTTCCGGCACATTCCGGACCATGCCGCGATAGCTGTCGAGAAACCCCCTGGGATCGGGACCGAGCATGGCAATGGGAGACTGTTTCAATTCGCTGGCGTGCCATTGCTTCAGTTCCTTGTGAAAACCGGATTGACCCAACACGACGCGGGTCCGGGTCATGGCATCGGCAAATACCTCGTCGTTGGATTTCATCGTTCGCAGGCGGTCTGCGGTTTCCTTGTCATAGGCTTCGACAATGCCGGCCACGTTCGCAGGCGATGTTCGGTCGTGTTCGGGAAACAGCACATCGAGGCCGACGGCGACGGCACCGGCCTGGCCGACCTTGTCGATGATTTTTGCCAGGGTGGACCGTGGCCACGGCCATTGGCCCAGCTCATCGAGGCTCTTCTCATCGATGTCGACAATGATGACCTGCTGCTGTGTCGGCTTTGGCGCCAGCGCGATCTGATACAGATCGAATGTCTTCAGGCGCAGCGTCTCCAGCGGTGCCGGATCGACAACACGCAAAGCGACCATCGCCAGCAGCAGTACCAAAGCCAGCAACCGACTGACATTCGTCCTGTTCAGTGTCTTTAACAGCACCGCCTCCCAACCAAACATACCCCAGCGTTCCAGCCGGATACTGGTCTAGTTGGTGGGCGTTGTGAATACCCGGGGATGATTGCAGCGGATAAAAGGCCGGGTCAGAGCCGGTAACCGGTTGTTAAACTCTGCCGAACAGACTTCAGCACCCGGAATGAATTGAGGACCCTTCGATGTTTGGCAAGAAGCATCCAGCCTACAAAGAAAAGAAGCGCAGCGCCATCCCGCCGCATCCAGGACCTGATTCCGATGGCGTAACCCGCGCTATGCCGAAAGAATTGTGGGACGGACCCCATGGCGACTTCCTGCGCGAAATCGGCGTCGGTCCGGACGATCCTTCCAATGTGATGCCAACTCAACAGTCGGTACAGGCCAAAGCAGACAAACTCATCGAAGACCAGAACAAATTCCTGGCCCGGGTGAACGAGCCATTGAGCGAAAAGGTTGTCCCTTGGGCCATGATTCCATGGAGTATCTGGCAACAGTCGCATGCACACTTTTTACTGGTCGGGTTGGACTTCTATCCGGTGCACCCGTTCAACACGCTTTTGTTGCCTGAAACAGAGCGTGGCGAGTTGCTCTATGGTCTGCCCAAACACCTTGGCGGCATACCTGGCGGCCTTGAAGAGGCGGCAAACCGGATAATCGGTGAAGTCCGGGACGCATTTGAGAAATCTCATCGTGAAGTCACCCTGCAATTGCAAAACGGCAACTTGGATGCTCTGGACAAGGTCAAAGAATTCAAAAGCCGCGCATTCGGAGATGTCTGCGCAGTGGCGCACGAACTTGGCAAAACGACTTATGGCGCTGAAGCATATGAGCGTCACAAGCAGTTGTGGGGCAAAACGCTTGGCTGGCCTAACCTCTGACCCGGTCAGTTTGCCGGCAATACGCCAAACCAGCGGTACAGATTTCGAAGTAGATATTTGAAAGCTGGCGCTTCCTGCTGGTGCGGTCGAGAAGACTCGAACTTCCACGGGTGTTACCCCACAGCGACCTCAACGCTGCGCGTCTACCAATTCCGCCACGACCGCAAATCGCCCAAGACAGGTAGGATGGATGCAGCGTGTAACAGCGCACAGAGGTCAAATCAAGCCCTCAAAACATGGGACGTTGGAAGCTAACGCCTTTTGGCGTAAACAGTCGTGCCATGAACATCAGCCGTGACACTATCGCCACTGCCAAGGCCACCTCCACGACTGCAGCACCGGTCGATTGGCGCGTTGAAGCTGAGCCGGTGGATTACCCCGCAGCGGTTCAGTTCATGGAAACGCGTGTCGCAGAGATTGCGGCGGGCCAGGTTCGCGAGCTGGTCTGGCTGGTGGAGCACCCTGCCCTGTACACCGCAGGCACCTCGGCAGATGCTTCAGACCTTGTCGATGCCACTCGGTTTCCGGTCCACAAGACCGGACGCGGCGGGCAGTACACCTATCACGGGCCAGGGCAACGAGTGGCCTATGTCATGCTCGACCTGAGCCGGCGCGGCCAGGACGTGCGCCGCTTCGTGGCCCAACTTGAAGACTGGCTGATCGGGACACTTGATGCGTTCAACATCAAGGGCGAGCGGCGTGAAGACCGGGTGGGGGTCTGGGTGCGCCGGCCCGAAAAGGGTCCAGACGTAGAAGACAAGATAGCGGCGATCGGCATCCGGGTGCGCAAATGGGTCACCTATCACGGCATTAGCCTGAACGTTGAACCCGACCTTGAGCATTTCTCCGGCATTGTTCCGTGCGGCGTGACACAGCACGGAGTGACCAGCCTGGTGGACCTGGGTCTGCCGGTGGACATGCACGATGCGGACATTGCGCTGAAGGCGCAGTTCGAACAGGTATTCGGCCCTATTCAAACTCCATGATCACGTCGTCGACGGCCAGGTTGGCACCCGGTTCGGCGTGAATCACCTGGACCGTGCCGTCGCGTTCGGCACGCAGGATATTTTCCATCTTCATGGCTTCGACAACCGCGAGCTTTTCGCCGGCCTTCACCTCCTGTCCCTGCTGGACGTCGATCGACACCACAAGTCCCGGCATCGGGCACAACAGTTTCTTGGATGTGTCCGGCGGCAGCTTCACCGGCATGAGTTTCGCCAGTTCGGCTTCACGGGCCGTGTACACGATCGCATCCACTTCGGAGCCACCATGCGACATGCGGAAACCGTTCATCTGTGAGCGCACCTGGACCGATACCGGATTGCCATTGATGCGGCCATGCCACACCGGTTCGCCAGGTGCCCACTGGCATTCAACCGCAGCTTCCTGGCCGGACACGCTCAACCGGAACAGCTTGCCTTCGCAGCCGTTGATTTCCGCGTCGACCCAGTCGTCTGCCACTTTGACGCTGCGCCGGGTGGAAAACCGGACCGGACGTCCGCCCATCTGGCCGGAGATTTCCCGCTTGCGCTGGTTCAGCACGTGGTCACATACCACCGCGACGGTGGCGATATTGAAAAGAACCTCGTCTGTGAGTTCGGCACCGTGGAAACCTTCGGGAAATTCATCGGCAATGAAACTGGTGGACAGTTCGCCTGACTGCCAGCGCGGGTGCGCCATGATTGCGGAAACAAACGGGATATTGTGCTGGATGCCGTCGATGTAAAACGCATCCAGTGCCCGTGACATGGCCGCGATGGCCGTGCTGCGGTCGCCGGCATGGGTGCACAGCTTGGCAATCATCGGATCGTAGTAGATGGAAATCTCACCACCTTCATAAACACCGGTATCATTGCGCACCGTGATGCCGGTTTCCTCGTCATGGCTTTCAGCCGGCGGACGATACTTGGTGAGCCGTCCGGTTGACGGCAAAAACCCCCTGTACGGGTCTTCGGCATAGACACGGGATTCGATGGCCCAGCCATTGAGTTTCACGTCCTTCTGCTTGATGGCCAGCTTCTCGCCATAGGCCGACCGGATCATCTGCTCGACCAGGTCAATGCCGGTGATCAGTTCGGTGACAGGGTGTTCCACCTGCAGGCGGGTGTTCATTTCCAGAAAGTAGAAAGACTTGTCCTGTCCCGCCACGAACTCGACCGTCCCGGCCGTGTCGTAATCAACAGCCTTGGCTAAAGCCACGGCCTGCGCACCCATCTCGGCACGGGTTTTCTCGTCCAGCAGGGGAGACGGCGCTTCCTCGATCACCTTCTGGTTGCGGCGCTGGATGGAGCATTCACGCTCGCCGAGATGAATGACGTTGCCATGCTTGTCACCCAGGACCTGGATTTCCACGTGGCGCGGGTTGACGATGAACTTTTCGATGAATACCCGGTCATCGCCGAACGATGACTTGGCCTCCGATTTGGCCGAGTTGAAGCCTTCTTCCACTTCGGCAGCCGAATGGGCTATGCGCATGCCTTTGCCGCCGCCGCCGGCGGACGCCTTGATCATGACCGGATAGCCGATGTCGTCGGCGATCTTGATGGCTTCCTTAGGGTCGAGAATTTCACCGAGATAGCCCGGCACCGTGTTGACCTTGGCGTCGTTGGCGAATTTCTTCGATTCGATCTTGTCGCCCATCGCCTCAATGGCACGGGGGTTGGGGCCGATAAACACAATACCCGCCTCTTTCAGCGCGTGGGCAAACTTGGCATTTTCCGACAGGAAGCCGTAACCGGGATGGACAGCCTCGGCACCGGTCTGCTTGCAGGCCTCGATGATCTTTTCGATGACCAGATAGCTCTCTGCCGCCGCGGGCGGACCGATGTGAACTGCTTCATCGGCCATGTCCACGTGCATGGCACGGGCATCGGCGTCCGAATACACGGCCACCGTGGCAATACCCATGGACTTTGCGGTTTTCATCACCCGGCAGGCGATCTCGCCCCGGTTTGCAATCAGTATCTTCTTGAACATTCCTACCCCAGCGAAAATTTCGCGCACAATAATGCCGTTGCTGCCGATTGTTCTAGCGGCGAATGAGCGCGGGGTAAACTAATGAAAAGGTTGCAGGGAGCGTGCCCCCAAAACGCCGGTTTGACCACGGCGCACTTGCGACTGCTACAGGATCATGTCCTGCAGCGCTTTCGGGTGATCTGTTATCTGTTCGTATCCGTCCTCGGTAACGATAAAACTGTCGCCGACCTGGGCCCGGAATGATTTTGCGATGCTGACCGACCCGTCTACCGCCAGAACCATGCCGGGTTGCAGAACGGTCTTGTCGCCGAACACCAGTTCCGGCTTTTCGAGAAAGCTGTAGCCGGTCGCCCGTCCGCAGCGGAACGGGTAGTCGTGACCCGCCTGCTGGATGACTTCGGCATAAGCGGCATGCACCGTTTCAGCGGTTATGCCTGGGCGCAGGGTGGCAAGCGCAGCTTTCTGGCTGGCGACGGCCACTTCATAGACCTCGGCCTGCTTGTCGTCAGTGACCTCGCCGATCCAGAACGTGCGATCAAAACCGAGCTTGAAGCGGTGAAAGTTTGTCATGCCGCAGAAGCACAGGAAAACCGGGTCGCCATGCTTCATGATGCGGGTGGAGGCGCGGTGGTGCGGTTTGGTGATCTCCCGGCCCGACGCCATGATCTGCAGAAAGTGCGTGTTGGGCGACATGCAGGTATCGTCATAATGAGTGGCCAGCAGGTCCGCTGCCTTGCGGGTTCCTGCTGCAGAGGTTGCCAGCGCGACTTCGAACTCCGGCACGTTGTTGCCGATGGCAGCGCGCCCGGCTTCCATCATTGCCATGGCCACCTGGCCGGCATGCCGTGCCAGTTGCAATTCTTCCGGCGACTTGATCATGCGCATGCCGGCGATCACCGGCATCACGTCGACGAACCTGCCCTTCTCGACAATGCTGTCCAGGTAATTGCGCACGATTGCCGGCATCAGGTCCGGTTCAATACCGATCCGCCCTGCCCCAGTCAGGACGGCAGGCAACTGTTCCCGCCATTCATCGCCAAGGCCGTCATTCCATTCGGCTATGCGGTCGACGCGAGCGGATGCCTCCGCCATGTCCTTTTCCATGCTCGGTGTGATCAGCAGGCTGTCGCCGTCGCGCGGCACGACCAGCAGGGTCGGACGGCCGAAATCCATATGCAGGTAGTCGTAGTACCCGGTGAAATAATAGACACTGTCGTCGTCAGTGATGATGGCGCAGTCGATGTCGGCACGCTCGAGACGCTCGCGCAGGAGCTGCAGGCGCTGTTCAAACATCACGCACGCCCGCCAAGTTGTTGTTCGACCAGCGTCACCCAGTACGATGAACCCGGCACAAGCGCTGCGTCATTGAAATCGTAGTCAGATGAATGCAGGGCTTTCGCATGCGCACCGTCGGTGCCGTTGCCCATCAGCATGAAACATCCCGGACGCGCATTGGCTAGGTGGGCAAAATCCTCCGAGAACAGCTTGGGTGGACAATCGCCGTCCACGGCATCAGCCCCTGCAAGGGCCTGCGCTGCGCGCACGGCTGAACGGGTCGTACCTGACGCGTTGATGGTGGCGGGAAAGATCGTGTCATAAGAAACAGTCGCTGTAACACCATGGGCAGCGCAGATACCGTCTACGATCCGGCGCATATGCATCTCTATCGCCTGGTTGATGTCAGGCGACAGCGCCCTGGCATCGCCACGCAATGTGGCACTGCCGGGCAGGACATTGCGCCGTCCGTTGGTTTCAAATTCGGTTACCGATACCACGCCGTTGAGGCCAGGATTAAGCTTGCGTGACACGATGGTCTGTAGCGCGCCGACAATCTCAGCGCCGACCGTGATAGCGTCAACACTCATGTGGGGCATGGCAGCATGCCCGCCCATTGCGGAGACTTTGATTTCAAACAGGCTTTCGCTGGCGGTCATGGCGTGCGCCCGGGACGCAAAAGTACCTGTCGGCATGCCTGGAATATTGTGCATGCCATGCACCTCGTCGACATCGAACCGGTCGAACAATCCATCATCCAGCATGGCAGGCGCGCCAAGGCCGTGCTCCTCGTTGGGCTGAAAGATAAACACAACCCGACCATTGAAATTGCCGTTGTCGGCCAGATGCTTTGCTGCCCCGAGCAGCATCGAAGTATGCCCGTCGTGACCACAAGCGTGCATAACGCCATCACTTGACGACCTGTAGGAGGCATCACCGGTCTCATGGATCGGCAATGCATCCATGTCGGCTCGCAATCCGATGCTGCGGGTGGCATTTCCCTTCTGCAGCACGCCGACGACACCGGTCTGCCCCACGCCTGAATGAACCTCAATACCGAAACTGGCCAGCAGCTCAGCCACCTTTTCAGCCGTACGATGCTCGTTGAAGCCCAGTTCGGGATGCTGATGAAAATCATGCCGCCAACCGGTCATGAGGTCTTCAAGCTGACTGGTGGGTTGTTCTGCTTCCGACACCGGCTTCTCCTCAAGATTTTGCAAGCAGCATAGTTGCATCTGCGAGTTTTGACAGCCCGGAAAACCAGGTTCATGCCACGCCATTTGACGGCTGGTATGGACCCTGTATTGTTTCCAGTTGCTGGAAGGTAAGCAGGTGTCACAGGATGAACATTGGAACCATCGCGAAAAAGGCGGATTTGCCAATCAAAACCGTGCGTTACTATGCCGACATTGGTCTGGTCAGTCCGTCCGGCCGGTCAGAAGCCGGCTATCGTATCTATGGCGAAGTGGAACTGAACAAGCTGAGGTTTGTCCGCAGCGCCCGGTCATTCGGGTTTACGGTTGAAGAATGCCGCGAACTGCTCGGACTGTATGAGGACCGCGACCGGTCCAGCCGTGATGTCAAACGCATGGCACTGCAGCGGATCAGCGAGATCGAGGACAAGATGGCCGAACTGCAGACCCTGCACGACGAACTTTCACGGCTCGCTTCATCCTGCCATGGTGACGATCGCGCCGACTGCCCGATACTGACCGGACTGTCGAGATGACTGCGAAAACGCATGTCAACATTCGAAAACTGACCGGCAGAATTGGTGCCGAGATAACCGGCATCGATTTGCGCGCAACGATTTCCGCCACCGATGCCGCGATGTTGCAGGAGCAACTGGCCCGCCATCAGGTGATCTTCTTTCCTGGCCAGCACCTTGATCTACAGCAACAGAAGGCACTGACCGCAGTCTTTGGCCCCACCTTGCAACTACCCTATGTGACACCGATGGAGTCGGATCCTGACATCATACGGGTCTACAAGGGCGCCGACGAGAAAGGCGGTGTGTTCGGCGGTGACTGGCACTCCGACTTCAGCTTTCTCGAAATTCCGCCGTCAGGTTCGGTTCTCAACGCCCACAGGCTACCTCCTTTCGGCGGTGACACGCTGTGGGCGAGCCAGGCTGCGGCCTGGGAAGCGTTGCCGGATGCCTTGCAGCAGCTGTTGCTGGGCCGCGATGCGATCCACGTCGGTAAGCCCTATGGCGTGAAGTGGGCGCCGCCGGTCAAGGAACAATCGGGCGCCGGCATCCAGATGACCCGCGGCGATCCGACCGCTGATCGTGAACGCAGGCATCCGGCCGTTCTGCAACACCCTGTCACCGGCAGGCGGATGTTGTACCTGAACCCAACTTACGTGACCCGTCTCGGCGGAATGAGCGAGGTGGAAAGCGCTCCCCTGCTGGACCAGATCCAGCGCCATGTCACCAGGCCGGAATTCTGTGTCCGCTATTCGTGGACACCGGGCACGGTGGCCGTATGGGACAATCTGGCGACGCAGCACTATGCGGTAAACGACTATCAGGGATATGAGCGGCTGATGTACCGGACCACATTTTCCGGTCCTTCTCCGCGCGATATGGCAGCAGTCCCGACGAACGCAGCGCGCAACGCGGCTGAGTAGCTCAAACCCCTTGACCGACGTCCGGTTCTGCCGCACACACCGCGCTCATGAGCCAGACAACACATCCTGCTGTTCCGACCGTCGGTCTCGTTTCTCTCGGCTGCCCGAAAGCACTGGTGGACTCCGAACGCATCCTGACCCAGCTTCGTGCCGAGGGTTACGTCATCTCGCCGGATTATGACGGTGCCGATGCGGTGATTGTGAACACCTGCGGATTCCTGGATTCCGCCAAGGCGGAGAGCCTTGCCGCCATCGGCGAGGCCATAAAGGAGAACGGCAAGGTTATCGTGACCGGTTGCATGGGCAAGGATGCCGACACCATCCAGGCAGCCCACCCGCAAGTTCTGGCCGTCACCGGACCGCAGCAGTACGAGGCGGTGGTGGGCGCTGTACACGATGCCGTACCACCAGCGCATGATCCGAAGTTTGACCTGGTGCCGGATCAGGGCTTGCGCCTGACACCGAAGCATTACGCGTACCTGAAAATTTCCGAAGGCTGCAACAACCGCTGCTCGTTCTGCATCATTCCGTCGTTGCGCGGGGACCTGGCGTCACGGCCGCTGGCCTCTGTGCTGTACGAAGCCGAGCGCCTGGTCAAAGCCGGCACCAAAGAACTGCTGGTGATCAGCCAGGACACGTCGGCCTACGGCGTGGACATAAAGTACGCCGAGAGCAAGTATCGCGGCCGCAGCGTGAAAGCAAAATTTGTCGATATGGCCCGTGAGCTGGGGGACCTCGGTGCGTGGGTCAGACTGCACTATGTCTACCCCTATCCGCATGTCGATGACGTTATCGAGCTAATGGCGGACGGCAAAGTGTTGCCATATCTTGACATTCCGTTTCAGCACGCCGCCCCGGGGGTCCTGAAGAACATGCGGCGCCCGGCAAACCAGGAAAAGGTTCTCGAACGGATCCACAAGTGGCGGCAAACATGCCCGGATCTTGCCATCCGCTCGACCTTCATTGTTGGCTTTCCCGGAGAAACCGATGAGGATTTCGATTATCTGCTGCAGTGGATGCGCGAAGCCCGGATAGAACGGGCCGGGTGTTTCAAGTACGAGCATGTGGACGGCGCCAGGGCCAATGAACTGCCGGGAGCGGTTGCGCCGGAAGTGATGGAAGAGCGCTGGCACCGCTTCATGGCTGCCCAGGCTGAGATATCCGCTGACATCATGTTGTCCAAGGTCGGCCGTGAAATCGATGTACTGATAGACGAAACCGACACCGAGGAAGGCGAGGCTATCGGCCGGTCGGTATGGGATGCGCCGGAGATTGACGGCAACGTGTTTCTGCCCAACGAACCCGGTCTGAAGCCGGGTGACATGGTACGGGCCCGGATAGTCGACGCCGAAGACTATGATTTGATTGGCGAGCTTGTCTGATCTGGTATCAATCAGTGTCGCACAAAACCAATCTGGTCGGGGAAGGTCATGACACTTGAAGAGTACAACGAGTATTGCGCATCGCTGACCGCCACGACCCATGTCGTGCAATGGGGTGGCGCGCATGTCTGGAAAGTCGGGGGAAAGGTGTTTGCCATCGCCGGCTGGAGCAAGGCCGACGCCTTTGCGGTTACTTTCAAGGTATCCGATCTCGCCTACGAAATCCTGAAGGAGCAACCAGGCCTGCAGCCCGCGCCTTATCTCGCCTCGCGCGGAATGAAATGGATTCAGCACTATGCGCTTCCAGGCCTGGATGACGACGGACTGAAGGACTACATCGCGGAATCCCACAAAATCGTCGCCATGGGCCTGACAAAGAAACTGCAGCGCGAGCTCGGTGTCGGCAGTGCCACCTGACGTCGCTACTTCGCCGCCCGGACGATCTTGTCTTCCGTCTTGCGCATGATCTTGTCGTATTGCTGCAATTGGGTCGGCGTGAACACCTTGGCCAGCGCATTGCGTTCATCTCTGGCCGCCGACTGCAGCGGCCCGCTGGCTTTCATCAGCAGCGACATTTTCGGCGTTGCGGATTTGCGAATACCGTATTTGCGGAAGATCTTGTTAAAGCGCCGGTTCGACTTGCGCATGATGCGGCGCACCTGGCTGCGCTGCTTCTTGGTCATCTTGATCTTGCGTTCGAAGCCAGAGTCGTAAATCGAAGCTGCATGAGCCTGTTGTACAGCCCCAGTCGGCAGGCCGACGGCAATAGCAGCAGCCGCTACAAACACACCTGTAAATGCACCGCGAAGTACTTTCTGAACCTTCATCTGGAATCATGCCCCTTGTTAATGCCAGCGCCGTCCGCTTTCGCAATCAGACCATCGCCGCGCGACAGCGGTCAAATCAAAGTTCGGCAAGGCGTGCAGAATTTTCGCAAGTGTGGCATTTTTGCATCAGGTCGCGTAACGGCAGCGATTGAGGCACATACAACTCACAGCGGAATGTTGTCGTGCTTCTTCCACGGATTTTCCACCCGCTTTTTGCGCAGCATGTTCAACGCCCGTGAAATACGCCGACGGGTCGCATTGGGCATGATGACCTCATCGATATAGCCGCGCTCAGCGGCTACAAACGGATTGGCAAAGCGATCCTCATAGTCCTTGGTGCGCTGGGCAATCTTGTCCTTATCGGCCAACTCCGCGCGATAAATGATCTCTGCGGCGCCTTTTGGCCCCATGACGGCGATTTCCGCAGTTGGCCAGGCATAGTTCACGTCGCCGCGGATATGTTTTGAACTCATCACGTCATAAGCACCGCCATAGGCCTTGCGGGTGATGACGGTGACCTTCGGCACGGTGGCTTCGGCATAGGCGAACAAAAGTTTGGCGCCGTGCTTGATGAGGCCGCCATATTCCTGATCGGTGCCAGGCAGGAAGCCAGGCACGTCCACGAATGTGACCAGCGGAATGTTGAAGCAGTCGCAGAAACGGACGAAGCGGGCTGCCTTGCGGCTCGCGTCACTGTCCAGAACGCCAGCCAGCACCATCGGCTGATTCGCAATGATGCCGACCGTATGCCCCTCCACACGGGCAAAACCGACAACGATGTTCTTGGCGTGGGCTTCCTGAATCTCGAAGAAATCACCTTCATCGACGGCCTTGTGGATCAGTTCCTTGATGTCATAGGGCTGATTGGGGTTGGTCGGGATCAGGGTGTCGAGCGACCTGTCCAGGCGCTCCCCGTCATCTTCTGTGGGCACATCAGGTGCGTCTTCGGTGTTCGACGCCGGCAGGAAGTCAATCAGCCGTCGCATCTGCAGCAGGGCCTCGACGTCATTGTCATAGCCCTTGTCGGCAACTGACGACTTGACCGTGTGCACGGACGCGCCGCCCAGATCCTCGGCGGTCACGGTCTCATTGGTTACGGTCTTGACCACGTCCGGACCGGTAACGAACATGTAGCTGGTGTCCTTCACCATGAAGATGAAGTCGGTCATGGCAGGCGAATAGACATCACCACCGGCGCACGGACCCATGATCACTGAAATTTGCGGGATGACACCGGAGGCAAGGACATTGCGCTGGAACACTTCGCCGTAACCGCCAAGTGCAGCCACGCCTTCCTGGATACGCGCGCCACCGGCGTCGAACAGTCCGATAATCGGTGCCCGGTTCTGCAGCGCCATGTCCTGTATCTTGGTGATCTTCCTGGCATGTGCCTCCGACAGCGAACCGCCGAACACGGTAAAGTCCTTGGCGAACAGATAGACCGTGCGGCCGTTGACGGTCCCCCATCCGGTGACCACGCCGTCGCCGGGAATCTTCTGGTCCTGCATGCCAAAATCGGAACAGCGGTGTTCGACGAACATGTCGAATTCTTCGAATGAGCCTTCGTCCAGAAGCAACTCGATGCGTTCTCTCGCGGTCAGCTTGCCACGCTTGTGCTGCGCGTCGATACGCCGTTCTCCGCCGCCGAGACGCGCCACATCGCGGCGCTCCTGAAGTTCGTTGAGAATATCCTGCATGTCAAAAACCCCTGCCCTGAACGGCCATTGTCAAAAACGTTGTACCTTTGAAGATGAATTACGCTGCCAAGGCAACCCTCAACACATATCCATAAACCTTAGGGTTGCCTCGAAGTCCTGTTTCCGCGCGGCTCGCCGCGCCTCCGCTTCATCGTCGCTACCCCATTGTTCGATCTGCCAGTCCTCGTCCACATGGGCCGCTGCCCAGGCGTCCTCACCGGGCAATGCCGATGCGGCGGTCATCATGGCAATCAGCACAGAACCGGTGAGTGTCGTCATGTTGTGTATCGCTGTCAGCCGGAATTCATCTTCTGCGCCCAGCGCCTGTGATATGGCGGCAAGCGCCGGCGCCGGTTGCGCATGATGCACAACGCCCTCAACACAGATGAACTGTACCCCGTGCACTTGCCTGACCCAGTCCATGACCGGGTCCCAGTGCCTGGCCTGGCGTGCCACCAGCGGATCTGGTGTACCGGCCCGGTAACACACCAGATCACTGGCCGCGAAATCCATCAGCTCGGTGACGATGCGCGCTTCGTCTCCACGAACCCGGTCAACCGCCGTGTTGGCCAGCCTTGTGACGATCATGCTGGATGGATCGATGTGGGTGTCCTGTGCATCCCATTCAGCAGCTATGGCATCGGCCATGTTGCGCGACGGCACTGCAAATGGGCGTTTCAGCGGCGTTTTGACAACGCGGCCATCGAGCCGGATCTCAAAACCGGCATCGCAATCAGCAACTGTCACCTGTTTGTAGAAGCGCTTGGGCAGGTTTCGGTCAATGCGCGCAGTCAGCAGGCGCCGGGCGCGGTCGTCTTCGGTCTCAGTCATGAGACACCCCCGAAATAACCGTCAATTGAGGCCTCCAACTGATTGTATTCATGCAAGATATCGTGGGCGCCGGAAGACTGCAGTTCATCGACCGGATGATATCCCCAAGAAACCCCGATCGCGCCAACACCCGCATTGCGCGCCATAACCATGTCATACGTGGTGTCGCCGACCATGACGGTGTTGGAAAACTCCGTGCCGGTTTCCGATACTGCCTGGTGGATCATGGCCGGATGAGGTTTTGACGGCGCATCGTCTGCGGTCTGAATGGAGGCGAAATACCCCTGCAGGCCCTCGCGTTCAAGCATCGCTTTCACCCCGCGCTGCGACTTGCCGGTGGCGATCGCCATAACGACATCATCCATGGCGTGATATCTGTCCAGAACCTCCCGGCAGCCATCATACAGCGGTTCCTTGTGAGCCTCGGTTGCGCGCAGGTACTGAAAGGCGTTCTTGTAGCCTTCGGTCAGGCGCTCATGTTGTCCGGCATCGCCTTGAGGAAACAACACCTGCATGACCTGCGGCAGCGACAGGCCGACGATCGACAAGGTTGCCTCGCGACCAGGCCATGGCAACTGCTCGCGCTCAAAGGCAAACTGCATCGACCGCACGATATTGTGCTGGCTGTCGACCAGGGTGCCGTCGCAATCAAAGATGATCAGTTTCACGCGTCGTATTCCTCGCCTGCCTCTGGCACGTCGTACTGTTCCGGATCAAATCCGCAGGTGGTCATGCTTTCCCGCATATGGCCCGGAACCGGGGCGCTCACATCCACCGTCCCGCCCTTGGGATGGGGGAAAGTCACCCGGCGGGCATGCAGATGCAGCCGGTGGGCGAATCCTTCGTCTTTTTCCTCGCCACTGCCGTCGTGTTCAAGATGACCATATTTCGGATCACCGATAATCGGATGCCCGATCATCTGCATATGGACACGCAACTGGTGCTGGCGGCCGGTGACCGGTTTCAGCGAAACCCATGCAACCGATGGCGGCGCTTTGTCGATCACCGCATAGTGGGTCATGGCTTTTTGGGCACCGTCCTGTTTGATGTTCTTGGCCACTTGCACCTTCTCGTCGCCGGGTCCACCCGCCTTTACCAGCGGTTTGTCGATCACGCCCTGCTCCGGTCTCGGCACGCCTGACACCAGGGCCCAGTAGATCTTGCGTACCGAACGTGTCTGGAACAGCTTGCTCAAAGACGTGGCCATTGATCTCGTCTTGGCAATTACCAGGACCCCGGAAGTGTCCCGGTCGAGCCGGTGCACCAGCCGCGGCCGCTCATAAAGGTCTGCCGCCAGCCCCTGCAGCAAGCCGTCAATGTGCCTGGTAGTGCGCGACCCACCCTGTACGGCAAGGCCGGACGGCTTGTTCAACACATACAGGTGCTTGTCTTCGAACAATACCAGCGACTGGAAATAAGCCTTGTCGTGCGCGCTCAGTGGCCTGGGTTTCGCTGGCCCATCCGGTTTGGCTCCCGTGTCGAGGTTTATCGGTGGCACGCGCACTGTCTGGCCCGGCGTAAGCCGCTCATTGGCCTTCACCCGACCGCCATCGACGCGAACCTGGCCGGTACGAAGCAGTTTGGACAGCCGGCCATGCGACACCTGCGGGAAATGCACCTTGAACCAGCGGTCCAGCCGCATGCCGTCCTCATCACCCTTGACGGACATCTGCCTGACACCACTCATTGCATCACCGTTCTCGCCAGATACAGACCGGCAAACACCGCCAGGAGCGACAGCACAACCGAGCCGCCGGCATAGGCAAATGCCAGCCCGTATTCCTTGCGCTCGTAAAGCGTCGCAAAATCAAGAGAAAAGGCCGAAAACGTAGTGAACCCACCCAGTATACCGGTGGTCAGAAACACCCGCATCTCCTGGCTGGCATTCCAGGCAAGTGCCATGGCGGCGATCAGCGCTCCCATAATGAATGAGCCGGCCACATTGACAATCATCGTCCCCCACGGGAAGCCATGGCCGACCAGCTTTGGTGTGGTGATATTCACGCCATAGCGGGCGGCCGCACCGATTGCTCCGCCGAGAGCTGCATAGAGAAACATTGTCATGGCTGCGAGGTATACTCACGCGCAACCATAACCGCAACAATCCTCTGGACGCCTGAAAGCGTCCATGTAAAAACCCTTTACATGAACTGGCACAAGAAACCGCGCGGCAGCTATCATCACGGCAATCTTCGCAAGGCTTTGATCGATGCTGCCCTGGACCTGATCGGATCCAAGGGAACCGGCGGGTTCACGTTCGCCGAAGCGGCCCGCCATGCCGGTGTCAGCCCAGCCGCACCTTACCGGCACTACAAGGACCGGGAAGCATTGGTGGCCGACGTGGCCGGTCAAGGTTACAAGGCGTTCTCCGCCGCGCTTACCAAGGCCTGGAATGACGGCAAGCCTGATCCGGCGACCGCCTTCAAGCGGATCGGCGAGGCATACCTGGCGTTCGCGCGCAGGGAACCGGCATATTACTCCGCCATGTTTGAAAGCGGCCTCAACGTCTCCACGTATCCTGACCTGCGCATAGCCGCGGACGAAGCGTTCGATACATTGAAGGTCGCGGTGGCAGCACTTGTGGCCACGGCACCGGAAGGACAACGTCCGCCTGTATTGATGGTGTCACTGCATATCTGGGCCGTCAGCCACGGTATCGCGGCATTGTTCGGGCGCGGCGATGGTGCCGGCTTCAAGCAGCCGATTTCGGCAGAAGAACTGCTTGAGTCGCATATGCTGGTTTACCTGCGTGGTCTTGGCCTGGCGATTTGAGCGACGGAAAACACCGTGTTCATGCGTCCTGGTTACAGGGCATATGTGGGCTGTGCTCTGAAACCGGTCAGATACTTCATTAATTTTTTGAAACATCCTTGACTCCACTGCAGACAAAGCTCACATATGTGAATGTTAATAACATTTACATAAACACAGAGGCGAGACATGAACACACTCGTTGAACGCATTGACCACTATGGGATGGGTGCATGGATTGCACTGATGGTGGTGAGTTTCGTGGTCTTCTGGCCACTTGGATTGGCAATACTTGGATACATGATCTGGAGCGGACGTATGAGATGCAAGAACAAGGGCAAGGTTGCGGCCTTTAACGCAGGCAATTTTGGCATGGGCAAACGTGGACCCGGCCGCTGGTACCGGGGCGGTTTTCCGTCATCAGGAAACCGCGCTTTCGACGACTACCGGGAAGAGACACTGAACCGGCTGCAGGAAGAGCATGAGGAATTTCAGGAGTTCCTTGAAAAACTGCGGCATGCCCGTGACAAGGCCGAGTTCGACCAGTTCATGGCCGATCGGACAAGGCGCGCCGAAGCCACCGATGTGGAAGACGCAGCAGCAAAGGACTCCAAAGACGTCAAGGATGACGGCGACAAACCGGCCGCTTGAGGCACTGCTGGCAGAAACGATTGAAACCCCGGTTTTGCGCCGGGGTTTTTCTCTTGGAGATTGACACAGCGACCAGGTGTGCTACTAGCTCCTTGAGGTCGGGGCAGCGATGGCGTCGCTGCAAAGATCCCGGCCAGGGTTGAACAATCACACCCTCATGGCATCCTGAACGCCCGGATGAGTTTTCTCCGGGCTTTTACATGGGTAGCTCCCAACCGGCCCAGAGACTGGCTTGTTGGAGATTTGTCATGTTGCAGAGAATTGTCCGTCCGGACGCCTTTCGGTTTCACAATGGCGAAAAGGCATCCCTCCCCTTTACATCCAAAGAATATCAGCGCCGTCTTGGCAGGCTGCGCAAGACCATGGCCCGCATGGACCTGCCGGCAGTGCTGCTGACGTCCATGCACAACGTCGCCTATTATTCCGGCTTTCTGTATTGCAGTTTTGGCCGGCCCTACGCATGTGTCGTGACCCAGGATACTTGCACAACGGTGTCGGCCAACATCGATGCCGGACAACCCTGGCGCAGGTCGTTCAGCGACAATGTCACCTACACTGACTGGCAGCGGGGCAACTACTGGCGCGCCATACACGGCCTGATCGGCGAGCCTGGCCGGCTCGGCGTCGAAGCGGACCATCTGACGCTGGCCATGCGCGACCAGGCCATCGCGGCCCTCGGCGCGCCGGACATGTGCGATATCGGCAAGGCCACAATGGCCCAGCGCATGGTGAAGTCGGTCGAGGAGATCAGGCTGATCAAATCGGGCGCAAAAGTAGCCGATATTGGTGGCGAAGCCATCCGTGACGCCATTCAAGCCGGTGTACGGGAGATTGATGTGGCTATGGCCGGACGCAATGCCATGGAGTTGGCCATCGCGAAACGGCACCCGGACAGCGAAATTCGCGACAGCTGGGTCTGGTTCCAGTCCGGCATCAATACCGACGGCGCCCACAACCCGGTCACCACGCGCGCGCTGGAAAAGGGTGACATCCTGTCCCTGAACACCTTTCCGATGATCTCCGGGTACTACACCGCGCTGGAACGTACGCTGTTTCTGGGTGAGCCGACCAATGCGGAGCGCAAACTTTGGGACATCAATGTGGGCGCCCATGAACTGGGCATTTCGCTGATCAGGCCGGGCGCCAGCTGTTCAGGGATCACATCCGAGATTAACCGCTATTTCGAAGATCATGGTGTGCTGCAATATCGGACATTCGGGTACGGCCACTCGTTCGGTGTGCTGTCGCACTATTACGGCCGCGAGGCGGGTCTGGAACTGCGCGAGGACGTCGACACCGTGCTTGAGCCCGGCATGGTTGTGTCGATGGAACCGATGCTCACAGTGCCGGAAGGAAAGCCCGGTGCCGGTGGATATCGCGAGCATGACATTTTGGTAGTTGGCAAAACGGGTGCGGAGAACATCACGGGGTTTCCGTACGGTCCGGAGCACAACATCATTGCCGCATAGGGCTGATCGGACGGTATGCCGATCAGTTTTTGGGGGAAGTGGAGCCGTACGGGTGGAACCGGGGGAAAACGGCGTTGGGGCCTGTCAGTTGCTGGCAGGCTCCACCACTCTCTGGTACAGATGCCAGGTGGCGTGGCCGAGTATCGGCAGCACGATAAACAGGCCGAGAAACGCCGGCAGCAGCGCCAGTCCGGTCAGCGCAAGTACGAAAAGTCCCCAAACCATCATCACCAACGGATTGGTCAAAACTGCCTTGATACTGGTGATAATGGCGGTGACAAAATCCACCTCCCTGTCCAGCAGCAACGGGATTGACACGACAGTCACAGAGAACAGCACGGTGTAAAGCAAAGCGCCGACGAGGTGTCCCGCAGTCAGGAACCGCAGCCCGTCGCTGGTGTTCAAAACTGTGTAGATGAAGCCGTCCAGCGTCGAAAATGACCTGAATCCGAGGAACAGGGCCACCAGCAGACGAACCTGGTACATCCACATCCACATAATGAACAGCGTGACGAATGCCATGATCGACAGCTCGCGACCCTTCTGCCGCCAAACCGTCGTCAGAACCCCGGACCAGGACAGAGGACGGCCGTCCTGAAGACTGCGGCTAACCTCATAAATGCCGACCGCCACGAACGGCCCCACCAGGGGAAAACCGATGGCCAGCGGATAGATCATGTAATGCATGTCGAGCCGGGCAACGAAAGCGACCGCCAGCAATCCGCCCAGGGCATAGAATCCACCAAAAAACAGGCCAAACAACGGTGCCTGGAAGAAATCTCGCAGACCTGCAGCGAACGCCATCTTGAGGTCAGATAAGCCTATGCGCCGAACGATCGGCATGGTGCTGGTGGCTGCCGGTTTTGCCTGCGGTTGTTTCGTCATTGGTTTTCCCTTCCCCTGCCAGATGCCCTATTCCGGGCCTTCAGCCATACTGGCCACGTTGGTCAACGGACGAAATGATCTGGATCAATCCTGACCCGGCAGGCCGATCAACACTACTTTTCGCCGCGTTGCGCGCGCAACGAGGCCCACCAATCCAGCCGCTTGCGGATCTCACGCTCAAAGCCTTTGTCAGGCGGATCATAGAAGGTTTCCCTGCCCATCTCGGCAGGAAAGTAGTTTTGTCCCGAAAACCCATCCGGCTGATCAGGGTCGTATTTGTATCCTGCCCCGTACTCCTGCTCCTTCATCATTTTCGTCGGCGCGTTGAGAATGATCTTTGGCGGCATGACCGAGCCGGTTTCCTTCGCCCGCCGCATCACCTGCTTATAGGCTGTGTAGACGCCGATCGACTTGGGCGCGGTTGCCAGATAGACGGCGGCCTGAGCCAACCCGAGTTCACCTTCCGGCGAGCCAAGAAAGTCATAGACATCCTTCGCTGCCAGTGCCTGGAGCACGGCCTGCGGGTCGGCCAGACCAATGTCCTCATTGGCCATGCGGACCAGGCGCCGGCAGATGAACAACGGATCCTCGCCGGCCACCAGCATGCGAGCCAGCCAGTACAAGGCGGCATCCGGATCTGATCCGCGGATTGATTTGTGCAGCGCGGAAATGAGGTTGTAGTGACCATCCTGGCCCTTGTCGTAGACCGGCACACGGCGCTGAATGGTTTCCGCCAAACCCGACGCATCCAGTGGACCGGCGCCGTCTTCGACAATGGAGAACAGATCCTCGACGAGGTTCAGAAAATAACGGCCGTCACCGTCAGCCATGGCGAACAACTGTTCGCGGGCCTCCTCAGTCACCGGCAGCGAACGGCCTTCAAGCTCCTGGGCCCGGGCCAGCAGTCCAGCCATGGCAGCACCGTCGAGGCGGTTGAGCGTCAACACCTTGGCGCGCGACAACACCGCCGCATTCAGTTCAAATGACGGGTTTTCGGTGGTCGCGCCGACCAGGGTAATGGTGCCGTCTTCCATCCAGGGCAGGAAACTGTCCTGCTGCGCCTTGTTGAAGCGATGGATCTCGTCGACGAACAACAAGGTGCCCTGCCCCTTGTCGGTACGGCGCAGCCGCGCTGCCTCGAACACCTTTTTCAGGTCCGCAACACCGGAGTGAATAGCCGAAATCTGCTCAAAGTGCAGACCGGCCTCACCCGCAAGCAAGCGGGCGATGGTGGTCTTGCCGGTTCCCGGCGGACCCCACAGAACCATGGAACTGATCCGGCCCGACGATATCATGCGCGATATCAGCCCGGCCTCGCCGGTAAGGTGATCCTGGCCCTGCACCTCGGCCAATGACGCTGGGCGCAACCTATCTGCCAGGGGCCGTGGTGCCGACGCCTCCAATCCGGCTGCCTCGAACAGGGATGCCATGGAGAGCCTTTTGCCTAACCGCCAAACTCGCGACGAATGATCTTGCCTTTGCGCATTATTGCCACGTCCCAGTATCCGTCCCGTCGACGAAGCACTCTGCGCAAATCGGATACAGTCGCAAGCTTGCTTTCATTGAGCTCGACAATCACATCACCCTTCTTGAAACCGAAACGGCGGGCAATCGATCTCCTCACGCTGGAAACGGCGACACCTTCAACCAGCGCAGGCAAACCCAACTCTTCGGAGACTGCAGGTGAAACGTTGACTACTTCCAAACCGGTAAACGGCGACCGGCCCCGGATCACCGTGGTATTGCGTG
Source organism: Anderseniella sp. (assembly GCA_028289645.1). Taxonomy (GTDB): domain Bacteria; phylum Pseudomonadota; class Alphaproteobacteria; order Rhizobiales; family Aestuariivirgaceae; genus Anderseniella. The sequence continues at coordinate 31,007 of JANQOK010000009.1, forward strand.
GAGGATCCTCCGGCGCGGCGGCCAGTGCAACGTCGGTCTTGAAGCGTTTCGATTTGCGGCTGAACACGACGCGGGATTCCTCGCCCACCGCCAAAGTGGCGAACCTGAAACTGAATTCCTGGGCATTCTCAATCGGCTTTCCGGCCAGGCGCAGCAGGACATCTCCCCGTTTGATGCCGGCCTTCTTGAGCGGGCTGGACGGATGCAGCTTGGACACCAGAGCGCCGCGCGGACGGTTCAGCCCGAGCGCCGATGCCAGGTCGCTGGTGACGTTCTGCAGGTCCGCACCGACCCATGGCCGCACAACCTTGGTCGCGCCGCTCAGTGTCTGTTCGATAACCGAGCGCACCATGTTGACCGGAATGGCAAAACCGATGCCGTTCGAACCACCAGAACGAGAGAATATGGCAGTGTTGATGCCGATCAGTCGGCCGTTCATGTCCACCAGCGCGCCGCCGGAGTTGCCCGGATTGATCGCCGCGTCGGTCTGAATGAAAAACTGGTATGAGGAGACGCCGACACGGGTGCGTGCCAGGGCCGAGACGATGCCGCTGGTCACCGTCTGGCCGACGCCAAACGGGTTCCCGATGGCAAGCACCAGGTCACCGACTTCCAGAGCGTCTGAATCGCCCAGCGAAAGTGCAACCAGCGGATCACCATCCGGTTCGATGCGCAGCACGGCGAGGTCCGTGCGTTCGTCCGTCAGCACGAGTTCGGCGTCAAACTCCCGCTTGTCGGACAGCACAACGCGAATTTCGGTACCGTTCTTGATGACATGGTTGTTGGTGATGACGATGCCGGTATCATCGACAATCACACCCGAGCCGAGCGAATTCTGGGCCCGGCGGCGGGGTCTGCCGCCAAACAGTTCATCACCGAAAAACCGGCGGAAAAACGGATCTGCCCCGAACGGTCGGCGGCGACCCTCCGACTGCACGATGCGCTTGGCATAGACATTGACCACGCTTGGCGCGGTGTTCTTCACCACCGGCGAGAACGACATGGCAATGTCGGCCCGGGAAGCAGGCACCTGCTGGGCGTTGGCAGTTCCCAACACCAGCACCAGTGGCACCACGGCCATTGCTGCAATCAACAACACACGGCGGACAAACTGCATGATCGGCCATTCCTTTGTTTGTGCAAATCAATAGATGCCGCACCCTATCAACATGCGGTCAGCAGGCCAACTGTCTCGACCGATTTCTCGACACCTGTCAGCCGGCAGATGCAGTCTCGCCCGTATCAATGAGATCCAGCAGCAGCTGCAGTTTTTCAAGAGGCACGCCGATGTTCGAACCGCCATACTCTGGCAGGATGGCCGCGTTCACTCCAACCACCCGGCCGTTGCTGTCCATGACCGGGCCACCGCTGCCGCCTTTTGCCGTATCAGCGTCGTAGACAATCGATGCGGCGGTAACCTTGGCGACGATGCCCTGACTTGCCAAAGGTTGAATGAACGAATTCTCGGCCAACCGCTCGGCCACTTTCCAGAAATTAGTTTCGCCGGCCTCCCGGATCTTCATGACAAACGGCTTGCCGGCCTGAGCCAGCATGGCCCTGAGCCCGGTGGGGTAGCCCATCACAATGACGTTGTCACCCGGAGTGAGTTCAACCGATGACAGTTCAAGCCCGGCGACCTCAGGCACGGCACCCTTGAAGGCCAGCACGGCGACGTCGGCTTCATCACTGGCCTGTACCAGTTCGACCGGTATAGCATCGACCCTGCCCGGCATGTAGGCAACAAACCGGGTGAATTCCGGCTGCAGCCCGCGCCCTCCAAAAGCGGTGAGATTGGCATCACTCTCCCACGGCAATGCAACGTGCCGGTTGGTGACAATCCTGCCGCCGTTTGCAAGCACGAAGCCGGTGCCGGTATAGCGTTTTTCTGCAATCGGGCCATCGCCCTCCAGTGTCAGGCGCGGTTTGCCGCGAACATCGGCGAGTGGCTGTCCGTCCGGACCGGCCACGTAGCGAAGGAAGCGGCCAGTTTCGGTCTCCCTGAACGCATACGAACCCTGCAAGAACATCACGAACGGGGTTGCGGCGGCTATGGCTCGTGCGCTGGCCTTGCGGGATTCTTCCAGCGCTTCCAGTCGACCGGTGTTCGCGGTCAGGGTCTGGTCAATCTGATCGCGCAGCGTATTCAGGTCCTGCGGCGTCAGCGCCTGTTCGCGGGCCTGGGCCAGAGATTCTGAAAATTTCTCGATGTTGGCACGCTCGCGTGCCAGGTCGGCCTGCAGCATGGCGTTGATCTGGTACTGCTGGTAAACCAGCAAACCGAGGCTGGTAATGGCCGCAACTACGCCGACGCGAAACAACACCGTTGTCTGCCCGGCAAACCGCTTCAATACGCTGACCAATGCCCGGCAAACCCTGGTGAGCACAGGTTGCCGGCTTGCGCGCAGGTAGGCCACTGCGTCGGACAGGATTTCAGAAGCAACCTTGCGCGGCTTTTCCTCATCGCCGCACAGGCAGAACCGGGACATTGGCCCCTTGTCGCCGAACTCGATTACGTCGGCCGAGCGCAAGACGTGCGATGAAACCAGTTTCCCATTGATCCACAACGGATGGTCGTTGCGCGCCTCGATTTCGTAAGAGCCTCCCGCCAGATGCAGGCGTGCTATTTCCTGGCCGCCTTGTGATCCGGACCGTGCCGGAGCAATGTGAATACGCTTGTTCGCATGCAGATAGACATCGAGCGTCTCGCCGTGCAGGGTCGTCTGAACGCCTTCATCGCCACCGGTCAGGTGATCGAACGTTGCAACGGGTTCCGGTGCGTCTTGCAGTCTTTCATCCATGGCAAGGCATGCCTTCCATCTTGCAGAGCCTTACCCCTCAACCATCAGTTGGCGATTGTGCCATGCTTTAGTCAACCACGTGCACGGCAAATTTACCGTCGATCCAGTTTTGTTGACAGGATGATGGCCGACTCGGTGCGGGTGACGCCCTCTATAACGCCGATCTGGTCAAGCACCTTGTCTATGTGATCCGTGGTCAGCGCCCGTATCTGCGCGATCAGATCGAACTTGCCCGACACCGTGTGCAGTGTCTCGACCTGCGGCAGGCGCATCAGGGCGCGTACCACCTGGGCATTCATACGGGGTTCAACCGACAACTCCACGTGCGCCAGGATCCCTTCCGCTGAAACCTGATCTGCCAGCCTGACGCCATAACCAGTGATGACGCCGCTGACTTCCAGCCTGCGAAGCCGATCCTGTATTGTGGTCCGCGACACCCCCAGCCGGCGCGCAAGTTCTGAAACCGGCATTCGGGCATTGGTCTGCAACAGGGCAATGAGCTGTTCATCTTTCTCGGTCACATTCATTCCGTCACTATACAGCAAATATCGTCATATTGACGAAATTTATCGCAAGCGACGAAATTTGTACGTCTGTTTACCGGCGTCGCCAGCCATCACCATGGATTCAATGTCGAATCAACCCGGGCTCAGGAGGTCGAGATGGTAGTTGCGTTGAAAACAGCTGGTATCCGCCACGCTGCTCAGCCCGATGAACATGCGTTTTGCGACAGCAAGCAGGTCGCTGCCAAGCTGGACTGCGATGCACCGATCTTGTGTTTTTCACCTGGCGCGCTAACAGAGCGGGCACAGCAGTTCATCAACGGATTTTCCGGTGAGGTCGCTTACGCCGTGAAAGCCAATCCGTGCCCGCAAGTCATAGAAGTGCTGGTTCAAGCCGGGGTCAGGGTGTTCGATGTCGCTTCAACCAGGGAAATGGAGACAGTCGGAAGGCTCTGTCCCGATGCCACGTTGCACTATCACAATCCGGTCAAATCACGCAGCGAGATCGCTACTGCCTGGCATGGATACGGCTGCCGGCGATTTGCAGCCGACTGCAGGGACGAAATCGACAAAATTGCCGAGACAGTGGGATCAGCGACAGGCACCGAAATGGCGATCCGGTTCCGACTGCCGTCACATGACGCCTCAGCACATGATTTCTCAAGCAAGTTCGGCACCGACGAGGAAAACGCTGCCGATCTGATGAAGTATGCCGCACAATGCGGTTTCAGTCCGCTGCTAACCTTCCACCCGGGGTCGCAATGCACCGACCCGGCTGCCTGGGCCAGGCATATTGAAGCTGCCGGGCGCATCGCCCGCTGCGCCGGCATCAACCTCACCCGGCTGAACGTCGGTGGTGGCTTTCCGTCCAGCTATTCACACAGTTCAGGCCCGGCGCTTGCCGCCTATTTCCGGGCCATCGCCGACAGTGTCACTTCAGTCTTTGGCGACAAGTCACCGATTCTGGAGTGTGAACCAGGACGCAGCATTGCAGCACCCGCGTTTTCATTGCTCACCAGCGTCAAACTGGTTCGCCGGCACACAGCGGACCTGTTCTTGAACGACGGGATCTATGGCGGGTTGCTAGAAGTCACACAAGTGAACGACCTGCTGCCATTTTACCGGGTGCTGCGCGACGGCCAGCCGGTCGCCGCCGCTGACAAGCACGACTTCACGGTGTTCGGCCCGACCTGTGACCCGCTTGATGTGTTACCTGTTCCGCTGCACCTGCCGGCAGACATCCGAGAATTTGACATCATCGAGTTTGCGGGCGTTGGTGCTTATGGCACAGCTACAGCAACCAGCTTCAATGGCTACGGTTCTGTGTCCCAGGTCACTGTTGAGCGCGCCTATACAGGTGACCCCGACGGCTAACTTTTCACGTCGTCGCGTCCCAGCACGGTCATCATTGTTGCCGACAAAGTAGCAATCCGTTTACGTGCGCCTTTGCTGATCGCAAACGCCTCGCCTTCGCAGAACGTGACTGTGCGGCCAGGCTTGACCACCCTGCCCTCAAATTCAAATGTCTCGCCGGCCGCCGGTGCAAGCAGGTTTGTTTTCAATTCGATGGTGAGTACACCTGCATCTGCCGGCATCAGCGAGAAAGCTGCGTATCCGCAGGCGGTGTCGAGTACTGTCGTGGTGACGCCTGCGTGAATGAAGCCGTGCTGTTGGGTGAACCTGTCATCATGAGCCATGTCAACGACGACCCTGCCCGGCTCAACTGACACCAGTCGCGCGCCCATGGTGGTCAGTGCCGCCTGTCTGGCAAAGCTGTCGGCCACTCGCTGGGCAAAGTCGGCTGTCTTCGGCTTAAACTCGGTCATGCAAACATATTGCTTCATGGACGGCGAAAAGAAAAGGCGGCTCCCGAAGGAACCGCCCGAAACCTTTCAACACCTGAAAGGTGATCATGCCGCTTCGGCTTCACCTTCATCTGCATCCTGGGTAGGACCGGAATCCTGTCCGCGGGCTGCGGGATCGCGGTCGACCAGTTCGATGACGGCCATCGGTGCGCTGTCGCCATAGCGGAAGCCGGCTTTCAGAACGCGGGTATAGCCGCCATTGCGCTCGCTGTAGCGGGCGCCAAGAACTTCAAACAGCTTCTTCACCTGATCTTCATCGCGAACCTTCGACATGGCCTGCCGGCGGGCATGCACGTCACCGCGCTTGGCCAGCGTGATCAGTTTTTCGGCGACAGGCCGCAAGTCCTTGGCCTTGGGCAGCGTTGTGACAATCTGCTCATGCTTGATGAGCGCAGCCGCCATGTTGGCAAACATTGCCTTGCGATGCGAGCTTGTGCGGTTGAGCTTGCGTCCGCTCTTTCCGTGGCGCATTGGCCTTCTCCTTGGATACCTTTTTTCAGGGGCAGCCTCACGGCTGTCACCTATGGATTTCAATCAGTAATGGGTCTCAAACTTCTTGGCCAGTTCCTCGATGTTCTCCGGTGGCCAGTTCTCGATGTCCATGCCGAGGTGCAGACCCATCTGAGCCAGCACTTCCTTGATCTCGTTCAGCGACTTGCGGCCGAAGTTCGGCGTGCGCAGCATTTCGCCTTCTGTCTTCTGGATCAGATCGCCGATGTAAACGATGTTGTCGTTCTTCAGGCAGTTTGCCGAGCGGACAGACAGTTCCAGCTCATCGACTTTCTTAAGCAGGGCTGCATTGAATTCCAGCTCCGGCTTTTCTTCTTCGGTGACAACCTGCTGCGGTTCTTCGAAGTTGATGAACACCTGCAACTGGTCCTGAAGAATACGGGCGGAATAGGCCACGGCATCTTCCGGTGTCATGGAGCCATCGGTCTCGATGGTCATGATCAGCTTGTCGTAGTCGAGAACCTGGCCTTCACGGGTGTTCTCAACCTTGTAGGACACACGCTTGACCGGGCTATATAGGCTGTCGACCGGGATCAGGCCGATCGGCGCATCTTCGGGGCGGTTGCGCTCGGCAGCGGCATAACCCTTGCCGGTGTTGACGGTGAACTCCATGCGCACTTCCGCTCCGTCATCGAGCGTGCAGATTGGCAGCGTCGGGTTGAGGATGGTGATGTCACCGCTTTCCTCGATATCGCCGGCAGTAACCGCACCGGGACCCTGCTTGCGCAGCGTCAGGCGCTTGGGACCTTCGCCCTGCATGCCGACGGCGATTTCCTTGATATTCAGCACGATGTCGGTCACGTCCTCACGCACACCGGCGATGGAGGAGAATTCGTGCAGCACGCCATCGATCTGAACCGAAGTCACCGCTGCGCCCTGCAGCGACGACAGCAGCACCCGACGCAGGCTGTTGCCAAGCGTCATGCCGAAGCCACGCTCAAGCGGCTCGGCAACCAGCGTCGCGGTGCGACGGCGGTCACGGCCGGCGTTCACGTCCAGCTTTATCGGCTTGATAAGATCTTGCCAGTTCTTGGTGTTCACGGTGTCGACCTCTGTTCAGTTGCGGGCATCTGTATCCGCGGACCGGAACAGGAACCCTCATATTCAAATCGTGGTGGCAAATCCGGCTGACCATCCAGCAGATTTGCCGATACTCTGTTTGCCCTATACGCGGCGGCGTTTGGGTGGGCGGACGCCATTGTGCGGTATCGGCGTGACATCGCGGATCGACGTCACCTGAAGACCGACTGCCTGAAGCGCGCGCAGCGCGGACTCACGGCCAGAACCGGGCCCGCACACTTCGACCTCAATGGTCTTCATGCCGTGCTCCATCGCAATCTCACCTGCCTGTTCCGCGGCAACCTGGGCCGCGTAAGGTGTGGACTTGCGAGACCCCTTGAACTTCATCTTGCCGGCCGACGACCAGGCGATTGCATTGCCCTGCACGTCGGTGATGGTGATCATGGTGTTGTTAAACGTGGAATTCACGTGGGCGACACCGGAGGAGATGTTCTTACGTTCCTTGCGGCGCGTACGTGTTGGTTCTTTAGCCATTTCAAAAATGCTTTCCGAGACAGAAACTGATTACTTCTTCTTGCCTGCAATCGCCTTGGCTGGCCCCTTGCGGGTGCGGGCATTGGTATGGGTGCGCTGACCGCGAACCGGCAGGCCGCGGCGATGGCGCAGGCCACGGTAGCAGCCAAGGTCCATCAGACGCTTGATGTTCATTGCGGTTTCACGGCGCAAGTCGCCTTCAACCATGTAGTCGCGATCAATCGCTTCACGGATCTGGATGACCTCCGCGTCGGACAATTCGTTGACGCGGCGCTCTGAAGCAATGTTGACCGATTCACAGATCTGCTTGGCGTAATTCGCGCCGATGCCGTGAATATACTGCAGCGCGATCACCACGCGCTTGTTCGTCGGAATGTTGACGCCTGCTATACGGGCCAAGACGCTATTCTCCTGCATACGGTCTGGCCCGACATAATGTCAGAAATGCCAGCACCAAAACTGAACCAAAGAACGGATTGTTGCTGCCTAACGGCAACAAGGCTCACCCCAAGCAGAAACAGCTCTACTTGCGGTCAGCCTGTAAGCAACCGGATTGGCGCAGTTTCTATGCCGGATTCCCCGGCACGTCAACCATTTAACCGCTATCCTGTCGCCTGCGACCCCTACCCGTTCAACACCTCCATGATCTGACGGGTGACTTCGTCCATTTCCGCCATACCATCAACACTGCGCAACGTACCTTTCGTTGCGTAATACTCGATCAGCGGCGCTGTCTGGGCGTGATAGACATCAAGCCGTTTCTTCAGCGCTTCTGCATTGTCGTCGGCCCGCGGGCCGCCCACCGTCTCCGTCGCTCGCTTTTCGATGCGACTGATCAAAATGCCGTCGTTCACCTTGAGCTCCACGACCGCATCGAGCTGCAGGCCTTTGTCGGCCAGCATGACGTCGAGGGCTTCGGCCTGAGACACGTTACGGGGGAAACCGTCCAGGATAAATCCGGCCGCGCAGTCGGGATCTTCGATCCGGTCAGCAATGATGCCGACCACGACATCGTCAGGAACCAGCTCGCCGCGCGCCATGACGTCCTTGGCTTTCAATCCGACAGGCGAACCAGCCGCGGCGGCAGCGCGCAGCATGTCGCCGGTGGACAGTTGCTTCATGTTCCTGCTGGCTTCGATACGCTGCGCCTGCGTACCTTTGCCGGCACCCGGAGGCCCAAGAATGATGATATTCACTTTCGCGATCCCCTGAGCTTGGTCTTCTTCATCAAGCCCTCATATTGCTGGGCCAGCAAATGCGACTGCACCTGGGACACCGTATCCATTGTAACAGACACGATAATCAGGAGTGATGTGCCACCAAAGTAAAACGGTATGGCGGCATAAGAAGTCAATATCTCCGGTAGCAGGCAGACACCGGCCAGGTACAGCGCGCCGACCACCGTTATGCGGGTCAGGACGTAATCGATGTATTCTGCCGTGCGTTCGCCGGGCCGGATGCCGGGTATGAAGCCGCCGTACTTCTTCAGGTTGTCAGCCGTTTCCTTCGGGTTGAACATGATCGCGGTGTAGAAGAATGCGAAAAAGATGATCAAGCCGATATAGATCGCCAGGAACAATGGCTGGCCGCGCCCCAGCAGGGCATTGATGGTGTTGAGCCAGTCAGGCCCGCTGCCCTGGCTGAAATTCGATACGGTGATCGGCAGCAGCAACAGGGACGATGCGAAGATCGGCGGAATTACGCCTGCCGTGTTCAGCTTCAGTGGAAGATGGGACGGATCCACGTTCTGAATCTGGTTGCCGACCTGACGCTTGGGATACTTGACCAGCAATCGGCGCTGAGCCCGTTCCATGAACACGATTATAGCAATGGTGATCAGAGCCAGAATGATGATGCCGATGATCAGGAAGGTCGACATCTGACCGGTACGGCCAAGTTCAAGGATGGCAGCAATGGCAGAAGGTAATTCGGCGATGATGCCGGCAAAGATGATCAGCGAAATACCATTTCCTATGCCACGCGCGGTGATCTGCTCACCCAGCCACATCAGGAACACGGTGCCGCCAGTGAGCGTGATAACCGTGGAAATCCGGAAATACCAACCCGGATCAATCACCGTATTGCCCTGGCTCTCCAAGCCGACGGCGATGCCGTAAGCCTGCAATGCCGCCAGTATCACGGTGCCATACCGGGTGTACTGGTTGATCTTCTTGCGGCCCTGCTCGCCCTCCTTCTTGAGTTGTTCAAGATGCGGGCTGACGGTCGTCATCAGCTGGATGATGATCGATGCCGAGATGTAGGGCATGATATTGAGCGCAAATATGGCCATGCGCCCCAGCGCACCGCCGGCGAGGCCGTTGATCCAGCCGAGAATGCCGGAAGAATTCTGCTGTACGAGGCGGGCCAGTTCATTGGCATCGACACCGGGAACCGGAATATAGGTGCCGAGCCGATATACCACCAGGGCAGCCAGAGTGAACCAGATACGTTTCTTGAGATCTTCTGCTTTTGCGAAAGATGCGAAGCTCAGATTTGCTGCAAGTTGCTCAACAGCGGATGCCATTCGGGATTCCTTATCCGTGTACCTGACCGGTGCTGGTGACCAATATCGGCATGCAGCCGCCCGATCACAAGCACCAAGTTATCACAAAGGCCCGGTTTGCGAGAGCAACATGGGTTCTGATGAGCCCATAAAGCCGCTCTATCACTTTGAGAGCGATCAGGTTTATGATTTCGGTTGGATCAACCAAAATCATCCTGATGCAGGTCAGGCCTTGGCCTTTTCTTCCTCAACTGGTTTCTCTTCGATCAAATTCACCTTGCCGCCGGCCTTTTCAATGGCCGCGGCTGCAGATTTTGTGGCGTGGTTGACATGCAGATCCAGCTTGGCTTTCAGTTCGCCCTGGCCGAGCACACGCACGCCGTCAAGCGGCTTGGAAACAATACCGGCGGCCACCAATGCAGCCAGGTCCACTGGCTTCTTGATGTCCAGCTTCTTGGCATCAACCGCAGCCTGAAGGCGGCCAAGATTGACTTCGTTGAATGCGAGCCGGTTCGGCTTGGTGAAGCCGCGCTTGGGCAAGCGCCGGTAAATCGGCATCTGGCCACCTTCAAAGCCGTGCTTGGGCCCACCCGAACGCGATCCGTGGCCCTTGTGACCTCGGCCGGCGGTCTTGCCCTTGCCGGACCCGATACCACGGCCAACACGTGTGCGCTCTTTGCGGGCACCCGGATTGTCTGAAATTTCGTTGAGCTTCATTGTCTTTGCTTCTCTTGTATCTGTTTGGCCGCGCGGCCGAAAATGTCTACTGACCGTCCACTACACGAACCAGATGTGAAACCTTGGCGATCATGCCGCGAACCGCAGGGGTATCCTCCAGCGTGCGCGTACGATGCATCTTGTTGAGCCCCAGGCCAACAAGAGTGGCGCGCTGGTCACCGGGGCGGCGCAGTGGTGATCCAATCTGCTGGACGGTGACAGTCTTTTTATCCTTGGCCATGATATTCCTCAATCAACCATTTTGTACCGACGCGGCTGCGCCTGATCAATCCGCTGAAACCTCGCCGTCCTTACGGCGCGACATGATGTCAGACACTTTCTTGCCACGACGCGCAGCCACGGAACGCGGACTGGTCTCGCGCTTCAATGCATCAAAGGTTGCCCGAACCATATTGTAGGGGTTCGAGGTCCCGATTGACTTGGCCACCACATCCTGCATGCCGACGCTTTCGAAAACGGCGCGCATCGGGCCACCGGCGATGATACCGGTACCGGCGGGTGCTGAACGGAGCACTACACGCCCGGCGCCATGCCGGCCGGCAACATCGTGGTGCAAGGTGCGCCCTTCGCGCAGCGGAACGCGGATCATCTCGCGCTTGGCGCTTTCGGTTGCCTTGCGGATGGCCTCCGGCACCTCGCGTGCCTTGCCATGACCAAAACCGACCCGGCCCTTCTGGTCGCCCACAACAACGAGAGCGGCAAAGCCGAACCTGCGGCCACCCTTTACAACCTTGGCAACACGGTTGATGTGGACGAGCTTGTCGACAAACTCATTGTCCTGATCCCGGTCGCGGCGTTCGCGTTCTCTTGCCATCTGATTATACCTGTTTCTCAGTCAAAATTGTTAGAACTTCAGTCCGCCTTCGCGGGCTGCGTCAGCCAGGGTCTTGACCCGGCCATGATAAAGGTAACCGCCACGGTCAAAGACAACCGCTTCCACACCGGCTTTCTTGGCGCGTTCCGCAACCAGCTTGCCGACAGCGGCGGCTGCGGCTGAATCGCCACCGGTCTTCAGGGAACCGCGCAGGTCTTTTTCAAGCGTTGATGCCGCGGCGATCGTCACACCCTTCACATCATCGATCACCTGTACCGAAATGTTCTTGTGCGACCGGTTTACGCTGAGACGCGGACGACCGTTGTTGTTGGCCTTCAGTTCCCGGCGGACACGCTGCTTGCGGCGCTCGCTAATTGTCAGTTTTCCAGACATTGTCTTAAAGCCCTTCAGCTCAACCGTTACTTCTTCTTGCCTTCCTTGCGGAAGATTGTCTCATCGGCGTACTTGACACCCTTGCCCTTGTAGGGCTCCGGCGGACGCCATGCCCGAATTTCAGCCGCGACCTGGCCGACGCGCTGCTTGTCGATGCCGGATACGACAATTTCGGTCGGCTTCGGCACCTTGATGTCGATGCCATCAGGAACCGCGTAGACCACATCGTGACTATAGCCGAGGTTCAGCTGCAAGCCCTGGCCCTGCAATGCGGCACGATAACCGACACCATTGATTTCCAGCGTCTTGCTGAATCCGTCGGTGACGCCGGTAATCAGGTTTGCCACCAGGGTGCGGGACAGGCCCCAGGCAGACCGTGCCGCCTTTGACTGGTCCACCGGTGCAACGGTGATCTCGTCGTTCTCATGCTTGACACTGACCAGATCAACCAACTGGGCCTGCAGTTCACCCTTGGGCCCCTTGACCTTGACGGTCTGGCCCTCAAGCGTAACGGTTACACCACCTGGTACCGATACCGGTTTTTTTCCAATACGAGACATGGGCTTCCTTGCCTCCGATCCTCAATTCACTGCCACCTGCCCTCTTCGGCACCGACAGAAACATCAACAAATAGCGAATACCTGCAGCAGCCTTAAAAGACCGTGCAGAGAACCTCGCCACCAACGTTATTTTCACGCGCCTGGCTGTCGGACATGACACCCTTTGACGTGGACATGATTGCCACGCCGAGGCCGTTGTAGATCGTCGGCAACTCACCGACTGATGCATACACGCGCCGGCCCGGCTTGGACACGCGCTTGATCTCGCGAATGCCAGGCTCGCCGTCGAAATACTTGAGTTCGACTTCAAGCTCAGCCTGTCCGGAGGTACGCTCGGTTACGGCGAACCCGCGGATATAGCCTTCAGACTGCAATACTTCCAGCACGCGCTCGCGCAGACGCGATGACGGGCTTGCCACCTTGGACTTGCCACGCTGCTGCGCATTGCGGATGCGGGTCAACATATCGCCGATTGGATCCGTGACGTTCATTTTTCGCTCTTTCCTTTAGAACCTTGGCGCGCTGTTACCAGCTGGACTTCACCACACCGGGGATCAATCCCTGGTTGGCGAGATCGCGCAGTGCAATTCGAGACATGGCCATCTTGCGGTAGTAGCCGCGCGGGCGACCTGAAACTTCACAACGGTTGCGCACCCGGATGGCGGCGGAGTTGCGCGGCAGTTCCGCCAGCTTCAGCCGAGCCGCAAATCGCTCTTCCATCGGAAGCGACTTGTCGTTGGCGATCACCCGCAGCTGCGCACGCTTGGCGGCATACTGCTTCACCAGACGCTTGCGGCGGTTGTTTTTCTCAATTGCACTTTTCTTTGCCATGAGTTCTTCCGTTTCCTTGTTCTTCGCGCCGCGTTACGCTGCTGCCTGCTGGCCTTGCCGTATGCGGAACGGGAAATTAAATGCCTTCAACAGCGCCCGGGCTTCGTCGTTGGTCTTTGCCGTGGTGCAAATCACAATATCCAGTCCCCACATGCGGTCGATCTTGTCGTAGTCGATCTCCGGGAACACAATGTGCTCTTTCAGGCCCGTGGCATAGTTGCCGCGGCCATCGAAGCTCTGATCAGACAGACCGCGAAAGTCACGAACACGCGGCAAGGCGATATTGATGTAGCGATCCAGAAACTCGTACATCTGCTGCTTGCGCAGGGTGACCTTGACACCGATGTCCATGCCTTCGCGCAGCTTGAATGTCGCTATAGACTTGCGCGCCTTGGTGACCATGACCTTCTGACCGGCAATCTTGGTCAGTTCTTCCGCGGCCACCTTGACCAGTTTGGAATCACCGACCGCGTCGCCGACACCCATGTTGAGCACGATCTTGTCGAGCTTCGGAACCTGCATCGGGTTCGTGTAACCGAACTGTTCGATCAGCTTGGCGCGAATCTCGTCGTCATAGAGCTTGCGCAGGCGTGGTACATATACATCAGCCATCGATCACCTCCCCGGAACGCCTGGCGACCCGGACTTTCTTACCGTCATCGAGAACCTTGTACCCGACACGTGTTGCCTTGCCGTCCTTGGGATCAATGTGCGCCAGATTGGACACATGGATGGACAGCTCCTTGCTAACAATTCCACCGTCTTGAGCAGCAGTCTGCTTCTGGTGTTTGCGCGCAACATTGACGCCGCTTACCACGGCACGATTTTCATTCGGCAGAACCTTCAGCACGTCCCCGGACTTGCCCTTGTCCTTGCCGGCAACCACGATGACGCGATCGCCCTTCTTCACTTTCAGTTTCACAGCCATCACAGCACCTCCGGTGCAAGCGAAATAATCTTCATATGGTTGCGGCCACGCAGTTCACGCGGAACCGGGCCGAAAATACGGGTGCCGACCGGCTCACCCTGGTTGTTGATCAGCACAGCGGCATTGCGGTCAAACCGGATTGCTGATCCATCGCCGCGCTGAATGTCCTTTGCGGTGCGCACAACAACCGCCTTCATCACCGCACCCTTCTTCACGCGACCGCGCGGAATAGCATCCTTGATGGACACGACGATGATATCGCCGACGCGCGCGTACTTACGCTTCGAACCGCCCAGCACCTTGATGCACTGGACACGGCGAGCGCCGGAATTGTCGGCGACGTCGAGATTTGTTTCTACCTGGATCATGGCTTCATCCGTTGTTCTTGATGCCTGTTCGCCCTGTCATTCTGATCAGCGGCGCAGCAGCACGTTCAAATCCTGTTTTCAGACCTATTCTACGACCAGCGCCCAGGTCTTGTTGCGCGACAACGGACGACATTCCTCGATACGAACGATGTCCCCTGTCTTGGCAGAGTTGGCTTCATCATGCGCATGGTACTTCTTGGTACGGCGCACGGTCTTTTTCATCATCGGGTGGGTGAAACGGCGCTCGACACGAACAACAATGGTCTTGTCATTTTTGTCGCTCACCACGACACCCTGCAAAATACGTTTGGGCATGGGTTCGAAACTCCAATCAATTCGCTGGCGCAGCCACAGCGCGCGAACGCTGTGCTGTCTTGATGCGGGCAATGTCGCGGCGCACCTGGCGAACCCGCGCGGTATTGTCGATCTGACCGGAAGCCTTCTGGAAGCGCAGGTTGAACTGCTCTTTCTTCAGCTTGAGCAGCTCATCCTTGAGCTGGTCATCGGTCATCTGTGTCACTTCACTGGCTTTCATGGCCTTACCTCAAATCCAATCGCTCAACGCCGCTGCCTCATTCGCCAAGACGCGCAACAAACCGCGTCTTGATCGGCAGCTTCGCTGCAGCGAGCGACATGGCTTCCTGCGCTATTTCGCGCGATACACCATCAACTTCAAACATGATGCGGCCCGGATGTACCCGTGCGCACCAGTATTCCACCGAGCCCTTACCCTTACCCATGCGGACTTCGGTAGGCTTCTTCGACACCGGCAGATCGGGGAACACGCGGATCCACACACGACCGGCACGTTTCATGTGGCGGGTCATTGCACGGCGGGCCGCTTCGATCTGGCGCGCGGTGATGCGTGCAGGCTCCTGAGCCTTCAGACCAAAGGTGCCGAAGTTCAATTCGTATCCGCCCTTGGCAACGCCATGGATGCGGCCCTTGTGAGCCTTGCGGAACTTTGTGCGTTTTGGCTGCAGCATTTTACTGTTTCCTGCTTAATCCAACTAATCTCGTGTTCTAGCGGCGTGCGTCGTCGCGGTCGCGGCGCGGGCGCGGACCGCCACCTTCCTGCATGGCCTGGATCCGCTTGTCCTGCGCCATCGGGTCGTGCTCAAGAATTTCACCCTTGAAGATCCAGACCTTGATGCCGTTGGTGCCATAAGCGGTGTGGGCAGTCGCAGTGCCGTAATCCACATCGGCGCGCAGAGTGTGAAGCGGCACGCGGCCTTCGCGGTACCATTCCGTGCGAGCGATTTCGGCGCCGCCAAGGCGGCCCGAACAGGTGATGCGAATACCTTCTGCACCCATGCGCATGGCCGATTGCACGGCCCGCTTCATGGCGCGGCGAAACGCGATACGGCGTTCCAGCTGCTGGGCAATATTGTCAGCCACCAGGTTGGCGTCGATCTCCGGTTTGCGCACTTCAACGATGTTGAGGTGAACTTCGCTGTCGGTCATTGCGGACACGTCACGGCGCAGCTTCTCGATATCGGCGCCCTTCTTGCCGATGACAACACCGGGACGGGCCGAATAGATGGTCACACGGCACTTTTTGTGCGGACGCTCGATGATGATGCGCGAGATGCCAGCCTGCTTCAGCTTCTCACGAAGGTATTCGCGAATGCGGAAATCCTCGTGCAGCAGCTTGGCGTATTCGCTTCCATCGGCGAACCAGCGGCTATCCCATGTGCGGTTGATACCGAGACGGAAACCGATCGGATTTACTTTCTGACCCATCAGGCGGCCTCCTCGACCTGGCGCACGATAATCGTGATCTCGCTGAAGAACTTTTCGATCTTGCCAACGCGGCCACGGGCACGTGGCTTGAAGCGCTTCATGACCATCTTCTTTCCAACATAGGCTTCGGACACGATGAGCTCGTTGATATCGAGATCATGGTTGTTCTCAGCGTTTGCTATGGCTGACTCCAGCGTCTTCTTGACATCGCCGGCAATGCGGCGGCGCGAGAATGTGAGATCAGCAAGCGCTGCCTCGACCTTCTTGCCACGAATGGTGCTGGCAACATCGTTCAGTTTGCGCGGGCTGACACGCAGGTTGCGCGTGACCGCCTTTGCCTCGTTGTCCGGAAGGACGCGTGCTCTGGACGCCTTACCCATCTGTCCTTACCTCTTCGACTTCTTGTCGGCCTGGTGGCCGTAATAGGTCCGGCTCGGCGCGAATTCGCCCAGCTTGTGACCAACCATGTCTTCAGACACGTTCACCGGAACGTGCTTGTTTCCGTTGTGCACGCCGAACGTCAGACCGACGAACTGCGGCAGGATGGTCGAGCGGCGGCTCCAGGTCTTGATGACCTGGTTACGCCCGGAGCTGCGTGCAGCTTCGGCCTTTTTGAGCAGATACCCGTCGACAAACGGGCCTTTGTGCAGTGAACGAGCCATTCGACCTAACCCTTACCTCTTCTTGCGCTGGTGGCGCGTACGGACAATGAACTTGTCCGATGATTTGTTTGTACGTGTCTTCTTGCCCTTGGTCGGCTTGCCCCACGGGGTGACCGGATGACGGCCACCTGAGGTGCGTCCCTCACCACCACCATGCGGGTGATCGATCGGGTTCATGGCAACACCGCGAACCACGGGGCGGCGGCCACGCCAGCGCGAACGCCCGGCCTTGCCGTCATTGGTGTTCATGTGGTCCTGGTTGGAAACCGCGCCAACGGTGGCCCGGCACTCGGACGACACCATCCGGGTTTCGCCGGACTTGAGCCGCAACAGGGCCATGGACCGGTCACGGCCGACGAGCTGTGCATAAGCACCTGCAGAGCGTGCGATCTGACCGCCTTTGCCCGGCTTCATCTCGACATTGTGGATGATGGTGCCGACGGGGATGTTGCCGAGCGGCATGCAGTTGCCAGGCTTGACGTCGACACCGCTGGTGCCTGTCACGACCTGATCACCTTCGTTCAGGCGCTGCGGCGCCAGAATGTAGGACAACGTGCCGTCCTCATACTTGATCAGCGCGATGAATGCGGTCCGGTTCGGATCGTATTCAATACGTTCGACACTGGCAATGCCTTCGCGGCTGCGCTTGAAATCGACAATGCGATAATTGCGCTTGTGTCCGCCACCGCGTGAATACGAGGTCTGACGGCCACGGTTGTTACGGCCACCGCTCTTCGACAAACCCTCTGTCAGGGTCTTTACGGGCTTGCCCTTCCACAGGCCGGAGCGGTCTACAATGACCAGCTGCCGCTGTCCTGGAGTGTTGGGCTTGAACTTTTTCAGTGCCATGGTTTACGTCTCAATCGCTCAAATTTAACTTCAAAGACCTGTCGTCACGTCGATGGACTGTCCATCTTCAAGGGTGACAATCGCCTTCTTGACATCGCTCTGCCGGCCGCGAATGCCACGGAAGCGCTTGGTTTTTCCCTTGCGAACCAGGGTGTTCACCGCCTTCACCTTGACATTGAACAGCTCTTCGACGGCTTTCTTGATCTCCGGCTTGGAAGCAGTGCCGGCAACATTGAACACCACCTGATTGGCTTCACTCAGCAGTGTCGCCTTTTCGGTAATCGCCGGTGCGCGGATAATGTCGTAATTCTTTTCCATGCTCATTTGAACCGCGCCTCCAGCGCATCAACGGCGGCCTTGGTCAGAACCAGGTTCTGGCGGCGCAGGATGTCGTAAACATTGATGCCCTGAACCGGCAGCACGTCGACATTGATCAGGTTGCTGGCGGCCTTGGCGAAGTTCTCGTTGACTTCAGCACCGTCGATGACCAGCACGTTGGTCAGGCCAAGCTTTGAAAATGCACCAGCGAGATCCTTGGTCTTCGGTGTCTTGACTTCCGAACTTTCCAGGATGATCAGCTCATTGGCCTTGACCTTGGCCGATAGGGCGTGACGCAGGGCAAGTGCCCGGACCTTTTTTGGAAGGTCAATTGCGTGACTGCGCACTACCGGCCCGTGAGCCTTGCCACCCCCGACAAAAATACCGACCCGGCGCGAGCCGTGACGGGCACGGCCGCCACCTTTCTGGCGGCCAAAACGGGCACCGGTGCGGTTGATCTCCGCACGGCCCTTGGTTTTATGGGTGCCGGCGCGGCGTTTGGCCAGCTGCCAGGTCACCATGCGGTGCAAGAGATCGCCACGCGGTTCCAGGCCGAAAATCTCGTCGGACAGTTCCACCGTGCCGGCCTTCTTGGCCTGAAGTGTTTGAACATCAGTTTTCATTGCTCGCTGCCTCCATCGGCACCGTCTTCAGTGTCTGCAGGTGCATCTTCCATTGCCTTGGCCTGGGCAGCGGCTTCTTCTGCTGCAAGCCGTTCGGCTTCCGCGGCAGCTTCAGCAGCGGCAGCAGCCTCGGCTTCAGCGGCAGCAGCGGCGGCAGCGGCAGCGGCAGACCGCAGGGCAGCAGGCGTAATCGCGTTTTCAGACTGCGGCTTCTTCACGGCATCGCTCAGACGCACCCAACCGCCCTTGGCGCCCGGAACAGCGCCCTTGACCATGATCAGGCCGCGCTCGGTGTCGGTCTTGACAACCTGCAGGTTCTGAACGGTCACACGCTCATTACCCATCTGACCTGCCATCTTCTTGCCCTTGAACACCTTGCCGGGGTCCTGACACTGACCGGTGGAGCCGTGGGCGCGGTGTGATACCGACACACCGTGGGATGCGCGCAGGCCACCAAAATTGTGGCGCTTCATGGCACCGGCGAAGCCTTTACCGACCGAAGTACCGGACACATCGACATACTGGCCGGCGAAGTAATGGTCAGCGATGATCTCCTCACCGATGTCGACCATGTTTTCCGGGCTCACCCGGAACTCTGCAACCTTGCGCTTGGGCTCAACCTTGGCGACAGCGAACTGGCCGCGGTCAGCCTTGGTCAGGCGCTTCACCTTGGCAGAACCAACACCAAGTTGAAGCGCGGTGTAGCCGTTCTTTTCAACGGTCTTCTGGCCGACTACCTGACAGCCATCGAGCTTCAGGACCGTCACCGGAATATGTTCACCTGCGTCGGTGAAAATCCGGGTCATGCCCAGCTTCTGTACAATTACTCCTGAACGCATAGTTCAGACTCCCGTTCGTCTCGCTCTGAAATCAGAGCTTGATCTCAACATCAACACCGGCGGCAAGGTCGAGCTTCATCAGCGCGTCCACTGTCTGCGGTGTCGGATCAACAATATCCAGAATGCGACGATGCGTGCGCATCTCAAACTGTTCGCGGCTCTTCTTGTCCACGTGGGGCGAGCGGTTCACGGTGAACCGTTCAATCCGCGTCGGCAGAGGCACCGGACCACGAACCTGGGCGCCGGTGCGCTTGGCCGTGTTCACGATTTCACGTGCCGAACCATCGAGAACCCGATGGTCGAACGCTTCGAGACGGATGCGAATATTCTGTTTTTGCATCTACTTGGATCCGTAAGTTGGGGTGTCCCTGACCATCAGAAACACCCCTATTCAGTTTACTTATTCTATGATGCCGGCGACGACGCCTGCACCGACGGTACGACCACCTTCACGGATGGCGAAGCGCAGCTTCTCTTCCATCGCAATCGGTGTGATCAGTTCAACTTCA
>JANQOK010000023.1 GCA_028289645.1 Anderseniella sp.
CGGTCAGGGGCAAAATGGGCCCCGCCCTTCGGGTTTGAGGGAAAACACCCGCCTGAAGCTGAAAAATGCTCGACAAGGCACAAAGCCTTGCCTTGCGCTTTTTCACCGTTATTCGGATGTTTTCCTTCAAACAGAATTGCATAGGATCAATGAGTACGGACCCTAGATCAGGGGTGTCGTGTTCGTGGCCGTTGCCCAGAACAATAATCCGCCGACGCATGCGATGAACAGCCCGCCCATGAATTTCAGACCGAAGGCGGTGCGGTCGAGCCAGACTGCACTGTCGCCGGAGTAGCGCAGAGCCAGGTCGCGCGACTTGACCGCCACGCTGGCGATAATGGACACGGTAATCGCAGTTCCCAGCGCCATGACGAATGTTGCCGCCACCCCGGCCCAATACAGCCCCAGGGCGGACGAGAACAGCAGCACCAGGATGCCCCCCGTGCACGGCCTAAGGCCAACGGCAAAGGCAATGGTTACAGCCTTCCAGACATCCAACGGTTGATCGAGCTCACTGGCCGACGGCATGTGGGCATGACCGCAGCCACAGTCGGGGCCGTGGTCATGGTGGTCGTGATGGTGGTGGTCGTCGTGACGATGGTGGTCGTGATGATGGCCGACCGGAGCTGCAACGATGGTTGCGGCAGGCGCAAAACGCGGGCGCACGGCCTGCCAGACCAGCCAGATGCCGGTCAACGCGATCAATCCATAGCTTGTCGCCTCCAGGGCGATGGCGGTTGACTTGGCCATGCTGGCCGCTGTGGTAACCGTCAGCAGCAGGGCCGACACCAGGACAACGGCGGTGATCGCCTGGAACAATGCCGCCATGAACGAGACCATCACGCCGCGCCTCAGCTGGCGCTCATTGGCGAGCAGCCAGGCCGAGATAACCGCCTTGCCGTGGCCGGGTCCTGCCGCATGCAGAATGCCGTACACAAAACTCAGTGCCATCAAGGTCAGCGCCGCCGACCACGCAGAGCCGCGTTTCATTGTGTTCAATGCCGCAGACATCTTGCCGTAAAAGGCTCGCTGCTGCGCCTTGATCCAGCCCGCCGGGTCACCGGTGAGGGTTGGAGTGGTATCGGCCCCAGCGGCGTTCTTGCGGCGCTGCAGCAGAAGTTGGCCAGGTTTCACCTTGGAGGTTTCGGCAGTGTCGGCCTGGGCTACAATGACAGACGCCGGCGCGTTGGCGTGCGCCATATGCCACCCGGGCAGACAGGCGGCAACAAGCGCAAGCAGGACAAAAACGAAGCGGATCAAGATTTACCCCTTGCGGTTAGCTGGCTGCAGGTTTGCAGGATACCGAAACCGGTTGGGCAAACAACGAGCCGAAGTCCTGTGGCTGTTCGGGCTGCCAATCCACCGGCTTTTCCGCCAGCTCCTGCCTTGTTTGTTCGATATTCTCATCAAAAGCCAAAACACCGACATTGACGGCACAGCCTTTCGGCAGGTTGCCGATGGCTGAAACGGTTTCGCCCTTGATGTAGTCAAAGGCAATAAAAAAATCCGGGTCATAAATCTTGTAGGTGAAATTTGCGGTTGTCAGGTCAACCGGTGCAGCGAACGGCACGACAAACACCATGGACAGCCGGCCTTGGTCGTTGATGCGTTGGCCGTATTCGGTGACATCCGCGTAAGGTATGTCCCTGCCATTGGCTTTTGCAGCGGTGAAGTAGCGGAATTCTTTCAGGGCCCTGATGTTTTCTTCCACCACCGGTTGCAGTTCCGATGCGGTGTAAATGCCGTCCTTGTCGGCATCCATGCCTTCGGTGGCAGCTTCGGTGTAACCCTGGTCGAAGATCCATTCCACATGGATGGCCGTGGCGCGGCCCTGGTCATCCAGAAGTATGTCGGAACGCATGTCCGACCAGACATGCGGGTGTGCGGACAAAGGTTGCGACAACAGGCCAGCCGCAGCCATCAGTCCGGAAACGGCTACGATGTGATTTTTCGACAATACGATCATCAAGCGATCCGTTTGCAGGAAGCCGGAATTTCAGTTGTTAACTGCCGTTTGCAGCAAAATCGTGTTTGGACCGGGCATTATTGCGCAACTAAACTGATTTGCAAATTAACATTGGAACAGGTTGGTCGTGTGCGGCAGTGCTTATGTTGCCGGGAGTTGTAGCAGAATTCAGCAGAAATCCTAGATGCCAGAGGAAAATTTGCTGTCAATCATGCGCCTTGTTCTAACATATATGTGACAGTGGATTGCCCGGTTGACTGTTGCATCCCGACGAATTTACCAGCACTTTCGGGCACATTCACACGAGCACGGTTTCAGGCAAGGAAAACATGGGACTGGACGTATCAATCTGGGCGGCATTCTTTGCCGGACTGCTGAGCTTTCTGAGCCCGTGCGTGCTGCCGCTGGTGCCTCCCTACCTGTGTTTCATTGCCGGGACATCGCTGGAGGAACTGACCGGTGAGGCGGAAACCAACCATGCCGTTCAGCGCAGGGCACTGGCCGCGTCGGTGCTGTTCGTGCTCGGTTTTTCGACGGTTTTCATCGCGCTTGGCGCATCTGCCAGTGTGATCGGCCAGTGGTTGCGAGAAGCGACCACGTGGGAAATTACGGTCGGCAGCATGAATTTTCCGGTCCTGACCTCAGTTGCCGGCGTCATCATCATTGTCATGGGACTGCATTTTCTAGGCGCCTTCCGCATCGGGTTTCTGTCCCGTGAAGTGCGCTATCAGCAGGAGGCAAAGCCGGTCGGGCTGTTCGGCGCCTACGCCATCGGGCTGGCCTTCGCGCTCGGCTGGACGCCGTGCATCGGGCCGGTTCTGGCGGCCATCCTGACGGTTGCCGGTTCGGCTGACAGCGTGACCAAGGGGGCGGGCCTGCTGGCGATATATTCGGCCGGGCTCGGCGTGCCGTTCCTGCTGGCCGCCGTCGCCATGCCGCAGTTCCTGGTGTTCATGAAGAAATTCCGCCGGCATCTCGGCCTGGTCGAGAAAACCATGGGCGGCATGCTGGTGGTGACCGGCGTGATGTTCCTGACCGGCACGTTCACCGCGCTGTCGTACTGGATGATCGAAACTTTCCCCGGCCTTGCTACCTTGGGGTAGAGTTGTCTCCATTCACTCGTATTCGAATGGGAGAGCGACATGAAAGTCACAATCGACATCGACTGTACACCGGAAGAGGCGCGTGCGTTTTTCGGCCTGCCTGACGTGCAGCCGATACAAAAGGCAATGATGGACAAACTGCAGGCGCAGATGGAAAGCCAGATGGACCAGCTTGACCCGGCTGAAATCATGAAGACCTGGATGACACCGGGCATTGAGGGGTTCGGCCAGTTCCAGAAGGCCATGTGGGCGGCCGCGACCAGCGGATCATCGGCGAAACCAGACGAGAAGTAAGTGCAGCGTTTGCCAGCCAACACCATACAATGCTGTCGGCATCCAATGACAGAGACACAGGGCATCGGTCTACCAGTCGACCTGCTTCGACGAGCCGCTGCTTAAGGACAGGAACCCGTGAGTTACTTTCCACACGATTTTGAAGGCGAGATCTCTCTGCATGGTGTCGGTAAGTCTCGCGTAATTACCTATAAGGTCCTGTTCATGCCGTCTCGCTTTGAGCATGAGCTACCGTTCGAAGAATTCCCGAGGCTGCGGGTTGAGGGAGAGATTGCTGACGTGCCTGTGCGCGGGGCATGGATGCCTGTCGGCGACGGCCGCCGGTATTTCATTGTTTCGCCGGCCATCAAGAGGCATACGGGGCTTGGTGTCGGTGACATCGTCGAGATGCGGTTTCGCATTGACGATCAGGACCATGTCGATGTGCCGGCAGCCCTCATGGATGCGGTTTCGGCGGACAAAGTCCTGCAGGCGCAATGGAATGCTCTGACGGCGGGAAAGCAACGGATGTTCGCGTTTCATGTGGCGTCGGCCAAGACCGCGCCCACTGAGGCGAAGCGGGTAGGGGAAGCACTGGCCGCCATTGCGCAGGGGTGCACGATCCGCGACCTCAAAAGACGCAGGAAGTCAGCCGATTGAGCTTTTCAAGTATTCGAGTTTGCAGGTGTTGCGGGCAGCTCGACAACCCCTGATTCCTTGACCAGGCACTGACAGACAGGGCTGAACGAGTGGTGCTTAATCTGCCGGGCTGCAGACTGGAAGAACTTGAAGGAGATGCATTTATGCTGGAAGGGACATGCCACTGCGGCGATGTCAGTTGGACCCATGATGGCGCGCCTGCCGCCGTAACCGCATGCAGTTGTACGATTTGCCGCCGCTACGGTGCGCTTTGGGCGTATGGCCACCTCAACGACGATATCCGGGTCTCGGGCCGGACCACCGCCTATCGGCGTGCAGATAGCGGCGATATTGACTTCCATTTCTGCCCGACATGCGGGTGCCTGAGCCACTATATCGCGACGGCAGCGAAACAAGACGGGAGAGTCGTGACTGCGGTCAATGTGCGCATGAGTGAACCGGGTTCGGTTGAAGGCCTGCCCGTCAATCATTTTGACGGGCTCGAAACCTGGCACGCCCTGCCAAGCAACGGCCGAACCGTTCGGGATTTGTGGTTCTAAGGACTCTGCCTAAATGATGCCTGGTGCTTACATGAACCGTTTCCGCCATGTTTCGCACCGCTTCGCATCGCGTGCATCATAGGCCTGCAAGGCGTCGGCCGGGCTGAGGTCAAACTGGTCTTCCCGGTCTTCACCGAGCGCGGTGAGGCGCATGGTGTACCATGCCGTGATGCCGCCGCGCGGCGGTGCGTCGAAGACCGGGAAGTCCGGATCGCCACTTTCGCTCAACCACATGCTTGGCAGCGCCGGATCCAGGACCATCGCCCTGGCGAGACTGACGGCATCAGCGCAGCCGCTCTCTACAGCGGCAATGGCCTGATCCCTGCTTTCAAAGCCGCCGGTCAACATGATCGGGACCGTCGTCACCTGCTTGGCCCGCCTGGAAAAGTCAGCGAAGTAGGGGCCGGTAGACGATGTTCCGTCGGAACTGGACGCGGCGCCGGGAAAGTAGGTGCCTCCGCTAATGTCGATCAGGTCAACGGACGTCTGATCGAGCATGCGGACCACGTCCAGCGCGTCGTCTTCGGTAAGGCCTCCAACCAGCTTGTCGGTCGAGTTGATCTTGATGCCGATCGGGTAGGCCGATCCAACAGCATCTCGCACCGAGGTTATGACCTCGCGGATTATGCGGAACCGACCCTCAATTGTGCCGCCGTAGGCATCGGTCCTGTGATTGAAGAGAGGGGACAGGAACTGGCTGAACAGAAAACCATGACCGGCATGGATCTGGACGCCACCAAATCCGACGTCTTTCGCGAGCCTGGCGGTCGTGGCGTAGGTATCGGGCAGTTCACGGATGTCATCAAGGGACATGGCCTCGCACTGAAGACCCTCAACGTTCAGCGCGGACGGCCCTTTTGGCCGGCTTATCGGCAGGTGCGCAAGCGCACCGGCGTGACCGAGTTGTGGCCATATACTTGCGCCATTGGCTGATCCCCGCATTGCCAGGGCTTGCATGGCCTGCAGATCTGCATCCGGCACAAGCACCAGGTTGCCGGGTTTTTCCGGATAGCGGGGGTCTCCCTGCACCTCGCCGATCAGCGACAGTGCCACACCGCCTTCGGCCCACCTTTCATAAAGCCGCCCTTGTGCCCGGGTCGGGTTGCCTTTGCCGTCGCCGAGCGAGTCTGACATCGCTGACTTGATCAGGCGGTTTTTCAGGACAATGCCACAGGGCAGTTCCAGCGCACGTCCCAGCGCAGAAGCGGGTTTGCGGTGTTGCAGCGTCATTTGAGTCTCCATCGGAATATTTCGATATTTCGCTTTATCAGTTTCCAGTTAGGCTCCTGACGGTTTCCAGACACTGTTCAGGATTTCAGAAGTTCGTTTTCCACTGCTGCGAGGAATGCGCGAATGTTTTCCTCATCGCGGCGGTAGAACGTCCACTGTCCATGGCGTTCGGCAATCACCAAGCCGGCCTGTTTCAGCAGCCCCATGTAGTTTGAAATCGTGGACTGTGAGAGTTCCGCCTTCTCCTGGATATAGCCAACGCACACACCGTCGAGGCCGGCATGCTCCGGCAACGCGGGAGGAAAGTTTGAGCGGTCCTTCATCCATTCGAGGATTCTGCGGCGAACCGGATTGTTCAGGGCTGATATCGATTTTTCCAAGTCCATAAATCGATATATCTCGATATACGGTTATATGTCAACCATATCGTCGCCGAACAATTGCTGACGCTGTCTAATCGTCAAGCAGGGCCGTTCCGTAGGAATTGTCGATGACGCAAAGCCAGCCGCCGGACGCCTGGCGGCGAAACACGTAGGTTGCGCGCCTGACGTCAGAGCCATCGGCTGCATCCGGCATCCCGGCATCGACAATGGTTTCCATGATCACGAGCGCGGTATCGCCAGCCTCGATCACTCTCATGTCGCCCTGGGAGACCTTTACCCGGTGGTTGAAATGGTCAGCAATTGCCGTGAACGCCTTTCGGATCTGTTGCTTGCCGGTCGCCATGTGGCCCGGCTGTATTACCAGTGTCGCGTCCTCGGCATAAAAGCCCATCAGAGTGTCGAAATCCTCCGCAGTGATCGCCCGGTCGGCAGCCTCGATGAGGTTTTTCAGTTCATGGTCTGGCATTTTCGGTTCCGGAAAGTGGTTGTGCGTATGCGGTACGCAGTCGTCTGTTAAAGCAACGGTATTTGGAGTCTTACGACAGTTTCAGTCGTTCGGATATGTCGCCACCCGCGGCGGAAACAAGTCGCTGGTCCAGCCGCGCACCATGCCATCGGTGTTGTAGAGCATCTCGACCTTGCCGGTTTTGTCTATGGCTATTATTCCGCCTTTGCCACCGCTGTTTTGGAGTTCCTTGAACACCACCCGATAAGCTGCTTGCACCAGTGTTTCTCCACCATGCCTGATGCGCGCGGCGATCTCGTGTGCCACTGCGTGACGAATAAAGTATTCGCCGTGTCCGGTTGCGGAGATGGCGGCGCTTCGATTGTCGGCATAGGTGCCGGCGCCGATGATGGGTGAGTCGCCAACGCGACCCGGTATCTTCGAGCCGAAACCGCCGGTGGACGTGCCGGCAGCAAGATTGCCGCAGCGATCCCGCGCAACAGCGCCTACTGTGCCACCGTTTGTTATGAGATCAGGCTGGTTGCTCAGCAGGCCAGTTGCGCGGCCTCCCCCGGCAGATGACAAACGCGCCTGCAATTGCCCGTTGCCTGACACCAGATAGGCGATCCGGAATGACGGTGTGCTCACAACCAGAAACCTGTTCAGGAACCTGGCCCGCACTGCCAGGGTTGTCGGTTTGGAAATGCCCAGGCTCTCGTTTGCTCCGACGGCGACCACAACATCGGCGCCGCGCTCATCCAGTTTCCTGACAACCAGCACATGGTTGAGCTGGCCGCCCAGAACCCCGCCCCATACACCAGAGAATCCAGCGACCTCCGGCGATATGGTTGCAGCCGGTTTCTCGACCGCTACATCTGCAGGAAGCGTGAGCTGTGAGAAGTTCCGGCCCGAGTTCAGAAAGTAGGACTGTTCAACCCGGGTTGCGCCGGCCTTGGCCAGATGGGCATCGGCGGCCGGGCCGGCCATCATCACATAGGGCGTGTCGTCCATGACCTGGCGTGCAGCGCTGATTGGATTTTGCAACTCGCGAACACTGGCGACCGCGCCTGCCCTGAGGTGGCGACCGTCCATGATAGATGCATCCATCTCTATTTCTCCGGCTTGATTGGCGACGCTGCCTTTGCCGGCGTTGAAAATGCCGGAGTCTTCCATAGCGGCAACAACTGCCTCGACAACGTTAAGCGATCTATTGCCCGCTGCCAGCCGTTCACGGCCAATCCGTAGCTGCTGCTCGATAAATGCCTCCTTTGCGGGGCGGGGCGCGAAACCCCAGACCGCGCCGCCATGAACCGCAAGAGAAAATGTATCATTGTCGGCGCAGTTTCTGCCGAGCCCCTCGGCAGTCACCGGGGTGATACACGCGCAGAAAGCCATGCACAGAACGATTGAACCTGTGGTGGTCGACGAATTGATCAACTGACGAACTCCTGAGGTCGGCAATTCAGGTTATCAGGCCACCCATGCTGCCACAAAGCAGTGCCGGCACCGCCCTCAGTTGTTCCGAAGCCGCGTCTAGAGCAAATGGTGGACTTCCGGCACAAACGTCTGGTCGTCCATTGGCGGGCGGACGTAGCCTGCCTGTTCCGGTCGATCTTCCAGCACAACAGTCTCCGGCGTCACGTCCTCGTACGGGATCAACGACAACAGGTGACTTATGCAATTGAGACGGGCATGTTTCTTGACGTCGGATGCCACTACATACCAGGGCGCCTGCTTGATGTCGGTATGGGAAAACATCATGTCCTTGGCCTTTGAATAGTCGACCCAGCGCTTGCGGCTTTCCAGATCCATCGGGCTGAGTTTCCAGCGTTTGGTCGGGTCGGTCAGGCGCTTCTGGAAGCGGCGTTCCTGCTCTTCGTCGCTGACCGAGAACCAGTATTTGATCAGCTGGATGCCCGCCCGGACCAACATGCGTTCAAACTCAGGGCAACTGCGCATGAACTCCCGGTACTCGTCGTCGCCACAGAACCCCATGACACGCTCAACGCCGGCGCGATTGTACCAGGACCGGTCGAAAATAACGATTTCACCTGCAGCCGGCAGATGCGGCACATAGCGCTGGAAGTACCACTGGGTCTTTTCCCGCTCCGTCGGTGCCGGCAAAGCGACTACATGGCAGATGCGCGGGTTCAGGGCTTCGGTGATACGCTTAATGGTGCCACCCTTGCCGGCAGCGTCGCGGCCTTCGAATATGATCGCGACCCGGTGGCCGGTGTGCTTCACCCATTCCTGCAATTTGACCAACTCGATCTGTTGCAGGGCCAGGGCCTTCTCATAGGCGGCGTTGGAGATTTTCTTGGGCCTGCCGTTGCCTAGATTTCCTGATTTGGCTGCGTTGGTAGCTGCTTGCGACTTGCCTTCGGGCTTTTTGACGGCGGTTTTCGACATGTTCCTTCCCTCCCTTTTGTGCCTTTACGGCATCACAGTTTAGGCCGACAGGTCAAGCAGGGCACAACAATGGATCGAAAATCCCTTGATCGCGTGCATCAAGGCAGGCGCAAATGTGCACGGGCGGGCGTTCGCCGCGATGGTCAGATTCCGGCGATGGTTCTGAGCGTCTTAAGGCCTCGATGAAAACTTATTCAGCCGCCACCGGCACCCGGCGAGTTATGCCAAGTACTGCGCCGTTGAGCGTTAACGGTTGGTCGGTTGCTGCACGTTCAGCTTCCGGCAGAACGTCCAGCGACGGCCACAGGCCGGTTTCCAGTGCGGCAGCATAACCTGCCGGAAGTCCTTGTGCCCGGATGCGGTCAGCGGCGGTGCGGGCATCGAACTCAAATGCATGGTGCGTCATGCTGATGCCATCCTGTTCCGGCTTCAAGACAGACGCCCAGATGCGGCTGGTGCCGTCATTGGCGGGCATGCCAAGCGCACCTGAGTTGTGCCAGCATCGGTTGCCGATGACCCTGGTGAATGGAATGCCGGCATGCCCTGCAATCACCAGATCAGCCGCCGTCAGGTTCAGTTCGCGATGAAACTCAGCATCGGGCAGAGATGCAAACATGAAGCGGTTGGTTTGGCTGATCGAGCCATGCACGACCCGGGCCGAGATGCCGCCGATCGAGAACGTCAGTTGGCCGGGCAGGCCGGACATCCACTGTTTGCTGTGCGCAGACAGTGTCTTCAATGCGTGAGCATACCAGCGCACGGAAGCCATGTCGCAGGCCGAGCCTGCTTCATACCCGCATCCGCAATCGGCGCTGCCTGATGCAATCTGTTCTTCCACATTGCCCTTGATGGCATGCCATCCCCGCGCTGCCATGAACTGAACGCAAGCCTCGGTGTCGGCGCAGTAGGCAACCGCGTCTCCGGTGTGGATGACGTGGGCATCGCTTACGCCCATTGACCCTTGCAGAGCGGCCAGCGCTTCGAGCGCCTGCAAGTTGCCGTAGGCACCGCCACAGATCAGCACCGGTTCGGTGAAGGTTCCCAGATCAGCAGTTTTCATGATTGGTCAGTCTCGTGTCTCGGCGCCGAGTTCAATCGGCATGCCGTGCGGTGTTGCCCTGGCAGCCCTGTCCCAGGCATCCTTGCGGTCCAGGCGTTCAGCTTCGCTCAACGCACCCTTTTGCTGAGTGATCTTTTCGAGGGCGGCGAGCCAGCGCAGGTAAAAATTTTCCGCGGCATCGTCGGGACCCGCCGCGGCGATTTCCCGGCCCAGCGCATCAGCCCATTCGGTCCAGGTAAAAAGCCCCGTCTCGTGCAGTTTGACGGTCATGGCAAAGGCCTGGGCCTGCCACGGTTCGGCAAACACCGGCTCATCATCCTCGGTGATCAATCCGGGAAGCTGTCTTAGACCTTCAGGCAGGGACAAGGTAACTCTCCCACAGGTCGGCATGCATGCAGTCTTTGGCCGAGGCATCCTCGCCCCAGAGCTCGCGGGCGGAGAACCTGACCGTGTACAGGTGCTGCGGGTTTTCACCCTTGCCGTGGGCATTGGTATCCGGGAATACATGGCCGTCGTGGTGAGAGACAATCTCACCTGCGCATCCGCGCAGATAGCGCGGCAACCGGGTATGGCCGTCCGGGTTCATGCGACGGGCCCGCACCTTGCTGCCGATCGCGAACTTCGGCTTTGTGGCGAGGTCACGCACAGCCGGCCCGCCCTTGGCCAGAATGCCGGCAACCTCGTCGGCGCGGAAAGGATCACGGTGCAGGTCGCGCGGTGTCACTTCCTGGCGGCCCAGGTGGACTTCGCCCGGGACCACAAAACCGGTGTCCAGCATCAGCTTGATCAGGCCTTCGGTCCAGATCTGGTAATAGCTGGATGTCATGTACTTGGCGGGATGCATGCTTTCGCGGGCATGGCGGCCCTGGTCGATGTTCCACTGGCCGTAGAACCCCATTGCGAGCGTCAGTGCAAAGGCGCGTTTTTCCCACTCCGCATGAAACACCGGTTCGTCGATTTCCGGGTCAATGGGGCCGAGGCCGTGCACGCCGCCGAGATCCTGACCACCGTTCATGATGCCACCTCGTCAGGGGACAGGGCCAGGCCGGTGCCGATCATGGAATTGCGGGTTACCAGGGTGGCAAGTTTCTCCTCGCTCCAGCCGTCGGTTCCATCGGGCCGCTGGGGGATGACCAGATACCTGATTTCGGCCGTGGAATCCCACACCTTGATGCCGACGTTCTCAGGCAGCTGAACGCCAAACTCGGCCAGTACGCCGCGTGGGTCGGATACGGCCCGGGACCGGTAGGGCGGCGCCTTGTACCACACCGGCGGCAATCCCAGGACGGGCCACGGATAACACGAGCACAGGGTGCACACGACCATGTTGTGGGTGTCAGGCGTGTTTTCCAGCGCCACCATGTGCTCGCCCTGACGGCCGATGAAGCCCATGTCGGCAATGGCATTGGTGGCGTCGGTGCGCAGTTTCTCCATGAAGCCTGCGTCGGTCCAGGCCCTGGCGACCACCTGGCCGCCATTGCGCGGGCCGACCCGGGTCTCATAGGTTTCGATCAGTTCATCGAGTGCCGCAGGATCGACATAGCCCTTTTCCACGAGCAGGCTTTCCAACGCCTTGACCCGCAGTGCAGTCTCGGACAGTTCGGAATGCTCACCATGATGGTGGTGGTGATCATGGTCATGGGTGTCGTGTGCCATATGGTGGGTTACTCTCTTGATTGACCGGATGCCATACTGCAAGCAAGTCGACAACCTAACAACTCACAAATTTACAAGGAAACCAAACATGACTGTGAAACTTGCGGGCATCAAGGCATGTGTGTTCGATGCCTACGGCACATTGTTGAATGTTCACGCGCCGGTGGCGCAGTTGTCGTCGCGCATCGGCAAGGACGCCGACGCAGTTTCCAAATTGTGGCGGCAGAAGCAGCTTGAGTACACCTGGCTGCGGTCACTGATGCAGGCATATGTGCCGTTCTGGCAGGTCACCGGTGATGCGCTCGACTATACGCTGGAGGCGTTTTCCATCGAAGACCAGGCGCTGCGTGACGACCTGATGGAGCTGTATCTTCACCTCGCGGCTTACGATGATGCGGTTGCCTGTCTCAAAGTCCTGAAAGAGCTCGGAGTTGCCACGGCGATCCTGTCCAACGGGTCCCCCGACATGCTGGGTGCGGCGGTCAAGTCGTCCGGGCTTGATGCCTACCTGGACGAAAACATCTCGGTTGCCGACGTCGGCATTTTCAAGCCAGACCCGCGCGTCTACCAGCAGGCGGTGGACCGCATGGGTGTGACTGAACGAGCTGAAATCTGCTTTGTGTCGGCCAATACATGGGACGCGCAGGCGGCGAAGAGTTTTGGCTTCCAGGTCGCCCGGATCAACCGTTTCGGCCTCAAGGACGACCGCATACCCGGCACGCCCGACCTGCTGCTCGACAGCCTGGAAGAGCTGCCCGGCGTGGTCCGGTAGGTGGTCAACATGGCAGAATCCGCATCCGAAATCATCCTGCACAATTATCCGCAGTCGCCGGTGGCCGAAAAGGCCCGTGTGGCCTTTGGCATCAAGGGCCTGACCTGGCGCGATGTGGAAATTCCGCGATTGCCGCCGAAACCGTTCCTGACTCTGCTCACCGGCGGCTACCGGCGCACGCCGGTGGTGCAGATCGGTGCCGATATCTACTGCGACAGCCAGTGCATCATCAGGGAACTGGAACGACGCTATCCGTCGCCGACGTTCTTTCCCGGCACAGATGCAGGCCTGATGTGGTGCCTGAGCCGATGGACAGACGGCGCCTTGTTCGACCTTGCCGTGAAAATCGTGCTGGGTTCGGCTGGCGATCAGCTGCCGCCGGATTTTGCTGCGGATCGCGGCAGGCTGTATCTCGGCGAAAACTGGGCGCAGGGCCTGAAAGCGGCCAATGCCGAATTGCCGCATCTTGTGTCACAGGTGCGTGCCCCGTTTGCCTGGCTCGAGCGCCAGCTTGGCGATGGCCGCGAATTCCTGCTGGGCAGCGCACCAGCCGCAATTGATGCACAGATGTATCATGTGGTGTGGTTTCTGCACGGCCGCTGGGATCAGGGCCCGGCGTTTCTGTCGGAGTTCCCGGCGCTGGAGAGATGGCGGGAGACTGTCTGCAGACTCGGCCACGGCGACAGGGCGGACATGTCGCCGCAAGACGCGATCGAGCGCGCCCGGGCCTGCGAACCCGCGCCGATTGAAGGTCTCGATGACCATGATCCGCAGGGGCTTGAGCCGGGCATGCAGGTGACGATATCGCCGGATCTCGATGGCGGTGAACAGCCGGTCGCCGGCGAAGTCGTGGCTGTCAGCAGAGATACAATCACGGTTCGCCGGTCCGAACCTGAAACCGGCAGTCTGCATGTGCATTTTCCGCGGGCTGGATACATGGTCAAACCGGTGTAGGACGGCGCGGTTGGTCAACAGCGGGATGGCCGTGGCACAATCCGCCTGATCCTGTTGCCAGGTTGTTCTACCAGTGGCCTTTGCGGCGGTTCCAACGATACAGCAGATCGGCAAACCGGTTATATGCCAGACGGGCAACCGGGCGCACCGGGGCAGAACCTGCAAGCCTGCCGAGCCAGACGTCGCCGGGCGTGCGCAGCCATATTTCGATGGCGCAGTCGGCACCAGTGAAGTTCTCGCCGGTTGCATCGGTGCCATGCAGTCTGCGCCGCACATCCTCGACGCTTGCCGGAATGTGACTGAGCGCGTCCGGTTCGAGATTGATGTCGCGGAATTCGATCGCGCCGGCCTTGGCCGCCTTGACCAGCCGGCTCGACTGCCACTCAATTCCGCCATTACAAACCGGGCATTTGGTGTTGTACCATACGGTCAGTCTGGGCAGCGACATGGGCAGCTTGTCTCCGGTTCGCGACCGGTATGAAACCATTTTCGGGCCTGGCTGAAAACTCACACATTGACGCAACAGGGCAGTCGCGAGCTAAGCCGTGACCCGCTGCAATTTTGCCGATACGCCTGCGAGATGCTCTCCTGACCCATCGAGGTCAGGTTGATGGATAGCCTGCCAGTCCGGGTCTTGCTGACTGAACTGCGGATCGTTCAGTTGAACGAAGTCCTTGACAGCCTCGATGGCGGGCAAATCCGGTGGCGTGGTTGCAAGAAGTTTCATGAACCCGGCCAATGCCCGCAGCGTGCGCGCGAAACTCGGACGCAGGTCCGCACGCTCAGCAGCCGTTTCGCGAACAATGGTCTCAAAGGTTTTCGGCTCGCGTCCGCCGATTTTGCGTACATCGTTTGTCGGCGCGTTGACGGCAAAAGTGCCGCGGCGGTATTCATCGGCATAAATCTTCAGTTGCGATACGGCGGCTTCGGAATAGTTCGACGGCGGGTGCGCTTTCAGCGCCTTGAGCATCATTTTCTCGGAGATGTTCCGATACCTGACCCGGCGCCCCAGGGCCTTTCCCATGGCGGTGGCGATCTCGTTTGGAGACATTAGCTCAGGACCGGTCGGGCGGTAGGTCTTGCCGGCGTGACTGGCCGGATCGCACAGTGCAGCAACGACGACACTGGCAATATCATCGCTAGATGGCGGTGCATTGGTTTTGACATCGCCGTCGCCCAGCGGCATGGCAAACAGGCCGAGATGTGCTGCCATGTCGAGGACCATCAGATAATTGTCGGCGAACCAGCCCACATTGACCGTCGTTACGCCGATGTCCGGGCGCGCCCGGATCAGCATGTCGCTGAGATAGACTTCCCGGGTGAACAGGGAAGGGTGATCCCGGCTGGACAGCCACTGGCTGAGTGTCACGACGTGCTCCAGGCCTGCTTCAAAGGCGGCGGCAATGAATACGGCATTGAAGTGCAGGCCATTGGGTGCCGTTGGCGCACACTGATAGGCCCGCTTTATCCCTTGCATCGCGGCCTGCATGTCTCGAAGGGCATACTGATTGCCGACAAAGACTTCGGCTCCGGCCCGCTCCAGCGCCTGCGAGCGACGATCCAGGCGTCTGACGAAAGCGCGAACCGGATAGCCTTTCTCAAGCAGTTGCAGGGTTGTCGGCAGTCCGGTCTTTCCGGCGGCGCTGGTAACGAGAATTTTCGGTCTTGAAGACATTGCGTTTGGTCCTTACTGATTAACTGCTTAGTTCAATAAAGTTATTACTTTAAAAAATAAAGTAACATATTTGTGAGGTCATGATGGCGAAAGTCCGTTCCTACAAACTGCTGTGTCCGATAGCGCGGGCGCTGGACCGGATCGGCGATCGCTGGACCCTGCTGATCCTGCGCGACCTGCATGCCGGCCCGGCGCGGTTTTCCGATCTGCAACACGGATTGACAGGCATAGCCGCCAATTTGCTGACCGATCGACTTAACAAGCTGACGGCCGACGGCCTGATCTCCAAGGATGCCGGCGCTCATGGCACAACACTCTATTCCCTGACGGAGATGGGCAGAAAGACGCGCGGCATCCTGTTTGACCTGGCACTGTTCGGCGGACTGTTCAGCCCGGAGGCCGAGGTGGTCGAGCCGGGAAACATGCGGACAGTTGCCGTTACACTGGGAACCGCCTGCCAGCGGGCGATCACCGCGGACATCAATGTCGAGGTTCAGTTCGTCATCAACGGCGAACCATTCGTGCTGGTGGCACGGGATGGGAGGGCCCTCATGCAGGCCGGGCAGGCCACTGCACCTGATGTGGTGCTGGAGGCCTCTTACGCGGCGCTGCTATCCGTCTCGGAAGGCGAAATCAATATGGCCCAGTTCGCCCGGGATCATGCCCGCATCGCGGTGAACACACCGGGTAAAGAAGTTGAACTGATGCACCTGATGTCGGCAGCGATTGCAGTTTTTTCGCGGTAGCTGAACACCTTGTTCTATGTCGCAGTGTCCTCTGCGGTCTGCGGCTTGGGCCGTTTGCCCGTCAGGCGCATCGAGACAGAGCGGATTGCCACGTAGAACACCGGTGTCAGGAACAGACCGAGCAACGTAACGCCGAGCATGCCGGAGAACACGGCCGTACCCAGCGCCTGCCGCAACTCGGCGCCCGGTCCGCTGGCGATGACCAGCGGCACAACGCCCAGGATGAACGCAAATGCGGTCATCAGGATTGGGCGCAGGCGCAGACGGCAGGCTTCAACCACGGCTTCCAGAAGGCCCTTGCCTTCATCTTCCTGCTGCCGGGCAAATTCGACGATCAAAATGGCGTTTTTCGCTGCCAGGCCGACCAGCACAATCAGTCCGATCTGGGTCAGGATGTTGTTGTCCATGCCGCGCACCATCACGCCAAGCAGGGCAGCCAGCATGGACAGCGGCACGATCAGCATGATGGCCATGGGCAGGGTCCAGCTTTCGTACTGCGCCGCCAGCAGCAGGAACACGACCGCAATGGCTAGGCCGAACAGGTAGATGGCTGTGTTGCCGGTCTGTTTTTCCTGCAGCGCCAATTCGGTCCATTCATAGGTCATGCCCTGCGGCAGGCTCTGCGCGGCCAGGTTCTCCATGATCTGCAGCGCTTCACCGGTGGAAACGCCGGGCGCGGTTGAGCCCTGCAGCGGCACCGAAACGAACTGGTTGTAGCGCTGCACCAGGTAAGGCCCGCTGGTATCGCGGATTTCCACCAGGGTTCCGAGCGGCACCAATGCGCCGGTGCTCGAGCGCACCTTGAGCCGTGCAATGTCGTCGCGTTCGAGCCTGAACGACTGGTCGGCCTGCATGCGCACGTCATAGCGTCGGCCGAAGGCGGTGAAATCGTTCACGAACGATGACCCGAGATTGAGCTCCAGCGTCTGGAAGATCGCGCCGATCGGCACCTGCAGCTGCTGCGCCTTAACCCGGTCGATCTCCAGATAGTAGGACGGGCTGGAGTTTGAAAACGTGGTGAACACACGGGTGACGCCGGGGGTCTGCTGCGCCTGTCCCATCATCGTGAATGCGGCGGCCAGCGCGCGATCCATCTTGGTGCCGCTGCGCTCCTGGATCTGCATCTTGAAGCCGCCACCCTGGCCAACGCCGCGCACCGACGGCGGTTGGATGGCGATGATGAAGGCTTCTTCGATCTGCTGCAGACGCCCGAACAGCGAGCCGATGATCTGCTGAGAGGACTGGCCCTTCGCATTTCGGTCTGCGAAATCGTCGAAAGTCGCGAATATGGCCGCGGCATTGGTGGCCGATGTAAATGTCGCGCCCGAGAAACCGGCGAACGCAACCGCATCCTTGACGCCGGGTGTCTCCTTGATGATCTCGGTGGCACGCTGCACAACCCGGTCGGTACGGTCCAGTGAAGCGCCGTCGGGCAACTGGATGGCGACGATACCGTAACCCTGGTCAGTCTGCGGAATGAAGCCGCCGGGCACCTTGCCGAATGTCCACACGGTGAGGCCGATGAGCCCGGCATAGACCGCCAGGCCCATGACAGTGCGCCGCGACACAAGACCGACGACGCTGGCATACCCGTTGCTCGTCCTGTCAAAACCGGTATTGAATTTGTCTGCCGCCCAGCTGCCTATCCTGGCCAGGAAGAAATTTGACTTGGGCGCATCGTGCGGTTTCAGCAACAGGGCTGCCAGCGCCGGTGACAGAGTGAGCGAGTTGATGGCGGAAATCACCGTCGACGTGGCGATGGTGATGGCAAACTGCTTGTAGAAGGCGCCGGATATGCCCGGCACGAAGGCGGTCGGTATAAACACCGCGACCAGCACCAGGGAAATGGCAATGACCGCTGATCCGACTTCATCCATGGTGCGGTGGGACGCTTCCCTGGGCGACATTCCCGCCGCGATATTGCGTTCCACGTTTTCGACCACGACAATGGCGTCGTCGACCACGATGCCGATCGCCAGAACCAGGCCGAACAGCGTCAGTGTGTTGAGCGAAAACCCAAGCGCCGACATCACCATGAAAGTACCGATCAGCGACACCGGAATGGCGACGATGGGTATGATCGCGGTCCGCCAGGATTGCAGGAACACGATAACCACCAGCACAACCAGCAGAACGGCCTCGAACAGTGTCTTGTAGACCTCGTTCACCGACTCGGAAATGAACTCGGTCGGGTTGTAGACGATCTGGTACTCGATGCCGGGCGGGAACGAGGTTTTCAACTGCTCCATGGCAGTGATGATCTCTTCCGCGCTCTGCAGGGCATTTGTGCCGGGCCTCTGGAAAATCGCCAGGGCAACGGCCGACTTGCCGTTGAGATAGGAGTTGGTGGTATAGCTCTTGGCGCCGATCTCCACCCGGGCCACGTCCTGCAGGCGGATCAGGCGGCCATCGTCGCCGGCCTTCACGATCACATTGCGGAACTGCCGGACCGTGGAAAACCGTCCTTGCGTGGTCACCGTGTAGGTCACGTCAATGTCGCCTGGTGCGGGTTCGGCGCCAATGGCGCCACCGGACACCTGGACGTTCTGCTCGCGCAGGGAGGCCAGCAGGTCTGCTGAAGTCATGCCGTACGAGGCAAGTTTCTCAGGGTCGATCCAGACCCGCAGCGAGTACTCCCGTTCACCGAAGATCGTCAGGTCGCCGACACCGTCGAGCCGCACCAGCACATCGCGGACATTGTTGCGGGCATAGTTCGACACGTAGAGCTGGTCCAGGCTGTCGTCGGGAGACAGCATGTGCACCACCATCATCAGGTTCGGCGAGCTTTTGCGGGTGGTTATGCCGACCCGGCGAACTTCCTCGGGCAGGCGCGGTTCGGCAATCGCCACCCGGTTCTGCACCAGCACCTGGGCATCGTCCAGGTCTGTTCCGCTCCTGAATGTAATGGTCAGCGACATGGTGCCGGCACTGGTCGAGTTGGACGACATGTACAGCATGTTTTCAATGCCGTTGATCTCCTCCTCGATCGGCGCCGCCACAGTCTCGGCAACGGTCTCCGCATCCGCCCCGGCATAGTTTGCCGTCACCACAATGGTGGGCGGTGCGATATCCGGGTACTGGCCGACAGGCAGCTGGAAATACGAAATGGCCCCCATCAGCACGATCAGGATCGAGATCACGCTGGCGAATATCGGCCGGTCGATGAAGAAGTGGGCAAAGCGCATGTGTCGTTGTCCCTAGTTCCTGGCTGCGACAGGCGGCAGTTCCTGCAGCTGCGGATCTATGGTCATGCCGGGGCGAACCCTGGCAAGGCCGTTGACCACGATTGTCTCGTCGCCCTTGAGGCCGGTCCGCACCAGGCGATAGCCGTCGATGCGCGGGCCGGGCCTGATCACCTTCGGGGTGAGCACATTGTTGTCGCCAACCACAAACACGATGCGCCGGTTCTGGTCCGTGCCGACAGCCTGGTCCGGGACCAACACGCCCTCATACTCATTTGAGCCGGGTATGGAGATGCGCCCGAACAGGCCGGGCTGCAGGAACAGGTCCGTGTTGGTTACGATCGCCCGCCCGCGCATGGTGCCGGTCGCGTCATCGATGCGGTTGTTGAGAAAGTCCAGATTGCCGGTGTGTTTCGGCTCGGTCTCGTCGGTAAGCTGTATCTTGACCTCGTAAGGGGTCAGCCGTCCCGATGGCCGGGTGCCATTGCGGGCCAGCCTAGAATAGGCAAGGTAGGACCGCTCGTCGACATCGAAATAGAAGTAGATCGGGTCAAGCGACACAATCGATGCCAGCACGGTGGAATTTGCCTGCACCAGGTTGCCGACGGATATCAGGTTGCGGCCGATGCGGCCCTTCACCGGCGAATAGATTTTCGTGTATCCAAGGTTTAGCTCGGCTGTACGGAGGCGGGCGGTGGCGCCGGCAAACTCTGCCTGTGCAGCCAGGTATTCCTGGCGGCGCTGATCCTGGGCAGACGCTGCGATGGTGCCGGAGGTGCGGAGTTTCTGGCCGCGTTCGAATTCTTCCTTGGTCAGGTCAAGCCGGCTCTGGGCAACCTCGACACTGGACTTGGCGTTTTCCAGCTCCGCCTCGAACTGCTTGCGGTCGATGGTGAACAGCAGGTCGCCGACCTCGACCAGCGCACCGTCCTTGAAGTGTATTTCCTGCAGATAACCGGCGACACGGGCGCGAAGCTCCACATCTTCCTTTGCTTCAAACCGGCCAGTGAATACATCGGTCTCGATGATTTTTTTGACAACTGGTTTGGCGACGCTGATCTTGGGGGCAGGCGGCGGCGCGGGTTCGGACTTTGGCGCGTCATCGCAGGCGGTGAGAAGCAAAGTGCCGGCAAACAGTAAAATGGCAGGCAGAATTGATTTACCTGTTGGCATATTCCAGTCCTTAAGAAGTCAGACATCCGGAGTTGTGAGGCGCATTGCGCAGTTGCGCAAGCGTTTAGTCGGTACGCGAACCAAACTGTTACGGTTCAGCGTAATGCAATCTGCTGTGAACCTGAAATATGACAGTTTCGAGATCGTGGCGGCATGCGATCAGTCGGCGAGGTGGTTTGGCAGCAGTTTGCTGAAAACCGCCACCAGGAAGGCCGTGCTGAGACCGAAACCCAGCAGTCCGGTAACCGACGCAAAGGCAGCATAAAGCCTTATGTTTTCAGCCAGGACAATGTCGCCATATCCCAGGGTCGTGTAGGTGACCAGGGCGAAATACACGGAAGTTCCGGGATCGGTGAAGGCGCCAAAAGCAATGAACGACAATGCCCACAACCAGACCTGGACCGAGTGGGAAATGACGATAATGATGATCGCGACGCCCAGCAGAACTGCGGTAGAGAACAAGGGGCCCGACGCCCACAGTTTTCTGTTCAGCGACTTCAAAAGCCTTATATCGATTACCAGGAAGGCGACATGCAAGAACATGCAGATGCCCAACAGCACTGTTCCCCAGACCATCTGACCCGACATGGTTCTCCCCTTGTATCAATAGCTTGGGAAGCTAAGCAGCAATTTCCTGAGGTTTTCAAGTGGCAGTTGCCGGCCTGTTCAGATGGCGGTCAGGCCGCCGGGCCTCTGCCTGAGCAGGTAGACAATGAGCGAGGTGGCCGCCGCAAAGACCACGAAGTACACCAGCCCGGCCTCAATCAGCGCACGACCGCCGACGAATAATGGCGGGCCGCTCTGCTCGATGACGATGAGACTGGTATTGCCGGTGCCGGAAAACGCCAGCCCGAACACGGACACCTGGACGAAATCCCAGGCAAAATGGAAGCCGACGCCAAACCAGATCGAGTTGAAAAAATGCAGCGCCGCGATGTAGAAACCGGCAATCACCATCAGGTTGAAGAATGCGATGATACCAAACTGGTTGTACTGGATATGCAGGAGCGCGTAGATGAACGCGTTTGCAATTACCAGGACAGGTGCCGGAACCGATCCTTCCCCCGACGCATAGCCATAGGCGCGATAGCGCACTTCCTCTGCAAATCCGATGCTTGCAAACTGAACCAGGCTGGTCAGCGTGGACCACAGGAATATGGTATCGAAGGGATCGGAAACTGACTTCACCACAACCCAGCCGAGCGACCATTGAAACAGGAAGATGACGGTCAGAATGTTGGCCGCGACAATGAAGCCGGATATCAGCATCACCGGCATGCGTGCATCGATGTTCATGCGCAGTTCGCGCGGATCACGCCGGTCCAGATAGACGAAACACAGGCGCACGAACTGGTATGTCAGCATCATCGCGACTACCGAACTGACGATGATGGCCACGATCAGGAATCCCTGCATTTGCCTGAGGGCATCAGGATCATTGGTCGGGAGAAACAGGAATGCCGCGGCGGCCGTCAATGGGCCGATCAGAACGGTGCCGGCGGAACAGATCGCGACCCGCAGCACCCAGGCATACCAGACCCGCCGCGCCATGAACTCCGCCACCTGATGCAGCATGTCTGTGTGTTACTCCGGTTACCGCCAAGCTTGCGTATAGCTGCAACGGGGCGAAGTTGAGGCCGGGGTGATCTGGGACGGTTTCACGCGGTGAGGGATTACAGTGAGCGAATTGAAAAAGCCCCGGATCTCTCCGGGGCTTTCATGCTGGGCACCGGCCTGTCTTCGAACCGGCCTGGTAAGCGGGGTTTGGCGGCGGCTGAAGGGCAGAAGCGGCGACCAGCATGCAGGCAGTGATACGTCTGAAGGGGCATTGGTCGGTATCACGGCCCAAACGTCACCGATCAGTTGTGCTTGCGCCGGTAGATGCGACGACTCTGCCGGTTCAGGCTGCGGTGCATTCGTGCGCGCTCGCTGCGTGTGACGACGCCGTCGGCCTTGAAGCGGCGTTCCTGATTGCGAAGGCGGGCCTGTCCGCGGATCAGCTGTCCGGTTTCGCGGAAGGTCAGTGAACCATCCTGGACGCCATCGAAAATCCGCAATGACTGGTTGTGCTGGCGCCAATCCGCGCCGGGAGTGGATTGGGCTGCAGCGGCGCCGGCCGCGAGCGTCAGGGCGAGAGTTGCAGCGACCGCGATCACGAGTGACCTGTTCATGTTGTTCTCCATCTGGCTTTTTTTGTTCTGCAGATCGGATAGTTTTGTTCCGATGCGAGAAAACTAGCCAAAGCCCGCTGAGGGCCCGCTGACAGATGATGTCAGTGTTTTGTCAGTTTTGAAGTGGTACCTGACGCCAAATGGACGAGACCCTGCACCAGCCGGAAAAACAACCGAACCTGTCGCGCCGGACCTTTCTGATGGCCTGCGCTGCCCTGGTGGGTTGCGTGTTGGGAGGTGAGCCAGCCGCGGCGCAGGGCCTGCCGCCCCGGCAGCGTCGTCGTCGGCGCCGGCGCCGCGAGCGCAGGCGGCGCAGGTGGCGCAGGCGGGAACGCCGGCGCGAGCGCCGCCAATTGCGCGATGCCATCGAAAGCGGCGAAGTCAAGCCGCTGCATCAACTGATGCGGAAGTTCACCAGACAAGTGGACGGGGAAGTGCTCGATGTTCGTTATCGCGAACGTGGCGGGAACCGGGTTTATATATTTATTGTGCTGCTGCCGGACGGACGCGTCACCCGATATGTGATGGATGCCAGGAACGAGCGTATTTTTACCCTCGACGAGGCATTCGACCACTATGGTTTGAGGCACAGGGACTAGGGTCAGGACCCATTAATCTTATGCAATTCTGTTTGAACCAAAACATTCGAATGACCGTGAAACAGCGCAAGGCAAGGCTTTGTGCCTTGTCGAGCATTTTTCGCCTTCAGGCGGGTGTTTTGGCTCAAACCCGAAGGGCGGGGTCTATTTTGCCCCTGACTGTGTTGAAAGGGCTTGAAAACCGTCAGGTTTCCTGTGCCCTTTCGCCTTGTCAGACGCAAAATATCCTCCCGCAGAATGGATAAGATTAATGAGTCCTGACCCTAGGGTCCGGACCCTGGTTTGGCGTAGTAAGGGACGTAACAAGGGGAGGTTAGGCTTCTGCGTATTCTGGTTGTAGAAGATGAACCGAAACTGTCGCAGGACGTGTGCCGGGTCCTGTCCGGCGCCGGCTTCGTGCCGGAAGTGGCAGAAGACGGCGAAGACGCCTGGTTTCTTGGCAGCACTGAAGACTATGCTGCCATCGTGCTTGATCTTGGCCTGCCGAAGATGGACGGCATAAGTGTGTTGCAACGCTGGCGCGAAGCAGACGTGACCATACCGGTGCTCGTGCTGACGGCAAGATCCGGCTGGCGTGAACGGGTGACCGGTATCGACGCGGGCGCTGACGATTACCTGACCAAACCGTTCCAGATGGAAGAGCTTGTCGCCCGGCTGCACGCCATTGTGCGCCGGACAGCAGGCAAGGCCACGTCATCCATCACGGTCGGCCCGCTGACACTGGATGCCCGATTGATGCGGGTGTCGGTGGACGGTGCCCGTGTGAGCCTGACTCCGCTGGAATACCGTGCATTGACCTACCTGATCTACAATGCCGGCCGGGTCGTGGCGCCACATGAACTCACCGAGCAC
This sequence comes from Anderseniella sp., assembly GCA_028289645.1. Lineage (GTDB taxonomy): Bacteria > Pseudomonadota > Alphaproteobacteria > Rhizobiales > Aestuariivirgaceae > Anderseniella. Next base: position 23,849 of record JANQOK010000023.1, read on the forward strand.
GTTTACGGTATCGGCCAGGAACGGGGAAACAACAACCTTGAAGTGTTGATAGGCCGGCTCAGGCGCAAGATTGGCGCCAAGGTGATCGGCAATCGCCGCGGCTACGGTTACATCATAGGCGACGAGGCCGAATGATCTGGCGGTCGCTCAGATTCCGGTTGTTTGCGGCTGCTGCTGTCTGCATTGTCGGCGCACTGGTGCTGTACTGGAGCGTGTTGAGCCAGGTTTTCGAACAGCACGTGTCGGAGCGATTGTACAAGGAGCTGGAAGCCCACCTGAACCAGCTCACGACACGCCTGGAAGCATCCGACAGGGGCGAGATCACAGTGACGGATGTTCTTGACAACCCTCGGTTTGAGCGTCCGTTCGGCGGATTGTACTGGCAGGTCAGGACTGCAGGTGGAGAGGTGTTTTCGTCACGTTCCCTGTGGGACCAGACAATCACCGCACCGGGCGTTCAGGGCAGAACCGGCGAGATTTCCAGGCACCGCGATGTCAAATCCAATGCCGGAACCTTGTTGCTTGTAGAGCGAACCGTCGTCATGAAGGCGGGCCGCAAGGATCTACAGGTTCAGCTCGTCGTGGCCATGGACCAGAACGAGCTCAACACGGCACGGGCATCGTTTGCATCCGACGTGCTGATTCTTGTCTCGCTTCTGGCACTGTTCCTGTTCGCTGCGATGGCTGCCCAGACTCTGATCGGTTTGCGGCCACTGAGTACGCTCAGGCAGCGGGTCAAGGCGATTTCAAGCAACCGGCAGAATGTTCTGGAGGGCCAGTTTCCCAGTGAAGTGGAACCGCTGGTTGACGAGTTGAACGGCTTGCTCAATGAAAGGGCGGAAATGGTCGATCGCGCACGGGCCAGCGCATCGGATCTGGCGCATGGCCTCAAGACACCGCTGGCCATCCTGTCGGCCGAAGGCCGTGCCATCAAGGATGCCGGGCACGATGAAATTGCCCGTGAGATCGACCTGCAGATCGGGGTCATGAACCGGCAGATCGAACGGCAACTGGCCAGGGCCAGAGCGCGCGGACAACAAAGGCTCGCGGGGCAGGGTACGGAACTCAGGCCGGCGCTGAGCAAACTCATCCGCGCCTTCCGGCAACTGCCGCGCGGCGGGGAAATTTCCTGGCGCGAAGACATCGCAGACGGGCTTTATGCGGATATCGATCTGATGGACCTTGAAGAGGTTGCAGGCAACATTCTGGACAATGCGCGCAAGTGGACAGATGACGAAGTTGCAGTCAGCGTGAAGCTTGAGGGGCACAAACAAGTGGTAATCGCAGTTGAGGACAATGGCCCTGGTTTACCGCCTGAGCAAACCCTGGCGGTTACCCAGCGCGGCAGCCGCATGGACGAGGACGCCCCCGGATCAGGTCTCGGCCTGGCCATCACGCAGGACATTCTGGAGATTTACAATGGCCACATGAGCATCGAAAACCTGCAACCGCACGGGCTCAGGATCGAAATCATTCTGCCCGCATCAGGTACGGCGGGCGGTTCATCGTAAGTCACGTGAAGGAGTTGAAAGATGAGCGAGTTCAACTGGCACACAGGCAACATTGTCCGGTCCACACCGGTTACGAAGAATTACAAGAATACCCAGAACGTCCGTCGTTTCCTGAAGGCGCAATGCGGCCCGGATTTCAGGTTCGACCGGCCCTTCATGCACTGGATCAAGGATGGCACAGACAAGACAATGGGCGACGTGGCCGACGAGTGGAAACGGCGGCATGGATGAGACGAAGGCATGTCTCATCCAGCGCCACCACCTGCGACGGCTATGCACCGCGAGTATGACGGGAACCGAGAATGAATTGCCTCACCCAACACAGTATTGAAGCCGCAAGGCGTCGAACTGGCGACAGGATACTGCAAACGCCGACCATCGCTCCCGCCCGATTGTCGAGGCTTGTCGGCCAGCAAGTGGCCCTTAAGCTGGAAAACCTTCAAATGGGCGGATCGTTCAAGCGACGCGGCGTGTTGAACAGGCTGCTGACACTTTCACCAGCCGACAAAGCAAGGAGACTGGTGGCGGTCAGTGGCGGAAACTTCGGCATTGCTCTTGCGGAGGTCGGGGCTGAACTTATGCTTGATGTTGTCATTGTCCTGCCTCGCTCCGCTCCAGGGTCATCTGCCATGAGAATTGAGGCGGCGGGCGCCGAGGTGATCTGGACTGACTGTGTTGAAGCAGCGTTTGAACGGGCTGAACGCCTCAGCGGGAATGGTGATCTGCTCATCGACGACTGCGATGACACAGTCATTGCAGCAGGATCCGGGACACTGGCCCTGGAATTTCTTGAAGCCCACCCTGACCTCACCGACATCCTGGTGTCGGTCGGTGGCGGTTCGATGATCTCCGGCGTTTGCGTTGCGGCAAGATCCAGAAATCCCAACATCAGGATCTGGGGAGTGGAAACTTTCGGGGCCGATGCGATGAGCCAGGCCATAGCAAAAGGCGGCCCGGTCAAAACACAGGTCACGTCAGCAATTTCGACTTTGGGTGTGCCTGAGGTCTCGCAGCTGTTTTATGATCACTGCAACAGTGTAGTTGAAAAGATTGTTCTGGTAACGGATGCAGAAGCGTTTGCCGGCGTGACTCAGTATGCCGAGATGTCGGGAATCTGGGCCGAGCCCGCGGCAGGTGCAACGTTTCCAGCCCTGGCCAAGATTGCGCCAATACTCCCAGCAGACGCTACGATTGGTGTATTGATCTGTGGCGGTAACGCAAGTTTTGCCGATGTTGCCGCGTCGCAAACACCCAGGCCGGAGTAACGGAACGACAAACTCTGCGTCCGTTCCGGTTTCAATGGGCATTGTGCGTTCGATACCCATTCCTGACGCTCTGATAACCAGTTGAAAATTCTACCATGACGGGTATTCTGGAGGCAACAGACAACCTGTTCTGGGGGTGGCGAGGCACGGAGGAAAGCGTGACCCTTGTTCAGCTCATCATGATCGGAATCTTTGCCGGTGTCGCCTATTTCCTGCTGCAGGTATTTGCAGATCTCGGTGACCAGAGTGCCGCGGTTCAGTTTGGCGGTTTCGCCGCAGTGCTGATGCTTATTGTTATCACCATCCGCAAAATGTTCCCCAGGTAGATTTGTAATCAGTCTTGGGACGATGGGGCCGTGCTCTGGTCCAGATGTTTCCTGACGGCGGCTATCAACTCTTCGGTTCGCGCGATCTCGCCACCGATTGCCTGTTCAAAGTCGCTACCTTCGGTGCCGGTAGCTCCGGTCAGCCGGACCTCCAACTCGATCCCAAAAAACAATACCGTGGCCAAAAGCGCGGACGACTCAGGCGCCCGAGCGCGCAGCCTGGCCAGTGCGCTTAACGCCGTCTGGACACAGGCCACCGCAGTCTTGTGATCATGTTCGCTCAGCTTCTGGGCGCGCACCAGAGCGTCGCGCACAAGCACAGCGTTGTCATAGGCAAATTGCCAGAGCGTATCGTTCGATTGGGGTAAGATGTGCCTGATTCCCTTTTCCGTCCGTCCGACAGGCTAGCGCTCAACTTGTAAATCGCAATGCGGCAACTGCAATTCATCCAGAACAGAATTACCGAACTGTCGATAACAGATGATGAATCGGAAAAATATATCAGGTTTGCACACGCCGCCCTCCAAAGCCCGCATGATGTCTCATCAAACGGATGCCGTGTGCAAGCCTAGACCGATTCGCACAAAGAACATCGGCGATGTATCGGTTCGACGGTTTCGTGCGCAAGTCCACATGGTTGCCCTAAAGGTTTGCCGGCACAGCGCTCTGGTCAGCGCGATACCAGCTTCCTCAATTTTGCAACAGCGGTGTCGGTGTTTTCGCGAAACGCAATCGTGCTTTTGAAATTGCCCTCTGCGTCAACCAGGAAAACCGACGCCGTATGATCCATGGTGTAGTCGCCACTTTCGAGCGGTATCTTCCTGGAATAGACGTGCCAGGACCTGGCAAGGTCTGCAACGTCATCCGGCTTTCCGGTGATTCCGACAATGCGATCAGTGAAATTTGACACATAACTCTTCAAGATTTCGGGCGTGTCCCGTTCAGGATCCACTGTTATGAAGAATGCCTTGATCGGTTCGCCCTCGTGCCCAAGTGTGTCCAGCCACGAGGCCATTTCATAAAGCGTTGTGGGGCATACTTCCGGGCAATGGGTAAATCCGAAAAACACCGCGGTCGGGGACCCTTCGAACGCTTTCTCGGTTATCGGTTCTCCATTGTGATCGACAAGATTGAAAGGCTGGCCAATTCCCTTCGACTGAACGATTGTCTGGGACAATTGCCGGGGCGTGTCGGTGGTGGCGAGCCAGACACCTCCTCCGGTGACAATGAGGGCGGCGGCTGCCGCCCAGATTGCCAGTCTCCTTTGCAGAGCGCTCATCAGTTGCTGCTCCCGTGACCGGAGTGCTCACCGCCGTGCGCGTTCAGGTGCTTGCGGCTCTTGACGCTGAACTCAACCTCGACGCTGCCGGCGTTTTTGAAAGTCAGTGTCGCCTTGCGGCTTTCACCTTCAGCCAGCGGTTCGGTCAGCTTCATGAACATGACGTGGTAGCCGCCAGGCTTCAGCATCACTTCTCCGCCTGCCGGAATTTCCAGGCCGTCCGCGAGCTCACGCATCTTCATGACGTCGTCCTGCATTTTCATTTCGTGGATTTGAACCTCACCGGCAAACGCTGCCTGTCCGCCGACCAGAAAATCCGATGTGCTGCCGTTGTTCTTGATCATCATATAGCCTCCGGCAACAGGTGCCTTTGGGACGGTGGCACCGGCGCGAACATTGGTGATCACCAGATCTCCAACCGCATAGCTCGGCTGCTTCATCGATGAGTGGTCAGTGCTGGCACCGGACGAAGCGGCCAGAATTACCGTGCCGGGTGCCGAAGATGGTTGCGCATCCGGCAATTCAGAAGCGTGCACCACGGAATCAAGCTGGTCGGCAATCACAGCTTGCGATGGTTGCTGCTTCGTTTGCGCCAGGGCGGCGGATGCCGTGATGAGGCTGGCTACCAGCGCCAGGGATATAGAGTCTATCTGCATTGTCGTCTCCATTGCCGCGCGCGGACAGTCCTGCTGCAGCGGCCGAGTGGGGTTGTTTTTTGTAAGCTGAATTTCAATTGCAGCGGCTGATCTCAGCGTCGGGCAAGACCTAAACGGGCCGCGCCGGGATTGCCGTATGGAGCTGCAGCCTAGATGAGCGGTGGCCCGCGCGTTGGCGTGCCGGCGTAGTGAACCGGCAGAAGCGCCGGATCATGAACCGCTGGCGCAGGATAACCGGCCACAGTACACGGCCGTGACCAGGCATGATCAGATACCGGCAGGATCGCAGCACCGGCCAGCCGGCAAAACTCACAATCACTGAAGAAAATAGGGCCGCCGCTATCGTCGGTTCCGGATGGTGAATGGCAGATGACCGGCAAAGTGCCGTCGGGCAGGGCATAGGCGGACAGGTCAACACTGGTTTGGGGAGAGGCTGCTGTCGGAGATACCGCCGGAACACTGTGGGCAAAGCTTGCGAAAAGCAGTGCGATCACACACAGCATGCGTGTCATCGTGCCGAGCGCCTTACGGCTTGTGTTTCCGGGTCGCTGCATCGTGTCCTTTTCCCCTCTACCAGCTATCACGCAGTATGCTGAATGGCGATTTGACACGTTGGCGCAGTGGATCTGGCACCTGGCTTGCTTGTTATGGCCGCAAGTGTTCGATCGCAGTTTGAGTGCCAGTTCAAATGCCTCAATATGAGACAGATATGCTGCGGGTATTGCTGGGAGCGGGGATTGTGATGGCGGGTGCCGGTCTGTTTTCGCCGGCCGAAGCGACGCCCGCCCATGAGCGCCTGGCGAAGACGGTTGCGGAAACCGCGGGCCCCAATCTCCAGCACCAGTTACAACATGTGCTCGACCACGCGGTTTCCCACACCCAACCGCATCCCGGCGCCGCCTTGCTCGCGATATCCAGATTGCATGGCGCCGACGACGCAGATCACCTTGCTGCCGCACTTGTAGTCGGGACACATAGCCAGTCCGACGACGCTCCGGTGTTCCTTAACACGCCATTCGGTGTGGCAAGCATCACAAAGATGATGGTGGCGGCACTCACTTTTGTCTACGCAGAACGGGGCATGCTCGATCTTGACACACCGATCTCTGATCTGGTTGGCGGCAGCGGTTGGCTGTTGACACATGCCAGTCATCCGGAGTTCCGCGACAACCTGCAGTCTTCGACCCTGCGGGATCTGCTGGCGCATCGATCCGGTCTTCCCGATTACTGGCAGGGCGATGGGTTTTTGTCCTTGTGGCACAGGGCAAAGGACAAGAACTGGAACCCGACCGAACTGATCGACTGGGCGAGCCGGCAACAGCCTGCATGCGCACCCCGGTCATGTTTCAAGTACTCTGACACCAACTATGTCATTGTCGGTCTTGTGCTTGAGCAGTTGACTGTCCGTCAACTGCACGAGCAGTTGCGGGCGGAGATTTTCAAACCGTTGCAGATGAATTGCAGCTGGATGTTCTTTCAGGAATCACTGCCCGTGGGCTGCGCTGAACCAACCCATTCGTACGAGGGCGATCTGGACGTCACCGACAACAGGATGCAAAGCGCAGACTGGTCGGGAGGCGGCGTCTACAGCACCCTTGAAGATCAACTGAAACTGCTTCGCGGCCTGTTCACCGGCAAACTTGTCTCATCAAAAAGCCTGGCGGAAATGCAGCGATGGATCGAGAGCGACCTGGGCAACGACATTGAGTATGGGCTCGGTCTCTATAAAGCCAAGGCAGGCCCCGGCATGACGCTTATCGGGCATACCGGCATCCACAACGCGTTTTCATTCCTGTGGGTTGAAGAGGGCGTCCTTATCAGCGGCAGTCTCAACCAATCTGAAAATCACGCACTCAGCCAGCTTGTTTTCCCGGTTGTGCGGATATTGCGCGGCGGCGGTTACGGCAACCCTTCACATTAGAGCTACGTGGATTCGAATGCTCCATGCGGTCGCCCGGCCACGTCGAACGCGATCCGCTCATTCAGTTTGGCCGGGTGTTCCGGATCTGCTCTCAGGAACCCTATTCTGCCGCGACATTGCCGGCCAGTTCGTTCAGCGCCTGTTTGCAGCTTGCAAAGCGCTCCTCGGCGGCGCGAAGTTCCGCCCCGAGGGATTCCAGGCGCGTGCTCAGCGTTTTCAGCAGAAGTTCGTTATAATCGATGTCTTCTCCACCATCTGCGGCCGTCTGAACAAGGCGCGCGATGTCCTTGACCTCCATTCCCAATGACCGCAACTGCTTCGACAATCGCAGCGAGCAAATGTCCTTGTAGCTGAACAGACGAAACCGCCCGCTTCGATGCGGGGTAATGATGCCTGACTGCTCATAGAAACGAATGGTGCGTGGTGTCATATCCAGGTTTTTTGACACCTCTCCGATTGTCATCAATGACTTGCCTGAGCTGCCATTGACCTGTGAAAGTTCGTTCAACAGGTTTGCAATTCTGGTTGTGGCTGTTGGTGCCGTCATCTCTCATACCCCCGTGTATCGCCGGCCGTTGGGCCCGTGCTTGGCGACTGGCCAATCCCGGGAACCGTTGAGCCGGATAGTTTCTTCAGTTTTTTGCGTCCAAATCCTCGCACATCTCTATCCATTGTGATGTTTGGTTGAAGGTCCATGGTTTTCCAGGCGCCACGGGCTCGTCCATGTCAGATTGCAGCCAGTCAACCAGTTCCAGTGCGTCTGCCTGTTTGGCGTCCACATATTTGGCTTTGGCAAGTTTGATCATCCGCTCGACGCGGTTTGCGTTCATGACCTGCATGTTTGCAAACACAGAGCGCAGGCTGAGCTCGGCATAGAACATCCGGTCGGCAACAGCTTTGGCATTTTTCCACTCTGTCTCGGAGATCAGGTTGTCCTTCATCATCGCATTGAGCGTTGCAACCACGTTTACGCGCGGTTCTGACAACGCCAGATAGTTGAGTTCCGCCGGACCGTGGACCAGTGCAACATCGGAGTCATCGAACAGCGTGCCGGAGATGTAGTCATGGGCAATGGAGCCGATCGGGATCATGCCGAACGGCTGGCACTCGGCCGCGCGCAATGCGCCGAGGCTCGCAGCACCGGCAACCTTGGCGCCGCTTGAAAGGGCGAAGATAATCTCCTTGTGCCAGACAGACCTGGTCTGTTCGAAGTATCCATCGACAATACCAATTCTGGTCGCGCCATCGCGAACTGCCTGGGCGACATCTCCCCATGCCGCTGGACCGCGGACCACGATGTCCGGACAGCGCTCCTTGATATTGGCAAGCTGACTGGCAAGGGTTGGGCCGGTAAACAGAACTTTCATGCCGCCGCCGCCTTCAGGTTGCGTAACCCGCGAGGCGTGACCTGGACACGTTCACCCTGAAGCGGCACCTGCAATTCAGTGGCAATGACACGTACGGCGCTGATGCCGAACCGCTCTGCCGGCAGGTCGATGGCAAACAGCTGGTCTATGCCGACCGCAGCCAGTTTCCGTGTCACATCGGCTACACCAGCCTCCACGTCGTGCTTGCCACCGCCGGTCCGGCTGGATGCCGTGCAGGAGAATTTGTTGAGAGACAGTCGCTTGGCGGGGCCGGAAGCCGGCAGTCTTATCGCGTCGGCCGGCTCATAGTGCTTTGAACAGAAGTCGTCGCGCGCACCGGCCACGAGCGCCAGCCGGGCCTGGGCAGCTTCGGTTATGGCTTTCACCAGCGCATGGCCATATGAAGGATGACATCCGCAGCCACCACAGGTGGCGGATGATGTTGCTTTGCCCTGGCCGTGCGTGGCGCCGAGAATGGCCATGACGCAGGGTATGCCGGTGTCGGTGCGCATCTCATAGACTTGCAACGATGTATTTGATGAAGCGATGGCTTCCAGTATCACCGGCAGGCGCGGGTCTTCGTCTCCTGTTACTGCCAGCCGGGACCGCCTGATTTCTTCATCACCGGCAAACTGCCAGGACGCCAGGGCGTCACGTTCAACGAGCTCGCAGATGCCATGAAATATGGCCTCGTTGCGGCTGTTGCCCGACGCCAGCCCGTCGGACGTGACATAGAAGGCGTTGTTGAAATTCGGTGGGTTGACCCTGTGATCGAGGCCGACCAGGCTCCAGGGGACCAGAAACCGGTCTCCCGATACCAGGTTGGTCGCTTCAATCCATGACATGCTGTCATTTTCGTTCAGGCGATGAGGATGGCAGCGGGCAATGCGATCAAGGTCCACCGCTTCATGACCGCGGTCGCGCGCCTGGGAAACCGACAGTTTGACCGGGTCCTGCGGCGGGAATTCCGCGATTGCTGTCTCCGCCGCCTCCATTGCAGCCGACACCAGCGCTGAGTCGATATCGGCGCCCTTGCCCAAACTCACCGACAAACTGAGGGAATTCGGTCTGGTTGCAAACGCTATCGGCAGGCCCAGATTGTCCAGTCCGGTCAACTCGCCGAGCCTGGTGATGCCCAATTCGGAAAAATGCGGACGAATCCTGGATAACGTACGGCGTGCTCCGCAAATCCGGTCGTTCGCCGGATAGGATATCCTGGTCTCCGGTCTCGGCATCATCATAGATTTGCTCCTGCCCGGTTTGGCAAGGCTGCTGGGTGAACTGTCAATAACTCGATCAATCTGAATGGTCCTGCTGACCTGATCAGGATGATTTTCAATCACTGCAATCAAAAATCATCGGCCTGATGTCTGTCAAAATGCCAGAGCAACTCTGCGGGTTCTGCCGAACCCGCATTGTTCCTGTTACTTCAGCACGACACCCGACCGGGCTCTGAACGCATGGTGAATACGATTGTCGACATCACGCCATTGTCAGTGAGGTCCGTGCCTGCAGCGCTGCCGGCCCGTGCCGAGATGGGAAACACCTGACCGTCTGCGGCGCGAACGGTGTTTGGGCACGATGTATCTGATGAGTAGGATGCGTTCATTTGAGTCTCCGCCTGTTAAAGAATTTAGTTAACAGGCGAAGCGTAGGCGGTGATGTGTGATTCAAGTGTGATTTCAGGTCGCGGCGGCAATCACCTTGGGTGTTATGACAATCCGGCCATGCGCAATCCCTCGACCAAATGCCTTGTATCATTTGCGTTTTTGTCCGGAACCAGCTCACTCAGCCGGTTGAGTTCGAAGCTGGGATAGTTTTCCCGAACGGTCGCACTGTACTTTCTCGCGGTGCTCACATCCCCTGACATGGCATGAGATGCAGCAAGCAGGCGCGCGACACCAGGATTGCTTCGGTGCGGCTGCAAAATTGCAATTGCTGCCTTGTAGGCAGCCAGTTGATAGAGGATGCTGGCATGTATCCAGTCGTAATAGGCTGGCGGATCCGGATTGGACGCCTTGGCCTGCAGGCAGATTGCCAGTGCCTCGGCTCCCTGACCGGCATGAGACAGTGCGTCGGCATAGTCGGCCAGCATGTCCGCATCGTTTGGTATCAGATCCGCGGCGGCAGCAAAGTTTTCCAGGCTTTCATCATGGCGCCGCATGTACAGGTTGGTAAAGCCGAGTTCGCGCAGGCCGCGCCCGTCCATGGGATCAATCCTGATAGACTTGCCGGCGTATTCCAGCGCTTCGACGAGCAAGTCGCTGGAGGTCATGCCGCGTACCAGCCTTTCCATGCTCAAGGTTCGCGACAGGCCGGAATAGGCGGGTGCAAAATTGTCTGCCTCATTTATCGAGCGGCGAAAACTGGCGCGCGCTTTCCTGATTTCAGGCAGATCAGAGTGCCACAGAAAGCGTCGACCATTGAGAAAATGCTGGTAGGCATTGCTGTTGTCGGTTGTCGTGGGAAACGCAACTTCGCGGCGTTCGATCGTCGATACGAGCTGGCGGACAATCTCGAAGCTCAGTCGTGAAAACAATCCCGGCAGGTCGTCCTCGCGCAACCGTTTGTCCAAGGCCATGAGACTCTCGGTTGTGCGCGCATCAAGCAAAAGAAAGGTCGCGGTTGATCCGTCATCGTTAGATTTGATGACGGTTGAGAGTATGTAATCGACGCCAAACCGCTTGCCGATGGCATCAAAGTCGCCACTGGCGTCCTGGCTGGCCATGCGACCGCTGTGGGCGGCCAGCACGGCGATGCTGCGATAGCGGGTCAGCCCGACGGTAATGTCGTCTAGCAGGGCCTCAATCAACTGCACCGACGGACTTGCGCCGTGAGCCAGGCGAGGCGGCAGCAGGATCATTCTGGGCGCGCCGATCCTCTGGGTCTGCTCGGTGAGGTTTATCTTTTTCGCTGTGTCTGCCTGGTCCACATTGCCGGCGACGGTAAATGGCGCGAGCGCCGCTCTTGCGGGCTGTTGCTTGATGCCCATGGTGGTCGCAAGCTGCTCGGTCGACAGGCTCGGTTTGATGCCGTAATCGGTCAACAAGACCTGGCGGCAGCGATTGTAGACTTGCAGCGCCTTTGCCTGATTGCCCTGATCACACCAGAGTTTGATCAGAGTCCTGTAGGCCGCCTCATTGCTGGAATCCAGCTCCAGCAGATCATTGGCGACCTGTTCAATCTTTGCTGGCACCGTTTCTTGTTCCATCAGCGCCGAAAGGGCTGCGCTGCGGGCCGTCATCAGCTTGCCTGACAGCTCGAAGTGCCAATCCTCAAACTCGCGAGTGTCTATATCCACGGCTTGAAGCAGGGGCGAGGCAACCATCTCAACAAAGGTCGTGAGACCTGAATAGTTCCCGGTTCTGGTGTCGTCGACAACATCATGGGCAAGCGCTGTTTCGAGATCAACCTGGACGCAGGCACTGTCGTAGGACACCAGCTTGCCGGACTTGACCAGAAGGCTTGCACCGTATTGCTTTTCAAGTTTTCTGACCTTTACCAGGAACTGCCGGAAACTTGCATTGGCCCTGGCCTTTTCAGCGGTGCCCCAAAGCATGGAGACCAGGCTTTGCTGGCTCACGGTGCGATCCGGTTGGCTGGCCAGAACCGCAAGAACAACGGCCAGTTTCTCAGGCGCCGGTATGGTTTGCCCTGATACCGTCACGTGAGGATAGCCGAACGCGTTCACCTTGTAGATCGGTTCACAGTCTTTCAGCTCGATCGGCCGCAATTCAGTTTCTCCTTCCGAGATAACTTGACGTTAACGTAAGATATAATTTTGAAACGCACCGCACTGACTTGCAGATCATGCCGTAAGGTCAGAAATTCAATAACGCGATTGCGACATCTTTGCCGTGTCACAGCGACTCGAAATTGTCGTTCAACCTTACGTAGGTGGAGGTTAGCACAATACTACCAAAGCGTCTTCACAAAATATTCATGTGGCACAATAAGCTAACGGAAATTCAGTTCTTTGATCTATGTTAAAAAATGGATGTATATATAACGTTAGGTTATATAAATTACCTTCGTGAAAAATCGCACCTTATGTATTTGTGTTCCCCAATTGCGAAACTTATCAGTAGAGATATCTTTTTAGATTATCTAAATGAGACAGCATTAACACCATATGGGTCTGTATGGGAGAAATGTGGTGATGAGTTTTTCGAAATCCGGCGATGCCTCGTTGACTGCGCAGCAGCTTTTCAACGAACAGGACCTGTCCGAAGACCCGGCATTTGAATTCGATTTCGGAACGTCTGCGAGCGCACAGGTTAACAGCGGTCCGGCTGGCGCCCCCATCAGCACCCACGAGGTGTCGAATGCAATTGGCAGTGTCGCTGGCAACGCCTATCTGACAGCTGCAACAACGGACCTTGCGATGGCGGTCGACAAGACCATGACCGAAAGGGACTCATACGCTGACCTGCAGCTGTATTTGCCCACTGAAGCCAGCGACCTGCGCAAACCCCTGGCGATCTTGCTCAAAACTGCCGGAGAAGATTTTGTACTGGGTGACATAATGCTGTTGCCTGCAAGGATGCAGTTTGGACTGCGCATGGCAGCAAAACTGGCGATCGAGCCTGAAGATCCGCGGATTTCAACTGACGTTTTCGCAGACGCCTGGAAGCACATTGCCCGTGGCATGCTCGAGGCTGCTGATCTGTGTGAACAGGTCCAAACGAGGTGCGAAAAAAGAATCTATGACCTTTCGCTGCCCGCCGGGCTGCTACACAACGTGCTGGCCGGCAAGCATCCGTGCCTGGACCGAGCCGGCAATCTGTCGGTTCCAAACTGGGCAGAGCGCCGGGGATCGAAACGGTATCCGTGCCAGGTTGAAGTCACTGTGGTGTCACAACGGCAGACACAAACGGGAATACTCAAGAATTTTTCGGCTGAGGGCCTGGGAATCACCGGTCTCAGCGGGTTCGAGATGAACGAAAGAGTGATCGTCAAACGAATTGTGGGTGATGACATCTCAGGCCAGATCCAGCGCTCGGACAGCAACTGGACTGGTGTCTTGATGGACAAGGCGCTGTTCTTCGATGATCCGCTATATGGCCTGGTGGGGAAGACCAAGTCACTGCCATACTGACAGACTGCAAACGATTGCCAAACAAGTCTCCTGCAGCGTCGGCAGCAGGGCCGGCAACGGGGCTCCGGATTTGAAGTTCGCCCTCCGCTCCAACAAGGGTGGATTTCTCCGGGGCTCCCGTTGTCTGCCATTCAAATACACCTGCATATCAGGTCCGACCCAGAGGTTGCCTTGCGCCCCATCTGATTTTCGACCATTGAGCATCGTGATGACACACGCGGCAATCTGCCAAATGGCAGATTTGACGATGAGCTTGGTTGAGGTGGTTGACTGCAAAATCGCCTTGCCCGCTTGCGAACTGGCAGCCTCCGGGGCGGGAACGGTCTATGACGCAGGCGTTGCGCAGAATGACCGGTATGAGCAGTCGAGCATCATCGTCATCCTGTGCCGTTACCTGTTCCCCGGGACCACGTCTGTTCCAGTTTGATGCTCATCATGTGTCCAGGGTACTTGTTACTGTCTTTGGGCCGAACCTTCAGGGTCTCAAGTCGCTTGTTGATGGCTGCCAGGTTGGGCGCTAGGGTGATGCGCGCATGCTGACATTTACCTACGATGTTACACTTGTTGCGGCTGCATTGTGTATTTCCATGATTGCCGCGTTTACCGGCCTTACATTGACCAGCGGTCTGTCTGCACTTTCCCATGTCAAACGGAAAGTGTTTGTGAGCATGGCCGCGCTGGCGCTTGGTGGCGGTATCTGGTCGACTCATTTTGTGGCGATGCTGGCGCTGGAGCTGCCTGTTGATATTGGCTACGATCCGCTGCTGACGCTTGCCTCGGCAATGTTCGCGGTGTTGCTGGTCGGCATGGCCTTGTTGCTGATGCATTTCGGCAAACGCACCCGGCAGAACATTGTAGTTGCCGGGTTGCTGGTGGGCGCGGGCATTCTTTCCATGCACTATGTCGGTATGCTGGGCATACGCGGCTGCATTCCGCAATTTGCGACCGTTGGCAAGATTCTGGCGGGCCTGGCCGCGGCGGTCATGGGTATCGCAGCAATTGGGATTTCCTATGCACGCAGGACCCAAGGCTCGGTTCTGACCGGCACAATTGTGTTTGGCCTGTCTGTGGTCGTCACTCATTTCACCGCCATGTACTGGACCGGATTTGCCCGGTTGCCTGCCGGCGTTGCAATAGAGCCGTCGATACACAACAGCCAACTGGCGATGATCGTGACACTTGCTGCGTTTGTGATTTGCGGGGCTTTCCTGTTGTCGGCCTCGACGTTCGCCCTGCAGCCGAGTGAAACTGCGGCTCACCCGGCAATCGCTGCACGCGCTCCTGAAGATGTGGTTGCACCTGCTGCAATTGCGGGGGGCGTTGCGGCAGCTGAGCCGCGCAGACCGGCTTCCGTGTTTCCGTTGGACACTGATCACGCGACCGGGAGGGCAAACCTTCAGGTGCCCTATGAGAGCGAAAACAAGATCTATTTCGTAAAGTGTGATGACATCGCCGCGGTGCGAGCGGAAGGCCATTACACCTTGCTCTATGCCCGGGGCAAGAAGCTTTTCTGTCCCTGGTCGATCAGCAAATCCGCAACGAACCTGCCGGAGCCCATGTTCTTCCAGACCCATCGCAGCTACCTGGTGAACACAGAGAAGATTATCGCTTTTGAACGCCGCAAGGATACCGGCATATGCATCCTGCAGGGCGAAGCAATCGAAAACGTACCGGTCAGCCGCTCAAAGGTCGGTGCCTTGCGCGAGTTGCTGGATCTGTAGAATTCGAGCCGTATTCGCATTTCGTGCCGGCATTTCGCATTTCGTGCAATTTGACGATTTGGTCGTGAATGGTGGCTCGCGTTGGCATGGCCATCGTTGAGATTCTGAAGCCTCGAAGTGGCACGGTCGGACAAAACGGCTGGCCCGAGGAGGAAACAGAAATGATACCCGGTACCTTTGAGTATTATCGCCCGTCAGATCTGTCGGAAGCGATCAAACTGCTGACAACCCACGGCGATGATGCGCGCGTGATGGCGGGTGGCCACAGCCTGATCCCGATGATGAAGCTGCGCATGGCCGATATTCCCCATCTTGTGGACCTGCAGGACATAGATGCATTGCGGGGCATTGAAGTGGACGGGGATGCCGTCCGCATTGGCGCCATGGTGACACAGCATGAACTGATTGCTGATGAAGCCCTGTTCAAGGCGGCTCCTATCATCCGTGAGGCGGCCCTGCAGATCGCAGATCCACAGGTGCGGTATGTGGGAACGGTTGGCGGCAATGTGGCCAATGGCGACCCGGGCAACGACATGCCGGGCCTGATGCAGTGCCTGGACGCCGTGTTCAGCGTGCATGGTCCCGATGGCGAACGCGACATCCCGGCTCGCGAGTTTTATGAGGCGGCGTACTTCACTGCTCGTGAAGACGACGAGGTGCTGACCGCTGTGTCGTTCAAACCTCAGTCCGGCGGCTATGCGTACGAAAAGCAGAAGCGGAAGATTGGCGACTACGCCACTGCCGCCTCGGCTGTGCTGATCGCGAAAGACGGCGCGACCTGCAGTAGCGCGTCGATTGCGATGACCAACCTATCCGACACGCCGATATACAGCCAGGCGGCGTCGGATGCGCTGATCGGCTCGGATCTGGGGCCAGATGCAGTGTCCGCAGCTGTTGACGCCGCTTTGGGCGAAATCGATCCCGCAGAAGACGGCAGAGGACCAGTCGAGTTCAAGAAACATGTGGCAGGCGTGATTTTGCGCCGTGCCATCGAGCGCGCCGTTTCACGCGCTTGAGGGAGGAACACACAATGTCAAAAATGCACATCAAGATGACGGTGAATGGCAAGCAGGTGGAGACCCTGGCTGAACCCCGCGAATTGCTGATCCATGTACTGCGGGAACGCCTGGACATTACCGGGCCGCACATCGGTTGCGAAACATCCCACTGTGGCGCCTGCACCGTCGATATGGATGGCAAATCGGTGAAATCCTGCACCGTGTTTGCCGCCCAGGCCAATGGCGCCGACGTGACGACGATTGAAGGCCTAGGCGGGCCGGACAACCTGCACGTGCTGCAGGAGATGTTCAAGGAGCACCACGGCCTGCAGTGCGGTTTCTGTACCCCGGGCATGATCACCCGTGCGCATCGGTTCCTGCAGGAAAACCCCGACCCGACCGAGGAGGAGGTCCGCTTCGGCATGGCCGGCAACCTGTGCCGCTGCACCGGCTACCAGAACATCGTCAAGGCCATCATGGCAGCTGCATCTGAAATGAACGCAGCCAAGGAGGCGGCACAATGAACGAGATGAGCCCCACAAAGTCTGAACGCGCTGCCGCTCTGAAAGGACTCGGGACGTCGCGCAAGCGGGTCGAGGATTCCCGCTTCACCCAAGGCAAAGGTAACTATATCGACGACATCAAGATGCCGGGCATGCTGTTCGGCGACTTTGTGCGCTCGCCCTATGCGCATGCCAGGGTGAAATCGATCAATGCGGAAAGAGCGCTCGAAATGCCCGGCGTGATCGCCGTGTTGACGGCGGCTGACCTGGAGCCGCTCAGCCTGCACTGGATGCCGACGCTGGCCGGCGACAAGCAGATGGTCCTGGCCGACGGCAAGGTCCTGTTCCAGGGCCAGGAAGTCGCTTTCGTGGTGGCGGAGGATCGCTACATTGCCGCCGATGCCATCGAACTGGTGGAGGTTGACTACGAAGAACTGCCGGTTCTCATTGACCCGATGAAGGCTGAAGAAGATGGCGCGCCGATCCTGCGAGAAGATATTGCAGATCAGAAGACCGGCGCACATGGCGCCAGACGCCACCCCAATCACATCTTCACCTGGGAACAGGGTGAAAAAGAAGCGACCGAAGCCGTTTTGTCCGGCGCCGACGTGGTGGCGGAGGAAACCGTCTATTACCACCGCACGCATCCGTGTCCGCTGGAGACATGTGGGTGCGTGGCTTCCATGGACAAGGTCAACGGCAAGCTGACACTGTACGGCACATTCCAGGCGCCGCATGTGGTCCGGACAGTGGCGTCACTGCTGTCGGGAATTGCGGAGCACAATATCCGCGTCATCTCGCCTGACATCGGCGGCGGGTTCGGCAACAAGGTCGGTGTCTATCCAGGCTATGTGTGCTCCATCGTTGCATCCATCGTGACCGGCGTGCCGGTGAAATGGGTCGAGGATCGCATGGACAACCTGATGGCTACAGCGTTTGCGCGCGATTACTGGATGACCGGCAAGATCGCCGCTACGAAGGAAGGCAAGATCACCGGCCTGTGGTGTCACACGATCGCAGACCATGGTGCCTTTGACGCGTGTGCGGACCCGACCAAGTTTCCCGCCGGTTTCATGAACATCTGCACCGGGTCCTATGACATCCCGACAGCCTATCTGGCAGTGGACGGAATCTACACCAACAAGGCACCGGGCGGTGTTGCCTACCGGTGTTCGTTCCGGGTGACCGAAGCGGCCTACTTCATCGAGCGCATGATCGAGGTGCTGGCCATCAAGCTGGACATGGACGCCGGCGAGCTGCGAAAGATCAACTTCATCAAGAAGGATCAGTTCCCATACAACTCGGCACTGGGTTGGGAGTTTGACTCCGGTGACTACCACACCGCCTGGGACAAGGCGATGCAGGCGGTCGACTATGACGGGCTGCGCAAGGAGCAGGCCGAACGGGTCGAAGCCTTCAAGACCGGCGAGACCCGCAAGATGATGGGTATCGGACTCGCCCACTTCACCGAGATCGTCGGTGCTGGACCGATGAAGAACTGCGATATCCTCGGCATGGGCATGTTTGACAGTTGCGAGATACGCATCCATCCGACCGGGTCGGCAATCGCGCGGCTTGGCACCATTTCGCAAGGCCAGGGCCATGCCACGACCTTCGCCCAGATTCTCGCCAGCGAAATCGGCATATCGGCCGACGATATCACCATCGAGGAAGGTGACACCGACACCGCACCCTACGGGCTCGGCACCTATGGCTCGCGCTCAACCCCGGTAGCCGGTGCGGCGACGGCCATGGCCGGTCGGAAAATCCGCGCCAAGGCGCAGATGATCGCCGCCTATCTGTTGGAGGTGCACGACAACGACATCGAGTGGGATGTGGACCGTTTTGTGGTCAAGGGTGCTGAAGAGCGCTTCAAGACCATGAAGGAAGTGGCCTATGCGGCCTACAACCAGGAGATCCCGGGCGTTGAGCCGGGCCTTGAGGCGGTGAGCTATTACGACCCGCCGAACATGACCTATCCGTTTGGCGCCTATGTCTGTGTCATGGATATTGATGTTGACACCGGCGAACATGAGATCAGGAAGTTCTATGCACTGGACGATTGCGGCACGCGTATCAACCCAATGATCATTGAAGGCCAGGTGCATGGCGGGTTGACCGAGGCGCTGGCCATCGCCATGGGTCAGGAAATCGCATATGACGATATGGGTACCCACAAGACCTCCACGCTGATGGATTTCTTCATTCCGACAGCTTGGGAAACCCCGCATTACCTGACCGACTTCACCGAAACGCCAAGCCCGCACCATCCCATTGGCGCCAAGGGCGTGGGCGAAAGCCCCAATGTGGGCGGTGTCCCGGCCTTCTCCAACGCGGTCAACGATGCGTTCCGGGCGTTCGGGGTGGATCATACTCACACCAACATGCCGCACGACCATTGGCGGATCTGGAAAACCGCCAAAGACCTTGGCATGCACGACTAGCTGTTGCGCCCGGCTTGAAACCGGGCGCGGCACCTGCCAGCGCTGGGAGTGAACACGCAAATGACCTGGACAGACATCAAATCTGATCTTGCCGGTGCCGGTTATGTGGCGTCCGATGAACTGGCCATGGCGGTTCACATCTCGCAGACCCTGAGCCGGCCCTTGCTGCTGGAGGGCGCTGCAGGTGTCGGCAAGACACAGATTGCAAAGACACTTGCCCAGATACTCGACACACGACTGATACGGCTGCAGTGCTATGAGGGCCTGGACGCGGCCACTTCGATCTATGAATGGAACTATCAGCGCCAATTGTTGTCGATCCGCGTGGCAGCGGAAGAGGACGTCGCTTCCGCGGAGATCGAAGACAGGATCTTCTCCGAGAAATATCTGCTTAAACGTCCGCTGCTGGAAGCCATCCAGCAGGACGTGCCGCCGGTTTTGCTGATCGACGAAATAGACCGGGCGGACGAAGAGTTCGAGGCTTACCTGCTGGAGCTGCTGTCGGACTTCCAGATTTCCATTCCCGAGCTTGGAACTATTGTGGCCACGACCAGACCCCACGTCGTGCTGACCGCAAATGGAACGCGCGACCTGTCGGATGCGCTGCGCCGGCGCTGCATCTACTCGTTTGTCGACTATCCGGACAAGAGAACCGAGCTGGTGATCCTCAAGACCCATTTCTCGCAGTTGAACGGCCATCTTGCCGAACAGATTGTCGGATTCGTGCAGGCACTGCGCAAGGAAGACCTGGAGAAAAAGCCGGGCGTAGCGGAACTGCTGGACTGGACGGCAGCGATTTCCGGGCTGGGCATCAACGATCTTAGTGACGACCCGGCGACCTTGCAGGCAACGCTGGTCTGCCTGTTAAAAACCCAGGCCGATCAGGCTGCGGTGCCGACTGAGGTGGCGCAGCGCCTTGTCGGTAAGGCGGCGTGATGCAAACGACCCGGTTTCTTGAGCGCAGCGGTTCAATTGCAGAGCGGGT
Source organism: Anderseniella sp. (assembly GCA_028289645.1). Classification (GTDB taxonomy): domain Bacteria; phylum Pseudomonadota; class Alphaproteobacteria; order Rhizobiales; family Aestuariivirgaceae; genus Anderseniella. The sequence continues at coordinate 43,923 of JANQOK010000023.1, forward strand.
GACCGACTTCATGTCACATCTGCGCGGCAATGGCATTCCTGTCGGCTTTGTGGAAACCGATGCGGCCATGCGGGCGTTTGCGAGCATCGACGTGCTCGATGTCAACGCCGCAAGGATGGCGCTGAAGGCAATCTGCGCGCGCAGTGAGGACGGGTTTGAACGGTTTGACGAGCTGTTTATGGCGTTCTGGCTGAACCGGGGACGCGAGAAAAGCGGCGGCGCGAAGCGTGGCAAGATCCGTAACAATGCCAGCCAGCGCTCCAATCTCAGCCTGGGAGACGGCGGGCCCGCCGACAGGTCATCCGGTACGCAGTCTGAAGTCGATGCCGACGGGACGGGCGATGCGTCGAGCGGCGGTGAGGGAAAACTGGTGGCAAGCCGGATATCAAACCTGGAAAAGACCGACTTTCGTCAATTGATGACACCGGACGCCTTGGCGCAGGCAGAACAGGTTGCCCGTTTGATCGCCCGGCAAATCCGGGACCGGCGCTCGCGCCGCCGGCGCGCTGACAATAGCGGCAAACTGATCGATCTCCGGCGGGTTGCGCGTGCAGCGGTTCAAACCGGTGGCGAGCCACTGAACCTGTTCAGGCTCAAAAGTCCGGACCGGCCGGTGACACTGGTGACGCTGCTCGATGTGTCCGGATCGATGACCGTCTATGCGCGGGTGTTCCTGGCCTTTCTCAAGGGCCTGATGAGCACAGACCAGAAAACCGAAGCGTTCCTGTTCCACACCAAGCTGGTGAACATCGGCGAGGCATTGCGGGATCACGATACATTGCGAGCCATAAACCGGTTGTCGATGATGGCGCAGGGTTTTGGCGGCGGGACAAAGATCGCCGGCAACCTGGCCAGTTTCAATGCGCAATACGCCCGGCGGATGGTCAATGGCCGAACCGTGGTGATCATATTGTCGGATGGCTATGACACCGATGCGCCCGAAAAAATGGCATCGGAGATGCAACGCCTGAAAAAGCGCGGATGCAAGGTTATCTGGCTTAACCCGCTGAAGGGGTGGAAGGACTACGCCCCGGTTGCACAAGGCATGGCGGCGGCGCTGCCGTTCGTAGATTTTTTTGCGGCGGCCAACACGCTGGATTCCCTGAAGGCTATCGCCCCTCATCTGGAGGCGTTGTGATGGGCAACATGGACATCTTCGAGCTGGCATCTGAGCTGAAGGCGGAAGGCGAGGCGTTTGCGCTCGCCACTGTGGTGCGCACCGTGTCGGTGACCGCCGCCAAGGCCGGTGCCAGGGCGCTGGTGCGTTCGGACGGTGTCATAAGCGACGGATGGATCGGCGGCGGCTGTGCCAGGTCGGCGGTTGTAAAGGCGGCCAGGCAGGCGATTGCGTCCGGCACGCCGCAACTTGTGTCTGTTCAACCGGAGGACCTGCTGGATGAACAGGGTGTCACCCCCGGCGAGGAAGTGGGCGGTGTCAGCTTTGCGGCGAACTTCTGCCCCAGCAAGGGGACAATGGATATCTTTGTCGAACCGGTTCTGCCGAAACCTGAACTTGTGATCTTCGGATCCAGTCCGGTTGCCGTCGCGCTGGCTGAGATGGCGCCGGCGGTGGGGTACGTCTGCACAGTCTGCGCACCGGTGGATCAGCACAGGGAGTTTGCCGCTCCCGCCAACATGGTGGCCCGGTACACACCTGACATGGCGGGCAAGCGGCAGCGTTTCGTGGTCATCTCGACCCAGGGCAATGGCGACGCAGCGGCCACCAGAGACGCGCTCTCACTGCCGGCCGATTTTATCAGCTTTGTCGGCAGCAAGGCAAAGGTGAAGTCGCTCAGGCAAAAGCTCACGAGCACAGGGGTCAGCGAGGACAGTTTCGACGGTATCAAGGCACCGGCCGGGCTGGATCTCGGGGCCATCACACCGGAGGAAATCGCCTTGTCCATTCTGGCGGAGCTAACGGCGTTCCGCAGGCGGGGCCAACGCGGTGAAACGGCTGCGCAAGGCGCAGCGTCAGAAGACCGGGCATGAGAGAAACATTCAGCAACACCATAACCGCGCGTTCCGGGTGAGACCTGCATCGAGCGAATATCATGAGGAAGACAGACTATGGAACTTAAGGACGAAGTTCGGATCGCGGCGCCGAGAGAGCAGGTTTACGCGGCCCTCAACGACCCCGAAATACTGAAAAAGTGCATTCCGGGCTGCGAGGAACTGATCAAGCATTCCGACACCGAGCTTGAAGCGAAGGTGACACTCAAGATCGGACCGGTGAAGGCGCGATTTTCCGGCAATGTTGTTCTTGATCCCACCCAGGCTCCTGACAGTTTCTCGCTGCAGGGAGAAGGCAATGGCGGTGTGGCCGGGTTCGCCAAGGGTGGTGCGGACGTGGGACTGGCCGAAGACGGTGACGAAACAGTCCTGACATACCAGGCCAAGGCTGCGATTGGCGGCAAGCTCGCCCAGCTGGGCAGCCGGCTGGTCACCAGCACGTCGCGAAAGCTGGCTGCAAAATTCTTTGCCAGCTTTGCCAAGGAGCTCAATGCCGATCCGGTTGTATGACCACGAAGCCCGGGGGGAGGGCCGGTCCCGTCGCCGGGAACAGCGGCGGGGCCGGAATTGCCCTGGCTTGAAGCTTACTCCTTTGATTTGACCGGTGGGCGCGCAGCAGCGCCGCTGCCGCCATAACCAAAAGGCCGGATGCGATCAGCATCCGGCCCTGGATTTGTTGGAACTAGCGGGCCCGGGGAGTGGCGGGCTCAACGCCGATTCCTATTTGCGATCCCGGCGAGACCGGATGCGGCGCTGTTTGCGCTTGTGCGTCACGATCTTGCGGCAGTTGGGCTTGTGGCCGACGTAGCCCTTCTTGCACTTCCTGGAAAAGTGAGCCTTCGGGGTAACGCAGCGCTTGCCGTTCCAGCGCGCCGGACGACGGCACTTGGTGACCTTTTCGCGCACCTTCTTGGCACACCAGATCACGGCACCGCTGCGGGCGACACGATAGCTCTTCCATCCTTTGGGGATGGCGCGCCTGGAGGCGACCTTTTTCCAGGTCTTGCGGCACTTGAGCACCTGCTTCTTGCCGGGCTTGCCGCACCACAGCGCACGGCCCGCCTGCGGAACCCGCCGCACGGTCCAGCCCTTGTGGCGCAGGTTGCGAACACGCGACGCCGACACTTTCTTCAGGCCGCGCGGGCAGCTGCTGACCTCGGGCAGGCAACGGCCATGTACCGGAGAAAAGCCCGGCTTGCAATTGTCAGACGGAGGTTTGACCTTGCCTGGGCCCGGTGCCGGCGTGTGATCAAGCGGGTTCTGTTCGCACAGCTTGGGCGCCAGCGTGGCAGTTGCCTGTGCCTTGTCATCGCTCTTGTCGGTGTTCTTGCTCGGAACAGTCGCGGGGGCGACGATCTCGACACGGTTGGTCACCTTGCATTTGAGCAGTCTGGCGGTGGCCACCGACCCGGAAAGCGTGACATAGAACGATTTGACCGAGCCTGCACCCAGTGCGACCGGCGCACTTGTCTGGCACAGACCACCGGTGCAGGACAGGCCTTGCGACAATGGTGTCAACTGGGCGTTGGCAGGAAACAGTTCCCGGAATCTGATGACATCATTGAAGCTGGCGGGTCCGGTATTGGTCACCTTGACCTGCCAATTGACACACCAGCGATTGCTGTCCGTGCGCTCGCAGCTTTCACCGGCTGTTTTTTCAATCTTGAGATTGCTGGTCAGCGGCAAAGGTTGCTTTTCCGGGTCCTGCCCGCACATATCCTGTGGAATCTGTGCAACAGCCTTGGAGCCGTCATCCGCCGGGTTGGTGTTCCGCCGCGAACCACCAGGCGCCCGCAGGATATGCGCACGGTTTTCTACACGGCAATTGTTGTTGCGGACGATCTGCTTGGGAATGCGCATCCATGTCAGAAACGATACGTCGTCACCGGGAGCCAGATTGGCTGTGTCGTATTCGCAACGGTAGCCGTTGCCTACTCCAGATCCACAGTTCCAGGGGCTTCCACTGAACTGTACCGAATTGGCGCCCGCCATCGGTACGTCGCGAACAACCAGGGGTGCATTGTAGGCATTGAGCCCTGAGTTCTTCACCGTGACCTGGAAAGAACACAGGATGTTGTTCTGATCGTGGTTGCACGACAGCACCTTCTTCTTCAGCGACAGATTGGTGCGCTTCGGTGGCGGATCGTCTGGTGTCTTGCAGTCGTCGCCCGGAACTTTCGCAACTGCCATGCCGCCGTCATCCAGCGGATTGGTGTTCCAGCGGGAACCGCCGGGTGCGCGAAGGATCTTGGCGACGTTTTTCAGGCGGCACCTGGCAAAGCTGCTCGGCACTTTTGCAACTGCCGTCAGTGAGATGCTGGCACCTGTCGGCAGGACCACGTTTGGCCGCCGGCAGTGATAGTTTGCAGCACCAACCGTCCAGCAGTTCCACAATGAACCGAAGCTCAGTGTGGCTCCGCCGGGATTGACCAGGCGTTCGGATATCCGGATCGGGCCGGCATAGGTGTCAGGTCCGGTATTCCTGATCCGGATCCTGTAGCGGCATCTCCAGCCGTCCGCGACGGCCTTGCACTTTTTGAACACCGCCCGTTTGGTCAGTTTCAGATTGGCGTTGAATTCGATTTGCGGTGGTGGAAATTCCGTCGGCACGTCCGGCGGTACACTGTCGCCAGGAGGCGTGAAACCGGCGATCGGCCAGTCTTCCGCACCTGGCGCGGCAAGCAGGTCCTCGCTTGCGGACGGGACCTGGGCGTCGCCGGACTGCCAGATCTCCACATCACCCAGATGTCCGCTCTTGTCAGGGTCACCCAGCTTGCCGTCATAATCGACAAAGTAGGATTGGGATGGCGGCGTGTTCTGTGGACGCAGCAACGAAACGTCATTGCCCTGCAGGCCGTGAACATCCGCCTGCTCGCGAGCTGATGCTGCATCTTGCGATGCTCCGCTCTGCAACAAGCGGTCGCCGGTGACCCACAACGTGGCATCGGGTGTGCCAGGCTGCAGTGCGCCGGTCTGGCTGTGCTGAAAGCCGAGCGCGATGCCGCCGTTGGACTGGTTGTGTGCGCCGGATTTGCCGATGGCGTAGCCATCTTCGTCCCTTGTCCAGACCGGTGCGCCGTTGCTGCCGGCGCTGTCCGTGCGGCTGTACCTGACGACCGCCGATGCTGCGGGTTCAGCAAAGCGTGAAGGCACATCGGTGGCGCGCTGCTCACCGCGCTGGGCGAGATACAGCCGGCCGGACCTGTCAAACAGCATGTCGGTGACCGGGCCGGTTCCGGGCAGGTCTGATACCGTCAGTTCGAGGCGGGCATCGCTGGTAAAGCTGCCATCTTCGCCAACACCAACCGACCAGATCTGCGGCCCGTCAGCGACGGCGTAGTAAAGCCGGCCCTGATAATGGGCCATGCCGGCGACCCGGCGGTGCTTCTGGGTCTGACCCCAGGTTGCCGGATCCGCACCGTTGAAGGCAGAGCTGCGGATATCAGCGGTCCGGCCATCGTCCTCGATTGCGGCGAGGCCGGCAGCTGACCGGCCATCAGTTCCGTGATTGAAGCTGTCGATGACCTGGCCGTCCATGTCGATACGGTAAATCAGGCCGGTCTCGAGATCCGATACAAAAAACTGTCGCTGCGCCTTGTCGAAGACTATGTCACCGATACCGGCACCGGTATTGTTGGGCAGCGTGGCGAACGGCGTCACTTCGCCGGTTGTGCCATTGACGCGCCAGATCGAGCCGGGATTGCCATCAGGACCGAACTGGCCGGCCATCCAGCGGGCGTCCGGCTGACCGATCCTGACGCGGTCAGCCTTGCCGTCGCCATTGCGGTCGGGAACGACGATTTCAAGCCCGAAATAGGATGTTGAGCCGAGATAAATGTCGGGCGCGGCGCGGTCCTGGCCGTCATCAAGCGCGATGGCAAACACCTGGCCGACCTGGGCTGCGGTAACGCGATGCTTGATGGCGGGGTCTGAAAGCGTGCCCCGGGGTGCGTGTGCGAAATCCCGAAGCGAGAGCACCTGCGCAGAGGGCCCGTCAAGATCGATGAAACGGTCCTCTGACGAACTGACATTGCCTGAAAATCCGGTGACGATGGAATCGCCCGGGACCAGCATGCTGCCGGTGCCGGCAGCACTAAGGGCATGGCCGGAGTTGAGGGTAACGGCCGCCGCGGCAGCCAGCGCGAAGGCGCATAGGGTGTTTGTGGAACTGCTTGCGTAGAGTTGGTTGAACATTGCTGATCTCCTGCCGGCGAACCGGCTCTGAAAGGTGAATTTGCGCGAAGGCCTGCTCCGCGTTGTTGTCACCTCGTTAGTCACGCCGGGGCAGGAAATGGTTGTGCGTGAACTGTTTCCGCAGCCTGTACGGAAGACGAATTGCGCAGTTTCAGGCCGCCGTGCCGAAGCCCGTTGCTGAATGGCCTTGGCTGAAATTGCATATTGAAAACAGATGTTTACCGCTTCTTAGAGCAGCGGAGGTGCGCCGGCGGCGGGCAGGTTGTGCAAATTCTCACAGATCAGTTACTGCGGCCGCGCTATGAAGGTGGCCAACTGGAACACAGAGTGGACGGCGCCCACCGGATGGTTTGACCAAAGGCAAGCCCAACTGGATGAGAGCACCGTCAGACACAACCAAATTCGGCGTGATGTGACTAACGTTACATGGATCCGCCATCTGTGACGCAGCGACTTGTCGAAACTGGGAGGAGCCAAAGAGCCAGGACGTACAGGAGTATTGTTATGCGCATCAACAAGGCAGGATTGACCGAAACAGTCGTCGTCACCGCTGCGTTGGTGCCCGGTGCGCCGATACACGGCAACACTTTTCCGGCCCGGCAGAGGGCTGACGGCGACCTTATTCGAAAAACCAGATGGAGGCGGCATGAGCACGTTTGACCCACCGTCCATGTTCCCGCAACTGTCCGTGCGCCGTCATTTCCGCGCCCGGGACAAGGGTGCGGTTTCGAGCGAGTTCGGAAATCCGCCCCTGCCCGACACCGGGCAGGTCACGGGGCGAGGATCCCAATGCACAGGTGGCCGCGTCGCCGCCGCCGCTGGCAAGCTTTTTCCAGGATGCCGACCGGCCCCGGACAGCACGGCAGGCAAAGGTGATGATCGCGATCTGATGACGCGTATTGCAGATGCCGATGCGGCTGCCATGAAAATCCTGTTTGCGCAGCACCAGCTGCGCGTGTTCAGGTTTGTTGAACGGATATTGCGCAACCCGGCCATAGCCGAGGAACTGACCAACGAGGTGTTTCTGGAGGTATGGCGCGGGGCGCGAAATTTCCAGGGCCGCTCTTCCGTCACCACATGGATACTGGCGATTGCCCACAAACGCTCACTCAATGTGCTCAGAAAACGGCGCGAACTGAGTTGGAACGAAGACGATGCCGTCCAGATTCCGGATCACCAGGACGATCCGGAAGTTGCCAGCCAGAAGGCCGACAAAAGTGCATTACTGCGCAAATGCTCCGATGCGCTTGCCCCGCTGCATCGGGAAATCATTGACCTCGTCTACTACCACGAGATGTCAATCCGCGAGGCGAGCGAAGTCCTCAACGTTCCGGAAGGAACAGTGAAAGCCAGGTTGTTCAATGCCCGCAAGAAGCTCCAGGAGCTCTTGACGGCAGCAGGTGTGGATCGAGGTTGGCCATGAATCCGAGCAAACAAGCAATGTCAAAGCATGACGAAATCGAACTGCTTCTGCCGTGGTACGTTACCGGCAAACTCGACGCCGGAGATGCCGCCCGTGTCGAGGCGCATCTGGCAGCGCACCAGGACCTGCAGGATAGCCTGGACCTTATGGTCAAGGAGCGAAACGAAGCCGGGCATCTCAATGAAGCCGAGGTTTTGCGACCGACCACCACGCCTGACCGGTTTATGATGGAGTTCATTTCCGGCACGGTTGACCAGAAACCCGGCCTGTGGCTCCGCTTCAAACAGGCGCTGACAGCACCAACACCCAGTGCCGTCAGTTGGGCAGGCGCGGTCGCGGCGCTGGTTATCATGGCGCAGGGTGCTGCCATCTTCATGCTCGCCCAGCCGGAGCCCGGCCGCGAATACCACGAGGCTGCCGGTGTGTCGCGGCCAGCGCTGACTGGAACCTTTGCACTGGTTCGCTTTGCTGACGCGGCACCGGCATCGGAGATTGCCGCACTGCTGAGCGAGCTGAACATCAAAATAACCGAAGGCCCCAGGGCAGGGCGGCTGTTCAAGGTGCGTCTCGGCGCGGCTGACCTGGGCACGGATGATCGTCGGCGGCTGCTGTCGGCACTGATGGCGCGTCCGGACCTGGTGGTGTTTGCGACGGAAACCAGATGAACAATGCCGTGACGACATACGCACGTCACAGAAGACGCGGTCAGCTGGCACTCCTGTGTGTGCTGGCTGCGGTATGTGCCTGCCTGGCAACATTGCGCAGTCAACCAGCTGGTGCCGCGACAATCCCCATCACAGTGCTGCCCGACCTGGCGCTTCAGGACGGCAGCGTTCTTGAACCGATGCAGATCAACTGGCGGTGGAGAATGCGCATGCGCAAGCGTTTCCGCCGGCACGCTCTGCGCCGCATGCACCGGCTCAGGAAGAAGCGGCGGCAATGGCGCAAGCGCCGCAGGCACAAACAGCATGTTGCGGCTGCCAAAAAACGGCACCATGCCCAGGCCCATCCGGTATGCATCGGCGGACGCGTGAAGGCCCGGCGCTGCCGCTGCCCGCACAAGGCGGTGCGGTACAAAATCCGGCGCCGCGTGTACGGCTGCATGTGGGCCGACAAGCGACCGGCGATACCCGGCGTGTCGGGTTCCGTGCCGAACCGGACAGGCGAAACGGTGTTTGCAAGCATCAGCACGCCTGCCGCCGGCAGGGTTGCGGCGCCGCGCTTTGTCGCCGGAGACGTAGTGGTGATGATGCGCCGGGGCGCCAAGGCAGAAGTGGCAGAGGAAGTGGCGAGGAAGTTCCGCCTGGAGATAACCGGCCGCTGGACTCTTGACCTGACCAATACCCGTCTGGTGCGGTATCGTATTCGTGATAGGCGCTCAGTTGCGCAGGTGATCGCCGCCTTGCGTGGTGATCCAAGGGTGGTGGCATCACAGCCCAATTACCAATACACAGAGCAGGCCGGACGGCAAAAACTGCCATCCGCTGACCTTCAGTATGCGCTCAGGAAAACCGATGTTGTCTCAGCGCACTCTCTCACGCGCGGACGCGGCGCGCGCATTGCGATTATCGACTCCGGCATCGACGTGACCCATCCCGACCTGGCCAACGCGGTCAAGGCCACATTCGATGTTGCCGGTAAGGCTGCCGCCCGGCCTGGTGACCACGGCACCGCAATCGCTGGCATTATCAGGGCGCGGGGGCTGCTGCGCGGTGTCGCGCCTGAGGCCTCACTGCTGAACGTGAACGTGTTCCGGTCGTCTCGCAAAAACCGGTCTGCATTCGCCACCACAGTCAATATCCTGCGCGGCCTCGACTGGGCCGTGTCGCGGCGGGCCCGGATCATCAATATGAGCCTCGCCGGGCCGGATGACCCTTTGCTGCGCCAGGCAATCAACGCCGCTTACCGCAAGCGCGCGATTATTGTGGCAGCGGCGGGCAATGGCGGCGCTGGCGCCCCGTCTGCCTATCCGGCGGCTTATCGGGAAGTGATTGCCGTCACTGCCACGGATGTTGCCGACCGTGTTTACGGGTCGGCCAACCGGGGCAGCTACATTGCTGTTGCCGCTCCCGGTGTCGATATTCTGGCTCCGGCACGCGGGCATGCCCATATGCTGCAGACCGGCACCTCATTTGCCGCCGCCCATGTCAGCGGCATCATCGCGCTGATCGTAGGACGGGCGCCGAAACTGACGGCGGGTTCGGTGCTGGATCTGCTCAGCAACTCGGCTGGCGACCTCGGCCTGCCGGGACCGGATGACACGTTCGGCGCGGGGCGTGTCAGCGCATTGAAATCATTGACCCTGCTACAAGAACACAAAAAAACCTCCAGGTACCTCAAATGATAAAGACACCAATACTCATCGTGGGGGCCGGCCCGACCGGCCTGATGCTGTCGGCGCAGCTGCACCGCTACGGCGCACCGCATGTCATTGTTGATCGCAAGGCCGGGATTACCGAGGCCAGCAAAGCCCTGGCGGTGCAGGCCCGGACACTTGAACAGTACCGTCAACTGGGCATTGCAGATACGGCGATCGAGAACGGATTCATGGCCAGAAGCGCCCGGTTCATTATCAATGGCCGGATCAGGGCCAACGCGCCGCTCGGTGAAATCGGCCAGGGGCTCAGCCCGTACCCGTATCTGTTCATCCTTGAGCAGTCTCGCAATGAGGCGTTGCTTCTTGATCACATCAGTTCGTGCGGTGGCCAGGTTCAATGGTCGACAGAGGTAGCAGAACTGCAGGACCATTCCGACGGTTATGCAGGTGTCCTGAAACACCACGACGGGACTTCGGTGCCGTTCCAATGCCAGTACCTAATCGGGTGCGGTGGGGCAAGCAGCCCGGTCCGACATTTCCTCAACATGCCGTTTCCCGGTGCCACCAATGAGCAATCGTTCTTCGTTGCGGACATCAACCTGGACAGCGAGCTGGAAAAACACGGCCTGCTGCTGGTGATCAACCAAAGCGAGTTCTTTGCGTTTTTTCCCATGGCGGGACGGAACCACTACCGCGCTGTCGGGGTGTTGCCGCCGGCCATTGCTGACGGCGAAGACTTTCCGTTCGCGGTGCTAAAATCCCACATTGAGGACAATCTCGGATTTCCGGCGGAAATCACAGATCACTCCTGGCATTCCTCCTACCGGGTGCACCATCGCATTGCCGACAGCTTTTGCGCCGGCGATGCATTTCTGGTGGGGGACGCCGCGCACATTCACAGCCCGGCCGGCGGGCAGGGGATGAACACCGGCCTGGGAGACGCGGTCAATCTTGGCTGGAAACTGGCTGCCGTGGTCAATGGCTGGACCGGACCGGCCATACTGCGTTCCTACAATGAAGAACGCCGGCCGTTCGGCGTGCGGCTGGTGCATACGACAGACCGGGCATTTTCCGTGATGGTTTCAAAGTCGGCTGTGGCGCGGTTTGCACGCACCCGTATCCTGCCGTACTGGCTGAGTACGGTGCTACGGTTCAACAAACTGCGCCGGCTGTTGTTCAAGACCATCTCACAAACCGTCATCGATTACCGCAGGAGTCCACTGAGCGATGGATCGGGCTCGCGAGCGGTCCGCAGCGGCGACCGGTTTCCCTGGTTCGAGTGGGAGGGCGGCAACAGTTTCGAATGGCTCGCGAACGTGGGATATGTGGTGTTGCGGTTTGACAGCAACGAGGTGGTCGAGATTCCTGACTGGAATGGCCCTGTCACCGAGATCGATGTGCCCGAGCCTGCTGCGGCGGCGGCTGCGAAGGCAGGACTTTCGGCGCGTGGCATCGTGACTGTCCGGCCCGATATGCACGTCGCGCATGTTTCACCCGGATGACAATGAAGCGCAAATAGCCCTGTTCCCGGAAGTGATGCAGAGCCTGGGTGACGGCTTCCTGATCAAGCTGCTGTCTGGATTCCGCGATGCAATTTGATATTCTGTCCTGCGTGGTGCAATCGCACATTGAAGAGTGCAGGGGTCGGTCAGCCGGTGAGACATCAACTGAGACGGGTGTTGAGCGGAAGCTTTCCCACATTGCAGGGTATCGCCGCACAATTTGCAAGGATGATATGCTTCTGGTTCGTCATGGTACTGGGCGCGGATGCCGCCTTTGCGCAGGAACATAGGCGAACCCTGACTGGAGGCTGGGATAATTTCCCGCCGTTTTCCTACTTGGAAAATTCCAGGGGTATTCCGCGCTGGAACGGGCTTGACGTTGAGCTGCTGCACGAGATCGCAGTACGGGCCGGTTATGTTGTGGCGGCGCAAGAGACCACCTGGTCGCAGCTTGTGGATGGCATCAACAACGGCAGTTTTGATATTGCAGCGCAGGCCACTCGCACACCGGCACGAGAAGAGTTTGCGCATTTCTCCATTCCCTACCGGTCGGAGACGATGGTGCTTGTTTTGCCAAAACAGCACAATGTCAGGCTCGACATCTCTGATATCCCCAAACTGATCCAGGTATTCAGGGATACCGGATTTCGCCTTGGCGTTGTGACCGGTACAGCATTTCCGGACCCGCAGATGCGCAATTTCATAGGCAACCCCGGTTATCACGGCGCCATTTTCCATCGCAGTCCTTCCGGACTGGTGACGAGCCTGCTGGATGGCGATATTGACGGTTATTTGACCAATCAGGTTCTGGGTGCGCATTTCATCGAAACGATGGGGGCGGCAGACCGCCTGGAGGAACATCCGCTGAAGGTGAACAGTGAGCTGCATCTGATGTTCAGCAAGAAAACCGTGCCCATCGAGGTGGTGGAGAAGTTCAATGCAGCCATCGCCAGCCTCAAAAGCGATGCCACGTACAGCCGCTTGAATGCGAAGTACACCCTGCCGGTCCTGGTGAAACTGTCGCTGGACAGCAACTGGTTCAAGCTGATGGACCTGGTCGGCACCATTGCATTTGCGATTTCCGGACTGCTGCTGGCCATTCGCTACAACTACGATGTGTTCGGCGCCCTGGTTCTGGCGGCGCTGCCGGCGGTGGGCGGCGGCGTGGTGCGCGACCTGATCACCAATCGTGAGGAATTGTCTGTGCTGGCGTCGCCGATCTATATCCAGATTGTCGTTTCACTGGTTGTCGGCGGCTATCTCGTACTCCGGCTGGCAGCGCTGGTGCGGCGCAGCACGTTTGGCGCCCTGGCTGCGGACCAGGTGGAACGACGCCGGATGCATATTGGCTACATGGTGCAGGTATGTGACGCGATCGGCCTTGCCGCCTTCACCGTGACCGGTGTCGTGGTGGCGCTTGTCACCCAGTCACATCCGTTGTGGATCTGGGGCCCGGTCCTTGCCGCCATCACGGCCGCCGGCGGTGGAATCCTGCGCGACGTGGTGCGTTCGGACCCGGACATCCCTCTGCTCAAGGGTGAGCTGTATCCCGAAATCGCGGTGCTGTGGGGCTTGCTTTTGTCGCTGTTCTTCATGTGGGAAGCGCGGCTGCTGAACAGCCACGACATCCATATCGGCATTGTAGTGACGTTCGTCGGCGCGCTGGCGACCCGCCTGCTGACCATGCATCTGGGCTTGAAGAGCCCACGCTTTTCAACTTGATGCGAGAGCAGTTCGGCGGCGGGGTGACAATAACGCGGTAACCGTAGTAGAAAGCACTGGTTCGCAGGTTAATTGACGTAGCGGAATTGTTAACTTTTCGAGGTCAGACTTCATGACGGAAAGAGAGTCACCCACCCGGCGTGCTCCGACAACCAAAAAGACGGCGAATAAAAAGACTTTAGCACCGGAGCACCTGCCAACCTTGGAAAGGTTGAGAAGATGATTGTGCTTGTCATGTCTGTCTGCCTCTACGTCGAGGCCAGTACCTGTAAAAACGTGCACCTGACTTATTCTGCCCAGTCGGTGTCGCCGATGCAATGCATGATGGGTGGCCAGGCGCAGATCGCGCAATGGAGCAATGGCCATCCGAAATGGCAGGTGAAGCGGTGGAAATGTGTCTCGGCAGCGGAGATCACCAAGGACATCTGAGCAACCGGGTACACCGTGCCGGTGAAATCGCAGGCGCCGGCCGCGGAGCTCAAAAAACCCCGGCACATGGGCCGGGGTTCTGGATTTCGTGTTCCTGGCCGGTTTAGCGTTTCGAGAACTGGAAGCTGCGGCGGGCCTTGGCCTTGCCGTACTTCTTACGTTCAACGACACGCGAGTCACGGGTCAGGAATCCGCCGCTCTTGAGCGTCGGGCGCAGACCCGGCTCAAAATAGGTCAGCGCCTTGGAAATGCCGTGACGCACCGCGCCGGCCTGGCCGGACAGGCCGCCGCCGCCCACCGTGCAGACAATGTCAAACTCGTCCTTGCGCTCACAGGCTTCCAGCGGCTGCTGGATGATCATGCGCAGGGTGGGGCGCGCGAAATATTTTTCAATTTCACGGTCATTGATGGTGATCTTGCCGTTGCCGCGCTTGATCCAGACGCGGGCAACCGCGTCCTTGCGCTTGCCGGTGGCGTATGACCGGCCCAGGGCGTCGATTTTCGGCTCGGCAGGTGCAGCAGCTTCCGGCGCCGTGCCCATTGCTTCGCCGAGGTTTTCCAGTGTGGTGGTTTCTTCAGCCATTACCTTAACCTCTCAGCGAGTTCTTGGGGTTCATGCCCTTGACGTCGATAATCTCGGGTTGCTGTGCTTCATGGGGATGTTCGGATCCGGCGAAAATGCGCAGGTTCGACAACTGATCACGGCTCAGCGGTCCGCCAGGCATCATGCGCTTCACGGCTTGCTGCAGCACGCGCTCGGGGAAACGGCCCTCGAGCAGGTGATCGGCCTTGGCTTCGCGAATGCCGCCGGGATACCCGGTGTGGCGGTAGTAGGTTTTCTGGGTGCGCTTGTTGCCGGTCAGCACCACCTTGTCGGCGTTGATGACGATGACATTGTCACCCATGTCCATGTGAGGGGTGAAAGAAGGCTTGTGCTTGCCGCGAAGGCGGGTGGCAATAACGGCGGCGAGACGCCCTACCACCAGACCTTCGGCGTCAATCAAAATCCACTTCTTCTCGATTTCGGATGCCCGAATGGAAAAGGTTTTCATGACAGATCAGTCCTGAGTGATTGAATTATCGACCGGATACCTGCTGACCCATTTCGGCCGGGCACCCTGCTGGCGATGGGTTCTACGCCTACCCGGTGATCGGGTCAAGGGCATTCTGAAATCTACTTTTTAATTATATTATTGATTTAAAACAGTAAAATATATGTGGTATTATTTTACCTCACACATTTCCCATGAAATAAGTGGCCTCCGAGCTTGCCACCAGCTTGCCATCGGACTCCGAGATGATGTCCACCCGGGCCACGGTGAGGGTGCGGCCGTGTTTTATCAGGCGGATATGCGCCACGATCGGGCCAGGCTGCGGTTTGCGCAAGAAAGAGATGGCCAGGTTGGTGGTCACCGCCAGCCGGGCCGCGTCCCTGTGATGCGCCAGCAGCAGCACGTATATGGAAAAATCCACCATCTCCATCATGGCCGGCCCGGAAACAGTACCGCCGGGCCGCAATTGCTGTTCGCCCGCCAGCAGGCGGACATGGGCTTCTCCAGGCTCCAGTTTAACAATCTCATAATTGACGCCGTCGCGTAGCGCCTGCGGGAATTCCGCCCGCAAAAACTCGAAAACCTGCTCCGCCGACCATTTGAGTGCCATTCGCCTGCATCCCGCCAAAGTCCGTTCAACCCAGTCTCCGGTTTTGGGCGAACCAGGCATTCTCGTCAATGACACTTCCCCCGCAATCTGCGGTGCCGTACAATCCGTTTTCATGAAGGGCTATGCCGACATTGCTGTTTTGACAGGCACCGCGCTGGTTGTCGTGTGTGGACAACCGGTGCTTGCCGTGACGGATCAGACGCGTCTGCCGCAGATACATTTCGTTGCGGCACCCGGTCCCGGGCTGGGCACAGCGCCGTTTGATCCCCAGCCCGGCGACGAGCCGTTGCTGCAGTTGTCCCCGGATGACGACACCGGCTCCCACGAGACTAATGACACCAATGACAGCGGCGAGGACAGTCCTGAACAGCTGGCGCCGGCCCTTTCCACGGTGGAGACCATCGAATTGACGCCGGACCTGGCGAAGCGGGCGATTGACGGTTTTATCAGGCTCAAGAAGAATTATCAGGACACCGATATTGCCGAATATGAATCGCTCGAGCAGTTTGTTGCCGAAGCCAAGGAAGGCCCGGCACTTGAAAAGGACATCAAGAGTTTCGGCTTCAAGACGGTCGGCGAGTGGAATACGGCAATCACCTCGGTGAGTTTCGCCTATGCAGCGTTGTCGGGAACCCATGAAGACGAGATCAGGCAGGAGCTTGAAAACATCAAGAGCGAGGTTGACCTTGACGATCAAATGAAACAATCACTGATTGATGGGCTGCAATCCATGCTGCCATCGGAAAACAACAAGAAGATCGTCGGCGACCTCAACAAGCAGAAAGACTGGGCGGAGAAGTTGAGATTGCTTGAAGAATCCGGCGAGGAAGCTGATCATTGATGAGCCAGGCTCCGCTATTGTCCATTGAAAACACCGGCAGCATCCTGCGGCTGACGCTGATGCGCGGTGCACAGCGCAATCCGCTGTCATTTGCGATGCTTGACGCGATTGTCGGCGCGCTGGAGGCGGCTGCGGCTGACAAATCGGTACGCGCCATTATTATTGCCGGCGAGGCACCGGGGTTTTGCGGCGGTCATGATCTTAAGGAAATGACCTCGCACCGCATCGACGAAGATGGCGGCAGGGCCTTCTACGAGGCTCTGTTTGCACGCTGCTCTGAGATGATGCAGATGATCGTCGCGCATCCGAAGATCATCATTGCCGAGGTCAACGGGATTGCCACGGCCGCCGGCTGCCAGCTGGTCGCGGCATGCGACATGGCGGTTGCCGGCGCTTCCGCACGGTTCGGAGTCAACGGCATCAATTCCGGCCTGTTCTGTTCCACGCCGATGGTGGCCCTGTCGCGCAATATCGGCCGCAAGCGCGCCATGGAGCTGTTGACCACGGGAGCGCTGATGAATGCCCACGAGGCCATGACGGCCGGTATTGTCAACCGCATCTGCGCCGATGATGATCTTGGCAAGACCACGCAGCAACTTGCCGCTACGCTGGCCGAGCGGTCGCAGGCCGTTCTGGCGCTGGGCAAGAAGGCGTTCTACGAGCAAATCGAAATGCCGCTGGATCAGGCCTATCGGCACACCTCGAAGGTCATCGTCGACAACATGATGATGAAGGACGCGCAGGAAGGCATTGGCGCATTTCTCGACAAACGCAAACCGGAATGGAATGACGAATGACCGGTCTTGAACCGCGTATCTCCATTGTGACGCTCGGGGTGGACGACATGAAACGTGCCAGAACGTTTTATGAACGCCTGGGCTGGAGCGCTTCGGCATCGTCCAACGACAATGTCACCTTCTTCAATATGGGTGGCATGATCCTCGGCCTGTATGGACGCGAAGCGCTGGCAGAAGATGCCCAGGTCGAGTTTTCGCCCTGCTCGTTCACAGGCGTGTCGCTGGCGCACAATTGCGAGAGCGAAGAGCGGGTGGATGCGGTCATGGCGTTTGCCGAAGCAGCCGGCGCCAAGGTGGTCAAACCGCCTGAAAAAGTGTTCTGGGGCGGGTATTCCGGCTATTTTTCCGATCCGGACGGTCATTTGTGGGAAGTTGCCCACAACCCGTTCTTCCCGCTGGATGACGACGGCCGGATCACCGCGCCATGAACCACGACGATTACGAGGCGGGCTACATCCGCAAAATCCTGGAAGACGTCAGAACCGTCGCCGTGGTCGGTGCGTCCTCCAATGAAGCCAGGCCGTCTTTCTTTGTGACCAAGTATCTGATCGACAAGGGCTACAGGGTGTTTCCGCTAAACCCCGGCATGGCCGGCAAGGAGATCTGCGGACGCACGGTCTATGCATCCCTGACCGACGTGCCGGAGGCGATCGACATGGTCGATATTTTTCGCAACTCCGCCGTGGCTGCAAGTTTTGTCGATCAGGCGCTGACGCTGAAGCCGGTCCCGAAAGTCATCTGGATGCAATTGACGGTGCGCCATGACGAGGCGGCTGCCAGAGCCGAGGCGGCAGGTGTGCGGGTGGTGATGAATCGCTGCCCAAAAATCGAATACGGCAAGTTGTCGGGCGAATGGGGCTGGGTCGGCGGCAATTCCGGTGTGATCTCATCTAAGAAACAGTCGCTGCACGGGTCCGGCAAGATGCAGAGCCTCGGCATCGTCAAGCAGCCGTGACCTGCCAATGCAGTGTTTTTGTTCTCTAAAAAGAACAATTGTTTGTTTTGCCGCCCTTTGCTAAAACGCTGCTCCTGCACCGACCATTCTTTTCCGTTCTCAAGGAGCATTTCACATGAGCGATCAGCAACCGGGCTTCGACACACTGGCCATTCACGCAGGTGCAAAGCCTGATCCGGCAACCGGCGCGCGTGCCACGCCGATCTACCAGACAACGTCGTTTGTGTTTGATGATGCCCAGCATGCAGCAGATCTGTTTGCCTTGCGCGCTTTCGGGAACATCTACACCCGGATCATGAACCCGACCCAGGCCGTGCTGGAAGAGAAGGTGGCGGCCCTTGAAGGCGGTACCGCAGCCCTTGCGACAGCGTCAGGTCACTCCGCCCAGCTGATCATCTGCCATTCGCTGATGATGCCGGGCGACGAGATCGTCTGCGCCCGCCAGCTGTATGGCGGATCGATCAATGCCTTCAACCATTCCTTCAAGTCGTTCGGATGGAACGTGGTGTGGGCAGACATTGACGACATCTCGTCGTTTGAGAATGCCATCACGGAGAAGACCAAGGCGATCTTCATTGAATCGATCGCCAATCCGGGCGGCCGAGTGACCGACATGGAAGCCATCGCGGCTGTAGCCAAGAAGGCGCATGTGCCGCTGATCGTCGACAACACTCTGGCCTCGCCTTACCTGTGCCGCCCCATCGAGCACGGCGCCAACATCGTTGTGCAGTCGCTGACCAAGTTCCTTGGCGGCCACGGCAATTCCATGGGCGGCGTCATTGTCGACGGTGGCAATTTCGACTGGGGCAAGAACAAGGGCCAGTTCCCGATGCTGAGCGAGCCCAATGCATCCTATAACGGCGTCACCATGTATGAGACCTTCGGCAACATCGCCTTTGCGATCACCTGCCGGGTATTGGGCCTGCGCGATCTGGGACCGGCGATTTCTCCGTTCAACGCATTCCAGATCCTGACCGGCATGGAAACCCTGTCACTGCGCATGCAGCGCCATTGTGACAACGCGCTGAAAGTGGCCGAATGGCTGTCGAACGATCCCCGGGTGTCCTGGGTCAGCTACGCCGCGCTTCCCGGCGACAAGGACCATGACAACCAGAAGAAATATGCGCCAAAGGGCGCCGGTGCCGTGTTCACCTTCGGCCTGAAAGGCGGCTATGATGCGGGTGTCGGCACCGTGTCCAAGGTTGAGCTGTTGTCTCACCTTGCCAATGTCGGTGACACCCGTTCGCTGATCATCCACCCGGCGTCGACAACACACTCGCAGCTCACGCCCGAGCAGCTTGAAAGTGCAGGCGCCGGTGCGGACGTAGTGCGCCTGTCCATCGGTATTGAGGATGTTGCCGACATCATTGCCGATCTCGACCAGGCGATGAGCTGACGCTCAGACGGACGCCGCCGCGGGCGACACGGATGTCCGCGGCGAGCTGCACAGCGCGTGCAGATGCCATATGCAGGCGGTGAGGACGACGAGGGCGCCGCCTTGGTGGATCAGGCCCAGGGTGATCGGCACCTGGGCCAGCAGTGTCCAGATGCCGAATCCGATCTGCGCCAGCACGGCCAGCAGGATCGCGAACCCCGACATGCGCACAGCCGGCGGATACGTCTCGCTCATGGCGCGCATGGCATGCAGCAACGCCAGCAGCGCGATGACGTAGGCCAGCATCCGGTGCTGAAATTGCACCGTGAGAACGTTTTCAAAGAAGTTGCGCCACGTGGGCTCCATGGCCAGCAGCCCGTTTGGAATGATCCGGCCATCCATAAGCGGCCACGTGTTATGTGACAGACCGGCATCAAGACCGGCGACAAATCCGCCCAGTGCCGTTTGCGCGATGATCAGCCCGGTCAGGATCAGTGCTGGCCAGCCCAGGCTGAGCGTGGTGGCCGGCGGGCGTTTGTCCCGGCCAATGCCGAATGCGGTCCACACGATCGCAGCAAAGATGATGGTTGCCAGGGTGAGGTGAGCGGACAGCCGGTACTGGCTCACATCGGTGCGCTCCACCAGGCCCGATTTCACCATGTACCAGCCAAGTGCGCCCTGCAAGCCGCCCAGCACGAACAATGCCAGCAGCCTGGGAATCTGGGACTTATGCAGCCTGCCGGTCAGCCAGAAGAAGGCGAAGGGTATGAAAAATGCCACGCCGATGGCACGGCCCAGGAAGCGGTGACCCCATTCCCACCAGTAGATGAACTTGAACTCGTCCAGGCTCATGCCCTTGTTGATGAGCTGATACTCCGGAATCTGGCGGTATTTGTCGAAGGCCGTCATCCAGTGTGCTTCGCTCAATGGCGGAATGGCGCCGAGCAGGGGTTTCCATTCGGTGATCGACAAGCCTGAATCGGTCAATCGCGTTGCGCCGCCTACGATCACCATGGCGAATACCATGGCGGCGACGAACAGCAGCCACCAGCGAATGTAGGGTTGCGATGCCAGTTGTTTTTCAGTCAAGACGGTCATGCCCCTGACCTATTGGGTGAAAGCGCCGGTTTGAAGGGCGCACAGCGCCGCACCTAAGGTGTTTCTGCTCAATGGAATCGCTTGAGCGGCAAGCTTTCAGAAGGGTGCCGCAAGGGCAATTAACCGTGTCACTGTTGCTCTAGCACACCTGCTCGAATTCTTGGTACATATGGTTTACGAACTATGGCGAACCGGGATGTGCGCCAGTACGGAGTAGCATAGCGAAGTGAAGCAAAAGATCGAACAGGCGGCGCAGCTGTTTCACGCGGGCCAGCCGCGTGAAGCGCTTGAAATGCTGCAACCGGTGACCAGCGAAGCACCGGGTCTGATGCGCGGGCAGACGCTGTCTGCGCGCTGCTGGCTGGCGCTCGGTCATCGCGACAAGGCGCTGGACCATCTCGCGACTGTAGCCGGCTATGTCGACAAGGCACCGCGGCCGGCTATTGCCCGGGCCAATCTCGCACAGTTCTATGCCCTGGCCGACGAGTGGGACACGGCAACCTCCATTCTCGAGGTTGCCGTTGCGCAAGAGCCTGACAATATTGAACTGAAGGTCAAGCATGCCGATATGCTGGCCAATGCCGGACACTGGCGCGAAGCACTGATGATTTTTGAAGCGGCCGCCAAAAAATTTCCCGAGAACGGATCTCTGCTGCGTTCGACGGCGATTTCAGCGCAAATGTGCCATCAGAACGTACGGGCCGTTGAACTTTACACCCGCGCCATGGCGACCGGGCTTGCCGACAGGCAGGTATATTCCAACCTGATCGGCGGACTGATTGAATTGGGACGGGTCGACGAAGCCCATCGCCATGCGGTTGACTGGTGTGCTGCCATGCCGGCAGATATCGAGGCAATGGCGTTCATGGCTCTGCTTGAAGTGGAAGTGGGCAATAGCGATGCGGCCTCCCGCTGGTTTGACTTTGACCGCTTCGTAAAGGGTCACACCATTGAAGTGCCGGAAGGCTATGACGACCTGGATGCTTTCAACAAGGCGATCGAGGCGGTCGTGCTCGGTCATGACAAGCTGGAAACACCACCTGAGGATCATCCGACCTGGCACCACCCGGCGCTGCGCATCGGTCCGGACATCAACAATGATCATGACGGCCCGGTTGGAGAGCTGGAAAAACAAATGCGTTTTGCCGTCGACAAGTACTTCGCCGACAGCCCCAATGATGACAATCACCCGTTCCTGGCCAGCGAACCTAAGGAATATGATATTGTGGCATGGTCAGCGGTGCTCGATGGCGAAGGCAATCAGAAGCCGCATATCCACATGTCGGGTTATCTGTCCGGCTGCTACTACGTGACCATTCCGGATGAGGTGTCCGGATCGGGCGACGACAATGCCGGTGCCTTTGAAATGGGCAGGCCGCCTGAGGAACTGCCGTTCAAGGCCGAGTTTCCAGTCGAAACCGTCAAACCCCGTGAAGGCCTGATGCTGCTGTTTCCGGCCTTCATGTACCACGGCACGGTACCGTTCAAGTCGAAGCAGAAACGCATCTGCGTCGCTTTTGACGTGATTCCCAAACAGGCGGCCTGATATGGCGCTATTCGGCAGCCTGACGCGCTGCCGTGGCATCGGCCACCACGCCAAGCGCGTGATGTATGATGTCGACACCTGCGCCCTCACGGCGGGCGTCTTCGGACAGGATGCGGCGCCACAGTCTGCCACCAGGCTGGGCGTGGAACAGGCCCATCATGTGCCGGGTGATGCGGGTCAGGTAATCGCCCTGCGCCAGGCGCGTTTCGATATAGCCGATCATCTGTTCCGCGGCTTGCGTCCGGTCCGCGACCGGGTTTTCGGGCGCGCCGAACACTTGCCGGTCCACGTCACCCAGCAGCCATGGATGCTGGTAGGCGGCGCGGCCAAGCATGACCCCGTCAACGTGTGCCAGATGATCAAGCGCTTCATCCAGGCTGGCGATGCCACCATTGATTGATATGTGCAGGTCCGGCCGGGCCTTCTTGAGCCGGTAGACCCGGCCATAATCAAGCGGCGGCACGTCGCGGTTCTGCTTCGGGCTGAGACCTTCAAGCCAGGCTTTGCGGGCGTGGACGATAAACGTGTCACAGCCTGCCGAAGCAACGGTTTCGATGAACCTGGTAAAGTCGGCTTCGGCATCCTGATCATCGATACCGATGCGGCACTTGACCGTGACCGGAAGCGAAACCGCCTGGCGCATGGCCTCGACACCGCGCGCAACCGTGTCGGGTTCGGCCATCCGGCAGGCGCCGAAGCGGCCGGACTGCACCCGGTCGGACGGGCAGCCGCAATTCAGATTGATCTCGTCATATCCGGTGGCTTCACCGATACGGGCGGCTTCCGCCAGTTCTGCCGGGTCAGACCCGCCAAGCTGAAGGGCAACCGGGTGCTCACAAGGGTCAAAGCCGAGCAGGTGCTCACGGTCGCCGTGGATCACAGCGCCGGTCGTCAGCATTTCCGTATAGAGCAGGGCGCGACGGGTCAGTTGCCGGTGAAACACCCGGCAATGCCGGTCGGTCCAGTCCATCATCGGGGCGATGGACAGCCGGCGCGCCTGTTTGGCAGATATGTTGGCGTGATCGTTCATCGCATCAGTCCATACAGAGGGGAATTGCCGGATGTCAAACCTGGCAGGCAGCCTGCGGAGGATCATTTGCCGGCGATGCGTCAAGATGGATGGCATCACCGGTATGCGATCAACCGATGAAACAGGCTGGATAAGTTGCAGGCCAGAGTGGCGTTTTCAACCTGCACGAGTAACCTGAACGGGGTGGAGAATCACAAGACGGCAGTATGTCCCAACCAGTTGAGATCGGCTGTGCGCCGTGGTCGCACACACAGGTACAAAGCGAACTCGAACGCTTCTGCCGGCTTCTCGATGCACGTCCGGTTTGCAACAACAAAGGCGGTATGCTGGCCCCGCATCTGTTTGCGGTCTGGTTCATGGCGCGCGCCCTGCAGCCCAGCACCATTGTCGAGAGCGGGGTTTGGAAGGGCCAGGGCACATGGATGCTGCGACAGGCCTGCCCGGACGTAGCAATGCACTGTATCGAACCCTGCCAGAGCCGCATCGAATTTCGCGATGAACGGGCGACGTACCATGCGCGTGATTTCGCTGTGGGCAGCTGGGATCACCTGGACCGTGAGCGGACGCTGCTGGTGTTTGATGATCATGTCAATGCTCTCGACCGGGTGCGGCAGGCGAGGGAGCTGGGGTTCAGGCACCTGATCCTCGAGGACAATTATCCGGTACCGCGAGGTGACTGTTATTCTCTGAAAAAGGCGTTTGCGGGTGCCGGGTTCTCATCACCGGGCGACACGGGCGGCGGCAGGTACAACGCTTTGCTGTCCGGCAAGTGGATGCGGCGCAAGCAGGCCTGCTCGAGCGTACGGCCAAACCCGGATGATGCGCGGTACCTGAACCGGCATCTGGAGATCTACAGCGAGTTCCCGCCCCTGTTCCGGCCATCCCGCACGAGGTGGGGCGATGACTGGACAGATGAACACTATCCAACGCCACCGGCGCTGCTGCAGGAAGCGGACAGGGACCGGTTTCCGGTGTTGTGGCGGGAGGCTTTGTCTTACACTTGGATATGCTACGCGCGGCTCAAATGCTGAGATGAGGTTTGGTCAAGGCTCGACTGCGGCCTGCTGCAGCTTGGCGCCGACAAATTGTTTGGCGCTCGAACATGCCTCTTCCAGATCGTTGCCGCGTGCGAGCTTGGCGGCGATGGCGCTTGCCAGCATACAGCCGGTGCCGCGCAGGGTTGCTTTCAGCCTGGGTGCTTCGAATGTTGCGGCAGGCTGATCACCTTGAAACAGCAGGTCGACGGACCTGTCTCCGGTGCCGTGGCCGCCCTTGATCAGCACGGCCCGGGCGCCCAGTTCCAGCAATGCCGCCGCCTGCCGATCAGGATGCCGGCACCCGGTCAGCATCTCAGCTTCCGGCAGGTTGGGGGTCACCAGTTTGCACAGCGGCAACAATTGTGATTTCAGGACGCCGATACCTTCCGCGTTCAGCAGTTCGGTGCCGGATGACGAAACCAGCACCGGGTCGATGATCAACGGGATTTCGGCCCGGTCCTGCAAGACCTTTGCAATCGCCATGACTGTTCCACCTGAATGCAGCATGCCGGTCTTGATAGCGCTGACCGGGCCACTTGCCAGCGCCGATGACAGCTGTTGTGCCACCTGGTCCGGCGGCATGGCCGACACGGACTGAACCGCCCTGTCAGTTTGGGCGGTGACGGAGGTGACCACCGGCCGTGCCTCGCAACCCAGTTCGGTGAGCGTGGAGACATCTTTGGAGATGCCGGCGCCGCCGCTGGAATCCGTGCCGCCAATGACAATGACAACCGCTGCCATGGCTCTAACCCAGGGCAATCAGTGAGATGTCGGTGCAGCCGGCCTGTTGCAGGCGCAGACCGGCATTCCAGGCCCGAAGCCCCGACCGGCAGCACAGTATGGTGCGCCTCTTGCGGGCATCACTGGCCAATGCTGCCACGTCATCCACAGTTGCACGCCGGGCGCCTGTGCTGACGGTACTGGGTGCTTCATCGATGCTGCGAAGATCAACCACCAGGTCATCACCGGCGATGTCTGCCACGGAGACGAAGCCGAACCCGTCGTCCGGTTCCGGTGCGCCGGCGAACGAGAACGACGAGGTTGTGAAGCGACGCAGGTCGACGCTGACCATGCGGCCCAGTGGCGATGGCTCCAGGCCAAGCAGGCAACTCAGGGCCAACTGCGCCTGCAGGGAGCCCAGAACGCCGACCGCCGGCCCGCTGACGCCCGCGGTTGCACAGCTGGCGGCAGAGTGCGGCAGGTCGGGAAACACCGCCCGGACGCTGGGCGCAAGACCACCGCAAAAGCCTCCCGCATAGCCGGCAAACCCGAGAACGGATGCCGATACGAAGGCCTGGCCGGATGCCAGGCAATGATCCGACAAGATGTAGGTGACGGCGAAGCTGTCGGCGGCATCAATGACCAGGTCAGCGTCCCGGCAGATTGATGCCGCATTGGCCGGGTCAAGCCGCCGGGTCTCGGCCAGGACCTCAACATCCGGGTTGTAGGCAGCCAGGGCGCTGCGGGCGGCATCGGCCTTGCGCCGGCCGACATCCGCCATTGAGTAAAGCGGCTGGCGATGCAGATTGCTCTCCTCCACCACGTCGGCATCGACGATTTTGAGGCCGCCGACACCGGCACCGGCCAGGTAGCTCAGCGCCGGACAGCCAAGGCCGCCCGCGCCGATGACGACGACCCGGGCAGCTGCCAGCCGGGCCTGGCCGTCAGCACCGATTTCCGGCATGATCATCTGGCGGGCATAGCGGCTCATCAGGCATGAATCCTGGTCGCGGACAGCCATTCCCGGGTGCGGGCCTCCGGGTCCGGGTTCAGCGTAATGTCGGTGACGACAGCGGCACAGTCGGCACCGGCCGCAAACACCCCGGGCAGACGGTCCGGGTTCAATCCGCCAATGCCGACGAGCGGGCGGTTTCCGATCAGCTTTTTCCACTCGCCGAGCTTGTCCAGGCCCTGCGGCGCCCACGGCATCTTTTTCAAGATGGTCTGATAAACCGGGCCCAGGGCCACATAATCCGGATCATATGACAGCGCCCGATCCAGTTCCGCATGGTCATGGGTGGACAGGCCGAGACGGATACCGGCGCGGCGAATGGCCTCGAAATCCGCCGTGTCCATGTCGCCCTGGCCAAGGTGGACATAGTCGCATTCGAGCTCAATGGCCGCCTGCCAGTAGTCGTTTACGATTAGTTGGCATTGGTTGTTCGCGCACACCGTCTTGGCGCGCCTGATCTCATCGCGGATGGTGCCGTCGTCCATGTCCTTGCAGCGCAGCTGCGCAAGCCTGACGCCAATCGGCACCAGGCGTTCGAGCCATGCGGCATTGTCGACGATAAGGTAGAACGGGTCGAGTCTACGCGTCATCCAAGGCTGGCCTTTCCGAGAACCGGTGTCGACGGGCTGGCCATGTCGCGGGCTTCCATCGGATCGGCGCTGCGCGCCAGTGTGCCGGCCTCAACAGCCTTGGCAAACGCGCTGGCCATCATCACAGGGTCTCCGGCCTTGGCCACCGCGGTGTTGAGCAACACCGCGTCAAATCCCAGTTCCATGGCGTGAGCGGCGTGCGACGGCAGTCCGATGCCGGCATCGACGATCAGCGGTACATCGGGAAAATGTGCCCGCATGGAGCGCAGGCCATAGACATTGTTGAGACCGAGACCGGTGCCGATGGGCGCCCCCCAGGGCATCAGCACCCGGCATCCGGCTTCCAGCAGGCGTTCGGCCACTACGAGGTCGTCGGTTGTGTAGGGAAATACGTCGAACCCGTCATCACTGAGCAGGCGTGCCGCTTGGACGAGGTCGAGCACGTTGGGGCACAAGGTGTCATTGTCGCCGATCACCTCAAGCTTGATCCAGCTGGTGTCGAACACCTCGCGCGCCATTTGGGCGGTGGTGACGGCTTCCTTCACCGAGTGGCAACCGGCCGTGTTCGGCAGCACCCGCACACCCATGTCACGGATCAGGTTCCAGAATGCCTGGCCGTGCTGGTTGCCGCCCGACTCTCGGCGCAGCGATACGGTGACAATCTCGGCACCGGAAGCGCGAACCGCGTCGCCGAGAATGGCAGGCGAAGGGTATTGCGCCGTACCAAGCAGGAGGCGGGAACCAATGTCGACACCGTAGACCTGCACCGGATCAGCCTCCCTGCATGGGCGCCAGTATTTCCAGCCGGTCGCCGTCTCCCAGGCTGGTGCTGGCGCGCGCAGGCTTGGGCACGAATTCGCCGTTCAGCGCCGTGGCCACGCGCGCGTCGCCATAGCCAAGCTCGCCGAGCGCTGCATCAAGCAGCTTGGCGGTTACCTCAAGCGATTGACCGTTCACGATGATCTTCATCCATCAACTCCGGTTTGTGGCCAGGACTGGCTATGGCGTCTGCCGCCATGCGTGCGCACGCCGGCGCCAGCAGGAAGCCATGCCGGAACAGGCCGTTCACGTGCAGCGTACGGCCATGCCAGCGCAGCCTGGGCAGGTTGTCGGGAAAGGCCGGGCGCACATCGGCGCCGGTCTCGACGATCTCAGCTTCCGCAAAGGCGGGATGCACGGCGTAAGCCGCATTCAGCAGATCAACCATGCCACGTGCCGTTATGCGGCCGCGATCCTCAGCCTCTATCTGGGTGGCTCCGACCATGAAGTGGCCATTGCCGCGCGGGACCAGATAGACCGGCCAGCGCGGGTGCAACAGCCTGATAGGCCGTGAGAACTCGATGCCTTCGGCCTTCAGCACCAGCATCTCGCCTTTGACACCGCGCAGATCCTTAAGCACATCACGCGCGGCAAACCCGCGGGTGTCCACGACGATTGAGCCGCTGACAGCGTGGCTTTCAAGGGACGTGTTGTAGGCAATGGCCACGTCAGATGCCGCCAGATTTTCCCGCAAGGCCGCGATGGCCTTGCGCGGATCGATGTGCGCTTCTGCGTCGAAGAACAGCGCCTGCCGGAAGCGGCCCTGCAAATCAGGCTCAAGTTCCGCCAGTTGTTCAGCGTCAATGGTGCGATGCGCCTCGGTGCGCCGGGCAAAGCGGGCAAGCTCGCCAGCGTCGCGGGACGGTGCAACGACCAGCGAGCCGTTTTCGATCACGTCCGGCACGTGCTGCCGCCACCAGCCGATGGCTTCCTGGCCAAGGCGTACGACAGGTTCTTCTGCCGTATCGCCCTCGCACCAGGGTGCCAGCATGCCGCCGGCATACCAGGAGCATGTATCGCGGCCAAAGCCGGGGGCCCGGTCGATGACGTCGACCTTGCAGCCGCGCCGGTTGAGCTCTGTGGCGATGGTGAGGCCGGCAACGCCGGCCCCGACCACGGTGACGTTCATGGTCCGGTCACTCCGCTGGATCAGCGGTTTCGTCGACCGGCATGTAGAGATCGCCACCTTCGCGATACTTCAGCGCCATGGCCTCCATGCCTTCCTTCTGCGCCTCGGCACGAATGTCGTGACTGATGCGCATGGAGCAGAATTTCGGCCCGCACATGGAGCAGAAATGCGCCACCTTGTGAGCTTGCTTCGGCAACGTCTGGTCATGGAAGTCACGGGCCGTCTCGGGATCGAGCGCCAGGTTGAACTGGTCCTCCCAGCGAAACTCGAAACGGGCACGGGACAAAGCGTCATCGCGAACCTGCGCTGCCGGATGGCCCTTGGCCAGGTCGGCCGCGTGAGCAGCGATCTTGTAGGTGATCACGCCGGTCTTCACGTCGTCGCGGTCAGGCAGGCCGAGGTGCTCCTTTGGAGTCACATAGCAAAGCATTGCCGTGCCGTACCAGCCGATCATGGCGGCGCCGATGCCGGACGTGATGTGATCGTAACCAGGTGCGATATCAGTGGTGAGGGGGCCAAGCGTGTAGAACGGCGCCTCGCCACATGCCTCGAGCTGCTTGTCCATGTTTTCCTTGATCTTGTGCATCGGCACATGGCCGGGGCCTTCGATCATCACCTGGCAATCCTTCTTCCAGGCGATCTGGGTCAGTTCGCCAAGGGTTTCCAGCTCGGCGAACTGGGCAGCGTCATTGGCATCGGCAATACAGCCCGGCCGCAGGCCGTCGCCCAGCGAGAAGGTCACATCATAGGCCCGCATGATGTCGCAGATGTCTTCAAAATGCTCGTACAGGAAGCTTTCCTTGTGATGATGCAGGCACCACTTGGCCATGATCGAGCCGCCGCGTGACACGATACCGGTGGTGCGGTCGACCGTCAGCGGGACGTAATGCAGGCGGATGCCGGCGTGGATGGTGAAGTAGTCAACACCCTGTTCCGCCTGTTCGATCAGCGTGTCGCGGTAAACCTCCCAGGTCAGGTCCTCGGCAATGCCGTTGACCTTTTCCAGCGCCTGGTAGATCGGCACGGTACCGATCGGCGAGGCCGAATTGCGGATGATCCACTCGCGGATGTTGTGGATGTTGCGGCCGGTTGACAGGTCCATGACATTGTCGGCGCCCCAGCGGGTTGCCCACACCATTTTTTCAACCTCTTCCTCCATGGAAGAGGTGACGGCAGAGTTGCCGATATTGGCGTTGATCTTGACCAGGAAATTGCGACCGATGATCATCGGTTCGAGTTCCGGATGGTTGATGTTTGCCGGGATGACGGCGCGGCCGCGGGCGACTTCGTCGCGCACGAACTCAGGGGTCACGTGATCGGGGATGGATGCGCCGAAGCTTTCGCCGTCACGCTCCAGCTTTTCCCGGGCGGCGTCACGGCCGAGGTTTTCACGAATGGCGATGAATTCCATTTCCGGCGTGATGATGCCGGCGCGTGCGTAGGCCAGCTGGGTCACCGCCTTGCCGTCCTTTGCCCTGTACGGCTGATTGCGGACCGGGAACTCGGGCGTCAGCTTGTCGCCAGTGACAAAGCCGTTGTCTTCCGGCTTCACGTGCCGGCCTTCGTAGCGTTCCACGTCGCCGGCGGCTTCCAGCCAGGCTTCGCGATGGCGATTGAGGCCCTTGGCGATATCGATCTTGACGTTCGGGTCCGTGTACGGGCCAGAGCTGTCATAGACTGTGACCGGCTGCTCTCCGGATGTCGGATGGACGGAAATCTCACGCATCGGCACGCGAACGTCCGGATGCAGCGTGCCTGACTTGTAAACCTTGCGCGAGGCCGGCAACGGGCCTTCGGTGACGGTGGGGGTGACTGCGTTCATTGTGGGCTCTCCCTGATCGGTTGAAGACCCAGTTCACGTTTCGGGAGAGGGGAGTTTGTGCCGGGTTTGAGGAACCTTTTGCGGTCCCTGGCCGGTGTCAGCATCCCTCCGCCAGCGTTAACTGGATCAGGTTCGAAGGGTCGCCGTGCTGATGCGCTTTGCATCTTACCGGCCTCTCAGCTCCTTTGCGCGGAGCTCCCCTGGCTACGTTTCAAGACATGGACCCGTGTGCCCGACATGTCAATAGTGATGGCGAACAACTCACAGCGAACATGTATGCACACCAACAAATTGCATTGTTGCGGCTTTGCTGCCAACATTGCTGCAGATACCGTTTAGCCAGTGGACATTGTTCATGTCAGACAAGCCAGCGCCATTGAAACCGTCTGCCAATCCGCCATACCGGCTGGATGATCAGGTCGGATTCCTGCTGCGCAGGGCCCAGCAGCGGCATTTGTCGATTTTCTCCGAACACATTCCGGATTTCACGCCGACCCAGTTTGCCGCCATGGCCAAGCTGCACGAGGCGGGTGCGCTGTCGCAAAACGAGCTCGGCCGCCAGGCGGCGATGGACGCAGCGACCATCAAGGGCGTAATCGACCGGTTGCGCAAACGCGGCCTGATCTCGACACGCCGCGATGACCGAGACCAGCGGCGCATCTATCTCGACCTGACAGCGGAAGGGCGCAACCAGTATCTCGTGCAGGTTGCGAAGGCGGCAACCGTTACTGCGCGCACGGTGTCGCCTCTCAACGAAGCCGAGCATATGCAACTCGTCAGCTTGTTGAAAAAACTCGTCTAAACCAGACAGCAATTGCCATGAGCGAGCCTGCCAAACTCGTCATCCGGAACATCGGCCTCATTGTGTCGGGCAAAATCGAGCAGCCCATTCTGGACGGTGTCTGCATCATCGCACTGGATGGGAGGAGCGCCGAGGTGGGTCGTGCCAGGGACCTTGATCTGGACAATGCCTGTAAGCTGCCGGAACTTGTAAAGGCGCCGCCTGCTGCTGGCCGGGGTGGGCACCAGCGCGAGCGGTTCACCGGCCGACCGTACGTATAAAAACCTTTTGCTTTATGCATGCCAAGTATGCGTCAATTGCGTGTTGTTGCGGGCTTGAGCGAGGCCTACAAGGACGATTCCCAGCCGGGCTTTCGGCTGGATCAATTGCAGTAACGGGATCCTTGTCATGAGTGCTAATTCTTCCGTGGTCGACCCTGACGGTCTGATGGAATTCTCGGTGGTGTTCACCGACCGGTCGCTGAACCACATGTCAGCAGCGTTCAGGAAGGTCATGACGGATATTTCCGGACTGCTGAAAGACGTCTACAACGCCGAGGCCTGCGTCATTGTTCCCGGCGGCGGTACCTATGCCATGGAGGCGGTTGCGCGCCAGCTTGCGACAGATCGCAAGGCGCTGGTCATTCGCAATGGCTGGTTTTCCTACCGCTGGAGCCAGATATTCGACGCCGGCGGTATCCCCAGCGAACAGGTGGTTCTTAAGGCGCGGGCCGTAGGCAATGACCTGCCGGCACCCTATGCGCCGTGTCCGGTTGATGACGTGGTAAAGTCGATTCGTGATGAACGTCCCGACGTTGTGTTTGCACCGCATGTCGAGACCTCGTCCGGCATCATGCTGCCGGACGGCTACATGAAAGCCGTGGCAGACGCGGCGCACGAGGTCGGCGCGCTGTTCGTGCTCGATTGCATTGCATCGGGAACCGTGTGGGTGGATATGAAGGACATCGGTGTCGATGTCCTCATCTCTGCACCGCAGAAAGGCTGGAGCGCATCGCCGTCAGCCGGTCTGGTGATGCTGAGCGAGCGCGGCCTGGCCAGGGTGCAGGAGACCAAAAGCAGCAGCTTTGCGGCGGATCTCGGCAAGTGGCTGCAGATTATGCAGGCGTACGAAAACGGTGGCCACGCCTATCACTCCACAATGCCGACAGATGCCCTGACCGGGTTCCGCGACACCATGCTGGAGACTCAGGCCATCGGCTTTGACGCTCTTCGCGACAAGCAGGTTGAGCTGGGAAGCGGTGTCAGAAAGCTGCTGGCCGAGCGCGGCTACAAGAGCGTGGCTGCCGCCGGCTTTGAAGCCCCGGGCGTGGTGGTCAGCTACACCGATGATCCTGACATACAAAACGGCAAGAAGTTCGTTGAACACGGCATGCAGATTGCCGCCGGCGTGCCCTTGATGGTTGACGAACCTGACGGGTTCTCAACCTTCCGTCTCGGCCTGTTCGGTCTCGACAAACTGGCGGACACGGACGCCGCCATTGGCAAACTTGAAAAGACACTGGCCAAGCTCTAGAGCGAGATGAGGGCAAATTGAATCATTCTGCCTCATCTCGCTCTAGGTGGCCTGAGGCTCAGGTGCGAACGTCATGGATTCCGCTTCGTCCAGGAGCCACTTGCGGAACGCCTTGACTTTCGGGCGCTTGAGGTTCGCCTCGGGGCAGACGATGTAATAGGCGTATTCACCGGGGATCGCGAAATCGAACGGTTTCACCAGCCGGCCGGTCGCCAGCGCGTGCTGCACCAGTACGCTGCGCGCCAAAGCAACCCCGTCGCCCTGCTCGGCAGCCAGCAGAACCAGGTTGGAGTGCTGATAGCCCGGCCCCTTGCCGGCATCGATGCTGTCCTGTCCGGTCGCCATCAACCACATCTTCCAATCGACCCGCAGGTCGTCGTGCAACAAGGTGTGGTTCTTCAGGTCTGCCGGGCAGCGAAGGGGTGGGCCTGATTGCAGCAGGGACGGTGCGCATACGGGAAACACTTCTTCGGTCATCAGCCGCTCGACATGCAGGCCGGGCCAGCCACCGGCTCCATAACGGATCGCAATGTCCATGTTTACCCGGTCGAAGTCGATGCTTTCATCGGAGGTCGAGATGCGCACGTCGATGTCCGGGTTCGATTTGCGGAAACGGCCGAGCTTCGGCACCAGCCATGTGGCGGCAAAAGAATCCATCGTCGTGACTGTCAG
Organism: Anderseniella sp.; assembly: GCA_028289645.1. Classification (GTDB taxonomy): domain Bacteria; phylum Pseudomonadota; class Alphaproteobacteria; order Rhizobiales; family Aestuariivirgaceae; genus Anderseniella. The sequence goes on from JANQOK010000023.1 coordinate 76,939, forward strand.
TTCGCCTGACTGGTCCTGGTAGTGCAGCCGGTCGACAGCGGATGCCATGATGTCAAGCGCTTCGGCGACCGCGGGAAACAGCGACTGGCCGGCCGGGGTCAGTATCAAGGCCCGGTTCAGGCGTTTGAACACCGGCATTCCCAGATGTTCTTCAAGGGTCTTGATCTGATGGCTCACAGCCGCCTGGGTGACATGCAGCTCGTCTGCGGCAAGAGTGAAACTCAAGTGCCGCGCGGCAGCCTCGAAGGCGCGCATCGCGTTCAGGGAAGGTAATCGTCTGGCCATGGCTTTTTGATAAGAAAAAATAATTCACAAATCAACCGTATATCCGGCGAAATTGCACTAATTGCCTGGAATTTGGCGAAATTTTGATTGTCTTGTCTGTATGAGATTAGATTTTCTTATTCGATACGCAATTAAGATCGTTTGTCCACCGATGCCGGTTTTCTTATAAATGATGCACACAAACCAAACCCATCCGGCCCCCGGCAAGGCCGTGATGATACAGCAAACCGGAGCATTATCATGAAGACTTCATCGTACAGTGCAGTTCCAAGGATTTCAGTGGCTAAACCCGCTGCGGGAACCGGTTCATGGTCTGCTATGATCCTTCGCTGGTCCAGCATTGTGATCGCCCAACTTGCGCACTGGCGCGAGCGGGCCAGGCAGCGCCGGCAGTTGGGAGAACTGGATGACCGGTTGCTCTCCGACATAGGCCTGCGCCGCATCGACGCCTCGCGCGAGAGCAGCAAGCACTTCTGGCAAGCCTGAAAACACTGACAACCCCCGATGTTCGAAAACAAGCGATAGCGCCGGGAAGCGCTCATCGCCACCCTGGAGTATTGAAAAATGACCGATATCCACCACCCGTCCCACGTGCTGATGCGGGAAGATGACCCGCAGGCCAATCCGACCTGGACCACCATCATTGGCGCAGCGATTGCCATCATGCTGGTGATTGGCGCGGCGCACCTTGTCGACCACAGCGTCAGCGATCCCAGACAGTCGCTTAACGTCGAACAGGGCGATGTGAAGCCGGACGGCCGCGGCAAGTGGACGGGCTATATGTGATTTCCGCACATGCTGTTGCTGCATGCCCCCCGCTGGTGCTGGTGATGCTGGGAGATGTGGATGTTTTGAACGCCTCTCAGCTCACCACCACCGGTCCGGCATCAGCAACACGTCGCGCGACAGGTCGTTCACGTCGCGCAAGCCGCACAATGCCATGGTGATGTCGAGCTCCTTCTGGATGATCTCCAGTGCCGTGGTCACGCCCTGTTCGCCCATGGCGCCCAGGCCATACAGGAAGGCGCGCCCGATATAGGTGCCGGCAGCCCCTAGCGCCTTTGCCTTCAACACGTCCTGGCCAGTGCGTATGCCGCCATCCATGTGCACCTCGATCTTGTCGCCGACCGCATCAATGATGGCCGGCAGCGCCGAGATTGACGACAGCGCCCCGTCGAGCTGCCGTCCACCATGGTTGGAGACAATCAGGGCATCGGCGCCGACCTTCAGGGCCATCTTGGCATCTTCCGGATCAATAATGCCCTTCAGGATCAGCTTGCCGCCCCAGCGCTTCTTGATCCATTCCAGGTCTTTCCAGTTGAGCTGCGGGTCGAACTGCTCGTTGGCCCAACTGTTGAGCGAGGAGATATCATCTACGCCCTTGGCATGACCGACGATATTGCGGAAGGTGCGGCGGCTGGTGCCCAGCATGCCCAGCCCCCAGCGCGGCTTGGTCGCCATGTTGATCATGTTCGGTATGGTCAGTTTCGGCGGCGCGCTGAGGCCGTTCTTGAGGTCTTTGTGGCGCTGGCCGAGCAGTTGCAGGTCCACCGTCAGCACCAGAGCGGAGCATCCGGCATCTTTGGCGCGGTCAATCACGTTTTCGGAGAACTCCCGGTCGCGCATGACGTAAAGCTGAAACCAGAACGGCTTGCTGGTGTGTTCTGCAACATCCTCGATCGAACAGATAGACATGGTCGACAGCGTGAACGGCACGCCGAATTTTTCCGCCGCCTTGGCGCCCAGGATTTCCCCGTCAGCATGCTGCATGCCGGTCAATCCGGTCGGCGCGATGGCCACCGGCATGGCGACATCTTCCCCGATCATTTTTGTCTTGGTGGTGCGGTTGTCCATATCGACAGCCACCCGCTGGCGTAGCTTGATCTTGGAAAAATCGCTTTCGTTGGCGCGGTAGGTTGATTCCGTATAGGAGCCTGAATCGGCGTAGTCATAGAACATGCGCGGCACTCGGCGTTCGGCAAGAACGCGCAGGTCTTCAATACAGGTGATGATCGGCATGATTACTCCGGCGGCGGCTACACGATGGCAAATTGGTAAAATAAACTGACCGGAAAATCCAGTGCCAACACCGGTCATCGCCGCCCCTGCGACAACCTGGGAACGGCGCCGTCCCGGCGCCCGGTGATCACATCAGTCAGCCGTCTGACATACCGGCGCGTTCGCGAAGCTGGGTGTATCGCTGCATGGCCTGGCCGAATGCCTGGAACAGCCGGACCGAGTCCGGATTGTCCTTGGCCCGGTACTCCGGATGCCATTGCACCGCGAGCACGAAATTGTCGCTGTCGTCGGCAGTCGTGACAGCTTCGATTATGCCGTCGGGCGCACGGGCCATCACCTTCAGCCCGCTGCCGAGACTGGCGATGGCCTGACGATGTACGGTGTTCACGATCGTGCCTGACTTCTTCAGGATCGAGTGCAGCATGCTGCCCGCTTCGACGGCGATCGGATGAGCCGGACCGTAACGCACTTCGATGTCGTCACTATCCGCGGCGCGGTGGTCAAGGTTGCCCGATTTGGTCTGAACCTCAGTGTCCAGGGTGCCGCCGAACACCACGTTCAACTCCTGAAAACCGCGGCAAATGCAGAATAGCGGCATGCCGCGATCCAGCACCGCGCGGATCAGCGGCAGGGTCAGGCCGTCGCGAAGCTGGTCATAGGGTTCATGGTCGGCGCTCGGCTGGGCGCCGAACCTTGGCGGGTGCACATTTGAGGTGGCGCCAGTGACCAGAACACCGTCGAGCCGGTCCAGCAGATGATCCAGGTCAACCCCGCCGTCCATGGCCGGAATGATCACCGGCATTGCATTGGAACAATCCATCAGGGCGCGAATGTATTTGTCGCCGGCCGAGTGGAAAAGCAGCCCGTCCTTGTCGGATACGTCGGCGGGCACACCGACTAGTGATGGTCTGGGTGATGTTGACATGTACAGGATCCCGAAAACGAACCAGACTTTGGTAAACTGGCGGCAGCCGACATGTCCAACAGTTTCTCCCGGCTGTCATCCGCAAATGAATCGACACCGCGTGCGTTCACCACATTGCCGGATTGTCATCTCAAATCTGCATCTTGCTGTTGTATCTCTGAAAAGTTTGGGGTTTATTCATGTCACGCGGGCCGAAAGGGTCGGCTTTGAGGATCATACAGCTCGCGCCAGGGCTTGTTTGATCCTTAAATTATGCCCGTTCCATGCGAACGGGGTACATTCGAAAATAAGGGAGTATCCGAATGGATCGTCGTAAGTTTATCAAATCTGCCGGTATTGCTACGGGTGCTGCGGCTGCCGCAACCACTCTGTCGGCGCCGGCTATCGCACAGGCCAAGAAGGACATGGTGATCGTGGCAACCTGGCCACGGGATTTCCCGGGCCTGGGTACAGGTGCGCAGCGTCTGGCTGCCCGGATTGGTGAGTTGACCGAGGGCCGCATCAACGTGCAGTACTTCGCCGCCGGCGAGCGTGTCGGCGCTTTTGACTCATTCGACGAAGTGGCATCCGGCAACGCGCAGGCCTACCACGCAGCCGATTACTACTGGAAGGGCAAGCACCCGGCCTGGGCATACTTCACGTCGGTTCCGTTCGGTCTGACCCACAATGAACAGAACGCCTGGGTCAACCATATGGGTGGTCAGGCGCTGTGGGACGAAGTGGCCTCCGGGTTCGGGCTCAAGTGCCTCATGTCCGGCAGCACCGGCGTTCAGATGGGCGGCTGGTTCAACAAGGAAATCAACTCCGCTGATGACCTGAAGGGTCTGAAGATGCGTATCCCGGGCCTGGGCGGCGACGTGATGGCGAAACTGGGCGCGTCTCCGGTGTCGCTGCCAGGTGGTCAGATTTATGAAAACCTCGTTTCCGGCGCGATCGACGCAACCGAATGGGTTGGTCCGTGGAACGACTACTTCATGAAGTTCTACGAAGCCGCCAAGTACTACTACTATCCCGGCATGCACGAGGCCGGCTCGACGCTGTCGCTCGGCATGAACGAAAAGTGGTGGTCCGACCTGGGCAAAACCGATCAGGAAATCATCAAGGCTGCGTGCGGCGAAGAGCACACTTTCTCGATGGCTGAGTACAATGCCAACAACGGTACCTTCCTGACCAAGCTGATCAAGGAGAACGGCGTCGAACTGCGTGAGTTCAACGACGACATCTATGACAGCTTCGGCAAGGCCGCTGATGAAGTGTTCGCTGAGACGATTGCTCACTCCGACCTGGCCAAGCGCACCCATGAGAGCTTTGTTGCAGCTCGCACCGATGTCGGCGGCTGGATGAAGCTGTCCGAAGGTGCATACTTCCAGCAGCGCAACCGCGTCCTGGGCCTGTAATCGGGCTCTTGGCCTGACATGCAATGACCTGGGTGGAGCGGCATTACCTGCTCCACCCGATACGCCAAAAACCCGGCAAGAGGTGAACGGCGTCAAGTGATGAGGGAATCAAGGGTGGGTGCCGACTGTGAGCGATCAAACATATAAGGCGTCGATGTCGACGCTGGGCTGGCGGATGTTTTCCTGGGCCGTCACATATTTGATGTTCGTATTTCTGTTTAACAATTTTCTGACGTATTGGCTGAACTGGCCGGGGGCCACTTCGATTTCTTCCGGCGGTGGCGCTCTGGCCTGGGTTCAGGCCGGGCTTTACCTGGTCGGTCTGGCGGGCGCCGTCTGGTATGTGCGCGGATCACCACAACTGCCGCTGCGCGACGACGCCAACCGGCTTTATGCTTTGACGGCCTACATTATCCGCTGGGCATTTTTCTCGGTGTTGCTGGTCGGGCTGGTTGATGCGTTCATCTCATTCCTGCGGGTTGAAGGATTTCTTGAAAGCGTGGTTGGGAGCGGCCTGAGCGCTGAACTCGGCAGGCCGGTGTTCCGGGGCTTGTGGGTGCATGTGCCCCTGCTGCTGGTGTCCCTGGTCATAGCTGCATTTACGCGGACTTTGGGCTTCACTTGGCTGGCATTGATGGTGGTGATCGCGGAGTTGTTTATCGTTTTCACCCGGTTCATCTTTTCCTATGAGCAAGCCTATATGGGCGACCTGGTGCGGTTCTGGTATGCAGCGTTGTTCCTGTTTGCCAGCGCCTACACGCTGATCGAGGAGGGGCATGTTCGGGTCGACGTGCTCTATGCCGGCTTCACCAGCAGGACCAAAGGCTTCGTCAACCATATCGGCTCAATCCTGCTCGGCATGACCTTGTGCTTCGCCGTTCTGTGGTTCGGCATGGAAGGCAAGGCCAGCGTGATCAATTCGCCATTGCTCAACTTCGAGGTCTCGCAGTCCGGCTTCGGCATGTACGTGAAATACATGATGGCGGGCTTCCTGGCGGTGTTTGCCGTTTCGATGATGGTGCAGTTTGCCGGCTACCTGCTGGATGCCGTGGCTGACCAGCGCAACGAACCGGGCAAGCGCAAAATCGCTGAGGCCAGCGGACACTGAACTGACGATATGAGGGCAAGCTGGGCTCAGGCCAAGGGAAAACCTGATCCAGTGCTTTGAGGGCAAATCGGATATGGAACTTTTCTTTCTTGCAATGCTGGTGGTGGTCATGGCAACCGCCCTGGGGTCCGGCTATCCGGTGGCTTTTGCGCTGCCCGGCGCGGCTATTCTCACCATCAGCGCAGCGGCGGTTGCCGGTTTTGTGTTTGCCGGCGACAGCGCAGCCTATTTCGCGCAAGGCTCGCCGTCGCAATGGCTGAGTGCCGGGGTGACCAATTTCCGCGGCATTTACTGGGAGGTCGAGCGAGATACACTGATTGCCATCCCGCTGTTCGTGTTCATGGGCATCATGCTGCAGCGCTCGAAAATCGCAGAAGACCTCCTGGTCACCATGGCCCAGCTGTTCGGCCCGATTCCCGGCGGTCTCGGCATTTCTGTGGTGTTCGTCGGCGCGCTGCTGGCGGCAACTACCGGTATTCTGGGGGCCACGGTGGTCGCCATGGGCCTGATCTCGCTGCCGGTGATGATGCGCAACAATTATTCGCATCCGCTGGCCACCGGCACAATTGCGGCGTCCGGGACGCTGGGGCAGATTATCCCGCCGTCCATCGTGCTGATCATTCTGGCTGACCAGCTTGCCAGTGCGGTCGATCAGGCCGACACGGCGCGCAAGTCGCTGTACAAGGCGACGACGGGCGAATTCTCGATGCCGTCCGAGTTCGCAGTGACCTCGACCAGTGCCGGCGACATGTTCCTTGGTGCCTTTGTTCCCGGCCTGGTGCTCGTGGGACTGTACATGGCGTTCATTCTGGTGCTGGCGCTGATCCGGCCGAAACTGGCGCCGGCAGTGCCGCTGGAAGGCGGCTACAACCGCGCCCTGATTGCCAAGGCGATGATCACGCTGGTGCCGCCCCTGGTGCTGATCTTCATCGTGCTCGGTTCCATTATCGCCGGTGTCGCCACCGTCAACCAGGCCGGTGCCATTGGTGCAGCCGGTGCTTTGATCATGGCCGGGTACCGGCTCAAGGAAGGCCAGCCGCGCGCCTACTGGCCGGCGATCATGGCCATGGCAGCGGTCGTTTGCATTTTCATCCTGTCGTCCCAGTTCAACATGAACGTCAAGAATATCCAGACCTCTACCGACGCTCTGGGGATCGGGCTTGGAGTGGTGGCGCTTGGCGCCCTGATCATTGCCCTCATATGGAGCGGCAAGCGCGCCTTGCAGATTGACGACACGCTGCGTGGCGTGATGCTGGACACCGCCAAGACGACGTCGCTCGTGTTCATTATTCTGCTCGGTGCGGCCATGCTGACAGCCGCATTCCGGGCATTCGGCGGTGAAGAGCTGGTGAAGGAGTTCCTGACCAGCCTGCCGGGTGGTTTCTGGGCGCAGTTCATCATCGTGATGGCGGTGATTTTCCTGCTTGGATTCTTCCTCGACTTCATTGAGATTGCCGTGGTAGTGGTGCCGATCGTTTCGCCGATCCTGCTGGCGGACCCACAGGCCAACATAACCGCTGTGTGGCTGGGCGTGATGATCGGCCTGAACATCCAGACCTCGTTCCTGACACCACCGTTCGGCTTTGCGCTGTTCTACCTGCGCGGGGTGGCGCCGGCGGCGGTGAAAACCACATCGATCTACAAAGGTGTGGTGCCGTTTATCGGGCTGCAACTGGTTGCACTCGGCATTGTCGGGTATGTGCCGAGCCTGGTGAACTACCTGCCGACCCGGCTGTCACTGCTGGGCGAACAGGCGCCACCGCCGATCAATCCGAAACTGCAGACCTGTATCGAAGAAACAGTGTTCACGAAATTCCAGACCGAGGGTGACGGCATCAGGTCGGCAATTGCCGAAGCCAGGAACCTGAACGTGTCCAACCTGCCACCTAAGCTGTCGAAATCCTTCGTTGAAAGCCTGGACAAGGCGGAAAACACATTCAAGCTTCTGGATGACATCAAGGTAACGGAGGCCGAGCTTAAGGGCGCGGTTCCGGGCTACTCGCCGCTGCACACACAAGTGCGCGAAATTCAGCGTGACGTGCGCAAGGCAGAAGAAGAAGTGAAACATCTTCGCACCACATTGAGCCGGACGCGCGGCGATGACGATGCGGCCAAGTCCACGCGGGAACGCCTGCAGAGCAGGATTGATGCCGATTTGGCCGAAGTGGAACGCCTGCAGGCCCTGATCCCGGCGGATTGGCAGGAAAGAAACAAGGCCTTCAAAGTGCTGCTGAACGCAGACAAGAAAGCCCGCACCACGTACCGGCGCAACACCGACCAATCCTACAAGCCGGTGGTGGAAGTTCTGCAAATCCTTGAAACGACCGACGGACTTGGCGAACTGGCATCGGATATTGCCGAGCTCGGCAAGCTGGCGGATTCCGGTGATGCAACTGCGGCAGGCGAGGCGGCGAAGGCGCTCAATGTCAAGCTTGGACCGGTTGCGGGGACCAATGACCTCAACAAGGCATTGCGGCAGGTGTCGCGTCACACCTCCAGGTCGCCCGACAAGTTGCCTGAATTGAAGAACCTGGTGGTTGAGGCAAGCCGGATCTACGAAGAAGAGTTGCGTTGGCGCACGGCCGCCAAGGCGGACCTCGCCGATGGTCTTGGCAAGTATGAAGCAGCCATCCGCAACACGATCGGCTTGCGTTCGCTGAGGCGCCTGCCGGAAGGCACGGCGTTGAATGTCGCTGCATGCATGTCGCATCACACCGACATTTCGCTGAGCTTCTGACGGGGGTCGAATGCACGCCAGTCAATTGTTCGATCTGTCCGGCGAAGTGGCGCTGGTCACCGGAGCGTCTTCCGGACTTGGAGAACGATTTGCCGAGGTCCTGGCAGCCCATGGGGCCAGCGTTGCGGTGGCAGCCCGGCGGGCCGAACGACTGGCATCGCTGGTTGAACGGATATCAGATGTCGGCGGAAAGGCTTGCGCGGTGGAACTCGATGTCTCCGACCAGGGCGCGATTGCAGGCGCCTTTGACGCGGCTGAAGCCGCGTTTGGCACGGCTACGATACTGGTGAACAATGCCGGTGTCGCCGGCAACAAGGCGGTGTTTGACGTGACGCCAGAGGACTGGCGCAAAGTCATGTCGGTCAACCTTGACGGGGTGTGGTTTGCGGCCCAGGAGGCGGCGCGCCGGATGAAGGATGCGGGCCGCCAGGGCAACATCATCAATATTGCCTCGGTGTTGTCTTTCCGGGCTGCGCGCACGGTCGCAGCCTATGCCGCGTCCAAGGGCGCGGTGTTGCAACTGACACGTAATCTGGCGCTGGAATTTGCCCGCTACGATGTTCGTGTCAATGCGATTGCGCCGGGATACATTTTGACCGAGATCAACAAGGACTACTTTGAATCGGACGACAGTGCGCCGATGATCAAGCGTATTCCCCAGCGCCGCATTGGCGATGTGTCGGATTTGGACGGCACATTGCTGCTGCTGGCTTCCAACAAGGCCTCGGGCTACATGACGGGAAGTACGGTCGTGGTCGACGGCGGGCATCTTCTGCCCGTTGACTGAACTCACTATTTTCCTGCGCAAACTCCAGGCCCGAAAGGCAGAATCATGGATTTCACAATCTCACCGGAACTCGACAAACTCAGGCTGCGGGTGCGCGACTTCATTGCCGGCGAGGTGCTGCCGCTTGAAGATGACAAGGCCAGCTACAACGAGTTTGAGAATATCCGCCTTTCGCTGCTGAAACCGTTGCGCGAGAAAGCCCGCAAGGAGGGATTGTGGGCACCGCAGATGCCGCGCGAACGCGGCGGGCTGGGACTGCGCGTCGCCGAATGGGCGGTGTTTTACGAAGAGGCCGCGCGCTCGATATTCGGGCCGGTGGTGCTGAACTGCCAGGCACCGGATGACGGCAACATGTCGGTGCTCAACAAAGCGCTGGCGAGCGATGAGCTGAAGGACAAATGGCTGCAGCCGATCATCGACGGCGATGTGCGGTCTTCCTTCGTGATGACGGAGCCTGCGCCCGGTTCCGGTTCCGATCCGGGCGGCATGATGCTGACCAGTGCCGAGCGCAAGAACGACCGCTACATCATCTCCGGGCGCAAATGGTATATTTCAGGGGCTGCCGTTGCATCCCACTTCATCCTGATGGCACGCACCTCCGATGATCCGCGCAATGGCCTGTCGGCGTTTCTGTTCCACAAGGATGATCCGGGATGGCGCATTGTCCGCCGCATCGCCAATATGGGCCCGGATGAACATGGCGGTGTGTGCGAGCTGGAGTTTGACGGGCTTGAAATACCCATGGCCCACCGGCTGATGGAAGAAGGCGATGGCCTGAGGCTGACCCAGATGAGGCTCGGCCCGGCCCGGCTGACCCACTGCATGCGCTGGCTCGGCATGGCCAAGCGTTGCATGGAAATTGCCAACGAGTATGTGTCCGAACGCGAAGCATTCGGCTCCAAGCTGGTCGAGCGTGAATCCATCCAGATCATGCTGGGCGACGTTGCGGCGGCAATTCAGACCGGCAAGCTGCTGACCATGCATGCCGCCTGGCTGATCGACCAGGGCGACAAGGCGCAGCGGGAAGTGTCAATGGCGAAAATCCATGTCGCAGACACACTGCACCAGGCAGCAGATACTGCCCTGCAACTGATGGGCGCGAAAGGCTACTCGGAAGACAGCGTGGTTGAGTGGATCTACCGCTATGCACGCTGTGCCAGATTGGTGGACGGCGCCTCGGAGGTCCACAAGATGGTGCTGTCGCGTCACTACCAGAAGCGCGGCAACACGTTCTGGGACTGGCAGGTCGGCGACTAGACGAGGTTCAATCTGGTTGCATCCCGCCTCCGGACAATAGCTAAAATTCTACCGGTCCGATTAAGCAGTGCTTGGTAACGGTTGCAGTATTCTGAATGCAGGATCTCCAGAAGGGATTTTGCAGGAAGATGGTTCTCGGTCGGATGATAGATATTGTTCTCGCGGTGACTGCGGCCACCTGGATTGCCGTTGCCGGCATGACCGGGGAGGTGCGCGCGGCTGCGTACGACACATCACGCCTGGACAGAATGCCAGACTTTTCCCAGACCGACCGGCGGCTGCAATTGCCGGGTGGCGGATCGCATTACTGTGTGCCGGTGGCTACTGCCAATGTGCTGGTCTGGCTGGCCGAACAGCGCGGGTACAAGAACCTGTTGCCGGTGCAGGGCCTGACGACCATTGAAAAGGTTGCCAGTGTCGCAACTGAACTGGGCAGCGACAGCCTGATGTCGACGGCGCCTAAGGGCGGCACCAACCTGCAGAAGTTTGTCGATGGACTGTCGGCTTTCATCAAGAAGTCGGGCTACCGGGCGTCGATTGAGGCGCATAGCCCGTGGCGCTTTCGCAATGTCAGCCGCAACCACAAGGGTGCGCCTGACATGTTCAAGGTCAGGTCGGAGTTTGCGCGCGGCGCCGGGGTGTGGATTTCAGTCGGCTTTTTCAAGGAAGGCAACCGGCCCGGTGATTTTCAGCGCATTGGCGGTCACATGACGACCATGGCCGGCTTCGGTGTCAACGAAAGCGGTGCCACCGACCGGAACGTGATCATCCTGCATGACCCGGATGACGGGTACCGGGCGAGCGTGCAGCGCCGCTACCTTCATCCCGAGCGGATCCGCAATGCTTCGCTGGTTGACAATAACGGCAGGCGGATTGCCCGTCTCGACGGTTTTCTCGATGTGTCCGGGGCGTTCAATATGCGCCGCGGCTACCGGGCGATACTGATGCACGTGTTCGTCCTGGACATGTGAGTCTAGGCCCGGCGCCCGATCAGCCGATCAGGCCGGTGGCGGCACCTAGTACTGCGCAGACCATCAGTGTTTTTGCCAGGCCGGCGTGCAGTTTCAACAACATCAGTGATGACAACACGAACAACCCGACCGCGGCGATGTTCACGCTGGACCAGACCGGCCAGGTCATCGCCACCGGGCCCGTTTCTATCCTGATCAGATCGCCGAACAGAACATGCAGGCCAAACCACAGGGCCAGGTTCGCGATCACGCCGACCACACTTGCGGTAATGGCGCCGAGCGCACCGGAAAGCCGTGGCATGTTGGCCAGGCGTTCAATGTAGGGAGCGCCGGCGAATATCCATAAAAAGCACGGCGCAAACGTCACCCACAGTGCCATTGTCGCTGCCGCTAGTCCGCCGGTTACCGAGCCCTGCAGCCCGGATGCGCGAAACCCTGCCATGTACCCGACGAACTCGGTGACCAGGATCAGCGGACCGGGTGTGGTCTCAGCCAGCCCGAGCCCGTCGACCATTTGCGGTGCCGTGAGCCATCCGTGGTTTTCAACCGCCTGCTGACCCATATATGCCAGCACGGCATAGGCACCGCCAAAGGTAACCACGGCCAGCTTGGAGAAGAACAGGCCCAGCGATACCAGCAGATGGTCCGGATAGACTGCCAGTGCGACGATGACGATCGGTGTAAACCAGATCACCAGCCAAACCACTATGGTGCGAACGGTCTGCGCCAGCGGAACCGGTGTGACCTGTTGCGGTGTCGTGTCCGGCGGATTTCCCCTGGTCATAACATAGCCGGTGATGCCGGCAATCGCGATCACCGCCGGGAACGGGATATTGAATACGAACAGGGCAACGAAGGCCGCAATGGCGATGATCCAGTGCCAGGGCAGGTTCAGGGCGCGGCGCGACACCTTCAGAAGGGCCTCCAGGACGATGGCGAGCACCGCGGCCTTGACGCCGAAGAAGACGGCTTCAACCAGCGGCAGCTTGCCGAGCAGTGAGTACAGAACCGAAATCACCAGCACGATGGCGGCGCCCGGCAGCACAAACAGCAGCCCGGCCATCAGGCCGCCGCGCACACCGTGCAGGCGCCAGCCGGCATAGGTTGCCAGCTGCATGGCTTCCGGTCCTGGCAGCAACATGCAGAAATTGAGGGCGCGCAGATAATCCTGCTCGCTCAGCCACGGGCGCTGTTCCACCAGTTCACGGTGCATCAGGGCAATCTGTCCGGCCGGACCACCGAAGGACAGGCAACCGATGCGTGCAAACACACGCGCCGCTTCGCCAAAAGAAATTGCAGGCTTGTCTGTCATTGTTCGCTGCCTCCCAGTCCGCCATCGGCTGCCGGTTCACCGGTTGCGTTGCCTGCCAGTTTTAGGCGCGCATAGAGCGCGTCGTAAACCGGAAACCCGAGCCGCAGCACATCGTGATCGGTTTTGCCGACAATGGAATTGCCGAGCATGACAGCCAGCAGGCCGGCTGCTTCAGGCACCAGACCAGTCCTGTTGCTGTGCGCCGCACACACAATGGGTGCCAATTGGGCCAGTGCAGGGTCGTTGAGATCAAACTCGCGCAGCAGTGTGTCAAAACTGCAAAGCTCGCCGGCATGCTCCGCAACCGCGCCGGAACTGCCGATAGCGGCACCTGAAAGCTCCTCGGCGATGTCTTTCACCCATTCCGCTTCGGCGAATAAGAACCGGGCATCCGGGTCAATGAAGCGGGCTATCAACCAGGCGCAGGCCACATGGTCAATTCCGGGGTTGATGGGCGTGACCCAGGTGCCCGGCTGCGCATCCACCGGACACAGTTTGCTCTGGGCCACCGTTGGCAGGCCGGCCCCAATCCAGCCATCCACGCCACCGGCCAAGGCACGGGCATTGTAGCCGTTCTCCCGCAGCACGGCGGTGGCAATCTGCGATACATTGTGGCCGTGCATGCAGTTCAGCACGATCAGCCCGTCACGCGGCAAGTCGCTGGCCCAGTCAAGTGCAGTTACATGGTTGCGCCAGCGGCTGCCGGGCAGGAATCGCGAACCTGGTTCGATGGCCGGCGGCCGGCGTACGTCAAAAACGCGAACCGGTTCGGCCATCGCCAGCAGGTGTGAAAGATCTTCAGCGGAAATAAAAAAGTCGCCCATGTGCGGGTTCCCTCCATAGCAGAGTGAACGGCGCTTGGGCGACATGCCTGACGGGGTGGCCAATAAAACCCCGTGGTGCGAAACTAGTTGATCGACTGCCCCGCGGCAAGTGATTTCATCAGGCGGAGCCGGTGCTTGCCGAAGTCCGGAGTTTGGAACACACTGGCGCGAAACAGCCGGGCAGGTCCGGTTTTGCGCCCATTGAGCGCCTGTCCGACTTGTAATGAAAGTTGATTTGACGGTCGCCGCGAAAATATGTCAGCATTACTGACCTTTTCGAATTATACGGAGTATGAGTAATGGCACTGAAGCCGGTAAAACTCGACGACAAATTCGACCTTTCAAAATCGCATGTGTTCATGACCGGGACCCAGGCCATCGTGCGGCTGACGCTGATGCAGCGCGCCCGCGATGAGCGAGAGGGTCTGAACACTGCCGGCTATGTAACCGGATATCGCGGCTCGCCGGTCGGCGGCCTCGATCAGCAGTTCATGCGCTCGGTCAAGTACACCGAGCCCGCAAATGTCCGCTTTGAGCCGGGTATCAACGAAGATCTGGCGGCCACCGCCATCTGGGGAGCCCAGCAGGCGGAAATGCGCGGCGAGGGCGCCTATGACGGCGTGTTTTCGATCTGGTATGGCAAAGGCCCCGGCGTTGACCGCACTGGCGACGTGTTGCGTCATGCCAACTCGGCAGGCTCTTCCCGGCACGGTGGCGTGCTGGCGCTAATGGGCGACGATCACGGGGCGGAAAGTTCGACCATCCCGCACCAGTCCGAATTTGCCATGATGGATGCGATGATCCCGGTTCTGCATCCGGCCGGCCTGCAGGAGATCCTTGATTATGGCATCTACGGGTTTGCCCTGTCGCGATATTCGGGATGCTGGGTCGGCCTGAAGTGCGTGCACGACAACATCGAGTCGGCCGGCATCGCAGACGGCTCCGTGGATCGCGTGAAGATCAATCTGCCGAAGGATTTCGAGATGCCGGAGGGTGGGCTGAACATCCGCGCGTCCGATGACCGGTTTGAACAGGAATACCGGCTGCACAACCACAAGCGCTATGCGGCGGTCGCTTTTGCGCGGGCCAACAAGCTCGACAAGATCATCCTGTCGGGCGGCAAAGCCCCGAAAATCGGTATCGTCTCTACCGGCAAGAGTTACCTTGACGTGCGGCAGGCGCTCGATGACCTGGGTATCGATGAAGTGGCATCTTCGAAACTCGGCCTGCGGCTGCTGAAGGTAGCCATGGTGTGGCCGCTGGATCCGCAGATCGTGGATGATTTTACCAAGGGTCTCGATCTGGTCATCGCGGTTGAGGAGAAGCGCTCGCTGCTGGAAACCCAGCTGCGTGAACAGCTTTGCAACGATGCGGCTGCGCCGATCGTCATCGGCAAGAAGGACGAAAAGGGAAATACGCTGTTCCCGGCCTGGGGCACGCTGGAACCAAACCAGATCGCCATCGCGATTGCCGAGCGATTGCTGAAAAAGCGCAAGTCGAAACCGGTTGAAGAGCGGCTTGGCGTCATCAAGGCTTCCATGGCCAATGTCAGCAACTCACCGAACCTTGCCGAGCGCATTCCGTATTTCTGTTCCGGCTGTCCGCACAATTCCTCGACCGTACTGCCGGAAGGTGGCCGCGGCTATGCGGGGATCGGCTGTCACTGGATGGTGCAGTATATCCCCGAGCGCAACACTGAAGGCGCCACCCACATGGGCGGCGAGGGCGCCAACTGGATTGGCGAGGCGCCGTTCTCAACCCGCAAGCACGTTTTCCAGAACCTGGGTGACGGCACCTACAACCATTCCGGACTGATGGCAATCCGCGCTGCAGTCGCGTCTGGCGTGAACATGACATACAAGATTCTGTTCAACGATGCGGTCGCCATGACCGGCGGCCAGACCCACGAAGGCGGGCTGACCGTGCCGCAGATCGCGCAGCAGGTAAGGGCCGAAGGCGTTGACCGCATTGCCATCGTGACCGACGAACCGTGGAAGTATCCGGCGAATGCAGGTTTTCCGGAGCGGGTCAGCGTGCATCACCGTTCCGAACTGCAGACGGTCCAGAAGGAGATGATGGAAGTACCCGGTATCTCCAGCATCATTTATGACCAGACCTGCGCGGCGGAAAAACGCAGGCGGCGCAAGCGCGGCACATTCCCTGATCCTGCCAGGCGTGTGTTTATCAACGAGCTTGTGTGCGAGGGCTGCGGTGACTGCGGCGTGCAGTCGAACTGCGTGGCGATTGCACCGAAGGAAACCGAGTTTGGCCGCAAGCGCCAGATTGACCAGTCGGCATGCAACAAGGACTTTTCCTGCCTGAAAGGCTTTTGCCCGAGCTTCGTCACCATTGAAGGCGGCGAGTTGGTCAAGGGTGTATCCAATCCGGTCAACACGGAAGGCACACCGTTCCCGGTGTTGCCGGCACCCGAACAGGTCTCGCTCGACGAGCCATGGGCGATGATGATCACCGGCATCGGTGGCACCGGTGTCGTAACCATCGGCCACCTGATCGGCATGGCGGCAAATCTCGACGGCAAGGGTGTCGCCATGATCGACATGGCGGGCTTGTCGCAGAAGAACGGCGCGGTTGTCACCCACTTGAAGCTGGCCCAGACCCAGGACGAGATCGCATCGATCAGGATTGCCGCGGGCGGCGCGGATGTGCTGCTGGGCTGTGACATTGTCACTTCCGCATCCGAGCGCATACTGTCCGGTGCGTCGCGGGCCCGGACCCACGCGGTCGTCAATTCGTACGAAGTGATGCCGGCACAGTTTACCCGGGATGCGGATTTCAACCTGCCTAGCTCTCAGATGCAGGTGCAGATCGAGGCGCGCATGAAACAGGGTGCGAGCAAGTTCGTTGACGCCACCCGGATTGCCACCGCCTTGCTGGGAGATTCCATCGCCTCCAACCTGTTTACGCTCGGATATGCCTGGCAGCAGGGCCTGGTGCCGGTGTCTGAAGAAGCGATAAATCGCGCCATTGAGCTCAATGGTGTGGCCATCAAAATGAACCAGCAGGCGTTTTTGTGGGGCAGGCGGGCGGCGCATGATCTGCCGGCCGTGGAAGCGGTGCTATCTGCCGGAACCAGGCAGGGCGAGGCAAAGCCGAAAACCCTGAATGACGAGATCGAGCGGCGGGTGGAGTTCCTGACCGCCTACCAGAATGCGGCTTATGCCGACAGCTACCGGCAGTTCGTTGACGATGTCAGGTCACAAGAGGCCAGTGCCGTCAAGGGATCTGAAAAACTGACAGCCGCAGTTGCGCGCTACCTGTTCAAGCTGATGGCTTACAAGGACGAGTATGAAGTTGCCCGGCTCTACACCGACGGGTCTTTTGCCAAGTCGGTCGCGGCCAAGTTCAAGGGCAACTATGAAGTGCGCCACCACCTGGCGCCGCCGCTGCTGGCAAAGCGTGACCCGGAGACCGGTCACCTGCTGAAACAGGAATACGGGCCGTGGATGATGCAGGCATTTTCCGTGCTGGCGAAACTGAAAGGACTGCGCGGCACGGCGTTTGACCCGTTCGGCCGGACGGCGGAACGCCGCATGGAGCGGCAGTTGATAACCGATTATCGCGACACGCTGTCTGTGGTACTGTCAGGCCTGAGGCCCGCCAACCTGGAACTGGCGGTCGAGATTGCGTCGGTGCCGGAAGATATTCGCGGGTACGGGCATGTGAAAGAACGCCATGTTGCTGAAGCAAAAACAAATGAGGCGACGCTGCTTGATGCCTACAAGGCCGGCAAGTCACGGGCACCGGTGTTCATGGCTGCCGAATAACATCAACCTCGTAGCAACGGCGCCGGCATGACCCCTGAAGAACTGGCTGACATTGCGGTCTGGGCCGGCGAGGTCACACAGGAAGAACTGGCACATGCCGCGCCTGGCGTCAGGATAAAGTCTTTTGAACGCGGCCAGCATGTGGCGCATTTTTCCGACAAGGTTGATGCATGGCACGGCGTGATCAGCGGTGTCCTGCGCATCGGCCATGTGTCGGACAGCGGTCAAGTGGCCGGCGTGTCTGCCATTCTCGGCGGCGGCTGGTTCGGCGAGGGCTCGATCATCAAGGATGAGCCGAGGCGTTACGATGTTGCCGCGGTCACCGATGCAGACGTGGCAATAATGCGCGGCGATACGTTTCGCTGGCTGTACGCCAACTCGGTCGGATTCAACCGCTTCCTGGTGCAATTGCTGAATGAGCGGCTGGGTCAGTTTATTGCCATTGTCAGCCGCGACAGGACCAGCAGTGCCGTGGTGCGGCTGGCCCACACCATAGCTGCGATGTACAATCCGGTGCTGTTTCCGCGCACGCCGCTGGAAATTGAGATGCCGCAGGAGGACCTGGGACTGTTTGCCGGTATTTCGCGTCAGATTACCAACAAGTCCCTGCATGCGCTCGCCGCTGACGGCCTGATAAAGCTGATGCCGAACGGTCTGAAGGTGCTGGATGTTGATGCGTTGAAAGACTATGCGGGGTGATAGGAGTTGCTTCGAGACCCAGTCTGAGACCATAGAACACAAGAATATGGTCTGTCTGTCAACTCAGTACTGGTGCACAGCAATTTTTTTCGGCACACTCCCGATCAATCGTCGGCAATAAGACCGGTAACTGAAAGCGAACAAGCAGCCTGCTGAGGGCTGCCTGTCAGGGTGGAAACGATATATGACTGCTGAAGCGCATGACGCGTCGGTGCACGACACAATTCCAAAACTGCTACTGCGAAACGCCAAGACCATGGCCGCGCGCCCGGCAATGCGCGAGAAGGACTTGGGCATCTGGCAAACCTGGAGCTGGGCCGACACGCTGGTGGAAATCCGCGATCTGGCCCTGGGGCTGCGAGCCCTTGGTCTGAAGCGCGGAGACCGTGTGGCTATTGTCGGTGACAACCGACCGAGGCTGTACTGGGCAATCTGTTCTGTGCAGTCGCTCGGTGGCGTGCCGGTGCCGGTATACCAGGACTCGGTGGCTGAAGAGATGGGCTATGTGCTGGACCATGCCGGCGTGCAGTTTGCTGTCGTTGAGAACCAGGAGCAGGTCGACAAGCTTCTGGAGATCCGCGAGACATACAAGGATCTCAAGGAAATCGTGTTCGATGAAGAACGCGGCCTGCAGAACTATGACGTTGACGGTGTCCGGTCCTATGAGGCAGTGCAAAAGCTGGGCCGTGACAGCGGTGACAGCGAAGACGTGTGGCGCGGCGAGATTGCCAAGGGCAAGGCCGACGATACGGCCATCATCCTGTACACCTCGGGGACAACCGGGCGTCCCAAGGGCGTGGTGCTGACACAGAGCGCCTGCGTGTGGGCCGCTGACACAGCGGCGGATTTCGACAAGCTCGACGAGCGGGAGGAAGTGATTGCCTATCTGCCCATGGCGTGGGTTGGCGACCATATCTTTTCCTACGCACAGTCATATGTGTCCGGGTATTGCGTAAATTGTCCGGAAAGCCCGGAAACGGTTATCGATGACCGGCGTGAGGTGGGCACCACCTACGCATTTGCGCCGCCGCGGATTTACGAGAACCTGATCACCCACACCACAGTGTCCATGGAAGATGCCGGCGCGCTGAAAAAGAAAATGTTTGACTATTTTCTGGGCGTGGCACGTGAGTATGGCGAAGACATTCTCAACGGAAAGCCGGTGCCGCTTATGGCCAGGCTGAAATACGCGCTGGGCAATTTCCTGGTCTACGGCCCGCTGAAAAACCGCTACGGGCTCAGCAAGGTGCGTGTCGCCTATACTGCCGGTGAGGCAATCGGGCCGGAGATTTTCAAGTATTACCGGGCGCTGGGCATCAACCTCAAGCAGCTGTACGGACAGACTGAAGCTTCCGTTTACCTGACCGGTCAGCCGGACGGCGAGATCTATGCCGACACGGTGGGCACGCCAATGGGCGGCGTGGAGCTCAAGATCGCTGACAGTGGCGAGGTCATGTACCGGTCACCGGGCGTGTTTACCGAGTACTACAAGAACAAGGATGCAACCGCGAGCACCAAGACCAAAGACGGCTGGGTGCACTCCGGTGATGCCGGCCTGATCGATGACAACGGCCACCTGAAAATTATCGACAGGGCAAAGGATGTCGGCCACCTGAACGACGGTACGCTGTTCCCGCCGAAGTACATCGAGAACAAGCTCAAGTTCTTCCCGAACATCAAGGAAGCCGTGGCATTCGGCGACGGTCGCGATACGGTGACCGCGTTCATCAATATCGACCTGACATCGGTGGGGTCATGGGCGGAGCGCAACAACGTTGTCTATGCCAGCTACCAGGAACTGGCCGGCCATCCCGACGTCTACAAGATGATTGAGGAACACGTGGATGACGTGAACCGTGAGCTGTCGCAGGAAGAGCGTGTCGCCGGTGCTCAGATTTCGCGGTTTTTGATCCTGCACAAGGAACTGGATCCCGATGACGGCGAGATTACCCGGACCGCGAAAGTACGGCGTTCGCTGGTCAATGAGCGCTATACGGTGCTGATCGACGCCCTGTATGACCCGGCCAGCAAACGCCAGAAGATCACGACCGAAGTCACCTTTGAGGACGGCAGGCGCGGCAACATCGAGGGCGACGTCGAAATCAGGGACATGAAACTGCATGCCATTGACCGGGCGAGCTTCAAGGAGGCTGCAGAATGAATGTGGCGGTGAAACCGGCTGCAACGGGCAGCGACCGGGCAAATGCGCCCGAAGTCATGCTTGACATCCGCAATGTGTCATTGTCGTTCGGCGGCGTGCACGCCATCAAGGATGTGAGTTTCGACATCCACAAGGGAGAGATCCGCGCCATCATCGGCCCGAACGGAGCCGGCAAGACGTCGATGCTGAACGTCATCAATGGCTTCTACCATCCGCAGGTCGGCGAGATCACCTTCAAGGGTGAAACCCGGACACAGATGCGGCCCTATGTTGCCGCCACCCAGGGCATTGCCCGCACCTTCCAGAACGTCGCACTGTTTAAGGGCATGTCGACACTCGACAACATCATGTCCGGGCGCACGCTGAAAATGCACAAGAACTTCTTCTGGCAGATGCTGCGCTTCGGCCCGGCCATGCAGGAAGAGGTCGAGCATCGCGAACGCGTCGAGGAAATCATCGACTTCCTGGAAATCCAGCACATCAGACGGACACCGGTTGGCCGGCTGCCGTACGGACTGCAGAAGCGGGTCGAACTGGCCCGCGCGCTGGCCATGGAGCCGGAACTGCTGCTGCTGGATGAGCCGATGGCCGGGATGAACCTGGAAGAAAAAGAGGACATGTCGCGCTTCATTCTCGACGTGAACGACCAGTTCGGCACCACCATCGCGCTGATCGAACACGATATGGGCGTGGTGATGGATCTGTCGACACGGGTGGTGGTGCTGGACCACGGCGAAAAGATTGCCGACGGCACGCCGGCGGAGGTCAGCTCCAATCAGGATGTGATTGATGCTTATCTCGGCGTAGCGCACTGACGGATCAGGGGAACAGGCAATAATGGATATTCTTTACAACATTCTGATCGACCCGTTTGTGCAGATGGGATCGGCGCCGGATTTCTTCCTGCAGGTCCTGTGGTCGGGGTTTGTGGCGGGAACGCTGTACTCGCTGATTGCGCTGGGCTTTGTGCTGATTTTCAAGGCATCGGGCGTGTTCAACTTCGCACAGGGCATCATGGTCGTGTTTGCGGCGCTGACCCTGGTCGGCCTGTACCAGGCCGGCGTACCGGCATGGCTTGCGCTGATCCTGACCATAGGAGCGATGTTTGCACTGGCCTGGCTGGTCGAGCGCATCGTGCTGCGCAACCTGGTCAACCAGGAGGAAATCATCCTGTTCATGGCCACCATCGGGCTAAACTATTTCCTCATCGGCTTCGGTGAATACGTGTTCGGCGGTGAACCAAAGCCTATGATCGCCTCGGAACTGGGCCTGCCCACGGGATCAACGACATTCGAACCGTTCGGTGGCATCGTCATCATCGAACACCTCGATGTGGCCGCCGTGGTCATGGCAATCATACTGGTGACGGCGCTGGCCATCTTTTTCAACAAGACCCGCATCGGCCGGGCCCTGCGGGCAGTGGCAGACGACCACCAGGCAGCCCTGTCGGTGGGCATCTCACTCAACCAGATCTGGGTGATCGTATGGTTTGCCGCCGGTATCGTGGCTTTGGCAACCGGCATCATGTGGGGCGCCAAGTCGGATGTGTCGTTCGCCTTGCAGATCGTTGCCTTGAAAGCCCTGCCGGTTTTGATCATCGGCGGTTTCACGTCCATCCCTGGGGCCATTATCGGCGGCCTGATGATCGGTTTCGGCGAGAAGCTGTTCGAGATTTACTGGGGCGGGCTGCTGGGCAGCGGTGTCGAGGGCTGGTTTGCCTATGTAATTGCATTGATCTTCCTGCTGTTCCGGCCGCAAGGGCTGTTCGGCGAAAAGATCATCGAGCGGATTTAGGGGTTGGGTGAAAAGACATGTTTTATCGTGAAGTAGGCCAGTTCAAGACCAACTACACCGCCGACAGCCAGGTGTTCCCGATCCTGCAGGACAAGATCGGCATCATCGCCATGCTGATGATCGCCTACGTGGTGATACCTGCAGCCGGAAACGACTTTTTCATCACCACGGTGATGATCCCGTTCCTGGTGTTTTCGCTGGCCACCATCGGCCTGAACATCCTGGTTGGCTATACCGGGCAATTGTCGCTGGGCACCGGCGCGTTCATGGGGGTAGGGGCGTACTCCTGCTACAAGTTGACCACCTTTTTCCCTGATGTGAACATCATTATCCTGGTGCTGTTGTCCGGGTTCTTTGCGGCAGGCGTTGGTATCATTTTCGGTTTGCCGTCGCTGCGCATCAAGGGCTTCTACCTGGCTGTTACCACGCTGGCCGCGCAGTTCTTCCTGGAATGGGCCTTTATCCGAATACCGTGGCTCTACAACTACAACGATTCCGGCGCCATCGAAGTGCCGCAGCGCGAAGGCTTCGGCGTGGTGCTGACCGGTGCCGCGGCAGAACCTGTCACCCGCTATCTGGTCGTGTTGTCGATCGTGGTCGCCATGACCTGGGTTGCATCGAACCTGATCCGGGGCCGCATCGGGCGGTCGTGGATGATGATACGCGATATGGATATCGCGGCTGAGCTCATGGGTGTGCGCCCGCTTTATGCCAAGCTGTCGGCGTTTGCCGTGTCATCGTTTTACTGTGGTGTCGCTGGTGCCATGTTCGTGTTTTTCTGGCTTGGCGCGGCCGAGGTTGAAAGCTTCGACATCAACCATTCGTTCCTGTTCCTGTTCATGGCCATCATCGGCGGCCTGGGGTCGCTGATCGGCTGCTTCATGGGAGCCGCCTTCATCTGGATCCTGCCGATCATCATCCGGGCGCTGCCGGACACCATGGGGCTGGACGTTAACGCTGCAACTGTCGAGCACATCAACTTCATGATTATCGGTGGTATGATCATCTTTTTCCTGATCGTTGAACCACACGGACTTGCCAGACTGTGGCAGATCGCAAAAGAGAAACTCAGGACGTGGCCGTTCCCCTACTCCTGATCTGAGAGATGAGGCATTTTTTTGGGAGCAAGAAACCGAAGGGTCGTCAATCCGGGACTGCGGATGTGATGACGTAAATTTAGCAAAAGCAACCGGATCCACGACGGGACGGTATTCAGGGAGGAAACCAATGAAGAAGCTTTTGATGACTGGTGTAGCCTTTGCCACTTTGGCGGGCGCTACATATACCACGACCCCGGTAGCGCATGCCGAAGACACGATGTTCGTGCCTTCGCTGAGCTATCGCACCGGCCCGTTTGCCAGTGGCGGCACACCGCTGGCCAACGGTTTTGCCGATTACTTCAACATGCTGAATGCCCGTGACGGCGGCATCGGCGGTGTCAAGATCGTCGTTGAGGAATGCGAAACCGGCTACAATGCCCAGAAAGGCGTCGAGTGTTACGAATCGACCAAGGGCAAGGGCGCGCTGGTGTACAATCCGTATTCAACCGGCATTACCCTGCAGCTCATTCCGAAAGCTCCGGTAGACAAGATTCCGGTGCTCTCGATGGGTTATGGCCTGTCGGCTGCCGCTATCGGTGAGAAGTTCCCGTGGACCTTCACCTATCCGACAAGTTACTGGAGCCAGCTGTCATCGATCCTGAAGTACATCGATGCCAATGGCGGCCTGAAGGGTAAGAAAGTCGGCTTCATCTATCTCGATGTGGGCTATGGCAAGGAACCGATCCCGCTGCTTGAGCAGCTGTCAAAGGACCAGGGTTTTGAAATCGCCAAGTTCCCCGTTGGCGTGAAGGAAATGCAGAACCAGGGGTCGCAATGGCTGAACGTGCGCAAGGAACGTCCTGACTACATGATCATGTGGGGCTGGGGCGCGATGAACGCCACGGCCGTCAAGGAAGCCGCCAAGATCAAGTATCCGCTGGACAAGTTCATCGGTAACTGGTGGGCCGGCGCCCATGCGGACCTGCGCTCGGTTGGTGAAGCGGGCAAGGGCTACAAGGCCGCCAACTTCTCCGGTATCGGTACCGACTTCCCGGCATTGCAGGACGTGATCAAGTATGTCGTCGACAAGGGCGGCAGCCAGGTGGCCAGCAAGGACCTTGTTGGGGATGTCTTGTACAACCGCGGCCTGTTCAACTCGGTATTGATCGCCGAAGGCATTCGTGCTGCCCAGGAAAAGACCGGCAAGAAGGTCATCACAGGTGCGGACCTGCGTGACGGCTTTGAGCTGTTCGACCTGTCGGAAGCCCGTCTGAAAGAGCTCGGCCTTGAAGGCTTCACGGCTCCGATCAAGGGCTCGTGCAAGGACCACGAAGGTGCCGGCTCGGTGTTCATCCAGCAGTGGGACGGCAAGGACTGGGTGAAGATCTCGGATCCGATTGCACCGGACACTGCCGTTGTGCGCCCGCTTCTGGAAGCCGCTGCAGACAAGTACCTGGCTGACAAGCCTGAATGGCAGACCCAGACCTGCAGCTGATTTGCGCTTAAGCGGATCTGAAACTTAACAATACTGCTCCGCCTGCCTGTTCCGGGCAGGCGGGGCTTATCCTCCGATATCCAACCGAGAGCGTTTGTCCATGGCCGAGACCCTTGCTGCCCAAGACACTGAAGCACAAACCGAAAAGCCGGTTTTGTCGATCAACAATATCGAGGTGATCTACAACCACGTCATCCTGGTGTTGAAAGGTGTATCGCTGGACGTACCGCTTGGCGGCATCACGGCCCTGCTGGGCGCCAACGGTGCCGGCAAGACGACTACCCTGAAGGCAGTTTCAAACCTGCTGCGCGCAGAACGCGGTGACGTAACCAAGGGTACCATCGAATTCAAGGGTGAACGGATCGACCAGCTGACGCCCAACGAAATGGTCAAACGCGGATGTATCCAGGTGATGGAAGGTCGGCACTGCTTTGAACACCTGACCATCGAAGACAATCTGCTGGCCGGTGCCTTCACCCGGCGTGACGGGCGGGCAGCCATCGCCCAGGACCTTGAGATGGTCTACAATTATTTTCCGCGTCTGCGCGAGCGGCGCACGTCGCTGGCCGGTTACACCTCCGGCGGCGAGCAGCAGATGTGTGCCATCGGCCGGGCACTGATGTCGCGCCCGACGACCATTCTGCTCGACGAACCCTCCATGGGGCTGGCGCCACAACTGGTGGAAGAGATCTTCGAGATCGTCAAGAAGCTGAACGAAAACGAAGGTGTGTCGTTCCTGCTGGCCGAGCAGAACACCAATATCGCGCTGCGCTACGCCAAGTATGGCTACATACTGGAAAACGGCCGTGTCGTGCTCGACGGGGAAGCTTCTGCCCTGCGCGACAATGAAGACGTGAAAGAGTTTTATCTCGGGGTGTCGGGTGAGAACCGGCGCTCGTTCAAGAACGTCAAGGCCTACAAGCGGCGCAAGCGCTGGCTGGCCTGAGTACCGGGACGGCACTCTCGCACCAGACAGTTTGGAACTGACACTATGACTTCGTATTTTGATGAGCTGGAGACGCGCGGGCCCGACGAGCGCGAGACGCAACTGTTTGCCGACCTGCCGGCCCAGATCGTATACGCTATGAGCGCGCCCGGCTGGAAAAAGTTTCTGGCCGGTGCGCAACCCTCCCGGATTACCGACAGGCCGGCGCTGGCACAGCTGCCGGTGCTGCGCAAGACCGACCTGAAAGACCTGCAGGCGGCTGAACCGCCGTTTGGCGGGTTTACGCCCGGTGGTCCGGAAACCTGGGGCAGGGTGTTCATGTCGCCAGGGCCGATTTTTGAGCCGATGGGGCTTGCCGCCGACCCGTGGCGCGGCGCGCGGGCGCTGTTCGCAGCCGGGTTCCGGCCCGGCGACATCGTCCACAATTGCTTCGCCTACCACCTTACGCCGGGCGGCTTCATCCTTGATGAAGGCGCGCGTGCGCTGGGCTGTGCCGTCATCCCGGCCGGTATCGGCAACACTGAACTGCAGATGGACAATATCGAGGCGCTCAAACCGGTTGGTTTCACCGGCACCCCGGACTTTCTGAAGATCCTGCAGGACAAGGCCGCAGAGGCCGGTCGCGACGTGTCATCAATCAAGCGGGCGCTGGTGTCAGGCGGCGCGCTGTTTCCAAGCCTGCGTGAAGAGTATGCCAGCCGCGGGGTCAGCGTCCTGCAGTGCTATGCCACCGCCGATGTCGGCGTGATCGCCTATGAAAGCGAGGCGATGGAGGGCATGATTGTCGATGAGGGCGTGATCCTGGAGATCGTTCGTCCGGGCACCAACGAGCCGGTTGCAGACGGTGAAGTCGGCGAGGTGGTGGTTACCAATTTCAACAAGACCTACCCGATGATCCGCTTTGGCACTGGCGACCTGTCCGCCATCCTGCCGGGCGCCAGCCCGTGCGGACGGACCAATCAGCGTATCAGGGGCTGGATGGGCCGGGCAGACCAGACCACCAAGGTCAAGGGCATGTTCGTGCATCCCTCACAGGTCGCGGACATTGGCAAGGCGCATCCCGAGCTGGGAAAACTGCGGCTTGTGGTCGGGCGCAGCAATGAACAGGACACCCTGGTGCTGAAGGCAGAATGCGGCAATCCTGCAGATGGCCTGGCGGAAGCAGTTGCCCGAACCATGCAAAAGATCTGCAAGATACGTGGACAGGTCGACCTGGTTGCCGTAGGTAGTCTGGAGAACGACGGAAAGGTGATTTCGGACGACCGTCCCGCTGCTGCCTGATCTGTTAGCCAACAAATGCCGTATCCCTGACGCAAGACCCGCCATATCGGAGCCTGCGCCCGAAGGTACTCAACAGAACACCAAGACGACCATGCCGGACACTGCCAACAACCGCTCGTATGCATTGCCTGCCGACCATCCACCAGTTGTGGGTGGCAAGATAGGCATCCTGATCATGAATTTGGGTACGCCGGAAGCCACCAGCTATTGGCCGATGCGACGTTATCTGAAGGAGTTCCTGTCCGACCCGCGGGTGATCGAGACCAACCGGGCGTTATGGTGGGTCATCCTCAATGGTATCGTATTGACGTTTCGTCCCAAAAAGTCCGGCCATGCCTATGAGCAGATCTGGAACAAGGAGCGCAACGAATCGCCGCTGAAGACCATCACCCGGTCACAATCGGAGCAATTGAGCAAGATGTACGCCGGCCATGGAGACATCGTGGTGGACTGGGCCATGCGCTACGGCCTGCCGCCGGTCAAGGAGCGCATCGAGCATCTGAAGAGCCTGGGCTGCGACAGGGTGGTGTTGTTTCCGCTGTACCCGCAATACTCAGCGACGACGACCGCAACTGCGCTTGACAAGACCTACGATGCGTTGAAGCAGATGCGGTGGCAACCGGCCATCCGCACGGTGCCGCCCTATCACGACGATCCGGCCTATATCGACGCACTTGCGATCAGCCTGAAGGCGCACCTGAAATCCATTGACTTCAAGCCGGATGTGGTCGTGGCGTCATTCCATGGCCTGCCGAAATCATACCTGATGCGCGGTGACCCCTATCACTGCCATTGCCATAAGACAGCGCGGCTGCTGCGCGAACGGATGGGGATGCAGGAAGGTGAGCTGATCATCACCTTCCAGTCGCGGTTCGGCACCGAAGAATGGCTGCAACCTTACACTGACGAGACAATCGAGAAGCTGGCCACGGACGGTGTCAAGAACGTGGTCGTCATCACGCCGGGCTTTTCGTCTGATTGTGTTGAAACACTCGAGGAGATCGCCATCGGCGTCAAGGAGACCTTCGTCGAGAACGGGGGCGAGAATTTTTCGGTGGCACCGTGCCTCAATGACAGCGCGGAGTCGATCGTGATGCTCAAGCAGTTGCTTGACCGCGAGCTTGCCGGCTGGGTTTGACGGCGCTCCAGCTTATTGTCTCCGCAAGCAGGCGAATCAAAGTAGTTTTTAACCAATCTCGGGCACTGTGCCGCGAAATGGCGGACAGGTGCATCTTTTCAGATAAGGATTGGTTCCATGCTTGAAGGTTTCAGTGTTTTCGTTCTGGTGCTGCTTGCGCTGGCGGTCATAACCCTATTCAAGGCAATCACGACCGTGCCGCAGGGCTTTGAGTACACCGTCGAGAGGTTTGGCCGCTATGTGAAAACACTTGGTCCGGGACTTGGCATTATCGTGCCGTTCGTCGACCGGATCGGCTCGAAGATGAACATGATGGAACAGGTTCTGGAAGTGCCGAGCCAGGAGGTCATCACCAAGGACAACGCCATGGTGCAGGTCGATGGCGTGGCCTTCTTTCAAGTGCTGGATGCTGCCAGGGCAACCTATGAGGTCAACCGGCTGGAAAATGCCATTCTCAACATCACCATGACCAATATCCGTACCGTCATGGGCTCGATGGACCTGGACAACCTGCTGTCGCAGCGCGACGACATCAACCATGCCATTTTGGGCGTGGTCGACCAGGCAACGTCGCCATGGGGCGTGAAGATGACCCGCATTGAAATCAAGGATATCAACCCGCCGCGTGATCTGGTCGATTCCATGGCCCGGCAGATGAAGGCAGAGCGCGACAAGCGCGCCGCTATCCTGGAAGCCCAGGGTGAGCGTGAATCAGCCATTCTGAAAGCCGAGGGCGAGAAACAGGCGATCATGCTGGATGCGGAAGGCCGGCGCGAGGCAGCGTTCCGCGATGCCGAGGCGCGTGAGCGTTTGGCAG
The DNA here is from genome assembly GCA_028289645.1 of Anderseniella sp. Lineage (GTDB taxonomy): Bacteria > Pseudomonadota > Alphaproteobacteria > Rhizobiales > Aestuariivirgaceae > Anderseniella. The sequence continues at coordinate 105,717 of JANQOK010000023.1, forward strand.
AGGCGGAGGCAAACGCCACGCGCATGGTTTCGGTCGCCATTGCCGAGGGCGATGTTCAGGCGGTAAACTATTTCGTTGCGAACAACTATATCACGGCGCTGGAAAGCATTGCGAAGTCACCGAACCAGAAACTGCTGATGCTGCCGGTTGAGGCATCCAGCGTTATCGGGTCGATCGCGGGCGTTGCCGAAATTGCCAAGGAGGCGTTCGGCCAAGGTGGCGGCGGTACGCAGCGGACCGGCAGCGCGCAGCGTGGAGCAAGCGTGCCGAAAGTGAAGCAGTAGGAGTGACAGCGAATGGCTGAAATTCTGGGCTTTTTTGGAGACTGGACCTGGTGGATCATCGGCGCTTTGCTGCTGGTCAGCGAACTGGTTGCCACCAATATTGTTCTGGTCTGGTTCGGTCTAGCCGCATTGAGCGTCGGGCTCGCCGACCTGTTTCTGGGCCTCAGCTGGCAGATGGAGGTCATTCTGTTTGTCGTGCTGTCCGTGATCTATCTGCTGCTCGGTCGGCGCTATGTCAGGACGCGGGCCACGGATGAGGTCAATGTGCCGTACCTGAACCAGCGTGTGAACGCATTCGTCGGCCGCACGGCGGTGCTGCACGAAGCCATCGTGAACGGCGAAGGCAAGGTGCGCATGGATGACGCCCTGTGGCGGGTCACCGGCACCGACGCACCGGCCGGATCCAGGGTGCGCATCACCGGCGGCTCCGGCATGGTGCTGGAAACCGAACCTGTGTGACGGCGGCCTTGTAAACGAACCTCAGCCCAGCCCGCCATTTCTTTCAATAATCTGTTTCAGCGCTTGCGCAAATTGCGGACTGACGTCTCCACGTGACAGACCGAGAGCGACATTGGCTGCCAGAAACCCGACCTTGTCGCCGCAGTCGTAGGTGGTACCCTTGAACTTCAGCCCGTAGAAATCCTGCCGGTCCATCAGCTTGAGCATGCTGTCGGTCAACTGGATCTCGCCGCCGGCGCCGGCGGTCTGCTTGTCGAGCAGCTCGAATATCTGCGGCTGCAGGATGTAACGGCCTGAAATGATGAGGTTGGACGGGGCATCTTCCTGCTTCGGCTTTTCAACCATCGAGGTGATTTCAAACCCTGTGCCGGCGTCCGCGCCGACGCCGACTACCCCGTATTTGTGCACCTGGTCGCGCGGCACCTCCTCAACGGCAATCACATTGCCGCCATGGGCCTCATAGACGTCCTTCATCTGAGCCAGGCAGCCGGGAGAGCCGTGGATGAACATGTCAGGCAGCAGAAGTGCAAACGGCTCATTGCCGACAAGCTCACGTGCGCACCACACCGCGTGACCCAGGCCGAGCGGCTCCTGCTGACGTGTAAAGCTGGTCTGTCCCGCACCTGGCAGGTCTGCTTCGAGGATTTCAAGCTGTGCGGTCTTGCTGCGGCGTTTCAGGGTTTCTTCAAGCTCAAACTGCTTGTCAAAATGGTCCTCGATAACCGCCTTGTTGCGGCCGGTCACGAAGATGAAATGCTCGATGCCGGCTTCACGCGCTTCGTCAACCGCCAGCTGGATGACCGGACGATCCACAATCGTCAGCATCTCCTTAGGAACAGCCTTGGTTGCCGGCAGGAAACGGGTACCAAGTCCTGCAACCGGAAACACCGCCTTTTTGATTTTCCCGTTCATGGCTGCGACACCTCCCCGCAATTGCCCCAGTGTTGTGTGAAACCTGACCGGCACGAGGCCTGATCAGTAAAGCTTTCTAAACGTTTTGTTTGGGTTTTGTTAGCACAATCGGCCGTTGAAGCAGATCCCGTGATTCGGGCAAAAACCAACGCAGACTATCCGGGGATGTGATCTCTGCAATGAGTGTTCTGGTAACTGGCGGAGCAGGCTATATCGGGTCGCACATGGTGCTTGCACTGTGCGATGCAGGGCACGATGTAGTGGTGCTTGACAATCTGTCTACCGGAGCGTCCTGGGCGGTCGCACCGCAGGCCAGGCTGATTGAAGGCGACATTGGTGACGAAGAGCTGACGCTGAAGATCATCAGCGAGCACGCAGTGGATGCAATCATCCATTTTGCCGGCTCCATCATCGTGCCCGAGAGCGTCACGGACCCGCTCGGGTATTACCTCAACAATACCGTCAAATCGCGTTCGCTGATCCACAGCGCCGTCAAGACCGGCGTGCCGCACTTCATTTTCTCTTCAACCGCTGCCGTGTACGGCAACCCCAAGGTGATGCCGGTGTCGGAGGATGACGAGTTGTTGCCGATCTCGCCCTACGGCACCTCCAAGCTGATGACCGAGTTGATGTTGCGCGATGTGTCCGTTGCCCATGACCTGAATTATGTCGCACTGAGGTATTTCAACGTGGCCGGTGCCGATCCGCAAGGCCGCAGCGGCCAGTCAACACCACAGGCAACCCACCTGATCAAGGTGGCGTGCGAGACGGCACTGGGCAAACGGGATCATCTTCAGGTGTTTGGCCGTGACTATGACACCCGAGACGGCACCTGCCTGCGTGACTATATCCATGTCAGCGATCTGGTGCAGGGGCACATGGATGCGCTCACCTATCTGCGCGACGGTTCCGAAAGCCAGGTTTTCAATTGTGGATATGGCCGGGGTTATTCGGTGCTCGACGTGATCAAGGCCGTGGAACGGGCTGCGGGCCACAAGCTGGATGTGCGTGACGCGGCAAGACGTCCAGGCGATGCGGCGGAAATCATTGCCAACGCGGATCGGGCCCGTTCGGCACTTGACTGGCAGCCTCGGCATGACGATCTGGATTTTATCGCGGCAAGTGCGCTTGCCTGGGAAAAACATCTGCAGCAGCGCAATGGCTGATGCGGGAGCTTGGTGGGACAATGAAAAGGTTTGGACTTTCTGTTAGCGGACTTGCGGCAACCTCGGTTTTGCTGGCCTCCCTGGCGCTTGGCACGACGCCATCACGCAGCCTTGACATCGGCGCTCTGGAGTCCCTGAGCCGCAATGCGGCATTCGACCAGTTTGTCGAGGACCTGTGGCCGGAAGCACGGCGGAATGGCATTTCACCGGAGTTGTACCGGTCAGCGTTTGCTGGTGTGACACCGGATCCGCGCATTTTCGATCGCCAGACCAGCCAGGCTGAATTTGTCACGCCGATCTGGACCTATCTCGCCAAGCGCGTGTCCGCCGACAGGATCGCACGCGGCAAGTCCATGATGCAGACCCATACCAGCGCGCTGCAGGCGGTGGAACGGCGCTACGGTGTTGACAAGTACATCGTAGCCTCGATCTGGGGCATGGAAACCAATTACGGCAGCTATACCGGCAAAATGAGTGTCATTCGCTCACTTGCCACCATGGCATTTTCCGGCGGGCGAAAGAAATACGGCCGCAAGCAATTGCTGGGGGCGCTCGACATCCTGCAGAGCGGCGATATCTCGCTGGACCAGTTTACCGGCTCATGGGCCGGCGCCATGGGCCACACCCAGTTTATTCCGCTGACCTATAACGCCTATGCCGTGGACATGACCGGCGATGGCAAGCGCGACATCTGGAATTCGGTGCCGGATGCACTTGGGTCGACGGCGAACTATTTGAAGAAGCGCGGCTGGAAGAACCATATGCCGTGGGGCTGGGAAGTCCGGCTGCCGCGCGGTTTCAACTACCGCATGGCTGGCAAGAAGGGCACCCGGTCTGTTGCGGCATGGGCAAAATTGGGCGTGAAACCCGCCGGGCAGGGCAGGTTTGGCGTCGGCAAAGTCCGCGCAAGGTTGCTGCTGCCGGTCGGCAGGCATGGTCCTGCCTTCCTGGTCACAAAGAACTTTGATGCCATTCTGGCCTACAACAGGTCGAACTCCTACGCCCTCGCGGTGGCCCACCTGGGAGACAGGCTCGCCGGCCAGGGGCCGTTTGAGGCCAGTTGGCCGACCGACATGAAGCTGTTATCACGGTCCGACAACCGTGAGTTGCAGAAGCTGCTCAGCGCGCGCGGCTTCAACACCGGCGGCACCAGCGGCACCATTGGCCCGCGCACCCGCAGCGCGATTAGCAACTACCAGCATCGTATCGGATTGACTCCTGACGGATATGCCGATGCGAGATTACTTGAGCGCTTGCGCCGCGGCCTGTAGACTGCCGGTCCATGAATCAGCTTGTGAAAATCGGGCAGCGTTTTCTGGCTGCAGTTGTGTTGATTGGCCTTGCGGGCCTGCCGGGTCATGCCCAGCAGGCAGAGCAGACGGAAGACGTGCCGGTTGTGGAAAGTGCCCAATCCAGCTACTTGCCGAGCCGCAAGCAGGTCTATGACATTGTCATCATGGGTGATGTCCTGGGCACCGGCCTGTGGGCGGGCATGAACCGGTTCGTCGAAACAGAAGACCGGGTCACCGTGACCGGGCGTATCCAGGAGAACTCCGGCCTGGCCCGTCCGAAGCTCTACAACTGGGCCAAGGCGGCAGACAACCTGCTCGAGTCGCGCCCCTTCGATATCGCAGCCATCATGCTGGGCGCGAATGATGCCCGCGACATCAACTCGTCTGCCGGATTCCTGAGATTCGGCAGTGACGAGTGGCGCAAGGCCTATGCTCAACAGATCAACGCCCTGATAGACGCGCTGAAAAAGCATCGCGTTGCGATCTACTGGATCGGTGTTCCGCCGATGCGCCGCAAAAGCTATCACAACGCCATGAAGGTCGTCGCCGAAGTCGAGCGGCAGGTGACGGCGGAACGGGGTGTGCGCTACATCGACCTGCAGCTTTTGTTGAGTGACGGTGATGAAAATTACACCGACCGCGGGGACGACGGCACCGGCACCATTGTGCGAATCCGCTCGCGCAACGGCGTCAAGTTCATCGCAGGCGGCAATGACCGTCTGGCGGTTGAGCTGATGAAACTGGTTCGCGCCGACATCGCCATTGCGGACGGCGCCGGTGGCGGTCCGGCGGTGGTTCCGTTGCAGGAGGAGATCATCCTGACCCCTGAAGAGCTGGCGGCACTGCCCGCTTTTGTGGCCGAGCGCCCCGGGGACGAAAAGCCGGTGAAGATAGAACCGGCGCAGCTTCCCGGCCTGAACTACACCGAGATTGCCCGGGTGAACGAGGACGCCATCAAGCGTGCGGCCAGGGAAGGGCTGACCCTGTTTGACAAGGTGCGCAGTTCAACCGTACCGGGCAGCGCTGCCCAGCTTCTGTTTACCGACGGCATCTGGCCCGATGCGCCCGAGGAACGATTTGACTCGTTCTCCGTGGCCAAAGATCCAGCCAGTTCCGCCCAGTAGGTTTCTGCTATCTCGGCAATATGGTGGCGCCCATCAGAAACTCGTCGATGGCGCGTGCAGCCTGACGACCCTCACGTATCGCCCACACCACCAGCGACTGGCCGCGGCGCATGTCGCCGGCACTGAACACCTTCCAGCGGTTGGTCTGGTAGGCATCGGTGTCCGCCTTAACGTTGCCACGTCCGTCCAGTGAGACGGACAGCTGCTTGAGCATGCCCTCATGCACCGGATTTACGAAGCCCATGGCGAGCAACACCAGGTCGGCCGGCAGTTCGAACTCGCTGCCGTCGACCGGTTTCATGGCGCTGTCGACCCGGGTGCCGTGCAATCGCTTCACCTTGCCATTGTCACCGGAGAAATGCGTGGTCATGACCGCAAAATCCCGCACTGCCCCTTCAGCCTGACTGGAGGAGGTGCGCATTTTCAGCGGCCAGTGCGGCCAGCTCAGCGCCTTGTTTTCCATTTCCGGCGGAGCCGCCATGATTTCCAGCTGGGTCACGGACAGCGCGCCCTGCCGGAATGACGTACCGATGCAGTCGGACCCGGTATCACCGCCACCGATGACCACGACATGCTTGCCGTTGGCGAGGATCGGTGTGACATCGCCGAGGTCTTCACGCCCGATACGCTTGTTCTGCTGACGCAGAAAATCCATTGCAAAATGCACACCGTCCAGCTCCCGGCCCGGAACCGAAAGGTCGCGCGGCTCTTCCGAACCGCCGGCCAGCAACACCGCATCATGGCTGCGTTCCAGATCCGTGACGTCGGTATCGACGCCGACATGGCGGTTGCAATGGAAGACGACGCCTTCCGCCGCCATCTGCTTGGCCCGGCGATCGATCAAATGCTTGGACATCTTGAAATCGGGAATGCCGTAGCGCAGCAGGCCGCCGGGCTTGGCCTGCTTTTCGTATACATGCACGTCATGCCCGGCACGGGCGAGCTGCTGTGCCGCGGCCAGGCCGGCCGGGCCTGAGCCGACGATGGCAACCTTCTTGCCGGTCTTGTGCTCCGGCACTTCCGGTGCCACCCAGCCTTCTTCCCAGGCCCGGTCGACGATGGCGCATTCAATGGTCTTGATGGCGACCGGATTGTCATCGATGTTGAGCGTGCACGAGGCCTCGCAGGGAGCCGGGCAGATGCGGCCGGTAAACTCCGGGAAATTGTTGGTGGAATGCAGGTTGCGCGACGCTTCCTCCCAGTCAGAGCTGTACACCAGATCATTCCAGTCCGGGATCTGGTTCATCACCGGGCAACCGCTGTGGCAGTAGGGTATGCCACAGTCCATGCAGCGGGCCGCTTGTGTCTTGACCTCTGACTCGCCGAGCGGAATGACGAACTCGTCGAAATTCGTGACCCGCTCTGCAACCGGTTTGTAGGGCCGTTCCTGGCGGTCAAATTCCTTGAAGCCTGTGATCTTGCCCATCTTACTTGCCCTCTCTCACGCCGATCAGCATCTCGCCGGTGGCATTTTGTGCTTCCATTTCCTTCAGTGCGCGGCGGTAATCGACCGGCATGACCTTGACGAATTTCGGCAAATAGGTCTGCCAGTTGTCGAGTATCTCCCTGGCGCGCGCCGAGGCGGTGTAATGCGAGTGATTGGTGATCAGCTGGAACAGCCGCTCGGCATCGTGGCTGGTCATGTCGCCCTGCACATCCACTAGCCCGTGGCTTTCCAGGTCACCGGACTGGTTGGCAATGCGCTGCAGCAGCTCTTCTTCTTCCGGCACCGGCTCGAGGTCCACCATGGCCAGGTTGCAGCGCTGGCGGAAGTCGCCGGCCTCGTCGAGCACATAGGCGATGCCGCCCGACATGCCGGCAGCGAAGTTCCGGCCGGTCTGGCCGAGAACCACCACAATGCCGCCGGTCATGTACTCGCAGCCATGGTCCCCGGTGCCTTCGACGACCGCAAGCGCGCCGGAATTGCGCACCGCGAAGCGTTCACCGGCCACGCCGTGGAAATAGCATTCACCGGCGATGGCGCCGTACAGCACGGTGTTGCCGACGATGATCGAGTTCTCTGGCACGATGGCCGTGTTTTCCGGTGGACGCACCACCAGGCGGCCTCCCGACAGGCCCTTGCCTACATAGTCGTTGGCTTCGCCGATCAGGTCCAGTGTCACGCCCTTGGCCACAAATGCGCCGAAGCTCTGGCCCGCAGTGCCGCGCAGGGTGATCGAGACGGTGTCGTCGGGCAGGCCGGCATGTCCATAGCGCCTGGCGATCTCGCCCGACAGCATGGCGCCGGTTGAGCGATCGACATTGCGGATAGGCAATTCAAAGCTGACCGGTTTCTTGTTCTCCAGCGCCGGGGCCGCCTGTTCAATCAACTGGCGGTCCAGTATTTCCTCAAGATGATGGTCCTGGGGTTCGCTATGGCGGATGGGGATGTCCTTGGCCACCGAAGGCTTGGCGAAGATTTTCGAGAAATCCAGGCCGCGCGCCTTCCAGTGTTCGATGGCCTGTTCCTTGTCGAGGAAGTCGGTGCGCCCGATCATGTCATCCAGCGTCCTGAAGCCCATGGCGGCCATGAGCTCACGGACCTCCTCTGCAACGAAGAAGAAGTAGTTGATGACGTGTTCCGGCTTGCCGGTAAAGCGCTTGCGCAGATCCGGATCCTGGGTGGCAATACCGACCGGGCAGGTGTTGAGATGGCACTTGCGCATCATGATGCACCCGGCCGCAATCAATGGAGCCGTGGCGAAGCCGAATTCGTCGGCGCCCAGCAGTGCCCCCACAACCACGTCGCGGCCAGTGCGCAAACCGCCATCCACCTGGACCGCAATACGGCTGCGCAGTTCATTGAGAACCAGTGTCTGCTGGGTTTCGGCCAGACCGATCTCCCACGGCGACCCGGCATGCTTGATGGAGGTCAGCGGCGACGCCCCGGTACCACCCTCGAAACCGGAAATGGTGAGATGATCAGCGCGTGCCTTGGAGACACCGGCGGCCACCGTACCGACCCCGACTTCCGACACCAGCTTGACCGAGATGTCGGCTTTCGAGTTGGCGTTCTTCAGGTCGTAGATGAGTTGCGCCAGATCCTCGATGGAATAGATGTCGTGATGCGGCGGCGGCGAGATCAGTCCGACACCAGGGGTTGAATAGCGCACCGCGGCAATTGTCTTGTCGACCTTGTGGCCGGGCAGTTGTCCGCCTTCGCCGGGCTTTGCGCCCTGCGCCATCTTGATCTGGATCATGTCGGAATTGACCAGGTATTCGGTTGTCACGCCAAAGCGGCCGGAGGCGACCTGCTTGATCGCCGAACGCATTGAATCACCGTTTGCCATGGGCAGGAACCGGTCAGGCTCCTCGCCGCCTTCGCCGGTGTTGGACTTGCCGCCAATGCGGTTCATGGCCATGGCCAGCGTGGTGTGGGCCTCGCGGCTGATCGAGCCGAACGACATGGCGCCGGTGGCAAATCGCTTGACGATTTCCGCAGCCGGTTCGACCTCGTCCAGCGGCACCGGCTGCCTGCCCATTTCCTCGGCCGGACGCAGCCTGAACAGGCCGCGAAGGGTCATCAGCTGCGCTGCCTGATCATTCACCTGCTTGGCAAAGTTCCGGTACTTCTCGGGGATGTCGCCGCGCACGGCATGTTGCAGGTCGGCAACGATGTCGGGCTGCCAGACATGAGATTCGCCCCTGAGCCGGAAGGCATACTCGCCGCCGACATCAAGCGCGTTGCGATAGATCGGGGCATCGGAAAACGCTAGGCGGTGGCGTTCGACGGTTTCAGCCGCAACCTCCGCAAGACCGACGCCTTCGACCTGGGTGGACGTGCCGGTGAAGAAGCGGTCGACGAATGACTGCTTCAGGCCGACAGCATCGAAAATCTGGGCGCCGCAATAGGACTGGTAGGTTGAAATGCCCATCTTGGACATGACCTTCAGCAGCCCCTTGTTGATGGCCTTGATGTAGCGCTTTGCCGCTTCATCGCGGCTGACTTCCTCCGCCAGTTTAGGCAGCATGTCCTCGATGGTCTCAAAGGCAAGGTACGGGTTGATGGCTTCCGCGCCGAACCCTGCCAGCGTGGCAAACTGATGGACCTCGCGGGCCTCGCCGGTTTCAACCACCAGACCCACCGAGGTACGCAGGCCATTGCGGATCAGGTGGTGATGCACGGCGGATGTCGCCAGCAGGGAAGGAATCGGAATCTGCTCCTGGGACGTCATCCGGTCCGACAGGATGATGATGTTGTGGCCTTCATGTACGGAGCTTTCGGCCCGCGCGCACAGATGCTCCAGCGCCTGCTGCATGCCTTCGGCGCCGCTGGCGGCGGCATAAGTGATATCCAGTGTGATGGTCAGGAAATCATTGTCCTTGATGTCCCCGATCACGCGGATTTTCTCCAGATCCTCATTGGTCAGGATCGGTTGCGGAACCTCGAGGCGCTTCTGGCGCGAGGTACCTTTCAGGTCGAGCAGGTTGGGGCGCGGGCCGATAAACGACACCAGCGACATGACCAGTTCCTCGCGGATCGGATCGATCGGCGGATTGGTCACCTGGGCGAACAGTTGCTTGAAATAGGTGTGCAGCAGTTTCGGCTTCGACGACAGAGCCGAGATCGGCGTATCGGTGCCCATGGAGCCGATGGCTTCCTGGCCTGTCTGGGCCATTGGCGCCAGCAGGAATTTCAGGTCTTCCTGGGTATAGCCAAATGCCTGCTGGCGGTCGAGCAGGCCGACATTGGTCTGCGGCGCGCGCGGCTTGGAGGCCGGCATGTCTTTGAGCAACACCTGGGTGCGGTCAAGCCATTCGCGGTATGGGTGCCTGGTGGACAGGGTGTCTTTCAGTTCCTCGTCCGAAATAATGCGCTTTTCTTCCAGATCGATGAGCAGCATCTTGCCTGGCTGCAGGCGCCATTTGGTGGTGATAGTGTCCTCGGCAAAATCCAGCACACCCATTTCGGAGGCCAGCATGACGAAGCCGTCATTGGTGACCAGGTAGCGCGCCGGGCGCAGGCCGTTGCGATCCAGCGTTGCGCCGATCTGGCGGCCGTTGGTGAAGGCGATCGCTGCCGGGCCGTCCCACGGTTCCATTAGGGCGGCATGATACTCGTAGAACGAGCGGCGGTTTTCGCCCATCAGCGGGTTGCCGGCCCAGGCTTCCGGGATCAGCATCATCATGGCATGCGACATGGAATAGCCGGCGAACTGCAAAAGCTCCAATGCGTTGTCGAAACATGCCGAATCCGACTGACCCTCATATGAGATCGGCCACAGCTTCTCCATGTCGGCGCCGAACAGGTCCGAACTCATGGTGGCGTAACGCGCCGCCATCCAGTTGTAGTTGCCGCGCAAGGTGTTGATTTCGCCGTTGTGGCAGATCATCCGGTAGGGATGCGCCAGCGGCCATGACGGAAAAGTATTGGTTGAGAACCGCTGGTGCACCAGCGCCAGGGCGGAGGTGACCTTGGGGTTTTTCAGGTCGGTGTAGTAATCGCCGAGATTCAAACCCAGGACGAGGCCCTTGTAGACGATGGTGTCAGGTGACATCGAAACCACGTAGTAGCCGGAACTGTCGGTATCGGTGATCGCGGTGACCCGGTTGGACACTACTTTGCGCATGACGAACAGCTTGCGGGCAAAGGCGAGCGGGTCGGTGTCCTTGAAATCGGGGCCACGGGCCACGAAGACCTGGCGATGGAAGGGCTCGGTCGGCAGCACAGAGGCGCCGAGGACGTCCTGGTTGACCGGCACGTCGCGCCATCCAAGCACTTCAAGGTTTTCTTCAAGCGCGGCCTTGGCGAAAATCTGCTCGATGCGTTCACGCACCGCCGGATCGCGCGGCAGGAACACAAAGCCGACACCGTAGTCGCCGGCACCGGGCAGTTTGAATCCAAGCCGCTTGGCTTCGGAGGCAAAGAAGTCATGCGGAATCTGCAGCAGGATGCCGGCGCCATCACCGGCTTTCGGGTCGGCACCCACCGCGCCGCGGTGTTCCAGGTTTTCCAGTATGCGCAGGCCGTCGGCAATGACACGGTGGCTCTTGTCGTTGTTGATGTTGGCGATCATGCCGACACCGCAGGCATCATGCTCGTTGGCAGGATCATAGAGGCCGGTTTTTGCGGGCAGGCCGGCCTCGGTCAAAGCCTTCGAGCGTGCAGAAACTTCGTATGTCATATCCGGCGATCCTTGCCTGTTTTGCGAACGCTGGTCTCACGTGCCTGACGCAGACCGCGCGACGCGGGTGTTCAACTTTTCCTTCTGGAGACTGCTGGCGATCGTCCGGTGACAGGGTTTGCAGTTGCGCGGACACTGATTCCGCTACCGCTTGCCTTTTGAACGTCTCGCCTGCAAACCCCTCCGCTTTTCGGGAGAACTGCGTGGTTGACGTTCTTAGAAGCGTTTGAGCGTCGTGCGTTTTCCCTGGGTCAGGCAGACCGTGCCCTGACGTTTCTGTTTAAGTTTAGCCGTCATTGTGCTGCTGCTCGAGCTTTTCCGGTGGTCTGCCATAATTTAGGTCAGCAAAACTGACCTAAACAGCAAGTGTATTGCCAGAAATCTGTCCAATATGCAAGCGGTCTTGGTGCCAGTGGTTTACACCATTACCGGGTGTGTTTGCCCGGGCTGTTGTGATACCCAGACAGCCCGGAATAACCGTGAGTGTGAGAATCAAACAAATGAATTTCGGCAGTGACAATGTGTATGGCGTGCATCCGGCAATCATGGATGCGGTCGTGGCGGCAAATTCCGGCACGCAGGCGTCCTACGGCAGCGATGACTTCACACACAGGGCACAGGACCAGCTCAGCGAGCTGTTTGAATGCGAACTGGATGCGTTTCTTGTGCTGACCGGCACTGCGGCAAACAGCCTGTGTTTGTCCACCATGGCGCCACCATACGGCGCAATTGTATGTCATGGAGATGCGCACATTCTTGTGGATGAGTGCGGCGCCCCTGAGCTGTTTACCGGAGGTGCCAAACTGATCGGCGTCAACGATCCATTGGGCAAGCTGCAGCCGGGCAGCATCGAACAGGTGCTCGACGGTTTTGTCCGCGGTGAACATGACCCGAAACCGGCAGCCATATCGATCACCCAGGCAACCGAACTTGGCACGGTCTATGCGGTTGATGAAATCGCCGCGATCGGGGAACTGGCCCATGGGCGAGGCATGAAACTGCACATGGACGGTGCGCGCTTTGCAAACGCCCTGGTGTCGCTGGGCTGCGCGCCGGCTGAGATGACCTGGAAGGCCGGAGTTGACGCGTTGTCGTTCGGATGCACCAAGAACGGCGCGATGCTGCTGGAAGCGGTGGTGTTTTTCGACCGGGCGCTTGCTGCCGATTTTTCCCACCGGCGCATGCGGGCTGCGCAACTGGTTTCCAAGGGACGGTTTCTCGGGGCGCAGATGAATTCGTACCTGGAGGGCGGCTTGTGGCTTGATAATGCCCGTCACGCCAACGATATGGCTACCTATCTGCAAGGTGTTCTGGAGGCCACCGGCAAGATGCGGATGCCGTTGCCTGTTCAGGCAAATGAAGTGTTCCCGATCATGCCGCGCGCCTTGTTTGAACTGTTGCTGTCGAAAGGTGTCGTTACCTATCAGTGGCCGGGAGAGGGGCCAGGCAATGATACGGTGGCGGCAGATGAGGTATTCGCCCGCTTTGTCTGTTCGTTCCTGACCAGCAAGGCTGATTGCGATGCCGTGGTGAGCGAGGTCGAGAAATGGAACGGCGCCGTGTGACGCTACTGCTGGCTGGACTGGCCGGTTTGCTACTGCTGCCCCTGCCGCAGGCGACAGCGCAGCCGGGTCATTTCTATTACTGGGGCGATCCCGGGTACAATCCATACCGGTATCCCTATCCGGACCGGGACGGATACGCGCGCTTTGACCTGAACTGTGTGGATGCGGCACGGCTGCTGCGTCTCGACGGGTTTCGGGTCATCGACGCCATTCGCTGCAAACGGCATCTGCCGTTTGTTTATCTGGCGGTTCGCGACCGCAAGCGCTACCGGGTGACGATCAGCCAGTTCGACGGCGAGATACTGGAAGTGGTGCGGGCTGATACCAAGTCACGCAAGAAACGGAAGAAGTACCGCAAGCGCAGAAAAAAATAGGGCGCTGAAGGAAACCCCTCAGCGCCCCGTGATCTGCTTCAAAGTCCGGACTGTTAGGCGGCTTTCTTGTCTTCGATCAGCTTGGCCTTCTTGCCGGCACCCTTGATGGCAATGGTGCGGGGCTTCATGGCTTCAGGAAGCTCGCGCTTCAGGTCGATGTGCAGCAGGCCGTTTTCGATTTCGGCGCCTGTCACTTCGACATGGTCGGCAAGCTGGAAGCGGCGGTCAAAATTGCGTGCCGCAATGCCCTGGTGCAGGAAATTCACCTGGTCGGCGCGGTTTTCCTTCTGGCCGGTGACCGTCAGCGCATGGCTCTTCACTTCGATGGCCAGCTCGTCAGGGGTGAACCCGGCGACAGCCATGGTGATGCGGTAGGTGTCTTCACCGGTGCGCTCAATGTTGTAGGGCGGATAGGTTGGCGTATCTAAAGTGTTGACTTCGTCGAGCATCTTGGCCAGACGGTCAAAACCAACGCCGGTGCGATAAAGTGGGGTCAAATCAAACATGATACTCATCCTTTCCATAAGCGATGCAGTTTGCTTGTGCACCCTCCCTTAAAGACGGGCAGGGTGACGATCAGTTGCGCGGACCCGTTGTGGCGTCCACACAGAATATTTAAGAGACCTTTTTCCGGTTTCAAGGGCTGCCGTTTTCTTGCTGCAAATCATCTGGCAGCTTGCCTACAATATGCCGAGACGGGTCAGGCGAAATGTGATCAAATGACCGGTGAGGGGAAACAACGAGGAATGGCAACCAGTATGGCAGACGGATTTGTGTTGGTTGCCGGCAATCCCGTGCCCGCCAATGCCAGTTGCAGCTATCTCGGTGTCTCCGACAAGGTGAAAGTGCGTTACGGCCTGTTTCCAGCGGTCGGCGAGGCACGCGGTACGGTTTGTTTTCTGCAGGGCCGGGGTGAATGCATGGAGCGCAATTTCGAAACCATCCGCGACCTGACCGAACGCGGTTACGAGGTTGCCGCGCTCGACTGGCGCGGCCAAGGCGGTTCGCCGGCCGCCAGCGGTCCCAACCGGCACGGCCACATTTCCAGTTTTTCCCTTTATCTGGCTGATTTTAACAGGTTCATGGAGGAGGTGGTTTTGCCGGATTGCAGGCCGCCTTACATCCTGCTGGGAAACTCCATGGGTGGCCATGTCGGCCTGCACGCGATTGCCAGGCACAACTGGTTTGCCGCAGCGGTCATGGTGGCGCCGCTGATCGATATTCCCAACACCCATATGCCGCGATGGTTCAAGGTGGCCGTTGTCACGGGCATGACCTATCTCGGGCTCGGCCGGTTGAAAGTGCCGTTTCACAACTCCAGGCTTATCCGGCCTGAAGATTTTCCCAAGAATCCGCTGACGTCCGACAAAACCCGTTTCATGCGCAACATGCGGCTGTGGCAGGAAGCCCCGCAACTGTCCGCCATTGCGCCGACTGTCGGCTGGGTGAGTGCGGCGCTCAGGTCGTGCCGGAAACTGCGCGCACTGAACGACTCCACGCCGCTGCGCTGTCCGGCGCTGCTGGTGATTGCCGGCCAGGACGTTGTGGTGGCCAACGAAACCATCCAGCAGTTCGCCCGCTTTGTGCCTGGCGCCGTCACGATTTCCATCAATGGTGCAAAACACGACATTTTGGCGGAAATCGATACTATCCGGGACCAGTTTTTCGCTGCCTTTGACGCTTTCGTGGCGGATCGGGTGAAGTCGCCCTAGGCTTCGGTTATCAGGCCAGCAGCGCCATGGCCTGTTCATGCAGCGCCGGGTTGGCAGCCACCAGAATGTCGCCACCGTTGCTGGCATCGTTTCCGTCCCAGGTGGTGACAATGCCGCCGGCACCTTCGACAATCGGGATCAGGGCGGCGATGTCGTAGGATTGAAGACCGGTGTCGATGCTGATGCCGAGCTGGCCTGCTGCAACCATGCAGTGGAAATATGAATCAGCATCAAAACGCAGGTGCTGAACTGCGTCCTCAATGTGTTGCAAACGTTCCTGGTGGCCGTGTTTTTGAAACAGGTATGGCGCCGTCGTGCCAGCGAGCACCTTTGCCAGGTCGGTTTCTGAGGTGCAGCGCAGATCTGTCTTGCGGCCCGCGCGCAGCAGGTGCGCACCGGACCGGCTGCCGGCAAAGATCTCGTCGGTGAACGGTTGGCCGGCAGCGCCAGCGATCATGCGGCCGTTGTGCTTCAGGCCGACCAGCGTCATCCAGGTCGGCGTGCCGCTGATGAAACTGCGGGTGCCGTCAATCGGGTCCAGTATCCAGGTGAAGTCACTGTTGCCCGATTTTTCGCCGAACTCTTCGCCGAAAATTCCATGATCCGGGTAGCGTTCCTCGATCAGGGCGCGCATCGCCTGTTCGGCGGCACGGTCTGCCTGGGTGACAGGATCAAAGCCGCCGGCCTGCTTGTTGTCGACCGAAAGCGCGGACCGAAACAGCGGCAGAGCGATCGGGCCGGTTGCCTGGGCCAGCTCGATGGCAAAGCTCAAAAGTGCGTCGGTCGACGTGTCTGCCACGGTTTGGGCTGGGTTCATGGTAGGAAACTCACATTTATGTTGCAGTTGCACAATAAGCGGTCACATTTGCCGATTTCAAGCTATGCAGCCTGTGCATTTCTGGAATGCAGCGGAATCGTCATATGGGCTATTTGCGTGAAATTTTTCTTGAATAACTTATTTATTTCAATTGGTTATTCCTTTGCAACGATCTTTTCCGCTCGAATTCACTACGAAAATTTTCTGTCGATACAGCCTTGAAACTGTCACTGTGCAGTGCAATGTAGGCCATGGTGATTACGAAGGATTACTCCTTTTTCTTCACTTGCCCTCTTTAGGGCGTTTCCTCCCTAGACTTGGGCCGCCGTGCATTTGCATGTGCGGCCCTTTTTTCGGCCTGGCACTATGTTTGCGTCGGTTTCCGGACATTTTCAATATGCAGGGACATTAGATTGTAGTGGCTGCGGTCTTCAAACCCTGATTTCAGGTACAGGGCTTTTGCCGCCATGTTGTTCCGCTCCACTTCCAGATGCAAAGCGCACAGCCCTTCCTGACGGGCCCATGCACACACTGCTGTCAGCGCGGCGCTGCCGATGCCCTGGCCGCGATAGTCATCAGCGATGAACAATTCGTCGAGAAATGCGTCCCGGCCACCGAACTCCAGCGAGAATCCGAATGCAAGGACGGCGTAGCCGACAATTTCAACGTCTCGGTGCTGCACGAGCAGAATGCGGCCCTGCGCGGGCATGGCGAGCAGGGCTTCAATTGAGGCCCGCCGGGCCTGTGCCGCCACATTGACACCTTCGTGCCGGTGAAAAGCCGCGACCAGCAGGTCGATCCTGTCGGCGTCGTCCGGGCCCGCTTCAAGTAGTTGGACCGGTGGCGGGTTGGCGGCCGTGCTCATCACTCGGCAGCGATGGACCGTGGCTGCGTGGTTTCGGAGGCACGCGCAATGAAACGCGACATGACATCAAGCATCAGGGTCTGCAGGCGCGAAAAGCCGCGTGTCTTCTTCAACGTGGATTCATTCATGTACAGGCCCCGGTTGACCTCGATCTGCACGGCATGAATATCTTCGCGCGGGCGGCCGTACTTCTGGGTTATGAACCCGCCGGCATAGGGCCGGTTGCGCGACACTTTCAGACCGTGGGCGCGCAGCTGCTCTTCCAGGTGGCGCACAATCCAGGCCGAACAACTGGTGCCGTGCCTGTCGCCCAGCACGATGTCCGGGCGCCCGGAACCTGACAGCCCGGCAACCGACGGCATCGAATGACAGTCTACCAGAATGGCCGTCTGAAAGCGCTTGAATGTGCCGGTCATGAGGTCCCTGAGCGCCTCGTGGTAGGGCATGTAGTAGTGCTGGATACGGCGGTCGGCGTCCGGCCAGCTCAGCGTGTCCAGGTAAATGTCTTCGCCTTCGCTGACGATGCGCGGGATGGTGCCCAGGCCGCCGGCCACCCGAGCCGATGCGGTGTTGACATGAGCCGGCAGCGGATCGTGAAACATGTTCGGGTCGAGCTCGAACGGCTCGCGGTTGACATCCAGCCAGGCGCGCGGGAACCGGGCCTTCATCAGCGGTGCGCCAAGCGCCGTGGCGGTGCCGAACAACTCGTCGACGAAACAGTCCTCCGACCGGCGCAGGTTGTGCAGGTCCAGCCGTGACGATGCCTGGAACTCAATACCGTAATCGCTGCCGGAATGCGGCGAGTTGAACACCACCGGCGAGGTCTGCACCCGCGGGGCTTCGATCTGGAAACCGGGTTCAACCTGATCTGATTTGGCTTTGCGTGTCATGGGGCAGGTCAGGTCGCTAAAGGGGTTGGAGGGACAGTCTGCGGTTGTGGCCACCGCTGGGGCCCATTAAGCCCTCCACCGAGCCGGTGCGTCAACGCTGTTTATCGGTTCGCCTGCCGGTATTTCACCAGTTGAAGCGACATTGCAAAAGCCGGTGCCGGATTTCGGCGGAAATGTGTGGCGAAATGCATCGAAGAATTTAAATTCCATGAATTGACGGTCTGTGTCTTCACATGCGGTTTACTCTTTGACAGTATGGTGCCGCGGTGTGGGTGGGCAGTGCACGATACTGGCCATTGGAAATTGCTGGAGGCTGGTAAGTGGCAATGGCGCGTATTCTACTTGCAGAAGATGACAATGACATGCGGGGGTTCCTCGCCCGTGCGCTGGAACGCGCCGGCCACGAAGTGCACTCGTTTGCGGAAGGCGTGAGCGCGTTTGAAGAGTTGAAGTCGCGCGAGGTCGACCTTCTGCTGACCGATATCGTGATGCCGGAAATGGACGGCATCGAGCTGGCCCGGCGGGCGGCCGAGCTGGACCCGGCCCTGAAGATCATGTTCATCACCGGATTTGCGGCCGTGGCCCTGCACCCGGATTCCGAGGCACCGCGGGATGCCAAGATACTGTCAAAGCCGTTTCATCTGCGCGACCTGGTCAGCGAAGTGGACCGCATGATCGCCGCCTGACCCGGCATCGACAAACGGGCCTTGCATGGGCCTTTCCAACCTTATATAGAAACCAACGCGTCCAGCACGCGACCGACCTGCCGACGCCCCATTGCGGGGGTGAATACCAAGGCAGCATTCGGGCGGTTAGCTCAGTGGTAGAGCACTACGTTGACATCGTAGGGGTCACTAGTTCGAACCTAGTACCGCCCACCATTTCTCGATCTTTGTAATGTTGCGGGTAGCCGGGTAAACGAAGCTGGCAGCTGTCTGAATTGATGCCAAAACGAACCTATTTGAGCCGGACAGGCTCCGACTCACAGCCGCCAACGAAACATCACAGGGTTTTGGCTTTATCCGAACCAGAGCTATATGAACCTCTGTGTTACGCATTTTTCGAAAGGCATGTTGATGGCTCTTTTGGTTCTCTTTGTCGTTTTGGCTATTGGTGTGTCTTTTCTGTGCTCAGTTCTGGAAGCTGTGCTTCTATCCATAACGCCTTCATTTGTGGAAGCTGCTGAGAAAGATCGGCCGCAACTTGCTCGAAGGCTGAGGAGCCTGCGCACTGATATCGAACGGCCGTTGGCAGCGATCCTGTCGCTCAACACCATCGCACACACTGTCGGAGCAACGGGTGCCGGGGCGCAGGCAGCAGTGGTGTTTGATGATTTCGGTGTCGGCGTATTTTCAGCACTGCTTACGCTGGGCATTCTCGTGCTCTCGGAAATCATTCCAAAAACCCTGGGCGCAACATATTGGCGTGGATTGGCGCCCTTTATGGCACGTGTCTTGCCTTTCCTAATCGCCGTGCAACTTCCGTTGGTTTGGATGAGCCAGGCTCTCACTCGATTGTTGAAATCCGGCAAGGTGGAAGCCGAGATTTCTCGTGAAGAGATCACCGCTTTGACCAACGTAGGTCGGCGTGAAGGCGTGATCGAAGAGGATGAAACCCGCATAGTCACGAATCTGTTTCAATTGCCTCAGATCAAGGCGAGCGAGGTGATGACGCCGAGGACGGTGATTGAACATGTGTCGGCTGATGCAACGGTCGCTTCTACAGTAGGGGGACGCGATACTTTTGCTCACTCGCGCCTTTTGGTCACCGGTGAATCGCTAGATGAGGTCAACGGCTTTGTTTTGACACGTGATCTGTTGGTCGCTGCCTTGAATGGAGAAACGGAGAGTGAGGTGGCCAATTATGTGCGTGACCTGCCGCGTGTCTCAGAGTCGATGGACCTCGATGCGCTTTTTGACCTGCTTCTGGGTCGTGACTCACATATTGCACTGGTTGAGGATGACTATGGTGGGACCGCAGGTCTGGTGACTATGGAGGACGTCATCGAAACCTTGCTTGGAAGCGAAATCGTTGATGAACATGATGAGGTGGCTGATCTCAGAAAGGTGGCACGATCTCGGGCATTGAAACGGCGAAATCAAAGACAAGAAGCGGCAAAGGATTAGGCGGGGCAATTCAAAAGAATGGAGGGCGAAGTCGGCACCTCTGATTGCAAGGCCAGTGGCAGATTTGTCCCAATGGCTGCCGATGCCGCTCAGGTGCCATTTTCAAGCACACCTGCACCCTCAAAACACTTTCTTCATCTCGATGATGTCAATTGGCGGCAGCCCCTCGTCCCTGTCAGGCAGGACCGTGCGGGCAATCTGTCGAAACCCCCATTTTTCGTAGAAGGGCGCGGCGTTCAGCAGCGCCAGAATCTTGACGGCGCCAGTGCGGGCAGGGAGTGCGTCGTCCAGGGCAAGTTCCATCAGTTTGGAACCAATTCCTTTACCGGCGTGATCGGCGTCAATGAACAGCCGCTTGATTTCTCCGGGAGACGCCTGAGCCATGCCGATGGGAACTCCTGCGTGTTCGGCAATCCAGATCAGTCGATCTGCGCAGTCACGCTGATACTAGTCAATGTCAGCACCAGCCATCCAGGTGTCGATCACCTCTTGCGAATATGGTTCCGGAGCAAGGTGGCGAACCGATCCGGCAATCAGGTGAAATACTGCTTCAGCGTCCTCAGCGGTCGAACGGCGGTAGATGACATCCAATGAGTTGTTCATGCGGGTCGCTGCTCCCGAGATTCCATCTCACACTCAAAGTTCCTGATCGGATATGCGCCTTGAGCACTACACAGGCTGCAACCGGACTCAATTTCCGGATCGGCTCATTTCGCACTGACCAGGTTCAAGGCCGGCGCAGCTATTGTCGTGCAAGTGGCAATTATGCCGACTATGCCAAGCAGAGTGATCGATGCAAATGAACCTGAATACAAGCTCGCAATTGAAAACACCGAGTTCAAGACCACACTGGCGATTGCAACAAACATCAGGGCCGATACCGCACCATTCCTGGGACTGATCAGCAGCATCAGGCAAGCGTGCCCGATCGCCATTCCGGCTATCACCAGCGCCAGCCTGTTCTGGATGACTTCAAATCCATCGAAATTTATCCAGGTTGTGTAAATGGCGTGAAGCAGTCCTATAGCGCAGAACAACAGCCCGGCCTTTCCCAAATTCTCAGCCCTTTTGCCGAGTTGGGCAACGCAGGTCAGGCCGACCAGGCTGTAGATTGAGGCGGCTGCGGTCGTGACCAGAATTCGGGCGGTGGTTTCGTCAAAATCACCAGAGGAGATCGCGGCTATTCCGACCATGGCGGTGGCCGCCAAACAGGCAAGAAACAACAGAATAAGAGATCTTTTCATCGCACCGGCCCTTTGCTGTTGAGCGACAGAGAATATGGACCAAAAATGTTATCATTTGCTTAGAAGCCTTGAATCTGCTCCGTTTGCCTTTGAACGCCAGCTCTGTCCGGCTGGCTGAAAGATGACGGGCTGCATGGCGTCTGCCCAAAGCTGTCTTACAGCGTAGTTTTGAAGTGTGCTGATACCGGACTTTCCAGGTGCGCAACCCGTTGAAGATCAAGAACCGCCTGATTGTCAGCATCGCCAACATATGGGTGTATGCCTGGTTTGCCCGTGTCGTGATGCGTCACATCCGGACCTGCGGGGAAATCCCGAATCCGGCAAATCCCAAGACCGTCAACGACAAATTCCTGTGGCGAAAGGTGTTTGATCGAAACCCGGATTTTGTCGGCCTGAGCGACAAGCTTGAGTGCAAGCAGATTGCGAAGGACAAATGCAAAGACATTGTGCTGCCGAAGGTTCTGTGGGTCGGCAGAGATGCAGCCGATATACCTGTGCAGCACCTGCAAGGCGATGTCATGGTCAAGGCCACGCACGGGTCTGGTTTCTGTTTCCCGGTCTTTGGCGGCAAATATGATCGCGAGGCATTGTTGGCCGAGACGGAGGTGTGGCTGAACACACGATACGGGCGCACGCACTGGGAGTGGGGCTATTTCGGCCTCAAGCCGCAGCTCTACGTTGAGGAATTGATCCTCGACGAGTACGGCGGTTATGGCACGACCGAAGCAAAGGTGTACGTGTATTGCGGCAAAATCGAACTGATTACCATGATCTATGACAGGCATTTGGGCTCGGCTGCCGCGGTTCTGCACGGTGACTGGACGCCGAGCACGATTGCCAATCAGATTGGCGCGAAGAGCGCGGACCGGCCACTGCCGTCGAACCGGCAAGCCATCGAGAAGGTGGCACTGCAGCTATGCGATGGCCTGGATCACATGAGATGCGATCTGTATCTGGTCGGCAGCAGGATATTCTTCGGGGAGTACACGGTCTACAATCAGGGCGGTTACCTGATGCTTGATGACGATGCCAAGCTGAGAGACACACAAGGTGCATCGTGGGACATCCGGCAATCGTGGTTTCTCAGCAATCCGCAATCCGGCCTTGAGGCGATTTATGCCAGGGCCCTGCTTGATCTTCTGGACAGCACTGAGACCGCATGACAACAAGCCGCCACAACCATGTTGCGGACGAGCGCCGGCTCTTTCGAACGCTGCAGCACAATTGAACTATGGAATTCAGCTGTAAACAGGCCTTATTGTCGGACCAGTGCAGACCTGAGTGAGGCATCGAACCATGGTGGCAGCTTCTGACAAAATCGAGGTGGTCAGGGAAGCGCTGGCGGAGGCCCAGCAAACCGTCAGGGCCTATGACACCAAGGCGCAGATCGTAGGAGTGGGCTACATCTTTGCGCTGGGCATTGTTTTCCGGCTGGGCGGGCATCTGCCCAAGTTGCAACGCAGTGACGAACTGCTGGTCATTGCAGGATGGTCCGTCGTCATCTTCCCGATCCTGCTGTTTGGCTTTGTGCTGTATCCGACGCGCAAGTCAGTTTCCCTAGCAGCGTCGGACGGCAACGTGGCTCGTGGACTGCTGTATTTCACGCCTGGCACGCACGTCTCGGTGGACGCCTACATCGAGGCATTGGGTGCCGCTGACGGCCTCAGGGAGAGGGTCAAAGAGCTGTTCTTCGTGAGCGAGCTTCGTGAACTGAAGCGCAAGCGGTTTCTTCGGGCACTATTTTCTGCCGGTGTCGCGTTTGTGTTCCTGTTCTTGTGGCAGTTCTGGCGTGGCTGGTCAGGTCAATAGCTGAGGATGCCAAATTGAGGTAACTTGGACCGCCTGCAGCCCGTCACGTGCTGGCGTATTTCTGATCCATTTCGTTCAGCAGGACCCGCAACGCACTGGCATAGTGTTTACGCCAACCGGTTTGCGGCGTCTGCATGAACCATGAATTGCGCAGGTCCCAGATGCGCGTGTATTGCGCATTCAGGCCAGCATCATCGATCCAGGCGAAGCCGCCAAGCGCGTACAGCGTCAGTTCGGAAAAGTAGATATCACCGCCGACCAGGTAAAAGTCGCACCGGACAAAGTCGAAGTGGTGCGACAAGGTCAGCGCAGCCTGCCTGAGCCTGTGCCACTCTGCCGGTGCATGAACGGCGCCTGACAACTCGCCGGAGTCAAAGCTACCGGCACGAGGCTTTCCGTCGTCATCCAGCACACCTTCAAGCCTTATGCCGTCTGATCCGGTCTGGCGCACAAATGCAAACGCCATTTTGCCGGCGCCGCAATAGAACTTGTACTCATCGACCATCTGTCGTCCGGGTTCGGTTAACATCTCTTCCACGAACAGGGCCGGTTCAACACCGTAGTATCCCCATTCGGCATGCGTGCGTCCGAAGCTCCTGTTCATCCAGCCGTTGGCTTGGCGGTTGAGACTGCCGCGGTCGTAGTCGCCATCCCTGATGAAAACATTCCAGCCCGAGCCGTGGTTTGCCTTGACAACGACATTACCAGCCAGGATTTCTTCGGGCATGTCATCGGCGCGTGAACCCGACCATAAGGTGCGTGGTACCTTGATGTCCGGGCAATGGGTGGAGACAAACTGCTTTGCCAGAAGTTTGTCACTGATGTCCGTGAACAGGGGATTGCGGTCAAAAATCTTGCGCCAGGCATATTTGTCGTTGCGCCACAGCGGCAGGGCCGGATCAGGCCAACGGCCAATCCTGCGCCGGAACGCCAGCGTTTGGCGAGGATAGGTCAAGCCGCACCACCAGCGAACCCCAGCAACGATTACGTGTGCCAGCCGAACATTCATTGGAAAACAGAATCTATTCTTCAATAGGTAAACATCGCGCAACCAGCGTATACATTGGAGGTTGCATGCCACAGCAAAAATGCCGGTAAAGTTGCGGATCCGCCCGGTTTTCCATACAGATACCGATTGCCAAGCGTTTGCAGCATGGTCAACAGTTTCAGGCAACGGATTGCCGGGGTGGAAAAGAGGTTTGCGATGATTGTGCGCACGCTTGACGAGCTTGAGGCGCTGGGGCGGATCAAGTACCCGGCTGACCGGTCGTTTCGCTCGGCGCGTTTTCTCACCGCTGCCGACGGCATGGGGTTTTCCTACAACGAGAACCAGGTGGCCGGGGGCACGAACCTCGTGGTATGGCTGAAACACCAC
This sequence comes from Anderseniella sp., assembly GCA_028289645.1. GTDB lineage: Bacteria > Pseudomonadota > Alphaproteobacteria > Rhizobiales > Aestuariivirgaceae > Anderseniella. The sequence goes on from JANQOK010000023.1 coordinate 129,856, forward strand.
TGGGAAGCGAACTACATTGTTTCCGGCAAGGGAGAGGTCACGGACCTGACCAGCGGCGAAAGCTGGCTGCTGGAAGCAGGCGTCCTGTACGTGGTAGGGCCCAATGACCGGCATCGCCTGCACCTGACCGAAGACGACTGCCATATCAGCATTTTCCATCCGCCGCTTACCGGCGAGGAACGCTTCGATGAGGACGGTTGCTACGAAGCCAGTGGTGCAATTGAAAAAACCGACCGGCGGATGTTCGTCAAGAACATTGACGGAATGCGCTGCGCCGGGGCCGAGCAGGTCACTGCGGATGGTCGGGTGCGAACGGTCGAGATGCTGGGCGATGACGACGGAATCGGTTTTGGGGTCACCGACCTGCGCCTTCTCGCGGGTGCTGAAACCATACTGGGTGACAGAAGCCGCCGACAGGCGAACCATGTCCTGTCCGGCAGCGGCGAGGTGACCGACATTGCTGGTGGCGATACCCGGATACTCGGGCCCGGCATGGCGTTCTTTGCAGGCGTGGGAGATGAACTCCGCGTTCAGGCGCGCACGGACATGCACTTTTTGAGCGTGTTATCACAGCTGCCTGCAGGTGCCGGTTAGCACAGAAACCGGAAAATCTGCCGGTCAGGCGCGGTGAATAGCTCCCAAAAGATACAAATGCAATTATTCCGGTTAGGAATGCTGCAGGACTTGGTCTGCACAATGAGTAAACCACATGATGTTTTGGGTAGTTGTGTGCAAGGAAAGCGGTATGACAGAAAAATCTGATGTCACGGAAGCCTTTGGCAAGTCCGGATGCGGGATCCCGGACTCCGGCCCGGCCCTGGAGGCGATGGCCAAAATCACCTCTGCCGCATTGAATGTGCCGTGTGTTTTCGTGTCGGTTGCCGTCGGCGACAATTCCGTCCAGGCGGCTGCCGGCTTCAGCGAGGCTGAAACCAAAACATGCCGGCGGCTGGTTTTGCCTGAGCTTGTCCGTGCCGGTATCGTTCAGGCCGGCGATGTGAAAACGGCGAAACGCAAGGGCGTTCAGAACATTGCCTCCGCCTTGAAGTCTGTGCGCGCACTGCTGATGGCGCCTGTTGCCGATGAACACGGTGAAACCATAGGGGTGATCGCTGCTTTTGACACGAAACCGCGGCGTTTTTCCGGTTCAGACCGTAGTGCATTGGCCGACAGCGCGGTCACTGTGCGCGGGTTGGCTGACCTGCAGCGCGCCGCGGTACTTCACCAGGCGGCCGAGGCAGAGTTGAAGGATGCCATGGAAGCCCTGCCGGATGGTTTCGTCCTTTATGACAACAATGACCGGCTGGTGCACTGCAACCAGCGGTACCGGGAGATTTACAAGGAAAGCGGCGATCTGCGGGTGCCGGGTGTCAAGTTCAGCGATCTGATCCGCGCCGGGGTCGAGCGGGGTCAGTATGCAGATGCTGTGGGCAATGAAGAAGAGTGGATTGCCCAGAGAATTCACGATCACCGCAACCCTGGAAAGCCGCTCGAGCAGCAGTTGCCGGGTGACCGCTGGCTCAGAATCCAGGAGCGCCGGACCACTACTGGCGGCCTTGTGGGTTTCAGAATTGACATCACCGAGCTGAAGCGTCAGGAGCGTGAATTAAGCCGCCTGGCCTGGACGGACTCGTTGACAGGGGTACTCAACCGACATCGTTTCCTTGAACTTGCCGAAACCCAGTTGGCGCATGCGCAGCGTCATTTCCGCGACGTGTCGTTGCTGATGCTGGACCTGGACAATTTCAAATCCATCAATGACTGCCACGGACATGCTGCCGGTGACCATGTGCTGCGCTCCATATGCAAGTGCTGGCAGAGCCAGCTGCGCGGGCATGATCTGATCGGGCGGCTGGGGGGCGAGGAGTTCTGCGTGCTCCTGCCGGATACAAAAGGTGGCGATGCGCTTGTTGTTGCGGAGAGGCTGCGCAAAACCACAGAACAGCAGACACTCGATTACGAGGGCAAGCCCATCAGAGTTTCTGTCAGTGTCGGAACGGCCATGTACGAGACCATCGCCGATACCATAACCTCGGTGATCAAGCGGGCTGACCAATGCCTGTACACGGCAAAGAGCGCCGGCCGCAACCGGGTCGAAGCAAACATCGGCGGTAACAGGAAAAAGACGACTGCCTGACACTCCGCGGCGGTGTCGACAGATCGACAAGCGGCGGTTTCGGGGACAGGGTTTATTTTTGGTGTATGCCAGGTTTCCCGGGATTTTGTTTTCACTTTATCTTAATCGCAGTTGATCATTGTGGCTACAGGGGCAGTGGCTCCAGCAATTAACCGGGATGTACTGCAGATGGCGACGCTTACGGCTTCAAGAAATCTGGATCACAAGGTGGTCGACAGCCTTCAGGTTGTCGAACCTGGCGCCGATCCTGCACTTGCCGATCTGTGCCGGCTGGTTGCCAGAACAATGCGGGTGTCGGGGTGCGTTGTTGCTATTGTTGATGAGACTGCCGCATGGGGAAAAGCATCATATGGCTACGAGATGATGCGGGTTTCCCGGCGCGAATCGCTTTCCAACCTGATTGTCGATGCCGGCAAGCCGATGCTGGTCGAAGATGCGACCACGAGGCCGCATCTTAACAACTATTCCCAGATCGCCAGTGGCGCAGTTGTCGGATTTGCCGGAGCGCCGCTTAAGTTGAGGCCGGGGCACATAGTTGGTGCCCTGCTGCTGGTCAATGATGCGCCGCTGTCTGGCGACAGCACCAGTATGGAAGCACTGGCGGATTTTGCCGATCTGGCGGTCAGCCTGTTGTTGAAGGAGCGTGCCAACAGGCAGCGGCGGCAAGTGCTGGCGGACCGGAAAAAGCAGGCGGAAAAGCTTGAGGAACAGGCCCTCATCCTGCACCGGCAGGCCAGGCTGTTTGATCAGATTTCGCGCATAACTAATATCGGTACCTGGCAGTACACGCCGAAGACTGCGGAGATCGTATGGTCAGACGCGACGAGGAAAATTCACGGCGTTGAACCCGGTTACCAGCCCCAGCTTGAAACCGCGATCGAGTTTTACTCGCCGTCATGGCGCGAAACAGTTTCGACGAGCCTCAGCAACACGATCAAGACAGAGGAACCGTTTGATTTTCACGCCGAGATAGTCCGTGCCGACGGGGTCAAACGCTGGGTGCGCTCGCTGGGCGAGATCGCCAAGGACAGCGAGGGCAACAAGCAGGTGTTCGGGACACTTGAAGATGTCACTGAGCAGTACACGCTGAAGAACAAGCTGATTGCGATGGCCTATACCGATGACCTGACCAATCTGAAAAACCGGCGCAGCTTCTATGAAGCGCTGGAAAACTACAACTCGACACTGGATCCGGAAACGGACCGGTACGCGGTGGTGGCAATTGACGTAGACGAGTTCAAGAACGTCAATGACAGGCTGGGTCACACGTCCGGGGATGCCCTGCTGATAGAAATCGGCCAGCGGCTCGCCTGCAAGGTTGGCACCAGCGGTGACGTTTACCGGCTGGCCGGTGATGAATTCAGCGCCATTGTGCCGGTCGACCGTGACCCCGAGACAATTCTGTCCGACATCAATGACGTGTTTTCGACGGCATTTGAAATCAACGGCACCGAACTGTCGGCCTCCGGCAGCGTCGGGGCGGCACTGTATCCAGATCATTCACACAGCCTGACCACTCTTTATGACTACGCAGACGCTGCCCTGTTGCAGGCGAAAAGCAAGGATACATGCACCATGCAGGTGTTCTCGCCGGAACTGCGGCAACAGCGGCTCGATGCGCAGATGCTTCTCGAGGAGGTCGGCCGCGCGATCAAGCGTGATGAGTTCACCGGATTCCTGCAACCGATCGTCAGCTCGACAGATCGCAGGCTGGTCGGATTCGAAGCGCTCGCGAGATGGAAAAAAGCCGATGACGTGATTTTGCCGCCAGCCATGTTCTGGCCGGCACTGGAAGATCCTGTGCTGTCGGTCGAGATCGGAGATGCGATTGTTCAGGAGTCAATTTCGACGCTTGCGGACTGGTCGCGCCAGGGCATTCCGGTGGATTACATTTCCGTCAACGTATCGACGTCGCAGCTGTCCCGGCCGCAATTCGGCAACTTTGTCCAGGATCTGCTGGTCAAGGGTGATGTTCCGCCCGAAGCCCTGACGATAGAAATCACCGAGAACGTGCTGCTGTCCGGGCGCAATCCTCAGATCCGGAAAACCCTTGGCGAACTGGACGAAATGGGTGTGTCACTGTCACTGGATGACTTTGGCACCGGTTTTGCCAGCCTGTCGCATCTGAGAACCGAAAACTATGACGTGCTCAAGGTTGACCGTGAGTTTGTCATGGGGCTGCCTGACGACCGGCCCTCTTTCGGGATCGTCAAAGCGCTGACCGAGTTTTCCAACAGCCTGGAGAAAAAGGTCATTGCAGAAGGGGTCGAGACACCGGAGCAGGCAGACCTGCTTGCCGGGCTCGGATGCGATTGTCTGCAGGGCTATTATTTCAGCAAGCCGGTTCCGATCGATGAAGCAACCCGGCTGCTTGTTGCACCGCCGTGGCTGAATGATGGCGGGACGGCCAGCCTGATCGCCTGATTGGTGCTTCCACAAACAAGAAAATGCCCGCTTATCCGGTGTGCGGTAATGCTTGGCCTGGTCAACATCACCGCCATCGAAGAGCTTGACGCGGCGCTGACATCGCTCAATCCGGAGCGGTATCTGGTGCAGTTGCAGAACCTGGTTTCCGGCGGCCATGGCTTCGGCAATAACCTGATGAGCTGCGCGACCGATGCCGAGCAGCACGGCGCGCTGCGCGAAGCCGGTGAGTTCTATGTCAAGCCGCTGGTCGATGTTGACCTTACTTTCCTGCATAGTTCTCAATCTCGGAGACTGGCGTTGGCGCGGTCAATGTTGTTGCCGGCGATCACACGCAGTTTCCGGTCACGGCAACACCGGCCGTCGAGTTTGGAGGCGAAATTGATCTTGCCTACGGTGGGCTGATCCGGTCGTGGACGCGGGTCGGCGCAATCATCCGCAGCGACAATGATGTCTCGGTGCCGTTCAGTCTTGCCGGCGCGCCTGCCAGGGTGAGCGGATTTGTTCTCAACGATCAGTTTGACCAGGTGAGCGCAACCGTCGGGGTTGGCTTCGACATCCTCACCGTACAAGGTGTCAGTATTGGCCTCGGGTACGAAGGTCAATATGGTGAGATCGTTGAACAGCATTCCGGCAACCTCAAGGTCGGCATCGACTTCTAGAAGGAACAGGGCCTCGAGCATGAACATGCGTAGTTGGGTACAGACCGTGGCAGCGGGGGCAATGCTGATCGTCGGAGCCAATACCGGCCAGGCGCAACAGGCGCAGAAGGCGCCGGCATCAACTGTCAAGACGGGCTCAGTCATAACCGGTTGGAACGTAAGTTGCGCGACGCCGAAATCGGCGGGCAAACTGGTTTGTGAAGTCAATAACTCTGTGCTGGTAAAGCCAAGCAACTCGCGATTTTTGGCGGTTGCCATCCGGCCCAGCGGCGCAGCGGACAATAGAGTTCTGGTTGCTTCGCTGCCGCATGGTGTGTTGTTCACAGCCGGTGTCAGCCTGAAGATAGATGGTCGCGATGCCGGTAAGCTTGAAATGCTGACAAGTGATCAGAGCGGGGCCTACGCCCGCACGCCGATGTCAGCGCAGCTTGCTGCAGCGATGAAAGCCGGAAAGACGCTCACCGTCGTGTTCGACGGCACCAATGCGAAGCGCTTCACTGTAGGACTGCCGCTGACAGGATTCACCGCTGCGTTCAACAAGATGTCCGGTGGTGGCTGACCGGTTCCGTATCAGTTCCCAACATGTGTCTCGCGCCAAGTCGACTCTCGTCCAGCGGCGGGTTTGAACAGACCCGGCCGTGTGTCCGTCGTTCACCCGGCTGGCGCGGGTCAGCCGTTTGCTGTTGTGGTGAAGTTCGTTGCGCCGGCTTGAACTGGCCAATCAGGAACAAGCGATAGCAAATTTTGCCGCCGGCGCTGAACCGCAAGGTGCGGCTTCCCGTTTCATAGACAATGCCATTGATGCTTTGAATCCAAGGGGAGTCTGAACTCATGAAGACGAAAATTATTAGCGCAGTTGCCGGCGTGTTTCTTTTGGCGAGCGGTTCCGCGCAAGCCGCTGACCTTTACACTCCGGAGTCGGTTCCGGTAGCGCAGTCCGGCTGGTACTTTAGTGGTTTTGGTGGTGCGAACTGGGTTGATTCAACCGACTTTGACATCACCGCGCCGGTTGCTGCCAACGTGGTCAATTCCTACGATACGGGTTTTCTCGCCGGAGGCGCAATCGGGTATGACTGGGGTTCGCTGTCCGGGCCGATAGGCATGCGGCTGGAAGGCGAGTTCAGCTACCGTGGCAATGATGTCGATTCCCACAATGTCGGAGGCGGCGGCGCTAATGCTCTGGGAGCGGCATTGGGTGAGACCAATGTCATCGCCGGGATGGCAAATGTGCTGTTCGACCTGGATACCGGCAGTCCGTTTGAATTTTATGCCGGTGGCGGCCTGGGCGTCGCCAATGTCGATTTTGACAGCCACGGCGTGGACGTTGTCGGTATCGTCATGAATGACGACGACACGGTTTTCGCATGGCAGCTGATCGCCGGTGTGGGGTTTGAGATCATGCCCGACATGATGCTTGATGTGCAGTATCGGCATTTCCGCGCCGATGATGTTTCGCTGACGGCGGTCTCCGGCGCATCTTCTTCCACCGACTATGTGTCGAACGCGGTCGTGGCCGGTATTCGCTGGTCGTTCTGAGCGGCCAATGAACTCTTCATTGTTGGTGGCGCAGGCGTAATGCCTGCGCCATTTCCTTTAGGGTCGGTAACGACCTAGCTTTCAAAATGAGTTGCGCCTCGGCGGTTCTCATCCAGAGGCAGATTCGAGTAGAACGGGTCATGAGCCCTGTGCTCGCACTGCTGGCGCGGGCACAGTCGGCAGTTGACGCCGATCTCCGTCACCAGTCGCGTCGCCTTGGGATCGATGGTGATGCCGTAGATGGTGTCCTGCGAATACTCGATTGAACACCCTAAGGATACAGCCAGGCGCTTGTCTTCGGTTGAATAGCGTGTGGTCGGGCGGTCAACGGTCCGGTTGACAGTCAGGTAGCGGCTGTTGTCCGGCATCTCGACGATCTGGGTCATGATGCGGCCCGGGACACGAAAACAGTAATGGATGTCCAGACGCGGGCAGGCGCCGCCATAGCGCGCCAACTGGATCGGCGTGACGTTGAAGCGCTTTGAAATATTTCCGGCCCGGTCAACCCTGAGGAAGAAGAACGGAATGCCCTTCTGCCCGGGTTTCTGCAACGTGGTCAGGCGGTGGCAGACCTGTTCATAGGACACTGAGAACAGCGCCGACAGCCGGTCAATGTCGTATTTGGCCTGCACCGCTTCCTTGAAGAAATCGCCATAGGGCATCATCAGTGCCGCGGCGAAATAGTTGGCCAGTTCCACCCGGCAGCGCGACGCCATGCGTTCGCTGGAGCGCAACTTGTCCGACAGCTGTTGATCGAGAATGTCGGGAAACTCGATCAGTGCGATCATGTGCGCCAGCTGAAACACCCGGTTGTTGTAATCCAGCCCGTCGGACAGCTGTATCTGCTTCTTCTTGCGGTTGTAGTAGCGCAGTGAGATGCCGAGCTGTTCGGCGCGAACTTGCCTGACCTCGATGTTCAGCCGGTCCTGGAGATGGGATTTGAGCGCGCCGTACATCTCCTGGCGATCCGGCATGCTCTGGGCCCAGAACTCATCGGCACGCTGCTCCAGCGCAGGGAAATGATTGTTGTTGCGGCGAAAGAAGTCATGCACGCCCTGCTCGATGGAGAAAGACGCGTCCATGCTGTCCGAAATGGCTTCGTTCTGTTCTGCCAGCCGTTCGCCGAAGGTGCGGTAAGCATTGAAGATGTTTAACATGCCGCGCACCAGGTTCGGCGAGCCCTCAAGGGCGCTGCGCAGTTCTTCCACGTCAGGCGGCTTGTCTCCGAAGGCAGGGTCCCTGGTCACTTCGCGCAATTCACCGAGCAGCATGGCTGCATCGGAATTGGTCAGGTCACGCCAGTTGATGCCGAAATTGTCGGCCAGGCTGATCAGGAATTTGAGCGAGGCGCTACGCTGGTTGCGCTCCACCAGATTTACGTAGCTGGGGCTGACGCCCAGTGCCTTGGCCAGGTCAGCCTGAGTCAGGCCGTCACCCTGGCGCAACTCGCGCAGCTTGGGGCCGATGAATATCTTCTGTCCAGCCATGTGCCGATGGAGCCTGCAAATGAGCCACTAGTCAAGTTTGTAATTTGCCACGTTGACTTGTTGACCGGTGGGCCAATGGTCACATCGCCAGGTGTGGAAAATGTGCCGGGGTGTCCGCGGCGCGCGGCAGGGACACGTTTTTACAGCCCAAGAGACGGTCACACAGGTGAGTTTTCGGCGGTGTCACGTCGAGGCCGGCACCGGCTATCGTGTCGTACCAAAGCGCGTCGGCCAGTGCCTCTTCGTCGACCAGTGCACTGTCGGCAGTGTTGATCAGGTAGGCATCCGGTTTCATCGCGTTCAGGCGCAGGGCGTCGATGAGATGACGGTTCTGCGCATCGGCAGGGCAGTGCAGGGACACAAAGTCAGACTTGCCCAGCAGGTGATCAATGTCGTCAACCTGGCTGGCGCTGACCTCATTGAGTACGTCGGTCGACACGGTTGAGTGGTCGTGAACCACAATCTTCATGCCGAAGCCGAAGTGCGCGCGGCGGGCAGTCTGCCGTCCCATCCGCCCAAATCCAATAATGCCCAGTGTCTTGCCGGACAGCGGTTTGCCGGTCATCAGCATAAGCTTCAAGGCTGTCTCGGCCTTGATGTCGCTCGCTCCGCCCGTCGTGCCGGAGCAGTGTTTCCCGGCTGTCCTGAATGCAGGTTTGCGTGCTGCAGGCGCAGATGAACCGGGAGTGTCCGTTAGTGCTGGAAACATGGCAGCGCTACCTTTCAAGGTCGGGTTGAATGCGATTTCTCTGGCAGTCATCGTCATGTCTTCACGCGGCCTTGCTGTACACGCTGTGCACCGTGCTGCCGATCTCGGATGGATTGGGCACAATCGATACGCCGACTTCGCGCAGCAGCTCGACCTTCTCCGGCGCGCTTTCCCCGAAGGCCGAAATGATTGCACCGGCATGACCCATGCGCTTGCCCTTGGGCGCGGTGAGGCCGGCAACATAGGCAATGACCGGTTTAGTCATGTGATCGCGAATGAATTCGGCCGCTTGCGCTTCCTGCGGTCCGCCGATTTCGCCTATCAGCACAACCGCGGAGGTGGCGTCGTCGCGTTCGAACAGTTCCAGGATATCCCTGAACGACGAGCCGTTGATCGGGTCTCCGCCGATGCCGACACTGGTCGACACACCAATGCCAAGCTCTTTCATCTGCGAAGCGGCTTCATAGCCAAGCGTACCGGAGCGGCCGACAATGCCGATCGAGCCGGGCAGATAGATGTGGCCGGGCATGATGCCGGCCAGCGCCTGGCCCGGGGTGATGATGCCGGCGCAGTTCGGGCCGAGCAGCCGCATGCGCCTGTCTTCGCGGTAGCGGCGCATAAAGCGTTTCACACGCATCATGTCCTGGGCGGGAATGCCGTCGGTGATCGATACGCACAGGTCGATGCCGGCATCGGCGGCTTCCATGATCGAGTCGGCGGCAAACGGCGGCGGCACCACCACCAGGCTTGCGGTCGCGCCGGTAGCGGCCACAGCTTCCTTGACGGTGTTGAACACGGGCTTGCCCATGGCCGTCTCGCCGCCGCGGCCGGGCACGACCCCGCCGACAACATTGGTGCCGTATTCGATCATTTCCCGGGTGTGGAACTGCCCGATGCGCCCAGTGATGCCCTGGACGATCAATGGCGTGGTCTTGTTGATCAGAATGCTCATGATGCTGCCGCAAGCTCCTGGGAGGGAAGGCCGGCCTTGCAGATTTCCACCGACTTTTCAGCGGCTTCGGCCAAGGTGGTGGCCGTGGTTATCGGCAGGCCGCTGTTTTTGAGGATCTGCATGCCCTTGTTCACATTGGTGCCTGCCAGGCGGACAATCACCGGCAGTTCCATGGATGTCGACTGAATGGCCTGCACGACACCTTCCGCAACCCAGTCGCAACGATTGATGCCGGCAAAAATGTTGACCAGAATGGCGCTGACCTTTTCGTCGGAGCGCACCAGGTTGAAGGCTTTTGCGACCCGCTCCGGAGATGCACCGCCGCCGATGTCGAGGAAGTTGGCAGGCTCGCCGCCAGCCAGCTTGATCATGTCCATGGTCGCCATCGCCAAGCCGGCGCCGTTGACAATGCAGCCGATATTGCCGTCAAGACCGACATAGCTCAGGCCCTGATCGGCAGCCTTGGTCTCGCGCATGTCTTCCTGGCTCTTGTCGCGCAGTTCCATGATCTGCGGGCGGCGGAACAGAGCGTTGTCGTCAAATTCCATCTTGGCATCGAGCGCGATAACCGAGTTATCCGAAGTCACGACCAGCGGATTGATCTCAACCATGGTGGCGTCGAGATTGCGGAAGGCCCGGTAGCAGCCCTTGATCGTGTTGACCGCGCCCTGGACATGGCTGGCACCCAGTCCGAGCCGGAAGACGATTTCGCGGGCCTGGAACTCGGAAAGGCCAACGGCGGGATCAACCACGCTGCGGATAATCGTTTCCGGTTGTTGCTGGGCGATCTCCTCGATTTCCATGCCGCCGGAGGACGAAGCCACGACCATGATGCGCTCGCTGGAGCGGTCGAGCACGAATCCGAGATAGAGCTCGCGCTCGATCTCGACGCCGTTTTCCACATACACCCTATAGACCATGTTTCCGGCCGGCCCGGACTGGTGCGTGATCAGCTTCTTGCCGAACATCCCGTCTGCAGCGTCAAACACCTCATGTTCGTTACTGCATACTTTCACGCCGCCTGCCTTGCCGCGCCCACCGGCATGCACCTGGGCCTTGACCACCCACTTGTCGCCGCCGATCTCATGAGCCCGGTAGGCTGCCTGCTCGGGGCTGTAAGCCAGCCCGCCGGAGGGCACCTTCACGCCGAAGTCGCGCAGGACGTCCTTTGCCTGGTACTCATGAATATCCATGGTTCGGGCTCTTTCAGGCTGCTTCTGAGTGCTGGAAAGCCGCTGTGGCGGTGCGTGAAAGCTGATGATGCGGGGCCGCAGCCGCATCGCCTGTTGCGTGGCGGGCAATTTGTGCTTGCGGCATGTCGATGTCGCGGCAGAAGGCGTTCACCGCCTCAGGCTGGTCGGTGAGGATCATTACCGCGTCGCGGCTCGCGGTCAGCTGGTGCATCAGGTCGTGTTTGCGCCGATCATCGGTTTCATGCATGTCGATTGGCAACTGCCGGTAGTCCACCTGCAGGTTCCGCAACCGCAGCAGCACTTCTTCCTCGACCGGCCGGGCGTCGGCGCCGGCGAACCTGAGGTCGATGACTGCATTGCACGGCACGTCGCCGGCACGCTGCATGTCTTTCAGTTCAAGGTCATTGGTGATGGTGATGCCGGTGTGTGCTTGCATGGTCGTTGCTCCCTGGAGTGCGAAATTGGCTTGGCTGACACTTATGCGAGCCGGTGCGTTCAAGGGAAGCGAATTCGCGTCAATATGTGTGGTGAGTAATTTTTTAATTTACTTTTGTAATATTTGTAAATAACTTCATTTTGTTCTTGACAATTGCGCCCGGGACTCCTTTTGCTGACCGAAATCCCAGACATCAGGAGCACTCACCATGAGCTTTCACAGCGTTACGCAGGCCCCGGCCCGATTGAACCGCAGCGAACTGGCCGTACCGGGAAGTCAGCCGCAAATGTTTGAAAAGGCGGCGCAATCTGACGTTGATGTGATTTTCCTCGACCTCGAGGACGCGGTGGCGCCGGACGACAAGGTGCAGGCGCGCAAAAACATCATCGAGGCCCTGAACGACATTGACTGGAACACCAAGACGATGTCGGTCCGGATCAACGGCCTGGACACCCATTACATGTATCGCGACGTGGTGGACATTCTCGAGCAGGGTGGAGAGCGCCTCGACCTGATCATGATCCCGAAGGTTGGAACGGCAGCCGACGTCTATGCACTGGACATGCTGGTGACCCAGATCGAGACGGCGCGGGGCTCGCAAAAGCGGATCGGCTTTGAGCACATTATTGAAACCGCACTGGGCATGCAGAACGTCAACGAAATCGCCGCGGCAAGCCCGCGCAACGAGTCGCTGCACTTTGGCGTGGCCGACTATGCCGCCTCGACCCGGGCCCGCACCACGATCATCGGTGGCGTCAACAAGGACTATTCGGTGCTGACGGATGCGCAACCGGACAGTGATGGGGGGCGCGAACGCCACTGGGGAGACATGTGGCATCACGCCCTGTCCAAGCTGGTAATAGCCGCACGTGCCAATGGTCTGCGCCCGGTTGATGGACCGTTCGGGGACTTTTCCGACGCTGACGGGTACGTCGCCGCGGCAAAGCGCGCTGCCGCGCTCGGCTATGAAGGCAAGTGGGCCATCCATCCCTCGCAGATCGAGCTGGCCAACCAGGTGATGAGTCCCGGCAGCGAGGAAGTCGACCGCGCCCGGCGCATTCTGGAAGCCATGAAGCAGGCGGCCGAACAGGGCAAGGGCGCGGTTTCGCTGGACGGAAGGCTGATCGATTATGCCTCGATCCGGCAGGCGGAAGTGCTGGTGGAAAAGGCCAACCAGATCGCCGCCGGTTGACAGCTATTCGTCGTCCACTTCCAGTTCGAACACCGATTGTGATGTCTTCGGCAGCGGCGTGAACGGGCTGCGCTGCAGTCGGTCGTGAGCCGGACCGAATGCCAGCCGGTAGACGATGACGACGGCAAACAGCGCCAGGGCCGCCGAGATAAACACGAACAGCCCGCTTTCATCCGAGTACTCGATCAGCTGAGCTGCGATGGTCGGACCGATCGCGGCGCCGATCGAGTAGATGAGCAGCAGGCCGCTGCTTGTCTGTACCAGCTTGCTGGTGGGGACGTTGTCGTTGGCATGGGCCAGGCACAGGGCATACAGCGGCACCATCAGGGCGCCGTGCACGGTGGCCAGAGCCAGGATGGCCCAGAGCTCCGTCAGATGCCAGAAAGCGATCAGGAACCCTGTTGCCACGGTTGCCAGCGCGACCGGCAGTATGACCAGCCGCCGGTCGTAGTGATCCGACAATTTGCCCAATGGCCATTGCGACAGCGTGCCGCCGAGAACAAAGGCGGCCATCAGCAGGGTGATGTCGAACACACTCATATCGCGCAACTGGCCGAATGTCGGTCCCAGCGTCCAGAATGCGCCCTCGACCGCGCCCACCAGCAGGCACCCGATGGTGCCGACCGGCGAAATCGACAGCAGGCCCTTCAACTCCAGCCTTGCTGTGGGGATTGGTGTTGGCTCACTGGTGGGTGTCAGGGCTATCGGCACCACGGCCAGGCAGAGCAGGAACGTGACCAGCGCAAACAGGGTCTGACCGGCAGTGCTGGCGACGTTGACCAGCAGCTGGCCGGCCATAGTGGTCACGTTGGCAACAATAATGTAGATCGACAAAATCCGGCCACGGGTGGTGTTGTCCGACTGGTCGTTGAGCCAGCTCTCGATCACCATGTAGGCAATGGCCAGCGCCACGCCGGAGAAAAACCGCAGCGCCAGCCACAGGAACACATTTGGCCACAGCGGGTAGAGCAGGGAGACCGCGGCTGCGATTGCCACCACGCCAGAGAATGTGCGGATGTGACCGACGGTTTTCACCATTGCCGGGCCGAATACGCAGCCGAAAATGAAGCCAGTGGCGTAGATCGTGCCGAGATATCCGACCAGGGCGGGTGAGAACTGTTCGATGCCGGCGCGCAGCGGCAGCAGGGTCTGGAACAGGGCAACGGCGGTCAGCAACAGCCCGGCGCCTATGAGCAGTGTTGCAATGGTGCGCGGGGAGTTCTTTTCGACTGCGCTCATGAAACCCGACCCCGCAAGATTGCCCGGTTACAGCTTTATTTCCAGAGGTTGGCTCGTCAAGTGCGATTGTAAACACCTTCGGGACTGGCGCCCGGTGTCTGATATTGGCCATTTACCACCGGGATCCGGTCTCACAATAAGTAATTAGCTGTTTTCTACTGTAGGCACCGGTGCTGAAAGATGCTTTCATGCACAATCCGCCGTAATCGGATGATTTGTCAGTCTGTAAAACAGGGAGAAGACACCAATGACAAAAACCAAATTACTTATGGTAACTCTACTGGGCGCCACCATGCTGGCCTCGGGAGCGGCTCATTCGAAAACACTGGTCTATTGCTCTGAAGGCTCGCCCGAAGGTTTCGACCCGGCACCGTTTACTGCAGGCACCACCTTCGATGCTTCGTCGAAGCCGTTGTATAATCGGCTGGTTGAGTTCAAGCGTGGGACGTCGGAAGTGATTCCCGGCCTGGCTGAAAGCTGGGAGGTTTCCAGCGACGGGCTCGAATACACCTTCAAGCTGCGCCAGGGCGTCAAGTTCCAGACCACCGACTTCTTCACCCCGACCCGGGATTTCAACGCAGATGACGTGGTGTTCTCGTTCGAGCGCCAGTTGAAGAAGGACCATCCCTGGAACCAGTACACCGCCGGTATCGCCTGGGAGTATTTTGACGGCATGTCGATGCCCGACCTGCTCAAGTCGGTGGAGAAGGTGGACGACCTGACGGTCAAGTTCGTGCTGAACCGGCCCGAAGCGCCGATGATCGCCAACCTGGCGATGGACTTCGCCTCCATCCTGTCGGCAGAGTATGCCGCCAAGCTGGAAGCCGACGGCAAGAAGGAATTGCTCAACCAGCAGCCTGTCGGCACCGGCCCATTCAAGTTTGTTGCCTACCAGAAGGACGCGGTCATCCGCTATGCGGCGCATGAAGGATACTGGGCCGGCAAGCAGCCGATCGATGACCTGGTGTTTGCCATCACCACCGACGCTTCGGTTCGGCAGCAGAAGCTGAAGGCCGGTGAGTGCCATGTGGCGCCATATCCGAACCCGGCCGACCTGGCCGATCTCAAGGCCGATCCGAACCTGCAGGTTATGGAGCAGGAAGGCCTCAATGTCGGCTATCTGGCCTACAACTCGCAGGTTGCACCGTTCGATAAGGCCGAGGTGCGCAAGGCGCTGAACATGGCGATCAACAAGAAGTCGATCCTGGATGCGGTGTTCCAGGGGGCCGGCAAGGAAGCCAAGAACCCGATTCCGCCAACCATGTGGTCTTACAACACATCGGTGCAGGACGACCCTTACGATCCGGACGCGGCGAAAAAGATGCTGGAAGCAGCAGGCGTCAAGGACTTGAAGATGAAGATCTGGGCCATGCCGGTTCAGCGTCCCTACAACCCCAACGCGCGGCGCATGGCTGAACTGATCCAGGCCGACTTCTCCAAGATCGGCGTGGGCGTGGAGATCGTGTCCTATGAATGGGGTGAGTACCTCAAGCTGTCGAAGGCAAAGGACCGTGATGGCGCCGTGCTGCTGGGTTGGACCGGCGACAATGGCGATCCGGACAACTTCCTGGCGGTGCTGCTCGGATGTGACGCTGTCGGCGGCTCGAACCGCGCACAATGGTGCAACAAGGACTTCGAAGCCCTGGTTCAGAAAGCCAAGACCGTGTCGGACAAAGCGGAACGCACCAAGCTTTATGAAGACGCACAGGTGGTGTTCAAGCGTGAGGCACCGTGGGCGACCATCGCCCATTCGGTGGTGTTCATGCCAATGTCGAAAAAGGTCTCCGGCTATGTGATGGACCCGCTGGGCGGTCACTGGTTTGACGGCGTCGATATCGCGGAATAAGCCTGATCTTGTAACAGCAATAGTGCCCGCCGTGCCCTGGCGTTTCAGGTCACGGCGGGAGGTGGGGCTTTCATGTTTCAGTTTCTTCTCCGGCGCATCGGCCTGATCATTCCGACATTCATCGGGGTAACCATCGCCGCGTTTGCGTTTATCAGGGTGCTGCCCGGTGACCCGGTGCTGCTGATGGCGGGCGAGCGCGGGGTGACGCCAGAACGCCATGCCGCCTTGATGAAACAGTTCGGTTTCGACAGGCCGATCTGGGAACAGTATTTCGACTACTTCTTTTCAGCCCTGCAGGGCGATCTGGGCAATTCGCTGGTGACCAAGAAACCGGTGTGGGACGAATTCTTCACCCTGTTTCCGGCCACCCTGGAACTGTCGATCTGCGCCATCATATTTGCCGTCTTCATCGGTGTTCCGGCTGGCATTTATGCCGCCACACGGCGCGGATCATGGCCGGACCAGGCCATTATGGGAACGGCGCTGGTCGGCTATTCAATGCCGATTTTCTGGTGGGGGCTGCTGCTGATTATACTGTTTTCCGGCACGTTGGGCTGGACACCGGTGTCGGGCCGCATCTCGTTGCTTTATTTCTTCAAGCCGGTGACCGGCTTCATGCTGATCGACAGCCTGCTGTCCGGTCAGAAGGGGGCGTTTTCTTCCGCTGTGTCGCATCTCATCCTGCCGACCATTGTGCTGGGCACGATTCCGCTGGCGGTTGTCGCGCGCCAGACCAGGTCGGCGATGCTGGAGGTGCTCAGCGAGGACTATGTGCGCACCGCGCGGGCCAAGGGCATGTCACCGGCGCGTGTGGTCGGCGTTCACGCGCTGCGCAATGCGATGATACCGGTTATCACCACCATCGGCCTGCAGGTGGGCGTGTTGCTGGCCGGTGCCATCCTGACCGAGACGATCTTCTCGTGGCCGGGCATCGGCAAGTGGATGGTGGACAGTATTTTCCGACGCGACTATCCGTCGGTTCAGGGCGGTCTTCTGATGATCGCGGTCATCGTGATGATGGTCAATCTGATCGTCGACCTGCTGTACGGGTTGGTCAATCCGCGTATCCGGCACGTGAGGTGACAGGATCATGAGTGACCACGTCATGGAAACTTCGACCGATTCCCGCGCCACCGGCATGCGCGCGGTGCTGAAGGAGTTCTGGCACTATTTCAGTGAGAACCGCGGCGCGGTTGTCGGCATGTGGTTTTTTGTCGGCGTGTGCCTGGTGGCGCTGCTGGCCGACCTGATCGCGCCGCATGGTGCCACCACGCAGTTCCGCGACGCGTTGCTGACTCCGCCGGTCTGGCAGGAAGGTGGCGACTGGCGGTTCCTGCTGGGCACCGATGCGGTTGGCCGCGACATGCTGTCGAGGCTGATACACGGCAGCCGCTACTCGCTGTTCGTCGGCTGCATCGTCGTGGTCGGCGCCATGGCGGTCGGCGTGACCATCGGGCTGATCGCCGGTTTCGTTGGCGGTACGGCCGACACGCTTATCATGCGCCTGATGGATATCATCCTGTCGTTCCCGAGCCTGCTTCTGGCGCTGGTGCTGGTTGCCATACTCGGTCCCAGCCTGACCAATGCAATGGTGGCCATCGCCATTGTGCAGCAACCGCATTACGTGCGCCTGACGCGTGCTGCCGTACTGGGCGAGAAAAACAAGGATTATGTGATTGCGGCAAAGGTTGCCGGTGTCAGGCCATTGCGGTTGATGTTCCACACCATCCTGCCGAACTGCATGGCGCCACTGATCGTTCAGGCAGCACTGTCGTTTTCCACCGCTATCCTGGATGCAGCGGCCCTGGGCTTTCTCGGCATGGGGGCACAGCCGCCGACGCCGGAATGGGGCACCATGCTGGCCGAGGCGCGCGAGTTTATCCTGCGCGCCTGGTGGGTGGTGACACTTCCCGGGCTGGCCATCCTGCTTACGGTGCTGGCCATCAACCTGATGGGTGACGGCTTGCGCGACGCGCTTGATCCCAAGCTGAAGCGGAGCTGAGATGGTGTACGGGTCGACAATTGTAGGACCGGCATTGATCGCCGCCGTCATTGCGGCGCTGGTGACCATGATAGGCTGGTATGTGGCCTATCAGCGTGACCGCCGGCTGGAGAACGGGCGGCGTGCGGAACGCATCCGGGACTGCAAAATCGCCCTGCGCGCCGAGATCAGCTGCCATGTGCCGCGCTGGATTCTGCAGGACGAGAGCGGGCATGTTGAGGAGATGGCGCGCCAGATCAGGGCAGGTGCGGGTGACACACCGGCATTCACGCCGTTCGTGCCGAAGGAAACGGCAAACCCGGCGTTCGAGGCGATTGTCGGTGAGATACAGATCCTGCCTGGCGATGTTATTGAACCGGTGATCCGGTATTACCAGCAGGTCGATGTGATTGCCCAGCTTGCCGAAGACATGCGTGGTGAGCGCTATGCCGCACTGGAGGCCGAGCGCAAAGTTGATGTTTATCGGGATTTTATCGAATTGCGCAGCGAAGCAGGCCGGCTGGCCATCGATGCGATAGATGCATTGGAGCAGTCAAGTGACGACAAATAGCGCCAGCAACGGCTCAATAACCCGGTTTTGGACCGGTCGGACCGTTTATGGGCCGCATTGGCGGCATGGGAAGCGGTTTCGTGCTCATGATTTTGTCTCCACTGATGGAGATAATACTACAAAGGTGAAAATTCAACAACAATGGCTCTCTTAGAGATTGAAAACCTGACGGTAGAATTTGCCACGGCAGGCGGGGCTTTCCGCGCCGTTGACCGGTTGTCGATCAGCCTCGATGCGGGCGATGTGCTGGCCATTGTGGGTGAGTCCGGGTCAGGCAAGTCGGTTGCCATGCTGGCCATGATGGGCCTGTTGCCGTGGACTGCAACGGTGACCGCGGACCGGTTGAAGTTCGACGGCAGGGACCTGTTGTCGCTGACTGCCCGCCAGCGCCGCCAGGTCGTCGGCAAGGATATCGCCATGATCTTCCAGGAGCCCATGTCGAGCCTCAACCCATGTTTCACCGTGGGCTTCCAACTGGGCGAGGCGCTCAGGGTTCACCTGGGCATGTCGCGGGCCGAATGCAAGGCACGCAGCATCGAATTGCTCGACCTGGTCGGAATTCCGGCGCCGGAAAAACGCCTGGGCGCGTTTCCCCATCAACTGTCGGGCGGCATGAGCCAGCGGGTGATGATTGCCATGGCGATCTCGTGCAACCCGAAACTGCTGGTCGCCGACGAACCGACGACCGCGCTTGACGTGACCATCCAGGCGCAAATTCTCGATCTGCTGCTGAACCTGCAGCGCGAGACCGACATGGCGCTGGTGCTCATCACCCATGACATGGGAGTGGTTGCCGAGACGGCGCAGCGGGTCTCCGTGCAATATGCCGGGCAGAAGGTCGAGGAGCAGCCGGTGGTCGAGCTGTTTTCCGAACCGCACCATCCCTATACGGCCGCCTTGCTGGCGGCGTTGCCGGAGCGGGCAACGTCAAGGACACTGCCGTCCATCCCCGGCGTTGTGCCGGGCCAGTTCGACCGGCCGGACGGGTGCCTGTTTTCACCGCGGTGCGCGCATGCCACCGAGCAGTGCCGCACGCAGTCCCCGAGCCGTGCACCTGCCGGTCTTGGCCTGGCATTCTGCCACTATCCGCTGATCAAGGGCGTGCCGCAAAACCACCCCGGAAAGGCAGCGTCGGCATGAGTGATGAAGAAGTCGTCCTGCGCGCCAGCGACCTAAAGAAGCACTACATGCTTCCCGGCAGCCTGTACGCCAAACCGGCGACGGTGAAGGCGCTGGACGGTGTCAGTTTTGACCTGAGCCGGAAAAAAACCCTGGCGGTGGTGGGGGAATCCGGATGCGGCAAGTCCACGCTGGCGCGCCTGGTGACCATGATCGAGGAGCCTACGGCGGGGTCGCTGCAGATCGCCGGCGAGGAGCTGGCCGACGCTGACAAGACTGTGCGCCGAAACCTAAGGCCCAAAGTGCAGATGGTGTTCCAGAACCCGTACGGATCTCTCAATCCGCGTCAGAAAATCGGCTCGGCGCTGGAAGAACCGCTGATGATGAACACGCCGCTTGCCAAGGCGGAAAGGGCCGACAAGGCAAGGTCGATGATGCAGGCAGTTGGTTTGCGTCCGGAACACTATGACCGTTATCCGCACATGTTTTCCGGTGGCCAGCGCCAGCGCGTCGCCATTGCGCGCGCCCTGATGCTGGATCCGGACATACTGGTACTGGACGAGCCGGTGTCAGCTCTCGATGTCTCGATCCAGGCGCAGGTGCTGAACCTGCTCGGTGAGCTGCAGGACAAGCTGCAACTGGCCTATTTGTTCATCTCTCACGATTTGTCGGTGGTCAAACATATCGCCGACGAGGTCATGGTGATGTACCTGGGCAAACCGGTCGAGCATGCCGCCAGGAACGTCCTGTTTGAGGGTCCAAAACACCCGTATACAAAGGCGCTGCTGTCGGCCACGCCGGTGCCGGATCCGGGCCGGCAGAAAGAGCGCGTGCTGCTCAAGGGCGAGTTGCCGTCACCTATCGATCCGCCCACGGGGTGTGCCTTCCATCCGCGCTGTCCGGTGGCGTTTGGCCGGTGCGCGGCCGAGACGCCGCATCTGCAGCCCGCACGTTCCTCACAGGTGGCGTGCCATCTGATGGATGAAGAAAAACAGCCGGTGTAGATCCGGATCAGCTCAACGTTCGCCTGACCGCATCTGTCCAGCCGGCGATCTTTCGCTGCCGGACCGCCGGTTTCATCTTCGGCTTGAAGCGCTGATCCAGTGCCCATGATTTGGCGAAACCTGACGCATTGGGCCACAGGCCCACCCGCGATGCCGCCAACCAGGCGGCGCCCAGGGCCGTCGTCTCCAGGATCTGCGGGCGGTCGACCGGCGCATTGAGCATGTCGGCCAGGCGCTGCATGGTCCAGTCCGATGCCACCATGCCGCCATCGACACGCAGCACCGTCTTGCGGGCGCTGTTGGACTTCCAGTCCTTCTGCATGGCCGACAAAAGATCGTGGGTCTGATAGCACACCGCCTCAAGCGCTGCCTGGGCCAGTTCGTTGGGGCCTGAGGCGCGGGTCAGGCCGAAGATCGCCCCGCGGGCCTCGGCATCCCAGTGCGGTGCGCCGAGGCCGGTGAAGGCCGGCACCAGATAGACATCCTGTTCCGGGTCGGCCTGTGCCGCCATGTCGCCGCTGTCGCTGGCGGATTTCAGGAAACCCATCTCATCGCGCAGCCACTGCACCGTGGCGCCGGCCATGAAGATCGAGCCTTCCAGCGCATAGGTGGTCTTGCCGCCGAGCCGGTAGGCGATGGTGGTCAGCAGGCGGTTTTTCGAGCGCACCATGTCTGCACCGGTGTTGAGCAGGGCAAAGCATCCGGTGCCGTAGGTAGATTTCAGCATGCCGGGCTTGAAACAGGCATTGCCGATGGTGGCCGCCTGCTGGTCGCCGGCGACGCCCATTATGGGGATGGCCGCGCCCAGGATCGACGGATCCGTTACGCCAAAATCTGCCGAACAGTCGAGCACGTCCGGCAGCACGCTTGCGGGAACACCAAGCAGCTTGAGCAGGGCCTTGTCCCACTTGTTGGTCCTGATATTGAACATCAGCGTGCGCGAGGCGTTGGTGGCGTCTGTAACATGGGAGGCGCCGCTGGTCAGCCGCCAGATCAGGAAACTGTCAATGGTGCCGAAGGCGATGCGGCCAGCGTCCGCCTTCTTGCGCAGGCCTTTCACATTGTCGAGCAGCCAGGATACCTTGGTGCCGGAAAAGTACGGATCGAGCAGCAGCCCGGTCTTGGTGCTGAAGTTTTTTTCATGTCCGGCTTTTTTCAATTTGGCGCAGACTTCAGATGTGCGCCGGTCCTGCCAGACGATGGCCCGGTGCACGCATTTGCCGGTTTCACGATCCCACATGACGGTGGTTTCGCGCTGGTTGGTGATGCCGATCGATGCGATCTCCGACGGATTGATGCCGGCCGCGCGGATCGCGTCCCTGCAGGTTGCCACGACGGTCGACCAGATATCCTCAGGATCGTGTTCCACCCAACCGGATTTCGGAAAATGCTGGGCAAATTCCTGCTGGCCTACGGCGACGATTGCCTGGTCCTTGTCGAAAAGGATGGCGCGTGAGGATGTTGTGCCCTGATCAATGGCTAGAACGTAACTGCCCATGGTGTGCCCCGTCTTTGCAGCCGCTCAGTGCAGCGCGGCCTCGTTTGTCATCGTGTGCATGGTTTTTGCAGCACGATCCATGAAGTCCTGCAAGGCTTCAATCTGTTTGCCGTCATAGGCAATGCCCAGCTTGGTGCGCCTGAACAGTATGTCCTGAGCGGTTCGCGCCCATTCGTGGCGCATCAGATAGATGACCTCTGCTTCATAGAGGCCGCCACCGAATGCTCTGCCGAGATCGGCTGGTTCCCTGGCATCGCCCAGCACCTTCTCAGCCCGGGTGCCATACAGGCGCACCAATCGGGCAATCAGGTCCCGGTCCAGATTGGGGCGGGCATTGGCACAATCGTTGACCAGCGCATCAAAGCCATCCACTGGAAAGTCGCCGCCGGGAAGCACAGCATGTGCGGTCCAGGCAGGCTGGCGGGTGCCGAGCGCTGTTTCGATGTCTTTCAGAATTTCCTCGGCCAGCACCCGGAAGGTGGTGATCTTGCCGCCGAAAATGTTGAGCAGCAGCGCGCCGCCGCTGTCTCCGTCCGAACGAACAACATAGTCGCGGGTCGCTTCCTGCGCCTTGCTGGCCCCGTCATCATACAATGGGCGGACACCGGAATAGGTCCACACGACATCTGATGTGGTGACCGGTTCGGCAAAATACTCGCTGGCTGTCGCGCACAGGTACTCGATTTCCTGCGCCGATATCTCCGGTTTGTCCATGTCGTCGCCGTGTTCCGCATCTGTGGTGCCGATCAGGGTGTAATTGCCCTCGTAGGGAATGGCGAAAATGATGCGATTGTCGTCGTTCTGGAAAATGTAGGCCTTGTCGTGGTCGAACTTTCTCGAAATGACAACATGACTGCCGCGCACCAGCCGGACGTTGCGGGCGTCGTTGTGGCCGAACACCTGCTGCAATACCTGGTCAACCCATGGGCCTGCCGCGTTGACGATGATACCGGCAGTTACGGTTTGCCTGTGGCCTGACAGGGTGTCCTCGATTTCAACCTGCCACTGGCCGTTGGCACGCTGGGCACGGGCAACCCTGGTGCGGGGCCGCATGCTGGCGCCGCGCTCTGCGGCATCAAGGGCGTTCAACACCACCAGCCGGGAATCCTCGACCCAGCAGTCGGAATACTCGAAGGCCTTTCTGAAAACGGGTTTGAGCGGCTTGCCCACTTCATCGCGGTTCAGGTTCACGCTGGATGTCGGCGGCAGAAGCTTGCGCCCGCCGATATGGTCGTAAAGGAACAGTCCGAGCCGCAACAGCCAGGCCGGGCGCAGGCCGGCATGGTGCGGCAGCACAAACCGCATCGGCCAAATGATGTGCGGGGCCATGTTCCACAGCACCTCGCGCTCCATCAACGCCTTGCGCACGAGCAGGAACTCGTAGTGTTCCAGATAGCGCAGACCGCCGTGCACCAGCTTGGTGGAAGCCGACGAAGTGCCGCCGCCAAAATCGCCTGCCTCGCACAGGCATACGGAATAGCCGCGGCCGACCGCATCGCGGGCAATGCCGCAGCCATTGATGCCGCCGCCGATAATCAGCACGTCATAGTGCGGTGTCAGGCGTGTTTGCTGCGGCTGCCGGTTCATTCAGCCGCCTTTCCGCTCGTTATGTCCGGCTCTGCAACCTCCAGACGGATCTTGGCGGTATCACAAATCTTCTGGATGGAGCGCGGCGGCTGTTCGTCGGTGACGAAGATGTCGATATCCTCCAGCTTGCCGATCTGCACCGGGGCGCGGCGTTCGAACTTGCTGGTGTCGGCGGCAAGGATGCTGGTGCGGGCCTGGCCCAGAATGGCCTGTGACACACGCACCTCGCGATAGTCAAAGTCGAGCAGGGAGCCTTCTTCATCAATGGCGGATGTGCCGATGACCGCAAAGTCGACTTTGAACTGGCGGATGAGATCGATCGCGGCGGCGCCGACAATGCCGCCGTCGCTCTTGCGCACCATGCCGCCGGAGACCACCACTTCGACGCCCGGCGCGTCGGACAGTATGTAGGCGACATTGAGATTGTTGGTGATCACCATCAACCCCTGGTGGCGGCGCAGGGCGAAAGCCACCTGTTCGGTTGTGGTGCCGATGTTGAGGATCAGCGACGAATTGTCCGGTATCAGTGCGGCAATGGCACCCGCAATGCGAGCCTTGCCATCGGCCGCAATCTCCCGGCGGGCCTGGTAGGCCATGTTGACCGTGTTGGACGGAAACACGGCGCCGCCGTGCACCCGATTGAGCTTTTCGATATCGCACAGGTCATTGAGATCCTTGCGAATTGTCTGTGGGGTGACGTCAAAATGATGCGCAAGCGTCTCCACGTCGACACGGCCCTCGCGGCGTGCGATCTCGAGAATGTCCATCTGTCTGGGCGGCAAAGCCGTCACGACGCATCCCTTCGGTTGTTTTCATAATAGTTGCGATTTTTTTCGAATAAATCAATTAGAAAACCATTGACTTTCGTTTTTATTCGTTATGTCCTAATGGTGTGACGCACCGCTGTCAGGAATGAGTGCGCACGCAATCAGTTGGAGGAGACATCATGAAAAAGCTGCTTTTGGCCTCAGTTGCGGTGTTTGCACTGGGCGCTGCGGCTCTTCCTGCGCAGGCCGACATGGCTGCGGCGGAGAAGTGGGTAAACGACGAATTCCAGCCATCAGCACTTTCGAAAGAAGATCAGCTGAAGGAGATGGAGTGGTTCATCAAGGCGGCGGAACCGTTCAAGGGGATGGAGATCAATGTGCTGTCGGAAACCATTCCGACGCATGAGTATGAGTCAAAGACGCTGACCAAGGCGTTTGAGGAAATCACCGGCATCAAGGTCAACCACCAGCTTCTCGGCGAAGGTGAGGTCGTGCAGGCCGTGCAGACCCAGATGCAGACCAACCGCAATCTTTATGATGCCTACATCAATGACAGCGACCTGATCGGCACTCATTCGCGCCTGCAGCAGGCGGTCAACCTGACCGACTGGATGGAAGGCGAAGGCAAGGGTGTCACCAATCCTGGTCTCGATGTGGATGACTTCATCGGCAAGTCCTTCACCACCGGCCCGGACGGCAAGCTCTACCAGCTGCCGGACCAGCAGTTCGCCAACCTGTACTGGTTCCGCAAGGATTGGTTCGACAAGCCGGAACTGAGGGCGCAGTTCAAGGCCAAATACGGCTATGAGCTGGGCGTGCCGGTCAACTGGTCGGCCTACGAAGACATCGCTCAGTTCTTCAGCGAAGACGTCAAGGAAATCGATGGTGTCCGCATCTACGGCCACATGGACTATGGCAAGCGCGCGCCCGACCTTGGCTGGCGCATGACCGATGCCTGGCTGTCCATGGCCGGTTCCACGTCTCCGGGTCTGCCCAATGGCCGCCCGATCGACGAGTGGGGCATCCGCATGGAAGAAGGCAGCTGCAACCCCGCAGGTGCATCTGTTTCCCGCGGCGGCGGCACCAACGCGCCGGCGTCGGTGTACGCGATTGCCAAGTGGGACGAATGGCTGCGCAAATACGCGCCTCCAGGTGCTGCCGATTACGACTTCTACCAGTCGCTGCCGGCACTGGCCCAGGGCAATGTAGCGCAGCAGATATTCTGGTACACGGCGTTTACCGCCTCCATGGTGGCGCCGAAATCCGACGGCAACAACACTGTTGATGACGACGGCAATCCACAGTGGCGGATGGCGCCGAGCCCGCACGGGCCGTACTGGAAAGATGGCATGAAGCTTGGCTATCAGGATGCAGGCTCGTGGACCATTCTCAAGTCGACTCCGGTCGATCGGGCCAAGGCTGCATGGCTGTACGCCCAGTTCGTGGTGTCGAAGACCGTGGACGTGAAAAAGTCGGACGTTGGCCTGACCTTCATTCGTGACAGCACCGTACGTCATGAACACTTTACCAAGCGCGCGCCGAAACTGGGGGGACTGATCGAGTTCTACCGCTCGCCGGACCGGGTCAACTGGACGCCGACAGGCGTCAACGTGCCCGATTATCCGAAACTGGCGCAGTTGTGGTGGCAGAACATCGGTGACGTGAACTCCGGTGCATTTACGCCGCAGCAGGCGATGGACCGCCTGGCCGGCGAAATGGACCAGGTCATGAGCCGCATGCAGGCAGCCGATGAACAGGCCAAGGTCTACGGTGGCTGCGGCCCGCGCCTGAACGAGCCCAAGGACGCCAGCGAGTGGCTTGGCAAGGAGAACGGTCCGGCTGCGAAGCTGGAAAACGAGAAAGAGCAGGGCAAGACGATTGCGTACGAAGAAATCGTCAAGCGCTGGGCGCAGTAGGGAAGCGCATTTTCTCCCGTGCGTGATGAGTGGTCCGGTATTCAGACACCGGGCCGCTCCCCACACCAAACAATTTTTTCTTAAACCTTGAGTCCGAACACTAAGCGGCGGCAGGATGCGCTATGGCGCTTGAACTGAAAAACGTGGGAAAAAAGGTTGGGGCGGATGTACATATCCACCCGACCGATCTGACGTTCGAGCCGGGCAGCTTCAACATTCTGCTGGGCACCACGCTGGCCGGCAAGACGACCCTGATGCAGATGATGGCCGGTCTGGAAAAACCTACATCCGGCGAAGTCTGGTTCGACGGCAGGAATGTAACCGGCACGGCGGTCCAGAAACGCAACGTGTCGATGGTCTACCAGCAGTTCATCAACTATCCCAACATGTCGGTGTTCGACAACATCGCTTCACCCTTGCGCGTTGCCAAGCTGCCGGTGGAGGAGATCAAGACCCGGGTCGGCGCCATGGCCGAGCTGATGCGGATTTCAGCCATGCTCGACCGCCGGCCGTCCGAACTGTCGGGTGGCCAGCAGCAGCGCACTGCCATGGCGCGCGCGCTGGTCAAGGACAGTGATCTGATATTGCTGGATGAACCACTCGCCAACCTGGATTTCAAACTGCGCGAGGAAATGCGCGACGAACTGCCCAGGATGTTTGCCGAGCGCAATTGCGTTGTGGTCTATGCGACTACCGAACCGACCGAAGCGCTGCTGTTGGGCGGCCACACCGCGGCCATGCATGAAGGCCGGGTGGTGGACTTCGGGCCGACAGGTCAGATCTACCGGAATCCGTCCGGCCTGACGTCGGCGAAGGTGTTTTCAGAACCGCCGATCAACCTGGCCCGCGCCTCGGTGAAAGCCGGCTGGGTGCTGCTCGACGAGGGCGTGTCCTGGAAGGCCGACAAGGGCCTGGCAGAGGGCGACTACACCATCGGAATCCGCCCGCATCACGTGTTACCGGTGCGCCAGTCGTCCAAGTCGGTGGTGATCGAGGGCAAGGTGAAGGTGGCTGAACTGACCGGCTCTGAAAGCATCATTCATTTTCACGCCCATGATCATCCGTGGGTGTCTCTGTCACATGGCGTGCATCCATTTGAGAGCGGGCGTTTTGCCCGGTTTTATGCCGACATGTCGAAGTGCTTCTATTTCGACGGTGACGGCAGGCTGGTCGATGCGGCCGGTGCCGGAAAGGCGGCGTGACATGGCCCGGATCACCCTGAAAAACCTGAAACATGCCTACATGCCGAACCCGCAAAAGGAAGAGGACTGGGCGCTGAAGGAACTCAACCTGGACTGGGACGATGGCGGTGCTTACGCACTGCTCGGCCCGTCGGGCTGCGGCAAGACGACCCTGCTCAACCTGATCTCGGGCCTGCTGACGCCGTCGCACGGCAGCATCCTGTTTGACGATTATGAGGTGACCGGCCTGCCGCCGGAGCAGCGCAAGATCGCACAGGTTTTCCAGTTCCCCGTCGTCTACGACACCATGACCGTCTACGATAACCTGGCGTTTCCGCTGCGCAACCGCGGTGTCGACGAGGCCACCGTCAACAAGCGCGTGCTGGAAGTGGCGGAGATGAACGACCTGACCGCGACGCTCAACAACCGGGCGTCGGGGCTGACGGCTGATGGCAAGCAGAAGATCTCGCTGGGCCGCGGACTGGTGCGCACTGATGTCAACGCCATCCTGTTCGATGAACCGCTGACTGTGATCGACCCGCACCTGAAGTTCCAGTTGCGCTCGAAACTGAAGGAACTGCACACCCGGGTGCCCAACACCATGATCTACGTGACCCACGACCAGACCGAGGCGATCACCTTTGCCGACAAGGTCGTGGTGATGAATGTCGGCGAGGTGGTGCAGGTCGGCACGCCGAAGGAGTTGTTTGAGGAACCGCACCACACCTTCGTCGGCCACTTCATCGGCTCGCCCGGCATGAACGTGCTGGCCTGCGAGGTTAAGAACGGCCGGGCCTATATTGCCGGCCAGCCGATCGCCACGGCGAACGCGGCAGACGCCAGTGCCGGAGCGTCTGAAATCGGCGTGCGGCCCGAGTTCGTGAAATTCGCCGGCCAGGGACTTGAAGCCCGGGTGGTGAAAGTCTCCGATGCCGGGCGGTTCTCCATCGTCGAAGCCGACAGCGCGGGTGGCCGGGTCAGACTGCTGGTTGAGGAAGGCGGAGCTATCCCGTCCGACAGCGCCCATCTTGAGTTCGACCCCGCCGCGACCCGGATCTACACCGATGGCTGGCTGGCGGGCCGGGA
Organism: Anderseniella sp.; assembly: GCA_028289645.1. GTDB lineage: Bacteria > Pseudomonadota > Alphaproteobacteria > Rhizobiales > Aestuariivirgaceae > Anderseniella. The sequence goes on from JANQOK010000023.1 coordinate 158,379, forward strand.
GGGGCGGCCATGAACAAGACCGTCAACCAGAAGGCCTGGTTCTTCGTCGCGCCGGTGCTGATCCTGGTGGCGTTTAACGCCATCGTGCCGCTGATGACTGTGGTCAATTACTCGGTCCAGGAAACCTTCGGCGACAACGTGTTCTTCTGGGCCGGCCTGCGCTGGTTCGAGGAAATCCTGCGTTCGCCACGGTTTCACGATGCGCTCGGCCGGCAGTTGTTCTTCACCTTCACCATCCTGGCGATCGAGGTGCCTCTGGGGGTCATCATCGCGCTTGCCATGCCGCGAAAGGGCCCGTGGGTGTCGGTCTGCCTGGTGCTGATGGCGATGCCGCTGCTGATCCCGTGGAACGTGGTCGGCGCCATGTGGAACATTTTCGGCCTGCCGGAGCTCGGGCTTCTGGGCAAGACGCTGAACACGCTCGGTTTCGACTACAACTATACCCGCCAGCCCGGCGATGCCTGGTTCACCCTGATCCTGATGGATGTGTGGCACTGGACCTCGCTGGTGGTGCTCCTGGCCTATGCAGGGCTGGTGTCAATCCCGGACGCCTATTACCAGGCGGCGCGCATTGACGGGGCGAGTTCGTGGGCGATCTTCCGCTATATCCAACTGCCGAAAATGAAGCGGGTGCTGACCATCGCGGTTCTGTTGCGCTTCATGGACTCGTTCAACATCTATACCGAGCCGTCCGTCCTGACCGGCGGCGGACCGGGCAACTCGACCACCTTGTTGTCCATCGACCTGGTGAAGATCGCGCTTGGGCAGTTTGACCTCGGGCCGGCGGCTGCCATGTCCTTGATCTACTTCCTGGTGATCCTGCTGTTCAGCTGGATCTTCTACACCGTCATGACCAGAGGGGAGGAGCAGTGATGGCCAGAGCCAAGTGGCTGATCCCGACGATCTACATCATTTTCCTGATGCTGCCGATCTACTGGCTGGTGTCGATGTCGTTCAAGACTACCAATGAGATTCTCGGCTCGTTCACCCTGTGGCCACAGAACTTCACCCTGGAGAACTATCGCACCATCTTCACCGATCCGACCTGGTACTCCGGCTACATCAACTCGATCATCTACGTGACCATCAACACGGTGCTGTCGGTGACGGTGGCGCTGCCGGCGGCCTATGCGTTCTCCCGTTACCGGTTCCTCGGCGACAAGCACCTGTTCTTCTGGCTGCTCACCAACCGCATGGCGCCGGCGGCGGTGTTCGCGTTGCCGTTCTTCCAGCTGTATTCGGCGATTGGCATCTTCGACACCCACCTGGCGGTGGCGCTGGCCCACACCCTGTTCAATATTCCGCTGGCGGTGTGGATCCTGGAAGGCTTCATGTCGGGCGTGCCCAAGCAGCTTGACGAGACGGCCTATGTGGACGGGTATTCGTTCCCGGCGTTTTTCGTGAAGATCTTCGTGCCGACCATTGCCGCCGGGGTCGGGGTGGCGGCGTTCTTCTGCTTCATGTTCTCGTGGGTCGAGCTGCTGCTGGCCAAGACGCTGACAGCGGTCGCGGCCAAGCCGATTGCGGCCACCATGACCAAGACCGCCTCGTCATCGGGCTATGAACTCGGGCTATTGGCCGCCGCGGGGACGCTGACCATCATCCCCGGCGCCATCGTGATCTGGTTCGTGCGCAACTACATCGCCAAGGGCTTTGCCCTGGGCCGGGTCTAGCAAAAGGAAACTGAAGCCATGGAAGAGGTTGTCATGTTCTCCGCCAAATGGTGGACCCTGCCGCTGGGCCGCAGCTGGATGGCCTGGACGCCGGCCACGGCGAGCTTCTTCCTGTTCATCGTGGCGGCGATATCGACCATGGGCGTGTGGGAGTATTACCGCCCGGGAGGTGCGCCGCGCCGCGGCGTGTTCGCCATCGATACGACGCGCGGCGACCGGTTGTTCATCTCGCTGCTCGGCTCAGCCTTCATCTTCATCGCCTGGCTGTTCTTCGTCGGCTCGCCGCTGTGGTGGCCAATGGCGATTGCGCTGGCCTGGTTCGTGTTCGTTTTCCGTTACGTGTGAGGGCGGGGGTTAACTCCGCTCACGCAGGCAACCTGCGGCTGCTGATTCTTGCTGGTCGAACAGCTTGTCCGCCTTCGGCGGGCCGTTTTCAGACACTGAACAAATCTTTGTATAGGTGTCATCCCAGCGAAGGCTGGGATCCAATAGTACGTGGGCGTTAGGCACTCGCGGAGAGATGGATTCCAGCCTTCGCTGGAATGACGGTTGAGACAGAAGTCTGATCTCCTGGGACGACGTTCCCCGCCACCATTACCTCAGCGCCCGGTTGAGATCAGCCTCGCGCAGGCGGCTTTCGGTGCGTTCTCGCCAGGCGACGTAGCAGCCGGAGCCGGCGATCATGGCCATGCCGGTGAATGACAGAAGATCCGGCACATCGCCCCACATCACCACGCCCCAGAACGTTGCAAAGATCAGGTAGGAGTAGTCGAACGGCGCCAGCCAGCTGGACTCGGCGCTCTGATAGGCCTTGGCCAGGCCGATATTGGAGGCCAGATTTAGCATGGAGCACACCAGGATGAGGCCGGCGATTTCCAGGCTCAGGGGGTTCCAGCCGACGAACAGGTACGGCCAGCTCTCAGCCAGTGCTACCGGCTGCACGGTTTCCAGCACGGCTATACCCAGGATGCCAACCGTGACAAAGGCCACCGAGACGCCCAGGGCCAGGGTCGCCGGGCTTTCCTCCCGGCACAGCTTGCGGGTGGTGAGCACCGTGGCGGCGTAGAACAGGCCGGCGATGACCGGCACCAGCGACACCCACTGGAACGATGCGGACGCCGGTTTGAGGATCAGCAGTGTTCCGCAGAACCCGGCGATGACCGCAATGACACGGCGCGGGCCGACCTGCTCGCCCAGGATCAGCGCCGAGAGCACCGCCACGAACAGGGGAAACACATACAGGCCCGCCGCCACCTCCGACAGGCTGAGAAACGGTATGGCACCGAAGAAGCTCAGCATCGCCCCGATCAGGAACAGGCTGCGCAGTGCCACAGCCCAGAACCGTTTCGGCCAAGCAGACCCGTTGCCCCAGATGAAACGGGCCAGTACAAACAGCATGGTCAGGTTGCAGATCGCGCGCAGGGTCTGGAACTGCCACAGGGACACGTCGGCGCTGGCCAGCTTGACCAGCGAGTCCTGCAGGCTGAGCATGCACAGCGAGCCGACCATCAAGGTTGCCGCCAGTGCCGGGCGATCTCCAGTCATGTGACCCCGTCTCCCATGCGACGTTGCGCAATCGTGTAACTAGATCAGCACCGGGCCGCCGTGATCAAGCCTCAAGCAGTGCAGGCCGCGCAATACTTCCATGTGCGCCGTGCAGGTGGCCGGGCACGCGGTGCCGGATTTCCGCTTGTGCGATGACCTTCGGTCAAGGCACCATGGGCGCCATGACGAAGATCAGGATCACCGACGCCGACAAGGTCGTCACCATGGATGCGGACCGCCGCGAAATCACCGCGGCGGATATAGTGATCGAAGACGGCGTGATCGCCTCCGTCGGGTCGGCAGTTGACGGGCGCGAGTACGACGACACCATAGACGCGCGCGGCTGCGTGGTGACGCCGGGGCTGGTCAACACCCATCATCACCTGTTCCAGACCCTGACCCGGGCCGTGCCGGCCGGCGAGGATGCGCTGTTGTTCGACTGGCTGCGCGCACTTTACCCGGTGTGGGCGCGCATGCAGCCGGAGGACATGTTTGTCTCCGCGCAACTGGGGCTGGCTGAACTTGCCCTGTCCGGCTGCACGATGAGTTCCGACCATCTCTACATCTTTCCCAACGGTGTCCGGCTGGAAGACACCATTGATGCGGCAGGCACGATCGGGATGCGGTTTCACCCGACGCGCGGCGCGATGAGTGTGGGCGAAAGCGACGGCGGACTGCCGCCGGACTCGCTGGTCGAGAAAGAGCCCGACATTGTGGAAGACTTCATCCGCGTGGTGGATGCCCATCATGATGCGTCAGACGGCGCCATGGTGCGGGTTGGATTGGCGCCGTGCTCGCCGTTTTCGGTCAGCACCGACCTGATGAAAGAGGCAGCCGCTCTTGCCGGCGACAAGCAGGTCATGCTGCACACGCACCTGGCGGAAAACGACGAGGACATTGCCTATTCTCTGGAGAATTTCGGCTGCCGGCCGGGGCAGTATGCCAGGGACCTGGGCTGGACCGGCGAGCATGTCTGGCATGCCCACTGTGTCAAGCTGGATGCACAGGAGATAGGCCTGTTTGCCCGCACTAAAACCGGCGTGGCCCATTGCCCGTGCTCCAACTGCCGACTCGGATCGGGCATCGCGCCGGTGCGCGAGATGCGCGATGCCGGCGTGCGCGTGGCGCTCGGGGTCGACGGCTCGGCCAGCAATGATTCAGGGCACCTGCTGACCGAGGCGCGCCAGGCCATGCTGCTGCAGCGGGTCAAACACGGGGCCGACGCCTTTGCCGCGCGCGAAGCGCTGGAGATCGCCACCCTGGGCGGTGCCACGGTGCTCGGCCGGGGCAACGAACTGGGCTCCATTGAGCCGGGCAAGCGCGCTGATATCGCCATCTGGGATGTATCGGGGCTGGAGGCGGCCGGCGCCTGGGACCCTGTGGCGGCGCTTTTGCTCTGCGGCCCGCTGCAGGTGCGCGACCTGCTGGTAGAGGGCCGGCGGGTGGTCAGCGACGGTGAATTGACCGGCGTTGATGCACGTCAAGTGGCGCAGCAGGCGCGGACTCGTGTTGAGAGGTTGATGTCATAAGGCCCCGCGGCGCGGTCAGGTGAGAACAGGCCGTTCGGCGTAGATATCACCTATGGGTGAGTTCGGCGTTTCGAGCAGCAGGCCCAGGCCGTGTTCAGGTATGTCGATTGCCGGTTGCTGTTTATCCGCCAAAGCCGCAGGCGCTGCAAAGGCAGCGAGTGTAACAATCAAACTGAATGCAATCCGTCTCATCTCATCAAGGGTTCCGATAGTTGCGTTGGTTCATATGTGACCGCACCGGGAGATAGTGTCCAATCGAACCGCAAGACCGTGGCGATAGGAAAACTCTATCGGCCATCACCGCAACTGCAATTGGCATGTCTGGCGCGGAACCCTCATCTCGTTGACACAACAAACAACGGAGAGAGAAGACATGGCATTTGAGGGCATATGGACTGCGGAAGTTTTTGGCCCGCATGGCTGGGACAAGCATGGTGTGCTGCTGCTTCAGGGCGGCCGCCTTGCCGGCGGTGACAATCAGCAGTGCACCATGGGCACGTACGAAGTGCGAGGCGACGGCATCGAGGCTGAACTGATGGTGGATTACTATGACGAACCCCGGACGATTTTCGGCGAGAGCGCGAAGAAATACACAACCAGGTTGACCGGCACGCTGAACGACGGTGTCATCAAGGGCCTGGTTGTCCGGCATGACAGGCCGGAGTTCGAGCTGCAGATTCGCCTGACCAAACGCATGGAGCTGCCGAATCATGACCAGGTCCTGACGGCCAGTGCTCATGACAAAATCGATCTCACCGACGATTACGTGCTGCCAGCCTCACGTCAGGACGGTGCACGCAGAACCGGATATGCAAATGACAACCTGTGACCTTGAAATGGCCACGCGCGGCCAGGTGAACGCGCGCCGCAACTACCTGATGGGACTGTGGGCTGGCCGCAAGCTCGGCATCGGCGACAGTGACCTGCCGGGCTATGTGCACGAGGTCATGCAGTCAGATTTCCAGGAACCGGGGCCCGGCGACGTGGTGCGCAAGGTAAGCCGCGACCTGGCATCCATCGACAAGCGAATCTCAGAGGAAGAAGTTCTGCGGCAGTTGAAGTTGATGGAGAAGAGCGTTCGCTCGGAGCTGCTGGCGACCGATTGAGCCTCCGGTGGAGGGCCGGAGTTGATCGGCAGCACGACCAACGTGCTGCCGCCTACCGGTCTGGTCTAGTGTCACGGCTTGCCGGCAACGCACTGTGACAGTTGCGCATAGCGGGCCAGTTGTTCCGCGGCAATTGCCTTTTTGGTGGCGCCCATGCACCAGTTCTTGTGCACGGCATACTTGAGCAGCCAGCGCCTGCCGCTATAGCCGCATTTCTTCACCAGATTGGTGTTCTGCTGCTGTATGGCGGCCTGCGCATACTTGTTGCACTGCCCTGCCGTTGGCTTGCCGCCTGTGGCATTGCAACTATTGAGCGACGTCTTGCGGGCGCGGTCTTCCTTGGTCAGCATGGCCATGGTGACGCCCTGGGTGCTGCACCAGGCGTGATGTTTCTTGAAATTGGTGCTCCAGCGCCCGCCCTTGAAGCCGCAACCCTGCTTCTTGGCAGCGAATGCGTCGGACACTGCGAACGAGGCATAGTTGTCGCAATTGTGCTGCGGGCCTGCGTGCGCCGCGCCGGCGCCCAGAAGCAGCAGCGTGGCAGCGGTGAAAATGGTGACATGGTTAGATTTGGTCATGGCGTTTCCTGTTGTTCTTTGTTTGCCTGTTGACCCTTAGTAAACAATATCCTGTCCGAACCTGACCTTAACGGGCCGTTCATGTGCCGTTCAAGTGGCGCTGCACCCCGCCCCGACAATCGATAACAAAACCATCAATATGGCGTGAGTGGCATTACTTTGGCCCAACTAAAGCGCTATCAGCCTGTAACGGACAGTTTCGAAATCGATTAGGAGAACATCTCATGCGACATCTTAAAGCCCTGGTGGCTGTGCTGGCTTTGGTCCTGGCCCAGTTCGCCCTTACCCCCGCGTGGGCCGACAAGGCGCCCGTCTACCAGAGCGGCTCGGGCACGGCCATCGACGGCACCGACCCGATCAGCTATTTCACTGAAGGCCGCCCGGTTGCCGGCGACGCGAGCATCACCCATGAGTGGAACGGTGCCACGTGGCGCTTCACCAGCACCGAGAACCGCGACCGCTTTGCCGCGGCACCGGAAAAGTACGCACCCCAGTATGGCGGTTATTGCGCCTGGGCCGTGTCGCAGGGCTACACCGCCTCGACGGTGCCTGAGGCGTGGTCGATCGTCGACGGCAAGCTGTACCTGAACTACTCCAAGTCGGTGCAGAAGAACTGGGAGAAAGACGTTCCCGGCCACATCACCTCGGCCGATGGCAACTGGCCCAAGGTGCTGAAGTAAACTCACACCACTGCGCCTGCAGCCGGTCAAACCCGCGCCAGCCCGTTGCTGCCGGGTGGCCTGGTGCAGGCGCATGATCTGCTGCTGGAACCACACCGAGGGGTCAAGTCTCCCTGATCCCGCTTTCCAGACCGCTTATCAACACGTCCAGACCAAATTCGAACTCGCTGTCAGCATCAACAGTCCCGATTTCCTCGATGAGGCTGGACAGGGTGGGATAGGGGCCCGATCGCAGGCTTTCGGCCAGTTCCGCCTGATCGGCCGGATCCAGCCAGCCTGAAATTTCGTCGACTGCGAAGGCTTCCGCGTAAATCAACAGAACCCTGACAGCCCGGACAGCGCGCTTCCGGGAAAATCCTGCCTGCAGCAATGTTGAGTGAAATGCCTCATGCAGCCGATGTTCCGCCGGCAGCCATTGGTCATAGGTCTCATAAATGCAGAAAGTGCCCGGATGTTTCTTTGCCATCCGCCGCAGGCCGTGGCACAGGTTCCGGATATCCGCCCGCCAGTCGCCGCTTGGTTCCGGCACCTCGCAATTCTCCATCATCGACTGCATCACGGCATGCAGCAGATCGGATTTGTTGGCGAAGTGATAGTAAATCGCCATGGGGTCGACTTCGAGCTGCGCGGCGAGCTTGCGCATGCTGAAACCTTCTGTTCCGGCGCTGTCGAGCAATGACAGGGCAAGTTGAACAATGCGTTCCCGGGACAATTTCCCACGTGTCTTCATTCGGATCGCTCCAGGGCGTTGACTAATTCTACGGTGTAGAGTATCTTTAACTCTATGCTGTAGAGTTGATTGTAGGTGAAACCCGTTTTGACGTCACGCCCGATAAGCTCCCGAAAGTCCCGAGGCATCGATCGTCGAACCTTGATGGCGACGCTTGGCGCCGGCACCCTGTTCCCCCAGGCAGCGATCGGTCGGACCGCCTCTGCGGGCAATCCTGATGTTGTGGTGGTTGGAGCCGGTGCCGCAGGGATCAGTGCTGCCAGGGAGCTGCGAAAGCGGGGGCTGAGCGTCACCGTCATCGAAGCTGATAACAGGACAGGCGGCCGGGTTTTCACCGATACGAGCGTATTCGGAGTGCCATACGACACGGGCGCCCATTGGCTGCATTATCGCGAGGCCAACCCATTTGTGGACTACGGACTGGAAAACGGATTTGACATGTACCGGGCGCCGGACGACGAGCGTTTCCATGTCGGTGACAGAGCGGCGACAACAGAAGAACTGCAAGCCTTTCAGGCCGCAAAGGCCGCCGCGGTTCAGGCCATTTCAGAAGCCGGCCGCCAAAACCGCGACGTGTCGCCAGCCGACGTCGTGCCGGATCTCGGTGACTGGAGCCTGACGGTGAATCTGCATGAAGGCGCATACGAAATGGCAAAGGATTTTGACCGTTTCTCCTGCGCCGACTGGTACACCGGCGAGGATGGCACCGACTGGTACTGCCGCGAGGGATTTGGGGCCTTGTTTGCCCACAGCGCGCGCGATGTCGCGGTGGAGCTGAACACAAGGGCGGAAACTATCCGCTGGGGCGGGCAGGGTGTGGAAATCGACACAAACCGCGGCTCCCTGCGGGCCCGGGCCGTGCTGATCACGGTCTCCATGGGCGTGTTGGCGAGCAACGAAATCAGGTTTGATCCGCCATTGCCGGACAAGAAGCAGGAAGCGGTGAATGTGCTCACCATGGGGCACTATCACCACATCGCTCTTCACCTGAAAGACAATTTCTTCGGGGTCGGGGAAGACGGCTATTTCGGATACAGGATAACCGAAGACAGTGACAGTGCGCCTGCTGGCTTTGTGGCTCTCGTCAACGCCGGCGGGCATGGGATCACCTATTGTGACATCGGCGGCGAGTTTGCGCGGGAGATGTCGGCCGGTGGGGTTTCCGACATGCATGATTTCGTCATTTCGGACCTGAAGAAGGCTTTCGGCTCCAGCGTGGAAAAGGCTGTCATCAAGAGTCACACCTTCGACTGGACCAGACACCGTCTGACACAAGGGGCCTATGCGTCCGCCGAACCGGGCGGCGCCTGGTCACGGGCGGAACTGCGCCGACCGGAGGCGGACCGTCTGTGGTTTGCCGGCGAGGCCACAAGCATTGACGACTGGGCCACCGTGGCAGGCGCGCACAAGTCCGGACTGGCCGCGGCGGCCCAGATTGTTGAGACGATTTAGGGTCGCGATGCCAGGCGCCAGGCACCAACTGAACCTCGCGGTGCGGTCCCAAACAAGTTCAGCAACCCACAACCCAGATAGGAGAAGCAGCGATGCGCATAGTGTTACACCTGGTCTTGGCCCTGTTCCTGATGCTGCCGCTGCCAGACCTTTCAGCGCTGGCCGGCGAGGCTACCAACAACAAGTGGAACAATCTTGCCTGGGCTGAGATGAAACCGGATGAGAAGGCAAACTGGGGCGTTCTGGGCTGGAGTGAAGAAGCTTGGGACAGCGGCAATTCGAGCCAAGCGCCGGTATCGGAAAGCCAATCCTGGTCGGAACTGACAAAGGAGCAGCAAAACGCCGCACTGCAACTGGGCTACAGCGAACAGTGCTGGAATGACCAATGAGTGTTGTTCAAGAATTCAGGTTTTCAGAACAAGAGGACAGTTGACCGGGTGCAGCCAGCCACCGGGCGGAAGAGATCTACATCATGCTGGCCGGCGCGGCAGACTGGAAGCGCGGTGACGCGCCCTACAGGCGCCACCTGCCAGGCGAGCGGTCCTATCATCCGTCCATGATGCCGCATGCGTCGCGCACCCGGGACCTTGCATTCCTCTCGGTCTATGCCTGGCATGGCGACATTTCCACCAGCGACTATGTGTACGAGGGCATTCCGGCGGATTAGGCGATGGCCGGCTGCACAAGGCCTGACGATGCTGCAGCGGACCTGTCAGAGCCGGGCAACCATTTCGTGCCAGCTCATGCCGCCGTGACTGGATTCCGACAGCTTCACGTACCGGTAGCCGAGATTTTCATACAGCTTCACGTGCTGGTCCCGGCACATGAGGTGGATGGCCTGCTTGTTCATGGCCCGCATCCGGCCTGAGAACTCCTGCATCAGTTTCCTGGCATAGCCCTTGCCCTGGTGTCGCGGGTCGACCACCACGGACAGGATGACCACGTTGGGTGCGGCCGGGTCATGACCGGCAAGCTCCTTGAAGGCCTCGTCCGACATGTCCACGTCGAAGGCGCAGCCAGAGTTGATGAAACCAGCGATCTCCCCATCTGCGTCCAGGATCAGGAAGCCTTGCGGGTAGTCGGCGATGCGCGTTGTGATCTTGGCAAGCGTTGCCGCCTCGTCGCCTTCATATGACGCCACTTCTATGGCGTGACACCGTTCTGCGTCTTCAGGCGCCGCGGTGCGAAAACGTAAGTCTGTCATGGGTCCTGACCCTAGCTTTTGAGAAACTGTCCCACCTCGTCTAGAAACCGCTGCAGACCAGGATCGGTGCCCAGCAGCAGGTGATTGCGGCCTTCCAGCGGGATAAAACGCGCATTGGGTATGCCGGCCGCCAGCCGCCGTCCTTCCTCGAACGGTGCGCGGGCATCCTCGCGCACATGCAGCACAAGGGTCGGCGCCTCGATCTGTGCCAGTTCGGAGGTTATGTCGATATTGTCGATGGCCAGCTGAATACGGGCGGCGTTTTCCGGCGGCGTGGCCTTGCGCTGCAGGTTGGTGAAACTGGCGAGCTGGTCGGCATTGGCGTCGGGCATGAAGAATGCGCCGAACATGCGCACATATGCATCCAGTTCCTTGCCCCAGCCTTCGCGGATCATGGTGATGAACGCGTCGCTCTCCGCGATCTGGCCTTCGGAACCGCGCATGCGGCGGCCACGGGCATAGCCGCCGCCCAGCACCAGATGCGTGACCCTGTCCGGGTTGCGGGCTGCGTACGCCGCGGCGATCGCCGCACCCTGCGACTGACCGATAAGCGCCATACGCTCAAGGCCCAGGTCTTCGATCACCGTGGTCAGATCCATGACCGAGGCCTCAAGCGAGAAATCGTCCACCTCCCGGTCCGACAGGCCGCTGCCCCGGGCGTCATAGCGGATCATCCGGTAGTCGGGGGTGAGCATGTCGGCCAGTCCGCGGCGGACCGGGATCTGGAAGTCGAGTTCCAGGTGGGTCAGCCAGTTGGAGACGATGACCACCGGCGGGCCCTCACCCATGGTGGCGTAGGCAAGCTGCACGCCGTCGGGGGCGGTGCAGAACCGTATCTCCTGGTCAATCAACGGACCGGTGCGCGGCGCGTCGCCCGGCCGGCCGGCATCGCGGATCTGGAACACATCCACGGGATCGGGGATGTTCTTGACCTCGCACGGCCCGAGGCTGACAAGCTCGAAAGACTGGCTGGCCTTCAGGTGCTCGCGGACATTGCCCGAAATGCACACCGTGCCCGGCTCCGCAAGACTCTCCATGCGGGCCGCGATGTTGACGCCGTTGCCGAACAGGTCGGATCCGTCGACCATGACATCGCCCAGGCTGATGCCGATGCGGACCCTGATCGGTTCTCCGTCTGCCTGCGGCGTTTGCCGTTCCGCCAGCAGGCGTTGAATTTCCACAGCGCTGTGCACGGCCTCGTTGACACTGGCAAATTCCACCAGGGCGCCGTCGCCCATGGTCTTGAATATGCGGCCGCCATGGCGCTTGACGGCGGGCCTGAAGATGTCGGACATGATTTGCCTGACGCGGGAATGCGTGCCGACCTCATCGCGAGACATCAGCTGCGAATAGCCGGCTACATCCGCTGCCAGAATGGCGACCAGTTTCCTTGAGAGTTTGTCTGCAGCCACTTTCCCATCCCAACCCGACGAACGTTCGCGAACCATATGTGTGGACATAACCTGTGTCCACAGGCGGCAGGATACCGGATGGCTCGGTATCTCGGTTGTGACGGCCTCCCGAAAGCGGCTGCTGGTGACAACCGCGGCGCTTTCAGCCGCTGACGGTCACGGCGGCGACCAGTTGAAGTGGCGTTGCGCACTTGCGAAGAAGGCGGAGGGTGCCGGCTTGTCCGGCTCGGACTCCGGCATCTTGTCCACCGGGAAAGCGCCGACCGAGACGAACGCGCTGGTCAGGCCGACCGGGGTGATTGGCCCACCGCCCGCCAGCGTCGAGCCGATGCGCGCGCATGACGTTCCCTCCAGAGTGCGGGATTATAGCAGGTGCGGTGTTTGGGGTGAAACTTGGCTTGCGATGATTGAAACAAGCCGGACATCGTTGGCACAAGTGCCGGCATGTCACCTCGGTTTCGCCGTTTGTCTTGCCCGTCCCGAAGGTCGGGCAAGACGTTTTGAGTTAGGCAGGCTGGGCTGCTCAAACGCAGCTCATTCCGCTGCAGCCAGGCCGTTGTGAGATGCGCCCGCGCGTTTCAGGAAGCTCTTGTTGATCGGACTGTGCGGCTTCACCGCCAGCCGCTCAGCCGCCAGTGCCTCGGCGGCTCCACTGTTGCCTGAACGCACCGCGGCTTCCGTCAATGTCCAGTCGATGATGTCACGCTGCGCGTGGCTTCCGCCGAAGGAGTTCGCGACGTACCGCGCCGGGTGAAGCATGTCGACCGCCTGGTCGTAGCGTCCTTGCCAGAAGGCGCGGAAGCCCTCGATCAGCGGCATGCCAGTGATTTGCGCCCAGCCGGCGGTTTCGCCGCCGTGCTCGCCGGCAGACCGGTACTGTTGCAGGATCCGGTCGACTTCGCTTTCACGTCCTGCGCCCAGATACGCCATCGCTGCATGCCAGTCGTTGAACGGATAGAGCCGTCCGTCCGCATGAGCGTCCCAGGACCGGGCCACCTCGGCCCACCGGTCTCCGACATCGTGTCCTTCCATGTGCAGCCGCCACAGCAGGGCCGAGGCGTCCACCAGATCGAGCGCAACCTGGCTGTCGTCGCCGCGGACCCGCTCATCGTACAGCTGGATGACGGCGTCGGGCTTGCCGACATCGAGATGGTAGAGCGCGTTGTGCCACCAGTTGTGAACCTTGAAGAAGTTGTCATCGCCCGACCAGTGCGGCTCTCGCGATACCATCCACTCGATGCCATCCTCGGCGCGGCCCTGCATCTCCAGAACATGCGCGACCGCGTGATGGGCCCAGCAATCGAGCGGTTCACGGTCGGTCGCCTCGCGCCCGACTGCCTCGGCCCGGGCATAATCCCCAGCCTCCTCGAGACCGAAGGCATACATGCCCAGGACGATCGAATAGCCCGGCTGGTCTTGCGACCATTTCGGCAGCACCCGTGCCAGCCGGTCGCGCAGGTTGCGCGCGTTGGCGCGATAGAAGTCCATCAGGTGACCGGCCTGCAGCGCGACGATGTCGTGCGGGAACTCGATATTGTGGCGGTCGAGCCGCACCGCTGCCTTGGTCCAGTTGTTGCTGACAAGGGCCTCCAGCGCCGCCACATGGGATTTCTCGTTTTCAGTTTTGGCAAGAGGTTTCGCCGTTTCCAGGACGGACCTGGCTTCGGCGGTTGCTTCGGGCTCCGTCGCCAGGCCGAAGAGATAGGCCTTGAGGATGTGCGCCATTGCGAACTCGGGAGCCGCCTCGATCGCCTGATCGGCCAGCGCCACAGGGTCACCCCGGTAGATGTTGAACGCCCGCACTGCCGCGTCGAAATGCTCGACGGCGGCGTCGTTTGCCCCTGATGCGCCCGCTGATTGCATAGTGTCTTTCATGTTTCACTCCGTGAACGATTGTCTGAATTGCAAAGCCCGTCGGCGTCGGCAGGCGGCGTTGCGGCGCACCTGCAGAGCCGGGGCTCGATGATGTGCACGGACATAAAGGGGTTTGACGGCACTGAAAAGTGTACTAGTTGTTCGGTATGCGAATTTTCGTTTCTTGTTAATTAAAACAACCCTTTAGACAGGTTCCGCCTGGGCATGACTACCGCCGCGACCTGAAATACCACCCGTGACTGCACCGCAGGTACAGTACCTGTGGTACAGTTTTGCCGACCAAAGCCTGTGCCGAGGACGAAAAGTGACGAAGCCGACCCCGCAGACGAGAGAACAGATACTGGCGGCTGCAGAGGCGGCCGTCCTGACAAAAGGGTTTTCCGCAACCTCGATCGACGAACTGATCGCCGAGGTCGGAATCTCGAAGAGCGGCTTCTTCTATCACTTCCGTGACAAGACGAACCTGGCGCGTGCTTTGCTTGAGCGCTATGTCGAGCAGGACGATGTGGTTTTTGACCGGGTCTTCGCCGAGGCGGACGAACTGAGCGAGGATCCGCTGCACAGCTTCCTGATTGCGCTCAAACTGCTGGCCAAAGTGTTCGAGGATCTGCCTAACGGCCATCCCGGCTGCATCGTGGCATCGGTGTGCTACCACCAACAGCTGTTCGACCAGGAAGTGCGCAGCATCAACGCCAAGGCTGTCCTGTCGTGGCGGGCGCGGTTTCGCGGTCGCATCGAAAAAATCGCCGAACGCTACGAACCGCGGGTCAACGTCGACCTTGATGACCTGGCTGACATGTTTTCTGCGATCGGAGATGGCGGCATCATACTGTCCAAGGTGGTCGGGGACAAATCCCTGCTGCCCAAGCAATTGCTGCTGTATCGGGACTTCATCCGTCTGATCTTCGACCCCGCCTGAGCCGTGCAGGCGTGCCTGACCCTGCAAGTTTCCGCAACGTTATTCTCTTTTGGTCTGGGTACGTATATACTGCGATCCGGGAGGTATCCTCCCGGGTTGGGGCGGCGGCCGGTTGCGATTCTGGATGGATCGGGCCGCAAGGGGAGACGCCTCATGAGATCAGCCTTCGCCATCACGTTCATGTTGATATGCCATCTGTCGGTGAGCACCAGCGCGCTCGCCCAGTCCGTCGTCCGCGACTATCGCTATGTCACCAAGGTCAATGTCGGACAGGACGACCATCTGTACATCACCGTCGCGGGCAATTTTTCGCCCGATCACGGCTGCACCAACCATTCCTATGTGCGCAGCAGTTTTCCGCTCTCCGACGATCGCACGAAGGCCTGGCTGCAGCTGGCCACCGCATCGTTCCTGTCGCAATCCAAGGTTCATGTGTGGACGCGAGGCTGCAATGGCGGGGCCAATGTCGACTATCCGATCATGATCGGCCTTCAGATATTCCAGTAGCCGACCCGGGCCTCAAGGGGCAGCGATCACCGTGCTGATCAGGCTGGGAGGCAGCAGCGGGCCGAACGATCCGCTTATGGTTGAGTCGAACCAGGCGCCGAACGACGCCGCGTGCGGGCCACGGGCCTCATAGTCGCGCCACGCATACCTGCCGGCGCGCGCCGCAACGCCGATGATCACATAGTCATCCCACTGGCCCGGGGTCGGGTGGTTGGGGATCATGATCGCGGCACCTGAATCGCCATCGCGGATCTTCATGTCGCCGTCGATGCGGATGACTTCGTCATTGATGCCGTCAATCCGAAACCGGCCGAACTGCAGCACCCCGAAAGTGGCGTTGGAACTGCCGCAGGTCAGGCCGTAGCCATAGACATTCACCCGGGAGCGGCGCACGCTGCTCATGGTGCCGCGGAACCGGTCGCGCCGGTACCAGGCCCACAGCCGGCCGTCGGCGCGCCGGGGAAACAGGCCGCCCTGCAACCGCACAAGCCCGACATCGAACTCCGGCTTGTCGTCATTGCTGCGCCATCTGGGATGCGGGAAGAACTCCTGCACCATGGCGGTCGGTGCATTTTCGTCCCTGAAATTGCCCAGCGTGACCGGGTCACCGGGTGACATCGCGCAATGGGCGGCAGTCAGCACCCAGGCCGGCGAGATCAGCATGCCGGAACACAGGATGGTCGCCCCGGCGCGCGTCTGGTACTCCAGCAGCACCGCACCGGTGGTGGGGATAACGGAGACAGGCACCGAAATGCCGCCTTCCAGCGCGGCGATGGACGTGTCGGTCTGCTGCGCGCGGACCTGCGCCGCGCCCGCGAGCGCACCGAACAGAAAACAGCAAAGGATGATGGCGGTTCTGGACATTGAAAGAGGTTCCTTCCGTGATGTCGTTAGGTCAACCTTATGCCAACAAACCGGCAATTGTTGGGAGCAGGTCGGCCTTGAGGGCAGCGGATTCTTGACGCTGCGTTATCTTACGTGCGTTACTTGTGCTTCCCGGGGACGGCAGCAGGCCTGTCCATGCTGCCGCACTGCCGGGCCGTGTCAGCAATTGCCGGAGTGAGCCAATGGCCGATGAGAACCCGAATGTCACCATCCTGCAGAGCGTCTATGCCGAATGGCACCGGACCAAGGGCGATCCGTCGGCCATACTCGACATCCTGGCGGACGAGGTTCGCTGGGGCTCGGCGGCAGACGGCAAGCCCGGCATGGATTTCGCCAGGAAGCGCGCCAGCAAAGACGAGGTCGCCGGGTACTTCCGCGACCTGGTGAACGAGTGGTCGATGGAGTTTTTCCACGTCAACGAGATGGTCGCACAGGGCGGCCGTGTCGTGGTCCTGTGCGAATGCGCCTGGACCAACAAGCGCACCGGTAACCACATAAAACTGCCGAAAGTGGATGTCTGGTATCTCGAAGACGGCAAGGCGAGCGAGTTCATGGAGTATTTCGACACCCACGCCGCCGTGGAAGCGGCGGCGGGGTAGGGGATAGTTGTTGGAACGGCGCAGTGGCCGCCGAGATTTTGGTGCGATTGCTTTTCGGTCAGTCGGCAGGTCGAGCACAGGTGTTTATGAACGAGCACATCTTTTGCGTTGTATAGTTTGTGCCGTCACTTTCGGCCCAATCCGGCCATTCGCCATCGCAAGTCCCGGCATCCGATTACGGACATTCGCCGCACCTGCGAAGTGTTGGTCAACCTGATGTCGGCAATTCGGACATTTTTACCAAATGTCGGTCGCCGCTGACGTCCGGTTTTACCCCCTAGAGAAGCCCTGCGTCAGAGCTCTTTTTTGTCTGTTCTTTTGCCGATTGTCGCAACTTGTTCATTGGGGACAACGGGCCATCATTGGTCATCTCCTGTTTGCAATTGACAGCAGAAGCGCCCCATTATTTTCACAAATATCGTCGTGTTCGCTTTGGTCGTGAGAAAGTAATCGCCTTACCGAAGTAGGAAAAACTACAAATTTCAGGTATGTTTCGAACAAAACTTTCTTCCACAATCAGCACCCTGTCCTTGCATGTTTGAAGATTTTTCATGACACTCGCGGACTTGATGTGAGCTGAGGAGTCGCGTCAATGCATGAAGATGGTCATAGGGTAGTATACTATTCGGATAAAGTAACAGCTGCGATAGTGGCAGCAGTCGTCAGCGGCATTGTGAGTTTGTATATATACTTTGGTCAGATAGAAAATGAAAACGCCGTTCTTATGTTGCAAAAATCAGAATTAGCAATAAATGAAAAACTGGCAGAAATTAAAGAAATAGAAAATCAAAACGCAATTAAAACGTCAAATTTAGAAAACAATTTATTGAAATTAGAATTGCAAAAAGAACACTCTAGAAATATCTGGATTGAAATACGAAAGCGAATTGATCGGATGATGCCTATTTCAACAACCGATGTGAGTAATGAATTGGAAAAATTTGAATCATATATATTTGAGCTTGATAAACACATTGATGTGAATTTCGAAAATAGAAAGTTAGTAAATTTAATAGATCAACTTTATCCATATGCTAGAAATTTGGAAAAATGCCATAGTGAAGCAAGATATTATGCATTCAACATTACGAGCAGGGTGCTGGTTGGACCAAAAAATATTTGTCATCAAGGAAACATTAACGAGAGGACAAAGTGCTTAAGTCGTCATTTGGCGGGAGGAGAATACGACGGTGTGTCGCACGTTGGATTAAGTAAATCTGTTATTAATTGCGCGCCGAAATTTTAGATGACTCGTACATCAGTGCGTATCAAATGCGCCAATGCAGCCATTAGCTACCTGCCAATTCCGTACGATCTCCGAAACTTGCCGTTCGGCCGATGTCGCCCCTAATAGCGCAAACCGGAAGTGCCGCGAAATCGGCTGGAGGTCCAAGAAGGGCTCAGAGCGTCCATATGTTGAAACGCAACACCCAAACGTGTCGATTGCTGAAAACGGCCCAGAGCTGACACTTATTGTATTCAAGATCGCTGCGACTCAGCATACTCTAATGCAGCCATTCAAAGAGATGCTCGGCCTGCGTATAGCGGCCACCACTCTAGGCACAATGTTCTCAAACTTGTTAAACCCGATTGTCGCATCTGCTGAGTGACATATTTACCCATCAGCTTTTGGATCGCATATTAATATTGCGAGATCAAAAAGTGCCAGTTTACCGCAAAGTGATCATATATGACCGAGCGTTATGATTTCGAAAATCTATCTCCGATTGAGTTCGAGTCGCTCTGTACTGATCTATTGAGCACGGACACTGGCTTCCGTTTTGAACGATTTTCTGAAGGTCCAGATGGTGGGATCGATGGCAGACACAGCTCCGCAAAAGGCAACATTATTCTTCAAGCGAAGCACTATAAAAATAGTAGTTGGGAGGATTTAAAATCTGCAGCAAGGCGAGAAAGCCAAAACGTTAATGGGCTCAACCCAACCGAATACTATTTTCTAACGTCGCAGCGATTGAACCCCGCTCGCAAAAATACACTAATGGAATGTCTGGACCACAGCTCTGTTGAGGCCGCCAATATTTGGGGACGGGCCGAAATTAATGATCGGCTACGCGTCCATGGTAAAGTGGAAAAACGGCATATAAAACTCTGGCTTTCAAGTGCTGCTGTTCTTGAGCATGTGTTAAATAACAATATCGCTGTTTTCACGGAGGCAACCCAAGACGAGATTGAACGAATTCTCAAGGTGTTTGTAGTCAATCCTAGTCTCCAGAAGGCAGCAAAAGTTCTCGAAGATCGACACTGCCTGATTGTTTCCGGTCCTCCAGGCGTTGGGAAAACCACACTAGCCCAGGTTTTAGCAGCGGAATATTGTGAGGAAGATTGGGAACTTGTCGCAGTCAGCACGATAAAGGATGCGCTTGATGCTTTTAGTTCTGATGGAATGCAAGTTTTTGTTTTTGATGATTTTTTAGGAAAAATCAAACTCGATCCTCAGTCGTTGGCAAGAGATGAAGGGCGAATTGCACGTTTCATCGACATGGTGGCAAAGCGAGGAAACAAAAGGTTCATTCTCACCACTCGTTCTTATGTATTCCAAGCCGCTCGCCACATTTCTGAAGCTCTGGACGAGGAACATATCGATCTGTCAGAGCTGGTGCTTGATCTGGAGGCATATAACCGAGAAATAAAGGCGAGAATTTTGTATAACCACCTTTATCATTCCGAAATTGATGAAGACGCTATCAGCTCGCTTCTTTCCTCGGGACATGTCCAGAAGATAGTCGATCATCCAAATTATATGCCACGGATCATCCAGTGGATGACAGATCATCTACGTGTCAAAGATATAGAGCCGTCGCAATATCCGAAACGCTTCGTTGAAACGCTAAATCATCCACACAAGATTTGGGAAAAGGCTTTCAGGAAGCATATCAGCCCTCAAGCTCGGTTGCTGCTTGTTTGCATGTATTTTTCAGAAACCGAACGTTTCCCGAACCCGGGAATTAACTCTGAAAAACTTAAACCATTTTTTGACCAGGCCATTCATAAATCTGACCAACAGAGTTCAGATAATTTCAATGAGCGCCTATTTGAGGAAACTCTCAGAGAGGTGAAATCTTCCTTCATTGTCGTGGACGGCGGGCAGATAAACTTTATAAACCCCTCTGTATTGGACTTCCTATCTAAAGAAGTGGATAACTTGCGCGTCCTCGAATTGCTTTCATCAGCCGTGGTTAGAGTTGACGTCGCAAAATCTCTGTGGAGCGCTGCAAACAGGCGGTTCAAAGACCAGCCCACCACGCTTAAGAAAATCGCCAAGTCTATGCAGAAGGCTATTCAGTCAAACAACGTCACCGGACATATGCCGCTGCACGAACTTGCCGATTTGATTGGTGAATTGCTGCTTGTTGCGAACGAATCCAAATTTTTGATGTTTGTTCGGCAAGGCGGCTTGAAAAGTACTTTTTGGACAAATGAAGTAGAACTAATCTCATTGGTTGAGGATCTTGAAGAGGGGCGATTTCGAAAATTTCCGCATGCTTCCGCATATGCCAGATTCCTTCGCAGCCAATTATACAACTACGTGGCAAAGCGGGAGTACCTGCTTGAGCTTGATGAGATTGCGACCTTGGCTGAAAGATTGTCTGATAGCGTTTTAGAGTTTGCCGACGGATTTTTCGATTGTTTCAAAGAAGCTGCGCAAGAATCTATAGAAGCTCTCGATCCAAGCTATGAATCTCCTGATAGTCGGGAAAGCGCGTTAGGTGATTGGCTTGATAAAATTGAGACAATAGAAATGTATTTTCCGGAAGTGGTCGATAGTTGGAAAAAGCACGAAATTGAAGAGATATTGTATGGCTATGAACAGCGTGCGGAACAGGAAATGGAACATTATCGTGATGAACGTCACCTCACTCGTTCTTCCGCTAGCAATAACAAAGCTGAAATGAATGAACGTTCTTCAACGCGTGGATCGCAATCAATGTTTCCAGACAGAGATCTGGGTGCAATGTTCGCGTCTTTGAAGAAATCATAGCAAAGTCATCTGTACTTGCGCCTATCTTACGCCGCACCCATGGTCCGCTAGCCAGCGCTTGACCAGAATCGCGATAAGATCACGATAGGCAATCTAATATAGTTGAGTAGTTCGATTATGTCGTCTAAATTAATGAAAATTCATTATGGGTAGAACTGAAATGATATTTGAAAGATCAATTCTGTCTCGAATAATGCCTTCCAGCGTTCCCAATTTTGCTGAACCGGAATTTAGATACGCAAATGGGGTCGAGATGTGGGATAGAGAATACAGCTCTCTAGCAACAATACCCTCATCACATAGATCACAACCGTCACATGCTGTGAAACTTTCACTTTCCTCGCTCCGATTGCGACAGGGGTCTGCAGTGGACCTTGGGTGCGGGAACGGACGGAATGCCAAGTTCCTTGCGAAACTTGGGTTTGAAGTAAGCGCACTTGATTTTTCAGAACGCGCTCTAGATTTGACACAACACCTGATAGCAAATGAAAACACAAGACTAGACATAACACCAATCCTTCATGACATCCGGGATGGCTTGCCATTTCGAGATAGTGAGACAGATCTTGTTTTGGATGCTTATTGCTTGTGCCATTTTATAGATGAAATTGGATATAAAAAGGCTCTTGATGAGGTGTCGCGAATTTTACGGCCAGGTGGAATATATTTGAAAATACACTTGGATTCTTCAGACGATTACTATTTGCAGAGATCGATTGAAAAACGATCATTTGGACACATCAGTTACGATCCGGCAAATCAATTCCTGAAACGGCACTACGGCGCGGAAAAACTTCATGACGAACTAAGAAGTAATTTTGATCTTATGCGTGTTTGGAGGGTTAGATTTGACGATGTTGTTAGGGGAGCAAAGGTGAGCAGAAGCGTTTTTGCCATCGCTCTGACGCGAAAGCCGCATGAGTAACGGTCGTAATTTCGACCCGTCTACCGGGCAGTTTATCGATCCGATGTTTGCTGTAATTATCGCTGCAGCCATATCCGAAACTGTTGTTCAGTGGGTTACAACCGGACCTGCGCCAAGCATTTTTGAGATCAGCGTGGTTTCAGTAGGCTATGTCAATCTGCTCTTGAGCTGGTTTGGGTATCACAAATCAGTTTTAAAAAAACCGATTAGAGGAAGTTTGCGATTTATAATAACTGTGATTCTTCTTCCTTTGTATTTGTTGACAATTATTTTATTCGCAGGAGATTTTTTTGTTATTTCAGCAACTTATTTTCTTATATTTTTTCTTTGGACTATTTGGGAATATTTCAAAGGAATCGAGCATGGCGAACGTAAAGGTTTCTGGAATCTGCAGTTCAGGACATTTAACATAATAATTTACTCAAGCACTATTTTACAGATGGGATTTTTTTATTTTTCTGGATTCATGGCAAATTATGTTTCTAAAGCTACGCTAGATTGGAGTTGTCTCGCTGCAGTTGCCTTCTCCATTGTTTTTTTGCGTGTTTCTAAGAGTGCGAAGCGGACGGATACTCCCGCGGGGCGCATACGTTCTGAGTTTGGGTCCTTGTTCTTTGGAAGCGCAAATACCGAACAAGCCAATCCGAGCGTCGAAAACAAAATCGGAACTGAGACATAATTTTCAAAAGCAAACCCGTCTTGGGAGTGCATTCTGGGAAAACATGCCGTTTCAGGCTGCAGGCTGATAACATCAGAGCAAAAACCTCTGACGAAAGTCTTGGTCTCTGGAGGTTGTGGCAATTGGACCATTCCACCGGCGTTTAAGAGTTTTGGAACCGGCAGCCTTATGGAACACGCCAATTGGAGCCGGCATATCTGGTAGCAAGTGAATTGGAGTTACCATCTTTCCGACATAGAATTCTCCATGCCTGTGGCGGTATATTGGCTTTTGGGTTCCACAATGCTGTGAAAGCCTCCAGTGTTATGGTAGCAGCACTGGACGAAGTTCCGCTCGGTCGCAAGACTGTCAAAGTCTCGCATGCCAATTGTTTGCAGGATTTTGAGACAATTGGCCTTGGTTTCTGAATTCAGTCCTTAAGGCTGAACGACCAGCCAAGCCTCTTTGAAAGTGTGCTCCTCCAGGTTCCCACCGTCCCCAATACGATCCACCACAGCAAACAGCGCATCGTCCACCAGCGGTGTCAGCACGCCGTGCCAGGTGTCGCGGTGGTAGTTCACGCCCTGGCCGGGTCTGGTGAGGAAGGCAAGGGGTGTGCCGGGCTTGCCGCTGTCGTCCGCTGCGACGATTACCATGAACGGGTCGGCGGACATGGGCAGGAAAGCCTGGGAGCCCAGCGGATGGCGCTCCATCAGGTCGAGGGTGTAGGGCAGGGTGTGGGCTTTTGAGCGGAACAGGCTTATGCCTGCGCGCGCGCCTTCGCCTGTGAAATCCAAGTTGGCGAGGTCGTGGAAGCGGCCGCAGAGGCCGGCGTTGATGATATTGTCGGGCTCGCCCACGGCCTCCAGCACGTCGCCGAACGGGGCGAAGCTTTCAGCCGTCAGCGGTTGCAGGACGATGCGGCGGTCGCTCATGTGGCGTTGCCCGTCAGCGTCATATGGCGGTTGACGTCCTTGTAGAGCAGATAGCGGAACTTGCCCGGCCCGCCGGCATAGCAGGCCTGCGGGCAGAAGGCGCGCAGCCACATGAAGTCGCCGGCCTCGACCTCGACCCAGTCCTCGTTGAGCCGGTACACCGCCTTGCCTTCCAGCACATAGAGCCCGTGCTCCATGACATGGGTCTCCAGGAACGGGATCACCGCGCCGGGCTCAAAGGTGACGATGTTGACGTGCATGTCGTGGCGCACATCATCCGGGTCGACGAAGCGGGTCGTGGCCCACTTGCCGTCGGTGTCGGGCATCGCCACGGGTTCAACGTCATGGTCACTGGTCACGAAGGCCTCGGGTACGTCGATGCCGTCGACTTTCTGGTAAGCCTTGCGGATCCAGTGGAAGCGCACCGGGGCTTTCGATGTGTTGTGCACCTGCCAGTTGCTGCCGGGCGGGATGTAGGCATAGCCGCCTGAGGTGAGCGAGTGTGCGGCGCCGTCAACGGTCAGGGCGAGTTCGCCGTCGACCACGAACAGCACGGCCTGGGCGTTAGGCTCAGTTTCCGGCCGGTCGCTGCCGCCGCCGGGTGCGATTTCAGCGATATACTGCGAGAAGGTCTCGGCAAAGCCCGACAGGGGCCGCGCCAGCACCCAGAACCGTGCACCGGTCCAGTGCGGCAGGTTGCTGGTGACGATGTCGCTCATCACGCCCTTGGGGATGACCGCGTAAGCCGTCTTGAACACGGCGCGGCCGGTGAGCAACTGGCTCTGCGGCGGCAGGCCGCCGGTGGGCGCATAGTAGGTGGCATCGGTCATGGCAGCATGTCCTTCAGACGTAACAGGGCGATCCGTTCAACCTGGCGGCAGGCCTCGGCGAACTCGGCATCGGGCTCGTGGCTGATGCGCTGCTCGAAGGCTTCGAGGATGCGGGCCTTGTCGAGGCCCTTGACGGCGATGATGAACGGGAAGCCGAAGCGCGCCAAGTAGCCGTTGTTGAGCTCGGTGAAGCGCTCGCGCTCGGCATCGGTCAACGCATCGAGCCCGGCACCGGCCTGCTCGCGGGTGGATTCCTTGGTGAGCCGCTTGGCGGCGGCGAGCTTGCCGGCCAGGTCCGGATGGGCCTTGAGGACGTCGAGCTGTTCGGTCTCACCGGCGAGGCGGAATTGTGTGCGCAGGGCGGCGTGCAGGCCGTCCGCGGTGGAGTTGGCCGGCCCGATGCCGGCATCGAAAGCGCGCTCGGCAATCCATGGCGAATGTTCGAACACGCCACCATAAGTATCGACGAATGCCTGCTTGTCCATGTGCCACGGCTCGACGGTGGCCTCCGGCGGCGGGTGGTGCTTGTGCCAGTGCTCGGCAATCTCGATGCGCCGGGCAAACCAAACCCTGTCGTGGGACTGGGCATACTCGATGAAGCGCTTCAGCGCGGCGGCCCTGCCGGGCCGGCCGACGAGGCGGCAGTGCAGGCCGATGTTCATCAGCTTCGGCGCGCCTTCGAGGCCCTCGGCATACAGCATGTCGAAGCTGTCTTTCAGATAGGCGAAGAACTGGTCGCCGGCATTGAAACCCTGCGGCGTGGCAAAGCGCATGTCGTTGGCGTCGAGCGTGTAGGGGATGATGAGCTGGTTGCGCCCGGCGTGGCGGCGCCAGTAGGGCAGTTCGTCGGCATAGCTGTCGGATACATAGTCGAAACCACCTGCCTCGGTGACTAGGTCGACGGTGTTGGTGGAGCAGCGCCCGGTGTACCAGCCGCGCGGGCGCTCTCCTGTGACGGCGGTGTGGAGCGCTATAGTCTGGTCGAGATGCGCCTGTTCGTCCTCGCGAGAGAAATCCTTGTAGTCGATCCATTTCAGCCCGTGGCTGGCGATCTCCCAACCGGCGTCCTGCATGGCCGCAACCTGCTGCGGCGAGCGGGCCAGCGCCGTGGCGACGCCGTAGACGGTGACCGGTACGTCGAGCTGAGTGAACAGCCGGTGCAGCCGCCAGAACCCGGCCCGGGCCCCGTACTCATAGATGGATTCCATGTTCCAGTGGCGCTTGCCGGGCCAGGGCGTGCCGCCGACGATCTCCGACAGGAAGGCTTCCGACGTGGCATCGCCATGGGCGATGCAGTTCTCGCCGCCTTCCTCGTAGTTGAGCACGAACTGCACCGCGATGGCCGCGCCATCCGGCCAGTCTGCAACGGGCGGGGTGGCTCCATAGCCCAAAAGATCGCGGTCATAGGCCATTTTTCAACGCTCCGGGTCGCTTCGGCTTCACTTTGGATTACAGTTGTATAGAAAAGAAATGGCCCGTATTTTCAACTTTTTCTTGAAAGAGATATATTGAACAACCCCTACCGCTGCGATGGCGATGGCTTGATAGTTGCCGGTCAAGCCCCGCCAAAGAAGGGCATCGGAAGGTGACAGGAGGAAACCGGATGAATGCCGCCACAAGCGCCGGGCGTATTACCACCCACGTGCTGGACACCGCAGCGGGCAAGCCCGCGGCCGGGCTGAAGATCGATTTCTACCGTCTCGACGGTGACGCGCGCGAGTTGCTGACGTCGGTTGCCACCAATGATGACGGGCGCTGCGACGAGCCGCTGCTGGCTGGCGACGCCATGACGGCGGGCACCTTCGAGCTGGTGTTTCATGTCGGCGACTATCTTGGCCGGGGCGATGATGTGGCGTTCCTGGACGAGGTGCCGGTCCGCTTCGGCATTGCCGATCCTGCCGCCCACTATCACGTGCCGTTGCTGGTGTCGCCGTTTGGCTATTCCACCTATCGGGGAAGCTAGATGGCCAAGGTCCGAAACAGCATCCGGTTCCTGCTCAACGACACGGTCGTCGACCTCGACCGTGTCGCGGCATCGGACACGCTGCTGGACTTCCTGCGCCTTGAGCAGCGCCTGTGCGGCAGCAAGGAGGGCTGCGCGGAAGGCGACTGTGGCGCCTGTACGGTGCTGGTCGGACGGCTGGCGGACGGCGAGCTGAGATACGAGACCGTCAATGCCTGTATCCGCTTTGTCGGCTCCCTCGATGGCTGTCACGTGGTGACAATCGAGCATTTGCGCGGAGCCGATGGCGGCCTGCACCCGGTGCAGCAGGCCATGGTGGATATGCATGGCAGCCAATGCGGGTTCTGCACGCCGGGCATCGTCATGTCGCTGTACGGCTTGTGGATGAGCAACGCCAAGCCGTCCAATGCAGACATAGAGACAGCGCTGCAGGGAAACCTGTGCCGCTGCACCGGGTATGAAGCGATCATCCGGGCTGCGCTGGCCGCGGCGTCTGCCGGCGGCCAGGCCCAGGATGTGCTGGTCAGCGAGCGCGACAAAGTCACGGCGACGCTCAAGGACCTGGCGGACGGTGCGCGGGTCGAGATGGGCGAGGGCGACAGCTGGTTCTTCGTGCCGGCTTCCGTGGATGACCTGGCCGACATCCGCGCGGAAAATCCTGACTCGACCATCGTTGCCGGGGCCACCGATGTGGGCCTGTGGGTCAACAAGGACATGCGCCGCATTGCACCGGCGATCTTCATCTCGCATCTCGACGAGCTGCACCGCATCCAGGAGACCGAAACCGGCCTGAGCATCGGCGCCAGCGTCACCTACACGGAATTCCAGAACATGGTGGCGACGCACTTCCCGCAGATTGCCGGGTACTGGAACCGCATCGGCGGCGAGCAGGTGCGAAACATGGGCACCGTCGGTGGCAATGTCGCCAACGGCTCGCCGATCGGCGACACGCCGCCGGTGCTGATCGCGCTCGGCGCCAGTGTGACGCTGCGCAAGGGCAAAGAGCAGCGCACGGTCGCGGTCGAGGACTTCTTCATCGACTACGGCAAGCAGGACCGGCAGCCGGGCGACTTCGTCGAGGCGCTGCACATTCCGTTCCCCGCCGAGGATGCACTGTTCGCCGCCTACAAGGTGTCGAAGCGGCGCGATGAGGACATCTCCTCGGTGGCGGCTGCTTTTCACATCAAGGTTGCCGACGGCAAGGTCGCCGACGCGGTGATCGCCTATGGCGGCATGGCGGCGACGCCGAAGCGGGCATCAACGGTTGAGAGCCTGCTCACCGGCAAGCCCTGGTCGGCGCAGACGGTGGCCGACGCACAGGCAGGCTTTGTGGACGATTTTACCCCGATCGGCGACTGGCGGGCCTCGGCTGAGTACCGGGCGCTGGTGGCGCGCAAGCTGCTGACCCGGTTCCTGCTGGAAACCACGCAAGGCGCCGATGACACCATGCTGCGGCGCGAGGCGGTGGCATGACACAGCACGCCAAGATCGTCGGCGGGGTGCACGTGGAGCAGCGCCATGATTCCGCCCACAAACATGTCACCGGACAGGCCGACTACATTGACGACATGGCGGCACCCGAAGGCCTGCTGCATGCCTATCTCGGTCTGTCTTCCGTCGCCCATGGCGACATCAAGGCCATGGACCTCAGTGCAGTCAGCGCGGCGCCCGGCGTGGTCGGGGTGCTGACCGCGGACGACATTCCCGGTGACAATGATGTCAGCCCTACGGGTAAGCATGACGATCCGGTGTTTGCGCAGACGGTCGAGTTTCACGGCCAGCCGATTTTCGCCGTTGTGGCGGAGACCAGGGCGGCAGCGCGCCATGCTGCCAGCCTGGCCAAAGTTGAATATGCGTCGAAACCGCATTTCACCGACGTGGCTGATGCCCGCGCCGCCGACTATCCGCTGGTGACCGAACCGCTGACACTGAAGCGCGGCGATGCCGACACAGCGTTGGCGGCAGCGCCGCGGCGCATTCAGGGCCATATGCGGGTTGGCGGCCAGGATCACTTCTACCTGGAGGGCCACATTGCCCTGGCGATACCGGGCGAGGATGACGAGGTGACGGTGTTTTCCTCCACCCAGCATCCGAGCGAGGTGCAGCACATGGTGGCCCATGTGCTCGGCGTTCCCTCCAATGCGGTGACAGTGAATGTTCGGCGCATGGGCGGCGCGTTCGGCGGCAAGGAAACCCAGTCCAACCTGTTTGCGGCGGTGGCCGCCATGGCGGCGAAGAAGCATGGCCGCGCCGTCAAGATCCGGCCGGACCGGGATGACGACATGGTCGCCACCGGCAAGCGGCACGACTTCCTGGTGGAATATGATGTCGGCTTCGACGATACGGGCAAGATTTCCGGCGTCAGTGCGAATTTTGCGGCGCGCTGCGGCAACTCCGCCGACCTGTCGGGACCGGTGACCGATCGCGCCCTGTTCCATGCCGACAACTGCTATTATTTCGACAATGTGCTGCTCACCTCACAGCCGTTGAAGACCAACACGGTGTCCAACACCGCGTTCCGCGGTTTCGGCGGCCCGCAGGGCATGGTCGGCGGCGAGCGCGTCATCGAGGAAATCGCCTATGCCCTGGGCAAGGACCCGCTCGACATCCGCAAAGCCAATTTCTACGGCGGCGACGGGCGCAATGTGACGCCATATCATCAGCAGGTCGACGACAACATCATCGCCCGGCTGGTGGAGGAACTGGAAGCCTCCAGCGACTACGGGGCGCGGCGTGAGGCGGTGCTGGCGTTCAACGCTAAGAAAGGCGTCCTGCGCAAGGGTATCGC
The DNA here is from genome assembly GCA_028289645.1 of Anderseniella sp. GTDB lineage: Bacteria > Pseudomonadota > Alphaproteobacteria > Rhizobiales > Aestuariivirgaceae > Anderseniella. Next base: position 187,172 of record JANQOK010000023.1, read on the forward strand.
CCTGACCCCGGTCAAGTTCGGCATCTCGTTCACCGCCACCTGGTACAACCAGGCCGGCGCGCTGGTGCATGTCTACACGGATGGCTCGGTGCACCTGAACCATGGCGGCACCGAAATGGGCCAGGGCCTGAACACCAAGGTGGCCCAGGTGCTGGCGGACGAGTTCCAGATCGATCTCGCCCATGTGAAGATCACCGCCACCCACACCGGCAAGGTGCCCAACACCTCGGCCACGGCGGCGTCTTCGGGCTCGGACCTCAACGGCATGGCGGCAGCCAATGCCGCGCAGCAGATCAAAGCCAGGCTGGTGGACTTTGCCTGCGAGACCCATGGCGTCGAGCCGGACCAGGTGGCGTTCGAGCCGAACATGGTGCGGGTCGGCAACCAGCGCATGCCGTTTCCCGACTTCATCAAGTCGGCCTATATGGCGCGGGTTCAGCTGTCGGCGGCGGGCTTCTACAAGACGCCGGACATTCACTGGGACCGGGAGGCAGGCAAGGGCCGGCCGTTCTATTACTTCGCCTATGGCGCGGCGGTGTCGGAAGTGAGCATCGATACGCTGACCGGCGAATACCTCATCGACCGGGTCGATATCCTGCATGATGCCGGGCGCTCGCTCAACCCGGCCCTCGACATCGGCCAGATCGAGGGCGGGTTCGTGCAGGGCATGGGCTGGCTGACCACGGAAGAACTGTGGTGGGACGGCGACGGCCGCCTGCGCACCCACGCGCCGTCGACCTACAAGATTCCGCTGGCCTCGGACCGGCCGCGCATATTCAATGTGTCCTTGGCCGACTGGTCGGAAAACCGCGAAATGACCATCCGGCGGTCGAAAGCCGTCGGCGAGCCGCCGTTCATGTTGGCCATCTCGGTGCTGGAGGCGCTGTCCATGGCCGTGGCATCGGCAGCGGACTACCGGATCTGTCCGAAGCTGGATTGCCCGGTGACGCCGGAACGGGTGCTGCTGGCGTTTGAACGCCTGACACACGAAGCTGGAGGAGCATGAGCCGATGTATCGCTATCGTCATGACATCTGGTTGTTTGCCAACCGTGGCGGGCCGTTCGTGCTGGTCAACGTGGATGCGGCCGCCGGTTCAGCGCCGCGCGATGCGGGCACCTGGATGCTGGTGTCGCCAAAGCGGATTTTCCGCACCATTGGCGGCGGCCAGCTGGAGAAGCTGGCGATTGAGAAAGCGCGCGACCTGATCGGGTCGGGCAGCAGCAGGCCGGTGCACCTGAAAGTGCCGCTGGGACCGGAGATCGGGCAGTGCTGCGGCGGATCGGTAAACGTGTCGCTGAAACTGCTGGCCGACAGCGACATTGACCGGGTCGCGGCCGAACTGGATGAAGAGCTTGCCGGTCTGCCGCATGTCTATGTGTTCGGTGCCGGCCATGTGGGCAATGCGCTGTGCGAAGCGTTGGGCCTGCTGCCGGTGCGCCCGGTCCTGATCGATACACGCAACGAGGAACTGCAGACCGCGCCGCCGGGTGTCGAGACCCGGCTGGTGGCGATGCCTGAGAGCATCGTGCGCGAGGCGGTGCCGAACAGTGCCTATGTGATCCTGACCCATGAGCACTCGCTGGATTTCCTGATCGCCAAGGAAGCACTGGCGCGCAGCGACGCGGCCTATGTCGGCATGATCGGCTCGAAGACCAAGCTGGCCTCGTTCCGCAACTGGATCAGGCGTGATGCGGACACTGCAGTGGATATCGAGCGCCTGGTGTGTCCGATCGGCGGGACCAGGCTGCGCGACAAGCGGCCCGAGGTGATCGCTGCACTGGTGGCGGCGGAGCTGGTCGTGCATTTGGGTGCTGCACAAGCACGGGAGGTTGTGCAAGCATCGGCGAATTTGAAGATTGTGGGAGGGGATACATGAGCGACGACATCACGCATCGTATCGAATTGAGGGGGATCACCAAGGCGTTCCCGGGGGTTCTGGCCAATGATGCGGTGAGCTTCAAGGTGGAGCCGGGGGAGATCCATGCCCTGCTGGGTGAAAACGGCGCCGGCAAGTCGACGCTGGTGAAGATGATCTACGGCATCATGCAGCCGGACGCCGGCGAGATCATCTGGGACGGCGAGCCGGTCATGGTCGCCAACCCGAAAGCCGCCCGCAAGATGGGCGTCGGCATGGTGTTCCAGCATTTCTCGCTGTTCGAGGCCATGACCGTGCTGGAAAACATCGCGCTCGGCATGGACGGCTCGATATCGCAGTCGAAGCTGGAAGAAAAGATCCGCGAGGTGCTGCACACCTATCACCTGAAGCTTGATCCGCACCGCATTGTGAGCACGCTCAGCGTCGGCGAGCGCCAGCGCATCGAGATCGTACGCGCCCTGCTGCTTGAACCGCAGCTCCTGATCATGGATGAGCCGACCTCTGTGCTGACGCCGCAGGAAGTGGGGCAACTGTTCGACACCCTGCGCCGGCTGTCGAAGACCGGCTGCTCGATCCTGTACATTTCCCACAAGCTGCACGAGATCAGGGACCTGTGCGATGCAGCGACCATCCTGCGTGGCGGCAAGGTGGTCGGCGAATGCGATCCGCGCAAGGAGACGCCTAAATCCATGGCCGAGATGATGATCGGCGGCAACCTCAAGCAGATCAGCAAGGCGGCCAAACGGGAATTCGGAGACGACAGGTTTGTCGCCGATGGCCTGACCATTGCCGGAGAGGGCGACTTCGGCGTGGCGCTGGACGATATCTGTTTCGCCGTGCGGGCCGGCGAGATCTTCGGCATAGCCGGCGTCGCCGGCAACGGACAGAACGAACTGCTGCTGGCGCTGAGTGGCGAGAAACCGTCAACACCTGCCAGCGCCATCCGGCTGGATGGCCATGAAATTGCGGCCATGGATGCGGTGGGCCGCAGGAACCTCGGGCTTTGCGCCGTGCCTGAAGAACGCAACGGCCATGGCGCGGTGGTGGATTTCAGCCTCACCGACAACACCATCCTGACGGCGCGAGACCGGATGGAGCTGGCCAGCAACGGCATTGTCTATTCGAATGCGGCCCGAACCTTCACCGGCCAGGTCATTGATGATTTCTCGGTCAAGACGACGGGCCCCGGTTCGCTGGCGGGATCGCTGTCGGGCGGCAATCTGCAGAAATTCATCATGGGCCGGGAGATACTGCAGGATCCTGAGGTGCTGATCGTGTCGCAGCCGACCTGGGGCGTTGATGCCGGCGCGGCGGCGGCCATTCACCAGGCGCTGGTCGACCTGGCTGAAAACGGGTCAGCCATCCTGGTGATCTCCCAGGATCTCGACGAACTGCTGGCCCTGTGCGACCGGCTGGCGGTGATAAACGAAGGCCGCCTGTCGAAAACGCTGAATGTCGGCGAGGCCTCCATCGATGAAATCGGCCTGCTGATGGGCGGTGTCCACGGTGATCCGTTTGCAACGGCGGAGATGACGGAGGCGGTCCATGCTCATTGAACTGGAAAAACGCAAGGAACCCAGCAAGGCGATGCTGTACCTGACGCCGGTCATCGCGGTGGTCGCGACAATGCTGGCCGGCGGCATCATCTTCTCGATCATCGGCCATGACGGGTTCGGGGCGGTGACCAAGATATTCCTGGCGCCGTTGCTGGACACCTACAAATGGCAGGACCTGGGGGTCAAGGCAGCGCCGCTGATCCTGATCGGGGTCGGGCTGGCCATCGGGTTCAGGGCCAATGTCTGGAACATCGGCGCCGAGGGCCAGTACATCATGGGCGGGCTGGCCGGCACCGGCGTGGCGCTGGCCACCTGGGGCATGACCGGATGGTGGATCCTGCCGCTGATGTGCCTGGCCGGCATAGCCGGCGGCGCGGCCTATGCCGGCATTCCGGCGTTCCTGAAAACCAGACTCAATGTGAACGAAATCCTGTCCAGCCTGATGCTCACCTATGTGGCGATACAGGTCTTGTATTACCTGATGCGCGGCCCGTGGAAAGATCCGCAAGGCTTCAACTTTCCGCAGACGCGCCTGTTCACCGATGACCAGATATTGCCGACCGTCATCCCGAGCACCGTGGTGCATCTTGGCGTGCCGCTGGCGTTCGTGGTCGCCGTCATTGCCTGGTTCGTCATGTCGCGCTCGGTGTTCGGCTTCCAGATCCGGGTGGTCGGCGCGGCACCTGCCGCGGCGCGCTATGGCGGCTTCAATGCCAACAAGACAATCTGGGCGGCGCTGTTGGCCGGCGGCGGACTGGCCGGGTTTGCCGGCATTCTCGAAGCAGCCGGGCCGTTCGGCCAGATGGTGCCGCAGTTTCCAACAGGATACGGGTTTACCGCGATTATTGTTGCCTTCCTGGGGCGGCTGCACCCGATCGGCATCGTGCTGGCCGGCATCATTCTGGCCATAACCTATGTCGGTGGCGAACTGGCGCAATCCTCAATCGGACTGCCCGCGGCGGCGACCGGCGTGTTCCAGGCCATGATGCTGTTCTTCCTGCTGGCAACCGACGTGCTGGTGAAGTACCGGGTCAAATTTGCCTCACCGGCAAAGGTGGGAGACGCAGCATGACTGAATCACTTCTTATCCCGATCATCATGACTATCGTCGGGGCGGCGACACCGATCCTGCTGGCGGCGCTTGGCGAACTGGTGGTCGAAAAGAGCGGCGTCCTGAATCTGGGTGTGGAAGGCATGATGCTGATCGGTGCGGTCACAGGTTTCGCCGTCACGTCGATCACGGGCTATGCGCCGCTCGGTGTGGTTGCAGCGATGGTTGCGGCTGCCGCGTCGGCGGGGCTGTTCGGGTTTCTGACCCTCACGCTGACGGCCAACCAGGTGGCGACGGGCCTGGCGCTGACCATTTTCGGCATCGGCCTGTCGGCGCTGGCCGGCGAAAACTATGTCGGGCAGACGGTTGACGTGTTCGGGTCGGTGTTTCCCGCTGCCCTGTCTGAACATCCCGTGCTGAGGGTGATCTTCGGCTACAGCCCGCTGGTCTATGTCTCGCTGCTGCTTGTGGCGGCGGTCAGCTGGTTCCTGCGCAAAAGCCGCGGCGGGCTGATATTGCGGGCGGTGGGCGAGTCCGACCTGTCGGCTCACTCGATCGGCTATTCCGTCATTGGCGTACGATACATGGCGGTGCTGTTCGGCGGCGCTATGGCCGGCATTGCCGGCTGTTTCTACTCGCTGGTGTTGACGCCGATGTGGGCGGAGCAGCTTACCGCCGGGCGTGGCTGGATTGCGCTCGCCCTGGTGGTGTTTGCCGGCTGGCGCCCCATGCGGCTGCTGCTCGGCGCCTACCTGTTCGGTGCCGTGATGACACTGGAACTGCACGCAAAGGCCGCCGGGTTCTCGCTGGTCGCACCTGAGTTCCTGGCTGCAATGCCGTATCTCGCCACCATTGCGGTGCTGGCGATCATCTCTGCGCGAAAGGCCGGAAAGTCTCTCGCGCCCGCCTGCCTTGGCAAACCGTTCAAGCCAAGTTCATAGGGTCAAGACCCTGACCAGACCAAAGCTTTAACCCCGGGAGGAAACCATGAAGACACTAACCAGACGTACCATACTGAAAACCACAGCCGCTGCCGGCGCATTGCCGATCATCGGGTCATCGGCGCTTGCCGCTGACCCCTTGAAGATTGCCTTTGTCTATCTCGGCCCGATAGGCGATCACGGCTGGACCTATGCCCATGAGCAGGGCCGGCAGGACGTGATCAAGAAGTTCGGCGACAAGGTCGCGACAACCATCGTGGAAAACGTGGCTGAAGGACCTGACTCCGAACGGGTTATCCGCCGTCTTGCCGAAGACGGCAACCAGCTCATCTTCACGACCTCGTTCGGCTACATGAACCCGACCCTGAAGGTCGCGAAAAGGTTCAAGGACGTGAAGTTCGAGCACGCCACCGGCTATCAGCGCTCTGCGAACATGGCGAGCTACAATGCGCGTTTCTATGAAGGCCGCGCGGTGTGCGGCACCATTGCCGGGCACATGTCGAAAACCGGCGTGGCCGGCTATATCGCCTCGTTCCCGATCCCGGAAGTGGTGATGGGCATCAATGCCTTCACCCTGGCGGCGCGCAAAGTGAACCCGAACTTCCAGACCAAGGTGTTGTGGGTGTCGAGCTGGTATGACCCGGCCAAGGAGGCCGACGCGGCCAAGGCGCTGATCGACCAGGGCGCCGACGTGATTGCCCAGCACACGGACTCGCCGGCGGCGCTTCAGACCTGCGAACAGCGCGGTCTGATGGCGTTCGGGCAGGCCTGGGACATGTCGAGTTTTGCCCCGAAAGCCCATCTCACCGCCATCGTCAATCGCTGGGGCCGCTATTATGAAGCCCGCGTGCAGCAGATGCTCGACGGCAAGTGGGAGTCCGGCGACACCTGGTGGGGCCTGAAGGAAGGCGTGCTGGAGATGTCGCCCTATAACGACTCCATTCCGGCTGACGTGCAGGCTGCGGCTGAAGCCACCCGCACCGGCATCATCGACGGCAGCGTCAATCCGTTCACAGGGCCGATCAAGGACAATGAGGGCAAGGAGCGGCTGGCCGAAGGCGTGCTCGGCGACGGCGACCTGCACAAGATGGACTGGTATGTAGAAGGCGTGCAGAGCTGACGCTGCTGTTTGCGAACCGACAGCAAGTATTCAACCGGATCAGGGAACTGGTCCGGTTTTTTGGTCTTTTGCACGACTTCATGCAGGCAAGACTGCAGCATCAACAAGCATCGCTGCCCGCACGCGCGTACTGGCAACAATGAATTGGAAATGGTTATTCGCACAAGGTTTGCTGCTGCTGAAGCGCCGCGATGATCTGGTTTGCAAATTTAAGCGCCGCAACCGACAGCGTGCGGTTTTTCAGCTGACCCACATAGAGATTGCCCATTGCGACATCGCTTGTGTGCACCGCACGCCATTCCAACCCGTTGCGCGCCAGATAACTTTTCGAAAGTCCAAGCGGGATGTCAAATGTCACCATGCCGCTGGACCGGACCACGTTGAGCAGAAACTGGGAATCCTCCGACACCACTGAGATGTCCATTCGCAACTCGGCTTTTTGCTGCGCGGCCAAGTCGAGAATACTCCTCACACCGGTGAGTTTTGCCGGCATGGCAAGAGGATGCTGAAGGCACTCACTCAAACGAACAGGCCCTGTGCGTTTGGCCAGCGCATGGCCCTTGTTGAAAACCGCCAGGATCTCCTGATCCAGACTTTCGATGGTCTGGAACTCGCGACGGTGCAGAGGTTCAAAGGCTATCGCCAGGTCTGCTTCCATATTGGCCAGTTGTTCCTGTGCAGTTTCGATATCACACGGATTGACCTTGAACGACACCAGCGGGTGTTGCTGCAAATACGTGTTGATCTGTTCTGGCAAGAAGTAGGGAATTGCCGCCTTTGTCGAGGCAATGGTGACATGGCCACGTCGCACTCCGGATAGGTCGGCCAGTTGAACCTTCAGCCTCTCGTAGTCGCGAACCTGCTGACGGGCATGGATCAGAAACATCTCTCCGGCCGTATTGAGCCGGACGCCTCGCGGCAAACGCTCAAACAATGGCTGTCCGAGTTCATTCTCTAGCGAAATCACCTGCCGGTTCAGCGCGGTCGAGGTGATTGATTGCGCCTCTGCGGCAGCCCGTATGGAGCCTAGCCGTGCGATCTGCTCAATGCTGTCAAACAGGTCCAGATGTCTCATCATCTCATACTGGTGCACTTTTTGCACTAGTCAAGTGCGTAATTAGCCGTTCTCAGCACTGCTAAGTTGTCGTCATACTGTTTCCCGCACTGAGGTACCGGAGCGGAACATGTCGGTCAGCAGATATCTGGAACTGGTAAAGACGACCAAGCGATATGGTGAAACTACTGCGGTAGATGCCGTCAATCTGACCGTCCCTGAAAGCAAATACGTGTGCATTCTGGGGCCATCGGGCTGCGGAAAGTCGTCCCTTTTGCGCATGGTGGCCGGACACGAGGTGACCAGCGAAGGGGACATCATTCTTGCTGGCAGCAACATCACGAACCTGCCGCCTGCAAAGCGCGGTACCGCTATGATGTTTCAGAATTACGCCCTGTTTCCGCATTTGAGCGTGCGGGACAATGTGGCATTCCCGCTGAAAATGCGGGGCATTGCAAAAATCCAGCGCCACAACGAGGCTGACCGGCTGCTTGAGCGAGTGCAACTTCTTCCCCTCGCTGCCAGAAAGCCAGATCAGCTGTCCGGTGGCCAGCAACAGCGCGTGGCGCTTGCCCGGGCGATGGTCACCAATCCACAGATTCTCCTGCTCGATGAGCCGTTGTCGGCTCTTGATCCGTTCCTGCGCATCAAAATCCGTGCGGAACTGAAACAGCTGCAGCGCGATCTCGGCATTGCCTTCCTCCATGTCACCCATAGCCAGGACGAGGCGCTCGCTCTGTCCGATCTGGTGGTGGTGATGAACGAAGGGCGTATCGAACAGGCCTCAACTGCGCACGATGTGTTCAACAAGCCAGCCAACGAGTTTGTTGCCCGGTTCATCGGCGGTCACAATGTCATTGAAACTGACAGCGCGAAGTTTGCTGTGCGAACAGACCGCGTCAGTCTCGGCAAGAAGAGTGCCGGAGCTCTACCTGTCAACATTCGCCAAATCGAGTTCCTGGGGACCCGCGTCAGCATCACTGTAATCGGCGAAAGCGACCTGGAGTTCTCTGTTGAAGTGCCAGATCGAAGCTTCTTCAACCGCCCGTTCGAAATTGGAGCGTCCACTTTCCTGAGTTGGAAACCGGAAGACGCCCACCCTTTGGCGGCGTGAGGTTACTCCACCGCCGCAATCCCGCAACAGAGAGGTAAAATGACATGAGCAGGACCAGCAAAGAAAAAACGAACAGAGGATTATCGCGCCGTTCTGTGCTTAAGGGCGGCGCCGCGGCAACAGGTGCGGCCTTGGGTTCCGGTGCGATTGCCGGTTTCCCAACGATCTGGGCGCAGAACATCAAGAATGTGACCCTTCGCCAATTCGGTACAGGTGTTTCCAACCTCAATGAGGTTGCAGAAAAAGTGAAGAAAGATCTCGGCTTCACGCTGGAAATGACTGCACTGGATTCCGATGCGGTGACCCAGCGTGCCGCGACCCAGCCAAAATCCTTCGACATCGCCGACATTGAATACTGGATTTGCAAGAAGGTCTGGGGGGCCGGCAATCTGCAGGCGATGGACACATCCAAGATCAAGAACTACGACAAGATTGTTGGCATTTTCCGGGACGGCAAGCTGACCCCGGACTCAGTCATAGCCCAAGGCACTGCGCCGCATACCGTTGGCTTTGTAGAAGGCCCCGGAGGCAAGGAATTTGTCGACAACGAATCAGGTTGGATGACACTTATTCCAACCATCTACAATGCCGATACGCTGGGCATTCGCCCCGATTTGATCGGTCGCCCAATCTCGAGCTGGACCGAGCTGCTCAATCCCGAGTTCAAGGGCAAGGCGTCTATCCTGGACATTTCCTCGATCGGCATCATGGATGCGGCCATGGTCTGCGAAGCCATGGGCGAGATCAAGTATGGTGACAAGGGCAACATGACCAAGGAAGAGATCGACAAGACCATGGCGATCTTTACCGAGGCGAAGAAGAACGGCCAGTTCCGAGCCTTCTGGAAATCCTTCGATGAAAGCGTCAACCTGATGGCCTCAGGCGAAGTTGTGATCCAGTCCATGTGGTCGCCGGCAATTACGGCAGTGCGCTCAAAAGGCATCCCATGCGTTTATCAGCCATTGAAAGAAGGTTACCGCTCATGGGGTGGGGGCATCGGTCTGTCTGCCAATCTCTCCGGCCTGGAACTGGATGCAGCCTATGAATACATCAACTGGTATCTTGATGGCTGGGTTGGCGGTTTCCTGATGCGTCAGGGGTATTATTCTGCTGTGCCGGAAACCTCCAAGAAGTTCATGAGCGACGACGAATGGGGCTTCTGGTTTGAAGGCAAGGAAGCCAAGGGCGACATCACCGACCCGTTTGGGAAAGTGCTTGAGAAAGCCGGCGCGGTCCGCGATGGCGGTTCCTTCGAGGAGCGCATGGGCGCAGTTGCCTGCTGGAACGCAGTGATGGACGAGAACAAGTACATGGTTCGCAAGTGGAATGAGTTTATCGCCGCGTAGCCGAAAACATAATGACAACCGACACTGGATCCGGGGCGGCAGCGTCCCGGATTGCTTTTGACCAGGGCGGAATCCCGACAACGTCAATGTCAGCACGGCCAACGAAAATCCGCAGAGTTGAGACGGCAGCCATGACTGCCCAACGCTTGAGTTGGTTGCTGGTGCTGCCACTGACGCTGGTGCTTGCCCTGTTTCTGGTCCTGCCGCTCTTGACAATCGTGGTCGTCAGCTTCTGGGACTATAATGAGTGGTCGTTTTTTCCGGCCTTCATTTTAGGCAATTATGAATATGTGCTCACCTCCAACGTGACCTGGGCAACCTACCTGAAAACCCTAAAATTCACCCTGCTGACCTGGGGTTTTTGCACGGTGATCGGATTCACGGTTGCGTATTTTCTTGCCTTTCATGTCCGCAGCCTGACCTGGCAGATCGCGCTCTTCATGCTCTGCACCATCCCGTTCTGGACTTCCAACATCATCCGGATGATTTCCTGGATTCCGTTTCTGGGGCGCAACGGCATTGCCAACTCGATGCTGCTGGACATGGGGGTGATTGATGCGCCCTTGGAATGGCTGCTGTTTTCCGACTTTGCCGTCGTGCTCGCCTTCATCCATCTCTACGCCCTGTTCATGGTGGTGCCGATATTCAACACCATGATGCGTATTGACAAATCGCTGATTGAAGCAGCGCGCGATGGTGGGGCGTCAGGCTTTCAAGTCCTCACAAATGTCATTCTGCCGCTCACCAAACCCGGCGTCATGATCGGCTCGATCTTTGTTGTCACCCTTGTGATGGGCGACTTCATCACGGTGCGTTTCATGTCTGGGGGCCAAAGCGCGTCAGTCGGCAGGATCATATCCAATGAGATCGCGCTGCTCCAATATCCGGCGGCTGCCGCAAATGCTGTTGTTCTGCTTGCTGCGGTAATCCTGATGATTGCGATCATGCTGCGGTTTGTTGACATACGGAAGGAGCTGTAGATGGAACCACGCTCGCGATCGTTCTACTTGCTCGCCGCATTTTTTGGCTGCTTCGTCCTGTTTCTCTATGGGCCGATCATCACCATCGGCATTCTTTCCTTCCAAGGGCCCGGCGGCGGCCTCACCTTTCCGATGAACGGGGTGTCGTTGCACTGGTTTTACAATCTGTTTGAACAACAGGCAGTCGGGGATTTTTGGGGATCGTTCCGCCGCTCGCTTATCCTTGGTTTGATGGTCATGGTTACCACGGTAGCCCTGTCGATGATGGGCGGACTGGCGTTCCGCAACCGGTTTGCGGGCGCCAACCTGCTTTTCTATCTGGTGATTTCGAGTCTGGTGATCCCTTCGATCCTGATCTCGCTGGGAGTCGGCCTGATCTTCAACATTGTCGACTGGGAGGTGCACTGGTCTACTTCCGGTTTCGGGGCCCAGCTGACCTGGACGCTGCCGTTTGGCATTCTGATCATGTTCGCCGTCTTCAACCGGTTCGACAAAGCCTATGAGGAGGCAGCACGGGACCTGGGAGCCAGCTGGTGGCAAACCATCCGCCATGTGGTTCTGCCGATTATCGCCCCCAGCCTGATCGGCGTTGCTCTGTTTGGCTTTACGCTTTCCTATGACGAGTTCGCACGCACACTGCTGACATCGGGATCGCGCAACACATTGCCGCTCGAAATTTTCGGCATGACCACCAATGTCACCACGCCGGTTCTGTATGCGCTTGGAACACTAACGACAGTATTCTCGCTGTTGATCATTCTGACGTTTCTGTGTGTCGCCTACTGGCTGCGCAGGCGCAGCCAGCGCCATGGCAGCGATGCCGGGCAAGGCATGATCTGAAGCGGGGTGTCAGACAGAAAATGAAAATCCTGGTCATCAACCCCAACAGCACGGCTTCCATGACAGAATTGATCGGCGAGGAAGCGCGCAGCGTTGCAACCGGCGGCACAGACATCGTCGCCGTGAACCCGGTGAACAGCCCGCCTGCCATACAGGGGCCGGCAGATGGAAAGGCGGCCCTGCCACATCTCATGGAGGTGTTTGACCATGAATTGGCCACGGCTGACTTCGATGCGGTGATTGTCGCGTGCTTTGACGATACGGGTCTGTGGCAACTGAAGGCGAGGGCGGCCATCCCGGTCATCGGGATCGGTGAGGCAGGGTTTCACGCCGCCATGCTAGCTGGTGAACGCTTCAGCGTTGTCACAACCCTGCCGGTGTCTGTGCCGGTAATCGAGCAGAACATTGCCGATCAAGGCATGAGTACACGCTGCGTAAAGGTGCGGGCGACCGAGATTCCGGTGCTGGGACTGGAGATCGATCCTGACGGTTCAGTTGCCCGCATCTCGCAGGAAATCGAGGCAGCACTCATAGAAGACAAGTGCAACGCGATTGTGCTCGGTTGTGCCGGCATGGCGGACATCTCCGGAGCTTTACAGGCCAAGTTTGAAGTGCCGATCATTGATGGCGTAAAGATCGCGGTTGGCTTTTGCGAGACGCTCCACAAGGCGCGGGTGTTTTCGCGGGCGGTCAGCACGGCCTGATGGCGTTTGTCCAGGCCTTGGGACATGTTCAATTTCGCACAAACAGCAAGCGTTCAAGCGGATCAGGGAACTGGTCCGTGGTTCGGTTGTCGGTGCAATCTCATTGCTTAACGAACAGACACCGGGCCGAACCGGTGTGTCTCTCCGGTATAAGCGTTGATGGTGGCGCTGGAATTGGGGGTGCCGGCCACTGGCGTTGAGCCGATTTCGCGGGCCAGCTTGTCACGGATCGCCCGGGCGAAATCGTTGTAATCGCGTGCAGCCAGCACGAATGCGCCGGGGCCGCCAATCAACTGATCGCGAAAGTACTCCTTGAGATCGGCCACCTCGTTGAGGATCGCCAGCCCGTTGATGGTTACGTCGTTCTGCAGCACAAATGCCCGGGCCTGCTTCAGCGGGACGCCATCGTTTGAGCGACCGTCTCCGGAAAGGTCGATCACGCGCCGCAGGCCGCTATAGGGGTTCGTGTTGAGTTCGCCCAATGCAAACACCAGCGCATTGCCGATTGCTGTCTGGCCGGTTGGAAGTATTCTGGCGACCGATTTGATCTGGTTTGCAAACTGCTGTGCATCGTTCTCGTCATGCAGGTGCATCCATTCAACGGACTTGAACTGGTGGGCCCGTTGCGCCCACTGAACCACGCATACGGCTATGCCGCCGGATGCACGGATGGCATCGAGAACCGCCGGGCTCCTGAACGCAGCTGCAAGGCCATCGATCTGAAAGCGATACTCGCGCGCGCTCACGCTTGCGGACACATCGATCAACAAAACCAGTTCAAGGGCGACTGTTTGACGCTCCTGTGCCGAAGCCGGAGCCGCACCCTTTAGCATCGACAAAGCCATGAAGAGCGCACCCATAAGCGGTCTCAATCTGACTCTTCGACCAACAGGCATAGGCGACTTTACTCAGACAGTCGCCGCATTGCCAGACTTGCGCGCCACAAGTTCGAGTAGCGATCTCGCCACAATCAGGTGTTGTTGCTTTCCGGGGCCTCCAGCATATCCTCGAAAAACCAGGCAGCCAGTTCGTTGCGGCTCGACACGCCGGCCTTTCGGTACACACTGGACGCTTGTTGACGTACTGTTTTCTCGCGGGTGTCCCGCAGTTCAGCGATCTCTCGAAACGACAGCCCCTTCAACAGCATGATCACGATACCCTGCTCACTTGCCGTCAGGTGCCAGGCATCAAACTGCTTTTGCATGACGGCGCGGTACTGGCTGGCGACGACCTGGGACTGAGTGTCGAGCCGGGCAAGGTGACCGCGCGCCTTTGCCAGTTGCCCACGCAGTTCGCCGAGCGCCCGTTGCTGAGCGAAGTATTCGAAAACGAACAATGCCAGCACGATTGCGCTGAGGGCGAACCTGAACAGATCGTCAGCCATTGAACCAAGTGTTTCGCCAGCTCCGAATTCGTAGATAATTTCGGCCGCGCTGGTGGCAAAGACAAACAGCACGAAAACGGCAAACACTGTTCGCCGGTACGGAATTTGTCCAATTGCTTCGAACATGGCGTTTTCCTCAATCCAGCTTGTTCTCAAGACGTCAATATATAGTCGACCGGGCACAAATTGACCTAATGCCGGATACGCCAGCTACTCGATCCGGCATTGGTCCGATGGATTTTCCGGCCCAGGCCAGTTAACCACTGTTGTCACCACCTCGACGGTCCGGACCGTCATGCAGGCATCTGATTTCAATTGATCTTTCGACCGGAGAACTATTATGACGTTTGCCCTTTCTCGGCGACGGTTTGTTGCTGGCAGCGCGGCGCTCTTGAGCGCCGGGTGTGTCAGGCCGGCCTGGTCAACAGGCTCGCCGGCCAGTCTGCCGATACCAGCGCTTGTTGATGGAATCAACGGTGAGCCGGTCGACCTTAAAATTCGCAGCGGGCAATGGTCCTTCAAGCCTGGTGTCACGACACCGACCCTGGGGCTCAGCCAGGACTATCTTGGACCGACGATCCGAACCCGGCGGAACAGCGAACTCAACCTGCATTACCACAACACTCTGAGTGAAGGCGTTGCCATTCACGGTCACGGCCTGCATGTTCCAGGCGAGGTCGACGGCGGGCCGCAGCTGGAAATCGCACCGGGATGCCAATGGCAACCCTCATTGTCGATCGTGCAGCCGGCAGCCACCTGCTGGTATCACTCCCACACGCACGGCAAGTCCGGCGAACAGGTCTATCGTGGGTTAGCCGGTATGATCATCATTGACGACGAGGTCAGCGATGCAGTGGAGCTTCCCCGCCAATATGGCATTGATGACTTGCCGGTCATCATTCAGGATCGGACCTTCGACGCTCAAGGACGGCTGGTGTATTCGCTCGATGAAGCCGGCGAAGACGGCTGGCTTGGCGAAACCGTGGTCATCAACGGTGCAATTTCACCAGTTGCCAGAGTTCCGGCGGGAAAAGTGCGGCTGCGGCTGCTGAACGGTGCCAATGCGCGCTTCTACATCGTTGCGTTTTCCGATAACCGGCCGTTCTACAAGATTGCCAGTGACGGGGGGCTGCTGACGGCTCCGGTGCGACTGACGACAATGGAAATGTCACCAGGCGAACGCTGCGAAATTGTTGTCGATCTGACGGACGGCAAGTCTGCCGAACTTCTGACTCTGTTCGAAGATGAGTTTGATGAGGATGACAATGGCATTGTCAGGAACTTGCTGGACCGGCTGGTTCGATCAGACAAACCTGTGCCACAACCGTCCCTGACCCTTGCAGTCGACAGCACCCTGCCGGCGCATACCGTACCTCTACCCGACAAGCTGGCGACCATCGTGCGCCCCAAGGAAACCGAGATATTGCGCACACGCGACTTTATACTCGACATGCAGGATGGCGGCGGTGGCAGCCATGGGGGCCACGCCGCGATGGATATGACGATCAATGGTGCGGCGATGGACATGAACGTCATCAACGAGCGGGTCAGACGTGGTGAGTGGGAACGTTGGCGCATCCGCTCCAACCAGGGTGCGCACCCGTTTCATGTGCACGGGTGTTCCTTCCTGATCGATCAGATGGAAGGCGCGGCTGCGCCGCCGGATCAGCAAGGCTGGAAAGATACAGTGGTTCTGGATGACGACGACTGGTCTGAAATTGTCGTGCGGTTTGATCATCCCGCGACCGAGCAGCACCCCTACATGTATCACTGCCACATCCTGGAACATGAAGACCGTGGCATGATGGGACAGTTCACGGTGAGCTGATGGCGGGTCCATAGGTGCTATGTTTACTCGGCCTCGCGCCGGAACCGGGCTACCAGATGGTCGAATGTATCCGGTTCGGTATCATGGCAATCTGCATCACCGATTAGGTGTAAGACCCAGGGCTGCGCGCTTCTGGTCCAGATGTGCGCAATTGGCGTTATCTCGCGGATCTTGTCCAGCGACCCTCCTTTCACACTGAGGGTATCCGACTGGTCCGGGAAAGCATGATAGATGCGCGTGCCGCAATCGCGGCACAGCGTGCAGAGTTTTTCGTTTCCGCTTTCGGCCATGGTTCTCCAGGACAGCAAGGTGCCGGAGGTTAGCGTGAATGCGCTGGCCGGAAACCAGAGCGACATGCCAAAGGCGCTGCTCGACTGCCGCTGGCAGTCGGTGCAGTGACAGCAATAGGCAACAATCGGATTGCTATCTATGTCGTATCGGATTGCACCGCATTGGCAGCCGCCTGAAAAAGTCATCGTCTTAGCATTCCTTATGTCAAAACCCAGGTTCTCTGTTCCTGGAGCCAGTCTAGCGTCCAATGTAAGCTATTGGGAAAAACCCAAAGGCAGCTAAGGGCGCTTTGCCACCATAAGGTCTGGTCATCAGTGTCTTGTGGCGTAGTCCCAATAGTGCGATTGAATTTGATCATCCGCAGGCTGGGTGTCGTCATGGATTCAGCGATCATGTTCGAGAATGTGTTCAACTTCAGAGATGCCGGTGGTTATCGGACTGAAGGCGGCCGAACGGTTAGAACGGGCTGCTTGTTCCGCAGCGGGGCATTTTCCTCGTCAACCGACAACGATCTTGCTCAGCTGTCCAGATTGGGCCTCAAACTCCTTGTTGATCTTCGTGGACAATCCGAGCATCAGCAGAGCCCTAACAGATTGCCTGATCATAAGCGTCCCGACACACTAAGTTTGCCGATTTGGCCAAAGGCGAGCAATGAAGTGGAACGCGCCTTGCTCGCTGGCACCATTCGCGAGTTTGGAGACAGTGGCCGCTACGGCGAACCTGATACACCGAGTGCAATGCGGAACTTTTATCGATCATTCGTCCGGGATCACCGAAGCGAGTGGTCTCGATTGCTGGGTATGCTGTGCAAGTCAGGAGCGCATCCGACCGTTGTGCATTGTGCAGGTGGCAAAGATCGCACCGGCGTCGCCATAGCAATTGTTCTGCTTGCATTGGGTGTGCCCAGAGACACGGTCATGCAGGATTACCTAAAAACGAATCTGGCTGTGGATCAATGGATCAGTGCGGATCATCCGAATGGCTTGCCGCAGTTTTTTCTCTCGGTAATGAAAGCTCACCCGAGTTATCTGGATGCAGCATTGTCGGAAATTGACTCTGAATTTGGTGGCTTTGAAAACTACCTGATGAACCAACTGCACATCTCGAAAACGCAAAGGCAACTGCTCGAATTGGCGTATCTGGACTGATACTTGTGAGATGAATTCGATGGCCGAAACGGGTCTGTTGTCGACCTTGGCGCTTCCATGGCCTGTACTCATTTTGTCCGCACTGCCGCCATGCGTATTGTTGGCCCCTCGGCTATACTCAATTGACCTCGCCATGTGCACATTCGCACAGTGCGCCGAGGCACGTTCAGTCTACCCTCAGCTCTGAATCTCGCACAGTTTGATGCGTAATCCAGCCGGACCCGTCTGGCCTGCAATGCGCATCATCGGGCGGCTGTGCGCTACAGTTGGCCAAGTGTGAGGAGTTCAAAAAATGACCGACCGCAAGTCTACACGCATGCATTCGTCTGCCAGTGATGCCGCGCACGGGTTGGCCTTCACACTTCCGGTTGAAACACTGACCAGACCGTTGCCGGACGCACAATTTTCCGACGTCACCAAAGAGCATGACAACATGTTCGGCGCATCAGGTGAGGCGCCTGAGCAGACAGGACTGGAATCCGGGACCGACGAACCAACCGGCCAGCAACCTGCCTCAGTTACAAAACCTGTGCCGGAGAATGATGAGGTCACGAGCGCTGATCCGGTGCCTGGGCGGAATAACAGCGCGACACTGGTCCCGGAACGAGCTCTAACCGTGAATCCGGGTGAAGCTGCCACGGGTGGGAATCCCGGACAGATGGAATTTGAAGGACGCCAGAGCCAGTCGGCGGACAACAGTTTCTTCATCACGTATGAGGTCGATGGGTCGCAACCTGCCAAGGCGGACGGGTTCGAACCGGGATGGGAGGTCCCCGGTGGACCAACGGTTTCGATCGATGGCGACAATCTTGAAGACCTGATGGATCAGATGGACTGGCGACAGTGGGGTGGACAGGTCTGGGACAGTTGGACAAACACGGAAGTCACCATTTTGACCTACAAGTTTGCCTCTCAGGTGAAAGACTTGCGTGGCTGGCAGCAGGACGAACTCAGATACCAGAACCTGTGGGGCGACACGCTCTATAACTTTGAGAGCTTCACTGCTGATCAGGTGGATGCGACGGGCGAGGCCCTGGCCAGGTGGGGTGAAGTAACCAATGTCCGCTTTCTCCAGGTTGATCCGGATCAGGACGCAGATATTGTTTTCTACGGCGTGGACTTTTCCCTGATGGGAGTAGCCGCGGGCGGTCAGTCCAATGGCCCAGACGAGAGTTGGGGTACCTATGTCAGATTGGGAACTGCTCCATGGCAGTGGCAAGACACTGAAGCAGGTGGTTTTACCCAAAAAATTCTGATCCACGAGATTGGCCATGCGCTCGGGCTGTCGCATCCTGGTCCCTACGACGCCAGTGACGAGGTTCCGCCGACCTACCATGATGACGCCGAGTACATCCAGGACACCCAGATGTACACCGTCATGTCCTACTTTCAGGAGGAGCGGACAGGTGGGGAATATGGTGTGGACTATAGCGACTTCGGCGATTCCGAGTTCGCAACACTGCGCACGCATGACATGTACGTCATCCAGCAGAAATATGGCGTCAACTGGGACTCGTTCTCCGGCGACACGGTCTATGGCTACAAGTCCACAGCCTACGAGCCATACAGCACGGACAAGATCGACGCTTACAATTTCAACGTCAACACGGCGCCGGTGATTTCAATCTGGGACGGTGGCGGCTATGACACCCTCAATCTCGCCGGTGACAATAGTGGCGTCTATCTGGACCTGAACCCCGGTGCATTTTCGTCCACCCACGGCATGACCCACAACATCTCCATCACCTACATCCCCGATGAGGTGAAGGATGGTCATAATGCCTGGATCGAAGCGGCCATCGGTGGCGCGGGCAACGACATCCTGATCGGCAATGAAGTTGACAACTATCTCAAAGGCAATCAGGGCAGCGACATCCTCATCGGCGCAGACGGGGATGATGAACTGGTCGGCAACCAGGGCGAGGATGAGCTTTACGGCGGCAATGGCAACGATCTGCTCGACGGCGGCTGGCACTTCGACGACCTTTACGGCGAAGACGGTAACGACAGGCTATACGGTGATCGCGGCAACGACCTGCTCGACGGGGGCGAAGGCGATGACCGGCTCTACGGCGGCACTGAGAACGACGAACTGATCGGTGGCGACGGTGATGATTCCCTTCATGGTGAAGACGGCGATGACATGCTCACCGGCGGCGCTGGCAACGACACGCTGAATGGCGGGGCTGGCTACGACACCGCGAACTATGACTATGCCACCGGCAATCTCGAAATCGACCTTGCTGCTGTGCTCGAGGATCTTTCGGAAGACCAGACCTGGGGCTGGGCGCTGGGCGGCAATGGAAACTATGAAGGTCTGTACAATATCGAGGCTGTGATCGGTGGATCAGGCAATGACACGATCCGCGGCTCCAGCACATTCAACACGCTGATGGGTGGCCAGGGCAACGACAAGCTCGATGGCCGCGGCGGACGTGATTACCTGTACGGCCAGCAGGGCAATGACATACTGATCGGCGGCGACGGCATGGATGATCTTTTTGGCGGTGCAGGAAACGACACACTTGAAGGTGGCAACGGCAACGACCTCCTGGACGGGGGCAAGGACGTGGACACCGCGGACTATGGTTACACCTCAACAGGTGTTTCTGCTTCGCTTGTATTCGGCACTGCCTATGTGAATTCCACCGATCAGGACACTCTCACCGGCATCGAGAATGTCAGTGGTGGCAGCGGCGACGACACCATCCGCGGCAATGCTACGGCAAACCTGCTCGCAGGCGGCAAAGGCCGCGATAGCCTGACGGGCTTGGCCGGAGATGACGTCCTGCTGGGTGAAGATGGTGACGACACCCTGAACGGCGGCGCAGGCAACGACATCCTCGCCGGCGGCGCCGGCACCGATATGGCGGACTATAGTGATGAGTTTGCCGGCGTGCGTGTCGATCTGGCCATCACAGGTCAACAGGATACCGTCGGCGCAGGTCTTGATACGCTTTCCAGCATCGAGAGCATTGAGGGCAGCCAGCATGACGACTGGCTGTTCGGCAATGCCGTTGACAACCGGATGTATGGCAATTTCGGCAATGACAACCTGTTCGGACGTGATGGTGACGATCTCATCTGGGGTGAAGAGGGAAACGACTTCATCGCCGGTGGTCTGGGCGATGATGTGATCATTGGCGGTGATGGCGATGATACTGCATCTTACCTGTTTGCAACCGGTAGTGTGCGGGTCAATCTCGGCATCAGCGGTTTCCAGGACACTCTGTCGGACGGCAAGGACAACCTGTTTGGTATCGAGAATCTGTCTGGCTCGCTATTCGGTGACATTCTGACGGGGGATGACGCCGGCAACCGCATCGATGGTCTCGATGGCAATGACGCCCTGTCTGGCCTCGGCGGTGATGATGTCATTTTCGGAGGTGCCGGAAACGATATACTGTCAGGCGGGCTTGGCAATGACGTGCTGGAAGGCGGTTCAGGGTCGGACTGGGCTGTCTATCAGCAGGCGGTGGTGGTCGACCTGACCCTGGAAGGCCAGAACACGTTCGGTGCCGGCATCGATACCTTGCGCGATATCGAAAACTTGTCCGGATCAATCCATGGCGACGTTCTCAGTGGTGATGCAGGCCGCAACGAAATTGACGGTAATGGCGGCGATGACTGGCTGTTCGGCCGTGGTGGCAACGACATCCTGCGCGGCGGATTTGGGGATGACATTATTGCCGGCAACTCCGGTGGTGACCTGCTGATTGGTGACGCCGGCAGTGATACCTTCATCTTCGATGATGGCTGGGGCTATGACACTATTGCCGATTTTGAAGTCGGCGTGGATGTGCTGGACTTCAGCCTGATAACTGGCCTGGATGGTATCTTCCAGCTCCATGTTTCGGAAAGTGGCGGCAATGCCGTCATTGGCTATGGGTTGACAAACTCTGTCACGCTCCAAGGCATCAGTCTCGCTGAACTCGATAGTGGTGACTGGATTGTCTAGCAAGCCCCACTGAGATTCTCGAGCGGAACCTGTTCAGGAGAAAGCCTGTCCATTTGATTTGAGTGCCCTGGCGATCTCGCGCAGATGGCTGTGTCCGGTGCCGCAGCATCCGCCGAAGATGTCCATGTGCGGGTAGCGGCTGGAAAGGCTTCGTAACTGCGATCCAAGTTCAGCAGGGTCACCGTCTTCAATGTGCCCGAGTTTGCACAGCGCAATCTTCTCCATCTTGGACGCATTGGGACGGACGCCGCGCAAACGACTGATCCAGTCGCCTTTCTCTAGCGCGGGCTCATACTCAAGTGGATGGGAGCAGTTCAGGAGATAGAAATCCGGCGCGCGGTCACCGGCCTGGGCGTCGATTTCGGTGATCGCATCCGGCAGGCTTGGCCCTGATTTCAGCTTGCATGTACTGTCGAGTGTCAGCGATACCGACAGCGGCACGCCGATCCTGGCGGCGGCACGTGCGGCACCGACTGATTCTGCGACGTTGTTGAACGTCATGGCGCAGGCAAAATCCACGTTCGCAGCCTTCAGGGTTTCCAGCTGAACGGCATGGTAGTCTTCCGCGCTATCGGCCGTAATCTCGCGATTGAGGCTGTAGGCGTCTCCGCGCGGGCCCAGGATACCTCCAATCAGGAGGTTCGGAATCTGATCTTTGTAACTTTTCGCAATGTCGCGCAGAAACTCGATCGATGCCAGGTTCGCGTCCGCCAAGGCTGATGGAGAAAAGCCCAGCTTTCTGCCCCAGTCCGGACTCGCCCGGTAATCTAGTCCGCTCAGCATGAAAGACAGTCCGTACTCTGCTGCCACATCCAGCTGCTGTGAAAATATCCCGCGCATCGCCGAAACGGCGCGCGGGTTCTCAAGCAGCGGGAACATGGCAAACTCCGGTAGCTCAAAGCCGTGGCGATACATGATCTCGGTTTCGGAGCCGCCTTCGGTCAGGAAAATCTCTCCGGATCCCGCTGGTGGAATGTGAGATTGTGCTGTCATGTCAGGCCTCCGGTGGAATATTCTGGTTGAACCGGAACCTGTTCAGCGGGTCGTACTTCGTCTTGATTTCGACCAGGCGCTGGTAGTTTTCGCCGAAAGCGGTGCGTGTCAATGCGTTGCCGTCTTCGCCGTGGCCCGGGAAATTCAGATAGGTTCGCCCGTGATGGCCAAAAGGCTCGGCACTTTCCCATCCTTCCCGAGACCACGCCAAGTTGGCCGCATCGTCTTTGGCATCTGACCAGACACCGTCCAATGAGTACATCCATCCCATGGAACGATCCCCAAAAGCGGTTGCGTCGGACGCCACTTGCGCGGTGGCGCCACCAAAGCTCCACAAGGATGAGATTGAATTGTCCGATGGCGCTGCAAGCGCGTTCTTCATCGCCAGATCAATCATATCATCCGACAAATCCGTCAGATAGCGTGCCTTCCAGTAACAGCGATACTCGCCGGCGGGCATCAGGGTGTCGAAGAGTTGCTGGACATCGCAATAACTCATCCTGCCCGAGAAATCAGTTACCATCGGGCCGAGCTCGCGAAGTGGCTGCAGCAGGGCTTCCCCTTCGGCAGCATCGCCGTTGTAGACACATGCCAACGTATAGACGCGCTTGCCCCAGCTCTCCTCCGGAAAATCCTCGCCAGCGGCGGTGGAGAATTCACAAAGCGATCCGACGAGGTGGCTGTGACGAGCCATGAAGTCACGCCATGCGCGGATGGGTTCCGGGCCATTTTCAATTGCGTATATCGGTGCGGCAAACATGATTTCCGGTCCGTTGGGATGTAGGGCGAACTCGAACCGGACAACAACGCCGAAATTCCCGCCACCGCCTTTGAGCGCCCAGAGCAGGTCCGGGTTCTCATCGGCGCTTGTGTGGATCAGCTTGCCGTCAGCTGTGATCACGTCTGCGGCAATCAGGTTATCGATCGACAAGCCATGCCTGGCCCGCAGCCAGCCAATACCTCCCGATAGTGTCAGTCCGGCAACACCGGTATCCGAGATGAGCCCGCCAGGGGCCGCCAGGCCGTGTTCCTGGCTGGCGGCATCCAGGTCCCGCCAAAGGGCGCCGCCCTGCACTGATGCAATGCGGCGTTCTGCATCAATGGTTACGTCGCGCATCAGACTGAGGTCAATCATCAAGCCTTCGTCAGCAACCGCATGTCCTGCAACATTGTGTCCGCCGGCGCGAATGGAGATTGGCAAATCGTTTGTCCGGGCGTGATTGACAGCCGCGGCCACATCGTCCGCGTTGCGGCAGCGAACGATCATTGCAGGTTTCCTGTCGATCATTGCATTCCATACGGAACGCGCCTGATCAAATCCTGCCCGACCGGGCAGAAGCACCTCTGCGTCAATTCCGTCCGGCGCGACATCTGTGTTAGATTTCAAGGTGTCCATACTAGAGCTCCTGTCTCAGTTGGATCGCAGGCTGCACGAACTGGACGGTCCGCATCAGTGGCAATTTGGCCAATGGCGCGGCATACTGGACAAGCAGATATGGCAAAACTGCCAATTCCGTGCTGTTTCAGACAGGAAAAATCTATGACGTCCAACAAAAAACCTCTCATTGCATTGCTGGCTGCGCCTGAAACCTCCGCGTCGGTGTTATACGGACTTTACGATCTCCTGCTGTCGGCAGGGGCGGTGTACCCGGATATGGTCAATGGCCAGCCCGGCGACGAGATGCTGGAAGTGCGCATTGTGTCTGCCGATGGCAAACCATTCCACTGCATAGGCAACATCCCGGTTGAACCGCATATGGCAGTCAATCAGCTCTCAGAACTGGACGCTGTCGTCATATGTGACATGTACACGTCGATCTATGATGTCCCCAACGGCCGCTATCCCAGAGAAATCGCATGGCTCAGGCGAATGCATGAAGGTGGAGCGTTGTTGACGTCAGTTTGTTCCGGTTCGTTGTTGCTGGCGGAGTCTGGATTGCTGAATGGCCATCAGGCGACCGCACACTGGGCGTACCGGGATATGTTTCAGCGCCACTTTCCGAAGATTACATTTCGCAATGAATCGGTGTTGTGCCTTGCGGCTGAATCCGACCGGATCGTGACGGCCGGTGGTGTCAGTGCCTGGCATGATCTCACTATTTATCTGATTGCCCGGTATTGCGGCTACCAGACCGCAATTGAAACTGCCAAGGTCTTCCTGATCAGCGGACACTCTGAAGGTCAGTCACCGTATTCCGTGATGACACGTCCCATGGAATCCAGTGACGGTCCGATTTCTGAATGCCAGGTTTGGATCGCTGACCACTACGCAACCGCCAATCCGGTTGAAAAGATGGTGGAACGGTCAGGGTTGAATGCCCGGACATTTTCACGAAGGTTTCGGGCGGCAACAGGTTTTGCCCCGATCGAATACGTTCAGGCTCTCAGAGTCGAAGAGGCCAAGCAGATGCTGGAAACAGACCAGCTTTCAAATGACGAAGTGGGCGCTGCGATCGGGTACGATGACCCGGCATCCTTCAGGCGAATTTTCAAGCGCGGTACCGGATTGTCCCCGGCGGCTTACAGGAAAAAATTTCAGAGAATTACTCAAATCGCCACCTCACAGTGAGTCAGCCGGCGCATTTACAGGTTCATTGGTCTGTTGATTTGCCGGCGGCGTCTGACCCCAGCAGTTTGCGGATCTGGTCCTGGCAGCGCTGTGCGGCGAACTCGATGAACAGGCGCACCTTGGGGCCCTGGAAGCGCTTGTGCGGGTAAAGACAGGCCAGTTGCGCATCAACCGGTGGCGTGTCCTGCAGCAATGGCACCAGCCGGCCGGCGCGCAGGTGGTCGGCGATCTCGAACTCGGGTCTGTTGATGATGCCATGGCCCTGCAGCGCCCACTCGATCAGGACATCTCCGTCATCGGAGTCGAACTGACCCTTCACCTCAAAACGTGTCGGTCCACCGGGCATCTGCAGGGTCCAGTAGAATTCCTTGGAACCGGGAAACCTGAGCAGCAGGCAATTGTGATCGCCGCTGAGCAGGTCTTCTGCCTGTGCCGGGGCGCCGCGCTTTTCGATGTACTCAGGTGCGGCGCAGATCACGCGCCTGCACTGCATCAGGCCGCGCATGCGCAGGTTCGAGTCTTCGATGATGCCGAGCCTGAAGGCGACGTCCATGGCCTCGGTCGTGATGTCGACATGACGGTCGGACAGCCGCAGCCTGACCTGGACATCCGGATAGGTGTTCTGAAACTCCGGGATCAGCGGAGCAATAAGGCGCTTGCCGATGCCCAATGGAGCGGTGACGTGAATAACCCCCTTGGGATTGCCGGAGATGTCGGCGACGGCGGCTTCGGCCTCCCGGACCGCTTCGAGGACCTTGACGGTGCCGTCGTAGAACACGCGGCCATGCTCGGTGGGAGTCAGCTTGCGGGTGGTGCGATTGAACAGCCGCACACCGAGATATTTCTCCAGCTCGCGAATGCGGTTGCTGGCAACGGCGGGTGACACCCGCTGGTCACGGCCGGCGGCCGACAGGCTGCCCAGTTCAAAAACCCGAACGAAAACCTTGATGTTCTCCAGGTAGGACATAAAAACAGGTTACTATTATCAATTAAATATTGAAAGTGTTTGGCGATAGCCTCTGTTTTCATAGAGAATGAGGTCTGTCATTCTGATGGCGATCAACCGGGAGGAAGTCCGTTCATGTTCGACTATCCGATACTGTGGGAATGGCTGTCTTTTGCGGTCCGCTGGCTGCACGTGATCACCGCCATCGCCTGGATCGGATCGTCGTTCTATTTCATTGCGCTCGATCTGGGACTGCGCAAGGCGCCGGACATGCCGGCAGGCGCGCACGGCGAAGAGTGGCAGGTGCACGGTGGCGGGTTCTATCACATCCAGAAATACCTGGTGGCGCCGGAACGCCTGCCGGAACACCTGACGTGGTTCAAGTGGGAAAGCTACGCCACCTGGCTGTCCGGTTTCGCGCTGATGGCCATCGTCTACTATGTGGGTGCGGACCTGTACCTGATTGACCAGTCCGTGCTGGAATTGAGCAGTGTGCAGGCGATCGCCATCTCGCTGGCGTCCATCGTGCTCGGCTGGCTGGCCTATGACGGGTTGTGCAGATCGCCGCTGGGGCGCAGCAGCACGGGGTTGATGGTCGTGCTGTTTGCCATCCTGGTGGCCATGTCGTGGGGCTATACGCAGGTGTTTTCGGGCCGCGCCGCCATGCTGCACCTGGGCGCCTTCACAGCCACCATCATGACCGCCAACGTGTTTGCGATCATCATTCCGAACCAGAAGAAGGTGGTGGAGGTCTTAAAAGCCGGGGGCACGCCGGACCCGAAATATGGCGTGATTGCCAAGCAGCGCTCGACCCACAACAACTACCTGACGCTGCCGGTGATCTTCCTGATGCTGTCGAACCATTACCCGCTTGCATTCGCCACGCCGTACAACTGGCTGATTGCCGCACTGGTGTTCCTGATGGGCGTCACCATCCGGCATTTCTTCAACACCATGCACCGGGGCGGTGGCAAGCTGTGGTGGACCTGGGGCGCGACCGCGGCCCTGTTTGCCGGCGTCGTGTGGCTGTCGTCGTTTCCGGTAGGCGGTCAGGCAGATGAGGAGCAGGCGACAAAGACCGAGATGCAGCAACGCTTCGCCGCTGCGCCCGGTTTTGAACAAGTGACCGACACAGTCCTGGGACGCTGTTCCATGTGCCATGCGCAAGAACCGGCATGGGACGGTATTGCACACGCGCCGAAGGCGGTGGTGCTGGAAACACCGGAACAGATTGCCGCCAACGCGCGCGAGATCTATCTGCAGGCAGGCCACAGCAATGCCATGCCGCCCGGCAACGTGTCGTTCATGGAGCAAAGCGAACGCAAGGCGATCATCGACTGGTACAAGGCTGCCATTGCCGGCAAGGAACAGGCATCGTGAGCGCGACCCTGCTGCGCGGGCGCACGCTGTCATTTCGCGACATGCCGGGCTCGCATGATGATCATGCCAGTTACCTGTATGAGGAAGATGGAGCGGTTGCCATCAAGGACGGCATAATTGCGGCAAGCGGCAGTTATGACGAGGTCCGGGCGCAGTTTGCGGACGCCGAGGTTGTCGACCACCGGCCGCATTTGGTCCTGCCCGGGTTCATCGACACCCATCTGCACTTTCCGCAGGCGCAGGTGATCGGATCATTCGGCACCAAGCTGCTCGACTGGCTCAACACCTACACCTTTGTCGAAGAGCAGAAGTTTGCCGACCCTGAACATTGCGAGCGCATGGCGACCCACTTCTTCGACAACCTGCTGCGCAACGGAACGACGACTGCGGTTGCCTATTGTTCCGTGCACAAGGCTTCGGCGGAGGCGTTTTTCAGCGAAGCTGAACGCCGCAAGCTGCGCATGATCGGCGGCAAGGTGATGATGGACCGCAACGCACCCGATGCGCTGTGCGACACGCCGCAGTCTGCTTACGACGACAGCAAGGACCTGATTGAGCGCTGGCACGGCAAGGGCAGGGCGCTTTATGCCATCTCGCCGCGCTTCGCAATTACCTCAACCCCGACCCAGCTGGAAATGGCCCAGGCGCTGACAGCCGAATACCCTGAGTGCTACATGCAGACGCACCTGTCGGAAAACCAGGCCGAGATAGACCTGACGCTGGACCTCTACCAGTCGGCAAGAGATTACCTCGATGTCTACGAGATGTACGGACTGTTGGGTGACAAAAGCCTGTTTGGCCACTGTCTGCACCTGGGCGGCCGCGAGCGCGCTGCCATGGCCGAGACCGGGTCGGTGGCGGTGTTCTGTCCGACCTCGAACCTGTTCCTGGGCAGCGGGCTGTTTGATGAAGACGGTTTGCGCGGGCATGGCGTGCGGACGGCGATTGCCACAGATATCGGCGGCGGCACCAGCTATTCCATGCTGAAGACCCTGGATGAGGCCTACAAGGTGCTGCAGCTCAAGAACCAGGTGCTCAACCCGCTGAAGTCGTTCTGCATGATGACGCTGGGCAATGCCCGGGCGCTGCAGCTGGAGGACAAGATCGGCACGCTTGAGGCCGGCAGCGAAGCCGATCTTGTGGTTCTGGACTCCCACGCCACCCCGGCCATGGCTTTGCGCATGGAGACAGTCCGCAGCCTGGCGGAGGAGCTGTTCGTTCTGCAGACCATGGCCGATGACCGCGCCATTGCAGGCGTTTATACGGCAGGCAGAGCCTGTCATCCCGAACTTAGGTCTTGAGCAGCTCTTTCAAATCCAGATTGATGTCAGAAACGGCATTGACCGGCGGTGACCTACCGGCCTCGATCAGCCGTTTGGCCACCATGTAGGCGCGCGGATCGTTCATGGCATCGACAGCCAGGAGGGTGTTTCCGGCATAGTACCAGAAGGAGCGCGAAGCAGTATCGCCCTTACGTTCGACGATTGTGTCATAACCCGTCGACAGCCCGGCGATCTGCAGCTTGGTGTCGTACTGATCGGACCAGAACCAGGGTTTGGCCTGGTAGGTCTCATCGCTTCCCATCACACTGGCTGCCGCAAGCTGGCCGTGGTCTATGGCATGCCCGACGCTCTCCAGCCGAAGGTGTCCGCCATTACGGGGGAAACTGGCGCAGTCGCCGATAGCCATAATGGCGGAGTCCGACGTCAGGCACCTGGTGTCGACCCGGATGCCGTTGTTGCAGTCGAGGCCGGCAGCCTGTGCCAACTCCACATTGGGCTGGATACCGATGCCGGCAATGACGAAATCGACGTCAACTGACGTTCCGTCTGACAACGTGGCGGACGACACCCGGCCGTCTTTGCCGCCAAGTGCCCGCAATCCGATGCCTTCGCGGACATCGACACCGTGCGAGCGGTGCAGTTCCCTGAAGTAGTCTGACGTCTGGCCGCAGGCGACCCGTTGCAGGATGCGTTCGGCAGCCTCGATCAGGGTGACTTCTACCCCGCGTTTTGCCGCAACGGCGGCCGCTTCCAGCCCGATATAACCGCCACCCACCACCAGGCAGCGCCGACCGGCTGCGAATTCCGGCGAGATGGCGTCGGCATCTGCAACCGAGCGCATGTAGTAAATGCCGGCGAGCTCTCCTGACAGGCTGGACGGCAGCAGGCGTGGCGTAGAACCCGTGGCCAGGATGAGAGTGTCGTAACCGAGCTGAGTGCCGTCGGCCAGCGTGACGGTCCTGTCGCCTGGGGCAATTCCGGTGACGCGGCTGTCCGTTCTCAGGTCAATGCGCTGGTCGGCATAGAACTCGTCTGGCCGCAATGACAGGCGCTCAAGCGATATGTCGCCGAGCAGGTAGGCCTTGGATAGTGGCGGACGCTGGTAGGGCGGATGGTGTTCGTCGCCAATCAGGATGACATTGCCGAGATAGCCAAGTTCGCGCAGTCGTGCGCAAAACGAGAATCCGGCCTGTCCGGCGCCGATAACAATGGTTGTTTCACCGGAAGTGGACGCCGCGTCGCGCATGGTTGCTCATTGACCCTAACTAATCGCAGGCATCAATTGACACTGTTTTTTACAGCATCGCAATATCCAAAATGGGTGTCAGGGAAGCAGGCGTTCCATGGCAGACAAGACACCGAGAACTTCGCTGGTTGACGGGCCCAGACCGATCTCCTGGCTGCTGTTCGGGCCGGGGCGACGGTAGTTCTCAGGTACGCCGACAACATGTGCGTCGGCTGAGCGGGCAGGCGAGCTTGTGATTGTGTGTTGGCGGTACATGGCGGTGGTCTTTCCGTGGTCCTTATTGGTTTGTCTATGGTCACAACAATAGCGCGGGAAACCTGAACCGGATGTGAACTATGTCACAAGCTGATGTTCATGTTCGGGACCTGTGGAAACGACTGGCTCTAGCGGGGATTGGCGCCGTACAGGGTCAGCAGGTGAACGGCGGCCAGAACGGCGAGAAACGCCCCGGCGAGCAAAAACGGCGTCGTTGGCCAGATGGAGACTTCCATGGATTGGCGCGGCCTGCTTTCACGCCAGCACATCAATACCACGAGCAGCACACCGAGGCCGAATACGCTCCAGGTCAAGAAGGTCTCGCTTGGAATTAGTGAAGACATGCAATCCGGCTTGTGTGCGTTGCTCAAAGGTCGTTGTAGACAATGTGATATAAGGCGTATGTTCAGAAATTGCAGTAGTTGACACGTGACGCACGCGCAACTATGTTCCGCCCAACTATTTCGCAGGCCGCGCCGGGTTTGAATATCGCTCGCGCGGCTTTGATTATGAGAGACCGGTCAGATGAAAATCCGTAATTCCCTGAAATCGCTTGCCAAGCGTCACCGCGCCAACCGCGTTGTTCGCCGCCGTGGCCGTCTGTATGTCATCAACAAAGTCAACCCGCGCTTCAAGGCGCGCCAGGGCTGACTTGCCGGATGCTGCCCTTGGCGGGCATGCGACATCACCTGAATTTGAAGACGCCGCAAGTGCTTTTGCGGCGTTTTTATTTGGCTTGTGAGGCTGAAAAGCGCCAAATTTCAAGGGGTTGAAGCTCAAAAGCGGTTAAAGTCGCAGGCACTTTTGCTTGCCCCGATCCAGTGCTAGACTCTGCACCATGATAAGAGCTTTAGTGACGTTGGCTATCGCAATAGCTGTTGCAGCACCTGCGCATGCGCAACAGGCCGGCGAGGCGCATCAGATGCCGGGGCCGGGGCAAGGACCGCACTTGCACAACCCTGACAGCGGTGCCGATGCCGCCGAAGTCCTGGACCGGTTGTTTGGCCAGTTGCGGCAGGCGGACGATGAAAAGTCGGCGCAATTGCTGGAAAATGCCATTCAGGCCCTGTGGCTGCGCTCCGGCAGCCCGACGGCCGACCTGCTGATGAAACAGGCCGGCAATGCCATGAGTGAACAGCAGTACGGTGCGGCACTGGTCATCCTGGACACCGTTGTGGAACAAAATCCCGACTTTGCCGAAGGCTGGAACCGGCGCGCGACACTGCATTTCCTGCGCGGTGACTTCACAAGTTCCCTGCGCGACATTGACCAGGTGCTGGCGCTGGAGCCGCGCCATTATGGCGCCTTGTCGGGGCAAGGAGCGATTTTCAAGCAGCGAGGTGACGGCCGCAAGGCATTGCGGGCGTTGCGCCGGGCCCGCACCGTGAACCCGCGCCTGAAGAATGTGAACGAGCGCATTCGTGAACTTGAGCAGGAGTTCGACCAGAAGATCTAGTTGATCGGCCCGACCAAAGATCTTCTGATCTAGTCAAGTTCTGACAATTTGCAGATGCGCTTCAGCGCCGCTGCATCAATGTGACCTTGGTCGGCCCACTCCGCTTCGCACAGCCGGGCAAATACGATTGACTTGTACAGACTCGAAAACATGCCGCCAACAATCATCGCTAGTTTTGGGAGTTCATGTTGCGTTGCAACTGGGGCAGTGGTCGCCACTGGTCATCTCCTGAATAGATACAATGCAGAAACGTCGGATGTTTTGCATTAGCTGCCATGTAAATGATGCCCGCTGATCGGTGAAACCGTCTTACGGTCGAACTGTTTCCGATACGTGCCAAACGCAAAAAGGGGCTTTAAAACGAGCGCCAGACCTGATTTTAGCATGGTGTGAACAGCTTCGCTCTGAAGCTGCTTCCCTTTGCGGATATAGAATTCCATCTCTTCCCGGGTCGGTGCCGGCACTGTCGGGTTGGTCGAAGACTTGATCATGAAGTTCACCTCTGACTGTGGAAAACGAATGTTGCGATTGCACATTTTTCATGCTGCAATGCACAATACTTCTGTTTGGCAGAAACGATAAGTCTGGTTTTGGTCACAGGATATTTGACCAGCAGGAACAGCTTGGAGCGATAGAGATGGACATCGCCAGTCAGATGATTCTGTTTGCGGACGTGGTGGAGCATGGCAGCCTGTCAGCGACTGCCCGCGATCTTGGCCAGACGCCGTCTGCAGTCAGCAAGCAGATCAGCGCCCTGGAGGACAGACTTGGCGTACGCTTGCTCAATCGATCCACCAGGCAGTTGTCGGTGACACCGGAGGGGCATTCGTTCTATCAGCGCTGCGCCAGCATCTCATCGCAGGTTCGCGAAGCCCGGGAACTGGTGGAAGCGATGGGTGGCCAGCCTCAGGGCATATTACGGATCGCATCAACGGTGGCATTCGCAAAGGCGCAGCTTTTGCCGTTGTTGCCGGAGTTCCTGGATACCTATCCTGATCTTGAAGTAAATCTGGAACTGACGGACCGCAGCGTCGATCTGATCAATTCAGATTATGATTTGGCGATCCGGTTCAGTGCTCAGATAGAGAGTTCGTCAGTGATCGCCCGCAAGCTTACCGCTTACAAGCGCGTGGTCTGCGCGTCTCCACAATATGTTGCACGCCACGGCGTGCCATCATCGCTGGAAGACTTTTCACGTCACAACTGCCTGCGGGTCTCCACCGTTAGCAACTGGAACGACTGGCAATTTTTGTTGGAGGGCAAGGAGGTCACCGTGACAGCGCAGGGCAACTTCGAAGCCAATAGCGCCGATGCCGTCTACTATGCGACCAAAGCCGGTCTGGGTATATCGCACCTGTCCACATACATGGTGGCCGGTGATCTTGAAGATGGCAGCTTGTTGCAGCTGTTTCCTGAACATAGGGATGAAGCCGCAGGTATCTATGCTGTTTATGCGAGCAAGCATCATCTGGCGCCCAAGATCAGGGTCTTCATCGATCATTTTTCGAGCAAATTCGCTGATCTTATGCAGCGCGACAGCGTGTAGATGCGCGCAACTCGTCGCGCGCGGCATCGTGTTGGCGCAACCGGACAGGCGGCCTAATGACCGGGGCTAGTCAAAGGATTTGGCTGCGCATGTAGAGGTGATGGCCAACAATGTTCCAGCTTTTGAGGAAGCTGCTGATGGAGATCGAAGGCTGAACTGGCGGCAATTGCGGACCATCGCCTACGTCGCAGGAAGCCAGTCTCAAGCCGGTGCCGTGACCCGCGCCACCCGGAGCATGTTGGTCTTGCCGGGAGTGCGCAGGGGAACACCTGCGGTGATGACAATGTGATCACCCACCTTGGCAATCTTCTCGTTGCGCGAAATGTCGACAGCGCGTTTGACCATGTCGTCCAGATCGCGGGCATCTTCAGTGTGCATGCAGTGCAGTCCCCACACAACCGCCAGCCGGCGTCCGGTGGCAATGTTAGGGGTGAGCGCAATGACCGGCATGTCCGGGCGTTCACGCGCCACCCGCAGCCCGGTTGAGCCGGAGCCCGTGTAACAGACGATGGCCGACACATTCAGTGTTTCCGCAACGGTGCGCGCCGCATTGGATATGGCGTCGGCACTGGTCTGTTGCGGTTCGGTGCGGGCATTCTTGATGATGTTGGCATACAGCGGATCGCGTTCGACGGACTGGGCGATCCTGTCCATTGTTGCGACCGCTTCCTCGGGCCATTCGCCGGCCGCAGACTCCGCTGACAGCATGATCGCGTCAGCCCCTTCGAACAGGGCGGTTGCAATGTCGGATACCTCAGCGCGGGTCGGCACAGGTTCCTGGATCATGCTTTCCAGCATCTGGGTCGCCACCACGACCGGCTTGCCGGCCCGGCGGCAGGCACGCACGATACGCTTCTGCCAACCAGGCACGGACTCCAGCGGCAATTCAACGCCCAGGTCTCCGCGGGCCACCATGACGGCATCTGCCTGGTCGATGATGTCGTCGAGGAAATTGAGCGCTGACGGTTTTTCGACCTTGACCATGATGCCGGCCTTGTCGCCGATAATGGCGCGGGCCTCGGCCACGTCAGACGGCTGCTGCACGAACGATAGGGCGACCCAGTCAATGTCCAGTGTCAGGGCATATTCAAGATCTGCGAGATCCTTTTCGGTCAGCGGTGTGAGCGGGATGATCGTGTCAGGCAGATTCACGCCCTTGCGTGCAGACAGCACGCCGCCGAAGACTACCCGGGTCTCGATCTTGCCGGCAGCGGCCGAGGTAACCTCCAGCCTGATGCGGCCATCATTGAGCAGCAGGTTCTCACCGGGCTTGACCGCCTGGAAGATTTCCGGATGGGGCAGGTGAACACGGGTTTCGTCGCCCGGTGTTTCATCCATGTCGAGGGTGAAGGTGTCGCCGGCATTTATGGTGACTTCATCGCTGGCGAACGTGTCGATGCGCAGCTTGGGCCCCTGCAGGTCGACAAGCACGGCGATGGGACGGGAGTGCTTCTTCTCGACCCGGCGGATCATGTCGTACCGCGTCTTGAGACCGGCATGATCGGAATGGCTCATATTGATGCGAAATACATCCACACCGGCGAGAAACAGCTTCTCGATCATGTCTTCGGTTTCGGACGCCGGGCCCAGGGTTGCGACGATCTTCGCCTGTCTCTGCCGTCTCACGTCCCCATCACCTTATTGTTCTTTTTATTCAGCACAACAGGTTCCTGCGAACCGGTCAGCAATTACTTCCGTCGGGATTACTGCGTGGCCGTCGGAGCCGGCTGGGTCTTGGCGCCTTCAAGCCTGATAGTCCAGTCGGTGTTTTCGCCGGTGTCCACTTCGAAGAAACCGGTCTGCTTGTAGCCACGTTCCTGGCAGCTTTTTAACCCGCGGATTGTGAACAGTTTATCACGGCTGCACATCTGGGCATTGCCGCCCCAGGAGCCGCCATTGTCATAGTCCACAGCGTAAATGTAATACCACCGTGCGATCAGCGGGCCTTTCAGCAGGGTTTCGCAGGCATTGGCGGCAATGTTCCACCAGCCTTCCGATGCCCAGCCCTGTTGATCCTTGTATCCCAGTGCCACGCCGACGCGGCTGGGTGTCAGATTGCAAAGTTTGAGGTCTGCGTGTGCAGGTGCCGGCTGGACCAGAATTGCCGGCGCAGCAACAGCTAAAGCAAGAAGAAGTGAGCGCTTCATATGCAGTCTTTCCCTGAGACGCCGGCGCAACGGGCACGACGTCATCCATCCCTTTTCTAATCCTGTCAAAGCATCACCAGTGTGACGATACAACCGGGCGATGCCAAGTATAATGTGACGGCGATTTCCATGTTTCGCCGACGTCAAAATGCCATCGCAAAAATGGCAGTTCCATGACAGGACAACACTTCCTGACGTTACAACTTATCAACGTGTTCGATGACCGGGTCAAGCATGCTTCATGCATGGTGGACAATCGTGGACGGCGTTCTATAGTCCAGTCCATCATGAACATTGTTTCCACTGTCTCTCACGCCGGTCCACACAGGACCGATGACATTGCCGGTTTTGACAGCCACTACGTTTTGCCCGGCGACCGCAGCCTGGGCATCCTGCTGATCTGTGATCATGCCAGGAACGCGCTGCCGGAAGCCTATGGTGACTTGGGTCTGCCGGCGTCCGAGTTCGACCGGCATATTGCCTACGATATAGGCGTCGAAGCCGTGGTGAACGGCCTGTCGCAAAGGCTGGGCGTTCCAGCGGTGTTGTCGTGTTTTTCCAGGCTGCTGATCGATCCCAATAGAGGGGTCAACGATCCGACGCTGATCATGCAGCTGTCTGATGGTGCGGTAGTGCCGGGCAACCGGGACATTGACGAGGCCGAGCGGCGTTTCAGGCTGTCTCACTTCTACAAGCCCTACCATCGGGCCATTGACGCGGAGATCGATGCCGCGATAGCAGACGGATCACCCCCGGTGCTGATTTCTGTGCACAGTTTTACTCCGGCGTGGAAAGGGCTGGTGCGGCCCTGGCATGCTGGTCTTTTGTGGGAAGATGACAGGCGCTGTTCGGACCTGTTCATACAGGCCCTGTCTGCTGACCCCAATCTGGTCGTCGGCGACAACGAACCTTATGCCGGCGGCCTGGCCGGCGATTGCATGAACGCCCATGCCGTCAAGCGCGGTCTGCCGCACACGCTGCTGGAGATCCGTCAGGACCTGATTTCGGACGATCTGGGCGTGTCGCAATGGATTGAGCGGTTGGCGGTCGCTATTGAAGCGATGATTGCCAATGACCAGATCAAGGATCTGGTGCAATGAAAATGCAGGAGACAGATGACAATGGATGACAAGACCCGGACTGAACTGGAAGCGGCTGCCTTTCGCCGCCTGGTGGCGCATTTGCGCGAACGCAATGATGTCCAGAACATTGACCTGATGAACCTGGGTGGATTTTGCCGCAACTGCCTATCCAACTGGCTCAAAGATGCTGCGGATGAAGCTGGTATTTCACTGGACAAGGAAGCTGCGCGCGAGCATGTCTATGGCATGCCGTATGCCGAGTGGAAGGCCACCTACCAGACCGAGGCAACGCCTGAGCAGGCTGCGGCATTCGCCAAGTCGCATAGCGATCACTAAGGCCGTGATCCGGGTCCAACCCACGTTCAGATGAGCGCCGAGAAAAGATAGAACGGACTGAAACCCCATGGATACCAAAACAAGTTTTGCGCAAGGCCAGCTTCGCAGCCTGATCGAGCGCATTGAGCGTCTTGAAGAAGAGAAGAAGGCGATCGCGGCCGATATCAAGGAAATCTATGGTGAGGCCAAGTCCAACGGTTTCGACACCAAGATCATGCGAAAGGTCGTCAGCCTGCGCAAGAAAGACAGCGCGGAACGGCAGGAAGAAGAAGCAATTCTGGACCTTTATCTCAGTGCACTCGGCATGATTCCCGCAGATGATGGCGGGCGGGGCGATGCCGCCGCTGCGCAATGAGTTTGGCGTAAGCCCATGGTTGCAATTGAAACGTCGGCGTAACCGTAACCCTGCGGCGCATGCCTGAACATATGCGCTGACCTCATTGGCGAAGGCCCGGTCGGGAGATGATGGAGAACGACGTCAGTTTCCGAAGCTGAGTGGCGCTTCCACGACTTTCAGAACTTTTGAGCTTTGAGCGTCGCTTTGCTGCCAGATTTTCTGGGTGCCGACCGCCTCGGGTGTGAAGTTGCCCTTGCCGGTGCGATTAACAATTTGGCTGTCGCCCTTGCCGGACCGGTTAACGCCGTTGTCAGAGCTCGCTGCTTCTTCAGTTGTCTCGGCACCGGGCATGAACGCTTCAATCAAACGTGCCAGCGCCGATTTGTCTTCTTTGCTGAGAGGGTGAATCTCGTGCTCTTCATCATGAACGAAAGGCTGTGGCGCCCCGTCACGGCGTGCAATTTCATCGGTGTTGGTGAACAGGTCGCTGAGGCTGGATGTGTTGGCATAGCTTACGCTTAACGGACGAATGCCGGCTTGCTGAGCGGCTGGTGCCGCTGCGGTACTGAGACTGCCCTTAGCGGTTGAGTTGACGGCGTTAAGATCTTCAGCGGCAAGCGAGGCTATGGTGACGGGACCCAGGCTGCCGCGGACCGGCGACATGCTGTCTTCGGCAAAATTCTGACGTTCCACCGGAGCAGAAGCCGGCTCGATCTGCATGTTGGCCGCTGCCAGCATAAGCACTTCAATTGGCCGCGGCCGCGGTTTCGGCGCAATAGCACGCACAGTTGGGGCCGGCGTTGTAGCGACTGCCGCGATAACAGCTTCAGCCATGCTTGCTGGCATTAAGCTGACCGGACCTCCGGACGACTTTTTCTTGCTCTGGGCCGGCTCGGGCTGGAAAGCGGCATACTGCAAGTTGTTCGGGCGGCCTTTGCGGGCGGCCACTGTCTTATGGTACTTGCGGGCAATTTTGGCCTGGCGCGCGGCACTCATGCGCGGCCAGTGCCGGACACTGCCATCGTCGATGTGCACGAAACCGTATTTGCCGGAGCGCGGATAATAGCCAACACCACCGATCTTGCGCACGAATGCCGATCCCATGACCTTTTCAATCGGCACGTCGGGGAAATAGAAATCAATTGCCCGGCCCTGCGTGTGCTGCGATCTGCGTGCTACCTTGCGACCGATCCGCTTTAACATGGCGTTGGTGCGTGGAGAGCGGTAGCCGGATATGATGTGAACCGGCTTTTTCGAACCGAGGTCGGCGTGCAGTTCCCACAACAGGTCGATCGTCTCCAGGGACATCTTGGTTGGTTCGTTGCGGCGCCAATCGCGCAGGAACCAGTTTATTTTCTTGAGGGCTGACTTGTCGTACTTGCCATTCCTCTTATAGGTAACCGTCAGGGTCTCCTTGGTGTGGGTGAAATACATGGAAAGAGTGCGGTTTTCGGCAGATGCCACGGCAGACGTCGCCACGGACACGACTGCGGCGACCGTGGCCGCCAAACAACCGGTCAAAGCCTTACTTTTGGCCTGAGAAACCGCGCTGCTAAATAGCGTGGTCCAAGGAACCCTGCACTGCATCACCACCATCACACGGGAAATCCCCGCATCCCCTAGAAACTGCACTCAGCAGAATCTCGTAAGTCTTTGTAACCGAATTCGCCAGAAACCACAAGAATAAGGCTGCTATTAGGCGTTGTTTTTACTCAGCTAATTGATCATTGCATAGTCAGATTAACACCCGCTTAAGCACGCGCGTAAAAACCGGTGATAATATGTCAGATTGATGACTGTTTTCGACTGATCGAACCGAAAACAGATGGTTTGAGGTCCGCACCGGCACTATAACGCAGAATGGGCGCCCTGACGGCGCCCATCCGATACGGCTGTTTCAGTCGTCAGACGCTTCAGCGCAGCGCGGTTTTTTCAGCCTTTAGCGCCCGGGCGAGGTACATGTCTCGCTTGTAGACGTCATTGTAATAGGCCAGATCTCCTGACTCATCGGTCCAGGCGGTGAAGTAGGTCAAATGCACTGGCAGCTTGTTTTTCAGCTGAACCGGGGTGTTTTTCCGGGTTGCGATGGTCGATGCGATCTTGTTCGGCGACCAGCCCAGAATCTGGGTCGCAAGCTCACGGGGGTTCTGCACGCGCACACAACCGTGACTGTAGGCACGCTTGTCGTTGTTGAACAGCGACCGTTTAGGCGTGTCGTGCAGGTAGATGGCGTGCTTGTTCGGGAACATGAACTTCACCTCGCCCAACGCATTTTTGGGACCCGGTTTCTGGCGCACGCCGATACCGCCGCGATAGTTCCACCAATCAACATCCCAGCCGGAAATCCGCTGGCCGCGGCTGTTGAGCACTTCGTAGCCGCGTTGCTCGAAATAGCTCGGATTGTCCTGCACCCGGCGCAGATATTCACCCTTGATGATGGATTGCGGGATACCCCAATAGGGATTGAATTCTACCCGCGACATCTGGTCGGAGAAGAAATAGGTCTGGTTTGACGGTTTGCCGACAATCACGCGGGTGGACCATTCGATCTCGCCCTTATTGACGATTCGCATTCTGTAGGCGGCCTGGTTCACGAACACATAGCGCGAGCCAAGATTGCGCGGCAGCCATCGCAACCGCTCCATGTTCAGCGCAAGCTGGTCAGTTCGCTTGACGGATTTCTTGCCGTTGAGAGCGCCAATGGTACGCCTGCCGGCGATACCATCGGGACTGAGGCCAACACTCTTCTGAAACGCCCTGAGCGCCCTGACATCGGTCTCGGTCATGACGTTGGACGTGTTCTCCGCAGCCAGTACGGCACCTTCAGATCCGAACAGCGGGGCATCGCTGGCCTGATTGTCGGACAGCGCAAGCTCATCTTTATTTTTCAGCAATTTCAATTGCTTGAGGCGTTCACGCAGAATTGGCACCCGGTCATCCTCGACGCCCAGTTTCAACAGCGGGCCGGCCGGAACAACGATCTGCTCGACTTCTGGCTCGCCCGCACCGAGCTTGATCAGTTCAGCCTTCATGGCCGCGTAAGAGGGCAGCTTGGGGTGCAGGCTCATCAGCCAGTCCTGAGGGGCGGGATGATTTACAAGCGAGGCGACCGCATCCTTAGCCGCAATTTCGGGCGGCTTGAGGTCGTGATAGCCGGAGATCTTGTTGGGAGTGACCAGGCCGGAAGAGGCATGGTCGGAGTAGCGCAGCGCCATGGCAGACAATTGCAGTTCGAATTTCGCCAGAGACACTGGATCGGAGCCAAGCCGCTCAATACCGCCGGCATCTGCCAGCGACGGCAGCCGGTACAGATCAGGGTCAAGGCCTTCTTGGTCGGCGTTAGCCAGAACTTTCAGCACGGCAAGCGCCTTTGACGACGGCTTGTTGTCTTCGATCCACAGCGGTTCAAACTGACGGTCGGCGTAGGTCTTGACCAGGGCCTTGACCTGGTTTTTCGAAAGGGCCACGCCGGTGGAACTCTGTTTCAGCGCCTCGAAAGTCGCCTGAGCTACAGGGTCAGGCAACTCAACGGTTTGCACGTACTCGTTCGCATCCACGACGGTTCCCGAAGCAGAAGCGAACACGGCACCTTTAGGGCGCGGCTGCTTCAGCTTCTTGTCGGCAAGCGCCACCGGAACGCTGGCCTTGTAGGTATAGTACTTTTCGCCGGTCGAAGCGGCGTCCGGGCCGTCATTGTCCGACAACCGGACCCGGTCACGGAAACGCCTGGCATTGCGATAACGTACCTGGCGGTCAAAAAAGTCGCCGGAACGGGAAAAGAAACCACGTGTCCTGTCGAGGAAATTGAACTCTTCGCGCTGTCTTGCTCGTTGTCTGCTGCGCCGCTCACGTCTTTGGCGTTGCGTCCAGAAACCGTCATTGGACTGGGTGCTGCTGCCAGAATTAAAGTTGAACTTCTTCTGCCTGATCTGGCTTTCCGCGCTGGCAGAAACGGCCATGAGAGGCAAGGCCAGGCACGACGCCAGCAGGACGGCACTCAAACGGTTCAACATTACACAAACCTCCGGTGAATCAGCTGTGAGTTAAGCCACAGCCTTGCAATCTTCGCAATACGTCGACCGAGGGGAATTAATAACTTTTCTGTAACCTGGACCTTATGTATGCCCGGTGACGTCAAATTACCAGTTCAAGCCGACTTTCAGTCGGGCCCGGCTCCCATCATACCTGTCAGATAACATCTGCGATCCCAATTGGTTCATTCACTCACCAAATTTTGTCAAGCTTCGAGCTATTTCGTGTTCAAAACATGAACAGCCGACTTGCAGGGCGATTCGGTAAGGTCAGATGCTATCCGCGTGCTTCCAGTCCCAGTTCACGCATTTTCCTGTACAGGGTTGAGCGCCCTATGCCCAGTTTGCGCGCGACTTCCGACATCTGACCGCGATAGCGGTTGAGGGCCAGGCGGATCATGTCTGCTTCAATCTCTTCAAGCCGGCGGATATGTCCGCCGTCGGTGACCGCCGGG
The DNA here is from genome assembly GCA_028289645.1 of Anderseniella sp. Taxonomy (GTDB): domain Bacteria; phylum Pseudomonadota; class Alphaproteobacteria; order Rhizobiales; family Aestuariivirgaceae; genus Anderseniella. The sequence goes on from JANQOK010000023.1 coordinate 228,426, forward strand.
ATACCGATCGCATAACCGTCGGACACCATGTTGGTCGAGCCGCTCGATGCAAGGGTGTCCTGGTCGGCGACGTTGCTGGCCCCGCCAATCATTGCATCCACCCCGCTCGCAGCCGGCGCAGCCGGCTCAGGAACCGGTGCTGGAGGCACCTCAACGTCAAAACCGTCGGTGAGGGCGGCAATCTGCGGAAAATCCGCTATGTGAAGCTGATCGCCCTCACACATGACAATTGCCCTGAATACCGTGTTTTCCAGCTGACGGACATTGCCTGGCCAGGCGTACGTCTTGAGCAGTTCCAGCGCATTTGCATCGATACCCTTGACCCTGCGGCCTTCCTCGGCTGCAAAGCGGGTGATGAAATGGGTTACCAGCGGCGGAATGTCCTCGATGCGTTCGCGCAGCGGCGGCGCCATGATCGGAAATACATTGAGACGGTAATACAGGTCTTCGCGGAACTGGCCGTTCTTGACCATTTCAATCATGTTGCGGTTGGTTGCGGAAATGAGCCGGATGTCGATCTTGACAGGCTTACGCGACCCTACAGGATCAATTTCACCTTCCTGCAACGCGCGCAGCAGCTTCACCTGAATGTCCAGCGGCAGCTCTGCAACCTCGTCAAGGAACAAGGTGCCGCCGTCGGCTTCCTGGAACTTGCCGATGTGCTTGCCGACCGCGCCGGTAAAAGCGCCCTTTTCATGGCCAAACAGAATGCTTTCAACCAGGTTTTCCGGCAACGCGCCGCAGTTCACAGCCACGAATGCCTTGCCGCGGCGCTCGCTTTCGCCCTGGATGGCCCGGGCTATCATTTCCTTGCCCGATCCGCTCTCACCCTCGATCAGTACCGGAATGTTCGAGTGAGCCGCCCGTTTGCCGAGCTTCACCACGCTGGACATGGCCGGGCTGGCGATTATCAGGTCATCGAACGACATTTCGCCAGACACTTTCTGGTTCAGCCGCTTCACTTCCTCGGTCAGCGCGTTGACCTTCAGCAGGTTCTGTATGGAAACTTTCAACCGCTCCGGGTTGACCGGCTTGACCACGAAATCGTCGGCTCCTGCCCGCATGGCCTTGACCACGGTTTCAATGGAGCCCTGGGCGGTCTGCACGATGACCGGAACCGAGGTGCGGTAGGCCGACAGGCGTTCGAGAAACTCAAGCCCGTCAATTTCCGGCATCACCAGGTCGAGAATGATCAGGTCGACCGGCTTGGAGCGACTTGCCTCCAGAATGTCGAGGCCCTGGCTGGCGCCGTCAGCGGTGGCGGCTTCGAACCCATATCGCTTGACCAGCTCTTCGAGAATTCGGCGCTGCGCCGGGTCGTCGTCAACAATCAGAATTTTATGTGCCATGCTGTCTCTTTTGCTTACTCACAGCCGTCTCAGGATCGAAAGCGCACAATGAACGGGCCTGTCTGAATGTTCCCACGGGTTCACTCCATATGCTTCACTTGGGCACTGTGCCCTAGAGGGGTAAATGGCAGCTTAAAATTGGGCCACTTTGATACAAGTTGATGATTTTCTGGAAATCTTGGTGAAATCCGCTTGTTTGCAGCAGATTGAGCGGTCATATGTGCAATTCACGCCCCGTTTTCCCCGTTCCGGCACCTGACTATCTGGAGTAAAAATGCGTAATCCGACAATGAATTGGCAAAAATCTTCATCTTCAAATGCGACCGGAGCGGATCTGGGCGAGTTGCCGGAGTGGAACTTGACCGACCTTTATCCGGGACCGGATTCGGCCGAGTTCAAAGCCGGCATGGAAAAGGCGGCATCTGACGCAGCCCGGTTTGCCGAAACCTACCAGGGCAAGCTCGAAGACATGCTTGAGGCCGGCAAAGGCGGCGAGGCGCTGGCGGGCGTGATCCGCGAGTATGAGGCCATGTCCGACCTGTTTGGACGCCTCGGGTCATTCATGATGCTGTACTATGTGGGCGACACAACCGACCCTGACCGGCAGAAATTCTATGGTGACGTTTCCCAGAAGCTGACTTCGATAACAACCGGTTTGGTGTTCTTCGAGCTGGAGTTCAATCGGCTGGACGGCGATGCGCTGGAGTTGGCGATGGGCTCATCGGCCGGGCTGGCTCATTATCGGCCCTGGATCGAGGATCTGCGCAAGGAGAAGCCGTTTCAGCTGGAAGACCGGGTGGAACAACTGTTCCATGAGAAGTCGGTGACCGCGGCCGGCGCCTGGAACCGACTGTTTGATGAGACCATGGCGGCACTGAAATTTGATGTGGACGGTGAGGAACTGTCCCTTGAACCGACCTTGAACATGCTGATGTCCAAGGATGGCACCCAACGCAGGACTGCCGCGGAAGCGCTGGCCAAGGTGTTCAAGTCCAATATCTCGCTGTTCGCCTCGATCACCAACACACTGGCCAAGGACAAGGAGATATCCGACCGCTGGCGCGGGTTTGAAGACGTGGCCGACAGCCGCCATCTGGCCAACCGAGTTGAAGGCCCGGTGGTCGATGCGCTGGTTGAAGCAGTACGCGGTTCATACCCGAAACTGTCGCATCGCTACTATGCCATGAAAGCGAAATGGCTGGGCATGGACCGGATGATGCACTGGGACCGCAATGCGCCGTTGCCGGACCAGGATGACAGCAAGATCGGCTGGGACGATGCGCAGACGACGGTTCTGGACGCCTATGCCGGTTTTGCCCCGGAGATGGCCGACATTGCACGGCGTTTCTTTGACGAACGCTGGATCGATGCCCCGGTTCGCCCGGGCAAGTCGTCCGGTGCCTTTTCGCACCCGACGGTGCCGTCGGCGCACCCATATGTGATGTTGAACTACCAGGGCAAGACTCGTGATGTCATGACACTGGCGCACGAGCTCGGCCACGGTGTGCACCAGGTTCTGGCCTCGGATCAGGGTGCCCTGATGGCGTCCACGCCATTGACCCTGGCCGAAACCGCCTCGGTATTCGGCGAGATGCTCACTTTCCGCTCGCTGCTCAGTCAGACCAGCGATCCCAAAACCCGGAAAATCCTGCTGGCCGGCAAGGTTGAGGATATGCTCAACACCGTGGTTCGCCAGATTGCGTTCTACTGTTTCGAACGGGAGGTTCACCTGGCACGCCGCGACGGCGAACTGACAGCCGAGCAACTGGGTGAGATCTGGATCAAGACCCAGAAGGAAGCGCTCGGCGAGGCGATCGAGTTCGGTCCCGGCTATGAGAATTTCTGGGCCTACATTCCGCACTTCATCCATTCGCCGTTTTACGTCTATGCGTATGCTTTCGGCGACTGTCTGGTGAATTCGCTGTATGCCAGGTACCTGGAGGCAGAAGACGGCTTCCAGAAAAAGTATTTCGAAATGCTCAAGGCTGGCGGCACCAAGCACCATTCCGAATTGCTGCAGCCATTCGGCCTGGATGCAACCGACCCCGGCTTCTGGAGCAAGGGGCTGTCCATGCTTGAAGGCTTCATCGACGAACTGGAACAGATGGAAGCCGAGGTTTGATCTGAGGTGACATGAGAGATCTATCAGCCCATTCAGCCCTGAATCCGGACAAGTTGCCGAGACCGTTCTCGGTTGGGCTGTCGGCTCTCGATCCGATGCACTGGATTATGCCGGACATTCATCTGGCCGAGCAACTGCGTGCCAAGGCAGAGCACTTCGCACAGCGTCGCGAAGCGGTGTTCCAGGCGGAAGCCGACACGCTTGATGCCCAGGTCGAGACGCTTGACCTGCTGCTGGACTACCTGCCTCGCGCCCATCCGGAAATCTACCAGGTGTCCGGCGACAACGTGACGGTGGCGCCTGCCGCCATGACATTGAAGGTTTCAGACTACGTTCACGCGCCGCTGGAACTGGCCTGCCGGCTGGTTCAGGACGATCTGGTGATCATGCGCAAGGGTGATGCCGGATACCGCATTGCCGCCGCCGCGGTGTGTTTTCCGTCCACCTGGGTGCTGGCGGACAAGTTTTCCAAACCGATTGCGGAGGTTCACGGGCCGGTGCCCGGTTTCGGGCCGGGAACCAGAACTGCGAAACTGATCGACCGGATATTCGACAACCTCAAGCAGGGCCACCCGGTGCAGCGCTGCAACTGGTCCATCTACGAGGTGCCGGACCTGCATCATCCGTTCAGTCACTCAACCCATACCAGATGGACCGACACGTGTGGCGGGTTCTTTACAGGAACCTGGCTGCGCGCCGAACGTCAGACCCTGACACGGCTGCCGGCCAGCGGTGATGTTCTGTTTACAATCCAGATCGTTGTCGATCCCGTTTCACTGCTCATGACACATCCGGACAGATGTCAGATCGCGGCCCGGCTGAAACAGCATGTTGAAAGCCTTGATGCAGCGGAGCTTGCCTACAAGGGAATTTCCGATCATCGCGACGTGGTTCTGACAGAACTGTCTGCATTGGCGGAACAGGATGAAACGTGAACGGGAAATCAGATAGCAAGGATGCCGAGGCCAATTCCCTGACCGGTCGGCTGTCACGGTACGCGAAAGTCGGCAGCGGTGTCGGATCTGCGGCAGCCCGTGTTGCCGCGAGCCGGGCATTTTCATCCGACAAGGATCATTCAGCAGAAGCGAAACTGTTCAGACAGGCGCTCGGGACGCTGAAAGGCCCGCTGATGAAAGTTGCACAATTGCTGGCAACCATTCCCGAAGCGCTGCCGGCGGAGTTTGCGGAAGAACTGGCTCAGTTGCAGAACGAGGCACCGGCCATGGGCTGGCCGTTCGTGCGCCGTCGCATGGCAGCGGAACTGGGGGCGGACTGGCAGGACCGGTTTGCCTCGTTCGAGCGTGAGGCAGTTGCGGCCGCCTCGCTCGGCCAGGTGCACCGGGCCAGATCGCATGAAGGCGAGATGCTGGCCTGCAAACTGCAGTATCCTGACATGGCGTCAGCGGTCGAAGCCGATCTGAGACAGCTCAAGGTATTGTTCGCGCTGCACCGGCAGATCAGCAAGGCTATCGACACAACCGAGATTGCCGGCGAGATCGGCGCCCGGCTGCGCGAAGAACTCGATTACGTTCGTGAGGCCGGTCACATGCGGCTGTATAAGACAATTCTGGCCGACCGTCCGGACATTCATGTCCCCGACCTGCATCAGGAGTTGTCAACCGGGCGCCTGATCACCATGCAGTGGCTCGAGGGCCGCAAGCTGCTTGAATTCAAGGACGATAACCAGGAAGTGCGGAACCTGTTGTGCCGCAACATGTTCGACGCCTGGTGGCGGCCGTTCACCAGTCACGGCGTCATACATGGCGATCCGCATCTCGGCAACTACACAGCCTGGTCGGACGACGCAGGCAGGCCGCAGGGCCTGAACCTTCTGGATTTCGGCTGTGTGCGTGTGTTCCCGCCTTCATTCGTGAAGGGTGTGGTTGAGCTGTACCGGGGCTTGCAGGCCGATGACCGCGACAGGATTGTTTCGGCTTACGATATCTGGGGTTTCAAGGGCCTCAACAATGAGCTGATCGATATCCTGAATGTGTGGGCGCGATTTATCTACGGCCCGTTGCTGACGGACAAGGTCATGAAGATATCCGACGGATCGGGGTCGGCCGCCCAGTATGGCCGTCAGCAGGCGTTCACGGTGCATACGCAACTGAAGGAGAAGGGGCCGGTGCGGGTGCCGCGCGAGTTCGTGTTCATGGACCGGGCCGCAATCGGGCTCGGGTCGGTGTTCATTCATTTGCGTGCCGAAATGAATTTTCATCGGCTGTTCGAAAATGCACTGCAGTCGCACGAGCTGGAATCGGTTGGTGAACGGCAGGCCAGGGCACTGAACGCTGCCGGAGTGGCGCCGGCGATCGAGGCGGTCTGATGCGCAGCCTGTGCTGATTGGACCGGATCGACCGATCCTGCCGGCACAGCGCGGATACCCGTGTCATGACGGGTGAAAGGTGCGGCGTTTAAACCAGTGGAAATGCAGCCTGCGCTATTGCAAGTTGATTTTTCGGGATGGCTGCCCGTATTGTGGCAGTTTGCACTTCCATATTGTCCACTTTCAGCTTTTCAGGGGCTTTCATAAATGTCTGAACACGACCGTTTCACCGCGGATATCCTCGACGCATCCGGTACCACCGACCATGCGGCCACCTATAAGGGGTTCGTGAAGTACTCCGTGGCGCTTTGCATCGCATGTTTCATCATCCTGACGTCCTTGTGCATATTTGCTTTCGGCCCTTCCGGGTCACTGTTCTATGGCTTTGCCGGCCTTATAGTGGGTCTGATTGCGCTGATCATCGATATCCGGATTGGCTCCGGCAACTGGTTTCTGTCAGGCGGCGTTGCAGCGCTGTTCGCCCTGTTCGCAGCCATGCTGGTTTCCTGATAGGCACGCGCAGGCCGTCCTCGCGCATTTCACTGCATACTGACTGGAGTAGCCCATGAAGATAGCTGTCCCGAAAGAAACGGCAGCCGGTGAAAGCCGTGTTGCGGTATCTGCTGATGCCGTGAAAGCCTACGTGAAGAAGGGGCTCACCGTGTGTGTCGAGCAGGGCGCGGGAGCCGGCTCCTTCATGTCCGACGATGCCTTCAAGGCTGCCGGCGCCAAGATTGCCAAGGGTGCGGCTGTGCTCAAGGACGCAGACATCGTGCTGGCGGTGCGCCGGTTGCCTGATGCCAGCGTAAAGTCGCTCAAGAAGGGAGCCATTGTGGCTGCCCAGCTTGATCCATATGGCGACCGCAAGAATCTCGACGCTATGGCCAGGCAGGGGGCTTCGGCATTTTCCATGGAGCTGGTGCCGCGCATCACCCGCGCCCAGTCAATGGACGTGCTGTCATCGCAGGCGAACCTTGCCGGCTACAAGGCCGTCATTGACGCGGCTGAGCATTTCAGCAGGGCCTTCCCGATGATGATGACGGCTGCAGGCACCGTTCCTGCAGCGCGCGTGTTCGTCATGGGCGCCGGGGTGGCGGGCCTGCAGGCGATTGCCACGGCGCGGCGGCTCGGGGCGGTCGTGTCGGCGACCGATGTTCGTGCGGCTGCCGGTGAACAGGTTGCTTCGCTCGGTGCTAAATTCGTGTTCGTCGAGGGCATGGCCGATGCTGCCACCGAAGGCGGTTATGCCAAGGAATTGTCGGCCGAGGACAAGAAAAAGCAGGCCGAACTGGTTGCCGATCATATCAAGGGCCAGGATGTCGTCATCACGACGGCTCTGATCCCCGGGCGGCCAGCTCCGGTGCTGGTTACCAAGCAGATGGTCGAAAGCATGAAGGCGGGCTCAATCATCGTCGACATGGCTGTGGAGCGCGGTGGCAACTGTCCGCTGTCAAAACCCGGCCAGGTCGTCGATCACAAGGGCGTTGCGATCATGGGGTACGAGAACCTGCCCGGCAAACTAGCCGGCAACGCCTCGACACTGTACGCGAAGAACCTGCAGAACTTTGTTGATCTGATTGTGTCGCCGGAAGGTGAGATGAAGCTCGACTGGGAAGATGAGATCATCACCGGGTGCGGGCTGATGCGCGATGGCGAAATCGTGCATCCGGTTCTGACTGAGAAGAAGGGGAACTAGAGCAATGGCAGGAATGACCCCGGAAGAGGTAACGGAAGCCGCAAAGGCCGCGGCCGAAGCTGCACGCAGTGCCGCCGAAGCGGCGCAAACCGCGTCAGAACAGGCGCAGGCGCTGGCTGACCAGGCGCAGCTGATCGCGGAAGGCGCCGGCGCAGCAGCAGGTGCGGCCACCGGAATTGATCCGTTTGTGTTTCGCCTGGCCATCTTCGTGCTGGCGATCTTTGTCGGCTATTACGTTGTCTGGTCAGTGACACCGGCGCTGCATACCCCGCTGATGTCGGTGACCAATGCGATCTCCTCGGTCATCGTGGTCGGCGCATTGCTGGCAGTCGGCGCCGGTGCGGTGGCGTCCGGATCAACGGCGGCCATGGTGTTCGGCTTCATTGCGCTGGTGTTCGCCAGCGTCAACATATTCGGCGGCTTCCTGGTTACCCAGCGAATGCTGGCTATGTACAAGAAGAAGGAAGCCAAGTGATGTCAGCAAATATCGCGGCCCTTCTGTATCTCGTTTCCGGCGTCCTGTTCATTCTGGCGCTGCGCGGGCTTTCGCATCCTGAGTCTTCCAGACAGGGTAACCAGTTCGGTATGATCGGCATGGCGGTGGCGGTTGTGACCACACTGCTGCTGATGGGTGTCGGTTCGGCCACCACCTGGGGCCTGATCATATTGGCAATTGCCATTGGTGGCAGCATCGGTGCCTACACGGCGAAGAACATTCCCATGACGGCAATGCCGGAACTTGTGGCGGCTTTCCACTCGCTGGTGGGCCTGGCGGCGGTGTTCGTGGCTGCAGCAGCACTGTATTCACCTGCCGCGTTTGAAATTTCCGACGCATCGGGCCAGATCGCGGCGGCATCCCTGTTTGAGATGGCGCTCGGTGCCGGCATTGGTGCCATTACCTTTACCGGTTCGGTGATTGCGTTCGGCAAGCTGTCCGGGCGCGTGTCCGGCGCGCCGATCATGCTGCCGGCGCGGCACATGATCAATATCGCGCTGTTCGCGGCCATCGTCATTGCCATCATCTGGCTGATGGTGACGCAATCGGCGACCGCGTTCTGGCTCATCGTGGTTTTGGCACTGGTTTTCGGGGTGCTGATCATTATCCCGATTGGCGGAGCCGACATGCCGGTGGTGGTGTCGATGCTGAACTCGTATTCCGGATGGGCGGCAGCCGGTATTGGTTTCACGCTGGGCAACACCGCGCTGATCATTACCGGCGCGCTGGTCGGTTCGTCCGGCGCCATCCTGTCCTACATCATGTGCAAGGGCATGAACCGGTCGTTCATTTCGGTCATCCTTGGCGGCTTCGGTGGTGAAACCGCCGGACCTGCGGCGGGCGCCGACGGCGAGGTCAAGCCCGTCAAGCAGGGTTCTGCGGAGGATGCCGGCTTCATGCTGAAGAACGCATCTTCGGTGATCATCGTGCCGGGCTACGGCATGGCGGTGGCGCAGGCTCAGCATGCGCTGCGTGAAATGGCAGACGAGCTTAAAGCCGCCGGCGTCACGGTCAAGTATGCCATTCATCCGGTCGCCGGGCGTATGCCGGGCCACATGAACGTGCTGCTGGCCGAGGCGAACGTGCCTTATGACGAAGTGTTCGAACTTGAAGACATCAACTCGGAGTTCGCCAACACCGATATCGTCTATGTGATCGGCGCCAACGATGTGACCAATCCTGCAGCCAAGGAGGATCCGCAGTCGCCGATCTTCGGCATGCCGGTGCTGGAAGTGTGGAATGCAGGCACGGTGATGTTCTCCAAGCGCTCGCTGGCATCGGGATACGCCGGCATCGACAACTCGCTGTTCTACCGCGACAACACGCTGATGCTGCTGGGCGACGCCAAGAAAATGGTCGAGGGCATCGTCAAGGCAATGGATTGATGCTCGAGTTCCAGCGCGATGGTGCGGAACTCATTGCATCAGCGGTGGAACCGGCAGTTCTTGCTCAGCTTCGGCACGAATTCACAACATTGGATGTAAAAGTCGGGGGCAGGTCATTTGATCTGTCCCCGGTTGTCTTGCAACTGTTATCTCCGTCAGGAGAGCTTGGACAGGTGGCCAGTGCCTTGTCGGATGGCGCTGCCAGACCTGTGCGTGTTCTTGCATTCGACAAGACACCTGAAACCAACTGGCATCTCGGATGGCATCAGGACCGGGTTATTGCAGTGAAGCAGCGAAGACCGGTTTCCTGGAACGGCACCTGGACTTGCAAGGCCGGAGTTCCCCATGTCGAGGCTCCGGTCGATGTGCTCCATTCGATGTTTTCTCTGAGGCTTCATCTTGACGATTGTCCAGCTGACAATGGCGCCCTAAAGGTGTTGCCGTGCTCATGGTTGAAGGGTCGAATGACCGATGCAGAGGTCAGGCATATTGCTGAAAACGGCGATCCCGTGATTTGCGAGGCTGCAGCAGGTGACGTGGTCGCCATGAAAGCACTGACAGTTCACGGCTCGGACGCCGCGCTTGAACCCACCCACCGGCGGGTGCTGCATGTTGACTACTGCGTCTGCGACTTGCCGGAAGGCCTTCAGTGGGCTTTGGAAATCAATCCTCAAGACACATGAAGAAAACCATGATCAGTTTCGTTGTTGTTTTTGCCGGCCTCTATCTCGCGTTGGCGGGGTTCATGTATGTGTCACAAAGGAGCCTGCAGTATTTTCCACAGCAAAGTGTCAGGGCAGGCTTCGAGGATCCGGGCAAATTCGGACTCGATGGGTTTTCGGCGGCGTCCATCAAAACTGGAGACGGTGAGACCCTGAGGGCGTGGCTGGCGCTGCCGCCAAAGCCGGATGCTCCGCTGATATTGTACCTGCACGGCAATGCCGGGACCCTGGGAGACCGGGCAGAGCGCTTCGGGGTGTTTCATCGTGAAGGTTTCGGTGTTCTGGTGCTGAGCTGGCGCGGCTATGGCGGGTCGACCGGCAGTCCGAGCGAGACGGGATTTGTCGAGGACGGTCGCGCGGCGATGAAATTCCTGCATCAGAACGGCATTCCGGCATCCCGGGTTGTGCTGTTTGGCGAATCGCTGGGCAGCGGCGTTGCAACACAATTGGCGGCCAATCCGGACACCGGCCCGCTGGCGGTTGTGCTTGAGGCGCCGTTTACGTCGGCTGCGGATGTGGCACGAACGCGATACTGGTTCCTGCCGGTTGGCCTGTTGATGAAGGATCAGTACCGTTCAATCGAGTTTGCACCGAAGGTCACCGCGCCGGTGTTCGTGTTCCACGGCACCGCTGACAAGGTTGTGCCCTTTGCGCAAGGCAAGCGGCTGTCTGCAGCTTTCGCGGGGCCGAAGGAGTTCTTGAGCATGCAGGGCAATGGCCATATCGACCCGCTGACCGAGGTCAGCTGGGGGGCGATCAAGGACTTCCTGAAGACACATGGTGCGGCGCCTGAATAAAGAGCGTCGGTTTCGCGGCTGCTTAGGCGTAATCCAGCGGCAAAACGGTTGTCCGCTTGATTTCCTCCATGACAAAGCTGGACGACACGTCGTTGAGCTCGATCTTTGAGATGAGACGCTGGTACAGGGCGTCATAGGCTTTCATGCTCGGTACGACAGCCTGCAACAGGTAGTCCACATCGCCGGTAGTGCGGTAAATCCCAATGATTTCCGGCAGGGTGCGGACTGCGGCGTGAAATCTTTCGAGCCAGGCGCTGGTGTGATTGTTGGTGCGCACGGATATGAACACCGTCAGGTCCAGATTGAGCTGTTCCGGGTCCAGAAGGGTAACCCGGGCGCGTATGATGCCCTTGTCTTCCATGTGCTTGACGCGGTTCCAGCAGGCGTTGCGCGACAAGTGAACCTGTTGCGCCATGTCGTTCAGCGACAGGTTGGCATCGTGCTGAAGAAGATCCAGAATTTTTCGATCAGTTTGGTCCATTGTTGGCATAATGCTTCCAGGTGTGGGATGTTGTCCCATCATTATAGCTGTTTTGATTGAAGATTGGGACCCTTTTCGATGCAGTGATGGCTATCTTGCCTGCAGGTCTTTTCGAACAAGGAACAGCTTCATGAAACGCACCCTGGATGCAGCGCTTTTTGATCACCCGGCGAGTGTCGGTGAAACCTACCCGCAACATTTCATGTTTGCGTCGAGATTCGGCCTGAAACTGATCGGAGCCGGCCTGGCAGCGATGGTTCACGGCTTACTGCCGTGCGTATTCGAGAGGACCGCCAGCAGCGTCATAAAGGAGCTGTACCCGAAAGTCGCCAATCGTGGTGACGGTCAAGCGACCTGACCCACTTACAGACGTGAAAAAGCCTGCGCGGACTATGCCGGGCAGGCTTTACCAATCAGCCTTGGGCTAAATACTACTTGCCGCGGCGGCCGGCGACGATACCGCCTTCACGCAGGGCGCGTTTGCGGGCCAGCTTGCGCGAACGGCGAATGGCTTCAGCCTTTTCGCGTGCTTTCTTTTCGGACGGCTTTTCGAAATGACCACGCAGCTTCATTTCACGGAAGATGCCTTCGCGCTGCATCTTCTTCTTAAGCGCTTTGAGCGCCTGGTCTACATTGTTGTCGCGTACAATTACATGCACAGGCAATTACCCCGTGTTGGCGTTAAAACTTTTCAGATCATATGCCGTCAAACATGCATAAAAGGCTTCAAACAGGTAAAAGTGCCAAAGCCCCATACAAAATAATAACGGCGGGACAAGCGATAGCGTGTCCCGATTGCCGGTGTGAGTACCAGAACCGGACGCTTCTGTCGAGTGCAAAACACATGCGGCAATCCGCAAAAAAGCGCTATTTCCGGATGAGCAGGCGCGTGACGTGGCCCATTTTGCGCCCCTCACGGCTGTTTGCCTTGCCATAATCATGAACTACGGCGCCTGGCAGTGCGGCAAGTTCCGGGCAGGCGAAAATCTCGTCGCCGAGCAGGTTTTCCATGACGCAGTCTGAGGCCCGCCGGGTATCACCGAGCGGCCATCCGGCAACCGCTCGAATATGCTGTTCAAACTGGCAAACGTGGCAGGCAGCCTCGGTCCAGTGGCCGGAATTGTGAACCCGTGGTGCAATCTCGTTCACCGTCAGGCTTTCAGCGCCGCCTGCGCTTGTGACAAATAGTTCGACTGCCATGACACCCACATAATCAAGTGATTCCAGCAGCTTAGATGCTATTTCACGAGCCCGCGTCGCGGTCCGGGACTTAAGTTGCGCCGGTACCGTCGAGGAGCGCAGGATGCCGTTTTCATGCTGGTTCTGCGGAATGTCAAACGCGGCGATGGCGCCATCCAGTCCACGTGCCGCAATGACCGACACTTCCCTATCAAACGGCACAAATGCCTCCAGAATGGCCGGTTGAGCGTCAATTGCCGCCCAGGCGTCTGCCAGCGGCGTGTCGTCCATGATCCGGGTCTGTCCCTTGCCGTCATATCCGAACCGCCGGGTTTTCAACACAGCGGGGCGCCCGATCATATCCACGGCCGCTTCCAGCTCGGCCAGCGAGCCGACCGGATGGAAATCCGGCACGGCAATTCCAAGGCCGGAAACGAATGTCTTTTCTGCAATCCGGTCCTGCGAGATGCGCAGCACATCCGCACCGGGACGGACCGGGCAGACTGTGGCGATCAGATCGCAGGTGTCGACGGGGACGTTCTCCCACTCATAGGTGACAACATCACAGGCACCGGCGAAAGCCTTCAGGGCAATTTCGTCGTCAAATTCAGCTGCTGTGGTATCATTTGCAACAGCGAATGCGGGATTGTCGCCGGGCGGCGAATAGACGTGAGTCCTGAAACCAAGGCGGGCGGCTGCCATGACCAGCATTCGACCCAGCTGGCCGCCGCCGAGTATGCCGATGACGCTGCTGCGCTGAAGAGGGCCGCCACTCACAACGCTCAACCTGAACCTGGCACAAGTGCAACTGAGTCAGTTTGCGCAGCACGCCAGGCGTCCAGCTTTTCTGCGATTTCCGGATCATTCAAGGCCAAGACGGCGGCCGCCAGAAGGGCGGCGTTCACAGCGCCGGGCTTGCCTATTGCCAGCGTTCCGACGGGGATGCCGGCTGGCATCTGGACAATGGAGTGCAGCGAATCAACGCCACTAAGCGCCTTGCTCTCAATCGGCACGCCGAAGACCGGCAGCGAGGTCAGGCTTGCCGTCATGCCGGGCAGGTGTGCCGCACCGCCGGCGCCGGCGATTATCACCTTGAAGCCTTCATCGCGCGCGCCCCTGGAAAATCCGTACAGCCGGTCGGGCGTGCGGTGGGCTGATACGATGCGTGCCTCATGGGTAATGCCAAGCGCTGTCAGCGTATCGGCGGCGTTCTGCATGATCGGCCAGTCGGACTGGCTTCCCATGATGATGGCAACATCTCTTTTGCCCGATTTAGCCATGTCTTCATGCCTTCGCGTTGGCCCGGTCGTCGGTCGGCTGCGCTTGCCGGAACCCTGGAAAGCGCGCGATTATATGAATAACGCGTAACAGCGCAACGCCGATTGTGTATATCTCAATGACTTTTACCAACAGGTCTGATGACCAAGGTGGGCAATCCGCTCTAGGCTATAATGTCGGGCAGCGAGTCATCCTCGATCTTGGCGATGCGATCCTTAAGTGCCAGCTTTTCCTTTTTCAGCCTGCGCAACTGCAACTGATCGGCGCTGCCGGTGGCAACCAGCGAATCAATTGCAACATCCAGATCCCGATGGCGTTGCTTCAGTGAGTTCAGCAAGGCCATCAAATTCTCCTTACCGGGCCCATCGGTCATTTGAAGCTGCTTTCTTCTGCGTCGTATGGCTGGTTGTATTTTTCCGGGTATTGGGCGCCTTTTGCAAGGTTTCATTATTTAACTTACAAACAATTCACCACAAATCGGCACAAATCGCATCGACTTGCCGCATTTTGCGTGTCAGACTTCCAGTGTCCGTTTCACAACACGCAGGAGGTTTACATATGTCTCTTCAGTCACATTTGTCGGAGTTGAGCGCAAAACACCAGGCGTTGGAGAATCAGTTGGACGACGCCATGCAGCATCCTTCGATAGACAGTGTGGAAATCGCGCGAATTAAGCGCCGGAAGCTTCAGCTCAAGGACGAGATGCAGCGTATCGAGGGCGAAATCCGCGAGAACTAGATAGTCAGTTTGCAGCCCGGCCTGCATGAGCAGGCGGGAATGAGGTACAAGAGGCCGCTCGACTCCAAGGTTGAGCGGCCTTTTTCATGAATTTTGAGGGGATTGCAGAGTGAAGCATGTAGGTATCATTGGAGCGGGCATTGTCGGTGCCTGTATTGCCCGAGAACTGGCCCGCTCCGGCTGCCGGGTCTCCGTGTTTGAGGCGCATGAGCCGGCGTGCGGGGCGTCCTCGCGGTCGATGGGCTGGATAAACGCCAGTTTCGTGACCCGGGTCGACTATTACGAGATGCGGATTGCCGCCATCCAGGCGCATCGCAAACTGGATGAGGACTTCAACGGCCAGCTTGAGACGCAATGGACAGGGTCCTTGAACTGGGAGGCGCGCGACGACAAGCTGGAGGAGCTCGTCGACGAACTGGGTCGGTTCGGACATCCGGTCAAACTGGTCACACGCGACGAATTGCGGGCACTTGAACCGGAATTGGCGGATTTGCCGCCGCAAGCACTGTTGATGGAGAACGAAGGGACTGTCGAGGCGGGCCATGTTACCCGGGTCATGCTGCGCGCTGCCCAGGATGCCGGCGCTGTCATTCTGGCGGGCGTGCCGGTGTCAGGCATTGAGCGCGGCGGAAGCGCAGGTCATGCGATCGTCAGTCCTGCCGGGCGCATTGAAGTCGATGACGTTGTCATTGCAGCCGGGGTCATGTCAGGCAAGCTGGCTGAAGCCTGCGGCCAGAAACTGCCGATGAAAAATGAACCGGGTGTGCTGATTGAAACCAGTGAATTGCCGTTTCGGCTGCGACATACGATCTGGTCGCCGGATTTGCATTTCAAGCAGCTGCCGGATGGCCGTGCGATCTGCGGCAACCTGTTTTCCGGTGCAATCGGCGACGATGCGGTCGAAGATGTGGCCGACCGCATGCTTGAGCGGATGAAACAGCGCCTGCCGAGTGCCGCGGTGGGCCTGAAGATCGAGAAAGTACGGCATGGTGTGCGCCCGATGCCGGTGGATAGCTACCCCGCTGTCGGCAGGCTGAGCAATGATGTCTATGTGGCCGTCATGCATTCCGGTGTCACCCTGGCCCCCCTGATGGGCGAACTGGTGGCCCGGGAGATTGCCGACGGTGCGGAAGCCGACATGCTGAAACCTTTCCGGCCTGGCCGGTTCAATGATGCATGAGCGGAATGATTTGACGATTGACGCCCGGCAAACAGCTGATAGGCTCACGGGTGTGTTTAACAATCGAAAGGAGGTGGTCCGATGTCGAGTGAGATCAGAACTGTTGTTGGGGTAATCTGGACACGGGTATCCCGCATTGGAGCAGTCTCCAAGGCCTGATGGTTTGTGTCACGGAGCCGGAAGATAGCCACGGCTCCAGGATTTGCCTGAACGGCATGTCTCACGAAGGGTTCGCGCGAACAGTCGCTGCGGACCCTTTTGCATGTTGCGGCGGGCACATCGCGCGCCACCATGAGAAACGGCTCCGGATGGGGAGATCCGGAGCCGCCTGCTTAGCCGTAGTCACCGGGGGGCGTAGAGGGGGGACGTTTGACGGTGACGTGGCGATATTTGAAGTTGCCGGTCTTAGCGGCCACCACCGCGAAGCTCGTGCGGCTGGAATACGTGGCCGCTGCCGAAGTTGGTCTTTTTGGCGGAGTTGCTGCGAACCGGTGTAATGGTTGCGCCGAAGTCCTGCTTGGCATCCACATTGGAAGCGGTTGAGAAAGACTTGCCGGGGCCGTCCGTGTGAATGGTGTCAGCCAGGGCCGGAGCGGCGAAAATGGTCAGGGCGGTGATTGCGATAGCGATGTTTTTCATTGTTCTTGTCCTTGTTGTTTATTTGGAAGCCTTCAGCGGCTCCGTTTCGTTGACTAGAAGATGGCGCTGATCGAGCGCGAAATCCAATCAAGTCGCTACACGGGTCAGTCAACAAAATTACCCATTGCAAAGGGTCACTTAAGCGGACCCGTGTGACAGAATGCACATGGCCGATCACGCGCAGCGTGATCGCGCGTCACAGCGATGTTATCGGCAACTGCGCGATGGACATCGCCGGCGGCCGGCGGGCGGAATTGCCATGTGTTGTTGACAGCAGCGGCAAATCATCTGAACCTTTTGGAAACCAATCCGGCCGACACTATCAGCGGACGGTAATCGAAGTGACACCAGTGACGAATGCAAAGGCCGTTCGTCTGCCCAGGACGGGGGAGGTCACTCAACCACCGACAGTGAGTTGCAAGTGTGTGTAACTGCCACGCCGTTTGCCCGGCGGGCCGCGACTCGCGCGAACGCATCTTATAATGCGTGACGCGGGACGGCGTACGAACAGTCAGTCAGGTGTGAGCAGTTGCCAGTCATCAAGATTACCGAAGCAGGAGTTGCGAGGATCGAACCGCCAACGAAAGATCGTGTGGACTACTGGGACAAGGCGCAGCCCGGCTTCGGCCTGCGGGTCACCAGTACCGGTCACCGAAGCTGGCAGATCATGTACCGCAGTGGCGGCAAGCGGAAACGGCTGTCGCTCGGCGACTGGCCGGCGCTGCCATTGAAGCTGGCGCGCGAGGCAGCGGCGCAGGCGCTCAAGCAGGTTGGCGAAGGCCAGGACCCGTCGCGTCAGCGCACGGCTGTAACCGGTGGCGCGGTGACGGTCGACCACCTGGCCAAGAGTTACCTGGAACGTCACGCCAGGCGGAACAAGAAAAGCTGGCCGGCTGATGAAGGCATGATCCGCCGCGAGATCATTCCGGCGTGGGGCAGGCGGGCTGCCGCCGGTATCGCGCGGCGTGATGTGATCGAGATTGTTGAAAGCGTCGCGGCGCGCGGCCACCCCTATGCAGCCAACCGGCTGCTTGCCCTGATCCGGAAAATGTTTGCCTGGGGATGCGAGGTCGACCTGGTCGACAGCAACCCCGGACGAGGCGTGTCGGCGCCGCATCGCGAGACCGCCCGCGAGCGGTTTCTGAGCGATGCTGAAATTGCAGATCTGTGGCTGGCATGGACACAGCAGGGCTGGCCATTCGGCGCCTTGTTCAAGCTGCTTCTGTTGACCGGGCAGAGCCGCAGCGACATCGCTTCAATGCGTCTCGAAGACATTCAGTTTCAATCGCGGGTGTGGTCGCCACCTGGCGCGCGTAGTCATGGCGGCCACAACCATGAGTTGCCGTTGTCAGATTTCGCACTGGAGTTGCTGGCGGCATTGCCGCGCTCGAAGAGCGGGCTGGTGTTTCCGGCCGGGCCGCGCGCGACCACGCCGGTCACCGGTTACTCAAACGCCGTTGCCAAGTCGCGCAAGCTGTCCGGTGTTGAGGGCTGGCAACTTCGTGACCTGCGCCGCACAGCCGCTGTCGGCATGGTTCGGCTGGGGGCGCCGCCGGAACTGCTGGACCGGGTTTTGAATGTGCGCACAGGCACCGCAGGGGGCGTGCGCGGTATCTACCAGCTGGCTGCGGAAATGGATGAGAAGCGCAACCTGCTGAACGGCTGGGCAGAGCAGGTGAGACGGATAACCGGTACCCAATCCGACCTCTGAAGAGGTGGAACCCGAACTGGAACCCTCGCCTCTTTCAATTGCAAATATTTCTCAATATTCAGGTATTTTTCTCATATGCGGCACATGATTTATAATCACATGCCGTATGCGAAAATCAACGGCTGCCACATTAGGCATCGTTGGCCATGTCACGCAGCTTGAACTTTTGAATCTTGCCGGTCGACGTCTTGGGCAGTTCGGTGAAGACGACATGGCGCGGGACTTTGAAGCGGGCCATATGCTGGCGGCAGAATTCGATGACATCATCGCTGGTGACCGATTGACCGGACTTCAGTTCGATGAAGGCGCACGGCGTCTCTCCCCATTTGTCATCGGCCTTTGCAACGACGGCGCAGGCTGAAACGGCGGGGTGCTTGTAGAGCGTGTCCTCGACTTCGATCGACGAGATGTTCTCGCCGCCGGAAATGATTATGTCCTTCGACCTGTCCTTGAGCTGTATATATCCGTCTGCGTGCAGGACGCCGAGATCGCCGGTGTGGAACCAACCGCCGCGAAAGGCCTCGTCGGACGCCGTCGGATTTTTCAGATAGCCCTTCATGACCACGTTGCCCCGCATCATCACCTCGCCCAGCGTCTCGCCGTCGGCGGGTACCCGGAGCATGGTCTCCGGGTCCATGACGGTGAGATCGTCGAGTGCTGCATAGGGCACGCCCTGGCGTGCTTTCTTGGCGGCGCGTTCGCTGGCGGGAAGCTCGTCCCAGGCTGCCGACCAGTCGTTGACAACGGCCGGTCCATAGCTTTCCGTGAGCCCGTACAGGTGGGTGACATTGAAGCCGGCATCGGCCATGGCGGCGAGAGTTGCCTCGGGCGGCGGAGCCGCCGCGGTGAAGAATTCCACTACGTGATCGAGCGTGCGCTTGTCCTCATCCGGGGCGCCGAGAATGGTCGACATGACGATCGGCGCGCCGCACAGATGGGTAACGCGATGGTCGGCGAGAGCGTCCCAGATGGCCTTCGCGCGGACCTGGCGCAGGCAGATGTGAGTGCCGCCGATGACCGACATGGTCCACGGAAAACACCAGCCATTGCAGTGGAACATGGGCAGCGTCCACAGGTAGACCGGGTGCTTTGCCATGGAGGCTGTGATGGCATTTCCCTGGCCCAGCAGATAGGCACCACGGTGATGGTAGACTACGCCCTTGGGGTTGCCGGTGGTGCCCGATGTGTAGTTGAGCGAGATCGCATCCCACTCGTCCTCAGGTACTTTCCAGGCAAAATTCTCATCGCCGGACGCAATGAATTCTTCGTACTCGGTGGCTCCGATCAGTGGACCCGACTGGGCAAATTCGGGGTCGTCGTAGTCGATGACGAAGGGCCTGTCGCCGTCCATCATGGCGAGCGCTTCGGCGACCAGCGCCGAGTATTCGCGGTCGACGATCAGCACTTTTGTTTCAGCATGGCTCAGCGTGAACGCAATGATCCGGGCATCGAGCCGGGTGTTCATGGTGTTCAGAACGCCCCCCGTCATGGGCACACCATAATGGGCTTCGAGCATGGGCGGCGTGTTCGCCAGCATCACCGAAACCGTGTCGCCCTTGCTGATCCCCCTGGCGGCCAGAGCCGAAGCCAGCTTGCGCGAGCGGGCGTAAAACTCGGTGTAGCTGAAGCGCTGATTGCCGTGCACGATGGCAGTATGATCGGGATAGACCCGCGCTGAACGAGCCAGAAAACTGGTCGGGGTCAGGGGCTGATAATTGGCTTCGGTTTTGGCTAGGCCGGTGTCATATGGGCTGGTCATGGGTGGCTTGGTATCCTGCAGCGGGCTTGAGGGTTTGACTGGCGTTCAAGGATGCCTAGCGTGCAGCAGTCCCGGGCGCAATTCAACTAGAGGCCCATAGGGCTTGCCGGGCCTGTGCGGACGCGTTGGCGGCCGGATCCGCAGCGCTGAAGCTGCAACAACCGTGCAGCCTTAGGCCCATGCGGGCCTTATCCGTGTGTTGCCGTCGCAGGCGCCGCAGGGCCGGCGCGAGCTTCCCGCCTGGCGATACAGTGGGCCTGCAACCTTATGGGCAGCGCGCAGTATCATGCGGGCGACAATGTCTGCCAGAGGATGCCCGCCCGTGGAGATAATGGGCAGGATCATGGTCACGGAGACTGGTAAAGTGGGCCAGAATGCCCATGTCCCGCGCAGTGGCCAGTGCATGAGAGCCGGCACGATGGCGTGAAATGAGGGGAATGTGATGATGCCCGGGGCCTGCACATAGTTGAACAACGACAGGCCCTCGGGCCGTCAGTCAGGGGGTATTCCGCCGCGGTTCCCAGACAAGTCATGGTGTCCCTGTCGGCAAGTTGATGAGCGGGCCCAACGGCAGGAGGTTTAAAGACGGGTAAACCGGATCGGCAAGCGGGGGTCGGCAAGGCGATGCTGTTCTCAGTGCCGGCCGATGTGGCGGCACAAGGGCCAAAAATGCACGGAAAAAACGGACATTCTCGTGCCGTTCAGCGCTATATAGGCCCGTCATCTGTGTTCAGCGGCACCGTAGAGGTCGATCAAAAGGTGAACATTTGGCCCAACTTGGCTGAAATCCCTGTCGGCGGCTCCGCTCGTCGAGCGGTATGCGCCTTTTTGGTGGCTTGCAACCATGGCAGGTTTGGCCACAATGCCAGAAACAAACGGGAAGTGCAGGGAACGCAGACAACATGAAGAGCCGCTATCACGATATTTATGCCGGGTGGAAATCGGATCCGGAAGGATTCTGGGCGAAGGCTGCCGGGGACATTGACTGGACCAAGCCATGGGATGAGGTGTTCCAGAAGGTCGACGGGCTGGACCGGTGGTTTGTGGGGGCCGAATGCAACACCTGCTGGAATTGCGTCGACAGGCATGTCGAGGCCGGGCGCGGCGACCAGGCGGCGATCATCTATGACTCTCCCATCACCGGCGCCAAGCGCACTTACAGCTATTCCGAACTGCAGGAAGAAGTGGCGTGCTTTGCGCAGGTCCTGACTGACAAGGGCGCAGCCCGCGGCGACCGCGTCATCATCTACATGCCCATGGTGCCGGAGGCCGCAATCGCCATGCTGGCGTGCGCGCGGCTAGGCGTCATTCACTCTGTGGTATTTGGCGGATTCGCCGCTGCAGAGCTCGCTACACGTATCAATGACTGCGATCCGAAGCTTATTGTATCATCTTCGTGTGGTATTGAGCCTGGCAGAGTGATTGCCTACAAGCCTCTGCTGGACGAGGCCATTGAACTCGCCAAGGCAAAGCCGGCGGGTACAATTGTGCTGCAACGCGAACAGGCGACGGCTGACATGAAGGCCGGTTACGATCACGACTGGCAGACGGAAGTTGATGCCGTTCGGGCCGCAGGGCGCGGTGCTGACTGTGTTCCGGTCAAGGCCACCGATCCGCTTTACATTCTTTACACCTCCGGAACGACGGGACAGCCAAAGGGCGTGGTGCGCGACAATGGCGGGCACATGGTGGCGCTGAAATGGTCGATGTCGGCCATGTACGGCGTTGAGCCTGGCGAAGTGTACTGGGCGGCCTCCGACGTGGGCTGGGTGGTTGGCCATTCCTATATTGTGTATGCGCCGCTGCTGCATGGCTGCACGACGATCCTGTTTGAGGGAAAACCGGTCGGGACGCCGGATGCGGGGACGTTCTGGCGGGTCATCTCCGAACACAAGGCGGTGTGCCTGTTTACGGCACCGACAGCATTCCGGGCCATCAAAAAGGAGGATCCGAAAGGCGAGTTCATCGGCAAGTACGACCTTTCACACTTCCGGACACTGTTCCTGGCCGGAGAACGCGCTGACCCCGACACGATCGAATGGGCACAGCAAGTTCTGCAGGTGCCGGTGATCGACCACTGGTGGCAAACCGAGACCGGATGGACGATTGCAGGCAATCCGGTTGGCCTCGGCACACTGCCCGTCAAGCTGGGTTCACCTGCAGTGCCGATGCCGGGCTATGACATTCAGGTTCTGGACGAAGGTGGCCATGAAGTGGCGCGCGGCGAGCTGGGAGCCGTGTGCGTAAAGCTGCCGCTGCCGCCGTCCTGCCTGCCAACCCTGTGGAACGCTGACGAGCGGTTCCGCGACAGTTACCTTACGGCCTATCCCGGCTACTACGAGACCTCGGACGCCGGATACATGGATGATGACGGCTATCTGTACATCATGGCGCGCACCGATGACATCATCAACGTCGCAGGCCACCGGCTGTCGACCGGCGGTATGGAGGAGGTGCTTGCTTCTCATTCTGATGTGGCGGAATGCGCTGTCGTCGGCGTTGCGGACAAGTTGAAGGGCCAGTTGCCCATCGGGTTCGTGGTGCTGAAATCCGGCGTCAACAAGAAGCCGGAAGAAGTCGAGAGCGAATGCGTCAAACTGGTGCGGGAAAAAATTGGCGCCGTGGCCGCGTTGCGCACGGTGATGGTTGTGTCGCGGCTGCCCAAGACGCGGTCAGGCAAGATCTTGCGGGCTACCGTGCGGTCGATCGCCGACGGTAGTGACTGGAAGATGCCGGCCACCATTGACGACCCGGCGATCCTCGATGAACTGACCGCTGCGATGACCGCGCGAAGTGTTGGAAGTCTTTGATAAATATAGATTATATTCAGACTATGGCTCGTTACAACGGGTGGCAGAACCAGTCCGTTTTTGATGCTGCCGATACGTTGGATGAGGCTGAGCGAAACCTGGATCGCGGCGCGTTTTTCGGATCGATCCATGGCACCTTGAGCCACCTGTTGTGGGGCGACCAGATCTGGATGCACAGGTTCTCCGGCAGTCCGCTGCCGGCTGCATCATCGATTGAGGCCTCGCCGGGCATGGTCGCTGGCTGGGAAGAACTCAAGCGGCAGCGCACGGCCATGGATCAGGCTATTTCAACATGGGCGCAAGGGATGGACCCGGCGTGGCTGGAAGATGACCTAACCTGGTTTTCAGGCGCAGCGAAGCGTGAGGTGAGCAAGCCGGCGGGCTTTCTGGTCATGCACTTCTTCAACCATCAGACGCATCATCGCGGTCAGGTTCATGCCATGCTGACCGCGGCAGGCGCCAAACCGGACGACACCGATCTGTTCTATATGGACATTTAGCACCGGCATTTGGGTCAAAGCATCACGTGCCAAATCTGCAAACTGGAAATTTGCCATTCCCGTCACCGCAGCGAAAGCTGGGGTCCAGTCCCAGTTGACTGTCGGGTACCTGGCGAGAGATGGATTCCGGCCTTCGCTGGAATGACGACTGTTGGAGCTTCACACCTCCCGACTAGCGCTCAAACTGCGAGACACGCCCAGATCGTGAACACAGTGTTTATCGGGCATGCGTAAACCGGCGTGCCAATTACCGCTTCTTTAAGACCGGATGATCTAGTGTGACCCTGGGTCATGTTTCGCAAGCGGTTGTCTCTACATGGTTGAACAGCGCAGCAACTCAAATCTGATCGGTATCATGTGTGTGCTTGGCGGGACATTCGCCCTTGGCATCCAGGATATGATCATCAAGCTGGTGTCGGGTACCTATCCCCTGCACGAGATTGGTTTCGTGCGCTCTGTTTTCGCCATTCTTCTGACCTGTGTGTTTCTCAAGATGGAGGGCGGATTCAGGCAGCTCAGGTCCAGCCGCCCCGGCACTCACCTGGCACGCGGAATTCTGCTGATCTGCGCCAACATGGCCTATTTTCTGGGCTTGGCGTCCATGCCGCTTGGCGATGCGGCGGCCATTTTCTTTTCTGCACCGCTGATCATTACCCTGCTGGCGATTCCGTTCCTGGGAGAAAAGATCGGCCTGCAAAGGTGGCTGGCGGTGTCGATGGGCATGATCGGCGTCATCATCATGCTGCGTCCGGGGACCGATGCGATCCGGCTGGTGGGACTTTTGCCGCTGTTTGCGGCGGTCTGTTACGCCTCCATCCAGATTCTGGCACGTAAGCTGGGTGCGATAGAAAACGCATCCGTAATGGCTTTTTATGTTCAGGTTTGCTTTATCGTCTTCTCCCTCGGATTCGGCCTCGTGTTCGGATCGGGGTGGATGTCGAGCGGCACCAATGTGACGCTGGATTTCCTGTTCAGGGCGTGGAGCGTTCCGGATGCATTTGGCTTTGCGATGATGGCTGCCTGCGGGCTATTGGTCGGTATTGGCGGCTATCTGCTGTCGCACGCCTACCGCATTGCCCAGGTGCGCACGGTGGCGCCATTTGAATATGCCGGGCTGCCGTTCGCCGTGCTGCTCGGCTTCATCGTATGGGGAGATCTGCCGGACAGATTGAGCATCATAGGCATTCTGCTGATTGCCCTGTCCGGTCTGTATGTGTTTTACAGGGAAAACCTGGTGCGCAAGCAGGCCATCGTCAAAGAGCCTGTCCTGCGCGACTAGATCATGAAACTGAACGCTCCCGGGGCGACCGAGCACCTTGTTTGGGTTCAACCGACCCCATGGTGCTCCAGAGCGTCCTGCGCCGGAGACGGCGTTACTTGTCTTCTGCCGGTGTTTCGGTCTTCAGGTCTTTCAGCTTGGCAAACACTGAATCGGCGTCCACGTCTGCTTCTTCTTCCTTGGCCTGTGGTTCGACCTCTTCCGGCTTGAAGTCCTTGAATGCCTCATCGGCATCCGGCGCCGCTGCTTCTTCCTCGACCGGCTCTGTCGGTGCATCGGCAATCGCATAAGGCGGCGGGACGGTCTCTTCAGCCGGCATGAGCGTGCGCTCGGGAAGTTTTCCGCCGGCCTTCTCGACGCGCTTGGCCGCCTTGCGGACCGCAAGGTCCAGTTCCAGCTGGGAACACAGGCCCAGTGTCACCGGATCGACAGGCTTGAGGTTCTGGCTGTTCCAGTGGGTGCGGTCACGGATGGCATTAATCGTTGTCTTGGTGGTGCCGACCAGCTTCATGATCTGGCTGTCCGCCAGTTCAGGATGGTAGCGCAGCAGCCAGCTGATCGCGTCGGGCCGGTCCTGACGGCGTGACACCGGCGTGTATTTTGGGCCCTTGCGCTTGGCTGCGACAGGAACAACGATCTTCGACTTGGCCAGCTGCAGTTTGTAGCTGGGGTCCTTTTCGCCCGCCTCGATTTCATCGCGGGTGATCTGGTTGGCTGCAATCGGATCCATGCCCTTGATGCCGACCGCGACTTCGCCATCGGCGATGCCCTTAACCTCGAGCGTATGCAGTTTGCAGAATTCGCCGATCTGGCTGAATGTCAGTGCCGTGTTGTCGACCAGCCACACGGCAGTGGCTTTCGGCATCAATGGTGTGTCAGACATAAGAGTTCTCCTTCAGAACCTGAGCGCCGGTTCTGCTGATCCAGTGGGATCAATGCTGCTTGGGATGGCTGGTATATAATGCCGATGGACATGTTACGCAATTGCTGATTTTTGTCGCTCACAGATTATAGCTCAAGTCGCTGGCTTCACCGGCGGCGCGTTTTGCGTAGTGCTCTTCGAAGTTGAGCATGTCCATGAGCCCTGTTCCGCTCTCAAATGCGGCAAAAGCCCTGGTTTCATTGGCCATGATGTCACGGGCGCCGGGCACCAGCGCCGACAGCTCGTCGTCGGTGCCGCAGATGACGCCGTCAGCATCACCAAACACCACATCACCGGGTGACACGACAATGCCGCCGCAGGAGACAGCAATGCCGATGTCGCCGATGGTCTGGATTGTGCCTGCGACAGGATGCACGGCGCGAGCATAGACCGGCAGGTCGATGTCCTGCATGGCAGCGGAGTCGCGCACCATGCCGTCCACGATGATACCACCCAACTTCTTGCGATGAGCTTCCAGGGCGAACATTTCGCCGGCCAGCGCCAGGTGGCCGCCACGGCCGTCAATGACCAGCACGTCGCCGGCCTCGGCGTCGGCCAGAACGCGCATGACTGTCAGGAAGTCATTGCGGCACGATGCGGTTCGCGCGCGCCCCAACAGCTTGCGGCCCGGATTGATACGCCTGATGCCGGCATCCATGGCACGAACATGCTTGTTGATGTCGGCGAGCATTGAGGTTTCGAGCTCGGCGAGCTGGTCGAGTAGGGTGGTCATGATATCTACCTTGATAAGACTCATCCCGGCGCTACCGCCGGGATGTTGTGCTGGTTGCGGCTGGATCAGACCATGGCAAAAATGCGGGCCGGTCCGCCAGTGCCGCCACGGTGCTTCGGCGCACCGACGACAAGGGTCGCGCCCTTGGCAGGCACGGCGTCGAGATTGGCCAGGTTTTCAATGCCCCAGCGATTGGTCGGCAGCCAGGCATAGTGGGTGGCGAAGTCGGCAGACTGACCATAGTCAAGCGACAGCGTATCAACCGCCATGCCGACCGCGCCGGTCTCCAGCAGCACATTTGTCGCCTCGATGTGGAAACCAGGGAAATGCATTTTCTTTTCAGCGTCGGCGCCGCGGAACTTGTCGCTGCCGACATGTGCCGCCCAGCCGGAGTTCATCGCCACACAGGCTTTGTCGGGTATCGGGCCGTTGGCGTCGGTCCAGGCCTTCACGTCATCCGGGGTGACCTGGTAATCGGCGTTTTCCGCCGCCTTGGCCTTCACGTCGATGACGCACAGCGGGCAGACCAGGTTGGCCATCGGTATCTCGGCAACCGACTGGCCGTCGGCGGAAAAATGCAGCGGAGCATCCATGTGCGTGCCGGTATGTTCGTTGACACGCAATTCAAGCAGATTGAAGCCATTGTCCTTGAAGTTGAATTTCTGGTCCCTGAAGAACTGCTGCGCGCCGAAATAGGTCGGGAACTCCTCATGCAGTTCATGTGTCATGTCCTCCACCTTTTCGTGTCCCGCAGCCAGGGCCGGGGCAGACATGGGCGCGGTGACCGCCGCAGCCGCGACACCCGCAGCGGCCGTCTGAAACAGCGCCCGCCGCGACAGCATTTGCGCCTTAACGCTCTCAATTACACATGCATCACACATTTAAACCTCTCCTCACTCGGTGACCCAGAAATTCCCGCGCGCAAGGCCCGGAAACCTGCAGCTTAGCACCAGTTGCGGCAGAGGCCAGTGGATTTACCGTGATCGTCTGCTAATGCTGGGATCTAGACTTCCAGCACAATCTTGCCGATGTGGGCCGAGGTCTCCATCAGCGCATGCGCCTCGTCGGCTTGCGCCAGCGGGAAGGTCCTGAACAGCTGCGGCTTGACTTTGCCGTCCTCGATCAGGGGCCAGACGGTCTTGCGCAGTGCAGCGGCTATGGCCGCCTTGTCGGCGGTGGGACGGATGCGCAGTGTGGATCCGGTCAGGGTCAGGCGTTTCAGCATGACCATCATGAAATCAACTTCTGCCTTCGAACCGTTGAGATAGGCGATGTTGACGATCCGGCCATCGCGCGCTGCCGCCTTGATGTTGCGCTGAATGTAGTCGCCACCGACCATGTCGAGTATCACGTCGACACCTTTCTTGCCGGTTGCCTGTTTCAGGACCTCGACAAAATCTTCCTCGCGATAGTTGATGGCGCGTGCGGCGCCAAGCTGTTCACAGGCCGCGCACTTGTCGGCTGAGCCCGCAGTGGCATACACGGTTGCCCCAAGTTGGGACGCAATCTGGATGGCGGTTGTGCCAATACCGGACGAGCCGCCATGGACGAGCAGGCTTTCACCCGGTTTCAGGTGTCCGCGTTCGAACACGTTGGTCCATACAGTGAAGAAGGTTTCCGGCACACCGGCTGCTTCGGCCATGGTGAGACCTTGCGGCACCGGCAGCGCGTTGCTCTCGTGGACAGTGCAATATTCGGCATAGCCGCCACCGGCGACCAGGGCGCAGACCTTGTCACCGACTTTCCAGGCAGATGCGCCGTCGCCAACGCCTGCAACCTCGCCGGCTATTTCCAGCCCCGGGATTTCCGATGCTCCGGGCGGCGGCGGATAGGCTCCCTTGCGCTGCAGCACATCCGGGCGGTTCACCCCGGCGGCTGCAACCTTGATCAAAACCTCACCGGCACCGGGCGCCGGAACGGGTATTTGGGCCGGTTTCAGCACTTCCGGGCCACCTGGCGTGGATATTTCGATCGCGGTCATTGAAGACGGAATATTGGTCACAGCGGATGGCGCCTCATATGCAAAGGTTGTCAGGAAATTGCCGGGCAGGCATTATGACGCCACTAGTAATGGTGCTGTAGGCCGGTTGCAAGCGGAGGTCATTGTCATGGACGAAGAAATCATCACGCCGAAAAAACCCGGTCCCGCCGTTGGGGAAGACCTGTCTGAGCTGTCTGTTGAGGAATTGCAGAATCGGGTGCTGGAATTCGAGGATGAAATCGTGCGCCTGAAGGCCGAAATAGAGGGAAAGCAGTCGTCCAAGGTGGCCGCAGACTCGTTTTTCAAGCTGTGATGATGTCCTAAGGGCAATTTTTTTGCCGGTCTAAGCCATTGGATTGAATCGGTTATCTGAAAAGTAACCTGAATAAATTGCTTCAATATTGACCAAAATGAATCACATTAACCTTTTGGTAAGGATCTGAGGTCATAGTCATAAATGTAGTCCTTAGGGATTACCCGAGTGGTTTTCCACTCTGTTTGACGCCTCCCTGTTAGACTTCATGAGCCGCGATTATTTCGTGGCTCTTTTTTTTGGCACCGGTCTTGCTTGATAGCTGGTCAGGCTGGCCTTCCTGGTTCATATTGATGCACCGAAGATTCCCGGCTTTTAGAGGCCCAGGATTTTCGAGGTTGGTTTTATGGTCACTGGTGGTAGTTCAGAGCGTCTCATGCCTGTAGATTTCCTTTCCCGCTTTACGGCATCCAAACAGTTTCAGGAGGTTTTTCAGGAAGGCATGAGCCTGATTGAAGAAACCGCGAATTACCTGGACGGCCCGGGCCGGGTGGATGTTCGTGAACTCGACAAGCAGGGGTCGGTCACCTATGCGAGCCAGTCCATGCGCCTGACCACGCGGCTGATGCAGCTTGCGTCGTGGCTGCTGCTGCAGCGTGCGGTCAGTTCCGGCGAAATCACCCGCGATGATGCCGATCATGAAAAGAGCCGTATCTCACTTGACGAGATTGGCGAGGGTCAGCCTCTGGCCGGTCAGGACGGATTGCCGGACGCGCTGAAAGATCTTGTCGGCCGGTCCCTGCGCCTGCATGAGCGCATTGTGACGCTGGATGTGATGATTGCCGAGCGCGACGAAACGCTGCTTACCGGCGAGGCGGCAAATGAAGTGAACACGCATCTCGACCAGCTGCAGAAAGCGTTCAACGCCCGCCGCAGCTGACGGCAGGTCACAACCCCCGACGTCGAATGCAAAAAGCCCGGCTGACCGGCAGCCGGGCTCAATCCTGTCCAGGACTTGACCAGGTCGGTGGATTACTTCTTGAGGAAGCCGAACTTCTCGTTGAAGCGGCTGACCCGGCCACCGCGGTCGACCAGGTTCTGGTTGCCGCCGGTCCATGCCGGATGGGTCGAAGGATCGATGTCCAGCTGAAGATTGTCGCCTTCCTTGCCCCATGTGGAACGGGTCTGGAAAGACGATCCGTCAGTGTTGGTCACCGTAATCATGTGATAGTCGGGGTGAATGTCTTTTTTCATCGAAGGTATCTTTCATACGATCCAGCCCACCCGATCCGACAACCGGCCTGCGTGACGAGCTGGAGAAAAACTGAAATCCGGCGTGGTCTATACATGAGCAGAGCGGTTAGCGCAACCACTGGCGTCAGATGCGGCCAGTGGCCTCATCTGTTACCGATGGTTGCGGCAACTTTATGGGTTCAACTGAAACCATGTTGCTCTAATGTACGGTGCGACGGTTTGGTTTGAAGGATTGAAGACGTTGACAGTTGATACGGGCCGGGCAGGGCCACAGGATGTTCAAGCACATGCTGGCGTGTCTCATACCGGCGATGCCAAGCCGGCGGTTGAAGCCGATGAGCCCGGCAGGCGAGCGAAAGCCGCAAGTCTGAAGCCGCTGTCACGGTTGCTGCCGTATCTGTTTCGCTACCGGCCTCAGATCGGAATTGCATTCCTGTTTCTGGTCCTGGCTGCCGCCTCGACACTGGTGGTGCCGGTTGCGGTGCGGCGGGTCATCGACCATGGGTTTTCCGGCGAGAATGCCGCGTTCGTCGATCAGTATTTCTCGGTCATGCTGTTCGTGGTGGCGGTGCTGGCCGTTTCATCGGCGGGCCGCTATTACTTCGTGACCTGGATCGGTGAGCGGGTTGTGGCGGACCTGCGCGACGCAGTGTTTTCACATCTTCTGAAATTGTCGCCTGCGTTTTATGACACCGCCCAATCGGGCGAAGTGCTGGCGCGCCTGACCGCCGACACGACCCAGGTGAAAAATGTGTTCGGGTCGACGGTCTCGGTTGCGCTGCGCAATCTCGTCATGCTGGTCGGCGCCATTGCCATGCTTATTTTCACCAGTCTGAAACTGTCCGGCATGGTGCTTCTGGTTATTCCGCTGATCGTGCTGCCTATGGTGTTCTTCGGACGCAAGGTGCGCAAGCTGTCGCGACACGCGCAGGATACGCTGGCCAGTTCCGCAGCGCTGGCCCAAGAATCCCTGTACTCGGTGCAGGCAGTGCAGGCGTTTGGCCAGGAGCCGCGTATCGGCAAGACATTCAACGCAGCGACCCACGAGGCATTTGCTGCCGCGGCAGCCCGGGCTCGGGGGCGTGCGTTCCTGACCGCCGCCATCATCTTCCTGGCCTTTGGTGCGATCATCGGGATTTTGTGGTACGGCGCCCAGGAGGTGCTGTCAGGTGAGATGACACCGGGTACGCTGGGACAGTTTCTGCTTTATGCCGCCTTCGCCGCCGGGGCCATGGGATCGCTGTCGGAAGTGTGGGGGGAACTGCAACTGGCAGCCGGGGCGGCGGAACGTTTGTCGGAACTGCTGGACACCGAGCCGGGCATTGCGGAGTCTGCAGCACCGGTGGCGCTGCCGTCACCCGCAAAGGGGGCGGTCGAGTTCGACAACGTCGAGTTCTCCTACCCGTCACGGCCCGATGATCAAGTGCTGAAGGGCCTGAGTTTCAAAGTGAAGCCCGGTGAAACAGTGGCCATCGTCGGACCGTCGGGTGCCGGCAAATCCACCCTGTTTGCCCTGATCCTGCGGTTTTATGATCCGCAGTCGGGAACCGTGCGGCTTGATGGTGTCGATGTCGCCGATGCCGCGCTGGACAGCCTGCGCGGCGCAATTGCCCTGGTGCCGCAGGACACGGTGATCTTTTCCGCCAGCGTGCTGGACAACATCCGGTTCTCCAGGCCATCGGCCAGCGATGAGGAGGTGATGCAGGCGGCCAAGCTGGCGCGGGTCGACGAGTTTGCGGTCCGGCTGTCGCACGGGTTTGAGACCCAGGTCGGCGAGCGTGGTGTAACCCTGTCGGGTGGGCAGCGCCAGCGGGTTGCGATTGCCCGCGCCGTATTACGCGATGCACCGTTGCTGCTGCTGGATGAAGCCACCAGCGCCCTTGACGCGGAAAGCGAGCAGTACGTGCAGGCCGCGTTTGAAGACCTGATGCAGCGGCGCACCACGCTGGTCATCGCGCATCGCCTGGCCACGGTGCGCAATGCCGACCGTATCGTGGTTCTCGATGACGGCTGTGTCGCTGCCGAGGGCAGCCATGCGCAGTTGATGAAACGGGGCGGGCTTTACGCCCGGCTGGCAAAGCTGCAGTTCAACGACTGACGGCTGGTAACGCATAAATTTGATCCAACCACACGTCGTTGCAGTTGCAGCGGGCGCAGATTCGAAGAAAATCCGGTGTTTTAACCCCGGGAGGATGCCGGCGACCGATGCTTGGTCCGAACCTGGTTTCGCCGGGATTTCGCCGCGCGCGATAAGTGTAGGTGAGATTCCGGATACTACCTGAGCGAGGAAATGGGCCTCGCTGAAAATTAATTGCTATACTGATTAATACAATTAAAATTCATATATAACAATAACTTGTCGTTTCACGGCGTCGCCGTAACATGAACAGAACTTCAGTCTTTATAAAGATTGTCAGTTTACTTATCATATTTCATATGCGAAATGGCTTTAAAGGCGCCGGAGCAGGCGATCTGACGCCAAATAACAAGTGGCCCAGGGTGGGAGATTTCAGGTGGGTTCAAACAACACCTCGCAGCATGATGCACGGCAACCAGGCGGCTCGGGAGACCGGGTGTACGACTATATTCGCCTGGTTGTCGCTGACAGCCGCTATCTGGACAGTGAGGCTGAGTGGCGCATCATCGACAATGCGGTGTTCCAGCTCGGAATGATGCCACTGGACGTTAAGAGTTACCTGCTCGGTGCTGCAACGCTCGGCGGATTTTCAACTGAGTCCATGATCACCAGGGTACTTAGCGATATTGCCGCCGGGATGCGGGCCAAATCGTCCAGGATTTCCAAGGACCAATTCAAGTATCTGGTCGAGACGGCGATTGCCATGTCGCAGGATGAACTTTCCACAGACAAGGCTGAAAACCTCGCCAAAGCCGCGTGCGAGGGCGCCAAACTGCGGGCCCGCCGAAGGTGGCTCGTGGGAACACGGCGCTGGTACAATCGGATTTCGCCGTCCGACAAACAGACGGTGTGAAGATCATGGCGCAGGATGTCTTTCAGGGAACCATACTGAACTGGATCGCGGCACAGTCGCTTGACGTTGCCTTCATTCTCATCGTGCTGCCGACCATGGTGCTGGCGGTGGTGGGAACACTGGTGGTGCGCGGCATTTTCGGACTGATGATCGCGCCCGGCAGCACTGTCGGTGCGGCAAAGGCGGGTGCTGCGGCAGAGATCTACGCCGTTGTTCTCGGCTTTATAATCGTTTTCGGTTTTTCCGATTTCCAGGAAGCCAAACGGGATGTGCTGCAGGAAGTCACGGCGCTGGAACGGCTGACCGCTCAGGCAAAACTGCTCGGCACAGACGCCTCCGGCGAGATCGCCACGGCAGTTGGAGAGTATGCCAGCGCCGTCGTTGTGCACGAGTGGCCGGTGATGGAGACGGGCAGGACCAGTCCTGAGGCCGAGGCGGAGCTCGCCCAGATGAGCAATGCGGTCATGAACCCTGCCGGTGGCGCCAACGCGTTGTCACAGTTCAGGCTTTCGGCGCTGCTTGATGACGTCGTGAAACTGCGGGTGGCACGATTGTCGGCCTCGCCAGACCCGGTTGTCTCAGGCCTGATCTTTCAGGTCCTGTTTGTGGGGGCGGCGTTGGCGCTGGTGTCAGGATGGTTCGTGCGCGGCCCGAGTGCGCTGGTTCATGTGCTGCTGTCCGCTATGCTTTCAGGTTCCGTCGTCGCGGTCATGATCCTGTCGGCACAGCTGCTTTATCCATTTTCAGGGCCGGTTTCGATTTCAGCCGAACCGTTCATGGAACTGGCCAAATTGGCGCAACAGTAGGGGGTGAAACACAGTGTTCGGGCCGGTGAATTTCGCGTTGCGTTGGATGTTCTCACTGTTTCTGGTTTTCGCCACCTACAATCCAAGCGGAGTGTCTTTCTATCATTGGGCGGTGAGTGGCTGGTCACCGCTTACGCTTGTCAGCGTTGTCGGCGTCGCCCTGTTGGCAATCTACGTCTTCCTGTTTAGGAGCACCTGGCGGTCCATAAAGCTGACCGGAATCATGATCGGTGCGGTTTTCATGGGGTTGTTCAACCTGATGCTGATTGACCTGGAGATCGTCGCGATTGACCGCGCTTCCATCGTGGTGGTGATGATCCTGGCATCGCTGGCAACGATCCTTTCAGTCGGTGTGTCTTTCTCTGCAATCAGGGCCCGCCTGGCCGGTCAAATCGACTCTGATGACGTCGGGCAGTAAGAAATGTGGTATACAGATTAATTATGATGTATAGTGATTATCTAGACGAGTTTGTTGCGAATTTAACCTGTAGGGACGCGTTATGAAAAAATCATCCAGAGTTGGGATTGCGCTTGCGCTTGGCCTGACCATGGCATCGTCTTTTGCGGTTTGGGAAGAAGACTCGAAGTCCGGAACGCCGTTCGGATTTCAAACCGCGCAAGCATCAATAACAGGCACGGCCGGCACTCGGGAAACCGTGCAACAGCGCGCGATCGTTCTGCGCCAGTCAGCACTGCGGAGCCGGCATAGAAGTGCGCTTATCTCCCGTGTTCGGCAACAGCTTCTGGATGCCGGGCCAATACCGGTTTCAGATGCGCGTTAAGGGAGACATGGGCAAATGCCACGTTCGTCAATACTGCCGTTAGTCTTCTGCGCGGCCTTGTGCGCTGCTTCGCTTGGCATACCCGCTCAGGCGACGGAAGACGAGACAAAACCACCAGCGTTGGCCGAAGACAGCACGCAGGCAGCACCAGGTGCTGACGAAGGTGCCGCAACCCAGTCCGAAAGTGTGCCGCTCCCGGACTCCACCAAGGCGGCAAATGTCGAAGCATCCGACGGCGCGTGGGAAATCAGCTTGCCGATGGATGCCATTGCCGGACATGTCGCGGCATTCAAGGCATTCATTCAAAAGCAGGCGGTTGATCCTACGGTCGAGTTCGCCGGCTCATCCGTGGATGTCGCCAATCAATCGGTCCAGTGGGCGATGGATGGTTCCGCCAAGTCCGTCAGCTGGGCGTGGGACGGATCAAGCAAGACCGTGAGCTGGGTCTTGGACGGATCCGTCAAGTCCGTGCGTTGGGTTTGGGACGGATCCACCGGTACGCTGAACGCCGTTGTGGGCGGAATTGGTTCGTCAATGGGCGCGCTGTCGGAGACTGTCAAAAAATCCGCCTACTGGCCGGCAAACGCCATGGACAAGTTTGTGGAAGACCTGCACAGCGACGAATTCGCCGAGTTTGCGCAACTGGTCGAAGATACCGGATTTGCGGTGGCCGATGTGAAGGTGGGGGTCGGGATCATCCCGGACCTGGCGATCGAGTTCAAACATGTCCGTGATCTCTCGGACAAGGAAATTGCAGAAGTCGACCGGCAGATCAATGAATACACATCACGCGCCAGCAAGGCAGCCGGATATATTGAATCAGTCATTCTGCATAACCTGGTTGACGCGGGCAGGTATGCCGGAAAGACCGATCTTTCCAGCGTGTCGATCAAGCTGTTTCCGCTTCCCGGCCTTGTCCTGAAGTTTGATCCTTTCGACTATGAGGAGCACAAGGCGATAAAACTGAAATCTGCATTCGATCTGGCGAACATAGCCACTGAAGCGGAAAAGAAACTGGAGCAGCGTCTGACAAATATCGAAGACGCGATCAAGAAACTGCATGAGTCCAAAGAGACGGACGCGAATTGATAGAATAGTTCAGGGAGATATGTTCGCGGCAAGTTGGCACCATGAATTTCACGCTGGTACTGATCGAGAATATCATTTTGTTCCTGCTGGTTCCGCGGGCATTGCGGACTGCGTCGCAAAAGGCCGTGCAGGCGATAGATGACCGCAACATGTTCGGTATTCCCTTCTGCAGCAGTGTCGCCACCGCATGCGGGATACTGCTGGCGATTGTAATCTTGTTGTGTGCCGGTGTTGCCGGCGATGCGGCTCCGTCCCGGTTATGGGGGTTCGATGGCCCGTGGCATACGGGGCGGCTGCTGGTGCTTGTGACGACTTACCTGTCGGCACTGGTGCAGGGCGGGATTGCAGAGCAGGCGAGTATCGTAATCTCCATCGTTACTCTTCTGCTTGTCAGCGCCGGAGGACTGACCCTGATAAACGGGGTGGTTGCGGCTGCGGGCTGGCGGTCGATACAGGCGCTGCGCGGTCTGGCAACACATATCATACTGGCGGTCTCGAGTGCCCTGGTATTCGCGATCTGGGCTTTGACCGCGTTGTGGGCCGTGCACTGGCTCAATTTCTGGATATTCCTGGTGCTGCTCTGCGTCATTGAAATGCGTCGCCGTGAGACCGGCCCGGTGCGATTGTCGTTCTAGAAACATGCGGGGATTGGTGAACCAATGAGCAAGGGTCGGGCGGTATGAATTCGGAGTCCAATGACACGGCGCATCTTTGGCACAGACTGTCTGATCGTGCCCGGAATTGGGGCTTTGCGTCGGTGTTTTCAGCGCTCCTGCTGGCAGCAATAGCTGTCGGAGGTGCGGCGCTGGTGCCAGGCAGCCCATTGGCCGGCCTCGCAACAGCATACGTGGTCACGCCGGGACCCGTGCGGCTGGACCCTTCAGTTTACTTCTACGACGGGAGAAAGTACTCCCGCGCCGGCCGCGTCGTTGCCGCCGTTGGCTCCCGGCACAAGATCGAACTGATATCCGAGGTGGCGAAGCTGCAGGAAAGCGGCCTGGTGGCGGCGGTAACACCGGCAAACCTGGGACAGTTTATCAAGCTTCAATCACCGGAAGATCTGGATGCAATGCGTGCCGACCTGTCGGAGGCAGTGACCTCTTTGGTGGGCGACATTTTCACCATGCTCAGGGAAAACGGCCATAAAAAAACTTCCCGAGGGCCGCTGAGCTTGGCATTTGCGGAAACCATCGAAACACCGGGGCTGGCCGAATCACGCCTGGCGCTTTCGGATTTTCTGCACAATGAGATCAGCCCGCGGGTGTCAGGCGAGATCAAGACGGTGTTTCTCGACCGCGTCTCGACCGCGTTGAAGGTCATCATCAAGGATGCACTGGAAAACTACGGGACCGATCTGGTCCGTGGCCGTTTCGACACGGCGCCCATTTCACATGCGATAGATGGAATGCTGGCGGATCCGCGAATGCTTGATCTGGCTGGCGAGGTACTGGGTGCCATGCTGGATGAACCGCAGGTGATGGACGCCACCCAGAAATTCGCGGCCAGATATTCGGAAAACCTCTTCGACAGCTTTTCCAAACTGCCGAGCAAAACTGAAGATGTGCGCAGGCACCGCGCTGAAATGCTGGTGCGGAAATTCCTCAAAACCGTTGAAACGCTGATTTACCGCAACGATGCGGCCCATCCCGTGATCGTTGCCGTGGCCGGCAACGTGATGAACCGAAAGCGGGGCAGATCGGATGCGGTTCTGATCGTAATGCAGGCGGGACAGGTGACCAACTGGGGCACTGACAAGAGCTTTGTGCCTGTCCGGTCGGGATGGCAGGTGACAAGTGATTAAGTTTGAAGGCTTGTCAGTACAAAGGGGGCCGCAGGCAATCGTAAAAGATGTGGCGCTTGAGTTTCCAGATCACGGCATCACGACGATTATCGGGCCAAGTGGTGCCGGC
Organism: Anderseniella sp.; assembly: GCA_028289645.1. Classification (GTDB taxonomy): domain Bacteria; phylum Pseudomonadota; class Alphaproteobacteria; order Rhizobiales; family Aestuariivirgaceae; genus Anderseniella. The sequence goes on from JANQOK010000023.1 coordinate 265,593, forward strand.
AAGACGTCATTCCTTTATGCTCTGGGCGGCATAGGCAAGGCAGTCGGTCTGACCGTGACCGGCAAGGTGGGCAACTCCAAAGGTCCACCGAAAGATCTGGCGGACGACAGTGAACCGCGCGGCAGCATCGTGTTTCAGAGCCCGGCGCTTTATGACGAATTCTCGGTAAAGCAAAACCTCGATCTGGTGGCCAGCAACAACCCCGCGCCAGATGAAGCAAACCTGTCTGAAGTCTCGAAACTGCTTGAAGGAATCGAGCCCGATCAACTGCCGAATGCCCTGTCCGGCGGCCAGCGGCAGAGGGTGGCGATCGCCCGCAGCCTGTATGCGGACCACAATCTGATCCTGATGGATGAACCCAATTCCGGGCTGGACATCACGCGAGCCAGGGTGCTGGTTGATACGGTTCGCCGCGTTGCGCAGACGGGCCGCCATGTGGTGATTGCCGCTCATTATCCCGAGCCGTTCCTGAAGCATGCAACTCAGGTTCTGTTCCTGGACGGCAAGGGCAACATTGCTCCAATACCTGCCACGGCAGATGGCATTAGAAAAGCGTTTGAGGATGCCGAGAAGGCGGATGTTCCACAGCGACATTCCGGCTCTGTGGTGTCGATCCGCAGACATTCGGTGTCCTACTGGATACGCGAATTCTTCCGTCGTGAACTCTGGAGCCTGGTGATAGCACCGTCGAACATTCTTTACATTGGGATAGCGTGCGCGCTGCTAGCCTTCACCGCATCTTACGTGACGGTCGCGCGCTACCCGTTTTCCGGGTTGCTGCTCGACCTGACGCTTGATGTACTGGTGGCCGAACTGGGGGCTGCGAATTTCCGCTTTACCGTACCGCTTTTCGTTTCGATTCTGGTTGCCGCCAGAAGCGGTGCGCTGTGTACCACTGACATCGCCATGAAATCCCTGTCGAATGAGACGGTTGCGCTCAACCAGTTGCGGGTTCCGATACACCTGTACCGCGGCGCCAGCCTGCTTGTGGTGCTGGCGCTGTCGACATTCATTCTTTACGTGATCGGGGTTGTCATCACCTTGCTGATGATCACGGTGGCAGTCGCGATTCCCACGGATGTGCCGCCGGCAATCCTGCGCTCGCTGGTGATCAGTGACATCGTGAACCAGGACGGTTCGCTGGCAAGCTGGTCATGGATACTGGCCAAGACGCTGTTTTCGGGCGCTGCCATTGGCGTGGTCAGCCTGGCTATAGGCCGGCGCAGTGTAAAGTCCGGCCGTGACATCACCGCATCCGCCTCTCTGGCCATTCTTGTCAGTGTGCTTGCGGTCATCGCGCTGCACTCGCTGCTGATCGTTATGGAGTTGGGAGTATGAGCAGTCAACGCGTCATAACCCGGCTGCTCAACCTCGTGTTCGACTGGCTCAAACAGGCGGCAAAATGGCCTGATGCGGTTTTCGACTGGACAACCACGACTTTCCGGCGGCAGCTGCAGCCGGAAACCGAAGAGGTTGACGATTGGGTCGATGACGGGCCAGCGCCGGTTGTGACCCAGCAGCCTACTGTTGGCAGCGATGCGGGCCAACCGCTGGAGATTGTGGTGTCCGAGGTCGTCTCTGATGAAAATGACGAGATCGGCCTGTTCACCGGTCTTGGGGCGTTCCTGCGCACGGAAAAGCCACGCGACTACACGGTCGCGGACGGAGTGCTGCAGAAACTGGTTACGGAACTCAAAAACAAGGCTGTGCATCTGGGAGCAGATGCCGTTGTGTCCACCACGATCAAGCTGGTGCGTGGTGTCGATGACAGCGGGCAGCGCAGACTGAAGATGTCGGCGATCGGGACCGCCGTCCGACTGAAAGGCACGAACTCATGAGAGCATTCAAGCACGCGTTGCAGGTATTGTGCGCGACTACAGGCCAGATCCATCAAGATGCACAGGCTTTTCGGATGCGGGCGACAAAAAACGCCGGTGCTTCGCGCTTCACAGGTTGGCTGGCGGCGGCAGCAGCATTGGCATCTTGCCTGCTGGTTTCACCGGCACAAAGCCAGGATACGGCAACCACGCTTGCAACCCTGAATACCGTCCATGTTGCTGACGCCGGCGCGCCCTGGTTTACCTCTTGGTTTGAGGAAAAGCAGCAATCCGAGGGCGCTTTGTTCAGGCCAAAGATCATGGTTTCGTCCGGCACCTCCCTGCTTGAACAGGTCGCGGCGGACAAGTCGTCAATCGGGCTTTTGAGCCAGGCGGAACTGGCAGCCGCGAAACCGTTGCCGGATACTATCAGCAGTGCGGCTTCCGGTCTCCAGGTGTGTGCAGCACTGGTGGTCCGCGATGCGGCTGCCAGCACGCAGGTTGGTGATCTGGCGCTGCTGCCGCAACCGGCCCAAATTGCCGCCACCGGCGATACGGCCGCAATCCTGCGGGCGCTGCTTGGCGCGCATGGTTTCGATGGCAGGCTGACCGTGTCCGACAGCTCGGTACCCGCCATGATGTCCGGCTTGTCATCGGGAACACTGGCGCTTGCGGCGCTGCCGGTTGAACCGGACGACGAAGTTCAGCTTCCCGACAATGCCGGAGATGTAAGGTTTATGGAACTGACTGCTGCGGCGGCCGTTGCGACAGCTGGTGAGAGGTTTGCCGTGAGCACCTATTCCACGAACAGTCTGCTGGGCGTATCGCTGGCATCCGGCATCAATACGGTGTGCGACGACATCATGATCGTTTCATCGGCAACAGGGCAGTTCAAACCTGGCCAGCTTGCCCGCCGTGACAGCACGACAATCGAAAAACCCAGTGATAGCGGTGGGTTGATCGACCGTACCAGGGCTTCACTGAATGATCTGTGGAACGTCATCATTGCGACATATCAAGGATCGGCACAATGAACGGAAAATCCGGAAAGTCAGTCAAGAAGCCGGCTGCCAGGAAGCAGCGGGAACAGGCAACGGGCAAACATAAAGAAGCCAAGGAGAAGACCGTGGCGCAACCGGCCAACGGTCCGGCGTTGGCTGATGACACAGCGCCGTCCGACAGCAGGAAAGGTGCCGGCAGCGGCGGTTCGGTCGATGCGGTGCCAACTGAGGTCCCGGAGACAGCGGCGGCGGCGCCGGCATCCGGACAGTCGCGACGATGGTTGACGGATGGCAATGTAACCCGCTTCATATCGGTCCTGGCGCTCCTCATCGCCTCGGCGTCACTGGCATACATTATCAGCATTGAACGCAATGGAGGCCTGCTGGCAAATTCCGCGCGCGCCGTAATGGCAAAGGCCGGAATCGGCGCCGCGCCTACTGCACCGGACAAGGCAACGATGTTGTCTTCGATCCAGTATCTTTCATCAGCGGCGCGCGGATCTGAGCCGTTCAGCACTGAGCTCGCAGTGACCTACAAGATGGTTGGCGATCATCCGGAAATCGGCAAGGTGTTGGATGAAATCCTGCCTGGTGCTGAAACCGGCATACCCAGTGTGGAGGACGTCACGACCTCGTATGCGGATATCATATCAGAAATCTATGGATACGGACCCGGGCAACTGCTTGGCCAGGCTGCCTCCAGCATCACCTCCATCGTCGGGATCAAGACATCTGCGCAGCAGCGCCAGGCGACCATTGAACAAGTGACAGTGCTTGTTGCGGCCGGCAAGCTGGAGCAGGCCCTGCAGGCGCTGAACAAGCTTGACGGGCAATCCAGGCTGCCGTTCGCCGCGTGGCAGATCAAAGCCCAGAGGCGGGTTGCGCTCGATGCCGCCGTTTCCGAAATCAAGCGGATTGCCTTCCTGTCCATCCTCGACGGAGCGTCATGAGTTTTCCAAGCCACGCCGTTGTTCGCCGAAAACTCCCTTGGTGGGGGGTCGCGGGGCGGTTTCTGCTGGCCTGTTTTCTGGTGTTTGCGACCTATAATCCGTCCTACTACTCGCTTGCCACCCTGATTGTCAGTGATGTTTCAAACCCTTCGGCGCGGCTGTTCCTGGGGTTTTGTCTGTTGCTGGCATGGATCATCATCCTGCGCGTTTCCCTGGCCGGTCTCGATCGCCTGGCCTGGTATGCAGTGTTGTCGTTTATCGTGATCCTGGGGTTGCTGGAGATCGAGTTCCAGCTGTTCAGGACCCTGAATTCATTTACTGCCATTTTGTTGTTGGAGTTGCTTGTGGCAGGGATACTGGCATTTGGATTAATACAGTCCTACTGGGTTCGCAGCATTGCCGGCCAGTCGCCGGTTGTGAAACATCCGCCTTGATGGGCGAACTTCCTGTGGGCTGGTTCGAGCTGTCAACTGCACAGCTTACGTTGCGTGACAATGCCACTTTGCCGGGTTAGTGTTTTGCAAACGCATGGCGAACGGCAACCGCTGTTTTGCGGAAACCGGACAAGCCAAACTGGAGGAAACCGAATTGACGATCAGAAAAGCCGTTTCAGCATTGCTAGCCGGTATTGCCGGATTGATGATCAGTGCACCGTCCCAGGCGGCGCCGGTTGCCGCACAGCAGTTGTCCGCGGTCACGGCATTCAGCGGCGGGGCGCACGTTGTGCAGGTGGGCAAGAAAAAGAAACGCCGGCTGAGGAGGTTTCGCAAGAGGCGCCGCGGTTTCAATCATTTCCATAACGGGTTTTACTATGCGCAGCCGTTCTGGAACTATGGCGACTTCTACGAAGACGACTACGACTTTTATGACGATGACGATTATGACGAGCCGGATTATGCAGAGGGCGGCGATGCTCACGAAGACTGGTGCCGCAGGAAGTACCGATCATACAAGGTGCGGACCGACACCTGGACCGACTATGACGGCAATACAAGGCGCTGCAGAAGCCCGTTCAACTGAAGGTTCCGGCTGCTGATCCTGAGAGCCTTGCTGTCACCTGGTGGTGAGTTTCAGTTCGATGCGGCGATTGCGGGTCTTGGCTTCTTCCGTGGTGCCCGGATCTATCGGCTGAAACTCGCCAAATCCGGCAGCGACCAGATGTTGCGGAGGAATGCCCTGCTGGGCGAGTTCCTCGACAACTGCGATGGCGCGGGCAGACGACAACACCCAGTTTGACGGGAATTGGGGCGTGTTGATCGGGTCATCGTCAGTATGGCCATCGACCTGCAGAACCCAGTTGAGATCGTCCGGGATTTCGCGCACCAGTTGCTGCATGGCCACGGCCAGCTTGGCAATTTCCTGCTGACCTGTCGGCGACAGTGCGGCTTCAGCCTTGCCGAACAGGACTTCGGACTGGAACACGAAACGGTCGCCGACAACCCTGATATCGTCACGATTGGCCAGGATACGGCGCAGCCGGCCGAAGAACTCCGACCTGAACCGATTCAGTTCCTGTACCCGCTGCGCCAGTGCGACGTTGAGACGGCGGCCAAGGTCGACGATCTGCGAGCGGCTTTCCTGGTCCTGTTTTTCGGCCGCTTCAAGCGCGTCATTCAAGGCACCGATCTGCCTGCGCAGGGCTGCAATCTGCTGGTTGAGCAGTTCCACCCGCGCCAGTGCCTCGGAAGATACTTTCTTTTCACCCTCGAGCCTCTGCTGTAGTGCCGACAACTGGTTGCCGGCCTCGTTGCCCTGCGACCTGAAGGTATCGACAATGCCCTGCAGCTGGCTGGTCTCGTCGCGGGCGGACCGCAGGTCATCGGTGAGCGCGGCAAGGGTGGTTTCTATTTCGGCCTTGGACGATTTTTCCAGCGCGAGCAGTTCGGTCAATTCGCTGATCTCAGACCGCAGTCTCGACAGTGCGCTGTCCTGACCGGAGATTTCCCGCGCCTGAAGGAACTGGGTGATCATGAACACTGACAAGAGAAACGTAATGACCAGCAACAGTTGCGCCATGGCATCCACGAAGCCTGGCCAGTAAAAACCGGAACTGTCCTGACCACGCCTGCGTCCTCTGCCGAGACCTGCCACGGCCTAACTCCGGCCCCGGCCCGGAGGCGCACCGACACGGGCCAGCATGCGCTTGATTTCAGCGCTTTGCTCCGACTGCTGCTGTGCCCATTGGCGTACGACCTTCTGCTCTTCGCGCATCTGTTGCACGAGCCCATGTACCGCACCGGCAAGCTGCTCCATGGATTCCGCGCTTTGCGGTCCTGCGCCATTGGACTGCACGGCCGTTTCAAGCGTCCGGTTGATGCGGTCCATGCCAGAGCGAAGCGTCGACATTTCAGCCTGAATGTGCGGCGGCAGATCGACGGTGCTGGCATATTCGCCAGCGTCAATATCGGTCAGCGTGGCGAGCCAGTCTTCCAGATCGTTGTAGAACCGGTTCTGCGCCTGCGAAGCCTGCAACTCCAGAAAGCCGAGGACCAGTGAGCCTGCAAGGCCGAACAGGGACGATGAAAATGACGTTCCCATGCCGGCAAGCGGCGCTTCAAGGCCGGCCTTAAGCTCTTCAAACACGGTGCCGGACTGCGCGGTCGAGATGTTGAGGGTCCGGATCGTCTCTCCGACTGCGGACACGGTCTGCAACAGTCCCCAGAACGTGCCGAGCAACCCCAAGAAAATCAGCAGGCCGATCATGTAGCGTGAGATATCGCGGGCTTCATCGAGACGTGAGGCCAACGAGTCGAGCAACGACCGCAAGGTGATCGGCGACAGAATAGTCAGGCCCTCACGATCGCGAAGCTGGGCTGCCATGGGCGCCAGCAGCCGCGGGATGTGCGGAATTTCCAGGCCCGGATTTGCAATTCTGAAGCTGTTGACCCAGTTCACTTCCGGCCACAGCCGGAACACCATGCGAAACGTGTATGCGATGCCGAGCAGCAGGACCACGATGATGAGGCCGTTAAGGCCCGGGTTGGCCATGAAGGCAATCTGAATGTTGGGAAACAGAACGGCCGCGCCGATGCAGATAAGAATGGTGAAAACCGCCATTCGCACGAGATACACCCGCGGCAGTTCCAAGACTTTCAGATGATCCGATGCCAGCATGCCGATCTCATGTCCTTCCCGAGCACAAATTTATCCGCAGTGTAGCCAAAGATTCAACCTTGTCACGTCTGTACAACGATTCAGGTTTTGTTTGGAACAAATCCACAATTTTTCGTTTGTGACCACGTTTGCGCGCGTCAATCCGGTGCCCGATTTGACCGCAAAACCACGGACCGGGGTGGTCGAGACTAGTTGAGCTGTGTGGACGTTTTGCGGCACACGTCTACCCGTCGGCACGTGCCGCCTTGATACAGGCTTTCAACTGGGACTGCATGTGTTCATTGCCGGCTATGATATCGCCGGTATTCATGACATCGGGGCCGCCGTCGATGTCGGCAGCGAATCCGCCGGCCTCGCGCACCATGACGATGCCAGCACAGATATCCCAGGGTTTCAGGCCTCGTTCCCAATAGCCGTCCAGCCGGCCGGCTGCCACCCAGGCAAGGTCCAGCGATGCGGTGCCGGCGCGGCGGATGCCGGCGGCTTTCGCCTGCACCTGGGCGAGCTCTCGGCGAAACTCCGCATGATCACCGCGCCCACGATGGGGAACGCCACAGGCAATGACGGCATCCGAGATATCACGGCGGCCGGATACCCGCAGCCGGCGGTCGTTCAGATAGGCACCTCCACCGCGTTCGGCGGCGAACAGTTCATCGGTGATCGGGTTATAGATGATGCCTGCAACCGGCTCACCATTTCGGGTTACGCCGATAGAGACGGCAAAATGCGGAATACCATGAATAAAGTTGGTGGTGCCGTCGATCGGATCCACGACCCAGACATGCTGGCCGTCGGTACCGGCGATCTCGCCGCTTTCCTCCAGATGAAATCCCCATTTGGGGCGCGCCCTTCGCAGTTCTTCGACAATGACTTTCTCAGCCTTGCGGTCTGCACGGGTGACAAAATCGGCCGGGCCCTTTTGTGAAACCTGCAGGTTTTCGACTTCGCCAAAGTCACGCGACACAGCACGCGCCGCCTTGCGGGCCGCGCCGGTCATCACGGTAATAAGCGGGGAAGCTGGCATGATGCAATGTCAGCTTTCGGACGCGCGGCGCACGTAGGTCACTTCATTGGTGTCGACGATGATTTTCTCGCCGCTGGCGATAAACGGCGGCACCATGACTTTCAAGCCGTTTTCGAGAAGGGCCGGTTTATACGATGACGACGCCGTCTGACCCTTAACCACAGCATCGGCTTCGGTAATCTCCAGTGTGACCTGGTCGGGAAGCGAAATGCCCAGGGGTTTTTCCTCATATGTCTCGACGGTTACCGTCATGCCGTCCTGCAGGAAGGCGGTCCGTTCACCGACAAACTCTTCCGGCAGCTCGATCTGCTCATAGGTTTCATTGTCCATGAACACCAGCATGTCGCCCTGCTGATAGAGATATTGATAGTCTTTTTGTTCGAGGCGCACTCTCTCAACGGTTTCCGACGAGCGGAAGCGTTCGTTCAACTTGGTGCCATTGACAATGCCCTTCATCTCGACCTGGGCAAAGGCGCCGCCCTTGCCAGGCTTTACGTGGTTGACCTTGACCGCAATGTAGAGGTCGCCATTGTGCAACAGCACGTTGCCGGGTTTGATTTCATTGCCATTGATTTTCATTCGGGATACCTGGAGTTTTCAAAGAACGCGGAAATTGACAGCTATCTACGCCGTCCTGTTGGGCGGGGTTTAGCAGGGCTTGCGCGTTATGGGTAGGGGAAAGTGGCCGTTATGATTGACGCGGGCACTGCAAGCCGCGATTGTGCGCGCAACAATCACAACCTAACCGTTCCTGGAGTGCTGTCTGCATGCCCGTACTTTCGTTTCTGACCACAACGCACTTTGATCATGGCGCCATTTCGCTGTTGCAGAGATCGCTTGGCCGCAAGAACATCAAGCGGCCGCTGATCGCCACCGACAAGGGAATCGTCGCAGCCGGCATCCTTGATACGGTCATTGGGGCCATGGATGCAGGTGCTGATGCGCCGGTTTTTGATGACACGCCCGGGAACCCCACAGAACGCGCCGTCATGGCTGCCCTCGAAGTCTACGAGAAAGAGGATTGTGACGGGGTCATCGCGCTGGGCGGGGGGTCAGCCATGGACCTGGGCAAGACCGTTGCGCTGCTGGCCGGATCAGGCGGGCCGCTGAGCCAGTTTGATCCTCTGCAGGGCGGCAACAAACTGGTGAAGGGCCTGGCACCCGTGATTGCCATCCCGACCACTTCCGGAACCGGTTCTGAGGTGTCGCTCGGCATGGTGATCATCATGGACGACGGCCGCAAGCTGACCTTCGGCAATCCGAAGTTCATTCCTTCTGTGGCCATTTGCGATCCGGACCTGACCCTGGGGCTGCCGCCACAGCTGACGGCGGCAACTGGCATGGATGCCCTTACCCACTGCATCGAGGCGTTTCTGACCCCAACCGTGAACCCGCCCGCCGACGGGGTGGGGCTGGACGGGCTGTGGCGTGGCTGGCGCTATCTGGCCAGGGCGGTGAAGGACGGCGCCGACAAGGAAGCGCGGTGGCAAATGATGATGGCGTCCACTGAAGGGGCGCACGCGTTTACAATGGGGCTGGGTGCGGTGCACGCCATGAGCCATGCCGTCGGGCGGCGGGAAGACCTGCGCCTGCACCACGGCACGCTGAACGCGGTGATCCTGCCGGCGGTGCTGCGTTTCAATGAACCGGACTGCGAAGACAAGTACGATCGCCTGCGCGCAACCATGGGCCTGGCTGCGGGCGCCGATCTGGCGGCCGCGATTGAAGAGCTTAACGCGGATATCGGCCTGCCGTCGGGTCTGGGCGCCATGGGCGTGAGCGAGGACATGATCGAGGATTTCGTCCCACATGCCCTGGCAGATCTGGCCCATCGCACCAATCCGCGCCAGGCATCCGCGGACGATTATGCAGCGTTGTTCAGGGAGTCCCTGTGAGCCGATGAAATTTGATGAAGCCCGGATAAGGTCTGCCCTGGCCAAGGCCTGGTCGCTGCAGACCGCCAAGCAATGGACTAAGGAAACGCCGGCGGCGGGACAGTGCAATGTGACCGCCGTGGTGGCGCACGATCTGTTTGGCGGAGATATCCTGAAAACCGACCTGCCTGACTATGACGTTGATCACTTCTACAACCGCATCGACGGCGTTGTCGTGGATCTGACAGATGGGCAGTTCTCAGCGCCGGTTACCTATGATGACGAGCCTGCAAGCCGTGAAGAGGCAATGCGGTGTGTTCTTGCTTCAGAGTATGACACATTGCGCGCCGCGTTGCTGACTCGCCTGAAGCAGCAGTGAACCTCAAGCCGTTATCAGGTTCCGGACCGAAACGAACAACAACCAGCATCCAATCATGATCAGGCCGATGAAGAACAGCCTGCTGAACTGTTCTTCGGAAACAGACGCCCGGTATCGCGTGCCAAGCCAAAGTCCGAAGAATGCCGGGATCAGGGATGTTACCGAAACGGCTGTCAGGTCTGCTGTCATCAAAGAGCGGCTGGTCAGGGAAACCGCCAGGGTTGTGGAAATTGTCACGAAGGTCACGCCAAGCGCCTGCACGAGCATATCCCTGTGCATGCCGAGCGCCTGCAGAAACAGGATCCCCGGAACGATAAAGTTGCCGGTCATGCCAAACATGACGCCGCCCAGTGCTGAACAGGCTACTGACCAAACGGTCTCGTGTTCCGGTGCGGGTGCAGGTGTTCTGAAACCAGTGAATGAAATCAATGAGTTCAGGATCAATATGATGCCGAGCATGGCAACCAGGTAATCGGTCCGTGCCGATGCCAGTATCTGTATTCCGAGCCAGGCACCAACGATGGCGGTCAGCAGGAAAGGCCAGAATCGCAGCAAAATCTCCTTCAGGTAGGGACCCGCAAGCGCTTGCCAGAGGTTGGTCACCATAAGCGGTATGACAATAATCGCCAGGCTGGTCTTCAGGCCGAGCGGCAGTGTCAGCATGGCCAGCGTCACTGTCGGCAAGCCGAGGCCGATGACGCCTTTGACGAAACCGGCAGCGACAAATGTCACGGCGATCAGCGCCAGTATTTCCGGTGTCCACATGGGCACAGGGAGTAGCAGTGTGGCTCGGCATTGACCAGTGTGCTTGAGGGCATGCATGGCAAGCAGTCCGCTGGCACATGGCTGCATTTCCCGTATGCACTCTCGATGTAGCGGTGGCTGTTCCGGGCTGGCGGCAAATCGCGCTAAGATCTGACCACCTGCTTGGCAGCATCAAATTCTGCGCGGCGTCGGGCCAATTCGTCAGCCGACAGTTTGTCGGGGTTGGAATAATCGTCTTTCCAGCTGTCGTCGCCTGCAGTCCATTCAAGCGGCGAGACCAGCGTGGTGCGTGGCCGCGATACGATTTCCAGCGCGCTCAGAGCCAGCCCCAAGGTGAAATTCTGGCTTTCCTCGTCAAACGGCTTGCCGGCGGCGTTGCCGAGCGGAAAATCGGAAAACACAAACCGCGGCACGCCACAGTGTTCAACAATGTCCTTGGCACAACCCATGACTACCGTGGCGATCCCGGCAGCCTCCAGATGCCGGGCAGCCAGTGAGACCGACTGATGGCAGACCGGGCAATTGGCCACCAGGATGGCTGCCTGAGCGCCTTCACCTGCCAGCGCCTCAAGCAGCACAGGTGCATCCTTTTCGATGTTGGTGCGCTGGGACCTGTTGGTTGGAAAGCCGTACACATGTGTGGTGAGAGAGCCGATGCGGCCGGCTTCTTCCGCCCGCCTCAGGGCGGCAAGGGGAAACCAGGTGCGCGGGTCTTCTGCGGTCGTGTGGGTGCGATCATAGGCGATGTGGGAAATGCGCACGTCCGGGGCGGGGCTTGCGGGATGCGACCAGACGTCGTGAAACTTTGCCGCCCCGTTGTAGGCGGCACCGGGACCCTGGTCGCCGGCACCTGGATCAAACAGCGCCGCGGTGGTTACCAGAGCGACCCGGGACTTGGCAATCGGCCGGCCAAGGCCCGAAAACGGCACCTCCTGATGATGCGCCCACTGGTACGGGTTGCCATAGCCCAGGGCCAGATACCAGTCGCGGGTGCGCTGCATGTAGGCAAGAGGTTCAGCCATTGCGGTCGGTCTTGCCGTCAGTTGCGTTGAGGCGCTTGTTTTTCAGGTCCTCGGCAAACACGCGGGCGCGGCGTTCGGCATCATCTTGTTGCGGTGACGACAGATTGGACATCATCACTTCGAGGTCGGCATCCACCTGACCGGCCTGCCGGGCAAGGGTGTAGTACTTTGCGGCCTCGACACGGTCCTTTTTCATGCCCCGCCCGGCAGCCAGAATTCGGGCAATGAACAATTGCGCCCTGGCATTGCCGGAATTGGCGGCAACCAGCAGCCATTGTGCGCCGATCTTGTAGTCCTTGCGCAGGCCCGCATCACCGCCATACACCATCAGGCCATAGTCAAGCGCTGCTTCCGGCAACCCCTGTACGGCGGCCCGCTGAAACCAGATACCGGCCACTTTCAGGTTCTTGTCGACACCGTCACCGTTCACATACAACAGGCCGAGATTGTACTGGGCCTGGGCCAAGCCCGCGTCGGCGGCTTTTCGGATATGCTTGGCGGCCAGCACCGGGTCGGCCAGAACACCATTGCCCTGATAATAGATCAGACCCAGTTCGTTGTTGGCTTTCAGATGGCCGTCGGCTGCGGCCTTGGACAGCCACTTGCGGGCTTTCGCCGGGTCCACGGCGCCGGCCTGTCCGGTCAGGTGCAGCATGCCGATCCGAAACATGGCGCCGGTATGATCCTGCGCCGCGGCCATCTCATACCATTGCAGCGCATTGGCCAGGTCCGTCTTCCGGCCATGGCCAAGCTCGTACATTTCACCCAACATGATCTGAGCGTTGACGTCGCCCTTGGTTGCCAACGGCACGGCGATTTCGTAGGCGGCCGGGTAATTCTCGTCAGAATAAAGCGCTGCCGCTTCCTTGAAGGTGGGGGCAAGCTTGCCGGTCTGGGCGTGTACGGCTGTGGCCGAAAGCACCAGCGACGCCGCCAGCATACTGATGGCCAGGAGTTTCATGCAGCGTTCCTTTCTCCGGCTGCGGTCAGCACACCTGCTATACGTGCCGCCTCGTCGGCAGACTGCCACATGACGTCCGGCGGCATGACGAAATCGGCGCCGGCGGCAATGGCGTCCAGGCAGGCCGCCTCGTTGGCGGCGCCGAGGCCGATACACGGCACCTGAAACAACGGCACCCACCAGGCGAGCAGATCCACGCCCACAGGTGAAGCAAGATCGAAGGCGATATAATCGATGTCGGTCTCACCGGCCTCCATGGCAGCGTGGCGTGAACCGGAGGCGACAAGGCCGACGCTCGCCTTGCGGCCCAGCGTTTTATGGGCGGCCACGGCGTCTTCAACTCCCGTTGTGACGTGCACGCCGTCAGCCTTTTCGTAGGCTGCGAAGCGGCTGTCATCCTTGATCAACACCGCAATGTCCTTATGCTGTGCCATTGCCATGACCTTGTCGGTTAGCGCCTTGTCAGGCGACAAAACCAGGCAGGCTACATCGCCTGCATCTGCTGCCGCGAGCAAACCCGCCGCAACGGTATCCGCATCGGTGCCGGACGGTGGCATTAGGAAAAGGCGGCAATTGGGCAGTTCTTCGGCAGGTTTGGTGCTCATGAGACGAATCAGTCCGGTAAGGTTGGATGCGACCAGGTGCAGTGATAGCGGGATTGACGGAGCAAGCAAATGGCCAGGGTTTGCAACTTTATGGCTTCGCCGGCCAGGTATCGGACAGACGGTAGCCTTCCGGCCAGGGATCTTCCGGGTCCAGCATGACCTGCTGCGTGCCGGTGATCCAAGCGCGGCCGGTGATGCTCGGCACAATGGCGGGATGACCGGCAACGCTCGTCACATCCTCTAGCCGGCAGTCAAACCGTGATCCGATGATGGAACGGCCCACAAACCGATCTCCTACATCGAGCTTGCCTTTCGCATGCAGGACGGCCATGCGGGCGGAACATCCGGTGCCGGTCGGGCTTCGGTCCACCTTGCCCGGGTCGACTACGACGGCATTGCGTCCCGAGGGGATGCCATCGTCATCTTCCAGCGGCATGGCGACCTGGCAGAACGAAATGTGCGACCAGTCGGGATTGCCGGGATGCGTGAAACCAAGCTGGTCATTGGCGGCCCTGGTGATTTTCGCTCCCAGTGTCGCAATGTCGGCTGCTTCGTCAGGCTGAACGGAAAACCCGAGTGTCGGCGCATCAACAATGACAAAGCTGTCGCCGCCATAAGCGGTATCGACGCTCAACGTCCCCAAGCCTTCCACCTCAAGTTTCGCATCGAGCCTGTCGGCAAAGGACGGCACATTGCGCACGGTGATGGACTTTGCCTTGCCGGCCTCGCAGTGCGCCGTGACTGCAACCAGTCCGCCAGGGGCTTCGAGGTTGAAACGGGTTTCCGGCTCCGACATTTCGACCAGGCCAGTGTCAAGCAGAACGGTCGACACGCATATGGAGTTCGACCCGGACATGGGCGGTGTATGCTCAGGCTCCATGATGATGAAACCGAACTGCGCGTCAGGGTGTTTTGCCGGGACCAGCAAGTTGATATGTCTGAACACCCCGCCGCGCGGTTCGTTCAGAACGAAATTGCGCAGTGACTGGTCCTCGGCGATGAACGTGCGCTGCTCCCAGAGGGTCTCGCCGGGAGGCGGCGCAACGCCGCCAACGATGACATCACCCACTTCGCCCTCGGCATGGGCGCAGACGATGTGGATGACGCGGGAGGTGCGCACGGCGGTAGCTTACTTTTTGTTTTCTGCCGCCTTGGTCCACTTGCCCTTTGAAGCGAGACCGTTCATGGCCGCGCGATGGGCAAAGGCAGCCTGCGCCGCCTTGACGTTGGCCGGGTTGCCGCCCCAGGCTTTCAGGGCCGCCGCCTGCAGGGCGCGACCGTAGGAGAACGTCAGATTCCAGGGCACATCGTGGCGCGAGTTCATCAGCGACAGATGTTCGGTTGCCTCGATATCCGACTGTCCGCCCGACAGGAAGGCGATGCCGGGAACGGCAGACGGCACACATGCCTTCAGGCATTTGACCGTCATGTCAGCGACCTGCGTGGCGCTTGCCTGTTTGGCGGCGTTCTTGCCAGGCACGATCATGTTCGGTTTCAACACGATGCCTTCAAGGTTGACCCGGGCTTCGTAGAGCTCGGAAAACACAATTTTCAGGACCCGCTCGGTGACGTCGTAACAGCGCTCGATTGAGTGTGCAGCGACGGGACCATCCATCAGCACTTCCGGCTCGACAATCGGCACAATGCCTCTTTCCTGGCACAGGGAAGCATAACGGGCCAGGGCATGGGCATTGGCACGAATACAGCCATAAGTCGGTGCGCCGGGCACAATATCGATCACGGCGCGCCATTTGGCGAAGCGCGCGCCGAGCTTGTGATACTCCTTCAGGCGGGCGCGCAGGCCATCGAGACCGGCGGTGATCTTTTCACCCTTGAAACCGGCCATGTCCTGGGCGCCGGCGTCGACCTTGATGCCTGGAATGGAGTTCGTGGCCTGCATCATTTCGACCAGCGTCTGCTTGCCGCTGGCTGACGACTGGCGGATAGTTTCGTCAAACAGAATGACACCGGAGATGTTTTTCTTCATCGCCGACTTGGCGGAGAACAGCATTTCGCGGTAGTCGCGCCGGTTGTCTTCGGTCGATTCAACACTGATGCTGTCAAATCGCTTTTTGATGGTGCCGGTGCTTTCGTCCGCGGCCAGTATGCCCCTGCCGGGTGCAACCATGGCGTTTGCTATGTCTTCGAGTGTCTGTTTCATGTCGATCTATGCCCCTTCGGAAACGAATGGCTGTTCAGGCGGCCCGCAATACCTCTACCCCCGGCAGCGCTTTGCCTTCAAGCCATTCAAGAAATGCCCCACCTGCGGTGGAAACATATGTGAAGTCACCTGCCACGCCGGCATGGTTCAATGCCGCTACAGTGTCGCCACCACCGGCAACCGCGACCAGCTTGCCGGACTTGGCCAGTCCGGCTGCGTGTTGGGCCGCCGCCACGGTGCCGGCGTCGAACGGTGGAATCTCAAACGCACCAAACGGCCCGTTCCACACCAGGGTCGCGGCACCGTCAAAGACAGCGGCTGCTTCGGCAACCGAAGCAGGTCCCACGTCCAGCATCATTTCGTCCTCGGCAATGTCACTGACCGGCACAATGCGGCTGTCTGCACCGGCGGCAAATTCCTTCGCAACCACGGCATCCACCGGAAGCAGGATGCGGCAGTCATTGGCTTGCGCCTGTTCCAGGATATCCAGTGCGGTGGCGGCCATGTCGTGTTCGCACAGCGACTTGCCGACGTGAATCCCTTTGGCTGCCAGGAAGGTATTGGCCATGCCGCCGCCGATAATGATGGTGTCTGCCACTTTCGACAAGTTGCCGAGCAGTTCAAGCTTGGTGGACACCTTGGCGCCGCCTACCACACACACCAGCGGCCGGGCCGGATCAGTCAACGCTGCCGAAAGCGCCGACAGTTCCCGCTGCATCGACCTGCCGGCGGCAGCCGGCAGCAGCCGGGCTACACCTTCGGTGGATGCATGGGCGCGGTGCGCGGCTGAAAATGCGTCGTTGACGTAGATGTCGCCAAGCGAGGCGAGCGACTTCGCGAAGGCGGCCTCGTTCTTTTCTTCGCCTTCATTGAAGCGGGTGTTTTCCATCAGCACGATCTGGCCGTCTGCCAGTTGGCCCGGTTCTTCGGCAGCAAATCCGACCGGCCGGGCAAGGACATCGGCCAGGGCGGATGCGATTGGGGCCAGGCTCATCTCGGCAACCGGTTTTCCCTTCGGCCGGCCGAAATGCGCCAGCAGGATGACCTTCGCACCCTTGTCGGACAACTCGCGGATGGTCGGCGAGACTGCATGCAGACGGGTCGCGTCGGTGACCCTGCCGTCCTGCATCGGAACGTTCAGGTCAACCCTGACAAGCACGCGCCGGGATTTGACATCCAGATCATCGAGTGTCCTGAAGGCGGTCATGATGAGTTGCGGTCCCCGTTGGTGTTCAGGCGCCTGCTTCAAGACCGGACAGTGCGGCCTGCACAGCGGCGTCGGCGGTGATGCCAAAGTGTTCGTAGAGGTCCTGGTAGGGGCCGGACGCGCCGAAAGTGGACATGCCTATGAATGTGCCGTCGACGCCGATCAACTGGTCCCATCCCTGGCGCACGCCGGCCTCGATGGCAATGCGGACGGGTTCCTCACCGGTTATCAGCTTGCGGTAGTCGTCATCCTGCTGGTGGAACAGGTCCATGCACGGCACTGACACGACCCGCGAGGAAATTTTGTTTTCAGCCAGTTTGACCGCCGCCTGCATGGCGATCTCGACTTCCGAGCCGGACGCGAAAATCACTACCTTGGCGTCATCGTCGGCCTGGATGTCATAGGCGCCGCGGGCACACAGGTTTTCCTTGTTGAACTTGGCGCGGGCCGGAGTGAGCTTTTGGCGGGTCAGGGCGAGGATCGACGGGGTGCTGTCAGCCTTGAGGGCCAGTTCCCAGCATTCGGCAGTCTCAACGGCGTCGCACGGCCGGAACACGTTGAGGTTCGGGATTACCCGCAATGCGGCCAGGTGCTCGACCGGCTGGTGGGTCGGTCCGTCTTCGCCCAGGCCGATGGAGTCATGGGTCATGACGTAGATGACCCGCTGCTGCATCAGCGCCGACAGGCGGATGGCCGGGCGGCAGTAATCGGTGAACACCATGAACGTGCCGGAATAGGGGATCACGCCGCCGTGCAGGGCCATGCCGTTCATCGCTGCCGCCATACCGTGTTCGCGAATGCCCCAGTGCAGGAAGCGCCCGGATGGGTCCTCGGCTGTAAACGGCACCATCTCCTTGGTGCGGGTGTTGTTGGAGCCGGTCAGGTCGGCTGAACCGCCGATTGTTTCCGGCACTGCCGCGTTGATGACCTCGAGCGCGTTCTGGGACGCGTTGCGGGTCGCGATTGCGGTGGGCGCCTCGGCAAGCTTTTCCTTGTAAGACAGGATGGCTTCACGCAGGTCTTCCGGCAGGGTGCCGGCGGTGCGGCGATCGAATTCAACCTTCTCGCCTGACGGCATGGCCGCCACACGGTCTTCCCAGGCCTTGCGCTCACGGCAGCCGCGCAGGCCGGTAATGCGCCACATGTCCCTGATGGACGTCGGAACTTCAAATGGTTCGTGGCTCCAGCCAAGCTGTTCACGCGCGGCCTTGACCTCGTCGGGGCCGAGCGGTGCTCCGTGGGCGCCGGAGGTGCCCTGTTTGCCCGGTGAGCCGTAGCCGATAATGGTGCGGCAGGCGATGAGCACTGGCTTGGTGGCTGTCTGTGCCGACGACAACGCGTTGGCAATCTCGGCATAGTCATGGCCGTCGACACGCATCACATCCCAGCCGGAGGCGGCAAACCGGCCCAGCTGGTCGGTTGAGTCTGTCAGGCTGACCGGTCCGTCAATGGATATCTGGTTGTCGTCCCACAACACGATGAGCTTGCTCAGCTTGAGATGGCCCGCGAGCGTGATGGCTTCCTGCGAAACCCCTTCCATCAGGCAGCCGTCACCCGCAAGCACATAGGTCTTGTGGTCGACAATGCCGCTTCCGAAGCGGGCTGCCAGGTGGGCTTCTGCGATGGCCATGCCGACCGCATTGCCGAGGCCCTGGCCGAGCGGTCCGGTGGTGGTTTCAATGCCCGATGCATGGCCGAATTCGGGGTGTCCTGCCGTTCGTGAACCAAGCTGGCGGAAGTTGCGCAACTCTTCAATGGTCATGTCTTCATAACCAAGCAGGTGCAGCAGTGAATACAGCAGCATGGAGCCGTGTCCGGCCGACAGTATGAAGCGATCCCGGTCGGCCCAGTTGGGGGCTTGCGGATCAAACTTCAGATAATGCGCAAACAATACCGTTGCCATATCGGCAGCCCCCATCGGCAACCCCGGATGGCCGGAGTTCGCGGCCTGAACCGCGTCCATGGAAAGCGCTCGGATGGCGTTTGCCATTTCGGTGAATTTGGCAATGTCTTCGGGGGTGGCCGCTGCGGCGCTGGACGTGCCGGATGCGGCGGCTGGGTTAGCCGGTGTCATCTGTCTCTTTTCCACCGTTGAAATTCGGCGCCACACATAGCACTCAGGCATGTGGAGTCAATGGTGCACTATGGCCGCACTGCCGCAGGTGTGAATACCGTGAATAAACACGGTTGCCAACAACCTGTTTAATGTGCTGTTGACGGTATTGCCGGTAACCCCATACAGTATTGAAGGGATTTGGCACTGACGATCTGCGGGTAACGGAACGTCAGGTTGCGGGAAAAAACAGCCATGGCGTCGAAATCTGAGCTGGATAAGGCAATTGCGCACTTTGAACAGGCCATGCGCCAGCTTGAAGCGGCATGGGCGCAGGCCGAGCAGAATCAGGGCAAAATCACCAAGCTCAATACCGAAGCATCAGCGCTGAAGGATGACCGCGCCCGGCTTGCCGGCGAACTGGACGAGGTTCGCGCCAAGGCGGAAGAGCTGACCGAGGCCAGCCGGCAGGCGGCCCGGCGGATAGAGCTGGCGATGGCACGGGTGAGAACCGTCATTGGTGAAGAGGCCTGAACCCATGGGACAAGTGGTCATCAACGTAAACAATCGCTCCTTCACCATGGAATGCGCCGACGGCGAGGAAGACCATCTCACCGAACTGGCCAAGCTGCTGGACACCCAGGTAAAGGACATCAAGTCAGGGGTCGGTGAGGTCGGCGATATCCGGCTTCTGGTGATGGCCGGGCTGATCATTGCTGATCAGTTGTCGGAGGCCCTGGAACGTGTCGAGGAACTGTCCGGCGAAATCAAGGGAGCCCACAAGACCGGCACCGATGCAATCGCGCAGTCCAAGCAGCGGGAATCGGCCGCTGCAGAGCGTATTGAGGCGGCGGCAAAACGCCTGGAACAGATTTCGCGGCTGGCCCGGCAGGGTTAACATCGAAATATCCTGAATCCAATCGACGATCAGTTGTGCCGGTCGTGCAATTTTGTTGCACAAGCGGAGCAAATTATTTGATTTGTGTGCGCCGCTGACGGTGGTGTGTCATTCAAGCAGTGAAAACCCTGGTTTGGATGTGCACATGTCGGATGTCGGCAAACAGCAGACACGCCCGGCCCGGCGGGGCGGCGGCCGGTCCGGCCGGGCTGCAAGACGTGCCAAAGCTGACATTGTTCGATCGCCGGCGGTCTTCACCCGCAAAATCCCGACCTACGAACTGCTCGGCGAAGACGGGCTGGACCGCATCGAGGCCCATGCCGACTGGATACTGAAGGATGTCGGCATCGAGTTCAGGGGCGACGAGGAGGCGCTGGCGCTGCTTCGCGACGCGGGCGCTGACGTCACAGGGGAAAGGGTTCGCTTTGAACCGGGACAGGCCAGGGCCCTGTGCGCTAGCGCCCCGGCGCAGTTTCGCATGCAGGCTCGCGATACTCGCAATGCCATCGTGCTGGGCGGCGATCACGTGGTGCTGATGCCGAGCTACGGTCCGCCGTTTGTCAGCGACCTTGACGGTGGGCGCCGGTATGCCACGCTGGAGGATTTCTGCAACATCGTAAAGCTCGCCTACATGTCGCCGTTTCTGAACCATTCGGGCGGTACCGTGTGCGAACCGGTCGACGTGCCGGTAAACAAGCGCCACCTGGACATGGTGTATGCGCACCTGCGCTATTCGACAAGGCCGTTCATGGGGGCTGTGACCGCGCCGGAGCGTGCGGCTGACTCGATAGAGATGGCGCGCATCGTGTTCGGGTCGGCGTACATGGAGGACAACTGCGTCATCCAGGGCAATATCAATGTCAACTCGCCGCTGGTTTATGATCACATCATGACCGGGGCGTTGAAGGCCTATGCGCGCGCCAACCAGTCGTGCGTTATATCGCCGTTCATTCTGGGCGGGGCCATGGGGCCGGTGACACAGCCGGCGCTGCTGGCGCAGTCGCACGCGGAAGCCATGGCGGGCATCGCGCTGAGCCAGCTGGTGCGCAAGGGCTCGCCGATGGTGTACGGCAACTTCCTCACAACGATGAACCTGAAGACCGGCGCACCGACATTCGGGACACCCGAAGCAAACCTGTCGACATTCGCCATCGGCCAGCTGTGCCGGCGGTTGGGACTGCCGCTGCGCTGTGGCGGCCAGCTGTGCGCATCCAAGGTGGCTGACGGCCAGGCCATGCAGGAAGCCGCCAACTCCATGCTGACCGGCGTGCTTGCGGGATCGAATTTCATCTTTCACTCGGCCGGATGGCTGGAGGGCGGCCTCACGCTGGGCTATGAGAAATTCGTCATGGACCTCGATCATTGCGGCATGATGCTGAAAATGATGTGCGGCCTTGAGATCGACGGCAATTCTCTTGCTGCAGACGCGTTTCTGGAAAACCAGCCGGGGGAAAACTTTTTCGGCACAGCCCACACGCTGCGCAATTTCGAGACGGCGAATTACATGTCCGACCTGGCCGATACTTCGTCGTACGAGCACTGGAGCGAAGCCGGCAGCCTGACCATGGAACAGCGCGCCAATGCTCGCTGGAAGGAGATGCTTTCGGAATACCAGGCACCGCCGATTGATGCCGCTGTCGATGAGGCTCTAAAGGACTTTGTCGCGCGCAAGAAGCAGTCTATGCCCGACATGTGGCATTAGGTGTGGCGCTGGCTTGATCCAGCGCTTCCTCCTGATCGATTGAAAGTCAGGTGTTTGATCGAGCCTTCAAAGAAAAACGCATCTTGGGCTACTGAAGTCCGAGAACGGATTTTACCGACCCTGCCTCACTGAATGACCAGTCAATCGGGCGGTTTTCAATAAGAAACATGATTGAGTTCTGGGGTTCAAAGCCGATCTCGCGCAGGCGGCGGCGAACATCTCGGTAAAGCGCCTCTTTCTGGTTATCCGTGCGACCGCCCAACAATGCGATTTCTATCACGATAGTTGCATTTGGCTCTCTTTCGCCAAGAAAGGTTGGATGCAGGATCATGTCCTCAGCGTCGTACCGGGAGATCAGACAAAAGTAGTCATCAGGATTGACGTCACACATATCCACCAGACTGGCATGCAACTGGTCGTTGATCGCGTGACACATTTCGGCCGGCAGTGTTTTTGGAACATGCAGTTTGTTGAAAGGCATCTGGTCATCCTCGTTAGTCGGCTAGGTTATAAAAGGTGGTAAAAGCGGAAAAAGGCGAGGTGATCAAACCAGCGCCCACGCCAATGTCGAGACCGTTCTCATAGTAATGTCTTGTCCTGATCCCGCATCTGTCACTACCAACGGAAAGGGCGCCATATCAAGATGAGTCCCACGAAAAGGCAACTTGCGCCGGCTGTTGCTATCACCCAACGCTAGGTTGGAAAATCTGTGCATATCCAGTCACTGCTTCCTGCTGGCAAGCGCGGTGGGTTGTCCAGACATCGTTCGAACCAAAACCGTTGCAAGAAGGCCCAAGTTCGTAGCGCCAAAGTTCATGTACCGACGACTTTCACTCCGGTTCCAGCCTGCATCACTCTTGAAGCCGCTACGAGCATGCTTGCGGAAGCGAACACCTTGAGAACTCTGATGTCTTACAAGACGAAATCCCAAACTCATACAGGACTGCAACGGGTTCGCGTAGGCGGTTCGCTGCGCGCTGACTGCTTCAAAAAAATGCTGAATTGTGCGTCCGACCAGCAACCTGCACCGGTCGATAAAAAGCGACGAGCCACCATGGGCCGTGGGAGTTTAAGATCTCGGGTCCCTACAGTTGTAGGTGGGCGCCGCGTGTCACAGACCACGATCCGAAACAGAGACAGCTCCCTTAGAAGATCTTATAGGCCCCAGAGAATAGTAACGCCATCACGCACCGGGCAGCCCGTCTGCGGCTATATGTACGCGCAGCCAGCGTAATTTTAAAGAGGCAAGTTTGCATCTCACCGACAGGTGACAACCGGGCGGCGAAGCTGTAAGAGCCACCCACCATGAAAGACAACCAATCAGTTGCGGCCCGCAAGAAGCTGGCGCGCCAGGCGGCTGGCGACGTGCGCAAGGCAGCGCATCAGGCGTTGCGGGCAAGCGCGCCGCAGGCGCTGGCCGGGCACGGCCTGGACTTTGCCGGCGATGTGAGTGGTAAAACCGTGTCCGGTTTCATTCCGTATCTCAGCGAGATTGACACGAGGGTCTTGCTTGGCCAGCTCGGCGGTCGCGGTTGCACAACCTGCGTTCCGGTGGTGATCGAGAACAACGCGCCGCTGGAATTCCGGACCTGGGCACCCGGCGAGCCGACGGTTCCCGGACGCTGGAACATTCCCGTGCCCGAAGACGGCGCTCCGGTTGTCGACCCGGATTTCCTGCTGGTGCCGATGCTGGCCTATGACCTGGCCGGATACCGGCTCGGCTACGGTGGCGGGTTCTATGACCGCACCCTGGAGAGACTGAGGGCGATGAAGCCGGTGGTCGCCATTGGCGTTGCCTATTCGGCACAACAGGTGGATGCGGTTGTGCGTGATGATCATGACCAGCCGCTGGACTGGATCCTGACCGAGAAAGGCCCGATCAGACCCGGGAAAAGATCATGAGACTGTTGTTTGTCGGAGATGTCGTGGGCCGGGCAGGGCGCCAGGCGATTTCCTCGCATCTGCCCGGACTGCGTGAGCGGCTGAAGGCTGACTTTGTTGTCGTCAACGGCGAGAATGCGGCCGGTGGGTTCGGCATAACCGAAGACATCTTCAACGAGTTCCGCGATCTAGGCGCCGACGTGGTGACCCTGGGCAACCATGCCTGGGACCAGCGCGAAGCCCTGGTGTTCATCGAACGGACCCCGGAGCTGATCCGGCCTGTGAATTATCCCTCCGGGACGCCGGGCAAGGGCGCCAACGTCTATGAAACAGCGTCGGGCAAACGGGTGCTGGTGATGAACGTCCTGGGCGTTGCGAAAATGGAGCCGCTGGGTGATCCGTTTGCCGCCGTGGATCGGGAACTGGAGGCCTGCCCGCTGGGCGAAGTCGCCGATGCGGTGATTGTCGACATGCATGCGGAACTGACGTCGGAGAAGATGGCCATGGGGCATTTCTGCGATGGCCGGGCCTCGCTGGTGGTGGGCACTCACACCCATGTGCCGACCGCCGACACCCACATCCTGTCGGGCGGCACCGGTTACCAGACCGATGCCGGCATGACCGGTGACTACGACAGCGTGATCGGCATGGACAAAGGCGAACCGCTGAACAGGTTCACCCGCCGCATTCCGTCAGGCAGGTTTTCGCCAGCCCTGGGGCAGGCGACATTGTGCGGGGTTATGGTGGAGACCGACGACAAAACCGGACTTGCGATCCGGATCGGTAGCGTTCGCGTCGGCGGGCAGCTTCAGGAAACCTTGCCGGACTGGGCCTCGATCTGAGCCGCGATTGTGCGCAATTTGGCGATGCGTTCGGCGTAATCCGACAGAGCCATGACGCGGGCGCAGTCCACGCTGGCGGAGGCGTCATTGCCGTCGTCGATCAGATGGCGGGCCGCCGACATGGCATCTTCCATGCGGTTGACCGTTGCCTGCATGGCACCTGCCGTTTTCAAGGCGTGGCCAGGCGTCGATGTGTGCGCAACACCGTGCAGTGAGGTCAGCAGCGATGCCATCGCGGAACCTGCCATGTCCACCGTTTCGGACATGTGGCGATCCAGTTTGTCAGCCGTTTTCAATTTCTTGCCGTCCATTGCCGTCTTCTTTCAGGATGACGACTGTGACGTGACAACCTCTAACAGCCGGTAAATTGTATAGATTCAAGTTTAACGCGCTTTGCAACGGTTCTGAATCAGATACGGGCATCTGGACAGCACACGCTGTGCTGGTTTAGACGAAAGCCACAAAATTCAGCAGACTTGCATTTCTGGAAGGGATGAGGGCCATGGCCGGACATTCACAATTTAAGAACATCATGCACCGCAAGGGCCGCCAGGACGCGGTGCGCGCCAAGATGTTTTCGAAACTGTCCAAGGAAATCACTGTTGCCGCCAAGCTCGGCGGGCCGGATGTCGACTCCAACCCGCGTCTCAGGCTGGCGGTCCAGAACGCCAAGGCCCAGTCGATGCCCAAGGACAACATCCAGCGCGCCATCAACAAGTCGCAGGCCGGCGACGCGGAAGACTACGAGTCGATCCGCTATGAAGGTTACGGGCCCGGCGGCGTTGCGGTGATTGTTGAGACGCTGACCGACAACCGCAACCGGACGGCCGGCGCCGTGCGGTCCTACTTCACCAAGCACGGCGGCAATATGGGGGAGACCGGATCGGTGTCGTTCATGTTCGACCGGGTTGGCGAAATCGTTTACAAGCCGGAAGCCGGCGATGACGACACGGTGATGATGGCGGCTATCGAGGCGGGTGCCGACGATGTGACGTCGGACGCCGACGGTCACGTGGTGATCTGCGCTTTTGAAAACATTGGCGACGTGTCGTCTGCGTTGGAAAAGGATCTCGGCGAGGCGGACTCGGTGAATATCGTCTGGAAACCCCAGACCAGTACCGACCTTGATGAAGACAAGGCCGGTACGCTGATGAAGCTTATGGCAGCCTTCGACGATGACGAGGACGTGCAGAGCGTGTTTTCAAACTTCCAGGTTTCCGACGAGGTCATGGCAAAGCTGACGGCGGCTTAGCCCTTCCTACGGCAGAGACAGCCATCCGGCCCGGTCGGGCAGTTCCGGCCGGAAATAGCAGATCATGCGGCCGTCCGGTCCGGCGGTTGCGGTCTCGCCCCAGGGCGCAACGCCGTGCAGGGACAGGCGGTGGGCAAGGTAAGTCTCACCTGGCCTGGCGTGAATGACCACCCGCCGGCACTGATCGAAACATTGCTTGCGGGCCTGCTGGTAGCTATCGGTCAGATCAACATTGATCCAGTCTGCCGGCGGTATGTCTGCCAATGCGGACATGAAGGCGCGCCGCATGATCTCGTGCGACCCTTCCCAGATCACAAACGGCGAGGCATCGGGGCTGGCCTCCACCATGGGTATGCCGAGCACAAAGGCGTGGCCTTCTTCCAGGAAGCGCCGCCGTGGCTGGCCGACACCGCGCAGGCCGTCAACGTGGGCGGCATCGCGGTTTTTGCGGAAATTGAACTGACCTTCGGTCTCACCGGCCATGGGCTGCGGGTAGCCCGGATAACAGATGGAGACCTGGGCCTTGTCCCAGTCGAATTGCGGCAAGCCTAGTTCCGACGCAATGAATTCAATGGCGCTGCCGGTCAGGGGTGGCCCTTGAGGCAGCCGGCCTGACGCGTCATTGGGCAGCGCGTTGACGCCGGCAAACCAGGTGCCCTGATACCGGGTCCACAGCTCCTGGGCCGGGTCATCCAGCGTGGCGCGGGCCGCCGGCAGGGCGAACTGGACCCACTCCGACACCGCCGGATCGGTATCGAACGAGCACCAGCCTGAGGAGAAAAACTGATCCCGCTTGTTCATTCAGCCCGCTGCAGGATCTACAGGAAGCGCCGGCACGCCGCCGGCTTCAATGATTTCACCGGCAGCAAACAGGGTGTCTTCGCGGTAGCGGCCGGCAATCAGCTGGACGCCGACGGGGACATTGCCGTCGGTCATGCCGGTGGACACGGTGAGCCCGGGCAGGCCCATCAGCGGCAAACCGACCTGGGTCAGTTGTGCTTCCATGGCGCGGTCAAATGCTTCCGGCGATTCAACGTCCAGCAGATCGGGAAACGGCAGTTCGCCTGACACCGGGCACAGCAATACCGGGTATTGGTCGAGGAATATCTGCCAGTCGCGGGTCAGAGTGGCGCGGCGCTGAAGCGCATCGAGGATACCGTTCATGTCCGGCTCCGGGCACAGGCGGACCATCTGGTCGTAGACGAACATCGCATCCGGATCAGCCTCTTTCCTGACGGCTTCGGCGGCGCCGCGGCGGAACTCTGCCAGCCACAACTGGGCCTGCAGCATGGCAGGTTCCCTGAACGGCGGGCATTCGACTTCTTCCACCTGCCAGCCGGCCTCGGTCAGCTTCTCGGCTGCATCACGCAGGGCGGTTGCAACAAGCGGATCAACGTTCATTCCCTCAGGCGCCACCGTCAGTGCGGCGCGCCTGGGCTGTTCGGGCAGAGTAGCCGGAACCGGCACCCACCACGGATCACGCAGGTCCGGCGCCGACATGGCCTCAAATGCCAGCCGTACATCGCCGATAGTGCGGGCAAGCGGGCCTGAGACGGCCATCAGTTGCCCGCCGATGTGTCGGTCAGGTGCGGTGAAGTTCGCCGCCGGTACGCGGCCCAGGGTCGGACGCAGACCGTGCAGGCCGCAGGCGTAGGCCGGATAGCGCACCGATCCGCCGATGTCGGTGCCATGGCCAATGCAGCCGATACCGGCCGCGGTCGCTGCCGCGGCTCCGCCCGACGAGCCGCCGGGCGTAATGTTGGGGTTTACAGGGTTCCTGGTGTGACCGTGCAGCGAGTTGCGGCAGAACCAGCGAATTGAGAAGGCCGGTGTGTTGGTGCGCCCTATGATGATGGCGCCGGCGGCGCGCAGGTTGGCGACCACCGGGTTGTCCTCCTCGGCGATCAGGTCCTTCTGCAGGCGCAGACCATTGGTGGTGGCAAAGCCCTTCTGATCGACGTTGACCTTGACGGTGACCGGAACACCAACCAGGGACGGCAGGCGGTCGCCGCGGGCAACGGCCTCGTCCGTGGCCTGTGCGGCTGCAAGCGCTTCTTCGGGCATGAACTGCACAACGGCGTTGATGGCCGGATTGACGGCATCCAGCCTGGCAAGGGCGTCGTGCGTCACCTCAACGGCTGACACAGCACCCAGCCGGATCAGTTGGGCGATTTCGGTGGCGGGCTTTTTCCAAAGATCTGACATGCGGATACCGGTCATTATGAACAAGAGACTGGCGAGTGTGTTTCCGGTAGGTTGATCCCGTCAAGAGGCCCGCACCGGGAAGCAGCCATGTGCTTAACGGTGGAGGCGTGTTCTGCGAGGATAAGTAAGCGAGTTGGACGCTGAAACAGACAGATTGTACCGGGATGCCGATCTCGTGCAGTTCTACGATATCGAAAACGGTCTGGCGGCGGACTGGGAACACTGTGCCGCCATGGCGGAGGACGCAGGTTCGGTGCTTGATGTCGGCTGCGGCACCGGCGGCTTCCTGACCTACCTGACAGACAACAAACGTCGCTGTGGCGTGGATCCGGCGAAAGCCATGCTGGATGTCGCCCGCACCCGGCCGGGCGGCGAACACGTGACCTGGGTGCAGGCGGATGCCCGAGCGGTTCGGCTGCCGCGAAAGTTTGACCTTGTGGTACTGACCGGGCATGCCTTCCAGGTGTTCCTGACCCCGGATGACCGGCGCGCGGTGCTGGCCACAATTTCACGTCACCTGGCACCGCAGGGGCGCTTCATCTTCGATACCCGCAACCCGCTGGCCGAAGACTGGCGCAGCTGGACTCCAGATGAAACGCAGCGCCGGATCGAGCACCCGGAGCGGGGTCCGGTGACGGTGTGGAATGACGTGTCACACGATGCGGCGACCGGAATCGTCACCTACGAAACCCACTATCGTATCGAAGCGACCGGCGAGACCTTCTCAGCCACGTCAAAAATAACATTTCCCGGCCAGGGTGAACTGGCCGGGATGATGGACGAGGCAGGCCTCGATGTAGACCATTGGCTGGGCGACTGGGGCGGAGCGCCGTTCACCAGCACGTCGCCGGAGATCATTCCGGTGGGGCGGCTGAAGATGTGAACTCGGCCTGCCGCCGTCATCAACTCAGATGGTGCACTTCCTGCAAGCCGTAGACCGGGGTGTCGAGCCCCTCATGACGTGCCTTCAGCTGCAGTGACAAGAATTGCGAATAGTGGCGCGACTGGTGCAGGTTGCCGCCGTGAAACCACAATGCCTCCTGCTGCGTCGGTTTCCACATGTTGCGCAACTCGCCTTCCCACGGACCCGGATCCTTGGGGGTGTCCGAGCCGAGGCCCCAGCACTTGCCGACCTTGTCAGCGACTTCCTTGGAAATCAGCCGCTCGGCCCAGCCGTTCATTGACCCATAGCCGGTGGCATAGACCACAAGGTCGGCCGGCAGTTCCTGACCTGTGTCCAGCACCACCGATGTCTCGGTGAGATGGTCGGCCTGGCCCTTGGCCAGCTTTATCTTGCCGTCTGCAACCAGTTCCGAGGCGCCCACGTCAATGTAGTACCCGGATCCGCGGCGCAGGTACTTCATGAACAGGCCAGTGTCGTCGGCGCCGAAATCCAGGTCGAAACCGGCCTTTTCCAACCGGTCATAAAACTCCTTGTCGCGCTCCTTGGTCTCGTCGACCTGTGGCTGCATCACGGCCGGGAGAACCTTGTAGGGCAGGGATGCGAAGATCAGATCCGCAACATCATGGGTAATGCCGTTCTTGACAGCTTCTTCAGAATAAAGCGCGCCTAGCGCCACATCCATCAGGGTTTCCGACTTGACAACGTGGGTGGACGAGCGCTGCACCATGGTGACATCGGACCCGGCTTCCCACAGAGCGGCGCAGATGTCGTGGGCGGAATTGTTGGACCCGATGACGACCACCTTCTTGTCCTTGTAAGCGTCAGGACCGGGATGCTGGCTGGAGTGCTGCTGTTCGCCCTTGAAGACATCCTGGCCGGGCAGTTGCGGCACGTTCGGCACTGCGGACATGCCGGTGGCCAGGATCAGTTGTTTCGGTTTCAGCGTAACTTCGCTGCCGTCACGGTCGACAACAACGGTCCATTCCTTCGACTTCTCGTCATATGACGCAGACTTGGCCGTCGTGCTTGACCAGTAGTTCAGTTCCATCAGCTTGGTGTAGCTTTCCAGCCAGTCGCCGATCTTGTCCTTGGGCGAGAACACCGGCCAGTGATCGGGAAACGGCAGATAGGGCAGGTGGTCGTACCAGACCGGATCGTGCAGGCACAAGGACTTGTAGCGCTTGCGCCAGCTGTCGCCGGCACGCTCGTTCTTCTCGATGATGATGGTCGGCACGCCAAGCCGCCTCAGTCTGGCGCCAAGCGCGATGCCGCCCTGTCCGCCGCCGATGATCACGCAATAGGGCTGTGTCTTGTAGCCAAGCTCGGCGGCTTCCTTTTCGCGCTCTTCGGCATAGGTGAGGCGTCCCTTGGCGGAGCCGTGTTCGACGCCCTTTGGCCGGTTTGCGCCTTTGGGTTCCTCGAAGCCTTTCAGTTCCTGCAGCGAGGTCAGCATGGTCCACGCCTTGCCGTCGATCAGCCGCACCAGGCCCTTGCCACGCCCCGTTTCGGTCTCGAAAGTGAACCAGGCGTCGACGACGCCGTCCGCCTCATTGGCCTCACCTTCAATCTGGAAGTTTTCTGGTTTTGCGTGCCCGAGTGTTGCCTTCAGCATCGCAGCGATGTCGTCGCGGCCTTCGGCGGTCTTGATGTTCCATGTCAGGGAGACCAGGTCGCGCCAGTAACTGTCTTCGCCGAACAGTGCCGTTGCAGCGTCTGTATCGTGTGCTTTCAGGGCGGTTTCCAGTTGCTCAAGCCAGGCCTTGACGACCTTTGTGTGCTGCGTTTCAGGCATGCATGTTTCCTCCGGGTTTGCTCCCCAGCCCAACCCAGGGTTGAGGCTAGCACTGTGAATGAGGAAACAGCAATTGCGGAAATTCGGGAAGTCAGCCTGTTTCCGCCTGACAGGATTCCGCCCAGATGCGCCTGGCCAAGTCGCGCATCTGTCTGGCTTCGTCCCAGCGGTTGGACAGTTCCTTGCCATCGGGCCCGGTGATGGCGTATTCGGGCGGTCCCAGTTCACACAGGAAAACCGGTGAGCCTTCCGGATTCCGCTTCAGCCAGCTGTCAAAGCCGCGGCGCCAGAAATCCTCAAACACCTCGACCCATTTGCGGTGCTGCGGGAAGTTGAGCTGCAACTGGATCTGCTGGCGCGAGGCGACGCGGCCCTGGAAACTGTCGGAGCGTTCGATGCAGCGCTGGATCAGGGCCTGGTTGTCATCTGAAATCGGATACCAGAACTCACGGTCGACAATGTAGTGGGACAGGTCGCAGCACAAGCGCATTTCCGGCACTGCATCGAGCAGTTGCAGCGTGTAGAACAGATCGTTGGTGATGCAGTTGCGGTGGGTTTCAAACTGCACCGGGATACCGACGTCGTCGGCCATTTCGAGCCATTTGCGGATGACGGGAATGCCGCCTTCGACCGACAACGGAAACACCTGGCCGATAATGTCGACAAACGGCGAGCCGAAATCCTTCGACATCTGCAGCGTGTCGCGCAGTGACTCGACCGTTTTGGGAAACGCGACGATCAGCGGTGTCAGGTTGTTGCGTTCCAGATGGGGGCGGACCTTGTGAGCGGTCTCGATGTCGGCCGCGCCCAGGTCAATTGCCATGCCGGAAAACCCTTCCGCCGCGACCATGTCGCAGACTTCGTCCAGCGGCAGTTTCACACCGTCCGGCGCGTGCGGCTGCATGGCCCACAGGGATTGGAAAACTTGCAGTTCAGGGCGTCTGGATTCAGTCATAGACAACCCGGTCGAGGGTGCCGTTGCGCCGCGTTATCCAGACTTCGTTCATGGGGTAGTCGGCTTCCGACCTGCCGCCGGACAGCTTGCGGATGAGTTCAAGCTGGAACTCGATATAGCCCATGCGGTGAACCTCATGGCCGAGCTTGGTTTCAATCTCGTCGTTCAGTTCCTTCAGCTTCCAGAACGGCACCGACGGAAAGGTGTGATGGGCGGTGTGGTACTGCATCTGCCAGCACATCCACTTCATCAGCGCATTGGTGTCGGTCGAGCGGGTGTTGATCAGCGTGTTGTCCTCATGGCTGAGGCCCAGGTGCTCAATGGTATTCTGCAACTGGTGCACGAACTTCATGGTGATCATTGGAGCCAGCCACAATATCACTGCCGCCCAGGACTGAAAGTAGATCGAAACGCCGGCAACCAGCATATAGGCGGCCAGTGAAATGCGCGCTTCCTTTATCACCAGCTCATGCTGGGTCTTGAAGACGTACGGTTCGGTGACAATGCCGAACGTAAATCGAAAAATCCGGCGGATGCGCGAATACCAGTAGGATGGTCCAAAGAACCACATCAGGTAGGAGGTCAGGGTGTAGGGCTCGCGCACCAGTTCGCCATCCTTTTCCCAGTTCTGGGTGTACTGGTGATGGGCGAAATGCTGGATCTTGTCGAAGTCGCGCGGATAGATCA
Source organism: Anderseniella sp. (assembly GCA_028289645.1). GTDB lineage: Bacteria > Pseudomonadota > Alphaproteobacteria > Rhizobiales > Aestuariivirgaceae > Anderseniella. Next base: position 297,644 of record JANQOK010000023.1, read on the forward strand.
TCACGAATCCGATCAGGCGGCCAAGCCACTCGTTCAGCCACTTGGTCCTGAACACGGTGCCGTGGCTCAACTCATGCTGTCCGGCATAGAGAAAATTGATCAGGATGCCGTGCAGCATGAACACCGGTACGGCGACCCATGTGCCCCAGTTCTGCCAAAGCAGGTACCCGGTGATGGCAATAGCGCCCAGATGCGACCCGGCCTGCACCAGCCCACGGGCATCCGAGCGCTCATACAGCGCGCGAAGATGGTCACGTTCCAGGAGTTTGCGGCGGGAGAATTCGGCGTCCATGAGTTTCGACTTTCACATCACTTGCGTCTGCCGGACATGATGAGGTGACAAAATTTGACACACAAGTGAATTTTTCCGCACTATTGTTGACATTTATTTGTAGGTATAGGGCGAGTATAGATGAGTAAATTCAGCCGGTTGCCGCCGGTAAAGGCGATGCGGGCCCTGGAAGCCCTGGACAGATTGCGATCGGCCGGTGCGGTGGCGGAAGAAATGTCGCTGACCCGTTCTGCGGTGAGCCACATGCTGCGCCGGCTGGAGGACGATCTGGGGTTTGCCATTTCAGAGCCCGATGGCCGCGGCATCCGGCTAACGGCTCGCGGCAAGCGCTATGCCCAGGAAGCCCGGCGCGCGCTCGATATCATGACACGGGCCGCGGCCGACGAACCGGTGTTGTCGGGCGATCTGAAGGTGGTGGCGCCCCCCGGTTTCGCCACCTTCTGGCTGGCCGACCGGATCGGGTCTTTCATCGAACAGTTTCCTGACATCAACATACATGTCGCGGCTGCGCGAGTGCTCGGCGACATCACCGATGAAACGGCAGATGTGCAGATTGCATTCGGCGAGGCGGCGCAATTGCGTGATCAGGCTGATCTGCTGGCCCAGGTGGCGCTGTTTCCGGTGTGTGCCCCGTCCGCGCTCAGTGCGGATCCGGGGCTGCGCAAGCCGTCGGACCTGAAACGCATGCGGCTGTTGCACCTGGTCACCCATGTGGACTGGCAGCGCTGGCTGGAGGCAGCCGGTGCGACGCAAGTCGATCCGCGCGGCGGCCCGGTGTTTTCAGACATGCCGATGGTGCAGATGGCGGCGGCATCAGGCCACGGCGTTGCGCTGGGCGATGCCCTGACGGCGCGCGCGGCGCTGGAAAGCGGCCAACTGGTCAGGCCTTTCGCCTTGTCGATACCCAGCCGCTGGAGTTATTTCATGCGGGTGAACGCCGCCGGCCCGGCGGGCGAGGCGGCACAGGCGTTTGCCGAATGGATCAAAACCCAACTTGACGATGGAAACAGGCAATGAAAACCACGATTGATGCAGAGGGCGTCTGGTCGCCGCGCGGGCGCGGATTCTCCATGGGCGTCGTGCAACCGGAAGGCCGCGTGATCCATTTCACCGGGCAGGTGGCGTGGGACCAGGATGAACAGATCGTCGGCAAGGGTGATGTGGCCGAACAGACCCGCCAGTGCTTCCGCAATATCGAGCGCGTGCTGGCTGCCGTCGGCGGCCGGTTGGACGATCTGGTGGCGATCACCACCTACTACACCGACAGGTCGCAACTGCCGCTGATCCAGCAGGTGCGGGGCGAGTTCCTGAAGGCGGACAACGCGCCCACCAGCACATCCATCATGGTCGCGGGGCTCGGACACGAAGACTTTCTGGTGGAACTGGCTCCGATTGCGGTGGTGCCAGAGGGTCGGTTGGTGATGCCCCGATCCGGATAGTCGCGACGTTACTGTTTGCCGGCTATTGCGGTGCCGGCCTGCACCGTTACGGCGACAAGCACAACTGCGCCGCCGATAAGGGTGAGCAGCGCCGGTGTCTCGCCGAATCCGATCCAGACCCAGACCGGCGCCAGAATGACCTCCGACAGCATCAGGAGCGTCACTTCAGCGGCCGGCACATGTTTTGCCGCAATGGTTATCAGTATGTACTGGAGGCCGACCTGCACCGTGCCCAGCAATACCGCGATGACCAGGTCGTTGCCCGACAGCATGAAGTCGTCGACGAGAAACACGGTGACAAACGCCGCAAACACGCCTGCCAGACAGGTTGCGGGCATCATGTCGATGTCCTTTCCGGCCCGGTAGGCGACGATGCTGGCGGCATAGCCCAGCGCCGCGATCAGCGCCACGGCGCTGCCGAGCGCGCTGCCGGCCAACAGGCCCTCGGCCATCATGATGGCCACGCCGAGCAGTCCGGCAGTCATGCAGGCCCATGAGACCCCGGACGCCTTTTCGCCCAGACATATCCACGACAGGAGGGCGGCAATGAACGGGGATGCACTCAAGATGAAGACCGCGCTGGCCACGGTGGTGAGCAGCACGGCGAAAATATAGGCGATGAACGCGCTGCCAAGACAAATGGACACGACCGCTCCCCAGACACCGGTTTTCGTAAAGCGGGTGAACGTCTCGCGCCCGTTGCGCACCAGCATGAAGGCCAGTACCAGCAGGGCAAACGAGACCGAACGGTAGAACAGGATCTGCCAGCCGTTCGCGTCTTCGATCAGCCGCACCAGCACGCCGACCGAACTGCCGCACAGTCCGGCGACCAGAACCGCTGCAATACCGAGTTTGTACGTCATCTTCGAAGAAGCCCCGCCGAATACCGCCTGGCCCAGTTAGGCCATCGCCACCGGCTGACACAAGAGGTGTGACTGCGCGCTACTGACGTAAAGCTGTCAGCAGTTTACGGCCTCGTGTCCGCAACTGATGGAACTTCGCCCGTCAGGCTGCGGCCGGCTCTGCTGCGGACGGAGCTTTTGCCTGGCTGGCTGACCGATTACAGCAAACCTCGAAAACACCTGGTTTGGTTTTTTTGTGGTCACGCACTGCACGATGCACAGGCAGTCTTAAAGGAATGTTCGGATCTGTTATGTTATCGAACAAACAAGTCTGAATGTGGTCAGTTCTTGTTGCCGTCTGATTAGAAATTTCGTGGGGACATGATGAGGACAGAACCGACAAAAGTGCGATTTCAACGATTCTTGAAAGACGATCGCGGTGCTACGACGATCGAATACATATTGATGTCGTTGCTGGTCATCATGAGTTTGTTCTGGTTGTGGGAAAAGCTCGGATAATGAGTGATCGCCGGGCGAGGAGTTCTGTAGTTCACTCCCTTTACTCTGTTTCAACATGGCGTCGTTTTCTTCGCACCCTGGATAGAAAACTGGAGTTTGGATCCTTTAGGCGCTGGATAGTGTCACTGGGCTTTGGTGTCGGCGCGGCTTTCAGCTTGGCCTTTCGACTGGGCGAGACGTTAGGTCTAGATTATAATTTTCTTGAATTCTTCTATCTGGTCCGAGAAATCCTGATTGCGCCATTTGCATATTTGAATCAAATATCACCCGTATGGTTGAAATGGATTTTTCGAAGAGAATTGGGCTTACTCTACAGTTTTGCCTTTTTCCTGTTGCCGTTTTTTATTCGCGGATATGAGAAATGGCAGATTCATCGAGATTATTCGACAGAAGAATCAAAATCTGAAAAAGAGATGTTTCGGATTCAGGTAGCAGTAGTCAATTTTCTGCTGATTTGGCTGTCGTTTGTAGCGCTCTATTTCATATGGTTGGGTCCTGCCTTCAAATTCTTTCTGCGCAGTCTTATAGAGTTGATCTTATATGGAATAATTTTGAGTGGCATACTTATTGGCGGGAGTCATTTTTATTCGCAAATAGTCGATTGGAAAACCCGAAATCTGGCCAACGGCGCCAACAGACACAAGCTGCTGTTATACGATGCGGTGCGAGCCGTCTTTTTGGCTGGTTTTGTTTCAATTGCCACTGTTGCCATTGGCATTGCCGTTTACTTGCTATGGATAAGCGGTGGATATGTCACATACCTGACAATCTATGGGTTGATCGCACTGACAATCGTTGCCGCATTCGATGACTGGCGCACCATTCCGGCAATTATGGTATCTTCCCTATGCATTGTCTTGGGAAATGTGTTCATCGAAACTCTTGTCGGACCATCTTGGCAGTGGTTGAACGAGGTAGTAGCCAAGCTTCCGCGATATGAGCCATAGAGCAGATTTGGAAGCCGTGCTGGTGCATCACTCGGCTCAATTCCTAGTCAAGTCGGTCGCTGTCCCGCCAACGACTGTGGGGTCACGCGCATACTATCTGAAACGCACTGACTCGATCCCGCGCATTCGAGCGCCGATTGTCCCAGATTGCGACGTTGGGATGATTATACCTGATGGCCCACGACGGAGCCGGGAGAGGCCTCTCCGAGCGTTAAAATTCCGGATGCGAAGTCTTGCGGTGTCGCGTGACTGACACCAGAGGCCTGTCGGCACGCTGCTGACGCTGTGCTGCCTTTCAGGTCGCGGTTTCCCGCTTGCGACTGCCAGAGTTGCGCCCGTCAGGCTGCGGCCGGCTTTGCCGCGGACGGAGCTTTTGCCTGGCTGGCAGTTTCCGACATGGAAACCAATTTGGAGCGCAGGTGATTGGCCATGTTCTGCTCGAGTACCGCGGCAATGTCTGTGTTTTTCTGCAGGAAGGCCCTCAGCTTGTCTGCCTCGAACCGGATCAGGTGCATCTGTTCTGCAACCTCGACGGTTGCGGTGGCCGGCTCACCTGACAGGTAGGTTATCTCGCCGATGGCCATGCCGACGTCTGACGTGGCGATTGCCTTGCCGCCCACGATCACCCTGGCGTTGCCGGACGCCACGAAACTGAGATGATCGACTGGCTGGCCTTCCCGGGTCAGAATTGTGCCAGGCTCTGCCTGCAACCACATGCCCGTGTCCAGCAGCGCCCGGGCCCGGTGTTCGCTCAGGCCGTTTGCCATGTGTTGCATGAACAGGCGTTCCTGATCGGAAAACCGCGAAGTGACGCCAAGAACATACATGCGGGCAATGCCGATGATGCTGATCGCAATCCAGGTGATCTGGATGACCGCCGACGACAAGTTGAAATCCTGCATCAGGCTGGCCAGCACGCACGAGGCCGCGATCAGGCAGACGGCGGGGTAGACATAGCCCTGACCGCGGACAAATCCGGTCTGCAGGGCCATGTAGTTTCCGATGTAGAGAGACACACCGACAATGCCGATGGTGTTGAAGATATCCAGGTCAACAAACAGTTCCCGCATCGGTTGCTACCTTCAAACTGGTTTCCGGTGCTGCGGACGCCTCGGTGGAGGAGTGCGCGACGTCGGACAGTCAACACAACCTCAGGTGGCAGGTCTGTGCTAATTGCCACGCAAATCTGCAGGAAATGGTTATTGTCGCGCTGTCTGTCAGGCAGCGGCCGGGTTCTGGGCGGTTTTGGCCGCATCCCTGCTGGCGGTCGCCGACATGGACACCAGCTTGGAGCGCAGGTGGTTGGCGAGGTTCTGTTCAAGGATTGCACCGATGTCTTCGTTCTTATGAACGAAGGCGCGCAGCTTGTCGGCGTTGAAGCGCAGCAATTGCATGGGTTCACAGACCTGCACGGTTGCCGTGGCCGGAGCCCCGGTCCGATATGTCACTTCGCCGATCACGGCGCCAGTGGTTGTGGTGGCGATGGTCTTGCCGTCCACGATCACCTCGGCTTTGCCGGAGGCCAGGTAGCACAAGTCATCAACCGGCTGTCCCTGGCGCGTCAGTACCGTACCCGGTTCCGCCGTCATCCACAGGCCGGTGTCGAGCAGGGCCCGGGCGCGCTGGCGCGGCAGACCGGCCAGCACGTCACCGATAAACAGCAGTTCGTTGTCGCTGAAGCTCAGCCGTGACTGAACATAGTACATGCGCACGATGCCGATGAGGCTGATGGTGATCCAGGAAATCTGGATGATGGCGGACGACAGGTTGAAATGCTGCATCAGGCTGATCAGGACGCAGGAAGCGGCGGCCATGTTGATGGCGGGATAGAGATAGCCCTGGCCGCGCAGGAAACCGGTTTGCAGCGCCGCGTAGGAGCCCAGATAAAGTGATACGCCCAATATGCCGATTGCATTGATCAGATCGGCATGGGTTGCAATGTCCGACATCGCCCCGTCCCTCATATGCCACTTGCGGTGCGGCCTTTCGTTTTGGGTTGCACGCTACGGTATTTATGCAATCTGCGCTAGAGTTGACTGAACGGTTGTACAGAATTAATTCACATCCGAATTGGCGCGGGTTTGCCACTGCCCGCGCTGGCCGCGTAGGGTGGCGTTGATGACACAGACGATTCGCATTATCGGCATTGATCCGGGGTTGAGACATACCGGCTGGGGTATTGTGGCGGCGCAGGGCACGCGGCTGTCTTATGTGGCCGACGGTACCATCAAGTCCGATTCAACCGACGAGTTGTCGGACCGGCTGATGCAGTTGCATGAAAGGCTTACCGAAGTGATTGGCGGCTTCGAACCGGATGAGGCAGCGGTGGAGGAAACCTTCGTCAACAAGGATGCACGGGCCACGCTGAAGCTGGGGCAGGCGCGCGGCATCGCCATGCTGGTGCCGGCCCAGGCAGGATTGCGGGTGGCCGAGTATGCACCGAACCTGGTGAAGAAAACCGTAGTTGGCGCAGGTCATGCCGACAAGCAGCAGATCCAGGCAATGGTGAAGATACTGCTGCCGAAATGCACGCCGAACTCGGCCGACTCCGCAGATGCCCTGGCCATTGCCATATGCCATGCGCAGCATCGCGGGCCGGCATCGCTCAGCGCAGCATTGAAGGCGGCGGGATGATCGGCAGGCTTAAAGGCGTCGTGGACGAATATGGCGACGACCATGTCATACTGGACGTGGGCGGTGTCGGCTACCATGTGGCATGCTCGGCCAAGACGCTGGCCGCACTGCCGTCTGCCGGCGAGGCGGCGGTGCTGCACACCGAAATGCTGGTGTCGGAGAACTCGATCCGGCTGGTCGGGTTTTCCAGCGAAGCTGAGCGGGACTGGTTCCGCCTGCTGGACAATGTCCAGGGTGTCGGCACCAAGGTAGCGCTGGCGCTGCTGTCCACCCTGACCACGGCTGAGCTGACCAACGCAATTGCGCTCGGTGACAAGGCCATGGTCGGCCGCGCCAATGGCGTGGGCCCGAAACTGGCGCAGCGCATCGTCACTGAACTAAAAGACAAGGCGCCGGCCTTTTCCGGCGGCGACGCGGCCCTGGCGGCAGTGTCGGGCGCCATGGACGCGCCGCGGCCAACCGCTGCGGCGGAAGCGGTTTCAGCGCTGGTCAATCTCGGTTACGGGCAGGCGCAGGCAGGGGCGGCAGTATCTGCCGCCATGCGCGAGGCCGGTGAGGATGCCGCCACCGAAACCCTGATCCGGCTGGGCCTGAAGGAGCTGGCGCGGTGAACGATCGCCTGATAGAGCCCGCCAAGCGCGGTGAGGATGAGTTCGACACTCACCTGAGACCGCAACTGCTGGATGAATTCATCGGCCAGCGCCAGGCCAAGTCAAATCTGAAGGTGTTCATTGAAGCGGCCCGCACGCGGGGCGAGGCGCTGGACCATGTGCTGTTTGCCGGGCCGCCCGGGCTGGGCAAGACCACGCTGGCGCAGATCGTGTCGCGCGAGCTGGGGGTGAACTTCAAGGCGACATCCGGGCCGGTGATCGCCAAGGCCGGAGACCTGGCTGCGTTGTTGACCAATCTTGAAGACCGCGACGTGCTGTTCATCGATGAAATCCACCGGCTCAATCCGGCTGTCGAAGAAGTGCTGTATCCGGCCATGGAAGACTTCCAGCTCGACCTGATTATCGGCGAGGGGCCGGCGGCGCGGTCAGTGCGCATTGACCTTGCCAAGTTTACCCTCGTCGGCGCGACAACGCGCACCGGGCTTCTGACCACACCGTTGCGGGACCGTTTCGGCATTCCGGTCCGGCTCAACTTCTATGAAGTAGACGAACTGCTCGACATTGTGACACGCGGCGCGCGGGTTCTCGGCCTTGCCATGACCGAAGACGGTGCGCTTGAGGTTGCCCGCCGGGCCCGCGGCACCCCGCGCATTGCCGGGCGGTTGCTGAGAAGGGTGCGCGACTTTGCGTCCGTCGATGGCACTGCGCAGGTGGACCGGCAGGCGGCCGACAGGGCATTGCAGCGCCTGGAAGTTGACAGTCTCGGCCTGGATGCGCTGGATCACCGCTACCTGAAGTGCATTGCGGTCAATTTCGGTGGCGGGCCGGTGGGCATCGAAACCATCGCCGCCTCGCTATCGGAGCCGCGCGATGCCATTGAGGAGATCATCGAGCCCTACCTGATCCAGCAGGGGTTCGTGAACCGCACACCGCGCGGGCGGATTCTGACACCGCATGCTTTCAAGCATCTCGGACTGGCGACACCTGACCTGCTGGCCACCAGGCAAGTGGAATTGTTCCAGGACGACGAGTAGAGATGTCGTTGTCCGGTTATCTTGAAGACGGAGTTCATCACCTGGATATCCGGGTGTATTTCGAGGACACGGACTTTTCCGGTATCGTCTATCACGCCAACTACCTGAAGTTCTGCGAGCGTGGCAGGTCCGACATGCTGCGCCTGGCAGGTGTTCATCATTCAGACCTGGCCGGCGACGGCATACACTTTGTAGTGCGCCACATGCAGTGCGATTTCAGGGCATCGGCGCGCATAGACGATGTGGTCCGTGTCGAGACCCGGCCGAAGCGTGCATCGGGCGCACGGCTGGTTCTGGTGCAGGCGGTGAAACTTGCCGAAAAGGTGCTTTTTGAAGCGGAAGTGACACTCGCGCTGATCAATGGCGCCGGACGACCGCAACGGATTCCACCGGAAATGATGCGCGCAATGTCGCAAGCGTGAATGCACCATTGGTTATGAAAGTAACCTTCTGTTAACTAATGCAGCGTTGAGTGCCGGTTGAATTGGGTGAGGTGTTTGCGTGGGATTCAACGCCGCAGTTTCGACAAAGTGAGCAGGCTTTTGAAGCCCGCCGGATGGAAGAGAATCATTTATTGTTGCCCGTTTGGGTGGGCGCGTGAATTAGAGCAGGCAGAACATGGAAGTGAATGTGGGGGATCTCGCGGCGCAGCCCGACCAGTTCGGACTGTTCAATCTGTTCCTGATTGCGTCGCCAATGGTCAAGCTGGTCATGATCGGCCTGGTTGTCGCGTCGATCCTGTGCTGGGGCATTGTCTTTGAAAAGTGGCTTGCAGTTCGCAGGATGAGAGCCTCGATGGACAAGTTCGAGCAGTTGTTCTGGTCTGGCCAGTCGCTGGAAGATCTCTACCTCACGCTGGGGCCGCGCAACAACAAGGGCATGGCGGCGCTGTTCATGTCGGCCATGCGCGAATGGAAGCGGTCGCAAGATTCAGCCATGCGGGCGGGATTTGCCGGTGTGCAGATGCGGATCAACAAGGTGATGGACGTCCAGTTGCAGAAGGAAATGGCCAAGCTGGAACAGCGGCTGCTGGTGCTGGCAACGGTGGGATCGACGGCGCCGTTTATCGGACTTTTTGGCACGGTTTGGGGTATCATGAACTCATTCCGTGCAATAGGTATATCGAAGAACACCAATCTGGCGGTTGTGGCGCCTGGCCTCGCCGAAGCCCTGTTTGCGACCGCGCTAGGCCTTTTGGCAGCTATTCCGGCAGTGATGTTTTACAACAAATACTCCAGTGACATCCGCAAGATTGCGGCCCGGCTGGAGAATTTTGCAGACGAATTCGGTTCGATAATTTCGCGCCAGCTTGATGAGCGCGTATAGCGCATCCAAGCAGGAAACACAGTGGAGAGATCATGGCAGGAGGACTGGTAGGCGGAAGCGATGGCGGCGGTAGAAGACGCCGCCGGTCTTCAGGCTTTGCACCGATGAGCGAGATCAACGTCACGCCATTCGTTGACGTGATGCTGGTGCTGCTGATCGTGTTCATGGTGGCTGCGCCCCTGCTCAATGTATCGGTGCCAATTGACCTGCCTGAGAACAAGGCGGAACAGACGCCGGGTGAGAAAAAGGACCCGATCACCATTTCCATTGATGCGGAAGGCAAGATCTATATCGGTGATACTGAAGTAGCTGCCGACACACTCGCGCCAAAATTGAGCGCCATTGCACAAAGCAGGCAGTCAGAGGCCGAAACCAAGGATCAGCGTGTTCGGGTCCGGGGTGACAAGGGGGTGAATTACGGCCTGGTGATGCAGGTCATCGGCGAATTGAACGCGAGCGGTTTTCGACGCATTGACCTGATAAGCAACCCGCAGAACTAGGGTCCCTGACCCTCGTGACAGGCCGTTGGAGGTGAGCGAAAGCATATGCGGATTAACTGGAGTTTGCTGACTTCGTTTGCGGTGCACGCCGCCATCCTGCTGATGGCGGTGGTGGTGCTGCCATCGCCGGATCAGCATAAGATTGCCGAACCGCCGCCTATCGCCGTGAACATCGAAGACTTTCAGGATGTGGCCAAACGGGCCAACCAGACCACCGAAGAGGTGAAGAAGGATCCCGAACCCCAGGACAAGCCGAAGGTCCAGAAAGTTGAAAAGAAAATCGACCGGCCGACACCAAAGCCTGCCAGGGAGATAAAGCAGGCCGCGCGTGAGCCGCAGGCCCAGCCTGAACCGGAACCCAAGCCGGAGCCGAAGCCCGAACCGAAGCAGGCAGAGCCAACACCGCCGGATCCCGCGCCGCTGGAAGAACTGATCAAGAAGACCGAAGAGGTGACACCGGACCCGAAACCGGTCGAGGAACCCAAGAAAGCCGAACGCAAACCTGTTCCGAAACCTCGGGTAAAGCCCAAGCCGCCGAAGAAAGTCGTCAAGAAGAAGCAGGAAGAGTTCAAGCTGGATGACATTGCCGCCCTGCTCAACAAGACTGATGAGGAAAAAGCCGCGCCGAGCGACCAGTCCGATACCGGGACCCCGTTGCAGGGTTTGCAGAACCTCAGCGGTCAAGACCGCCAGGTGACGGCGACGGCGCTGGACTGGTTGCGCCAGCGGGTCGGGCAGTGCTGGTCCATCCCTGCAGGCGCGCGCGACGCAGCCGGCCTGATTGTGACGCTGCGCTTCCAGCTTGATATCAACGGCAACCTGACCTCACAGCCGCTGGTGGAGCAGGTTACCAATCACCCGGCGGCCCAGGCGGCGGCCCGGTCGGCGCTTGCGGCATTGATCCAGTGCCAGCCATACGACAGAATGCCCAAGGAAACCCACAGTCTGTGGGCAGATATCAGAATGAAGTTTGATCCCAGTGTCATGGTCGGGCTGAACTGAGCAGGCGGCGGTCTAGAGCGAAGTGTTATTGGATTGTATCATTTGATGGCGGAAAATCGGTTCACTCGGCTAGTCGTGTCGCGCAGCGCGATGTGGTGCATTGGGCAAGCGGCGCAACGACGCCGATGGACCGATTTTCCCCACCCCGATGGAAATGGAGATGTTGAAATGTTTAGTGCAAGGGCCGGGCGATTTTGCCCTCTGGCGTCGTTGGATCGCACTTGCGGTGGGGCCACACCACGGCGCGCAATCCGCCTAGCCAGCGACCAAAATCGCCACGGTCAAATGATCCAATCCAATAACAGTTCGCTCTAATGGTTCAATTCAATCTCATCTCACTGCAGGGAATCTCGATGAAATCAGCGATGGTACGAACTAGCGGTTTGTCTCTGGCAATCCTGCAGCGGGCTACTGCCGCAATATTGATCTGGATCGCACTGGTCGTGCCGGCTCATGCGGTGCTCGAAGTCGACATCAATCAGGGCCAGGTGGACCCGATCGCCATAGCGCTGCCGAACTTCGGCGGAGCGGATCCGCAGTCGCAGCAATACGGCATCGACATCACCACCATCATCGGCAACAACCTGGAGCGCTCCGGTCTGTTTCGCCCGCTGCCGCAGAATTCGTACCTGCAGCAGGTCATCGACTTCAATGCCCAGCCGCGGTTTGTCGATTGGCAGACCATCCAGGCCCGGGCCCTGGTGACCGGCCAGGCGGTCATTCTGGATGACGGCCGCATACGCGCCGATTTCCGCTTGTGGGATGTTTACGGTCAGACGCAGATTGTGGGCCTGCAGTTTGTCACGACACAGAAGAACTGGCGCCGTATCGGGCACCTGATCTCCGACGCCATTTACAAGGCAATGACCGGCGAAGACGGATATTTCGACAGCCGAATCGTTTACGTCGCCGAGAGCGGGCCGAAAAACCAGCGCAAGAAGGTCCTGACGATCATGGACCAGGACGGCTTCAACAGGCGGCCCTTGACCAATGGCAACGACCTGGTGCTCACGCCGAGGTTTTCGCCCACGTCGCAGGAAATCACCTACATGTCATTCGCCGGCGGCCGGCCGCGGGTCTACCTGTACAATATCGACACCCGACAGCGCGAGGTGGTTGGCGAGTTTCCCAATATGAGTTTCAGTCCGAGATTTTCGCCGGATGGACAAAAAGTGATCATGAGCCTGCAGGAGGGCGGCAATGCCAACATCTATGAAATGGATTTGCGCACCCGCCGGCTGCGCCAGCTGACCAACACGGCAGCGATCGATACAGCGCCGTCTTATTCACAGGACGGCCGGCGAATCGTGTTCGAGAGCGACCGTGACGGCGGCCAGCAGATATACGTCATGAACGCCGATGGATCAGGCCAGCAACGTATTTCGTTTGGCCAAGGACGCTATTCGACCCCGGTCTGGTCGCCACGCGGCGACAACATCGCCTTCACCCGGTTTGGTGGCGGCAGATTTTCCATCGGCGTGATGCGTCCCGACGGTTCTGGTGAGAGAATATTAACCGAAGGTTTCCATAATGAAGGGCCAACATGGTCGCCAAATGGGCGGGTGATCATGTTCTTCCGGGATTCAGGAGGAGAAAGCGGGGGTGCAAAAATGTTTTCGGTGGACCTGACGGGCTACAATGAACGCCCGGTGCCGACACCGACATTTGCATCCGATCCGGCGTGGTCGCCTCTTCTCAGATAAACGGAAATTGAACTGCAAACTGGACAGATAATGGCTTGTATTGTCATAAATCTGCCATCACAAGGGTCAATTGGCCCGTCATCAATTCGCCGCGTTGTATTTGAGTCTGGTGGGGCTGGCTTTGCAACAAGTGGTCGATAACTGGATGCCACAAGGAGTGGGATAAATGTATCGCAATACTGCAGGCCGCAAGATTGCCCTTGCGTTCGTAGGGCTGCTGGTTCTGGCTGGCTGCTCGAAATCAGAGAAACCTGATCTGCTGGCACAGGGCCCCAACAGCGCAACCCAGGTTGTGCCAGGCACTGAACGGGATTTCATTGTAAATGTCGGGGACCGGGTCTATTTTCTGGTCGACCAGACCACGCTGACGCCTGAGGGCATGGAGACCCTGCGCCGCCAGGCCCAGTGGCTCAACCAGTATCCGAATGTCACCATACAGGTTGAGGGCCATGCCGACGAGCGCGGCACGCGCGAGTACAACATTGCCCTGTCGGCGCGGAGGTCTACCGCGACGCGTGAGTTCCTGATATCACAGGGCGTGGCGCCGCAACGTGTCGCCACGCTTGCTTATGGCAAGGAACGCCCGGTGGCGCTTTGTGATGCGGAAAGCTGCTGGGCGCAGAACCGTCGTTCCGTGACTGCGATCACCGGTGGTGCAAAACCGCCGTCACAAGGATCGATTGGCTCTTGATGAATTTGCCATATTGCGTTTGAGTCTGGCGGGGCTGACTCTGTATTATGTGGTTGGTAACTGGATGCCACAAGGAGTGGGATAAATGTATCGCAATACTGCAGGCCGCAAGGTTGCCCTTGCATTCGTAGGGCTGCTGGTGCTGGCCGGTTGCTCGAAGTCGGAAAAACCTGATCTGCTGTCACAGGCCCCTAACAATGCTACCCAGGTTGCACCGGGTTCTGAGCGGGATTTCATCGTTAACGTCGGGGATCGCATCTATTTCCTGGTGGATCAGACGACGCTGACGCCTGAGGGCATGGAGACCCTGCGCCGCCAGGCCCAGTGGCTGGCCCAGTATCCGAATGTCACCATACAGGTTGAGGGCCACGCCGATGAGCGTGGCACCCGCGAGTATAACATCGCACTGTCGGCGCGCCGGTCCACCGCGACCCGCGAGTTCCTGATATCGCAGGGCGTGGCGCCGCAACGTGTCGCCACGCTTGCCTATGGCAAGGAACGTCCGGTGGCGCTTTGTGATGCGGAGAGCTGCTGGGCACAGAATCGGCGCGCGGTAACAGCCATAACCGGTGGCGCCTCACCTGGATGATGCATCATGGCCGGAAGGGCCCTGGCATTGAATGGCCGGAAGGGCCCTGGCATTGAACAGCCCGCGGATACGTCCGCGGGCTTTCACTGCGTTAAGGTCAGCAACCGGCTCCTGGTCCAAGTTTGACCGGATTTTGCGGGCAAGCTGGACCGATATGAATTTGTAGCTGAGGTCCAACCCGGATTGAGAAATCAGCCGGATACCGTTACAATTCCAGTGGCTTTGGTATCATCCAGCGGCACACAAATTTGCTTGAGGGACTGCATTCATGATCAAACTGCTCAAACGCACTTTGGCGATTTCCTTGCTGGGACTGGCGGTCTTGCCGGCGGGTTCGGCATTGGCGCAATCGGATCAGTGGAATTCGCTCTATGACCGGATCATCCGGCTGGAAGCCGAGGTCCGCAGAGGCGGCGGTGTCGGCGGAGGCGGCGGCAATGGCCAGGTACAGGCCCAGCTGCAGCAGCTGTCAGCCCAGATGAATGCCATGGCGCAGCAGATCTATGACATGCAGCGCGAACTGAACCGCCTGCGTGAACTGGAGCGGCAGGGACTTCTGTTCAAAAAGAAACGGCGGCTGGCCACGGCGATTGCACCACAACAGCAGTCCGGGCAATGGGATCAGGGACAGCTGGCACCGGCACCTAATTATGGCCGGGTCGAGCAATCGGTCGAGATTGAACGTGCGCCCTCGGCAGGCGGGCAAATTCCGCGCGGTGGACTGGCACCGGGACCCCGGGTGCTGGGAACGCTGCACTTGAACGACAATCAGGGCGTGCCCGCAGCGCCGGCACAACCCACTTATCAGCAACCGGTCCAGCCGCTGCAGCAACAACAGTTACAGCCTCAGCGATTGCAACCGCAGGTACAGCAGCAGTGGCAGCAGAACACGACCCAGCCGCGTCAGGTCCAGGGGGTGCAATCGCAGGCCCTGCCGCCAATCGGGGGCAATCAGCAGGCCGGTGCCCAGCAGCTGCCCCAGGGACAGCCGCGCTACCAGCTTCAGCAAGGCCCGCAGGCCTACAGGCCCGAACCTGTGCAGGAACCGACCTTTGATGCCCAGGGACGGCCGTCTCTGGCACCTGAAAAAGTGGAAACCGCGCTGCTTGACGGCACTGCCGGCGGCAGCGACCTGAGCGCCGGATCAGGCGGCAGTCTGTCTGCAACCAATCCGGACAGCCTGTTCAAGCAGGCTCAGTCCAGTTACCGGTCACGGGATTTCTCCGGCGCAGTTTCGGGATTTCGCACATTTGTGACCCGGCACCGGCAACATGAACTGGCTGATGATGCCCAGTTCCTGCTCGGTGAGGCCTATTATGCGCAAGGCAGCTGGAAGCAGGCCGCCCAGTCATATCTGGCGGGTTACCAGAACTTCCCCAAGAGCGACAAGCGCGGTTCGAATTTGCTGAAGCTGGGCATGTCGCTGCACAAGCTGGGGCAGAAAAAGAAGGCCTGTTCGACGTTTGCCGAGGTCAACAAGAAGTTCGGCAAGCAGGCTTCGCTGCGCAACAAGTCGCTCAAGGAAATGCAGCGTGCCGGGTGCGGCTGATAAATGGCTCCGGACCACGGGGGCATTGACGATCACGAAGCAGCGGCACTGTTCTCCCGGCACCTGACAGGCCATGCCGGGCTGGTTCTTGCCGTTTCCGGCGGCTCCGATTCAATGGCGCTCATGCAGATGATTGCGCGCTGGAACCGATCGCTGCAGTCAGACGCGCGCGCCAACCTGCATGTTGTAACTGTGGATCATGGTCTGCGGCCGGCATCGGCCGGGGAGGCGGATTTCGTGGTTCGGGAAGCCGCCGCGCTGGGTTTGACGGCCGATAAATTGCGGTGGGATGGGCCACACCCGAAAACCGGTGTGCCGGCCGCTGCGCGCGCCGCGCGGTACCGGCTCATGGCCGAGGTTTGCCGGCCGCGCGGCGCAGCACTTGTAACCGCACATACGGCTGATGATCAGGCTGAGACAATGGTTATGGCGCTGGCCAGAGGGGCCGGTGTCGACGGGCTCTCGGCCATGCAATCCAGAACGCAGTTGAACGGAGCCACCATCGTGCGCCCATTCCTGGAGGTTTCCCGCGCCCGATTGCGCGCAACGCTGGCCCAATCGGGTGCTGACTGGGTAGAGGATCCGACAAATCATGACACCGCCTATGAACGGGTGCGGGTGCGTAAGGTTCTCAGCCTGCTGGAAGGCGAGGGCGTGGGCCGCAGCGCCCTGGCCCGGTCATCGCGGCGTTTGTCGCGGGCGCGGGCCGCTCTGGCACATGCCGCCGACGCGCTGGCACTGGATGCGGTGGTTCACGAAGGGGCCGGGTTTGCGCGCGTGCTGCGGGAGCCGTTCCTGCAGGCGCCGGACGAGATTCAGCTGCGTTGCCTGCTGGCGACCGCCGGGGCTTATGGCGGAGGCATGGTTCAGAGCCTGTCGGGTGCGGAAGCGCTGCTTGACTGGATGCAGTCTGGAGCAGGGAGAGCCAGGACCTTTGCCGGATGCCGGATCGTGCGCCGGTCTGCCGAGTTTGTTGTCGGGCGAGAAAGCGAGCGGGTCGATGAAACGCCTGTACGACTTGAACCGGGACAGCGGGTTGCCGAATGGGATCGGCGCTATCACATCACGGTCGGCAGACATGCCCGTCCTGGCGAGTTGATGGTGTTGCGTGATGTTCAGAGAGACCTGCTGCCGGACAGGCCGGCGAGCGTGCCGGACTTTGTGTGGCAGGGACTTCCGGCGGTCATAGCTACCGGAAACGAAGTGATCCTGCCGGCTGACGGCATGCCCTGGGGTTCAACCGGCCAACAAAATGTCGTGTTCGACCTCATTGCAGGCCCGAAAACGGCTCAAAGTTAATTATTCTGACTAACGCCAGTACCCATTAATCTTGGCAAAGGATAAAGACGTACCTATGTTAGGTCTAACCGAGAGTTTCTATCTGGGTGGCGCTGCTGTCGCAGGTCGCCATCCTGACACATTCCTGAAAGGATGTAGCGCCCGTGGGTAACTTCCGCAACTTCGCCGTGTGGGTGATCATTGCGATGCTTTTGTTCGCTTTGTTCAACCTGTTTCAACAACCCGGCGGCTCAACCCGCGCCGACACACTGAGCTATTCGGAATTCATCGCAAAGGTGGAGGCCGGAGCGGTTCGTGATGTCACCATCGCCGGTGACCAGATAACCGGCAAGCTGAATGACGGCAAGGCATTCGAGACCGTTGCGCCGAATGATCCCACTCTGGTCACGACGCTCAGCGAAAAGGGTGTGAACATCAGCGCCCAGCCGGCCAACAGCGAAGGCGCTTTCCCCGGCATGTTGCTGTCATGGTTCCCGATATTGCTGATGATTGCCGTTTGGATCTTCTTCATGCGCCAGATGCAGGCCGGTTCCGGCAAGGCAATGGGCTTTGGCAAGTCAAAGGCCAAACTGCTGACTGAGCGCCACGGCCGGGTCATGTTTGAGGACGTGGCAGGCGTGGATGAAGCCAAGGAGGACCTCGAAGAGGTTGTCGAGTTCCTTCGTGACCCGCACAAATTCCAGCGTCTGGGCGGCAAGATTCCCAAAGGCGCCCTGCTGGTCGGCCCGCCCGGTACCGGCAAGACACTGCTGGCGCGTGCCGTTGCCGGCGAAGCCAATGTGCCGTTCTTCACCATCTCGGGCTCGGACTTTGTCGAAATGTTCGTTGGTGTCGGCGCCAGCCGCGTCCGCGACATGTTCGAACAGGCCAAGAAAAACGCCCCCTGCATCATCTTTATTGACGAGATTGACGCGGTCGGCCGTCACCGTGGTGCGGGCCTTGGCGGTGGCAATGACGAGCGCGAACAGACGCTGAACCAATTGCTTGTCGAGATGGACGGCTTTGAAGCCAACGAAGGCGTCATCCTGGTCGCGGCAACCAACCGTCCGGATGTTTTGGATCCGGCACTGCTGCGTCCAGGCCGTTTTGACCGGCAGATCGTGGTGCCAAATCCGGATGTGAAGGGCCGCGAAAAAATCCTGAAGGTGCACATGCGCAACGTGCCGTTGGCGCCGGATGTGAACGCCAAGACGATTGCACGTGGCACGCCCGGCTTTTCCGGTGCTGATCTGGCCAACCTGGTCAACGAGGCAGCCCTGCTGGCCGCCCGGCGCTCACGCCGGCTGGTAACGCAGTCCGACTTCGAAGACGCCAAGGACAAGGTGATGATGGGGGCGGAGCGCCGCTCCATGGCCATGAACGAGGAAGAAAAACGCCTCACTGCCTATCATGAAGGCGGTCACGCCATCGTGGCGATGAACGTGCCGGCGGCAGACCCGGTCCACAAGGCAACCATCATTCCGCGCGGCCGGGCGCTGGGCATGGTCATGCAGTTACCTGAAGGCGACCGCTATTCAATGAAGTTCAAGCAGATGACGTCCCGCCTGGCCATCATGATGGGAGGACGCGTGGCCGAGGAGCTGACCTTCGGTGCGGAAAACGTGACTTCCGGCGCCCAGTCCGACATTGACCAGGCCACCAAGCTGGCCCGGGCGATGATTACCCAGTGGGGTTACTCGAAAGAGCTCGGCATGGTGTCATACGGCGACAATCAGGAAGAGGTGTTCCTTGGACACTCAGTCGCCAGAACCCAGAACGTGTCTGAAGAAACGGCGCGCAAGATCGATGCTGAGATCAAGCGACTGGTGGATGACGGTTACAAGACGGCGCGCACGATCCTGACCAAGAAGAAGAAGGATCTCGAAGCCCTGGCACAGGGCCTGCTTGAATACGAAACCCTGACAGGTGACGAAATCACCGAATTGCTCAAGGGCAATCCGCCGTCGCGTGATGACGACGACAACGCCAAGCCCAAGGCTAAGCCCGGATCATCGGTGCCGGTCACCAAGAAGAAAAAGGGTGATGAAGGTTCAGGCGAGCTTGAGCCGCAACCGCAAACCTGACTTGTCGGCAGACGCTGCAGCGGCCGGATGTTCCCACTGGGAAGGTCCGGCCGAACTTTTTAGGCTAGATATCAATTTCAATGCATTTAGCGCCGGGAGGCGGTTGTCCAGATGACCAGTTTGTATATCCGCCCGTCAGGGTTGGTGTATGGCCCGGATGCGGCATTGGCGATTGAGGCAGGTGCGGGACTGCCGCTGGCCGGGGGCCGGGTTTGCTGGACCATGGCGATGGTCAGTGAAGATCGCGGTGCGAGCTGGACACCGCGCAAGACAGCGGCGCTTAAGGCGTCGCGCGACGCGGAAGTTGCAGACTGGGTCAGCCGGTTGAGCGCAGCCCGTGGTCCCGTTGCCGGGCTTGCGATGGATGCATGCCACATCATGGGCATAGTCAATACCACACCTGACAGTTTTTCCGACGGAGGCGTCAATCAGGACGCCAATACCGCGATTGAGAATGCCAGGACCATGGCCAGGGACGGAGCGGCGCTGCTGGATGTCGGCGGCGAGTCCACCCGTCCAGGTTCAGACCCCGTCGATGAGACAGAGGAGTGGCGCCGCATTGAACCGGTCGTTACCGCGCTTGTCGGGGACGGGCTGAAAGTGTCCTGTGACACCCGCAAGGCGGCGATCATGCAGAAGGTGACGCAGGTTGGCGTTGCGATGATAAACGATGTCAGCGCGCTGACCTATGACAGCGATGCCGTGGAGGCCACCGTGGCCTCGGGCCTGCCGGTGTGCCTGATGCATGCGCAGGGTGACCCCAAGACCATGCAGCAGAACCCGGAGTACAACAATGTCGTGCTGGATGTTTATGACTGGCTGCGGCGGCGCATTGATGCGGTTGCCGGGGCGGGCATCCCACGTCATCTGATTGTTGCCGACCCGGGCATCGGGTTCGGCAAGACCTTCGACCATAACCTTGAGCTTCTGGCCGGCCTGACGCTATTTCACGGTCTCGGCGTGCCGGTTATGCTGGGTGCATCCCGCAAGGGATTTATCGGATCGGTAACCGGTGAGAAAGTTGCTGCCAGGCGGCAGACAGGTTCTGCCGCTGCCGCCTTGCTCGGTGCCATGTCCGGTGTGCAGTTTGTGCGTGTGCACGATGTGCCGGCAACACGACACGCCCTGAGCATGTGGCAGGCGACAACCGCCCAGCATCCAGATTGATGACGGTTAACGCTTTGTTTAGGATTTGGGCGAAGTTTGGAGACATTGGATCTGATGCGGAAATCCGGTGGGGATTGTTGAATGGACAAGGAATTTTTCGGTACTGACGGCGTACGGGGCAAGGCCAACAGTTATCCGATGCGCGCGGACGTGGTGTTGAAGATCGGCATGGCGGCCGGCGCCCTGTACAGGCGCGGCAACCACCGGCATCGCGTGGTGATCGGCAAGGACACCCGTCTGTCCGGTTATATGGTGGAACAGGCCCTCACTGCCGGATTCCTGTCTACCGGTATGGACGTGTTTCTGTTCGGGCCGGTTCCGACACCGGCGGTGGCCATGCTGACCCGGTCAATGCGGGCAGATCTCGGGGTCATGCTGTCGGCATCGCACAACCCGTACCACGACAACGGAATCAAGATATTCGGGCCGGACGGATACAAGCTTTCCGATGACCAGGAGAATGAAATTCAGAAACTGGTGCTGGCGCCCGACACGATTTCGCTGGCGGCGTCGGAACACATCGGGCGAGCCAAGCGTATAGAAGATGCCCAGGCCCGATACATCGAGTTTGTCAAAGGCTCTTTTCCGAAGGACCTGACGCTCGACGGCCTGCGTATCGTCGTCGACTGTGCCAATGGCGCGTCCTACCAGGTCGCCCCGACTGCCTTGTGGGAACTGGGAGCCGAAGTGATTCCCGTCAGCGTTGAACCGAACGGGTTCAATATCAACGATGAGTGCGGTTCGACCCATCCGCAAAAAGTGGCCGAGCAGGTCAAGAAAATGCGTGCTGATATCGGCATTTCGCTGGACGGTGATGCGGATCGCTGCATTCTGGTTGACGAAAACGGCAACGTCATCGACGGCGATCAGGTGATGGCGCTGATTGCGACCTCCTGGCACAAGCAGGGATTGCTGCGCGGAGACGGGCTGGTTGCGACTGTCATGTCCAACCTGGGCCTTGAACGCCTGATGGCGTCGCACAAACTGGCGCTTGAGCGCACCCGGGTGGGAGACCGCTATGTGGTGGAACGCATGCGTTCAGGCGGCTTCAACGTCGGCGGAGAGCAATCGGGTCATGTTGTGCTGTCGGACTTCAATACGACCGGAGACGGGCTGGTTGCCGCGCTGCAGGTGCTGGCGGTGCTGGTGCAGAACGGCGGCTCGGTGAGCGACGCCTGCCGAATGTTCGATCCGGTTCCGCAAGTGCTGAAAAATGTCCGCTACGGCGCAGGCAAGCCGCTCGACCAGGATCCGGTCAAGAAGGCGATTGCCGCGGCAGAGGAAAAGCTCGGCACTTCAGGCAGGCTGGTCATTCGAAAATCCGGCACCGAACCGCTGATCCGCGTCATGGCGGAAGGCGACAATGCCGACATGGTGACTTCGGTCGTGGACGATATTGTCGCCGAAGTGCAGCGTCACGCCGCCTGACCGCAGGCTTCCAAGACAGCAGAGAATTCGCTCATTGCCCCGTATGACTGCCGCAAAACCCCGGTTTTGTGCGCATGTGCAGGGTTTTTTGTCGCCTGCGAAAAAACTGCAAACATGCTTAAGAGGTTCTTAAGCGGTTTGGTTAATTATCTCCATTGAAGGTTTGGTCCAGCAGGTGTCCGGAACACGAAACTGGGATTGAACGGCGATTGGCAAGTTTGCTTCTGAAGACACGGGAAGTGAACAGTGAATGGAGAGTAGAAATGATGGGTCGCACGCTGCTGAGAGTGTGTTTCGCTGCACTGGGGTTGGGCGTGGCTGGGGCCGCCCAGGCTGCTGATTATGACGGCCAGTTGCCGGATGAAGGCTTCAGCGGCATGTACAATTGCCTGTATGCCCGTATTGATGGCGGGGTGACCATGTACGAACGCCCCGAGGTCATTCAGCCGATCGGCGCCGGATTTGACGATGGCGGCGTCGGGACAACCGGTACCGCCATCAACCCGGAGATTGAGCCGACCGGATTTTTCGAAGGCGGCATCGGCTGCCAGGTGGCCAGCAGCCTGCGCATTGAAATCACCGGTGGTATTCGCCTGAAGTCGTCTCTTACCGATGCGTTTCCGGACTCGCTGGATGCTGAATACGGATCACAGTACGTGTTTGTGTCGTCGTTCTGGGATATCACCAACTATGCCGGGTTTACACCCTATGTCGGCGGCGGTATCGGCGCTTCCAAGAATGACATCTCCGGACTGGCAGCACCGGCCGGCGCGGCTGGCGACAGCGACTACGACTTCGCCTACCATGTCGACGTGGGTGTGTCCTACGACATCACGCAAAACCTGAAGTTTGATCTGGCCTACAGATATGTTGATCTCGGCGAGGTTGTCTCAGCCATCGATACGGCGGCGGCACCTGCCGACCAGGGGGCCATCAACGTCAACCATATTGAAGGTCATGAGGTCAAGGTGGGCCTGCGCTATCACTTCGGTGGTTCCGCCTGGTAACCGGTAATCAGCGAGGCCGGCGAAGCCGGTCTCGTACGTAAAGTCCCCACATTTGTTGAGGGGAAATGACGGCCCGCATATGCAGGATTCTGGCGGCGGAATCCCGCATGCGGGCCAATTTATGCCAGATGGTTAAGGGTATGTAACTGAAACGTGTCGCAACGGCGCGAATTTGGCATCAATTTGGTAACCTCGCCAAGGCGTCGTTTTGATGCCTCAATGAGGACCGTAAACAGACACCTTAATCCTGTAATTCTTCTTCCCATGCGAGTGGGCGGATGTGCACGTCTGATGACCTGTTGGGCAACTACAGATCAGCCGTGAACATCTACAAAGCAGGGATACCCCAGAGTATCGGGGAGAAGGAGTAACAGGTGAAAAGTTTTCTGAAGAAAGGCCTTCTGGCCTCGACAATTATTGCTTTCACGGCGCCGGTTGCAATCGCCGCCGATATCGATTCTCCGCCGCCGGCACCGGTGCCGCAGGTGCAGGTGGATGATAACTATGTGTCAGGCTGGTATGTGCGCGGTGATGCAGGATTTTCGTGGCTTGATATCTCCGGTCTCGACGATGGCGGTGCCGCAATCGTCGGTGGCGGTATCGGCTACCAGATCAACCAGTATTTCCGGACAGACGTCAGGACCGACCATGCCTTTGACCATGATGCCGGTGCGTTTGATGTCAGCGGTACGACGATATTGTGGAATGGCTATATTGATGTGCCGCTTGCCATGGGCTTCACGCCGTATGTCGGCCTTGGGGCCGGTTATGGCTTCGTTGATTACTCAGGTGCCGGATCACCGTCCGATGACGATGGCTTTGCATGGGCGGCCACGGGTGGTGTGGCGTTCAACCTGTCGCCGAACATTGCTCTCGATGCTGCCTACCAGTATCGCGAGATCGACGTTGCAGGTCCGAACTATACCGATCACAACGTGACCGGCGGCTTGCGCTGGAGCTTCTGATCCACGACAGCCCTGTGCCGTGCGGCTGCGCCAGCCGGACGGCATGTTGAACTCAGAATTTATGGCCTGATGGTCTCAAGGCGACACAGCACCTGACGGCCTGCTCTTCTGTGAGAGCAGGCCGTTTGTGTTTGTTCGCTCAAGCTGCGTCGAATTCGCACTTGCTTGCAAGGTCCGCTTCCAGTATCCCGGTCTGTGGGACACCTCTCCCCAACGAGAGGCTTTTCATCTGGAAGGATGACCATAAATGACGATTGAGAAACCGGCATCGCGGCCGGCAAACCCGCGTTTTTCGTCCGGCCCGTGTGCTAAAATCCCCGGCTGGACAACCGAGATCCTGACATCTGCGTTTCTTGGACGCTCGCACCGCGCAAGCGATGGCAAGCTGCGCCTGAAACGCGCCATTGACCTGACCCGCGAGGTGCTGCAGGTGCCGGACGATTACCTGATCGGTATCGTGCCGGCCTCTGACACCGGTGCGGTTGAAATGGCCATGTGGAGCCTGCTGGGCGAACGTGGCGTGGACATGCTGGCCTGGGAGAGCTTTGGCGAAGGCTGGATAACCGATGCGGTCAAGCAGTTGAAGCTGGACGATGTGCGGCTGGTCAAGGCAGGTTATGGCGAGTTGCCCGACCTGAGGCTGGTTGATTTCAACCGGGATGTGGTTTTCACCTGGAACGGCACGACCAGTGGTGTGCGGGTGCCCAATGGCGATTTCATACCTGCGGACAGGGCAGGGCTGACCATCTGCGACGCGACGTCAGCGGCATTTGCCCAGCGGCTGGAGTTTTCAAAACTCGATGTGGTGACCTACTCCTGGCAGAAGGTGCTTGGCGGCGAAGGCGGTCACGGCATGCTGATCTTGTCACCACGCGCCGTGGAGCGGCTGGAAACCTATACACCGCCATGGCCGCTGCCCAAGATTTTCCGCCTTACCAAAGCCGGCAAGATCAACGCCGGTATATTCAGGGGCGAAACCATCAACACGCCGTCTATGTTGTGCGTCGAAGACTATATCAAGGCCCTTGAGTGGGCCCGCGACAGCGGTGGTCTCGACGGCCTGATGGCGCGCGCCGACGCCAATGCGGACGCGCTCAATTCATGGGTTGACCGCACCGATTGGATCGAAAACCTGGCGTCGGAAAAACAGACCCGCTCTAACACGTCGGTGTGCCTGAAACTGTCGGCGACAGCGGTGTCCGGGCTGAGCGATGACGAGGCAACCGCCTTGCCGAAAGCTATCGTCAAGCTTCTGGAGGCCGAAGAGGCCGCCTTCGACATTGGCGCTTACCGCGATGCGCCGGCGGGCCTTCGTGTGTGGTGCGGTGCCACTGTCGAAACATCCGATGTGGAAGCTCTGACTTCCTGGCTCGACTGGGCCTATGCGCAGGCATCTTCATCCCGGGCTTCGTAAGATCGGCCCGAACTTCATCTGAACAAGCAGAATTTGTAAAACCGGAGCAAAACCGATGGCACCCCGTGTACTCGTATCTGACAAACTCTCACCCGCTGCGATTGAAATCTTCAAGGCGCGCGGCGTCGACGTGGACTTCGAACCAGACCTTGGCAAGGACAAGGAGGCGCTGCTGGCACGCATTGCCGACTATGACGGCCTGGCTATCAGGTCGGCCACCAAGGTCACGGCCAAGATCATTGACGCTGCCACAAATCTCAAGGTGATCGGCCGGGCCGGAATCGGCGTCGACAATGTCGAAATCCCGGCCGCCTCGGCAAAAGGCATCATCGTGATGAACACACCGTTCGGAAACACCATCACCACGGCCGAACACGCCATCTCCATGATGCTGGCCCTGGCACGCCAGATACCGGAGGCCAATGCATCGACCCAGGCCGGCAAGTGGGAGAAATCCCGCTTCATGGGAGTCGAACTGTTCAACAAGACGCTTGGCCTGATCGGTTGCGGCAATATCGGATCCATCGTCGCCGACAGGGCGCTCGGCTTGCGCATGCGGGTGATAGCGTTCGACCCGTTCCTGTCGGAAGAGCGTGCGATAGAACTCGGTGTGGAAAAGGTTGACCTGGAAGAGCTGTTGAAACGGGCCGATTTCATTTCGCTGCACACGCCGCTGACCGACAAGACCCGAAACATCCTGGATGCCAGGGCAATGACGAAAATGAAGAAGGGCGTGCGCATCATCAACTGCGCGCGCGGTGGCCTGGTTTCCGAAGAAGCGCTCAAGGCGGCACTCGATGCCGGCCATGTGGCAGGTGCCGCACTTGATGTCTTTGAAGTTGAGCCTGCCGAAGACAATGCGCTGTTTGGACATCCGAACGTGGTCTGCACGCCTCATCTGGGTGCGGCCACCTCGGAAGCACAGGAAAATGTCGCCCTGCAGGTTGCCGAGCAGATGTCCGACTACTTGTTGCAAGGTGCCGTTTCCAACGCGCTCAACATGCCATCTATCACGGCAGAGGAAGCGCCACGCCTGAAACCGTTCGTGACGCTGGCGGAGCAACTGGGATCGTTTGCGGGCCAGGCCACGGAAACGTCGATAAAGGCCGTCACCATCGAGTATGCCGGTGACGTGGCCGAGATGAACATCAAGGCGATGACGTCCGCCTTGCTGGCAGGATTGTTCCGCCCCATTCTCGGTGACGTCAACATGGTCTCGGCGCCGGTCATGGCCCGGGAGCGGTCGATCAAGGTGGATGAGGTGCGCCAGACCAAGCGCGGTGTCTACGAAAACTACATCCGGTTGACCATCACCACTGCCAAGCAGGAACGCTCCGTGGCAGGCACGGTGTTTTCCGACGGCAAACCACGCATCATCCAGATCAAGGGCATCAACATGGAGGCCGAGTTGGGCAAGCAGATGATCTATGTCACCAATGAGGACAAGCCGGGCTTTATCGGGGCGTTCGGGCGTCTGCTGGGCGATGCGGACGTCAATATTGCAACCTTCAACCTGGGACGCGATGCAGCAGGCGGCAATGCCATCTGCCTGGCGGAGATAGACGGCAAGGTGACGCCTGACCTTTTGGCCCAGATCGAGGCGTTGCCGCAGGTGCAGCAGGCCAAGTGCCTGAGCTTTTAGAACGCTCTAGTACTCTGCCCTCACAGACTCGATATAGAGCAGCAGGTCTTCGGCCTGCTGTTCCGAAAACTCCCATTTGGGCATCGGGTCATGGCCCAGCGGCAGGCCTTCGAGCAACTGGTCCGCTACACCTTCAAGGGTCAGCTTCGGAACCAGCGTGGAGAACGGCGGTGATTTTTCTTCCGGGCCGGGCCCGGGACCTTCAATCGCATGACACCGCGCACACAACAGTTGTGCCAGTTCCTTGCCGCGCTGAACGGATGCCGCTTCATCGCCGCCGAGCGCTGATGTCTGCCCGGCAGCAATTGCCAGAACCAGCAATCCTGACATGACTGGTATGAGCTTGACAGGCAGCAAAATCCAACCTTCCTGGCGCAATGCAGCAGTTTAGGCCTATCTAGGCCGACGACCATGACTTATCCTATTCGGGGAGGAGAGTGGCGGCATTGAGGAATGTCAAATGAAGAAACTGCGTTGTGTGCTGCTGTCCGGTAGTTTTTTGGCCTTGTGCTTTGTGCCGGCAATGGCCGATGAGATACGCGCCGAGCTTGATCTTGCGGAAGTGACGGTCAATCCCCGCGGCGCACAGCTCACCCGAACCGGGGAAATTGAACTGCCTGCCGGTGTGCATGAGATAGTGCTCGACACCTTGCCGCGTGGCATCATGGCGGCATCGGTGCAGGTTGAGGGTGTGTCGGACAGCGATGCTGAAATCGGTACTGTTGACGTGTCGAGAACGGCACTTGACCCCGAGCAGGAGGCGACCGGCAAGCGCAAGGCCCTGCAGGACGAGTTGGAGGCGCTGGGTCGTGATCGCGCACGCCATGACCGTGTTCGTGTCGATGCCCAGTTTCGTCGCTCAACACTTGAGCGCTTAACAGGCGGCTATGCCGCGGTACCGTTTGCCGGCGGGGACAAGCCGGCAATGTCGCCAGAGCAGATTGGAGATCTGCTGGCGCTGACCAACCGCGAGCTGTCGGAAATCTCAACTGTGATACTGCAAGCAGATGCGGCCATTGTGCAGATCGGCAAGCGGGAACAGGTCTTACGCCGCCAGCTGCAGCTGCTGGCAACGCCGCCGAAAGAGCGCACCCGGGTTGCTATCCAGGTCAATGCGCCGGAGCCTGCGAAGATGACCCTTTCACTGCGGTATTCTGTAGCTGATGCAGGCTGGCGCCCGGTCTATGACGCCCGTCTGAAACTGCCGGCAGGTGCGCAACCGGCTGAGCTGAAACTGGTTCAGCGCGCCCTGGTTTTCCAGCGCTCCGGCGAGGCGTGGGATGGTGTGGCGTTGAAGCTCTCCACAGCCACGGTTACCGGACGGACCGCGTCTCCCGTGCTGCAGCCCGTGGCCATCGGGCCGCAACCGGACAAGGTGCGGCGGGCCGTCATGACGCAGGAAAGTCTCTCCGACACGGCCGGCTCGCAGTCATTGCAACCAAAAGCGGCGACCGGGCTTGCCGCTCCGGCACCGGTGCGGCAAAGGCAGGCCGAAGTCAGAAATGCCGGATTTCACGCCGTGTATTCAATTGCCGGGCAAACCAGTGTGCCAAACAGTGGTGCGCTGAAATCCGTGCGCATCGGCGCCCAGACCATCAAACCGGCTATACGCGTTGATACCGCGCCGCATGTTGATCCGGTAGGCTACCTGACAGGGGTTTTCCGGATTGCCGGGGAGACCCCGTTGCTTGGCGGCGAGGTTTCGCTGTTTCGCGATGGCGTGTTTGCCGGTAAGGCCCGGATGCGCCAGATAGCGCCTGGCGAAGAAATCGAACTCGGCTTCGGCCGTGATGATCTGGTTCGAGTGACCCGGCGTGAGGTCGAGAACACCGCCGGTTCCAGCGGCATCATCACCGAGCAGAGCACGTTGCGGCGATCTTATGTGACCAGCATCGAGAATCTGCATACCTTTCCCATCCAGGTGCATGTGACAGACAGAATGCCGTACTCCACACATGAAGAGATCGTGGTGGAGATGCTGCGTGATACAACCGAGCCCAGCGAGACAGAGCCCGACAACAAGAAGGGCATAGTCGTCTGGGATGTGCCGCTCGAGCCTCAGGCGAAGTCGGAGATCAGGTTTGGCTATTCAATCGCGCATCCGAGCGAAATGAAGTTGGCGATACCGCGCTGACCTGTCAGCCACACCTTGTCGGCTGATGTTAAAAACTGGTCAAAGAGACCAATAATTGGTTTCTTTGGCACAGGCGGCAGTGTAAAGACTTGCAACGGCCCTGCTGCTCGAATGCGGTGAGGGCCGTTCGCTTTTTCTGATGTAATTCGGGTGGGCCTTGAATTGGCAAATGTAGTGGTGGTTGGCGCCCAGTGGGGCGATGAGGGCAAGGGCAAGCTGGTCGACTGGCTGTCCGAGCGGGCAGATGTGGTTGCGCGGTTTCAGGGTGGGCACAATGCCGGCCATACGCTGGTGATTGACGGGGTGACCTACAAATTGTCGCTGCTGCCATCAGGCATAGTGCGGCCGGGCAAGATGTCGATTATCGGCAACGGTGTTGTGATTGACCCGTGGGCGCTGGATGATGAGATAAACCGGCTGGTATCACAGGGTGTCGAAGTGACACCGGACAACCTTAGGATTGCAGAAAACGCAGTGCTTATCCTACCACTGCACCGCGAGCTCGACGGCATGCGCGAAGCTGCAGCCGGCGCCGGCAAGATCGGTACCACCGGGCGCGGCATCGGCCCGGCTTACGAAGACAAGACCGGGCGCCGCGCAATCCGCGTCTATGACCTGAAGAACCAGGCCACGCTGGAAGCCAAGATCGAGCGTTTGCTGGCGCATCATAACGCCTTGCGGCGCGGGCTTGGCGAAGCCGAGGTGGACGGACGCGCGTTGCGCGAGGAACTGCTGGCCATAGCGCCGCGTATCCTGCCGTACATGGACACGACCTGGAACCTGCTCGACGAGGCCCGACGGCAGCAGAAACGAGTGTTGTTTGAAGGTGCGCAGGGCGTCATGCTTGACATTGATCATGGCACCTATCCATTCGTGACGTCGTCCAACACGATCGCGGCCCAAGCAGCAACCGGTTCAGGCGTCGGTCCTGACATGCTCAATTATGTGCTTGGCATTGCCAAGGCCTACACAACGCGGGTTGGCTCGGGTCCGTTTCCGTCCGAGCTGTTTGATGACGTCGGTGAAAAGATCGGCGAGCGCGGACGCGAGTTCGGTACGGTGACCGGCCGCAAGCGGCGCTGCGGATGGTTCGACGCGGTGATGGTGCGCCAGGCAATCAAAACCGCTGGCGTTTCCGGTATCGCGCTGACCAAGCTTGATGTTCTGGACGGCTTTGAGGAAATCAAGGTTTGCACCGGCTACAAACTCGACGGAGAGACGATTGAACGGTTACCGGCGGGACAGGGCGCACAGTCGCGGGTCGAGCCGGTGTTTTCCAGTTTTGAGGGTTGGAGCGACACAACGGCCGGTGCCCGGTCGTGGGCGGAACTGCCGGCTCAGGCAGTGAAATATGTCCGCCAGATCGAGGAATTGATTGATTGCCCGATTGCGCTTTTGTCCACCAGCCCGGAACGTGAAGATACCATCTTGATGCGCGATCCGTTTGAAGATCAGGTGAGGTAGTCTAGCTGGACGCCACTTCGGCCCCATCGACGTCCGCCTTGCCACCGGTCTGGCGCCGGATGTATTCGGCGAACTCGCTGATGACGACAGATGCCAGCGAGGTTTGCGGGATGGCTTTTCCGAACAGATAGCCCTGGGAGTAGTCGCAACCAAGGTCAGCTACCCGTTTTGCGTGGTCCTCGGTTTCAATTCCTTCGGCCGTCACGCTCATGTCCAGCAGGCGGCCGACTTCCACAATCTTGGAAAGCAGGGCATATGCCTTGGGATTGTGATCGGATGCGCGAATGAATGCCTGGTCAACCTTCAGCTTGTCGAACGTGAAACGCCACAGATAGTTGAGACTGGAATACCCGGTTCCAAAATCATCAAGCGCAATCTTGATCCCGAGGGCCTGCAGGTCCGAGAGCTGCTTGAACACCGGATCGGTGTCACCGATCATGATCCCTTCTGTCACCTCGAGTTCGATACGGCTCGGATCAACCCGTGTGTCCTCGATGATTTTTGTCACTTCTGCGACGAGTTTTCCTGAATTGAACTGCTGAACGGACAGATTCACGGCCATGCCGATATGCTTCGGCAAGCCCGCGACGGTTCTGCAGGCCTCTCTGAGCGTCCACAGCCCGATTTCCTCAATACGTCCGATACGCTCTGCCACAGGGATGAAGCTGTCCGGCCCGATTTTCTCACCGTCAGCCGTGGTCAGGCGCAACAGGGCCTCGAAACTGCACAGTTTGCGGGTTCTGGCGTCCACGACCGGCTGGTAATGCAGTTCGAAGTCATTGTTCTGGCAGGCATCTTCAACAAAGGTCGCGATGCGGTCTATTTCGCGAAATTCCGCTACCGTGTCGCTGTCATAGGAGACCAGCTGCTGTCCACCGTTGGTTTTGGCAGCGCGCAGAGCGAGTTCGGCATTGCGGTGCAGCTCATCGCAGCTGTACAGGCCGGCCGTCGAAGTTGCTGCACCTATGCTGGCTGACAGGCGGATGACGTTCTGGCCGAAGTTGAAGGGTTGCAGGAACACCTGCTGCAAGGTCTTGTGCAACCGTTTGCCGGTTCGTTCATCTGCGATGACACCGAATGTATCGCCGCTGATATGAGCGCATACAACCGTCTTGCCGCAGGCAAGGCGCAGCCTTTCCGCAACCAGTCTCAGCAACATATTGCCGACCGAGTTGCCCAGGCGTTCATTGACGCGGGCGAACCGATCCAGGTTGAGCAGATACAGGTTGGTTGTTGTTTGCTGTGCCACCTCCTGGGAGTGAGCGGTAGCCAGCATATCCAGGAAGGCAGGCTGGGTCGGCATGCCGGTTACAGAGTCACTCTGCATCAGATGGTTGGCATTGCGCAGCGCTTCCTGGCGCGACGCAAGCCTGACCGAATGGCTGACAAACAGCAGGAAAGCCAGGGCCATAGAAACCAGGATGCCGAGCTTGAGCGCACCGTCCACCAAAATCTCATGGAAACTGCCTGAATCAATATCGGATACGATCGTCCCGACTTTTTTGCCGTCATAGGTGAGAGGCAGGGTGATCTGGGTTACGAATGCCGGTTCGCTGATGTCGGGAGGTGGTGAGGGCGCATCTGCCATGACCCGGAGTTCGCCGTCCGGACCATAGATGCGATATCCCAGCACCGGGCTGACGGGCCGGACGTTTCCCAAGCTGCGCACGGGCTTGGACTCGCCGCGGGGTGTGGACAGAAGCCGAGGAAGAAACGGGGCGTTTGTGACAAGTTGCGTGGACCAGTCGTGGGCAATTTCGGTGGCTCTTTTGTGAGCCAGCTTGTTGATCTCAATGCGTGCAAAGTCTATCCCGATGATCAGCAGCAGGGCACCGACGCAGAACAAGAACGCGTTCGACAGAAAACGCGGCGTTTTCAGGAAATCCAAAACTTTAAGCAAAGCCCAAACAGCTGGTGAACCAACCGCCCCGATTGTTCATGCAAGCCGTTGAACAATAACGGATCGGGGTTTCGAAAGAGTAACTTTCAAAGGTGCACTATTGTGCCGGCGCCGTGCCCGGTTGTCGGGGCCAGGTGCCGAAATACTTTGAGTTTTCGCGCGCTCAACGATCAAACACCATGGGTTGCGTTAAACCCATGGTGCTGCAATCGGCAATCGTGTTGCTATCGGCGATTTCGCGCAATGCCGTGGGACCAGTCAAATCCCATGTTTTTGCGTCAGGCCAGCAGTTCGGCGGATGCCTTTCTAACCGCCTTTTCCACTTTCTCGTAGGCTTTCACCTCGATCTGGCGGATGCGCTCGCGTGACACGTCGAATTCCTGCGACAGGTCTTCAAGTGTCAACGGGTCTTCCGACATGCGCCGAGCTTCAAATATGCGCCGTTCACGCTCGTTTAGACCGTTCATCGCCTGATGCAGCAGCTTGGAACGCATATCCTGCTCTTCGCTTTGCTCGTAAGCGACGTCCGGTGTTTCCGTGTCATCCACCAGCCAGTCCTGCCACTCGCCACCGGCCTCGCCATCCTTGGACAATGGGGCGTTGAGCGATGCGTCACCGCCGAGACGGCGGTTCATCGAAACCACATCCTGTTCCGGCACGCCGAGACGGGTTGCAATCTCGGTTACCTGATCCGGATTGAGGTCGCCATCCTCCAGTGCCTGAATCTGCCCCTTTACCTTGCGCAGCTTGAAGAACAGCTTCTTCTGGCTGGCAGTGGTGCCCATTTTCACCAGCGACCATGAGCGCAGCACATACTCCTGGATGGAGGCCTTGATCCACCACATGGCGTACGTTGCCAGGCGGAAGCCCCTTTCAGGTTCAAACCGCTTCACGGCCTGCATGAGCCCGACATTGCCCTCAGAAATCACCTCTGATACCGGCAGGCCGTAGCCACGGTAGCCCATGGCGATTTTCGCTACCAGGCGCAAATGGCTGGTGACCAGCTTGTGGGCCGCATCACGGTCTTCATTGTCGCGCCAGTTCTTGGCCAGCGTGTATTCTTCATCGGGCTGCAGCATGGGAAATTTGCGGATTTCCTGAAGATAGCGCTGCAAGCCGCTTTCACCGGACAGTACCGGCAGATTACTACCTGTTGTTGTCATTTTTTATTGTACCTTTCATCCCGGCAGGGGGATTCTGCCCTAACTTGTAATCCGATATAGGCGGTGAAGCGCCATATTTAAAGGCTTCAGCGCGGCAATGGCATTACAGTTTGGTCACGTTCGCGCTACTGATTTACGTTTACGTAAAGATTAAATTTTGGCTATCAGGTCGCGCATATCCTTAGGTAACGCAGACTGGAACAGCATCGGATCACCCGTCTCGGGGTGCTCGAATCCCAGGGTCTCGGCGTGCAGTGCCTGGCGGGACAGTCTGGCAAGGCTGTTGCGTGCCACATCATTGAGCTTGTTGGCGGATGCAGCGTGACTCGAACCGTAAACATGGTCTCCCAGCAGGGGATGGCCAATATGGGCGAGATGCACGCGAATCTGATGAGTTCTTCCGGTTTCCAGCCGGCAGCGAAGAACCGCGGCAACCGGCTCCACGGCACCGGCCGGCAGCAGGCGTGCGGTCTCGTAGTGGGTGACCGCCCGGCGTCCGCCGGACTTGGCTACCGCCATCTTGAGGCGGTTTGCCGTGCTGCGGGCGATCAGCGTGTCTATGGTTCCGCGGCGCGGTTGCGGCGCCCGCCACACTAGGGCGAGATACTGCCTGGACAGCCGGCCGTCGCGGCCATGGGCGGCAAACTGTTCCGACAGCGAGCGATGCGCCCTGTCGGTCTTGGCAACAACCAGCAAACCGGAAGTCTCCTTGTCGAGACGATGAACGATACCGGGCCGTTTGACGCCGCCTATGCCAGACAGGCTGTCGCCACAGTGCGCGATCAGTGCATTGACCAGCGTTCCGGTCCAGTTGCCCGGGCCGGGATGGACAACCAGGCCGGCTGGCTTGTCCACGACAATGATCTGATCGTCTTCATGGACAATGTTGAGGGCAATGTTCTCTGCAAGCGGAGTTGGGTCTTCGGCTTCGGGCAGGGTGACGGAGATCAGAGATCCGGGTTTGACCTTGAATGAGGCGTCGACTATTGATGTGCCGTCCACGTTCACATGGCCTTGCGAGATAAGCATCTGGAAGCGGGCACGGGACAGGTCATTACTGGCCTGACCGAGTAGTTTGTCCAGCCGTTGCGCGGCTGGTCCATCGTGGGTCAATTCGAATTTTTCTTCCGGTGCGGGCATGGTCAAAAAACAGGTTTCAAATAATTCCACACAACCAGATGATGATGACCTGCCGGCAGGAGACTCGCCCGGGTTCATCTTTCTCAAGATCGCCGTGTATGTTATGGGTTTGATGATCGTAGCGGGTTTTGCTTTTCTTATCTACACGCTGGTCAACCGGGCAAGCACACTGCAGCCGGCTCTGGTCAGCCCGGAAGAAGCAATAGAGCTGGTGGTGGGGCCGGGCGAGAAGGTTCAGTCTGTATCGCTGAACAGGGGGTCACTGGCCATTCATGTGCGCCGTCCGGACGGCAGTGACGCGATCATTGTCTATAACCTTGCCAGGCAAGGTGTCGTGCAGCGTCTCAATATCAAGCCGCAATAATACCGATTTCCGGCAATGACGGCGCGACGTCAGGAATTGCCGGACGGATCGCCATGCAGTGCCCGGATCCGTTGTGCCAGCGAGATAATGTTGGCGTTGCCCGCAGCGGTACCTGCCGCCACTGTCTTGCCGGCCGGCTGCATGTCTTCCTTGGCCACGGCGCTGACCTCCATGGATGAGCCGGGCAGTTTGACATCCGCCACTGCCACCGGTTCGGCCGGTTTGGTTTCGGTGTCTTTGGTTTCAGCACCCGGCTTGGTTTTGGCAGTCTTGGCGCCGGCCGGCTGATCTTTAGGTTTCGCAGCCGGTTCCTGGGCGTTGTCGGCGGCGGTTTTTGTCTCACCGACAGGTTTTTTGGTGGATTTGCTTTTGCCCGCGTCCGGCGCAGCGGCTTGTGATTCAATCTTGGCCTTTTCGTCAGGCTTGCCGGTTTGCTTCTTGCCTGCCGCTGCCTTGCCGTCCTTTGGCTGTTCGCTTTCAGCACCGTCCGACTTGGCCGCTGTCTCGGTATCGGCATCCTGGCCCGAACTGCTCTTGTTCCACATTTCATCGAGGCGGGATAGTTCCTCGGTCAGCGTTTCGGTCTCGCGCTCGGTTTCGATGATCTTCTGCTCAAGCTGATCACTGGCGTTTGCCTGGCTCGACTTGATAAGCATGTCCTGGTTCGGGGTGGCGGATTTCTCTTCCTTGTGTTTGGACTTTGACTTGCTGGCGGCAGCGACCCTGGCATCTGCTTCACGGGATCTGTTTATCTGTTCGCGCAATATTGCCAGTTCATCCTGCTGGACGGAGAGATCCTGGCGTTGTTCGTCAATCTGGCGGGTCAGAGCGTTCATTTCCTCAATGCGCTGGCGCAACCTTTCCTGGGCATTTTCGAACTTTGACGAGGCCATTCCTGTCAGATCTGCCGTGGCCGGAGGATTGTCGCTTTTGAGCGTTTCGATGATGAACCACTGATCGGAGACTTTGGCTTCCGCGACCTTCAGCTTGCTCTGCAGTTCGATCGAAATCTCCTCCTTGGCCTGCATCAGGTCCTTGGCCTGCTGCAGCAATTCGGTTCGATC
This sequence comes from Anderseniella sp., assembly GCA_028289645.1. Lineage (GTDB taxonomy): Bacteria > Pseudomonadota > Alphaproteobacteria > Rhizobiales > Aestuariivirgaceae > Anderseniella. Next base: position 333,536 of record JANQOK010000023.1, read on the forward strand.
GGTTAGTTCGCGTTCGAGTGCGGTTATCTGCAAGCGCAGATTGTCGGCCTCTTCGTCACGTTTGGTGATTTCATCATCGCGGCGTTTGACTTCGTCAGCCAGGTGTTCGATGCGGTTTCGGTTCCTGGAGGCTTCGGCCATCTGCTCGGCCATTCGGGTCTTCAGATCATCGAGACGCAGCTGCAGGCGCCGGCCCTGCATGGCATATTCCGCCTTAAGCCGGTCGCGGTCGGCCCTGAGCTCGGCAATGGCGGACGGCGCGCGGCGTTCAACGCGGCGTTTGCCGAGACTGACCGCATAGGTCCAGAGCCCGCGTACGACCAGCAAACCGACCAGCAGCGCACCGACAAATCCCAGTGCAACCAGCATGATAGTCTCAATTTGAGACATGTGTCCTCCAGCAGGTTATGACCGCAAAATTGTCGTATGAGGCCCAAACAAACGTTGCGCCACAAGCGACCTCCAATTGGTAATTCCGGCGATCTGCCTGTCGATCCAGATTGCCAGAAAGTTAATCGTAGTACACTGCACGTTTGGTGTGAAGGTTAATTGTACGATTGACCCCGTTTATTGCGCCAAAAACCAGCACCTCGTCGAAAAACGTGCACCCGAAGGCTTCTGCTGAAGCCGCTTCGTGTCACTTGATCATACCGAAACGGGACTTCAGGGCCCAAGTCAGGCCACGTGAAGTCCCTATACGGTCAACCTACCGGTGCGCAACCTTGCCGAGTATCAAAAAGGGTTCAGCGTCGGATACTGGGTGTATTTCAGGTAGCCCACATTGGCTCCGAGGCGAGCTCCGACTCCGGTCCGGATTGGCGCCAGCTTGAGTTCTTCGTTCGACTGGAAGTTCACGCCCAGCCCGCCGACCATGTAGGCAGAGCCCTCAATGCCGATAAACCGGTCATAAATCTGGTTTTCCTGGTAGATGTTATAGACCAGAACCAGTACCCGGGATCCGTTGCCGCCAAGGTCGAAGCCTACGGAAGGTCCCTGCCAGTAAACTTTCCTGCGGGTGCCGTTCTTCATGAACAAGGTGCCCTCGCCATAGCGAAGTCCGCCAAAGAACGCGCCGGAGGCCTCTTCGCCGATGATGTAGCCGGATGGCCGGCCGGCCTGTGAGAATACGGTCTCGACAGCCTTGGCAACACCCTTGGTGGTGGTGCCGAACCAGCGATGACCACCTTCAACGATCTCCTCGGCGCTGTACGTGCCAGCTTCGGACCGGTCATAAGCAGAGCTGGAGTAGGTGCCGTTGTCAAGGTCGGCGCTGCGCGCCTGGGCACGGTTTTCAAAGGCCGACAATGTCGATAATGCCGTGATGGAGAGGCTCGCAAAAGCTGCAAGCGCGAGAATACGTTTCATATGTTTTACTCACCTGATACTGACAAACTCAAACAACTGTCCGGCCATCAAGGACAGCAACCTGAAATCAGTATGCGTGATGATGCGTTAATGGAGCGTATACGATTAATGAAATCTTGCTGATACAGCAGGTCAAGACTCTGTTCACCGTGCTGCCGTCAGCATTCAGTAGCCGACACAGATGCAATGAACGCCGGATTGTCGAACCCGCGGTCCTTCTTGCCATAGCGAAGCACCTCTCCGGTAGCCTCGAACACCTCGCCGCCGGCTGCGCTCAGCACTGCGTGGCCTGCGGCCGTGTCCCACTCCATGGTGCGGCCGAAGCGCGGGTAAAGGTGCGCCTTGCCGCTGGCCAGCAGGCAGAATTTCAGGGATGAGCCGGCTGACAGTATCTCGGCCACGTCGCGCCGCGCCAGCCAGGCATCGGTTTGCTCGTCGCGATGCGAGCGGCTGGCAACCACCTTGATGCCTGACGCCGGCAATGCGGGACATACGATCGGTCGCAATGGTGGAGCATCGGGGAAAGCCTCGTCCGCCGCCACCGAGGCGGCAAAAGCGCCCGAGCTTGTCTCGCCGGCATACAGCGCGGACAGTGCGGGCGCGTACACCACACCGGCAACCGGCGCAGTGTCACGGACAACGGCGATGTTTACGGTGAACTCGCCATTGCGGCTGATGAATTCGCGCGTGCCGTCCAGCGGGTCGACCAGATAGAACTCGCGCGAAGCCTCGGCTATCGCGCCTGCTGACACAGCTTCCTCGGCGATGATGTTGGCGGCAGGATCAATCTTCTTCAGGCCATCCAGAATGACAGCCTCCGCGGCAATGTCCGCCTCGGTCACGGGTGATGCGTCTGCCTTGCTGGCGACCTGGAAATCTTGACTGTAGATTTCCATGATGCGTGCGCCGGCTGCATGGGCAACTTTCATCAGCGACAGCAGGTGCTGTGATGGCTGGGAGGAGGTCATGAAGTTGATTCGGCTCGCATTTTCACAAATTTCACCTTGCCGTAAACAGTGGGCTGGATGTTCTGTAGTTGAATTGTTGAGTCGGAACAAGGCGTTGTTGCATTCGGCTGCTCCCGGGTTGGCAGCGCTTGGCACACCCCGCTAGACTCGAGCCGGAAAGCCGACACCAGACAACCTTGAGAGGGGCCCTTATTCATGAAATTCGACGCTGTGCTGAGTGATCTCGACCTTGCAGCATTGCTATGCTCGAAAGTCTGCCACGATGTTATTTCACCGGTCGGCGCGATAGCCAACGGGCTTGAAGTACTGGAAGACGAGCAGGACGCGGAAATGCGTGATATCGCCTTTGACCTGGTGCGCCGGTCATCGCGGCAGGCATCGGCCAAGCTGCAGTTCTGCCGGATTGCCTTCGGCGCAGCCGGTTCGGCCGGGTCCAGCATCGATACCGGTGATGCGGAAGACGTGGCCAAGAAGTTCATCGGCGAAGACAAGGTGACGCTGGAATGGGAAGTGCCGCGCGAAATCCGTCCCAAGAACCAGGTCAAGCTGATACTCAACCTCATTATGCTGGCGCTGTCGTCCATACCGCGCGGCGGCAAGGTGACAATGGGTGTGACAGACGGTGGCGGGTTGACCGCACGGGCGGAGGGCAAGAACGCCAAGGTGCCGGAAAAGACCATGATCATGCTGGAAGGCGATGCGCAGCAAGAGACCATGGATGCCCGGTTGGCCCAGGTCTATTACACACTGAGGCTGGCCAAAGAGTGCGAACTGAATCTTAACGCTGCACATACCGGTGACGACGCTGTTGAGTATTCAGCTCTGCCGGCATGAGCCATGTGGCCCGGCGTTCAGATCGTTGAAGGTTACCGGCCGGGAGCCGTGGCAGCGATTACAGCCCATCACATCGACTATTACGCCCGGGAATGGAACTTCGGCCTGCCATTCGAGACCAAGGTGGCGATAGAATGCGCGGCGTTCTTTCAACGCTATGACGACCGGCTCGACAGGGCCTGGCTGGTGGTTGTCGACGGCAAGACGGAAGGATCGCTGATCCTGGACCATGACAAGGCGGGAGAGGCGCATGGCGGTCTGCACCTCAGATGGTTCATCATGTCAGACAGGTTGCGCGGATCCGGCTCGGGCCGGGCGCTGATGCAGAAGGCCGTCGAGTTTGCAGACAAGACCAGCGATGGCTGCATCTGGCTGACGACGTTCAAGGGCCTGGGCGCGGCCCGGCAGTTGTACGAGGATTTCGGATTTCACCTGGCAAGCGAACTTGAGGGCGAGACATGGGGCAGGACGGTGCATGAGCAGTTGTGGCTCAGGGCCGGTCGCCCATCTGCCTAGTGTCGCAGCGCTCTAGGTCTGCTCATCCCTGAACGAATAGCGGAAGTCGCAGTGCGACGCGCCTTGCATGATGGTCTGGGTTCGGACCAGCGAGATACGCGGGTCGTAGCCTTTGCAAAACGTGCCGTCGCGCCCGCAAGAGAGCAGGTGACCGATGTCCGCCAATCCCATTTCCTTATACATTTCAGCATATTGGCAGCGGGTTACATTGTAGCTTACGGTGTTTTCAGTTTCCTCCAGCATGTCGACTTCCAGTGCTCCGTTGGCTTTCCATTGCGGTAGCAGGGCATGGAAACTTTCCAGCGAAGTGTTGCCGCCTTCGTTTCTTGCGTAGGCCGCGCCGTGTTCTATGGCATTCTTGATGATCGCTGCCGAGATGATCTTGCGGGCCTTTTCGTCGCCGATCTCGGCCTTCATCTCCTCGTATATCGGCTTGATGATGTTGGCTTCGATGCGTCGTTGCTCGAGAATCGGCAGATCGGTCTTGCTCATTGGCGCAGTTCCCGCTTGTTGGTGTGTGGTGTATCAGTGACACAGGCGGATGGTTGTTAACAAGCCTGTACTCACGTGGGCCGACAGGCTCCGTCGCCCCCTCGCCGCGCCACCAAAAAACCCCCGGTTGAGCCTCGCCGGGGGTATTCTGGTGCCGTCACGGTGCGATTGGCACCCTTCAGGTCCGCACTTGAATTTCTGGTGTTGTCAGGCGGCGACTTCTTCAGCCTCGCGCAGCACGTAGCCGCGTCCCCAGACTGTCTCGATAAAGTTCTGGCCATCTGCCGCGGCGGCGAGTTTCTTGCGCAGCTTGCAGATGAACACGTCAATGATCTTGAGTTCCGGCTCGTCCATGCCGCCGTACAGGTGGTTCAGGAACATTTCCTTGGTCAGCGTAGTGCCCTTGCGCAGGCTCAGCAGTTCCAGCATCTGGTATTCCTTGCCGGTCAGATGGACCCGCTGGCCGCCGACTTCCACGGTCTTGGTGTCCAGGTTGACCTGCAGCTCGCCGGTGATGATGACCGACTGCGAGTGCCCCTTGGAGCGGCGCACGACCGCGTGAATGCGGGCAACCAGTTCGTCCTTGTGGAAAGGTTTGGTCATGTAGTCATCGGCGCCAAAGCCGAGGCCGCGGACCTTGTCTTCGATGCCCGCCATGCCGGACAGAATCAGGATTGGTGTGTTGATCTTGGCGACCCTCAGGGTCTTGAGCACGTCATAGCCGCTCATGTCGGGCAGGTTGAGATCGAGAAGGATAATGTCGTAGTCGTATAGCTTGCCGAGATCGACGCCTTCTTCACCCAGATCTGTGGTGTAGCAGTTAAAACCGTCCGACTTGAGCATCAGCTCGATGCTCTGCGCTGTTGCCGAGTCGTCTTCAATCAACAGAACTCTCATCCGTAACCCCTTAGTATGCTTGTCCCGCACCGGCGACGGCCTGGTGGAACATCCGCCTGAATTAGTTGGCCATCGTGACCAGATCAAAACGCCTGATTAACTCAATAGTCACGATAAACGCCAAATGGTTAACAAAACCTAATTCCCTCAAAAATTAGAACCGGTTGGATTCATTTGTTCAGACTGCTTGTCACTTTTTCAGCTCGCCGTTGCTGATATTGCGGTTACATGTTCAAAGGTCGAATTCTCAAAAAGCCGTAGTCGGAATCAAAAAACCAGGCACGGTGTTTTCGTTTACCGCCCCTTAAGCCTGATCGTTCATCATACTCGTGATAACTGGATGAGCCGACGCTAGTTGATTCGAATGAATCTGGCCAGCGGAGGTTTCTCAAATGCCGGTTCTTAAGGTTGGTTTTGTTTGTTGCGTTTAGTGAGTGAGGCATTCCATGCGGTCAAAAGACACGCTTTTGCGCCTGCACCGTTTCCACGTTGAAGAGAAACGGCGCCAGGTTGGCGATATAGAAATGATGATGGCGGATTTTCGCCGCAAGCAGGACGATCTGGATCAGCAGATTGCTTATGAAGAGCAGAAGACCGGTGTCAGCGATCCTGCCAATTTCAATTACTCGATGACGGCCAAGTCCATTCGCAAACGGCGAGAAAACCTATTGGCGACCATTGACGACCTGCAGGCACAGCTTGACCGTGCCAACGAAGCGGTTGCGGAGGAAGAGTCGGAACTGCGCAAGGTCGAACTGCTGGCCGAAAAGGACGCAAACCACCGCAACGACATCAAGATGATCGGCCGCCCGGCTGAAGGCGCGACCGGGCGCACCAAGCACTAGTTGTGATCAAGGCGGGTGAAACCCGCCGGATGGTTCAACCCTGACGGCCCCGGTTCACACAGGTCAGTGTGCCGGGGCTGTTGTGTTTTCCACACTCAGGCGATGGGGACGCAGTTGGTCATAGATCGGGCGCGCCAGATCGGCAATGCGGCTCAGGTCCGCATTGAGAACGGGATAATCGGTTTTCGGATCGGCAAAGCCCGAAGATTTCCAGACTGCATTGTACCAGTGTTTGGCCCACACGCCGTCATAGGGCTTGGGTCCGGTTTCCCAGGACAGCATGGCTGGCTCGAACGGGATGCCGATTTTTTCGCACAGCATGCGCAGGCTGGCTACCGGGCTGGTGAGAACATCCTCGCAGTCTACTACGGGCGGCGCCCGGCCCAGTTTATCGGCTACCATATTGAACAGTTCCAGCTGGCGCTCAAAGCCGATATCGGAGAGCGCAACCTCTTCGCGCTTGGCGGAATAGCTGGCCAGCACTTGTTCGGGGCTGCGAATCAAGAACACGTTTGAAAGTGACAGGCACCAGCGCCAGTCCTGGCCCGGCAGCATGTGATGGGTCATGTGTTTCTGATAGAACACCGGCGTTGCTGCGTCCGGCTTTGCCAGGCAGCTGTCGACAACGGCCTCGTAGTTGGTTTCACCGGCGGCAATTATCTCGTTGCCGACAGGGTGTGTGATGCCGGTGGTCGACAGATAATGGGCATAGAAGGGTTCATCCCAGACCGTGCAGTCTGACCGGCTGGCAAATGAATACATCATCGCCGTGGAGATGTTGCGCGGACCTGACCACATGGCGATTGTCGTCATTGGCTGGCTCCTAGATCGAGATGTAGTTAGATTGGGTCATTTGACCGTGGCGATTTTGCTCGCTGGCTAGGCGGATTGCGCGCCGTGGTGTCGCGTCACCACAAGTGCGATCCAACGACGCCACAGGGCAAAATCGCCCGGCCCTTTCACCAACGGTGATAATTTCTTGATTCCTATCGGGGTGGGGAAAATCGGTCCATTGGCGTCGTTGCGCCGCTTGTCCGATGCACCACATCGCGCTGCGCGACGCGCCTAGCCGAGTGAACCGATTTTCCGCCATCAAATGACCCAATCTAACTACATCTCGATCTAGCTGGTGACTTTTTGCATCGCGTTCTTGACCGCCTTGTCATCCGGGGCCAGTTCAGCGGCGCGGAACAAGAGTTCGGCAGCCTTTGTCTTGTGCCCGATATCCATGTGGCACAGGGCCTGGGCCTTGATGAATTCCACATTGTCCGGTTGCTCGGCGGCAAGCTCGTCAAAGATTTTCAGGGCCTCGTCGGCCTGGTCCAGCCGGCCCAGTCCGCGGCCTTTGTGGTAGCGCGCCTGGACATTGTCCGGGTCCAGATGCAGGGCACCTTCCAATGCCTTCAGGCCGGCGGCAGGCTGGCCCGCAGATATCTGCAGACTGCCCAGGTTGATCAGGGCTTGCAGGTTTTCCGCATCTATCATGAGGCATTCCGCATAGGCGCGTTCTGCTTCTTGTGCCTTGCCCTGATTGTGCAGGGTGACGGCCAGCATCAGCCGCAGGTCCGGGTTCTTGGGCCGCAGTTCAACGGCGCGGCGGGCAAGCTTGAGGGCGGCCTCGGGTGTCCTGGACGCGCGCATCTGCTTCATCAGGTCTTTGATTTCATGTGAGCCGGCACGGGTGCCGCTGCCAGACATTGAAAATTTGTCGGATTTCATCGGTGCTTGGTTTCCTGCGAAATTTGCCGAGGACCCTAGCTATAAGGCGATACGGCTGCAAGATGCCAGGTTGACTGAAAATGAGAGTGGCGTGGCAGCTGCCCGTCGGGGAACTGCCACGCCACAATACTTCAGAACCTCATCTGCCGGGGCAGGGACTATCAGCTGACGCGATAGTCCTGGATGCGGGTTGTGCGCAATCCAGCCAGACCGTGCCGGTCAATAGACCGCTGCCAGCTGAGATATTCCTCAACTGTCAGTTTGTACCGTCCGCAGGCCTCCTCGAGGCTGAGCAGGCCACCGCGAACAGCGGCAACAACTTCTGCCTTGCGACGGATTACCCAACGATGGGTGCCCGGCGGCGGCAGATCAGCAATCGTAAGGGGACTGCCATCCGGACCGATGACGTAATTGATACGGGAACGCAACTGACCTGAATTACTCACTGACTTCACCTGATACGCTGGTACTAACTGGAGATCAATGTAGCGGGTTGGCGTTTATAAAGGTCTAATCAGATACCAACAATTAGCAAACAAACCGGTGAAACTGGATCAAAACGAAACAGTCCGGCAGCATGGTTGTGTGAAGGCCCAGGAAAAGAAAACTGTTGCAGCAGGCCATCTGCTGACCATATCTAGGGCGAGGCTCGCGGGCCGTAAAGCAACGGTTTGACAACCCAGTGCTGCATCCGGACCGGCTCAGCCAACCACCGAGGCACGATGACGATCGACGAAGCGATAATTGAACGAGTGCGCGATTCCATCGGGCTTGATCCCGACGGGGGCCGCACCCTTGTGGTTGCCGCGATGTCCGGCGGTGTGGATTCAACGGTTGTCGCCGGGCTTTTGAAGGCGGCTGGTTATGGCGTCGCCGGCATTACGCTGCAGCTTTACGATCACGGCGAGGCGGTGCGCCGCAAGGGTGCCTGTTGCGCCGGACAGGATATTCATGATGCCCGCAACGCGGCTGCAGCGCTCGATATCCCGCACTATGTGCTGGACTTTGAAAGCCGCTTCAAGGACGCTGTGATCGAGGAGTTTGCCGATGCCTATGTGCGCGGTGAAACACCAATTCCCTGCGTGACCTGCAATCAGACGGTCAAGTTTGCCGATCTGCTGACCCGCGCCAAGGCGCTGGGGGCAGCGTGCCTGGCCACCGGTCACTACATACGCTCGGTTGCCCGCGGCGACGGAACCGGTGCGCGCGACTTGCGTACGCCTGAGGACATGAACCGCGACCAGAGCTATTTCCTGTTTCAGACCACGCAGGCGCAGGCCGACTACCTGCGCTTTCCGCTGGGCTCGTTCACCAAGGACGAGACACGCGACATGGCGCGGGCCATGGGGCTGTCACTTGCTGACAAGCCGGATAGCCAGGACATCTGCTTTGTCCCGGACGGCAATTATGTCTCCGTCATCGAGCGGCTGCGGCCACAGGCCGGAGAGCCGGGAGACATTGTGCATGAGGACGGCCGCGTGCTTGGCCGCCACAACGGCATCATTCATTTCACGATCGGCCAGCGCCGCGGCATCGGTGTCGCCGCCAGTGAACCGCTGTACGTGACCGGCCTTGAGCCAGCAACGGCACGGGTGATTGTCGGTCCGAAGGAAGCGCTGGCCCGGCGCGTCATCCGGCTTCGCGATGTCAACTGGCTCGGATCTTCGACAGCGGGCAGCGGCGACATGTCGGAACCGGTGTTCGTCAAGATCCGCTCGACTCGGCCGGCCGTTGCGGCCCGCCTGGGCACCGGCGAGGCAGGAGAGGTCCAGGTGGTGCTTGATGAACCGGATTTCGGGATTTCAGCAGGCCAGGCTTGCGTTTTCTATGAAGCGCAGGGCCAGGACGCCCAGGTGCTTGGCGGCGGCTATATTGCCGGCACACTTCGCTAGTACTGTCCGCCCGGACTGGTTGCCGGTGGTTCGAGCGCCTGCCAACTAGTGACATTTGACTGAATATATGACATCCCGGTTCAATGATTGACAAAAGTAATCACAAGGACTTGCCGAAGAAGGACGTGGCTGCCGCCTGGGCCGTGCATGCCTTCACGGCGTCCGGTATCGTGCTGGGCTTTCTGGCTCTGGTTGCGATACTGGAAGGCGACAGGATAGCTGCCTTCCTGTGGCTGGGCCTTGCCCTGTTTGTCGACGGCATAGACGGCACCCTGGCCCGGCGCGCCCGGGTGAGCGAGGTGACGCCGCAGTTCGACGGGGCGACGCTGGACAATGTGATCGATTATTTCACCTATGTCGTGGTGCCGGCAATGATGGTGTACTGGTTCGACCTGGTGCCGGCGGGCTGGGAAACCGCGACGGCGGCCGGCATCATGGCGGTGTCTTTGTACACCTTCGCCAATGCGGGCATGAAGACGTCGGACTATTACTTCGCCGGTTTTCCGGCCCTGTGGAACCTGGTGGTTTTGTATTTCCACATCATGCAGACCGACCCGTGGGTCAATCTGACGGTGATCGCCATTTGCGGGGTGCTGACCTTCGTGCCATGGAAATACGTGCATCCGCTGCGGGTGCGCGACTGGCGTGCCGTCACAATCCCGATGACGGTTCTGTGGGGCGGCACCACCTTGCGGCTGCTGATCGTGTCCAAGGACGACACGGCGCTGAATGCGTCGCCGATTATCTTCTGGCTGTGGGTGGCTTCGTCGGCCTATTTCCTGGTGATCTGCGTGTTGCGCTCGGTGCGCCCTGAAGCCGATGAGGCCGAGGAATAGCCGGGGGTTCAGACGGCAAAGCGTGAGCAATGCTTGACTTGCAAGGCTTACGCCTATTATACCGCGCATGTCCTTGCCGGACGCAACCGAACAGGTGCCGTCGGCACCGGTTCAAAATCCCTGCAGACCACACGTTTCAGCGCAGGGAACCGGCATATTGGGGCGGGGTAGCTCAGGTGGTTAGAGCAGCGGAATCATAATCCGCGTGTCGGGGGTTCAAGTCCCTCTCCCGCTACCACTCTATTTCTGCCGTTTTTTTTACACAAAGTGCCAAAAGTAATGGGTGGATAGTGGATGTGGCGGTCTCTCACTACCAAAATTTCCCGATTAGTTCCTGATCCTCGATGAGACTCTTGTGACCTGTTCTTCACTGAACTCAGATCGCTTCGTTGTGCATTTCGCTTTACCAAGCATCTGGCAGGGTTCAATACGCGGATTAATCAGGCAAGTCATATACCAGAATAATTATTGACCTGTACGTAAAGATGTTATCAAGTGAAGTCCTGTTCGCGAAGCAGTCGCGGGGCCATCGTGACGAGTAAAAACAGCGCGGTGTACCGCAGATGATAGTTAAGTGGTTGATTAAGGTATTTACGAACCCCTTAGGTGAATTGTTGCGTAAGCATGATCATACCGTGGTTTGCATGGAGAAACGTGTCGGTTCGTTCTACTGCGTAGATCAGGTTTTGTGGAATTGGGAGTAATCAAATTCTGAGTTGTCGATTTGACAGGACATGAAGAAAGCTACGCATGGGAAACCAGAGAGGCGGCAATCAAATTTGCCTTTGAGCTCGCCTCCATTCGAACCCAAGCACATGGCGACCATGACTTGAGAGAAATGAATGAAGGCGTCGCGCGGCGTCTTGTACCTCTTCTGAACCTTCTCGAAGAGCAATCGCCAGTCCTGTTTGCTACTCTCTGGAAACACAAGCGGCGAGGTGGGGTAATTTCTGCCGTGGCAAGGAGTATGTCCTACACCCCTGATCCGACTCTGGATCCCACAGAGTATGTTTGCCGCACAGATGGAACCCATGCGGGCCTTATAGTTAGCGATCACGAACCAATACCAAATTGCGAGCGATTGCTTTGGCTTCGAAAATGGGATTGCGATAATCTGAGTGCGCTGTTCGAGGATCCGCACTGGAACACGGCAGACCGAATTTCCAAAGGTTGCAACAAGAATGGTAGATGCAAACCACTGAAGCGACAAGTCGCTTTAACTCTTGGGGATTTCTGTAAAACCCGACCTTCTAACGATATCAAGTCGGGACCAGCACAAGCCCAGTTCGGCGTCGATTTCATTCTCAATATCTACCTAGATGAAGATCGGGTCCAGGCATATGAGGCTCGTAACGGCCCTTTTCATTTCGATGATGGTGGGGCGAAGGATTTCATCAAAGCAATTGCGTCGAAAATGGCATCAGGAATCTGTGCGCTAATTGAAATCCGGCGCAACAGGATCACTGAGCAAATGACCGGGATTTCGTCGGAGCCCGAAACGCTGGCCACTGCTCTTACCAAGGCAGTCTCACGCGTCCTCCCAAATCAGATCCTGTGCAAAGACGTTTTTTTGTTTCTGGAGAATCCGGATGGCTCCCTGAAACAAGAAACACATATTCAAAGCGGTCCCAATCCACCAGTCAAATTGCCCGCAACTGATCGCAGTGATCTGCAAGCAATCATCGCAGCGGCATATTCAGATCAATGCAAGGATCTTCGAACATCATACGATGACATTGCGCTGGTCGGTAGCGATTTGATTTCAAAGCACGTGTCGCACGGCAAGATCGTTGCCAACGCCAGGCAACTCCTAGTTGCTCAACTCCGAAATGAGGAAGATGAGAGCCCTCTCGGCTATTTGGTACTCGTCGATCGTATGAATGACTTGGCGCAATCTCAGGAAGAAAATCCCTCCAACATTAGCGATTTCTTCGATTGGGAGGACGAGCTTTATCTGAAGCATATTGCAGACATACTGGATTTCATTGCCGGTCTATATCGCTCTCGGGAACGCAGTATACAGCGTGCAATGGTATTGGGACATGAGATACTGGCTCCGACGAGGTTCATCTACGAATCTGCATTACGTCAACATGAAATCACAGAGGGCCGACGCGACATGCCACAGCGTATGCGCGCAAAGGAGATCGAAGATATCATGGTGACATCAGAGTATGTTGAAACCTTGGTTGAATCTCTGACGTTTCTGCAGCCTTCAGTTAACATACCTCCTGCTAACCGCTACTTCCCCGAGGACATTAACCTCTATCGCATTGCCAGCGATATGAGACGGATTTGCATTCCGCTAGCGCGCAAGAACAATGTACGAAGCGAGCGCATCATGATCGGCTCATTCAACGTTGACCTCTACATGGATGAGCGCGCTATGAGTCAGGTCCTCCTCAATTTGTTCGTCAACGCGATAAAGTATCATCAGCCATTTAATACAGATGAATTTCGAGCAACGGTTGAGGTTGAGGAGCTCTCTGTGAAAGCGCTCGCCGCTACATCGGAGTTGTGTACGGCGTTGCCGGAGTTTCATGACAATCTATTGAGTTGGCAATCGGAGCGAGGAATATTGATCACTGTGTCCGATTATGGGATCGGTGTAGCTGGCTCCAGACCGCAGCGCATTTTCGAGCCGGGCTACCGCGAGACAGCCCACATTCGCGCTGGTGTATTTGGGGCAGGTATTGGACTGTCGGTCGTCCGAAACATACTACGAGATCATCGCGCGGATATTTGGCTGGAACACACAGACAATCCTACACAGTTTTGCATCTTCCTCCCGGAGCATCTGCGCCAAGAAGACTACACACTTGAACAATTCTGGCTGGGGAAGAGTCGAAAATGATGACTGACGACCGGTTCCTACTATGGATCGATGATGACCAGCAGTTGCTGGATCATGCTGTTTCGCGCTTGCGAGAGAACGGGATTCGCGTGGTGGTTGAGCCAAGCATAGATAAGGCTGTTGAAACGATTAGGACGCGTCAATCTGAACTATTGGGTGTCCTAGTAGACCTTATGATGGATCCTGGCGAGCTATTGAGCGGTCTTGCAACCGAAGGTGGTTATGAAACCGGCTTTCGCTTGATCGACTATCTGCAATCCGAAGGCCTTATGGCAGACCTCGTCTTCAAGATATTCACCAATGCTCAGACCGGATTTAGGCAATATCCGCCTGACGGTTCCAAGCATGCCGTCAGGATCGTACAAAAATCCCGATACAAGGGTGTAAAATTTCTGAATTTCATTAAAAGCGAATTTGTTTTCGAGAATGTCTGATTCACCGAACAAACAAGAAACTGGATGGCAGCTCCACCTATTGTGGGTCGTCGCTTGTGTTGCGCTCGCCGGGTGCGCTTTGGCCATCTATATGATTGTTAGCACAGGAAGTGCCGCACCCATACTACCCTCTCAGCTCCTCAATTTTTTAGGAATTGTTATTGGTGCAGTGGCGCTTGTAGCCACCGTTGGGTTTTTGGTTCTGGCGTTTCCTATTTGGAGCGAACTGGGGGCGATAGCTGAAGAACGAAAGGAAATTGCACAAGACCGCCGGGAAACACTAAAACTCCGGGATCGGGTGGAAGGCATGATGCGTGACCTCAACAGTGAAGCGGTAGTTCTTCGCGAGAAGGTGGACGATACAGTAGCGGTTCTCAGCGCCCCTTACAGTCGTTACACGGGAATCTATGATTCACTAAAACTGTTCAGCACTGTGATCCGGTATATAGGTACACCGCTTTGGGAAGAAGATGACGGAGGTAAGGGAGACAGCGCAGAGCCAGAAGCTGAACGAGTTGATCGACATGTCAGCTTGGTGCAACAACTAATGGCTGCGATGGCTGTGGAGCCCGATCACGATCTTGCGCTCTATCTTTCCTTCATGCGCGATGCAGTTGGCCATTTGCGGTCAACTGATGACAAGATTTTCTTCGAATTTGTAGATACTCGACTAAAGGCTGCTCGGCCAGTCGAGCCAAGCCACAAGGAAGTGCTACAGCAAATTTGGGACCGTTTCGAGATAGTGCGTGGACATGCTGCCCACTGGCGGCGCAGCCAGGACCCCCGGACTTTCGATCCGAATGCATCAACCACCAATAGCTAGACTTGACTAATATCTGCGAGGTACTAGGCCAGTTGCCTCATTCAATCGACGATTGCTTCCTTGGTTGACGCAGCAACGAGCAAGAAGTCGACGCCTGCGCCTCGAATGAAACAACATCCTGAACTTCCATTACACTAATGCGATGGGCGCCACGCGGTTGATTTGATTGGATTGGCGAAGTCGTCGTTTCGGCCGAGTTGCATGGTGTGATGTACCGTCCGAAGTGCAAGAGCTGTCATTGGCTACTCATCATCTTCATATTGCAAGTCATAATAGGGCTATCATGCTGAAAAGGCCTGTAATCGAGCAAGTCTTTAGCGGGCTGGCATGTAAAGCTGCTCCTGCTTCCAGGTTTCCCCAAAACCCAGGCATATCTTCTTGGTGGCCGCCGGCTCGGTAAACCCTGTGTCATGAGGCTCTGGATACCGGGTGCAGGCTAGTTTCCGGTCTGGCAGTGTCAGATTTTGCGAAATCGCCGCTAACGGAACGTCTTATTCAGTGCCAGCCCCTACAGCCGATGGTCAGGGATCACATCACCGAGATTACCGGCACTGATGTTTTCGAGATCTTCGGCTGTCAGCTCATCCGATTTTTGCGATCGGTGGTGTTCCAGCTCAGCCAGTGTGAAGTCATATCCGCTGGCACTGGCCAGGTCCATGACTGCGGACGGATTCGATATGATCCCTGCCACACGTGCCTGCAGTTCGTCATTGTCCGCCACGTCTTTGGCGAAACGCTCTATCTCTGAAATACTCATGAGCATATTCTTTGTCTGGCCCCTGAAGTAACTCGCCTGTCGTCCTCAATTCAGAAAGCCGTCAAAGTGATAGTTCGAACCGAGGCGCAGCAGGTGGGATTTGGAACTGAACTTGACCTCCTGGTTTTCAGCCGTGTCGCACAGAGTGGTCTCTTCGGCCATCTGGACGTAAAGATACTCATCCCTTACAGACCACTTGTCTCTAGATACCGGCGCCAGCCGCGCAGTGTTGCCGGCCAAACCATCTCAGCGGAGACGATTCTGCTGCGCTCGCCGCCACTCAAGTTGAATCCTCGTCCTTCGTCGAAACCGGTCCAGTTGAAGTCGGCTTCGATGCCCCACGAGAAGTTGCCAAGCTGATGGTTATAGCCGGCCTAGACACCTCAAGTCCCTACGTAGGTATTCAGATCCGACCCGCACACACGTTGCGCTATCTGGTTTCGGCGCCGGTTCAGCGGGCCGGCACGGGTGGTTTCCTGCGGCGACTGCGGCTCATCAAACTGCACGCGAGACTTCCTGGTTGCTTCCTGCATGGTTTTTGGGCGTGTCAACGTCCAGGCACAGTAATTCAGACAAATTCGCCGCCGGTGTGTGACAATTATCACTTCACGGACAGTCAGACTTCGATAGTCATCCGGCCAAACAAGGCCCACCGGTTTCAGGACGCATGCCCTGGCGCGGGTCAGCCTGCAATAACTGAACATTCAGGATAAAAACAATGAGTACCCAAACTGCGACCACAAGCAGGTCGGAATACAAGCCGCTTGGTTCAAATTTCCTGCGAGGCGTTAGCACTGTCGCGATGCGCATCGCCGGTTACATTCAGCAACAGCGCAGGTCACGTGCCACCTATATGGCATTGCGCAATCTCGACGATCATATGCTGAGAGACATCGGTCTGACCCGCTCGGACCTGGTTGATCTGAACAGCTTCGACTGGAAGAACAGGTGACCGGGTGCGGTGACGGCAGATGCACAGCCGCAGCAGGCTGCGCAGTGCCGTCACTGCATTTTCGTCTCAACACCGTTTGCGTGGCCGGCCCAGGCAAAACCGATATTCCTGCCGGTCTGCGCATGCTATGCAAGGCCGAAACCAGCAGCACAAAGGAAGATGCCAGCATGATTGTCCGCTCACTGGAAGACCTGAAAGCACAGGGCAGGTACCGCGAGAAGCCCGGGGCCTGGAGCAGTTCAAGATACCTCCTACGTGACGATGACGTCGGTTTCACCCTGACGCAGACGACGGTGGCCGCCGGTACCCGGCAAATGATGCAATACAAGAACCATGTCGAGGCAAACCTGATCATTGATGGCGAAGGCACGGTCACCGACATTGCCACTGGCGAGACACATGCGCTGGCGCCCGGCGTCATGTACACACTCGACAAGCATGACCGGCACGAACTTGTGGCCAAGACCGATTTGCGTATCGTCTGCGTGTTCACGCCGGCGCTGGTCGGCGGGGAAACCTACGACGATGACGGTTCATATCCGGTACTGTAGCGACACTCGGCGCAAACCGGGGTGGACTTGGCAGGCATGGATGAGCTGATCGCGACAGCTGAGGACTACGTTGCAGCGTCCAATGCTCACGACATTGCCCGCATCAGGCCGATGCTTGCTGCCGACTGCTCGTATCGTTCAGCCGGTGTCGGACAGCATGACGGCACCGATGCCATCATGGCCATGATGCAATCGTTCTTTGCGGCCAACCCGGATGTCCACTGGGACGCGCGCAACTATCAGCGCCAGGCAAACCGGGTCGTGTTCGATTTCCGGATAACGCTCGCCTCCGGCACATCTTCCGGACGGGAAGAAATTCATTTCAACGAAGCCGGGAAAATCAGCCGCATTGTCGTGCAGAGATAATGCGGCTGGCAGCGCTCAACATGTTCAGCAAATGGTGATGCCGCATTCGCGAATGTCGAACTTGTTGCTGCCTTCCATTGATCGCACATCATAGGCCTGCCCGTTCATGCAGTGGGCACGGGCTTCAATGCTGGTGATAGCGCCAAGCTCCTGAACTTTCACATTGGTCATGTAATTCAGGTTGCACTGCTTTTCGGCCAGCAGCTGTGCCTGCAGCGCAAGTTGCCACGCCGGCACGTCTTCGGCGGATGAGGGCAGGCTGGCTGCATAGATCGCGAGCGCAAACGCCGCACCCGCGCTGATCAAGTGTTTCATGGCTGATCCTTTTTTGCTTTGCGGCAAATGATGCGCGGGTCGGCAGGCAAAAGCCTTGATGTCGATCAACAGGGCCGGGGCCGAAGTGCGCGGCTCCGTGTGCCGGACATCTGGTGGTGTTCCGGCAAGTGCCAGGCAGCAGCCGCGCGGCAATACGACAGGTACACCTGACTTGCCGCTATCGCTGGCTGCCACAATCATCGGCCATCATGCCGGAGGCGGGTTTTTGCAAATCCGTTCGAAGTGGTGGTAAATCAATAGCATGCGAACTTTCAGCAACAGTGCATCCTGGATCATCGTTGCGGGCGTCATCCTGGCGGCCTTTTGGTTCGGCTATGGCGCAACCGAACGCTATTACCTGCAACAGCTGGCCGCGCAAAACCAAAGCACCCTGAGGCTGGTGGCGTCCGGCCTGCAGGGCTCGCTGCTACGTTATGAACCGCTCACTTCACTGCTGGCGGACAAGGTGGATGTCAAATTGCTGCTGTCCAACCCGCAAAACGAAGCTCAGGTCAACCGGGTCAATCAGCAGTTTCGCTCGATCGCACAGGACATCGATGCCTCCGATATCTATGTGATGGACCTGGCCGGCATGACTGTCGCGGCAAGCAACTACCGGGACAAAACGTCATTCATCGGCCGGAACTTCAATTTTCGTCCGTATTTTCGAGAGGCAATTCAGGGAACTTCCGCGCGGTATTTCGCCCTGGGCACCACATCTTTGAAGCGCGGCTATTACTTCGCCTCACCGGTCCAGAATGGCACCAGAGCAATCGGAGTGGTGGCGATCAAGATCGGTGTCGAGGAGATTGAAGCGGACTGGCAGGGTTCCGGAGCCGACATCTTCGTGGCTGACCCAGATGGGATCATTTTCATGGCCAGCCGTGAAGAGTGGCTGTTCAAATCTCTCAATCCCTTGTCCAGCCAGGCCCTGGCCAGGATCAAGGCGTCGAAACGTTATCCGATCGACAGGCTCAGCGACCTGCAATTCGATGTCGCTGCTTCAGGTGTTGCTGATGCAACATTCGCGACCGTCGCAGTCGAAAACGGTTCGGAAGTTTATCTGGCAAACCAGCGTTTCATGCCCGATGCAGGCTGGACGCTGCATGTCATGCTGCCAAGAACCCTCGCGGACAACAGGACCCTTACCGCGCTGGCCGTGGCCACGCTGGTCCTGCTTCTGCTGTTGCTGATCCTGACATTCATACTTCAAAGGCGTGCCCGGCTGGTGCGCGACATCGCTGCTGGCGCGCGGGCTCAGGAACAGTTGGAACTGAGAGTTGCCGAGCGAACCAATGATTTGAACATCGCCAATGAAAACCTGACCAAGGAGGTCTCTGAACGCAGGCTCGCTGAACAGCAGCTGTTGTCAACGCAGAACGAGTTGATACAGGCCGGCAAACTGGCTGTGCTGGGGCAGATGTCAGCAGCATTGTCGCACGAACTCAACCAGCCCCTGACCGCCATCAAATCCTATGCGGAGAATGCGCGAACCTACCTGAAGCGCAACAAGATCGAGCAGGCCAGCCAGAATATCGGTCACATATCCGAGATGGCTGATCGCATGGCTGAACTCGGCAGTCACCTGAGAAACTTTGCACGCAAACCCAAACAGGCCATTGAGGCAGTTGGCCTTGGCACCGTGCTTGAAGGGGTCAAGAACATCATCGGTCCCAGGCTGAAGAGTGAAAACACGACCCTCGATCATTCCAACTTGGATGACCGGCTGGTGGTGAGTGCCGGGCGGTACCGGTTGCAGCAGGTATTGTTGAATCTGATCAACAATGCCGTGGACGCAATGTCGGAATTGGAAAAACCGGTCGTAACCGTTTTCAGCGAAATTCGCGGCGATGAAGTTGCATTGTGTGTCAGAGATCAGGGCCCTGGCCTGAACGACAAGGTATCCAAGCAATTGTTTGACCCGTTTTTTACCACCAAGGGTGTGAACCAGGGACTGGGCCTCGGGCTTTCGATTTCCTACAACATAGTTCAGGACTTTGGTGGCGCCATTACAGCTGAGAACCATCCTGAAGGTGGTGCCGTTTTCACGGTGTTGCTGAAACTGGTGGATCAGGTTGAGGACGCAGCGGAATGACGGTTCCACCAGACGTCATTTTTGTCGATGACGAAGAACACCTTCGCATATCTGCGGCGCAGACATTTGAGCTGGCAGGACTGTCCGTTCAGTGCTTCGGAAATGCGGCAGAGGCGCTTGAACATGTCTCCAGAAGCTATGCGGGTGTCGTTGTTTCCGACATCCGAATGCCAAACATGGATGGCAGCGAGTTGCTGCATCGCCTGCTTGAAATTGACTTCGAGCTCCCGGTTCTGCTGATTACCGGCCACGGCGACGTGAAACTGGCAGTCAGTTCGATGCAGCAAGGTGCGTACGACTTTATCGAGAAGCCGTTTGCGCCCGACTATCTTGTTGCAAGTGTCCGAAGGGCACTGGAGAAACGCCGGCTTACGCTGGAAAACCGGCACCTCAGAACAAAGGTCACGCAGCGCGACAATCTCGAGACCCGCCTGACCGGCAGGACGCCCGTCATGATTGAATTGCGCAAGGCAATTCGATCAATTGCCTCAACAGATCTGGATGTCCAGATAACCGGTGAAACCGGCGTCGGAAAAGAGGTGGTTGCGCGCGCATTGCATGATCTCAGCCCCAGGGCCGAGGGGCCTTTTGTGGCGATCAACTGCGGTGCCTTGCCCCTGGATCAGGTCGAGAGTGAGCTGTTCGGACACCAGGCCGGCGCGTTTGCCGGCGCGATCCGGATGCGCATCGGCAAACTGGAGCATGGGCGCAGAGGCACCATCTTCCTCGACGAGATCGAAAGCATGCCGCTTGATTTGCAGGTCAAGCTGCTGCGCGTGATCGAGGAGCGTTCGATAACGCCGTTGGGATCAAACGAGGTGGTTGAACTGGATGTTCGTTTCATGTCCGCGAGCAAGGAGAGCCTCCAGGTTGCGGTCGAAAAGGGCACCTTCAGGCAGGACCTCTACTTCAGGCTCACCACATCGACACTGAACATTCCATCGCTCAAGGACAGGCGCGACGACATCCCACGTCTTTTCATACAACTGGCGAATGAGGCGGCGCGCCGCTATCGCCGCAAATTCGCGGACATTCCCAGCCATTATCTGCTAGAGCTTGCCAACCGGGACTGGCCCGGAAATGTGCGCGAATTGCGTAATGAAGCAGACAGGTTTGTGCTTGGCGTTGACAAGGTCGAGCAGAATGCTGCCGAGCAGACGACCCTTGCGCAACGCATGGCCGCTCACGAACGCGCAATAGTTTCTTCGGAGCTCTCAGCTCACAATGGCGTGCTCAAGGAGACATATGAGGCCTTGGGCATTTCGAGAAAGTCACTTTACGAGAAGATGCAAAAGCACGGTCTGGACAGGCGCGGGTTCATCGACGACGACAGTTCTGTCAGTTGACCAATGTGTCAGTTTTCACACATGAAAACCGGCTGATGTTACCTATTCTACCCATCTTCGAAAAAAAGACACACATTTGTCCGGTCCGGACACTCCAGACACTTGAATGAGGCAGTTTTCCTCTGCAATGCCATAATGGTGTACCCAGATGACAATTCTGGAGACGGCATAAACAGGAGGAAGTACCCATGAAATATTTCAAAGCACTGGCGGTCGCCACCAGCGTTCTGGCCGTGTCCGCGACCGGTGCGCTGGCAAACTGTGATGACGGCGAAGTAGTGATCAAGTTCAGCCATGTGACCAATACCGACAAGCACCCGAAAGGCATTGCCGCGACACTGCTGGCCGAACGCGTCAACAAGGAGATGAACGGCAAGGCGTGCATGGAAGTGTTCCCGAATTCATCGCTGTACGATGACAACAAGGTGCTGGAAGCGCTGTTGTCCGGTGATGTGCAGCTGGCTGCGCCTTCGCTGTCGAAGTTCGAAAAGTTCACCAAGAAATTCCGCGTGTTCGACCTGCCGTTCCTGTTTGAAGACATTGCGGCGGTTGACCGGTTCCAGACTTCCGAGGACGGCCAGAAGCTGAAAAACGCCATGAAGAAACGCGGCCTGCAGGGGCTGGAGTTCTGGCACAACGGTATGAAGCAGATGTCGGCGTCGAAGCCGCTGATGTCTCCGGATGATGCCAAGGGACTGAAGTTCCGCGTGCAAGCTTCCGACGTGCTGGTGGCGCAGTTTGAGCAGTTGGGCGCCAACCCTCAGAAGATGTCGTTCAAGGAGGTCTATGGCGGCCTGCAGACCAAGGTCATCGACGGTCAGGAGAACACCTGGTCGAACATCTACGGCAAGAAGTTCTTCGAGGTGCAGGATGGTGTCACCGAGACAAACCACGGCATCATCGACTACCTCGTGGTTACATCCACCAAGTGGTGGGACGGGCTGGATCCTGCCGTGCGTGACCAGCTTGCGCAGATTCTCAAAGAGGTTACCGAGACCCGCAACGCAGAATCGACCGCTGTCAATGAAGCCAACAAGCAGAAGATCATCGAGTCCGGTGGTGTTGTCCGCACGCTCGATGCAGCCCAGCGCAAGGCCTGGGTCGATGCGCTGAAACCCGTATGGGCGAAATTTGAGGGCGACATCGGCCAGGATCTGATCGACGCGGCGCAGTCCTATAACAAGGGCAGCTAGGCTGTCGTTGTAGCGATTGGACTCCGTCATCGGCTGTCACTGCCGGTGGCGGAGTTTTTTTATATATGCAAACCTCATGGCGCTTTAAGCAGACACACGGGAGGGATCAGTCATGTCGGGGCAGGGACCAGGCGGCGCGATTTCAATCAGCGACACCATCGAAGAGACCTTCATGGCGGCCACGCTGGCCATCATGACTCTGATCACCTTCGCCAATGTCGTGGCACGCTACATATTCAACTCCAACATTCTGTGGGCACTTGAGACAACCGTGTTCCTGTTTGCCTGGCTGGTGCTCATGGGAGTGTCCTATGGCATCAAGAAGCGCTTCCACATCGGCGTGGATGTGGTGGTCAACCTGCTGCCTAAAGGTGCACGCAGAACCTGTTCCCTGATTGCCGCACTGTGCTGCCTGGCGTTTGCTGTGCTGATGCTCAAGGGTGCGTGGGATTACTGGTCGCCGTTCATTGGTCCGCAGGCGTTTTACGAGACCGACGATGTGCCGATGCCGTTTTTCCTCCAGTTTCTGGCTGATTGGCTGAACGACGGCGAACGCTATGAGAAGCTGCCCCGGTTCATCCCCTACGCGGTGCTGCCGCTGGCCATGGCCTTGTTGCTGTTTCGATTGCTGCAGGCGACATGGCGCATAGCCACCGGGCGCGACGATATGCTTATCGTTTCGCACGAGGTGGAGGATCAGATCCCGCCAACTGAGAAAGCGGAGGGCTGATCCGATGGAAGTGGTTCTGCTGTTCGGCCTGATTATCGGCCTGATGCTGATCGGTGTGCCGATTGCATTCGCGCTCGGCCTGTCGAGTATCGCGTTCCTGCTGCTGCATTCGGGCACATCATTGTCGTCAATTGCGCAAACGCTGTTTTCGGCCTTTGACGGCCACTACACGCTGCTCGCCATTCCGTTTTTCATCCTCGCGTCCAGCTTCATGTCCACCGGCGGCGTGGCCCGGCGAATCATCCGGTTCTCCATTGCCCTGGTCGGGCATTTCCAGGGTGGACTGGCGATTGCGGGTGTTGTTGCGTGCATGATGTTTGCCGCCCTGTCCGGTTCGTCGCCGGCAACGGTTGTGGCCATCGGCTCCATCGTTATCGCCGGCATGCGGCAGGTCGGGTATACGCGTGAGTTTGCTGCCGGTGTCATCTGCAATGCCGGCACATTAGGCATCCTGATCCCGCCTTCCATCGTCATGGTGGTCTACGCCGCCGCGACCGACGTGTCGGTTGGCCGGATGTTCCTGGCAGGGGTGTTCCCGGGCCTGTTGGCCGGGTTCATGCTGATGGCCGGGATTTTCGTATGGGCCAAGTGGAAGGGCCTGCCATCTCAACCCTGGAAGGGCTGGGGCGAGGTGTGGGAGGCCGGCCGCGAAGCCGGCTGGGGCCTGTTCCTGATCATCATCATTCTCGGCGGCATCTATGGCGGCATATTCACGCCGACCGAGGCGGCAGCTGTCTCGGCTGTCTATGCCTTCGTGATTGCCAATTTCGTGTACAAGGACATGGGGCCACTGGCGACCGCCGAAGGCGAGGCCAACCGGCCGTTTCTGCGGCATTTGTCCAGCGTTGTTACGGTGATCACGCATCCGGATACCCGCAAGACGCTGGTCGATGCCGGCAAGCTGACCATCATGCTGATGTTCATTATCGCCAACGCGCTGATCCTGAAACACGTGCTGACCGAAGAGCGCATTCCGCAACTGATAACCGAAGCCATGCTGGCGGCCGGTTTCGGGCCGATCATGTTCTTGATCATCGTCAATATCATCTTGCTGATCGGTGGCCAGTTCATGGAACCGTCAGGCCTGCTGGTGATCGTTGCGCCGCTGGTGTTTCCGATAGCCGTCGAACTGGGCATCGATCCCATTCACCTGGGCATCATCATGGTGGTCAATATGGAGATCGGGATGATAACGCCGCCGGTCGGTCTGAACCTGTTTGTCACCGCCGGCGTTGCTCAGATGTCAGTGGTGAACGTCGTCAAGGCGGCGCTTCCGTGGGTCGGAATCATGTTCGTGTTCCTGATCATGATCACCTATATTCCGATTATTTCGACTTGGTTGCCGACCACATTGATGGGACCGGAAATCATCACGCGGTAAGCGCATAATCGTTCAAGGTGGCGGCACGGAGTTTGTTTGCATGGGGTCAGGTGAGGCACAGCCGGTTCGCGCCGGCGTGGATATTGGCGGCACATTTACCGATGTCGCCCTGGAAGTCGGTGGCGAGATTGTTTCCACCAAGGTTCTGACCGACCATGAAAGCCCCGACAGGGCGGTGGTGCTGGCGCTGAAGCAGGTGACCGAACGGGCAGACATCAGCGCCTGCGACATCACAATGGTCATCCACGGAACCACCCTGGTCACCAATGCGCTCATCGAGCGCCGTGGCGCCAGGACGGCGTTCATCACCACCGAAGGGTTTCGCGACGTTATCGAAATGCGAAACGAAAACCGTTTCGAGCAATACGACCTCAATATCGTATTGCCGAAGCCGCTGGTGGACCGGGCCCACCGGCTGACCCTGTCGGAGCGCATGGATTCCACAGGCAAGGTTCTCAAGCCGCTCGATCCGGACGAAGCCGACACGCTGGCGGAAAAAGTGGCCGGTGGCGGATACGAGGCGGTGGCGGTCGGCCTCATGCATGCTTACGCAAATCCTGCCCATGAACGTGCCATGGCTGCCGCGCTGGCCAGGGCGTGCCCCGACGTGGTGGTATCGGTGTCGTCCGCCGTGTCACCGCAAATGCGCGAGTTCGAACGCTTCAATACGGTCATCGCCAATGCCTATGTGCAGCCCATGGCGAAAGCCTACCTGGGCCGCCTGGTGGAACAACTGTCGGCAATCGGTGTTTCATGCCCGGTGTTCCTGATGCACTCCGGC
The DNA here is from genome assembly GCA_028289645.1 of Anderseniella sp. GTDB lineage: Bacteria > Pseudomonadota > Alphaproteobacteria > Rhizobiales > Aestuariivirgaceae > Anderseniella. Next base: position 358,478 of record JANQOK010000023.1, read on the forward strand.
GGCGGCATCATTTCCATCGAGACCGCCATGCAGTTTCCGGTGCGCCTGCTTGAATCCGGACCTGCCGGCGGCGCCATCTACGCGGCCAATTTTGCCCTCAGCCACGGGCTTTCAAAAGTGGTTTCCTTCGACATGGGCGGTACCACGGCCAAGATATGCCTGATCGAGGATGGCAAACCGAAAACCGCCAACCGGTTTGAAGTGGCGCGCACCTACCGGTTCAAGAAGGGCTCCGGGATGCCGGTTTCGACACCGGTTGTGGAGATGGTGGAGATCGGCGCAGGCGGTGGGTCGATTGCGCATGTGGACGACATGGGTCAGATCAGGGTCGGGCCGCAAAGTGCGGGATCCGAACCGGGCCCTGCGTGCTACCAGCGCGGTGGCGAACGGCCAGCCGTCACAGATGCCAATCTGGTGCTTGGCAAGATTGATGCCGGAAACTTCGCTGGCGGCAGCATAGAGTTGTCGGTTGCCAACGCGGAGCGGGCACTGCAAGCAGATATCGGTGAGCGGTTCGGAATGGATGTGACCGGCGCGGCGTTCGGCACCACCGAGATGGTCGACGAGAATATGGCCAATGCTGCGCGTGTTCATGCTGTTGAAAACGGCAAGGATGTCTCGCAGTTTGCGCTGATCGCGTTTGGCGGCGGCGCCCCGCTGCATGCCTGCCGGCAGGCTGAAAAACTCGGCATGCGCGACATCATCATTCCGCCGGGTGCCGGCGTTGGCTCGGCAATCGGTTTCCTGAGGGCGCCGTTTTCCTATGAAGAGACCCGGGGCGCTTTCTTTCGGCTGGGCAGTTTCGATGCCGGGCGCATCAACCAGCTGCTGCGGGAGATGCAGGAAACAGCGGCCGCATTTGTGCGCCACGGGGTGGGCAGTGCGCGGACCGAGACGCGGATTGTCGCCTACATGCGGTATCGCGGGCAGGGTTGGGAGATCCCGGTTCCGATACCCGATCAGCAGTTTGCCGCCGGTGACGTTGCCGTGTTCACTTCCGAGTTCGAGACGGTCTACCGACGTCTGTTCGGTCGCACCATCGATGATCTTGATATCGAGATTGCCAATTGGTCGGTGGTGGTCACGACACCGTTGCCTGAGGTTGCCAGGCTGGACACTCAAAAGCCTGCGCGCGCAGCCCAGGCGGCCCGGACACGGAAGTTCCTGGATGCGCAGATGCGTGACTTTGTCGACGGGGCAGAAGTCATGCGGGCCGACCTGCTCCCGGGAGATTTCGTTGAAGGCCCGGCGCTCATCGTGGAAGATGAAACCTGCACCATCGTCACCAGTGCGTTCACGGCGGTCGCGCAGGCGGATGGGGCCCTGTGGCTGAGCGCCAGGCAGGAGAAGGAGACGGACAAGTGAGTGCATTGGGCAATGTTGACAACCAGATCATGTGGAACCGGCTCATAGCAGTTGTAGAGGAGCAGGCGACCACGCTGATCCGGACGGCGTTTTCCACCTCTGTGCGCGAAGCCGGGGACCTGTCGGCAGGCGTTTACGACAGGCGCGGGCGGATGATGGCCCAGGCCGTGACCGGCACGCCGGGCCATGTCAACGCGATGGCGGAATCGGTTGCCCATTTCATGGAAGAGATCGGCCTGCAGAACATGTTCGAAGGTGATGTGTATGTGACCAACGACCCGTGGAAAGGGACCGGCCACCTGCACGATTTCACCGTGGTCACGCCGTCTTTCAGGGCCGGCGTGCTGGTTGGGTTTTTCGCGTCCACGGCACATGTGGTCGATGTCGGCGGGCGTGGGTTCGGGCCGGATGCCAACGAGGTTTATGAGGAAGGCATACTGTTGCCGATCATGAAGTTTGCCGAACGCGGCGAGGTCAGCCGGCCGCTGATCAAGATCGTCCGGAACAATGTGCGCGAAGCCGATCAGGTTGTCGGCGACCTGTATTCGCTTGCGGCCTGCAACGAGGCCGGTGACAACCGGTTGCAGGACATGATGGACGAGTTCCGGCTTGACGATCTGGAAGAGCTGTCAGACTTCATCATGGACACCAGCCGCGAGGCGACCCGTGCCAAGATCGCGGCTCTGAAAGACGGCACCTATCTGAACGACATGACCGCGGACGGCTATGATGCGCCGGTGGTGATGAAAGTCGCCCTTACCATCGACGGGGATGATCTCGTGGCCGACTTTGACGGCACTTCGGGTGTCAGCAAGTTCGGCGTCAACGTGCCCGCCGTCTATACCCGCGCCTATGCCTGCTTCGGCCTGAAATGTGCGATTGCCCCGGAAGTACCGAACAATGCCGGCTCGCTGGAACCGTTCCGGATTGTCGCGCCGGAAGGCAGCATTCTGAATGCGCCACGCCCGGCAGCGGTGGCCGTGCGCCACGTCACCGGGCAGATGCTGCCGGATGTCGTGCTGGGCGCATTGCACCAGTGCATGGGCGGCAAGGTGCCGGCGGAAGGTTCAAGCAATCTGTGGAATGTCCAGATCGCAGCACGTCCGGTTGACCCGATGTCCGGCCTGCCGCGCTCGGAAGTGCTGATGTTCAACTCCGGTGGCACCGGCGGCCGGCCGACACTGGACGGGCTGAATGCAACGGCGTTTCCCTCCGGTGTCAGCACCATGTCGGTCGAGGCAACCGAACAGGTTGGTCCCATCACCGTGTGGCGCAAGGAACTCAGGTCGGGATCCGGCGGAGCGGGCAGGTATCGCGGCGGCCTGGGGCAGGTCATCGAGATTGCACCCAATGAAGGCTACGAATTTTTCTTCAATGCTATGTTTGACCGCATCGATCATGCTCCGCGCGGGCGCGAAGGCGGGCAGCCGGGTGCCGCGGGCAGCGTGGCGCTGGATGACGGAACCCGGCTTGCGGGCAAGGGACGCCAACATGTGCCCGCAAACATGCGCCTAGTGCTTAACCTGCCAGGCGGGGGTGGTTACGGGGACCCGGCAGAAAGATCGCAAGAGTTGATTGAAGCCGACCTTGAAGGCGAGTATGTTTCAGGCTGAGCGGCGAATTGCGCTGCTTTCGGTGAGGTCCAATTACAGCAGTTCGGCCGGGCCGGCTTGCTTTATGGGGGCTAAATATTGCAAGTTGACCTTTGGACAGCCTTTACAATCCCAAGTAATCTGAGCCATGTTTAAAAACTACTCGGGGGAGTAAGGACGTTTACTGTAGTCAGCAAAATTACAAATGGGATTTGCAACATGAAAAAATTCAGAAGCCTGGCACTGGCAGCCCTTGCAACAGCTGTCATGAGCAGCAGCGCGTTTGCGGCAGACTGGTCGAAGATCCGGGTTGGTACGGAAGGCGCCTACAAGCCGTTTAACTATATTGATTCCGATGGCAAATTGCAGGGTTTCGATGTCGAGATCGCCAAGGCGCTTTGTACTGAAATGAAGGCTGAATGCAGCTTTGTTGCCCAGGACTGGGACGGCATCATCCCGGCGTTGCTGGCCAAGAAATACGACGTGATCATCGCTTCAATGTCGATTACCGACGAGCGCAAGAAGAAAGTCGATTTCACAGAGAAGTACTACAACACACCTGCCAAGTTTGTCGCCAAGAAGGGCTCAAAGATCTCCGATACCAGCCCGGCCGGCATGAAGGGCAAGACCATTGGTGCGCAGTCCTCGACCACGCATTCGTCCTATCTTGAAGACAACTACAAGGATTCGACCGTCAAGCTTTATGCGACACAGGATGAAGCCAATGCCGACCTGGCAGCAGGCCGTCTTGATGCCGTGCTGGCCGACAGCGTGGTCATACTCGCCTGGCTCGATGGCGACGGATCGTGCTGTGAGCACGTGGGTGAAAGCCACAATGACCCGAAATGGTTCGGCCTTGGCGCCGGCATGGCGGTTCGTAAAGGTGAAGACGAACTGAAAGACAAGTTGAACGCTGCTCTGGCGACGATTCTGGAGAACGGAACCTACAAGAAGATCAATGACAAGTACTTCCCGTTCTCTGTTTACTAACGGGTCAACTTAACCTGCTATACATTGACGCCCGTCGTGCTACAGTCACGGCGGGCAGTTTAATTTCTAGGGGTGAGTTAACGGTCACATGATGGACCTGATCACACAACTGGCCTGGGGGCCCGGCGGCTGGGGCGACGAACTTGCTGCCGGCACCTTGCTGACCGTCAGCCTGGCGCTGGCAACCCTGCCGTTTGGTCTGGCCATCGGCCTTCTGATCGCGGTGGCCAAGACGTCCGGCGAAAGGTCGCTGCAGACGGCGGCCAACATCTACACCACTATTTTTCGCGGATTGCCTGAGCTTCTGACCCTGCTCATCGTCTACTACGGCGGCCAGATCGTGTTGCAGCGGATTTTTGCGCTGTTCACGGATGCCTATGTGGAAGTCAACGGTTTTGTTGCCGGCATGGTGGCGCTCGGCCTGGTGTTTTCGGCATTTTCCAGCGAGGTGTTCGCATCCGCGTTCAGGGGGATTCCGGCAGGACAGCCGGAAGCGGCGCAGGCGCTGGGCATGACCCGCTGGCAGGCGTTTCGGCTGGTCACGCTGCCGCAGCTGATCAGGCTGTCGATCGGCGGCCTGAGCAATCTGTGGCTGATTCTGCTGAAGGAAACGTCACTGGTTTCGGTCATCGCGCTTAACGATCTGTTAAGAAACACCAATGTCGCGGTCGGATCGACCAAGCAGCCGCTGTTCTTCTACTCGGTCGCGCTGCTGATCTACCTGGTGCTGTCGCTGATATCGGCAAAGGGCCTCGGTGCGGTTGAAGCGCATGTCAAACGCGGGGAGCAGCGCACGGCATGAGTGACACAACCGTACATATTATCGAAGCCAGAACGCCGCCGCCGGAAACCATCCGCAAGTGGACGGTGTCGCGCATCGTCGGCACCGCCCTGTGCGGTGTATGGATTGCGCTGGGGGCGGGGCTCGTCTGGTCACTGTACAACGCCTTCGATCCGGACGTCTTCTTCAAGTACATGCCGAGGATGGCCGACGGTCTGATCATCACGGTCAAGCTGGTGGTGTTCTCGATTATCTTTGGCGGCCTGCTGGCCATTCCGATGGCCTTTGCGCGCATGTCCAAGTCGGACATCATCAGGGGATGTGCATTCGGATATGTGTATTTCTTCAGAGGCACGCCGCTGCTCGGACAGATGTTCCTGATGTATTATGGCGCCGGCCAGTTCGTCGACCAGTTGGAGTCACTGGGCCTGTGGTGGTTCTTCCGTGACGCCTACAACTGCGTGCTGCTGACGTTCGTGCTCAATACGACCGCCTATCAGGCGGAGATCTACAAGACCGCCATCGAGTCCATTCCGCGCGGCCAGCATGAGGCTGCGGAGTCCCTGGGTCTGAAAAAGGGCCTGACGTTCTGGAAGATCATCTTCCCGCAGGCCATGATCACCGCGCTGCGCCCGCTGGGCAACGAGATCATTCTGATGATCAAGGGATCTGCCGTGGCCAGTCTGGTCACCGTATTTGATCTGATGGGCGCAACTAAACTGGCGTTCTCACGGACTTTCGACTTCAACGTCTACCTATGGGCGGCGATCATTTACTTCTCCATAGTGGAGACCCTGCGCAGGACCTGGGACTGGCTGGAGAAGCGTCTTACCCGGCATCTGGTGCGCTAGAAAATCCCAAGGTCACGTCACCGGCAGTGCTGGCCTGTTTTCAGGCCATGATGTCCCGTTTCACCGCATTTCAGTCTGCTTGCCCGGCAATCTTGGCCGTCGGGTTCTTGCTCTTCTTGCCAATTGGTGAAAGCATACAGTCTGCAGACTGAAGTCAAAGCATGTCATCAGGCGGCGATCGGTGTCCCGGTCGATCCAATCAATAATATCCGGGAGTTCGCGTAGTGCGATTGAGCGGAGGTTATTGAGTCATGGAAGCATCCCCCCGTAGCAGACCGTCAGGGCCCAAGTGCGCAGCACTGATCGGGCCAATGTCGAGCGGCAAGACAACACTCCTGGAGGCCATACTGGCCCGGACAGGGGCCATACCGCGGCAGAACACCATGGAGTCAGGCAACATGGTCGCGATGGCGTCGCCTGAAGCCCGCGCCCATGGCATGAGCGTTGAAGCGACCGTTGCCACGGTCTCCAACCAGGGAGACAGCCTGACCCTGGTCGACTGCCCGGGATCGGTGGAATACGCCTATGAGGCGGAACCGGTATTGAGGTTTTGCGATTTTGCCATCGTGGTGGTGGAGGCGGATGAGAAAAAACTGCCGGCCCTGCAACTGACCCTGAGGCGCCTTGATGAAATCGGCTTGCCGCGGGTTCTGTTCCTCAACAAGATCGACAAGGCGCCGGGCTCGGTGCAGCAGACTTTGCAGATGCTGCAGACAGCCAGTGAAAACCCGTTGTTGCTACGACAGATTCCGATCTGGAAAGACGGCTCGGTCGCGGGTTGCATCGACCTTGCACTGGAACGCTCATACACCTACCGGCCACACGCGGAAGCGACTGTTACCGAGGTAGGCGAAGACGACCGGGCACGGGAGGAAGAGGCCCGCTTTGCCATGCTGGAAACACTGGCAGACCATGACGATGTGCTGATGGAGCAATTGCTGGAGGACATCGCGCCACCGATGGACGTGGTGCTGCAGGATCTGACCGCAGAGCTACATGATGGCTGGATCACGCCGGTCCTGTTCGGTTCCGCGGAAAACGGCACCGGCATATTGCGGTTGCTGAAAACCATTCGCCACGATGCTCCCGACTACAGCACAACCCGGCAACGGCTGGACATCGGCGAAGGTGACGATGCTGTGGCCGGGGTCATCAAGACCATCCATACCTCCCATTCGGGCAAATTGTCGGTGGTGCGCATGCTGCGCGGCAAGATCGGCGAGGGGGACCAGTTGGCAGATGGCGGGCACGGCAGTTTCAGAGTGTCCGGCATCCACACCATGCTGGGCCGCGAAACCAGCAAGGTGCAGTCTGCCGCGACCGGCGAGACCGTGGCGCTCGGCAAGCTTGATGCAGTTGCAACAGGAACCGTCCTGCACGCAGACAAGACGACAGCGCCCGACATAGCCCCGCTGACGCCTGCCCAGTCACTGTACGCGGTCGGCATCCGCCCAGTGGACCGGCGCGATGAAGTGAAACTGTCAACGGCGCTTTCCAGGCTTGTCGACGAGGACCCGTCGATCCGGGTCGAGCATAACCAGGAGGCGTCTGAAACCGTGCTGCATGGATCAGGCGAAATGCATCTGCGGATCGCCGTCGAGCGGCTTGAGAACCGCTCGCAGATCACCATCCACACCCATGCGCCGGATGTCGGGTACCAGGAGACCATTACCAAGTCGGTTACCCAGCGCGGCCGCCACAAGAAGCAGTCCGGCGGTCACGGCCAATATGGCGACGTGGTGCTGGAGATCAGGCCGCAAAAGCCTGGTACCGGTTTTGAGTTCACCAACACCATTGTCGGCGGCGCAGTGCCAAAGCAGTTCATCGGATCGGTGGAGTCCGGTGTGCGCGATTACCTCGGCCGCGGCCCGTTGGGGTTTCCGGTCGTCGATGTCGCCGTCAATCTGGCCGACGGCTCGTATCACAATGTGGATTCGTCCGACATGGCATTCCAGCTGGCCGGCAACCTGGCCATGCGTGAAGGCATGCCGCAGTGCGGGCCGGTTCTGCTGGAGCCGATCATGAAAGTGTCCATTCATGCGCCGTCCGACGCTATTGCCAGCATCACGACAATGGTGCCGCAAAGACGTGGCCAGTTGTTGGGTTTTGAACCGCGCGACGGCTGGCCCGGCTGGGATACGGTGCAGGCGCTGATCCCCAAATCCACCTTGTCTGACATGATCATCGAACTCAGGTCGTCGACGGCGGGGGTGGCGAGCTATACCGCCGAGTTCGACCATCTGGAACGGCTGGACCCGAAACTGGCCGACCAGGTGGTCAATGCCCGTGTCGAGAGCCTGGCCAGTTGACAGGAACCGGCCGGTGTCATCTTTGAGTTAATACCAGGCGTCGGGAAGTTCCGTCTTGCGGCGAGCAACGAAGTCTCTCAGTTCCTCGTCCACCGCTGCATCCAGTTGCGGCGCCTGATACTCGTCGAGCAGTTGCCTGCATCTGTTCGAGGCGCGCAGGGCCATGTCCTGGGAGCCCTTCTCTTCCCAGTTCTCCACGTTTTCGTTGTCCGACAGCACCGCCTCGTAAAACGCGGTCTGGTAGTTGGCCATGGTGTGGGAGCAGCCGAGAAAATGACCGGCCGGTTCCACTTCTGCATAGGCGCCGCGCGCCAGTGAGTTGTCGTCAACCGGCAGGCCCTGGAGCAATACCTGATAGGCGCCAAGCCGATCGGCATCCATGACCAGCTTCTCAAATCCGGTGCACAACCCGCCTTCCAGCCATCCTGCCGCGTGCAGCACGAAGTTGGCACCGGCCATGGCGGTCGAATGCATGGAATCGGCGCTTTCATACGCAGCCTGAGCGTCGGCAACCTTTGATGCGGTCAGGGATCCGCCGCAGCGCAGGGGCAGCCCGAGGCGGCGGGCCAGTTGCCCGATGACATAGTTCGACATGGTCGGTTCCGGCATGCCGAAAGTCGGGGCGCCGGTCCTGAGACTCATGGATGACAGGAAGTTGCCCAGTATGAAAGGTGCGCCGGGTTTCACCAGTTGCGAATACGCACACACCATCATGGCTTCAGCCAGGGCCTGGGCGATGGAGGCGGCTGTTGAGACCGGTCCCATGGCGCCCGACAGGATGAATGGCACAACCACGATGCCCTGGCCGTTGCCGCAATAAGCGCGGATGGCTTCGGTCACCACCTTGTCGACCAGAAGCGGGGAATTGGTGTTGACGTTGCCCATGATGACGCAATTGCTTTCGAAGGTCTCGCGGCCATGAAGAATGCGCGCCATGGCAACCGAATCCTCGGCGCGCGAGCCTTCCGTAATGGTGCCGAGATGCGGCTTGTCCGACAACGACATGTGCAGGTACTGCATGTCGAGATGGCGCTTGGAGACCGGCACATCGCACGGCTCGCAGGTCACGAAACCACCGTGATGCAAGCCGGGCAGCATGTATGTGAGCTTCACCAGTTTTTCGAAGTCCGCGATGCTGCCGTAGCGGCGACCGTTTTCCAGGTCCCTGACAAAGGGCGCACCGTAGATGGGCGCAAACACCTGGTTGTCGCCGCCGATGATGACCGACCGTGCCGGATTGCGGGCCAGTTGGGTGAACTCAGACGGTGCCGTCCTGCACAATTCACGGATCATCGCTGCATCGGCGCGTACCCGGGTATCGGTGACACTAGCGCCGGCCGCGCGCCAGGTCTCAAGCGCGCTTGCGTCTTCGCGAAACTCCAGTCCGATGTCCTCGATCAACCAGTTGGCCTGGCGTTCCAGCGCCACCAGTCCTGCTTCATCGAGGAATTCTACGAACGGTATCCGGCGCTTTACATAGGCCGGTGCTGGGGGTTCAGGACGAGTTGTGCCTTCAACACGGCCACCCCGTCTGCCCCTGCGCGCAGCCTTGCTCATAGCCTAATCCTTGACAGGTACGGTGTAGTTCAGGCCCATCCGGCCGCCGTCGGGATAGATGGTCTGGCCGGTGATGTAGCTCGACAGGTCCGATGCCAGGAACACGGCAATCTTGCCGATTTCATCGGGCCGGCCGGGGCGCCCCATCGGCGTGCGGGACATGATGGCGCGCATTTTTTCAGGATTGGCGGCAACGGTCTGGAACATTTCCGTGGCAATGGAGCCGGGACCGATGGCATTGACCCGCACGCCCTCCTGCGCAAGCCGGATGGCGAATGCCTTTGTCCACTGGTTCACGCCGCCCTTGGACATCACGTAAGGTGCGATTTCCGGGATGGTCAGCACGGCATTGGCGGATGACATGTTGATGATGTTGCCCTTTGACCCGGTTTCATCCTCCGGCTGTTTGAGCATCTGTTGTGCCGCCAGCTGGCCGGACAGGAACACACCCTTGAGATTGACCGCCATGACCCTGTCGTAGTCTTCCTCCGACAGTTCCAGCGGATCGGATACAGCCACGATGCCGGCATTGGCCATCATGATGTCGAGGCGGCCATGGGTCTCGACAGCGTAGTCAATCACGGCCTGGATATCCGCCCGCTTGGTGACGTCGCAATGCCTGTAAGTGACATCGTGTCCCTGGTCACGCAGGGTTTCGGCGGCCCTTTCACCCTGGTCGTCGGTGACATCGGACGTTATCACCTTGCAGCCGTGTTCGGCAAAACTGGTTGCGATGGCAAGCCCGAGGCCTCCTGCAGCACCGGTTACGATTGCGATCTTGTCTTTGAGCAGCATGAACGATCATTCCTTCTTGTTGATTGACTGCACACTCCAAAACGCTTCGGGCAACGTCAAGTTGTTTGTGCAGGCTCGCCATGCGCTGTGGGGGCTTCCACCGGCGGTCAAATTAACGCAAATTGCGGCGCATCATGCCTGACCGACGTCCCTCCAACCTGATCATCTTCTGCGCCGATGAACACGCAAGGCGGGTGACGAGGTGCTATGGCGATCCGGTCGTGCGCACGCCGACGCTTGATACCATTGCCCGGCTCGGCACCCGGTTCGACAATGCCTACACGCCGTCGCCGATATGCGTGCCGGCCAGGGCCAGCCTGGCGACCGGTCTGCAGGTGAACGAGACAAGATGCTGGTCATCTGCTGAACCCTATCATGGCCAGCATGAAAGCTGGATGCACAGACTGCGCAATGCGGGCCATCCGGTGGTGTCGGTCGGCAAGCTGCACTTCAGGCGGGCCGGTGACGATCATGGCTTTGATGAGGAAATTGAACCCATGTACCTGGCCAATGACGGTGCCGGGTGGGTGCAGGGGCTGTTGCGTGACCCTTTGCCGGGATATGACGACACAAAGACGCTTGCAGAAGAAACAGGCCCGGGTGAAACCGAGTATACCGAGTATGACCGGCGCGTGACCCACGAAGCCGTCAAGTGGCTCAGGAAATACGCAACCAGGTTCAGGACCAGGCCGTGGTGCTTGTTCGTATCCTTCGTGAGTCCGCACTATCCACTCAAGTGCCCGGAAGGGTTCTACCGGATGTATGAACACGCCAGGTTGCCCGATCTGCCGACGCAGCCGCCCGAGCATGACGTGCTGCAGCAGATGGTCCGGTTCTGGAACTATGATGAGTATTTCGATGCCGGTCTGCGCGATGTGGCGCGCAAGGGGTATTACGGGCTTGTCAGCTTTCTGGACGACAATATCCGCCAGGTCATGGAGGCGCTTGAGGACACCGGCGCGGCGCGCGACACTTCGGTGATGTACCTGTCAGATCACGGCGAGATGCTGGGCAGCCACGGCTTCTGGACCAAGTCGGTGATGTATGAAGATTCAGTCGCGGTACCGCTGATGCTGATGGGGCCGGGCATTGCAGAAGGTGTGAATTCGACGCCGGTCTCGCTGACCGATGTGTCCGCCACGGTGCAGCATACTGTCGGACTTGAGCCGGAAGCCGCGCGCGAGCCCTGGATGTCGAGACCGCTGCAGGAGTTTGTTTCCACGCCGGAGCCCGATCGCTTCGTGGTGTCCGAGTATCACGATGGCGGCAGTCCGTGCGGCATCACCATGCTGCGTTACCGTGAGTGGAAATATGTGCATTATGCCGGCGGGCACGCGCCGCAACTGTTCAATCTTGCCGATGATCCGCAGGAACTGATCGATCTCGGCAGGTCACGCGATCATGAACGACAACGCGACATGCTTCGTACCTTGCTGGGGCATGCCATGGATCCTGAAAGCGTCAACCGGGATGCGTTTGCGGATCAGAAAATGCTGATTGAAAAACTGGGTGGTGCCGAGGCACTGAAGGCAATGAAGAGTTTCGGCCACACCCCGGTCGGTTGAATTGGGGTCCCGACCCTGAACTGGAGATAAATACATGACGGCACCATTGGCGGGTCTCAAGGTGGTTGAAATGGCCCGGATTCTGGCCGGTCCCTGGGTCGGGCAGACACTGTCTGACCTGGGCGCCGACGTGATCAAGCTGGAAAGTCCCGACGGCGACGATACCCGCAATTGGGGTCCGCCGTTCGTCAAGCGCGCTGATGGCTCGGACGGTGACGCAGCGTATTTCCATTCGACCAACCGGGGCAAGAAGTCGGTGGTGGTCGATTTCAAGACGGAAACCGGCCGCGAGACCATCCGTGCCCTGGTTGCGGACGCAGATGTCTTCGTGGAGAACTTCAAGGTTGGCGGCCTGGCCAAGTACGGCCTTGACTACGCGTCGTTGCGCGAATTGAACCCGAAGCTGATCTATCTGTCGCTCACCGGCTTCGGCCAGTCCGGGCCCTACGCGCACAAGGCCGGCTATGACTTCATGATCCAGGGGCTGGCCGGTATCATGGACCTGACCGGCGAACCGGATGGCCAGCCGCAGAAAATTGGTGTCGCGTTCGCGGACATCTTCACCGGCCTGTACGGCGTCATTGCCATCCAGTCGGCCCTGCTGGTGCGTCAGCAGACCGGCAAGGGCCAACACATCGACATGGCGTTGCTCGACGCCATGAGCGCCGTGCTTGCCAATCAGGCATTGAACTATCTGGTGTCCGGAACCTCGCCCAGGCGGATGGGCAATGCGCATCCGAACATCGTGCCTTACCAGGTGTTTCCATCCAGTGACGGACACCTGATCATTGCCACCGGATCACAACCGCAGTGGGCGAAGATGTGTCAGGTGCTGGGCCTCGACGACCTGATCGACGATGCCCGTTTCAGGACCAATCAGGACCGAGTGAGAAACCGCGACGAACTGGCAGAGCTGATTTCGGCAAAGACCTCGCTGCGCACACGCGACGACATGCTGGCCGAGTTCGATGCGAAGTTCATACCTGCAGGCCCGATCAATTCCGTCGAGGACACGTTCACCGATCCGCAGATCGTGCATCGGGGGTTGCGCGTCGATGTGCCGGACGGCGACGGCGTCATGGTGCCGAGCGTGCGAACGCCGATTGTGTTTTCGGACAGCACGTTGAAACTGGACCGGGCCAGCCCCGGGCTTGGCGAACACACCGATGAAGTGGTGAACGGTTTGAAAGAGCGCGAACGTTGATTGCCGGACTGACCAGACGCGATCTTGAACAGGTCATCGCCGCGCTGGCAATCGGGCTGGGCGGTGGTGCCGTGTTCTGGTTTGTCGGTCTGCCGGCGCCGTGGCTCGCCGGGTCCGTGGTGGCGGTGGCGGCGGCCTCCCTGTCGGGCACCATAAAACAGGCCATGCCGCGGCACCTGTCGAAGCTCATATTCATCCTGCTGGGCCTGCAGATTGGAGGCGCCGTCACGCCGGAGACGCTGGACACGCTGGCACGCTGGCCGCTCAGCTTCATGGTCCTGGCGCTGACCATGGTGGCGCTGGTGTGGAGCGGTGTGGTGTTCTTCCGCCGGTTCTATGGCTGGGACCGGGCGACGTCGTACTTCTCGGTCATGCCCGGCGCCCTTTCGGTGGCTTTGGCCCTGGCCGCGGATACCCGCGCCGATCTTAAGAGAGTCAGTGTGGCTCAGGTCATCAGGCTGTTTGTTCTGGTGGCGGTTTTGCCGTCGCTGCTTTCATCGCTTGGCGACCTTTCCGATGCGCCGCGGCAGGTATTGCCGCAACCAGGATCCTTGCGCGACCTTGCAATGGTGCTGGTAGCCGGCCTGGCAGCGGGGTTCGTCTTTGACCGGCTCAGGATCCCGGCCGGCCTGATCCTGGGGCCCGCATTGGCCAGTGCCGCAATGCATGTCGGCGAGGTCGTGCACGGCACCTTGCCGGCGTGGCTGCTGATGCCGGTGTTCGTGTTTCTCGGCACCATGATCGGTATGCGGTTTGCCGGCATAAAACCGGCTGACCTGGCGAATATCGGCGGCGCCGGCCTGGCCGGGCTGGGGGTGGCCCTGGTGGTCAGTGTTGCAGGCGCAGCTGTCGCCAGCGCCATCGCCGATGTGCCGCTGGCCTGGACCATACTGGCGTTTGCGCCAGGCGGCATGGAGGCCATGACCATCATGGCGTTTGCGCTTGGACTGGATCCCGCCTTCGTCGGGGCACACCAGATTGGCCGGTTCGTGCTGATTGCGCTGGCGATGCCGCTGGTTTGGCAGTTCATCCAGCAAAAACCCGATGCCTCACAGTGAGGTTTTGCCGCAGGCCCTTCACATTGATGTTAGGTGTTGTTGATCCGGCAACACCACTACAATGGCGCCATGGAGCAGATTAACAGCTTATTGGAATACAAGACCATCTGGATTGCCGCAGTGGCTCTGGCGTTTCTGGTGCTTGAGCGGGTGTTTCCGAAAGCGCGCCCGCTTGCCGGAGCGCATCTGAAGACACTGGCGCAGAACACCTGGCGTCTGGTCAAGAACTTCGGGCTGCTGCTGCTCAACGCGGGATTGTCGCCCATCCTTGTCATACCGCTCTCGGCACTGGCGGCCACCCATGCGCTGGGCTGGCGGCCGGACTGGTGGTCAGGCGGCACCGGCTTGTTGCTGGACATCATCATCCTGGATTGCTGGATTTACTGGTGGCATCGCGTCAACCATGAAATTCCGTTCCTGTGGCGCTTTCACGAGGTGCATCACCTGGATGAATTTCTCGATGCCAGCTCGGCGCTGCGGTTTCATTTCGGCGAGGTGGTGCTGTCTGCGCTGGTGCGCGCCGTGGTTATCTGGCTGCTAGACATTCCATTGCTGTCGGTGGTGGTGTTCGAGACCTGCGTACTGACTATGGCGCTGTTTCACCATTCCAACGTGGCGCTGCCGGACTGGCTGGAAAAACCGCTGTCAAAAGTGCTGGTGACACCGTCCATCCACTGGGTGCACCATCATGCCATCCGGGCCGATACGGACAGCAATTATGCCAACATCCTGTCTGTATGGGACATCGTGTTTGGCAGCCGCTCGTCCACGCAGCGCTGGAAGGACATGCCGATAGGTGTTGAGCGCCGTCATGACGAGAGCTTCGTCGGCTTGCTGACGAGGCCGTTCAGAAACCGCTGATCAGCCTGTAAATCAGGACCTGTTTGCGGTCGTCCGGAGGTGCTGACAACGGCTGAAAACGACTCCCACAATGGCATAGGGTATGCAAGGGTCCGGTAAGAGATCGCGGCAAGCCACCGTGCCTGTGCTTTTCTGGTACAGGCAAGGTGCGTGCGCGAGCGGTGGATGATGATGACCGTCGAGTATCCCGGTGCGGATTGAAAGGGTCAACGAGGTGAGCGAGCAGCAACCCGAATTTG
This sequence comes from Anderseniella sp., assembly GCA_028289645.1. Classification (GTDB taxonomy): domain Bacteria; phylum Pseudomonadota; class Alphaproteobacteria; order Rhizobiales; family Aestuariivirgaceae; genus Anderseniella. Next base: position 373,645 of record JANQOK010000023.1, read on the forward strand.
GCGGGGAAGGTGGTGTCAGTGCCAACCGGCAGATTGACGGGCTGGACCGCGATGTGCGCCGGGCCCGGCTGGCTCAGGCCGCTCACTTCGATGCGCTGGTGGATATCAAGGACGCGCAGACCCTGCGCCTGGCCGCGCTGCATGAAAGCCTGAAAAAGCAGATTTCCGGCGAGCCCCGGCTGGCAAGACTGCTGCCGTTGCAGATGGTCGACGGATTTCCTCCGCGGCTGTGGATCGACAACATCTCATTCGTCGTCATGGAGCCCGACCCCAGGACTTTCCGCCTCATGCGCCAGGAACAGGCCGGGCATGAAACTGTACTTGAAACCCGGGACATGAAGGAGATGATCACCAAGGTCCGCGAGCATGCCTCGCATTCACTGATTGAGGCGCAAAGAGGCGAACGCAGCTTTGAAGCCGGCAATGGCGGCCTCAACTCGCAACTGATCATGGCCTGGCTGACCGGTTTCACCTTCGGTGTTCTGGCTTTGCTGATTGTCGGCGTCATGACCGGACGAATCATATTTTAGCCATGATGAACGGAGGACCGAATGCCCGTTGCCCTCACTTTGTAACAGTTTCAGCGCTGGAAGTGCCGATATTGTTTCAGAGTGTTACATCGGTTTTGAGCTGGATTTGCCGTTATTTCGCGTGTTTTCGGGCTTCTTTCCCGAATACCGGGGAATGTGGCGGGCCACCACGTTACATTCTGAAATATCAAGTGATTTCAATGTCACAGGCGGCATCTGGTAAAACTTTAATCAATTGGTGGTGAAGGCGAACAGCCTTGCGTGACAACAACAGGGGGTTGTCACAGGTTCGCCGGAAGAGAAGGGGTTCATTTGTGCGTGTAGACACGACAACCGAAATTGGTACGGGAGCAGGGGCGGAAGTCTGCCCGTTCACGCCAGCAGGAACACCGACAATCAATACAGACCTGGTGCAGCGACTGGGTGGATTCACCACCTTGTGCGAAGGGCTTGACTATGCGGCCCAGGGCCAAACGGGAATGAATTTCTACGGCCCGCGCGGGCAGCTCGACGAGAGCGTTTCTTATCATGAGTTGAGAAAGCGCGCGATTGCAACAGCTCACCGGCTTGTCAATGCCGGAATCAAGCCGGGCGAAAGGGTCGGCGTGGTGGCTGAGACCGGGGCCGAGTTCATGGTGGTGTTCTTCGGCTGCCAGTATGCAGGCATGGTGCCGTGCCCGTTGCCTTATTCCATGTATATCGGCGGTCGCGAAAGCTATGTGTCGCGGATTGCCGGAATGCTGGAAAGCGCCCACGCGACGGCCGTGGTTACGACCTCAGATCTTGACGAACTGATCCGCGATGCTGCAGGTCGCGCCGGGGTGAAGCGGGTGTGGAGCCACGAGCAGTTGGCTGCGTTTTCAACTGACGGTCCGGCGCTTGAGCCGTTTGGCCCCGAAGACATCTCCTACATTCAGTATTCTTCCGGATCCACATCCAATCCCAAGGGTGTGCTGATCTCGCAGAAAGCCGCATGCGCGAACACCATGGCTATTCTGCGCCACGGTCTGAAGATCCGTCCGACCGACAGGGCGTTTTCCTGGCTGCCGCTCTATCATGACATGGGGCTTGTCGGCTTCTGCCTGTCGCCGATGATGGGGCAGGTGTCGGTTGACTATCTTGCCACTCCGGCGTTTGCGCGCCGTCCGGCGCTGTGGCTCAAGCTGATGTCCCAGAACCAGTGCACGGTCGCCTATGGACCGTCATTCGGTTATGACCTGGCGGCCCGGCGCGCCAATGGCAGCCTGGCTGAGCTGAAACTGGATCAATGGCGTGTTGCCGGTATCGGCGGCGACATGGTGCGGGCCGACGTGCTGAAACTGTTTTCCGAAACACTAAGTGTGGCCGGTTTCAAGTCAAATGCGTTTCTGCCCAGTTACGGCATGGCGGAGTCCACCCTTGGCGTCTGCTTTGTGGATGCCGACGAGGAACTGCGGGTCGATGTGATTGACCGCACTGAAATGAAAGAGTACGGCGTTGCCAAAGCCACGACCGAAACCGATCCTGACCTGGTGCGCAGCTTCGTTGTGTGCGGGCGTCCGCTTCCCGGTCACAAGATGAGAGTTGTGAACGTAACCGGCAAGGAACTGGGCGAGCGCGAAATCGGATGTATCGAGATTGCCGGTCCCAGCCTGATGAGCGGTTATTTCCGCAATGATGCCGCCACCTCTGCGATCATGCGCGATGACGGGTTCATGGACACCGGCGACATGGGGTACTGGCTGAACGGTGAGATTGTCATCACCGGACGGGCCAAGGACATGATCCTGCACAACGGACGCAACATCTGGCCGCAGGACATTGAATGGGCGGTTGAGAAACTGGACGCGGTTCGCGATGGGGACGTTGCGGCATTTGCCGTCGAAGGCCAGTTTGGCGAGGACTGCGTGTGCGTGCTGGTGCAGTGCCGCCTGCGCAGGGATGAAGAAATCGAAGCGGTTCGCAAAGCGGTCAAGGCCGAGATTTCCCGGACCATCGGCATCGAGGCCCAGGTGGTCATGGTGCCGCCCAAGTCGTTGCCGTTCACATCGTCGGGAAAACTGTCCCGGGCCGGCGCGAAGACCATGTTCAGCAATGGTGAAATCGTCGAGATCGTGAATGATCCGGACAGCTTCGAAAATACCATGGCGGTGGCGGCGGAGTAGGCTTTCTGCTGACTGTGCCGGTCCGCCGCATTTCGGAACAATCTGGTTTAAGTGATTGAGCTATGCCTTCACGACAAGCGCATCCTGCGCCGCTTCGGATTGCAGTCACCGGAGTTACCGGTTTCGTGGGCTCGCACCTGGTGCGCCAGCTTGCGGCGCGGGGCCATGAAATCAGTGCGCTGGTCCGCGATAGATCCCGATTAAGCAAGAAGTTTCCGACCTCCGCCCGTGTGGTTGAAGGTGCATTGGAAGACAAACAGGCCGTGGATGACCTGCTTGGCGGGGCGGAAGTGGTTGTTCACGTTGCCGGTGCCATCAAGGCGGTTGATGCGACCGCGTTCATGAAAGCCAATGCAGACGGCACAAGGACGGTTGTTGAGGCAGCAAGGCATGCCGGAGCGAAAAGATTCATTCATGTTTCGTCACTGGCTGCGCGCGAACCGGCCCTGTCTGCCTATTGTGCGTCAAAGGCTGAAGCCGAAACCATTGTCACCGGGCTGGAAGGGATCATGGAATGGATATGCGTACGACCTCCGGCGGTGTACGGACCCGGTGACCGGGCAACGCTGCCGCTCGTGCAGCAATTGTCGAAACGGCATGCCGTTCTGACCGGTTCCCGCGATCAGAGGATTTCGCTGCTGCATGTGGATGATCTGGCGTGCAGCCTGGTTGCGGCCGCAGAGGGCCTTGTGCCGGACGGAGCGGTGTACGAGGCCGACGACGCAACCCCCGGCGGATACAATTGGTCGGAAGTTGCCGAGGCCGCGGGAGTAACCCTGGGCTTCATCCCAAAGGTTCATCTGCTACCCCGCCCGATAGTGCAGCTGGCCGGAATCGCTGGTGGTTTACTGGCCAGAATCACAGGCAAGGCGCAGATCCTGACGGCCGGCAAGGCGCGCGAACTATACCATCGCGACTGGGTGATAACGGGGCCCCGGCTGGACGCCACCGGTCACTGGAGCCCGCGCACGAAATTTGCGGAAGGGTTTGCCGACACGCTGCGCTGGTACCGGGCGCACGGATGGTTGCCTGACAGATGAGACATGCCTACAAAGCGGCACATTGTTGATGGAGATAACAGACTATGACGGACGACGAACAGGAAATTTTCGACAAGCTGAGCGAGCTGCTGCAACCGTTCAATGAAAAGCAGGTCGAACTGAAGCCGCAGACCGAGATTGCGGTGGACCTGGCGATCGATTCTGTTTCGGTTATGGATTTCGTCATGGAGGTGGAGGATCATTTCGACATGGACATTCCGCTGAATGTGCTGTCGGAGACCCATACCATGAAAGACCTGATCTCGGTGGTTCAGGCCCGCAAGAAAGCATAGGAACATGGTTGATCTGCTCGACAAGAACAAGGCGCTTCTGGACCGGATGCAACGGGTGGCAGAGGCGGGCTCGCGGGTCGGCCCGGTAAACGAGGAACTGCTGTCGCCGACGCGGGCAATCATTGACGGGCGCGACACCATTCTTGCCGGCACCAACAACTATATGGGCGTGACCTTCGACGAGTCCTGCATCAAGGCGGGCCAGCAGGCACTGGCCGAGCATGGAACGGGGACCACCGGCTCACGCATCGCCAATGGCAGCTACCGCATTCATGAGGAACTTGAACGGGAGCTGGCCCGGTTTCTGGGCATGAAGCACTGCATCGTGTTTTCAACCGGCTACCAGGCCAATCTCGGCATGATGGCCGGCCTTGCCGGGCCCAAGGACACCATCTTCCTGGATGCAGACAGTCACTCGTCCATTTATGACGGATGCACGCTGTCCGGCGCACAGCTTGTGCGCTTCAGGCACAACGACGCTACCGATCTCGACAAGCGGCTGACACGCATGGGAGACACGGGAGGCGGCCACCTGGTGGTGCTGGAAGGTATCTATTCCATGCTGGGTGATCGGGCGCCATTGGCGGAATTTGTCGAGGTCAAGAAAAAGCACGGGTTCCAGCTGCTGGTCGACGAGGCCCATTCATTCGGTGTTCTCGGCCCCAATGGCTGTGGCCTTGCCGACGAAGCCGGACTGATGCATGAGGCTGACTTCGTTGTCGGGACGTTTTCCAAGTCGATTGGCGCGATTGGCGGGTTTGGCGCCTCAAATCATCCGATGTTTGAAACGGTTCGCTATTCTTCCAAGCCGTACATGTTCACCGCGTCGCCTTCACCGGCGTCGGTTGCCACGGCCACCGCTGCGGTCCGGTTGCTGGCGCGTGAACCGGAACGGCGCGATCGTCTGCAGTCGAACTCCGCCCGCCTGTTCCACGGCCTGCGCGGGCTCGGGCTGGAGCTGGGATGTGATGAGGTGAGTCCGGTGATCGCGGTAAAGTGCGCCGATGAACCGTCAACACTGGTGATGTGGAATGAACTGCTTGCCGCCGGCGTGTACGTGAATATCGCGCTGCCGCCCGGCACGCCCGGCAAACTATGCCTGTTGCGGTGTTCGGTCTCCGCCGCACACACGGAAGCCGAGATAGACCGGATCATCGAACTCTTCGCTTCGGTTGTGGCCGGCAAGCAACTCGCGGCGGCTTCGGCGTAGCAGCGGGCGCTGCGCTGCCGGCCTGACGGTCAACTCACGGTTTCGGCCTTGAATGTCATGGCGCCGGCGATGGCGGCATAGACGAGAAAAGGCGCCCAGGCGCCGAACCAGGGAGGCACAAAGCCGACCTCCCCCATGGTCAGGGCGATACCTTCGAATATCGAGAAAGAGAAGCCGAGCGCCAGGCCGGCCATGAACAGGCGGCCTGCCGCACCACCGCGCCGGAACTGGACCGCCAGCGGAATACACAGGGCAATCATCAGCCAGGGCGTGAACAGGAGTGACATGCGGCGATGCCACCACGTTTCGAACACGTGCACAGGCTTGATGCCGAAGCCTGCATTGCGAATGAAATACCCCAGGTCAACCGTCGACATCTCGGCCGGTTCGCCGGAGCGCTTGCCTTCGCGTGCCGGCCGCATATTGCCTGAATACACCAGCCGCTTGATGCGGTTGGGTTTGACATTTTCGGCGTGGTAGATGATCACGTCTTCCAATTGCCAGCGCCGGTTCACCAAAGTGGCCTTGTGGGCGCTTATCTGCTCCAGCAGCTTGCCGTCAAGGCCGCGCCGGAAGATGATGATGTCGGTTAGTTGGGTGGCATCTGCATTGGCCTGCGAGGCCCGCAGGATGTCGTTGCCGGCCCGCATCCATATCGCCTTGCCGCTGCCGGCGCCAGCTTTCTTGCCGCCGTATTCCCCGATGCCCCAGTCGATCAGTTTGGGGGTAACTCTGGGAACGCCCTGATCGGCAATCAGGAAGGTTATGCCGCCGATTATCACTGCCAGCGGAAACAGCATCACTACAATTCGCGCCGGCGACAGGCCGGTGGCCCAGATGGCGGTGAGTTCGCTGCGGTAGGAAAGTTCGACAAGTGCCAGCAGGATTCCCAGCAATACCGAGATCGCCATGAACGTCGACGCTGTTACCGGCAGCAGCAGCAAGGCGTACTCGGCGATGGGAGATGCGCCCGATCCGCGTTTCAGGATTTCCTCTGAGTAGGTGACGACGGTCAGTGACACCACGAAAACGGTGATGCCGCTCAGGATCATCACGAAGCGCAGCAGAATCATCTTTGACAGCAGCCAGCCGATTGTTTTCATGGTGCATCCGCTGCCGGCAGGGGCCTGATCTTGCGCCAGACGGCTTTGACATAGTCAGCGATATCCTCAATCACCGGTTCCAGCCATGGCCGGGGCAGGGTGTAACAGGTGACGTAAAACCGCCAGAATGCAAAACCGGCAAACAATGAAAACGGCGTCCATATTGTCAGCCAGACGGAAGTGCCGGAAACGCGCGTCAGCAGATGGCCCTGTTGCAACACTTCATGGAAGGCCACAAGCAGGATCAACGCCACGGCGAACCGGTACGCCCGGTTGCCCCGTCGCGAACCGATGGCATACGGCAGGGCCAGAAACGGCAGGATCAGCACCACTGCCACCATTGCCAGCCGGACATGGAACTGCGACTCCAGATACCGCTTTCGCCAGTCTTTCAGATCATCGCGCTGCAGCTGCGTATACAGTTCCGTCAGGGTCAGCTCGCGCTCGTTGCGGCCGCGCGGGCGAAACACCTCTTTCGACAATTCTCCGAGCGCCACATCAGCTGATTTGAAGTCGCCAACCACGGGCGGCTCCAGAGCCAGTGCCGAGGTCGTTGAGTCCTTTGACTTCATTTCCATTCGATGGCCATCGTCGAGCCGCAGCAGGGGCCTGGCATTGGACGGGTCGTCAACCAGCTTGCCGTCCAGCGCAGTAATGGTCTCGCTGCCCTTGTCGCCATTGTCGTCGTACATGAAAATGCGCTGGAACGAGTTGTCCCGGCGTTCCAGCTTGTCGAGAATGAACGTGCGATTGCCGGTTTGCATGAAGACGCCTTCTTCGGCGAGATAAAACACATCCACATTGGCCAGCGTGTAAACTGTGGCGCGATAGGCGTACAGCGAATACGGTTGTATCCAGCCGAACATCAACGCGGCATTGGCGGCAAGCACAACCGCGATCATGCACACCGGACGGGTCAGCCGCCCAAGGCCGACGCCGGCAGCCAGAAAGGCATCGAGTTCCGAATCCTTCGACATCTTGTTGAAGCCGAACAGCAGGCCGAGATACAGAGCCACAGGTGCCGCAAGCCCTATATAGTGGGGCATCCAGTAAGCCAGGAGCTCCAGCACCACGCCAAAGGAATTCCGGTTGCCCAGGGTGATGTCCAGTACCTGTACGATGCGTTCTGCACACAGGACTGACAATCCGGCACCCAATGCGGTGAGCAACGGAATTGATACCTGACGAATAACGTATCGCTCAATAATCGGAATTCTGAAAATATTGGTTTCGGCCGCGCGCCGTCCTCTGTTGCTGCCGGACTGGCTTAATCTGGATGATCGAGCGCCATAGTGAATTCGCTTGAACTCATGCTGCGCTGGAGCAACCTGCACTCACTCTTCAAACAATGCCTTACCCGGATTGTCAATCCAGACTATAGCTTGTTTGCGGCACGAAGCTGTTTTTTTCAGCGCTCCAGCATCGGCTGTTCACCGTGCACTGCCAGCGCCCGGATGTGCGGCGGATATGGTATTCGTTCCAGGCTGCCGGCTCGGTGTTGCGGGCGCCGTTGGAGGTGGCCGCCGGCATGCCGAGAATGTGGACCGGCCCGTGCCGGGACGCCAGCACATTGCGCATCGTGACGTGATTGTGTCCGTGAACCACCAGATCGCAGCCCTGGTCTTCCAGAACCTGCTGCAGGGCATGAGCATCAACCAGCGCCTTGCGCCGTTTCGCAAGACCGGGCAATGGCGGATGATGGATCATCAATATCCGGTAGAAACCCTTGGACCGCAAGTTGTGCAGGGTGTCGGCAAGTGCATCGATCTGGCCCTCTCCCAGAACACCTGAAGCGCGGCCGGGCCGGGTTGGCACGCCGGTTGACACGCCGATCAGCGCGATGTTGCGGCGCTGGCGCACATACGGGAACGGCATTGCCATGTTCGGCGTGGTGACGGCGCCTGATACCATAAGATCACCGGTCATGTAGTCGCCGAGGCGGCCCATGCCCTTTTCCCACGGCACCGGCACGTAAGCATCATGATTGCCGGGCACGAACGAGATCCAGTCAGGCCTGCCGAGATTGCGAAGCCAGCTTTCGCCGTTGATGAATTCGCGGGGCAGGGCAATATTCACAAGGTCGCCGGTAACCATGACATGGTCTGGGTGGGCTGCCTTGATATCGCGCACGAGCTCGCCAGCGATCTGCGCGTCATGGATTGCCTTGCGGCGGAACGTCCAGGAATTGTAGCCCACTATCCGCTTCGAAGTCATTTCGGACGGCTTGACCGGCGGCAGGGGAGCAAGGTGCACATCTGATATGTGGGCAATGCGAAATGTCACAAGGTACGTCCGTCAGGCAATGTTGCGTTCAAAAATGCGATACGTCTTGTAGGCTTTGCCGCCGATCGCTTCTATCATGCGGCGCATCGGTACATTGTCCTCCAGTATCCAGGACAACTCGGCGCGCTTTGTGCCGCGATTGACGTGATAGGTGCGGATGGCATCGATGACCGACATGGCAAGTGCGGAGCCAACCGGGGTGCCGTGGAATTTCCGGCGCACACCCATCAGCGGCAGGCGCACCGCCTCAGGCGGGGACAGCTTGAGACGCGACAGCAGCTTCAGCCAGCCGAGCGGCAGCAGTTTTCCGTTCAGGTCACGGGCCGCGTTGTTGATGTCGGGCAGTGTGACCGCCATGGCGCAGGGTTCGCCCTGGTAGGACGCGAATGCGATGAACTGTTCTGGAACCAGCATCTTCAGGTCCTGGCCAAGTTTATGAATCTCTGCCTGGCTGAACGGGGTGAATCCCCAGTTCTCAGACCAGGCATCGTTGAAAATATCGATCAGAATGGCGAGATCGCGATCAAGGTTCTTCTTGCTGAGCGGGCGCACTTCAAGATCGCCTGTGGCCTGCACCTTGGCCAGCATGCCGGCGAGGCCGCGCGGCAATGGTTTCGAGTTGTCGAAATCGTAAGCCAGCACATCCTTGACTGGCTTGTATCCGGCGGCTGCAACATGGGTTTGATAATAAGGTGCCGCATGCCCCATCATGAACGCAGGCGGATGTTCAAAACCCTCCACCAGGAGGCCGGTTTCCTCATTTATTGAAAATCCGAACGGACCAATGGCGCGCGCCATTCCTTCGGCCTTCAGCCAGTTCTCCGCTGCGTCGAACAGGCGGGCGAAGACCCCGGCATCATCGAAGGCATCGAGAAAACCGAACATGCCGGTGGCATCCTGATAACGCTCCAGCCTGAGGTTGTCTACCTGTGCTGAAATGCGCCCGACCGGCTGGCCGTTGCGGACAGCCAGAAACAGTTGTGCCCGGCCATGCTGAAAAAACGGATTGTGTCTGGGGGAAATGTGCTGCGAGCGTTCGAAGTCCAATGGTGCGATCCAGGCCGGGTCATCGGCAAAAACGGCATGGGGTACCTGGATAAATGTCTTGTAGTCACGCCGGTCAATGACCGGCCGTATCTCAACTTCACTCATGCGCGGTTTTTTCTGCCGTCTTGCGGCGGCGGGATGCCGGTGTCTTGATCTGTTCAGCAGCACCTCCCTCAACCTTGTACAGGCAATCGGCGATTTTGGACCAGGCAAGCCGATGAGTGATGGCGATGATGGTGAATTCACCGGCCAGCGCCAGCGCATTGCGGCAGATGCTGGCTTCCGTTTCCGGATCCAGGGCACTGGTCACCTCATCGAGTATCAGCAATTTCGGGCGGCTGACCAGGGCGCGGGCGAGTGCGATACGCTGACGTTGCCCGCCGGACAGGCGGCCGCCCATCTCGCCCGCATTCGAATCCAGGCCTTCGGGCAGGCTGGTCACGAAGTCGTCGGCATTGGCCAGGCGCAACGCATCCATAATATCGTCATCCGACAGGCTGGTGTTGCCAAGCGCAATGTTGTCGCGAAGGCTTGCGTGCAACAGGGAAAGCTCCTGCGGGACGTAGCCGATGTTGGACCGCCAGGCTTTCAGCGACAATTCGTCGAGCGGCCGTCCATCAATCATGATGCGTCCCGAAGCAGGCTCGTGCAGTCCGAGCAGCAGGTCGACGATGGTGGTCTTGCCGGCTCCGGATGGTCCTTGCAGTACGGTAATCTTGCCGGAGGGAATGAACAGAGACACGTTTTCGACCGTTGGCTTGTCTTCGTGCGCGAATGTGACCTGATCGAACGTGCAGCCTTCGTTCAGGGTAATGTCCTGCGCGCCGCCGACACGCTCGGCTTCGCGTACCAGCTTTTCAGACATATCGTGCACGGCGTAGTAGGACGCTTCCAGTTCGGCGCCGCGCTGCAGGAACCTCTGCAGGCGCCGGACAACGGAAATTGCCTGATAGCCGATGATGCCTACCACCGTGACGCCGGCAAGGGTGACGTCCCAGACGCCGACCGCCAGAAAGAATCCAACCCCGATCAACAATGCGATGAGAATGTCGGCACCACGTTCCAGCCCCTGGTTCGAGAGCACCTGCAGCTTTATCGACTTGTTGAGAGATTGCAGGTTGGACCCGAACATGGCGATAAACGGGACAGTTCGCGCCATCGACTTGATCGGTTTTATGTTGTTCAGGGCGTCTGTGACTATGGTCACAAGCTGGCTGGTGGAGGCGGTTTGGCGCCTGCCGGCGCGACGGCTGACTGCGATCAGTTTTCCCAATCCGGCCACGACGATTACGCCGGCTATGATGCCGGCAAGGGCAATTTGAAACGATGCCATCAGGGCAACGACCAGATAACCGGCCCCCTGGATCGTCGAGGCTACGAACTTGGCTGATTCCAGGTAGGCCTGCCCGGCTCGCGTGGCATCAACGGAGATGGTATTGGCAATTCTGCCGGCGCGATGATCGACGAAATACCGCCATCTGGTGTCGAACATGGCATTCAGCAGATCCTCGCGCAGTCTGGTCGAAACATTGGCGATCGAAAAACCGGCATAGGTCAATGCGGCACCCAGCAACAGCGTGCGCAGCACCAGCATGACCACGACGGCGATGGTGAACCCGGCCAGTGTCGGCGGCAGCCCCGTCATTGCCAGGGTTGCATCTATGATGGTCTTGAACGCGGGCGGCAAACTGCTCTGTTCCCCGGACACGGCGAGCAGCGCCGGCAGCATGGCGCTGACCGACAGGATTTCGGCTATCGATGACAGAATCAGGCATAGGAGAACCAGCCAGGGATTGGTCCCCTTTGCAGATGCGAAAATTCGGAAAAGCTTCAGCATCAGGCGATAATCATCATCTCGTTACTGTGTAGGGCGCGGACCCTGTTACCAAACGATTAGAGGCGTCCGGCCATATGGGCAAGGACGGAATTCGAAGAAACCGGCAGATCACAATGATTTCCGGGATAAGGAGCAATCGTGCAGGGCCTGACGTCTTTAGTGTCGTGGAGGCTGCGTCTCAGTCGTGCGTGCTCATTCTTTCCAGGGTCTGCGCGGCATCCCGGGTTGCCTGTTCAAACCGGTCTTCAAAGGTTTCCATGTTCTTCTGCGGATTCTTGAAGAACGAACTCTTCTTCAGACCGGCGACAAAGAATTTGTGCAGCAAACGGGCCGGTGCCTTCATTGGCCGGTCCACGTGCCACAGCAGAACAACTCGTTCCTCATCGGTACTGTTGGTGACTTCGTGCCTGTAAGTGTCATCAAAAACGAAGATCTTGCCTTCTTCCCATGTGCAGTATTCGTCCTCGACCCGTAACCGGCAGTTTTCGCGATTTTTCGGCACGATCAATCCCAGATGACAGGTGACAATACCTTTGGTAACCCCCTTGTGCGGCGGGATATGCGCGCCCGGCGCCAGAATCGAGAACCACGCGGTTTGCAGATTCGGGATCGATTCGAGCATGGCGGCTGTCTTGGGAGCCTGGGCGCAATTGCGCTTCAGTTTTGTTCCGAAGCCATACAGGAAGAATGTGCGCCAATCGTCATCCTTGGAAATTTTCTTCTGGTAGGCGGAAACTTCGTGGAATTTCGGCACTTGTTCGCGGAATTTCAGGATATCGCGGACCTCGCCGAGCACATCCCGCCAGTTGTCCTCCAGCACCTTGAACTCGGGGAAATGCGCCGTGTCCAGGACCGGGGTGTCGCCGATGAGCGATTGCCGTGACTGCAGGACGGCGATCAGCTTGCGCAATTTGCGACCGGTGCGCATGACCATCCGGTCCAGGGTGGACTTCTCGCTCTTTTCAGATGCGGCCACAGCGGTATCGTTAGGAGTGTTGGTCTGCTGGATCATTATTGGTAGATACCTGGATTGAGAGGGCTTTCGACAGAATCGCCCGAATTGGTGATGCTATTCAACTTGCCAATATCAGAGGTGACTGCAACCGCAAAAGCTGCGTGCTATTAATCTGATCGCCTTATAGCATGTCTCGCAGAATGTAGGCGATTTTGCGGGTAAATGCATGCGAAAAGCCGGTGGCTAATACGCTGTTTTGTCAACCTCTTCGACCGCCACAGACCTCGGGTCAGGCGCAGGTGGGTTTCAAATGTTGAAGTCGTTCATGTTTCCAATTGCCAACAGGCTGCTGCTGCAACCGTTCGGGCGGGTGGTGCGTGGCATGACTTTGGGCACCCGCGGCGTGGTCCGGGACGTCGAAGGACGAATGCTGGTTGTGCGTCAGCGATATACCAGCGGCTGGGTGTTCCCGGGCGGCGGGGTGGACAGGGGAGAGGCTCCGGTCACGGCGATGAAGCGCGAGGTGATGGAGGAGACCGGAGTGCAGTTGACGGGCGATGTTGTGATGCATGGGTTGTTTTCAAACCATGCCAACTTTCCCGGCGACTATGTGGCTGTGTATATCGCGACCAGCTATCAAGACGGTGATTGGCAGCCGTCGCTTGAGATAACCGAACGCGCTTTTCTGGATCCGGCAGACATCGTCAGGGACTGTTCGGATCCCATGCAGCGGCGGCTTGAAGAACTGGCCGGCAGGCAGGCGATATCTGAAATCTGGTAGTGCGAGAAGCAGCAGGACCAGGTGCCGTGCTGCAGGGCGACGGCACGCAATGTTTGACGCTTACGGCGACAACATGATATGGCCAGCCAGTGTCGCGGTTGCGGCGAACACAAATGTTCGCCGACGCAGTGGCGACAGATGAATTGGTCAGGACAAGCAGAATGCCCGCGAAAGTGCGTCAGCGACGATTTTGTTCCAAGCGATGCGGATTTAGTTGCCGCACTGCCGGACTGTACTCGCGCGTGCCTAGCCTTTTGCCCTGACGCAAGCTGTGGCCGGTGAGGAAGTCCGGTGTGAAACCCACACTGCACGTTTCTCATTCCTACGGACACAAGGCCGATGCTTACCAATCCAGACTGCATAAAACCATTCAATCATAAAGATATGGCGCTTGAAGCGCAGGCGAACGGGCTGCTTGACCGCGCTTTCGGAATTGGCAGACGTACCAAGACGACCTATCGGCTTCGCGAGGGCGAGCAGCCGGTCGAGGGATTAAGCTTCGGGCTTTATGTTGACGACGGCACAACCGGTCCGGCATTGCGGGCGGTCATCAGTTTCTGGCACTTGTGCATCGGCGAGACCGGCGAACGTGCGATCATGCTCGGACCAATTGCTGTCGAACCGCATTTGCAGGGCACCGGGCTGGGAACAACGCTGATACGTCATTCACTCAAACAGGCGCAACGGCTCGGCCACGAACTGGTTATTCTTGTCGGCGATGAGCCCTACTATGCGCCGTTCGGCTTTGCTCGGGTGCCGGACGGACGCCTGACTCTGCCGGGGCCCGTGGATCCGGCGCGGTTGCTGTTCTGCGAACTGGCGCCTGGCTCATTTGAACGCGCCGACGGACTGGTGCTGTCTCCGTCTCGGTATCAGGCAAAGCAAAATGATCAGTCCTGAAAAATCAGCGAGGGTTTCGCTCAGCGACCCTCGCGATACCAGGTCAGTGACACCAGTGCCAGCAGCGCCGCTAAGGCGAGCAGTGTGGCAAACAGGGGAAACGCGCCGATGGACAATACGCGATAGGCGTTGTTGGCCTTCAGGCCGAGCCAGCCTGAACCGCTCATGGAGCGGCCAGCGTTGACCTTGGCAATGCGGGGCAGCGCCATGGTGGCCGGTTTGCCGTCTTCAGAGATGAAACGCGCAGATGCCCTGGTGCTGGCTGCGAGCCGCTGCAGTTTTTCCGTCGTGGCGAACAGATCCGATGCCTCGCGGGGGTCGACCGTGCCGATGGCTGCGACGGCTTCCAGCTTACCGTCCGAAAGCCGGTGCAGGCCGGCCTCGGTTGCTTCCAGCGTACCGCGCCAGATGCCCGGCTGCGCCTGCTGCAGCGGGACCTGGCGGGTTTCGCCGGATGGCAGCGTGACGGTCACATCGTCGACCTCGTTGCCCATGGTGTTGCGTTCAACTGTCAGTTGCGTGCCGGTCTGGGTTCCGGACAGGGCTTCTTCTTCCAGCTGCGGCTCTTTCATCAACCAGTGCGCCATGCGCCGAAGCATTTCCGCCTGTGGCCCGCCACCTTCAAAGCCGCGTGCCCACAACCAGGCATGATCTGACATGAGTTCCGCCACGCGGCCTTCGCCGACACGGGCCAGCACCATCAATGGCCGGTCATCGGGCCCGGCCATGACAATGTCGCCATTGCGCACTTCCGAATCGATTATGCGGAACCAGCGACCCCAGTCCGGTTCGGTCGTACTGGCGCCTGGCAAGCCACGCACCACCGGGTGACGCTCGCCCTTTTCGGTCACCCGGGCCTTGAACGGTCCGACAGTCACTTCGCCGGTGGGCATGGCTGGCAGAACAGCTGAAAGCGGCGTGCGGTAGATGCTGGTGGCCTGTGCATAGTCGGGTCCCGCAGCAACCAGGACGGCGCCGCCTTTTTCCACATAGTCGGCAATGTTTGCCAGATAGGTGACCGGCAGCACACCGCGGCGTTCATAGCGGTCAAAGATAATCAGGTCGAACTCGGACAGTTTCTCGACAAACAGTTCTCGGGTTGGAAAGGCGATCAGCGACAATTCATTGATGGGAGTGCCGTCCTGTTTTTCCGGCGGGCGCAAAATGGTGAAATGCACCAGGTCGACAGATGTGTCAGCCTTCAGCAGGTTTCTCCAGGTGCGTTCGCCCGGGTGCGGCTTGCCCGAAATCAGCAGCACGCGCAGCCTGTCCCGAATGCCTTTGGTCACGACAATTGCACGGTTGTTGCGGGTTGTCAGTTCCCCGGCCAGCTCCGCTGCGGACAGCTCGATGATATTGTCGCCGCCGTGAGTGATGTCCAGCTCCATTTCGGTTTCGACGCCGCTTTGCGCCGTCACCGTGCCGGCGACCACTCCGTCGACGGTAATGGTGATCTGTACCGGCTGACCTGCCGCCGCGCCCTGGTCCTCGACGATGAAGCGCAATGCCTGGCTTTGTCCGACAATGCCGAATTTGGGAGACTGGGTGAGCTTGATGGTGCGGTCGATCTCGCCTTGCCTTCCGGTAACCAGCCCATGCAGCGGACCGCTGTAGCCAAGCTGTTCCATGCTGGCCGGTATGTCATGCACCTGTCCGTCGGTGATCATGACGGCGCCGGCATACCGTTCAGGCGGTATGTCGGACAAGGCCTGGCGCAGGGCGGCAAAGGCCAATGTTCCCTCGTCGGATGAGGTAATGCCGGAGCGCACCTCCACCTGTCGCACTTCCAGGTCGGGTGTCTTGGTCAGGCTTTCGCGAAGTTCGGCTTCTGCGGCATCGGTCAGCGCGGCACGGTCGCCAATGGTCTGGCTCTGACTGCGGTCGGTGACAAGCACGGCAATGTCGGGCAGGTTCTCGCGTTCTTCGCGCAACAGGACCGGGTTGAACACCGCGAGCGCCAGCACCGCGCCGGCCAGGGCTCTCAAAAACGCGCCGCGCGCGCGTGCAACCAGGCCGGCCAGCACCGCAACCGCGACCATGACGGCGAGCGCTATTGCCAGCCATTGCGGCACCAGAGGTTGGAAATCCATGGTCCATTGCATGACGGTTCTATTGCCCCAATCGTTCGAGCAGGGCCGGCACGTGAACCTGATCGGCCTTGTAGTTGCCGGTCAGCGCATACATCATCACATTGACACCGGTGCGCCAGGCGTGCTCGCGCTGGCCTTCGCCGCCCGGGGACACCGGAAACTGCGGGTTGCCGGCTTCGTCCACAGCCCAGGCGGCGGCATAGTCGTTCGAACCAATAATGATCGAGGTCACGCCGTCGCTGGCGGCGGCCTTGATGCTGGCCTCGTTGGAGGTGCGGGCTTCAACCCATAATTGTCCACCGGCCCAACGTCCAGGGAACGCCTGCAGCAGGTAAAACGCCCGGGTCATCACATGGCCGTCAGGCACCGGCTCAAGAGCAGGTACGTCCAGCCGGTCGAGAATGCCGCGCAGGGCAATCGTTGAAGGTGATGGCGAGCCGGTCAGGGATGCCGTAGATGCATTGTCGTCGCGGGTATCGAAAAAGATCGTGCCGCCGTTTTTCATATAGTCCGACAGTTTGGCAAGCAGGGCATCGTCCGGCGGCTCGGCGCTGGCGATGACCGGCCAGTAAATCAGCGGGAAAAACACGATCACATCGCGCTGCAGATCGATGGCAATGGGATCGGCGGGTTCGATCGAGGTGCGCTGCTGCAAAACCCGGCTCAGTCCCTCAAGACCCATTTTCGAGGTGGCATCGACCTGCATGTCGCCGGTCAGGACATATCCAATGCGGGTCTGCAGGCTTGATTCCATTGCAAACTGTTCTGCCGCATTGAGGCCCTGTGATGTGGTTGTCTGCTGGGCACCGGCAGGTGGCACGGTGGCTACACCTGCAGCAACGGCAAGCACGAGAGCTATCGATGAAGCGATTGCAGCCCGTCTTGTCAGCCTGGCTGCCGCACCGGTGAGGTACAGCATGGCGAGGCAATCGGCAAAAAACAGAACCACGGCTGCCGCAAACAACCAGCCAGACAGGTCAGTCGGCCGCGCTCGGTCGTAACTTGCGACTGAGACTGATGACGGCAGTCCGCTCAGTAATTCAAGACCGTCACCGGCGGCGTCAAGGTTGAGCGCATGGCGCGCACCACCGCGACCGTAAATGCCGGCAGGATGATCAGGCGTCGGCTGCATCTTGAAAAACGCATCGGTTTCAACCGGGGCGGCACTGGCTGGCGGAGTTGTCAACTCTCCAAAGCCGTTGAGGCTGCGCAGCGGTGTGAAGGCGCCCTGGCTGGCAGCCGCCGCCGAGGCATTGTCGGCGGCGGTGTTTGCCGCATCTGAACCCAGGCTGCCTGCCGCAGGCGCAATGTCGGCGATACGCTTCAGCATTTCCACGAACAGGCCTGTCAACGGCAGGTTCGACCAGTCGGCGTTTGCCGTGACATGGAAAAGCACAACCAGTCCCTTGCCCTGGGCACGGGCGGTCACCAGCGGCGTGCCGTCTTCAAGGCTGGCCCAGACCAGGCCCGGCAGCGTTGCCGACGGTTCGGCCAAGACCTGTCGCGTAACCTTGACGGAGCTGTCGGTTGCCAGGCCGGCGAACGGCGTTTCCTCGGCGAACGGTGCCAGTCCCTGCGGTTGTTCCCAGCTCAGGGCCGAGCCAAGTGAGCGCCCGCCGCTGCGCAGTTCGACCGGCACCAGGCCGTCATGGCCGCCGGCCAGCCGCGGCCCGGCAAACCGGACCACAACACCGCCCTTGTCCACCCATTGTTCGAGAGCAGTCACATTGCTTTCTCCGAGCACGCCGATATCGGCCAGCACCATCATCGACGTGCCGGATTTCAACGCCTCCTGTATGCCCTCGACAGAACCGACCTCGGTAATTTCGGCACTGGGCTGGATGGCCCGGCTGACATAGTACAGTGGCGACAGAAGCGGCTGCTCCAACTCCTGCGACGCGCCCGACAGCATGGCGACCGATTTCCGCCGCCAGCGATCATCGAACAGATAAATGCCCGACGCAGAGCGGCCATTGGCGATCTCGATACGAGATGCCTCATTGCGCAACTCAAGTGGCAGCTCGATGACTGCGGTGGCATTGGTTTCGCCAGCGGCAAACACCAGCGGTGCTTCTGCCAGGGCCCGGCCGCTGAGAGACCGGACAGTCACCTGCTGGGTGCTGGCTTCGCTGCCGTCTGCCCGTGTGGCCGACAGTTTCAGTTTCGAGGCCTCCAGTTCCGGCATTTTGAGCGCGGTTGGAATACGCGTTGCGTCAGGGAGCAGCACTTCCACGCGGGCGCTGCCGCCGCCCAGAGTACCCAGAAGGTTGGCAAATTCGCCGTCGGCAGTGTCGGCGAGACCGTCGCTGAGCCATAGCACACGCAGGTTGTCTACTTCGGCGAATGCGGCGGCGAGTTCGGCGCCCAGCGCGGCGCGTTTCGACGCCAGCGCGTTGGGTTGCATGACGGCAGCGGCCTTCTGGGTCGTCGCAGCATCGGCCAGGTTCAATTCGCGCACATCCGAGGTGCCGGTTGTCCCGGTGATGGCAGTGGGTGCGCCTGCGCGTTGCGCCTCGGTCAGCAGATCGCGGATCAGGTTCTGGCGCAGTTGCCAGTCAGGCGCCGATGCCCAGCTGTCGTCGGCGACAATCAGCAGTGGATCCGATGACCTGTCACGCACGTCCGACGCATTCAGCAGCGGCCCGGCTACGCCGAGTATGACGGCTGCCGCCATGGCCAGACGCATCAGCAAGACCCACCATGGCGTGTGTTGCGGCTGTTCTTCGCGGGAGATCAGGTCCAGCAGCAGCCGGTAGGGCGGAAACCTGACCTGCTGGGGTTTCGGCGGTGTGAAGCGCAGCAGCCACCAGATGACCGGCAGCACCAGGAGGCCGGCCAGTGCCAGCGGTGTGGTGAATGTCAAACCTGCCAGTAGTGCAGACATCGATTACCCCGTCCTGACCGGCGCATAAGCGCCCGCGCGCTGTGACAGGCGCGTATAAAGCGACACCAGCAGCGGATGCGGTGACTGGTCGGTGTGATGCACGATAAATGTCCAGCCAAGTTGCCTCGCCAGCTGGCGCAGGCCCTCGCGGTGCCTGGCAAGCGTCTCAATGTAGTCCTGTTTCAATGTCTCGGCACGTCCCGCCACTAGTTTTTCGCCGGTGTTCATTTCAATGAACTCAGTGCGGCCGTGGTAGGGCAGGGTTTCTTCGGCTGGATCTGTGACCTGCACGATGTGGCCGTGCAGGCCGGCGTCTGCAATGTCGCCGAGTCGTGCGCGCAGCTTGTCGAGCGGGTCCAGAAAATCACCAATCAGCACACAGCTTGCATGGCGCGGCAGTGGCACCTGCGGCGGCAGCGACTGCGAGGTGAACTGTTCGTCCGCTTCACCCGAATACCACGCCGCCATGCGGCGCAACACCAGGCGTGTGTGACCCGGCGCCTGCGGCCAGCCGAGTACACCGACCCGTTCGCCGGCCCGCACCGCAAGGGTTGCGATGGTCAGGGCAAGAATGGCAGCGCGTTCGCGTTTGGTCGTGCTGGCGAGGTCCGATCGGAAATCCATGCCCTTGGTCTGACTTGCCCAGACAAACACTGTGTTTGTCGCGGCCCATTCGCTTTCGCGGATCAGCGTTTTGCCAGCCCGTGCGGTCTTGCGCCAGTCGATGCGCGAGACGGAATCACCCGGCGAATAGGGCCGGTATTGCCAGAAATCCGAGCCGGGGCCAGTCCGCCTGCGGCCGTGCGCGCCGTGCACGATGGCGTTGGCAATGCGCTCCGACTGGATGAGCATGGGCGGATAGGCGCTGGCCAGCTGGTCAGCGGACCCGCGCAGTCCGGCGGCAGTCAGAGATGAGGATGTGTTACTGGCCAATCCGAAGTGTCCCTTAAAGCCTGATCGGTTCAGTGAGCTTGCTGATCACGTCGTCAATGGTCACGCCCTCGGCGCGGGCCGCGAATGTAATGGCCATGCGATGGCGCAGCACCGGTGCGGCCAGTGCGACCACATCGTCAAGTGATGGAGACAGTCTGCCATCCAGCAGCGCCCGTGCCCGCACGCCCAGCATAAGGGACTGGCTGGCGCGCGGCCCCGGTCCCCAGGAAATCGTCTCCTTGGCATAGTCGGAGCTGTCCGGTCCCGGACGTGCTGAACGCACCAGCTCCAGAATGGCATCGGCGACCTTTTCACCGACGGGGATGGTTCGGGTCAGCCGCTGTGCCCGCATCAGGTCCTCTCTGGAAAACACATTGGGAACTTCGGCTTCTTCATTGCCGGTGGTGGCGAACAGCATGCGCCGCTCTGAGTCAAGATCCGGATACGGGACGTTTATTTCCAGCAGGAAACGGTCGAGCTGCGCTTCCGGCAGCGGATAGGTTCCTTCCTGCTCAATCGGGTTCTGCGTGGCCAGAACATGAAACGGCGACGGCAAGTCGTACGTCTGACCTCCGATGGTGATGTGGTGTTCCTGCATTGCCTGCAGCAGGGCAGACTGGGTGCGCGGGCTGGCGCGGTTGATCTCATCCGCCATGAGGAGCTGGCAGAACACCGGGCCTTTCACAAAGCGGAACTGGTGGCGGCCGGTGTCACCTTCGTCCAGCACTTCGGAGCCCAGAATGTCGGCAGGCATCAAGTCCGGCGTAAACTGGATGCGCTTCTCTTCCAGGCCCAGCACGGTACCCAGAGTGACTGCCAGCTTGGTTTTTGCCAGGCCCGGTGCGCCGACCAACAGCGCATGGCCGCCGCCCAGAATGGCGATCATTGCCTGGCTGATCACGTCGTCCTGTCCGAAAATGACAGTCTTCAGCGCGTCTTGCGCCTTTTCCAGCTGTTCGGCTGTGGCCTCGAGATTATCGAGGATTTTGGCATCAGCGTTGGTAACGGTGCTCATGGGAAATTCATATCCTCAAGTTTTTCCTATGCTAGACGGATTCGCTCTTCATTTATAAGCATACGCCATAAAGACTGGTCGCAACACGGTTCTTAGAGCAAGTTACCATGATGTAACGATGGCGCTTTCCTGTTGGACCGTTTCATGCTTCACAATATCGTCAGAATGGCGGAAAGGGCAGATTTTGGGTGAATCAACGGAAAATTGTACACTTGTTCCTGCCTGACGGTGCCCCAGGACAACGAATTGACCGGAGACATGACTGAATTACGCCACATACGGGGGCTGGACGCCATCCCGGCTGCCGACATGCCGGCTCGTGCGCCGGCACCGGTCGACACATGGCATCCGGCGCGCAGTGCGCCGATAGATATCGCAATCGATATCGACGGCAACTGGTCTCACGAGGGCTCCGCCATCCGCCGCGCCGGCCTGGTGGCCCTGTTTGCCTCAATATTGCGGCGAGAGCCGGACGGGCACTATGTGCTTGTGACACCGGCTGAGAAGCGAGCCATCCAGGTTGCCGATGTACCGTTTGTGGCGGTTGACATGCAGATTGACGGCAACTCCGCCGACCAGACCGTGACACTGACCACCAACCTGGGCGAAACCGTAGCAATAGACGATGACCACCCCATGCGGTTCGCCGAGGGCCCGGCTGCCGGCGGCATTGCGCTGCCGTATGTCACGGTACGCGGCGGCCTTGAGGCGAGGCTTGCACGGTCGGTGTTTCCAGACATGGTCGAGGCAGGTTGCGTGGAAGTCCACGATGGAGACCGCTGGTTTGGTATCTGGTCGTCGGCAAGGTTCTGGCCGATGATGCGGGCTGACGAGGCCGGTGTGTGAAAACCATGACAGTTTACTCGCAAGACTGGTTTCGGGAATTTGCCGTACCGCGGCTTCACATGCAGGTCCCTGCCGAAGCAGCCGACGCTGCGCTTCCTGCGCTGCGGTCCGATGAGGACCTGAATCCGGATATGTCGGTCGGGGCGATTGACGAAGCCCGCGCAGCCGCGGTCCTTGTCGGGTTGCTGGAGCGTAAAGGCGAGTTGCATGTTCTGTTGACGCAACGTTCGGACGAACTGCCGACCCATGCCGGCCAGATCGCATTTCCCGGCGGCAAGATCGATGCCGAAGATGCCGGCCCGGTAGAGTGCGCCCTGCGCGAAACCCATGAAGAAACCGGCATTTCGCCGGAGTTCGTCGAACCTGCCGGTTTTCTGGATGTCTACCAGACAGGTACCGGCTTTCGCATTGTCCCGGTCGTGGGACTGTTGCGGAGCGGCTTCGACCTGGTGCCCGAGCCCGGTGAGGTCACTGACATTTTTGATGTTCCGCTGGCGCACTTCATGGAGCCGGCCAATCATCTTCGTCATTCCAGGGTCTGGCAGGGCCGCAAGCGGCAATACTATGCCATGCCCTATGGAGAGCGATATGTCTGGGGTGCAACGGCGGGCATGTTGCGCAACCTGCATGACAGGATCACCAGGTCATGACGCTGCCTTCGCTACGGGACCATGCCGTGCTTGAGACCGTGGGCCTGCGCAGGGTGTTTCAGGCAATCGCCGGCGTCGGTGGCGAGGCGCGCATTGTCGGTGGCGCCGTACGCAACGCGCTTCTGGACGAGCAAGTTCGCGATATTGATATCGCCACGACGCTCAGACCCGAACAGGTGGTTGAGGTTTCGGAAGCCGCAGGGATGAAGGCCGTTGCAACCGGTATTGACCACGGGACGATAACTGTCATCAGCGACGGCAGCAGTTTCGAGGTGACGACACTGCGTCGTGATGTCGAGACTGACGGGCGCAAGGCCCAGGTGGCATTTACGGATGACTGGGCAGCGGATGCGGCACGGCGCGACTTCACAATCAACGCGCTGTATTGTTCTGACAACGGCGATGTGTTCGATCCGGTCGGCGGAATTGTCGACCTGAAGGCACGGATGGTGCGGTTCGTCGGTGACCCGCATTCGCGCATCAAGGAAGATTACCTGCGAATTTTGCGCTTCTTCCGTTTCATTTCCCAATACGGCAGCGAAGACGTCGACGCTGACGGACTGGCTGCCTGCCGGCAGTTGCAGCACGGGTTGAAACAGCTTTCCAGGGAGCGCATAGGGCAGGAAACCCGCAGGCTGCTGTGTGGCCGGCGTGCCGGTGAAGTGGCGCGGCTGATGAATGATGCCGGCATCAACCGGACCCTGTACGGGGCCGACATGGACGCTGGCCTGCTTAAGTCCCTGACCAGTCTGGCCGATGCGCAGGGGATCATACCCGATTACCCGACGCTGCTGGCGGCCGCCTTGCCGGTGTCCGCCGCACAACAGTCTGAATTGCTCAGATTGTCGAACGCCCAATCCCGGTGCCTGCACGATGTGCAGTCCGCGATGCCGATATCGCCCGTCTTGCGCGACAACGAGCGCAAAGTGATGTTGTATCAAATAGGTGCCGATACATGGAAACGGGCGGTGCTGCTGGCATGGGCGCGTGCTGCCAATGCCGGTGACGAGGACTGGACGCGTCTGTTTCGTCTGCCGGATGAATGGGACATGCCGGTATTTCCGGTGACCGGCGGAGACATGCTTGCGGCAGGCATTGAGCCGGGACCACAGGTCGGCGAGATGCTGACAGCCCTGGAAGACTGGTGGATTGCCGGCGGTTTTACGGCCGACCGCGACGAGCTGTTGGCTAGACTTGGCGGCTAGCAATGGTTTAGAATTGGCGGAACAGCGCGCGCGACCGAAAACCGTTTGCGCTCGGAGCTCCGCAAATAGAATTCCAAAACAGGCAATCAAACATGCAGAAATTTGCTGTCGGACAGGCTGTCCGTCGCGTCGAAGATGAACGCTTTCTCAAGGGAGACGGCTGCTATGTCGATGACATCAGCCTGGACAACATGGTGCATGCCGCCTTTGTGCGCTCACCCTTTGCACATGCGAAAGTCGGCAAGATTGATGTCTCTGAGGCTGCAGCCATGCCGGGTGTCATCAAGGTGCTCACCCATAAGGATGTCAAAAAGGCCGGTCTCGGGGCGTTCCCGACGCTGACCGCGGTGGATGGGGTTGATGAAAACGGCATCGCTGTGCCGGAACGTCATGCCCTGACTGGAGATGTCGCGCGCTTCGTCGGCGATCCCGTGGCCATGGTCATTGCGGAAACCCGCGGGCAGGCCGAACTGGCCGCCGAAGCCGTCCTGGTTGATTACAGCGACAGGCCGGCGGTGGTTGATCTGGCCACGGTGCTCGACAAGAAGACCAAGCTGATCCACCCGAAGCTGAAATCAAACCGGGCCTATCACTTCCACAAGGGTGACGAAGCTGCGGTCGACAAGGCCATCAGTGCCGCCGCGCATGTCACCCGGCTGACATTCGTCAACAACCGGGTGGCGCCGTCGGCCGTCGAGCCGCGTGGGTCCATCGGTGACTACGACAGCGACAAGGACCAGTTGATCCTGCATGTGTCGGGCCAGGCCGTGCACGGTCAGAAGGGGCAGATGGCCGATGTCATCTTCAAGGTGCCGCCTGAAAAAGTGCGTGTGGTGATGCCCGATGTCGGCGGTGGATTTGGTGCAAAGAACTTCGTCTATCCCGAAAACGTGATGGTCATGCTGGCAGCCAAGCTGGTGGGGCGGCCGGTCAAATGGATTGCCCATCGTTCAGAGAACTTCCTGTCGGAGATTCACGGCCGCGACCACCTGACGACCGCCGAACTTGCCCTGGACGAGGATGGGAATTTTACAGCTCTGAAAATCGACACACGGGCCAATATGGGCGCCTACCTGTCGTCCTATGCGACGATCATCCCAACATCTGCGAGCTGGGTTTCGATGGGCGGAAACTACTGCATCCCGTCGGTTTCAATGTCGGTCGATGCGGTGTTCACGAACACGGTGCCGATCGATGCCTATCGTGGTGCCGGCAGGCCGGAATCCGCCTACCTGATCGAACGGCTGGTGGATCTGGCGGCGTTTGAAACCGGACGCGACCCGGTTCAGTTGCGGCGTCAGAACTTCATCAGCCAATATCCTCACAAGATGGCGCTCGGCATGGTGATCGACTGTGCTGACTTTGAAGGCACGCTGGACAAAGCCCTGCAGGTGCATGATGCCGATGGGTTTGAAAAGCGGCGCAAGGCATCCGAGCGCAAGGGCAAACTGCGCGGGCTTGGCGTGTCCAGCTATCTGGAGGTGACCCTCGGCATGCCGGCCGACTTTGCCGAGTTGCGGTTTGAAGATGACGGCGCCGTGTCGCTGATGACTGGTGGCCAGGCGACAGGGCAGGGCCACGAGACGACCTACAAGCAGATCATCAGTTCGGAACTCGGCATCGACCCCGACAAGGTGCGGTACATTACCGGAGACACCGATGTGATAAAATCCGGCGGTGGTCATGGTGGTTCGCGATCTCTGATGGTCATCGGGTCGGCTTTGCTGAACACGTCGCATGAAGTCGTGAACAAGGGCAAGCTTGCCGCCGCGCACGTTCTCGAGGCAGGCGTGCAGGATATTGAGTTCAAGGATGGCCGGTTTGCCATCCTCGGCACGGACCGGGGTATCGGTATCCTCGAACTTGCCGCAAAGCTGCGGGACATCGCCGACAGCCTGCCGGCCGGCGTTCCCGATAGCCTGTCATCTGCGAAGACCTGGCAGCGCGAGCAGTTTTCATATCCCAACGGCGTTCATGTCTGCGAGGTAGAGGTCGATCCCGATACCGGCATGACCGTTATCACCGGCTACACGGTAGTCGATGATTTCGGCCGGATCATCAACCCGCTGATTGCCGGCGGACAGGTGATGGGAGGCGCGGTTCAGGGCATCGGCCAGGCGTTGCTGGAAGGTGTGACCTATGATGAGACCGGCCAGCTTCTGACCGGATCGTTCATGGACTACTGCATGCCGCGGGCCATGGACCTGCCGTCGATCGGACTTGAGTTCAATCAGGACGCGCCGACACAGTCCAATCCGCTCGGGGTCAAGGGCGCGGGCGAAGCCGGCGCCACCGGTGCGCCGCCGGCTGTCGTGAATGCAGTTGTCGACGCCCTGAAGCCGTTTGGCATCGCTCACGTCGACATGCCGCTGACGCCGCTGAAAGTATGGCAGGCGATACGCGCGGCCGAACCAGGGCAGGCAACTCAGTGATGTCTGGCCCCATATGAAGTTGCGCTAAGCTGTTGTCATGGCGCCTCGACACATGGTTTAAGGAGGCAACATGGGTCCGGGGCGCAAAGCGCAGCTGGAGAATCATTACAGTCGGGTTTGGGCGATGACATTTCAATCCATTGCGGACACGGTACACGAGCATACGGCGTCGGATGAGGATCCCGCTGACCTGTCTTTTGTCGTGTCCGGCCGGTTCATGCAGCAATTGGCGGTGACCCTCAGACCCGGCCGCCGGATGGTGGGCTGGGCAAAGTCGGTGATCGCCCATGACAACGGTGTCATTCTCGAAGACGCCGGCAATGAAGCGCTGGTCATGGCGTGCAATGTCGGTGATGCCGATGCCCGTGTTTTGCTGTCGCCCGGTGGATGCGTGGGAGTGTTCGACCTCAAGCAGCTGGCCGGCCGCATACTGTTGCCACAGGAGAACTTCCTGGCTGTCGGCCCGGGCGTGCAACTGAGACCATACAGCCATATCAAGTCGCTCAAATCCGCCAACCGGCCCGATGGCCTGGTGTTGCTGCAGGCTGACGGTGAAGGTTGGGTGTTTTTGTCGGCAACCGGCGAAGTATCACATCTCAAGCTGGGGGCCGGCGAAATTCTGGCGGCCAGGGGCAGCGCCATAGCGGCGCTTGGTGCAACCGTGGTGATTGAAAAGGCATCTGAAAGTCATGGCGTTGCAGCCGACAACAAACTGAATGTCGCCATCTTGCGCGGGCCGGGCAATGTCTGGCTGCAATCCGCACCGGCGCCGGCAAACGCCCCTGAGCCCGATGCCAAGCCCGGCTCACCGATCGTGGTCAGTTTCAGCTGACATCAATCCGCCGTAGCGGCCGCTGCGTTTATGTGGCCGGGCCGGGTCTGCCCTGCTGATCGCATCCCGCCCGAGATTTTGGTACTAGGGTCTGGACCCTACTTGAAAGATGGATGACACGATGACCGGAACAGTCCTGATAACCGGTGCTGCGCAGCGCATTGGCCGACAGCTGGCACTCGACCTGGCCGACAGGGGCTGGGCGGTGGCCGTACACTACAACTTGTCGCGCGACGGCGCAGACGCGGTTGTCGCCGACATTGAGGCCAAAGGCGGGCGTGCCGCCGCAGTGCAGGGGGATCTGGCCAAAGGCGGTGTGCCGGAAGCAGTCGTGGCCCGGTCGGCAGAAGCTCTCGGGCCGCTGACATGCCTGGTCAACAATGCGTCGCGGTTCGAACCGGATCTGGCGGAAACCATGACGCAGGAGGACTGGGACCTGCATCTGAACATCAACCTGCGGGCGCCAGTGTTCCTGGCCCAGGCTTTCGCTGCGCAGTTCCCCGAGGGTGCACACGGCAATATCGTCAATCTCATCGACCAGTGCGTGTTGAAGCTCAATCCGACGTACTTTTCCTACACCGCATCGAAATCCGCACTGTGGACGGTGACGCGCACACTGGCCCAGTCCCTGGCACCGCGAATCCGGGTTAACGCCATCGGTCCGGGGCCGGCCTTGCCGCATGTGCGGATGAAAGAGGGTGATTTTGCCGAGCGCACCGGGCAGACGCTGCTGCAGCGTGGGACTTCGCCGGCAGAGATATCGTCAGCATTGTCATTCATTTTGTCGGCCCCGGCCTTGACCGGACAGATGATCGTGCTTGATGGTGGGCAGCACCTGGTCTGGCAGACGCCGGATGTCACGGATGTAAACGAGTAGGTGATATGGACAACAATCCACGCCAGTTGAGTTCAGCATATGCAGATGCCGAGCACGGGTTGCGGCATGTCTTCGTGCGTGACCTGGCGCTGATTGCCATGGTGGGCATCTACGAGCACGAGAAGCGGCACCCGCAGCGTATCCTGGTCAACATCGATTGTGCGGTGAAGGAGCAGGGCGGAGCGCTGGAAGACGACATACGGAACGTCGTCAGTTATGAAAAAGTGGTCAAGAACGTGAAGGCCATTGTCCAGGACGGCCACGTCAACCTGGTTGAGACACTTGCTGAAAAGATTGCCGACAAGGTGTTGCGGAACAGATCGATCAAACGCGTGCGAGTGCGGGTCGAGAAGCTCGACATCATCCCTGAAGCTTCAAGTGTAGGTATCGAGATCGAGCGCACGCGAGGCCGATGAGCGATACTCAGATCAGCCAAGAAGATGAAGCTGCCGAAACCGCCATCGAAAGTGGCCCGGAGGTCATCAAGCGGTTTGCAAAAACCCTGCCGGGCAGGCCGGGCGTCTATCGGATGTATAACCACAAGGGCGACGTGCTTTATGTGGGCAAGGCGCGCAATCTGAAGAATCGTGTTTCCAGCTACACACGCCTGGGTGGCCATACCAACCGCATCGCGGCAATGATCGCCAACACCAGTTCCATGGAGTTCGTCACCACCAAGACGGAGCCAGAAGCGCTGTTGCTGGAGGCAAACCTGATCAAGCGCCTGAAGCCGCGCTACAACGTCATTCTGCGTGATGACAAGTCGTTTCCGTATATCCTGATTGCCAAGGACCATGACGTTGCCCAGATCACCAAGCATCGCGGAGCGCGTAATCGCAAGGGCAGCTATTATGGGCCGTTTGCCTCGGCCGGGTCGGTCAACACCACCATCAATTTGCTGCAGAAGGCATTCTTGCTGCGCTCGTGTTCCGACAGTTACTACGAGAACCGGACGCGGCCCTGCCTGCTGTTTCAGATCAAGCGCTGCGCTGCGCCATGCACCGGTGAGATCTCTGCAGGCGGCTACAACGAACTGGTCAGACAGGCGGAAGCCTTTCTGTCCGGCAAGTCCAACGCGGTCAAAACTGCTCTGGCGAAACAGATGGAGGCCGCTTCAGAGGAGCTTGATTTTGAGCGCGCCGCGGTCTGCCGTGACCGGATTTCGGCACTCAGCCATGTGACAGCATCGCAAGGCATCAACCCGCAGGGCTTGACCGAGGCAGATATATTCGGCCTGGCCCAGGAGGGTGGGCAGACCGGCATCCAGGTGTTTTTCATCAGGGCCGGACAGAACTGGGGCACGCGCGCCTACTTCCCGCGCGCCGACAAGTCGGTTGAACCGGCAGACATTCTGGCCGCCTTCATCGCCCAGTTCTATGACGACAAACCGGTGCCGCGCCAGATTCTGCTGTCCGGCGATGTCAGCGAGATCGAGCTGCTGAGCGATGCGCTGTCAACCAAGGCGGGGCGCAAGGTGGATGTGCTGGTGCCGCGGCGTGGCGAAAAGCGCGAACTGGTCGATCACGCGGTGACCAACGCCCGCGAGGCGCTTGGGCGCAAGCTGGCCGACACCTCATCGCAGAAGAAGCTGCTGGAAGGTGTCAAAAACGTATTCGGGCTTGAGCGTATGCCACGACGCATCGAGGTGTATGACAACTCGCACATACAAGGCACCAATGCGGTTGGCGGCATGATCGTCGCGGGACCGGAAGGGCTGGCTAAGGCGCACTACCGCAAGTTCAACATCAAGACCGAGCAGGATACCGGCGGTGACGATTTCGGGATGATGAAGGAAGTGCTCACGCGGCGGTTTGCCCGCCTGCTGAAAGAACAGGGCGAACGCCCGGCCGATGCCGGAGACAACGGCGAAAGAACCGACGCCGGTGAAGACGAAACCAGTGTCGGCACGTGGCCGGACCTGTTGCTGATCGATGGGGGCAAGGGCCAGCTTTCAGCAGTGCAGGAGGTTCTGAGGGAACTGGGTATCGATGATGTGCCGGTCGCCGGTATCTCCAAGGGGCCGGACCGCAATGCGGGCCGCGAACAGTTTCATGTCTCAGGCAAGGCGCCGTTCATGCTCGAACAACGTGACCCGGTACTGTATTATGTGCAAAGATTGCGCGATGAAGCACACAGGTTTGCCATCGGTACACATCGCGCCAAGCGCGCCAAGGCCGCGCTGGCCAATCCTCTCGACGAGATTGGCGGCATCGGACCGGGGCGCAAAAAAGCGCTGCTGCGCGCCTTTGGATCTGCGCGGGCGGTCTCCGGCGCATCGATTGCCGATCTCGAGCAGGTTGAAGGAATCAGCAAAAGTCTGGCAACTGCCATATACGGTTACTTCCACGAGGGTGAAACTTGAGCGCTGGCGCTGAAAAAATCAGGCATCCGAACCGGCGCGGCAATGTTGCCACCTGGTTGCCAAATATCCTGACCTACCTGCGCATCGCTGCGGTGCCGATGGTGGTGGGCTTGCTGATCTATGGCGGCGACACCAATCACTGGATAGCCGTGGCCATTTTCATCATTGCCGCGATCACCGATTTTCTTGACGGATACCTGGCCCGCATCTGGCAACAGCAGTCATCCCTCGGCAAGATGCTGGATCCGATTGCAGACAAGTTGCTGATTGCCTCTGTTCTTCTTGCGGTCACCTATACCGGCGAGATCAAGGGCATACACATCTGGGCGGCTATCATTATCTTGTGCCGCGAAATACTTGTGTCGGGTCTGCGGGAGTTCCTGGCCGAGCTCAGGGTCTCGGTTCCGGTGACGCAGCTGGCCAAATGGAAGACCACTTTCCAGATGGTCGCCATCGGGTTTCTGATTGTCGGGCCCGCCGGTGACAAGGTGTTTCATCATACCTCCACGATCGGGCTGACGTTTTTGTGGATTGCCGCCGTTGCAACGCTTTATACAGGCTATGACTATTTTCGCGCCGGTGTGAAGCATGTCATGGAAGAAGACGAATGAAGGTGATGTATTTTGCCTGGGTGCGCCAGCGCACCGGTACGGGCGAGGAAGTGATTGAAGTACCTGCGGACGTGACCACGGTGGCGGACCTTGCAGCGCACCTGGCGACCCGTGATGAAGGTTATGCGGCGGCGTTTGCTGACATGCGGGTTATCCGGGCGGCGCTGGACCAGGAGCACGTGGCGCTGGACCACCCAATCGGGGATGCACGTGAAGTTGCGTTTTTTCCCCCGGTTACCGGTGGATAACCCAAAATCATCCGTGTACAATTGTTGCCACTGTTTAAGGGTAAGTCCGATGGATACGACCCTGTCGACGACATGGGGCGAGAGGCTGTCGGTGCGAGCCACTGAAACAAGTGCAAGCGAGCCTGAGCAGGCTTGATCGGCACCGCATAACCAGGAAAGGGGAAATGCCCGTGGCCAGTCGCATGGCAAGGAATGTCGCTGATCGTTTCGACGAGGAAATCCGGTTCTTCAAAACCTGGATCGACAAGCCCAAGGCGATGGGCGCGGTATTGCCCACCAGCAGCGTGACCGCCAGACGCATGGCCAGCCTTATCACTGAGCAAAGCGATGATCCGGTGCTTGAGCTTGGCCCCGGCACGGGCGTCATTACAAAGGCAATCCTGGCCCGTGGCGTAAAGCCGTCAAAGCTGTTTTCGGTTGAATATACGGAAGCGTTCATCCCGCAGCTGAAGTCGGACTATCCTGAAGTGAACATCCTGCACGGCAATGCGTTTCAGCTCGACGATGTATTGCCTGATTTGGGCGACAGCAGGTTTGATACTGTCATATCAGCCATCCCGATGCTGAACTTTCCGCTCGAAAAAAGGATCGGCCTGCTGAACGAGCTGTTTGACCGGCTCAAACCCGGGCGGCCGATCGTGCAGATTTCCTATGGCCCGGTCTCACCGATCCCGCCCGACTGGCAGACCTATTCCGTGGAGCCGTTTGACTGGATGGTGCGCAACATTCCCCCGGCACGGCTGTGGGTCTACCGCAGGATACTCGCAATCTGAGTTGCTGGCCGCGAGCTCATCGTTTGCTCCTGAATCTCGACGCCATGAGTTTGGCGATACCCGAAACCTGCCACTGCCGGTCCGGCTGTTGATTGCGAGTTTGTTCGGACAATTGAGACTTGCGGGCTGTTTGTCACCGGCATGCTGAAGGGATGAAGGTCGTACTGGTTTGTTCCAGCAATCAAACTTCAGATAGGATCAGCGCTCTGCGCCCTGATTCAGCTGAAATGGTAGGGGACAATTGATGCTGGAAACTACTATCACGTTGCTGCTGTTTCTCTTCCCGTTAGCTTATAGTCCGGGTCCGGGAAACATGTTTTTTGCTGCCAACGGTGCTCGTTTCGGCTTTTCAGCCACGGTTCCCGCCAATGCAGGCTATCACGTTGCTGCGTGGGTAGTGGCAATCGGTATCGGAATGGGGTTCGGTTGGATTGCGACGGCATTTCCCCTGTTTCTGGTTACCATCAAGTACCTGGGAAGTGCTTATGTGCTCTACCTGGCCTGGTCAATCGGCAGGGCGGGATCACTGCAAGACGACCCGAATGCCCGTCATGCGGGCTTTTGGGATGGTGCAATTCTGCTGTTGCTGAATCCGAAAGGATATTTGATTGTCGCATTGATTTTCACACAGTTCGTCGATGCAACTGCAGATTCCCAAATACTGCTGATCATCCTTGTTTCAACCGTTGCCACCATCAACAATCTGATCGCATTTGCGGTTTGGGCGTATATAGGCGATCGACTGGCGTTAGTGTTTCGGCGCGAGACGGACGCAAGGCGCCTGAACATGCTGTTCGGTGTAATGTTGGCGCTTGTGGCCGTATGGATGCTCTTGGATTGATCGATATCTAAGGCGGGAGTTGGCCGGTTTTCCCGACCTGACACCAGCGAAACTGTACGGTTGGGGCGGGTTCTAACTGTCAGTTGCACCACTGTCAGATGCAACTCCCTTGCTTTCGAGCTTCTTGCCAATCTCGTCGATTGTCTTGGACAGCGTTTCCTGCAGCGGTTCAATCCGTTTCTGTTCTTCGCGAACTATATTGCGTAGTTCGATCAGTTGTTCTTCTGTCATATCTTCCAAATCGAGCGACTGACATACATCTCCAATGGCCATTTTTCCCTCTTTTCGAACGTATCTTCAACTGCTGACCTGCCACTTCACGCTAGCACATCCGACCGAACTTCGCTAGGCGAGGCAGTTTAGCCTGCTTCCCAACCGGCATCCGAACGGGAGCCGCGGTCCAAGTTGACCGTATGCCAACCGCTTTTGGCGCACAAAAGGTCAGATGCGAGAATCAGGCGCCTTTGCCATCTGCGACAAAGTCTGTTTGAAGTTGCCTATCAGTTGCTCAACATACTGTTTGTCGAAGTATTCCTGCCGGTAGATGCACGATCCGACAATGCCAGCGGAGGTTTCCTTTATCATGACAGTCAGCCTGGTTCGGTTTATCGGCATTACCGGCTGACCCTCCCTATGAACGTCACCTACAGACTTGAGGTCCAGGCCGGGAAGCTGCAGGGATCGGCGGTAGGGGTTCTGGTTGACAAACATGACCTGCAGCAGGTGACCAAAGTCGGCGCCGCAATCGTCTTCCATTTGCACAGCCAATCGTTCGAACGGGAATTCCTGATGTGCGTATGCCTCCAGCACCGAGTCGCGAATGGCCTCGAGGACATCGCGGTAAACCAACTCATCGTTCAGCGAAGATCGAATCAGGACGGTGTTTTCTACCGGGCCCATAACCGTTTCCATTGCAGGATTCCGACGATTTGCCATCGCTGTTGCGACGCAAAAGTCGTCCTGACCGGAGATGCGCCGAAGGAGAATCTTGAAAGCGGCAAGCATTGTCATGAATGTTGTGCAACCACATTGGCTGCTCACGTGTTGGATCTCTTCAAACCGCGGGCCCGTGAACTCAATGGGAATGTGTGCAATTCCAGCAGCCCGGGAGCTTGGCGAAGTGGATGCGGCGTCAGAGAAAACGGGCTGAGCGGTCAGCAGCTTTTCCTTCCAAAACTGGTATTGTGCCCGGCCGGCAGGAGTATCGCACCAACCTCTTTGCCATGCGGCAAAGTCTGAAAACTGTAGGGCCGGCATGGCGCAAGCAGGTGTTTCAAGTTGCAGACCGTCCGCGTAAGCCTGTGAGATCTCTTCGAACAAAATGCCGAGCGACCAGCCATCGGTGATGACATGATCAATCGAGAAGTACAGATTGTGGATGTTGTCACACAGTTTGACCAAGTTCATCCGGAACATGGGCCATGTTCCAGGTTCGAAAGATCTTTTGTTCTCGGTCGACCAGACCAGCTGAGTGAGCTTTTCTGCTTGTGCCGCCTGAAACAAGGAAAAGTCCTTCGTCTCGATCGTCACTTCGCACTGGGCGGGATCCACGACCTCAAGTGCCCAGCCATCGCCCGTATGCACAAATCTGCTCCGCAAGGCTTCGTGCCTTGCGACAACCGAATGTACGGAGCGCCGGAGAAGCTCCTGGTCCAATAACCCTTCAAGCCTGAAAGCGAACGGTAAACTGAACTGCGGGAGTCCAGGCAACGAGCTTTCAATGTCCAGCACCTTCTGCTGCGTTATCGACGCGAACCGCACAGCCTGAGCGTCCAGGCGCTCAATTGCAACGGCGCTTTCGTTCGAATTCCCGCCGGTGCCGGCCTCCAGCAGTTCGGACAATCCGGCAACGGTGGGGTGATCAAACAACGACCTCAGGGGAAGCGAGATGCCGAATTCCCTTCGAATGTCGGCCAGTATCTGTCCAGCGAGAAGAGAATGCCCGCCGAGATCAAAATAGTTGTCAAAAACACCAAACTCTTCAATCCGGAGAAATTTAGCCCAGATATTTTTCAGGCGGCTTTCGGTAAATGTTCGGGGTGGTGTCGTGTCCGCATCGGAAAAGCCGATCTCATACCGGCTTTCCTGCAGTGCTTGCCGGTCAATCTTGCCATGCCTTGTCAGAGGAAACCTGTCGATGACAACGAACCCGGACGGAACCATATATTCAGGCAGGGCCGATTTGAGATGATGCCGTATTCCAGCGATCTGAATGTCATGACCTGACTCCGTTTCGACAAAACCCACCAACCGTTTTCCAGCCCCGGAAACCTCGCGGGAAACGACGATCGCCCGCCGAACACTCGCATGGGTTTCCATGAGATGCTCGATTTCCTGCGGTTCTATCCGGAAACCGCGGATTTTCAACTGGTTGTCGCACCGCCCCAGATATTCCAGTGTCCCGTCAGAGCGCCAGCAGGCAAGATCTCCGGTCTTGTACAACCGAGCACCTCGAACCTCTGAGAACGGATTGGCGATAAAACTTCGTCTGGTTTGTTCTTCGTCGTTCAGATAACCACGCCCGACGCCCGCGCCCCCGACGAAAAGCTCTCCTGCGACTCCGACCGGAAGCGGTTTCAGGTGCGCATCGAGAACATGCAGTTCGGTATTGGAGATCGGCCGGCCGATCGGCACTTTCGAGCTGTGCTCGGGTGGAGGTGTCCGCATTATATGAATTGCAACGTCATCGGCGCATTCGGCCGGACCGTACGCGTTGACCAGCGGTAAATCAGTGAAACACTTGAACCACTCGCGGCACAACTCGAGTGGCAACTCTTCGCCTGTGCAAAGCATCGACCGAAGTCGATCGAGCTTGTTTCCGATCTCGCCGCGTAGGTCGGCGTCGATTATCGAACGCAGCACTGCCGGAACGACCTGCAGTACCGTTACCCCCGTTCTGTCGACTGCATCTGCCAGCAAATTGGGGTCGCGCACAGTTTCTTCTGAGAATATCTGTACCCGGGCGCCCACAAGCGAAGCGGTCAGAAACTGCCAGACCGAGATGTCAAATGTCTGAGGTGCGGTTTGTGCAATCACATCCGCTGCTGTCAACTCCAGGTCAGAAACCTTGCTGCAAAGATGATTGATGAAACCCAGATGCTCGATCATCGCTCCTTTCGGCAAACCCGAGGTTCCTGAGGTGTAGATGACGTAAGCGAGGTCGTCAGGGTTCGTTTGCGTGGTCGAGAGGGTGACCGCCGGTTTTCCACCCGCAATTGCCTCATAGTTCAATACTTGCGGCGGTTTGCCTTCTCTGCCGTGGTCGGCCAATTGCATCGCAAGTGTATGACAGTGGTGATTGGTCAAGATGGCCTGCGCCCCGCTTTGCCGGGCGATGTTCCGCAGCCGTTCAAGTGGATGAGCGGGATCTGCAGGCAGGAATGCTGCGCCTGCCAAAAGAACTGCAACTGTTGCAGTCAGAAAACCGCAGTTGCGGTCTGCCAACAAGATCACTACGGAATCGCGGCCGATACCCAGTTCTTTGAGCTGACCCGCACATGTGCGGGCTCCGTCAAAAAGTTCCTTGTAGGTCAGGGAGCTCTTGTTGTCTGAAACGGCTGTTCTGTCCGGATAGTTGTCCGCCTGATGAGCAACAAAATCTCCAAAGTGCAGCCCTTCCACCGCTATGTTCTTGCTTGCTGTGTTGGCGGACAACAATTTTCGTTGTTCGCCTTCACTCAGAAGGTCCAGTTTGGCAATCGGCTGCGCCGGGTTGTCGACAATCGATTTCAGAAGCCGGATGAGTTGCCGTGTGAACCGCGCGAGGGTTTTCTTGTCAAACAGATCAGTGCTGTACTCAAACCATCCGTGGAGGTTTTCTGCCCCATCAATCAACTCAAGGGTCAGATCGGATCTGGACATTTTTGGGTCAATATCCAGGAACGCGGTCTCCAGGCCATCCAGGCTCGGTGCTTTTGGCAATGTACTTTGAAGCACAAACACTGTCTGTACCGGGCCGGAGCGACTGCTTCTGCGTGATGCCTGTATGTCCTGCAGCACTATCTCAATCGGCAGGTTCTGATGTTCATAGGCCTCCAATGAGGTCTTTCTGACTTGCTGCAGGAGTTCAAGGAATGTCTTGCTGCCACCGAAGTCAGTGCGAATGACAACCGTGTTCACGAACATGCCCATTACGTTTTCGGTTTCGACCAGATTGCGGTTGGCGATGAATGTGCCCACCGCCACGTCGTCGCTTCCGGTCAACCGATGCAGCAGGCACTGGAACGACGCCATCAACGTCATGAACAGCGTGGCATTCAGGGTCCCGCTCAATGAGCGGAGTTTGCGGGTCAGAACCTTTGAAAACCTGACTGGGTAGCGCGCGCCGCGACCGGACCAGATCGGCGGTCGAGGCCGGTCAGTGGGTAGGTTTAACGCCGACAGATCCTTCAGCTGTCTTTGCCAGTAGGCTCGTTGCTGTTTTGCTTCCTGGGTCAGCAGCCAGTCGCGCTGCCAGGCGGTATAACTTCGATACGAAAAAGGCAACTCAGGTAAGTCTGGCAGAGTACCTTCAATGGTCGCTGAGTAGAGCTCCTGCAGTTCGCGCCAGAAAATTTCCTGTGACCATCCGTCAGTTAGCAAGTGATGCAATACCACTGCCAGCGCGTATTGATCAGCACCGAACTGAAAAAGTTCAATCTGGACCAGCGGGCCGTTTTCCAGGTCGCAGCCCTTGTCCGCGTTTTCAATAATGATGTCGCCAAGGAATTCGGCCTTGTTGCCAACCTGAATGGGCTCCGGCCTTCTGATGACGGCCGTTTGGCCGTGATGGCGATCATGCACCCGCTGAACCGGCCTTCCGTTGTTCTCCGGGAAGGTCGTCCGCAGTGCCTCATGCCGGGAGATGATCCCGGATATGCTCTTTGCCAACGCCGCGTAATCCAGCTTGCCGCGCATCATCAGAACTTCGAAGACCTGGTAGGCCCGGTTGGTCAGATCGAGCTTGCTCAGGATGTAAACGCGATGTTGCGCATAGGAAAGCTCCTGTGAAGGCCCGGCGGCGCGCAACGGTTTTCCGAGCGTGCCTGACGACTTGTCCGCATCTGACACAGCCTCGACATGCGCCGCCAAGCCCTGCACGGTTGGAGCATCAAAGAAAACCGACATTGGTATTTCGACATTCAGCCGATTGCGGATTCGCGAAATCACCTGAGTGGCCGTAAGGGAGTCGCCTCCGACCAGAAAGAAGTCGTCCAGAATATCGACTTCCGGAAGCTCAAGAACCTGAATCCAGATCTCGGCTAGAACTTTTTCAACCTTTGTGCCTGGTCGGTGTTGTGTCTTGCCGCGGCTGTCCAATGGTGTGTATCCGGCTTCCCGGAGCTGTTTTGCGAGACCCGCCCGTTGTATCTTTCCAGTTGTAAGTTTCGGAATTTCCGGGACCACGTAAATTTTCCGCGGCAGTTTATGAGAAGACAGCCTTGTCGCGGCGAAGCGACGTATCCCTTGCACGGTCAACTCGGCATTGTTTGCAAGCACGATGGCGATACCAATATCTTCGCCAAGTTTTTGGTGCTCGACCGAAAACGCCGCAACTTCCGTGATCAACGGGTGATCTATGAGAACTTCCTCAATCTCTCTTGGGGCAATGTTCTGACCACCCCGGTTGATGATCTCCTTGCTCCGCCCGGATATGAACAGATACCCGTCGCTGTCCAGAAATCCGAGATCGCCGGTGCGCAGCCAGTCGTCAAAGAAGGCCTGGTGATTTGCTTCGCTGTTGGCAAGGTAACCATACGTCACATTGGGTCCGCGCATGACAATCTCGCCGACTTGCCCGGTTGGGAGCATCTTGCCGTTTGCGTCCATGACAGCCACTTCGGGACCGGCCGCCAAGCCAACGGAGCCAATCTTTCGAGCCTTCGGAGGCAATGGATTTGATGCGATCTGAGATGCCGCCTCGGTCATGCCGTAGGCCTCGATTACGGGCACGCCGAATTGCGTTTCGAGGGCTTCAAAGGTGTTGCGTGTCATTGACGCGGACGCTGATCGCAACAAACGCAGGGAATTGCCGGCCGGCAGATTTTCCTGTTTTGAGGCTTCTCTCAGTATTGCCTGGTAAATCGCCGGTACCCCGGTGATCCATGTGGGCCTGAATTCCTCAATCCACGACATGGCTTTTGAAGCATCAAATCCGCTGGGGCAAATGATGCCCGAACAAGCCATCAAGCTGCTGAACAATCCCGAAATCAAACCATGTGCGTGGTAGAACGGTAACACATTCAAGAGCAGGTCACTCTCTCGCAACTCAATTGAGCGGACGACATTTTGTGCTGAAACACAAATGTTTGAATGTGAAAGGGGGACAACTTTCGGCCTCGAAGTCGTGCCCGAAGTCGGCAGCAGGAAGGCCAAGTCGTCAGGTTTGCCATAACCGTCAACCACGGCCTTCCGACTGAACGAAGCTGACAAGGCGAATTTGCCTGCTGGCTCATGGCGCCGTGGCAGCAGGTCAATGACAGGAATGGCCAATTCCTCGGCCACTTCGCGGCAGCTGGTATCAACCTCTTTCTCGATGACCAGAGCAGATATCTGGAGGTCGGTCAGATATCGCTTCCATTCGATTGCCGTGAAAATCGGATTGAGTGGAACGCAAATGCAGCCAGTTGATATGGCTGTCACCGCCGAAGCGAATTCGGGCCCGTTGCTTGCGACCACGGCAACCCTGTCGCGCCGGCCAAAGCCAAACAATCGCAAGTCCCTGATCACCTGGTCGGCAAAGACAAGCAGTTCGCTGCAAGACAGCGCATCTCTGCCTGGCGACAAGATAGCCGGCAGGTCCGGGTGGTTGGCGGCATTGTTCGACAGCATGTCGAATATTGCTGCAGGAGTGTCGCCGGTAAGGGCGTTTTGCTCAGGATTATCGGAAAACACCTTCGCCGACATTATTCATCCTCTGCAACGAACTCTAGCCGGTCAGATCTGCGAGACCTGTAAACAGCATATCAGTTCCCCGAAAACTCGATCGCCGTGGCGGTTAACGATGCAACAGTTCAGCAACCACCTCAAGGGTGTCGTGTGACCGAATCCATTGCAGTTGCTGAGACAAGCCCCGACCGTTCATCGCTGTTGATGCCTGATGCGACACATCACGGCAAATGCTGCAATGGGACCATGCTTATGTCTGGCGCATTGCCGGCTTCGGAAACTGCTGTACAAACAAATTCTCAACGGCAACTCAATCAGCTAATGTGATCGGTGAGCAGCAGTTTGTATTCGAGTTGGGCCACAATGACGCGCGATACCGCAACTGCCGTACAAGGCTACCTGAACCAGATCAAAGTTCGTGGACAGGTAACGGCACCACCTATTCTGAATGCATTCGGCGCAGTCCCCAGGGAGAAATTTCTGGGCAATGGCCCCTGGAGGGTCCGCAGCGAGGTCGTCAATACGTACGGCACGACGGAGAGTGATGATCCGATACACATCTATCAGGATGTGCTGGTTGCCCTGGATGAGCAGCGGAAGCTGGACAATGGATTGCCCAGCTTGTGGGCCCACTTGTTTGACACTCTCTGCTTAAGGTCCGGCGACACAGTCTTACAGGTCGGTTGCGGGACTGGGTATTATACGGCAGTCCTTGCTGAGATAGTTGGAGAATCTGGACGAATAGTCGCTGTGGATTCGGATGCGGACTTCGCGTCAAAGGCAGCCGAACTGCTTGCGGACCGGCCCAACGTTGAAGTTATTCATGGCAATGCATGCCAACAGAGTTTTGGTGCCGTGGACGCAATCATTGTCCATGCAGGTTCCAGTCACCCACACAGGGTGTGGCTGGATGCGCTGAAACCAGGTGGCCGTTTGCAGTTGACGTTGACTGCTGCTGGCAGACAAGGTGTCGTGTTTCAGATCAAGCGCCGGCGAGAAGGCTTCGAGGCGAAAGCCTTGAGGCGGATCGAAATTTTCAGCTGCGACGAAGGTGAAGCGGCAACGGACTTTCACCAACGGCTTGCATTCTGGAATCCCGTCACTTCCGGCGTGAACTCATTGCGGTTGGACGCGCACGAAAAGGTTGATACGTGCTGGCTCCATGCTGACGGGTTCTGTTTTTCACAGCTGAAATTGTGAAACCTGTCCGAGCTGCCAGGGAAGTGCCCGTCCGGATCAACTGCCGGCGTCAGTGATTGTCAGCTTCTGCAAACCTGCCGCCTGTGAGCAGGTGTTCGGCCAGTGTCTCATCACGTCCGTAAACGTCACGCCGGAAGTGGGTGGTTCCGTCCTTGTTCACCCAGGCGGTGATATAGGTGACGTACACCGGCACCTTCTGTTTCAGCTTGACGATGCGGCGCTTTCCGGATGCGATCTGGTTGTTGATCTTGTTCAGGGTCCAGTTCTGCCGTCCGAGTATCACTTCTGCGAGCTTGGTCGGGTTTTGGACACGCATGCAGCCATGTGAGAACACGCGCAGATCCTTGTTGAACAGGCTCTTCGACGGGGTGTCGTGGATATAGACGTTGTACTTGTTGGGGAACATGAACTTGATCCGGCCCAGCGCGTTCTTGTCTCCCGTGTCCTGGCGCAGCCGGAACGGCATCCGCCGCATGCCGGCCCAGTTGACCGAGTAGGGGTTGACGATCTTGCCGGATTTGTTGAGCACCCGAATGCCCTGGCGCTGCAAGTAGCCCGGGTCCCGCTTCAGCTTTGGCAGGTACTCCCTGTTGGCGATGGAAGACGGCACGTTCCAATAGGGATTGATAACCAGGTAGG
This sequence comes from Anderseniella sp., assembly GCA_028289645.1. Classification (GTDB taxonomy): domain Bacteria; phylum Pseudomonadota; class Alphaproteobacteria; order Rhizobiales; family Aestuariivirgaceae; genus Anderseniella. Next base: position 415,073 of record JANQOK010000023.1, read on the forward strand.
TCATCTCCTCGGTGAATACGGGCGTCTTGTGATAGGTCTTGCCGACAACGATACGCGCAGTATGAACCGTCTTGCCGTTGTCGACCACTTTCAATTCCTGGTCTGCCAGATTGGCAAACACGTAGAAGCCGCCGGGCTCGCGATCAAGCCAGCGCCTGCGTTCCAGGTTGACCTCCAACTGCTTGATGCGCCGCGTGATCGGCACGTTCATCTGTTTCAGTGTTGTCGGGCCGATAACGCCGTCATCGGTCAGGCCATGCCGGCGCTGGAACTTCTTGACCGCGGCGACGGTCACTTCATCATAGGCATCGTCGACGGGCCGGGTAGCCGGGTCCATGTCGCCAGTTGTGGTGAGAAACTCCCGCAGCACCGGCAGGCGTACATCCGGTTTGCCGGGTTTCATGGCCTTGCCGGGCGGGATTGTGGCCCAGCCGCCGGCCGCCGCGATTGCCCGGTATTCCTTGAGTTTTGCCACCAGCCGGTGATAGCGCTTGTCCTGGGGCATCAGGGTCTGGACGTAAGGCAGGAGATCGTCCGCCTGTTCGGCACCGTCAAGCAGGTAAGCCGCACCCAGTTCGCGGACCTCTATGTTGTTGTCGCGATTGACTTCCTTGGGCGCAACGCGACCGCGCGTCAGGTCGCGGGCCATGTCTATGAAAGCGCTGGTCAGCAGCATTTCCAGCTCGGCCAGTGCGCGTGGGTGGGGGTCGCCGACCAGGGCACGGATGTCGGCCAAACGGTATTTGAACTCGCGCAGACCGTGGTTCTCGATGTTGCCGAGAAACTGCAGCAGCATGCGGCCCTTGGTTTTCATGCCGTTGTCGCGCACCCAGATGGGCTTGAACGAGCGATCGGAATAGTAGGTGAACACCTGGATCAGCCGGTCGTCGTCGTCCAGCGAGCCGATATTGCTCTCACCGTTCAGGATGATGGATTCTATCGTCTTGCCAACAACCTCGTTGCCAGCGGCGTGAACGGGCAGCTTTGCCAGCGCGATGCTTACTGACAGCGTTAGAGCGAAAAGCAGGAAGCTGACGTACGACCGCATATCGGAGATCTCCATTCTTGCCCTAGAGTCTGCTCAGTATAACGCCGCAAAACCAAATTTGAACGGTGAAAAATTCAATTCGGTTCACGCATATTTTTGTGATCTGCGACCGGAGATCTGAACTGCTTTCCCCACAGTAAACAGCGGCACGATCAGCCACCACAACATTGCATGCGGTTGGTCGTGCCCACAGGCCGAATAGTCGGTCCGGGTCAAACTTGTTGAAATTTGGGAGAACAAATCATGCGCAAAACAACTCTTGGCATCGCCGTGGCGCTGGGCCTGATGAGCGGGTCGGCTCAGGCGGCAAACATTGTAGAAGTCGCTCAGGGGGCCGGCACCTTCAATACGCTGATTGCCGCGGCAAAGGCTGCCGGCCTTGATGGCGCGCTGGCAACCGGCGACAACCTGACGGTTTTTGCGCCGACCGACGAAGCGTTCGCAGCGCTGCCGGAAGGAACGGTGGAGAACCTGCTGAAGCCGGAAAACAAGGCGCAGCTGGCAGCGGTCCTGTCCTACCACGTCCTGCCGCGCAAGCTGATGTCTAACCAGTTGCCGGGCCGCACCATTCACGTGCGCACGATCAAGTCGTCCGGTGACCGCACGCTGGCGGTCAGCAAGTCCAGCTCCGGCGTCACGGTGGACCAGGCCAATGTCGTCACTGCCGATATTGCGGCATCAAACGGTGTGGTGCACGTGATTGACAAGGTGATGCTGCCCGACAGCTAAGCGGTTGGCGCTCAGGCGCCGATCAGGCTTTTGCAAAAAAACCAGCGGCGCGACCGGTTTGTCGGTTGCGCCGCTTTTTGTCGGCAATGGTGCCGGCAGGCAAGCGGCCGCTACTGCGCGGCGGCGACTTTGGGCTGCACGGTATCTGTATAGTCGTTCATCAACGTGGTGGTGATGTCGCCGACCGTGAAGCTGTAGGGGCCGATTTCGGATACCGGCGTCACTTCCGCGGCAGTGCCGACAATGAAGCACTCTTCGAACTCGGCCATTTCTTCCGGCATGATGACGCGCTCGTTGATCTTGATCTGGCGGGTGCGGGCCAGTTCCATGACGGTCTGGCGGGTGATGCCGTTCAGGAAGCAATCCGGAATTGGCGTGTGCAACTCGCCATCCTTCACGAAGAACACGTTGGCACCGGTGGCTTCAGCCACCTGGCCGCGATAGTCGAGCATGAGCGCGTCGGCATAGCCTTCGCGTTCGGCTGCGTGTTTCGACAATGTGCAGATCATGTAGAGACCGGCAGCCTTTGCCTCGCAAGGTATCGTTGCAGGGTCCGGACGCCGCCACTTGGCGATGTCCAGCCGGATGCCCTTGAGGCGTTCCTCGGCATCGAAATAACTGGGCCACTCCCATATGGCGATGGCAACGTTTATCTTCGTGTTCTGGGCTGACACGCCCATCATTTCAGACCCGCGCCAGGCGACCGGGCGCACATAGGCGTCCTGCAAACCCTGGCGGGCCAGCAACGCCTTGCAGGCATCATCGATCTCAGCGACCGTGTAGGGAATTTCCATGTCAAGAAACTCTGCTGAGCGGAACAGGCGTTCGGTGTGCTCGGTCAGCTTGAAGATTTCACCGCCATAGGCACGCTCGCCTTCAAACACCGACGAGGCATAATGCAGTGCATGCGACAGCACGTGCAGTTGTGCAGAAGACCACGGAACGAATTCACCGTTTAACCAGATATCACCATCACGTTGGTCGAAAGGCAGTGACGCGGCCATGGCAGGCGCTCCTCATAGGGCCGGTAGCGCGGCTTTAACTCACGCACCGGCGATTGTCATAACTGACGCAGATATTCAAAAAAATCGTTTATGGCACTAACAACAGCCGTATTTTATGTCAATATGGCTGACATAAATCGTGATAGCTGACACGGATCCGGAAATGACTCTCGCCATCGACACACCGGCAGACCAGAAGCCCCTGGAACGCAATGTTTCACGCGACGCCGTCATTGAGCTCATCGAGCTTTTGTACTTCGGATACCGTGATTTCACGTCCGATCCGGACGTGCTGCTGCTGGATTTCGGGTTTGGCCGGGCGCATCACCGTGTGGTTCATTTCGTCGGCCGCAACCCCGGCATCAGCGTGGCGGAGTTGCTGGATATTCTGCGCATCACGAAGCAGAGCCTGGCGCGGGTTCTGAAGGAATTGGTTGAACGTGGCATCATTGAGCAGCGCTCCGGGAGCTCCGACCGGCGCCGGCGGCTGCTGTACCTGACCGAAGACGGCGCGGCGCTGCACAACAGGTTGATGCAACCGCAGATCGAACGGGTGCAGGCCGCTATCAGGCATGCGGGTGGTGATGCGGCACCGGTTTTCCAGCAGATATTGTACGGATTGATCAATGAGGAAGAGCGCGGCCGGGTGGAGAAGGTGGTGAGCCCATGAACGGGTCACTTGATGATCTGCCGCATGTGCTGATTGTCGACGATGACCGGCGGCTTCGTGAATTGCTCGGTTCGTTTCTGTCCGCCAACGGCTGCCGGGTATCGGCTGTGAGCGCCGCGGCTGAAGCGCGCTCACGCATGCAGGGTATGTCTTTCGATCTGCTGGTGCTCGATGTGATGATGCCGGATGAAACCGGGCTTGAATTCGCCCAGTCACTGCGCGCGACCGGCAACGATGTACCGATACTGATGTTGTCGGCGCGCGCTGAAATCGAACACAGGATCGAAGGCCTGAGCGCCGGTGTCGATGATTATCTCACCAAACCATTTGAGCCGCGCGAGTTGCTGCTGCGGGTGCAGGCCATTCTAAAACGCCAGGCGTCGACCGGCCCCGCCAATACAGAAGTCGCGGATGTCAGTTTTGGGGCGTTTTCGTTCAACCTGCTGCGTGGAGAATTGCGCCGGGACGGACAGCTGGTTCATCTGACGACGCGCGAACGGGATATTTTGCGTATACTGGCGCAACGTGCCGGTGAACCGGTGGCCCGTGCAGACATCATTGAGCCGGCCCAGGAAGACACAAACCGGGCAGTGGATGTGCAGATCAACCGGCTCCGGCGCAAGATTGAGGATCAGCCGGCCATGCCGGTTTATCTGCAAACCGTACGGGGACATGGTTATACTTTGCATGTGGACTAGGGTCCGGACCTCAGAGCGCTGATCCCGGGTGCGCCTGTAAACGTTGATTGTTTTTGAAAGGTTTTTCACATGTCGGCCATCGCCAGCCGCGACGACACCCCGCTTGAAAAGCGCACGTTGTATTGGCATTTCAACCGGTTTCTTGAACGCTACATGCCTGAACGGCTGTATCAGCGCTCTCTGATTATCGTCATCGCACCGGTGGTGCTGCTGCAGGGCCTGATGGCCTGGGTGTTTCTTGACCGGCACTATGAAACCGTGACCAAGTCGCTGTCACAGTCATTTGCCCGCGACGTGGCGCTGGTCATAAAGACCTGGGACAACAGCCCGCGTACCGAAGCCGACCTGGGCAAGGTTCTGGCCATGGCCAACGAGGACTTGGCGCTCGGCCTGACGGTGGAAAAGAAGTCCGAGCTTCCTCCGGCCACCAACAAGCCGTTCCTGTCCTCCGTGCATCCCAAGCTGGTTCGCTATCTGGAAGCCGGCGTGGCGCTGCCGTTGTGGGTGGATACGGTTGGCCAGAGTGGATATGTCGATGTCCGGATCCTGACCACGGACGGGTTTGTGTTCCGGTTCCTCACCGATCTGGACCGGGCGCATGCGTCCACAACGCCGATCTTCATTGCGTGGATGATTGGCGGGTCTTTGTTTTTGCTGCTGATCGCGATTGTCTTCCTGCGAAACCAGATCAAGCCCATAGTCAAGCTGGCAAACGCGGCACAGGACTTCGGCATGGGGCGGGATGTGCCGGACTTCCGGCCCGGCGGGGCAGCCGAGGTGCAGTCGGCGGCGCGTGCCTTTCTGCAGATGAAATCGCGCATAGAACGGCACGTGGAACAGCGAACTGCCATGCTGGCCGGTGTCAGCCATGATCTCAGGACCATCCTGACCCGCTTCAAGCTGGAACTGGCACTGCTGGAGAAATCACCGACCGTGCAGGCGCTTTCAGACGATGTCGTGGAAATGCAGCGGATGCTGGAAGGCTATCTCGCGTTCGTGCGCGGCGATGGTGGCGAACCGACGTCGGTGACCGAAATCGTCGACCTGCTCGGCGATGTGGCTGACGACATGAGCCGGTCTGGCCATCCGATTGTGCTCAACACGCCGCGTAAGCTTATTGTTGCCTTGAAACCGGACGCCTTCAAGCGCTGTGTCGGCAATCTGGTGCAGAACGCCTCTCGGTTTGCCGAACAGGTGGAGATCACGGCGGTGCATGACGGCGACTACCTGCGCGTTGTGGTGGATGATGACGGGCCGGGAATTGCACCGGAGCAGTACGACGAGGTGTTCAAACCCTTTGTGCGTCTGGACGTGGCCCGCAACCAGGATTCGGGCGGAACAGGGCTCGGCATGGCCATTGCACGTGATATCGCGCAGAGTCATGGTGGCGACATTGCGTTGTCGCCATCGATGCTCGGTGGTTTGCGGGCCGAAATCCGGATACCGATTTGACGCCCATGAGTTAGTGCATGTTACGTTTGTTCAGGAGTTCAAGATGCGCGCGCTGAAGTTTGCAGTTTTACTCGGTATCCTGACACTGCTTCTGGTTTCGCCGTTCAATACTACAACGGCCGGGGCGCAGACTTCACCGCCGGCTGATTTCAAACTGATCTACCGGGCCGCGCAATTGTCGCGCCACGCCTATGACAGCGAAGCAAAGATACAGGTCAGATATGGTGCCCGCACCACCCGCGTCGCCACGCCGGGCAGAACCAATGTGCAGTACATTCTGCTGCATGATCACCAACGCCGGATGCAGATCATCGCCGTTCGCGGCACCGTCGATGACACAAACTGGAAACTTGACCGTGACAAACGGATCGTGCGCGACGGCAGGGCAGGGGTGATGCTGCATCGTGGCTTCAAGCGGGCTGCCAGCACCATCTTCGAGGACGTCAAGCCGTGGCTGAAGCCGGACTACACCACTTACCTGACGGGCCATTCACTGGGCGGCGCAGTGGCTGCGATACTCGGAATATACCTTTGGGACGATGCATTCAGGCTCGGAGGCATTTACACCTTCGGGCAGCCCAAGTTCACCAACCTGCAGGGGGCGACTGCGTACAAGGACCTGCCAATTCTGAGAATAGTATACCAGAACGATACTGTGCCGCTGCTGCCGGACCAGAGCCGCGGGGACAAGCAGCAGTTTGTCCATATCGGCCCGGTTTTAAACCTGCTTGCCGGTCCGCACTATCTGTACGCGACCGCGAAGCAGGCGACGCAGTTTTCAAAGCGTTCACTCCGGAAAATGCTGTTCCAGATCAGCCTGCCCGATCACAAAATGAAGTGGTACCTGCAAAACCTTCGCGACAAGCAGTCAGGGGTGAAGCGCGTGCGTTTCAGGGACCGCAACAGATATATAAAGCGGCACAAATACGGGTCCGGCGTGGATACTGCGCCCCCCAAACGCCGCTACAATTTCAATCACCATTCCTGATGTCCAGGCAGTACGTTTGCTTCAATGCATACGTGAGCCGTTCGGCGCATCCCGGTCGATGCCGATCAGGACGATGTCGCCATTGTCGTCGGCAAATCCGAGTGTCAGCACCTCGGACATGAACGGCCCAATCTGGCGCGGCGGGAAGTTGACGACGGCTGCCACCTTGCGGCCGGCCAGATCATCCGGGGAATAGTGCACGGTGATCTGGGCGGAACATTTCTTCACGCCGATCTCGTTGCCGAAATCGATCTTCAGCTTGTAGGCCGGTTTGCGCGCCTCGGGGAACTCCGCCACCTCGACAATCGTGCCGATGCGGATGTCGACTTTCATGAAATCGTCGAAGGTAATGGTGCTCATTGGGTGGTGGTCTCCGATGCAGGTGCCTCTGGAGGGGGAGGCGGTGATGTGGCTGGCCCGGCCGCATCGGGTCCGGGTGAGGATGCCGGTCCGCGCCGGGCCTTCATGAAGCCGCGCGCCAGGCTGGACAGCGCGGTTGCCAGTGTCATCGGTGTTTCCAGGCGCTTGATCCATTCTGCGCCATCGCGCAGGGAGCGGTCGAGCTGGGCCATGGTGCGCGCCAGCCCGGCGTCATCGTCATTGGCCCATACCCTGAGCGTGCGCACATAGACCAGTGCCAGGCCGGTGGTCTTCATGGCGCCACGCAGGCCGCTATCTTCAATGCCGGCGGCTGACAGCACCCAGTCCTGTGACTGCATCATGGAGCCGGCCAGCCGGGCATAATCCGGCAAAGACGCCGCCGGTGTCTCAACGATGGAGCGGATGGCGGCCTTGTCTGCGTCCATCAGCTCCAGACGGCGCATCAGGATATCGAAGACCCGGTCGTGGGCTGATCCCGACACCGGGTCAGTTTCGAGAGATGCCAGCATTTTTGCATCAAGCTGGCGGCCGTAAAGCTGCAGGATATCGGCCTTGCCGCCAATCACGCCGGCAAGGTCGGCCAGGGACATGTCGGCCTCTGCAGCGATGTCCGCCAGTTTCACTTCGCTCCATGGCCGCGTTGCTGCCAGCCGAAACGTGGCACTTACAATTGCTTCTTCGCGCTCTTGCATGACAAGGCTCCTGTTGGCTTCGTCTGTGTTGTTCTCAGATTGCAATGTGGAAACGGCGAACACAAGCGGACGGATTGGCGCGTATCCGATTATCCGGCCAGTTCGCGGGAGCGTCTTTCGGCTGCAGCCGTGGCCCTGATCAGCAACTGCTTCATGCCATCCGCATCGGCCATCAGGACCTGAAGCGCGGCATAAGTGGTGCCGTTCGGCGAGGTAACGTTCTCGCGCAAGGTTCCCGCCGGTGTGCCGGTTGCGCGCATCAGTTCCCCGGCTCCTGCAACGGTGGCACGCGCCAACTGTTCTGCAACGTCCGCCGGCAGGCCCAGCTCAACCGCCGCTTCGGTCATGCACTCGGTCATGTAGAATATGTAAGCCGGTCCCGAACCCGAGATGGCGGTGCAGGCATCGATCAGGGTTTCATCAGCCACCGTGACCACTTCACCGAGCGATGCCAGCAGCGCCATCGCCAGATCTGACTGCCTGGCCGAGACGCCGTCACTTGCCGCCATGGCGGTAATGCCGCGGCCAACGGCGGCAGGGGTGTTGGGAATGGTGCGAATGACTGGCGTCGCTGCGCCAAAGTGCTGCCGGAACGCAGCGATGGTCTTGCCGGCCACAACGGAGACCACTAATGGCTTGTCGCTGGCAAGGCCCGTCATGGTGGGAAGCACCTCGTCCACCATCTGGGGTTTGACGGCAACCAGAATTGCCTCGATATCTTCGACACTGTCGACGGGAGGATTGTGGCTGATTGCGTGTTGCGCAATCACCGCCATGGTTTCGGGCGGCGGAGCCGGGTCGAAAATCGTTACCTGGTCACCGGTGATGCCCGCGTCCAGCCAACCCTGCAGCATGGCAGTGCCCATTTTGCCGGCACCTATCAGAACCAGACGCCCTGAAAGAGTAGGGTCAGCAGCCATGGATCAGGCTTCCCCGACGGTTTCCAGCAGGCTGGAGCGGATTGCGTCTTCAGCCGACTTGCCGGCCCATATGGCATACTGAAAAGCCGGATAATAGCGTTCGCAGGCGTCAAGCGCGGTATGGACCAGGGCCTCGCACTGGGCCTCACTGAGATCGGCCTGTCCGGTCAGCAGCAGTGAGTTACGGAACATCAAAGATCCTTCGCTGCGCCACACGTCGAAATGGCCGAAGAACAGCTGCTCATTGATCAGCGCGACCAGCCGCACGATTTCATCACGGCGGCCCTCGGGAACCTTCAGATCGAATGAACAAGCCAGGTGCAGGCCTTCGAGTTGGGCGTTCCAGTTGAGCGACAAGTGCAGGTCGGTCCACGAACCGGCCACGATCATGTTGATTTCATCGTCGGCAGACCGGTCAACGAACCATTCGTTGCGCGAAGCCAGAAGCTCCACAGTCTCCAGCGGATGTATCAGATCCTGCTTAATTGCCAGCGCTACCGTCATAATCATCGCTCCTCTGAGCAGCCCGTGCCTGCATCGACGCGGGGTTGCTCAATGATCTGGTAACCGAGCATCTTGTCTGCAATCAGATCACAACAAGACGCTACAGTGTTGAGCCGCTGCTGAACGCAACGAATCAAGTCGTGTACAGAAATTGACGAAAGTTCGGCTGCGCCGCAAGAGTCGGCGGCAATAAGCTGTGATTCCTCCACACTACAAGAGGGATAAACCACTTTTCGGCTGACAGAATTTACTTCTTGGCTGTGGAAGACTTTGCAGAAGCTTTCTTTTTTGCAGCCGGTGCCGGTTTCGACTGCAATGCGTCGAGCTTTGCCTCCAGTTCCGCAATGCGGGCACGCAGGGCTTCATTTTCGGTGCGAGCCATGCTGGCCATGTCGCGTACAACATCGAATTCCTCGCGCTGCACAATCTGTATGTCCGCCAATACCCGCTCAATCTGCGCCTTGACCAGATTGTCCACTTCGCGTCGTGCGCCCTGGGCCGCTCCGGCGGCGTTGGTCATTACCTTGGCTAGTTCGTCAAAGAAACGTGAGGACGGGCTTGACATATTTCAGGTGTCTCGGCTGTTGGAAACCAGTGTTGTATCCTTTAGGTAGGGTGCAGAGCGGGCTTTCGCAAGCCTCTTGCTCGTGAACCGATGACGCAACCTTTCCGGCGGTCCTTTCATGCCCACCCTGTTTGCCATTCCCTTTCCGGTGATCGATCCGGTGGCGTTGTCGCTGGGTCCGCTGGAAATCCGCTGGTATGCACTGGCCTATGTGGTCGGGCTGCTGGCCGCAATCTGGTATGCCAAGCGGCTGGTCAGCAACGAGGCGCTGTGGCCGGGAGCCAAACCTCACACGTCGCCCATGCAGCTTGATGACCTTTTGCTGTGGTCGACCCTGGGTGTGCTGCTCGGCGGCCGGCTCGGTTACGTGCTGTTCTACAATCCGCTCCATTTTGTGCAGAATCCAACCGAGATCCTGCAGATGTGGAATGGCGGCATGTCGTTTCACGGCGGATTTCTGGGCGTCGTTGTTGCCTGTTTTGTGTATGGCCGGCGTCACGGCATCGGCATGTGGCAGTTGCTGGACCTGGGGGCTGCCAGTGTTCCGATCGGATTGTTTCTCGGGCGGCTTGCAAACTTCATCAATGCGGAACTGTACGGCAAGGTGACCGATGTGCCCTGGGCCATGGTGTTTCCCGGCGGCGGCCCGGATCCGCGCCACCCGAGCCAGCTCTACGAAGCGGCCCTTGAAGGCGTATTGCTGTTCCTGGCAGTTCGGGTGGCGACGCATACATACAAGTGCCTGCCGCGCGCCGGCGTGGCATCAGGTGTGTTTGCAACCGGCTATGCGCTGTCGCGCATCGCCGTGGAGTTTGCCCGCGAACCCGATGCTCATATCGGCTATCTGACCGGCGGCTGGCTGACCATGGGCATGATATTGTCACTGCCGCTGCTGGCGGTAGGTATCTGGTTGCTTACCAGATCAAAACAATCTGACGCAGGGAGTGCGGCATGAGTAAACCGAAACCGGTTGCGGGGGAGCGGCAGTCGGCACTTGGCAGCATTGTCGCCGAGATGATCAGGGCTGACGGCCCGATGCCCGTGGACCGCTACATGGCGCTGGCGCTGGGCCACGAACGCCACGGCTATTATATGGGCCGCGATCCGTTCGGCCGGGCCGGCGATTTCATCACTGCGCCTGAAGTCTCGCAGATGTTCGGCGAGCTGATCGGCATCTGGTGTGCCGCCGGCTGGCAGATGATGGACGCCCCGGCACAGTGGAACCTGATCGAGCTGGGCCCGGGCAGGGGGACGTTGCTGGCTGATCTTGTGCGCGCCTGTTCGGTCATGCCGGGCCTGCGAGAAGGCATGAACGTGCATCTGGTTGAAATGTCGCCGGCACTGAAAACCATGCAATCGGAAACTCTCAAATGCGCCGGCATCGAGGCCACCTGGCACGACCGGCTGGAAGATGTGCCGGAGGCGCAATCGCTGATCATTGCCAATGAGTTCTTTGATGCACTGCCGGTCAGTCAGCTGCAGAAGCAAGCGGGTGCCTGGCATGAGCGGGTGATCGGGCTGGGGGACGGCGACCGGCTGGCCTTCGGCGTGGCCAGCGACCCGGTTGCGCCGGCCCTGGTGCCGCCGTGGGCGGCTAACGCGGCAGATGGTGATGTTGTCGAGTTTTCGCCGGCACGCGATGCCGTGGCACGCGAAATCGGCCGGCGCGTTACCCGGGACATGGGCGCAGCGCTTATCGTCGACTACGGCCATATGCGTTCTGCCGTCGGTGACACGCTGCAGGCCATCCGCAAGCATCAGTTTGCCGACGTGCTTGCACAACCCGGCGAGGCCGACATCACCTCACATGTGGATTTTGAAGCGCTGAAAGAGGCGGTCACAGCCGACGGCGCCAAGTTCTATGGCCCGGTCATGCAGGGCGATTTCCTGATCAGGATGGGCCTGAAGGAGCGCGAAGAGATGTTGCGTGCCCGCGCCGACGCGCGGCAGCGTATCCGCCTTTCCAAAGGTGCACAGAGACTGGTTTCCGGCAACCAGATGGGGCAATTGTTCAAGGTGCTTGCGGTCACCCATCCCGACATGCCCAAGCCAGCACCTTTCAACGTGGAGCCAGCATGATCGAAGCTTCAGGCCTTGCTGCCATCACCGCAATCAGTCACGGTTTTTTTACCCGCGAAGGCGGTGTATCCGAAGGTATCTACGGGTCGCTGAACACAGGATACGGGTCGGATGACGATGCCGCCCGTGTCAAGGAGAACCGGCGCCGGATTGCGTACCGGCTGGGCGTGGGTGACGACCGGCTGCTCACCATCCACCAGTGGCACAGTTCAGATGCGGTTGTTGCGGACAATCCGTGGAATGTGCGCAAGCCGCCTGAAGGTGATGCCGTGGTCACGAACCGGCCCGGTCTGGCAGTTGCCGTCAACACCGCTGACTGCACGCCGGTGCTGTTCAGTTCGGGTGACGGGCGTGTTGTCGGCGCGGCGCATGCCGGTTGGAAAGGCGCAATCGGCGGGGTCCTGGAATCAACGGTTGCCCGCATGAAGGCGCTGGGTGCAACGGATGTCCACGCTGCCATCGGCCCGACCATCAGCCAGTTGAACTATGAAGTGGGCCCCGAGTACCGGGCGAAGTTTGTCGAACGCGATGCAGGCTCGGAGCGGTTTTTCATCGCGTCGGAAAAACCCGGGCATTTCATGTTCGACCTGCCCGGTTTTGTCCGCGCCCGCCTGAACGAACTGGATCTGGCGTCAATCGAGGATACCGGCTTGTGCACCTATGCCGACGAGCAGCGGTTTTTCTCCTACCGGCGCACCGTGCATCGCGGTGAGGAGGACTACGGACGCCAGCTTTCAGCAATTTGTATCAAGGAATAGGCAGCACCCATGGCACTGCATTTTGACAACAAGGAATTCAAGGCCCGGCAGAAAAAGGTGATCAAGGAGCTGACCGCGCGCGGGCTGGACGGGCTTTTGATGTTTCAGCAGGAATCCATGTACTACCTGACCGGGTACGACACGTTCGGGTTCTGCTTCTTCCAGTGCCTGTATCTCGGCGCGGACGGCAAGATCGCCCTGCTGACGCGGTCTGCGGACCTGCGCCAGGCCCAGCATACGTCGACCATTGAAGACATTCGCATCTGGACCGACGAGGCCGGCGCCCAGCCGGCAGTGCAATTGCGCGATATGCTGGCCAGCCTGGACGCGAAGGGCAAGAAACTGGGCATCGAGAACGAATCCTATGGCCTGGTGCACTCGAACGGGCTGGCGGTCGACGCCGCGCTTGGTGGCTGGTGCACATTGCAGGACGCATCCCGGCTGGTGGACGCCATACGCGCCGTGAAGTCCGAGGCCGAACTGAAATACGTGCGAAAGGCTGGCAGGCTTGGAGATGCGGCGTTGAAGGCCGCCATCGAGGCAACCCGCGCCGGTGCGAACGAGGGCGACATCCTGGCCGCCCAGCACGCAGCCATTTTTGCCGGCGGCGGCGATTACCCGGCGAACGAGTTCATCATCGGCTCTGGCCGTGATGCGCTCCTGTGCCGATACAAATCCGGGCGCCGCAAACTGTCAAAACGTGACCAGCTGACGCTGGAGTTTGCCGGGGTCTACCGCCACTACCATGCAGCCTATATGCGCACATTCGTCGTTGGAGAACCGAAAAAGCAGCATGTTTTGATGCATGCTGCGGCCTTGGAAGCCCTCAAGGCGGTGGAAGACGTCATGAAACCTGGCAAGACCGCCGGCGACGTGTTCGATGCGCATGCGCGCGTCATCGATGAACACGGGTTGCAGCACGCCAGGCTCAATGCCTGCGGATACTCCCTGGGCGCCAAGTTTACGCCCAGCTGGATGGACACGCCGATGTTCTTTCACGGCAACGATTTCAGGATCAAGGCCAACATGACTTTCTTTGCGCACATGATCCTTGTAGATTCGAAGACCAACACGGCGATGACGTTGGCGCGGACCTACATTACCGGGCGCGGGGCGCCGGAACCGGTCTCCAGATTTCCACTGAAACTGATTGTCAGATAGGAGCAGACATGGCCTACACAGTCCGGGCATTGCAGGCAGCTGACAAGCCGCGCTGGCGCGAATTGTTCGACGGCTATTTGCGGTTTTACGAGGCCTCTGTACCGGAAGAGACCATTGCTCTGACCTTTGAACGCCTGCTGGGCGACGGTGAATGGGATCCTTCCGGGCTGGTTGCTGTCAACGACGACGGCCGCATCGACGGTATCACCCATTACGTGTTTCACCGCTCCACCTGGTCGGCGACGGTTTACTGCTACCTGGAAGACCTGTTTGTGGACCCCGCAGTTCGCGGCGGTGGAGCAGGGCGTGCGTTGATCGGCGCGGTTTATGATGCAGCGGATGCAAAGGGTGCCACCCGTACCTACTGGTCCACCCAGGAATTCAATTACAAGGGCCGGATACTGTACGACAAGGTTGCCGACAAATCGCCGTTCATCCAGTACCGCCGGCCGGTCTGAGACACACCGGGTGTCTTGCGGTGCAGGGCATGTTTAAGGCACATTGTACCTGCAAGGTCAGACATCATGCCGGCGGGGGTTGAGGCGCGGCGGCAGTATGCAGGCTGGGAACTGATGCGGGTTGCGGACAATCATCGATGGGCGCGAACGGTGGCCGGAATTGCCGCGCTGCTGGCGGCGCTGATGCTGCTGGCGGCATGCTCGGCAAGCCCCAACAAACCGTTTGCGAACTCGTCGCTCGGTGGAGGCGGCGGTTCAGGCCGGCTGCCGCCGACTATCGCCATCATTGCGATGACCGGCGTGCCGCCGGATCGGGCTGGTGTGCTGGCGGATGCGGTGGCGGAAGAGGCGGGCAAACGCGATATCGCCATTGTTCAGGGAAACTTCTCCGACGGCTACCAACTGGCCGGCAATTTTCAGGCGGTGTTCGAAGGTGGCGGCGTCAGGGTCATCTACACGTGGGTGCTGACCGGCAATACCGGTGGCGAACTGCATCGTATCAACGGACAGGAACTGGTCGCAGCGCCGAACGCCGATCCATGGGCAGGCGTGTCGGACATCATTCTGAAACGCATGGCATCGGTCACTGCTGAAAGCCTGTCGACCCGGCTGGCGCAACTGGGCTTCAAGGTCAGGCAGGCCGGCGTCCTGCCGCCGACCCACACATTTGCGCAAGCCGGTCCTGGTGCCGAAAAGGAGTATGACCTTGAGACCTATCATGGCGCCGGTTCGCCGTTGGCGACCGCATCGATCACACCTGACGAACTGTACACGCTGACACCGGAGGAACTTGATGCGCGGCTGACCGTGGCGGCGCGCAGGCAGGCGCAGGAACGCTTGCGCCAGGCCGGCGTCAACTCACTGGAAGAGCTGATGGGCGAAACAGATGAGGATGCCGGTGAGACAAGGCCGGCTGCGACGGTCGAGCCACCCCGCCGGAAATCAGGCAAGGCGTCCAGGCTGGCAGTTCGTGGCAAGCCTGCCCGCGACCGCGAGCAGCTTGCGACGGCGCGACCGGCGCCGGATGCAAAAACCGACTTCGGCGATATGCAGGCGCTTGCGGACAAACCTGCCGGCGGCGGTATCGACAAGGTGGCGCTTGTCGGGGTGACCGGATCTCCAGGTCGCGGCAATGACGAGCTATACGTGGCCATGCGCAAAGTGTTGCGTGATGCCGGCTGGCCGGTGGTGGATAGACCCGGCAAGACGGCGTTGTCGATTTCCGGCCGGGTCGCGCTGGCGGCGCCCAAATCCGGTGTGCAGCAGGTGAAACTGGCCTGGGCCGTCACCCTGCCGACCGGCAAGGTGCTCGGAACCGTGAGACAGGCCAACGATGTTCCTGCCGGTTCGCTCAACAAGGGTTGGGGGCAGACGGCCGGTTATGCCGCGGAAGCGGCGGCAGAAGGTATTTTCAATCTGGTGGAACAGGCGCGCAGCAAATAGGCGAAATTTGCCGTGCAAAGTGGCCAAGAATCTGCATCTTCATGTGGAATTGCGGAAATCTGTGGTTGGCAGACCGCTATTCAAGGTTGTAATAACCTTGGCATAGGGCTGGAGCAGCTGGAATTCCCGTGCAGCAAAAACCGGGAACCGGCGTCACAGGGCGAACGTCGTAATGAAACTCGTTTCGGGTAATTCCAACCGGCCATTGGCGGAAGCCATTGCCGCCTACCTCAACCTTCCTTTGACCAAGTGCTCGGTGCGGCGGTTCGCCGACATGGAAGTGTTTGTGGAAATTCAGGAAAATGTTCGTGGTGAGGACGTCTTCGTGGTGCAGTCCACGTCGTTTCCCACCAATGACCACCTGATGGAGCTGTTGATCATCATTGACGCATTGCGGCGCGCGTCGGCAAGACGGGTGACGGCCGTGGTGCCGTACTTCGGATATGCCCGCCAGGACAGGAAACCGGGGCCGCGTACACCGATTTCGGCCAAGCTGGTTGCCAACATGATCGAGCGTGCCGGCGCGGACCGGGTGCTGACCATTGATCTGCACGCCGGCCAGATTCAGGGGTTCTTCGATATCCCGACCGACAACCTGTACGCAGCACCTGTGATGGTGCGCGACATAAAGGACAACAAGGACAAGTTTTCCGGCACAGAAGTATGCGTTGTGTCGCCCGATGTGGGCGGCGTGGTGCGGGCCAGGGCGCTGGCCAAGCGCATCGGTGCGCCGCTGGCAATTGTCGACAAACGGCGTGAACGTGCCGGTGTCTCTGAAGTCATGAACATCATCGGCGAAGTTTCCGACATGTCCTGTATCCTGGTTGACGACATCGTCGATTCAGGCGGCACCTTGTGCAACGCCGCCGAAGCGCTGCTGGACGCGGGTGCTTCGGATGTGTCGGCCTACATCACCCATGGCGTGCTGTCCGGCGGCGCGGTGGCGCGCATTACCGCGTCAAAACTGAAACAACTGGTGCTGACGGACAGTATCCAGGCAACCGAGGCCGTCCGGGTGTCGCGCAATATCCGTGTCATCACCGTGGCCAACCTGATCGGCGAAGCGATCAAGCGCACGGCACTCGAAGAATCGGTGTCCAGCCTGTTTGACGACTGAGGCACCGACTGCCAGTCTGGCGCGATGGGTTCTGACCTTATTCACAGCGAGACAATTGCTGCCGGCGCGCCATGGTCGCGCCTTATCCGTAAGGGCGAGCGGTTGCGCATTGTCGATACGCACGGAGCGCAGGCGGTCGACTTCCTGTGTTACTGTGCCGAAGATCCGGCCGAGCGCTATCACGCCCCCAACACCCTCAAGAAGGCAGGGACTATCCTTCTGACGGCAGGCCATTCGCTTTATTCCGACAGGGCGCGCAAACTGTTTTCCATCGAAGAGGACAGTTTCGGCGGCCATGACACCATCGGCGGGTGCTGTTCGAAACCATCCAATGAAATGCTTTACGGTGTCGGCAATGACGGGTGCCGGGAGAACTTCCTGAAAGCTCTCGCCGGGCACGGGCTGGGCTGGAAGGATATCGTGCCCAACGTCAACTGGTTCATGACCGTGCCTGTTGACACTACTGGCGGGGCGCGTGTGGCGCTGGGGTCGTCACTGGCCGGGGACTTTGTGACGCTGCGAGCGGACATGGACGTGCTGGCGGTGATATCCAATTGTCCGCAGGTCCTGAATCCGTGCAATAACTTCAACCCGACGGACATCGCAGTGGAAGTGCTGGCGCCCGGCAAATGAAAAACCCCGGATACCTGGTCAGGTACCCGGGGCAGTTTCAGGGAGGTTTACTCACTCACGGTTGTCGCAGTGTCCGGATTTTCGAGACAAGCCATTGAACAGCCGATCGGCAGTCTAGTTAATTATCCCAGTGTCGTTGTTGCAGCCAATTGCAAAGTCGGGTGTATCAAGGGTTGCACCCTGACGATCGACGGTCAGGCGGTCACCGGAGAACGAATAGGATGTGCCGACCATGACGGTGTGGTCATCCAGATCCTCTTGAAATGCGCAATTGTCGCGGAATGTGCCGCGGTAGCCAATATAAATCGGGGTGTCGCCGATCACCGGCATGCCGGCCAGCGTGAAGTCATAGCGCGCCTTTACTGAAAATGCCTCCATGTCACCAAAGGCAGGATCTATGTAGTCCATGTTGATGTAGGTGCCTTCGAGCTGGATGCGGCTGTCGCTGGTCGGGAAAAAGCGCACGACACCGCGGGCAAAAAAGCCATCGTCAAGACCGAAGAAATCGTTGGCGGTGTCGACATAGCCGCCCTGGCCGTACAGCGTGATATTGTCGATGTAAAACTGGGCTTCGCCGCCGACGAAGCGATGATCCTGGCGGAAGCTGGCAGGCAACAGCCCCAGGCTTGAATCTACCGACCCCATGCCGCCGAATGCGCCGATCAGGCCGCGTGACGGATCACGCCAGCTGCCGTGAGTGGCAAACTGGTAGGAGAAGCGGGGTCCGAATACGTCAATGTCTGACGGAGAGTCTGTAGCGTTCGTGTTGTATTCGTACTTCACATCTGTCTGGATCGACATGTTTTCGCCAAGTGGCAAGCTCAGCAGACCCTCGCCGCCATTTGTGAATACGGTGTCGTCATTGAACCCATCGTCAATGAACTGAACGCCCGCCCAGCTGTCCACAACCCCGGAGACGATCAGGCCAAGCTCACGCTCAAAATCAGCCGCGCTGGCCGGGGCGGCAAACGCAAAAACTGCAACAGACGTTGCCAAAAGTGCTTTTTTCATGGAAATCGCCCCTAAAATTTTATGTGGAGGCATGATAGGCAGATTCCCGCGCTGCCGCACAGTCACGTTACCCGGGGTGGCGCATTTTTTTGAAAACTGTGACATTTGGGCCACAGTGCGCACCCGGATGATGTTTTGCGAAGCTGCCGGCACGGGTGTGTCAAATTCAGGCGTTGCTGCTGGTTGCGTAAGTGCGCGGCTTTATGTATAAGCCCGCCATCCGTCGCCGGGCTCGTTCACCCCTGGAGGAGATCTCCGGCTGGATACCGGTTGGCGCATCATTGTTTGACGCGCCTTAGTTTTTACCACTTGCACGACAGCAGGAGACAGACGATGGCACAGACCGTCACACTGAACGCTTCGGTGCGCGAACGGGCCGGCAAGGGGGCCGCCCGTGCAGTTCGCCGTGAAGGCCGCGTACCCGCCGTGATCTACGGCGACAAAAAGGAACCCCAGACAATCTCCATGGAATACCGCGAATTGATGAAACAGGTGCAGACGGGTCGTTTCCTGTCGACGCTGGTTGACATCGATGTTGACGGTACCAAGGTTCGCGCCATCCCGCGTGATGTGCAGTTTGATCCGGTTCGCGACTTCGTCGTGCATGTTGACTTTCTGCGGCTCGGCAAGGGCGCGCGCATTGCCGTTGAAGTGGCGATCAACTTCCTCGGAGATGAAGACAGCCCCGGCCTCAAGCGTGGTGGCGTGTTGAACGTGGTTCGTCACACTGTCGAGATCATGTGTCCGGCAGATGCCATCCCGGAAAGTTTCGACATGGATGTCTCCGAACTGGATATCGGCGACGGCCTGCATGCATCGGATCTAACCCTGCCCGAGGGCATGAACTTTACCATCACCGATCGTGACTTCACCATCGCGACCATTTCCGCACCGTCCGGTGGCGCCGAAGACGAGGAAGACGCAGTTGAAGGCGAAGAGGGTGTTGAAGGCGAAGAAGGTGCAGAAGGCGAAGACGGAGCCGAAGGCGGCGAAGAAGCCGCTGGCGAAGGCGGCGAGGAGTAACCTCTTCGCCGGACTTTCCAGTCCGCATTTGTAACTGGCGAAATGAGGCAGCCATGCTGATTATCGCGGGGCTTGGAAATCCAGGCAAAAAATACGCCGGGCACCGGCACAATATCGGTTTCATGGCGGTGGACGAGATCGTTCGCCGCCATGGCCTTTCTGCATGGCGCAAGAAGTTCCAGTCGGAAATTTCCGAAGGTCTGCTGGACGGTGAAACAGTTCTGGTCATGAAGCCTCAAACCTACATGAACGAGTCCGGCCGTGCCGTGGGTGAGGCCATGCGGTTTTACAATCTGGGACCGGAAGACCTGGTGGTGTTTTATGATGAGCTTGACCTTGTGCCGGGCAAGGTGCGGGTGAAGACCGGCGGCGGTGCTGGCGGTCACAACGGTATCCGCTCGCTCGATGCCCATTGCGGCAAGGATTATCGCCGGGTGCGCCTCGGCATCGGTCACCCGGGTTCCAAGGACAGGGTAACCGGCCATGTACTGGGTGACTTTGCCAAGGCGGACCGGGACTGGCTGGATCCGTTGCTGGACGAGGTTGCCCGCAGTGCGGGACTGCTGGTGAAGGGCGATGATGCCGGTTTCATGAACAAGGTTGCGCTCAGCCTGCGTCCGGAAGGGAATGGCAAACCAGTGTCAAAGACACAGTCCGGGACGCCGGTGAAGAAACAAAGCGATCGAGATCAGGACCGGCCGGCGACACGCAAGCCGGCATTGTCGAAATCCGGACCGATGGCTGAGATGCTGAGCCGGCTGCTGGGCAAGAAGGACAAGGATTAGATGGGATTCAAGTGCGGTATTGTCGGACTGCCCAATGTCGGCAAGTCGACCCTGTTCAACGCGTTGACGCAGACTGCGGCGGCACAGGCCGCCAATTACCCGTTCTGCACCATTGAACCGAATGTCGGGGACGTGGCTGTGCCGGATGAGCGGCTCGTGCAACTGGCGGCTATCGCGAAGTCTGCCCAGACGATTCCGACAAGGTTGACGTTTGTCGATATTGCCGGTCTGGTCAAAGGTGCTTCCAAAGGTGAGGGCCTCGGCAACCAGTTCCTCGCCAATATCCGCGAGGTCGATGCCATCGCCCATGTGGTGCGCTGTTTCGAAGACGGCGATGTCACCCATGTGGAGGGGCGCATTGATCCGATCGCGGATATTGAAACCATCGAAACCGAACTGATGCTGGCTGACATGGAGAGCCTCGAAAAGCGTATTGCCGGGGTCGAGAAGAAGGCGAAATCGGGGGAGAAGGCAGCAAAGGCGGAATATGACTTCATGATGCGGCCGCTTGAACTGCTGCGCGAGGGCAAGCCGGCTCGGGAGTTGGAGATTGCGGATGATGAGCAAAAAGCCTTTCGCATGCTGGGTCTGCTGACCTCCAAACCGGTGCTGTATGTGTGCAACGTAGAAGAAGCGTCAGCGGACAAGGGCAACGATTTCTCAGATACGGTAAAGGCGTTTGCGGCGGAACAAGGTGCGCAGGCGGTGGTGGTGTCTGCCAAGATCGAAAGCGAAATTGCCGTACTGGACGAAGATGAGCAACGTGAATACCTGGATGCCCTCGGTCTGGCGGAACCGGGCCTGAACCGGGTGATCCGTGCCGGCTACAAATTGCTGAAACTGCTGACCTACTTCACCGTCGGCCCGAAGGAAGCGCGCGCCTGGACGGTGACAAACGGCACCAAGGCACCGGCCGCAGCCGGGGTGATCCATACCGACTTCGAAAAAGGTTTCATTCGCGCTGAAACCATCGCCTACGATGACTTTGTCGCCTTGTCCGGCGAGGCAGGTGCCCGTGACGCCGGCAAGATGCGGCTTGAGGGCAAGGAATACATCGTTTCGGACGGTGATGTGCTGCATTTCCGGTTCAACACCTGATCAATCCCGTCTAATAATCACTTCCGTTGGTATAGTGAACTATCCTGCCCCTTGACCACGGCCCGTCGAGGCTTGAAAACAACCTGCATGTCAGGGGAATTGCTGCATTACGAGGACTTCAAGGTTGGCGACACGCGCACGTCCGGTGCGTATGAGCTGTCGGCCGATCTGATCCGCGACTACGCGCGTGAGTGGGACCCGCAACCATTTCATCTCGATGAGGAACTGGCCAATGCTTCGGTGCTTGGCGGCCTGTGCGCTTCGGGCTGGCAGGTGTGCTCGATCATGAACCGGCTTATGGTGCTGGCCTATGCCAACCAGGCCGCCGGCATGGGCTCGTTCGGCATCGAGCAGGTGAAATGGATGAAGCCGGTCTATGCCGATGACGTGCTGTTGCTGCGCTACACTGTGCTCGACAAGAGGGTGTCATCCTCGCGCCCTGAAATGGGTATCGTGCGAATGCGCTGGGAGGCGCTGGACCAGACCGGTGAAGCCAAGACCGAAATGACCGGGACCAACTTGTTCCGGGTTCGCTCGGCAGGTGGGGACAGGCCATGAGCGGGTACACGTCGATCTGGCTGGAGGATATCGAAGCCGGCCAGCAGGCAGTCTACGGGGATTATCATTTCACTCGGGAAGCGGTGATTGACTATGCGCAGAAATATGATCCGCAGGCGTTTCATCTGAATGACGAGGCGGCGGCCAAGACATATTTCGGCAGACTGGCTGCCTCCGGATGGCATACGGCGTCCGCCTGCATGAAGCTTCTGGCAAGCTACCATTTTTCGTTGCGCGATGCTGCCGCGGCACGCGGTGAGCCATTGCCTGCTCTCGGTCCGTCGCCGGGATTTGAAAACCTGCAATGGAACCGCCCGGTGTATCCCGGAGACACGGTGACTTATGGTGGCGTCATCACAGGCGCGCGCAAGATGAAGTCACGGCCCGGCTGGGGACTTGTCACACTGACGCCGCATGGCCACAACCAGCATGGCGACAAGGTGTTTTCATACGATTCAACGGTGATGTTCGCCTGCCGCGGCAACACCGGAACATAAAGGACAGATCAAATGAGCAAAGGGATCGCACTGGTGACGGGCGCAGGGTCAGGCATTGGCAGGGCATGCGCCATCGCACTGGCTGCAGACGATTGGAGCGTGGTGCTTACGGGCCGGCGTGAAGCCGCACTTGAGGAAACCATTTCAGAAGCCGGTGAGCATGGTGCAAGCATGCAGGCCATTGCCTGTGACGTCACCGACCCTGCATCCGTCGATGCATTGTATGCAGGTATCGAAGAGGCCCATGGCCGAATTGATGTGGTGTTCAACAACGCCGGCACCAATGTGCCGCCGCTCAACCTGGCGGAGCTGACATACGAGCAGTGGCGTCAGGTTGTCGGGGTCAATCTCGATGGTGCGTTCCTGATCGCCAGGGGCGCATTCGCCATGATGCGTGACCAAAACCCGCAGGGCGGCCGGATCATCAACAACGGCTCGATTTCCGCCCATGTGCCAAGACCAGGTTCAGCGCCCTATACCGCCTCGAAACACGCCATAACCGGACTAACGCGATGCATTTCGCTGGACGGCCGGCCGTTCAACATCGCCTGTTCGCAGATTGATATCGGCAATGCCGCGTCGGCCATGACCGACGCCATGAAGAAGGGCGTGCCGCAGGCAGACGGCAGCATGAAACCGGAGCCGGTGATGGATGTCTCCCACGTCGCCTCGTCGGTCGTCTACATGGCCGGGCTGCCGGCGGAGGCAAATGTTCAGTTCATGACCGTGATGGCGACCAACATGCCGTTCATCGGCCGCGGTTGAGGGCGATCAGGCCTGTTTGCCGTAGCTTTTGAACTTGGCGATCACGCGGTCCATTTCTTCATCGTCAAGCACATGGCCACCGCCGAGGCCGAGGACATCGATGTACTGGCGGGCCAGTGTCTCAACCTCCCCGGCCAGTTCCAGCGCTTTGCCCAGATTGCCGGCAAAGGCGATCTGGCCATGATTGGCGAGCAGGCAGGCCTTGTATCCGCCGGACAGCGCGGTCACCGCACTTGCCGCAAGCTCATCGGTGCCGAAGGTTGCATACTCCGCCAGTGGGATTTTCCTGCCGCCGGCAACTGCCACCATGTAGTGAAACGCCGGAATTTCCATGCGGGCGCAAGCCAGCGCGGTGGCGGCCATTGAATGGCAATGCACGATGGCTTCGGCATCGGGAAAGGCATTGTAGATGGCGAGGTGAAACGGTGCCTCGGACGAGGGCTTTTTCTGGTCTTCGGCGATTGTGCCGTCCATCGACATCTTCACCATGTCGTCAGGCTCATAGTCGGCATAGGGCAGGCCGGTCGGGGTTACCAGGATGCCGTTTCCGGCGCGCACCGACACATTGCCTGAGCGCTGTGGCGACAGGCCTTTGGCGCTCATGGCCTGGGCGGTCTCCACGACCTGACGGCGCAGGGAAGTTTCTTCACTCATGGTTTTCGTTCCGGATACAAGGACAACAGGCCTTCAGTGGAGGCCTCGCAGACACCGCGTTCGGTGATCAGGCCGGTGACAAGCCGGGCCGGCGTGACATCAAACGCCGGATTGCCGGCGCCCGAGCCCGGCGCGGACACCTGCACCTTGATGATGGATCCGTCGTCAGCCAGGCCGCTCAGATGGGTGACCTCGTCGCCGTCGCGTTCCTCTATCGGGATGTCGGCCACGCCGTCGGTCACCGACCAGTCGATGGTCGAATGGGGCAGGGCGACATAAAACGGAATGTCATTGTCCTTTGCGGCAAGGGCCTTCAGATAGGTGCCGATCTTGTTGCAGACATCACCGTTGCCGGCCGTGCGGTCGGTGCCGGTGATGACCATATCCACCTGGCCGTTCTGCATCAGGTGGCCACCGGCATTGTCGACCACGATCGTATGCGGCACGCCGTGACTGCCGAGCTCCCACGCCGTCAGCGCAGCGCCCTGGTTGCGCGGCCGGGTCTCATCCGCCCACACATGTACCGGAATGCCCTTGTCGTGCGCCATGTAGATTGGCGACAGGGCCGTGCCCCAGTCGACGGTCGCGATCCAGCCGGCATTGCAATGGGTCAGGACGTTGACGGTTTCTCCGGGTTTTCTGGCTGCGATGTCCTCGATCAATTCCAGGCCGTTGCGACCGATGGCGGCATTGGTCTCCACATCGGCGTCACACAGCTCTCCGGCCCGCTCGTAGGCGGCGGCGAGCCGGTCCTCGCGCGGCAGGTTGCGCACTGCGGCCAGCATTTCATCGAGCGCCCACATCAGATTGATGGCGGTGGGCCGGGTACGGCGCAGCCGGGCGTCGGCAGCTTCCAGTGCGTCGTCGGATGCATCTTCGCGCAAGGCCAGGCAGATGCCGTAGGCGGCCGTTGCACCGATCAGCGGGGCGCCACGCACCTGCATGATCTCGATGGCCCGGGCGGCGTCTTCAGCCGTCTGCAAGGTCACGATCTCGAATTCGTGCGGCAGCCGGGTCTGGTCGATAATATCAACCCGCCAGCCATCGTCGTTGAGCCAGATCGAGCGGTAGGGTTTGCCTGCAACTTTCATCTCATTCTACTTCCCACTGCCTTCCAGGCCGAGGCGCAAACCCAGGCCGGCCAGAATTGAGCCTCCGATCCAGCGGGCAATGCGCTGGCCGCGCAGGCTCTGCTTGATGCGGCCGACAATGCGGTGAGCCAGGGAAACCGCAACCAGATCGGCGGATGAAAAGGCGACGTTCACAATGGTGCCGAGGATCAGGAACTGCAGCCACGCCGGCAGGCCGGCTGCCGGATCGACAAACTGCGGCAGGAACGCGATGAAGAACAACGCCGTCTTCGGATTCAGCACTTCCACCAGAACGCTTTGTGCAAATGTCCGGCGCGGGTTCGCTGCCGCGTCCAGCGAGGCGTCTTCCTCGACACGCTGGGTGATCATCCGAAAGCCCAGCCACACCAGATAGGCGGCGCCGGCAAGCTTGACGACCATGTAGGCGGTGGGAACCTGGGACAGCAGAAAGCCCAGTCCGAGCGCGGCGGCGATGACATGCACATAGCCTCCCAGGTGGATGCCGAATGCCGCCATCAGACCGCCCTTGCGGCCGCGGGCAATGGTCTGGGCCGTGGCATACAGCAGCGCCGGGCCCGGCATGTAGGCGAAAATCATGGTGGCAACCATGAAAGCCGCAAGCGTGTCGAGGTCAGCCAATCCTAATCTCCCTCATAGTCCACCAGCCGGTGCACCTTGATGTCCTTGTCGATGAGCTTCTGTGCGCCACCGAGATCCGGCAGGTTGACAACAAAGGCGGCCGCGACCACCTCGCCCCCGGAATCGTGAATCAGGTCAATGGCTGCTTCTGCCGTGCCACCGGTTGCGATCAGATCGTCGATAAGCAGGATCTTGTCGCCTGCCGAAATCGCATCTGCATGGATTTCAATCGTGTCGACGCCGTATTCCAGCTGATAGTCGCGGCCTATGACCTTGCCCGGCAGTTTGCCCTTTTTGCGGATTGGCAGGAAGCCGAGACCGAGTTCATGGGCAATGGCGCCGCCGAGGATGAAACCGCGTGCTTCGATCCCGACCACATAGTCCACGCCGGCCGACAGGAACGGCCACATCAACTCGTCGACGGCGGCACGAAAGGCATGCTTGTTGGCCAGCAGCGTGGTGATATCGCGAAATGTGATGCCCGGTTTGGGATAGTCCGGAATGGTGCGGATGTGGCGGCGGATATCAAAGCCGTTGCGAAGGTCCATCAGGCAGATCCTATTTGTTCAGGTGAAAGTCGCTACCGGGCTTTATCGACGAAATCATCGAAGTGAGCAACAGCCGCGCGCTTGTCCGCCTCGTTCATGAACGAGCCGATGAAGCTGTTGCGGCCCAGTTGAACTATCTCAGCATGAGTGAGGTTCAATGCCTGCGCTACGGCCAGGTAGTTGTCGGTCACATAGCCGCCGAAATAGGACGGATCGTCGGAATTGACGGTGGCACAGATGCCGGCCTGCAGCATGTGCCTGAGCGGATGGTCCCTTAAATCAGGCACCACCTGGAGACGCTGGTTGGACAGCGGGCAGACGGTCATGGCCATGCCGCTGTCAGCGATGCGCCGAACAAGCGAGGCATCCTCCAGCGCCCGATTGCCATGATCGATGCGCTCGATCTGCAGGTCATCGAGCGCTTCAGTGACATAGGCCGGCGGGCCTTCTTCACCGGCATGGGCGACCGGCGTGAAACCGTGTTCGCGAGCCTCGGCAAAGACCCGTTTGAACTTCGACGGCGGGTGGCCGTTTTCTGAGCTGTCGAGACCAACGCCGTGGATGTGGCTCTTGCACGCACAGGCATGCTCAAGGGTGTCGAATGCCTCGTCCTCGCTGAGATGGCGCAGGAAACACATGATCAGTTTCGAGGTAATGCCGAAATCGCTCCTGGCCTTGTCAAAAGCATCCGTCAGGCCGGACAGGACGGTGTCAAAGCTGACGCCGCGGGCGGTGTGGCCCTGCGGGTCGAAAAAAACCTCCACATGGGTGACGTTCTGCGCCGCCATCTTTTCCAGATAGGCCCAGGCCAGATCAAAGAAGTCTTCCCGTTTGAGCAGCACCGACATGCCCAGATAATAGACATCGAGGAAATCCTGCAGGCAGTCGAATTCGTAAGCCTGGCGGACTTCCTCTACCGTCGCGTAGGGCAGAGTGACCTGGTTGCGCGCGGCCAGGCTCATCATGAGTTCCGGCTCCAGGGTGCCTTCTATGTGCAGATGCAGTTCTGCCTTGGGCATCTCGGTGATGAAGCGGTCAAGGTTCATTTGTTACCAGTATCATGAATTGTTGAGCCTACCGGTTCAGGACCCGGCCGGCAACGGCATCAAGCTTTGCCAAAAGCTCATGATCACGCTTTTCCGGTGCGGTCATGAGCGCATATTCCAGGGCCGTATCTGAATGGATGGGGCAGGGTTGATGCTCTGAGGGCAGGTCATGGGCAAGCCGTGTGACCAGCTTGATGGCATTGGAGACATTGGCGCGCATGACCTCGAGGATCGAGGTGATGTCCACAGCGCCGTGATCGGGATGCCAGGAATCGAAATCGGTTACCATGGCGGCGGTGGCGTAGCAGATCTCCGCCTCACGGGCCAGCTTGGCCTCCGGCATGTTGGTCATGCCGATCACATCGCAACCCCACTGCCGGTAGAGCTTGCTTTCGGCGACGCTGGAGAATTGCGGACCTTCCATGCACAGATAGGTGCCGCCGCGGGCATGAGGTATCGCTTCCGCCTTGGCAGCGGCCTCCAGAGCATCAGCCAGCAGCGGGGAAATCGGATCGGCTGCCGAGACATGGGCGACACAACCTTCGCCAAAGAAGCTCTTCTCGCGGGCGAAGGTCCGGTCGATGAACTGGTCGATGATCACAAATGTGCCTGGCGGCAGTTCTTCGCGGAAGGAACCGCAGGCCGAAACGGACACAAGGTCGGTTACCCCTGCGCGCTTCAGGACATCAATATTGGCGCGATAGTTGATGCCGCCTGGCGGTATTCTGTGGCCACGGCCGTGGCGGGGCAGAAACACCACCGGCAGGCCGCCGATCTCGCCGCGGCGCACCTCGTCGGACGGCGCACCCCACGGACTTTCGATCCTCTCCCAGCGGGCGTTGTCCATCTCGATGTCATAGACGCCTGATCCACCGACAACACCCAGAACAGATTTGGTCATTTGCTATACTCCGGATTGAAAAAGCCCGGACGTTTCCATCCGGGCTCATTGTTCAAAGCATTCCATTCCCTGCCTGGATCAGTGTGGTTCGCGACCCCAGACGCGTTTCTTGGTCAGGAACAACAGTATCGACAGGATGACTAGGTACAGCACAACCTGGAAGCCCATGGACTTGCGTTGTTCCATTTTCGGTTCGCCTGCCCAGGTCAGGAATGCCGATACGTCGGTCGCCATCTGCTCGACACTTGCCTTGGTGCCGTCGGCATATTCCACGATGTCTTCAGATAGCGGCGGTGCCATGGAAATCCAGGGTCCTGCCACGAAATACGGATTGTAGTAGCGGCCTTCCGGTGCATCTTGGGCTGCTTCGGCTGGCGGATCCTGGTAGCCCATCAACACGGCGCGAACGTATTCGGGTCCGCCATTGCCTTTCACCAGCTTGATGAACGGCGATACATACCATGGATAATGGAAGCCTTCACGCTTCTTGGTGATCAGCGACAGGTCCGCCGGATAGGCACCGCCATTGGCCGCCATCGCAGCTTCCCGGTTCGGGAACGGGCTGGCAAATTTGTCGGCCGGGAGCGCCGGGCGTTCAAACATCTCGCCTTCTGAATCCGGACCGTCCATGACGGTATACTCTGCCGCGACCGCTTTGACTTCTTCTGCCGACAGTTCCGGTCCGCCGGGCTGGCTCAGATTGCGGTAGGACATCTGGTTCAACGAGTGGCACGCCGAGCACACCTGTTTGTACACCAGAAAGCCGCGCTGCAATTGTGCCCGGTCAAAATGGCCGAAGACGCCCTCGAATGAAAAGCTGATGTCTTCTGCCTTCTTCTGCTTGCCTGCCGCCATGGCGGCCGTGCCGCTTAGAACCAGCGAGGTTCCCAGAGCAATGGCAACAAGGAGTTTTTTTGTCATGTTCATCTGATTATCTCCTGATACCTGCTATTACTCGGCCGGTTGGGCTGCGGGCTGCTTGCCGGCATTCTTCGCCAGCACCGCGTCTGATATGGACGACGGTAGCGGTTTGGGCGTTTCCAGCAATCCGACAAGCGGCAGCAGAATGAGGAAGTGGGCGAAATAGTAGACCGTTGCGATCTGGCCCACGGTGATCCACCAGCCTTCCGGCGGGTTGGCACCGACGACGCCGAGGATGAAGAAGTCGATCATCAACAGCCAGAACAGCTGCTTGAAAATCGGCCGGTAGGTCGCCGAACGGACTTTCGACGTGTCGAGCCATGGCAGGATAAACCAGATCAGGATCGACGCGAACATGGCAACAACACCCAGCAGCTTGTCCGGCACAGCGCGCAGGATCGCGTAGAACGGCAGGTAGTACCATTCCGGCACAATATGCTCGGGCGTGACCAGCGGATTGGCTTCTTCATAGTTGATCGAGTGGCCGAGATAGTCGGGCAGGAAGAACACGAATATCGCAAAAATGATGAAGAATACGCACAAGGCAAATGCATCCTTCACCGTTGCGAACGGCGTGAACGCGACCGTATCCTGGCCGGACTTCACTTCAACCCCGGCCGGGTTGTTCTGGCCGGTGACATGCAGTGCCCACACGTGCAGGATGACAACTCCGACCAGGACGAATGGCAACAGGTAGTGCAGCGAGAAGAAGCGCTGCAAAGTGGCATTATCCACGGAGAATCCGCCCCAGAGCCAGGTCACGATTGCCTCGCCGAAGAACGGCACAGCGGAGAACAGGTTGGTGATAACCTTGGCGCCCCAGTAGCTCATCTGGCCCCACGGCAGCACGTAACCCATGAAACCGGTGGCCATCATGATCAGGAAGATGGCAACCCCCAGCATCCACAAGATTTCGCGCGGCGCCTTGTAGGAACCGTAGTACATGCCGCGGGCGATATGGATATAGACCGCGATAAAGAAGAATGATGCACCGACCTGGTGCCATTTCTGGATGATGTTGCCGAAGTTCACGTCACGACGGATATGTTCAACGGAATCGAAAGCCATATCCACGTGCGGCGTGTAGTGCATGACCAGTACGATGCCGGTGATGATCTGCGAGACCATCATGATCATCAAGATACCGCCGAACGTATACCAGTAGTTCAGGTTGCGCGGCACCGGATAGCTGACGAAGCTGTCATACATAAGCCGCGGCAACGGCAGACGGTCGTCAACCCATTTCATGACTGGGTTGGTCGGATTATATGTGGAATGTCCGCTCATGATATGTTCCCTCAGCCGATCTGGATCTTCGTGTCGCTCAAGTACTTGTACTCGGGCACGGGAAGGTTTTCTGGAGCGGGGCCTTTGCGGATGCGGCCCGAAGTGTCGTAGTGCGACCCGTGGCACGGGCAGAACCAGCCGTCATACTCGCCTTCATTGCCAATCGGAACACAACCCAGGTGTGTGCACACGCCCATCTGAACCAGATACTGCTCCTTGCCGTCCACGACACGGTTTGCATCGGTTGCGTCGCTGCCGTCAGCAACATTGGCGTTGCGTGCGAGCGGATCCGGCAGGTCGGCGATATTCACCGCTTTGGCTTCCTCGATCTCCTTGGCGGTGCGATGCCGGATGATCACCGGATTGCCGCGCCATTGCACTGTGACTGACTGGCCTTCCTCAATCGGTGCCAGATCAACCTCGATGGATGCTAGCGCCAGCACCGAGGCTGACGGGTTCATCTGATCAATCAATGGAATAGCCAGTGCGGCTGCGCCGACGGCGCCGACAGCGCCGGTGGCTATGTACAGAAAATCTCGACGGTCTTCGTCTGGTGCTTCGGCAGTTGACACGGGCTTACCCCTCGCTCGGCTTACCTGTTAAAAATCTCCACCCGCCCATAGCCGCCACAATTGTGTCACGACGCTGGGCAGATTGGACCGGGTTGTGGCATTCGTGCGGTGGAAAGTCCAGATATGAAGTGTCGCACGTCCACTGTTTTTGATTTCGATTAAATCACGGTTTCAGGGGGCGGGAAACGACAAATTTCCGGTGCAATGATGACGCGTGAAATCGAGCCCGCTCTGATGCGGCAGGTCGCATTGCCGGCAAACGTTATTGTATTTTCAGGCGTGCAGCCGCTGTGCGGTGTGGTCAGACGCCTTTGTCTTCGACGAACGGATTGGAATGCTTACGCGATTCTTCCGGGTTGGTATTGTGTGCGTAGATGCGGATACTGGTGCCAGGCTTGAGAGAATCCAGCATGAGCTTTCCGGTGCGCTCGAACGAACCGTCGTGCATGCCCTTGTCTGCTGGAGACCTGTAGCGGTACTTGAATGTCGCCCGCTTGTGAATGTTGTGTTCGGAGTAATCGTGTCTGGCGGCGACAAGCGGCGCAATCTTGCAATCCATATACGCCATTTCATTGGTCCGTTTATCAATGATTTTCCGGCGGCGCTTCTTGATGAAGCAATCGACCTTTACTTCGGTGATGGATGCCTCGACCACCGTGTAGTTGGTTTCCAGATCATTGGCGTCAAAAAGTGTAAAAACAAGCAGCGCTGCGCCAACTCCGCCAAATACAGTCGCCTTGAGTTTGAAACTTCCGAACATGAGTTCATCCCGCCTTCAGCCGTAATGCTTCGAATACTGACGGGATTATGCGATTGCCGGATGAGGGATGTTCTAAGCGAATTGGTAAAATTCGATGCACTTGCGGCTGACGTGGCGTTGTGGACCGGTTGCTCCCTGCTATTTCATCAGTTCGATCTCCACGAACACGCACTCAAAGTCGTTGGCGTTGATGACATCGTGCTCGACACCGGCTTCGCGAAAGTACGGGATGCCAGTTTTCAATTCGCTGACCGTGCGCTTGCCGCCTGCAGTTTCAATCTCAAGAGTGCCATCGAACAGCGGCACAACCACGTAGTCATATTCATGCCGGTGCCAGCCGGTGTTGTCGCCCCGGTTCTTGAAGCGCCATTCGGTTACACGGGCGCGGTCGTTGTTCACGAACTCGGTCGGTATGGCGGTTCCTGCGGCAGTTTTGTCGCACATGATGGTGGTCTCCGAAGGGTTTCGGCTACAGTAGGCCATTCGCGCCGGGCTTGTTGCCCCAGTTGGTGCTAATTGGTGGTTCCAGACGGAAAGTCATAAAGGCCGGCAGCATGATTGAGATCGCCTTGTATCAACCGGACATCGCCCAGAATGCGGCAACAAGTGTGCGGCTAGCGGCGTGTCTCGGTCTGACCATCCACATCATCGAACCGGCAGGTTTCGTCTGGAACACCCGGGACTTCCGGCGCGCCGGCATGGACTACATCGGTCAGGCCAACATTGTGCGCCAACCGGACTGGGACACATTTCTGGCCGCCATGGCGAACCGGCGCATTGTGCTGGCCACCACGCGCGTGCGCAGGACCTACACCGATTTCGATTTTCACGATGACGACATACTGCTTGTCGGCAGGGAAAGTGCCGGTGTGCCGGAGCATGTGCACGACGCCGTCAGCCACCATGTTTCAATTCCCATGCAACCGGGCACCAGGTCTTTGAACGTGGCGGTGGCCACGGCGATGATCACCGGCGAGGCCCTGCGCCAGACTGCGTGGCATCAAGGATGACCATCAGCCATGCAGCCGCCGCACTTCCCAAACCGCCGAAATGAAGACTATTGTCTCGTGCATGACTGACACTTCGACAGATATTCACACTCGGCTGGAGCCCCGCAAGACGCAGGCCCGGCAGTGGTTCGAGAGCCTGCGCGACCGGATTTGTACAAGTTTTGAAAAGATCGAGGATGAGCTTGCTTCAGGCCCGATGGCGGCTGAACCGGCGGGGCGGTTTGAGCGCACGCCGTGGAGCCGAGACAATGACGGCGGCGGCGGCGTCATGTCGATCATGAAGGGCCGTGTGTTTGAAAAAGTCGGCGTCCACTGTTCAACCGTGCATGGTGAGTTTTCAGAGGATTTCCGCAAGCAGATACCGGGTGCCGACGAGGATCCGAGGTTCTGGGCCTCCGGCATTTCCCTGATTGCCCATCCGTGGAATCCGCACGTGCCGACCGCGCACATGAACACCCGGTTCGTGGTCACCTCGAAGTCATGGTTCGGCGGCGGCGGCGACCTGACGCCGGTACTGGTGCGCAGGCGCAACCAGGAAGATCCTGACTCGATCGCATTTCACGCCGCTTTCCAGGCGGCTTGCGATGCGCATGATGTGGCCGACTACAAGCGCTACAAGGAATGGTGCGACGAGTATTTCTGGCTCAAGCACCGCGATGAACCGCGCGGCATCGGCGGTATCTTCTTCGACTATCTGGACAGCGGCGACTGGGACGCGGATCTGGCGTTCACCAAGGATGTGGGCCTCGCCTTCGACAAGGTCTACTGCGACATCGTGCGCGCCAATGTGGACACGCCGTGGACCGATGAGGATCGCGACGAACAGATGGTCAGGCGCGGGCGCTATGTCGAGTTCAACCTGTTGTACGACCGCGGCACGCTGTTCGGGTTGAAAACCGGCGGCAACGTCGATTCGATTCTGTCTTCCATGCCTCCGTCCGTGAAATGGCCCTGAACGACCAGCTCAGGACCGGCTCCGCGAGCCCGGTGGCCAGACGTAATGTGATCGGTGCCATAACGCTGGTTTTCGGCGCTGATGTGGCCATGGGGCTGACCTATCCGTTGCTCAACCTGCTGCTGGAGGCGCGCGGTGTTGACGAGCGGATTATCGGGCTGAATGCCGCCATGTCGCCGCTGGGCATCATCGTTATGGGAGTGATCCTGCCGCGTCTCGTGGCCAGAAGATCCAGCGCGCCAATAGCATGGATCGCCATGGCTTGCCTGGCAGCATCGATACTGGCCATGGGCCTGTTCACCAGCCTGACGGCCTGGTTTGTCATCCGGTTTGCGCTGGGCGCGGCGGCAGGAGCGCTGTTTGCGTTGTCTGAGGCCTGGCTGATGCATTTCACGGCAGATGAACACAGAGGTCGCACCACCGCCATTTACACCACGGTCATGGCGACCGGTTTCGGGGCCGGCACGGCGATCCTGCCGTTTGCAGGAACCGAAGGCATGCTGCCGTTTGTCATGGGCGCCGTTTTCATTGCGCTGGGTTCCTTGCCACTGCTGCTTATTCGCCTTGACGGGTCTGAATTCGAGGCGGATGAGAGCGATGACAAGACCGGGATGACAGTGTTTGCCTGGGCGGCACCGTTGCTGCTGCTGGGCGTGCTGACCATGACCCTGTTCGATTCCGTCATGTTGTCGTTCTTCCCGATCTATGCGGTGCGTCAGTCGCTGGAACTGTCAACGGCAGCCTGGCTGCTCGGCGCGGCGGTCGCAGGTGCCGCCCTGTTCCAACTGCCCATCGGCTGGCTGGCCGACCGCTGGTCGCGGCGCGGGGTGATCTGGGT
Organism: Anderseniella sp.; assembly: GCA_028289645.1. Classification (GTDB taxonomy): domain Bacteria; phylum Pseudomonadota; class Alphaproteobacteria; order Rhizobiales; family Aestuariivirgaceae; genus Anderseniella. The sequence continues at coordinate 449,332 of JANQOK010000023.1, forward strand.
CGCCACGCTTGGCACCTGTTCACTGGCGCTTGCCATGCCGGTTGTCATCAAGACCTGGCTCGCCTGGCCGCTGGCTGTCGCGCTCGGCAGCTGCGCCTATGCACTGTACTCGCTGGCACTGGTTGCCATGGGTGACCGGTTCAAGGGACCGATGCTGGTGGCAGGTTCGGCTGCCGTGGCCGCCATGTGGGGCATAGGTGGCATTGTCGGACCGCCGGTGACCGGTTGGGTATTCAAGGTCGCAGGCCATGAATCACTGCCCTATGTGCTGGCTGCACCCTATGTTGTGTTCGCCGTGTTCCTTGCCATATCCGGCGGTCATCTGGTGCGGCAGGGCTGGCGCAGATAGCTCTGACTTTGGGGCATGTCAGCATTGACCCGGCCGTGGCTTGACCCCGCAGACGGCCTCGTGTCCAGTCGGTTCATGACAGCGATTGCGGACATCCACCCGAGCATTCGGCGGCGTAACCTGCTGGCGGCCTGCGCCGCCATCATCGTGTTCGGCTTTGCCATGGGGCTTTCCTATCCCCTGTTGTCGCTGTTGCTGGAGCGGCGCGGCGTGTCGGAAACGGTTATCGGTATGAACGCGGCCATGTCACCGCTCGGCATCCTGATGTTTTCAGTTTTCATTCCGGTGCTGGCACGACGCTTTGGAGCGCGCACGGTAACCATTACGGCGGCTTTTGCGGCGGCGCTAGTAATGCTGAGCTACCGGGTGTTTCCGTCACTGGAAGCCTGGTTCGTGCTGCGCCTGGCTCACGGCATGGTGGTATCGACATTGTTCGTGCTGTCGGAAAGCTGGGTGGTGAAATACGCCGATCCGGGCTCACGCGGCAAGGTCGTGGCCATTTACGGCGCAGCGCTGGCGGCCAGCTTCGGAGCGGGGCCGTTGCTGATTTCGCTGATCGGAATTGACGGCTGGCTGCCATTTGCAATTGGTGCAGGTGTACTCGCAGTCGCAACCATTCCGATTGCGCTGATCCGGGAGGAGCGCCTTATGCCGGAAGCCCACGCCGGCTGGGGCGACATACTGGCCTTCATGCCGAAGGCGCCAATCCTGCTGGCGGCGGTATTCATCTTTGCCGTGTTTGATGCGGCGACCCTGAGCCTGATTCCGGTTTACGGTGTCAGACTGGGCTATGACCTGGCGGCGTCGTCCAACATGCTGACCGTGTTGATTGTCGGCAACGTGATTCTGCTGCTGCCGATCGGCTGGCTCATTGACCACAAGGACCGGCGCATGGTCATGGCTGGGCTGGGGGCGGTGACCCTGGCCCTGCTGCTGGTGTTGCCGCTGGTTGCCGGCACCTTGGTGCAATGGCCGGTGCTGTTCATGGTCGGGGCCACCGGTTACGGCATCTACACCTGCGCACTTGCCATCCTGGGAGACCGGTACACCGGCCACCAGCTGATCGCCGGATCATCATCATTTGCCACTATGTGGGGGTCAGGTGCGCTGGCAGGTTCACTGATTGCCGGCAGCGCCATGCAGGCAATGGGGCCGCATGGTCTTCCGCTGTCGCTTGCAGTGTGCTTCGGTATCTTCCTGTTGGGAATGTGGCTGCGCCGGACGCAGCAGCAAGCGTAGCAAAGGGCGAAAACAGCAATGACGATGAACAAGACCGTACGACTGGCGCGCAGACCTCACGGTGAGGTGCAGCGTGAGGATTTCACGATTGCCGAAGAAACACTGGCCGATCCGGCCGACGGCCAGTTCCGGGTCAAGTCAGCCTATGTGTCACTTGATCCGGCCATGCGCGGCTGGATGAATGACGGAAAATCCTATGTGCCGCCGGTGGGCATCGGGGAAGTCATGCGCGGTTTCGTTTCCGGCACGGTGGATGCATCACGGCATCCGAAATTCAAGGAAGGCGATACGGTTTCCGGCCTGCTCGGCGTCCAGTCCCATGCCATTACCGACGGCCAGGGCGTGGCCAAGGCGGACACTTCGCTGGCACCGCTGCAGACCTGGGTCGGCGGTCTCGGCATGCCGGGCCTGACCGCCTATTGCGGCCTGACCTATGTCGGTGAGCCCAAGGAGGGGGAAACCGTTGTGGTGTCGGCTGCCTCCGGCGCTGTCGGTCAGGTGGTCGGCCAGATCGCCAACATCTACGGCTGCCGGACGGTGGGCATTGCCGGCGGCCCGGACAAGTGCGCGGCCCTGATTGACGAATTCGGATTCGATGCTGCCGTCGACTACAAGAAAGGCTGGCTTGCCGATGACCTGAAAGCTGCCTGTCCGGACGGCATTGACGTGAACTTTGAAAATGTCGGCGGTGAGATACTGGATGCCGTGCTGCCCTTGATGAATTTCAAAGGCCGTATTGCCATTTGCGGTCTGATCTCAGCCTACAATGCCACGGCACCGGTGCCGGGACCGTATAATTTCCGCTCCGTGCTGGTGAACCGCCTGCGGGTGCAGGGGTTCATCGTTTTTGACTTCCTCGACAAGTATCCGGAAGCCTACAAGCAGCTCGGCACCTGGTACAAAGAGGGCAAGCTGAAGTTCAGGGAGGACGTGCGCGAGGGTGGGCTCGATGCGTTTCCCGATGTGCTGAAGCTGCTTTATACTGGCGGCAATTTCGGCAAGCTGATTCTCAAGGTTTGACATGACCTGAATGAGGAGGTGAGCCGCGATACAGCGCTAGAACGGATCCGGGGAGGCAACATTGGAATATGATCCGGGACGGGAGACCTGCCCGCTGCCCTATTCGCCGTTCAAGAGCTGCACCGTGCCGAGGCCAATCGGATGGCTGTCGACGCTCAGCAGCGAAGGTGTGGCAAACCTTGCGCCGTACAGCCAGTGGCAGAACCTGACATTTGATCCGCCGATGGTCATGTTTGCAGCGAACCGGTATCCGGACGGTCGGGTCAAGGACACGGTGGTCAACGCGCAGACGACCGGTTGGTTTGTCTGGAACATGGCGACCTGGGACTTGCGAGACGCGGTGAACATTTCCGCTATGGCGCTTGCCGCGGACGAAGACGAATTCAGCCACGCCGGCGTCAGCAAGGCAGACAGTGTTCATTGCGCTGCGCCGCGGGTGGCCGAAGCACCGGCCCACTATGAATGCCGGTATCTGTCCACCCACACGCTGGACGGCAATTCGCCGGTCGGCACGGTCGACGTGGTGTTTGCCCGTGTCGAGCGTATTCACGTGGCCGACGACTATGTGGATGCGGCCGGCAAGCTGGATATCGCGAAGCTGCAGCCCATCGCCCGCATGGGCTATTATGACTACACCGTGGTGCGCGACGTGTTCGAAATGCAGATACCGGGCGCCGGAGATGAAGCAGCCGCCGGTCTCGAGGGCAAGGTTGTGTGATGACGGCGATGGCCGGCCCGTCGCGTATGGTGGCAAAGACAGTCGTCACACTGGTGCGCGTCTGGTGCTACCTCGCTTATCCGCGGCAGATGCTGAACTTCCGCCGTGCGGTAGGCTATTGGCCTGATCCGGCAATGCCTCGCACCTCCAACGAAAAATATACCTGGCGGAAAATCTTTGACCGAAATCCACTGTTCACATTAGTCAGCGACAAGCTGCTCGCCAAGGATCTGGCCCGGCAGCTTTGTCCGGAAATACTTGTGCCGAAAACCCTGTGGACCGGAGGGCGGGCTGAAGACATTCCCGATGACCTGCTGCAGGGCAGTGTCGTGGTGAAGGCCAATCATGGATCGGGGTGGAACTATTTTGTGCACGAAGGCAAGCATGACCGGGAAGCATTGAACCGCGAAGTCAATGGATGGATGGACAGACGGTTTGGCCGCCACCATGCGGAATGGGGGTATTACGGGGTTGAGGCCAGGCTGTTCGTGGAAGAAATGCTGCTGGAGCCGGACGGTCAGCCGCTGGTCAATGAATACAAGACCTATCTTGGTCGGGATGGCCGGATTGCGCTGACCTTCTGCCGGCAACTGGATGGGGCGGGGGAAAGGATTGACGCAGTGATTGACCACACGGGCTGCGTGCTGACCGGGCATTCGGAAACCAATCAACTGTCCGGCAATGCGGTTGTACCGGAGCAGTATCCGGACATCTGCCGGGTGTCACGGGTGCTGTCGGAGCCGTTCGACTTTGTCCGCTGCGATTTGTACATCCATGATGACAATCTGTATTTCTCCGAGTTCACCCTGTACTCCTATGGCGGCTATCCGACCATGAGCAATCAGGCGGTCATGCAGCGTCTCACGGATGTCTGGGACATCGGCACATCCTGGTTTCTGACCCATCCGCAGACCGGCTGGCGGCGGCACTACTCGGCCTGCCTACGCAGGCTGCTTGCGGGCACGTAAGGCGATCCAGGGTTCGACGTCTCCGGCCAGTCCCAGGACTTCTCCGGTAGACGTGTCTTCCACGGCAAATCCGGCCTGGGTCAGCAGCTCCGTGAGTTCCGGTTGCGAGTAATAACTGTAGTGCCGCCCGAGCCTGTCGCGGGCCGCACCGGTTCCAAGTTTCATGGCGATGTGGAAACAGCCGCCGGGTTTCAGCGCGCGACACAACGCGCCCAGATGACGGGGAAAGTCTTCAGCCGGGGCATGCAGGAGGCTGAAATTCGCCCATATCCCGTCATAGGCTTCGGCTTGCTCAATGTCGTCAAAACTCGCCTGGCGGGCATCGATGCCGTGGGTCTGGTTTGCCAGCCTGACCATTTCAGGCGAGGCATCGACCGCATCGATGCTGAACCCGCGGCTGCGCAGTTCGGCGGCCTCCTTGCCCGGACCGCATCCCAGGTCGAGAACATGGCCGCCGGCCTCCACCTGTTCGGCAAAGATCACCAGAAGCGGGTCTGGTGGCGTTTCGCCGACAAGGTCGGCATAGGCCTCAACCTGGTTATCATAGGCGGCGATGGTTTCATCATCGATCATTGTGTTGCGTCCTTAAAGAGATTGCACCCGTTCAGCATGTGAGAATTTCAAAATGGCCGGCATAGCCCTTGAGTGTTTCGTTGGCTACGACCCGTACAGGTTCGCCGGTCTGATCGGCAAACTCGCGTGAAAACAGCAAGGGTGCGTCATACCGGCTGCAAAACCCCTCGATGCGGGCGGCGATGTTTACCGCCTGACCGAGCACTGTGAAGTCAATCCGGGTTGTTGAGCCGATATTGCCATATAGAACTTCGCCGAAATGCAATCCGATGCCGAGGCGCAGGTCGCGAGATCGGTGCGGGGATTGCAGCGCCTGCCGCGCGGCTGCCAACGCATTCGCGCATGCATCACGGGATGGACCGCCGGTCTCTTCCAGGGGAAAAATGGCCAATACGCCGTCACCGATGAGCTTGAGGATTTCACCACCGTTTGTCTCGACTGCCTCAGCGACGATCTCAAAATACTGATTGGCCAGCGCCAATGCGTCCTCGGTCGCCATGCGGCTGCTCAGGCCGGTCCAGTCGCGGATGTCGCTGACCATGATCGCCGCGTTGATGCGGTCGATATGGCCTCTGGTGATCTGACCTTCCAGCACGCGCCGGCCGGTGCGCGGGCCCAGATAGGCCTCGGCAACCGCCAGCGCAATTCGCTTGCTGCTGAACACCTCGGCGACCGGCGCCAGCACAGCGGATATTTCCGTCAGTTTCTCTATGTCGGTGTCATTGAAGCCGCTGGCAACATCGGTGGTGAAGACAATATTGGCCGTAGTGCCGCTGGAATACTGTATCGGCAGGCCGAAATAGTCAGTGCCGCCGCGTGCCTTGAGGTCGTGCAGCACGCTGTGGTCAGAGGGCGCCAGTTCCCCGGCCAGCCGCTTCCTGAAGGCGGCTCTGGTCCGGTTGATGATTTCCATGGGGCTGCCGATATAGCCGGAGCGGCCTTCAAGCCCGTGTGGTGTCTCAATACGCTGGGTTCGGTCCGCATCTCTTTCCCACACGGAGCTGAACGCGGTGATCAACGGGTGCAGGGTTCGCATGGACAGGCGCAGCCGCCATAACGGCGCGCCTTCAGCCAGCAGTCTCTTGCCGAGCTGGCTTACGGTGTCGTCGACGTTGGACAGCAACCGGCCTTCTTCCAGCAGCCAATTGATGATCGGGCCGGATTGCCAGGCGGAACAATCGGGATCGGGCTCGGTTTCAGACATTGTTTATTCTGACAGATAACTACGGGATGGATCAACGCCCGGGCACTCCGCCCTGCAAGGCCATTTGCCGGCCAGCGTGTCACACCTGCTGTTCATCACGGTGCCACAATTCTCGGATGACTGGTGGACCATGAAAACCCGTTCAACAGCAATTCTGGCTTTTGGTCTGATTGTCGCCGCCTGTCTGCCGGCACATGCCCAGGACGCGCCTCTGGGCAAGATCGTCTGGCAGGTCGAGGACCGGTTCCGGTTCTTTTCCGAGCCGGCGTTCTTTACCCCACACCTGAAGGCCAATGCCGCATTTGCCGGCATTGATGCGCCGCGCGACGAGTTTGGCCGCAAGAAAATCGATGGAGAGTGGGTCGGGCCGATCCTGTTTGCCGAACGCAGGCTGGCCGCGAACGCCATCAAGGGCGGTCACGACGGTTGGGCGGCGCAGGCCTACACCGCCAGCAAGGAGGCATTCACCTGCTGGGACACCGGCAGGCGTCGGGTGCGCGGCGGCTGCCTGAAGCCAGATGAAGCAAAAGGTTCGCGGCTGTTTCCCAGGCAGGTGACGATATCGGCGTCGCTGGACGGCACCGCCGCTGCGGTATTTGCCGGCAAGCAGTGCGAATGGTTCATTCATACCGGTTCTGACAAGGACTGGCGCACAGTTACGCAGGTTGACTGTGCCCGGCCTGCGCAACTGACCGCGCCGGTAAACGCACAGTTTTCCATGCTGGCGCGGGTGCTGGATCCGGCCAGCCCGAACGGCATGCTGACCCAGGTAACCGGTGTGTATCAGCAGGTCGAGGGCCGCCTGGTGGTCGGCCTGGGCGACAGCTACGGTTCAGGTGAGGGCAATCCCGACTATCCGGCAAACTATTCCAAGTCGGTCACGCTGGCGGATACCGCGCGCCCGCAGCCCAGCACCCTGCCGCGCTGGCTTGATCCGGCGTGCCATCGCTCGGTGTATTCCCATCAGCAGCGTATAGCCATGCAGCTTGCTGCGGAGAACCGCCAGTCGGTGATTAGCTATATCGGTTACGCCTGTTCCGGCGCCTCGATCGCCAATGTGATGAACTCGGTCGACACCCACAATGATCACATGGAACCGGTTACCGACAAGACGCTGCGGGACAACAGGGTCAAAAAGGGCATCGCCACCACGGTTGCCCAGGCCGGCTGGTCGCAACTCGACCATGCCGTGCGCGACCTGTGTGCAGACGACGGCGTGGCCAAGTCCGACAGGCCGGTCAGGGGATGCAGCTCGTGGCGAGGCAAACCGGATCTGGTTCTGCTGAGCGTCGGCGGCAACGACATCGGCTTTGCCAATGTGGTGAAGTGGGCAGTGGCAGGAACAGCGGTCGGGCAGGTTCGGTTTCTGTCCGGCGGCGAGAAGCCCGGCACCATGTTGAAACGAGCCCGGGGCAAGGAAGACCTGACGGGCTGCTCGACCGATGAGGCGGGATTGCAATGCCGGTTGGCAATGCGGTATGCGTCGCTGGCGGTGGCAATAGAAAACCGGCTCGGCCTGACCGATCGCAACAAGGTTGTGACCGGGCCTTATCCGGGACCCATGGGCGACGAGGCAGGCCGTGTGTGCTCGGCGGAGGCCGTCAATGAAGGAGCCGATTCGGAACACTTCATTGCCACATCTGACGACCGCTTGCGCAAGCTGCATGACAGGCTGTTTGCCCGCAAGCAGTTGACCAATGCGATGAAGCAGGCGGTTGCCAAAACCGGCTGGACCTGGGTGGACGCGCTGGCCTGGTCCGGTGCGTTTGACCGTCACGGTGTGTGCGCGCGCGGCCAACGCAAGTCGGATGCGTTCAAGGCCCTGCAGCTGATCAGCGGCGGCTGGGAGCCGGTGAGCCCGGCTGACATGCAGGCCTATGCGCCGCGCCAGCGCTGGTTCAGGACGTTCAATGACAGTGTCCTGATGCAGTTCTATGTGAGCCGGATTGGCCAGCTGGCGCGCAATCCGCGGCAGCCGATCGACTACCATTACCAGGCCGGGGTGTCCGGGTTCTTCCACCCGACCGCCGAGGGGCAGGCGGTGATGGCAGACATGCTGCTCAATGCCTCGCGGTGCCGGTTGTTCGGGACCGGGCCTGGTTGCTAGAATCGAAATCCAAGCCTACCGCCATGTGATGGCCTGCACATGCCGTCAGCCCGTTGATCGCTACACGAATTGCCAGCAAACATCGCGATGGAGCAATTCGTCATGGGCTTTTACAACCGGCATATAATGCCGAATCTTATCAACGGTTTGTGCGGAATGTCAGAGATAACCGATCAACGCCGGAAGCTGGTGCCGCAGGCGGAAGGCGTGGTGGTCGAGGTCGGCATCGGCTCCGGCCACAACCTGCCGCACTATGATGCGGGCAAGGTTGCCAAGGTGATCGGCATCGACCCGGATGAGCACATGTGGAAGGCCGGCCGCAAACGGGTCCGGCTGTCTTCGGTTCCGGTCGAACGGGTTGGACTTTCCGGCGAACAGATACCGCTCGACAGGCACACGGCGGACACGGTCCTGGTGACCTACTCGCTGTGCACGATCCCGGATGCGGCGGCGGCGCTGCAGGAGATGCGGCGCGTTGTGAAACCGGGTGGACGGCTTCTGTTTCTGGAGCATGGCGCGGCGCCGGAAGCGAGCGTGCGCAAGTGGCAGGCCCGCATCGACCCGCTGTGGAAACGGATTGCCGGTGGCTGTCATTCGGGCCGGCCGATTCCGAACCTGCTCGAGCAGGCCGGATGGAAGATCGAGGAAATGTCTGAAGGCTACATCAGCGGACCGAAACCGCTGGCCTACAATTACCTTGGATCGGCAGTGGTGGGGTGAGGATTTTTTGTTGGTCTTGATTTAGTGGTCGAACAGCTTGTCTTGGCTTTTGTATCGCTCACGCCAGCAGCCGCTGTGCGGCTGCGCTCCGCGGGGGCGCGCTTCGCGCGGCGCGCAGTCGCGCTTGCCTCAGCATTTGGTGCTTCGGAGGGGAGCTCATCACTACAGTTGTTCTGGGTCGGAGAACGGCCCGAGCGCAGCGAGGACAAGCTGTTCGACCACCAAAGGATGCGCAGGCGAAGCCTGCTTGCATGAGCGGAATAAAATAAAGACCGAACAGTTTTCTTCGCTGCGCTGGTGCCGTCTTCTACCAGCCCTGCGCCGTCATGAACCGGTCGAACAGGGACCGGGTCAGCGAGGTGAGCTGCGGTTGCGCCGCTTCGACATGACCGACGAAGTTGGCATAGCCGTTGTCCGATTTGACGGTCTTGTTCATCTCCGTCTGCCAGGTCGGTGACCAGCCGCGCACGGCGGCGGCATCCCATTCATGGTGAAACTGCGTCGAGTAGGCATGGGCGCCGACCGTCAGCATCTGGATGGCGCACAGGTCGGAGGAGCCATGGACTTCGGCTGCGGCGGGCGCGCGTTTTACCTCCGCCGAATGCCATTGGGTCACGGTCTGCCGGCCGGTGACCGGTGCGGTTTCATCGAAGGCAACATTGCAGACACCCACTTCCGTGGTGCCGCTGTGGACCACTTCGCCGCCCAGTGCGTCAGCCAGCAACTGATGACCCAGGCACAGGCCGATATAGGGCTTGGCGCGCACGTCCACCCAGTCGCGGATGACAGCCTTCTCCTCCGCCAGCCAGGGATGGTCGTCTTCCTCCCAGACCTGTTGCGCACCGCCCAGCACCACAACCAGGTCGACAGCGGACAGGTTGCCGGGCGTTTCGCCATCGTGCCATTCGAGAAATGAGACATCGAAACCACGCTCACGCAGCAGGCCGGGGAAACAGCCGCCGGTGTCGTCACCCATGTGACGGAAAACAAGTGCGGTGCGGGTCATTCAGCGGTGATCTTGGCGAGCTTTTTCTGTGGTTTCGACTGCTGCTGCGGCTGCAGGTCGGCCTGCGGACAGAAATCCGCGATCTGCTTCCACGAGGTATTGTTCAGATTCATTTCGCAACGCCTGAGATTACCGCGAATGCACAAGGTTGTGCCGAGTTCATAGTACTCGCCATACAGTCGGCAACGGCAGTTGGGATCGGCACTGGCTGCAGGCGCGGCCAGCAGGAACAGGCTTGAAATGAGCAGATACGCCAGCGGTTTCATGGCATAATGATAGCGTAAATGGGATTCTTACGCCAGACCAGCAAATATTCATTGCAGGAATCTGCCGAATCCCGGCCATCCCGCAACAACACGATGTTTTTGAGATCAGGCGGTTAGAGTTGGTCGAAACAAGCAGGTAACATTACAAGAGCTGCAGTTCGGTGGCCTGCTGGCCGCGCCCGCGCTTGTCGTCCTGCAGTTCATAGGACAGCTTGGTGCCGTCGCTCAGGTCCGGAATACCGGCAGCCTGAACCGCCGTAATATGGACGAACACGTCCTTTGAACCGTCTTCGGGCGTGATGAACCCGTATCCCTTGGTTGTGTTGAAGAACTTCACCGTACCGTTGTGCCGCATGTTTCAAACCCTGTGTTCATTATGCTGTCGATTTGCAATATGCCAAACCTGCGATGTGCAGATGGCGATTTGTTGACATGATGTGAGCAACCATAGCTGCATTTTCGTATTGTCCGTGACGGAATCCCCGGTTAGCTTTTGGGTCATGATAATACGTTTGTACTCCGGACTGCTGGCCGCCTGCATGGGCGTTGCCTTCCTGATCACCACACCTGCGGCAGATGCGCGGCCAAAGGTGAAAACCAAAACCCAGCACTACCGCGTCGACGGTTCCGACGCCGCGGCCATTGTGTCCTCGATGATGAAGCAGCACCGGCTGCTCGGCGGGCATGGCCGGGTCGGGCGCACCAAGATGAAGCGCCGCATCGAGTGGGAATTCGCCGAAACCAAGAAGTCTTGCCGGGTCAAGAGCCACACCATCCGGCTCGATTTCACCACCCAATTGCCGCGTCACCGGGCGGAAAAGCGCCTTCGCCGCAGCCTGCGCAGGGACTGGCGCGCCTTTGCCAAGCATGTGAAGTGGCACGAGGCGCAGCATCGCAAGATCTGGCTGAGCTGCGCGCGCAAGGCCGAAAAGAAAGTCAACCGGGCCAGGGCCAAGACCTGCAGCCAGTTGCTGACCAAGCTGGAGCGCATCTACAAGCGGTCCAATGCGGCCTGCGACAAGCGTCATGCGGCGTTCGACGCCAAGGAAACCCGCCGGCTTGGCAGGCATCCGCTGATCCGCCGCGCCAACCTGCGCCAGTGAGGCCGCTTATGATGAGACGATTGCTGATGATGGCGGCGGTGCCGCTCCTGATGAGCGTCCCGGCACAGGCCGAGCAGCAATCCCGTGTCATGCCGCTGGAACAGGTAAAAAGCATCCTTGAGGCAACAAAGGACAGCTGGGTGGCCTATCGCATTTATGAGGGCCGCCAGTATTACTATGTAACTCATCTTTTGTCTTGGCGCTGCGGCATCAAGCAGGTGCGCTATTCGGAAAACTCCGACGCGCTCGACAAGAGCTGGCCGCTGCCAGAATGCAACAAGCTGATCCCCAACAATATCCCCAATGACGCCAAGATCCACTCGGCGCGCGCCAAACCGGACAGCATCAAGACGGTCGCCATCCAGCTCGAGTTCGAAGACGGCACCACCTCGCCGGTGCGCATCTACGAACCGTGCGAAGGTGTTGGTGAAGCGACCTGCGGGTACCTGAAGGAAGAGCGGTAGTAGGGGTGGTGTGGGGTGTGTTGTTTTGTTTATTTCGCTCACGCACGCAGGCTGCGCCTGTGCTCCGCGGGGGCGGGCCTGACCGGCCCGAGGCCCGGTCGGGCCTAGTGGGAGGCCATCACAACGCTCGTTAAATCGTCATTCCAGCGAAGGCTGGAATCCATCCTTCGACGCACACCGGGTCCGACTGTGGTACTGGATCCCAGCCTACGCTGGGATGACGGGTGCGGTGAACTCCAATCCGAGGCACGAAGTGCCGAGGCAAGGCCGACCGGCCGCCGCGCGAAGCGCGCCCCCGCGGAGCGCAGCCGCCAGGCTGCCGGCGTGAGCGATATAATCTTATTGTCTCGATCCCGTTTCAATCGTAGAAGGTCCGGCATGACAGACACACCCGACATGCCGCTGCGCGCAGCGATCCTTCCCGTCACACCATTACAGCAGAACTGCACCATCCTGTGGTGCACCAAGACCATGGACGGCGTCGTCATCGATCCCGGCGGTGACGTTGAGAACATCCTGCGCGGCGTCAAGGAAACCGGCATCAACCCGGTCGGCATCTGGCTGACTCATGGCCATATCGACCACGCCGGCGGGGCGGCCGAATTGAAAGAGGCGCTCAATGTGCCGATCACCGGGCCGCATATCGACGACAAGTTCCTGCTCGATGACCTGGCAAATTCCGGCGCCCAGTACGGCATGTCGGGCCGGGCGGTGACGCCGGATACCTGGCTCGACGAGGGCGATACGGTGACCGTCGGCGAGGTGTCATTCGCGGTGCGCCACTGCCCGGGCCATTCGCCTGGCCACGTGGTCATGCTGAACGAGAAGATCAGGTTCGGCCATGTCGGCGACGTGCTGTTCCAGGGCTCCATCGGGCGCACCGATTTTCCTTATGGCGACCACGATGCGCTGATTTCCGCGATCAAGGAAAAGCTGTTGCCGCTGCCGGACGATTTCACCTTCGTCTGCGGCCACGGGCCGGCGAGCAACATCGGCAATGAGCGGGCCAACAACCCGTTCCTGCAATAGGTTGCCGGACATGAAAACGCTTGCCGTACTGGTGTTCCCGGGGTTCCAGACACTCGATCTGTTCGGCCCGCTTGAAATGCTGGGCGATTGCGGTGACAAGATCGACATCACCATCGTGGCGGAGACGCTGGAGCCGGTTGCCAGTGTACATGGGCAGGGTTTGCTGGTCGACAGGACCGTGGCGGACGGCAGCGACTATGACCTGCTGCTGATACCCGGCGGCGACACCGCGCTTGTGGCAGGGGAAAGCAAGGCCATAACCGACTGGATCGTCGAAACCGCAACCCGCGCCGAGCTGGTGATGACGGTGTGCACCGGCAGCGTCCTGCTGGCCATGACCGGGCTGCTCGACGGGCGCCGGGCGACCACCAACAAGCTGGACTTCACCCAGACGGTGCCGCTCGGACCCAATGTTGACTGGGTCAAACAGGCGCGCTGGGTCGAGGATGGCAAATTCTTCACCTCATCAGGCGTCTCGGCGGGTATCGACATGAGCCTGGCCGCCATCGCCCGGCTGTTCGGCAAGGAATTTGCCGACGAGCTTGCGCACGGCACCGAATATGAATGGCATGAGGACGCCGGCTGGGACCCGTTTGCAGAGCGTGCCGGCCTGGTCTGAACAAGGGGCCACAGGGAGGAGTTGGCAGTGCGTATCGAAGCGGTTGAAACCCTGCGGCTTGGCGATCATCCCAACCTGCTGTGGGTGCGGGTGCACACCGATGCCGGGCTGACCGGGCTTGGTGAAACCTATTTCGGCGCCGGGCCCAGCGAGGCCGACATCCACGATCGCATTGCGCCGATCATCCTGGGTCAGGACGCCATCCGCATCGAATTCCTCAACATGAAGATGCAGCCCTATACCGGCTTTACCGGCACCGGCGCGGAGGTACGCGCCCTGTCGGCGGTCGATGTGGCGTTGTGGGACATTGCCGGCAAGGCAGCGGGTGTGCCGCTGTGCGACCTCCTGGGCGGGCGCACGAGAGACTCGATACAGGTCTACAACACCTGCGCCGGACCCAATTATGTGTCGAAGACATCTGCGGTCCGCCCGGACAATTTCGGCGCGGCGTCCGGCAGCAAGGCTGGTGCTACGTACGAGGATCTCGATGCATTCCTGCACCGGCCTGAAGAGCTGGCCGCGTCGCTGATGGAGATGGGGATTTTCTCAATGAAGATCTGGCCCTTCGACCTGGCCGACGGCGCGGTGGATGGTGTCGACATTTCCGCTGACGACTTGAACAAGGCGCTGCAGCCGTTTGAGAAAATCCGCTCCGCCCATGGCGACAGGATGCGTCTGAAGGCGGAACTGCACGGGCTGTGGAGCCTGAATGCGGCGCAGAAGATTGCCGCCGCGCTGGAACCCATCGGCATCGACTGGATCGAGGATCCGGTGTGGATGGACCGCACAGAAGAGCTGGCGGAACTTGGCAGCAGCACCAGCGCGCCGCTGGCCGGTGGCGAGACGCTGGCCGGCCTGGGCCAGTTCAGGGCGTTGATCGACGAGGGCAATATCGCCACGCCGATCATGGACGTCACCTGGGCCGGCGGCATCAGCGCGGCCCGCAAGGTCGCCGTAATGGCGGAGGCCAGGGCTCGGCCGATTGCGTTCCACGACTGTTCCGGCCCGGTCACGCTGGCCGCCTCGACCCACCTGGCCTTGAGCCTGCGCAATGTCCGAGAACAGGAAATCGCGCGCGGCTTCTACTATGGCTGGTATTCAGACTTCGTCGACAATCTGCCACCGGTCAGCGACGGCATGATCACCATCCCCGGTGGCCCCGGCCTCGGCATGGACCTGCTGCCGGACCTGGCGAAACGAGATGACGCCGTGCACCGGATTTCGCGGTAGGGATGATGCCGGGCGGGATGAGTTTATCCCGCTCACGCGAGTTGGCTGTCGCCAACCGTTCCGCTAGGGCGCACTTCGTGCGGCGCGCAGTCGCGCTTGCCTCAGCACTTACATGCTTCGGAGGAGTTCATCACAACCGTCATCCAAGCGAAGGCTGGGATCCAATACCATGGTAGGCCCACGCACTCTTTGAAGGATGGATTCCAGCCTTCGCTGGAATGACGCCTGCAAGAACGGTTGTTCAGGGTCGGAGAACGGCCTGAGCGAAGCGAAGAAAGCTGTTCGATCACCAATAACCAACTAGGCCCGACCGGGCCTCGGGCCGGTCAGGCCCGCCCTAGCGGAGCGGTTGGCGACAGCCAACTAGCGCGAGCGGAATAAAACCCCACCTAATCCTTCAGGATAAACGTCACCTTCAGCACTACCCGGTACTCGGAAATCTTGCCGTCCTCGACGACAACGCGCTGGTCCTTGACCCAGGCGCCGGTGACGTTCTTCAGCGTCTTGGACGCGCGCTTGACGCCCTTGCGCGTGGCATCCTCAAAACTCTCGCTGGAGGCGGCGATGATTTCTGTTACGCGGGCTACTGACATGACTTGCTCCTCTCCCGTTCGGGATGTTGCTGACGCTCCCCAGCGCATGAAGACATGGTTGCACAGGCAGGCTGGGCGGGGAAGGGCAAGGCTGATAGATGCGGATACACCGTCATTCCAGCGAAGGCAGGAATCCAAATGGCTCTGAACTTTCGAAACGCGGACATGGTTATTGGACCCCAGCCTGCGCTGGGGTGACGACAAGCAAACCTGTTTGTTGAAGCAGGTGACCTACTTCGCCTTGCCCCGGTAGGTCCGCGTTCCGGGCCTGCCGCCCGACGACTTGCCTTTTGGCGGCGGCTTGCCCTTTGGCCACAGCTCTTCCGGCGCGACGATGCGCGAGCTTTGCTCTTTTGTGGGCCGGGCAGCTTTGCTGCGCCCGGCGGGCTTCGCGCCGTTCTCCGTGCCGCGGGCGCCGATTTCCATGCCGGTCTGCTTGGCCAGCGGATCGTCCATCACCGCCAGTTCGGTTTCGCGCAGGCGCTTGATCTCGTCGCGCAGGCGGGCGGCGGTTTCGAACTCCAGGTCTGCCGCAGCGGCGCGCATCTTCTTTTCCATGTCCTCGATGACCGTCTTGAGGTTGTGCCCGACAAAGGCGCCTTCCTCTTCGGCCAGGCCGGTGCCGTGCGTCGCCTTGACCCGGACATGGTCGCCCTCGTAGACCGAGTCGAGGATGTCGGCGATATTGCGCTTGATCGACTGTGGGGTGATGCCGTTGGCCTCGTTATAGGCGAGCTGCTTGGCGCGGCGGCGGTCGGTCTCGTCGATGGCGCGCTGCATGGAGCCGGTGACGGTGTCGGCATACATCAGCACGCGTCCGTCGACGTTGCGCGCGGCGCGGCCGACGGTCTGGATCAGCGAGGTCTCGGAGCGCAGGAAACCCTCCTTGTCGGCATCGAGAATGGCGACCAGCGCGCATTCGGGAATATCGAGCCCTTCGCGCAGCAGGTTGATGCCGACCAGCACGTCGAAAGCGCCGAGGCGCAGATCGCGGATGATCTCGATGCGCTCCAGTGTGTCGATGTCGGAGTGCATGTAGCGTACCCGGATGCCCTGTTCATGCATGTACTCGGTCAGGTCCTCGGCCATGCGCTTGGTGAGCACGGTGACCAGCGCGCGGTAGCCGGCCTTGGCCACCTCGTGACACTCGGCGATGAGGTCGTCGACCTGGGTGGCGACGGGCCTGATCTCCACCGGCGGGTCGGTCAGGCCGGTGGGCCGGATGACCTGTTCGGCGAACACGCCGCCGGTGCGCTCCATCTCCCACGAGCCCGGCGTCGCCGACACGTGCACGGTCTGCGGGCGCATGGCTTCCCACTCCTCGAACCGCAGCGGCCGGTTGTCGATGGCCGACGGCAGCCGGAAGCCGAATTCGGCCAATGTCGCCTTGCGGTTGAAGTCGCCGCGGAACATGCCGCCGATCTGCGGCACGGTGACATGGCTCTCATCGAGGAACACCAGGCAGTTGTCGGGCAGGTATTCAAACAGTGTCGGCGGCGGCTCGCCGGGCGCGCGCCCGGTCAGGTAGCGGGAATAGTTCTCGATGCCGGCACAGGACCCGGTGGCCATCATCATCTCGATGTCGAACAGGGTGCGCTGTTCCAGCCGCTGGGCCTCCAGCACGCGGCCGGCAGCGTGGAATTCCTCGAGCCGGATGTTGAGCTCGTGCTTGATGCGCTTGACCGCCTGGTCGAGGGTCGGCTTGGGCGTCACATAGTGCGAATTCGCATAAATCTTGATGTGCTCGAGCTCGGCGGTTTTCTGGCCGGTTAGCGGGTCGAACTCGGTGATGGTCTCGATCTCGTCGCCGAACAGCGACAGCCGCCAGGCGCGGTCGTCCAGGTGCGACGGGAACACTTCCACCGTGTCGCCGCGGACCCGGAACGAGCCGCGGGTAAAGGCCTGGTCGTTGCGCTTGTACTGCAGGGCGACAAGGTCGCTTAGCAACTGGCGCTGGGCGATACGTTCCCCGAGCTTGAGCTGGAAGGTCATGGCGGAATAGGTTTCCACGTCGCCGATACCGTAAATGCACGACACCGAGGCCACCACAACGACGTCGTCACGCTCCAGCAGCGCCCGGGTGGCGGAGTGGCGCATGCGGTCGATCTGCTCGTTAATCGAGCTTTCCTTCTCGATATAGGTGTCGGTGCGCGGCACGTAAGCCTCGGGCTGGTAGTAGTCGTAGTAGGAGACGAAGTACTCGACCGAATTGTCCGGGAAGAACTGCTTGAATTCGCCGTAAAGCTGCGCGGCGAGCGTCTTGTTGGGGGCCAGGATCAGGGCCGGGCGCTGGGTCTCCTCGATCACCTTGGCCATGGTGAAGGTCTTGCCCGAACCGGTGACGCCGAGCAGCACCTGGTCGCGTTCTGAGGCGTTGATGCCGTCGACAAGTTCCTTGATGGCAGTGGGCTGGTCGCCCTTGGGCTCAAACTCCGACACGGTTTTCAGGACCACGCCGGATTCGGACTTTTCCGGGCGTTCCGGCTTGTAGGGTACGAAAATCTCCGGCGTTGGCAGGTCTTCAAGCTGCGGGCGCAGGAATTCCAGTCCTTCGCGCGGCCTTGTGGTTGCACCTGCGGCCATGCGTTCCTGCTGCTCCTTTGCCTCGGCTGCGCGGGCCTCCTGCAGCTTCTTGCCGGCGGCCGGATCGGGCCGGGCGCGCAGCGCTTCCGACAATGGCTGGCCGGTTATCGGATCGAAGGCGGGATTGGTTGCATCCTTATCGCTCACGCCGGACCGGCTGTCGCCGGTCGGCTCCGCGGGGGCGGCCTGACCGGCCGACGCGCGGTCGCGCTTGCCGGACTTTGTCCGGAGTTTTTTGGCTGTCGGGATGGCGTCATAGCCTTCCAGTGGTTCCACCGGGGCTTCCCGGAACCCGCCGCTCTGCTTGTTGTGACCCATGATTATGTTCGATCAACTTGTCCACCTGCACTGCGTTCCGGTGGGTCGATCTCCGTGTCCTGGACTGTTGTTGTCGTTATCTCGAACCGCAGTTCTCGTTAATGTGAGAACATAGTGCATTGGTTGCGCCGGTTAAAGGCAGCATAGTGGCACTGCTGACAGTTTATGCGGAAGGAGAGTGGGGATGAAATTTTATCGAATGGCGGGCGCGGCAGTGGTGGTCGCGATGGTTGCCTCCGGCGCGCTGGCGCAGAGCCAGACACCGACGCCCCCCGCACAAAAGCCGAAGGCTGCCGTTGAGGGCACCATGACCACCAAGCGCATGGGCGAGATCATCAAGCGGCTCGATCCCAAGGCGAAGGCTGCGGCCAATGCCGGCGCCTGGCAGTTCCACATCGAGGAGGTGCCGGTGGTGGTGGTCACCGATGCCGGCAACAACCGGATGCGCATCATGATCGCGCTGAAACAGGCCTCCAAAATGTCGGCGGAAGAACTACTGCGCCTGTCCCAGGCCAATTTCGACACCGCGCTCGATGCCCGCTATGCCATCGCCAAGGGCCTGCTGTGGGCGACATTCATCCATCCCTTGAGCGAACTGCACGACAAGCAGTTCATCGCCGGTATCGGCCAGACGGTAAACGCCGCCAAATCGTACGGCACGACCTATTCGTCCGGCCTGTTGAGCTTCGGCGGCGGCGACAGCCGCGGCATCATCCAGCGCGAGCTCATCGACAAGCTGATCAAGAAGGGCCAGGAGATCTAGGAAGTGTGCCTGGTTCGGGCAAGAAATCACCCGCCGACAGGACTGTCGACGGGTGAATCGAGTTGATAATTGTTTGCCAACGTCGCTGTCTCAGCAACCTGCGCCGAAGGTGACGATGCAGCCGGCGCCCTTGACTGCGCCGTGACCGATGGCGCCGACGCCGCGTACCGCGCCTTCACCGATGCGGCCGACGCCCTTGAAGGTGCCGGACACCAGGCCCGGAGGCCCGTAGGCGACCGCATCATCGGCCACCTTGCCGCCGCTTTCGCCGATGCCGTCGCCGACTTCCAGCGCGCCCTCAGCCAGGCCCTTGCCGGCGAAATAGAACCCTTCCGCGACACCTTCAACCGGGTCGGGGCCGGGAATGAACTTGTCTTCGGCCGGTGCCGACCTGTTGTAGTTGCCGTACACGGTGACTTCGGCGGGCTTGTTGCCGGCTGCGAATACGGGTGAACCGGCGACCGCGAACGCGGCCATGACGCCGAGGATCGCGGCAGTGGAGATGATGCGTTTAACCAGCATGTCTTATTCCTCCTTATTGAACACTTACAGCAAGTTAGACACAAACCACATGGCGCCGGTTCGGCGGAACTGCGGCGAATGTGTGGGGTAACGTTAAATTCATTTAACGTGTTTGGCAGCAGTTCTGCGCAAACTGGTGAACAAGATGCTACCGGGCTGTTTCATGCAAAGGCGGAGGCGCTGTCGGCACGCACGCGGTTTGCCGGCTACTGCTGTTCCTCGTAGCGGGACCAGACCTCGCTGCTGCCGTCCTGCTTGACCAGCACGACATCAAAGGCTTCGCGGTAAGTGCCCATTTCCATGCCGGGTGATCCGACCGGCATGCCGGGGGCTGACAGGCCGATGGCGTTTGGACGCTGTTCCAGCAAACGCTCTATGTCTGCCAACGGTACGTGACCCTCGATAACATAACCGTCCACAGTTGCGGTGTGACAGGAGGCATATTGCGGCCGGATGCCGAGCTTTATCTTGTGCTGGGCAAGCGAGCCCATGTCCATGTCGGAGGTCTCGACTTTGTGGCCGGCAGCGCGAATGTGCTCGATCCAGGCCTTGCAGCAACCGCATGACGCCGTCTTTGCCACATCGAAACTGAGCGAGCCGGCCAGGGCCGTAGGACTTGCGATCGCGAGGGTTGCAAGGGCGAGGAACGTGCGGCGTTTCATGACGGGGCACTTTCAGTTGCGCGGTTGGTCTGGTCCTGCAAACATGCGCACAGGATTGTGGCAATTCAAGCGGGCAGGACCAAATCAATGGCAGGGGTCAAGGACAAGGTGGCGCTGGTGACCGGCTGTGGCAGTGGCGGCGGCATCGGCTTTGCCTGTGCGAGACTGCTCAAGGTGGCAGGGGCGCAGGTTGCGATCACCTCGACCACCGACCGGATCCATGAGCGGGCGAGTGAACTGGGCGACGGTGTGTTCGCGCACCCTTGCGACCTGACCGACGTTGCCCAGGTGGATGAACTGGTGTCGGCCACTGAAGCGGCGCTCGGCGCAATCGACATCGTCGTCAACAATGCCGGCATGGTGCAGATCGGGCATGACGAACCGTCGCGGCTGATCCAGGACATTCCCGACGAACAATGGCGGCGCGGCATGGACATCAACCTGACCACGGTGTTCAACGTGACCCGCCGGGTGGTGCCGTCGATGATCGAGCGCCGCTATGGCCGCATCGTCAACATGAGTTCGGTTACCGGACCGCTGGTGTCGAATCCGAAGGGCACCATCTACTCGGCCGCCAAGGCGGCGATCATGGGCATGACCCGGGCGCAGGCCATTGAACTGGCGCCCTACAACATCACCGTGAACGGGATCGGGCCGGGCTGGATCGAGACACCGTCATCTTCGCCGGAGGAGATTTTCGCCGGTGGGCAGGCGCCCATCGGCCGGCCCGGCACACCGGAGGAGATCGGCCAGGTGGCCCTGTTCCTGGCCGGCGAGGAGGCGAGCTTCGTGACCGGCCAATTGATCGTGGCGGACGGCGGCAATACGCTGATGGAGTACAAGGGACCGTCGGAAGGCTATTACTAGGTCGGGGGTGTTTCAGCCTTGCGCGGATGAGCACCAGCGCTGCGATTACACTTAACCTGTTACATCAGGCGTTTTCAGCGATCCGAGCCGAATTTGCTTCATGTGCGGAACGCTCGGTAGGCTGATTGCCGGTTTAACGGGTCTTGAAAGCGTGAGTCTTTTCAGGTGCTTGCAGATATCGCCGGAAACAATGAATCAAGCGTCATTCGTCCGGCACGGAGCGTGGACTGCCGTTCTTGTCGACGGCGACCATGACAAAATCGGCGTCGGTGACCTTGACCTTTTCGTGGGTCAGGTAGCGTTGCGCCCAGGCTTCGACCTCGATGGTCATGGACGACCGGCCGACCTTTGACACGTTGGTGTAGAGCTCCAGCGTGTCGCCGATCTTCACCGGCAGCTTGAATGACAAGGCATTGATGGCGGCGGTCACGACCCGGCCCCTGGCGCGCTCGCCGGACCGGATTCCGGCGGCCAGATCCATCTGCGCCATGACCCAGCCACCGAACACATCGCCGGCGGCGTTGGCGTCGGCCGGCATGGCCGGCACGCGCATGGTCAGGTTGCCCTTGGGTGCGGAGTTGGAAGAATCAGTGCTCATGGGGCGCCACTATTGCCGTGCATTGGCGCGATGTGCAAGCGCTGCCGCCAGGGCCATGACGGCCATGACCCAGAAGCCGACATTGATCCAGGTCGCCTGCAGGTGTCCGACTCCCTGCGAGGCCAGTGCGCCGAGGCCGATCTGCACGAAGCCTGCCAGCCCGGCACCGGAACCGATGTTCTTCGGGTCTACCGATATGGCGGCGGTGATGCCGTTTGGAATGGTGAGGCCATTGCCGAATGCGCACAGTGCCATGGGCAGGAACAGGGTCGCGGGGTGGGTGAAACCAGCCAGTGCGAAGACCAGCAGCAGAGCCGCACCTGTCAGGGTGAGCAAGTTGCCGATGCTGATCATGCGGTCGTTGCCGAGGCGCATCGAGTAGCGCCCGGACACGAAATTGCCGGCCATGTAACCCAGTGCCGAACACATGAACCAGATGCCGTAGTCGACGGCAGAGTAGCCACGCACGGTGACCATGATGAACGGAGCTACGGCCAGGTAACAGAAGAACACGGCGCTGCCGAACGAGACGGTGGCGGTGTAGCCGAGAAAGGACCTGTTCTTGAGAAGAGTCGCATACAGCCGGGTGCGGATGAGGCTGGCCTCGGGCTGCAGTGACTGGTTGGTTTCGCGCAGGCGGGCGAGCGCTGTCAGGAAGACCAGTGAGCCGATGCAGGCCAGCACCCAGAAACCGGCCCGGAAGGAGAACCACTGGTCCAGCAAGCCGCCGATGGCCGGCGCCACCATGGGTGCCAGAACCCAGGCCATGGTGATGTAGCCCAGCACGGAGGCGGACTGCTCGCGCGAGAACAGATCGCGCACGATGGCGCGTGACAGGATCATTCCGGCGGCGCCGCCGACGGCCTGCAGGCCGCGCCCGACGATCAGCATTTCGATAGACGTGGACAGCGCACACATGATGCTGGCGCTGACGAACAATGTCAGTCCGGCGAGCAGCATGGGCCGGCGGCCATAGCGGTCAGACAGCGGGCCGTAGATCAGCTGGCACAGGGCAAGCCCGGCGAGATATATGGTCAGTGTGAGCTGCACGACACCGGAAGATACCTGAAAGGTGGCCTGCAGACCCGGCATGGACGGGACAAACATGTTCATGGCCAGGGGGCCGATGGCGGCCATGGCGATGAGTAGCCCGTAAGGTGCGCGCGGTTTGACGGCAGATGTTGCCGAGGCTGTCTGAGAGTCCATGGCTTGCTATAAGACACCAATTGGCGCCGCCGTGACACAGCAGATACGCGCACAGGCTATGTGTCTGCGGCATGTCTGATTACGTACAACACGCTTTAGTATCCGGTTAATGAACGCAAACAGCACAATCACCCGCGATGCCGGCAGCGTCACCCAGGGGCTGGTCGCCATGTGGGTCGCCGTTGCTTCGTTCTCGATTGCCGACGCGATCGCCAAATGGCATGGCGAGGAGGGGTTTGCCGCGGTCCAGATCGTCTTCTTCCGGTATTTTTTCGGTTTGATCCCGGTGGCGATTGCGCTTTACGTGGCGGGACTTCACCAGGTGCGCACGAACAGGCCGGTTGCGCACGTGTTCCGCGGGGTGCTGATGTCCTCGGCGCTGGCGCTGTTTTTCTGGGGCCTGAAGTATGTGCCGCTGGCCGAAGCCATTGCCGTGGCGTTTACGGCGCCCTTGTTCATCACCGCCCTGTCGGTGCCGGTGCTCGGCGAACGGGTCGGGCCGGCCAGGTGGCTGGCGGTCATTGTCGGCTTTGCCGGCATGCTGGTGATCGTGCGGCCCGGCGCCGAGGCCTTCAGGCCCGAAATGCTCATCCTGATTGCCGGAACCGCGGTGTTTGCGCTTGGCATCACCTACACACGGCGGTTGGCGCGGACCGAGACCGTGACCACCATGTTCACCTGGACTACGGCTGTGGCCCTGGCGGTGTTCGCGCCGCTGGCCTGGTGGACCTGGAAGTTGCCCGAAGCCGATCATCTCGCCGGATTTGTCGTGATTGGCCTGATCGGCGGTCTGGCGCACTATCTGGTGATCGTGGCATATCGCAACGCGCCTGCGGCGGTCGTTGCGCCGCAGGAATACATGGCGCTTGTGTGGGGCGCCATTATCGGTTGGATTATATGGTCGGAAGTGCCGTCGGCCTGGACCTGGCTGGGCGCGGCGATCGTGGCCGGCGCCGGCGGGTTCATCGCACTGCGTGAAAGCAGGGCCGCTGCGCGGGGCCAGGTACAGGTGTAAGGAACATACGGAGGTTGTGTCATGGAAGCACTGAGAACGCCGGACGAGCGGTTCGATGATCTGCCCGGTTATGATTTCGCGCCAAACTATGTCGATGATCTTCCCGGATATGAGGGATTTCGGGTGCACTATGTGGATGAAGGTCCCGGCGAGGCGCTGCAGACCTTCCTGTGCCTGCCGGGCGAACCGACCTGGGCCTACCTTTACCGCCGCATGATCCCGGTTTTCACTGCGGCCGGGGCACGGGTGATCGTGCCCGACTGGCTGGGCTTCGGCAGGTCGGACAAACCGGCCAATGACGCGCTCTACACGTTTCACTTTCACCGCGACATGATGCTGGCGCTGATCAGCCGTCTCGACCTGTTCAACATCACGCTGGTGGTCCAGGACTGGGGCGGCATACTGGGCCTGACGCTGCCGATTGAGATGCCGGAACGTTTCGATCGCCTGATTGTCATGAACACGGCGATGCCGGTCGGCGATAGCCTGGGCGACGGTTTTCAGGACTGGAAGGACTATGTGGCGAGCAGGCCGGACATGGATTGCGGCGCCTTGATGAAGCGAGCGGTGCCGCATCTGAGCGCTGCCGAAGCGGCGGCTTACGAAGCCCCGTTTCCGGACCAGACGTTCAAGGCCGGCGTGCGCCGGTTCCCGCAGCTGGTGATGATTGAACCGGGCATGGAAGGCATAGAGACCATGAAGCGGGCACGTGATTTCTGGCAGCAGGACTGGCTCGGAGAGAGTTTCATGGCCATCGGCGCGAAAGACCCGGTGCTCGGCGTGCCGGTGATGACCGGATTGCAGGACCTCATTCGCGGATGCCCGCCACCTCTGGTGCTCGAAGATGCCGGCCATTTCGTGCAGGAGTGGGGTGTGGAAGTAGCCCGGGCCGCATTGGCGTCTTTCAAGACATGAATTTGACCTTAGAGGCAATGGGTGCGCGCGGCGAGGGCGTGGCGCACCGTGACGGCGCACGTGTCTATGTTCCGTACGCCTTGCCGGGTGAACGGGTGCGGGCTGACGTGCACGGTGATCGGGCCCGGATAACAGAGGTGATCGACGCCGCACCTGACCGGGTGAGTCCGGCCTGTGGACATTTCGGCAAATGCGGCGGATGCCTGCTGCAGCACTGGTCACCATCCTCTTACGCCCGGTGGAAGCGGCAACTGGTCGTCGATGCCCTGTCACGCCAGGGATTGTCCGGCATCGAAATCGCACGCCTGGTTGATGCGCATGGCACCGGACGACGACGGGTTACGCTGACAGTGACCAATGGCAGGGCCGGGTTTTCGGCGCACCGTTCGCATACCCATGTACCGGTCGACACGTGTCCGGTGCTGGTGCCGCAACTGGCCCGGGCTCCGGAGATTGCGGTTGCACTGGCCGGGGCACTGAAGCTCAAGACACCGCAGCGGGTTCATCTTATGGCCAGCGATACCGGGATCGACTGCGACCTGGCCGGTGTCGACGACCCGGATCTGGGCGCGCGTGTGCGGATCGCAGATGTGGCGGAGAAGTTTGGCCTGGCTCGGGTTTGCGCGTCAGGCGAGATGCTGATTGAGCGCATCCGGCCGGTGCTGGACGTGGGCGGTACTGCGGTGACGCCGCCGCCGGGTGGATTTGCGCAAGCCACCGCGGCCGGTGAAGCCGCACTCGCTGCAACTGTCATACCGGCATTGGCGCAGCATCCGGTTGTGGCCGACCTGTTCTGCGGATGGGGAGCGTTCGGGCTGCGGCTGGCCAAGGCGTCGCGGGTGCTGGCGGTGGATTCGGACAAGGCCGCGATTGCAGCATTGCAGGCGGCCATGCGTGGTGCGGCCGGCCTGAAACCTTTGATCGCCAAGGCACACAACTTGATGCGCGATCCGCTGACTGCGCCGGAACTGCGGGGGATCACGGCTGCAGTGTTCGATCCGCCACGGGCGGGCGCTGCAAGGCAGGCGGCGGAACTGGCGGCAGCTGAAGGTGTCCGGACCGTGGTGGGAGTGTCCTGCGACGCCGGCACATTTGCGCGCGATGCCGGTATCCTGGTTCAGGGCGGTTTCAGGCTTGATCGTGTCGTGCCGGTGGATCAGTTCCGGTACACCGCCCATGTGGAGGTGGTGGGGGTGTTCAACCGATGAGCGATGAACGCAAGGACAGGATTGACCTGGCCGGGGCAGGCTGGCTGGTCACATTTGCATTGCTGATGGGCATCAACCAGGTGCTGGTGAAACTTGTGAATGCCGGGCTGGCGCCGGTGTTTCAGGCTGCGCTGCGGTCGGCGTGCGCCCTGGTGCCGGTCTTGCTGTATGCACTTTACACGAGGCGCAAGCTGTCGATCAGCGACGGCAGCCTGGTACCCGGGTTGTTTTGCGGCGCCTTGTTTGCCGCTGAGTTCATGCTGACATTTTCGGCCTTCGACTACACATCCGTGGCACGCGCCACAATGCTGTTCTACACCATGCCGTTCTGGCTGGCCTGTGCGGCCCATTTCATGATTCCGGGCGAGCGGCTCACCCCGCTGCGGGTGCTCGGACTGGCGATGGCCGTTGCCGGCGTTGCCTGGGCGTTGCTGCGCAATGACCATCCGGCAACCGAGTACGCCCTGGTGGGAGACCTGATGTGCCTGGTTGCGGCATTTTGCTGGGCGGGCATAGCGCTGTTGGCGCGCACAACGGCATTGTCCAGGTCGTCGCCTGAAATGCAACTCGTCTACCAGCTTGCCATATCGGCTGCGATCATGCTGCCGCTGGCGCCGGTGTTCGGCGACCTGGTGCGCGACTTCACCCCGATGATCGGCGGCCTGTTTGCCTTCCAGGTCCTGGTGGTGGTGAGTTTCGGGTTTCTAATGTGGTTCCGGGTCCTGGCGGTCTACCCGGCATCCGACATGGCGTCGTTCGGATTCCTGACGCCGCTGTTCGGCGTGATGTTCGGCTGGCTGATCCTGGGCGAGACAATCACGCTGGAGTTCATCGGTGCGTTGACACTGGTGTGCGTCGGTATCGTTCTCGTCAACCGCAAGAAGCAGGCGAAAGTGGCTCAGCCGGCCTGATGGTTGAGCACCAAGACACGGGACTTGAGCGTGACCCGCAGGTACAGCTCGGCAATGTCCTGGTTCAGCATGCGGATGCAGCCGGACGACAGGTTCTTGCCGATCGATGACGGGTCATTGGTGCCGTGAATCCGGTACAGCGTGTCACGGCCGGTGAGGTCGAACAGGTAAAGTGCTCGGGCGCCGAGCGGATTCTTCGGACCGCCGGGCATGCCGAGCGGCCATTTTGCGGCCTTGGGATCACGGGCGACCATTTCGGCCGGCGGCGTCCAGCGTGGCCAGCGCGCCTTGCGGGCAATATAGGCTTCGCCCGCCCAGGTGAATCCGGCACGTCCGACACCGATTCCGTAGCGCATAGCCATGCCGCCTTCGCGGACATGGAACAACTGCCGCTTCCTGGTGTCCACGACAATGGTGCCGGGCCATTCGCGACCCGCATAGCGGACAAGCTGGCGGCGGAACTGCGGTTTTATGCTGGCTGGATTGACCTTCTCGATCGGATAGTCAATCGGCGATTCCAGTGGTGGCCGCTGGCCGGGAACCGGTTGTGGTTCGTAGCCGTCTGACGGCGACTGATAGGACGGCGGCGGCGCGGCGGGGGCATTGGTCGGCGACACGGAGCCGGTAATATCGCCGCGGCGCGGTTCTTCGTCGAAACCGCCCCGGGTCCTGAACCAGTTGGATATGGCGTCAATGCTGAACGGTTCGGCCCTGGCCGGGCTGGTCATGACGGTGACCAGTGCCGTTGCCCCGGTCCCAATCAGCATGCTGCGGCGTGAAATGTCTCGGTCGCTCATCGCTCAATCCCGACTCTCAAGCATACAAACTCGTGGCGCAAAACCATAGAGCGCCATGGTTAAGGTTTGATTTACGCTTAGCGGGCGTTTGCAGCAGGAGCGCGGTAGCATTGCGCCCCATTTGTGGCAACCCATAACAGCCATGTGATATAGATGAACAAAAAAACCACGGCCCTGTCGCGGGCCGTGGCGTTGATTTTTGTAGCTGATTGTCGGGATCAGTAGATTGGCTTGCCTGTATCGATTGCCTGGGACAGCAGCAGGTATTCTTCACATGCGGTGCCACAGCGCGTGCCGATTTCCGACAGTTGCTCGCGGGCAAGGTCCATCTTGCCGAGTTTCACATAGCCTTCGCCGAGGTACTCGCGGGCCAGTATGTAATCCGGATTGGCATCCAGTGCCTTCTGGTAAAACGCAATGCCTTCTTCGATCTTGCCCATCTTGCGATGGGTATAGCCAAGCCCGTTGAGGGCTTCTGGATCACGCTTGTCGGCAACCAGGCGAAACAGGTCGATGGCGTCCTCATACTGGCCGGCGCGGGCAAGGGCCCAGCCTTGCGCTTTCAGCGACTTGTCCGGCACGACTTCAGAGGTCTGTTTGACGCATTTCTTTTTGCTGCTGGAATACACCCAGCCGTTCTTGCAGGTCTTGGTGGACGTCGACGAGTCCGAGCCGGCAGCATGGGCTGCCGTAAACGACGTGCCGATGGCAAGGGAGGCTGCCAAGGCGAGGGGGGTGAACTTCATGGTCAGTTTTCCTTGTTGGATTTATCAATCAATGACTAGACGTGAGGCATTCAATAGCTAAACGACAGACACTGCTGTGAACTATATCACTCTGCATACGCTGGGGCGAGCAGCGCCGGTTCAACAACAGGCGCCAAAAATGTAACAATTTTGTGTTGGCAGTGCGCGTGGCGGAAGGCCAATAATTGATTTTTTGGTGAATTATCCGCAGATGAGTTTTGGTTAACAGTTTGCTTGAGGCTTTCTGAAATGGGGGTTATGATACTGCTTCGTGGATGGCACCCACTAAAGTTATCAAGCACAACGGCGTACCGATTTGACCAGACGTTTGACACTGCAAACCGCGCTTATGCTGGTACTTGCCCTGGCTGCGAACGGCTGTGCTGAAAACAAGTTGCTGGCGCAACTGGATGCAGGTGTGCCGGGGGCATCAGTGAACGGCGAAAGAGAAGCGCCTGACGTGTCGGTGTCGCCGGCAGGAACTTCCAATTTCCGACGGCAGCAGATTATCGGCAACGATCTTGCCCAACGCGCCCTCAGGGTCATGAAACGGTCCAGCGATACCGAGCTTGAAGACTATCTGAATGAGATAGTGACACGGCTGAAACAGACACCGGAGCATGGCGCGTCGAACCTGTTTTACAAGGTGTACCTGGTGGACAGCGCGCACGCCAATGCGTTTACACCGGGTGGTGGCCATATCTTCGTGACTACAGGTATCGTGACCAAGCTGCGCACCGAGGGTCAGATGGCCATGGTGCTGGCGCATGAGATGGCTCACAACCGGGCCAGCCATGTGGTCAAGGGCCAGGACGGCCAATCGCTGAACAGGCGGGTGACTGCGTTCGGCAAACGGATCTTCGACGACGGGCTTGGTGTTCCGTGGTTGAGCAATGGCGTGAAGGCGTTGGCAGATACAAGCCTGAGCAGCTATACGCGCGCCCAGGAAGAAGAAGCCGACAGGCTCGGTTTCCGGTATTTCGTGTCGGCGGGCTACGATCCCCATGAAGCCCCGCGCAGTTTTGCGGCTTTGATTACAGTCGATGCACAGAAGAAAAGTATTTTCGATGTGTTCGATGGCTATCCGGAGGGCATCCGGCGCGCCGAAGAGATGAATTCCATGGTGCACGCGGTGTATCGCGATGTGGACACCAGCCACCTCAGGCGCAACACCAAGACCTATATAAATCTGGCCTCTGCATACTGGCAGTAAACTGGCCATTACGGCTACCTCAATTCGTTTTCCCTTTCTGAACGTCAGATGAATGAGCCACTCAGGTTTCAGTCATCCCGGCGGTGGCAGAGTTGTCCTCAAGTAAGGACGTCTCGGCCTGTCAGGTCGAACAAGCAACAAGAACGAGGAAAACGAAATGTCCCAGATTACCAAGACAGCAAAGTCCACCATGATCCTTGCCGCCGGAGCGGTCGCGGGTGTCCTGTTCGCTGGCAGCATGGCAACGAGCGCCAATGCGGAGACGCTGTATTTCGGATATGAAACGTCATTCCGTGAGGCCAAGCAGATGTGCAATGGAATGCACGGCCGGATTTTCGAGACAGAGCGTGGTCAATACGCTTGTACCAGCGAGCCGCGGGCGGAAAAACCCAAGAAGCAGTCAGTACCGCCGTTTGTGCGCGGCGCGAATGACCGCCCAACCAAGCGTCAGAACTTTACCGGACGGTCCGATTTTTCCGTTGTTGGTAGAGGAGGTGGCGAAGGTAGCGAAGGTGGCGGAACCGGCGGCGGTAATGGCGGCGGCAGCGCCGGCGGCCGCAACTGATCTGCCGATTGTCTAACTTGATCTGCCTGAAGGCCAGCACCGCCTGATTCCGGTGCTGGCCTTTTCTTGTGTCTGCAACGTCGAATATGCTCTGGAGCAATGCAGGTTCGCTTGAACCCACCAAATTGACTTAGTGGCGGTTCCGATCGCGAAATTTGCGGGATATGAGAGCCGGCATCAACAGCATGACCGCGGCTGCGAATGTCGCAAGTCCAAAGGCGGCGATCGCGGCAACGCCAAGCGTGTGTGACGCGCCGACGGTCTGGCTGAGCAATGGACTGGCAGTCGCCTGGTCGACAGGCAACACGGCAACCATTACCGTCAGCACGGCGGTGCCCAATGCAATGGCAAAAAACGACAGCACATGCGTGTTCCTGCGTTTCTGTGCGGCCTTGCCATTGCGTGCAACGGCACCAAAGCCGTACAAGCCGTCAGTTTCCTCATGAATGATAGGCATTGCGCGCATCCCGGTTCATCGATGAACCCCTTCAGCGTCGGATAAAGCCACAAAAGGATGGCATAAAATCAGGGAAACCATGCCGCGGGCCGGGTAATTGTGTGGCAAACCAGGGGCATAGGGTTAACAAAAGGTTAACGATATCAAGATGTTATGTTGAAGAAATTGCAGAATTCTCGAGTTTTTGGCGACACTCGAGGGCTGCGTTGTCCGGCAGCGTGCCGACATCGTCATAAGTGATCATGGCACCATGTTTAACCGGGCGGATCAGCTTGACGCCGTGGGCCAGGCCGATGGGCAGGGCGCGGGCGCGGCATGATGCATCTGCCGGTATCAGCTTACCCCAGGCGGTGTATCCACCCTCTCCATCCAGTGTGTCGCCGGGAACCAGGTCCTTCTTGGCGACAGCAACAACATCGCCACGCCATGCGGTTGTGGTTCCCGTGGCTTCGCCGCGTATTGCAGCATTGGTGGCAGAAACGCCCAGTTCAAGACCGATCAGGTGATAGGGTCGGTACATGGCGGCAAAATAGCCTGACTGATCGGTCTTCAGTCCGTACTGCAAAAAACAGTCTCGTGCATACTGGTTGGGCGCCTTGAACACGGCGTAGACGCCCCAGCGCAGATGATTGTGCATCTCGGTCATCTCGCCGCGGTGCTCCGAGGCGATGACCTCGACCGTTCCCGCATTGTCCAGCATGCCGCCTGCGTCTGAAGGGATCAGCGTATTCTGCAGGTTGTCGAAGTCGACGGCAGGAAATTTCAGCCCATCGCCCGGGGCATCCAGTCCGGTTGCGTTGGCGATCGCCGCCATTTCAATGGCGGACTTGGTGCCGTCCAGGAATGAGTTGAACATTTGCGAATTCATGCCGGCCGCAGTCGCCTGCTCCAGGGTCAGGCCGTAATAGGTCCAGACGTCATCCGGCGTGACATCGTGAAACTCCGGCTGGTAGCGGGTGCCCTTGCCGGCGCAGACGACTTCCAGGCCACAGGTCCTGGCCCAATCGACAATCTCGCAGACGAGGGCGGGCTGATCTCCCGAGGCCATGGAATATACCGTGCCTGCTTTGCGGTGTGCCTCGGCCAGAACCGGGCCGGCCAGCACGTCCGCTTCCACATTGACCATGATGATGTGCTTGCCGTGGCGCGCAGCCGCAAGGGCATGTGCGCAACCGGCTGCCGGTGAGCCGGTTATCTCCATGACAACTTCAACCGCCGGATCGGCAATCAGGTCCATCCCGTCATCGGTAAATCGGGTTTGAGAAATCAGTTCGCTGTCCCAGCCCACAGTGCGGCAGGCGGCACGGGCACGCTCCGGATCCAGATCCGCTATGACAGCAACTGACAAATGCGGTGAAAACGGCACTTGGTTGAGAAACATAGAACCGAATTTGCCGGCTCCGATCACGCCGATGCGCACTGGCCCCCGATCGGCAATGCGCTCAGCGAGAATAGCAGGAAGTGGTTGCATCCGGTGGACCTTCATTCGAACTGTCTGAACGGCTGTGCACAGTGGCCGCAACCGACTGATCAAGTCAAACGGATCGTACGGTTCATTGCGACCATTACGGGTTATCAACTGAAACCTTCGGCGGCAATCACTCTCGCCGGGCGGTCGCCGGCTGGCAGGCGTAGATCCATGCAAGACGCTGCAACTGCATGGATCCGGGCATCAACTTCAGAGCCAGGTTGCGGGCCAGCGCCTTGGGCCCGCGCATGTGGTAAATAAGGGCGTTTTTCCGTGACTCCCGGACAATGCGGGCGGTACGCGGCTGACGCTGCGCCTGATAGCTTGCAAGGGCCGCTTTCAAATCTCCGCTGCCCTCCCCGATACAAGTGGCCAGGCAGGCCGCGTCTTCCAGTGCCATGGCGGCTCCCTGGGCCAGATGGGGCAGGGAGGCGTGGGCTGCGTCGCCGGCCAGAACACAATTGTCCTGGCTCCATGTGGGGACAGGGTCAAGGTCAGCGCCCGTCCAGGCAAGCCAGCTTGCCGGGACGGACAACAGCTCGGTCAGTGCGGAAGTGGCGCCCGGCAGCGCTCCCAGTACGTCGTCACGTCCGGCGATGTTGTTCCAGCCGGCCTGGTTCGCCGGCTGTTCGATGCTGGCCACGATGTTGAGCCGCCGTCCGCTCGACACCAGGTAGTGCACAATGTGCGCCCCGGGTGCCAGCCAAAGGTAAACCGCGTCCGGGTCAAGATCTCGGGGCAGGTCCCCGGCCGGTGCAAGAGCCCGGTACAGGGTTTCACCGCTGAGCCGCGGTTGACTGTCTGGCGCTATCTGGGCCCGCAATGCAGAGCGTATTCCGTCTGCCGCGATCACCAGGTCTGCCTCATGGGTTTCACCGGATATGGTCTTCAGCCTTGCGGGCCGGCCGGGTTCCAGCCCGGTGATCCGGCAGTTGTTGACAATATTGATGGATTTGTTCTGTGCCGCTGTTTGCGCCAGTGCGTTGATCAGGTCAGCCCGGTGCGCGACCCGGTACGGGCTCCCGAATCGGCTTGTGAAGCTGTCTCCGAGCTCAAGCACGGACAGTTGTTTGCCGCTGATCGCGTCACAGACGCGGATACGCTCCGGCGCGCAGCACTGCGGCTCAAGTGTGCTCCACACGCCAAGATCTTCAAGAACCCGGACAGCATTGGGTCCCAGTTGGAGCCCGGCACCGATTGCCTCGAGCCGACCGGCCTGCTCAAAGACCGTTGCCGAATGGCCGTTGCGCGCGACGGCCACGGCACATGCCAAACCTGCAATACCGGCACCGGCGACTGAGATATGCAACTTTGACAACCCTAAACAGCCAAAAAATCACTAAAAACGACTTTGCCCTTGCGGTACAAAAACGGCAGGACTAGGGTCCGCGCCGGTTAACCAGAACCGATATCACAGATAACATCAAGGAGTCATTCCTATGGGTTTCATTGCAGACTCGCTTTCCAGAATTCAGCCGTCAGCCACGATCGCGATTTCGACGAAAGCCATGGAACTCAAGGCAGAAGGCCGGGATGTGATCGGACTGTCTGCAGGTGAGCCTGACTTTGATACACCTGAAAACGTCAAGGAAGCGGCCATCAAGGCAATCCGAGACGGACGCACCAAGTACACTCCGGTTGATGGTGTGCCTGAACTGAAGCAGGCTATCTGCGCCAAGTTCGAGCGCGACAACGGGCTCACATATCAGCCGTCTCAGGTGTCGGTCGGGACCGGGGGCAAGCAGGTTCTGTTCAATGCCCTGCTGGCCACGCTCAACCCTGGCGACGAAGTGGTCATACCGACACCGTACTGGGTCAGCTATCCCGATATTGTGCTGCTTGGCGGCGGCAAGCCGGTGTTTGTCGAGACCACTCTCGCCAACGGGTTCAAGTTGCAACCGGCTGCCCTTGAGGCGGCCATTACGCCAAAAACCAAATGGCTGGTGTTCAACTCGCCGTCAAACCCGTCGGGCGCGGCGTACAGCCATGCCGAACTGAAGGCGTTGACGGATGTGCTGATGAAACACCCGCAGGTGTGGGTGCTGACCGACGACATGTACGAACACCTGGTCTATGATGACTTCAAGTTCGTGACCCCGGCCCAGGTCGAACCGCAGTTGCTTGAGCGCACATTGACCATGAACGGCGTGTCCAAGGCATATGCGATGACAGGTTGGCGTATCGGTTACGCGGCGGGTCCGGAAATGCTGATTAACGCCATGCGCAAGCTGCAGTCACAGTCGACTTCAAACCCATCCTCCATTTCGCAGTGGGCGGCGGTTGAAGCGCTGAACGGGCCGCAGGATTTCATTGCCAGCAACAATGACAAGTTCAAGGAACGCCGGGATCTGGTGGTGTCGATGCTGAACCAGGCGAACGGGCTTTCATGTCCGACGCCTGAAGGCGCGTTCTACGTGTATCCTTCGTGCGAAGGGCTGATCGGCAAGTCCACGCCGTCGGGGCAACAGATCAAGAATGACGAGGACTTTGTGACCGCGCTGCTGGCTGACGAGGGCGTTGCGGCCGTACATGGCGCCGCATTCGGGCTGGAGCCGTTTTTCCGGGTCTCGTATGCGACGTCCAACGAGGCGCTGGAAGACGCGTGCGAACGGATTCAGCGGTTCTGCAACAGCCTGAAATAGGCTGTGTCAACGGTTGAAAATATTGTTACAATTATGTCGAAATTGTAATTGGATTTGTTACCCGCGATGGCTATTGATTGGCTCATCGCTTGGGACGGCGATTCGGGAGTCTGGCTGCGTGGCGCGACTCGTCACGCAGCCCGACCCCACTTTCTGCCAGAAAGGCACACTTACATGAAACGCATTGCAACAGCCGCAGTTCTCACACTTGGTATCGTCACCGGTTCCGCCGGGCAGGTTTCGGCAGACGGAGTGGGCATTAACATTGGTACGCTGGAGTGTATCGTTGAAGGCGGCATTGGCCTGATCGTCACTTCTTCGAAATCAATGGACTGTGTCTACAGGTCGACGAGCGGTCGTGAAGACGTTTATGTCGGCAGGCTGACGAAGTTCGGGCTTGATGTCGGGGTAACCGGTGAAGCGCGCATGGTATGGGGTGTGTTCGCACCTGGAATCGTCGAGTATGGCGCGCTGTCGGGCCGTTATGTCGGCGCATCCGCAGAAGCTACAGCCGGCGTCGGCGCTGGTGCGAACGCTCTTGTCGGCGGTGCCAACATTACCTTGCAACCTGTCAGCGTTCAGGTGCAGACAGGCCTCAATGCCGCGCTCGGCGTGTCCAGCATGACACTTGAACCGGTCGACTGAACCGGTACTTCTGCAACGTTTTTCAGGTGGCGATAACACAAGATCGCATTCGCCTGACGAAGGAGTGATTTGGCAAGCCGGACCAGTATGCCTAGGTTGGCGGGACAAGCTGCCTTTCGCGGGCGGCTTACTCGCTAATCGCAGGAGTGCTTGCGCATGCTGATCAAGACCATTCACAACTGGGAAATCCCGGAGTCCAAGGCCACGTCAGAGCACGTGTTTCTGAACCGGCGAAAGTTTATCGCTGCCGCCGGGTTTGCCGGTATCGGGCTTGCGTCAGGAATTCGCCCTGGCCTGGCCAGCAATGATCCGACGGCAGACCTGTATCCAGGCAAGCTCAACCCTGCCTATGCCGATGCCGGGCGCAAGATCACGCCGGAAGCGCTCAATATCACCTACAACAATTTTTACGAGTTCGGCACTTCCAAGCGAATCTCAAAAGCGGCCGAAGCGCTGGTTATCCGGCCGTGGGAGATTGCCTTTGAAGGTGAGATTGAAGCCCCGTTCAAGATCCAGTTCGATGACCTTGTCAGGAAGATGCAGATTGAGCAGCGGGTATACCGGCATCGCTGCGTGGAAGCATGGTCAATGACGGTTCCGTGGAGCGGCTTCACCGTCAAGCAACTGGTCGCTCTGGCCAAGCCGACCGCAAACGCGAAATACGTGAAATTCGAAACCTTCAATGATCCTGAAATGGCGCCCGGTCAGAAGCCGAGCCTGTTTGGCGGCAGCTATCCGTGGCCGTATTCGGAATCGGTAACTATGGAAGAGGCCAACAATGACTTGGCGTTCATGGTGACCGGGGCATACGGCAAGCCGGTGGCCAAGTCGATGGGTGCGCCCATCAGGCTGCACCTGCCGTGGAAGTATGGCTTCAAGTCAGCCAAGTCCATCAACAAGATCACCTTCACGTCTGAGCGGCCGAAAAGCTTCTGGGAAGTGCTGGGGCCCAGCGAATATGGCTTCTGGGCCAACGTCAATCCGGACGTTGCCCATCCGCGCTGGAGCCAGGCTTCTGAGCGGGATCTCGAGACGGGCGAGAAGATTCCGACCGTCATCTACAATGGGTACGCAGAGCAGGTCGCGTCACTTTATGACAGCATGAAAGATGAACTCGGCGCTGCGCTGTTCAAATGATTCGGGCAGGGGCGTATGAAGCCCGTTGTCACGGTGAAAAATTCAGGGGCCAGACACCCGGGTGGAGAGTGTGTCTGGCCCCTTGTCGTCAGGAACCTGGCGGTTCATGGCGAAGCATCGTTGTTGCCTCGCGCTTCGCGTGAACCCTTCAGGCATGCGGCCATGTGTTTTAATGAGGGAGTAAACTAGCCGCTGACAATGCAAGGCTCACACGGATGAGCCATCGAGTGCAATCGGGTATTGGGCATGTTTGTCATGCGGTGAATGCATATCAGGCAAAAGCACATATATTGTACATAGTTAAGGGCGGTCAAAACTTCCATTGACGGGCTTTTGATACGACGAAATCCCTGAATACAGCGATTCTTTTGGAGTTTCGCATTTCCTCCGGATAGACAAAATAGGTGTCAATTCCCGGCGCCTCCACGCCGAAGGAAGCCCGGATAAGCGGTGAATCGTCGCCCACGATGTAGTCGGGAAGCACCCCGATGCCCAGACCGGATTCGACGGCACGGCGCAGTCCATAGATGGAATTGATCAGGAAACTCGATTCACGCGGCTCTTCGCCGTCTGCCCGCCCGGCCCGCAGCAGCCAACCCAGGTCGTTAAGAAATGCCGGTGCTGGTCCGAACGCCAGAATCTTATGGTCATCCAGTTCCTCGGGGGTTTTTGGCAGGCCGTTTGACTGAACATAATCCGGCGATGCGTAGGCGTGGTTGTGCACGGTGAACAGTTTGCGCTGAATCAGGTCCGGCTGCGTCGGCCGGCGCAGGCGAATGGCAACATCGGCCTCACGCATGCCGAGATCGAGCTCCTCATCGGTCAGGATCAGCTCGACCCTGATTTGCGGGTACAACTCGATGAATTCCTGCAGACGCGGGGTCAGCCAGATGGTGCCCAGGCCGACAGTCGTGGAGATGCGCAGATCGCCGGTCGGCTTGTCCCGGCTGTCGGTCAACCGGGTCCTGGCCGTCGCCAGCTTGGTGAACACGTCATGAGCCGTGCGGTACAGCATCTCGCCCTGCTCGGTCAGGATCAGGCCACGTGCATGGCGGTGAAACAAGGTCACGTTCAACTCTGACTCCAGAGCCGAAATCTGACGGCTGACCGCAGACTGCGACAGATTCAGGTCGTGACCGGCATGGGTAAAGCTGCCGGCCTCTGCCACCGAGTGGAAGATGCGCAGCTTGTCCCAGTCAAAATTGCTGTCCCGCTTTGAAAATGGCATGGAATCCCGGCCTCGTCCTATTCGGCTGCCTGCGAGGTTTCGTTGCCGGCCTCAGCCAGAAACTTTTCAGCTTCAAGCGCCGCCATGCAGCCCATGCCGGCGGCCGTAACCGCCTGCCGGTAGATGTCGTCGGTAACATCGCCGGCCGCGTAGACGCCCGCAATTGCAGTGGCGGCGGAATCCGGTTCGGTTATCAGATAACCGCCTTGCTTCATTGCCAGCTTGCCTTCAAACAATTCAGTTGCCGGCTTGTGGCCGATGGCAATGAAAATGCCGTCGCAAGGCAGATCTTCCACAGCCTGGGTTTTTACATTGCGCAGACGTGCGGCAGTCACACCGAGCGGATTCTCGTCCCCGATGACTTCTTCCAGCGTCGTATCCCACATCACCTTGACCTTCGGATTCTCAAACAGCCGGTTTTGCAGGATGCGCTCAGCGCGGAATTCATCACGGCGATGAACAACTACGACTTCGGATG
Organism: Anderseniella sp.; assembly: GCA_028289645.1. Taxonomy (GTDB): domain Bacteria; phylum Pseudomonadota; class Alphaproteobacteria; order Rhizobiales; family Aestuariivirgaceae; genus Anderseniella. The sequence continues at coordinate 487,484 of JANQOK010000023.1, forward strand.
CGAATTTGGTGAGAAACAGTGCTTCTTCGACCGCGGTATTGCCACCGCCGACCACCACGACACGCTTGTCGCGGTAGAAAAATCCGTCACACGTCGCGCATGCAGATACGCCAAATCCCTTGAATTTGTCTTCCGACGGCAAACCGAGCCATTTTGCCTGTGCGCCGGTGCAGATGATCAGGCTGTCACATGTGTATTCGTTTCCGGAATCACCCTTCAGGCGAAACGGACGCTGCTCGAGATCGACTTCAACAATATGGTCGCTGACCAGATTCGTGCCGACATGTTCCGCCTGGCCCTGCATCTGCTCCATGAGCCATGGACCCTGGATAGGATCGGCAAACCCGGGGTAGTTTTCGACATCCGTGGTAATGGTAAGTTGCCCACCAGGCTGGATGCCGTGAATCAGTGTGGGTTCCAGCATGGCACGCGCGGCGTAGATCGCTGCCGTGTATCCAGCAGGGCCCGATCCCAGAATAAGCACCCGTGAATGTTGTACGCTCATAGTTTCTGTCTCCGGCAACAATCTGACTACACAGGCTGGCACAATTCGCCTTTAAAACAGGCCATGCCCGATCCTTGTCAGATGGTCAAAAATCCGAGGGTTTGTACCCCATTACGCATTAATCTGCCATAGCCATGACGTGACTGCATAGCTTTCAGTCTGTCAGTTCAAAAACAACTCACAGGTTTATTGTCACCCTGATATGGCACCGGTGGTCCGCCGTGCCAGCTTGGAGATGCCGGAAAACGCTCTATTTGAAGGCTATTTTCAGTATCTCGTAGCTTTTGCCACCACCGGGTGTCATTACCTCTACGCTGTCGCCGGCGGATTTGCCGATCAGGGCGCGTGCAATGGGCGAGGAAATGGACAGTTTGCCCGATTTCACGTCGGCTTCAAAGTCGCCCACGATCCGGTACACCGCTTCCTTGTCGGTATCTTCGTCCACGACGGTCACTGTTGCGCCGAACTTGACAGTATCGCCGCCCAGCTTCGACACGTCGATGATCTCCGCCCGGCTGATCATGTCCTCGAGCTCAGAGACCCTGGCTTCGTTCCAGCCCTGAGCCTCTTTTGCCGCATGGTACTCCGCGTTTTCCGATAGATCGCCATGGGCACGCGCTTCTTCGATCGCCTTGATGATGCGTGGACGCTCAACAGACTTGCGGTGCTTCACTTCTTCGGACATGGCAGCATGCCCTTCTGCAGTCATGGGAACTTTTTCAACCATCGATGCGAATTCCAGAATCTTGTTGCCCGCCCAAGCCTCAGAACTCCATGGCAGCCGTTAAGCTACCAACGCGCTTGTCTGTTGACTGTGTGCGGGAATGTTTCGGTCTGATGTAAATATGCGCAAAACAATTGCGTCCTGCAAGACCTGTTTGACGTTCGGTGTCAGTCGTGAAAGCTGCGGTAAGCTTCGTCACTCCACACCATATAATGCCAGTTACAGCTCCATACCGGGTTCCGGGGCACATTCATGGTGTGAGGGCGGGCGGCGGTCTCACCCGGGGTCAGGCAAAATAGTCCTGCAGTGGCTTTACCGACAAATCACCGTGTTTGACCGCGGCGATCGCCTCGACGCCTGCCATGGCCGCCGGCAATGTTGTGTAGTAGGGGATCTTGGCCATCAGTGCGGCGCGTCTGATCGACTTTGAGTCAGCCAGCGCGCTTTGGCCTTCCGTGGTGTTGAACACCAGCTGCACCTCGCCGTTCGCCATGGCATCGACAATGTGCGGGCGGCCTTCCAGCACCTTGTTGACGCGCAGGGCCGCGACCCCCTTGTCGACCAGGTAGCGCTGCGTGCCGCCAGTGGCGACGATCTTGAAGCCCAGTTCGGCGAGCTTGCGGGCCGCCGGCAGAACACGTGCCTTGTCCTGGTCACGTACCGAAATAAAGGCAGTGCCATCGACCGGCACCTTGGCGCCGACACCGAGCTGCGCCTTGGCAAATGCCATGGCGAAATCCGTATCAAGGCCCATGACTTCTCCGGTTGAGCGCATTTCCGGACCAAGCACCGTGTCGACACCGGGGAAGCGGGCAAACGGAAACACGGCTTCCTTGACGCCGATATGTTTGAGCTTCCGGTTCTTCAGCCGGAATGAGGCAAGCGTTTCCCCTGCCATGATGCGCGACGCGATCTTGGCAATCGAGTGACCGACGACCTTGGCCACAAACGGCACGGTTCGCGATGCGCGCGGGTTGACTTCAAGTACATAAATCTCGCCGTCCTTGATGGCAAACTGCACGTTCATCAGGCCTACAACACCGAGCGCCTTTGCGAGCACGGCGGACTGCCGCTCAAGCTCATCTATAATGGCTTTCTTCAGCGAGTGGGGCGGCAGCGAACAGGCACTGTCGCCAGAGTGCACGCCGGCTTCTTCAATGTGCTGCATCACGCCTGCAATGAACACATCCTGACCATCGCACAGGGCGTCCACGTCCACCTCAATGGCATTGGACAGGTAGCTGTCGATGAGCACAGGAGACGAACCGGACACTACAACGGCTTCGTTGATGTAGCGTTTGAGCCCTTCAGTGTCGCGGACAATTTCCATGGCGCGACCGCCGAGCACGTAAGATGGCCGGATGACCACCGGGTAACCGATTTTTTCAGCGATCTTGACAGCTTCGGATCCTGACTTGGCAATCCCGTTGCTCGGCTGGCGTACCTTGACGTTGTCGAGCAGGTTGGCAAACCGGTCACGGTCCTCTGCCAGGTCAATGGCGTCCGGCGAGGTGCCGAGAATGGGAATGCCGGCCTTTTCGATGGCATCAGCCAGTTTGAGTGGTGTCTGTCCGCCAAACTGAACAATCACGCCGCGCAGTTCGCCGGACTGCTGTTCCGCCAGCAAAACCTCCAGCACGTCTTCCTCGGTCAACGGCTCGAAGTACAGACGGTCGGACGTGTCGTAGTCGGTCGACACCGTCTCTGGATTGCAGTTTATCATGATGGTTTCGTACCCGGCATCGGAAAGAGCGAATGCCGCGTGACAGCAGCAATAGTCGAACTCGATGCCCTGGCCGATGCGATTGGGACCGCCACCCAGGATGGCAATCTTCCGGGCATCGGAAACCTGTGCCTCATTGCCGTCATTGCCGGGCAGGCCGACTTCATAGGTTGAATACATATAGGCCGTTGGTGAGGCGAACTCGGCAGCGCAGGTGTCGATGCGCTTGTAAACCGGAATCACCTTGAGCTTGTGGCGGGCCTTGCGGACCTTGGCCTCGGTCGTGCCGGTAAGGTGAGCCAGGCGTGCATCGGAGAATCCCATGGCCTTGAGCATGCGGAAATTGGCAGCGTCGCCGGGCAGGCCGTGTTCACGCACGCGCCGCTCGGTATGTATTATCGCCGACAATTGCTCAATGAACCACGGATCGTATTTCGACGACTCAAACACCTGTTCGTTGGTGGCGCCGCGGCGCATGCACTCGGCGACCTTGAGCAACCTGTCAGGCGTCGGTTGCGACATGGCGCGGCGGAACACGTTCTTGTCCTCATCCTTGCCATGGCCTTCCAGTTCAATTTCGTCGAGGCCGTCCAGCCCGGTTTCCAGTCCCCGAAGCGCCTTTTGCAGCGACTCGGCAAACGTACGGCCGATAGCCATGACCTCACCGACCGATTTCATGGCTGTGGTGAGGTTTGGCCTGGAGCCGGGAAATTTCTCAAAAGCAAACCGCGGGATCTTGGTCACCACGTAATCGATCGATGGTTCGAACGAGGCCGGGGTGGCGCCGCCGGTGATGTCGTTGTCCAGTTCGTCCAGCGTGTATCCGATGGCCAGGCGGGCGGCGACCTTGGCAATGGGAAAGCCGGTTGCCTTGGAGGCCAGTGCGGATGAACGCGAAACCCGCGGGTTCATTTCAATTACGATGAGACGGCCGTTTTCCGGGTTGACGGCGAACTGCACGTTTGACCCGCCGGTTTCCACGCCGATCTCACGCAGCACTGCAATGGACGCGTTGCGCATCACCTGGTATTCCTTGTCGGTCAGCGTCAGAGCTGGCGCGACCGTGATGGAATCTCCGGTGTGCACGCCCATCGGGTCGAGATTCTCGATGGAACAGATGATGATGCAGTTGTCATCACGGTCGCGAACGACCTCCATCTCAAACTCTTTCCAGCCCAGTACCGATTCTTCCACCAGCACCTCGGAGGTCGGAGAGGCTTCGACGCCGCTGAGGACAATGTCGTACAGTTCTTCAAGCGTGTAGGCGATGCCGCCGCCGGTGCCGCCGAGCGTGAAAGACGGGCGAATGATCGCCGGCAGGCCGGTGAGCTTGTAGGCTTCAAAAGCCTGCTGCTGCGCCGTAAGGCGTTGCTCCTCGCGGCGTTCAAACTCGGTTTTCGCCCATTCCGTCTTGAATGCAGCGACCGCGTCTGAACCTTTGTCGGCAGCTTGGGCGAGGCCCTGTTCATAATCCCGGGCGAAGCGCTGTTTCAGGTCTGACGTATTGACGAAGGCGGACCGTGGCGTCTCCAGCCCGATTTTCTTCATGGCGGTCCGGAACAGGTCGCGATCTTCAGCCTTGTCGATGGCCTCGGCGCGCGCGCCGATCATTTCCACATGCCACTTGTCGAGAACGCCGCGCTTGTTCAGCGTAAGGGCAGTGTTGAGGGCGGTCTGGCCTCCCATCGTGGGCAGCAGGACCAGCTTGTCATCGGGGCGTTCGGTGCGCTCTTTCTCGATAATCTTCTCGACGACTTCCGGGGTGATAGGTTCAATATATGTCGCGTGCGCAAGATCCGGATCTGTCATGATGGTGGCCGGATTGGAATTGACCAGCACAATGCGATAACCCTCAGCCTTCAATGCCTTACATGCCTGGGTGCCAGAGTAGTCAAACTCGCAGGCCTGGCCGATAACTATCGGCCCCGCGCCGATAATCAGGACCGTGTCGATATCTTCACGTTTGGGCATGAGCGCTCTTTTTTTGCAGGTGCGGCCCAAGCCGTCGGATGGGCGGGCGCAAATTCTGTGTGGGTTACACCATCAATCCGTCAGGTGCAAAGGCCAAGCTGTCGCGCAAGGCGATTTGTTGCGCTCGATCCACAGTTTGCGGGTGAATTGCACGAATTTTGCGCAGATTCACAGGGGAGAACGGGCGTTTTGCTGCTACTTGCCGGGAATCAGCGCTTCAAAGCCAGCAGAGTGCGCCGTTCGCTTGGTAATCAGCGCGCCGCCTGTCGCCTCGATCTCATTGCGTGAGTGCATGATAAGTTTCAGGGTTTTCATGGACAGGCTGAACGGTCCCGATACAGTGAGGCGGGCCGAGCTGTCTTCAGATCCGGTGAAGATCTCCACATTCAGGTCATCGCCGTCTTCACCGGCATCAGCGAACACCTGCTGTGTCAGCGCGGCTATTGCCGATAGTGCATCTTCGCAACCGGCTGCGACGAACGGACCCCGCTCGGGAAAATCACAACGCGCTGTTATCCACTCCGGCCAGTCGAAACCGTCAAGTGTGTCCAGTAGGAAAGCCGACAGATCGTTAGACTCATCGGCATCAGCATCTGCATCAGGTTCGACACCGGTTTCGGACTCCGGCGCGGTGACGCCTAAGTCAGCCGTGGTCCGGACGGTTTGCTGGTGTTCAAAGGCATCACGCGTGTCGCGCATCAATGCTCCGATAACAGCAGATGAACGCTGCTCGACGTGCTCCGGCAATGGTTGCCTGGTCGCGTCAGATGCGGCGGTCGGCGATTGCCGGCCCGATGCGATACGGTCGCGCAGGAGCTTAGAAAGCAATGAGGTGTCAGGTGTGCCTGCGCTCATGGGTCAGCAAATGTCCAGAAAAGCCATTTTGATCCGTCAATCTGCAACATTGCCGCCGCAATGGTAAACAAAGCGTAAATCACTGGTTTCACCGGGGGCGCGCAGCCCGTTCCGGCAGGCGGGTCCAGTCACCCAGTTTGCGTTCCCAGTGCTCGTTAAGCCAGTTCACGTTGCCTCCGTCGGGATGCAGCGTCAGTTCGCAGAACTTCAATTCACCTTCCACGTCGAAAACATCGACCCTAAGAAATGGTTCGCCTTTCGAAAGCGCCCTGGCGAGTGCCAGCATCTCAGGCAGCGACTGTGGTTTTGGCGGTGTCGGCACGGCCGGTCTATGGGAGATCACAGGCCTTGGCTTGTCCATTTCAATTGGATTCCAGGTCGGATCGAAAGCGAGTATGGCGCGTATGGGATAGGTCGGAACCGTTTCGAAGTACCTGATGAAACTGGGCTCTCCGTCGAAGCAGTGAATCTTGTAGTCGGGTGGAGGAAGGGACGCATCGCCCAACCAGCGTTCCGCGAACAGCTTGCGCTCAATGTCGCGATACTGGGATTCACCGTGAACCAGGGAATGATTGCGTCGATACCAGGACACGGCAGCCTTTTTCATTCCTGCTTCGTCGGGCTGGTCTCCGGGTTTCTGAAACCAGTTCATGGATGAACCAAAATTGCCCTTCAACACGAATGCGGCGGGCAGGTTCGCTGTCTGCAGGTCTGCCGGCGTATCCCAGACTGCATAGATATCGTTCAGGGCTGCCGAAAAACCGGCATTCGCCACCAGTTGCCGGACGGCAAGCTTGTCCGCGAAAACGCTGTGGATTTTCCGTCGGTCATAAAGCTTCAGCCAATGCAGCTTGTCAGCAAACAGTTTCGGATTGTCGAGGTTCAGTTCGCGTCCCATTGCCGCGCGGAACCTGCTGTACGATACCGCGTGGTCCCAGCCCATAAGGGGATGACGCAGCCGCCACCGCAGTACAGATGGATTGAGCCCGGACACAGCTGACCTGACCATCCGCAAGGGATGTCTGTACCTGTCTGATACCATGCCAGCTATTCTAGCATGCGGTGCGCTTGCGATACCTGACAAATGGCAGATCGCAGACAATCGCCGGTTGTGCCAACGCACGCCGGCGACTGAAAACTCAGCCTGTCACATGCATTTTATCTGCCGGAAGGTGATGCAGTTGCCGGATTTGCAGAGATTTCCGGTGTCGACAAAGCGCAGCTCTGTGCCTTGGGCCGGCGACCGCCGTGAAAAGCTGAGCGCCTGCGTATAGCCATTGCGCTGACACCAGGCCGTTGCCGCCGGTTTACCGCAGCCTCGTTCGCCCTCCAGGCAGAACGCAACAGGCTGGCCGAGATAGTCAGGCGAAAAGAATTTGCGCGCGGCTGCTTCTGCGCCAGCTGGCGCCAGCACGGACGGGGCGAATGCAGCAACTGCAATGGCAAGTTTGACGGTACGAGCGGTGCTGAACTTCAAGTTGGAATACATGGCCGGATTTGATCCTGATTCTTGATTTCTGTCTTGGTGCGGTTCGTGTTTCGGTGTGTCTTTTGTGCCACAGTCTGGCAAAATCTCGCCTGAATGGTGTGTTCAGGTGCCGTTAATGCGGTATCAAGTCTTGACGTTGGGTAGAATGTAGAGTGATTGTTGCGCCGAAGATGTGCGTTTAATCACACAGCGGCAGAGGAGTGGACGATGCAGGCGAAGACTATTGTTTCAGCAGTGGCCATTGTTGCAGCGGCGGTTTCGATCAACACCGGTGCGGCAATTGCGGAGAGCCAGACCGGTTCTGTTTACAATAATGTCAGGTACAATTTTGGATCCAATACCTGGAAAATGGACTCCAAGTATCTGCCTGCGGAAGTGTCCTACAGCAGCAAGGAAAAGCCGGGCACAATCATTATCAACACCCGCAAGAAATACCTGTACGTGGTGCAGGAAGGCGGCAAGGCCAAGCGGTTCGGCATAGGTGTTGGCCGGCGCGGCTTCCGCTGGAGAGGAGAAGAAAAGGTATCGCGCAAGGCTGAGTGGCCGGCCTGGCATCCGCCGGCGGAAATGCGGGAACGCGAGCCGCACCTGCCGGAGCGCATGGAAGGCGGTGAAGACAATCCGCTTGGCGCACGCGCGCTTTACCTGGGCAACACACTGTATCGCATTCACGGCACGCACCAGCCCTGGACGATCGGCGAATCGGTGTCATCCGGCTGTATCCGGTTGCGCAATGAAGACGTGATCGCCCTGTATGACATGATAGACATCGGCGCCAAGGTGATCGTGGACTAAGCAGTCTTCCCTACAAGCCCGAAGCACCAAAAAAGGGCCCCGTCGCATTTTGTGCGCGGGGCCCTTCGAGTTTTGACAGTCCGTCCCGGTTTGCAGGGGAGATCCTCTAGGGGTCGAGAGGATTGGGGCAGGCTGCCAGTCTCTTACTCTCTGATATAGTGAGCGTCAGAGACGAATCCAAGTCAGGGACCGGGCACACGCCAAACATGCATGGCGAGAGGGGCGGATGGGTCATGCGGAGCTCGTCGTGACCCGGTTCCCTGACACTGTCCAGGGGCTGCCCCGGACAGTGGTTCTTCAAACTTGTCAATCTGTTGCGTCAAATCTCCTGGCACTTGCGAATGTCACACGGGTCTACACTCATCATGCCGCGGATCGGCCAGTTGGGATTGGTCTTGTAAATTACCGTGACGTTGGTCTCGTTGGTTTCAAGGTGTTGCGTTGCGGGTGCTGCCATGGATGAGAAGGCTGCGAAAACGGTGAGCGCGCCTGCCATGCCTGCTGCTGTCATTGTCTTTGTCATGTCTTCCTCCCTTTTCGTTTCGGCGCTTGAGGGGTGCCGGAGGTCGTCTGATGAAGATCACATTAGTCGGGCGGTGCCGAATGTTGGCTGAACGGGCCGTTCATCTGCCGTTCAGGAATCTGACATATGAAAAATTGGCCGAATTTCGGGATTTTTTGCGATTCAAAGTGAAATCTTGAATACTTTGCCGGTTTCTGGTGTATGCACTGTTCATGAAAAAATTCGTGCTCAACTGGCTTGTCGCCAGCATGATTTTCGCGGCGCTGCCCGGGCTGCCGGCCAAAGCGGATGAGGTAGTCGTTGCGGTTGCGACGAATTTTCTGCTGCCTGCCCGCAAAATCGCGGCTGATTTTGAGGAAAGCACCGGCCATTCGGTTGTCCTGGTGGCTGGGGCAACTGGCAAACTGGCGACACAGATATTGGCCGGCGCACCGTTTGATGTCTTTCTGGCGGCAGATCAGGCGCGGCCAGAACTGCTGGTTGAAAGACAGGTGGCAGTGCCGGGCAGCCGGTTCACCTATGCTGCCGGTGCACTGGTGTTGTGGTCGCGCGATTCTTTGCCGTTGACGGGAACTGGTGTTCAAACGCTGGATACGCTCCAGGTTTCGCGGCTTGCCATGGCCAATCCGAAACTGGCGCCATACGGCCTTGCCGCACAGCAGGCACTTGATCGGCTGGGCTTCCTGACAGGCCTGTCCGGCCGCATCGTCTACGGCGAGAACATCGGCCAGACATTTGCAATGGCTGCATCTGGCAACGTGACGGTCGGACTGGTTGCGAAGTCGCAGGTTTCAGGCTTGCCGGACGATCAACAGGGGCACTGGATCGATATTCCCGAAACTCTGCACGAGCCGATACTGCAGGACGCGGTGCTCATCATGCGTGCCGACGGAAATGCCGCAGCCCGCATGTTCATGGATTTCCTGAAGTCGGATAAGGTGGCCGGCATTGTCAATCGGTTCGGCTACGGAGCGGGTCGCCCATGACGGCTGAGGTTTTCGATGCGATATGGCTCACCGTGCAGTTGGCCACGATCTCCGTGGTCCTGCTGCTGGTCCTTGCAACACCGGTTGCCTGGTGGTTGGCTTTCACGCGGTCGCGGCTGAAAATACCTGTAGAAGCGTTGACCACCTTGCCGCTGGTGCTGCCGCCCACCGTGCTGGGGTTTTACCTGCTGATCCTGCTTGGGCCTGCCGGCTGGCTGGGAAGCTGGTGGGTCAGCCTGACCGGTGAAACGCTGACGTTCAGTTTCACCGGGCTTGTAGTGGCATCGATGATTCACTCGCTGCCGTTTGTCGTGCAGCCGATGCGGCAGGCGTTTCAGGACATGGGCACCGGCCCGCTGGAAGATGCCGCGACGCTGGGAGCGGGACCGGTTGACCGATTCTTCAGTGTCGGTCTGCCGCAAGCCAAGCGGGGCATCGTGACGGCCTGCGTGCTGGGGTTTGCCCATGTGCTGGGAGAGTTCGGCGTCGTACTGATGGTCGGCGGCAATATTCCAGGACGCACCAAAGTGGTTTCCATCACAATATATGAGAGTGTCGAGACGCTTGATTATGCCACCGCGCACATGTTGTCAGCCGGGCTGTTGCTGTTGTCTTTTGCAGTCCTGGTAGGGGTTTTTGCGGTAAACCGGTCGATCCCGGTAAGGGCGGGACAATGAGCGGAGGGCGGCTTGAGCTGGATTTCCGCCTGGTACGCGGGCGCTTCGATCTGGCAATATCGGAATCCCTGGCGCTTGATGGCGTGACGGTGCTGTTCGGGCCGAACGGATCTGGCAAATCCATGACATTGCGGACGATTGCCGGGCTGGAGACGGGCGCTGAAGGCATTGTGCGGTTTGAAGAAACCGATTGGTTGCGTTCAGACAGCAACACTTTCGTGGCCGCACATCAACGCCCGGTTGCGCATGTGTTTCAAGATGCGCGGTTGTTCTCGCATCTTGATGTGGCCGGCAATCTGGGGTTTGCCGAGCGCCGGGCCAAGGGCGCCGGCCCTGACGTCTCTCGGCAAGACGTGATTGAGGTATTTGACATTGCTCACCTGCTGCAGCGCATGCCTCAAGGGCTATCCGGGGGTGAACGGCAAAGGGTGGCGATGGCGCGAGCGCTGCTGACACGGCCCCGGCTCGTGCTGATGGATGAACCGCTCAGTGCGCTGGATGTACAGCGGCGGGCCCAGGCCCTGAATTTCATCGAGCAGATCCCCGAACGGTTCCAGGTGCCGGTCATCTACGTGACACACCACATCGACGAGGTCGTGAGGCTTGCCAACCAGCTGGTGCTGATAGCGGGCGGGCGTATTGAGGCAAGTGGCCGATCGGCCGACCTGATGTCACGGCTGGACCTGCCGCCGTTTACGGGCAGGTTCGAGGCCGGATCGATCATTGAAGCGACGGTGCGCAGACACAATGCCGAATTCGCGCTCACCGAACTTGAAGTCACAGAAGGCGTCAAGGTTGAAGTGCCGTTTCTGGACTTTCCGGTTGGAGAAGTTGTGCGGCTTCGGGTCCGGGCGCGAGATGTTTCCATTGCTGTTGCGAAACCCAAAGGCCTGTCGTTGCGCAATGTGTTGCCGGCCCGCGTCGAGGAGGTGCAGGCGGAAGCAGATACCGCGTTTGCCGAAGTAAGGCTGTCGGTAGCCGGGCAGGCGGTGCGGGCCCGTGTCAGCAGGGCATCTGCGCATGAACTGAAGCTGAAACCCGGTAAGGCCGTGCATGCGATGGTCAAGGCAACGGCGCTTGACAGAAGACTTCTAGCCCGGCGTTGAGATTGATCTTCAGTGCTGATAACTTGTCCTCATCAACCTGGGTTATGCCCGGGAGACGGATTGAGACAGGGGTTTCCCATGAGACATGTTATTGTGTTGCTGGCTGCATCTGGATTTGGCCTTGCCGCTGCTGTGGCGGAGACACCTGAGGCCCATGCCGGTGACCGCGCCTATTCGGAAGACAGCGGTGTGAAACGGGCAGGCAACTGGTCAAATGCGGGCGGCGCGACAAAGGCGGAAGCGGACGATGCCGGCAGATCTGATGTTCCTGTGCCGCGACCCAAGCCCGGCAGCAAGGCTGCCAAAGCCGATGCAGCCAGAGCGAAGCAGGCGGAGGCCGAGACCAAGAAAGCACCTGTACCGCGCAAGAAAACCAAACCCAAGAAAGCCGTGCAGGCAGGGCTGGCTGCAAGCGACAACGGTTCCGGCAACAAAAGCGCGCCTTATCGCGGCAAGATGGACTCCGCAGAGATCAAGGAAGTACTGGCGGGGAAGGTGCTGGCCTCGCGTATTGACGGTAAAAGCGCGAATATCACCTTGGTCGAAGGCGGCACCTTGAACTGGACATCTTCGTCAGGCAGCGGGGAAGGCAGATGGTGGGCTGAAAAGGGCCGCATATGCGACCGGTACGACCCGTCCGGTGATTTTCCCGGCAGGGGTGCCGGATGCCGCAGTTTCGAGCAAAAGTCGGACGGTTTTTATGCCGGTGGCAGGAAACTGAAGTTCGTCAACTGATTTCCCCTGGATCCGGTCTTTAGGCGGGCGCATGCAGCGCTATTGGCGACACACCAGTCCCAGCATAGCCGCCACCATGCGGTAAGCAGTCAGCGCACCAAGTCCGTCAACGTCACAGTCCGGCATCAACTCAACCAGGTCACAGGCGGATATCCTGGCCTTTGCTGAGATGGCGTTGAGCAACTCGATCGTCTGCCAGTAGTCAAGACCGCCGGGCGCGCGACCGATGACAGCCGGCATGATGGCCGGATCAAGCCCGTCACAATCAAAGCAGATGATCACGTTGGAGCCATTCGGCACGGCTTCCGCGACCTGAGCGATACCCCCCTTGGCGACGTCGCGGGCGGTAAAGAACTTTACGCCCCAGGCCAGCGCATCGGCGTAGTCCTGCGGCCGGGCAGAGCCGATATTGCGGGCACCGACCTGAATGATGCGCTCGATGTGATCCATCTCAGAGGCTCGCCGCATGGTTGACGACAACCCCCACCGCTCACCGGCCACTTCGTCACGCCAGTCAATATGGGCATCGATCTGGACAATCGTGTACTTGCCGCGGCCGGCAAAGGCCTGAAGCATGGGAATCGGAACACTGTCGTCTCCACCCAGAACGATGGGCACGGCTGAGCGGTCGACGATAGCCGAGACCGCGGCGGTGATCGCGGCACGATTGGCTGCGCTGTCTTCGCCATGGGCCAGGTCTCCCAGATCACAGGCATCTGGCGGGCCGCCGGGCAACAGCGGTTCGGCAAAATCAAAGTCCATGTGTTCCAGGTTGGCGGCATAAGGTGCCGCCGCCGCCCTGATCGCGTCAGGGCCGTTGGCGCAATAGGGGCCGACAGATGTGTAAGGTGTAGCGCTCGGCACACCCAGAATGGCTGCTTTTGCAGTCACCTGATCCGGTGATGCGCACGATGGCAGTCCGAGAAATGTGGATACATCGCCGGCGCCGAACATCGTGGCTATGTTTGATTTGTTCATATCGCGCGCAGGGTCCGGGCTCAAAATCAGGATTTTTTGCCTGCATCAGCCATGTAGTCGGCAAAACGGGCGAACAGGTAATGGGAGTCCTGCGGGCCTGGAGACGCCTCCGGGTGATGTTGCACTGAAAACACTGGCTTTCCTGCGAGCTGAATGCCGCAATTTGAACCGTCAAACAGGGATACATGTGTCTCTGCAACCCCATCAGGCAGGGATTTTCCATCGACCGCGAAGCCATGGTTCATAGAGGTGATCTCGACCTTGCCGGTGGTGTGATCCTTGACCGGGTGATTGGCGCCGTGATGACCCTGGTGCATTTTCACCGTGGAGCCGCCCAACGCCAGGGCCAGCATCTGGTGACCGAGACAAATCCCGAATACCGGTTTGCCGCTGGCAACCAGTTTGCGGATTTCGGGTACCGCATACTCGCCGGTCGCCGCCGGATCGCCGGGTCCGTTTGAAAGAAAAATTCCATCCGGTTCAAGGCCGAGTATTTCCTCAGCGGTGGTGTTGCCGGGAACAACAGTGACTTTGCAACCCTGCTGCGCCAGACATCGCAGAATGTTCCGCTTGGCACCGAAATCCATGGCTACTACGTGGTGGATCGGATCCTGTTGCCGGCCAAAACCGTTGCGCCAGTCCCACAGGGTTTCGTCCCAGTCATAGCGTTGCGTGCAGGACACTTCCCTGGCCAGGTCCATACCTTCAAGACCGGGCCATTCGGCGGCCTGCCGGCTCAATTCGCCGATGTCGAACTCCGCCTTGGCATCGTGCGCAATCACGGCATTCGGCATGCCGCCATCGCGGATCAGGGACGTGAGAGCGCGCGTGTCCACGCCGGCAATGGCAATGATGTTGCGGGCCTTCAGCCAGGCATCAAGATGCTTCGCGGCGCGATAGTTCGACGGATCGGTGACATCGGTCTTCAGAACGCAGCCGCGAACACCTGAACTGGCGGCAAGGTTGAAAGTCTCGATGTCCTCGTCGTTGGTGCCGACATTGCCGATATGCGGGAAAGTGAAGGTGATGATCTGGCCGGCGTAGGACGGGTCGGTGAGGATTTCCTGATAGCCGGTAATCGCTGTGTTGAAGCACAACTCGCCGGTGGCATGACCCGTTGCGCCTAGCCCGGTTCCTTCAATCACCGTGCCGTCGGCCAGTATCAGCCTGGCGGTCATGGGCCGGTCGGTCCAGGCAGGTGTGGTTGCAACGTCGTTGCCGGCAGTTGCAGGCGCCGGGCGAGAGGATGACTTGGTGGGCGACATCGGCCTTCCAGGAAATTCCTGGCCTTTTGACTGTGAGGGGCTGTTTCGAGCACAACCTGGCGCCCGAACAATTTGCCGGAAACTAGTTAGCGGTCAGGCGCGCGTCAAGCGCCGGCTGCCTCCCAATCCCCGTGATTTCATATGAATTGTGACGTTTTCGGTCTGTGGCTTGCGCGGTTCAGATGGTGCGGGTATCAATTGGGCGGTCGTCGCCGCCTAGAGCAAGCTGGGTTCACATGAGCCTTTTGGGTTGCACCGGCATTCTGGAAGCGATCAGTTTTTGTGGTCTTGATTACTGCTGTCAGAACCATATTGATGCAGTTGGAAGCTTTGCCATGAAAGGCAATACAGATGAGTGATTCTATCCGTGATCGTGTCAGCGTCTTGATGAAAGAGGCCATGCGTGAGCAGGACAAGACACGGCTTTCGACCCTGAGACTGATCTCGGCAGCGTTCAAGGACCGGGAAATCCAGAACCGCGGTACCGGAAAGGATGACAGCCTGACTGAGGCTGGCATGCAGGAAATCCTGTCCAAGATGATCAAGCAGCGCAAAGAGTCTGCTGAAACCTATGAGAAGGGTGGCAGGCCGGAACTGGCAGAAACCGAAAAGGCGGAAATCGAGATTATCGAGGAGTTTTTGCCACGCCAGCTCTCAGTTGCGGAAATCGAAGCTGCGGTCTCCGGTGTGGTCAAAGAGCTTGATGCATCTGGCCTGAAAGACATGGGCCGGGTAATGGGCCTGTTGAAGGAACGCCATGCCGGTCAGATGGACTTTGCCAAGGCCGGCGCCATCGTCAAGAATCTGCTTGGCTGAGGATTGTTGAGCCACACGCACCGGGCACCGGGCCGGTGAGACTTTGAACCTGAACGGGACCGGAAGCGCTGTTTTCGCCACATTGGTGTTGAAGACTCCGGTTGATTGGTGAGGCGCGCGATTATGGTTTTACGGCGACATCTCGTTTTTGGCCTGGGCATCGCCGGCATACTCGCCAGCTCAGCATTGCCGATGCTTGGCGGTCGTGAAACTGTTGCCCAAGAGAGCAGCCAGCCACTTTTCCCGGCGCAAGACTGGGCGGTGAAACTGATAGAAGCGGCAGAGTCCCAGGTTGGGCTTACCACCGTCTATGATCCGGCCTACGCACGACTTGCCTACCCGCTAGGGGATGTGCCGATGCAACGGGGGGTGTGCACGGATGTTGTCATCCGAGCGTACAGGTCGGCGTTCGGCATTGATCTGCAGAGACTGGTTCATGAGGACATGAGATCGGCATTTGCAAGTTATCCTGCCATTTGGGGGCTGAAGCAGCCGGATCGCAATATTGATCATCGTCGAGTGCCGAACCTGGAACATTTCCTGAGACGCTGCGGCACCGAGCTGCCGGTGACCGAAGACGGGGCGGACTATCAACCCGGAGACCTGGTCACGCAACGCCTGCCAGGAAACCTGCCGCACATAGCCATTGTCACCAATCGCCCGGCGCAGGGACGCAACCATGCGTTGGTGGTGCACAATATCGGTGCGGGCACCCGCATAGAAGACAGCCTGTTCGAGTTCAGGATTTCAGGGCATTTTCGGTTTGCGCCGACCGTGGGCTGAGCATGGCCAATTTCGACCCGGCGCCGTGGCACTGCGGGATCAATCAGCCGGGAACGCTTGCGAATGATGGCATCTGACATACCTCAGCTGATCCCATGATGCGGGCTTCACCAGGTCAGGATGCTGTGGAAAGCAGTCAGTGGGTGCAACCTCGAATTGATCACGATGCCTTAACTGGGGGGAGCAAGTACTCCGCAATCCCTTCAGTTGCACCCACTGATACGCAACCCCGAAAAGGGGCTGTGTTTCGCTGTTGAAGGCATACTATTCAGTTAGAACCGGTTAAAACAATTGCAAGAATGCATTACCATTGAGAAATACCGTGTGCCGATCTTGATGATTTGTTTACCTGATGGGTAAATGAATTTACCATTGTTTTTGGCAGATTTCGGCGGGTGCCGATCGCGGGACAGTGCAGTACCCACAAAAATTACCATACGTCAATCAAATGCAACCGGCGATTGCGGTCTGCGCAGGCTGAAATCTCCATCGGGGTCATATTGAAACGGTTGAAACCCAGCGTTGCGCATACATTTGACATGATGAAACCTATTGCCCTGTCCGGCACGGAATGCCCGAAGCGAAGAGGGTGGCCGGGCGTTGCGTTACGGCCTGTTGAGTCCCAACATGCTGTGCTATCGATATGGTGCCAATTTCCGGCGGCGGATCGGGTCATACAGGTGGAACATGCGTTTTGCGCAATCATTTCTGGATGAGATAAGGGCGAGGATTTCGATATCTTCGGTCATCGGCCGGTCTGTGCAGTGGGACAAACGCAAGACCAATCCCGGCAAGGGTGATTTCTGGGCATGCTGTCCGTTTCACAGTGAAAAAACCCCGAGCTTTCATTGCGAGGACCGCAAGGGCCGCTATCACTGTTTTGGTTGCAAGGCAAGCGGCGACATATTCACGTTTCTTGTAGAGAAGGAAGGGGTGCCGTTCCCCGAAGCGGTGGAACGGCTGGCGCTGGAGGCAGGGCTGCAACTCCCGCAACAATCGCCAGAGGCAGAAGCGCGCGAGCAACGCCGGGCCAATCTGTATGACGTAATGGAACTGGCCCAGACCTTTTTCGTGGCGCAATTGCAGACATCGGCAGGAGCCAGGGCGCGCGGCTACCTGTCCGACCGCGGGCTGTCCGGCGAGGTGCAGCGAGAGTTTGGCATGGGATATGCGCCCAATGACCGTCATGCCCTGTCGAAGGTGCTGGCGGCAAGCGACATTACAACCGACCAGATGGAAGAGGCCGGACTGGTCATCCGCCCGGATGACGGCAAGCCGGCCTATGACCGGTTTCGCGACCGCATCATGTTTCCAATCCGCGATCCCCGCGGCCGGGTCATCGCCTTCGGCGGACGTGCGATGAATCCGGACGCACTGGCCAAATACCTCAACTCCCCGGATACGCCGCTGTTTCACAAAGGCACCGTTTTGTACAACATGGACAAAGCCCGCAAGCCGGCCTACGAGACAGGCGCCCTGGTCGCGTGCGAGGGATACATGGATGTCATTGCCCTGACGCGGGCCGGGCTGCCACACTCTGTTGCGCCTCTGGGCACGGCGCTTACCGAAGACCAACTGGCCATGATGTGGAAGATCACGCCGGAACCGGTGTTGTGCTTTGACGGCGATGATGCCGGGATGAAGGCGGCTTACCGGGCACTGGACCTGGCGCTGGAGCGGCTGACGCCGGGAAGTTCGCTGAAATTTGCAGTGCTGCCGGAAGGCGAGGACCCCGATGACTTGCTGAGCTCGGGGGGTGCGGACGCGGTGCAGCAGGTCATTGAGCAGGCAGAGCCAATGGCAAACATGGTGTGGCGGCGTGCCCTGATGCGCAATGACCGTTCCACGCCGGAACGCAAGGCGCGCTTTGAGGCTGATGTGATGCAGACGGTCAATTCGATCGCCGACCCGACTGTGCGCAAGTATTATGCCGACGACATGCGCGAACGGGTTTCTGCGCTGCTGCGCAGCTCCGGCGGCGGCAGATGGCAGGCTTCGCGCGGCCGCAAATCCCGGCGCATGCCTTCAGCCGGGCGCGGACGCTGGCAGAAGGCGTCTTGGGAGATCGAAACGCCCGCTTCGCCGCAATTGCGGGCCATGGCCGGAAAGCCGGTTCACGATGCCGCAACCCGGCGCCGGACCGGGCTGATTCTACTCACCCTGGTGAACCATCCGCAGCTCGCAGACGAAATGATCGACGATGTCGTGGCGATGGATGTGCCGACAAGCGAGCTTGACTCTTTGCGCAGACGAATCATAGATACATGCGCCTCTGGGGCAGACCTTGAAAAGCACGACCTGCGTGACCACTTAATCCAGACCGGGATGGGCGCAGTTCTTGATGCACTCGATACCCAGGCAAGGCATCATGACTGCTGGTTTGCCGGTGCGGACGCTGCGGATGCAGACGCTCGAACCGGCTTAAAGCAGTTGGTGGTGATGAACCGGAAATTGGTGACGCTGGAAAAGGAACTGAAACGCGCAGAGATGCGCCTTGCCGAAGACCCTACGGAAGAAAATCTCAATCATCTCAACGAGGTGAGAGACCAGTTGAATTCCATGTCAGGCGCGGAGGCAACCATTGACGGATATGGAGAGGCTTCCGGCCGGACGGCAAACCCTGCCGGGTAGACGGAACAAAACTTCCAAACCGTTTTCCAGGCTTCAACGAAGGTTCGAATGAGGCAGACTGAGCGGCCAATCGCGGCAGGCCGAATATGATTAAGGCATGTTTAACGGGGTATCCCTCATAAAGACATGCGAACGGAACGAGCGAATCAATAGTGCTGTCACAGCTCTTGCCGAAGCAGAGCAGGTGCAGCGTGAAACAGAAAAGTGAGCGTACAGGCATGGCGAAAGCACAGGCACGCAGCGCAGCATCACCCACCAAGAGCGCAGCAGCCGGCAAATCGGCTGACGACAGCGATACAACCGAAGTTGTTGCCGACGGGCCGGTCCTTGACCTCAGCAATGCTGCGGTAAAGCGGATGATCAAGCTCGCCAAGCAACGCGGGTTTGTGACTTATGACGAGTTGAACGAAGTACTGCCGTCCGACGACACTTCTTCCGAACAGATCGAAGACATCATGGCGATGCTCACCGATATGGGCATCAATGTGGTGGAGACGGAAGAAGAGACCGAAGACACGACCGAAGTTGCCGAAACCGCACAGACAGGTATCGTCAAGACAGCCTCCAACACACCTGCTTCTGCCGATCGCACTGACGATCCTGTGCGCATGTATCTGCGTGAAATGGGCACGGTTGAACTGCTGTCGCGCGAAGGCGAGATTGCCATCGCCAAACGCATTGAGGCGGGCCGCGAAGCGATGATCTCCGGGCTGTGCGAAAGCCCGCTGTCGTTCCAGGCCATCATCATCTGGCGCGATGAACTGAACGAAGGCAAGATTCTGCTGCGCGACATCATCGATCTGGAAGCGACCTATGCCGGGCCGGATGCCAAGAAGGTCGAGGCGCCGACGCCTGAAGAACGTGAGCGCAAGGAAAAGGAAGCCCGCAAGGCGGAAGCCGACAAGCGCGAAAAGGCCGCTGAGGAAATGCGCGCCAAGTCCCGCTCACGCCGCGGTGGCGACGACGTATTGTCGGCAGACGATTTTGAGCCCTCCGAACAGCCCGACGAGGACGACGAGGACGAGGATGAAGAGGCAAATGTATCGCTTGCCGCAATGGAAGCGGAACTGAAGCCGCACGTTCTTGAAACCTTCGACCGCATCGCCAAGACGTACAAATCCCTGCGCAAGCTTCAGGATCAGGAAGTTTCAGAAAAGACGGCACTGTCTCCTTCGCAGGGACGCCGGTACCGCAAATTGCGCGAAGAGATTATTGAAGACGTCAAATCCCTGTCGCTGAACGCGGCACGTATCGAAGCGCTGGTCGAACAGCTGTATGACATCAACCGTCGCCTGATCTCGCTGGAAGGCCGGCTGCTGCGGCTGGCTGAAAGCCACAAGGTACCGCGCAAGATATTCCTCGAGGAATACCAGGGCGAAGAACTGGATCCGAACTGGCTGCGCCGCGTCTCCCGGCTGTCAAAGCACGGCTGGAAGGATTTCGTGGCCAAGGAGAAGGACACGATCAAGGACATCCGCGAGGAAATCCATTCCCTTGCGTCCGACACCGGGCTCCAGATACCGGAGTTCCGCCGCATCGTGCATGCGGTGCAGAAGGGTGAACGCGAAGCGCGCATTGCCAAGAAGGAAATGGTCGAAGCCAATCTGCGGCTGGTGATTTCAATTGCCAAGAAATACACCAATCGCGGTCTGCAGTTCCTCGACCTGATCCAGGAAGGCAATATCGGCCTGATGAAAGCGGTCGACAAGTTTGAATACCGCCGCGGCTACAAGTTCTCGACCTACGCCACGTGGTGGATCAGGCAGGCGATCACCCGGTCCATCGCAGACCAGGCGCGCACCATCCGTATCCCGGTGCACATGATCGAAACGATCAACAAGATCGTGCGCACGTCGCGCCAGATGATGCACGAGATCGGTCGCGAGCCGACGCCGGAAGAGCTGGCTGAAAAACTGTCCATGCCGCTGGAAAAAGTGCGCAAGGTGATGAAGATCGCCAAGGAGCCGATCAGCCTGGAAACACCGGTGGGAGATGAAGAGGATTCCCATCTCGGTGACTTCATCGAAGACAAGAACGCCATTCTGCCAATCGATGCGGCGATCCAGGCGAACCTGCGTGAAACGACAACCCGCGTGCTGGCCTCGCTGACACCGCGTGAAGAGCGCGTGCTGCGCATGCGCTTCGGCATCGGCATGAACACCGACCACACGCTGGAAGAGGTTGGCCAGCAGTTCTCGGTCACGCGCGAGCGTATTCGCCAGATTGAAGCCAAGGCGCTGAGGAAACTGAAGCATCCGAGCAGGTCGCGCAGACTGCGGAGTTTCCTGGACAACTAGACTCATCTCGCTCTATTGCGATTGCGGCCGGATACGGCAGCACACAGTCTTGAACGTTTCGACACAGGCCGGGCACCATGCCCGGCCTTTTCTTTGCGCCGGGACAAACCTGCCAAGCATTACGGCTGCTGTCTGAACTGGCGATGAATGCGGATTTCACTTTCCGTTCAGATCAGCTTGATCAATGTGCGGATCATCGGGTCGGGCGACTTGAGCAACAGGAAGGAAACAATCATGTTTTCCCGCACATTGACTTTCTCCACCATCATCGCAGGGCTGCTTGCCCTGAATATCGGACCGGCGAGCGCCACTCTGCCCACTGGTTTTGTCAACGGACTGGACTGCAAGGGTTTTCATCATTCCAAAACGGCAAAAGCCAAAAAGCAGTCGAAGGCGAAACAGCGCGCCCGCGGCAAGTGGGAAAGCCTCGCCCGCAAGAATTATGGCTGGAGCTACCGCAAGTGGAGCAAGGCCAAGTTCAAGCACTATGACTGCTCCAAGCCAGGTGGCTGGTGGCACTGCAAGGCCGCGGCCTATCCGTGCAGATGAGCCGGCGCGGCTTTCATAAGAAAACCTCAAGGACCAAAACCATGAAAATGTTGAAACTGAGCCTGGCGGCAGCTGTCGTCACCCTGGCTACGGCAACGCTGATCTCGTCAGCGCATGCCTCGCGTCCCGCGAGCGGGCCGCCGCATGGCGCGGTGTGCAAGGGCTTCCTGCACTCGAATGTGGCCAAGGCAAAGAAACTTTCAAAAGCCAAGCAGCGTGCCCGGCGGAAATGGCAGACGAAGGCCGCTCTTGTCGGCCTGAGCTACCGTAAGTGGGACTGGGCCCGCGTGCGTCACTACGACTGCACAAAGAAGGGCAAGTGGCACCATTGCCGCGCGGCCGGCTATCCCTGCTACAAGTAGGCGTAAACAACAACAAACGATGGCCGGGCCCGGTTGTGACCGTGGCCCGGCTTTTTCATGTCGGAGCCTAAGCCTGTTCACTTCCGCGCAGTGGGTCTCTTCTTGCGTGGCTTCTTGACTTTGGGCGGCAGCGAAGCGGCAAACTGTTTTGCCGACCGGATGATTTCGATGAGCTTGTCCCGGTCTTCCAGCATCGGCTCAGGCAGCGCAACATACTCCCGCATCGGCCGGCCCGGCATGGGTTCGAACTGCCTCGCGCCGGCCTCGTCAATCAGCCTTTCCCTGTCATCTTCACCAAGCCGCACGATCAGTGCTTCCTGGTGCAGGCCGGTGAACATGTTGCCGTTCACGAATGCGCACGGATAACCGAACATCTGACGCCTCTCGACCGCAGGTTCGTCCGGCAGCACCGATGCAAACAGGTCAACCAGGCCAGGTGGCGACTTGCGCCATTGGCCGCTTTTTTTGCTGTCAGCCATATTTGTATTGCGGCTCCCATCCGTCAGGTCCGTCCTGCAGCAGGTTGAACATGTGCCAGATGGCGCAATAGTCGTCGAACGGTCCCATCGGCGTGGTGGCGATGCGGGTGATCTTGCCGTCGTCCATGCGGAACGACGACAGCCCGGGATGCCAGCTGCCATCCTCGCCACGATATCCCATATCGTCCGCGAAACTGGAGCCCTGATGGGAGACCATCGGGAAGCGCCAGCTGCGCGATGCGGCAAATTTCTTCTGGGTCTCGGGCGTGTCAGGGCTGGATATGCAGAACGCCGCCCGGTCTGCCAGGTGCGGATAGATGCCGTTGAAGCCGTCGGCCCACAAGGTGCATCCGGTGCATCCGGTGCCCATGTTGTGCACCATCAGAAGGTCCGGCTTGCCGCCGAACAGATTGGACAGGGAGACATTGCCCTCCAGTGTCTGAAACGTGTAGTCGGCCACTTCCACAGGCGCGGATTTCATCAAGTCGGCCATCTGCTTGCGCAGCTCAACGATACGATTGTGCAGGTCACCAAGTTTCTGCAGATCTGGTTTGTGTATGGTCATGAACTCTTCTCCTCACTGTTTGGCACTGGGCCCGTGTCCAGCAGCGTGGCAAGCAGGTCGAACTGATCCTGCCAGTATTGGGTGTATCTGTTGAGCCACACGGCTGCGTCGTAGAGCGGACCGGTTTCGATGCGGCAGCGACTGATGCGGCCGCTGCGCTGTTGTTGCACCAGGCCGGCCCGCACCAGTACCTGGATGTGCCTGGAGACCGCCTGCAATGAAATGTCGAAGGCCGCGGCGATCTCGGACACCAGCAGTTCGCGGTCCGCAATCATCTCCAGGATTGAACGCCTGACCGGATCCGAAAGTGCAGAGAACACCGCGTCCAGGCGATGCTCGGCGATATCGGTGATGTTGGCCGCTTGAGCTTGTGTCATGTGTACGGATTATCAACAATATTGTTGATAGTCAACAATATTGTTGATTGTTTGCGATACCGTCTGTCCGTCCCTAGTTTCGCGAAGACTTCCGAAACGCGCCGGGAGAGGTTCCGATCACGCGCCTGAACGCACGACTGAATGCATTGGTGTCGGAATAGCCGGTGCGGTTGGCTATATCATCAAGAGCAAGGCTGGTTTCGGTCAGCATGCGGCGGGCCAGCAGGGTGCGGTACTGGGTGACGTAGCCCATCGGCGTGGACGCCATGGCCCGGCGGAATCCCTGAGCAAAGGCGGTTCGCGATTGTCCTGCGACCTGGGCAAGGCTCTCGATCGTCCAGTTTCGCTCCGGGCTGTCATGGATTGCACTGAGTGCGCGCTGCAGTCTTTGATCTGACAGGGCGGCGAGCGCGCCACCTTCTGCAAGTGACCGGTTCAACCATTCTCGAAGGGCGCAGAACAGCAACACATCTGTAAGCCGGTTCAAAATCACCAGGGACGCTGCGCCCATCGTGTCCAGTTCGTGCTGCACCAGTGAAGCAACATCGGAGACGTAGCCGGGGCGTTCAGATTCACCGGCCCGCACCACCAGCAACCCGGGCAGCCGCTCCGGTATCAGGTCCGGGGCGAATGAAGATATGCGGAAGTAACCGCACAACAGCTGAGTTGACTGCTCCGGGGCGGGCCGCGGCTCGAATTTCGGCACCGGCAGCGCTTCCGAGCCCGGGACATTGTGCGTCGAGTTCGCCATCAGGCCGGGTTCGCTGGAAAGCACATGAGGCTTTCCGTGCGGGACAACGACATAATCACCCGCATGCAATTCAACCTCTTCGCTGCCATCTGACAGCCTGATCCAGGTCGAACCGGCCATGATGAGATGAAACCGGCAGATATCCGGTTGTTCGACGACTTCCATGCCCCATGGTGCCATCACCGACTTTGAGAAGTACACGGTGCTGCGCACATGGATCATGTCCAGAATTTTGCTGACTGTATCCATTTCCACCGGACCTACCTCCGCCGATGCCAATTGCCAATGTCGATTCGCCCGGTTTGTACGATCTGCAAGAATTCTAGAACGCTCAGTGCTGGCTGAAAACCGGCACCCCCGCAACACTGCATGACAACTGGCAATAGTGCCTCCAGATATCCAAGGAGAAGTTATTATGAAGATGTCTACTGTTGCGGCTTTGGCTCTGGCGGGGGCCGCTGCCGCGCTTGGTGCAGGCGGCTTGCAGCAAACTGCCACCGCGCAGATGAGTGACTGGGGTCCGAAATGGACCAGCGACGGAAAATTGCAGTTGCCTGAGGGGTACCGGGAGTGGGTTTACCTAGGGTCCCCGCTCACACCCAACGCCCTCAATGACGGCGAGGCCGGTTTTCCCGAGTACCACAATGTTTACATTCAGCCGCAGGCTTACAAGATCTACAAGGAAAGCGGTCAGTTTCCCGAAGGCACCATCATGCTGAAGGAACTGCAGCTTGCCATGAAAGGCGATGAAGCGGACGGTTCGCGCACCGAGGTGTCAGGGCGCGGGTATTTTCCCGGCGCGTTCAACGGCATCGACATCGCCGTGAAAGACTCCACGCGTTTCGCGGAAAGCAACAACTGGGGTTACTTCAACTTCGGTCATCATGCGCCTCCCTATGCTGAAACAGCAGCGGCAGCGCCAGTCGAGAACTGTGCGCAATGCCATATCGACAACGCCACCAAGGACATGGTGTTCACTCAGTTCTACGGGCCATTGAACAACTAGGTCCGCGGCGGCCTCATCAGGAAGACGGAGATAACAGGTATGAAACTGTCCAAAGTCCAGGCCGGTGCCGGCATATTGGGATTGGCAATGGCGGCAGGCCTCGTGATGGGTGACTTGCCAGCTGCAAAACAGGCTAACGCTCAAAGCGGGGCCGGCGGCATCCAGTTGCGGGCAAACTTCAGAACCGATTATGAATTTCTCGGCGCGTGGGCGGTTTCCGGTGACGCCGACACGGGCGGCGAAATCGGCCAGCACATAGTTTATGCCTCACCCGGCACCGTGAAAGCCTACCGGAACACCGGAAAGTTTCCCGATGGCGCTGTGCTCGTGAAGGAGTTGTTCAAAGGCAAGACCGAAGATCTGACCACCGGCAGCGCCACATCTGCTGCCGACGTGGCCGGGTATTTTGTCATGGTCAAGGACGCTGCCGGCAAGAATTCCGGCCCCCTGTGGGGAGACGGATGGGGCTGGGCTTTCTTCGGTGCCGACAACACGAAGCAGACAGTGACAAAAGACTACAAGGCCGAGTGTCTTGCCTGCCACGAGCCGGTGCGCGACCGGGACCTGATCTATTCCTATGCCTATCCGGTGCTGAAACCATGATCAGGTTTGCGCGGTGCTGAAACCCGTAACTGCATGCGACAACTGCTGGCGCGTTGACCTCGAAACCGCACCTTCCCCTTCGGTCGGCGCGCCAGGCTCTTTGCTGCCGCAAAAGATGTCTTGAACCAACGTAATCCGGCTTGCCCCGGTTTGACTGCCACTGCTATGACGCGCGGCAGGCATCCAATTCACAACCGGGGGCAACGGGTCCATGACCGCAGCAGCAATACGCAAACTCATCAACCGGTACTACGCCGCTTTCAACGCGCAGGACACCGACACAATGCTGGACTGCCTGGGGGCAGGCTTTGTGCATGATGTCAGCCAGGGTGAGAGGCGCAGGGGCAAGAAGCGCTTCGCCGAGTTTCTCAGCCACATGCATTCCTGCTATCACGAGCAGCTGTCGGATATCGTCGTGATGACATCGACGGACGGCTCGCGCGCCGCGGCCGAGTTCAAGCTCAAGGGCAGGTATCTGAAAACCGACGAAGGACTGCCACCGGCAGCAGGACAGACCTACAAGCTGACTGTTGGCGCGTTCTTTGAGGTCAGGGACGGCAGGATCACCCGCGTGTCCACTCACTACAGCCTGCCTGACTGGACCCGGCAGGTCATCGGCTGAGCGATGGGTGTCGATGTAAAACCGCTTTCCGGACCGGACTTCGATGCGGCAATCCCGGCACTGGCGGCACTTCGTATCGAGGTGTTCCGGGCATGGCCGTATCTGTATGACGGTGATCTCGACTACGAGGAAGGTTACCTGGCACGGTTCAGGCATGCAGACCGGGCCTTTCTGGCCGCCGCCTTCGATGGCGACACAATCGTGGGAGCCGCGACAGCGGCGCCCCTGGCCGGCGAAGCGGTAGAGTTTCGCGAACCGTTTGAACGGGCTGGGTTCGACACGTCGAAGATATTCTATTTTGCTGAAAGCCTGCTGCTGCCCCGCTACCGGGGCCAGGGAGCGGGTGTGAAATTCTTCGAGGCACGAGAGGCGCATGCGAGAAGCTTCGGCAGCTACAGCCATGCGGTGTTTTGCGGCGTGGTGCGGCCGCTCGAAGACCCGCGCCGGCCGGGCACTTATGTACCGCTGGACGGCTTCTGGCGCAGGCGCGGGTTTGAGAAGCTGGACGGCATGACGACTGCCTATTCGTGGAAAGATGTCGGCGCCACAGAAGAAACCGAAAAGCCGATGCAGTTCTGGATCAAGCAGCTATGACCCGCACGCTCAGCATTGCCGCCGCGCAGTACCCGCTGCATGAGCTGTCATCACCGGCAGAATACACTGACAAGATCAGCCGTTGGGTAAGTGAGGCGGTAGCGGCGGGCTCACAGTTGCTAGTGTTTCCCGAGTATGGGGCCATGGAGCTGGCATCGCTTGCCGGCAGGCACGCGGCGGCGGACCTGCAGGGCGCCATAGACGCAGTGTCGGACCACCTGCCGCTGCAGGCGGACCTGCACCGGCGCCTGGCGGTCGAGCACGGGGTGACGATCGTCGCAGCATCCGGCCCGCAGCGGCATGCAGACAGTCGCGCCACCAACCTGGCCCGCATCTTTGCGCCGTCCGGCAAGCACGGCGAATACCACAAGCTGATGATGACGCCCTGGGAACGCGAACCCTGGCAGGTGTCTGCCGGGCCGTCTGACGGCCTGTGCGTGTTTGACCTGGGCCAGGTCAGGGTTGGGCTGTTGATCTGCTACGATATCGAGTTTCCGCTGTTGTCGCGCGCCCTGGCTGAAGCGGGCGCTGAGGTCATTCTGGCGCCATCCAACACCGAAACCGAGCATGGATACTGGAGAGTGCGTACCGGCTGCATGGCACGGGCATTGGAAAACCAGGTTTACACAGTGCATTCACCGACCGTCGGCCCGGCCCCGTGGTGCCCGCCGGTTGACATGAACGTCGGGGCAGCCGGCGTGTATGCAGCATCTGATACCGGATTTCCGGCTGGCGGCGTGGTTGCGCTTGGAGAGTTGAACAAACCGCAATGGGTCCATGCCGAGGTTGACCTCGACCTGCTGGAACAGGTGCGCAGGTCCGGTGGTGTGCAGACCTACAATCACTGGGGAGAACAGCCCGGTGCGGCATTGCTTCCCGGTGCAAGGACAGTTCAACTGGTCTAGTACAAGCAGGCAGCAGAAACCGGCAGGGAAGGGGCGGTATGCTTGAGATAGCTCAGCAGAACCTGATTTCGCCGATGGTGCTTTTCTTCGCTCTCGGGCTGTTTGCATCCTTCGTGAAATCCGATCTCTCGATCCCGGAAGCCATCGCCAAGACAATGGCGCTGTACCTGATGATGGCCATCGGGTTTAAGGGTGGAGTTGAGCTAGCCGGCAGCGGCCTGACCGCAACCTTGTTTGCGGTATTGATCGCAGGCGCGGCCTTGTCGGCATTTTTGCCGGTCATCGGTTTTGGCCTGTTGCGGGTAACGAGTGGCTTGTCGCGCGTGGATGCGGCGGCTGTTGCGGCCCATTACGGCTCGATCTCAATTGTTACCTTCGTGGCCGCGACCCAGGCGCTGGAAACCGCTGCCCTTGGCTATGACGGTTACATGATCGCGGTTGCCGCCGTGATGGAGAGTCCGGCGATCATGATGGCCTTGCTTCTGGCCAAGCGGGCCAATGCGGAAAGCCCGCTGGAGGGGCAGGGCACTCATATCGGGCGCGAGATTTTCTTCAATTCATCGGTGCTGATGCTGACCGGCGCATTCATTATCGGTTACGTTACCGGCAAGCCCGGGCTTGATGCGATTTCGCCGTTTATTGTTGATCCGTTCCGGGGCGTGTTGTGCCTGTTCCTGCTGGACATGGGCCTCATCGCCGCACGCGGGCTCAGGTCCGGCCTCGGCCGGTTGTCGATGCCTGTTCTGCTGTTCGGCTTGTATATGCCATTGATCGGTGCAGGCGTTGGGGCGGGCGTGGGCATGCTGCTAGGCTTGCCGGCCGGCAGTGCTGCCTTGCTGATCACACTGTCGGCGTCGGCTTCCTATATTGCCGTGCCGGCCGCCCTTCGACTGGCGCTGCCTGAAGCAACGCCGTCGATCTATCTGACGCTGTCCCTGGGAATTACTTTCCCTTTCAATCTGGCCATTGGCATTCCAATCTATATCTGGCTTGCAGAGGTTTTGACATGACGCTGAAGACCCACAAGAAAAAGCGTATCGAGATCATGATCGAAGCGGCGGCGCTGCATCGTATAGTCGAGGTGCTGGATCGGTTCGGCGTGACCGGATACACGGTCCTGCCGGCGCTGGCCGGGCGCGGCATGTCCGGTGACTGGCAGCGTGATGATGTTTTCGGCGATACTGCGCGCATTGTCAGCGTGGTCTGCATCACCGACCCGTCCAAAGAGGAAAGTGTGCTGCTGGCAATCAGAGAAATCGTCGAACGCTATATCGGCATAGTTTCGGTTTGCGATGTGGAAGTGCTTCGTTCGGAACATTTTTGACACCGGCTCAAGGTAACCGGCGTGTGGTTCGATTTCGCACTTGAGGAGCTTAAAGTGCTGAACGACCGCAATGGCAACCGGTCCATGCTGGACGGTGCTGAAATGTCGTGACCGGGGCTCTCGCATCGCAGAATTGATGCGGCAGGTGGTTGCCAACTGCGGCGCAAGTGGACATCATTACAGTCTAATGAGCCTGAAACAGGCCGAAAAGTGCGAATTTTGCTGCTTTTAGCATGCAATTCTGCTCGCACGACAGGGAGGATGTTCGTTATGTGTCAGATATTTGCGGGTCAGTCACCATCCAACTATTCATTTGAAACACGGTCGGTGCGCCTCATGGGCCACCCGACAAGTGTGCGTCTTGAAGCGAAATTCTGGGTGATACTGGAGCAACTGGCGGTTGAGCAGGACATGCCGATGGCCAAGTTCCTGTCTGCCTTGTATGAAGAAGCGGCGGAAATCCATGGCGAAGTCAGCAACTTTGCCTCGTTGCTGAGATGCTGTTGCATAAACTTTTTGGATCCGTCGTTTGATCACGTGCAGTTGGCCCGGGAAGCGCGCGACACGCGTGCCAAGCTGGAGGATGTCGCCGCCGAGTGATGGCGGGCAGGCGTTGTAGACGCCTGTGCACGTGTAGTAGCTGAATAACACCACATGGACGGCGATGGTGTTAGCCTTTGCAGCATAACAAGACTGCAAAGGAGGAGTGCCGGTGGCAAAAGCCATTCATACCATGGTACGCGTGCTCGACGAGGCAAAATCGGTCGACTTTTACAGCAAGGCATTCGGACTGGACGTCGAGGACCGTTTTGAGTTCGACGGGTTCACGCTGGTCTACCTGAAGAATTCAGAGAATGACTTCGAGGTCGAACTGACGGTCAACCATGATCGCAGCGAACCTTATCAACACGGTGACGGATACGGTCATCTGGCCGTGTCAGTGGACGATGTCGATGAGCAGCATGCGGCTGCCAAGGCCAATGGCCTCAACCCAACCGACGTGAAGGAGTTTCATCGCGACGGTGCGTTGATGGCCAAGTTCTTTTTTCTGCAGGATCCGGATGGATACAAGATCGAGGTTCTGCAGCGCCACGGCAGATATACCTGAAATCAAAACAATAAAATCGAGGAGGAATGGCAAAATGAACGGACACACGAAAATATCCAGACGCACCGCGCTGAAAGCTGCCGGTGCGGGCCTCATTGTGGCCGGTACCGGCGCTGGAGGCCTTGTATACGGCCACAACGAAGCTTGGGCTGCGACCGCAGAAAACCTGGATGCGGACACATTTGCAACCCTGGTGCAGATGTCGCGCGATACCTATCCGCATGACCGGTTGGAGGACAAGTTCTATGCCGCTGCCGTGTCCGGTCTGGACAAGGCCGCCAAAGATGACGGCGCGCTGAAGTCCATGCTGACCGATGGTGTTGCAGGACTGAACAAGGCGGCGGGCGGCTCCTATTCGGGCATCACCGATGCGGACAAGAGAACGGCCCTGCTGAAAGCGATCGAGAGTGACGGTTTCTTCCAGAAGGTGCGCGGCAACCTGGTGACCGGACTTTACAACAACAAGGAAGCCTGGCCGCTGTTCGGCTACGAGGGTGCGTCCGCCGACAAGGGCGGATACCTGGAGCGCGGCTTCGATGACATCAGCTGGCTGTAAGGGAGGACATTGATATGGCTACATTTGACATGAATGACGACAGTGTTGTGGTTGTTATCGGCTCCGGTGCAGGCGGTGGAACACTGGGCGCGGAACTGGCGATAAAGGGCGTGAAGACTGTCATCCTGGAAGCTGGCGGACGGCACGAGACGGATGATTTCCAGAACGACGAGTGGGGGTCGTTCGGGCAGATCTCGTGGCTCGACAAACGCACCACGTCAGGCTCCTGGCGGGTGGCGAAAGACTTTGCCGGCTTGCCGGCCTGGATCGTCAAGGCTGTGGGTGGATCGACAACCCACTGGGCCGGCGCGTCGCTGCGCTTTCAGGAACATGAATGGAAAGCCAGGACCACCTATGGTGACATAGCTGGTGCCAGCCTGCTCGACTGGCCGATAGACATGGCTGAAATGGATCCCTGGTATGCCAAGGCCGAAGACCGCATGGGTGTTACCAGAACCAACGGGATTCCGGGGCTTCCGGGCAACAACAACTACAAGGTGTTTGAGGCCGGCGCGAAAAAGCTCGGCTACAAGGACGTCCATACGGGCCGCATGGCAATCAACTCGCAACCTCGCGACGACCGGGCTTCGTGTCTGCAGATCGGCTTCTGCTTCCAGGGCTGTAAGACGGGTGCCAAATGGTCAACTTTGGTAGCTGAAATCCCGAAGGGAGAAGCAACCGGCAACCTGGAGGTCAGGCCGAACGCGCAGGTGCTCAAGATCGAGCATGATGACGGCGGCAAGGTGACCGGGGTGCTGTATGCCGACAAGGACGGCAAGCAGCATGTGCAGAAGGCCCGCGTGGTCTGCGTGGCGGGCAATTCCATTGAGAGCCCTAGGCTGCTGTTGAATTCCGCATCGTCAAAATACCCTGATGGACTGGCAAACTCGTCCGGCATGGTGGGCAAGAACTATATGCGCCACATGACCGGGTCGGTTTACGCAGTGTTTGAAAAGCCGGTGCACATGTACCGCGGCACGACAATGGCCGGTATCATTCAGGATGAGTCCCGGCATGATCCGTCGCGTGGATTCGTAGGCGGTTACGAGATGGAAACACTGTCTCTGGGTCTGCCGTTCATGGCTGCGTTCCTCGACCCGGGCGGATGGGGCAAGGACTTCTCCTGGTGGATGGACAATTATGAGAACATGGCCGGCATGTGGCTCGTGGGCGAGGACATGCCACAGGAGAAAAATGCCATCACCCTGCACGCCAGCGAGAAGGATCAGCACGGCCTGCCGGTGCCGAACGTGCACTTCGATGATCACGACAACGACATCAAGATGCGCGACCATGCCTTCGGCCGCGGTGAGGCGGTCTACAAGGCTGCCGGCGCGGTCAAGACATTCCGCACGCCGCCGTACCCGTCCACACACAATCTCGGTACAAACCGGATGAGCGCAGATGCCAAAGACGGGGTGGTCAACAAGCATGGCCAGACCCACGACATCGCCAATCTGTTCGTGTCTGACGGCAGTCAGTTCACCACCGGGGCGGCAGAGAATCCAACGCTGACCATCGTGGCGCTAGCGCTGCGCCAGGCTGATTTCATTGCCGGCGAAATGTCGAAAGGCAATCTCTGATTCCGGGGGAGCAAAACGGGGGAGGCCTCCCTGTTCCCCGTTTGGACAGCCCGCGCTTCGGCCCTGCCGGAGCGCGGGTCTGTTTTTTAAGTCAGAAAAGCGTTCCCGCTGAACAGTTGGCGATAATCTGGACAAAGTGCAGCAAGGCTGTTGACGCTCTGAGCAGAGATTTGTCTACTCCGGCAGGATCCAAAGTCAGCACGAGGATGGCACGATGTCTAAAGTTTCATGCAGCATGACAGGGTCAGTTGCGGGCCGGTTTGCTTGGCTGTTTGTCGCACTGTTTGCCCTGAGTCTTACGAGTAACCAGGCAACGTCCCAAACCCTTGATATCATTAAGCAACGCGGCAAGCTGGAGTGTGGTATCCACCCGGGCACCATAGGGTTCTCCACTGCTGATGAGGCCAAACACTGGTCCGGGTTTGATGTCGATTACTGCCGTGCGGTGGCGGCTGCGGCGCTGGGTTCCGCAGAAAAGGTCAATTTCAACCCGCTGAATGCAAAGTCACGCTTCACCGCGCTGCAGTCGGGCGAGGTCGAACTGCTGTCGCGGCGCAGCACCTGGACGATGACCCGCGATACAAGCCTTGGTCTGGTCTTCGCGGCGACGAATTTCTATGACGGGCAGGGGTTCCTGGTGCGCAAGTCCCTGGGCATCTCGTCCGCACTTGAGCTTGCCGGCAGCAGTGTGTGCACCACAACCGGAACCACCACCGAACTCAACCTGGCGGACTTCTTCCGAAAGAACAACATGAAGTACGAGATTGTCTCGTTTGAGTTTGTCGATGAGGTGTTGTCGGCCTATGACACTGATAGATGTGATGTCTATACCTCTGATATCTCAGGTGTCTATGCCAACCGACTGAAGATGAGCAATCCGGACGAGCATATGGCGTTGCCGGATGTTATCTCCAAGGAGCCGTTGTCCCTCGCCGTGCGGCAAGGCGACGACCAATGGTTCAATATCGTCAAATGGGTGCATTTCGCGCTTGTGAACGCTGAAGAGCTTGGCGTGTCGCAGGCCAATGTGGATGAGATGCGCCGGTCCAAGTCGCCGGAAATTCGCAGATTGCTCGGCATTGAAGGCAGTTTCGGCGAAGCCCTGGGGCTCGATAAGGACTGGGCGTACCGGGCCATCAAGCAGGTCGGCAACTACGAGGAGATCTATCGCCGCAACCTGGGCGCTGATTCCAAGGTGAAGATCGAGCGCTCAATCAACCGGTTGTGGACTGACGGCGGCCTGATGTACGCACCACCGATCCGCTGAGCGCACCTGGCACGTCATGGATAGTCTGTTCAGGTCCGGCCTGTGCGTTGTCCTGAACCTTTATGCGTGGTTCAGGTTTCCGCACCTGCTGACCAGGTATTGGCGGACTCTGCGGCAATTCCCCAATCCTGCCTTTCCGCGCTCATTCAACGAGAAGCTGCTGTGGCGGAAAATCTTTGACCGCGATCAGCGGTTTGGGGCTATGACCGACAAGCTGGCAGCACGCGATATTGCCAAGGCGGCAGCACCTGAACTGACGATGCCGCGGGTCATGTGGGCCGGTGACAGGCCTGAGGATCTGCCGCCGGACATACTGACCCGGCCATGCGTGATCAAGACCAACCGCGGCAGCGGCTGGAACCTGTTCAACTGGTCGGCGAACCATCTCAGCAAGGCCGATGTCATTGACTACTTCAGGCCCAAGATGCGTTTTGTCTACGGCCACCGGATCGGGGAATGGTCATATGCCCTGGTCAGGCAAAAGTTCTATGCGGAGGAACTTTTCGTGGACCCGAGCGGCCGGGTTCCCGATGACTTCAACATTCACACCTTTGGCGGCCGGGTGCTGACGATCAGCATGATCCATGACCGCTTCGGAGACAGGAACCATATTTCACTACACCGGGATCTGTCGCGAACCGATACGGTTTGGGAGGAGTATTCAAGCAGTTACGAACCGCAGTTTGGGTCACTTCACCACAAGCTGGCTGATATCGCCGAACGCCTCGCGACAGGTTTCGACTATGTTCGGGTGGACCTGTTTTGCCACAATGACCGCATCTACTTCCGGGAGTTTACCTTCTTTCCCGGCTCGGGCCTGTCGATCCGCAATGTCGGAGAGACCGAGCTGACCCGCAATGCCTGGTGGGATCTGTCCCGGTCAAGTTACCTGGCGAATGCCGAGACCGGATGGAAGCATACCTACCGGCGGTTGCTGGACCGTGACCTTGCAACCGCCGCAGAAACCTTGAGCAGATTTCAGGACAGACCGTGACAGCTTTGCAGGCAGGCGCGCCTATTCTATCTCCCACACGATGTTGACCTGCATTTGCACTGACCGCTGACCCTGCGCGATGGGCACAGCGTCGGCTGCGGCGGACTCCAATGCAGCGCGGCGATATGCCGGCTGCGGCGGGCGATGCCCGCCGGCTTCGGATATGGACAGGATCTTGCCGAGAGACACACCGGCAGCATCAGCATAAAGTTCGGCGCGGTCCCTGGCTTCGGCCACGGCGAGCTTGCGCGCTTCGTTGCGCAATGGGCCAGGTTCGGCGATGGAAAAGCTCAGGCCGTTCATCTGATTGACACCTGATGACACAACTGCATCGAGAACAGGGCCAAGCTGGTCCAGGTCGCGTGCGATCACCGTGACCTGATTGGTGACCGTGTAGCCGGTGATGCGCGGCGGCTCCTGGTCGCCGCTGCTGGAGCGCTTGGCATACTTGTATTTCGGCTGCACGGAAAAATTCGAGGTCTGAATGTCCTTTTTGGCAACACCTGCAGCCTCAATTGTCTGCAGCACCTCTGCCATGGTTTCATTGTTCAGCGTCAGGGCCTCGCGGGCGGTCTTGGCTTCCGATACGACGCCGGCGGAAATGACCGCGATGTCAGGGGGCGATTTCACCTCGCCCTGGCCGGTCAGCGACAATGTGCGCTGCGGCGCCTGCGGCGTGGACTGGGCAAATGCAGGGGTGGCCAGCAATGCAGCGGCAGTAACAGCGCTGGCAATGGCGAGGCCTGCAGGTCGTGGCATGAATTGACTGAACATGGGGCAGGAGCCTTTGGGAAACTGGGTTTGCGGATGAGGCGGACATTATCTTGAAATGCGGCGAAAGTCAGGTTCGCCGTGGTCACGCCTGCGCTCAGCATGTCGCATGCGCCGTTGATCCAAATCAAGGCTGACAACCGCCTGCTCAGGTGTACTGCCTTGTCAAGGAGTGGGTGTGACATGAAAATCATCAGCGAAGCAGACATTGTCAAACGCCTGAGTGCGCCGGTGCCACGCTACACCAGTTAT
This sequence comes from Anderseniella sp., assembly GCA_028289645.1. Classification (GTDB taxonomy): domain Bacteria; phylum Pseudomonadota; class Alphaproteobacteria; order Rhizobiales; family Aestuariivirgaceae; genus Anderseniella. The sequence continues at coordinate 523,011 of JANQOK010000023.1, forward strand.
CCGACGGCGCCGCACTTTCACGATGGTGTCGGCGAGGGAGAGTACCGGAACTGGCTCGCAAAACTGCCGGAAGACGACGGCTTGTCGCTGTACATCCATATCCCGTTCTGTGACCGGATGTGCTGGTTCTGCGGGTGCCATACCAAGCAGATCAACCGCTATGACCCGATCCCACCCTATCTGTCCGCCGTGCGCCAGGAGATTGCCCTGCTCAGGGATGCGATCGGTTTTGCACCATTGCTCAACAGGGTGCATCTGGGTGGCGGGTCGCCGAGCATGCTCAAGCGGGGTGACCTGGAACGCTTGCGCAGCACCATCGACAGCAATTTTCAACTGCATGACGCCACTGAAATCAGCATTGAGATCGATCCGTCTGACTTGTCGGGTGAGGAATTTGAGGCCTACAGGGCCTTCGGTATCACACGCGCCAGCATCGGTGTTCAGGATTTCGATGAACGGGTCCAGGAGGCAATCAATCGCCCTCAGACATTCATGCAGACCGCCGCCACGGTGGAAGGCCTGCGCGGTGCCGGCGTCCGGTCGCTCAACATAGATGCCCTATACGGGCTTCCGTACCAGAACGAGGAAACCGTCTCGCGGAGCATTGAGCAGGTCCGCACGCTTGACCCGGACCGGGTGGCATTGTTCGGATATGCGCATGTGCCCTGGATGAAGCCGAACCAGAAACTGATACCTGAAGCTGCGCTTCCGGATGCGCTTGAAAGAGTTCGCCAGGCCAGGGTGGCGTCGGACATCCTGCAGGATGGCGGCTATCTGCCGATTGGCATGGACCATTTTGCGCTGCCGCAGGATTCGCTGGCGATAGCCGCGTTCGAAGGCCGGTTGCGGCGCAATTTCCAGGGTTATACGGATGACCCGTGCGCTACGCTTCTGGGTGTGGGCACCTCATCAATCGGGCGTTTGCCGGCTGGTTATGTGCAGAACGAGACAGCGACCGGCAACTATGTGCGTACGGTGGCATCCGGCCGGCTGCCGGTGTCCCGCGGCATCGAACTGACGGCAGAAGACAAATTGCACGCGGACATTATTGAAAACCTCATGTGCCGGTATTCATTCAGCCTCTCAAGCTTGCGTCGCGCTCACGGCGCGCTGACCGAACAGGTCCGAACCGAAATCCAGGATGCGCTGGATGCCGACCCGCATGATCTTGCCGGTTTTGATGGTGACACATTCTGGATCCATCCCCACGGTCACGGTTTTGTACGCACCGTGGCGTCGTGGTTTGACACCAGAATGAGGCAGAAGGCCGCCCGGTACTCCATGGCTGTCTAGTGCGGGTTGCGGTGCAACGGCCGGTTCAGTCGATGCTGTTTTGCTCCAGGAACTCTTTCACCGAACTGGCGAGCCCGTCCCAATCCGTGAACTCCTGCGTTTCCTCAGGCCCCAGTTCATCTCGATCCTTCAAGATGATGTGCTCCAGGATCTGCTGCTGGAAGTAGTCGTATTCCTCGCTCTTCACCGCGCCGGCTACCGCCAGACTGAGAGCGGGTGTCCATCCTGTGCGGGCTATGAAGTCCGAGATGTAATGGGCCGCGTCTGCGGTCTTTTCCTCGAACGCCGCGGCCAGGCTGACAGATATGAACATGCCCGGCTTGGCCTCCAAAGCCGCCCGGCTGGCTGTTGCGAACACTTCTATCTCGTCCTGATGCCGGTCCTGATGTACCGAGGCTGCAACTATGAAAGCATCGAAGTCATCAGTATGGACGTCCCGGCGCTTGCGCGCCGTGTCGAGCAGTTCGACCTGATGCCCCAGTGCAACCGTCTGATCGGCTATAGTCTGGGAGATTTTTCGGGTCTGCCCCTCAGTGGTCGCATAAGCAATCAACACCCTCATTGCTCACCTCCGGTGCTGTTTATGTCCATAAGACATGGTTGCATTGCCCGGGAACGCTTCTGTTGATCGAGATCAATGTGCGTTGCATCACCTTGTGGGAGTGTGTTCACAGGGCCAGTGGATTTATGGAAAGGTGAACACCATGACGTCTATTCTGAAGCGGGTTCGTCGCGCGCTGAACCAGCATCGGGACAGGCAGTTCCTGCTGGCGCTTGACGGTTCTCAGCAATCGGATGTTGGCATATCGTCCACCGACCTGCATTCGCTGGCATCTTGTCCTTCCGATACGCGTGAGCGCATGGAAGCGATGGCCAGGGCGCACGGGCTTGCACCTGAGATGCTGGGCCGCGAGCACTGGCGGGAAGTGGACATAGCGCGCGCATGCGGTCATTGCGGTCAGCGCGGCGTGTGCCGCAAATGGCTGGCCGGCAAGCGTGGCGATCTGGCCGCGCGCGACTTCTGTCCCAACGCGCCGCAGTTTGAGGAGCTGGCCAAATCGTCAGAATGACGCTCGCCAGCTTGTGCTGATTTCCTGCAGTCATTGTCTATGCGGACACCGGCCATCATCTGAGTTGACCTTGTGATGCGTCAGTTCGACCGCTGGTGCAGGCCGTTTGCATTGTTATCGTTGCGCCAACTATGCGGCAATCGCCATTGAAAAGGGGCGTAACGATGATCGGCAGTATCGGACATGTTTTGCCGGCGGACCATGCGGCCCGCCTGCCGCTCAACAATGAGGTTCATGCCCGTCCTCCCGAGGCGCTGCCAAGGCGGGTGCGCCTCACTTATCTGGTATTGTTCGGCGAATTGGACATGGCGCCGCTGGCTGACCTGTGCCAGCGCTTTGGTGTTTTGCCGCCGGCGCCGGACGCCAACCATTTCAGTGCTGATCTGGGGCCGTTCCGGCTGAAATGGGAACGCCACACGGAATTCACCCGTTACTGGTTCTTTGTGCCGGCAAAGGGCACCTCCAAACTGTTCGAGGTGACAGCCCTTGAAGCCGTGCCGCAGGATTGGCTGCAGACGCTGGCTGGCGAAGTCCTGGTTGCCAACCATCTCGAGATGCTGCCGCTGCCAAGAACCAAACCGGATGAAGACAAGCTGTCGCAAGAAAACTTTGCCGGCAACCCGATGGTGGGCGCCGAAATCGCTGGCGGCCTGGGCCGGGCGTACGCAGACTTCCGGATACATGCGGATGGATTCGGCCGCATGCTGGTTTTTGACAATGCCATGACGCCGCGCCAGCGCGGCAGAACCGTGCAGCGGCTGTTGGAAACCGACACCTACCGTGTCCTGGCCCTGCTGACCTTGCCGGTCGCCCGCGCGCTGATGCCGGTTCTGGGTGGCTTCGAGGCCGAGCTGAGCAAGATCACCGCCACCATGAGCGCTGCTCGCGAAGCGGACGAACCGCAATTGCTCGACCGGCTGACGCTGCTGCATGCCGATGTCGTGCGCGAACATACCGGCAGCCAGTTCCGGTTTTCCGCCGCACGTGCCTATGCCGACCTGGTTAGCTTGCGCATATCTGAGCTGCGCGAAGACCGCATTGAAGGCCTGCAGCTGTTTTCCGAATTTACCGATCGGCGGCTGTCCCCGGCCATGCGCACCTGCGAGGCGGCAGCCGCGCGCCTGTCCATCACATCTGAGCGCGTTGCCCGGGCAACACAGCTGCTGTCGACCCGGGTCGGCATTAGCCGCGAAAAGCAAAACCAGGCGCTGCTGGAAAGCATGGACAATCGCGCCAAGCTGCAATTGCGGCTGCAGGAGACGGTCGAAGGCCTGTCGATCGCTGCGATCACCTACTATATCGTCGGCCTGGTGGGATATGCCGCCAAGGGTGCCAAATCGCTGGGTGTGCTGCCGTTGTCACCGGACCTGGTGACTGCCCTGGCCATTCCGGTTGTGCTGGTGCTGGTGGCGCTGGGGGTGCGCCGGGTGCGAAAGTCCATCGCCGGCTGATTTTCATGGACCGGGAAGTGCTGTTTGCCTGTTGCGGTTTCTGCAGATTTCACTAATACATGCTGCGTTCGCCAAGCGAGCGATCATTCTTCCGGACAGTCCGGCCGCAACGCCGCATTCGCAAGGATGATTTTATGGTGGGCCTGTAGCTCAATTGGTTAGAGCCGACGGCTCATAACCGTCTGGTTGCAGGTTCGAGTCCTGCCGGGCCCACCACCCTTATCTGTCTCTCTCCGTGTAAGTGCAGACCTGTCAAGAATACCCCGACATTTCGGCGGGTTAGCAGAGCCGTTGGCGGAACCTTCTGGCGGTGAGACTCGAAAGTGACGCACAAATGGCTACAAATACTCGCTGCGTCTCTATTGGCGAATTCGACCACCAGAAGGTTGGAACGGCTTCGTCGGTAACTGGTTGCGGCAATTCCAACGTTTGGAATGGGGGAACTAGTTCGGCATCCTGAGAACCCGTCGCTGTTCATTCCAACAGGCTGGTAGTTTGCCGACGCGCTTGAGCCGTTCGGCGGTGAGATCAATTGGCTGGTTGCCGGTCAGGATTGACTTGGTGATGTCGGGGGCCAAGAAGGCAAGGGGCAAGATGCGGCTAATCTCACTTGCGGGGATGTTGTCGGATTCTGCAACGGCGTCTATCGATGAAGCGTTGCCAGACGTAATAAGGTCGCGCCATCGATGTGCATTGCGGATGGTCTGCACCAACTTGGGATCAACGGTTGGGTTTGCGATCTCATTGCTGACGATCAGCTTTGCCTCAACTCCGCGGCGACGAAGCTGGAACGGCAAGGTCAAAGTGACTTGGTCTGAGGGCCGGTTGGTTGGAATTGGGCCTGATTTATTCAACAAGATGGAGCTCAAAGAAGTTGGGCAGATGGTTATCGTCATCTGTCCGGGCCTGATATCAATCCGCGTGATGGCCACTCTTATGAGTGTTCGAATGTCTTCATTTGCATGATGGTCGGTCTGGTTTTGCAGGCGTTTTGTCGTTGCCAAGGCTTGATCAAGCGTTGCGACATCTGCTGCATCAAGTTGAGTCAGTTCAATGAGTTGCGTGTGTTCACTTAGGCGTTGAGTCAATCCGTTGATCACCAGTGCTTCAAGTTCAGCGGCAGGAAGACGCCACGCACCAGGATCCTTTCGCTTGTCCTGCATCAGTCGGTGCGAGATGTAGAACCGGTATCGCTTTCCATGATTGTTAGCGTGGGTTGGCGAAAGGCGATCCCCTGTCTCGTCATACAAAAGGCCGGCCAACAGGCTAGGATGTTTTGCATTAATACCTGAGGATCGCACAGTCCTGTTTACTACCAGGAGAGCCTGAACATCAGCCCATACTTTTGGATAAATGATCGCCTTATGTTTCCCCTCATATGCTTCGCCTTTATGTGGCATCCTGCCAATGTAGATCGGGTTTGACAGAAGCAGATACAGCGCACCGCGGGAGATCGGATTGCCACCGACGGTGCGACCGCACTTGTATGTCCTGATCTTGCTGATAACACCACGATGGTCCAGTTGGGTCTTCAGGTCCCGGACGCTTTTGCACTCGAGATAGAGGCGATAAATCAACCTGACAGTCTCGGCCTCTTGCTCATTGATAATGAGCTTGCGATCCAGCACATCGTAGCCGAGTGGGGCAGGGCCACCCATCCATATTCCTTTCTTCTTGGATGCCGTGATCTTGTCCCGAATACGTTCGGCTGTAACTTCGCGTTCGAACTGAGCGAAGGACAAAAGCACATTTAGAGTGAGGCGGCCCATCGACGTGGTCGTGTTGAACTGCTGTGTAACAGACACGAATGAGACCTCGTGCTTGTCGAACAGTTCGACCATACGTGCGAAGTCCATCAAAGCGCGGGTAAGCCGGTCGATCTTATAGACCACGACAATGTCGATCTTTCCGTCGGCAATGTCGTCAAGCAAATCACGAAGCGCAGGCCGTTCCATCGTGGCGCCGGAGATGCCGCCGTCATCATAGTGTCGAGGAACAAGCTGCCAACCCAATCCACCTTGAGACAGGATATACGCTTCACAAGCTTCACGCTGCGCATCAAGTGAGTTGAAGTCTTGTTCCAGGCCATCCTCGGTGGACTTACGTGTGTAAACGGCACAACGACAATGCTTCTTGTTCATAGGCCGAAGAACCTCGGGCCAGACCAGTGACTTCCGGTGATGGCCTTGGCGATGGAACTGAGAGACCGATATGTATTGTCATTCCATCGGAAACCTTCTGCCAAAACCTCCACATGATGCGTTCGACCATTCCATTCCCGAACTAGTCGAGTGCCAGGTTTGATGGACTGCCTTTCGAGCAATGAACCGGCGTTTTCCCGTAGTAGGCGGCGAAGCTCGCGATCCGGCCCGCCAATCTCACGACATTGCAGATGCCAGGCAGCAGATAGTTCAAGGAGTCTGCGACTAACATGTTTGGGAGGGTCGTTTGTCCAATTCTTACACCATAAATCAAGCAATTCTGTCCGGGACATACTGGAGATGGCCAGAATGAGATTTGTTTGTTCGCCGGAGGGTGAGGGCACACTCATGACCGTGGTTCCGGTTTCACTAGGTGATAACGACTGACGCCTTTGGCATCTTTTCGCCTGGAGATCTCATGGCCCAGCTTTTTGCGCACCGTTCCTGACAGAAAGCCTCGAACAGTGTGTGCTTGCCAGTTCGTTAACTTGCACAGCTCGTCCACGCTGGCACCGGCCTTGCGGCTCAGTGAACGCAAGACAAGGTCGGTCTTGCTGGCAGGTGACTTGGTAGGTACAGACTTTTTTGTCTTATGTGTCGGCGTTTGATCGATAGCGGTTTCGTTTTGAGTGCTCATAACAACCTCTTGGTATGCGGCATCGACCAATCCGATGCCCGTACTGTCAGAAGCCCGCACAGGGGCAGGTGGCAGAGGTGTTTGACCTGGATTCTCTCACCGGCCGTTTTGTCATCTGCATGGATGCTTCCTATGACTAGGAAGTCCAGTCAATTGTGTGCGCTGTGCCAAATGGCTAAGAAGGGCGGGAAGCCGACATTTGCGGCAGTGCGAAAGGGTTAGCTGCATTGGGCGGAAAGCGGTCGTTCCCTGCACATGCGACATGGTGAAGGGCCAAGCCGTCAGCCGACATTCGAGAGACTGAAAAGCCGAGCTTCAATCCCAACCGGCGCAAGCCCGCTCCGAGCCCAAAGTGGACACCTGATTTGCAGCCGGCTTTGATACATGACTAGATATCAGACATGATTGATCCGTTGTCCGTAAATGTCACCAACTTAGAAGGGGCTTTGCTTTGCCCTGTCTGCGGGTTTCCGGGCTATTCAACCGAACCTGCATATTCACGAAACGGTGGAGAGATCGGAAAGGCGATTTGTCCCTGTTGTCTTTGGGAACCTGGGTTTGATGACTGTCCGGCTGCTTCGGCACAGGCAAAAGATGACCTGTTTGCATCCATACTGGACTATCGTCGTCGTTGGTCGGCAACCAAAGAGTGGCGGGGTCATCGACACTTGCTACCCAAGGGATTCGATGGACTTGCACAACTCAATCAACTGTTCAAAATTGCGCCGCACCTGAAGTAGCACCCTGTTGACTTGAGCGTCCGCATTGCTGTCATTGCCTCACGGGAAATGATGCACAGTGAGTGAATGCCGGTTTAGGGGAAGCTGCAGTGCAATATGACTGGAGCTCGCGAACGGCAGCTATGGGCCGAAAGTGTATGTGGGAATCCTAGGCCTTCGCCCGAACACTCAGGTTTTCGCCAGTGTACTCAAGCAAAAGGGCATCCTACTCGCTGTTGCATGCAGGCAGGCCGCCGAATTGCGCGATATACTCCCATATCAATCGACGCTCTACGTATAAGGTGTAAGGTTTGAGAATTTTCGGATCTGGATCCACGGCAATTGCTGAGTGCACCCTGACATACAGGTCGTCCAGTTCGCCGCCAAATAAGCGGTGATAAGTAACGCCTCCGGCATGGCCGCTTCGGCCAGTCGCTGCTGATCTGTTGAAAGTACGTAGCCTAGTGCGCAATCCACCCCTACCCGAAGTGCGACCAATGTAAACTACTTTGGCAGGATTACCCTTTCCGACGATATACACGCCGCCACAGGTTGGTTGCAGCCGACGTTCGGGCCAGGGCACCCATTCGGATAAAAGGATGTCAGCAGCCATGATGATGTAATCCTTGGGTATTCATACCCGTATAATTACATCAATCTTCTTAATGGTAAGTTTGCGTCAATACCATTTCCCGCAACCCTGCATCACATTTGCTGAATGTCCAAGCGAGTCGTTCAGCATGTTGGAAAGCGGATCAAGCAATTGCGTGAAGCCGCGCAGCTTACTCAATCTGAGCTGGCGTTACTGTCACTCAAGTCGGTTGAAACCATTTCCAATTTCGAACGAGGCAAGACCGCACCAAGCCTAATTACGCTCGATAGTCTCGCAACTCATCTGGGGGTGAACATAACCGAGTTTTTCGATGTCTCCCCAGTTAAAGCTGATGCAAACCCTATTGAACGCGCTATTCGCAACAAAGCGCTGCTGCTCAGCGACAAAGACAGAGAGTTGTTGATCGGCATTGCAGACCTGATGATTGCTAGGGCCAAAAACAAGTAGGTCTTGTTTTGCCGACCTGATCTGAAGCTCATGTTCTCACCAACCGACTTGAGGACTCGCAGTCTTATTTGCGATCTCACGTGGCGTGTTTCTTTGGTCTAAGATTGGAGTAATTTCGTTCAGCGTGACGTTGTCCAGCAAAGCGCGGTCAGTTCTGCTGCAAGCTTCGCTGACAATGGTGTTCCGGGATAGTACTTTATTATTTACCAGGACAGAGTCTCGTTCAAACATTCATCCCCGAGGTTACCGTTGAAACGCTCGGCGAGACCAATCTGCGTCGGCTTTCAAAAATTTTTTCGCGCTAGAAGGCCTCTAGTGCGCGTTTTGATTTTCAAGTGTTGACATGGTTAACAAACACTGAATCTCTGAATTCCAACGCGCTTAGTTCAGCAATGGAGGATAATTTTCTGCTGGTTCATCGAGCGCCAATTTAAGTGAGTTTGTTGATATTGAAGGAGTGACACATGACTGATTTTGCTATCGACTACAGCTATTATCCTGAGCTTGAGGGGATAATTCGTTCGGGGCAACGCGTTGATGATCATTTTCTCAAAGAGGCTTTGGAATGGCATCAGGGGCGCGACCATCCTGACTTTCTGACTGATTATCTTGAACGGCTTCGCCGAGGAGAATTCCCAAGAAAGGTTGGTCGGCCAAAGTCACCTCCCGGGCACCAGGCGTCATTGCTTCTCTATAAGCAGTGCTATTACACGGGCTTTCGGACGTGGCTGACTGCGCGCCGTGAAAAGTATGGACATATTACCGGGCTAGGCTACCGCAGACGCGATCAACCGTTGCGGCATTATGCACCCAATGAACTGGCAGCAATGAAGACGGCCAAAATCTTTCTGGGGGACAAGAACCGCTGGCGCACGTTGCAAAATCAATTGTCAAAGAAGCCCCGGTTCAGAATTTAGTGTGAAAGACATAGTCCTCATGGACCGGTAAGAGCGAATACTGTGAGTTCTGTCTCACCGCGCTTGATAACCCGCTCCGTGGAGACGCACATGGATAAAATTCCGACTAATCTGACGAACGGATGTCCGCTTGCCCGTGATCTGACCCCAACGCTGACGCCGATTGATGAACTGAAGCCGCTTGGCCACGAAACCCGCAAGCATCCGACCCGACAGATCTTAAAGCTGTCACGTAACATTGAGCGCTTTGGTTTTGTTCTGCCAATTCTGAAAGACGAGGATGGGAGAGTCGTGCATGGTTGGGCGCTGGTCGAGGCCGCGAAACGGCTTGAGCTGGCAGACGTCCCAACCGTAACGGTTTCAGACTTTGATGAGGCAGAACTTAGAGCGCTGCGTTTGAGCCTTAATCGCCTGGCCGAAGATGCAATCTGGCACGAAGAGCTCTTGCGGCTCGAACTTCAGGACCTCACCGCCATAGATGCGGATTTTGAACTCGAGTTCACGGGCTTTGAGATGGCCGAGATCGATCTGATTTTGGATGGAAATCAAGACGATGAAGACGATATGGTGCCTGAACCAGAACCTGCCATTGAACCGGTAGCGGTACAGGGTGACCTGTGGCTGCTGGACAATCACCGCATTGTTTGTGGCGATGCGCTAAAAGAAGAGTCCTATTCGCAACTGCTGAATGACGGTGAACGTGTCCAGATGGCATTCACCGACCCACCATACAACGTCCCAATCGATGGTCATGTATGCGGCAATGGCAAGATCAAGCACGTTGAATTTCCGATGGCTACCGGTGAACTGTCTTCTGATGAGTTCCAGGTTGTTCTCGAACAGGTCATGGGACTCGCTGTTCAACACTCTGCCGATGGCGCCATGCACTTCTGGTGCATGGACTGGCGTCACCTTTCGGAACTATTTGCTGCCGGGCGGTCCAACTATTCGGAGTGCAAGAACCTGTGTGTCTGGAACAAGACCAATGCAGGCATGGGGTCGCTGTATCGGTCTCAGCACGAACTGGTCCTGGTGTTTAAGGTTGGTAAGGCTCCACACATCAACAATGTCCAACTTGGCCGCAATGGTCGCCATCGAACCAATGTCTGGACCTATCCAGGCCAGACATCATTTGGCGGCGGACCGCAAGGCAAGCTAGTGCTCCACCCCACCGTAAAGCCAGTCGCGTTGGTCGCCGACGCGATCCGCGACTGCTCCAACCGCGGTGCAATCACTCTTGATCCGTTCGGCGGTTCCGGCACCACTCTAATTGCTGCCGAGCGTACCGGCCGGAAGGCGCGGTTGATCGAAATGGAACCTCGCTATGTAGATGTTACTATTGAGCGCTGGCAACGCCTGACTGGCAAGGTTGCTATTCATGCGGAAACAGGGCGTCCGTTTTCGCGTGCCGCTGCAGCCTGACACCGGCGAAACCGGCATTGCAAGTTTCGCCGTCGCACAAATTTCCGGTTCCCGACCCGGATAGTCCTCTCCCGACACAACCTCTAACCAGGGCCTGTGTGGCCAGGAGATATCAACCATGAACGACAAAAAGCGACCTGATACTAGAAAACATAAGTCAGAAAGCACCACCGACAAACCTTATGAGGTTGGCCATGGCAAGCCGCCAATGCACACCCGCTTCAAAAAAGGGATGTCTGGCAACCCCAAGGGTCGACCGAAGGGCACGCGCAATTTCCGGGCTGATGTGAACGAGGTTTTGCGCACCCCTGTGAAACTGCTTTCAAACGGCAAGACCAAGAACCTGTCCACGCAGCTGGCCGGCTTGATGCGGTTGCGGGAAGACGCACTTAAAGGTGATGCAAAGGCGCTGGACCGCTTGCTTCGGCTAGCAGCGGTCTACAATGACGCTCCAAACAAAGCTCCCTCGGAGAACCTTCCCGCTGCCGACAAAGCCATTCTTGATGCCTTTGTGGCACGAGCAACTGAAAGTGACCGAGACAGTGTCACTGAAGTCGAAAATGCAGATGTTGGCAGCGAGGAGGACGCGACATGAGTATGTCATCCGTGCTTGCAGCGGCCTTGCGCCAGAATCTCGTGAGTTTCCTGCAGAAGGCCTTTATTACCATTGTGCCTGGCGAACCATTCATTCCGAACTGGCACATCGAAGCAATTGCACATGAACTGATGCGAGTAAGGGAAGGAAAAGCACGGCGATTGATCATAAATCAACCGCCACGCACTCTTAAGTCCATTGCGACCTCTGTAGCGTTTCCGGCGTTTTTGCTAGGTCATGATCCATCATTCAGGATCATCTGTGTGTCCTACTCAAATGACCTGGCATCAGAACTTCATCGACAATTTCGGATGGTTGTGGACGCGCCATGGTACCGGGAACTGTTTCCCGAGTTCGCAATCAAGCGTGACCGCGATCTTGAACTCGTTACGACCAGGGGAGGGGGCCGCACCGCGACATCAGTGGGCGGTACTTTGACTGGCCGAGGGGCCAACTTGATCATCATCGACGACCCGATGAAAGCAGAAGAAGCGCTTTCGGAACCGGCACGGCGGCGAGTCGTTGAGTGGTTTACCAGTACGCTAATATCTCGTCTTAACGACCAGGCGAGAGACACCATTCTGGTCGTAATGCAACGGGTGCATGAAGAGGATTTGTCAGGACACCTGCTTGAACAGGAGAGTTGGCAACATCTGAATTTGCCGGCCATTGCGCCGGCGTCGGTCTCAATCCCAATCGAAAATGGCCGATTTCACAACTGGCGAGAGGGCGAGCCGCTGGACGCTGTTCGTTTTCCTAAGTCTGTTCTGGAAGGGCTCAAGGCTGATATTGGAAGCCTGAAGTTCTCTGCACAGTTTCTGCAGTCGCCAGTTCCTACAGAGGGCAACTTAATTCGGCGTGATTGTTTCCGCTGGTATGACAGCCCCCCGGATCGTCAACCGGGGGATCAGATAATCCAGAGCTGGGATATTGCCAGTACGATTTCAGATGCCGGTGACTGGACGGCTGGTACGACCTGGCTGAAACGACGCAACGACTTTTACTTGATCGACGTAGCCCGCGGACGATGGGAGTTTCCGGAGGTCCGGCGACAGGTCATTGCAGCTGCCCGCTTTCATGCAGCAACGACTATATTGGTCGAGCAGGCCGGGCCCGGTCTGAATCTGCTGCAGGATCTAAGAGCGACGCAACCCGCTCGAGTGCCGCGCCCAATTGGGATTGTACCCCAGGGCAGCAAAGCTGATCGGATGGCCGCACAGGCCTGCCGAATAGAAGCCGGGCAGGTGCACCTTCCAAGCGATGCGCCTTGGTTGGCTGTTTTTGTGAATGAGCTGTTGGCGTTTCCGCAGGGCAAGCACGATGACCAGGTAGATTCAGTTTCGCAATTCCTGAATTGGGCATCTGCACGTCAGGTCCGCCAGCGTATTGCAGTTCATGGCGTTGAGGTGATTCCGCTCGAATAGATTGGGTCCGAAACAGCTTGATCGACATTCGGCGTGTGGGAGCATTTCCGTATAGGGCGGCAACTAACAAACCAGGTGACTGCCCTGGATTCGCATAATGAGACGTTAAGGAAAATGCAGCCGGTTTGGGCAGGGAAAATAAACAACCGGCACACTGATCTGCCGCACATGAGGGAATGGACTAACTTGGATGCGAAGAGTCCTCAGGAATGGAGGTCTTGACCTTGGCCGCCAATACCGATGCATCTTCGAGACGCGGACGGGTATCTGCAAATAAGTTGCGAACTTCATCCGCTCCATTCCTATCGCTGGCCACACCAAGGCCTGGCATCGCGCAACAATTCAGAGCCAAGCTATGTTTAATCTCAGAGCACTGTAGGCGTAGCTTGAGGAATAAATCTGGTTCTTGGGCCGACCAGGTCCGAATAGGTGCTGACTAGACATGGTTTTAACCCAGTCGCCAGGCGCCAAGTTGTAATAGTCCCGCAAGAGTGCTTTCGCTTGAATCTAGAGACATCGCCCAGCGCTTTCCAAAAAGCGGCCATGTGCACGATTGGCTGTAACAACATCTCCCGCGTGTCATCGCAGATTGACCGTTGCCAATGGCGTTGTCGGATATGGTCGGCTATGCGGATACAGGCTTTTCGGCGAGGTCTGCGTGGTCATGCCCCGCTACTGTTTCGGCTTCTCGTGTGGTTGAACTGTTCACATTTACTGTCCGTCTGGCATACGGGATACCGTATTCATCCAATTGTTTTTTAAAGCGATGCAGAATCTCGCAGCGGATCGTATGCTGTTCGCCCGGAAGCGATTTGAAATACAGACAGAATTTCAATCCGACATCATCTATACCCTCAATTCCGCGGCTTTTTAGCGGTTCAAGCAACAAGCCGATGTACCGATCCTCGGCGCTGATCTCTTTGGAAACAATGTCTGTAATTTCGAACATTTGTTTGGGATTGGTATCGTGCGGAACCATTACATTTATTTTGACGCGGGCCCAGTCGCGACTCATGTTGGTTACCGATTTGATCTGGCTATAGGGAATGGTGTGCAGTGATCCGTCTTTATCGCGTACCTGAATCGAGCGAAGCAAAATGTGTTCCACGGTCCCCACCTTTCCGCAGACTTCCACAAAATCGTGAACCCGCAATGCATCTTCGGAAATGTAGAATATTCCGGCCAGTACATCGGTGACGATGGACCGCGCGCCGAGGCCGATCATCACACCGGCGAAACCAGCGCTCGCAAGTATCGGAACCAAATTGACGCCAAGTTCGTCAAGTGCGAGCAAGATGATCAACAAAACGCCAAAACCGATGATGAACGCTCTTACTACGGGAAGCGCACTGAGCAATCTGGCATATTGATCGCGCTGTTTTGCTGTCTCTGCGGAGTTCCAAAGCCTGCCGGCAATATTGGACAGACTTCTCAACATCAACATCGTTACGGCGGTAATCAGGACAAAGGCGACAGTTAGACGACCCAGTGTCGACATTCCCTTGTTTTCGTCCGCCAGCAGAATGCCGCCAAGCCAGAGCTCGCTGATCACCGCGGCAACAACGAGCGCAATCAGACACATCATCTGAATTACAAAGCTGCGCGAGGAATTGTGCAATATTGCCTCCGGCCCGTCCGGTCCGGGACCGGCTTGGTTCTCCAGCAAACCGTTGGATGGCATTTGATTCATTTGAACAGGCCTTGCGAAACAGTCCTTGCAGGATCAAGTTTGACGGAAACAATACTCTGACTCCATCGTCAGACGCCGACAAACAGTTGTTCTTTCGCCGGTCTCAGCATTCGTGGGCGCCCCATCCCGACGGTCATTCACTCGTCAGGCAATGTGGTCTTCTCACCCAGCATTTCTCAATCGGATGCGCAGTTGGTTCGGCGACCGGAATACATATAGCTAATCGCCATTAGTAATCCGTTAACAAGGTGAGCTTTGCCAGCGTTGAAAATCACCTGGAAGTCAGTCTGTTCAGCAGCGGGCCTATTGTAAGGCCCTGAACAACAATGGAAAATACGACGACAAAGTATGTCGCCGCCAGAATCGGATCATTTTCAACGGCGTCGGAAGGAATTGACAGGGCCAGGGCGACCGATACGCCACCTCGCAGGCCTCCCCATGTCAGGACGGCAATTGAGCCAGGGAAGAACGAACCGCCAAGCGACAACAGTCTGATTGGAATATAAACGGCAATTAGGCGGGCAACCAGGATGATTGGAATCGCAATTAGGGCCAGTTGGGCATGTACAAGTTCGGTATGTATGACCAGAATCTCAAGGCCGATCAGCAGAAAAAGCACAGAATTCAATATCTCGTCTATAACTTCCCAGAATTGGTATAGATAGGACCTGGTTGCTTTTCTCATTTTGGCATGAAGGCCTGGTGTGCTGACCAACAAGCCGGCTACCACCACCGCGATTGGCCCCGACATGTCAAAACGCAGAGCCAGTGCGTACAATCCGCAGACCAGTGCCAGCGAGATTAGTATCTCAATCGAATAATCATCGATGGAACGCATCATGTGCACCGCAATGTAACCGGCCACCAAACCGAGCATGGCGCCACCCAGCGCCTCGTACACGAACATCTTGCCGATACTGGTCGCAGAAATCTCGGCGCCGCCCATGGCCAAGGTGAGCAGCACGGTGAAAGCCACGACGGCAACGCCATCATTGAACAAGCTCTCGCCGGCAATCTTGGCTTCCAGGCTTTCTGGAATTCGGACCGACTTCAAAACTGAAAGAACGGCAACCGGGTCGGTTGGGCTGATCAGGGCCCCAAACACAAGCGCCCACAGTATCGGCATCTCGATACCGAGCGACCGCGCCGCCAACCAAAATAAGCTGCCGACAATGGCTATGGACAGCAACGTGCTGATCGTCGCAAGAAGTCCGATCGACCATTTCTCGCTCTTGAGCAGGGCGAAGTCGACATGTAGGGCGCTGGCAAACAGCAGAAACGCCAACATCCCATGCATGACCGTCTCGAAAAAGTCGATCTGACCAACGGCCGCGCTGACCGTCTCGCGAACATCGGGCATCGGAAACACATGATCAAAGGCAATTAAGGCCGAAGATGCCGCCAGCGCCATCAACAACAGTCCGATTGTATGAGGCAGTCCGATGACTCGGTAGTTCAACCACCCGAAGATGGCGGAAAGTGTCAACAACAGCGCAGAGATTTCAAACAGAGTGAGCATATGGGGCCGCATTGGCAGTGGCGATTGGTTGGCTACGAGCCAAATGAGAAGAAACTTTAGACACCAACCCTGCTTTACATGGGCTTAAAGCCGGTTTTGCCTCAAGGCACCCCGATACCGTCGCCGATACGCGCGATGTCACCGCTCTGCCGCGTATCATCGCCGACCAATGCCTGAATGCGGACGGTTTCCGTTTTTCCGAATGAACCAGCCAGCTCTGGATCTCAGGCACGTCGTCATTTCCGTTTTGACCGGAGCAGCGCGTCAACGCTGAGCGGGCCGCCGCCCGCAGCGGAAAGAAAAAGAAAAACAAAACAGAAAAGGACTGCTTCATCTCCGCCATTTACCAACGGAAAGAAGCTCTTCGGAAAATGAGCAATAAAATATGCAGCTGCCATGGTGCCAGACGCCAAAAAGGCTGCCGGGCGTGTGAGCAGGCCAACTGCAATCAAGAAGCCGCAAACAAGTTCGATTGCACCGGCCGCGCCATCCAGGCTCATCAAAGGCGTGCCGGAGAACTGGCTGTTAGGAAAGCCGAAGAATTTTGTGGTTCCGTGTTGCAGGAACAACAGACCAGCCATTAAGCGCAGGACGCTGTGCAAATATGGAGAAAGTGCGACATAGGCCAGCATGGCTTTCTCTCCCTTTTCCCGGTTGATCCTGTCCATAATTTGATTGAGCGGCTCGTCGGTAGAGCCAATACAACAGTACAGATGTTTCGATTCGGTTATCGACATCTGATGTTACGACCAACACACCAGTACTTGGTGAAGTGGCCGCGGGAAAATACAGCCGTGATGCATAGATCCAAGCGGCACGTGCGCGTCCGGTGTTTGGTTCCGGCCCTGATTGGCGTACTGTCACCAGGGCCGGACCAGTGTTTGTAGTTCCACAAGAAATGCCGGATGCAAGCAATTGACCACCGGCAACCGGTTCTTGCAATGACGCGGGCACGGCGCAGACGGTCAACGGCATTCATGTCCGTCACAAGCCCATACCAGCCTTCTGCATAAATCAACGAGAACGCATATCCGCTGAACCAGCAGAAAACGGCTAGCGCGCGAAGTCCACTCATCAAATGGACAACTGGAAGCAACGCGCAGGCGAGCTTCAGGCTCGTTGAACTGTATCCGCCCTGGGAGGCGCAGGATTGATCAAGCGACATCCTCCATGCCCAGGATCTCAAGCTGTCTGATAACCCCCCCGTCCGGATCGTCGAGGACGTCGGTATTCCAGCTGCTGGCTGCGAGGTTCTCAAGCCTGAGATCTTCTGCCTGCACATTCTCGATCACGTAGGTGTGGCCACCGTTTTGAAGGACTTCGATATGCAAGTCGCCTTCAACTTCAGTGATGCCGACCCCGTTCGCCGCCAGTGCACCAAAGTCAATTATGTCTTCGGACGGTGCGAAGTCGGAGATCACCTCCTCAGCGCCCCAGTCCCAGGTGATATGCACGATATCTGGTGACTGGTTTCCGGTATCAGCATCATTATCATAGATGGTGCCAGTGGCTTCGAGCGTACCGGTGATGTTGTCGCCGGAGACTGAGAAAGTGAAGGTCTCAGTGTCTTCCGTCAGCGTATCGGGGTGCACTGCGACCGCCACGGTCTGGGTCTGCTCGCCCTGCGCAAAGACAAGGCTGCCGCTGGTAGTGTGATAATCCCAGGCTGTGTCGTTGGTCGTGTCCGCCACGGCAGTGCCATCTGCCGTCGCGTAGGTCAGCGTGAGCTCCTCGGTGGCCGGGGCATCAAGCGTAACCGTGAAGGTAATGTAGCGGTGCCCGTCATCATGCACATGGCTTGATCCATCATCGTGCACGTGATCCATGCCGGGATCTGCCTCAGTCACCGAGCCGCCGGTGACCATCACGCCAATCGGCGGAGTGACACCACCGTTGCCGGCATCCGATCCACCGTCGCCAGTATCCGCGTCGCCGGTCGGGTCATCATCGCCCGTGCCAGTGAGCTCACTGATCGGCGTGCCGGTGTATTCCTCATACCCCTGCTGGCTGTGATAAGGTGCGCGGTCCACACCGCCCGCCATCTCAACGCTTTTGCCTGTGAAGATGTTCTCACTGACGTAAGTGAAGTTGTCGATCACAGCGTCCAGCCCCATCCGGCCGGCGATGCCGTCCTCAAGCTGGTTGGCTCGCCACTCGAAATGAGAACTGTCAAGCTCCGAGAAGGACACATCGCGCAGGGTAAGGCTTTGCCCAGTCAGCGGGTTGTAGAACTGGGCGCCTTCTGCGGTATCTTCGACCGCGAAATTCAGCTGCCCGTCACCACGCACAGAGAGGTAGAAGAAGCTGATCTTGTCCGTCGCCGGGTTGAAGTCGACGATCTCCTCCAATCCCTGCTCATGGGAGCGAACGTAGACCGTGTTCGGCCGGGTCAGGCCGGTGCCGTTCTCGTAGGCCAGGACGGCACTGAGGTCCTGCTGCAGATGGGCATCCGTAATTGGTGCGAAGTTCTCAGGATGTAGATCAGCGAGGTTGACGCCCTCCAGCAGCAAGGATTTGCTGCTGTCGAACATGTGCAGCATCACAAAGCCTTCAGGCGTGTCGACCGGGATCTGATTGTGAATCGAGTCCGGACCCAGATCGAGCACATCGGTCGTCGGATCGAACCCTGTGACAACTGAGGTTTGGCCAACAACAAAGGTCTCTCCGCCACCAACGAACGGACCGGAACCGCCGGTATCGCCGGTATCTCCACCGGAATCGCCAGTATCTCCACCGGTATCGCCAGTATCACCGCCGGTGTCGTCATCGGAGTTCTGACCGACCAGGGCGAGTATCTCCTGGGCCGCGGAATTGTCCATGATGGTGAAGTTCGATGCCGACAATTCGGACAATCCGACACCCTGCAAGGTCACCGTCTGGTTATTCGAAGGTATCGAGAAGACGGTGCTGCCGTTATTCTCGCGAATATCGACATGCTCGGACGTGAACCAGCCCACATAGATCGTGTCTGTCGCGGGGTCAAAACCGGTCTCCACAAGGTCTGTACCCCAGGCCCAGTTTATGACCACGTCGGCCGTGTTGGCGTCCACACCGGCAGTTCCATTGCCACCGGCGCCGGTGTCGCTGCCGGTATTTCCGTTGTCGCCGTCGGCATCTTGACCGGCATCACCGCCAGTGTCTCCGGTATCACCACCGGTGTCACCGTCACCATCGCCCGTTGGTCCATCAGGTAGATCCGCTGGAGGAGTATCGGATTCCGCAATCGGTGCAAAGACACCGTCGCCGCCATAGATCGCATCAAACTCCAGTGCGGAAGCTGCGTCGATTTCGTGGAAGGTCATGCCTTCGAACCAGGAGTTGTACGCAGCTGTGATGAGGCTCTCGGAGCCGTTGCTGTCGCCGGACAGATCCCAGAACATGACACCGCCCAGACCAAGCGACTGTGCCCACTCCGATTTCAAAGCAACCGTAGAAGGGGTTTCAAAGGAACTGAAGATACCGAGCGTTGGATTATAGAGGAAAGCCGCTTGGGCGTCGTCATCGTAAAAAAGACCCCAGTCGCTATCCACAGTCTGCAGTTCTTCAAGGAGATCCTTGTATTCGTAGTACGCCGGCTCCGAGTTCGGATAGGTACCAGGTGCTCCGCCCCCGCTCGGGCTGTTCCAGGCATCGATCGGATTATCAACCGAGACACCGTCCCAGGCGCGGGTATAAGAAGGCAGGCCAAGGACAATCTGGCTCGGGTCAACACCCGCGTCGAGATAGAGCTGAATCGCGGTAGTGACATCGTAATTGGCGCCGGTGGGATCGTACATCCCTGCCAGGTGCCCGGTGGTGTTTTGCCAGGCTCCATAGAAGTCGTAGGTCATGATGTTCATATAATCGAGGCTGTTCGCCAGGCCCGGTATGTCCAGATTATTAATCTTGTCATGGCCGGCCGGAAGCGCTGCGGACATCGTGTAAGTCCGTCCGGTTTCCGTTTCTAGCTGATCCAGTGCAGCGCGTGTCTCGGCAGCCAGCAGGGAAAAGTTGGCACCGTCGTCATCGCTGACGGAGTTTGCGTTAAGACCACCTCCGCCGGGATACTCCCAATCGAAATCTATGCCGTCGAACATGGGATAGTCCCGCAGGAACTGAACCATGCTGTCGACGAACGTAGCACGCCCGTCGGCGGTCGACGCCATATCACTGAAGTTCTGCGAAAGCGTCCAACCGCCGATGCCGATCTGAACGGTGAGATGGGGGTTGGCTTCCTTCAGCTCGGCAAGCTGGTTGAAGTTTCCGAGAATGTCCTGTCCCGCAGTATCGGCGATGCCGTCGACGCTGTCAGCGGCAGAAAAACCGATGTCGGTTGCAGCCCAGGGATCATGAAGTTCGAGCTCAAAGTCTTCGTTGAGGTTGACGAAGGCATAGATCAGATTGGTGATGTTGCCAGCCTGGACATCCGAAACAGTGTAGTCGCGCTCATAAATTCCCCATTCGGGAAAGTAAGCCGCTATGATCGGTGCCGTACCCGTGCCGCCATCGGTACCGCCATCAGCGTTACCGCCGGTACCGCCACCTGTATCACCGCCTGTATCATCGCCGGTACCGCCACCAGTGTCACCACCGGTATCGCCGCCTGTATCATCGCCACTTCCATCATCCGGGCCCTGCGCGACCCTGGAAAGGATTTCCTGAGCTGCCGAACTGTCCATTATAGTGAAATTGGCCGCCGACAATTGCGACAGACTAACCCCCTGCAATGTAGTGGTTTGATTGTTAGATGGGACTGCAAAAACGACGTTGCCGTTACTTTCATAAATGTCGATATGTTCGGAGTTGAACCAGCCAATGTAGATTTTATCGGTTGCCGGATTGAAATTTGTTGCGACCGCATCGGCCCCCCAGGCCCAGTCAATCGCGACATCTGCTGAGTTCGCGTCCACATTTGCCGATCCATTGGGTGCGGATCCGCCCGGTTCCGGGTCGCCAGGCGTCCCGAGGCCCTCGTCGCCTGTGAGGCGATCTTGGAAATAAGCAATCAGTTCCTCGGCTTCGGGGGCTTCATACGCACCGAACTGATCCATGTACTGGAGTATCGAAGTGCCGAACTCGTCGTTGCTCAAGGTTCCGTTCAGGAACAGTTCAACTACCGCCGGTGCTCCGCGCAGGTGTGCCGCCGCAAGGACCCCTGTCAGGGTGACCGGGACCTGAGACGTTCCGCTGTCTGCGGTATAGCTTATTGTTGTCCCGAGATAGTCGCTCAGGCTTTTGCCTTCTGCGTTCAAACCGTCTTCAATGATGCCCAGGTTGTGACCGAAGGCTTCCCGTAACGCAGCGTCCTGAGCGGCTTTAGTCATGAAGTCGTCGAGTGAATTGACACCGTTCTTACCCGTCCAGGTGCCGTCCCAGGTATTGGTGGAGGCGCCGTTTCCATAGTAATAATCGTCATCGTAGTAGCCTAGGTCAATTAGCAGCGCTTCCCCGAACTGATACCCGACAAAGCCGAAAGTGTTCATGGAGCGATAGGCCATCGTCTCCCATTCGGTGTCGGACAAGTCACCCCAGCTTGTGTGTTGCGGGAAAAAGCTCTCGACTTTCCCGCCTGCCCATTCGTTCAGCTGCCAATCTTGAATAATGCCTGCGTCGTAACGTTCCCGGTCCCAGCCTGATTCAAAGGCCAGCAGCGCATCGAGAAACTGTTCAAACGTACCTTGCATGTCAATCCATCCATTTCATTTGGCCTCGTGTCTTGAGTGAGCGCACATCCATGGGCAAGGTCTGAGCATTACTTCAAACTGTCAAATTACAAAGCTCTATAAATTGCTATTGGAAAATTAAAAATAATTAATAAATGGCAAAAATCGATCAAAATTTGGTTTATATTTTGTGCTTACAAATTTCTGACAAACTAAAACCTGTTGATAAACATAAATTTGCCTGAATTTTTCATTCTGAGTACTGGCAGATGGGCGAAAATGAAAGTTTTATTATGTCTCAAGTCGGCGACGGCGCAGATGGAGGCACGCACCATCATGCTTGTAAGCAGCCACATCAGGCAGCCCGACCAATCCAGAAAGTTCTGGCGTCGCTGCGCGGGTGGCTGTTGAGCGTTGCGGGTATCAGCCTAGTTGTGAACCTGCTTGCATTTACCGGCCCGCTTTTCATGCTGCAGGTCTATGACCGCGTGCTTGTCAGTGGCTCGATTCCGACACTTCTTGCGCTCGGATTTCTTGCCCTGGTGCTGTATCTGTTCTTTGGCCTTCTGGAGGGATTGAGATCCCGAATCCTGCTGCGTATTGGCCAACAGGTCGACGCTGACCTGTCCGCACAGGCCTACTCTTTGTCGAATCGGGTCCCGATGGACTACGGCGCACGCGGACACGCAGTCCGGCCGGTGCAGGATCTGGACAGCGTAACTGCCTTCATGTCTGGCAATGGCCCTTCCGCCATATTCGATGTCCCCTGGCTGCCGGTTTATCTCGGTGTCATTTTCCTGTTCCACAGCTCCCTCGGACTTGTGGCGCTGGGCGGGGCTTTGGCTATCTGTGGGCTCGTCTTGCTCAACGAGTTCTCCTCTCGCAGTGCGACCATGGATGCTGCCCAGACACGGGCAAGGCGCTCAAGCATGGTCGAAGAAAGCCGCAAGAACGCGGAAGCAGTAGAGGCCATGGGGATGACAGGTGCGCTGTCTGAAAGGTGGAATTTGGAGAACGAGCGTTATCTTTCAGGCCAACGTTCCGCCGGCGACTGGAGCGGCCTTTTTGCAACAGCTATCAAGACAGTCCGGTTCATCCTGCAGTCGGCAATTCTGGCGGTCGGAGCATGGCTGGCGATCAGGCAGGAAATCTCTCCCGGGGTCATGATAGCCTCTTCAATCATGATGTCGCGCGCGCTCTCGCCCGTCGAACAGGCTGTTGTTCACTGGCGCAGTTTTGTCGCGGCCCGGCAGAGCTTTATGAGGTTGCGGGAGTTCCTGAAACCAGACACGGCAGCGGGCAAGCCCACCCAGCTGCGGCCGCCTGAGAAACGGCTTGAGGTGGTACAGCTGTACTGCGCGCCGGCGGGTGTACGCACCCCTGTGGTTCTCGGGGCCTCCATGGAACTTGATGCCGGTGAAGGGATCGCGATCCTCGGGCCATCGGGGTCGGGAAAGTCCACCTTGGCAAAGGCTATTGTGGGAGCTGCCACAATTTCAAGCGGTGATGTCCGGCTGGACGGCGCAGCTCTCGATCAATGGAGCGGCGAAGCCCGCCGTCGGTTCGTCGGATACCTGCCGCAGGACCTGCAGCTTTTCGATGGCACAGTAGCGCAGAACATTTCACGCTTTGATTCCAGCGCGACCTCGCAAGAGGTAATCAACGGGGCGACGCTGGCGGATGTGCATGACCTGATCGTTGGTTTGCCGCAAGGCTACGACACTGTCATCGGCTCGCAGGGCCTTGCTCTTTCGGGCGGGCAGCAGCAAAGGATTGCGCTTGCCCGTGCGCTGTTCCGTAATCCGTTTCTACTGGTTCTCGACGAACCCAATTCAAACCTTGATGCGGAAGGTGAGGCAGCCCTGGCCGGCGCATTGCTGACAATGCGGCAGAGGGGGTCAATTGTCGTACTGGTTGCTCATCGCCCGCGGGCCCTGGCTGCCGTAAACAAGGTTTTGCTGCTCAAGGAAGGTCGCGTCGCCGCGCTCGGACCCAAGGAAGAAATCCTGAGGAACTCGGTTGCGCCGGTTAAACGGAGCCAGGCATGTTGAAGAAACTTCTGACCAGCCCAAAGGCACCTGCCGGTGGCGGATTAGGCAATTCCGAGAGCATTCGAAACCATATCAGGTTTGCCGGTGCGGTCGTTTTCCTTCTCCTGGCCGTTGGTGGCGGATGGACTGTGTTTACCCGGATTTCCGGTGCGGTCATCGCAAACGGCACGATTGTTGTCGAAAGCGAAGTCAAGCAGATCCAGCATCGTGAGGGGGGCATCGTCCGGAAAATTCTGGTTCGGGAAGGACAGGAGGTTGAGGCTGGTAATCTCCTGATCCGCTTGGATGACACAACGGCTGCTGCCAATCACCTGATCATCAGCAGTCAGCTCGCGGAACTCAAAGCGAGGCGGGCTCGCCTTCTGGCGGAGCGCTCTGGCAAAGTTGTCGTTGAATTCCCCGAACGGTCAGAGAAACTTCTTCCTGAGGAATATGCGGAACTGGAGCTCACACAATCGTCGTTACTGAGTGCACGCCAGGGCAGCCTTGAAAAACGCAGGGAGCAGTCAAAGGACCAAATCGAGCAGCTCGAAAAGCAAATCGAAGGGCTGGAGGTACGTCTTGTTACAAAAACCGGCGAGGTCGATCTCGTCGATGACGAATTGTCCGGGGTGACTCAGCTTATCGAAAAGAAACTTGTCACAAAGAACCGAATGACACAGCTCAAGCGCGACAAGACCAGGATCCAGGGTGAACATAGCGAGCTGCTGTCTCAGATCGCAAGCCTACGTGAGACCATCAGCGAGCGGCAAATGCAGATGCTTCAGGTTGAAGAGGAGTATCGGGAAGAAGTCCTGCAGAAACTGCAGGATGTGACGCTTAAGATTTCCGAACTGGAGCTTCAGAAAGTCACCGTTCAAGACGAGTTGAGGCGGCTGGAAATCCGAGCTCCGCAAGCCGGCTATGTTCATCAGCTCGTTGCGCATACCGTGGGTGGTGTCATCCCGCCAGGCGCGACGGTGCTGCAACTGGTGCCCCGCAACGATACGCTTGTGGTCGACGCGGAAGTCACCCCGATCGATATCGATCAGGTAAAGGTTGGCCAGCAGGCTGAGATCAGATTTCCGGGGCTCGATTATCGGACGACACCCAAACTAGCTGCACGCGTTCAAACGGTCGCTGCAGATCAGTCATTCGACGAAAACTCGCAGCAACACTATTATCGGGTCAGGCTTCTGATCTCGAAAGGCGAGCTTCAGAAACTGGCGGGGCAGGTATTGGTTCCGGGCATGCCTGTCGAGGCTTTCGTGACAACAGAGGATCGCACGGTCTTGAGTTATCTCACAAAGCCAATCGTGGATCAGATCGCACATGCCATGCGCGAAAGTTGAGCAGGGCCCGGTTCGGCAAATGATCTATAGATGATCGCTTGTTGTTGCAGAGTTTATGGAGCTAGCAGCAACACCCCTTACTTGCGCTTTATTCGTAGTAGTGTGCTACCTAGCGCACCCCCATCTGAGGGCAGAGTTTTCCGACTTCATCAGCGCTGTCGGGAAGTTGTTCCCGATAGCGCAGTGTGGCCGTTGTTTATTGCAGTATCTACGCCGCGTCTCCAACTTTTCCGCCGCATCAACAGGGCTCAAAAACCAACGCATTTTCAGACAATCTGCCCGAAGCCTACCGTTGAATGCTTTGATAGATGCATTGTCGGTCGGTTTGTCGCGCCGCGAGAAGTCAAGCCTGATGCCACGCTGATAGGCCCGCAGGTCCAAATCCCGGGAGATGAATTCTGAGCCCTGATCCACTCGGATGGTCTTCGGTTATTGGCGGCATCCGAGAGACGCGCAGGCTCACCTCAACTGACGTGACCGATGTTCTGACTGACCTGTTCATCCTGCGGGGCGTGCCCGCCCACGTCCGCTCTGACAATGAAGTCAGGTTCGTGGCAGGGGCTGTCTGCAAATGGATCGCGGTTGCCGGGGGCAGGACTGCTCACTTCGAGTCGGGATCACTCGGGGTGAACGGCTTTATCGAAAGCGTCAATGCCCGGCTACCAGCTGCTTAATGCTTAAGTCTTCCACTCCCTAAAGCAGGCCCAGGTCATCCTCTGGTAGTGGCGCAGACATCACAACACCATCAGGCCCCACAGTGCGCTGGGCTACACCGGCGCCTGAAAATATTGTCGCGATGCGGGAAACACTATCCATCAATTGGTACTCAAAACAAACCAATCAACAGGGTCAGATCAGGCAGTCTCACAGAATACAATACTCCGACTGAATGCGAGAATTACATCAATTTTGCCCCTACTTCTTAAAAACTTAACAAGAGGCACCCGATACATTGACATCATGTTGAGGGGGTCACGCTAAGTCCGCTGGGAAGTCTGGCTTGCGGTTTGATCTGCCGTTCCACTGCTTGGATCCCAATCAGGGATTCATGGCGGGATGGTAGCTGCCAGACGCCTTGAACATACTTGTAAGTCAACCGAAGAGAGGACCTAAGATGAATCAGAACTCAAATCTCAAACACAAATTCCTCCGCCATTTGCTCAAGGGCACGCTTCTTGCGAGTGTGTGTTTCTCGGCTGTCGGCGGATCCGTGGCTGTCCACGCAAGCGAACAAAACTTTAATAAAGTGAAAGCTGTCCACGCAACGAAACATGGTACTGCCAAAACTCACGCAAACGCAAAAAGTGACAGTTCGTCATCTGGATTGCTTGGAAGTACCAGCTCGTCCGAAGAAAGTATGGACGAAATGGAAAAAATTACGAACGATTATGAGACCGATGCGCAAACTGCGAGCGACTTCATGTCTGGAATGGCGTCCACGCTTCAGACAGAAGCTGATAATATGAAATAGCCTGGAGCAACACGGGTTCACTCGAAGCCATGTTGCTCTAGCACATCGAAAGCGATCAGTATGACTTTTGACTGTTTCAATCAGAAGTCATACTGATCCAGCTGATCAGACTTCCGACAAAGCCTCAGAGTACACAATTCCATGAAATCCGGCTGAACATAGCCAAAGAAGAACTCGCCTAACTCCACGGCAAAAAACTTGTCCCCGGGATGCCGGTTGAAGCCTTTGTAACGACAGCGATCAGAACCGTTCTTGCCTATCTGACGAAACCCATCGTTTATCAGATCGCAC
>JANQOK010000016.1 GCA_028289645.1 Anderseniella sp.
TCAAGGCCATCTACAATGACAGCCGGCGCGAAAAGGCCGGTATGGAAACCGTCGTCAACCAGACCGAATAGACCACACGGACACATACAACAACCAAAGACCCCCGCTGCTCACCGCAGCGGGGGTTTTGCTTCGGGTTCATGCCCCTCAGGCAAGCAGGCTTCGCCTGCGCTCCGCTGGGGCGGGCCTGACCGGCCCGAGGCCCGGTCGGGCCTAGTTGGTTATTGATGGTCGAACAGCTTTACTCAGCACTTCGTGCTTCGCGCCGTTCTCCGACCCTGTACAACCGTCGTGACGAATTCCTCTCCGAGGCACATGGTGCCGAGGCAAGGCCGACCGGCCGCCGCGCGAAGCGCGCCCTAGCGGAGCGCAGGCGAAGCCTGCTTGCGTGAGCGGCATAAACACTGCGCCTGCTTGCGTGAGCGATATAAACCAAACCACAAGCTGTTCGACCAGCCAGTATGAATCAGCTAAACAGGCGCTATGCCAAACCCGCCCGCACGCGAAACGGATCTTTATGGGCCTGTCAAAGCGCTGCTTGAAGGCCAGGGCTATGAGGTCAAGGGAGAAGTCGGCGCAGCCGATGTGGTTGCCTGCCGCGCGGGAGAGGACCCGATCATAGTCGAACTTAAGACCGGCTTTTCGCTTGCCCTGTTTCACCAGGCCATCGACCGGCTTTCCCTGAGCGACACCGTCTATGTTTGCGTGCCGCGCGGCACCGGGCGCGCGTTTCTCAAATCGCTGAAACACAACAAGAGCCTGTGCCGCAGGCTCGGGCTTGGCCTCATCACGGTGCGGCTCAAGGACGGGCTGGCTGAAATTCACCTGGATCCGGGGCCCTATCGGCCACGCCAGTCGAAACCCAAGAAAGCCAGGCTGCTGAAAGAATTCGCAAGCCGCGTCGGCGACCCCAACACCGGCGGGACGACAAGAAAACCTGTGATGACCGCCTACCGGCAGGACGCTCTGCGCTGTGCGGGAACGCTGCACTCCAACGGCGCCACCAAGGCGGCCCAGGTGGCCAGGGCCTCAGGTGTTGCAAGGGCGCGCCAGATCATGTCCGCCAATCATTATGGCTGGTTTGACCGCGTCGAGACGGGCATCTACGAGCTAAGCCCCAACGGCAGGCGGGCAGTTGCAGAGCACGCCGACACACTGTCCTTGCTGATGACCGACAGCTAGCATTGCCTGCTATGGTTCAGACGTGCTGCAGCACATCGCCGATGTCGTCGTGGATGACAAGCTCGGCGAGTTCGTCGGCCGGGGTTGGTTCTCCATTGATGATGACCAGCGGGATATCGAGCTGAGCAGCAAGCACCGGGAAGCTGGCAGCCGGCTCCACCACCAGTGACGAGCCGACCGCAAGAAACAGATCGCTTTCCCTGGTCATTTCGCCGGCCCGGCGCATGGCATCCACCGGCATCGCCTGGCCAAATGAGATGGTCGCGGTCTTGACCACGCCGCCACACGCCACGCAGGCCGGCGCATCGCTGTGGGCTTCAAGCTCGGCGGCGACCCAGTCGAGTTCATGGCGCCGGCCGCATTCGAGACAGTGGGCATAGGTGCCGTTGCCATGCAGTTCAACGGTTTTCGAAACGGGTACCCCGGCGCGCTGGTGCAGCCCGTCAATGTTCTGGGTGATGACACCTGCCAGCTTTCCGGCGCGATGCCAGCGCGCTGCGGCGGCGTGGCCCCTGCCCGGTTCGACCGGGCCAACCTCGTCGCGAATCTTCAGAAACCGGGACAGGCCTTCGCGACGGGCTTCGGGCGACGACATGAAGGTCTTGAAGTCGAGCGGCTTGAACCGCGACCACACGCCGCCGGGCGAGCGAAAGTCGGGAATACCGCACTCCGTCGAGATTCCCGCACCGGAGAAAACCACGATGCGGTTTGCCTCACCCACAAGTCTTGCAAGTGCCGCCCGTTTGCCGTTCAAATCGTTCATCATCACCAACCAACCAAATCCCACATACGCCGAAAGGGTCACACATGAAATACCTGCATACAATGATACGCGTTACGGATCTCGACGCATCGGTCAAATTCTTCTGCGACGTGCTCGGCTTCACCGAGACCCGGCGCTATGAGAGCGAACAGGGCCGCTTCACGCTTGTGTTCGTGGCCCCGGACGAGTCGCCAGACTGCCCGGTGGAGCTGACCTACAACTGGGATCCGGAAGAGTATGACGAGGGCCGCAATTTCGGCCACTTGGCCTACTCGGTCGAAAACATCTACGAGTACTGCCAGATGCTGATGGACAAGGGCGTGACCATCAACAGGCCACCGCGTGACGGCCGCATGGCGTTTATCCGCACGCCGGACAACATTTCGATCGAACTGCTGCAGCAAGGCGACAGCCTGCCGGCTCAGGAGCCGTGGAAATCCATGGAAAACACCGGCAAGTGGTAACACGACCGCAGCGGGCGGCGGCCGCTTTTGGCACTGCCGCCCGACCGGGCTGTTCACGGGAGCGCCAATATGCCAAGCAGGCAGGATCAGAATCGGGCAAACGTCATTGCGTTTTATGAAATGATGTTCAATGACTGCGAGCCCGAACAGGCCATAGCGCAGTTTGCAGGCGCACACTACATCCAGCACAATCCGCATGTTGAAGACGGCAAGCAGGGCTTCATCGACTACTTCAACCGGATGGCGAAAGAGTATCCGGGAAAGTCCGTCAAGATTGTGCGCAGCGTGGCCGAAGGTGATTTCGTCGTGCTGCATTGCCACCAGGTATGGCCAGGCGGTCTGGAGTATGCCGGGATCGATATTTTCCGTCTCGATAATGACGGCAAGATTGTCGAGCACTGGGATGTGCTGCAGACGCTGCCGACAACATCCGCCAATGAAAACGGCATGTTCTAGCGCTGAGGCGTGTGCGTACCGGCTGGCCTGCAGCCAAAGGAACAGGCGACATTTTCATGAAGGGAAAAGGCGGTGGTACGCCCTAGGGGAATCGAACCCCTCTCTCCAGCGTGAAAGGCTAGTGTCCTAACCGATAGACGAAGGGCGCGCACCACCGGGCGTCCGTATATCTAGGTTCCGGCCCGCTGGCAAGCACTGATCTGGGAAAACCCGAAAAATTTCAAACTGTGCATAGTGGCAGGGCACCGGTCAGCACTGTGGCAAATATGCCACACTTGGGAAAAATCCAAATTGATATGTATAAAGATGTTTCGCACGCGACTTCAGATTGATAACCTGACAGCGGCAGGATTCTCATCTAGGGGGTATTGTTCCATGAAAAAGCAGACAGCAGCTCCGGTTATAGCTCTCGCACTCGCCCTGTCGGCCAACAGCGCGGCAGCTGCCGACTATGAGGCGCAGATTCAACAGCTTGTTGTTTCCGGGGTCGTTGAGAAGTGGATAGGCGGCAGCTTCCTATCAAGCATCGACCAGGAAGAGGCCGGATTTGATCCGGAACACGAAAGCTACTTCACCAGCGGCCAGAGCGGCCGACTGAGCCTGCCGCTGGGCGACATGCTGTCCCTGCAAATGGATGCGGACAACGAGATCACCAGCAACGCGTTCGACTCGCCCGAGGCCACAGGCAATGAGGATGACAATTCGGACGACTTTTCTCATGCCTTCGGATTTGGCCTGCACGTAAGCGCACGCGATCCGTCACGCGGCCTGTTTGGCGCGTTCGCCGCCTTCGGACAAGGCAAAGGCGACAGTTTTCAGGGCCGTTACAACTTCTGGGCCGTTGGTGGCGAGGCGCAGTACTACGCTGACGATATGACATTCTACCTGCAGGCCGGGTATCTGGATTCCAAGGGAACCAACATTGTCGACGATGAACAGGGAACCCGGGACGGCCTCCACGATGCGTTCTTCGTGCGCGGCGTGGCGCGCTGGTTCCTGACACCCGACAGCCGCCTGCAGGGCGAAGTCGCCTATGCCAACGGCACCCAGGATACAGCCGAGAGCTCGGGAACCGACAATGCGCCGTTCGACATGGACGTGATCCAGTGGGGCGTCCGCTACGACACCGTCATCACCGGACTGCCCCTGATTGGCGATGGCACAGTGTTCATCGGCTACCGGGGAACGCACTTCGACAACAGCTGTTGCGACCTGGAGGACACCGCCACGTTCACCGAACATACGGTCATGGCGGGCTTCTCGTATCACTTTGGCGGGCAGACCCTGCTGGATCAGGACCGCGTCGGTGCCACGCTCGACCTGCCAACCTTCGGCCGCTGGGTCGCGGGGGGCGAGCAGATTGACTGAGTCGGGGGGCGTGTCGGGCTTCCAGCCCGGTACCTGCAACCGGTCAGCACTGTGGCAAAACTGCCACAGTCTGGGAAATTCGGTGCACACCACCCAGTTGCCCCTTTTCGACAATGATCCCATTTTGCTAGCTTATTTGCGATTTGGGAATTTGTTAGGGGTGCACAACTATGAAGAAGTTCGCAGCAGCATCGGCAACGGCCATCGCCTTGGCGATATCCGCTAACAGCGCGACGGCAGCCGACTATGAACAGCAGGTGCAACAGCTTGTTGTCTCCGGCAAGATTGAGAAATGGGTCGGTTACAGCTTTCTCTCCGGCATCGACAATGGTGACGGAGAGACCTTCGATCCCGACAATGAGGATTACTTCACCAGTGGCCAGAGCGGGCGCCTGAGCCTGCCGCTGGGTGACATGCTGTCGCTGCAGATGGATGCGGACAACGAGATTACCGAGAGCGGGCTCAAGAACGACAACGACGATGACGATTTCGCTCATGCTTTCGGTTTCGGCGCGCATCTGAGCGCCCGTGATCCTTCACGCGGACTGATCGGGGTGTTCGGCGCATTTGGGCAAGGCAAGGGCGATACGAACGAAGGACGCCACAATTTCTGGGCCGCCGGTGGCGAAGCGCAGCTCTATGCGGACAATCTGACGTTCTACCTGCAAGGTGGTTATCTGGACTCAGAACAAGACGATCCCGACGATGGCGATGAGGAGCGCATCGACGGTTTTCATGACGCGTTTTTCGTGCGCGGCGTTGCGCGCTGGTTCATGACACCGGACAGCCGGCTGCAAGGTGAAGTGGCCTATGCCAACGGAGAGCAGGATGATGACGATGGCACCGGCATCGACGAACCATTCGACATGGACGTGATTCAGTGGGGTGTGCGCTATGACACCGTCATTAGCGACCTGCCACTGGTTGGCGACAGTGCCGTCTTCATCGGTTACCGCGGCACGCATTTCGATACCGGCTGCTGCGGACCTGAAGATTCCGCCAGGTTCACTGAGCACACTATCATGGCAGGTTTTTCCTATCACTTCGGCGGCCAGAGCCTGCTTGAATTCGACCGCGTCGGTGCGACGCTCGATCTGCCGAACTTCGGCCGCTGGGTTGCCGCGGGTGAACAGCTCGACTGATTGCGGCAGTTGAAGTGCCGGCGCTACCTGCCCGGCACTTCCGCCACATCGTCGATGAACACCTGGCCTTCACGCTTGCCACCCCAGTCGTTGATGGCGAGCCTGCCGGCGATGTGTAAGGGCATCTGGCGTTCCGACAGCAACACCTCACCAAGCTCGGTACCCAGTGCCCTGAAGGCAATGGCCTTCAGGCGGGTGCCGTCCGACTGCACAAGCGTGCACCTGACATGATCGGCGCCGGCGCGCGCGGCATAGACCACTTTGTGCGACGGCAGCGCAAACACCGGTGACGGGTTGCCCTGGCCGAACGGTCCCGCCCGGTCCAGATCCTCGATGAAGCGGGTTGACGCACCTGACGCTGCAATGGCGGCATCTATGACGAGATTGTCGACGCTGGAGACCGCCTCGACTTCGGCGGCAAGCTGCTGTTCCAGAAAGGCCCGCAGGTCGCCGAGACGGGCCTGCTCGAGTGAGATGCCGGCGGCCATGGCGTGACCGCCGCCCTTGACCGCAACCCCGGCGGCGACCGCAGCCTGTACGGCGAGCCCCAGGTTGACGCCGGCAATGGACCGCGCGGAGCCTGAGGCCTGCGATCCGTCCTTTGGCAGGCCAATGGCAAAAGCGGGCTTGTCGAAACGCTCTTTCAGGCGCGATGCCACCAGCCCCAGCACTCCGGGATGCCAGCCCTCGCCCGCCACCACCAGCACCGGCAGCCGGGCCTCTTTGCCCAGCATGGCTTCAGCCTGTTCAACTGCACGGTCGACCGTGGCAAGCTCGATGGCCTGGCGCTTCTTGTTCATTTCCTCCAGCGACTGGGCCAGTTGCATGGCGTGACCCCTGTCATGGCTGGTGAGCAGGGCCAGGCCGTCCATGGCTGAACCGATGCGCCCGGCGGCATTCAGGCGCGGACCCAGCACGAAGCCCAGCGAATGGGCGTCCGGGCGCCGCGACAGCCGGGCCACGTCAGCCAGGGCCGCGATGCCGGGCCGGTCGCGCCTGGCCATGATCTTCAGGCCCTGGCGCACATAGGCCCGGTTCAGCCCGACCAGCGGCACCACATCACACACGGTGCCGAGTGCAACCAGGTCCATCATGGCCATCAGGTCCGGTTCCGGCCGCGCATCGCTCCACCAGCCGCGGGCGCGCAACAGCTTCGATGTCGCCGCGATCAGCACCATCACCACACCGGCGGCGCACAAGGCGCCCTGGCCGGATGTGTCGTCGAGGCGGTTGGGATTGATCACCGCGTGCGCCTGCGGCAGTTCGTGCCCTGCCTGGTGATGATCGACGATCACCGTGTCCATGCCGAGTTCGTGAGCCTTCAACAGCGGATCATGCGCCATGACCCCGCAGTCCAGCGTGATCAGCAGTTTGACACCGGCAGCCTTGTGATCTTCCACCGCCGCTATGGATGGACCATAACCTTCGTCGACCCGGTGCGGAATGTGAACACGCGGCACCACGCCGGCCACGCCCAGGAAATCCACCATCAGGGCAGCCGACGTCATGCCGTCGACATCATAATCACCGATCAGACCGATTGCTTCACCCGCCGTGACCGCATCAGCGAGCCGTTCGGCGCCGGAATCCACATCCATCATGGCTGCTGCCGGCGGCATCAGTTCGCGCAGTGTCGGTTCCAGAAAGCTGGCCGTGGTCTCGGGCAGCACACCACGGGCGGCCAGTATGCGGCCCATAATGTCGCTGACATTGGCCTGCTGGGATATGGCTTGCGCCATCCGGTCTGTCTCAAGGCGCGGTGTCCAGCGGCGGCCGGTAATGGAGCGCTCAACACCCAGAAAGGCTTTTGGGTGTTCAGGCGCATGGCCCATCCGGCTTACGCCACCTTGCGGCGGTTCTTGATCCAGCGCACCGTGCCGGTGGCCGAGCGCATCACAACCGTGTCCGTGGTGATATGGGATTTGCCGAACTTCACGCCGTCCAGCATGCTGCCGTCAGTCACACCGGAAGCCGCGAACATAACATCACCGGACGCCATTTCGTTCATGTTGAACTTTGCATCCGGGTCCTCAACACCCATCTTCAGGGCGCGGTCACGGTCGCCGGGTTTGTGGAACACCAGCCGGCCCTGCATCTGCCCGCCGATACACCGAAGCGCGGCCGCCGCCAGCACACCCTCGGGCGCGCCTCCGACACCCATATAGATATCAATGCCGGTATTGTCTGGATCGGTGGTGTGAATCACGCCGGCAATATCACCATCGCTGATCAGACGGACGCCGGCGCCGGTTGTGCGAATGGCTGCAATCAGGTCGGCATGGCGGGGACGGTCGAGCACACATGCTGTCAGGTGCTCGGTTGCCACACCCTTGGCGTTAGCCAGCGCTTTTAAATTGTCTTGAGGAGATGCATCGAGGTCGATTGTGCCCTCAGGATAACCGGGTCCGATGGCGATCTTGCTCATGTAACAGTCGGGTGCGTGCAACAGGCTGCCGCCGACCGCCATTGCGATAACCGCGAGCGAATCGGGCATGGCTTTGGCGCACAAGGTCGTACCTTCCAGCGGATCCAGCGCGATATCGATCCTCGGTCCTTTGCCGCTGCCGACCTTCTCGCCGATGTACAGCATCGGTGCTTCGTCGCGTTCGCCTTCTCCGATAACGACTTTGCCGTCCATGTCGATATCGTTGAGCGCAGTGCGCATGGCGTCAACGGCAAGCTGGTCAGCCTGCTTTTCATCACCACGGCCGCGCATTCTAGCAGCGGCAATTGCGGCAGCCTCCGTCACACGAGCAATCTCAATGGTCAGCATACGGTTCAGCATGATTTCATCTTCACTTGTTGTTCCAGCCGGTACTACAGGCGTTCAATCCGCACCATGCGCGGACGGTCCGCAACATGCTTGGCAGCCGCTATCTTGTCCAGTACGGCCCGCATGGCGCTTTCCAGTGTGTCGTGAGTTATCAACACAAATGGCGCGATATCGGCATCTGCCTGCGACCGGCTGATCGCCGGACCACGCTGAATCACACTTTCTATCGAGATTCCCTCGTCAGCGAAGGCTTTTGCCACCCCGGCCAGTTCTCCCGGCCGGTCGAACATGTCCAGGGCTACATAATAGCCGCCTTCGTGAGCCCGCATCGCCGCGCGCCTGAACGGCTTAAGCCCGGTTGCCGGCATGCCGAACACCGGCAGCACGGTGCCGCGGGCGATGTCGCATATGTCAGCCACGACAGACGAAGCGGTCGGATGGCCGCCCGCGCCACGGCCTTCCAGGAACAGCGTATCGGAAAAATCGCCTTCCAGCACCACGGCGTTGAAGGCATCACCGACATCGGCAATGGGCGAACCCAGCGGCACCAAGGCGGGATGAACACGTTGTTCAATACCGTCCTCTGTCCGATTTGCCACGCCCAGCAGCTTGAACTTGTAGCCAAGCGAATGGGCATTTCGAATGTCGGCAAGTGTGATGTCCTCGATACCCTCGATGTACATGTCATCAAGGGCAACCTCGGTGCCGAATGCCAGCGACGTGAGGATGGCCAGCTTGTGTGCCGTGTCGAAACCGCCAATATCGAAGGTCGGGTCCGCCTCGGCATAGCCGAGTTCCTGAGCCTCTTTCAGCACGTCGGCAAAGTCGCGACCTTCCAGTTCCATCTTGGTGAGAATGTAGTTGCAGGTACCGTTCAGGATGCCGAACAGGCGGGACACTGAATTGCCAGCCAGGTTTTCACGCACTGTCTTGATCACCGGAATGGATCCGGCAACGGCGGCCTCGTAGTTCAGGGCCACCCTGCTGGCCTCGGCAAGTCCGGCCAGAGCAACACCATGATGGGCGAGCAGCGCCTT
Organism: Anderseniella sp.; assembly: GCA_028289645.1. Taxonomy (GTDB): domain Bacteria; phylum Pseudomonadota; class Alphaproteobacteria; order Rhizobiales; family Aestuariivirgaceae; genus Anderseniella. The sequence continues at coordinate 9,186 of JANQOK010000016.1, forward strand.
GTTGGCGGTGACGACATGGCGGCCCGCTTTCAGCGCGGCCTCGACACAGGCGCGCGCAGCACCTTCCTCGCCACCAATCAGTTCGACAAGCACGTCGATGTCGCCGTTGGCGGCCATGTCGGCGGGGTCGTCATACCATGCGAAACGCGAGACATCATGCAATCCGCGCGTCTTCGATCTGGTGCGCGCACTCACGGCTGTGACCTGCAGCGCCCTGCCACAGCGCGCTGCAAGCAGTTCGCCGTGGCGGGCAAACGCGTCAAGAACGCCGACACCGACGGTGCCCAGTCCAGCAATACCAACTCGCAAAGGATCACTCATCGGGTATTCAAGCTCGTATCAATTGAAGAAAGTCAGGTGATTTTGAGCCTTCTATGCGCTGTTTGGAGACAGTTTTCAAGCGATGCAGATGTTTGGGGCAAAACTGGCCGCAGACAGCATTGATGGCAATGGGCAAATCCGGGATAATCATGGCGAACGACAACCTGCGGAAACGCTCATCACATGATTACATTTGATTTCACCGGACGTGTTGCAGTGGTGACGGGCGCCGGTGGCGGCATGGGCCTGCAAATCGCCGATATGATCCTGGATGCAGGCGGCTCGGTGATCATGATCGATGTGAAACCGGAACCGGACGAACTCTGCGGAACACCCGAACAACGGCTGTATGCGCAAGGCGACCTGACCGATCGTGACTTCGTCACCGCGACGATCGAAGCAGGCGCCAGCCGGTTCGGGCGGATTGACTACCTGGCCAATGTCGCCGGAGTGCTGTGGTTCGACCGCGATGCCTCGCTTCTCGACATGGATATGGAGGTGTGGGACCAGGTGTTCGACATCAATCTCAAGTCCATGGTCCATACGGCACGCGCCGTCGTGCCACATATGCGCAGGCGGAAGTCCGGCGCCATGGTGCATTTCTCAACCACCCAGTGCCTGCGCGGCGATCCGCTGCCGCAGGATGCCTACTCGACGGCAAAGGCCGGGGTCGGCGCCCTGTCACGCTCGCTTGCCATGCAGCTTGCCCCCGACAACATCCGGTCCAACGCCATCTATCCCGGTTTGACCGAGACGCCACTGCAGGCGCGCTGGGACACGCCGGAAAAACTTGCCGAAGCGGGCAGTTTTGTTCCACTTGGACGGGTTGCGACTGCGGTTGAACTGGCCACGGCGGCCGTGTTTCTGCTGTCAGACGGCGCATCCTACATCACCGGCACTGATCTCGTGGTGGACGGTGGCCTGCTGTTAAAGTGACAGATTGCGGGCTCAGGCGATCGCCTTATTCAGCAGAATGCTGGTTTCGCTGTTCAGCACACCCTTGATCTCGCGCACTTCACGCAGGACGCGGTCAAACTCCGGCAGGCTGGAAGTCTCGATATGCGCAACCAGATCCCAAGTGCCATTGGTGGAGTGCAGGGAAACAATTTCCGCCAGCCGTTTCAGAGATCCGGTCACCGACCTGGCCAGTGTGCCTTCCAGCTCGATCATCATGACGGCGCGAATAACCTCCACTTCGGCCGTGGCATCCACCTCGATTGTGAACCTCTGGATGATGCCGGTGCTAACGAGACGCTCCATGCGGCTTTGCACAGTGGCACGCGATACCCGCAGCATGCCGGCCAGCGTCGTAACCGAAGCGCGGCCATCCTGTTTGAGCGCATGAATCAGGCGCCGGTCGGTTGCAGAAAGATCTGTCATCAGCTTGATCACTTTGCATCATTTAGTAATCTATATGCTAAATCTTATGCATAAAATGCGCAATTTTTCAACTATCTGCTCATTCAGCTAAGATGGAAACTGCACTCCTGTCACAACAGGAGTGAAACACCATGTCGCTCAATTGCTATCTTGTCGGTGCACCGGTTCAGTCAGGTACCAGTCAACAGGGCTGCCTGATGGGCCCAGATGCCTTCCGTACCGCCGGTATTGCAGATACGCTGAAAGCGCTTGGCCACAGTGTTGCAGATCATGGCAATGTGTCAGCTCGCGCCGTCGAGCGTCCGAGCCCCGGCAACCAGGCAGTCCACCATCTGAATGAAACCGTTGGCTGGGCGCTGGCGCTGAACGAAGTTGCCAGTGCGGCCATCAACAGATCCGAGTTTCCGATTTTCCTCGGCGGCGACCACTCGTTGTCAATTGGATCGGTATCGGGTGTCACCAAGGCGGCCGAACACAATGGCCGCGAACAGTTCGTGCTGTGGCTGGATGCGCATCCCGACTTTCATTCACTCGAGACCACGGAAAGCGGCAATCTGCACGGCACGCCGATGGCGTATCTCACCGGCCACGGCGGATTTGAAGACAGCTACCCCGAACTCACGGCAAAGGTGAAACCGGAAAACGTCTGCATGATGGGGCTCCGCTCGGTCGACCAGGCCGAAAAGGCACTGCTGGCTGAAAGCGACATCCAGGTCTATGACATGCGCGCGATTGACGAGCACGGTGTGGCCGGCCCGCTGCGGGCTTTCCTCGACAAGGTCCGGCAGGCCGACGGCGCCCTTCATGTCAGTCTTGACGTGGATTTCCTGGAACCCGGCATTGCACCGGCAGTGGGCACCACAGTGCCGGGCGGGGCAACGTTCCGCGAGGCGCATCTGATCATGGAGATGCTGTGTGACAGCGGTCTTGTCACTTCGCTCGACCTGGTTGAACTCAACCCGTTTCTGGATGACCGCGGACGCACTGCCAAGCTGATGGTGGACCTGTGTGCCAGCCTGCTGGGGCGCAAGGTGCTTGACCGGCCGACACGGAGCTACTGACCCCATGAGCGTGCAGGCGCCAACAGCGGTGGTTATGGTTCGGCCGCACAGCTTCTCGCCGAACCTTGAAACGGCGGCTGACAATGCCTTTCAGTCGACCGATGGGCGCACCGCGCCAGAAATTGCCGCGGCGGCCGTTGTTGAATTTGATGCGGCAGTGGCGCGGCTCGAGTCGGCCGGCGTGAAGGTGCACGTATTCAATCAGCTGGCCGATCAGGACACGCCCGACTGCGTGTTTCCGAACAATTGGTTTTCCACCCATGCGGGTGGCCACGTGGCGATCTATCCGATGTTTGCAGCAAGCCGGCAGCGGGAACGGCGCTGGGACATCATCGAGGCACTGAAAAGCACGTACCGGGTTCAGGACGTCATAGACTATTCCGGCCTCGAAGAGGATGGCCTGGCGCTTGAAGGAACCGGTGCCATGGTGCTCGATCATGTGGCCCGGGTCGCCTACACCGCTCAATCCAACCGGGCCGATCCGGTCATCCTTGAGAGGTTCTGCACCAATTTCAACTTCGAGCCCATGGCGTTCCGGGCCAAGGACAAGTCAGGGTCTGCCGTGTACCACACCAATGTGATGATGACCGTTGCAACCGGCTTTGCGCTGGTGTGCCTCGACATGATCGAAGACAGCGAACGTCGCACCGAGGTGGTCAGGCGGCTGCAGGAAAGCGGCCGTGACGTGATCGCGCTGAGCCATGAGCAGATCGCCGGGTTTGCCGGCAACGCACTTGAACTGAGAGGCCGCGGCGGACTTGTACTGGCGCTGTCGGCACGGGCCGAACAAAGCCTGACCCGTGAGCAAAAATCCGGCATCGGACAATCGGCATCCCTGTTGCCGATTGCCATTCCAACTATCGAGATGGCCGGCGGTTCCGTGCGCTGCATGCTGGCCGGCATTCACCTTTCCCTGCGATAAAAAGGACGACACCCATGACCAAACTTCCGCCCGCCCCGTCAGAGCTTGCCTTCGTGCCGTTCGTCAGCGTCGAGAACATGATGCGCATCGTCAACACCATTGGCGCGGCGAAAATGATTGCCGAGATGGCCAATTACATCGAGGCGGACTTTGTGCGCTGGGACAAGTTCGACAAGACACCCAGGGTCGCAGCCCATTCCCGCGAAGGTGTCATCGAGCTGATGCCGACCAGCGACGGCGAAACCTACGGCTTCAAATACGTCAACGGCCATCCTGCCAACATGGCGCGCGGTTTCCAGACGGTGACTGCCTTCGGAGTGCTGGCACGGGTGGACAACGGCTACCCGATCCTGCTGTCGGAAATGACGGTTCTGACGGCGCTGCGCACTGCCGCCACATCGGCGGTGGCGGCGAAGCACCTGGCCCCGAAGAACGCCAGCACCATGGCAATGATCGGCAATGGCGCGCAATGCGAATTTCAGGCGCTGGCGATGCGGGAAATTGTCGGGATTGAAACCGTTCGCCTTTACGACATCGATGCAACCGCAACCGAAAAAGCGGTCCGCAACCTGGCCGATACCGGCCTCCAAGTGGTTGCCTGCACGTCCGCCGAGGATGCCATGACCGGCGCGGAAATCATCACCACCTGCACGGCAGACAAACAGTACGCCACCATCCTGACCGACAACATGGTCGGAGCCGGTGTCCACATCAACGCCATCGGCGGCGACTGCCCGGGCAAGACCGAGCTGCACAAGGACATCCTGCTGCGCTCCAGCATTTTCGTGGAATATCCGCCGCAAACCCGTATCGAAGGTGAAATCCAGCAGCTGGATGCAGACCATCCGGTAACCGAGCTGTGGCAGGTGATCACCGGCAAGGCCAAGGGCCGTACATCAGGCGATCAGATCACCCTGTTCGACAGCGTCGGTTTCGCAACCGAGGATTTCTCCGCCCTGCGCTACGTCCACGACCAGCTCGAGGCCACCGGGCATTTTGACGAGTTGGACATGATTGCCGACCCGGACGACCCACGCGACCTGTTCGGCATGGTACAAAGGGCTAAGGTTTGAAAATCCAAGCGCTGCAACGGGTGATCGAAATTGACCAGTGGACACGTTTTTATCGCAATCAGCCTGGACGGCTTCATTGCCCGCCAAGATGGCAACATCGACTGGCTGACTAAACAGCAAACGTCAGGTGAAGACCATGGATACGACGCCTTCATGGCGTCAGTTGACGGTCTCATCATGGGCCGCGGTACCTTTGAAAAGGTCCTGACCTTCGGTGACTGGCCCTATCCCAAGCCTGTTGTCGTGATGAGCCGGACAATGAGCGATGCGAACGTTCCAGACGAACTGCGGGACAAAGTCCGGGTTTCTGCGCTTGGACCAGCGGACATCATGCAGGAACTTACCGACAAGGGATGGGCGCGTGCCTATGTTGACGGGGGCAAGGTAATCCAGTCTTTCATCAGAGCTGGACTGATATCAGACATTACGCTGACACACATACCCGTTTTGATCGGAGAGGGCTTGCCGCTGTTTGGCAAGCTGAACGGCGACGTCGACCTTGAACACCTCGAAACCCGGTCGTTTCCATCCGGCCTGGTAAGCTCGAAGTACCGGATTCACCAGGCAGGGTGATCGCCGTCCATTGCAATTATGGTGGCTGATCTTAACGACACGGAAAGCCTGCTCTTGTCATGCAGCGGTCTTGCTTTACTGTCATAGAAAGCACTTGTTTGAGTTGATTTTCGATTGGACAGCCCGCGCATGTCAAAAAGCCCAGCACCCCAGGATTCTGCCGGCTTTCACCTACCTGATCCCATCCAGCTGATGGACAACCTGTCCAAGGCACTGCAGATCGGTGCCGCAATCGCCCAGAATATGGCTGAGCACAAGCAGGAAGATGCCGGCAAAGTGGACGGAGACGGGTTCAAGCCCATTGAACCGGTGCTGAAGACGTTTACCGAGATCGCCCAGTCCTACGCGCAGCACCCGGAACGCTGGGCCGAGGCCAGTTTCCAGTTGTGGCAGGGCTATACGCAACTGTGGCAGAACTCCTGGGCGCGCATGATGGGAGAGCACTGGGACCCGGTGGTTACGCCGGAGCGTGGCGACAAGCGCTTCAAGGATCCGGATTGGTCACGCAATCAGGTGTTCGACTTTTTCAAGCAGGCCTACCTGCTGACCGCCAAGTGGGCACATGAGACCATCGCCAATACGGCAGACACTGACGAGGCGACACGGCACAAGGCGAACTTCTATTTCGACCAGATCGCCAATGCGCTGTCGCCGTCCAACTTCGCCGTCACCAATCCGGAAGTGTTGAAACAGACACTGGCCTCCAACGGTCAGAACCTGCTCGACGGCATGAAGAACCTCGCCCGCGACCTGGAAGCCGGTCATGGCTCCCTGCGCATCAGGCAGACCGACATGAGTGCGTTCGCACTGGGCGAAAACATGGCGCTGTCGCCCGGTCAGGTGGTGTATCAGAACGAGCTGATTCAACTCATCCAATATGCGCCCGCGACTGAAAAAGTGCACAAGACACCGCTGCTGATCGTGCCGCCCTGGATCAACAAGTTCTACATCCTCGATCTCAACCCGAAGAAATCCTTCATCCGCTGGTGCGTTGAACAGGGCCTGACCGTGTTTGTCATCTCGTGGGTCAATCCGGACAAGGAGCTCGCGGAGAAGGGGTTTGCCGATTACATGCATGGCGGCATTCTTGAGGCCATCAGCCAGATCCAGGAACAGACCGGCGAAAAGAAGGTCAATGCCATCGGATACTGCATTGGCGGCACGCTGCTGGCAGCCACGCTCGGCTACATGGCGGCACGCAACGACGAGCGCATCAAGTCTGCGACGTTCTTCACAACCCAGGTGGACTTCACTTATGCCGGCGACCTGAAAGTGTTTGCCGATGAAGACCAGATCAGCCTGGTGGAAGAGCGCATGGCCAGGGACGGCTTCCTTGACGGCAAGGAAATGTCCAACGCATTCAACCTGTTGCGGTCAAATGACCTGATCTGGTCATATGTCGTGAACAATTACCTCAAGGGCAAGGATCCAATGCCCTTTGACCTTTTGTACTGGAATGCCGACCCGACGCGTATGCCGGCCGCCACCCATTCGTTCTATCTGCGCGAATGCTATCTGTACAACCATCTCAGCCAAGGCAAGATGACGCTTGACCAGGTGCGGATCGACCTGAGCAAGGTCAAGATACCGGTCTACAATCTGGGCGCGCGCGAAGACCATATCGCACCGCTGAAATCGGTGTTCAAGATCGGCGAATTCCTGGGCGGCGACACGCAGCTTGTGGTGGCCGGCTCAGGACACATTGCCGGGGTGGTGAACCCGCCGGAAGGCGGCAAGTACCAGTACTGGACCAATGCCAAGGGTGCCGACACGATTGACCGGTGGCTGGCAGATGCAGACGAACACCCGGGGTCGTGGTGGCCACACTGGATGGAATGGCTGTCTGAACGGTCAGGCAAGAAGGTGCCGGCACGGGATCCGGAACTAGGCAAACTGCAACCGCTTGAACCGGCACCGGGTTCTTATGTGAAGGTCAGGGGAAGCTAGGGGCTGGACCCTACTGGGCTGGGCCCTAGAGAACACCGTGTTCCGCCGCTTCGACGGAAATTCCCATCTTGTCGAGACCGTCTTCCAGATAGTCTGCCAGCAGGGGCACGCCCAACAGATAATCATCGGTGCTGTTGACACGCTCCGAGCGGGCCGTTTCCAGGGCCTCCTGAATGTCCTCAGGCTCGTAAGTGCCTCGCCCGATCCACATCAGTGCGACCAACGATACCTGCTCATCGATATTCATGTCGTGAATAAAGCTGCGCAGCTCGGCTTCTGTCGGGTCGTCGCGGCGGGATTCCAGAATGCTGTCGGAATCCGCGTCATCGCCGTCACCGTCCCAGGCAGCAACCTTGCCGTCCAGTTCTCGGGCCCGCACGATGACGTGAGCCACCTTTTCCGGGGAAATATCAAGCATCGGCGTGTCCTCCCTGCAATATGGTGCAACACTGTTTCCAGCGACCAGATTGCGCGAAGACCCGCCCTGCTTCATTGATCCATCTCAAACCCGACAGAATCGGCGCCGACGGCCAGTTTGCAGGGCTGCGGGGCTATTTTTCCGATTTGGCCAGTTGATGCAGGCCACGGGCGCGGCGATCAAGCCACCAGCCATACTGTTCGGGCCAGCCGGCAAAATCCAGGTCAATGCCCATGGCCTGGGCCTGGTGGCGGGGCCAGAACGGGTCATTGATGGCTTCGCGGGCTATCGCGATCAGGTCGGCCTGGCCGTTCTGCAGAATGTCTTCCGCCTGGGATCCGTCGAGGATCAGCCCGACCGCCATGGTCTGGATGTCGGCCTCACGCCTGATCTGTTCGGCATACGGCACCTGGAAACCAGGACCGCGATAGCCGGTCGAAGCGGTGGCACCGGCCGCCGCGTTGCCCCCTGACGAACAGTCGATGACATCGACACCACGGGCTTTCAGCGCCTTCGCCAGGACCACGGAGTCTTCAATGCTCCAGCCGCCCTCGAACCCGTCCACGGCAGAAATTCGCACAAACAGCGGCTTGCCTGCCGGCCACACCGGGCGCACCGCTTCGGCGACTTCCAGCACAAACCGCATGCGGTTGTCGCGGCTGCCGCCATACTCGTCGGTGCGTTGATTGGACAATGGTGACAGGAACTGCTGCAGGAGATAGCCATGGGCAGCGTGCAGCTCCAGAATGTCCATGCCGATGCGGTCCGCCCGTTTCGCTGCAGCAACAAAATCGGCAGTGACCTGGACAATGTCGGCCTGGGTCATCTGGCGCGGCACCAGCCAGCCATTGCCGGCCGGCAGCGGGCTCGGGCCGATGACCCGCCATGCGGTCTCACCGCGCGCGGCGTCGGTTTCATCCAGCGCGCCATTGCCGTGCCACGGGCGCTGGATGGATGCCTTGCGTCCCGCATGGCCGATCTGGATGCCAGGCACCACACCCTGCGCCTTGATGAAGTCAACAATGCCGCGCATGGCGTCAGCGTGCGTGTCCGACCAGATGCCGAGATCGCCATGGGTAATGCGGCCGATGTCCTGTACGGCACTGGCCTCCAGAATGATCGCGCCCGGCCGGCCCAGGGCATATTTCGAGTAGTTGGCGAAATGCCAGTCGGAAAACAGGCCATCGTGCGCGGAATACTGGCACATTGGCGCTATGACCACGCGGTTTGCCAGCGTGACCTGCTTGATGGTCGAGGGCGAAAACAGCATGGTCACGGGAACAAGGTCACCTGCTCAAGACCGGTTTCCTCGGGCAGGGAGAACATCAGGTTGAAGTTCTGCACCGCCTGACCGGCGGAACCCTTGACCAGATTGTCCAGCGTCGACAGTAGCACCACCCTGCCCTCGATGCGATCGGGGACCACGCCCATCAGCACCCGGTTCGACCCGCGGACGAACTGGGTCGCGGGTATCACGCCGTCCGGCGCCATGTTGACGAACGGCTCATTGCCGTAGCGCTCGGCAAGCACCTGATGACAGTCACCGGCGGTCTTGCCCGGGACGAGCCTGGCATAGGCGGTGATGAATTCTCCCCGGCTCATCGGCACCAGATGCGGGGTAAAGTTGACGATCACGTCGCGGCCCGCGGCTAGCGACAGCTCCTGTTCGATTTCAGGCGCATGCCGGTGCTTGCCGATGGCATACGGTCCCATGCCCTCGCCGGCCTCGCAGAACAGCGTGTTCTGCTTCAGCGCACGCCCGGCGCCGGACACGCCGGACTTGGCATCAATCACCAGATCGGATGCATCAATCAGTCCGGCTGCAACCAGCGGCAGCAGCAGCATCAGCACCGCGGTCGGGTAGCAGCCCGGACAGGCAACCAGCCGGGCTCCGGCAATCTGGTCGCGATAGTGTTCGGTCAGCCCGTAAACCGCTTCGGCCTGAAGATCGAGGGCCGCGTGCTCATTGCCGTACCATTGCGCATAGGTTTCCGGGTCACGCAGCCGGAAGTCAGCCGACATGTCTATGATCTTCAGGTGCTCAGGCAGCGCCTTGATAACCTTTTGGCTGGTGGCATGCGGCAGGCCGCAAAACGCCGCATCAACGCCGGACCAGTCGACTTCGTCATTGGTAACCAGGCTCGGCAGACCCAGGCAGGCCAGGTGTGGAAACACTGCCTCCATCGGTTTGCCGGTGTGGGAATTGGCCGTCAGCGCGACGATTTCCACATTGGGGTGAGCATGCGCCAGTCGCACGAGATCAGCGCCGGTATAGCCTGATGCCCCGATCACCGCGACGCGGATTTTCTGTGCGCTGCTCATCCTGTACTACTCCAATGAATATGAACGGTGCCTGCAATAACCGGTTCATTGGTTTGCGTAAAGCCGATATGTTGAATAGACAGGCTGCACGGCTGCATGCCTGGTCAGCCAAGAGCCTGTTTTCGGTTTATCCTGATACCGGGTTCCAACAACAAGACCCAGCCACCGACTATCCCGGCAACGCGAAACCCAAGGTCGTTTGCAGACATGAGATTTGACGAGATGACGGTTCAGGCGGTCAAAACTCAACTGAACAGCCTGCAAGCGGCACAGCCAGCCCTACCGGCCGATCTGGACGTGGCCGGACCGGTGCATGCAAATCCACACCATGGCGGGCCGCACCCGGCCACCAAGATCTTCAGGGCGACCAGTTCGTCACTGCCGTACGATCTGGCCATAAAGGCCGTCGACACCGGGTCGAAACCGGATGCCGGCTTGTGGTTTGAGCGAGAGGCCGATGTCCTGGACCAGCTTGCAAAGCAACAGGATCCCGACCGTCTCAACCTGACATCGCAACTACATCTGGCGGATGCCGCAAGCGGACTGCTGGTAACCGAATGGCTTGAGGGTCGAAATCTTCGCCGGCACTTTTATTTGAACATGTTCTTTGAGCAACGCCGAAATGTTGGAATTGCAGCCGCCGGGCGATGGCTGTCGCGGTTGCATGACACCTGGGGGCGGGACACGGTCCGGTTTGATACGTCAGCGTTCCTGGAGGTCATACACACACGGATACAGGAAAATTCCGGAGACAGGCATGACCGGCACCTGAGATATCTCGAGGTGCTGCGCGGCGCAGCCGCCAGACTTGCCGATCAGCCAAATGTCATCAGCCTTCAGCATGGTGACTTCAGCCCGAACAACCTGGTGATTGCCAATGATAAGTTGGACCTGCGGGCATTTGACTTTTCAAATCCCATAACGGCACCCATCGAGATGGACATGGCCCACTTTCTGCTCAACAGGACAGTCAGGCTCGGAACCCGGCTTCGAACAGGCTGCACATCCGGCCTCTGGCAACAAGCACCGCAATGGCAGGCGTTTTCGAAGGGATACTTCGGCACGCCGGATCACCCCCCCGGACCCTGGCTTTCCTGGTATGCGCTCAGGACGCTGCTGGCTCGGGCGCCGTTCCTGCACCGGTTTTCGCAGGATCCATCACGAAACCGGGTTGACCGGTTCGACCGCGCCAGGGAACTGCGCCGGGTGGAGGGCCTGATCGAGATTCTGGCGGAGGACCTGACCCACGGATAGCAAAAAACCTCACCGGAGAACCGGTGAGGTCATTGGGTTTGCAGGGGTATGGCAGTCAATCAGACGCCGGTTGGAGTTCACCGCTCACTTGTGACGGCTGCCGGTACTGGTGACCACCTTACAAACATCCTGGGTGGGTGCGGACTTAGCCCTGGATAGCAGCCCATTCGTCAGCACTCAGTTCGCCATTCTGGTCGCCATCAGCGGCCTTGAATGCGTCTTCAGCCATATCAGGCATAGCAGCCTTGGCTTCTTCCATGGAAACCGAGCCGTTCTGGTCGGCATCTACTGTGGCGAAGTCAGCAGCAAGAGCAGCGGTTGAAGCAAAACCAGTGGCGAGTGCGATAGCGAGAAACTTTTTCATGATTAATTCTCCAGTTAGACTTATAGCGACCTGCACGGCTTGTCTCAGTGAGCAGCCGGTGAGATCGTTCAGCTGCCGTCCACGAGGCAGAAAGTGGCGGTCCAATGCGGCAGCGAAAAGCAGGCCGCAAGGAATTGTCAGGGCCAATTTGTGATGGAATGTGACCGGTTGTGAACGCCTTCTGCAGGCTGTCGCGACAGTTGATTACATTCGTGAAATCGTCAAAAAACTGCGCAAATTCATACCAAGCAACAAAAAATACCCCTACATCACGCAAGGACAGCATCTGTTTTTGTGTGGTCCGATCGGTACTGCAGAAACAGCGCCGGGCAGGATCGCGATATCTCGCATCGTCGCAGCCGAACACATAATCAACGCTTTTCAGCTTACCAGCCGTAATGTCATGGCGAACTCACATGTCGTCGATTGAAATATCGGCATGAACAACATTTACGTCGACGAAAAACTCTTTCAGGCCGGCCACCCGCGCGACACACAGCCGATGACGCCCGTCCTCAACAGCCATGCGACCGTCGCGCCCGATATTGATGACTGGCCGGTCGACGGGATCATCCTGGTAAAGCCCCGAACTGAAGGCGGCGTGCAGCTTGTCAAGAAAGTCCAGGCGCTCGGCCACCTCCTCGCCGGTACTGTAGCGCCTGATCGGGTTGTTGCGCTGCCTTTCCACCATCCATTGATACCAGCTGGTGGTCTGCCATGACGCACCATCGACAAAATGCGCCTGCAGGGACTGGTAAAATACATAGTTGTCCAACGGGACCATTCCGCAGACATCGTCAGATGCCGGTTCGTAAACCGAACACCAGAAAACCTTCCGGTCAATCGTCTGGTCCCAATCGCCGGCAAGCGCGCGGGTTTTGGGTCTGGCAAGTATGCGTTGTGAATCGCGAAACTCGGGATACTGGATGTAACCGACGTTTCCAGGGTCAATTGAGACGCGCCTATAACGCCGTGGCACAAGGGTCCTCAGCAACCTCTGCTTCTTGTTGTCCTGTGCCATGGTGGATTTCACCCGGCGTGCTTTTCAGCATGGAAGAACAGCCTGTGCGGCTCCGATTTGCTGTGCGCCAGCACCTGGGCCGCAGACACCTGCCACTGCTCGCCAAGTTCTGAACGGAACACCTCCTGGTGCCATCTTTCGGCATCTGCCGTGTCGAAATCCGTAAATGGCGGCGCAGGATTGCCCTGGTCGGTGTAGCGGGCGCGCCGGGTACTGCCCTCAATGAACAGACGGCCGGTTTTTTCACCGCACGCCCGCAGCACCGATCGCATGAACTGCTCACCTTCAAAGGCATAGATCCGATGCAGGACGCTCAACAGCAAGATGGCATCCCAATGGGGTGTCGAGCGGACAAACTCAGGTGTCACCGATGTTCGCATGAACGCGGTGCCGGGCGCACTTTTGGCGCACGCGATCTTGTGTTCCTTTTCGAATTTTTCGGCGCCGACGACAAAGTGTCCTTTGGATGCCAGGAAGTTGGAGGTCTCACCAAGATTGGATCCAATGTCCAGTATCCAGGCATGCTCCTTGCCGATGCCGGATGCAATGAGCTGGTTGCGCTCGTTGAATGACGAATGGCGCGAACCGAAATTGAGATGCCGGCGGAACTTCGGAAGCTTCATGGTGTAAGGTTACCTTGCAGCGATTGGTGGGATGCAGACATAGACGACTTACCGACGAACTCCAAAGCACAATCGGCTTCAGGGGCGAATGGACTTTGCTTTCATGTCTTCAAGGCCGGCAAGAATGCTTTGCCAGCGCGGGCTGTCGATATCAACCTCCCAATCGAGCTTGTGCATCGCCGTCTTCCGGGATGCAATAAACTGTAAAATCTCTTCAACCGGCACGCCTTTTTTCTGACTGTGCTTCAACGTGAGCGGAACCAGGCGGGGATGTTTTGGCGTGTCGTCCCAGATCCTGGCGAGATCCGGGTTTCCATGAAACGATTTCGAGAACAGGTAGTGCTGGGCGAAATACGGATAGATGCCGAGCACACGGACCGTTGCCGGATGGAACCAGCCGCTGGTGGTTCGGGTCGTCAGCCCGAATGGAAACTTGAACACATGGTAGATCCATTTCCCCGCTGGCCTGTTCTGTCTCGGAAACCTGTTCTGCGTGAAAAACGACAGCATCTGATCGCGAACTGCAACCACGAGCGGGTTGCCGGCAACACTTGCCAGAAACCAGTTGGACAACAGACAGTCGCGGCGAAGATTGGAAAACGCAAAGAAACCGGATTGCAGCGCCGCCGGCAGCCAGTCATTCAGTGGTTTGGCGCAGTAGATTGAGGCATCCGCCCACACACCGCCGTGCTCTGCAAGCAATGAGATACGGATAAGGTCGGCCTTGTGCTGTATGCCGATGTCGGCTCGGGACATGTCGACGGACTGATCCAGGGAAATGACCCCTGAAACACTGTCTGCATCCAGAACCCTGATCTGCCAGTCCGGGTTGAAGTCCCGCCAGGACTGAATGCATTTTGCCACCAGCGGCGGTGCGGCAGCCTCACCCTGATGCCAATACATCCAAATCGTCTTCGGCAGTGTCATGATGGTCGTTTTTTGCGGTCAGGCGTTTTACCCGACAGCTAATACCACAGTTGTCAACCATGGCCACCACTTCAGCGTCAAAGCCCACACCTGCCGTAAACGCGAACAGCTTGCCGCCCCCTGCCCGCCGCAGGATTGCGAATGATCAATATGCGTTTGCCCACCGCCGGAGACTTCGTCAGAAGCGCTGCGCAAACGGCTGGCCGTTGTCACGGCAACAATGAATGTCGCGCACGCGACACCATAGCAAGCCCATTGTCGTTCGCAGGCTGCTAGAAGCCCAGCGGCATCAGCTTGTAGCCCTGATCGGTGCGATAGCCGAATCCGTCATGGCGCGTGCGGTAGCAGATTTCCTTGCTCTGGCGGCGCTGCTTGATGCGCGAACACAGGCTGTTGTTTTCATCGTCAATGCGCCACTCGCCATAGACCACGCGGCCCTTGGTCGACAGCATCCGCATCTCGCCGGACTTGCGGTAGATGATCTTGCCGCTGAGCCTGCCGCGGAAGGCGAGCTCCTGGCCGACCAGTTCTTTCATGATCTCGCCGCCTGACATCCAGTCGGCAGCGATCACATTCTGCGGCAGCAACATAGCTGCAGCGCTTAACGCGATTAGCAGTGATTTTTTCATTTCAAGGCTCCCCAGCCAATTGGAGCGCTCCAGATCCGGTGCTCCGAACTTCAGTTGCGGCATCGCCGTGCCCGCATAACCTTGCGGCAGGCATGCCAGTGTGAAGTGCCGGTCCGGGTCGGAATTGTCGTCCTGCTTGCGTTTGAGTCTTTTTGTCTTTGTTACAAGTCCGGATCAGGCACGGCGTAATAAAGTCAACTGGGACCAAACCAGAAACAGCACAGACCTGTATGTGAGGCCTGTCACATCACTCGTTCAAACCGGGAACACCCGGCCTGCTTGCAAGGCTAGAAGCTAAATGCCGCTCGTTGCCCTACCGGTCCCATGAAAAGAACCGGCAATCATCATCGGCGTCGCATCCTTAACAAACGATTAAGAAACCGATGATCAATCCCAGCGTCTGCGCTCAACCTGCTTATCTCACCCAACAGGACCAGCGCCGACATTTACACTCTAGGACAGATTCGAAGTGGATTACAACCGCCGGAAATCCCTATTCTGCGGCCTGCGGAAGGCGTCCAGACAGAGCCTGCGGCTGCGGTCCGCCGGTGGCCCAGTCCAGCATTTCCGCAGTGTGCACAACCGGAATGCCGGTGCCGTTCGATATCTGCATCATGCAACCGATATTGCCGGCAGAGATTACATCCGGTGTCAACGCTTCCAGGGTAGCCACCTTGCGGTTTTTCAACTCGGCGGAAATCTCCGGCTGCATGATGTTGTAGGTACCGGCAGACCCACAGCACAAATGCGGATCGGCGGGTTCCAACACCGTAAAGCCGGCCGCCTTGAGCAGGGATTTGGGATGGGTCTTGATCTGCTGGCCATGCTGCAGCGAACACGCGGCATGATAGGCGACCTTCATGCCGGGCACGTTTGCCTCATTGAGACCGAGCTCCACCATGACCTCGGAGATGTCCCTGGCCAGTTTCGATATGATTGCCGCATCCTCAGCCAGCGCGTCGTTGCGGAACATGTGGCCATAATCCTTGACCGTCGTGCCGCAACCGGAGGTGTTGATGATCACTGCATCCAGGCCCTCGCCGCGATACTCCTTGATCCAGGCCTTTATGTTGGCAGCCGCGGACGCATGGCTTTCAGTGGTCTTGCCCATGTGATGGGTGAGCGCACCACAACATCCAATCCCCTTGGCAATGACCACATCGCAACCATGCCGGGTCAGCAGCCTGATGGTGGCTTCGTTGATATCCGTGTTCAGGGCGCGCTGGGCACATCCGGTCAGTAGCGCGACCCGCTTGCGGCGCTCACCTTCGGCCTTGAACACCTGCGGCAGGTCCATCGGGCTGGGTGACGGCAGGTCGGACGGGGCCAGCGACACCATCGCCTTCAGCCTGCCCGGCAGATAGGACGCAAACGGCTTGGCGAACCTGGCGCCGAACATGGCCAGCCGGAACCGGCCGGGATAAGGCAACACCTGCACCAGCAGCCAGCGCAGCACCCGTTCCGGCAACGGCCGGGTGTAGGTCTGTTCGATGTACTCGCGCGCATGGTCCACCAGGTGCATGTAGTGCACGCCGGACGGACAGGTCGACATGCATGACAGACACGACAGGCACCGGTCTATGTGCTTGACCGTCTTGGCATCTGCCGGACGGCCCTTCTCCAGCATGTCCTTCATCAGGTAGATGCGGCCGCGCGGGCTATCCAGTTCATCGCCCAGCACCTGGTATGTCGGACAGGTGGCTGTACAAAACCCGCAATGCACGCAGGTGCGCAACACCTCGTTCGACCGCTTGATCGCCGGGTCCTTCAACTGCTCTGTGGTAAAGTTGGTCTGCATCGCCTATCCCATCCGGCCGGGGTTCAAGATACCGTGCGGATCAAAGCGCGACCTGAGACCGGCGCTGATCTTTGCAAGTGGTGCAGCTTCCGGATGAAACACGCCCAGCTCGCTGGCAGTTGCGTCATTTGAGCGGATCAACGTGGCGTGGCCGTCGATGCCGTTCATGACGGCTCTTACATCCTGGCCTTCCGGCACACAGGCCCACACCAGGCCTCCGCCCCAGTCAAACTGACATTGCGCGTTGCCGCCGAGCAGATTTGCAAGTTTCGGCCCGTCCGAGGGTTTTACGGATATGCGCCATATGTCGCCCGGTCCGGTTGCCACCAGTTCGGCATCGCGGATCTGCTGCCACAACTTGTTGGATTTAGCCTGATCAGCCTCAATGCTCACATCGCCAAAGCTGCCCAGCAGTTCTCTCAGTTTGTCTGACCTGTATTTGACGGAACCGGCAAAGCCTTCAACGCGGATACAGGTGCGCGCCGGTTGATCGTTGTCAGGCGGCAGGTGTGCGGCACCGTTTACGTCATAAGGCGCCGTAAGGGCCGCACTCATGGCCGCCCCTGCGCTGGTGTTGTCGAGATCGTGGACGACAATCGTCGCACCTGCCTCCGGCATCGGCAGCACCTTGAAGGCAACTTCGGTCAGCACACCGAGCGTGCCGTGACTGCCGGCCATCAGCTTGACCAGGTCATATCCGGTGACATTCTTCATCACCCGGCCGCCATTCTTGACGATGGTGCCTTCACCATCGACAAAACGCACGCCGATCAGCGAGTCCCGGCAGGCGCCCGCCTGAATGCGGCGCGGACCGGAAACGTTGGCCGCGACCACGCCACCAATGGTCGACTTGCCATTGGTGCCATACAGGGCCCGGTGGTCCATGGGCTCAAACGGCAGTCTCTGGCCTTCCTTGGCGAGTGTCTGGTCGATTGTCTGCAGCGGTGTGCCGGCAGCTGCGACAATGGTCAGCGCGCCGGGCTCGTACAGCGACACGCCGGTCAGGCCGGTGGTATCAAGCAATTCGCCGGTTACGCCATGGCCCAGCCCTGCCCGTGAACCGCCGCCGCGAATTTGCAGTTTCGTGCCTTTTGCCGCCGACGCCTTGACGGCGTCAGCCAGCTCCTGTTCCGATTTGGGTTTCATGCTGCCTCGCGCCGCGTCCTGGTTGTGATCAGCGGGAACACCTTGGCCGGATTGAGCAGCCAGCCGGGATCAAACACATCCTTGACCCGCACCTGCGCTTCCAGATCGCCCTCGTTGTACTGGGTCAGCATCAGGTCGCGCTTTTCGACACCGACGCCATGTTCGCCGGTGAGGCAACCGCCCACTTCAACGCACAGTTTGAGAATCTCCGCGCCCATGGCCTCGCAGGTCTCCAGGTCGCCCGGCTTGTTGGCGTCAAACAGGATCAGCGGGTGCAGATTGCCGTCGCCGGCATGGAACACGTTGGCCACGTCGAGGCCGTACTCGTCCGACAGTTCCTGCATGCGGCGCAGCACCAGGGGAAGCTGGCTGACCGGGATGGTGCCGTCGAGACAGATATAGTCATTGATCTGACCCATGGCGCCGAATGCGGCCTTGCGGCCTTTCCAGATGGCCGCGGATTCTTCCGCACTGGCGCTCTCGCGAAGCTCAACCGGATTGTGCCGGCGGGCAATGGTCTTGATCTTCTCGAGCTGCTCGACGATTTCCGCCTCGGACCCCTCAACCTCGACAATCAGCAGGGCTTCAACGTCCGGGTAGCCGGCATGGGCAAAATCTTCCGTCGCCCGGATGCAAGGCCGGTCCATGAACTCGATGGCGACCGGCAATACGCCGGCCTTGATGATGTCGGCCACGCAGGCACCGGCGACTTCCGAGCGATCGAATCCCAACAGCACGGGCCTTGCTCCTTCCGGCTTCCTCAAGATGCGCAACGTCGCTTCTGTGACAATGCCAAGCTGGCCCTCCGAGCCACAGATGACACCAAGCAGATCGTAGACGGCGGCATCCAGATGGGCGCCGCCGATATCGACAATGTCGCCTTGCATGGTGACCATCCTGACACCCATCAGGTTGTTGGTGGTCACACCGTATTTCAGGCAATGGGCACCGCCGGAATTCATCGCAATGTTGCCGGCGATCGCACAGGCGAGCTGGCTCGACGGATCCGGCGCATAGAAAAATTCGTTTTCCTCAACCGCGCCGGTCACCGAAAGGTTGGTGCGTCCGGTCTCAACCCTGATGAAGCGGTTGTCATAGTCGGTTTCCAGCACCGCGTTCATGCGCGATACGCCGATAATGATGCTATCGGCGGTCGGCAGCGAGCCTCCGGCCAGCGACGTGCCGGCGCCACGCGGCACCACCGGAACGCCTTCTTCATGGCAGATTTTCAGGCACGCGGCGACTTCCTCGGTCGAGCCGGGCAGCACCACCGCGAGCGGCTGGCAGCGGTACGCGGTCAGCGCGTCACACTCATAGGCACGGGTTTCGTTGGGATCGGAGATCACCGCCTCACCGGGGAGCAATTCCTGAAGCCGTGCCACAATAGATGCCTTGCGCTCCAGCACGGTTTGATCCGGGACCGGCATTTCCATATCGGGTCTTCCTTCCTGCTCGTTCCACCTGCACCATGTGATTCAAACTATTGAACGCAAGGCGGCCAGAAACGGGTCATCAAAATTGGTAAAAAAATATTACCAATTAATTCGCCGCTTGGATACCCCTACTTTGGCTGAATATCAAACCGGTGTCGAATGCCGCAATTTTCAGCGGCCGAACATCACTTGCGGCAGCCAGATGGCGATGTCCGGCAGCAGCCAGATCAATGCCACTCCAATGGCCTGCAGGGCGATAAACGGGATCACGCCACGGTAAATGTCAGCAGTGGTTATCTCGGGCGGGGCAGCACCGCGCAGATAGAACAGGGAAAAGCCAAACGGCGGCGTCAGGAAGCTGGTTTGCAGGTTGATGGCAATCAGCACGGCGAGCCAGATCGGGTCATGGCCCATGACGATCAGCGCCGGCACCACAATCGGCAGCAGGATGACCGATATCTCGACGAAATCAAGAATGAAGCCGAGCAGAAAGATCAATATCATGACGAACACAAGCGCGCCCGTGGCACCGCCCGGCATGGCTTCCACCAGGTGTTCGATACGCTGGTCACCGCCGAGTCCGCGAAACACCAGCGAGAACACGCTGGCGCCGATAATAGTGCCGAAGATCATCGAACTGACGCTCATGGTGCGGGTGTTGATAGTGCCGAGGTACCCTTCCCGCGAGGCGTGGCGGATGGCACGCCAGATGCCCCAGGCAACCACCGCCACCAGGCCAGCGCCGAGTGCGGCCAGCAGCCATACACCCAAATCGGCGTCTGAACGCTGAAGGCGGATGGATGTTGATGACGCCAGCACGACAATACCGGCAAGAGCAGCAATGGCCAGCAGGCTGGCCGCGCGACCGTCTTCGTCGCGGCGATAGCTAGCCAGCAGCAAGGCACCGACTGCGCCGACGCTGGCGGCCTCGGTTGGTGTTGCAACTCCGCCAACGATTGACCCCAGCACAGCGACAATCAGGAAGATCGGCGGCAACAGGACCCGCAACAACTGCCTTGTGCTGACCGGTTCAGCCGCTTCGCGCGGCATGGCCGGTGCCCGTTCAGGCCTGATCCAAGCCAATGCCAGTATGTAGGCTATGTACAACACCACCAGCACCAGCCCCGGCAGCAGGGCAGCCGAAAAAGTCTGGCCGACGCTGATGGTCTCAACGGTGAACTTGCCCTGTTCAAACTGCGCCTGCTGATAGGCAGACGACATCACCTCGGACAGAATGATCAGCAGGGTCGACGGCGGAATGATCTGGCCCAGTGTTCCGGCCGTGCAAACGGTTCCGGCGGCCAGACGTTTCGAATAGCCGTTGCGCAGCATGGCCGGCAAGGCGATCAGCGCCATGGTGATGACGGTGGCCCCGACAATGCCGGTCGACGCGGCCAGCAGCATGCCGACCACCACTACGGATACGGCCAGACCACCGCGCCTGGTGCCGAACAGCCGGCCCATTTCCTCCAGCAGCTCTTCCGCCAGCCGGCTGCGTTCAAGCACGATCCCCATGAACACAAACAGCGGAATGGCAATCAGCACCTGATTGGTCATGATGCCGAACACGCGTTGCGACAGCGCACCGAGCAGAGCCGTGTCGAATGCCCCGAGAACGGCCCCGAGGCCGGCAAAGATCGTCGCCACACCGGCCAGGGTGAAGGTAACCGGATAGCCGCGCAAAAGTGCTGCCGCTAGCACCAGAAACATGGCAATATCGAGGTTTTCCGCAATGAAACTCATTCCCGGCGCTCCAGCCGGGCCAGGTCACGCAACAGGCAGGCAACCCCCTGTATCAGCAACAACAGACAAAATGCCGGGATCAGGCTCTTGAGCAGAAACGACGCCGGAATGCCACCAACGGAGATGGCGCCTTCCAGAATGGATACGGAGTTGCGCACATAGGGCCAGCTCACCCAGGCGATGAGGATGACCGAGGGGATCAGCAGCAGCACCGCACCTGCAGCATTGACACGGGCACGCCCGTGCTCATCGCGGCGGCTGTAGAAAATGTCAACACGGACATGTTCATCGACCAGCAGCGTGTAACCGGCGCCGAGCATGAACAATGCCGCGTGCATGTACAAAACCCCTTCGCCTAGAAACACGAAGGAGACGCCGAACAGGTAACGCATGATGACGATGGCGAACTGTAAAAGCACCATGGCGAGCGCCAGCCAGCGCACCGTCAATCCGCACCAGCGGTTGACCGCATCAAGCCGCCCGGCCCAGCCCTTCAGCATGCAACACCCGCCCTCAGAGATCGCCGGCCGGTTCCGCCAGGAAACCGGCCGTCAGTGACTGCATCACCCACCGTACTTGTAGTCCAGGGCGCGGGCATTCATCTGGCCATTGTCGGCATAGGCCATGTAGTCGGATACCGACTTGCGATAGACAAGGAAGCTTTCGGTGATTTTCTTGACCAGTTCATCCTCGTCATTGCGCAGGTCGTCGATCACCTGACCGGCCGCGTTGCCCATGGCCTTGACGACGTCTTCCGGCAGCATCTTCACCTGCACGCCATGCTCGGCCACCATCTGGTTCAGCGCCCTGGCATGCTTGGTGGTGTACTCGGTCCACACCGGATTGTAGAGCGATTCACAGGCAAAGCTGACGGCCTGCTTGAGATCATCCGGCAAGCCGTCATAGGCCGTCTTGTTGAAGCCGCACTCCTCGGCCGAAGACGGCTCGCCAACACCGGGCCAGTAATAGTTCTTGGAAATCTGGTAGAAACCAAGGGCCGAATCCGTCCACGGGCCGATGAACTCGCCGGCATCGATGGTGCCGGACTGCAGCGCCTGAAACATATCGCGCCCGCCCATAGCCTGCACCGCCATGCCCAGCTTGGCGCACATTTCCGATGCCAGCCCGGTGGTGCGGTAGCGCAAGCCTTTCAAGTCATCCACCGACTTGATTTCATTGCGGAACCAGCCGGCCCATTGCGGTCCGGAATTGCCGCACAGGAAAGGCTTCAGGTTGAAGCGGGCATACATCTCATCATAAAGCGCCTGGCCGCCACCGTGGTAGAGCCAGCCCACCTGCTCGTCCGCCCTGAGGCCGAACGGCTGCGAGCCGAACAACAGGATACCCTTGGATTTCGAGCCCCAATAAGCCGGTACGGCGTGGTAGAGTTCTGCGGTTCCCTCGGAAACCGCGTCGAAGACACCTCGTCCCGGCACCAGCTCTCCGGCTGCAAAAAGCTCCACTTCGATACGTCCGCCGGAGGCCGCAGCAATGCGGTCCGCCAACATCTGGGCGGCGACACCGGGTCCCGGCAGGTTCTTCGGCCACGCGGTGACCATTTTCCACTTGCGCTTGTCCTGGGCAATTGCCGGTGTGGCAAGTGCAGCGGTGGCTGCGGCGCCCGCGGCACCTGTCCTGATGAAGTCACGTCTTTTCATTGCGGTTCTCCTGTTTTTCAGCTCACTTACCCAAAATGCCCGGCAGGTTCAGGCCGTGTTCGCGGGCGCAGTCGAGCGCCGTTTCATAGCCTGCATCGGCATGGCGCATAACGCCAGTGGCCGGGTCGTTCCACAACACGCGGCCGATGCGCCGGGCCGCATCATCGCTGCCGTCACAACAGATCACCATGCCGGAATGCTGCGAGTACCCCATGCCGACGCCACCGCCATGGTGCAGCGACACCCAGGTGGCACCCGATGCGCAGTTGAGCAGGGCATTCAGCAGCGGCCAGTCCGACACCGCATCGGAGCCATCCTTCATGGCCTCGGTTTCGCGGTTGGGCGATGCCACCGAGCCCGAATCCAGGTGATCACGGCCGATCACCACCGGTGCCTTGAGTTCGCCTGACGCGACCATCTCATTGAAGGCCAGACCGAGCCGGTGACGCTGCCCCAGGCCGACCCAGCAGATGCGGGCCGGCAGGCCCTGGAAGGAGATCCGCTCGCGCGCCATGTCGAGCCAGTTGTGCAGATGCCCGTCATCCGGGATCAGTTCCTTGACCTTGGCATCGGTCTTGTAGATGTCTTCCGGATCACCGGACAGGGCGCACCACCTGAACGGGCCGATGCCCTTGCAGAACAGGGGCCGGATATAGGCGGGCACGAAACCGGGAAAGGCGAAGGCATTTTCTAGCCCCTCGTCCTTGGCCACCTGGCGGATGTTGTTGCCGTAATCAAGCGTCGGCACGCCGGCGTTCCAGAAATCCACCATCGCCGCAACATGCACTTTCATCGACGCACGCGCCGCCTTCTCGACCGCTGCCGGATCACTTTCGCGCCTGTCGCGCCATTCGGCCATGGTCCAGCCCTGCGGCAGGTAGCCGTTGACCGGGTCATGGGCCGAGGTCTGGTCGGTCACGATATCGGGCCTGACACCGCGCGCCACCAGTTCGGGAAACACGTCAGCCGCATTGCCCAGCAGGCCGACCGATTTGGCTTCCCCCGCCTTCGTCCAGCGCTCGATCATGTCAAGCGCCTCGTCCAGTGTTTCAGCCTTTTCATCGACATAGCGGGTGCGTTGGCGAAAATCGATGCGGGTCTCGTCACACTCCACCGCCAGACAGCAGGCACCGGCCATCACCGCGGCCAGGGGCTGGGCGCCGCCCATGCCGCCGAGTCCACCGGTCAGTATCCACTTGCCCTTCAGGTCGCCGTTATAGTGCTGACGGCCGGCCTCCGCAAAGGTCTCGTAGGTGCCCTGCACGATGCCCTGTGTGCCGATATAGATCCACGAACCGGCGGTCATCTGGCCGTACATCATCAGGCCCTTGCGGTCGAGCTCGTTGAAGTGCTTCCAGGTGGCCCACTCCGGCACCAGGTTGGAATTGGCGATCAACACCCGCGGGGCATCCGTATGGGTGCGGAACACGCCGACCGGCTTGCCGGACTGCACCAGCAGGGTCTCGTCGTCCTCAAGCGTCTTCAGCGAGGCAACGATGCGGTCGAAATCTGCCCATGTGCGCGTCGCCCGGCCAATGCCGCCATAGACCACCAGTTCGTGCGGGTTTTCCGCCACATCCGGATGCAGATTGTTCATCAGCATCCGCATCGGGGCTTCGGTCAGCCAGGATTTTGCAGTGATGTCGGTGCCGGTGTCGGGATACACATCACGCAGGTTGTGGCGCGGGTTCGTGGTCATGACATCAATCCTTCCAGTCAATCAGTTGGTCGCTGCCGGTGGCGCGCGAAACGTCTCCGCCGGTCACCAAACCAGCCGCCAGTTGCAGTTCGGGGGCCATAAAACGATCTTCGGCCAGTGATGGCACGTCGCGGCGCAACCGGGCCAGCACGGCCTGCAGCCTGTCACTGGTCTTTAACGGCGCGCGGCATTCCACACCCTGCGCGGCGCACAGCAGTTCGACGCCAATAATGTTCGACAGGTTTTCGTTCATCTGCATGAGGCGCCGCGCGCCATGCGCGGCCATGGACACATGATCTTCCTGGTTGGCGCTGGTCGGGGTGGAATCGGTCGAACAGGGCGTAGCGAGATGCTTGTTCTCGCTCATCAGGGCGGCTGTGGTGACCTCGGCGATCATATAACCGGAATTCAGTCCCGGATCCGGGGTCAGGAACGGCGGCAGGTCGAAGCTCAGGGTCGGATCGACCATGACCGCCGTGCGGCGTTGCGAGATGGAGCCGATTTCCGCGATGGCCAGCGCCATCTGGTCGGCGGCGAATGCCACCGGCTCAGCATGGAAGTTGCCGCCCGACACAATCAGGCCGGTTTCTGACAGCACCAGCGGATTGTCGGTGACGGCGTTGGCTTCGATTTGCAGCGTGCAGCCGGCCTGGCGCAGCAGGTCGATGGCGGCACCGGTCACCTGCGGCTGGCAGCGAATGCAGTACGGATCCTGCACCCGGGTGTCGCCCTCGCGATGGCTTTCCCGGATTTCCGACCCCTGCATCAGATGGCGGATGGCGGCTGCCACATCAATCTGGCCGCGGTGGCCGCGAAGGGCATGGATTTCCGGCTGCAGGGGCGCGGTGGAGCCCATGATGGCATCGGTGCTGAGCGCGGACGCGACGATTGCCGCTTCGGCGTTGCGCCGGGCCTCGAAGTACCCGGCCAGGGCGAAGGCGGTTGAAAACTGGGTCCCGTTTATCAGCGCAAGGCCTTCCTTGGCGCCAAGTGTGATCGGCTTGAGACCGGCCTTGCTCAGAGCCTGCGCCGCCGGCATTGTCTCGCCGGCCAGCTCGGCGTCACCTTCCCCCAGCATCGCCGCCGCCATATGGGCCAGCGGGGCCAGGTCGCCGGAGGCGCCCACGGAACCTTGTGCCGGAACAACCGGGGTCACGCCCGTGGCCAGCATGGCCTGTATCTGTTCGATCACCAGCCAGCGCACGCCGGAAGCGCCGCGGCCCAGCGACAACAGTTTCAGCACCATCATCAGGCGCGCAATGCCGGTCGGGATCGCCTCGCCGACACCGGAGCAGTGCGACAGGATCAGGTTGCGCTGCAGGGTCTCGGTGTCATCGGGCTTGATTTTCACCGATGCCAGCTTGCCGAAGCCGGTATTGACGCCATATACCGGCTCGCCGCCGCGCGCCGCATCGGCCACACGCGCCGCCGCCGCGTCGACCAACCCGCGTGCGCTGTCATCGAGCATTGCGGCAGCTCCCGAGCGATGCAGACGTTGCAATTGCTCAAGGCTGGTGCTTCCTGGCTGCAGGGTGACGCTGGTCATGACACGGCGCCTGCGAACATGCGGCTGTGCAATGGGTTGAAGCCAATGCGGTAGGCCAGTTCGGCCGGATGTTCGACGTTCCATACTGCCAGGTCGGCACGTTTGCCCGCTTCCACGGTGCCGGTATCAGACAGGCCCAATGCGCGGGCTGCATTACGCGTTGCCCCGGCCAGCGCTTCTTCCGGCGTCATGCGGAACAGCGTGCAGGCCATGTTCATGGTCAGCAACAGCGAGGTTGAGGGGGATGAGCCGGGGTTGCAGTCGGTGGCCACCGCCATGGCCACATTGTGCTTGCGAAACAGCTCAATCGGCGGCGCCTGGGTTTCACGCAGCGTGTAGAAGGCACCGGGCAGGATCACGGCCACCGTGCCCGCCTCGGCCATGGCCTTAACACCCGTCTCATCGAGATACTCCAGATGATCGGCCGACAGTGCACCGTGGGCCGCCGCCAGCTTCGCACCGCCCAGATTTGACAACTGCTCGGCATGAAGCTTCACCGGCAGGCCCAATTCACCTGCTTTTTCAAACACTCGCTCTATTTGTGCAGACATAAAAGCAATGCCTTCGCAGAACCCGTCCACAGCATCGGCGAGCCCTTCGGCATGGGCTTTTTCCAGCGCCGGTATACAGACTTCATCGATATAGGCATCTGCCCTGCCCTTGTACTCGACGGGCACCGCATGTGCACCGAGGAACGATGTTTTCACGCGCACCGGGCGCTCGCCTTCGATCTTGCGTGCCACCCGCAACATGGCGAGCTCGGTATCAACATCAAGCCCGTACCCGGACTTGACCTCGATGGCTGTCACACCTTCCGCCAACAGCGCATCCACCCTCACAAGGGCGGCGTTCAGCAATTCCTGCTCGCTGGCGCCCCGTGTCGCAGACACCGTGGAGACAATGCCGCCGCCGGCACGGGCCACCTCCTCATAGGTCGCTCCCTGCAGCCGCATTTCAAATTCACGCGCCCGATTGCCGCCGAACACGATGTGGGTATGACAGTCGATCAGGGCTGGCGTCACCAGGCGCCCCTCGAGATCATCCCGCTGCCAGCTGTCAAATTCTGACGGCACGCCATCGCGCGCGCCACACCAGACCACCTTGCCCGCATCCACGGCTATCGCCGCATCGGCAACGAGGCCATAAGGCGTCGCCCCGGCCGCCATGCTGGCCAGATTGAGATTCATCAGCAGTTTCGGGGAAGAGGACACACGCACACCCTTGAATGTTTGATTGTTCGTGATATTATGTGCAGACATAATATGAGTCAATGCCGGACACTTTCTTATGCAGCAAATCTGGGCTGAAACCGCACTCACCGCCGACGGCTGGCAGAACCATGTGCTGGTCAGCGTCGACGGCACCGGGACCATAGCCAAGGTCGAGCCGGACACCGGGCCTGCCGGGTATCGCACCGGCATATTGCTGCCGGCGCCGGTCAACCTGCATTCGCATGCCTTCCAACGGGCCATGGCCGGGCTGACAGAGGCACGCGGGCCGGACCCGTCGGACAGTTTCTGGACCTGGCGGCAGTTGATGTACCGGTTTCTCGACCAGTTGACCCCGGACCACGTCGAGGCCATTACCGCATTTGTGCAGATGGAGATGCTGGAAGCCGGATATGCGGCCGTGGCTGAATTCCATTACCTGCATCATCAAACCGACGGCACGCCATATGACAATGTTGCTGAACTTTCCACCCGGATTTGTGCCGCTGCCGCAGAAACCGGCATCGGGCTGACATTGCTGCCGGTGCTCTACGAACACGGCGGTTGTGACGGGCGCGCGCTGGGGGCAGGCCAGAAACGCTTTGGCAACGCGCCGGACAAATACGCCTCGTTGCAGCAGGCGGCCGCCAAGGCCGCCACGGCCCTGCCGGAAGACACCATTGTCGGTGTGGCGCCGCATTCGCTGCGCGCTGTCAGCCGTGACGGGCTGAAATTTGCCGACTGGCTGGCCACTGACACGCCGATCCATATGCACCTGGCAGAACAGGTTGCCGAAGTGGAAGAGGTCGAGGCGGCCTGGGGCAAGCGCCCGGTCGACTGGTTGTTGTCGAACCATAAGGTCAACGAACGCTGGTGCCTGATCCACTGCACCCAGATGACGCCGGATGAAACGACAAGGCTGGCCGCCACAGGCGCGGTTGCGGGGCTTTGCCCGATCACCGAGTCCAGCCTCGGAGACGGCATGTTCGACGGCGTGCGCTATGCCGCTGCAAACGGGCGTTTCGGGGTCGGTTCGGATTCCAATATCCACATCTCCCTGGCAGAAGAATTGCGCACGCTGGAATACTCACAGCGCCTGCGTGACAGGGGCCGCGCGATGCTGGCAACGCCGGACCGGTCCACCGGCCGGGTGCTGTTTGACGGCGCCTGTTCAGGCGGTGCCCAGGCTGCCGGACGCAATTGCGGCTCCATCAGGCCGGGCGGGCTGGCTGACCTTGTGTCACTTGATGCCGGCAATCCCAATCTTGCCGGACGCTCGGGCGACGCTGTGCTCGACAGTTTCATCTTTGCCGGCGGTAACGAGCTTGTTTCCGACGTATGGGCAGCGGGTCGACACTGTGTTCATGAAGGCAATCACATGGCTCGTGGGCGTATTATTCAACGGTATATTGATACAATTCAGAGTTTGAATAACTCACTGTGACACAAATAGATACAAATTCATGGCAAGGTATCAAGTCGGAGGTCATGCGCCGCATTAGTGACAAGCGCTGGCAGCCGGGTGACCTGATCCCCGGAGAGGTTGAACTTGCCGAAGAATTTGGCTGTGCCCGTGCTACGGTCAACCGGGCGCTGCGTGACCTGGCGGACGACGGGCTACTGGACCGCAAGCGCAAAGCGGGAACGCGGGTGGCCCTCAATCCGGTGCGCAAGGCAACGGTTGAGATCCCGGTTATCCGGCAGGACGTGGAGGCACGCGGTAAGGCCTACAGTTTCGACGTGCTGGACCGGAAGGAGTTGGCTCCGACATCAATATTGCAGCAGCAGTACGGCCTGGCCGCTTCTACCCCCCTGCTTGGTTTATGGACATTGCATCGAGCCGATACTAATGCGTTTGCCTATGAAGAACGCTGGATCAACCTGGCGGTCGTACCTGACATCGCCACTGCCGATCTTGCCACGCTCAGCGCCAACGAATGGCTGGTTCGCAACACGCCCCTGTCACGCGGTGAGTTCACGTTTTCGGCCTGCAATGCGACGGCCGCTGAAAGCCGGGTTTTGAATTGTGATCAGGGAGCCGCGCTGTTTACCGTCAACCGCACCACTTGGGTGATGGATGACCCGATTACCGCTGTCCGGCTCGTGTACGCGCCCGGCTTTTCTATGAAAACAATGGTTTAGCTGATATTTCGCTTGACTAGGTCGGCATAGAGCGCCCGCAACTGCCTCGTCACCGGACCAGCACCTACATGTTCGCCGATCTTTACCCCGTCCAGAGATGCAACCGGGGTCTGGGCTCCGAATGTGCCGGTGAGAAATGCCTCGTCAGCGGAATAGGTGTCGACCAGGGAATAATTGCGCTCAAACACCGGGATATCATTGGCACGGCACAGGTTGATGATGTTCTGGCGGGTCACGCCGTTCATGCAGTAGTCGCCGGTGGAGGTCCACACCTCACCCTTTCGCACAATGAAGAAATTACAGGCATTGGTGGTGTTCACGAACCCGTGCGGGTCCAGCATCAGCGCTTCATCCGCGCCCATGCGTTCAGCCTGCAGGCACGCAGTCACGCAGTTCAGCTTGGAATGGGAATTGTACTTGGCGTCCTGGGCCATCGGGGTGCCACGCACCTGCGGCACGGTCACCAGTTTCAGGCCATGGGCCTGGACTTCCTGCTTTGGTTTCGAATGCTCTATGATGATGACCACGGTCGGACCGGATCGCGACAGCCTCGGGTGCTGAAACGGCTTGTCCTTGACGCCGCGGGTGACCATGAGGCGGCAATGGGCGTCTGTCCTCATGTCGTTGGCCGCTGCCGTCTTGGTCAGCGCGTCCAGCACACCGGCGCGGTCCATGCCGATGTCGATGCCGACCGCCTTGCAACTGCCGAACAGCCGGTCCATGTGCTCGTCGAAAAACGCCCATTTGCCATCATAAAGGCGCATGCCCTCCCACATGCCGTCACCGAGCATAAAGCCTGAATCATAGACCGACACCTTGGCTTCGTCGCGGTGCACGATGTCACCATTCACCCATATCCTGATGTCGCGATTGCGGGCGTCTTCTTCCGTTTCGTGGCTGTGATGGCTGGATGGCTTGTCATTCATGGTCTTGTTCCCGGTCACTGTATGCGGCACACACTAGCGCAAGTTGCGAACCGGACAACAGGAGTGAAATGACCAGCGCCACCAGCCAGATTGATCAGCACATTGCGCGGCTGCACGGCAACGGCCGGTTGCGGGTGTGGTCGCTGATCATCACCTTCTTCGGTGATGCTGTGGCGCTGCGCGGCGGGCGGGTGGCCCTGAGCACCCTGCAGGACGCCATGGGCGTGTTGAATGTGGAGCCCGGTGCCGTGCGCACGGCATTGTCGCGCCTAGCCTCAGAAGGCTGGGTAGAGCGCGAGCGCGAAGGCCGGCTGAGCTTCTACAAGCTGAGCGACCAGGGAAAGGCCGCCTTCGACGAACCGACAAAACGCATCTATGCAGGTGCGGCACCGGATTGGAACGGTCAGTGGACCGTGGCCATCCAAACGCGGGACAAAGCAGATGAGAACGCAGCAGCCCGCCTGCGCAACCAGGGTTTCGTTGCCGCGGGCGGCAGGGCATGGCTCAAGGTAGGCAGAGTGGCACAGGGACTGCCCGACGATGTGTTTGCTATTTCCGGAACGGGCTCAGACCTGCCGGCACCACTTCTGGCTCTGTGGGAGCTTGACGATCACGCCGCCCACTACTCCGCCTTCATTGCCGACTGGCAGTCTCTCAGCGCGCCGGGCGACCTGCCGCCGGCAGATTGCATGGCTGCGCGCACCTTGCTGATTCACGATTGGCGGCGCATTGTATTGCGCGATCCCGGCCTGCCGGACACCCTGCTGCCGGCCGGCTGGATCGGCCAAGAGGCGCGCAGTCTGGTCGGGCAGGTTTATCGTGGCCTGCTGCCAGGCAGCGAAAACTGGTTGGATGCCAATGGTTTACCAGCGCCAAGCAGGCCTGAAGCCCTGAAAAGGCGATTTAACGTGTTACGAAATATTGCTAGTTGAATGGATTTTTGTTACACATAATGCCCAATATGGAGGACGCTCATGTATTCCCAAGGGTTGATCGGCGCTGACAGCCGCACAGAAGAAACCAAAGAGTTTCTCGATGCATTTCAGGCGCGCATAGACGCAGAAGAAAAAATCGAGCCCAATGACCCGATGCCGGACGGCTATCGCCGCACGCTGGTGCGCCAGATCGGCCAGCACGCGCATTCTGAAATTGTCGGCATGTTGCCGGAAGGAAACTGGATCACCCGGGCCCCGACCCTGAAACGCAAGATCGCGCTGATCGCCAAGGTGCAGGACGAAGGCGGGCACGGGCTCTATCTGTATTCTGCCGCCGAGACACTGGGCGTGTCGCGCGAACAGATGACCGAGGAACTGCTGACCGGCAAGGCCAAGTATTCCTCCATATTCAACTATCCGACACCGACCTGGGCAGATATCGGCGCCATCGGCTGGCTCGTCGACGGCGCTGCCATCATGAACCAGATCCCGCTATGCCGGTGTTCTTTCGGACCCTATGCCCGCGCCATGATCCGGGTGTGCAAGGAAGAAAGTTTCCATCAGCGCCAGGGCTATGAAATCATGATGCAGCTGGCGCACGGCTCCAAGGCGCAAAAGGACATGGCGCAGGATGCGCTTAACCGCTGGTGGTGGCCGTCACTGATGATGTTCGGACCCCATGACGCAGACAGCGAACATGGTGACCAGTCCATGGCCTGGAAGATCAAGCGGTTCAGCAATGATGCCCTGCGCCAGAAATTCATCGACGCAACCGTGCCGCAGGCGGACTTCATCGGCCTCACCATGCCGGATCCGGAGCTCAAGTGGAACGAGGAGCGCGGCTCCTATGACCACGGGCCCATCGACTGGGACGAGTTCTGGCGCGTGGTCAAGGGTGGCGGACGCATGAACCGGGACCGCATTGCCGCGCGCAAGAAGGCCTGGGACGATGGCGCCTGGGTGCGCGAGGCGGCGCTGGCCCACGCGGAAAAGCGCAATGCACGCAAGGTGGCAGCGGAATAATGAAGACCCAACGCGCCATGCCTGTGCTGCAGGTCTCCGACCTGCTGGCTTCGGTGGACTTCTACAACCGGCTCGGGTTTGCAACCGGCGGTATCTGGGGCGAGCCGGAGACATTCGCCATTATGCAGCGCGGCAGTGTCAGTCTTGCGCTGCAATTGCTGCGCGCGGAGAAGATGCCTGTAAACACCCACTGGGCCGCCTATATCTATGTGGACAACGCCAGGGCCGTACACGAGGAATTTCGGACCGCGGGCATCGAGATTGTCCGGCCGCCGGAGGAGACGTACTACGGTTGCCTTGATTTTGATGTCGCCGACCTGGACGGACACCTCCTGGCCTTCGGCCAGGACCTTGAACCGCAACCGCACGGGCCTGGCCTGGGCGCTGAAAAAGGCAACGGATAATGACCGAAAACACCCATATCGCAGAACTGAACGTGGCCTATCCCAAGTATGACGTGAACGACCGGCGGTTTGCCGGTTTCATCAACAATCTTGACCGGATCAACGCACTGGCCGAACGCTCGCCGGGATTTGTCTGGCGGCTGAAGGATGACGAGGCAGGCAACGCCATGGACATGCAGGTTGATGACGATCCAGCGCTGATCCCCAATCTGAGCGTCTGGGAAACTGTGGAAGATCTGGAGCGTTTCACCTTCGGTACCGTTCATGCGCAGATCTACAAGCTGCGTGAAAACTGGTTCACGCCGATGCAGGAACGCCATTTCGTCATGTGGCGCGTTCCAGCTGGCTATCAGCCGACGCTCGAAGAAGCCATGGCGAAGCTGGCGCAGATCAACACGGACGGCCCGTCGGATGAGGTGTTCGGCTGGGAAGCCATGACAAACCTGAAACTATGGATGGAGAAACGCTGTGCCTGAAACAATGACACCCTTGTGGGAAGTGTTTATCCGACCACGCAACGGCCTGCATCACAAGCATGTCGGTTCGCTGCACGCCGCCGATGCCAGCCTCGCCATACAGTCGGCGCGCGATGTCTACACCAGGCGCGGAGAAGGCAATTCGATCTGGGTCGTGCCGTCGGCGCAGATCGTGGCCTCCGATCCGTCATCAGGCAAGGAGATGTTCGACCCGGCCGATGACAAGGCCTACCGCCACCCGACGTTTTATGACATCCCCGATGAAGTTGGGCATATGTGATGACCGGGCTTGCACTCTCGCATTCACCGCTGTTTGAGGC
The DNA here is from genome assembly GCA_028289645.1 of Anderseniella sp. Classification (GTDB taxonomy): domain Bacteria; phylum Pseudomonadota; class Alphaproteobacteria; order Rhizobiales; family Aestuariivirgaceae; genus Anderseniella. The sequence continues at coordinate 42,478 of JANQOK010000016.1, forward strand.
GGTCCTGCAACTGGCGGACGATCACCTGATCCTGGGCCACAGGGTCAGCGAATGGTGTGGCCATGCGCCGATGCTGGAGGAGGACCTGGGGCTTGCCAACATGGCGCTCGACCTGCTCGGCCAGTCCCGCGCGCTCTACGCCTATTCCGCCGAAATCGAGGGCGCCGGCCGCAGTGAAGACGATCTCGCCTTCCTGCGGCTCGAGCGCCAGTATCAGAACTGCCTGCTGGTAGAACGACCCAATGGCGATTTTGCCCACTCGATCCTGCGCCAATTATACTTTGCCGCGTTCATGCATCCGTTCTGGCAAGGGGTATCGGCCAATTCGGCTGACGACACCTTGCGCGGCATCGCAGGCAAGGCGGAAAAGGAGATGGCCTATCACGTGCGCCATTGCGGCGAATGGGTGGTGCGCCTCGGCGACGGGACCGATGAAAGTGCCGGGCGCATCAAGGCTGCGGTCGAAGCCCTGCATCACTATACCGACGAACTGTTTCAGGGATCGGCCGCCATGGCGGCGTGTGCCAAAGACGGCGTGCTGCCAGAAGCCGAAAGCCTGCGCCCGGCCTGGACCGCCACAATCACGGACGTGTTTGCGCAAGGCCTGCTTGAGGTGCCGGAAGTGGCATACCCGCAGACCGGCGGCCGCATCGGCGAGCACACCGAAGAAATGGGGCATATCCTGGCCGAGCTGCAGTACATGCAACGCACCTACCCCAATCTGCAGTGGTAGCGCCGATGCCCAGCACCGCCACAACCGACAACCTCGATACGGCCCGCGCCTGGGCGGCGGCAGCAGCCGTGCCCGATCCGGAAGTGCCGTGCGTGACCGTGGCTGACCTGGGCATCCTGCGCGATGTTGCCATCGAAGACGGTGTGGCTGTCGCTTATGTAACACCGACCTATTCCGGCTGCCCTGCCGTGCTGGCCATCGAGATGGCTGTCGAGGCCGCCCTGTTGGACGCCGGATTTGAGGCCCGCATCGAGCGGGTCATGTCACCGGCATGGACCACCGACTGGATCACACCGGAAGGCTGCGAGAAACTGCGCGCCTACGGCATTGCGCCGCCGGTCAGGGGCAGCAGTTCGAAAATGGCTCTGTTCGGCGAAACCGCCATCAACTGCCCGCGCTGCGGCAGTGCCGACACGCAAAAAGTCTCCGAATTCGGCTCCACCGCATGCAAGGCGCATTACACCTGCAAAGCGTGCGCGGAACCGTTTGATTATTTCAAGTGCATCTGAGGATCTCTAAATGGCTCAGGATCAGTTTCACCAACTCACCGTCTCCGGCGTTCGCCCGCAGACCGATAAGGCAACCGCCATCCGCTTTGAGCTGCCGGATGCGCTGAAGTCCGAGTTTGCCTTCAAGCCGGGCCAGTATCTGACCGTGCGCGCCAATCTGGGCGGCGAGGAAGTGCGGCGCTCCTATTCGATCTGCTGCCGGCCCGATGACGGGCTGGAGATCGGCGTCAAACATCTGGAAGGCGGCGTGTTCTCAAGCTTTGCGCAGGAACTGAAGGCCGGGGACCGAATTGAGGTGATGGCGCCAAAGGGGCGTTTTGTGGCGGAGACGGGTGGCACCCATGACTACCTGCTTATCGCCGCCGGCTCCGGCATTACGCCGGTGCTGTCGATCGTCAAGACGGTGCTGCAGGACGAGCCGGACAGCACCATCACGCTGGTCTATGCCAACCGCAATTTTGACAGCGTGATGTTCCGCGATGATCTCGACGCGCTGAAGGATACCTATCTGACCCGGCTGTCGCTGCTGCATGTGATTTCCGAAGAAGGCCAGGACGCCGACATCCTGTCGGGCCGCATCGATGCGGCAAAGCTCAACGACATGAAACAGCGCGGGCTTATTGACCCGGCAAGTTACGATGCGGTCTATCTGTGCGGGCCGGCGCCGATGATCAAGGTGCTGCGCTCCACGCTGACCGACATGGGCGTGGCGTTCGACAAGATCAGGTTCGAGGTGTTCACGCCGACACCGTATGGCAAGCCCGGCGGCGAGCATGCCCCGCCCAAGCCCGACCTGACCGGATCTGAAGTGGAGATCATCCTCGATGGTGGCCGGCGCAAGCTGCGCGTCAACCCTTCGCAAGAAACTGTGCTGGGCGCCGCAAAGGAGGCAGGGCTGGAAATCCCGCACTCATGTGCTGGCGGCATGTGCTGTACCTGCCGCTGCAAGGTGCTGAAAGGTTCCGCCACCATGGACCAGAACTGGTCGCTGCAACCGTGGGAACTGGAAGCCGGCTATATCCTCGCCTGCCAGGCCCGGCCCGAAACCGAAAAACTGGTGCTGGATTTCGACGCCAGCTGATCCGGGCGTTCCAACGGACGCGAACTGGTACTTCGGCAGTGGCCCGCCGAGAGGATCAGATGCTGTCCGGCAGATGATAACCGCGCGCGTACACCTTGCGAATGGCATCCAATGCGGCTTCTGCGGTCATATCATTGCCAAATCGGTCCGCGTGCACGGCTTCAAGGCCCGGCACCGGGTGCCCTGAGGTGATCCACTTCGCCAGAAATTCGGCAGAGCCACCGCCTGTGCCGATGCCGACATTGAATCCGGAGGCCAGCCAAAGACCTGCCTTTTCAGGAATCGGCCCGAGCATGGGCAATCCGTCGGGCGTAAAACACATCGGCCCGTTGTTCGCGACTTTAATTCCTGCCTGAGCAAAAGTCGGCATCCGTTCCATCAGGCGTTCAAGATGAGGCATGAGCCGATCGATATTGGGAGGCAGCAATTCCTCTTTGAAGTCTTTTGGAATGCCGTCCAGTGCCCAGAATTCCGGCGCGGTTTCATAAATGCCGATGAGAAGTCCGTCCCGCTCCTGACGCACACTACACGACACATAACTGTCACGCATGGCGGGAAGTTCGGAGTCGAGCACCGCAATTTCGGGCACAGTTTCAGTAATGATCTCATGATGCTGGGTCGCGAATAGAGGCGGGTTGAGCCCAATCGCGGCCAGCATTTCGCGCGCCCAGAAGGACGTTGCGACAACTACCTGCTGCGCTGTGACAGTTCCCGCGGGTGTTTCGAGTAGCCACTTGCCCCCTTCCGGCCTAAGTGATGCAACCGGGCAATGTCTCTCAACTGCCGCCCCCATTGTGCGCGCGGCGGCTGCAACCGCGTTGGTTGCACCAGTCGGGTCCACGTGGCCATCGGTTGGCGTATGCGCGGCCCCAAAGATATCGCCAGCATCAATAAGCGGATGCAGTCGGCTCACCTCATCGGGGGTGCGGATGTGAAATGGAATGCCCATTTGCGCAAATCGTGGCTTGTAAACATGGAACAAATCCAGTTCACGCTGTGTCGCGGCCAGACGAAGACTGCCTGTTTCGTGGAAACCGACCGACTGGCCGCTTTCTTCCTGCGCCTGCAGGTAGGTTCTGATTGACCCGGCGAACAACTGGGTCATTTTTGGATAGGGCCCAAAATAGGTCGTGTTGCCGGCAGCATGCCATGTAGAGCCGGAAGTCAGTTCCCTGCGTTCCAGCAGCACGGTATCGGTCCAGCCGAGTTTGGCGAGCCAGTACAGGACAGACACGCCGACGATTCCGCCTCCGATGACCGCCACTTGTACATCTGTCCTCATCACACAGTCTCCCTCATGTTCTACTTTACCGTAGCCCAGTTCGTTTGATACCTAAACGGGAGCATGCTCGACCGAGATGGTTCCTGACATCATGGCTCTGGGCCAGGTCCGCATCCAGGCTACAGTCCGGATGACTATCAACGCGACGGCACTGTGGAAGAGGTGACTGGGCACCAGGTATTGAGCGGAACCGCACCCATGACGACCTCACTTAAAAATCAGATCACCTTCACCCGATTGCCCGAGATCGAACCGGACGACATCGTTGCGCACATGTGCGATCCGCGCGTTGGCGAGCACATGCCGCTTCTGACTTCGGAGTGGGACCGGGCCGCTGTCGCGGAATTTGTTGCGGCCAAGGAAGAGCGCTGGGCCCGTGACGGGCTCGGGCATTGGGCCATACTGGTCAACGGTGACTATGCCGGATGGGGCGGGTTTCAAAAAGAGGGTGACGAGTGGGATTACGGTCTGGTGCTGAAGCCGGAATGGTTCGGACTTGGCACCCGTATTTCAAGGAAGGCTATCGAGTTTGCCATGGCTGATGAACGCATCCCGTTCATCACATTTCTATTGCCGCCATCGCGCCGGAACCTGCGAGCACTCGACCGGCTCGGCGCACGATTTGTCGACGAGGTGAAACACGATGGGGCAAGGTTCTTCAAATACCGGCTTGAAACCGAGTGACGGCACCGCCCGCTTGACCGACCCGAAGCAACGGGTCAGTCGGCAGGAAAAGCCCAGTTGACGCCCAGGCGCGCGATTGCGGCATCTTGCAGCTCAAATGCATCGCCCGTATCTGCCGCCCCGGCTTCCTCGAAGCTGGTGGCATCGTTGAAGTGGACGTAAAGACCTTCCGCCTTCACTGTCACACTCTCGGTTGCGGCCCATTCCATGCCCACGCCGAACACAGCACCGGTTGCGAACACGTCGACACCGTCCGCACCGCCTGAGCCACCTGCATCACTCAACTCACCAGTGAGGAATGCAACACCGGCGGTGCCATATACGAGCAGGTCACCGTCCGCGTAACCGACCCGTCCGCGGGCTGTGGCGAACAGCTCGCTTTCAAAGTTGATACCATCTGGCGTGTTGGTTGCCTGAAATGAGGTCTCATCCCAATCGACAAAGCTGATGTCACCCTCAAGACCGAAGACCATCTGGCCGTTCTGGATGTTCCAGCCAACTGTGCCGCCGCCCATCACGCCGACCGTGCTGCTTTGGGCAAGGAAAATGCCGCTCGAGCTTTCATCACTGCTGTCAAAGATGCCACCGGTCTGCACCGCCCCTGCACCCACCAGCGCACCGATATAGGGGCCGGTCCAGTCACGGTCCGTCTCGTCGATATCGTAGCTGCCATCATTGGCCGCCCCGTTGAAATGCCAGTTCACGCCCAGCCGCGCCACAACCATGTCCTCGATACGGAAGAAATCGTCGTCAGTGCCTTCGCCGAGTTCGTTGTTGAGGTCGATCGTCTTGTCAAAGAAGGCGTACAGGCCTTCCACCTTCACGCTCAGGGTCGGCGTAGCCGCCCATTCGATGCCGGCACCGACAACGCCACCAACAGCATCTACGTCGATGCTGTCATCCGTCTCGGTATTGGACAATGATCCGCCAATGAATGCCGCGCCGGCGGTGGCGAACAGCAAGACATCGTTGTCGGCGATGCCGATACGGCCACGGGCCGTTGCAAAATAGTCACCTTCCAGGACAACCGCGTCGTCGTCGTTCAGATCCGGTTCCGCGACAGCACGATCGAACGCCGTGGCGCTAATATCGCCTTCAATGCCGAACACCATGTTGCCGGACTGGAAGTTCCAGCCAACCTGCGCGCCACCGAGAATCGAGACTTCGCCCAGAGCACCCAGGCGATGAGCCTCGGTGTCGGAATCATTGTCAAAATCGCCCTCGGTGTCGTAGCCGCCAACCGCAATAAGCGCGCCGATATAGGGTCCGGTCCAGTCGTGGGCAGCATATGGTCGCTCGAGATCGGCAGCTTGCGCGCCAAGAGATGTTGCTGCCATCAGCAGGGCAGCCGAGCCCGCCCCCTTCATCAGATTGAACGCAACTCTTTTCATGACCCCAGCACCTACTTACGTGAACTGTTTTGACATATGATCAGACATCTCCCCCGACGTGAAATATCTGTCCAAAGAGTTAAATAGCTGATTTTGGGGAGTCAAATTAAACGGATCCCAAATTTCACTTTTTCCAAAAGTGTTGCAAATGTGCCACACCAGGCAAACAGATTGGAATCGTTGGAGTATCTATCGCATGGCAAGTCGAAAACCGGCAGACAAGAAGTTGACGCTCACGGGCTCAATCAAGAGCGGCCCTGCAGGACCGGCGGATACCAGCGATGGATCGGCGCGTCAGTTGCACGCGCAGTTGCTGAAGGCTGAAGCGATGCGCCGGCAAGGACATCTCGACAGCGCCGAGAAGATCTGCCGCCAACTGCTGAATTACCATCCAACCTACCTCGGTGCATTGCAGACATTCGGGTTGACCGCGCTTGAGAAGAAAAACTATCCGCAGGCCGTAAACTGCTTCCTCACGGCCGCCGCCGAAGCGCATGACGACTGGACAAACTACACCAACCTGGCAGCGGCCTGGCTGGGCCTGGAAGTACCCCAGATGGCGGCGCTGATGCTGCGCGAGGCCCGGAACCTCAATCCGAATGACCCGGAAGTCCACTTCATGCTGGGTGAAGTCGCCAGCGACGACCGCGATTTCGGGGCAGCCATGGAGGCGTATCGCACGGCCCTTGCACTAAAGCCAGATCATGCGCCGGCATTGTTCAAGCTCAGCGATTGCCTGATCAGCCTGGGGTATTTCACCGAGGCCAGCGACCTGCTGCTCAAGTTGCGGAAACTGCGCCCGGGCTCTATCGCCGTGGTCCATCTGCTGCTGCAACTGCCGGCAGGCAGCCTGGAGATGGACTTTCGAAAAGCACTCGAGATTTCACGCAAGCAGGAAACTGAATCGCAACAAGAGTTCGCGAACAACAAGACCTTCGTTCTTGCATCGGTTCTTGACCGTGAAGAAGCGTACGATCAGGCATGGGATGCCATCTGCAAAGCCAATGCGGATATATGGGACGAGCATGCAACTCCGTTAAAGAAGGCACTGGAACGTCGTGCCCGCGATCTCGAATTCGTGCACCAGATGACAGCTGTCAAACCGCCGTCCAAAGGTCGAAGCCGGTCATCTGCCCGCCTTGTGCCATTGTTCATTCTGGGCCCTTCGCGGGCCGGCAAGACAACTCTGGAAACACTCGTCGCCTGCCACCCCGGAGTCAAACGCGGTTATGAGAACCACAATGTGGAGTTCGCAGTCAAAAGAGCCGCTCAAACCGCCGGACTTGTTACCTTGAAGTCGTTACTACTGCTTCCGACATCCCTGGATCAACTTTTCGCCGACAAATTCCGCGAAAGAGCCGCCGCCAGTTCGGACCATGCGGACGTGCTCACCAACACAAATCCCGGTTTGATTGGGTCTGTCGGCAGACTGGCGCAAGCATTGCCAGAAGCACGTTTTGTGTTCATGACCCGGAATCATGACGACACCACATTGCGCATTCTGATGAAGAAGTACCGCATTGGAAACCATCACGCCTACAGTCTCGAATCTGCGCGCCAGTATGTTCGCTGGTACGACGAAATGACAGCTGTGCTGGAACAGAAACTGCCAGGCCGCGCCTTGCGTCTGCGTTACGAGGACCTGGTGACAGATCCGTCGTCAGGTGTGGGTAATGTTCTGGAGCTTTGCGGGTTGCAAGCAGACGAATTGACTCTGCCGGAGGTTGGCTCTGATGCTGGCGCGGCTGAACCCTACTGCAAGCATATGGGCACAGCTTGAGCAAAGCCCATCAGTCCGAAAGAGCCCCCGCTTTCAAAAGATCGGTCAGAACCGGATGCGGATACTTGCGCGGTACCGAAACGGCGTAAAACGGCTCGACAATGCCCAGTTCGAACGGTGCCGTCTGCAGCAGACCGGAGCGGATTTCATCCGCCAACACGATCGGGGGAGCGATCGCGAGGCCGGCGCCGTCGCGGGCCAGCAGGCGTACCATGGCCATGTCGTCGACGAGGGCGGCAATGCGGGGCGTTATCCCCAACCGGGCAACCAGTCCTTCGAACCCGGCTCTGATGGCACTGCCTGTCGGCAGGACGAGCGGTTCTGCAGCCAGCAGTTCCGCAAGCGTGGAGTGGCGCAGCAGCTCGGGCAAACCATGTATGCCGACAGGCTGTTCGGCGATGCGGTGCGAAGCAAACTCGGCTCCCTGCTCGCGCTGCGGCGGTTCCGTCGTCAGCACCACATCCAGCGACAGTGTCCTCAGAGCGTCAAGCAGCGTGGTCGTATTGCCGGACTTCAGCACAATGTCGACGTCGCCGCTGGCCATGACGGGGCGCAGGAATGCCATTTGGAAATTGCGTGACAGGGTGGACAGGGCGCCGATCCGCAAGGGCGGATACGCGGTTGCCGACTGGTTCAACGTCGCCAGCAGTTCGTCGCCTGCGCCAAAGATCCGGTCAGCATGATCAAGGGTGATGTGCCCGACCTCCGTCAATACCAGTCCGCGGCCAACGCGCTCGAACAGCGCATGGCCGAGTTGCTCCTCCAGGCTCTTGATCTGCATGGACAGCGCTGACTGGGACACATTCAACCGCCCAGCCGTACGGCCCAGATGGCCCTCGTGGGCTACCTCGCGGAAATAGCGCAGATGATGATAGTTCAATCGGTTCATTGTTCTAAATTTTAGAACATATTTCGATAAAAGATATATTTTTCTTGAAATAGAAACCGATGTATCCACGGCGCACCTTCAAGCACAGGAGCCTGCCATGGACATGATCGCCGACATTGCCTCCACGGTTTTCACCCAGTTTCAGAAGCCTACGCTTGCCTTCCTGATCGGCGGCATGCTGATCGCGGCACTGGGAAGCAAACTGGAGGTCCCGGCTCCGGTATACAAGTTCATCGTCATCCTGCTGCTGCTCAAGGTCGGCCTCGGTGCCGGCATCTCGGTGCGCGAGGCTGAATTCCTGACGCTGTTTGTTCCCGCCCTGTGCGCCGTGGCGCTGGGGGTCGGCATTGTCCTGCTCGGCAGTGTCACACTGGCGAGGTGGCGCGGCGTCTCGCGGGTCGACGGCCTTGCCACCGCGGGCATGTTCGGGGCTGTCTCAGCATCCACACTGGCCGCCGGCATGGCGGTGCTGGACACTGAAGGGATCTACTATGAGGGCTTCATCGGCGCGCTGTATCCATTCATGGATATCGCCGCCCTGGTGACGGCCATCGTGCTGGCGAGAGTGTCAGCCGCACGGGCCGCAGTCCCGTCAACTCAAGGCGGCGGCACGGCCACGATGACCTTGGGCGGCGGATCTGCAGGTCAGGGGCGCATGGAAGGCTTCGATGGCACGATGATAAAGAAGATTCTCACAGACACTTTCCGCAGCCCGGCGATCTCAGCGCTGCTGCTGGGACTGGGCCTGGGCATATTCACCAGGCCGGACAGCGTCTATGAGAGCTTTTACGAGGTTCTGTTCCGGGGTCTGCTGTCGGTGCTGATGCTGATCATGGGCATGGAGGCGTGGGCGCGGATTTCAGAACTGCGCAAGGTTGCCCACTCCTACATTATGTATGGTGTGGCAGCGCCAATTATCCATGGCTTGCTTGGGTTTGGCCTCGGGCTGATCGCGCATCACCTCACCGGCTTCTCAGCGGGCGGTGTGGTTCTGCTGGCGGTCATGGCTGGTTCGAGTTCCGACATTTCCGGGCCGCCGACGATGCGTGGCGCGGTTCCGGAAGCCAACCCGTCGGCCTATGTCGGCACCTCGACAGGGATCGGTACACCGGTGGCCATCCTGTCGATCCCGCTGTACATCGCACTCGCGGGCGCACTGATCGGGTTCTAGTGCAATCGGCCAAAACCGCTTGCGGCGTTGTCAGACGCGCTGGCGGTTGTCGTTTGAAGCGCCGGCAGCATGCGGCGGCTGTTCGCCTACCTGCTGCAGGCAATCGGAGAGCTTTTCGAACAGTTCCGGATGCTGGCCGCTGTCGACGGTGGTGTGAAAGCCTTCAACGTCGGGCATGGACACATGGATGGAGCCATCGTCCCTGTCATACCAAACGGCGATGTGGGAATAGGCGGACTTCCCCAACTTGCTGATACTCATGGCGACCTCAACTACTTACTAAAAACCGCGATATCGTAACCATTTGTTTACCTTTGGGTCAAACGCCGCCGGATTTGTTGGTAAACAGGTCGATGATACATGCACTATTGAGTCAAATTGCGGCAATAAGCCCCTGAATTGGCTTTTCATTTCGGCGAGGCATGTCGCTGGCCCCCTACCCGCGATCATTGGCCCTGAGCCATTCAGAAACGGTTTCCAGCTTGTTGCGCAGGTGCTGTTTCAGGATGAGGCCGAGCCTGCGGCCGTCACGGGCTTCAAGGGCGGCGAGGATGTCCTCGTGTTCGGCCACCGCCTTGTCCCAGCGCTCGCGGGTCATGTTGGCGAGATAGCGGGCCCGGCGCACCCTCGCTGACAGCATGCGGTGCTGGGCCGCCAGCGTGTCGTTGCGTGCGGCCTTCAGAATGGCCGTATGAATGGCTTCATTGGCGGCGAAGTACTCCGGCAGGCGCTGTGCCTTGTAGTGCCCGATCATCTCGCGATGGGATTTGCCGACGGCGGCGATTTCCGCATCGGTGATCTTCTCGCAGGCCAGTTCTCCAGACAGCGCTTCCAGCGCTCCCATGACCGGAAACACCTCTTCCAGATCCTCGACGGTGACGGCGGTAACGGAAGAGCCGCGATTGGGGGTCAGTGTCACCAGTCCTTCGGAGGCAAGAACTTTCAGCGCTTCGCGCATTGGCGTGCGCGACACGTTGTAGCGTTCGCACAGCTCCTTCTCAGGCACCTTCTCGCCCGGCGTCAGTTCACCTTCAATGATCAGCCGCTGCAGCCGTTCGACCAGTTCGTCATGCAGGGAACGCCGCACAATGGCTTCGTCCATTGTTATGTTCATCGGCCGGCTCCTTCCATCTTGTCCGCAATGGCCATCTCGAGCACGCGGGCCACGTGTATGGCACCGCGGCCAGTGCCGTCTGCGATCTGGTGGCGGCACGATGTACCGTCCGCCACGATCAGTGTATCCGATTCTGCCACACGCACCGACGGCAGCAGGGATAACTCGCCCATGGCCCGTGACACCTCATATGTCTCCGCCTGGTAGCCAAATGCGCCGGCCATGCCGCAGCACGAGCTTTCGACCGTATCCACCTCAAGCCCCGGCACCAGTTTCAGGGCGGCGGTTACACTGCCCATGACATTATGCGCCTTCTGGTGGCAATGGCCATGCAGCAGCGCCTTGCGCTCCAGGGCGGTGAACTCAAACCTGTCCGCATGGGTCACCACGAATTCTTCGAACATCATCGCGGCAGCGGCGATCTCGTCCGCCTCCGGCCCCAGTTTAAGGACAGTCAGTTCATCGCGCAGCGTCAGCAGGCAGGACGGCTCAAGGCCAACGATCTTTGCCCCGGCACGCACCAGCGGCAGGTAAGCGGCAATCAGGCGCCGGGCCTCGGCACGCGCCTCGTCGACCAGGCCCGACGCCAGAAATGTCCTGCCGCAGCACGGCGGCCGCGATGATCCTTCAGGCAGCGGCGATAAAACCTTGAACCCGCCCGCCGCCAGGACGGCGCGCGCAGCATGCAGGTTCTCGCTGTCAAACCAGGTGTTGAAGGTATCACCGAACAGGATCACCGGATCGCCATCTGCCGAACCGGCACTGGTGCCATGGCGATAGCTGTCGGACCGCCATTTCGGCAAGCTCCGCCGGCGCGAAAGCCCGGCAATGGTTTCGCTCAGTCCGGCCAGGCCCGGCACCGTGTCGCGGGCATTCGCCAGCCAGGGCACGCGGGCGAGGTATGGCGCATAGCGCGGCATGTGGGCCAAAAGCCGGTCGCGCAGGCTTAAACCCGCTTTGGCCACCCGGGCGGCCGCCACCTCGATCTTCATGGCCGCCATATCCACGCCGGTCGGGCATTCGCGCTTGCATGCCTTGCAGCCGACGCACAGCTTCATGGCCTCCGCCATGGCATCGCTGGTCAGGGCGTCCGGCCCGAGCTGCCCGGACATGGCGAGCCGCAGCGAGTTGGCGCGCCCGCGCGTCAGGTGGGCCTCATCGCGGGTGACCCGGTACGACGGGCACATGGCGCCCCCGGCAAGCTTGCGGCAGGCGCCATTGTTGTTGCACATCTCTACTGCGCCCTGAAATCCGCCGCCAGCACCTGGCCACTGCGACCAGTCGAGCGCGGTTGGCATGTCGGGCACCTGGTAGTCCTGATTGAAGCGGAACAGCGAGCGGTCATCCATTTTCGGCGCATCGACGATCTTGCCCGGGTTGAACACACTGTCGGGATCGAACATCCGCTTCACTTCGCGGAAGCTGGTCATCATGCGGGTGCCGAACATCTTCTCATTGAACTCGGAGCGCACGATGCCGTCGCCGTGTTCGCCGGAATGTGAGCCCTTGTACCTGCGCACCAGCTCGAACGCCTCCTCGGCGATGGCTCGCATCGTGTTGACGTCGTGCTCGAGGCGCATGTTGAGCACCGGGCGCACGTGCAGGCAGCCGACCGAGGCATGGGCATACCAGGTGCCGCGCGTGCCGTGCTTCTCAAAGATGTCAGTCAGCCCCGCCGTGTAGGCGCCAAGGTCCTTCAGTTCAACCGCGCAGTCTTCCACAAAGGAGACCGGCTTTCCCTCCTGCTTCATGGACATCATGATGTTGAGGCCGGACTTGCGCACTTCGGCCAGGTCCGCCTGCAGGCCCGGCTCGTTGACCTCGACCACACCGCCGGCATGCTTGCCCGGTCGCGACCAGTCGAAGCCCAGCTCACCCATAACCTGATGCAGCTGTTTCAGCCGGCGCAGATTCTCCTGCCAGTCATCCTCTGCGAAGTCCACCAGCAGCAGGGCGTCCGGTTCGCCTTTCACCACCTGTTCGATGGTCGGGCGGAAGATGTCGATACCGCGGGCCAGTTCGATCATGGTGCGGTCGACCAGTTCGACCGCTACCGGGTCAAGCCTTACAATATGCTGGGCCGCATCCATGGCGGCATGAAAGGTCGGGAAGTGGCAGACGCCCATGGCCTTGCGCACCGGCAACGGCGACAGTTTGAGCGTGATCCTGTCGGACCAGGCCAGAGTGCCTTCCGAGCCCACCAGCAGAGACGACAGGTTTGCAGGCGCCCCGTTCGAGACCAGCGCGTCGATGTTGTAGCCGCCGACACGGCGCATGACTTTTGGAAATTTTTCAGCGATCTCGTCCTGTTCCCGGGCACCAAGCGCCAGCAGGTCGGGCACGAAGTCCGGCTGCCCCGCCGCGCCGGTCTCGGCAAACCGCGCCTTGGATCCGTCGGCAAGGAACGCATCGATGGCCAGCACATTGTCGCGCATCATGCCGTAGCGCAGCGAGCGGCCGCCACAGGAGTTGTTGCCGGCCATGCCGCCGATGGTGGCGCGCGACGCCGTCGACACGTCGATGGGATACCACAGCCCGTGCGGCTTCAGCTGCCGGTTCAGGTCGTCCAGCACAATGCCCGGCTCGACAATGCAGGTGCGCGCCTCGACATCCAGCTCGAGCAGCCGGTTCAGGTGTTTTGAACAATCGACCACGACGCCGTCGTTGACGGTCTGACCGCATTGCGAGGTGCCGCCGCCGCGCGGCAGCACCGAAACCCCTTCCTCGCGGGCCAGAGAGATGACGTTGCGCACGTCGTTGGACGAGCGCGGCACCACCACAGCGCGCGGCATGATCTGGTAGATCGAGGCATCGGTTGCATAGCGCCCGCGCGAAAACGCGTCATCCATCACTTCGCCTTCCACGCTGTCGCGCAGGCGCCGGGTGAACGCGGATAATGCAAGTGTGGTCACGCAATAGGCCTTGACATAATTTTGAATGCAAAATTAAATATACGCATTCCAATCAAGGTGGCAAGGCCGAACCGGGCCGGCAGAAACCATCACCTGAGACGTCAAAGGATTTTTCGACATGCATGCCGCAGGCCGCCATTTTCTGCAGATCCCCGGACCGACCAATGTGCCCGACCGGGTGCTGCGCGCGATGGACTACCCGACCATGGACCACCGCGGCCCGGCCTTTGCCGAAGTCGGGCTGAAATGCCTGGACGGCATGAAATCGATCTTCAAGACCGACAAGACCGTGGTGATCTATCCAGCTTCGGGCACCGGGGCATGGGAAGCAGCCCTGGTCAACACGCTGTCGCCCGGCGACAAGGTGCTGATGTGCGAAACCGGGCACTTCGCCTCGTTGTGGAGCAAGCTTGCCAGGCGCCTCGGCCTTGAGCCGGTGCTGATCGAAACCGACTGGCGACGCGGTGCGGTGCCGGAGGCTATCGGCGAGGCGTTGGACCAGGACACGGCGCACGACATCAAGGCGGTGTGCGTGGTGCACAACGAAACTTCGACTGGCTCAACCTCGCGCATCGCAGACGTGCGCGCGGCAATGGATGCAGCCGGCCACCCTGCCCTGTTGATGGCCGACACGATTTCCTCGCTGGCGTCGATTGACTTCCGCCATGACGAATGGGGTGTCGATGTTACCGTGGCCGGCTCGCAGAAGGGCCTGATGCTGCCGCCGGGCCTGAGCTTCAACGCCGTCAGTGACAAGGCGCTGGAGGCATCGAAAACCGCAAAACTGCAGAAATCCTACTGGGCATGGGATGAGATGGCGGGACCCAACCAGACCGGCTACTTCCCCTACACGCCGGCCACCAACCTGCTGTACGGGCTGGCCGAAGCCATCGACATGCTGCACGAGGAAGGCCTCGACAATGTGTTTGCCCGCCACAAGCGCCATTCCGAAGCCACCCGACGCGCGGTGCAGGCCTGGGGGCTCGAAGTCTTGTGCAACGAGCCGAAGGACTATTCGCACGCGCTGACCGCGGTGCTGTTGCCGGACGGCCACAATGCCGACGAGTTTCGCGCCACCACGCTGCAACATTTCAACATGTCTCTGGGCAATGGCCTGTCACGGCTGGCCGGCAAGGTGTTCCGCATCGGCCATCTCGGCGACTTCAACGATCTCATGCTGATGGCCACCCTGTCGGGTGTTGAGATGGGTCTCGGCGTGGCCGGTGTTCCGCACCAGACGGGCGGCGCACAACGCGCCATGGAGTATCTGAAGACCGCCGCAACAGAAGAAAGCAGCTCTGTTGCGGCTGAATAAAAGACTGAACGCTGCAAGTCCTTTTGGGAGGAAAACTGAAATGAAAAGCATTATCAAGGTATTGGCCTTTTCCACCGCGCTGGCCGCCATGGCGTCTGCGGCGCATGCTGAGAAACTGATCCTGAAATTCGGCCATGTCGGCAAGCCTGGCTCGCTGTTTGCAGCCTCGGTTGACGAATTTGCCAAGCGAGCCAATGCAGCACTCGGCGACAAGGCGGAAGTCCAGGTGTTCGGCTCGTCTCAGCTCGGCAAGGACAAGGAACTGCTGCAGAAGCTCAAGCTCGGCCAGATCACCTTCTCGCTGCCGTCATCGGTGATGTCGTCGGTGTCGGACACGTTCGGCGTGTTCGAAATGCCCTATATTATCAAGGACCGCGATCACATGAAGCGGGTCCAGGCATCCATGGGCGACACCTTCCAGGCCGCCGCCAATGCCAAGGGCTATCGCATCCTGACTTATTTCGAGAACGGCTTCCGCCACATCACCAACAACACCAAGCCGATCAACAAGCCTGAGGACCTGGCCGGCATCAAGCTGCGCACGCCGAAGGGATCGTGGCGCGTCAAGATGTTCAAGCTTTATGGCGCAAACCCGACACCGATGGCGTTTTCCGACGTGTTCACCGCACTCAAGACCGGCGTGATCGATGGCCAGGAAAACCCGTATGCGCAGATCTGGTCGGCCAAGTTCCAGGAAGTGCAGAAATACCTGTCGATCACCGGCCACGTGTATACGCCGGCCTATGTGCTGGTGTCCGACGAACATTTCGGCAAACTGCCTGAAGACGTGCAGAAGACCCTGATGGATGTCGCCGCGGATACCCAAGGCTTCGTCTATGAGACCGCCGCAAACCTGGAAACCGAGTTGCTGGAAAACCTGAAAAAAGGCGGCATCACGGTCAACACCGCCGACAAGGCGGCCTTCATCAAAGCCTCCAAGCCGATCTATGACGAGTTCTCAAGCTCTGTCGACGGCGGCAAGGAACTGATCGAGAAGGTGCAGGCGGAAGCGTCCGGCGCCTAAACCGGGATAACTGTCGGGGATGATTTTCCCATCCCCGTCCTCCCTGATGAAGGCCGGTGAACACAACCGGCCTTCATTTTCAGACGTTGCTTGAACAAGGGCTAGAGGCAACCAGAATGACCGGCGTTTTCGGCCGCGGGCTTGGCCGCACACTTGAATGGATCCTGATTACCCTGATGGTGACCCTGACCACACTGGTCATTGTCGCGGTGGTGTACCGCAAGCTCGGCAACTCACTGTCCTGGTATGACGAGGTGGCCTCCATCGTCTTGTCATGGATCACCTATTACGGCGCGGCGCTGGCCGCACTGAGGCGCAAGCACATCGGCTTTGACTCGGTGCTGCTGGCGATCCCGATGCCGGTGCGCATGTGGGCGGTGGCGTTTGGCGAGGTCATCGTCATCGGCTTCTTCATCCTGATGGCGTGGGCCGGCTTCAGGGTGCTGGACGTGCTGCAGGGCGAAACCCTCGACAGCCTGACGTGGGTCCCGGTGCAGCTGACCCAGTCGGTCATCCCGATCGGCGCGCTGCTGTTTATCCTGTGCGAGCTGCTCAGCCTGCCGGACTACTGGAGGCAGATCGCTGCCGGCCAGTCGTCTGAGCATTAGAGGGAGATCGGTCATGGTTGTGCTGATCATCTTTCTGGTTCTCGTCGCCCTCATCTGCATCAATGTGCCCATCGCCGTGGCGCTGGCCGTTGCCGGCGTTGTCGGGCTGTTGCTGACCGAAGGCACTAGCTCGCTGGTCACCGTGGCGCTCGACATGTATGACGGCTCGACGAAGTTCTCGCTGATCGCCATTCCGATGTTCGTGCTGGCAGGCGCCATCATGAACGCGGCCGGCATCACCTACCGGCTGATCAATTTCATCACCGCGCTGATCGGCTTTGTGCGCGGCGGTCTGGCCATGGTCAATATCGGCGTGTCGCTGTTCTTTGCTGAAATCTCAGGATCCGCCGTGGCCGACGTCGCCGCCATGGGCTCGATCATGATCCCGGAAATGAAGAAACGCGGCTATACGGCGCCGTTCGCCGCCGCGGTCACCTCGTCGTCGGCGTCGCTGGCAGTGATCATCCCGCCGTCGATTCCGATGATCCTGTATGCCTCGTCGGCCAACACCTCCGTAGAGCAACTTTTCGTAGCCGGTTTCGTACCCGGCTTTATCGGCGGCCTGGGACTGATGCTGGTGGCCTATGTGTTTGCCCGCAAATACAACTTCCCGGTCGAAGAGACCTTCAACCTGAAGCGCCTGCGCGAGACCTTCGTCGAGGCGCTGCCGACCTTCCTGCTGCCGATCATCATTCTGGGCGGCATTTTCGGCGGCTTCGTCACCGCCACCGAAGCAGCCGGCCTGGCCGTGCTGGTGGCCATCGGCATCGGCCTGTGGTACCGCGAAACCAATCTGAAGGAACTGTACAATGCCATGCTGGACGGCGGCATGCAGACTGCCGTTGTCATGGTGCTGGTGGCGGCCTCGGTGCTGGTCGGCGGTTTCCTGACAAGGGCCCAGGTGCCGCAGGAGCTGGCCTCGCAGCTTTTGTCGATCACCGACAACCAGTACGTCATCTTGCTGATCCTCAACATCTTCTTCCTGATCATCGGCTTCTTCCTGCACTCGGCCGCCGCCATCATCCTGGTGGTGCCGATCGTGGTGCCGCTGATCGTGCAGGCCGGCATCGATCCGGTGCACTTCGGCCTTGTGGTCACACTCAACCTGGCCATCGGCCAGCAGACCCCGCCGGTGGCCTCGGTGCTGATCACCGCGTGCTCCATCGCCAGGGCCAACATCTGGGACGTGACGCGGGTCAATATCTGGTTTGTCGCGGTGCTGATGACAGTGCTGTTGATGTGCACCTATATTCCGGCCATACCCATGTTCCTGGTGGAATACTTCTACAGATCGTAAAGGCTCTGGGATGACTGAACCGCAAGACCTGCTGTGGAGCGAAGACGACGGCGTCGGTGTGATCACGCTCAACCGGCCGCAGGCGCGCAACGCGCTGACCTTCGCCATGTACGAGGCCATTCGCGACATCTGCGAGCGTGCCGCCGGCAACAAGGACTTGCGCGCCGTCATCCTGACCGGGTCAGGCGACAAGGCATTTGCAGCCGGCACCGACATCTCCTCCTTCCGCGACTTCACCAAGCCGCAGGACGCGCTCGACTACGAGGCGCGCATCGACAAGGTGCTGGCCGCGCTTGAAGCGGTGCCAGTACCGACGATCGCCGCCATCTCGGGCGCGTGCACCGGCGGCGGCGCGGCCATTGCGGCGTGCTGCGATTTACGCCTCGGCGCGCGTGACATGCGCTTCGGGTTTCCCATTGCCCGCACGCTGGGCAACTGCCTCAGCAACAACAACCTGGCGCGGCTGTCGTCCATGCTGGGCGCGCACCGGGTCAAGGAGATCATCTTCACCTCGCGCCTGATCGAGGCCGACGAGGCGCTGGCGCTCGGGCTGGTGTCGGAACTGCATGACGACAAGGCCGCCGTACTGGCCCGCGCCTGTGAACTGGCGGAAACGCTGAAGGGCCATGCCCCGCTGACCATGCGCGCCACCAAGGAGGCGCTGCGCCGGCTGCGCGTCGGCCATGACGGCGACGACCACGACCTGATCGTCGAATGCTATATGAGCGATGACTTCCGCGAAGGCATGGAAGCCTTCCTGGCCAAGCGCAAACCGCAGTGGAAGGGAAAATAAACTGCCATGGCGGAGGTTCCCAATACGGGGCCCTTGAAGGGCATGAAGGTCATCGAGATGGCGCACATCATGGCAGGCCCCGTGACCGGCCTGATGCTGGCCGACATGGGCGCCGACGTGATCAAGGTGGAACGGCCCAACGGCGATGACACGCGCCGCTTCCTGCCGCCGGATATCGAGGGTGAGTCGGCGGCCTTCATGATGATGAACCGCAACAAGCGCGGCATCCGCCTGGACCTCAAGACCGAAGCCGGCAAGGCGGCACTGATCCGGCTCATCGAGCAGGCCGACTGCCTGATCGAGAATTACCGCCATGACACCATGGAGAAACTCGGGCTCGGCTATGACGAGCTGAAGAAAATCAATCCGGGCCTGATCTACTGCGAGATCTCCGGCTTCGGCCGCACCGGGCCGTATCGCGAGCGCGGCGGCTTCGACCTGATCGCCCAGGGCATGTCGGGACTGATGTCGATTACCGGCGAGGCCCCCGGCAGGCCGCCGGTCAAGGTCGGTGCGCCGGTGTCCGACATCACCGCCGGCATCCTGGGCGCCATGGGCTGTGCGGCCGCCTATGCCCACAAGCTGAAGACCGGCGAGGGCCAGAGGGTTGACACATCGCTGTTCGAAGCCGGCATCACCCACACCTACTGGCAGTCGGCGATCTGTTTCGCCACCGGCACCGCGCCCGGACCCATGGGTTCGGCGCATCCACTGAATGCACCCTATGAAGCGTTCAGGACTGCAGACGGTTGGCTCAACCTAGGCGCGGCCAACCAGACCAATTGGGAGCGCATGCTGAAGGTGATTGATGCAGAGCACCTGGCTGAAAACCCGAGCTTTGCCAGCAACCGCACCCGGATGGAAAACAGGGCCGAGCTGGCCGAGGCGCTTGCGCCCTATTTCAAGCCCGAGACCACGCAGCATTGGCTCGAGGCGCTGGAAGCAGCGGGCGTGCCCGCCGGTCCGGTATTGGCAATCGATGACATGCACGCCGATCCGCAGACCATCGCCCGCGACATGGTGCCGGAAGTCGACCACCCGGTGGCCGGCACAGTGAAAACCATCGGCGCGCCGGTGAAATTCCACGGCACGCCTGCCGGCGTCAAACGCCCTGCCCCGCTGCTGGGTGAACACACCGAGGAGGTGCTGGCAGAGGCCGGGTTCTCGGCCGACGAGATCAAGGCTGTTCTAAAAGGTGACTGACTGACGCGTCGAGCGGCGTAAGTGACCCACCCACAATCGTCATTCCAGCGAAGGCTGGAATCCATCTCTCGGCACGCACCGGGCATTCAACTCGTGTTGGACCCCAGCCTTCGCTGGGGTGACGAGTATATTAACTTCTCCCACTCCAGACTGACCGCCTGATGCTCCGGGTCCTTTCGGCTTTGGCACCACATCAATTTGCCGCTGGCGCTTGCGCCAACCTGCTGTTTCGGCACTATGCTGGGATCATGACAGACACCTTCACTGGCAGTTTCACCCAGCAGGAACCGATCCCCGATGACGCTATCGAGCGCGCCGTCGAGATCATGCGCTCCGGCCGCCTGCACCGCTACAATACCGGGCCCGGCGAAACCTCCGAGACCGCGTTGCTGGAGCAGGATTATGCCACCTATATGGGTGTCGACTACTGCCTGGCGGTCACCTCCGGCGGCTATGCCCTGACCACCGCACTGAGGGCTTTCGGCCTGCAGCCCGGCGAGGCGGTGCTGACCAACGGCTTTACCCTGGCGCCGGTGCCCGGCTCCATCGCCGGTGCCGGCGGGCACCCGGTGCTGGTCGAGGTCACCGAAGACCTAGTCATCGACCTGGATGACCTGGCAAAGAAGATAAAGTCCAGCAAGGCACGGGTGCTGATGCTGTCGCACATGCGCGGCCATATCTGCGACATGGATGCGCTGATGGCGATCTGCAACGAGGCCAACGTCGCGGTGATCGAGGACTGCGCCCACACCATGGGCGCGTCCTGGGCCGGGGTGAAATCCGGCCTGCACGGCATTGCCGCGTGCTATTCCACCCAGACCTACAAGCACATGAACTCCGGCGAAGGCGGCTTCCTGGTCTCCGAGGACGCGGAACTGATGGCGCGGGCCACCATCCTGTCGGGCTCCTACATGCTGTATGGCCGCCACCTGGCCTCGCCGCCGGAAGACGTGTTCCGAAAAATCCGGTTGGAGACGCCAAACTGCTCCGGGCGCCTGGACAATCTGCGCGCCAGCCTGCTGCGCCCGCAGCTGAAGCTGCTCGATGGAAACTGCCGGCGCTGGAACGAACAGTATGACGCCATGGCCAGCGAGCTGTCCTACGTGCCCTATGTGCGCCTGCCGCACCGGCCCGACAAGGAACAGTTCGTCGCCAGCTCGTTTCAGTTCAACGTGCCGACGTTCACGGTCGAGCAGATCGACAAGCTGCTGAAAACCACGGCGGCGCGCGGAGTTGAGCTGAAATGGTTCGGCGCCGACGAGCCGGTGGCCTTCACCTCGCGCCATGACAGCTGGACCTACGCCGGCAACCAGTCGCTGCCGAAGACGGACGAGGTGCTGTCGACGCTGATCGACATGCGTCTGCCGCTGACCTTCTCGCTCGACGACTGCCACCTGATCGGCCGCATCATCCGCGAGTGTGTGCTGGCGGCGAGGAGTTAGAACATCGCTCATTCAGTCTGCAAAAAAGGAGTTTACTTCCCTCGTCACCCCAGCGAAGGCTGGGGTCCGATACGAGTTGACTGTCGGGCACCTGCCGAGAGATGGATTCCAGCCTTCGCTGGAATGACCGCAGAAGGATCAACTCCACGATGACACTCAAACGCGTTGCCATGGAATTCGGCATGGGTACCGACCTACACGGCATGGACTATACCAAGGCGGCAGTGCGGGCGCTGAAGGACGCGCTGTGGCACAATTCGCTCAGCATGGCGGACGCGTTCGGGTTTCCGCGCGATGCCATGCAGGTGGAGGTGCTGATCGGCGTGGCGCAGCCGGACAGGGTGGACAAGGCCAAGGTTGCCGCCGTGCTGCCCTACGGCTCGGCAACGGTCATCGTCGAACACGGCGGCCTCGACATCGAAAAGGATGGTGGCGACACCACGGTGATGGCCAACGCGGCGGCGGTCGTCTATTTCGACATCGTGGATGGAGGCGCAAACAATGGCTGAAAAACGTCTCATCCTGGAAATGGGCACCGGCAACGATCTGTACGGCGAAGACTACACCAAGGCCGCCATCCGCGCGGTGCAGGACTGCCTGCACCATTCCTCGTTGTCACTGTACAAGTCCCTCGACCTGGACCCGACAAAGATGGTCGTCAATGTCACCATCGGCGTGCAGAAACCTGAGCAGGTGGACACGGACGCGGTGGCCAAACAACTGCCCTACGGCACGGTCACGGTAACCGCGGTCAAGGGCGGGCTGAACGTGCCGGACGAGGCGAACGGCCTGCTAACGGTGGTGGCCGCGGCGGCCGTCGAGGCGCGCTATGATATTCCGGAGGGACGGTTCCGGCTGGTGGGGTGATCATCCGGCGTTCGCCAACTGGCATCTACATGCGGCACAGCAGATAACAGAATGCCCATGTCCGCAGCCTGCACCACCATCCGCACCACCTACGGCATGGTCAGCGTCGTCTTCATCAGCACCACCCGATACGGGTTCCAGGTCGAGATGTTCCAGTAGATCGTTGCCGAGTTCGGCACCGGGCCGGGCTTGGTGAAGGTCGACAGGATGTTGACCCCGTATTCGACGCCGAAGTCCAGGTTGGGGCTTGGCGACGGGGCCGGACACATGTTCAGGGCACCCGGGCGGAACGGGTCAGTCTGGGCGCAGCCGCCGCCCATGGGCGGATACAGGACACCGTCAGGACAGCCGCCATAGGCGCCCTCGGCAGTTGCGTTCCACATGAGCTGCGGATCGGACCAGGGCCCCCAGGGATGCGGCGCGGTGCGGACATGGATACCAGTAGCCGGGTTATTGGGCACCAGCGTGAACGGAAACGGCAGGCGGCCGCCATACAGCATGACGAACTGGTTCAGACCGGGAACCCAGGCAACCGAATGCTGCAGGACCTGGCCGATCGCCTCATCCTCAATGACCGGAACCGCGTCAGCCTGATCGTCGCTCCAGGTTGGCAGCCCGCCGCTCAACCCGGCGAAATAGCGCGGTTGCCAGCTTGACGGGCCTTCGGGCCCCTGCAGGTCGCCCATCGAATGATGCAGCAGGTAGAGATCAGCCGTGGTGCCCGGCGTGGCAGCGAATCCGGGCCGGCCCCACATCAGAAGTTGGCCGGTGGACAGGCCAAACCCGGCAGTGGGCGCGGTGTAGTCGTTCGCACCGGGATTGTTCTCATTGAAGGTCTTCACCGCTCGCGCCGTGGCATTCATGAACTTGCCGGTCACGAAGGTGTGGCGCACCCTGTACCGGTTTATGGTGAGCCCGAGCGGTCCGGGCGTGCGCGAAACATGGCGTTCGGTCACTGCGGCCGCCGGCATTGAACTGGTCGGGTCGACACACACATTGGACGCCCCGCAAGCGAGATCGCCTGGACAGGGGTTTGCCACCCCGCACTGGACCTCGCTGTTGCCGGAGAAATAACCGTAAGCGCGCCGGTTGTCGCTCCACCCGGTGATCGGTGTGCGGAGCGGGCCCATGGGCAACTGGACGCCATTCTTGAACACCCGGATCGGGCGCGCGCCGTCTGCTGCGTCCTTGCGGAAGCGCAGGTCCAGGCAATCGTCTGGATCGTTGTCGAGGCCAAGGAACATGGCGCCGACGGAATCGTCGGACGGCGGCACCGAGCAAATCGCATTGTCCTCAACCCAGGTGTCACCAAACAGCATCAGCAGGCGGTGGCGGTGCCGGAAGCTGAAGCCGAGATCAGTGCCATAGAGGTGCAGGTTGGGCTGGTGGTTCGATGTCGGGTTGGTGCCGTTGTGGCCGCCCTCACCGACCAGTGCGCAGATAAACTGGTTTTCGGCGTCGAGCGCGTGGGCCAGGCCAGGGCTGAGAAGCCCGGCTGCCAGGGCCGCGATCCGGAGAATACGTTTATGCAGTGAATACGTCATGGTGCACCTCGAGGCCGCCTCTCGTTTGCGAGCCCCGATACTGGCGGGGCCAGCGCACGCGGTCTGCGGCATTTCCCACACTGGCTTGCAGATTTTGGAATTCAGGAGCGGATTCGGCTGGCGACCGAGGGTTTGCGAAATCAGTCCCGAATTTCCGCCTACCGGGACCATGCTGTTGAAAACATCATTGTAAAGAGGTTATCTATCCTTCAGGCTTGCGCGACAATTCAGCGAGGGAGGCGAACATTGCCAGGCATCATGGACCCAGCTTCGGCAATGGTGCCGCAATGACCAGATCGCCGGCGAAAGCATACGGGCGAGGTTCCGCAGGCCATGAGCAGCGGGATTCACTGCTGTCCTTCTCCCTGAAGACATCGGACTTTCCCGTCACCGAGCGCGGCGAGGTCTGGTCCGATATCAATTCGCCGAATTTCTACATGCGCCCGCTGGATGGCGAGACCCACAACGTCGATGCAGAAATGGCAGCCTGGACCGCCGGCGATCTCGCTCTGCTTGACATCACCTTCCACCCCCTGGCCCCGTCCGGCTGCTCGATCAGTCTCGGCAACAATGGCAGTGATACGCTTGCGCTGCGCTACTGCACCGGCGGCGGGATGCCCGGGCATATCGCCGATGATGCGGTCAATCTCGATACAGGCCATGTCTGCCTGGTGGACCAGCGGCGGGACTTTCACGGGGTGACGTCGGGTTTGCAGCAAATCTCCATATACCTGCCCTACGACCTGATCGGATATGATCCGTCCCGCCACCCTGCGGCACGCTCGTATGGCATCAACACACCTGTCGGTGGAATGCTTCACAGCGTGATGACCTGCGCATTCGAAAACATCTCGGACGTCACAAGCTCTCAATCGCGCGGATTTTCCGCCGGGCTCCAGGGCGCCATCAGGGGGCTGTTGAGCGCCAACCGCAGTGACGAGCAGGCCCGAAATGACTTCGCCAGAGTGCGCAGCGACGCCATGCGGGCGTTTATCGGCAAGAACTTCGCAAACCCCGAACTGGGCGTGGCAGACGTCTGCTCGGCAGTGGGCGTGTCGCGCGCCACCGCTTTCAGGGAGTTCAAGTCTGTCGGCGGAATCCGGCGCTATATCATGGCCCGGCGGCTCGACCACGCTTATCAAGCGCTGTCGCGCTCACCTGAAGTGCGCGGCCGGGTATCGCAGGTTGCATTCGACTCCGGGTTCACGGACACGGGTCAGTTTTCCCGGGTGTTTCGCACCCGCTTCGGCGTACCGCCCGGTGAAGTGCTGGGTCAGCATGCTGCCAGGTTCGGCGAAAAGCGTTCCGCCGACAGCAGGTCGTTCTGTTCCGGCGCGTTCCGTGACAGGGAAATTCTGTTTGAAAAATATATCGGCTAGTTCCGGCGGCCGACGAGCGCGTGTGCGCATTTTTACGGGCTCGACAGCCACTTGCGCACTTGCGGCAGGGCCTACGCAATGTCATCCGAACAGTTGTTCGTGGCGGCGGCGGATCGCCGGCCAGGCGGTTTCGATTTCCGGCACCTGAAGTTCAAAATCGTCCTGCAGGCAATCGACCAGCTCTGCGGATGACATCAGCACCGTTTCGCTCACACCTCCAGGCCCGATTTCTTTCCTGACACAGCCGCGCAGGATGACATGGCGGCCGGGGTAGCGGCGCTGGGCTTTCAGCATGCGCCGGAAAGACGAGTCTTCATCGGTCTGCAGGGTTTCGCTGACCGCATCGAAGTATGTGTAGCCAACCGGCGTCAGCCTGTAGTCGAACGAAGTGGGTTCCTCGCCGGCAAGCTGTTCTGAAAACCGGAAATAGCCATCGTCTTCCTTTGTCACTGACAGGATGTAGGGCGGTTGCTCTACACTTTCCTGCAACAACGCCACCGGCTCAATCATGCTGCCACCGAAGCCGACGTCCACGAGCAGCGGTTGTTCACAATCCACCCGCAGCACCATGTGATCGGCTGGCGCTGAGCGGGTTTCGCCATTATCGCCGACATGGGCGGCCAGGGTCTGGACCTTGAAGCCGATTTCGGTCAGGGCCCATCCGAACAGGGCGTTGAGCTCGAAGCACCAGCCGCCGCGGCAGCGCTCCACCACCTTGGCGAAGGCGCTTTCGACGCCGGTCGGCACCGGGATCCCCAGTTGCTGATCGAGGTTTTCGAAAGGCACGGTTTTAAGTTGCGCCTGCATAAGGGCAGCCAGGGTGGCCCTGTCCGGACGGGGGTCGCCGGCGAAACGGATGCGGTGGAGATAGGCGTCGAGGTTCATGGGGTCGGAGGATGGCTTGTTTTATACCGCTCGCGCAAGCAGCCGCTTTGCGGCTGCGCTCCGCGGGGGCGGGCCTGACCGGCCCGAGGCCCGTCGGGCCTAGTGGGAGTTCATCACTAGGGTTGTTCGGGGTCGGAGAACGGGATGGTTTATACCGCTCACGCAAGCAGCCCGCGGCTGCGCTCCGCGGGGGCGGGCCTGACCGGCCCGAGGCCCGTCGGGCCTAGTGGGAGTTCATCACTAGGGTTGTTCAGGGTCGGAGAACGGGATGGTTTATATCGCTCGCGCAAGCAGCCGCTTTGCGGCTGCGCTCCGCGGGGGCGCGCTTCGCGCGGCGCGCAGTCGCGCTTGCCTCGGCACTGCGTGCCTCGGAGGGGAGTTCATCAAGAACATGGTGCACCGCCGCGCAACCCTCTTTGCATGTCATCCGCGGACTTGTCCCGAGGATCCATACAACGTGACGGTGGACCCTCGGGACAAGCCCGAGGGTGACAATCCAGACGTGAAAACCTAGTTCCGCGGTGCGCGGAATTTTTCGTGGCAGCCCTTGCACGAGCCGCCGACACCGCCGATGGCGCCCTTGATCGCATCCACGCCGCCGCCTGCTGCATCGGCCATCTTGGCGGCGGCTGCCTGCAGGTCCTTGTGCTTGTTGGCGACTTCCGGATACGTCGTCCAGGCGTCCTTCTTGGCCCAGGTCTTGCCTTCCATGCCGGCGTCTTCGATCGCCGTGCCCTCGGGCCACATGGCGTCCTGCGAGATGCTCGCAGCCTTGACCAGGTTGTCCGCCGCCATCTTGGCCTGATCGGCATTGTATTCCATCTCGCCCTTGACCATGGCGCCGAGCTTGCCGAGGTTGAAGGCATACAGTTGCATCACCGCCTGGCGCGCCTTGATGGCCTTGTCTTCCGCCTCACCCGACACGGCGACGCCTGCGCCCGCCATCATGCCTGCTGCAACCATTGCGCCCAAGATCATATGTTTCATGCTGTCTGCTCCTTACCTTGATGCCACTTCCCAACACCGTTCAGACACAATAGGCTATGCGCCAGCGATCACTAACTCTCGAAATTCGCAATAAAGGTGTGCGCAGATGCACAGGCTGGACTGGAGCGACCTGCAATACATTCTCGCCGTGGCCAACCAGGGCTCGCTGGCCGGCGCGGCCCGCGCGCTCGGGGTCAACCACTCCACCGTGCAGCGGCGCATCACCTCGTTCGAGGCCCTGCAGCAGGTCACGGTGTTTGACCGCCGGCCCGACGGCTACAAGCTGACCATCGAGGGCCAGCAGCTGCTGGAGGCGGCCAGGGCGGTGGAACAGGCGGTGTGGGGCCTGGAGCGCAAGATCACCGGCAAGGACCTGAAACTGGAAGGCACCATCAGGCTGACCACGACGGACACGCTGCTGCACACCATTGTCGGCCGGCCCCTGGCCCGGTTTCATGACAAATATCCCGATATCGTCATGGACGTGTCGGTGACCAACTCGATCCTGTCGCTAACCCGGCGCGATGCCGACGTGGCGATCCGCCCGGCCCAGTCGAAACCGGAGCCACTGGTCGGCGATCATGTCGGTGATATCCAGTTCGCCATCTATGCGGCGCCTTCCTACGTGCGCGGCAGGCAGAACCTGACACTGGCAGGGCTGGACTGGATCAGCCCCGGCGACACGCTGGCCGACACCACGCCAGGGCGCTGGCTGCGCCGCACCGTGCCCCGGGCCAGGATCGTCATGAAGACCGACAGCATGCTGGCGCTGGGATGTGCGGCCCAGCGCGGGCTGGGCGTGGCCATGCTGCCGACCTATCTCGGCGATGAGCTGGACGGTATCGAGCGGGTCGACGTGGCCTATGACAGGTTCAGTAACGGCCTGTGGATCGTCACCCACGCAGACCTCGCCAACGCCGCGCGCATTCACACGTTCATGACGTTCATGAGCGAGGCGCTGAAGCGGGAGATGGGGCAGTAACAAAGTCAGCAGCCGCGGGAAAGTAGCTTTATTCCGCTCACGCAAGCAGCCGCTTTGCGGCTGCGCTCCGCGGGGGCGGGCCTGACCGGCCCGAGGCCCGGTCGGGCCTAGTGGGTCTTTAGTGGTCGAACAGCTTTCTTCGCTTCGCTCAGGCCGTTCTCCGACCTCGAACAACCGTCGTGATGAACTCCTCTCCGAGGCACGAAGTGCCGAGGCAAGGCCGACCGGCCGTCGCGCGAAGCGCGCCCCCGCGGAGCGCAGCCGTCAGGCTGCTTGCGTGAGCGACATAATGCGAGACCCCACAACACACCCATGCTCACCCCACCCCCTAAAACATCAGCGCCAGCGCCCAGCCGCCGGCCAGGGTGAAACTCGCCAGCTTGAGCCCGTCGACCTGGCGCTGCTCGTCTGCGAACCAGGCCTTGTCCTTGCGCGACATCCAGTAGCCGCCGGCCAGGCCGGCGACGAAGCCGCAAATGTGGGCACCGATATCGGTATTGCCGTCGCCGAACCCCAGGAACGCCATCAGCATGATGCCACCGCCCAGCGGTGCCCAGTAGCGCAGCGAGAACTCCGGCGGGCGCCAGCGATGGCGCAGGGCTGCCAGCAGCCCGACGGCTGCAAACACGGCCGTTGATGCACCGATGGAGGTGTGCGTGGGCGCCTGCCACAGGGCATTGAGCCAATTGCCGGCGCTGCCGGCCAGCACGGTCGAGGCCCAGGCGATGCCGGGGCCGGTTTCCTTGGCCAGCAGCCAGACGAATATGATGCCGAAGGCCAGGTTGCTGGCAATATGGCCCAGGTCCAGGTGCAGCGTCAGGGCGGTAACCGTGCGCCACAGCTCAAGGTCGGAGGTGACGTGATGTGCCACCATGGCGCCCTCGCCGGCCCAGTCGGTACCGAAACTGCCGCGCCTGGCGGCGCCGAAGAAGAACAGCAGTATTGCGGCATAGGCCAGTGCGGTGGTGGAATAAGAGATAACGATGGCCGGTTTGGCCCGGGCCTGCTTGCCGGCTGCGGCCCCGGTGGCATTCTCACTGTCGTACTGGTCCAGTTCCCAGGTGGCGCGCAGCTCGTCTTCCGGTGCCACGTACACCCCATAGCCGCCTTCTTCGGACGACAGCAGCGAGCGCATGTCCATGGCGGTCAGCGTCAGCGCATAGGCCTTGGCCAGTTCACCGTCTTTGGTCAGGCGAACCCGGACAGGACGATCATGTTGATCAGCATCGCTCAATGTGGTTGGTGCTTTCCAGATACAGGTCTCATCCCTATATGGGCTGAACAAAGCAATAGCGCAAACCATGACACCCGACGACGAACTGGCGGAAGCCTACAACGAAGCCCTGGCGCTGGAAAAGGCCGGCGAGCTGGCGGAAGCCGCAAAAGCCTATGCGCGGGTGCTGGCGCTCGACCCGGACGATCATGGCGGCGCTGCGGTACGGCTGGCGGCCATGGGGCTGGGCGATACGCCCGAGCGAGCGCCGGAGGCTTACGTGGAAATGCTGTTCGACCAGCATGCCAGCGTGTTTGACGACATCCTGGTCGACCAGCTCGGCTATCACGTCCCGCTGCTGATGCGCCAGGCACTGCTCGATCATGCGCCCGGCCCCTATGACCGGCTGCTCGATCTCGGCTGCGGCACCGGGCTGGCCGGCGTCGCGCTGGCCGACATGTCCGGCCACCGCACCGGCATCGACCTGTCCGCCAACATGGTCGACCTGGCCGCCAAGCACGAGCTTTACGACGATCTCTATGTCGGCGACGCCGTCAGTTTCGTCGAAGAAGTGGACGACGGGCCCTGGGACCTGATCGCCGCCACCGACGTGCTGCCCTACCTGGGCGACGTGGCGGCGCTTTTTGCCGGGGTGCGCCGCATCAGTGCGGCCAATGCCGTGTTCGGTTTCTCAACCGAAGTGCTGCCGGACGAAACCATGGGCGCCAACGACTTCATGGTCGGCCCGCACCAGCGCTTCGTGCACAAGCTCGCCTATATCGACAGCGCCCTGACGGCTGCAGGCTTTACCCGACTGCACGCAAGCGATATCACGGTGCGTCATGAAGAAGGCACACCGCAGCCCGGTCACCTGGTGCTGGCCAGAGCCGTCTAGGAAACAGACATCATGCCATTGAAACAACAACGTGCCGCCACCCTGGCCGAGGATCTCGACCTGCTGCTGGAGGAATTGCGCGCCAAGTGGAACTACAGCGTTGATCTGACCGGTGCCGACCTGATTGCCAAGAAATCACCGGTCACTGCCATTGACTTTACCCGGGCGGTGCTGCTGGCGGACGGCCTGAAGCCGGATAACGAGCCCAACCTGGTGCGCCAGGTCAAGCGCAAGTTCATCCAGCGCTACGGCCTTAAGATCACACCGGAAGCCTACGAAGGCTAGCCTTGAGAAGGCTGACCGCCACAGGCTCACCGGCCGCGGCGGCTGCGTCTGGGCTCGCGCCGGCCGGGGCGCTGTTCCCGGTCATCAGGAACGCGGAACTGAAAGCTGAGCAATCTCACCACGTCCTGGAGGATCTCGAGCAGGTCTGTCATGGCACTTGTCCTTTGCGCCATGAAGCGCCGGTTGCCGGCGGCGTTCAAACGAGTTAATCAACATCTTCGATTAACTTGAGGTTATGCAAATGAAACGCGGGCGACTGCCCTTGACCGCGCTGCGCAGCTTTGAAGCGGCCGGGCGGCATGAGAACATCACCCGGGCGGCGGAAGAGCTGTTCGTCTCGCAGGCTGCAGTCAGCCGCCAGGTGCGCGAGCTCGAGACTGCCCTGGGGCAGAAGCTGTTCGAACGCCAGCACCGGCGCATCAGGCTGACAGCGGCCGGCTCAACACTGCTGGCCGTGCTGACCGAGGGTTTCGACAGGATCGAAGACTGCATGAAACTGCTGTCGGCAAGCAGCGATACATCCGTTCTCACCATCAGCGTCGAACCCGGTTTTGCCGCCCTGTGGCTGGTTCAGAACCTGGCCGACTTCCGTGCCTCCTACCCGGGTGTCGACGTGAATGTTGATGCCGACGGCCGCCTGATCGATTTCCGGTCCGGCGACGGCGAATTGGCCATCCGGTTCAGCGACACGAAGTCGAAATGGCCGCGCACCCAGGCCAGGCGGCTTTACGACATTCACCTGGCACCGGTCGCTTCACCCGACTTTCTGGCCAGGGCAGGAACACCCGGACAACCGGCCGACCTACTGCAGTACCCGCTGTTGCACGAGGAAGACCGGGTTTTGTGGCAGGAATGGTTTGCGGCAGCGCAGGTGACCCATGATCCGATCCAGCATGGCCCTCTGTTCGCCGATGGCGGATTGGTCATGCAGGCCATGCTTGACGGACAGGGTGTCGGCATCCTGGACCGGCGACTGGTTACCCGGGACGTGGCAAGCGGCCGTCTGGTGCAGTTGTTCGACGTTCCGTTTCAATATGGCACCTACTGGCTGGTGGCGCGAGATTTCTCAAAACTGTCGCGACCCGGTGCCGACTTCACAGACTGGCTCATCGAACGTCTGGCGAGCACCGGCTAGTCTGCAGCCAGAGCTGGCAAATCTTTCTGCAGGCTGTCCCGCGCTCTGTGGGATGCATGGGTCGACTGGCGCTGCCGATCCTGCACCAGGCGCGCAAACACCACCCGCCTGCCGCCCTTTTCAGCCCAGCCGACGTGCCAGCCCGTGCCGCGGGTCCGGTCAAACCCGCCGTCGGCCCGCATCGGATAGGAGAGACCGGTTTTGCCGCGCACCAGCCAACCGCTGTCCAGCTTGACGGCTTCCACGATGCTCGCGGTCAGATCGACGGCATCGGGTTTTACCGGCAACTCGCTGTTCAGCATGCGTGACAGAAAACGCACCTGCTCCACGGGTGAAATTTTCAGGGATGATCCGATCCAGGCGCGCTCAAGTGCATTGTCCTGTCCCTTGTCGCCGGAGAAATCGGCATTGCCGTAACTGAACTTGTTCAGGTACCGGGTGATCGCGGGGGCGCCGAGTTTCCTTGCCATCTGCTGCGAGTACCAGACGACGGAGTATTTCATCCACCGCTTCGGCGTCGTGTCCTGCCGCCAGCGGTCGCCGCCCCAGTCGACATATCCCTGTTTGAACGGAAGTTCGGGGACATCGGCAGTCTTGAGAATTCCGGCATCGAACCCGATGAGGGCGAGTGCAAGCTTGAAGGTGGATGCCGGCGTGGCCCGTCTGTCGCAGTCGCCGGTCTTGCTGATCGCCTGACCGCTGGCCGCATCGGCAACCACGGTACAAACAGTTTTTGCATGAGCCGGCTGGACCAGCAGGAGAGTAAGGGAAAACGACGCAAGCAGGAGTGTTTTCACGGGTTGTAACAACTTTCCGGTTGATTGACGGGCGGGGGAAACTAACCTGATTTGACGCCGGCCTGAACCACTTGCAGGTATAGCGAAACGGCCACTCTGCAACCGGATCAACCGGGCCATTTGGCGGGCCGACCGCCAACGTCCGGCCGCGCCGTTGCTGCCAAAAACAGTCGCAAACACGACGGTAGCGATATCGATCCACTGCTATACCAATGTGGAAGTTGAACGCCCGGAGGCCAGCACGCCATGCAGGACACGAACGCGGCACAGCCCGACCAGACCGTGCTGGGGATCGGCATTATCCTGGCGTCGGTCCTGACCATGGCATTTGCCGATGCGGTGGTGAAACTGGTCAGCGCCGACCTGACTGTGTGGCAGGTATTCGTTGTCCGATCGCTGTTTGCCATTCCCTGCCTGGTCGCAATTGTAGGCGCCATGGGCGCCGGTTTCAGGCTTCTGTCGCCTGCATGGACGCTGTTCCGAAGCGCGCTTCTGGTGCTGACCTGGCTGCTGTTCTATGCCTCGCTGCCAGTGCTCAGCCTTTCAGTTGCCGCGGTCGCGGTTTACACCAACCCGATCATCACGGCGCTGCTGTCTGCAATTGTAATCGGCGAGCGGGTTTCGGCGCGGCAGTGGGCCGGCGTGCTGCTCGGGTTTTTCGGTGTCATCGCCATACTGAAACCCGGCACCGATGCGTTTTCCTGGTTTACCCTGCTACCCCTGATGGCCGCCGCCTGTTACTCGCTGGCCATGGTGTTGACCCGCGGCAAATGCCAGCATGAACAGCCGCTGGTTCTGGGGCTGGCCCTGCAGGCCTCGTTCCTGGTTACCGGCCTGATTGCCATCAGCGCGCTCGCGGTTATCGGCCTGGATGGTGGCACCGTGGCCGCCTTTCCGTTCCTGTTCAGCGGCTGGACCGCCATGGGCACACGCGAATGGGGATTGATGGCGTTGCTCGGTGTGCTGTCAGCAGCCTACTTCGTGGGCGTGGCGCGCGCCTACCAGATCGCACCACCCTCGATTATCGCCACGTTCGACTATGCCTATCTGGTGTCGGCCGCCATCTGGGGCTTCATCTTCTTCACAGAAACACCGGACCTGTTCACGATCTGCGGCATGGTGCTGATAACCGCAGCAGGACTGCTCGTCGCGGTGCGCCCGGCAAAACGGGTGACAAGCGATCAGCGCTCCTGAAAGGCAAGGCGCAGACCCAGCGCGCAATAGATTGATCCAACCACCCTGCCCTGCCATCTCACAACAGTCAGGTTCTGCTTCAAGAAGCTGCCGACCCTGCCGGCGCACAGGGCAAAAATGACGGTGCTGGTGAGCCCGAGCGCAACCAGGATTATACCCAGTGTGGTCAGTTGCAGCAGCACCGAGCCGTTTTCCGGCTTCACGAACTGCGGCAGGAAGGCCAGGAAAAACATCGCGGTTTTCGGGTTCAGGACCTCTGCCAGTATGCCCTGCCGGAACGCCTCGCGCGGCGTCAGCGAGGCCGGCTGCTTTCCGGCGTTGGCCGGAGCCTTTTCAAATATCGCCCTGATGCCGAGATAAACCAGATAGGCGGCACCGAGATACTTGATCAGCGAAAACAGGAAGGCCGAGGCCAGTATGATGGCGGAGATGCCGAGCACCGCCAGCGCGGTATGAATGATATCGCCGACCGCAATGCCGAGACCGGTGGCCAAACCGACGCGGGTGCCGGACGTGGTGGCCCGGGCCACGGTCAGCACCGTCGCCGGACCGGGAATGAACACAAACCCGATGACGATGGCGACGTAAGTTATCAGGGTGGCCTGATCAATCATTGTTCAATTCCCCTTTTGTCAATCGACAACAACCGGCTCAGCGGCCCACCAGCAGGCGGATACCGAGCGCGCCCAGCACCACCGCGGCAACCCGGTCGATATATACTTTCGCCTTGAGGTACATCCTGCTGACCGCGTCGGTGCTCATCCCGACAGCCAGCGCGGTGTAAAAAACCAGTTCGATGACCAGATGGTTCAGGACAACAAGAGCATTCTCGAACAGCGTCATTTCGGCTGGAAAAATGACGATCAGCACGGCGGCTGCAAACAGCACCGACTTCGGGTTGGTCATATTGATCAGCATGCCCTGACGAAACGCATGGCGGGCCGGTTTCAGGGTTGACTTGACCTTGCGGCGCGCGCCTTGCCACAGGCCCCAGGCGATATAGAGCAGGTAGAGGGCGCCCACGATCCTGGCCACGGCATAAGCCCATGGCACGACCTGAAAAATTGCTTCCAGCCCGAGCAGCGCCAGCATGGTCCACACAGCTGCCATCAGGCCAAGCCCGCAGCCCATGGCGATGCCGGCGGACCGGCCCGAACTCAGCGTCGTCTGGATGGCCACCAGCAATGCCGGACCCGGACTGGCGATGGCGGCAAACAGGGCGATGTTGAAGGCGATCAGATGCTCAATTGTCATGGAAACCCAACCTCAGGTGTGAAGCTTGTGAGCTGAGATAGAATTGCAATTCGGCCTCGGCAGCAACCACAATTTTTTCCAGATGCATTCCGGGACCCGAACCAGACTGTTCCGTTTACTTTGCCGCATGGGTTATAAAATGGATAACCAGCCCCTTGTTGAGGAAACCTTCTCATGAAAATCAACGGTGAATGCCACTGCGGCGCCATCGCCTACGAGGCCGAACTCAATCCGGAGAGAGTCGGGATATGTCATTGTTCGGATTGCCAGGCAATGTCGGCCTCGGCGTTCCGGACCATCGCCATGGTGCCGGGCGACAGCTTCGCAGTCATCAGGGGCACTCCGAAAGAATACATAAAATCCGGAGACAGCGGCAACCGGCGGGTGCAGGCGTTCTGTCCCGAGTGCGGATCAGGACTGTACGCAACCGCTGCCGAGGGCAAGCGGGACACCTACAACATCCGCCTGGGCACCGTTGAGCAACGCTCCGAACTCATGCCGCGGTTTGAATGCTGGCGAAAGTCGGCGTTGCCATGGTTGCCGGTGATCCAAGCGACCAAAAAGTTTGACGGCAACCCGCAACAGACTTTCTAGCCATACCAACACCTTGAAATTGTGTCGTTTTCAGCAAAGACTTTGGCCGGTGCAGGTTTAAGGTCGCAACTGTCACCAACCCACTCAGGACAGTCCACATGCTTGAAGAAACCCGCGCCCGCACGGCAGAACTGCAATCCCGCATGAAGGATGCAGGGCTGGAGGTCGCGCTGATCACCGACGAAAGCACCATAGCCTATTTCGCCGGTTTCTGGGGCTACCTGTCGGTCGAGTTCGGCCGCCCGACCTTCCTGATCATCCGGGCCGACGATGCCCCCATCGTCATAACACCGTTGATGGAAAGCGAGATGGTCGGCGCGATGACCTGGGTCGAAGATGTGCGGACCTGGGAGGACGCCGGCGATGAGCGCTGGGAAAACGTGCTGGCCCGCGCACTGGACAGCAATCACAAGGCGATCGGCATTGAGCGCAACGGCCTGCCGATCATCGTGCGCAACTGGATCGACGAGCAGCTTGCAGAGGTCGAGCTGCGTGACATCACCGGCCTGATCGGCGCCATGCGCATGATCAAGTCGCCGCTTGAGATCGAGGTGATGAAGCAGGCGGGCCAGATTGCCGGCGCCATGATGGCCGCAGCAGAAGGCGCGCTGGCGGAAAACGCCCCTGAATATGAGGCTGCGCTGGCGGTCATCAACGCCGGGACGCGCAAGGCGGCAGGATTCCTGACGGCGAAAGGATGGGACCAATTCGTCTCGCCGATGATTCACAACCTGCAGATCATGCAGTCGGGCCGTGACACGTCCATGGTGCATCGCCGGGCCAGCGTGAAGCAGCTTGAGCGCGGCGACCCGGTGTACTTCTGCTTCTGCAACATGGCGCAGTTCAAGCAGTACAAGCTCGGCTTCGACCGCATGTTCCACATTCTGGAAGTTTCAGATGAGGCCGCGCGAGTACAACAGGCTGCAATCGATGCCCAGCAGGCCGCGATTGCCGCCATCCGGCCCGGGGTCACGGCTGAGTCGGTCGCTGAGGCGGCCAATGAGGTTTATGCCGAGCGTGGTTACGAGACCGGTTATCGCACCGGGCGTTCCATCGGCATGGCCTACCTTGAAAGTCCGGAACTGAAGCACGGTGACAAGACGATCCTCAAGGCCGGCATGACCTTCGCCGTCGATGGCGGCATCAGCGTCGACGGCGAGCTTGGCGGACGCATCGGCGACTCGATCGTGGTCACCGAAACCGGTTGTGACTATCTGACCGACTATCCACGTCAGTTGCTGGTGGTGGACCGGTGAGCACGCTCAGGGCGGGTGTTTTCCAGTGCAATGGTGCAGACCTGCGCCCAGACGAGCGGCTGACAAGGCTGGCAGAAGCGATCGCGGACCGGCAACTGGACCTGGTTGTATGTCCGGAGCTGTTCATGTCCGGCTACAATGTCGGCAGTGACCTGCATGCGCTCGCCGAGCCTTCCGGCGGCGCTTTTGCCCGCCGTGTTGCCGATCTCGCGCGTCAGACCGGCAGCGCCATCTGCTACGGCTATCCCGAACGCGACGGCGACATGGTCTACAACTCCGCGCAGGTTGTGTCGCCAGCCGGCCAGCCTGTTGCCAATCACCGCAAGCTCGCCATTCCACCTGGCATGGAGCGGGACTGGTTCACTGCCGGTGACGGTCCCACCCATTTTGAGCTTGGCGGCATGAGTTGCGCCGTGGTGATCTGCTACGATGTCGAGTTTCCCGAAACCGTTCGTGCAGCCTGCCTGGCCGGTGCCCAAGTGGTCCTGGTTCCGACAGCGCTTGCCGCGCAATGGGACCAGGTCGCACACCGGGTCGTGCCTGCCCGGGCCTTCGAGAACGGCTGTTATGCGCTTTATGCCAATCATGCCGGCAGCGAAGGTGGCATCACCTATGCAGGGGCCAGTTGCATTGTCGGACCTGACGGCCGCGACGTGGCACGTGCCGGCGCAGAACCGCAGCTGATTTTGGCGACACTTGAAGCGGCGCGCGTCAGCGCCGCCCGCCGCCGCCTGCCCTATTTCACAGATCTGGTGGATTTGCGGCCAAAACTTGCCTAATAAGCAGGCAAATCCATGTAAAAACGCCTGAAATCCGGCGTGGACAGTTGCCACATTCAACTTGCGTGTTACCTTGCGCGCCATATCCTGTTGCAGGTACAGGGATGTTTTCCGGGAGGATCCAATGAGTAAGTTCAACAGACGTGAATTTGTAAAACTGACCGGCGCTTCGGCCACGGCGCTGGCCATGCTTGATGCCGCCGCCTTTGCCGCTGAACCGCTGAAAATCGGTTTTGTCTATGTCGGTCCGGTTGGTGACCATGGCTGGACCTATGCCCATGACCAGGGCCGCCTGATGATCGAGAAGGAACTCGGCGACAAGGTGAAAACATCGTTCGTTGAAAGCGTCAAGGAAGGCCCGGACGCAGAACGCGTGATCCGCCAGATGGCCCAGGACGGCAATAAGCTGATCTTCACCACCTCGTTCGGCTACATGGACCCGACGCTGAAGGTCGCCAAGCAGTTCCCGGATGTGAAATTCGAACACGCCACCGGCTTCAAGCAGGCTGCCAACATGTCGATCTACAATGCCCGCTTCTATGAAGGCCGGGCAGTCATCGGCACCATTGCGGGCCATATGTCGAAAACCGGCGTTGCCGGCTATATCGCGTCGTTCCCGATCCCTGAAGTGGTCATGGGCATCAATGCCTTTACGCTGGCCGCCCAGAAGATAAACCCGGACTTCAAGACAAAGGTGCTGTGGGTCTCAAGCTGGTATGACCCGCCAAAGGAATCCGACGCCGCCAAGGCCCTGATGGACCAGGGTTGTGACATCATTACCCAGCATACCGATTCACCGGCGCCGTTGCAGGCTGCTGAACAACGTGGCGTGTATGCGTTCGGCCAAGCATCCGACATGTCGAAATTCGCACCGAAGGCGCACCTGACCTCGATCCTCGACAACTGGGGGCCGTATTACGTGAAACGCGCCAAGGACGTGATAGACGGCACTTGGGCGTCGGCATCGTTCTGGGGCGGGTTCAAGGAAGGCGAAGTCGCGCTGTCGCCCTACAATGACGCGGTACCGGCCAATGTGGTTGAGGCCGCCGAGGAGGTCCGCAAGGGCATTATCGCCGGCACGCTGCATCCGTTCACCGGTCCGATCAAGGACCAGAAGGGCGTGGAAAAGTATGCGGCAGGTGCCACGGCCACCGACGAGGAAATGCTCAAGATGGACTGGTACGTCGCCGGCGTGCAGAGCTGACTAGAACGTCATCTGGCTAAATCAGGTCGTAAACAACGGTTCGCCCAGAACATCCATGATCGGTTCGACGCCCAGACCCGGTGCGTCGGACGCCTGCATGAAGCCACCGCTGACAGCAGGCCCGCCGGTGGCGATGGCCACTGTGTGATAGTCATGAAACGCCGATGACTGGAAGTGGAAATCTTCCGGCGTCGACTGGGCCAGGTGGGCAATGGCGGAGGTGGCGATCTCGCCACCCCAACTATCTTCGATGGTCATCACAATGCCCAGCGACTGGCACAGGTCACGCACCTGCCGGGCCCGGGTGAGCCCGCCCATGCGGTTGATCTTCAGGTTGATCAGGTCCATGGCGCGGTCGTTGTACCCTCTGATCAGGACGGCAAGGCTTTCCATGCATTCATCCAGGATCATCGGCAGATCGGTGTGCTGGCGAACCACCAGGCATTCTTCGTAAGTGAGGCAGGGCTGCTCGATGTAAAGCCGGATGTCGTGCTCGCGGGCCAGCGGACGAACCGCATCGACAACCCTGATGGCATCGTGCTGGCGCCAGCCGGTGTTGGCATCGGCATCCATCACTTCACCGGGCTGCATGGCCGCAGCAACCTTCCTGAAACGTTCAATGTCGGTGGTCGGGTCTTCGCCGACCTTCATCTGGAACTGGCTGAAGCCGAGGTCGCGGTATTCGCCGACACGTTCCGCCATAACGTCCGGGTCCGTGCGGGAAATCACCTTGAACAGCTTGACCTTGTCCTGACGCCTGCCGCCCAACAGCGAGTACACCGGCTTGCCCACTGACTTGCCGAGAATGTCCCAGCACGCCATGTCGATGGCGGATTTGACATAAGGATGACCTTTCAGCAGCAGGTCCAAACGGTCATTGATGCAGTCCAGCTCGGTCGGGTCCTGGCCAATCAGGTCCGGCGCGATCCTGGCAATTCCGGTGCGCGCACCTTCCGGATAGGCCGCCAGGTAGGACGGGCCGAGCGGACAGGTCTCACCGTAGCCGGTAATGCCTTCGTCGGTCTCGACCGCAATCACCGTGCTGTCGAACGCCGAGAATGACTGGGTCGACCAGCTGTAGGACCCTTCCTTCATGGGCAGGTCGACCTGATAGATGGAAATGCGAGTGATCTTCACGTCTGGTTTCCTTCATGGGTTCAGGGCAGGCAGGACTTGTAGGCCGAGTGCTGCCGACGGGTCAATCGTGCCAGGCGGATGCTGAACTTCATCCGTGGCGGCATACACCGCAGTCGTCGGCATTGGGTCCCCGCTTTCGCGAGGACGACGATACTGATGAACTCCAGTCAGAGGCGCCGAACGCGCCGAGGCAAGGCCGACCGGCCGCCGCGCGAAGCGCGCCCTCGCGGAGCGCAGCCGCCATGCGGCGGCTTGCGTGAGCGGAATAAAAGAGCGGTCCGCAGAGGACCGCTCCAACTGTTGTTTCCTTGCTTGAAAGCCCCAGGGGCAATCAGGCGTTCAGCCACCAGCGCTTGACGAAGTGGCCGCCGTCCATTTCCCAGCCGCCGCCGATGTTCGGACCGATGCCGACCTTCTTGTTGGTGGCGGCAACATCCTGGCCAAATGCCGGTATC
Source organism: Anderseniella sp. (assembly GCA_028289645.1). Classification (GTDB taxonomy): domain Bacteria; phylum Pseudomonadota; class Alphaproteobacteria; order Rhizobiales; family Aestuariivirgaceae; genus Anderseniella. Next base: position 82,548 of record JANQOK010000016.1, read on the forward strand.
AGCGTGCCACCGTCTCTGGAAATGAGCATCTGCACTTCCCTGTACATGGCGTTGCGCTTGGCATCGTCCAGTTCACCGCGGGCGGCCTTCACCAGCTGATCGACCTTGTCCATCTTGATGACGGTGTCGTTCCACGGTGCATCGCTGAGATAGGCGATCGACAGGATCATGTCCTCGACCGGGCGCGCACCCCAGTAGCACGAGCAGAACGGCTTGTTGTTCCAGATATTGTTCCAGTAGCCGTCCTTGGCTTCACGGATGACATTCAGCTCGACGCCGATCTTGGCAAAATGCTCGGCAAACAGCTGGGCCGCATCAAGCGCGCCGCCATAGGCGGTTTCAGCCGAATGCATGTCGATCTTGATGCCCTCCATGCCGGCCTTCTTGAGCAGAGACTTGGCCTTGTCGAGATCATACTCGGTCTGCAGCTCGCCGTCATAGGAGGCAAAGGCCGGGCCGAGCGGCTGGTCATTGCCAACCGAGCCGTAGCCGAACAGGATCTTGTCGACGAACTCCTGCCGCGGCAGAGCGTGCTTCAGGGCCATGCGGAAGTCATGGTTGTCAAATGGCTTTACATCCATGCGCATGGGATGGGTGAAGGCAAGGTTCGACTTCACCGCGATGACATTGATATGCGGCAGCCGTTTGAGAAGTCCAACGGTCTTCAGGGCCGGACGGTTGATGATGTCCACATTCTGCGTGCTCAGTGCAGTCTGGCGGGCGGTGTCATCCAGAATGGTGGTGATTTCGGCACTGTCGACATAGCCGAAGTCAGACCCCTGCCAGGCATTCGGGTTCTTTTCGAAGGTGGCACGAACGCCGGGATCGAACTCCTTCAACAGATAACAGCCGGTGCCAGCGGTCGAGGTAACGTCTGCCTTGCCGTCCTTGGTTGGCACCACATTCATGTGATAGTCGGTCATCAGGTAAGGGAAGGCCGCATTGGCTTCGGCCAGCGTCACGACGACTACGTCCTTGCCGTCAGCCGTCACATCGGTGATGCCTGCGAACACACCCTTGGCGCCGGATTTGGAATCTTCACCGCGATGCACGTTGATCGAGTTGATGACATCCTCGGTGGTCAGCGACTTGCCATCCGAGAAGGTGACGCCGTTGCGCAGCTTGAAACGCCAGGTCTTGGCGTCGGCTGTGGATTCCCAGCTCTCGGCAAGACCGGGCGCGGCAGAATTGTCCTGTCCGACTTCTACCAGGCTGTCACGAAATGCCCGGCTGATCGTGATCATGCCGGTCGCGTTGAAACTTGCCGGGTCAAGTGAATCTGTGGTGTTCGAGTCGTTCAGTCCCGCCTTCATGTGACCGCCTCGTTTCGGCTCGGCGGCGTGCGCTTCACTCCACATGTTGGAGGCAGCAGCGACCGTCAGGCCCATAGCCGTCGCGCCGACCATGAACTCCCTTCTGGTCGTGCGGCTGTCGCCGAGAATCCTGCTCAGCAGTTTTTTATCGTCCATTTCAATTTCCACCCGTTTTCATTTGTAGGTTCTTGTCACTCCCTGATCCGTTGCGGAGATTTGCACTCAGTATCCCGGCTCATGGAGCCCGGCACGGTAATACAAATTGTATACATAACACAATGGCTGGAAACGGCGATTTCGCATGTTTTTTGCAGTAATTTGACCATCTTCGGCACCAACCGTGCATGTGGGCCATTGCGAACGGGCGGCCTCGGCACGGCTCCTCGTCAGCAACCAGTCACAATTCAGCGCCGGCCTTGAACTCACCCCAACGCAGGACGGCATTGGCACCTATTGATGCGATTGGCTCCGGTGGCAGACGGCTGGGCTGCGGCTGGCGGAGCATATAACGCAGATGGTCGCTGTCATTGCCGCTGGCAAGTTCGGCAGCAAGCATGCCGGACACGGTGCCCCTGGCAGCGCCAAGCCCGTTCTGGCAACACGCGGAAAACAGTCCCTCGTCAACCTCTCCGAATGCTGCCACGTTGTTGCGGCTCAAGCACAAAAATCCGCCCCAGCAGTATTCCATTTCCACGCCATTGAGCATGGCGAAGCGGGCGCGGAAGGTTTTCTCGTGGGCCTTGCCAAACGCTTTCAACCTGGTCTCATCGGCGGACCGGTCCGGGTTCCAGGTGAAGCGGTTGCGAACGATGATCCGGGTTCCGCCGGTGCCAGATATCTTCCTGACGGTGGTGCCCATCGGATCAGCCGGGGTGAACGCCCAGATGGGGTCGCCGCCAAGTCTGCGCTGCTCATCTTCACTCAGCGCCCTGGTCATCGAGGCATACAGGCAGACATGCATCAGCCGCTGCTTGAAGAAACCGAAGCTTTCGGCATGCCCGTTCACTGCCAACACGACAGCGGGCGCCTGCACGGACCCCCCGGCAGTTTTCGCAGTCCACAGCCCGGCGGCCCGGTTGAGCTCCACGACTGGTGAACTCTCTAATATTCTGACGCCCTGCGCAGCAAGGCCCGCGGCCATGCCGCGCACAAACAGGGCCGGCTGCAACATGGCTGTTCCGGGCGTGTAAAGCCCGCCGCGATAGTAATCGGAGCCGCACATCTCTCGCATCTGGCTGCCGTCCAGAAGCTGATGCGGTTCGCCCAGCGTGCCAAGATGCTCGGCATAGGAAAGGTTGTGCCTCACCCCCTTTTCCGACGCTGCGACATTGGTCTTGCCGCAGACGGCAAATGCCTCACGCGCCATGCCATAGTCACCGGCAGCGTCCCGGGCAAAGCTGATGGCTGAGCGGTTCATGGCCGTCTGAATGCGGTCGGCCTCCAGCCCGCCGGCATAGTCATCGGAAGCCAGGTTATGCGGCAGATCGATCATGAATCCGGAATTGCGGCCAGCCGGCCCGGCTGCAATACGGCGGCCTTCGAGCACAGTGATCGACGCCGTCGGGTGCAGCTGCCGCAACCGGCGCGCTGCCGCCAGGCCGGCGAAGCCCGCGCCGATCACCAGCCAGTCGGCCAACTGATCATCCTCCAGTCCGGGAAAGACTGGAGCCGGCGGCAGAATGGCGTCCCAGGCAGCCGGTCCGGGATCGCGCGCCTGACGGCTTACCTGAATCCTCGCCATGGCCTGCTAATGCTCATTGTTGAGGGCATCAACTGCCGGAATCTCGCGTTCACGCCTTGCGATGTAGTCTCGCAGGGCTTCGTCCACGGCCTCATCGAGCTTCGGCTCCTCATAGGACGCCAGCAGTTTGTGCACGTGCTTAAGGGCGCGTTCGGTGATCTCCTGGGATCCGTCGGCAATCCACTGCTCCACGGAATTGTTGTCAAACAGCTCCGGCATGAAAAACGCGTCCTGGAAGTTGGCCTGGGTGTGCGGATGGCCGAGGTAATGGCCGCCGGGACCGATATCGTGCACCGCCGCGAGCGCTTCATCGAAATCATCCCACTTCACACCTTCAGCCATCCGGTAGCCCATCGCACACTGCTCGGCGTCGACGACAAACTTGGCCATCGAGCAGTGCATGCCGGCTTCGTTCCAGCCGGCTGAATGCCAGATGTAGTTGGCGCCGGCCATCAGCGCCGCCATCATGGTGGATGCGCTTTCGTAACCGGCCTGCGCATCAAAAGTCTTGGCGCCGCCCAAGGTGTTCGACGTGCGCCACGGCACCCGGTAGTACCTGGCCATCTGCCCGATCATGAAGTTCATCAGGCTGATTTCCGGGGTGCCGGCCATCGGCGCTCCGGACTTCATCGATACGGTAGAAAGGTAGTGGCCGTATATCGCCGGACAGCCTTTGCGGACCACCTGAGTATAGGCAAGGGCTGACAGCGCTTCGGCGTTGAGCTGAGCCACCGCTGCGGCGGTGGAGGCCGGCGTGTTGGCGCCACCGAGCACAAACGGCGAGCACAGCACCGGCTGGTTGCGCCGGCAGAAGGCCCGCATGGCGCCGAGCATGGTTTCGTCCCAGACCAGCGGCGAATTGCCGTTGCAGTTTCCGGTGACGACCGGATGGGTTTCCATGAACTCATCGCCAAACATAATGGCGCACATGTCCATGACGTCTTCGGCATTCTTCGGACTGGTGGTCATGCCCATGAAGGTCTTGTCGGAGTGCTTCATGGATGAATAGGTGATGCGCAGGTGCCGGTGGGCCACCACATGGTCCATGGGCTCGACAATATGATGGGCCGATGAGTGGATGGCCGGCAGCATGTGCGACAGCTTGTGGAAACTGGCCAGGTCATCCAGGGTCGGGCCGCGGCGGCGGTCTTCGAGATCGCGCAGGTAGGGCGCGCCGGTCATGGGCACGAAGATCGCATGATCCTTGCCGAACGGCAGATTGTTCGCCGGATTGCGGGCATGATAGGTGAAGGTTTCCGGAATGGACTTTATCAGCTCTCTGATCAGGCCACGGTCAAGGTGAACCCTATCGTCATCGCGCACGTCCGCGCCTGCGGATTTCCAGTCGGCAATGGCCTGCGGATCACGGAAGATGACCCCGACATCCTCAAGAATGTCCATCGATGCCTGATCGATGCGTTCGATCTGAGCCTGATCCATCGGTTCGACAAGCGGCAGTTTCCGTTTCAGTGCCGGCAGCATGGTTGTGTCTATTGCACTGCGCAGTTCACGCCTGGATCCGCGTCCGCCGCGGCGAGTGCGCGGGACTTCCTCGACCGCGTTCATGCCACGGTGTCTCCGGCTGCCGGATCAGAAAGGTCGATCCAAATGGTCTTGATCTCGGTGTACTGGTCATGGGCGTGAACGCCGTTGTCGCGGCCCCCGAAACCCGATTGCTTGTAGCCGCCGAACGGTGTCGAGATATCGCCCTCACCATAGCAGTTGACGGTTACGGTTCCGGCCCTGATGGCCTTTGCTGCCTGCAGCGCCATCCTGGCATTGGCCGTGAACACACTTGCCGTCAGGCCATAATCTGTATCATTGGCGATCTCGATTGCCTCGTCGAGCGAACGGGCCGTTATGACAGACAGGACAGGCCCGAAAATCTCGTCGCGGGCCAGCTTGTCGCCGCGCTTTACGTCGTCGAAAATCGTCGGGGCGGCAAAGCCGCCGTCCATCTTGCCGCCGGTCAGCACTTTCGCCTTGGCGGATTTCAGATACCCGGCAACCTTCTTGCAGTGACCTTTGTCGATCAGAGCGCCGAGGTGGTTTTGCGGGTCAAGCGGATCGCCGGTCTTCCAGTCCCGCACCCGCGCCAGCATGCATTTCAACAAGGGTTTCTTGACCGCCTCATGCACGATCAGGCGAGAATTGGCCGAACAGTTCTCGCCCATATTCCAGAACGCGGCATTGACCAGGTGTTCCGCCACCAGGTCGAGATTTTCCGCATCCTCCAGAACGATTGCCGGGTTCTTGCCGCCACACTCCAGAACCACCTTTTTGAGATTGCTGTCAGCCGCATAGCGCAGGAAACGCTTGCCGGTTTCGGTCGAGCCGGTGAAGCTGACCATATCGACATCAGCGTGCAGACCCAGCGGTTCACCAACTGAAGGACCATCGCCCGGCAGCACCTGCAACACGCCGCGCGGGATGCCGGCCTCAGCCGCAAGCTCTGCCACGCGCAGCGCGGTCAGTGAGGTCTGCTCGGCCGGTTTGACAATCACCGAATTGCCGGCAGCCAGGGCGGGACCGATCTTCCAGGCCAGCATGAGCAACGGAAAGTTCCACGGCAGCACGGCAGCGACCACGCCGACCGGCTCGCGCACGATCATGGCAATGGCATCGTCTCCGCCCGGTGCGGTCTGGTCATAAAGCTTGTCGGCCGCCTCGGCATGCCACTTGATGGTGTGGATGGTCTCGGGGATGTCGATCAGTTCGCAATCGCGGATCGGCTTGCCGGCATCGAGACTTTCCATGACAGCCAGTTCGCGGCGATTGCGGGTGATGAGCTTGCACAACCGGATCAGAATGTCCTTGCGCTCGGACGGATGCCGTTTGGCCCAGTGACCCTGATCAAAGGCTTCGCGCGCCTTCGACACGGCAAGGTCGACGTCGGTCTTGTCGCATGCGGCAAGCTCACAGATCACCTTGCCGGTGGCCGGATTGTGGGTCTTGAGCTTCGCGCCGCGTCCCGCCCGGTATTTGCCGTCGATGAAAGCCGCCCGGGGAAAGTCCAGGCCTGCAGCAATGGCAGCATATTCCGCACGGGTCAGAAGATCGCCCATATCACGCTTCCTTCTCAATCGCCGCAATGGCGGTGTTCATGGTGGCAACCACTTCAGCCAGCTGGCGCTTGTCGTCCTTGTTCAGAGGCTGCAGCGGGCGGCGCGGCGGACCGCAGTCGATGCCGCGCAGGGTGAGCCCGTGCTTGATGCACTGGACAAACTTGCCGCCCTGCTCCAGCACCCGCATCAGCGGCAGCATGGCCGACATGATGGCGCGTCCGCGCGTGAAATCGCCGTCAACAGCGCAGGCGCGATACAGGGCAAGATGGGCCTCAGGCGCAAAATTCGACCCCGCGCAGACCCAGGAGCGCGCGCCCCAGGCGAAGAATTCCAGCGCCTGGTCATCCATGCCGCACGACAGTTGGATATGAGGGTAATCGCGCGCCAGCATGTGCAGCCTGTCAGGATCGCCGGAACTCTCCTTGATGGCGCAGAAATTCGGCGAGCGGCCAAGCCTGTCGAGGGTCTCCTCATCCATGTTGACCGACATGCGGCCAGGATAATTGTACAGCATGACGGGCAGGTTGGCGGCGCGGTCGATTGCCAAAGCGTGCAGGGCGATCTCGCGCCCGGTCGGGTAGGCATAGGGTGGGGTTGCGACAAGCAGCGCATCGGCACCGATTTCCCTGGCGGCCTCGGCAAAGACAATGCTGTCTTCAGTTCGAATGGCGCCGGTGCCAATGATCAGCGGAACCCGATTGCCGACAACCTTGCTGGCGAGGGTCATCAGTTCGATACGCTCTTCGGCTGACTGGGCGTAGTACTCGCCGGTCGTGCCAGCCACAATAATGCCGTGAACTCCGCAGCCAATCAGGTGCTCGATGGCCTCGCCAAATGCCTTGGCGTTGAGCGAAAAGTCATCGTTGTAGGGCGTGACCAGCGGCGTGTAGATGCCTTCAAAACGCATGCTTCTTGGTCTCATACGTGTCCATGTCCAGATCCGTCGGCAATGGATCCGGCCTGACATACTTCTCCATCCGGTCACGCGACAAAGACCAGTGTTCCAGCGTCAGCTCAACGACCACCGCAGGTTCGCCTTTCTCGATTGCCTCGATCATCTGGTCATGCTGGTTACACGCGGTGCGGATCAATTGTTCCTCGCGGTCGTTCTTGGGGTTGTAGAACAACTGGCTCATTCTGGTGTGATCGATCAGCAGCCGGTTGAGACTTGGCGTCAGATAGGCGTTGCCTGCCATCTCACCGATGATGTGATGAAATGAGTGGTTGAACATCGCCATCTCCAGCACGTTGCCGCTTTCACTGGCCTTGCGGAACGAGCGCTGAGCGTTCTTGAGCGCGGTCACCTGCGGAGACTTGGCGTTTTCAGCCGCGAGCCGGCCAACTGCGGCATAAATGAGCGGGGCTGACTGGAAGAAGTTGCGCATGCTGGCGATGTCCATTGAGGAAACCTTGGCGCCACGGTTTTCCTCCAGTGTCAGAAAACCTTCACCGGCAAGGCGCTGAAATACTTCTCGCAGCGGTGTCCTGGACAGTTCATACTGTTGCGACAGCACGGTTTCATCCAGCACCGATCCCGGCTCGATATTGAGTGTCAGGATGCGGTGCCTCAGGTCTGCCTGACAGGCCTGCTTCTTGTTGATTTTCATATCGGTCTTCCTCTGATGAGAAGATTAATATACAAATTGTATACAAATATCAATAATTCATTGCTGCAACCAAAGAAATTTCAGCCCTGCTGTCAATTCGCAGCGCAAGACCGGGCTGGCGGGACGCAGCGCATACCTGGCATGACTTCAACGTGTTGTGATCTACGACGCTGGCAAGCTTCGTGCTAAACGTCGCCTGGTTCGCAGATTTTTGACGTCGAAAGGAAGTTTCCCATGCCCGGCCCACTGGACGGTGTTCGTATTCTGGACCTGAGCAACATGGTTTCCGGGCCGCTTGGCGCCATGATACTGGCCGACCAGGGGGCCGATGTCATCAAGGTGGAAAGTCCCACCGGTGATTCTACCCGCGCCGTGGCGACCCGCAGGGGCGGGTTTTCCGCCTCGTTCCTGAACAACAACCGCAACAAGCGCTCCATTGTTCTGGACCTGAAGAAGCCAGGCGGAAAGGACGCCCTGAAACGGCTGATTGCCACCGTGGATGTGGTCCTGCAGAATTTCCGGCCCGGTGTCGTGGACCGGCTGGGTATCGGCTACGAGGATGCCAGGGCCATCAGGCCCGATATCATCTACGCGTCGATCAGCGGGTTCGGTGAAGACGGGCCTTACGCCCACAAGCCGGTGTTCGACCCGCTGGTGCAATCACTGTCCGGACTGACCACGGTTCAGGCCGGGTCTGACGACGTGCGCCCTGCCCTGGTGCGCACCATCGTGCCGGACAAGCTGACCAGCTTCACCGTCGCGCAGGCGATAAGTGCGGCGCTGTTCGCCCGTGAGCGCACCGGCACGGGCCAGCACATTCAGCTTTCCATGCTGGACACCGTGGTGCACTTCCTGTGGTCATCCGACATGGGTGGCCATACCTTCATCGGCGATGAACTGGAAACCGAAACCGCACAGAGTTTTATCGACCTGATCTATGAGACGTCTGACGGCTACATTTCCGTGGCGGCGTTCCGGCGGGTCGACTGGGAAAAGCTGGCCGATGCCTGCGAGCGGCCGGAATGGAAGACCGACGAGCGCTTCCGGACGTCAGCCGGGCTTGAGGAATTCAAGAATGACCGCCTGGCCATGACCCAGGACGCCCTGCGGCAACGCACCAGCGCTGAATGGATCGAGCGGCTGAACCAGTATGATGTGCCGCATGCGCCGGTCATGACCCGCAGCGAGATGATCCGGCACCCGCAGATTGCGGCCAACAAGCTGATCGTTGAACACGACCACCCTCAAGCCGGGCCGCTGCGCCAGACCAGAACGCCGGCCCGGTTCGGCGCCACGCCTGCCGAATACCGCATGGGCGGCCCGAGGCTCGGCCAGCATACGTCGGAGGTGCTGCTGGAAGCCGGGTTCTCAGACGCAGAGGTCACCGCATTGATCGGAAACGGTGCGGCGTTCACCGCCAAATGAAATTCACCAGGTAATTTTTGTCACTAGTTTAGACCCAGTTTTCACTTGTGTGAAAATTTTTGTCACATCATGGTGGTCTTCATCTTTGATCCCGGACTTGACGGAGAGCTGCCATGAGCCAAGACACCTGCCCCCTGCGTGCCCGTGTGGACGGCGGCGGCACACCGGAAATGTCGGACTGGTACCTGAAGTCCGAGACCGGCGTGCTGCGCGATGTGCTGCTGGGCCCCGCTGAAACCTTCCGCTGGCTCGGGCTTGAAAATGCCGCCTGGTCGTCCCTGGTCCGCGACACGCTGCGGCGCGGCTTGCGGTTCGACAAACAGCTTGCCATGCGCCAGCACCGCGAAATGGTCGACGCCTACGAAAGCGCCGGCGTCACGTGCCACTTCCTGCCGGCAGATGAGCGGGTGCCCTACCAGATTTACGCCCGCGACTCTTCGTTCATGTCGCCCTATGGAGCCGTGATCTGCCAGCTTGCCAGCCCGCGCAGGCGCGGTGAATACGCGTCCGTGCTGCGCTTTTACCTGGAGAACAACATCCCGATCTACGACATGGTCTCGGCGGGCAACTTCGAAGGCGGTGACTTCAACATCATCCGCCATGGCGTTGCGCTTGTCGGCTACACCGATCATCGTACCGAAGAGGTTGCCGCCAGCCAGGTTGCAGACTGGTTCAAGGCCGAAGGCTGGGAGATCAAGTATGCACCCATCGACCAGTTCTACGTGCATATCGACCTGATGGTGTGCATGCTCAACGACACTTGCGCGGCTGTCTGCCTGGACACGACACCCGACGACATCGTTGCCTGGCTGAAGGAAAAGAAGATCGAGATCATTCCGGCCAGCTTCAAGGAAACCATGGCGCTGGGCTGCAATGTCGTTGCACTGGGAGGCGACCGGGTGTTGTCCACCCTGGGCGCCAGCGACCTGAACACAAAAATGCGTGCCGCCGGGTTTGAGGTGTATGATCCCGACATGACCATGTTCACCTGGGCCGGCGGCGGTGTGCACTGCATGTGCCAGCCGCTGCGCCGCGAAGCGGCCTGAGACTGATATTCGCTGAGTTCCGCGGAAACCTGCATTCAGGCCTTGACCTGGAGTTGCTCCAGCTTGGTAGTTTTACAGAAACTGCCAGACAAGGAGTGACACATGCGCATTGCAGAAGCCGCGCTTCGAAGCGGCCTGAGCGTGGATACAATCCGCTATTACGAGAAATCCGGTACCGTGCCTGAAATCCGCCGCGGGCCTGACCGGCAGCGGCGGTTCTCGCAGGAAAACATCGACTGGCTCACCCTGCTGTACTGGCTGCGCGAAACCGGCATGCCGATGAAAACCATGCATCGTTTCGCCAGCCTGTACCAAGTGGGAGACAGCACAATTTGCGAACGCAAGCAAGTTCTGATGGCCCATGCCGAGCATTTGAAAAAACGGCGGGCCGATCTTGACCGCTGCGAACAGCTGCTGGCGCACAAGCTGGCGATCTACAAGGACATCGAGGGATAGAGCAATGAAGGTCATCGTGATCGGGGCACAGGGTGATATCGGACGCGCTGCCTGTGCGGAACTGGCCGAACAGCATGAGATCATCACCGCCGGCCGCAGCAGTGGAGACATCCGGGTTGATATCACGGATCGGACTTCCGTGGATCGGATGTACAAGGAAGCCGGCGATGTCGATGCAATTGTCTCGGCGGTCGGCGAGGTTCACTTTGGTCCGTTGCCTGCATTCACTGAAGCACAGTTCATGCTGGGCCTGACCCACAAGGTGATGGGCCAGGTCAATGTGGTGCTGGCAGGATTGCAAGCCGTCAATGAAGGCGGATCGTTCACCCTTACCAGTGGTGTGCTGGACCGGGATCCGGTCAGGCAGGGAACCGGTGCCGCAACAGCCAACGGCGCATTGGGCGGTTTTGTCAAAAGCGCGGCTATCGAGATGCCAAGGGGCCTGCGGGTCAATGTTGTGAGCCCGGGCCTGCTCGATGTCTCGGTTCCCCGATATGGCAGTTTCTTTCCCGGCCACGAGCCGGTGCCGTCAAAGCGTGTTGGTCTCGCCTACGCAAAGAGCGTCGAGGGCGCCCTGACCGGCCAGGTGATCATTGTGGATTGACGACAAGGGTCCTGTTCTGGCTACGAAGATCAGGCACCCGCCAGCAATGACTTGTCGGCAGCCACAAATTCCACCGTATTGCCCTCCGGATCTTTGATGAAAATGCCGCGCCAGCCGATCCAGTCGAACACCTGGACCCGATAGTCAACCACGTGGTCATCAAGCCAGGTCATGATGGCAGCCTGCTCGGCATAGGCCACGCTCAACGCCAGGTGATGCAGAGAAGACTTCGCCCCGGTCTCCGGCGCATCTGCACCTGACGGATGCAGGTCCGGGCGGCCGGCGGTGTTGTGAAACAGGGCCAGCACTGTGGTGTGGCCGCCGAATCCGGCGCAGATTCTGAAAAAGGCAATACCGTCATCCCGGGTATCGCTGAGCACGTCCAGGCCAACGATGTCCCGGTAGAAATCGAACATGGTGTCTATGTCGGCACAGCGAATGGCAATCTCGCCAAGCTGGCGGACCTTGAATGGCGGTCGCGGCATCTATTGCATCTCCAGTGGTGGGCGCACCGACCAGCAGTTGATCAAATTCCGAAGCCAGGGTCCACCGATCTGCCGATGATCACTCGTCAGGCATGGCGATGTCCGGCCAGTTAGCGGTCGCCTCCGCCTGCACAGGTCTTTCCAGAAAGGTCGACAGCGTGATGTAGCTCTTCGTCGTGCGCACGCCGGCAAGCTGGTACAGCTGCGACAACAGCAGCTCCAGCGAGTGTGCATCGGCGGTGCGCACCTTGATGATCATGCCGCTGTCGCCGGCCACCGAGTGCATTTCCTCGACCTCGGGAAAATCGGCGATCTGCATCAGTTTCCGGCTCTTGCCCCAGCCTTCGAACTCCACATGCACGAAGGTCAGCAGCGGCTTGCCGACAGCCGGCCCGTCGAGGCAGACAGTTGATCGCCGGATGACGCCTGATTTGCGCAGCCGCTTGACCCGCTCGTGAACTGCCGGGGCGGACAGGCCGGCGATTTCTCCGAGCCTGGCATAGGAGATGCCGGCGTCAGCGACCAGCGCGCCTAATATCCTTCGGTCAAAGGGGTCCAGGCCCGCCCCCCTCGCGGGGCCGCGCTGAACAGGCTTCGTATTTTCATTCATTCAGCTTTTCTCCATTCAATCTGAATTCTAATCAAAATATTGTAAAATATACCGAATGAAACCATACAAAAGAAGCAAATCAATGAACAAGCAGCACATTAATGCACCCGATGCACACAACCTGAAAACCGGCTACTCGCAGGCAGTGGCCGTGTCCAACGTCAGCCGCACGGTATATGTCAGCGGGCAGATACCGGTGCGCCCGGACGGCAGCGTACCGGAAAGTTTCACCGAGCAGGCTGAACAGGCCTGGGCCAATGTTGAAGCGCAACTCAAGGCGGCCGGCATGGACTTGGGCAACATTGTCAAGCACACAACGTTTCTGGCCGAGCGCCGCTACCGGGCGCAGAACTCACAGGTTCGCCGCAAGGTGCTGAGGGATCTGGAACCGGCGCTGACGGTGATCATAACCGGCATATTCGACGAAGCCTGGCTGTTGGAGATCGAGGCCATCGCGGCTGAGTGAAATTCTCGGAGGTGATTGGCTTTACTCGCCGGGCTGCGGCATTGCCGTGCCTGGCTTCGACGCACCCAGTTCCTCGGCCAGCCGCTTTTCTACGAAACCGCGCGGCCGGGTGAAGCGGGCCATCAGGTCATACAGGACGGGGGTCAGGAACAGTGTCAGAACACCAGCACACAAAAGGCCACCGATCACCACCGTGCCTATGGCAATGCGGCTTTCCGCACCTGCTCCGGTTGCCAGAACCAGGGGAACGGCGCCCAGCACCGTCGAAATCACCGTCATCACGATCGGGCGCAGCCGCAGCACCGATGCCTCGATCACCGCATCGCGAACCGCCATGCCGTCGTCGCGCAACTGGTTGGCGAATTCGACAATCAGAATGCCGTTCTTGGCCATCAGCCCGATCAGCAGGATGATACCAATCTGCGAATAGATGTTGAGGCTCAGGCCCGCTCCCCACAAGGCATACAGAGCACCGGCCACGGCCAGCGGCACCGAGAGCATGATGACAAACGGATGCACAAAGCTTTCAAACTGGCCGGCCAGCACCAGGAACACGATCAGGATGGCAAGCGCAAAGGTGACCGCCACGCCAGACGAGGTCTCCAGATATTGCTGTGAATGGCCGGCGAAACTCAGACTTGCCTCTGACGGCAGTGTCTTGGCCGCCTCTTCGCGGATGAAATCAATGGCATTGCCAAGTGCGTAGCCTTCATTGAGCGCCGCTGTCAGGGTGATGGACGGCAACCGGTTGTAGCGCCGCAAAGCGGGAGCCTCGGACGTCTCCACCAGCCTGACAACCGATGACAGCGGCACCACGGACTGGCCGTCATCGGTGCGGATGAACAGCTTTGAGATATCGTCCGGCGACTGCCGGTCACGGTCTTCGGCCTGAACGATGACGGGATATTCCCGGCCCCGGTCGATATAACTGGTGATCTCGCGCGAGGCGAGCATGGTCTGCAGGGTCGACGCTATGGTGCGCACCGAAATCCCCAGATCATCGGCGCGCTTTCTGTCCACCGTCAACCGGAACTGCGGCTGGTTCTGCTCAAAGTCAATGTCGACATTGGCAAGGCCGGGATTTTCCTGCGCCTTCTGTTTCAGTTCTTCCGCCCACACCTGAACGCTTGCATAGTCGGGCCCGCCGATAACGGCACGCAAGGGGGTGGAACTGCCGCGCAAGCCCAGGCCGGACGGCATCACCGGAAACCCGCGTGCGCCGGTAATGCCGGCGACCATCGGGATAATCGACCTGCGCGCCTCGACCACCGATATGTCGCGCTCATCCCAGGGTTCGAACCGGACCACCATGAACGAGCGGTACGGCCGGCTTCTGAAACCGGTGAACGAATAGATGATCTTGATGTCGAGCTTGTCCTTGACCTTGACGAGCTGGTCTTCAAGCTTTTTGACCTGGGCGTCGGTGAATGCCAGCGTGGAGCCCTGTGGCGCGGTCATGGGAACGAAGACAAGGCTGCGGTCTTCGGTCGGCGTCAACTCGCGCTGGGTGTTTTGCAGTGCGATGTAGCTGGCGCCGGAGAACGCCAGACAGGCAGCAATGACAATGAGCGGCGCATTGATGGCCCCGGTAACCGCCTTGCGGTACCAGCGATAAACGATCCCTTCCGGCTGCTGCCTCTCGTCGGCGGCAACACCTGTGCGCGCTTTCAAAATTTTAGATGCCAGCGCCGGACAGGCACTCAGCGCGACAAATGTCGAAATGATGACGGCGCTTGCCAGCACGAAGCCAAACTCGGTGAACAGTTTGCCGGCAGCGCCCTGCAGGAACGAAATCGGGATGAAAACGGCGATCAGCGTCACCGACGTCGCCAGAATGGCAAACGTCACCTGGCGCGAGCCATGCACGGCGGCCTGAAGTTTGGTTTCGCCGTTTGCCAGGCGGCGTTCAATGTTTTCCAGCATGACAATGGCATCATCCACCACAAGTCCGATGGCCAGCAGCAATGCCAGCAGTGTCAGCACATTGAGCGAGAACCCGAGCAGGTAGATCAGGAAGAAACACCCGACCAGCGATACCGGAATGGTTATGGCCGGGATCAGGGTCGCACGCACGGAGCGCAGGAACAGCAGGATTACCAGCACGACCAGCACCAGTGACAGCCCCAAGGCTTTCAGAACCTCCCTGATGGAAGCCCCAACAAACACCGCATCGTCGGATCCGACAAATATCTGCATGCCTTCGGGCAACTGGGTGTTCAGAACGTCAAGCTGCGCTCGGACCGCATTTGAAATGGCAATGGTGTTGGATTGTGACTGGCGCAGAACCGCGATCCCAATGGCGTTCAGCCCATTGGAGCGGACGATGGTGCTGTCGTCCTCCACACCTTTTTCGACGCGCGCCAGCGAGCCCAGCCTGATCGGCACTCCGCCCGCCTCGGTGACCACGATATCGCGAAACTGCTGCGGATTGCTCAACCTTGAATCCAGTCGCACGGTGAACAGGCGGGTGGTCGATTCGATCTCACCGGCAGGCAGCTCCACATTGTTCTGGCGCAAAGCCGTCTCGACATCGGCCACCGTCAGGTTGCGCGCCGCCAGGGCACGGCGGTCGAGCCAGATGCGAATGGCGGCACGGCGCTGCCCGTAGATGCGCACATCCGCCACGCCGTCAATGGTTGTGATGCGATCCTTGATGAAGCGCTCGAGATAGTCGGTCACTTCTTCCGGGCTCTGCCGGTCAGAATATACCGCCAGGCGCATGACCGGGTCGGCGTCGGAATCGCTCTTCACCACCTGTGGTTCATCGACCTCGTCCGGCAACTGCCCACGGACCCGGCCGACGGCGTCGCGCACATCATTGGCCGCCTGGTCGATATCGCGCCCGAGTTCAAACTCTATGGTTGTCCTCGAGCGCCCCCTCTGGCTGGTCGAGGTGATGGTTTTCACACCGGAGATACCGGCCACGGCACTGTCGACGATTTCGGTGATATCGGTGTCCACGACCTCAGGCGCGGCGCCCACATAAGTTGTGGTGACCGATACGACCGAGGAGTCCACGTCCGGCAGTTCGCGCACTGAAATGGCATTGAGCGAGGCCAGGCCAGCCACGATGATCAGCAGCGACACAACCGCGGCAAGAACGGGCCTGCGGATGGACAGCTCCGACAGTGTCATTGGGTAGCGCCCTGGATTTCGGCGTTCACCACCTTGATGGCACCGCCGGGACGCACTTTCGAGTTGCCGCGGACGATAACTTCATCGCCTTCGGACAGCCCGTCGACAATTTGCACAAAGCCCGGTTCACGGACGCCTGTGGTCACCTGGTGCTTTTCTGCCTTGCCATCAGCAACCACGAACACATGGGTGACCGGGCCTGCCACGGTTACCGCCTCTTCCGGCACCATCACCATGGCCTCGCTGTCCAGTACCAGGGTCAGTTGCATGAACATGCCGGACGGCAGCGCGCCGTCGGAATTGTCGATTTCAGCCCGCACCCTGAAGGAACGGTTGACCGGATCCACCCGGGTGTCGACCTGGGTGATCTTGGCGTCAAACACCCGGTCAGGATAGGCAGCTGTCTTGGCCTCGGCGTGCAATCCGACCCGGGCGATGGCGAAGTATTCTTCCGGAACGGCAAATTCCAGCAGCACCGAAGACAGGTCATCCAGCCGGGTCAGGACCGTATCCTTGGTCACACGCGCACCGGCATCAACTGCGTGAAACCCAGGTGTGCCGGCAAACGGGGCCAGAATGGTGCGATCGGCCAGCTTCGACCTGGCACGATCAACCTGGGCGGCAGCCGCCGACATCGCAGCTTGCAGTTCATCAACCGACGCGCGCGCCGTGATACGCGACTGGCTCAGCTTGTCACCGCGTTTGAGCGCCAGGTCGGCCTTCAGCAGCTCGGCCTCGGCCTGGGCCAGGTCAGCCTTCTCAATGGCGTCATCGAGCGTGAACAAGACGGCGCCCTTTGCAACCCGCGTGCCCGGTGTATAGCGAATTTCGGTGATCGTGCCGTCGGCCTTGGAGCGGATGTCGACATAGCGCACCGCACGGGTATTGCCGACCGCCTCCACGGTGCGGGTCAGTGTGCGCACTTCGGCCTTTGTCGTCTCAACGGACGTCTGCCGGCCGCCACGGCGCCGGTTCCCAGCTGCCGGTTTGCCGCCAGCCTGTTTGCCGGCGTCTGGCGAGGTCGCTGCGATACCGGCTTTCCAATGGCCATATCCCGCATAGCCGCCATAAGCGACAGCGCTCAGCACCATCAGGACCAGTATTTGCTTTACAATCGACATTACGCGCGCAGAACTTCCATATTCACTCATGACGTGCTGGCTGTGCTATTTCCGTTGGTCGCCAGTCATACTGTTTCATATACGATATACGCTGAATCAGGGATGACGGCCAGAATCATGTCGCAAACGTGATGAACGCCGACATCATCGCATTGTCAGCAACAGCGGTAGTAGGTTAGCGTCTTCTCCATGTCACAGCCTAGCCTATCGGAATTGCCCGACCTGCCTTCAATCAGTCCTGTCAGCTCCCGCCTCGACAACGAGATTACCCATGCAATCGACACCAAGACGAAGCCACCCGGCTCGCTCGGCCGGGTTGAACAACTGGCTGCGCAAATAGCCCGGGTGCAGCAGACACTAACCCCGGTGATGGACAGCTGTTCGTTGACCATATTCGCTGCCGATCATGGTATTGCCAAGGCAGGCGTGTCAGCATTTCCGCAGGAAGTGTCGCGCCAGATGGTATTGAATTTTCTGGCCGGCGGCGCCGCGGCCAACGTGTTTGCCGGCACGCAAGGCATAGAGGTGCAGGTTGTGGATGCAGGACTGGCCGGTGAGCCTCTGGCACATGGGCAGTTGATTTCGCGCAACATCGCTCCCGGTACGGCCAGTTTTCTTGACGGTCCCGCCATGACGGAAGACCAGTTGGCCAGCTGCCTGCAGCATGGGGCCGAGCTGGGCGCTTCAGCGCCCGGCGATGCGGTGGCGTTTGGAGAAATGGGCATTGCCAACACATCTGCGGCAGCCATGCTTGCCCACAAGCTGAGTGGTGAGCCGGTTCAGCGTTTCGTCGGGCGCGGCACCGGCGTTGACGACAACGGGCTTGAGCGCAAAATCAAAATTCTGAATGCAGCCTCCGCGCGTACGCCGGACACTCTGAACCCGGCTCAGGTCATGGCTGAGTATGGCGGGTTTGAAATCAACATGATGGCAGGTGCCATGCTGGGAGCCGCAGCCGGCGGGCGCGTGGTTCTGGTCGACGGAACCATAGCGACTGCTGCTGCCATGGCTGCAATACGCCTCAATCCGCAGGCACGCGACTACCTAGTGTTTTCCCATGCCTCGGGCGACGCCGGCCACGACGCGATGATCGCAGCCCTCAATGTCCGGCCGCTACTCGACCTGGATCTGCGCCTTGGCGAGGGTACCGGCGCATTGCTGGCATGGCCGCTGTTGAAATGTGCGGCCGCCATGTTGTGTGATATGGCCAGTTTCGACAGTGCCGGAATATCCGGAAAAGCATGAACGACAAATTCAGCAACCAGCTATTGACCTTCGCGACAGCGCTGCAGTTCATGACCCGGCTGCCGGGTCTGAGCGGTACCGGCTGGACGGCCGAACGCGAGCGCGCCTCGGTCGGATATTATGCGGCCGCAGGCCTGATTGTCGGCAGCATAGCTGCGATTGCCTACTGGCTGGCAAGCCAACTGTTTCCGTCATTGCTGTCCAGCCTGCTGGCGGTTGCCGCAGCCATTGTGGTCACCGGCGCGCTGCATGAAGACGGCCTGGCGGACGTGTGCGACGGTGTCGGTGGCGGGCAAAGCCGAGACAAGGCCCTGGCCATCATGAAAGACAGCCGCATTGGAGCATACGGCACGCTCGGCCTGATGGTGTGTTTGGGCGCCAAGGTCATCGCGCTGTCCAGCCTGCCTGGCGCAATCGCGGTTATGGCTCTTGTGGGTGGCCATGCTGCCAGCCGCGCCGCCATCCTCGGGATTTTGGCGACGGCAGACTATGCGCGCAGCGAAGGCGGCGCTGCCAGCAGCGTTGCAGAAAGACCGTCGTCGCAAGTCTGGGCCGCCACCGGCCTGACATTGGCGCTGCTCATTGCCGCCTGCCTGCTGATCATGCCGTTAGGTGCGATAGTGTATGCGTTTGCCGGCGCCGGGATTCTCTCGCTCGCCATGCGGCAGGTGTTCATGCGCAAACTCGGCGGCTATACGGGAGACTGCCTGGGTGCCGTACAACAGGCCGGCGAACTCGGCTTCTACCTGGGGCTTGCAGCATGGGTCTAGTTCTGCTGCGCCACACCAAACCGGACATCGCAGACGGCACCTGCTATGGCTCCACCGACCTGAAACCGGGAAGCCGGTTTGGCGCCGAGGCTGAAACGGCGATAGCCGCCCTGCCATGGAAGGCGGACCAGATCCTGTCCAGCCCGCTCATCCGCTGCGCCAGACTGGCCGATTGCGTCAGTGCTGCCCATGGCACTGAAACATCGTTTCACGATGGCCTGAAAGAAATGGATTTCGGGGTCTGGGAGGGATTGCGCTGGGACAGCGTGCCGGTCGATGAACTGAACCAGTGGGCCAACGATCTTCTGCATGCCAGGCCCCACGGCGGGGAAAGCGTGTACCAGATGCAGCAGCGCGCCCTGGCGGTTCTGGACGCCGAAGACGCATGGCGGGTCGACACCAACACGCTGGTGATCACTCACGCAGGCGTCATTCGCGCCGTACTCGATCATGCCGGCGTCAGGGATGCCTGGGTCACCCAGACGCCGTATGGCGGCGGCTGGATGATCGCAGGAGATAACACCGTCACCGCACTTGGCTAGGCAGCGCTTTCGTCCCAACCGCTGATGGCCTTGACTTCGAGGAAGTCTTCCAGTCCCCAGTCGCCGCCTTCGCGGCCATTGCCAGACATCTTGTAGCCGCCGAACGGGCTGCCGCCAGGGCGCTGGGCGCCGTTGAGCAACACCATGCCGGCGCGCAGTTCGCGGGCAACCTTCTGGGCCCTGGCCTGATCTCCGGACTGCACATAGGCAGCCAGGCCGTACTGAGTGTCGTTGGCGATCTCGATGGCTTCGGCTTCGGTTTCAAACGGAATCATGGCCAGCACGGGGCCGAAAATCTCCTCACGCGCGATCGTCATGTCGTTGTTTACGTCGGCAAACACGGTCGGACGCACGAAATAGCCGCGGTTGAACCCATCCGGACGCCCGGTACCGCCGGCAACCAGTTTGGCGCCCTCGTCGATGCCTTTCTGGATCAGCGTCTGAACCTTGTCGAACTGCATTTGCGATATCAGCGGGCCGATATGATTGCCCTCTTCCGCAGGGTCGCCGACCTTGCAGTTCTTGGCCGTTTCAGCCGCGATCTCGACAGCACTGTCATAGACCGAGCGCTCAACCAGCATGCGGGTCGGGGCATTGCAGGACTGGCCGGTGTTGTTGAAGCAGTGCAAGGTGCCGCGCTTGACCGCCTTGGGAATATCGGCATCTGCGAACACGATGTTCGGCGACTTGCCGCCCAGTTCCAGCGTGACCCGCTTGACGGTATCAGCAGCCGCCTTCTGCACGGCAATACCGGCCCGGGTGGAGCCGGTGAACGACATCATGTCGATATCCGGGTGGCGCGACATGGCTTCGCCGACAGTCGGCCCATCACCGTTGACCAGATTGAACACACCGGCCGGGAACCCGGCTTCATGCATGATTTCGGCGAACAGGATGCCGGACATGGGCGAGATCTCGGATGGTTTCAGTATCACCGTGCAACCTGCCGCCACGGCTGGAACCACCTTCAGGCAGATCTGGTTCATGGGCCAGTTCCACGGGGTGATCAGCCCGCAAACGCCGATCGGCTCGTGTGCAATATGCTCGGTTGGCACCTTTTCGCTCAACGGGGCGTCAAACTCGAAATTCTTGAGGGTGCGGATAAACGACTTGATATGCGCCCAGCCGGCGCCTGCTTGCTGCTGCGTGGACATGGTGATCGGCGCCCCGACCTCGCTCGAGATGGTCTTGGCCATGTCGCCGGAACGCTTCTCGTAAACCGCCAGCAGTTTTTCGAGGTATTCAAGGCGTTTTTCGCGGCTGGTCTTGCTCCAGGTCTTGAAGGCTGCACGGGCTGCGGCAACGGCTGCATCTACATCGGCTTCGGACCCCAGTGAAATGGTCGCAAATGCTGTCTCGTCCGCAGGGTTGATCACGTCCAGATCATTGGCCTTGGAAGGCGCAACCCATTTTCCGTCAATGTAAAAATCTGTCTTGCGAAGCATTTGAAACTCACCTCTTGAGCGTTGTTGAAGGCAAAGGAAATTGACAATGTGACACAAGTAGCCCCGCAGGTGCACGCTTACAAGCCCCAGGGTATCAAAGCTGTCATGCGAATTCTGATAGGGGCAACCGCGCGCTTGTGACAGTTGCGCCCGGCGGACCGGCAACGACAAAGTGGGCAGCTAAGCGTGACCAACCATGTAAATGCGCGCCAGTTTCAGCCAATGCAGCAATCCCGCGAACGGCTGCGATTTTCCAACCGAGCGGTCCTGGCTGACCACCATCGAGGTGTCGGTGAGCACGTTGTAGCGCCTGTAGACATGGTCCAGCAAGTCAGCCTGACGATCATACATATGCACAACAGGACATGCTTCGCCGTCACGCATCCTGATGCTTCCTTCCGGATCGATCACCATATCGGTGTCGCGGTAAACATTGGCCACGAACTCGTGGTTCGGCACAACGTCACAAGGGCCGGCCATCTGCGAGTGGGCGATGAGGTTAGTCGAAATATTGTCGAGGCCGGTTGTGTGCTTCGTCCATTCGTGTGTGGTCAGAGCAATATTCAGCTTGGCCCGGCACATCCGGTCTATGCCGGCGGGTGTGCCGGCAATCACCCCGCCGTTAACGATCGGCTTGCCTTTCAGGGACTGCCGTAGCGCGCCAGGCAGCATGGCCCAGGCCCAGCGGCCATTGGTGTTGGCCAGCGTCCAGCTGGAGGTATCGTTGTTTTCGGCAAAAACTGTCAACTCCCTTCGCGGCAGGCCGACAAACGGGTCAGCCTGAAACACCACATCCCGGCTGTCGACCAACAGCAATTGCTTGATCCCAGCCGGCAGGCTCTTCAGGATGTCAAGGTAGTATTCGAGCCTGGCAAGAGCCGGATAAGGCCTGTAGCCGGCAGTCTCCGGAACCGGATAGAGCGTCACATCGTGATCGCCAAAAGCCTCTTCAAACCCACTGTCGGCATGGGCCGCAATGATCAGATGGGCATTAGAGTGTTCACGCAGGGAACTGACCAGCGGTTTCAGCAGATTCGGCGGGTAACCGGTTGCCACCGTGATCACACATTGGCTGGAATCTTGCCTGCCCCAGGCAAGTTTATCGCCTGAAGGATCAGAAATTCGCGCCACCCATTGCGCGAAGTTATCTGACGTGCCCAGCTCAGACATCAAGTCCCTCTCCGCGCTCCCCCCGTCTGCAACAACCCGTAACTTCTAGATTGCCGGTGCCGAACAAGTCAATGTCCGGCCGCATCCGACACGGTTCAATTCCGCTTGACAACACAACATGTTCACCCTGAACTCCCGGTGGTGCAATTTGCAGGAGGTTCGCCATGCCCGCCAGCTTGTCTTCATCCCAGATCGCCGCCTACCGGAATGATGGTTTTCTGTTTCCTGTCGACGTTTTGACAGCGGACAGGGCCAAATCCCTGCGGTCTGACATCGAAACACTGGAGCAGGCATATCCGGACGGATCGCTGCCACAGCCGATTTCACAGTATTTCCGCGTCGGCGCACACGTTGTTATACCATTGATGGCGGAAATCGCGAAAACACCGGCCGTGTTGGACGCCGTCGAGTCGATACTTGGACCTAATTTGCTGGTCTGGTCATGCGAATTGTTCATCAAGGAACCAAACACCAGCAAGATCGTGTCTTGGCACCAGGATCTCACCTATTGGGGAATGGGTGAGACGGATGATCAGCTGACCGCCTGGATTGCCTTGTCACCGGCGACACCACAATCCGGCTGCATGAAATTCGTCGCCGGCTCGCACAATAGCCGCATCGTGGAGCACCGGGATACATTCCATGAAGACAACCTTCTATCGCGTGGGCAGGAAATCGCGGTTGAGGTTGATGAAACCACGGCAACCGACATTGTCCTGCAGCCCGGGCAAATGTCCCTGCACCACGGCCGCATGTTCCATGCATCAGGTCCAAACAACTCAGATGACCGGCGTATCGGGTGTGCCATACGGTACGTGACACCGGGCGTAAAACAACTGATAGCGGAACGCGATTACGCCATGCTGGTGCGCGGTTGTGACAGCGAGCGCAACTGGATCAATGTCGCGCCACCGTCAGACCCGTTCAACGACGACGCCATGGCGCTGTACGCCCGGATTCGCCGTGACCAGTCCGTTGCACTTGCCCAGGGAGCAGCACAGCAGGTCGGTCTTTATGCTGACACAGAAAACAGGATGTAGCTTGCCATGACCGAACAAACACCAACCGTCCAGTTCACGGAAATGAAGCATGGTACGCGAGATGAGTATCTGATGCTGCGCGAAATGGAAAAGGCGCATGTGAAACTGACGCCGGACCGGATACTGAAAGCCTTGCGCGACCAGCAGGATGAAACCATCGAAGGCTACAAGATCACCCGGCTGGAGCACGGCCTGCAGTCAGCCAGCCGCGCATGGCGAGACGGTGCCGACATCGACTGGGTGGTCGGCGCTGTGCTGCACGATATCGGTGACGGGCTGGCGCCGCAAAACCATGACGAGTTTGCCGCCGCAATCGTGCGCCCGTTCCTGCGCGAGGAAGTGACGTGGTGCGTCCACCACCACGGCGCGTTCCAGATGGTGTACTACGCCCATCACTATGACTGGAACCAGTTTGAACGGGACAAGTTCGCCGGTCACCCCTACTTCCAGTCATGCGTCGATTTCTGCGAATTCTGGGACCAGGCCAGCTTCGATCCCGATTACGATACGCTGCCGCTCGATTTCTTCGAACCGATGATCCGGGAAGTGTTTGCCCGGCATCCTTATGCGGACACCACCGTTCAGCCCGGTGTGAAGAGCCCGCTGCGCGACGAAGGCGTCGCAGCGCAGCGCGCCGCGGCGTAAACCGTTACCGTAAACCCAGCTTGTTCAGCAGCCGGTCACGGCGTTCAAGCCACCAGCCTGCCTCCTGTGGCCAGTGCCGGAATCCGGCATCGGCCTCAAGCACTGACCTTGCTGTCAGCGGCCAGTTCGGGTCAGCCAGCACTTCCCGCGCCAGCGCGACCATGTCAGCCGAACCATCGGCAACAATTCGCTCTGCAGTTTCCGCATTCCAGATGAACCCGACCGCCATCGCGTCCATTTCGGCCTCAGCCTTGACCTGAGCTGCAAAAGGCGCCTGGAACGCCTCTGCCAACTGCATGCGGCGCGGCCGCTCGCGCCCGCCAATACCGCCACTGGAACAGTCGATCATGTCGACACCGCAGGATTTGAGCATCCTGGCCAGTTCCACCGTGTCGCCGGCTTCCCAACCGCCATCCACCCAGTCGGTGCAGGACAGTCTGAAAACCAGTGGCATGTCATCCGGCAGGTTCGCCCTGACGGACTGCGCGACTTCGCCTGCAAACCGCATTCTGTTGCTGCGCGACCCGCCATAACCGTCGCCGCGCTGATTGGAGACCGGCGAATAGAACTGATGCACCAGAAACCCGTGCGCGGCGTAGACCTCGACCACTTTGAACCCGGCAGCGACAGAGCGCTTTGCAGCGGCACCGAATGCCGCCACCACATCCGCAATGTCGTTGAGCGACATTTCCTGCGGCACCGGCCAGCCGTCCGCGTAAACCAGTGGCGATGGCGCAATCGCAGTCCAGGCCGCTTCGTTGCGCAACGACATGTCCTCGCCGTCAACCGGCGTCTCGCCATGCCACGGCCGTCTCTCGGACGCCTTCCGGCCGGCATGGGCCAGCTGTACTCCGGGCACTGCTCCTTCGGCAGCCAGAAACCTGTTGATGCGGGCAAGCTCAGCAATCTGGGCATCGTCCCACAAACCCAGGTCACCAGGCGTGCGCCGGCCGCGTTCCTCAACTGCAGTTGCTTCACAGAACACCAGCCCGGCACCGCCCAGGGCAAAGCGGCCCAGATGCACCATGTGCCAATCGTTTGCGAAGCCGTCTTTTGAGCGGTATTGGCTCATCGGCGAGATAGCGACTCGATTTTTGAAGGTCTGCCCGCGCAAGGTGAAAGGGCTGAACAGGTGCGATGTCATGAATTCTCTGTCTGGTGAAATTGGTGATAACGTGTGGATGCCCGTAGTAACATGTCTTGCTGTTGTCCTCTACGCGCCAGGCGGTCAGTAATGCGTGATCAGGCTCTTTGCCGGCGGTCACCGGCATGCTAGCAAGACGATCATGACCCAAAGCATTACCCATCTGGAAAAACTCATCTCGTTTAACACCGTCAGCCGGGACTCCAACCTTGCGCTGATCGACCATGTCAGCGACTTGCTGAAACCACTGGGCTTTCGCATCCAGCTGGCCCCCTCGGAAGACGGCAGGAAGGCGAACCTGTATGCCTCCATCGGCCCCGAAGACGTGGCCGGCGTTGTGCTGTCCGGCCACACAGACGTGGTACCCGTGGAAGGCCAGGCCTGGTCGTCAGATCCGTTTGTGATGCGGCGCGACAAGGGGCTCTTGTATGGCCGCGGCACGGCTGACATGAAGGGCTTCATTGCCTGCTGCATCGCCATGGCGCCGCGTGCCGCCGAACTTAGCGGCAAGTTGTCCGCGCCTATCCATTTCGCGTTTTCCTACGATGAGGAGATCGGTTGTGTCGGCGTGCGCCGCCTGATCGACATGCTGGAACCGGTGACACCTAAACCGCGATGCTGCATCATTGGCGAGCCAACGCTGATGCAGGTTGTCACCGCCCACAAGGGCAAGGCCGGCGAACGCGTCACCTGTACCGGTCTGGAAGCCCATTCAAGCCTGGCGCCAACCGCCATCAACGCCGTTCACCTGGCCATTGACCTGATCAATGAAATCCGGCGGCTGCAAGCCGAGATTGCCGAAACAGGCACCAAGGATGGTGATTACGACGTAGCCTACACGACACTGCACGCGGGCAACCTGCACGGCGGCGAAACCCTCAACATCGTGCCCAACCTGGCAAAATTCGAATATGAAATCCGGCATCTGCCGGCGGATGACCCGCAAGCGCTTGTCGCCCGCATTCACGCCCGCGCGGACGAACTGGTCAAACAAGCACGCACTGTGTTTCCCGGAGCAGACATCAGCTTTGCCCCCGGCACGGCCTACCCGGCGCTCGACACGGCGCCGGATTCGGAGGTGGTCAATTACGTGAAATCCCTGACCGGCGGCAACTCCACCGGCAAGATCGCCTTTGGCACCGAAGGCGGGCTGTTTCAGACACGGCTGGGCATTCCGACCGTTGTATGCGGGCCCGGTTCCATCGGTGTCGCCCACAAACCGGACGAGTATATCGCCGAAACCGAAATGGCGGCGTGCGACAGGATGCTGGAAAAACTGCTGGACGATCTATGCAATTGAACGGATTCGTTCATTTGTGTATCATATTGAAACACATCGTTAAATCAGCCCCGAGACGTCGAATTGCCGCCGCATTGTTTCCCCGCAATGTTCACATTCTGGGAGGACGCTTGACCCCAAGACGGCTGTCTTTATTGCCCGAAAGGGAGGTTAGTTATGTTGCGTACCCCTGTAGCGGCCCTCACCGCCGCGCTCTTACTGACTGCATTCTCCAGCCCTGCGGCACAGGCTGCTGATCCACACTGGTTTTATGACAACGCCGCTGCACCATCGTACAACGAGCATTACAATGAGGATCATCGCAGGCACTGGCAGAACCGCCCGGCGTATGATCCCAGGTACTCGGTGTATCAGCGCGAACCTGAGCACAAATACAACCGCCCGCACCATCGCGACGATTACGGCAATGGTTCCTACAATGGCCGGCTGTCCTGCCTGCAGGCGGTCGAGGACCTGAAAGATGCCGGTTTCCGGCACATCGAGGTCGTCACCTGCCGAAATGGCAACTATGTCTACGATGCCGTGCGCGGACGTGAACCGTGGCGTATCCAGGTCAGCCGGGCCTCTGGTGAGATCATCGATGTGGAGCCGCTCGGCGACTGACACTGCCATCGCCCTGCCAACGGGAAGCCGCGGGCCGGGTTGACAAGTCGAAGATCAGAACCCACTAACCGCTTTTCATTTCTCGGGAGCAAGTTGGTGAGTTCTGAACCTGGCAATCCGTTTCGCATTGCTGTTGCTGGCGCCGGCCTTATCGGCAAGCGCCACGTGCAGGCTGTCGATCACTGCGATGCGGCCGCCGTGTCGGCAATCGTGGACCCGGACCCGGCGACTGCAGATTTTGCAGACAGCATTGGCTGTGACTGGTACGCATCGATCTCCGACATGCTCTGCGCCGGCCGCCCTGACGGGGTGATCATTGCCACCCCCAACCAGATGCATGTGGACAACGGGCTGGAGTGTGTTCGCGCTGGTATACCTGTTTTGGTGGAAAAGCCAATTGCCGACAGTGCCGCCAGTGCCGCGCAATTGGTGGCCGAGGCGGCTGATCTGGACGTACCGGTGCTTGTCGGACATCACCGGCGGCACAATCCGCTGATCAGCGCCGCCCGACAAAAAATCATGGGTGGGGCCATCGGTGACATCGTGGCTGTGCACGCTACCTGCTGGCTCTACAAGCCGGACGACTATTTCAATGTGGCTTGGCGCACAAGGCGAGGTGCCGGACCGGTATTCATCAACCTGATCCACGACGTTGATCTGTTGCGCTATCTGGTCGGCGAAGTGATTTTTGTGCAGGCGGCGGACTCCACCCATGCCCGCCGGCACGACGTCGAAGACACCGCCGCCATTATCGTCGGTTTTTCAAATGGCGCACTGGGCACGATCAGTGTTTCCGACAGTATCGTTGCACCGTGGAGCTGGGAACTGACGGCTGCTGAAAACCCGGCCTATCCGGAAACAACCGAGACCTGCTACTTCATCGGCGGCACGCACGGGTCACTTGAAATACCGAAAGGCAATATCTGGTCCCAGAGCGGTGCGCGCAGCTGGTGGCGGCCAATCGATCAAACTGCCTACGATACGCCTCCCGGCGATCCGCTTGACGCACAGATCGACCATTTCTGCAAGGTGATCGCCGGCACCGAGCTTCCCCTGGTTTCCGGCCTGGAAGGGTTGAATTCCCTGAAAGTGATCGAAGCCATCAAGGCGTCCGCACGCGATGGCAGCAGAGTTGACCTGCTCTAGGGCCCTAGTCGTTTGAGTAGCCGTGGATCTCCGCCCATTTGAGCAGTGTCGGCAGCACCGGGACCATGTGGGCGCGATACCGCCGCCAGCGGCCTTCCGCGCGGCTGTAGATCGGCTGCGACACCTGATGGTAACTCGGAGTGCCGATGCGTTTTCTATCGACTGCCGTGGACATGTAGTCCGCCATGGAGTCTTCCCATTCAAGCTCAAGGAATCTGAGCACCTCACCCACGGATTCCGCGAAATCGCCGACAATCTGTTCGTATTTCACCACATGAACCGGCAGGTTGAGAGCCCCGGTGTAGGTGTGCCACAACGACATTACCTTGTCGTAACATAGCGCCGCACTCTTCAGGTCAAGGAAGTTAGCCATGGCATTGTTGAGCCTGAAATCCTGCATGAAGCAGCTCAGCACACAGTCACAGGGATGCCGCAGGACCAGCAGGAATTTCGCGTCCGGGAAAACCTTGCTGACCAGGCCGGTCTCGACAATATTGAGCGGCAGCTTGTCAATCACGACGTCACCCTTGGTGGCCGGTTCAGGCAAATGACTGTCGAGCCCTTTCATGTAAGCCCCACGCAACTCATTTATCTGCTCCACGGTCAGATCCTCGTGATTGGGCAGGCCGCCTGTGCGCCAGCTTGCTGCCAGCTTGACCATCTCATGGACCAACGGTTTTTCTTCAACGACCGAGATGCGGCTGTGAGACAACAGGATTGTATCCAGTAAGGTTGTCCCGGAACGCGGGAAACCAACAAGAAACACCAGTTGCGGCGCATCTGTTCTCGCAACCTTTTCGGTTGATCCGGAGCGGCGCACAGACTTGTAGACGGTTTCCAGATCATCCAGCCTACCGATGAATTTACCCGGCTCCAAACCGCGCCCTCCAACCGCCTTTGCGGCCCAGATGTTGGCCTCAACCATGGCCTCATACGCTGCCTGCGAGTCTTCAAGACGATCACATATGTCACCCAGCAAATACCAGTAGGCGGAGTTCAGCCGTGCCTGTCCGGGATGGAAGTTCGTAATGCACGACAATAAATCCCGCGCACCCTCCAGGTCCTTGTCGCGGCGCAGCAGTTGCACCTGCCTGACGACGATCCTGATATCGTCCTGCCGGCATACGCGTCGCGCATGAGCGATGGCCTTCCTGAGCTCTTCGGTCTGGTTCGTCTTCTCGAGCACTTCACAAAGATTGTCATGCGCCTCGACAAACCCGGGCTGCAGCCGTATGGCGGTGCGAAAACAATCAGCCGCATCGTCAGTCTTTCCCTGCAGGAATAGAACACCCCCCAGGTTATTGTGTCCGGTATGGCTGTTCGGCGAAGCTGCGACCAGTTGCCTGAACAGCTTTTCCGCCATCCCCAACTCGCCAAGTCCGCGCAGAACAGTTGCCATGTTGAACAGGACATCGGGGTCATCCGGCTTAATCTTCAGGGCGGTGCGATAGCTGGTCAGTGCGGATTTCAGGTCACCCTTGTCGCGCCACAAATTGCCGAGATTAAAGTGGAAGTCACAATTGTCCGGTTCCAGGGTGATTGCATTCCTGTAGCTAATGATGGCAGCCTCGTGCGCCCCTTTCTCGGCCGCAATCACACCGTGAACATTGTGAACGATGGCAACCTTGGGAAAGCTCTGGCAAAGCTGCTGTGCCATCTTGAGGGCGCGATCGAGGTGGCCGGCCTCAAACGCCTCTACGGCGGCGCGCAGGCGACTGTCGAGAGCATTGGCTGCCTGCATCAGACGACCCTCAACCCGCAATTCATCACAAGTGCCCCTCCACTGGCTAAGTTCCCGGATATTGCCAGATGCTGCCATCCCGAGGACCGGTAACCGCGCTCCCGGCGAGCAATTGGCGACTAAGGCCGATGCACCAACACAACCTCTTCACAAGGAGCCCGCTCACGCTACACTATCAAAAAGACAACCAGCCGGATTTGCAATAGCCGTGACGCCACAAACACCTGCCTACCCGCACCTGTTCAACCCGTTGAAAGTTGGCCGGCAGACACTGCCCAATCGTATCTTGATGGGATCGATGCATACCGGCCTCGAAGAACAAGGCGTGGAAGGTCTTGCCCGTCTTGCCGCGTTCTATGCCGAGCGCGCGCGCGGCGGATGTTCGTTGATGGTGACCGGCGGTTTCTCGCCAAACTCGGAAGGCCGGCTGGGCAGTGAGGGCGGGTATCTGGTTGACGAAGATGCCGAACATCACCAGCAGGTGACGGAAGCGGTACACCGCGATGGTTCACGCATACTGTTGCAGCTGCTGCATGCCGGCCGGTATGGCTACCACACCGACATCGTGGCGCCGTCCGCCATTCGCGCGCCGATCAACAAGAACACACCGCGCGAAATGGATGAGGACGATATCCAGCGCACCATCGCCGATTATGCGCGCGCCGCACAGATAGCCCAGGCTGCCGGATATGATGGCGTGGAACTGATGGGATCGGAAGGATACCTGATCAACCAGTTCACCGCACCGCGCACCAACAAGCGCACCGACAGATGGGGAGGGTCATTTGAAAACCGTGCCCGGTTCCCGGTCCAGGTGATCAAGGCGGTGCGGGCGGCCACCGATCCGCAGTTCATCATCATGTACCGGTTGTCAGTGCTCGACATTGTCGAGGACGGCAGCCCGTTTGAAGAAGTCGCGCAACTGGCCAGACTGGCCGAGGCAGCCGGGGCCGATGTTCTCAACTCAGGTATCGGCTGGCACGAGGCCCGCATCCCGACCATTGCCCAGGCCGTGCCGCGGGCCGGATGGACATGGGCCACGAAGAAGCTGATGGGCACGGTATCGATACCGCTCATCGCCACAAATCGCATCAACACACCGGAAACAGCCGAACAGGTGATTGCGGACGGTGACGCCGACATGGTGTCGATGGCGCGGCCATTCCTGGCCGATGCAGGTTTTGCGGACAAGGCGCGGCATGGAACGCCGGAACAGATCAACACCTGCATAGCCTGCAACCAGGCCTGCCTCGATCACTATTTCAAAGGCAAGGACGCCACCTGCCTGGTCAATCCGCGCGCCTGCCGGGAAACCATGCTGACCTGGAAGGTGGCGGAACAGGCGCGCAAGATTGCCATTGTCGGCGCCGGGGTCGCCGGATTGTCATGCGCGGTGACAGCAGCGGAACGCGGCCATGATGTCACCCTGTTCGAGGCGGCCGGCCAGATCGGTGGCCAGTTTCTGCTGGCCCGGCATATCCCCGGCAAGGAGGAGTTCAACGAAACGCTGCGCTATTACCGCAACAGGGCAGAAGCGTTCGGCGTGTCGGTAAAGCTCAACACGCGCGCCGATGCAGCTGCTCTTGCAGGTTTTGACGAAGTGGTCATGGCCACTGGCGTCAAGCCGCGTGTGCCCGACATCGACGGCATCGACCATCCCTGCGTCATGACCTATGAGGACCTGTTGTCCGGCGCCCGAGAGCCGGGCAAGCGCGTCGCCGTGATCGGTGCCGGCGGTGTCGGGGTCGATGTGGCGGTGCACCTGGTCGAACGCGGGCTCAGCAGCCATCTCGACCCGGCACAATTCCGCGCTACATGGGGTGTCGCCGAGGACGCTGCCGATCATGAGCCGGCGCACGATGTGGTGCTGCTGCAGCGCTCAACGGGCAAAATGGGCTCAGGGCCCGGCAAGACAACCGGATGGGTGCACCGGCTGGTGCTGCTGCGCGCAAACACCGAAATGATTGCCGACGTCAGCTATCGCCGGATCGACGATGACGGCCTGCACATCTCGGTCGGCGGCAAGGACCGGCTGATCGAATGCGACAGCATCGTGCTGTGCGCCGGCCAGTTGTCAGTCAACGCGCTGGCTGATGAGTTGAAAGCCGATGATCGTCCGGTGCACGTCATCGGCGGCGCGAGCTTCGCCGGCGAACTGGACGCCCAGCGCGCCATCGAGGAAGGCACACTGCTGGGTGCGCGACTGTGACGGAAGCGCACAATGGCAAGTCTCAGGTTTGAGATGTTTGGATGACAGCTTCAGCACTGCACTATACCTGGCCGGCGAAACTGCTACCGGCCGGTTGTGGCGCAAACCTCACCAGCCTGCTGTCGAGAACACCGGCCTGGCGATGAGCCATCGCCTCGCGGTATGTGGGATCTCGCATCATGTCGACGAACGCGCCTACGCCCGGATACTCGGCAACGAAGGCGATGTCCCAGATCTCCTCCGGCGGTCCGACCATCATCAGTTCGAACCCGCCGCGCCAGACAATGCTGCCGCCGAGTCTCCGCAGGACCGGTTCGCTGAGATCACTGTAGCGCTGATAAGCCTCGGCTCCGGTTGCCTTGTGTCCGTCCGGGTATTCGGCGGTTTCCCGCAGTCTGACCAGGTTGAGCATATGGATCGGCCCGGCGCGGTCAGCGCTCTTGAAAGCGTGCCAGGTCTCCTTGCTGAAGCTCGTGAACATAAATGCCTCCCTATCGTTTCAGTTAATCCGCTGTGATGAATTCATCAGCCGTGCATCCGGCTGTCTTCCGGCGCCTGGGTCCGGTCGGTCCTCGTGTAATCCCGAATGACACTGGCAACCCGCAGACGGTAATCGATGAACACGTCGCGGCGGGACTTTGACTGGATACCGCGATGAACCGGATTCTGCCTGAAGGCCTCAACCGCCGCCTCATCACGCCAGAATGACAAGGCCACGAACTTGCCCGGCTCAGAAATGCTTTCGAACCTCTCAATCGAAATGAACCCGTCGCAACCTTCCACCAGATGAGCCATTTTTTGGCCGTAGTCGATATAGTCCTGGCCCAGTCCGGCTTTTGGCCAGGATTCAAAGATCACCGCGATCATGCCTTGCTCCCAATATCTTCGTTTCAGTGTCCGCTATAGTTCGGCGTTCGCCGCTCCATCCACGCCTGCAACCCCTCCCTCGCATCGTGCGTGGCGGCCATGCGGGCAAACTGCTCGCGCTCGATCAGCAGGCCTTCTTCGATGCTGGTATTGATGCCGCGGGTCACAGCACTGATGATCCGGGACGCGGCAAGCGACGAATGGCGAAGGACACGTTCGGCAAGCTCAACTGCCGCAGGCAGCAGTTCGTTGTGCGGAACCACCCGGTTGACCAGCCCCATGGCGCAGGCGCGTTCCGGCGAAAACGTATCGCCGGTGAGAAGCAGTTCCAAAGCGCGTTTGCGGCCGGCAAGCCTGGCAAGGCGCTGGGTGCCGCCGAATGTCGGCGGAATGCCGATATTGATTTCAGGTTTGGCGAAACTGGCCCTGTCGCTGGCAATTGCCAGATGAACCGCCTCTGTGATCTCACAGCCGCCGCCAAAGGCAATGCCGTTGACCGCTGCAATGACCGGCTTGGGGAATGCCTCCAGCCTCGCCGTCATGGTTTGCCCCCGCCTGCAGAACTCTCTCACCGCCACATCCACGCCGGCATTGATGCTTTCAGCGAACTCGTGGATGTCCGCACCGGCTGAAAACGCGCGGTCACCGGCACCCGTCAGGATAACCGCGCGCACAGACGGATCGCCTTCGATACTGTCCAGCAATGCCAGCAGGCAGTCATTGGTGGCATAGTTCAACGCATTCAGTTTTTCAGGTCGGTTCAGTGTCAGCACCGCAATGGCGTTGTGTTTCCTGTATTTGATCAGTTCAGGCATCGGGTTCTCCAGTTTCGATGCGCAGACGGTAGTGCAGCATCGAATTGACGTATACTCACTAGACGGTATACTTGGCGCATGCCTCAACAAAGTCCGGCCAAAGAACGCATAATCGATGCCGCAAACCGGCTGTTCTACGCAGAAGGCATTCGTGCGGTGAGCGTAGATGCGATCGCCGAAAAAGCGGGCCTTACCAAGAAGACGCTGTATTACCATTTCAAGAGCAAGGATGACCTGATCGAGGCTTATCTTCAGTCACGCGATCAGCCCAACATGGCGCTCTATCAGCAATGGTTTGAAGAGGCGGATGGAACAACCGCCGACAGGATTGAGGCGATATTCCTGAATGTGGCCAAATCTGCCCGCCATCCTAAATGGAAAGGATGCGGTTTTCTCAGGACCGCTGCTGAACTTGCCAATATGCCGGGACACCCGGCCATGAAGGTCGGTGCCGATCATAAAAAGAGATTTGAGGAATGGCTGTCACAACGGCTTCAGGAAGCGGGTATTGCCAGTCACGAACAACTTGCCAGGCACATTGTTGTGCTCATGGACGGTGCCTTCTCCACCGTGCTCGTGCACCGGGACCCCGATTACATTGAGGCAGCGGGGGCAGCGGCAAAGTCATTGGTGAGTTCTGCCTCCAACTGAGCACCCAGAACTGCCCTGGAAAGCAGCGTGAAAATGTCCTGCAGCTCCACCACCGGAACACGACTGCATAGCCGGCCTCGATGGCAGTGCATCTGGCCGGCAATCGGCCAGGCCGCAATCAGCGTGTCTCGAGGCGCCCGGCTGGCGTCTGTAGCGTCCTGAATGCGAACAGGGCCACAACACAGGCCACCAACAGTGCAGCGCCCAGGTAAAACGCCGCGCCGGCCGTGCCGGTGCGATCGGCGAGATAACCGGCGACCACGGGCGCGAGAACCACTCCGGCATAGAACAATGTGAAGAAGAGACCCATGCCGACCGCGCGGGTTCGAGCGCTCAAAACCGCAGCAGGCAAGGCCATGATGGGACCGGCCGGCAACCCCGCGCTAACACCGAGCAGGATGAATACCAGATATACACTGCCGGTGGCCGGGGCCGCGAGCAGCAGCAGGCCAAAGACAACGAAACCAGCCAGCATCACCATGTCACGATGACCCAGCCGGTCAGCCAGGTATCCGCCGAGCGGTACCGATATGGCCACGAGCCATAAAGTGACACTGGTGGCCGAACTGGCCGCCGCCAGAGACCAGCCGCGTTCAACAAGCATGGCGGGGCCGAAGCCAAACACCATTGCCAGTGCGCCATTGTACAATCCCCAGATCGCTCCGGCGATGATGGTCGCGGCAAGCGGAGCCCCGAGCAGACGCTGTGAGGCCCCTGCATCGGCAGCCTCAGCAGGGCTGTCGCGACTGCCGATCACAAACAGCGCCAGACCGCACGCTGTAGCCAGAGCAACGGCAGACAAGGCCGTTGCGAGGCCTCCAGAGTTTGCAAGGGCCGGCAGGATCAGCAGTGCGGCCGCGATGCCGACCGGCCACGAATTTACAAATATCCCCATGGCCGTCGCGATTTCACGACCGGTGAAATGATCGGCAACGACCTTTGACATCAAGACGTTGAGCAACACCCCGCCGACACCGGCAAGCAGCCGCCCGGCAACCTGGCCTTCCCAGCTGTGTGCCGTGAGCATGACGCCGGCGCCCGCCAGCATCAGGATCATGCCGAACGCGATCACCCGCCGGTCCCCGAACCGGCGTCCGATACCGCCACCGGGCAAGGCGAACAGCAAGCCAGGCGCGAGATACAAGCCGATCAGAAAACCGATATCCGACAACTCGACCCCGAAGACTGTCATGTAAACCGGGGACAGGACCGCGACCGCCTGGAACTGGAACGCCATGGTCACACGCGCTGCAAACAGCACTGCAAGCACAAACCAGCGATTGGAGGCGTTGTGCTCCATGATCGGTTCCTTCGAACGTAGTGACTGATGACCGACCGTCAGGTGTCGGCGCAGGTTATGTGGGTGAGACTGTGGCTTCAGGCCTTCGGATCACGCCCATCCGAGCGCATGCAACGAATGATCAGCGTTCCAGATCTTGGTCATATGGCTGATGCTGGCGCCATTGAACCGCATGACATAGGCATAATCAGCCGCAACAGCATTGCCGGTCGGCGGAACCGGACCGCCCTTACCGGTGTGGGTGCCATGAAAGACGGCCGCCGCGACAACGGTACCGCGATCCTCATCGGCGGCAAACGCGGTAAGTTCGTAGCGGCCATCGGGGAGCGGGCCCAAAAGACCCTTCATCCACTCCATCCACTCCGTGTAGGCTTCAAGGCTGGTGACCTCGGCAAGCGCGTCGGACTGGCAGGAGAAAGTCGCACCGTCCTCACACCACGCCTTGCAGGCCTCCCAGCCCTTGCCGGTTTCGCAGGCTTCAAAAAACTCTTTCGCGGTCTCATAAGCTGCCATGGTTCAGTCCTCCTGGTTGCCCTTTTCGTTTGCGTCTTGAACTCAAGCAATAGCCTCGCCCGGACATGAGAAAATGTATATCGGGCATCTGCAGTATTTTCGGCGCAACCTGCCGTAGCTGACCTACTGCACTTGCAGTATTGACGCGTGCTGCGACAAGCCACAGGCTCAACACGACCGGAAAGGCTGCTTGGAAAGGAACCGGTGTTGCACGAGGAACGCCTAAGTCCACGGGAACTTGAAATTGCCCGAGCCTATGCGCTCGGGGACACCTACCATCAAATTGCCGAGCGGCTATGCATCGCACCGTCCACCGTGCGCACCCATCTCGCGGCAATCTACCGGAAGCTTGAGGTATCTTCGAAACTTGACCTGCACAAGATGCTGGACGGCGCCGCACCGCACCGCAAAAGCCAGTCTGAACAGGCAGAAATCATATCGGAACTCGCATTGAGCCTGGAGGAGGCCATCAGCCGGGAACGGGCGTTGAGCGAAATCCTACGCATCATCAGCGGGTCCGAGGGCCAGATCAATGAAGTCATCGCGGCGCTGCTTGGCTATGCGCTCGAGCTGTGTGATGCAGAATACGGCCTTCTGCTGGAGTATAAGGCGGAAACAGGTTTTCGCGCCTCATATACCAAGGGTATTCCCCAGGCCTTCCACGATTGGTGGGTCGAAAAGGGCGATTTCGAGCCCAACCCGCAGACCGCGATCGGCCGCCTTGAGGCCGGCCACGATGTAGTGAACATCATCGACGTTCGCGCCGAGGAGATTTTTCGGAGCGACGATCCACTAAGATACGCGACGGCAACCCTGGGGGGCGCCCGCTCGTTTACAGCGATTCCGATGCTGGCAGGGAAACGCCTGATCGGCGCTTTCACCATCTACCGCCAGCAACTGCGGCCGTTCGATGAAAAAACCGTGCAACTGGCGCGGATGTTCGCGGACCAGAGCGTCATAGCCATCGAGAACGCGCGCTTGATGAGCGAACTGCGCTCGGAAATCGAGCGACCGGGACCACGGTCAACGGCTGTGCGATAGCCGGCTGACAGCCGAAAACCGACAATGCAGCAGCGATACCAACAGCTGTCCACTACGCCGCAATCTGCATCCCAAAGGTGCCGCATGCCGTCTCTGGTCCGGGAACTGCGCCATCCGTGATGTGCATGATCGCACATCGTTTTCGTTGTCGTAGCGTTATCCTGTGGTCAATGAGGACACAGGTCCGCTCACACGATTACGGGAGACCAGACGATGAAACTCTCCGCTTTGATGCTCACAACTGCAGTTGCCGGCATGATGCAACTTGCACCTGCTTCTGTGGCCGATGCAAACGCTGCCGGTATCAAGGTCAAGCCACAAATCGTCAAGGTTCGACCGAAAATCGCTGTCGCCAAACCGAAAGTGCGGGTCAAGGTTCGTGCCGCAAAGGTTCGCGTGAAGCCGAAAGTCAAGATCAGGGCCGCCCGCATCAAGCCGAAGATCAGGACCGCGACCATCAAGCCGCGCCTCAGGGTCAAACCGCGCACTCGCAAAGCTACGGCTGTCCCGAGATTGAAGCCCAAACTCGCAGTCAGGACCGTACCACTTTCGGGTCCCATGCCAAAGGCAGCGGTGAATGCTGCAGCACGCATCGCCACCATAAAGCCCGACCGGGTCAAAGCACCGGCTGCAAGACCCGTACCTAAGACTTCAACCAGATCGGCGCGGATCAATAGCCACGCCAGGATCAAGGACATCATGCAGGCTGCCCAGGGTGTGGAAGCGGCCCGGGACGCGATCACCATGGGCGCAATGCGGACCGCGGCGACGGTTAAGCCTGGTCTTGGCGCAATATCGCTGACACCTGCCACAAGACCATCCAACCGGGATGTGCTGGGCGGCATGTTCAAGACACCGGACGGCGGCAAAATGCCCGGCAAAGCCAACGGCGATCTGTGGGGCAACCGCGACCTGGGCCGGTTTGGGCCCGGCAGCTTCGGCGGGCTTGCGAACAGCCATGCGCCCGGTGCGCTTGACACCGGAACCGCGGCAGGTGCCGCCAAGGACTACCTCAACATCAACCGTGGAATTGCGTCAGGCATGGCGGGCATCGCAGGACGCCAGCCCGCCGAGTCGGGAGAGTATCGGTCCCCACCTGCCAATGGTCCGGGACGATCCGGTAGTATGGAATACGGTCACTACACGACCGAGCGCAACGGTGACGCCAAGGTATACGTCACGTACTGGAGAGATCCCGATGGTCAGTATCACAGCGTTGAACGCTATGTTGACAGCAACCAGGATACCACCAGCAGAACGGTCACGACACCGCGGTGGTCAACGACCAGACAAGAGGACGGCACCTATGTAACGGCGCGCAATCGGGACGCAGGCAGAACTCACGAAAGCGGCCCGACCGGTGGATCAGAGGACCAGGTCCATAGGCAGCATACGCCGGCGCCGGCCGAGCTTCGCGACCCCGATTCAGGCTACAGCGGGCCGAGCCCCTTCCCGTGGCTGGATGAAAAGCAGACCTTTGAGTTTTCGTCCACCACGCCTGGAACGCCAGGCCCTCTGACACAAGGCCCGGAGCACAACACAAACCAGCAGCAGCAGGTTCAGGCAAGCGTAAGCCAGAACGACGTGCTTGAACGCTATGACGAAGACACCCGCAACCGCGGCAAGCCCACTCCCATAGATCGGCAACGTGTCCAGAGCGACTGACCCTTCACGGCCACCTACTCAGCCGCAACCTGCGCCGCGCCAGACTTGTCAGGACATAGCCTGGCGACAAGGTACTTCTGGAAGTCGTGGATTTCCCGCTCCAGATAGCTTAGCGGGCCAGCCTTCGCCAGTGCGCCGTGGGCGCCCTTGTATATGCCCTCCACCACGAAACGGTCTTCCTCGTTGACGTGGTCAAAAAACGACACCAGGTCCTTCAAAGCCGCCTGCTTGTTGGGGAATGCCTCCAGCCGCTCCGGCGCCAGCGCAACGCCAAAGCGAACCATGACTTCGCCGACCCCTTTGGGACGAAGGCTGAGGTACCAGACATGGTCAGGCGCGAGAATGTACATGTGGGCCGGAAACACAGTCGGCATGATGGTCGTGTAACGCCAGCGGCCTTCGAGATGATGATTGCCGTCTGCGGCGCGTCCATAGGTTGCGGTTTCGCCCTTGGTGAAGGTCTGCCAGGTGAAGTGCTCGCTGACTTCTTCGGGAAACACCGTGTCATCCAGTCCAATCCACTGGCCGACCGTGGCTTTGTGGGCAACCGGCAGGTGATAGCCTTCCATGAAGTTTTCGGTCAGCAGCTTCCAGTTGGTCTGCCAGACGTGATCCTGGGTTTCGCACGGGACATACTTGTCCATGCGGTACTGTGCGACCAGGTCATGCATCGGCGCCAGCAACTCCGCCACCGGTGCTGCATCCCGGTTCAGCGTGATGTAAATCCAGCCATTCCAGATCTCGGTACGGATCTCAGGCAGGCAAAAGTCCTTTTTATTGAAGGATTTGGACTTTTCCATCTGCGATGCACCACGCAGCGAGCCGTCCTGACTATAGGTCCAGGCATGGTAGGGACAGACAATGGTCCTGGTGTTGCCGGAGCCTTCCAGCAGCTGCATCATGCGATGCCGGCAGACATTGGAAAATGACCGGATCGATCCATCCTTCTGGCGAATGGAGAACACCGGCTGATCTGCAATGGAGAAAGTCACATAGTCGCCGGGCTCCGGGATGTCGGCTGCCAGGCCCGGGCAGTGCCAATCGCGCTCGAAAATCTCACGCAGTTCAAGCTCCAGCATGTCGGAACTGGTGTAAAGTTCAGGCGGTGAGCTGAAGGCCTCGTCCAACGGGGCCGCCGCTATGTCCTGCAATTTCCCAAGCGCGTCGTGAAGAGCCATGTGACCATCCTTCCATCAATCAGGTCTGAACATCCTTCTAGTCTGGAATGACTGCCGTAACCTCGATTTCAACAACCCATTCGGGCCGGGCAAGAGCCGGCACAACCAAGCCTGTGGAACAGGGAAACACTCCCTCCAGCCACTTGCCCATCTCCTGATATACGGCTTCGCGGTAACGGATGTCTGTCACATAAACGACAATCCGGCAGATGTGCGCGAGCTCGGAACCGGCCTCTTCCAGCAGCATCTTGATGTTTGCCATGGTTTTTGCCGTCTGCTTGCCGGCATCACCTGCATGCAGGCTCTCACGGGTGTCCAGGTCCTGGGCCACCTGGCCGCGCAGGAACACCATGGTACCGCGCGCGACCACGCCCTGCGACAGGTCATTGGACAGGTTCTGTTCAGGGTAGGTATCCTTGGTGTTGAAGGGTCTGATGCGCTTGTGCACCGGCATTGGCTGGTTCTCCTTGTGTCACTTTCGTGTATTAATTCCGCAAACAGCGAGTTCCACAAGCAGGTTTTGCCGAACCAGAAAGAATACTGTGCCGAAGCTGAACACATCCGCGTCGCAGGCAACCATCATTGGTGCCGGCATCATTGGAATGTCCACCGCGGTGTTCCTGCAACGCGAAGGTTTCGAGGTCACGGTGATTGACAAGGTGCCACCCGGCGAAGGGGCTTCATTCGGCAATGCAGGTGGCGTCGTGGTCTCCAATATCGTGCCGCCGGTTCACACCGGCATGCTGCTGAAAATACCGGGCTGGCTGATGGACCCGAGAGGTCCGGTCACGGTGCAGTGGCGCCATCT
This sequence comes from Anderseniella sp., assembly GCA_028289645.1. Taxonomy (GTDB): domain Bacteria; phylum Pseudomonadota; class Alphaproteobacteria; order Rhizobiales; family Aestuariivirgaceae; genus Anderseniella. The sequence goes on from JANQOK010000016.1 coordinate 123,460, forward strand.
GCCCACTGCGCTGCCATGGCTGCTGGCAGTCGGCCGCAACGCATTGCCGGCAAGGGTGAAGAAGATCACCGGCGTGCGCGCCGAACTCGGCATGCGGGCCGTGCAGGATCATCGCACCATTCTTGCCCATGCCGGCGCGCCGGAGCTGTTGGCAATGGACGACGGGCTGCATCTGTACTCGACCCGCAAGCAGTATGATGATGACGCAGGCTGGCGGGCCAGGCGCGCCGAGTATGGCTATGACGGCCGCGAACTCAGTGGTGATGAAGCCCGCGAGATCGAGCCCGATCTGACGCCGGACATCCACAAAGCGGTATTCTGGGACGGCTGGCACCGCATCGTCGACCCGTTCCAGATGGTGCAGAAGCTGGCCGAGCAGGTGGTTCGCGATGGCGGACAAATCCTGCAAGATGAAGTCCTCACCATCGATCAGGACGGCACCCGGGCCACTCGGCTGCACTTGATGAATGCAGGCGAACAGGCGGTACAGAACCTGTGCATATGCGCCGGCGCCTGGTCCCATGACCTGGCCCGCATGCTCGGTTCCAAAGTGCTGCTGCAGGCAGAACGCGGCTATCATGTGATCATGAAGGACCCCGGCGTCAGCCTCAGCCGGGCTGTCACCCATGCCGCCCAGCCCGGCGCGGTGACACCGCATCATGACGGCATCAAGATAGCCGGTTCGGATGAGATCGCAGCAAATGACGCACCTGCAGACTGGCGTCGTGCTGATCAGATGTACGTGTATGGCAAGCGTGTATTGCCGGAATTGCGGGATATAAACGGCTCCGAAACAAAATGGATGGGCCGCAGACCGAGTACCCCGGACTCACTTCCGGTCATTTCACCGTCTCCAAACCTCAACAATGTGTGGTATGGCTTCGGCCATGGCCACATGGGGCTGAGCTGGGGACCGACGACGGGCCGGATGATCGCCGACATGATGACTGCACGTACCAGCAACACCGACCTTGCACCGTTCCACATCAACCGGTCCATGTAGCAGGCCCAGGAAACAAGATGCGCACCGAGACTCCACCGACCATTCGCCTGAAAGACTACAAACCATCGGATTATCTGATTGACCACGTGGCGCTCGATGTCGCGCTTGAGCCGGCAGCAACCGGGGTTGTGTCGGTTCTGAAAGTGCGCCCCAACCCGGCTTCGAAAACCGTCGGCACCCCCTTGCGCCTGGACGGAGAGGTCCTGGAGCTGAAGTCTGTCGCCATCAATGGCGAGACCATCGGCGACAATCGCTACACCGTGTCGGCAAACCAGCTTGTGATCGACGAGGTGCCGCCAGGCCCGTTCGAGCTGACCATCGAAACAATATGCAATCCGGATGCAAACACGGCGCTGTCGGGCCTGTACCGCACAAATGAAGTGTATTGCACCCAATGCGAGGCAGAAGGCTTTCGCCGCATCACCTATTTCCTGGACCGGCCGGACGTGCTGGCGACCTATCAGGTTCGCATTGAAGCCGACAAAGGCGATGTTCCGGTGCTGCTGGCCAACGGAAACCCGGTTGAAACCGGCGATCTGGCCGATGGCCGCCATTTTGCGGTGTGGCAGGACCCGTGGCCGAAACCGGCCTACCTGTTTGCGCTGGTTGCCGGTGACCTCGCCTGTGTCACAGATCATTTCACCACCATGTCGGGCCGCAAGGTGGAACTTCGCATCTATGTCGAGCAGGGCAAGCAGGACCGCTGCGGCTGGGCTATGGAAAGCCTCAAGGCATCAATGAAGTGGGACGAGACCGCTTTCGGCCGTGAGTATGACCTGGACATCTTCATGATCGTCGCGGTGTCGGACTTCAATATGGGCGCGATGGAAAACAAGGGCCTGAATGTCTTCAACGACAAATACATACTGGCGCGCCCGGACACCGCCACCGACCAGGATCACGTCAATATCGAAGCCATAATCGCCCACGAGTACTTTCACAACTGGACCGGCAACCGGATTACCTGCCGCGACTGGTTCCAGCTGTGTCTGAAGGAAGGCCTGACGGTGTTCCGTGACCAGGAGTTCACCTCCGACATGCGCTCGCGCGCCGTCAAGCGCATCCAGGACGTGCGCACCTTGCGCTCACACCAGTTTCCTGAAGATGCCGGGCCGCTGGCCCATCCGGTGAGGCCCCAGTCCTACATCGAGATCAACAACTTCTACACGGCCACGGTGTATGAAAAGGGCGCCGAAGTCGTGCGCATGTTCAAGACGCTGCTGGGCGCGGAAAGGTTCGCCAAGGCGCTGGATATCTATTTTGAGCGGCATGACGGCGATGCGGCCACCGTGGAGGACTTCGTGACCTGCATGGAAGATGCCTCCGGACGTGACCTGACGCAGTTCTTCAACTGGTACAATCACGCCGGCACACCGTCGGTGAAGGCACGCCTCAGTTGGGATCAGGCTGCGGCCACCGCCACGCTGGTCGTTACCCAGTCGCTGGCGCCTACCCCGGGACAGTCTGAAAAGCCTGACATGCATATCCCGCTGTCGACCGGCCTGATCGGCCCTGACGGCGCCGACATGGACCTGGTCCAGGATGACGGCAAACCCATCGATGGCGGTATCCTGGAACTGCGCGCAGCCCGGCAAAGCTGGACCTTCACCGGCATCACGGAGCGTCCGGTGCTGTCGATCAATCGCGGGTTTTCGGCGCCGGTCAACCTGACCACCGGACAAGGCGACTCCGAACTGCTGTTCCTGATGGCAAACGATCGCGACGCCTTCAACCGCTGGGAAGCCGGCCAGACCCTGTCACGTTCGATCATCATGTCCGCCATGCAGGCAATCAGGGACGGCGATGAGCCCGACGTGATTGACGGCTATGGCGATGCACTGGCCAGCGTTCTTGCCGCGCCGGACCTGGAGCAGGCCTTCAAGGCCCAGATGCTGGCGCTGCCGAGTGAAGCGGACATCGCCAATATGCTGGGCCGCAATGTCGACCCGGACCTGATCCAGGCCGCCCGGGACCACGTCCGCAAGACGGTCGGAAGCAGACTGGCGGATCAGCTTGATCGCCTGGCGCGCGATCTGCCGGCCGGCGAGTATTCGGCAAGTGCGCAAGCAGCCGGCCAGCGCGCCCTCGCCTATGCGGCGTTGTCCCTGCTGGCTGCTGCGATGCCGGCCGAAACCGCCGCCGCGGCACTGGGCAGGTTCAAATCCGCCGGGCACATGTCCGACATGATGGGCCCGCTGAACGTGCTCGCCGGTCTGGACGTGGGCGAACGCGACCAGGCACTCGAGCTGTTTCATGAGATGTTCGCAGACGACCATCTGATCGTCGACAAATGGTTCGCGCTGCACGCCATGCGCAGGAACCCTGACGCTGCCGCTCATATACGCCGGCTGATGCAGCATGACGACTTCAGCATCAGCCGTCCGAATCGCGTGCGGGCGCTGATCGGTACATTCGCCGGCATGAACCAGACCGGTTTCAATGACGCTTCCGGCGATGGTTATGACGTCGTGGCCGAAGTGGTCATGGCGCTGGACGAACGCAACCCGCAGGTTGCAGCCCGAATGGTGTCGGCGTTCCGGTCCTACCAGCTGATGGACAATGTCCGTCAGGACAAGGCGCGCGCCGCGCTCAGCGTCATCAGGAACAAGGAGAACCTGTCGGCGGATACGCTGGAAATGGTCTCCAGAATGCTGGAGTCGCAGAAGCCCTGAGGCCGTGCCCCACCGCAGCTCTCATCACCCGAATTCCAATATCGTTTCGCTTTCGTAACTTTATTCACGGAAACCTGTGCCATACTGAAACAGCCCGTTCAGAAATCAGCAGGACTTTCGATTAATTTGACCGACTCCATCGCGCAACGTAAGAATTTTGTCCCATTGTTGATATAATTGATGTATTTTAAAGCCGTTTCGGGTCCGGAAGTATCCTTCAAGCTTGCCAAATCAGGTGCATTTCGAATCAATGGCCTGAACTGATTCGACGGGGTTGGGGGGCGCGTATCAGCCCTACTGGTGAGAGTACTGTCAGGGGCGGCAGACCATCACAGTCTTGAAGGGTGTTGCCTGTCCGGTCACTGCATTTCAGCAGCTGGCCACAATGGGGATGATTACGTGTCCAAGGCAAAACTTGGAGAGCTGTTTTTCAAGGAGCGCGCGCTGAAGGTCAGCGTCGGGTCCAAACGCGTACCGTCAATTGCAATCTCCGAGCGCATCCTGCGCAACCTGATCACCGGCCTCATCCTGCTGTTCCTGATGACCCTGGCCACGGCCTTGTTCCTGCAACTGTCGGCCAGCCGCGAGCGTTCCATTGTCGCCTCGACCAAACATACCTCGCTGGTATTGCGGGCTGCCGCCAGTGATCTGAGTGCAACCCTTGGAGCCGGCTTTGCCGGCGGCCGGACCGTGCGCGCACTGGTGCCTGAAGACCTGGCCGACGTGCTGCCGAAGGATACCGGCGGCCGCGGCAGACTGTTCATCGCCGCCGACGAGAAAGGCTACATACAGACCAGCTACCCGGAAGACCTGGGGCTGAAGGGAGCAAACCTTTCAACCGTGTTCGGCCAGGAGGGCGTCCTGAGTGCAGCCCAGCAACTCGGCGAACCTGTGCTTGCCATCACGCCGGCAAACGAACAGGTCTATATCGGCCTGCGCTCGCTCAGCCCCTATCTGGGCCAGATAGTTGTCATTCATCCTAAGGCGCAGGTGCTGCAGGACTGGCGTTCCGACGTCACCCAGATAGCAACCTTGTTCGTCGTCACGCTGGGCGTGCTGGTGCTGCTGGGAACCGCCTTCCACTGGCAGGCGTCGCGCGCCGCCGAGGCAGACCAGACACTGGCTGTTGCAACCGAGCGCATGGACAAGGCGCTGGATCGAGGACACTGCGGGCTGTGGGACTGGGACATTGCACGCGGCAGGATCTTCTGGTCGAAGTCCATGTATGACATTCTCGGCCTGGAGACCAAGGGGGAGTTCCTGTCCTATGGCGAGGTCGCAGAACGCCTGCATCCGGACGATGATCCGATTGACCAGCTTGTTGATGTCATGCTGCGCGGCGGGCGGCCGGCCATTGACCAGGAGTTCCGCATGCGCCACTGCGACGGCCACTGGGTCTGGCTGCGCGCCCGGGCGGAACTGTCGGAAGCACCAGGCCAGGATTCACCGAACCTGGTCGGCATCGCCATCGACATTACCGAGCAGAAACGGCTCGACAAACTGAACCAGGAGGCGGAACTGCGCCTCAAGGACGCCATCGAAAATGTATCTGAGGCCTTCGTGCTGTGGGATTCAGACAACCACCTGGTCATGTGCAACTCCAAGTATCAGCAGTTGCACAACCTGCCAGCCAGCGTCTGCAGGCCCGGCTCGTCCTATGAGGACGTCACGCGCGTGGCGCGCGAGCCGGTGATCCGGCAACGCTCCGCGGCATCTTCCGACACTGCCCTGCCGGCCAGCATACCTGACGGCGGTGACGGCAACACATTCGAAGTGCAACTGGAGGACGGACGCTGGCTGCAGATCAACGAGCGGCGCACCAAGGACGGCGGGTTCGTTTCGGTCGGCACCGACATTTCAAACCTGAAAATGCACGAGGAGAAACTGCTGGAATCCGAACGCGAACTGATGAACACAGTGCGTGACCTGCAGAAGTCCCGCATGGAGCTTGAACAGCAGTCGCAGCGTCTGGCCGACCTGGCCGAGAAGTATTCCCGCGAGAAAACCCGGGCCGAAGCGGCTAACCGTTCGAAATCAGAGTTCCTGGCCAATATGAGCCACGAACTGCGCACACCGCTCAATGCAATCATCGGCTTTTCGGAAGTCATCGAACAGCAGTTGTTCGGCAAGGTCGATATCCCCAAATACCTGGACTATGCCCACGACATCCACAGCTCCGGGCAGTACCTGCTGGATGTCATCAACGACATTCTGGACATGTCGAAGATCGAAGCCGGCCGGATTACGCTGGAAGTCGAGAAGTGTTCGGTACCTGCGGTCATAGAAGAGGCCCTGCGGATCGTGTCCGGGCGCGCCCAGGACGGCGGCGTCACCCTGCGCAAGGACCTGCCCGATTCACTGCATGCCATGGCCGATGTGCGGTCGCTCAAGCAGGTGCTGATCAATGTCATCGCCAACGGCGTCAAGTTCACACCCGACAGCGGCAGCCTGACGATTTCCGCGCGCAGGGTCAAAAAGATGGCCGAGATCGTCATAGCCGACACCGGCATCGGTATTCCACCCGATCAGATTTCCAAGCTCGGCAGGCCATTTGAACAGGTGGAAAACCAGCTTACCAAGACCCGGTCAGGCTCCGGCCTGGGCCTGGCCATCTCCAACTCGCTGATCCGGCTCAATGACGGGTCGCTGCACATCGCCAGCGAAGAGGGCAAGGGCACGACGGTGACCATAACCCTGCCAATCGCCCAGAAAGGCAAGCAGGCCAAGCGCATTGTCGAGTCCGACGCGGTCATAGAGCCCATCGCCACCGGCACGCAGGGTTAAGGGATTTTAGTGGTCGAACAGCTTGTCCTCGCTTCGCTCGGGCCGTTCTCCGATCCTGAACCAACCTATCTATAAGCGTCATTCCCGCGAAAGCTGGAATCCATCCCTCAACGGGTACCGGACTTCCAGGGGGCATTAGATCCCAGCCTTCGCTGGGATGACGGTGGAAATGAACTCCCCTCCGAGGCACGGAACGGGCCGAGGCAGGCGCGACTGCGCGCCGCACGAAGTGCGCCCCCCGCGGAGCGCAGCCTTTAGGCTGCTTGCGTGAGCGAAATCAACGACCGTTCAATGCCCGCGCTCTTCCTTCCAGCGCTTCCAGCGCCGTTTTGACATGGTCTTGCGCTCAATCTGGTCGGCAATCAGCTTGCGCTCTTCAGGTGTCAGGCGCTTGAAGAAATTGCCGGCAATGTCGCGGCCGCGGCCGACCATGGTCTGTGCCTCTGCCTCATAGACCTGCAGCGCTTCGGTCACGGCAGCTTCATCATACGGCTCTGCCCGGAGGGCGGAAGCGACATCACGAGCCTTCTCGCGCAGGCTCTTGCGCAGCGCCCTAAAGCCCTTGCGATGTTCGCGCAGTTCGCCAACCAGTTCGTCACGCCGGTCGCGATCCAGTTCACGGAAGAACGCGCGCGGCAAAATCTGCGTGAAACCCGGCCCGGTAATGGAACGATGGCGATGCGGCCCCACAGTCTGGTGGGCGACGATGGCCGCGGCAATCGCCAGATTGATGGCCAAAGACGCAATCAACACGATCCACAACCACGACCAGCGGCGGGCTTTCGGGGCTGGCGCGTCGCTCATAGCAGGCTCCCGTCATCGCCATTGTCAATCAACACAGTGTCCAGCACATCGTCTGTCGTGCCCGGCAGTTGCAGGCTGTCGGCCAGCAGCAGGCCCGCATCGGTGCCCGCGCCTATGAACACCCCCAGCATGATACTTGCCGCAAGAGTGCCGGCTGCCAGAAGCTGCTGCGGCAGTAAGACCGATCGCCATCCGCCGCTCCGGCCCCGAGTGACGCGTGCTGCGGCGCCGTTTTCTGCGGCAATGACTGACATCAGGCGATCACGGGCACCTTCCGGCTCGGCAACGGAAGCCGCGCCGGCCGCGTCAAGCAGTTTATCCAGCTGGTCAGCTTCGGTGCTCAGATCGCGAGGCAGCAATTCGGGTTCACGCAACAACCTGGCGAACCGCACCCGGTCCGCCTCGGGCCAGCGCAGCGGATTGCGGCCATAGGCGGCCAGCACTTGCGCAAGGCGGACGCTATCGGTGGCGCCCTTCCCCACGCCCTTGTTGGTGCCTGCCGTCATTTCAGTTGCTCCAGTTCTTCAATCAAATCCGCCCACACCGGGTTCAGCATGGTCCGCAAAGACCGCCGCGCCCGTGACAGCAGCGATTCAACCGCTTCAACACTGACATCCATGATCGATGCCGTCTCCTGATTGCCCAATGCTTCGAAATAGGTCAACTGCAGGGCGGTGCGCTGGCGTTCCGGCAATTGCGCCAGGGCGGCAGAGACCTCGTCAGCCGCCTGTCCGTGGCGCAGATGACCGTCAGGCGCGGTCGAGGGGTCGACCAAAAGCTCCAGTTCGCTGTCGGAGGTGTTGCGGGCGCGGCGCAAACGGTCGATGGCCAGATTGCGCGCCACCCGCACGAGCCATCCTTTCAAGGCTGCCTGATTGCGCAATTCCGGTGGATTGCGCCACAGTTTGACGAAAGCTTCCTGAGTCACGTCCTCAGCGTCAGCCGCATTGCCGAGAACCCGCGCCGATAGTCTGAAAACCAGCGAATAATGCCGGTCTACCAACGCAGAGAAGGCAGTTTCGTCGCCGGCAACAATGCGGTCCAGCAACGCGGCATCGACTGCCGGGGATGCACTCCCGGCAGCCGATGTGTCGTCCGTATGTTCGCTGGATCCTGCCATACCCCAAGCCGGGCGCGCCAATTGCCAGTTCATCAGCCCTCCTATTGCCGGGTCTGTGACCTTGCCTTGCGAGCCTCGGTCCGTTTCTTGCGTGCGGTCACATGATAGGCACGCGATTCCTTGAGAGTCACGCCGCCAGACTTGTCGCTGTCGGCCAGGTCAAACAGGCCGGCAATGTAACCGCGCAACTCGGCGCTTGTAACCGCGGCATCCTTGTTCGTATCCATGCGGGTCAGAATTCGGTCGATACGGCGCCGGGTCAGCCGGTTGAGCCAGTTTTCCAGTTCGGCCCTGGTCACCTTGTCGTCCTTGTCCGCATCAAGCCGCATGAAGCGGCGAACCGACTTTGCCTCAAGCTCTTCTATTGCAAGGGCGCCATCCTTGTTTGCGTCGAGACGGTCAAACGTGCGCTCACCACGCGGCATACCAGGCTCACGGGCCAGCGTGGCGTCTGCTGACAGGGCTGCGATGACCAGAGCCGCAGACATGGCGGCTGAAAAACGAATGCTCATAACGGGTCAATCTCCTTAGCTCATGTTGTTGCCGGGCCTTAAGGTTCGCAAACCTCAAGACCCATGGAGTGAGTTGGCCAACGCACATGAACAAGACGAGAACACCCGCAACAATCCGTCGCTGTGCCGGAAAAAAGTTTTACTTCACTTCAGGCACACCGATCAGCCGGTCGAAAATCTCCGAAACCTGCCGGTTTGCATCGTCCAGCATGGCCTCCATAACTGACACTTTCGGCGCCGCGCTGGCGCGCAACAGCTTCGCGATCAGGTCAACGGGCGCCATCCGAAGTTCGAACTTGCCCGTGGAACACAATCGCAGCATCTGCATCAGCCCCTGATACAGCGACGATGCAGCCACCAGCGCCTCATGGTCTGCAGCCGACAGATGGCCGGCCTTGTGCAACGCGTGAAGGGCGGCATTGGTGTTGCAGTGCAGCACTTCCGGCGTGTCGTGGGCATGAACCAGTTGCAAGGCTTGCGCAATGAACTCGATTTCGACCAGCCCGCCACGCACCTGCTTGATGTCCCAGTGATCTTCAGAGTCAATGCCTTGCAGCATGCGCGTCCGCATATCCTTCACATCAGCCAGTGTTTGGGTCCGGTCCCTGCTGGCACACAGCACCTGGCGGATAATGCCCTCGGTGCGCTCCTTCAACCCTGCATCGCCTGCTACAATGCGAGCCCTGGTCAATGCCATTTTCTCCCAGGTCCAGGCCTGGTTTTCCTGATACTCGTCAAACGCCGCAATGCTGCTGGCAACCGGACCCTTGCTGCCGGAGGGCCGCAACCGCATGTCAACTTCATACAGAGAGCCCTCTTCCGTCTGAGAGGTGAGCGCGGTTATCAGACGCCGGGTCAGCCGGGTGAAATACTGCGATGGCGAAAGCGGTTTCGGGCCGTCCGACATGTTGACTTCATCGTTGAAGTCATACAGCACAATGAGATCCAGATCGGACGCATTGGTCATTTCGCGGCCACCCATTTTGCCCATGGCGACGACAATGGCCGCCTCATCGGCGACATGGCCGTGGCGCACGGCGATGTCGGCGGACGAAACTTCAAGCAGGTAACCGGTTACAGCATCCGCCAGATTGGAATAGGCAAGTCCGGCCTCGTCGGCGCTGACGGTTTCCGACAGAATCCGTATGCCGATGCGCAATGCCATCTCCTGAGCTGCAACACGGGCACCGTCCAACGCCTCCTCATAGGTCGTGTCGGCGGTTCGCAGGTCCGCAAATGCATCGGCCAGTTCGGTTTCACTTGGCATCGGTCCGAAAAAATCTGGATCCAACACCGCCTCGAACAGGCGCGGACGCCGCGACAGGGCCGCGGCCAGCCGCGGCGCGGAGCCCAACACTGTTGCCAGCAGTTCCAGCAATTCCGGGTTCGCCCTGAACATGGAAAACAACTGCACCCCGGTCGGCAGGCCTGCCATGAACCGGTCAAAGGCAATCAGGGCGCGGTCCGGCTGACCGGTCTGCGACAAGACAGTCAGCAGGGCTGGCGTGAGTTCGGTGAGCAGTTCGCGTGCCGTCGATGAGCGCATCGCCGGATAGCGTCCGAAATGCCAGCTCTGCACAATGGCGGACATTTCCGAGACCTGCTTGAAGCCCATCTCGGCCAGGGTATTGAGGGTTTCCGGATCGTCGCCGCCGCCGGTAAAAACGAGACTCCCGGTATCACTGCCAAGCTTAGGCGCGTCTTCAAACAACCCGGCATAGTGCTCCTGCACTGCCGTGAAGGTCACCATGAGCCGGTCTGCCAGCTCCGCGGGATCATCATAGCCGCAAAACCGCGCAAAGCCGTCAAACGCCTCTTGCGTCGCCGGCAAGGTCTGGGTCTGCTCGTCGGCCACCATCTGCAGCCGGTGCTCGATGGTGCGCAAAAACTCATAAGCCTGCTGCAACTCCTCGCAGGCCGCCTGCTCTATCCATCCGGCCTCAACCAGCTTGTCCAGCATGACCAGTGTGCGCTTGTCCCTGAGGTCCGGGTTCTTGCCGCCCGCAATCAGTTGCTGGGTCTGTACAAAAAACTCAATCTCGCGGATGCCGCCGCGGCCCAGCTTGATGTTGTGCCCCAGCACCACTATCGAGGCATGTCCCTTGTGGGCATGCATCTGCCGTTTCAGTGACTGCACATCGGCGATTGCGGCAAAGTCCAGGTATTTGCGCCAGACAAACGGCGTCAGGCTTTTCAGGAATGCCTGTCCCAGTTCCAGATCACCGGCCACCGCGCGAGCCTTGATCATGGCTGCACGTTCCCAGTTCTGGCCCATCGATGCATAATAGTTTTCCGCGGCTCCGATGGCGATGGCGACCTGGGTGGCACGCGGATCGGGCCGCAAGCGCAGATCGACGCGGAAAACGTACCCGTCTTCGGTGCGATCCTGCAGCACGGTGGCCATGGCACGGGTGATGCGGACGTAGACCTGGGCTGCCTTATCAGATTGTTCCAAAGGGGTTTTTTCCGGATCATACAGCACAATCAGGTCGATGTCGGAGGAGTAGTTCAATTCGCCGGCGCCATGCTTTCCCATCGCCAGAACGGTATATCCGTCTGCTGGTTGCCGGCCTTTGCCAGGTTTCAGCGTCCCGCTTTCCACAGCGTCGTCCAGCAGCCAGTTTACCGTGCCTGCAACCGACACATCGGCAAATCTGGTCAGGGCATGAATTACCTCAACGCAAGACCAGCACCCGGCGATGTCAGCAAGCGCAATCAACAACGCGGCATGGTTTCGCGCGACGCGCAGGTGATGCATCAACTCGGCCTGCGACTGTGCGGATGCGGCTTCCGCCTCAAGGCGCGTACAGAGGTCACAGAACACCTGATCAGGCGGTGAACTGAAAATCTCGACGGCAAATTCCGGATAGCGCCTCACCAGTCCGGACAGAAACGGAGATCCGGCTGAAAGGTGGGCGAGAAGCGCGCGAACAGCCGGCGATGCCTCGCACAGGGGCTGCAGGGGCGCAGCATGCTCGATGATCGCCGCCAGCAGGTCCTGTTCATCGGAATGCACAGGCAGGGACACTTGTGCTGCAGACAAAGCCTTGTTCATGAATACCAACTGCGAGATGACCAAACCAATGACGCGAGCCTAACCCGTGTTGCAGGACTGATAAAAGCGTAACCGGAGTTTGTTCGTACTTTATGCGCCGCCCGGGAAACGCAGTTTCGCGGTCAGGCCCGGGTTTGCATCCTCGATCTCGAAGTCGCCGGCATGCAGTTTCATGACACTGTCAACCAACGCCAGTCCCAGTCCGCTGCCCGGTTCGCTGCGGCTCTTGTCGAGCCGCACAAAGCGTCCCTTGACCCGCTCCCTGTCAGTGGCGGCAATGCCCGGTCCGGTGTCGCTGACCTGAACCATCCAGCCATCGCCGTTGGCACGGGCGACCTTCAAACGTATCTCAGGCACTCCGGTGTTTGCGTCGCGGCCATACTTGATCGCGTTGTCAAGCAGGTTTGTCATCGCCTGGGCGACAAGCTGCCTGTCGGCTCTCACCACCGCCGTCTTCGGCGCGTCCAGGACAAGTGTACCGCCGGCATCTTCCGCAATGGGACCGTAGAGCTCCACCAAGTCGTCCAGCAGGGCCACAAGATCAGCGTCCTGAAACCCTTCGCGCATCTGGCCGGCTTCGGCCCGTGCGATGGACAACAGGGCGTTGAATGTGGTGAGAAGTCCGTCCGCCTCGGCGATATTGGCTTCCAGCGCAGCCTTGTGACCCTCAGCCGAACTCGACCGCAAGGCGTCTTCGGCACGCGCGCGCATACGGGTCAGCGGCGTGCGCAGGTCATGGGCGACATTGGAAGACACTTCCTTCATGCCGGTCATCAGGCGGTTGATCTGGTCCAGCATGTCGTTCAGGCTTTCCGACAGGCGGTCGATCTCGTCGCCAGTGCCGGAAACCGGCATTCTTTCACCCAGGTCACCGGCCATGATGGCGCGGCTGGCCCCGTTGATCTCATCCACGCGGCGCAGGAAGTTTCGGCTCATGAGCAAGCCGCCGCCCACGCCGAGAACAAGTGTCAGGCCAAGTGCCCAGAACAACGACGTGCGGATGATCCTGTTGAACTGCCGGCGCTCTTCCACATCACGGCCGACAACCAGTTGAAAACCGCCGTCAAGTCGAATGAAAAAGGCCCGCGCGGTATGATCCACCAGGCCCCGGCCGGTTTCATACGGGAACTTGAAATCAATGGTGCCGCGCTCACCGACCGCTTCAACAGGCAAGGACTGCAGGTTGCCGGCCAGCCTGCGTCCCACGGCGTTGGTCAGGATGTAGACCGCGCCATCTGCTTCCTGGCTGCGCGCCTTGATGATTTCAAGCAGTCCGCGGGGTCCGCGAATCCGGTATTGCTCGGCCAGGCCCTGCACTTCCGCCTCGACCGTATCCTCGATCTGGCTTTCGAGCAGAATGGCTGTATTCCAGTAGATGTAAGCCAGGATGGCGCCCACGGAGATGGCGAACACGGTCAGGTAGACCGTCGCCAGCCGGAACGTCGATGTTCGCAGCAGCTTAAGAGCGGCCCGCACGAATACTGTATCCGGCACCGCGAACCGTGTGCAGAAGCGGTTCGCCGAATTCCTTGTCCACCTTGGCGCGCAGCCTGGAAATGTGGACATCAATCACGTTGGTCTGCGGATCAAAGTGATAATTCCAGACATTTTCCAGCAGCATGGTGCGGGTCACCACACTGCCGGCATTGCGCATCAGGTACTCCAGCAGCTTGAACTCGCGCGGCTGCAGCAGAATGTCTTCACCGGCGCGGGTCGCAGTTCGGGCGAGCAGATCGATTTCCAAATCCGCAACCTTCAACTTGGTGGTATGCGGGGTAGCGTCCTGGCGGCGGCGCAAGGTTTCCACGCGGGCCAGCAGTTCTGTGAAGGCATAAGGTTTTGCCAGGTAGTCATCGCCGCCGGCGCGCAATCCAAGGACCTTGTCGTCCACCTCGCCGAGCGCGGACAGGATCAGCACCGGTGTGGAAATGTCTTCACCGCGCAGGGTCTTGACAACATCGAGACCGTCCATGCCCGGCAGCATGCGGTCCATTATAATGACATCATGGGTCTGCTCGCGGGCCAGTTCCAGACCATCGGTACCGTTAGCGGCCAGGTCGACCACGTGGCCTTCCTCAACCAGACCCTTTTCCAGCCAATTGGCCGCTTCGCGATCATCTTCTACAACAAGTATCTTCATGCGATTTGAATCCACTATCTGATCACCTATCGTTCGTGCCCATTCCCGCAGGAAAAAGCAAGTGTGCCTCCGTACACCTCGTGTTTCAGAAGACCGTTGGCAGGGGGGGCGGGAGGTCTACCCGAAACAGCATTGTGAGGCACACGGAGGCACGTAAGGCGGCGTTGGTACAGAGGGGGCAGAGGTCACGCCGCCGTTCTTCCTATATAGTATCAGCCTTTTGCAATTTTAAGTGCAACAAAACGCTGTCCACGATCATTTTTCACCAGCAACAGTACCGGCGCCTTGCCGGACTTGGCCGATGACTGGCGAATTGCAGCCACTACAGCCTCCGGCTGATCAACAAAAGCACCGTCGACTTCAAGGATCACGTCTCCCTGGCGAATGCCCTGTTCGGCCGCCGGGGAACCAGGCATGACGTCGGCGACGACAACCCCGTCGCCATCCTCAGCAGGTGCCAGGGCGAGACCCAGTTTCTCGTCTGCAGCCGGTCCGCTGTCTCGCCCGGGATTGAGCGATGCCTGCCTTTCCGCCGGCATTTCGCCAATCGAAACCGTGATGTCGCGCTGTTTGCCGTCGCGGAAAACAGTCATCTCGACGCTGGTTCCCGGCTTGATCTTGGCCACGGCCCGCGACAGTTGCTTTGGGCCTTTGATATCGGCGCCGTTCACCTTCAAAATAGTGTCGCCCGTGCGCAGGCCGGATTTCTCCGCCGGTGACCCGTCGGTGACCGCTGCCACCAGCGTGCCGGTCGGCTCGTCGAGGCCGATGCTGGACGCGATGTCCTCGGAAACGTTCTGAATCTGCACACCGAGCCAGCCGCGGGTCACATTGCCGTCATCCTTGAGATCGGCGATGATGTCTTCTGCGGTTGAGGCCGGAATGGCAAATCCAATGCCTACACTGCCTCCGGACGGCGAGAAGATGGCGGTGTTTACACCGATTACCTCGCCCTTGAGGTTGAAGGCCGGACCGCCTGAATTGCCGCGGTTGATCGGCGCGTCAATCTGCAGGAAGTCATCGTACGGACCGGCACCAATGTCGCGGCCGGCAGCCGAGATGATGCCCGTGGTCACCGTGCCGCCAAGTCCGAACGGATTGCCGACGGCGACCACCCAGTCACCGACGCGAGGCTTGTCCTTGGCAAACTTGATCGGGATGAACTTGTCGTTGCTGTCGATCTTCAGCAGGGCCAGGTCAGTTTTCGGGTCGGTTCCGATCACCTTTGCGTCCAGCTCGCGGCCGTCGGAAAACTTGACCGAGACTTCACTGGCGCCCTTGATGACGTGGTTGTTCGTCACCAGGAAGCCATCCTCAGAAATGATGAAACCAGAGCCTTGCGACGTACCATGGCGGCGATGCGGCCGCGGCATCACGCCACGATTCTGGCCAGGCTGGTTGCGGAAGAAATGTTCAAACGGAGAGCCCTGCGGGAAACCGAACTGGAACTGCCAGCGCCGATCCTGATGACTTTCGCCTTCGCGCGACGCAACCGGCGTGTACTTGCTTTGCACTGAAACGACCGACGGCATGACGGTTTCCACCAGGTCGGCGAAACCCGATGCGGGGGCTGTGTTGAGAGAAATCTGGTTCTTTGTCGCCTCGGTGCCTGCATGGCTGATTGTGCCTGTCAGAGCTGTGGCACCGAGCAGGCCGGCAATCATGACGGCATATATTGCCGTGCGGCTCTTGGAGCCCGTTTTCGGGTGAGTGGTCATGTCTGTAACATCTCCAGTGCATGGAATCGGAAAGATTTGATGCATGGAGATTTAGTGAATGCCACATTACACGACTGTGTCCGGCGGGTTAAAACACGTTAATGTAGCCGGATATCATCCGGTGACTTTGGTGACGACCGCCGCTTCCGCTTCGAGAGTGCGGTGAACCGGGCATTTTCCGGCAATTTCTTCAAGTTTATCGCGCAATTCCTCAGATATCTCGCCTTTAACCGATATGGTGCGTTCGAAACGGTCGATCTTGCCAGTCTTGCCCTCGCCGCAGTCTTTGCAGTCGTCGGCGTGGACCTTGCCGTGGGTGACATCGACTGTGACACGGCCCAATTGCAGCTTCTTGAAATCCGCATACATGCGCAAGGTCATTGACGTGCAGGTGCCAAGCGCAATCGACAGGTAGTCGTAGGGCGATGGTCCGGTGCCGTCGCCGCCGACCGAAGACGGCTCGTCGGCCAGCAAATGATGGTCGTCAACCAGCACGTCCTGCTGGAACTTGCCGTGGTGTGTTTCACGCACCCTGACGACGCCTGAAGGCGGCGATTTCGGGCGCTCGGCAACGGGCAGGAACCGGTTGGCCCAGCCGGCCAAAACGTCGGCCACGAACACCGCGTCCTGGCGGCGAGACAACAGATGATCGGCGCCGTCCAGGGACACAAAACTCTTCGGGTGCCTGGCGGCTGAGAAAATTGCCGATGCATTCTCAATGCCGACTGTCTGGTCGAGCGGGGCATGAAACACGATCAAAGCCGGTTTCAGTGCCGAAATCCGGTCCTTCAGGCTGGTGCCGCGCACATCGTCCAGGAACTGCTTCTTGATGGTGAACTGCCGGCCGGCCAGGGACACGGTGGCCTCGCCATCGCTTTCAATGGCATCGAGGCTGGCCTGGAAATTGTGCACCACGTGATCAGCATCTGCGGGCGCGCCGATGGTGGCGACCGCCTTCAGCTCGGCAATGTCTCCGGCACCGGCCAGAACCGCCGCCCCGCCAAGGCTATGGCCGATCAGCAGCTCGGGCGCAGCGCGGTTTTCGCGCAGCCAGTTTGCAGCGGCAATCAGGTCTGCCACGTTAGACGAAAAATTGGTGTTGGCAAACTCACCCTCGCTGGCGCCAAGACCGGTAAAGTCAAAGCGCAGGGTGGCGATGCCATGGGCCGCAAGCGCCGACGCGATGCGGCTGGCGGCGAACACATCCTTCGAACAGGTGAAGCAGTGCGCAAACAGGGCGTATCCCCTGACGGTGCCGTTTGGCGCGTCCAGCCGGGCCGCGAGCTTATCACCCTGCGAACCTATAAACTCGATCCGCTCGGACTTTACCGCCATCCCGCTACTCCTTTGGTTGCAAGGGTTCCGACCCTAGGGTCAGGACCCATTAATCTTATCCATTCTGCGGGAGGATATTTTGCCTCTGACAAGGCGAAAGGGCGCAGGAAACCTGACGGTTTTCAAGCCCTTTCAACGCAGTCAGGGGCAAAATAGACCCCGCCCTTCGGGTATGAAGGAAAACACCCGCCTGAAGGCGAAAAATGCTCGACAAGGCAGAAAGCCTTGCCTTGCGCTTTTTCAACGTCATTCGACTGTTTTCCTTCAAACAGAATTGCATAAGATCAATGGGTCCTGACCCTAAGTCTTGTCTTTGAGAATCTCGTCGAGGCGGGCCTGCTCGTCAGCGGTGAGCGCCTGCTCCGGCACGGCCAGCGCGGAGCCCTTGCGCCGACGCATGAAGATCACCAGTGAACCGATCAGCAGGATGGCAAACGGGCCGCCCCACAACAGCAGGGTGCGTGCGTTGACGCGCGGCTTCAACAGCACGAACTCGCCATACCGGGACACCAAGTAATCAACGACCTGCGCGTTGGTCTCGCCCTTGACCAGTCGCTCGCGGATCAGCACCCGCAAATCCTTGGCCAGCGGGGCATCGCTGTCATCTATGGACTGGTTCTGGCAAACCAGGCAGCGCATCTGTGCCGACAGGACGCGGGCGCGCGCCTCCAGTTCCGGGTCGCTGAGCACCTCATCCGGCTGCACTGCAAATGCAGACGGCAACGTGGTCAATATGAACGCAACAGCCAGGAATAAGCGACGCAGCATCTCAGGGTTACTCCGCAGGTTGCACAACCGGGGTTGTGGCCTTTTTGGGCGCGCCGACCCGGTAGCGCCGGTCGAACAGCGAGCAGCATCCGCCGAGGAACATCAGCGCGGTGCCGAGCCAGATCATCCAGACCAGCGGATGAAAATAGAACCTGACAGTGCGTGCATTGTCCGGTGCCCGGTCACCCAGCACAACGTACAGGTCGCCGTCTATGAACGGTTCGATACCGACCTCGGTGGTCGGCTGGTTGGACGGCTTGAACACGCGTTTTTCCGACCAGATCTCGGATATTTCGACACCGCCGGATGAAATCGAGAAACGTCCCCGGTCAGCCGTATAGTTAGGGCCCGTGATCGGGCTTTCGCCCAGGAAAGTCACGTTCCTGCTGCCGACCTGCATGACCTCGCCCGGTTTCATCACGGTCACGATTTCCTGCTTCCATGCGGTGATGCCGACAACGCCGATGACCATGACACCGACACCGGCATGGGCGATCATCATGCCCCAGGCAGCACCTGGCAGGCCCTTGAGGCGGGCCCAGGCCACGTTCAGCGGCACTGACAGGAACTTTGTGCGGGCCAGCATTTCCTGAATGGCCGCAGCGATCAGCCATCCGCCCAGGGCGACGCCGAACGGCGCCAGCCACGGCCCGCGCCACTGCCACGCCATGGCGGCGACACCGACCACCAGGGCAACGACGGCCGCTGCCCACAACCGCTGGGCAGCAGCCCACATGTCGGCGCGTTTCCACGACATCATCGGGCCGAGCGGTACCAGCAGCAGGAGCGGCAGGATCAGCGGCCCGAATGTCAGGTTGAAATACGGCGGACCGACGGAGATCTTGTCACCGGTGATGGATTCCAGCACCAGCGGATACAGCGTGCCGATAAACACTGCCGCGCACGCCGCCGTCAGCAGCAAGTTGTTCACAACCAGTGCGCCTTCGCGGCTTATCGGCGCAAACAGGCCGCCGGTCTTGATGGTCGGGGCACGCCAGGCATAAAGCGCCAGCGCGCCGCCGATGAAGACGCACAGGATGCCGAGAACATAGACACCGCGGGCCGGATCAACGGCGAACGCGTGGACCGAGGTCAGAACACCCGAACGCACCAGGAAGGTGCCGACCAGCGACAGGGAAAACGCCAGGATAGCCAGCAGGATCGTCCACACTTTCAGGGCATTGCGCTTTTCCACGACAATCGCGGAATGCAATAGCGCCGTCGCGATCAGCCAAGGCATAAACGAGGCGTTTTCGACCGGATCCCAGAACCACCATCCGCCCCAGCCGAGCTCGTAATAGGCCCACCAGGACCCGAGCATTATGCCGGCGGTCAGGAACATCCAAGCTGCCAACGTCCACGGCCTGACCCAGCGCGCCCAGGCGGCATCCACTTTACCTTCTATTAGCGCTGCGACCGCGAACGAAAACGCGATCGAAAGCCCGACATAACCGCAGTACAAAAGCGGCGGGTGGATGGCGAGCGCGGGGTCCTGCAGGATCGGGTTCAGCCCCTGACCTTCAATCGGGGCCGGATCAAGCCGGTTAAACGGATTGGAGGTGAGCAGGATGAACGACAGGAAGGCCACCGAAATGGAGCCCTGAACGGCAATTACCCGGGCTTTCAGGCTGGGCGGCAGATTACTGCCGAACATGGCCACTGCAGAACCGAACAGCGCCAGCACCATGACCCACAACAGCAGGGACCCTTCATGGTTGCCCCAGACGCCGGAAATCTTGTAGATCAGCGGTTTGTCGGAATGCGAGTTCTGGAACACGTTCTCGACCGAGAAGTCCGACACGATATACGACATGGTCAGACAGGCGAACGACAGCGCTATCAGTCCGAACTGCAGCATGGCTGCCGGTGGAGCCACCGCCATCAGCCGGCCATCGCCGCGCCAGGCACCGTACATCGGCACTGAAAACTGATAAATCGCCGTGACAAACGCAAGAATGAGCGCAAACTGGCCGATTTCAGGGATCATTGGGCACCTTTTTCTGCTGCATCGCCACCATGTTGCCAGACACCTTTTTCCTTCAGCGCGTCCGCCACTTCACGCGGCATGTAGTTTTCATCATGCTTGGCCAGCACCGTATCTGCCTTGAAGCTGCCGCCTGCGTCCAGCACGCCTTCAGCAATGACGCCCTGACCTTCGCGAAACAGGTCAGGCAGGATACCGACATAGGTCACCGGCAGCGTGCCGGCGGTGTCGGTCACCTTGAACGAAACTGTCTTGCCCTGGCCACGGACAATCGAGCCGTCTTCAACCAGGCCGCCGAGCCGGAACCGGGTTCCTGGCTGCACGCCCTTCTCAACAACGTCGGTCGGCGTGTAGAAAAACGTGATCGTGTCCGACAAGGCATAGAGAACCAGCCCGGCCGCGAGGCCAAGGGCGCCGAGACCGGCTCCGATCAATGCGCCACGCTGCTGTTTTCGTGTCATCGCCATTTTACATGGTTCCTGTCATCAAAGCCCCAGGGCCTTGCGGGTTTCCTCCAGCCGGGCCACGGCCTGCTGATTGTCTTTGAGTGCTTCAGCCGCCCGGTTGAGCGCATCTGCCGCCTTGTCCTTTTCACCCAACACCATGCGGGCGCGGATCAGCCGCAGCCAGGCGTCGATATCGGCTCCGTCCTCGGTCAGGCGTTCATCCAGGCCCTCCACCATGGACCGGATCATCGCGGTGCGATCGGAGGCGTTCATCTGCTGGCCCTGCTGTATCTGCTCTTCGGTCAGGGCCGGCCCCTTTGGCATCTGGCCTCCGGCCACGGCCGGCGCCTTGGGCACGTCGCCACCGGCAGACGATATCTGCTGTTCCACAGCAGTTCGCCACGGCGCATCCGGCGCGCTTTCAGCCAGCATCGCGGTCCACCCGGCAATCGCTTCAGCCGTCTTGCCCTCCTGGCGCTGGGCGAGTGCCACATAAAAACGTGCTTTCATATGCTTGGGCGCCGCTTTCTGCGCGGCTTCAAAGACCTCCTGGGCTTCATTGGAAACCAGGCCGTTATTGGCCAGCACAAGGCTTTCACCCATATCGGTCATCAGGTCAGCGTCGGGGCCAGACAGGGCCAGCGCCTTGCGGTAGGCGTTGGCCGCGTCCTGATATCTGCCAACGCGCTTGTAGACCGGTGCCAGTACGGCCCATCCACGCGCATCATTGGGCTGTTGTTCCAGGTGCGCTTCCACCTGGCGCACCATTGCCGCCATGTCCTGATTGCCGACCGCGCCATCGATGCGGGCCTGCAGCGGCTGGGCCGGCAGATCCGGGCGGCCGATCTGCAGATATCCGCCCAGCGCAATCAGCGGAACAGCCACCACGGTGGCAATCGACAGCCAGGCTGGCACGGGGCGCGCCGCCTTTTCTTCAGATGCAAGCTCCGCCTGGGCGGCCAGAATACGCCGCGACACTTCATTGCGGGCCGCATCGGCTTCAGTGTCCGGGATCAGGCCGGCTTTCTGGTCCCGTTCCAGTTCGCTCAACTGATCCCGATAAACGGCAAGATCAAACGATGCCCGCTCGACATCCGCCTGTTTTGCACGTGGCCGCAACGGCGACAGCAGCGCCAGCAAAACCAGGGCCGTCAAGACGGCAAATGAAATCCACAACAACATAATACCACTTAGCAATTACCCTGAGCACGGCACAATTCACGATGCAGCGAGTTTAGCGCCAGCACCACAGCAATGTCGTGCACCAGTGTCGCACTTCCCGGTCTGAATGTCGCAATCATTTGGTGATAATTAAGGCAGTTTGCTAGATTGCGCGAAGTTAATCCGGCTCACCCTATGTTGAGAGCCGCTTCGGAAGACCGTCCATGAAACGTTACTCGATATTCTCGCTGGCCAGAAACGCCCTGAACTATCACAAGGACTGGGAACGCGTGTGGCGCAGCCCGGACCCGAAAGAAGAGTATGACGTGGTGATCGTTGGGGCCGGCGGACATGGCCTGGCGACGGCCTACTACCTTGCCAAGAACCACGGCATCACCAACATGGCGGTCATTGAAAAGGGTTGGCTTGGCGGCGGCAACACCGGGCGCAACACCACCATCATCCGGTCCAACTATCTGCAGGATCCATCAATCGCCATCTACGAACTGGCCCGTTCGCTGTATGAGACCCTGTCCCAGGAACTCAACTACAACATGATGTTCTCGCCGCGCGGCGTGCTCATGCTGTGCCAGACCGAGCACGAACTCAGGGCGTTCAAACGCACCGCCCATGCCAACCGCCTGGCGGGCCTCGACTGCCGCATGGTAGACACAGAAGAGGTCAAGCGCATCGTGCCGATCATCAATGACAGCCCGGATGCGCGCTACCCGATCCTCGGCGCCTACTACCAGCCGCGCGGCGGCACCGGGCGCCACGACGCACTTGCCTGGGGATATGCGCGCGCCATCGATGACATGGGTGTCGACGTCATCCAGAACTGTGAAGTGACCGGCATGCTGCGCTCAGGCGGCAAGATCACCGGCGTCGCCACCAAACGAGGCACCATTCGCGCGAAGAAAGTGGCTGTTGTCACGTCCGGACACACGTCGAACATCATGGAGATGGCCGGAGTGCGCATGCCGGTGGAGAGCGTCTGCCTGCAGGCGCTGGTATCCGAACCGATCAAGCCGGTGATCGACTGTGTGGTCATGGCCAATACCGTGCACGGCTATATGAGCCAGTCCGACAAGGGCGAACTGGTCATCGGCGGCGGGGCCGATCCTTACAACAACTACTCGCAGCGCGGCTCGTTTCCGGCCATTGAACACACCGTGTCGGCGCTGGTGGAGACATTTCCGATCATCTCGCGGCTGCGCATGCTGCGCCAGTGGGGCGGTATCGTGGACATGACCGGGGACCGCTCGCCGATCATATCCATGACCGATGTCGGCGGGTTGTATGTCAATTGCGGCTGGGGAACCGGTGGTTGGAAATCCATCCCCGGCTCCGGTTTCGTGTTTGCCGACACCATCGCCAATGACCGGCCGCATCCGATTGCCGCACCGTTTGGACTCAACCGCTTCACCGAGGGCCGCTTCATCGACGAAAGCGTCGCCGCGGCGGTAGCACACTAGGAATACTGATATGCTGATTATCCGGTGCCCCGTGTGCGGGGCGGAAGGCGATGAGACGGATTTCCACTGTGGCGGGCAGGCCCATATTGCACGCCCGGCAACGGCTGACCCGCACAACATCTCAGACGGCGACCAGCGCGACTACCTGTTCATGCGCTTCAACCCGAAGGGCCTGCACTTCGAACGCTGGCGCTGTGACCGCGGTTGCGGCAAGTGGTTTCATGCCGCGCGCGATACGGTTTCGCAGGAATTCAAGGCCTATTACTGCATTACCGAACTGCCCCCTGCCGAGGTGATGAAACAGGCAACCGGCCAGTGGGCGGACTTCTTCAAGAAGGCCTCAGCAGGCAATACCGCCGCCAGCAAGGCCGCAAAGAAAACTCCTGCGCGCAAGACCGCCGCAGCAAAGGCGAAAAAGTCATGACCGGCAAACCCTACAGACTGCCCGAAACCGCCGCCGCAGGCTCGCGCATTGACCGCTCAAGGCAGATCTCGTTCAGTTTTGACGGTACCCGGCTGACCGGCTTTGCCGGCGACACGGTCGCTTCTGCGGTTCTGGCCAGCGGCCGCAAGGTGATGGGCCGCAGCTTCAAGTATCATCGCCCGCGTGGCCTGATCGGGCTCGGCTCTGAAGAGATGAATGCGCTCATCGGTGTCGGCGAAGGCGGCCGCAAGGAACCGAACCTGAGAGCCACCCAGGTGGAGCTCTATGACGGCCTGACGGCAACCAGCCAGAACCGCTGGCCGAGCCTGGATTTCGACGTCGGCATCATCAACAACAAGTTCTCACGATTTCTGCCCGGCGGGTTCTACTACAAGACCTTCATGTGGCCACGCAGCTTCTGGGAAAAGGTCTATGAGCCGTTCATCCGCAACGCTGCCGGCCTGGGAGATGCGGCGCGCGAACACGATCCGGACACCTATGAGCAGATGCATGTCCATGTGGATGTGCTGGTCGTCGGCGGCGGGGTGTCGGGCATCGCAGCGGCTTATGCCGCGGCCACGTCCGGCAAACGGGTCATGCTGGCTGACGAGAACCCGGTGCTTGGCGGAATGGCGGACATCTCAGCTGGCGACATTGACGGCATCAGCCAGACGGACTGGGTTGCCGCCCGTCAGGCCGAGTTCGAGAAGTCCGGCAATTGCCATGTGCTGACGCGCACGACCGTGGTCGGGCATTACCACCACAATTACGTGCTGGCGGCCGAGCGCGTCTGTGATCACGATCCGGACCTGCTGGCCCGGGGCGCCCCGCGCCACCGGTTGTGGAAGATCCGCGCCGGCCAGATCATCGTGGCCTCCGGTGCGCTGGAGCGCCCGATTGCGTTTGCCAACAATGACCGTCCGGGCATCATGATGGCCTCGGCGGCGCGCGGCATGGTGGAGCGCTACGCAACATCGCCGGGCATGAACGGCGTCATCTTTACCAACAATGATGACGGCTACCTGACGGCGCTGAAACTGCATGATGCGGGCATTGCGGTCAGCCGTATCGTCGACGTGCGCGATGAAGTCACGTCCGCGCTCGGGCAGGCTGCACGCGATGCAGGCCTGCATGTCCAGGCCGGCGGCGCCATTGCCGGCGTGGAGACCAGTTCCGGCGGCAAGCAGATCAACGCGGTCAAGATTGCCCCCTACTCCACCGGTCGTGGCCGGGTGGTCAACGAGGAGCGGGTCGAGTGCGACTTTGTCGCCGTGTCCGGCGGCTACAATCCGGTGGTGCACCTGTGGTGCCACAATGGCGGCAAGCTGAAATTCGACGATGACATCCAGAGCTTCCGCCCCGACCGGCATGATGATCCGATCATCATGGTCGGCAGCGCCAATGGCGCCTTCGACCTGAAGTCGTGCGTCGAGCAGGGTTTCTCGGGCGGCGAGACGGCTGCAAAGACCGTCGGCGGCAAGGCTGCCCGATCGGCCAAGAAGCCGGTCGTCAAAGCTCAGGGTTCAGGCCCGGTCCAGCCAATCTGGTTTGCCCCAGCCACCGGCAAATACAATGAGGGCAACAAGCACTTCATCGACTTCCAGAACGATGTGACAGCCGCTGACCTGGAGCTGGCGCAGCGTGAAGGCTATGAATCGGTCGAACACACCAAGCGCTACACGACGCTTGGCATGGCCACCGACCAGGGCAAGACCTCCAACATCAACGGTCTCGGCATCATCTCCGACGCCACCGGCAAACGGATTCCCGAAATCGGCACCACGACCTTTCGCCCCCCCTATACGCCCTACTCGTTCGGTTCCATTGCCGGAACCAAGAAGGGCGAACTGTTCCTGCCGGTGCGCCGGACCACGATTTTCGACTGGCACAGAAAGCAGGGCGCGACCTGGGAACCGGTCGGTCAGTGGCGCCGTGCTTACTGCTATCCGCAGGGAGGCGAGAACAAGCAGGACGCCATCAACCGGGAAATCCTGGCAGTACGTGAAAAGGTCGGACTGCTCGATGCATCGACCCTCGGCAAGATCGAGATCAAGGGACCGGACGCTGCCAAACTGCTCGACCTGGTCTACACCAACATGTTCTCAACGCTGAAAGTCGGCAAGGCGCGCTACGGCCTGATGATGAACGAAATGGGCTTCCTGATGGACGATGGCGTGACGGTTCGCCTGGGCGACGACCACTTCCTCATGCACACCACGTCGGGTGGCGCCGACAACATCGTCGCCTGGCTGGAAGAATGGCTGCAGACGGAATGGACATCACTTAAAGTGTTCGTCACCCCGGTGACCGAACAATGGGCGCAGTTTGCCATCGCCGGCCCCGGGGCGCGCACGGTGCTCGACAAGCTCGACGGTGACATCGACCTGTCGCCTGAAGCGTTCGAGTTCATGAGTTACCGCGAAGGCACGCTGGCCGGCTATCCGGTGCGCATATTCCGGATTAGCTTTTCCGGCGAACTGTCTTATGAAATCGCCACGCCGTCGGGCCATGGACGCGGTCTTTGGGACACGTTGATGCAGGCCGGCGAGAGCGAGGGCATCACAGCCTACGGCACCGAGGCTTTGCACGTGCTGCGCGCCGAGAAGGGCTTCATCGTCATCGGCGACGAGACAGATGGCACGGTGACGCCGCACGATGTCGGCATGAGTTGGGCGGTGTCGAAGAAAAAGGATGACTTTATCGGCAAGCGGTCGCTGGACCAGGCGTTTCTGGCGTCTGAAGGCCGCAAGCAACTGGTCGGCCTGCTGACCACCGATCCGCAGGAAGTGCTGCCCGACGGCGCCTATGCGGTCGAAACCGTCAAATCCGCACCGCCGATGAAAATGATCGGCCATGTGACGTCGAGCTATTTCAGCCCCACCCTGCAGCGCTCCATCGCCATGGCCCTGATCGAGGGCGGCCAGAGCAAGATGGGTGAAACGGTCTCGTTCCCGCTGGAGGGCGGCAAGACCGTCGAGGCCGTAATCTCGTCTCCAGTGTTCCTCGATCAAGAAGGGAAACGCCAGAATGTCTGAACCAGTGTACACAAGCCCGCTGGCGCATGTTGCGGACAAAGGCCAGACCGGGAATCTGAGCATTTCCATGTCTGAAGTGTCGGATCGCGGCATGATCGACCTGCGCGGCGAGGCTGGGTCTGTGAAGTTCCGGCAGGCCGCCAAGGCAGCCCTGGGAGTTGACCTGCCGCTGAAACCCCGCACCTCCGCGGTCAAGGGCGACGTAACGGTGTTGTGGCTGTCCATCGACCAGTGGCTGGTCTGCTGCCCGCGCAACGAGGCGGGCGCGATGGTCGACAAGCTGCGCGAAAACCTCGGCGCGCTGCACTCGCTGGCCGTGGATGTCAGCGATGCCCGCGCCATCCTGCGGCTTGAGGGCGACAATGTGCGCGAGGTCCTGATGAAAGGCTCTTCGGTTGACTTCACCCTGCCGGACTACAAGGCCGGCCTGGTCCGCAGGCTGGTGTTCGCGGAAATCGCGGCACTGGCCCACATCGTGGCGGACAAGCCGTGCACCATCGACATATACGTCTTCCGCTCCTACGCCGATTACACCTGGAAGTGGATCCAGGCGACGGCAAAACCTGCCGCGACCATCGGCTTGTTCGCCAGCAACTGAAGACCGGGTCAACCCGGCTCAGACGGACGTCTTCAGTTTCTGTTCGCGCTCGAAGCGCTCCAGGCCCAGTTCGATGAGCTTGCTGATCAGGTCCGTGTAGGAAACGCCGCTTGCCTCCCACAGGCGTGGATACATGCTGATCTTGGTGAAGCCCGGGATGGTGTTTATCTCGTTCACCACGATATCGCCGTCGGCCTTCAGGAAACAGTCCACCCTGCCCAGCCCTTCGCATTCGAGGATCTGGAATGTTCTGATGGCAAGATCGCGAATTCTGTCACTGACGGCATCGGGTATGTCGGCCGGGATCTCCAGCCCGGCGCCATGCTCGTCAATGTACTTGGCCTCGTAGGAATAGAAGTCGTGGCTGGGTATAATCTCGCCGACCACAGAGGCTTCAGGCCTGAGATTGCCGAGCACCGCGCACTCGAGCTCCCTGCCCTCGACAAACTCTTCAATCAGGATTTTGGTGTCATAGGCGAACGCATCCTCGACCGCCTCGTCGAACGTGTCGCCGCCTGAAACTTTGTGAACGCCGACCGATGATCCCATATTGGCCGGCTTGACAAACAGCGGCAGGCCGATTTCAGCCGAGATCGCCTCAAAGTCGAGCACGTCGCCATGCCTGAAGGTCAGGGATCTGGCGATCGGGACGCCGGCGTCGCGCAACAGCCGCTTCATGACGTCCTTGTCCATGCCGGCCGCCGATCCGAGGACTCCGGACCCGACAAACGGCACGCCTGCCAGCTTCAACAGCCCCTGGACGGTTCCGTCTTCTCCAAGGGGGCCATGCAGGATCGGAAACACCACATCGATCGACGACCGGGTTCCACCGCCGGCGAGGTCGCTCAGTTGTCCGCCGCTTTGCGGCACCAGCGCCACGCTTTCCCGGTTCTCGTTGTTGAGCTTAATCAGTTTGGGATCAGTGGCATTGATCAGAAACTGCGACTGGTCCGGCAGCAGCCACTCACCGGACTTGTCAATGCCGATCAGGGCGACGTCATATTTGGACCTGTCGATGGCATCGGCCACGTTCTTTGCTGATTGAAGCGAGACTTCATGTTCTGCGGATTTGCCTCCGAACAGAATTCCCACCTTGAGTTTCTTGTTTGCCATTTGTCCTCTGCGCTACGGTCGATATCGCTGTCCGGAGCGGCAACTTATCAGGAACAGTGCAGCAGACACACCCCTGATTGTGGGATGGCCGGCCGCACCGGAAAGATCATTCCTGAAAGCGGGTTTGGGAAGTTGAACCAGGCCTGTTGTGAATGCCGGACTGCTTAACGCGGCAGGGTAGACAGCCAGTCGAACAGTTTGTCGAAACCGCCGAACGGATACATGTGCGGTCCGACAACCTTGAGTTCCGGGCTGGTCGCGTGCAGGGCGGCCAGGTCCTCGATGAACTTGTCTGGGGTCGAGACCGTCAGCAGCTTGGTAATGTTGAGCGCCTGCTTGCGGATGAAACGGGCCGAGTTGCCGACCCCGCACACGGCCGCATATTTTGCCAGCGTCTTGATGGATGCAGGACCTGGAATTCCGATGAATGCCGGCAGATCGATACCAGATGCACGCAGTGTCTTGGCCCAGCTCGCCACCGGGGCCGCTTCGAACAGGAACTGCGTGGAGATGAAGCCTTCCAGGCCGGCATCCCTGATATAGGCCTGTTTTTCGCTCAGGGCCTGCATCAGCATGGCTTCACCGTGCTGGTTGGCAATGTCTGCATTGCCTTCAGGATGCCCCGCCACGCCGAGCGCCGTCGCGCCATTGGCTTCGAACACGCCGGTTTCCATCAATTGCAATGCACAGTGGTAGTCGCCTATCGGCTCTGGTGCGCCGCCGCCCAGCACCAGGTAACGGGCCACGTTGCCGGACGCTGCCAGCCGCTCGATGCGGGTCTTCAGATCGTCCTCGTTACGCACGAAGCGGGCCGGAACATGCGGCACCGGCTCAAGGCCCAGTTTGCGGATTTCCGCAACAGCCGTAATCTGGTCTTCAAGATGTGACGGGTCCACAAGTGCCACAAAAATATGGGTTCCCGGTGCCACATGCCGGGCAATGAGCGGTAGCTTCTCAGCCTGCCTCGGCGTTATTTCCAGCGTCATGTTTTGCAGGAACGCTGCAGTTGCGGTCTGATTGCCCGCAGCCGGGATTACTGTTGTTGATGCGATACCCATTGACGAAGTCCTCATAAGCAGATAGCTGCAGATCATGCTCTATTTGTCTACAGACAGGCATGGTTTTTGCGACTTGGCAGTGACAGATGCGACGCGTTTCCGCACAATGTGGTTGGCGTCCGGCGTCGGCGGCGGTCCCGGGCAAACGGCGGGGTTCTGTACAATACCTGCCGTTGTCACCTGCATTTCGATGAAAGTCCCTGGCAATGTTTGGTGATAAATCCAGAGATTTGCCGATGCCGATTGCGCTGGTCCTGGTGCCGGAGTTCACGCTGCTGCCGGTAACCTCGGTCATCGACCCGTTGCGGCTGGCCAACAGACTGTCCGAAAAACAGCTTTACACCTGGTCCATTCATTCAAGCGACGGCTCGCCGATAACCGCGTCGAACGGCATCACGCTGGTGCCCGACGGCAACCTGGACACCGTCCCTGACCATGCCACCGTCATCGTTTGCGGCGGTACCAATGTGCACCAGTACGGTGAGAAAGCCCTGTTCAACTGGCTGCGCAAGCAGGCGCGGCTCGGTACCGATATCGGGGCTATCTGTACCGGCGCGCAATTGCTGGCCATGGCCGGACTTCTGGACGGCTATACCTGCACCATCCACTGGGAGAACCAGCCGGGCTTTATAGAGGAGTTTCCCGACATCAATGTCACGTCGGCCCTGTTCGAAGTTGACCGCGACCGCTTTACCGGCGCCGGCGGAACATCGGCCCTGGACATGATCCTGTCGCTGATCTCATCGCAACATGGACAGGTCCTGGCATCGAGCGTGGCGGAAAACATCCTGCATTCGCCGATCCGGCAACCGGGCGAACATCAAAGAATGTCGCTGCCGGCCCGTATCGGCGCCCGCCACCCGAAGATGGTCGGCATTATCGAGCAGATGGAAAACAATCTGGAGGACCCGCTTTCGCCGAGCCTGCTGGCGCGTCAGGCCGGTCTGTCCACGCGGCAGCTTGAAAGACTGTTCCGGCGTTATCTCGACCGGTCGCCGAAGCGTTATTATCTGGAACTGCGACTGAAGAAGGCCCGGTCGCTGCTGCTGCAAACCAGCATGTCGGTGATCAACGTGGCCCTGGCGTGCGGGTTCTCGTCACCGTCGCATTTCTCCAAATGCTATCGTGCCTATTACTCGCGAACCCCGTATCGCGAGCGCGGCCTGCCAGCGAACTCGACAGCGGACGAGTAGCTTCAGGCATCCCCCCTGCGTGCGGCCGGCAGGGTCAGGATGGCATGCAGGCCGCCAAGGTCGCTCTTGTTCAGAAACAACTTGCCACCATACATGGCAGCGGTTTCGCTGACGATCGACAGGCCGAGGCCGGAACCTGGCTTGGTTTCATCAAGCCGCTTGCCGCGTTCCATCGCAATGGCTGCGCCACCGTCAGGCAAGCCCGGCCCATTGTCTTCCACACACACATCAATCCAGGCAATGCGCTGGTCAAGCGGCGACGCTGACCGGCGAACACCCACAGCAACCTTGCCATTTGTCCACTTGAAGGCATTGTCCAGCAGGTTGCCGACCATTTCCTCCAGGTCCTGGCGTTCGCCGCGAAAGCGGATTTCGGTGTCATAACTGCTCTTGACCGAGATTTTGCGATCGACGTGGATCCGTTCCAGGGTGCGTACGATCGATTGCACGACGTCACTGGCATCGGTTGACGACCCGATCGTCTTGGCCCGCGCCGCACGCCGCGCGCGATCCAGATACATCGAAACCTGGTCGCGCATGACACGGGCCTGTTCAGACACCTTCCGGCCCAGCGTGCCCCCATGAATTCCGGCCTCATTGGTCAGGACACTCAGGGGCGTTTTCAGCGCATGGGCCAGGTTGCCGACCTGGGTGCGGGCGCGTTCAATCACTTCCGTATTGGACTTCAGCAGCAGATTAAGCTCATCCGTCACCGTCTGGATTTCGTCAGGATAGCTGCCGGCGATATTTTCCTGTTCACCCTCGCGGATCTCCGACAGTTCGCCCTGCAGGTCGGACAGCGGTCGCAGACCGTACCTGACCTGCAGCAGAATGGCGGCGACAAGGCCGACTCCGAGCAGACCAAGCACGGCGATCAGCGCATTGTTGAATGCAGACACCTCGGTTTGCAGTTCATCGAAGTTGCCCGCCACCAGAAACGAATACTGTTCCTTGCTGCCGAACAGGGTGAAACGCTGTTCGATGACCCTCAGATTGTTGCCGGACTGATCGGTAAGGTAGCCGCTCATGCGGTTGCCGGGGCGCCGGTCGGGCTGCTTGAACTGGGTCAGTGGCAGCCGTTCGTCGAGCAGTGATGCGGATGCCACCTGCCGTGTCGGATCGCCATCGAGCGAAGAAATCTGCCAGTACCAGCCGGCCAGCGGAATCTCAAACCGCGTGTCAGCCAGGACATTGTTTATTTTCGGCACTTCCTTCTCAAGCTCGACCGAGGCCAGCAAACCATCCATCACGGCCTGAAGGCGGGCATCGAGACTGCGCTCGACCGCGGCGGTAAACAGCGAACTCAGAAGGATGCCGGCAGCGATCAGCAGAACGACGCTGACGACCGAAGCAGCTGCGATCAGCCGGAAGGCAAGTGAACTACGACTGATCATCCGGCTCTGACAGGCAATAGCCAAGACCACGAACGGTTTTCAGAACGTCGATACCCAGTTTCTTGCGAAGCCTGCCGACAAACACTTCGATGGTGTTGGAGTCTCGGTCAAAATCCTGGTCATAAAGATGCTCGACCAGCTCGGTCCGCGAGATGACCTTGCCCTTGTGATGCATCATGTAGCTGAGCAGGCGGAACTCCAGCGAAGTGAGCTTGACGGCGCTGCCATTGACCGCGACCCGTGCGCTGCTGGTGTCAAGTGTCAGGTCTCCACAGGTCATTTCCGACGATGCGTTGCCAGACGCCCGGCGCAGCAGGGCCCGAACCCTGGCGAGCACTTCTTCCATGTGAAACGGTTTCGCAACATAGTCGTCGGCACCGGCGTCAAACCCCGCGACCTTGTCACTCCAGCGATCGCGAGCGGTGAGAATGAGGACCGGCATCTTGCGGCCGTCACGGCGCCAGTTTTCCAGCACGCTGACCCCGTCCATGACCGGCAGGCCAATATCGAGGATGACGGCGTCATAGGGTTCGGTGTCGCCAAGGAAATGGCCTTCTTCGCCGTCGGTCGCCGTATCGACTGCGTATCCTGCATCGCAAAGTGCGGTCACCAATTGCCGGTTCAAATCCGGATCATCTTCAACTACCAGTAAACGCAAAACATCCTCGCTTGTTCATGCCACGCCGTGTCAGCGGCAGCCGAGAACCCGTCCGCTTTGCGCATCCACGACGCACCGCCGGGCGCTACCGCCTGAAACTACAGTGACTATAAACCTGCCACCTTTTTTGACCACCCTTACCGCACGCCCGCCTGCAGCGCGTTCAGCGGCCCGTTTGGCGCTGGATGCGCCGGCGACCCGGATGAGCGGCGCAACTGCGCCAAAACCACCCCTGCCGGCAGCACCCGGCTTTCTCAGAGTCCGGTAGGCCCGCCGGCCCATGGCCCGGTTGGGTCTGAAACCGCCATTCGCATCCATGAGAGGCAACGCGTCGGTTGCAGTTGCCGCCGCATCGTCGCTTATGAGGTTAAGCGCAGAAGCTTGCATCATCGACGTCACAGGCCCCGCAGACGCAGCGACGCCTGCAGTGCCTGTGCCTATCATCAGGCAAATCAATGTTATCAATAGCTTTTTCAATTTGCTCACTTCACGGGGTGCCGATTTCGAGCCGGACCATGCATTATTGCACATGAACACGTGATGAACACTCAAATAGAGAGCTTAAAAGCCGGTGAATTCAGCGAATTCCGACACCGGAGCCCTGTCGGTCTTCAACGAATTGATCGCAGCGCCCGGATCGGGGACACCCAGCGCAATGCCGCAGAACAGCATCCAGTCCTCCCGCGGCCTGGTATAACGGGCAACTGATTTGTGCCACATGGCCCAGAATTCCTGGCCGCATGTGGCAAGCCCGCGCGCGGTTGCAGCCAGCATCAATGTCTGGATAAACATGCCCGCATCGGACCACTGGCCAGGTTGCATTTGGCGGTCCAGATAAACAAACAGACCGACCGGGGCCGAGAACAATTCGATATTGCGGCGAAACTGCTTCATCCGGCCCGTCTTGTCCTCACGCCCTACGCCAATGGTGGCATACAGGTCCTCGCCGCACTTGTGGCGTCTGGCAAAGTACGGTTCCTTCAGGTTTTCCGGGTAAATGCGGTATTCACTGCCTTCACCGCGCGGCAGCTCAGCGACCTGCTCCTTCACATCAGCCACCAGCGCCGCAAGCGGGTCTCCGCTGAGCGCAATCACATGCCACGGCTGCAGATTGCCGCCGGACGGCGCAGCGGCTGCAATGGCGAGCAGGTCTTCAATCGTCGCCCGGTCAACCGGCTTGTCCGCCAGAAAGGCGCGGCAGCTGTAGCGCGCACGGGCTGCGTCTTCAACATTCATCGGGGGTACCACCAATCAGAGGAAAGTCAACAGACCGGCAGACTAGAGCCTTTCTGACCGAAATGGAAACGTTTGACCTGCGGCCGGGACAGTCGGCAACCCCGCCTACACCGGTGATCCGTCGGCCAGCAACTGCAGTCCGCAACTGGCAGCCCAGTTGGCCGGCGTGGCAATGCCGTGCTGCCGGCCGAGTGCGCATACCCTGGAAGACAGCCAAGGCAGTTCCAGGCGATTTCCGCGCTCAACGTCTTCCAGCATGGACGATTTGAAACCTTCCGGCAGTCCATCGTAAAAGGCCATCCCTTCGCTGATCTGATCGTCGCCGAAATCATGTCCTTCGGCTCCCGCGATGGCGACCAGTTCGGCCACCAAAGACTGCAGGAAGTTTCGTGTGACCGCATTGCCGCGCACGTCGCCTATCGGCCTTCTTGTCAGCGCAGTTGCTGCCGACAGAGGCACCAGCCTGATATACTTCTGCCAGATGGTCCGGCGAATGTTGTCGCACTGCATCGCGTCGATACCCGGAGCCTCATCCAGCGCGCCGGCGAGCTGGCGCAACAGCGAATTGCCATCACCGGTGCCGAAGATCATCTTGTGCACGCCGCCCGAATTGCGGATCACGCCCGGCCGGTCAATCACGGCAAACAGATAGATGGTGCCGCCGATGACCCGTTGTGCAGCCACATGGTTTGAAATTGCCGCCACACTATCGATACCGTTTTGCAGGGTGACGACCCTGGTGTGTGGTCCGATGAGCGGCTGCATGGCCGTGGCGGCGGTCTCTGTGTCCCATAGCTTGACCGAAAAAATCACCAGGTCGACTACACCGATGTCTGAAGGATTGTCGGTCGCGGCCAGACCGAGACCGCTGACTTCACCAAGCGGGCTTGCGACAGACAGCCCGGTTTTCCGGATCGCCTCCAGGTGAGGACCACGGGCTATCAGAGCCACATCAGCACCGGCCTGAGCCAGCCTGGCGCCTACATAGGCGCCGATGGCGCCGGCACCCATAACGGCAACCTTCATACCAACCTCCTGTCACTGTCCGGATCCCAGACGTCGCCGGGGAAACTTGCCTGTCATCTCAAATTGCCGGGCGCGAGGCGTCTGCCGCCGCCTGGCGCATTGGGCCTGATACCAGTGCGTACGCGACCGTCCACGCCGCCCGCACCTGACCGGTGAAACGCTCTCCCAGACCCTGCTCCAGGGTCCACAATAGGGCCGAACCCACGCTATCGTAATGCCGGGCTTCGACGCCATGCTTGACGTGGCCGCGGCCCAGTTCCCGCAAAACCGGCACGACGTTGTCGAGCTGGTCAATCTTGTCGACCACCAGTGAAAGCGCGCCGATCAGTTTCGTCCGCTGCTCGGCCATATCGGTTTCGGCAAACAGCTTTTCTGTTTCTGGCGCAATCTCAAACAGGCGCCGGTAGAACAGTTGCGCAACAGCATCTGCGGTCGGTTCCACTAGCGCCCAGGTTTTCCGGATCAATTCGATTTCGGTCTTGTTCATTGCGTGCATCCTTTGTCGGTTTGGCCACAAGGTCACTCATCCGGCGTGCCGTCGAGTGAAAGTCACGGATGGTTTACGCACGCCCTTTCATCATGCAAAATGAGTAATTATGATTAAATCATTCTCTTGGAGAGATGATGGAGTTGAGCGATCTCAGGATTTTTCGCGCTGTCGTGGATGAAGGCGGAATCACGCGCGCGGCCGAAAAGCTGCTGCGGGTACAATCGAGCGTCACCACGCGGATCAAGCAACTGGAAGAGGATCTCGGCACACCACTGTTTCTCCGGCAAGGCAAAAAACTGCACCTGACTCCCGCCGGCCACACTCTGATGGACTATGCAGTGCGCCTGCAGGCGCTGGCCGATGAAGCCCGAAATGCCGTTCAGGATCCGCAGCCGAAAGGCCTGTTCAGGCTTGGTGCCATGGAAAGCACGGCTGCTGTGCGGCTGCCGGTTCCGCTGACCGAATACTACCGGCGGTTTCCCGACGTCGAACTGCAACTGCGCACCGGCAACCCGACACAACTGGCAACGGCAATACTGGCTGGCGAGATTGACGTGGCCCTGGTCGCAGAGCCCATCGCCGAAGGAAAATTTGACCACGTTACGGCGTTTGAAGAAGACCTGGTCCTGGTGGCGAAAAAGGATCACCCGCCGATTGAAAAAACGCAGCAGCTGCCGCCGACAATCATCGCCTTTGAACAGGGCTGTCCGCACCGCAAGAGACTGGAGGCCTGGTACGAACAACGTGGCGACATGCCCAAGGATACCATCGAGTTGTCGTCCTATCACGCGATGCTGGGATGTGTGGTGGTCGGCATGGGCGTCGCCCTGATACCCGAGAGCGTGCTTGATACATTTCCCGAGAACCATTTGCTGAGCAGGCACCGGCCACCGCCGGGACTGAACAGGGCCGCGACCCTGCTGATCTGGCGCAAAGGTGCCGCGTCATCGAAGATCGACGCCCTCATCGGCGTTCTCGCCGGTTAGATCAGGCCGATGTTTCGGCAGGGCCGGCGGCCTAGGGCCAGTCGCAGATCCTCGACGGCAGGTCTTCAACCGCCACCTGGTCTTCGCTGGTTACCTTGCCGCGCACTGAAATGCCCGCAGCGTGCACGCTGTCCGGTGATCCCGACACCAGCGGATGCCAGGCATATAGCGGTTTCTCCTCCCAGATCAGCCGGTAGGCACAGGTATCCGGCAACCAGCCGAGTTCAGTGACATTGCCCGGGTCCAGCTTGATGCAGTCATCCACAATGTCGTGCCGGTTTGCGTAGCTTTTGCAACGGCAGGTGTCACAATTGAGCAGCTTGCAGCTAACGTCGGTTGTATATATATCTCCGGTGTCTTCATCTTCCAGCTTGACGAGGCAACAGCGGCCGCAGCCGTCGCACAGAGATTCCCATTCCCCGCGCGACATGTCGGCAAGCTTCTTGACCTCCCAGAACGGGGCTGAGGATTTCATGTGTCAACGCTCAAGATCATGTGAAGCTGCAAAGTTGTTCAAGTGTCTGTTTTAAGTTAGGGTCTCAGGGTCAGGATACCGGTTGATACCGGCTCAACACCGCACCTGACAATACCGGAAGCAAGAGATTGATTGAGAATTCGATACTCAGGAAGTTTTTCCAGTTCTTCATGAAGCTGGATGAGTTGTTTTCCCACTATGCCTTCGAGCTTCACGACGGTCTCAGGCGCGGCTGGCTTGCCTATTCCCAATTTCTCATGCGCTTCCGGGTTACCGGATTCAAGCGGGTCATCGTTGACCTGTTCGACGATGCAGCCACCTTCGGCACTGTTTTTGCCCTCGGCGTCATCACCGTCGCGCTGCCGACACTGAACGAAACCGATGACATCTGGAATTCAGGCCGCCAGTACGCGGTCACGTTTACTGACATCAACGGCGAAATCATCGGCAAACGCGGCGTGCTGCAGGATGACGCCATCCCGCTGGAGGAAGTGCCTCCGCATCTGGTCAAGGCCGTGCTGGCAACAGAAGATGTCCGCTTCTTCCAGCATTTCGGCGTCGATGTGGTGGGTACCTTCCGCGCCATGATTGCCAATGCCAAGGCGCAGGACGTTGTCCAGGGCGGCTCGACCCTGACCCAGCAGCTTGCCAAGAACCTGTTTCTGTCACCTGAACGGTCATTGCGCCGAAAGGTCCATGAGGCATTCCTGGCGCTGTGGATCGAGGCCCGGCTGAGCAAGGCTGAAATCCTCAAGCTGTACCTGGACCGCACCTATCTCGGCGGCGGCACTTACGGCATGGAAGCGGCAACGCAGTTCTATTTCGGCAAATCGGTGCGCGATGTGAGCCTGCCGGAAGCGGCCATGCTGGCTGGCCTGTTCAAGGCACCGTCGACCTACGCCCCACACGTCAACCGGAAAGCCGCGATCGCGCGTGCCAACGTGGTTCTCGGCCGGATGCTGGATACCGGCTACATCACCCAGGGCCAGTTCCTCGAAGCCAGCCAGAACCCGGCCAAGGCGGTGGAAAACGACATCTTTGCCAGCCCGAATTACTTTCTCGACTGGGCCTACAAGGAAACGCTCGCCGTCATGGAGGAGCAGAATCTGACGGACGACTATGTGGTCGAGGTCAAGACTACTATCGATCTGGCGATGCAGAAGGCGGCAAAACTTGAGACCGCCAACATGCTGGCGGCTGAGGGTGAACGCTACAATGCCTCCCAGGCAGCTCTGGTATCCATGACACCTGCAGGCGCGGTGAAGGCCATTGTCGGCGGCCATAATTATGAGGAGAGCCAGTTCAACCGGGCCACCGATGCCCTGCGCCAGCCCGGGTCTGCGTTCAAACCGTTTGTCTATCTGGCCGCCCTACTCGATGGCATGACCCCGGAAACATCAATCGTCGATGCGCCGATTTCCATCGGCAGGTGGTCACCGCGCAACTACTCCCATCGCTATGCGGGACGCACCAATCTGATGACCGCCCTGGCGAAGTCCTACAACACCGTGCCGGTCCGCATCATGACCCAGGTCGGGCGCAAGAAGATCATCGAAGCCGCCAAGCGTGTCGGCGTCGAGGCCGAACTGCTGTCGGTGCCTTCCATGGTGCTGGGCGCGAACGGCATGACGGTGCTGGACATCACCCGCGGCTATGCCACATTTGCCAATGGCGGCAGGCTGAGCAACCCACACACGGTGCTGGAGATTCGCCGCGCATCGGGCGAGATCATTTACAACCGCAGGCGTCATGCGCCGCCTGAACGGCAGGTGATTCCGGCATCGGTTGCCGGTGACCTGACCCGGATGATGGGACAGGTCATAAAATCCGGCACCGCCAGGCGAGCGGACCTGGGCTATACGCCGGCGGCCGGCAAAACGGGCACGACCCAGAGTTACCGCGACGCCTGGTTTGTCGGCTACACCGGCAAATACGTCACCGGTGTCTGGTATGGCAACGACGACTACACGCCGACCCGCAGGGCCACCGGCGGTTCAATCCCGGCCCGCACCTGGAAAGCCTATATGCTGCGCGCCGACCGCGCCAAGCGACCGATATCCCTGCTCGGCCTGCCGGCCGAGGAAGAACACTTTGCGTTCCTGGAAAGCAACCGCAACACGCTGGACAATATCGGCGGGCCGGAAGTGGAGGTTGCAGCCGTACAGACCGAGGAGCAGATCCAGACCGACGGATCGGGTGACGGCACCGGCGAGGACGCCGTCGTCAACGTGCTCAGGGACATGTTCACCCTGTTTAAGAACGAGGACAGCAAACTCAAGGTGATCAAGCGGAAGCGCAACAAAAAGGCACGCCGGTCAACGAGAAACCGGCGCGCCGAAAAACGGCGTCTGCGCCGTGGAACCGTTCGCAAACGCAATTCCAGAAGATTGCGTGAATTGCTTCAGTCGCGCTAGGTAATTAGCCTGTGGATCAAGTTGATTCTTGCCACAAGCTGGCACGCGATGAACTATAAAGGTGTATGAGATTTTGAACCGGTTTCGGGAGCGGTATTGCCCTCAATTTGACAGCCGGCATTTGACCAGCGTTGTGAAGACATGAATCCATCAGTCAGATTTGCCGTGAGTGTTCTGGTTGGTGTTACCGTGGGCATTGTCAGCGCCCGTTACATGACAACCGAGCAAAGCCCGTTTTTCACGGAACAGTACGGCAACTGGAACAATTGGCCAGTGGCCGGAAACCCGGCAAACAATCCCTACACGCAGGCGAAATTCATTGCCAATGGCCAGTTGCCGGAACACTTCAGCGAAGTGCTGACATTCTACCGCAGCCAGGACGACGAAGGCGACAAGCTGACGGAAGACTGCACGTATCTGATGTCGATCAACCGGCCAACCGCACGCAGGTGGTCGATTTCCCTGACCGGAAACTCGGGCGGCAGCCCGCAGTTGATGACCCAGGACGACATCATCTCCATGGGCGACAAGGTCACCGTCCTGCTGTCCGCCTCGCCACAACCGGGCAACTGGCTGCGCATGTCGAATACCGACGATCCGCGGGTTGTGTTTCGCTTGTATGACGGTGATACGATCACCGCCCAGGGCCCAACCGGCGGCACGCTGGGACTGCCCAGTCTGACGCGAGTATCCTGCTCATGACATCAACAAGATCATTCTGGGCCCTGTTCACCGTGCTGACGGCCATAGCGGCCCATCTTTGCTACATCCTGTTCGTGCCACCGCAGCAGTTTCAAACGAAACTGGATGCAATACATACCGAAAACGGCATCAACAAGCTGACACTGGCGGCACCGGGAACGGCGGCAGCCAGCATCGCGGAATATCCCGGTGAACTGATCTATGCGGTTTGCCTGTTTGACCTGTCTACCGGACCTCTGCGCATCAACGCGCGGGTGCCGGAACAGTACTGGGCGCTGGAAGTCTACAATACCCGCGGTGGAACCATTTACACGTTGAATGACAAGCAAGCGCCGCGCCGGCAGTTCAGCCTCTACCTGTATGATGATGACCCTGATCCGGAGGCCATTGTGAATGCGGCAAATTCTGTTGGGAGCAGCATCAATTCGATAACCGTGTTGACCGGCACCCAGACCGGCATAGTGGTTATTCGTTCCGCTGCGGCAAACCAGCTTGAGACTGCAAGGTCAGCGGAGGCTTTGCAGAATACCTCGTGCTCGCTGGCCACCAGTTAGCCCAAATCTCGGTCATTTGAATCGTTTGATGGCACCAAGCCAGTCCATCGATTTGGCTGCGCTAGTGAGAGCGGTCAGTAGCTGAAGCGCGAGCTGACTGTTCAAACGGGGTTTCGCGACGCTCTCTTCTCACCCCCGGGAAGATGATAACCTCGCAATCACCGTCCGACGCAGGTTGTCGGGGCGCGCTTTTCCGATGCAGGGTCAAAAAGTCCAGTACATTTGTCATTGCCGTTGGCACCTTGAGGCCTCTGATTGCAGGTACTGATGCGATTAGGCAACTGGTTTGGTTAAAAATTGACTAACCTTGGTGGCTGGCATGGCATTAAGATGACGGGCGGGCGACGCCACTGCCGGAGCGGCATGGGATCAACCGAACCCATAAAAACAACTCCAGCGCTTTGAAGGCGGTCAGTCTTATGGCTTTTCATCGGCTCGCAATCAAAACCATGCTGATCTAGCGCAGGAAAGCCCTGCCCTCGCGGTCTTCCACCTCCAAAACCCAGATATCAGGGTCGTACCCTGCCTGTCTGGCAAGATATTCATCAACCTGGCTTTCCGGGACCGCAGTCTCAAAACGAGGTTCGAAAATCCGTTCACCGTGATCATCCAGCAGAGGTCCTGCCGGCGGACCCATGAGCCAGACCTCATCTGTGCTGATTCGAATGCAGATAAAAATGCTGCCGGCATCCAGGGCACCTTTGCGCACGACAACGCAGGGCAGTGCTGCGAGGTCGCAGCGTTTGCGGTAGCCGGACACCCAGATGTCGGTTTTCACAGACATGCTGTGTGTCCCGGGATTAGGAACACCTGCTCATTGAACCGCAATGCTGGCCTGATCATTTGTGCCCTGAAGTTCCTGCAACAGTTCGTCCGACACATCGCCGGTCACCGGCCAGCCCCTGTCCGCCTCAAAGGTGCGGATGGCGATCCGTGTCTGCTCGCCCAACCGACCATCGATCTTACCCGGGGAATATCCCAGCTTTGCCAGCGCCGATTGTACCTGGTGCACCGCGATACTGGTGTTGCCGGCATCGCTCAAGCGGCGTGCAAACTGAATGTGGTCAAGCACCGGGCGCGTCACGGCACCGGTTACGGCCAGGCCATTGAGAGCCTGGTACTTGCGAACCGCGTCCCGGGTATCGGCACCGGCCAGGCCATCCACCACACCGTCATAAAGCCCGAGCGATGCCAACTCGCGCTGCGCCAGAAGCACCAGAGACGGTTCCGGCCCCATATCTGGCGGCAGCGGGATTTCGGCCTCACCGGCGGTCTCGGTCTGCAGAATAAGTTGCGCCATGGGATCATGCGCAAGTCTTCTGGAAGAAGAAGACTTGACTTCGACATTTACCCGGGCCGACGGAAAGAACCCGGTACTATGACCCGCCGGTGCTTTATTCGACACTTCCTCAATCACCGGTGCCGGCGCCGCTGCGGTACGTTCAAACACGGGGTGTTCGCCTGACAGCAGGTTCATCCACACCGATCCCGCCAGAAACACCGCCAGTCCGGTGCCAACGATCAGGACGCCGGTGCGCGGTCCGCGCGTTTCGCCGGTATCGTCATAATCCTGGTCCATCTGGCCTCCTGCCACGGGTTTTCGGTTGCTGTCTGGGTTCCGCTTTCCATTGATGCCACAACGGGGTTAACACAGCCTTGCCTGAGGGCGACAATTTCGCTGTCGGATATCGCGAAAATGCCCGAAAACTGCAAAGTCTCGAGTGCTGTTGTACAATTTGATTAAAATTTTATTCAAATATGACTCAAATGCCTTTCATGTATTTTATCAGCATGAAACATGAACCATCCATAGTTGCACCATGAATATTTGGATCAACCGAATGTCATGGGGATTTAGATGGGTATTACAAGAATTTTGGTCATCGGAATGGCGGCGCTGATACTGGCGCCGATGCCGCCTGAAGACGCAAGCGTGCCGGCACATCAGCCACCGGCGGCTGATCTGCAGCCACACCAGCTGGTTTCGGTTGCCATCGGCACCTTCACCGACGTCAGTTCCTTTTGCGAACGTCAGCCGGTGACCTGCAGGGCCATGAGCGATGTTGCGTCCATTGCCCAGGCCAAGGCAAAGTATTCAATGCGGTTGGCCTATGAGTGGGCAGCCGGCAGCTCTGCAGACACTGGACCCGCTCACCGGGCTGCAGACGACACATTACCGGTTTCCGGCACCCATCAGGAAAATCATCAGTTTCCCGAACCGGACGCGGCCGGCGTAAAGAGCATCGGCGACCTGCTCGAGAATTCGTCAGTCGATTCATTGATCACCGGTTCGACAATGAAAGTCGCCGAAGCTGACAACGGTACCAATACACTGCGTATCGAAGACCTGCTGCCGGACTGGCGAGGTCCTGAACCAAGCCAGCAGGGCTAGGCACCTGATCAATAACCCCACCCGGCATCCCAACCGGGCTCCTGGGCCGCAAAGCACACCTGCCCATTAGTGTTTTGCGGCCTTTTTTTTGTTGCTGACACCACACATATCAACCATGGCCGGTCAAACCCGAACAACCGGGCCGGCCAACACCAGGTGCGATACCGCGACGGGTTGTTATCGTTGCCATGACCCATTATCGAATAGACAAACAGCCGACTGTTTCAGGCCTCAAGGAGTTCTCAGCATTGAGCGAACCAAGTTTTGACCAGCTACTTGATGATTTCGAGTTCCTCGACGACTGGGAGGAGCGCTACAAATACGTGATCGAACTGGGCCGTGCGCTTGAGCCTCTTGAAGACGAGGCAAGGACTGCCGGCAACAAGGTTCAGGGGTGCGCGAGCCAGGTCTGGCTGGTGTCGGAAACCGACAATTCCGGCGCGCGACCGGTGTTGAGATTTCGAGGTGACAGCGACGCGTTGATCGTCAAGGGGCTGATCGCAATCCTGCATATTCTGCTGTCCGGACGGGCGCCGCGTGATATCGTCGAGACCGATGTGCAGGCGGCACTTGCCAAGTTGGGCCTGCACGAAGCGCTGACACCCCAAAGATCCAATGGCCTGGCCGCCATGATTTCCCGGCTCAAGGCTGATGCTGCGTTGTTGTCGGCGTAATCTTTCGGGTTGATGCTCTAGACCGCCAGGCAGTCCGGTTCGCCCTGATCGCATTGCGACAGGTCAATCTGCAGGTTTGCGGCAGGAATACAGGCATCGAAACCCAGCACCTGCCTGATCGATCCGTCTTCAGCCGCAAACGGCAGCCGCAACCAGAATTGCACCAGGTGGTCCTTGGTGA
This sequence comes from Anderseniella sp., assembly GCA_028289645.1. GTDB lineage: Bacteria > Pseudomonadota > Alphaproteobacteria > Rhizobiales > Aestuariivirgaceae > Anderseniella. The sequence goes on from JANQOK010000016.1 coordinate 167,040, forward strand.
TGCGCGGCGACTTGATTGCCCCCTGCATCGGCAGCCCGGTTTCGACAACTGATGCGCAGGCGCGCTGCCAATAGCCAGCGCTGGACATCCTTTCAAGTTCGCTGACCTGAAGCCCGGTGATTTCCCGGTCAAACACATCGCGCAGTTGCGTGCCGGCCAGCCGGACACGAAACCGGCCGGACTGTTCCACATCGATCAGGCTAATGTTGGGAAGCAGGTTCGGGATTGCGACGGGGGTAAACTGCTGCCGGCACGGTATCGCGCCATCGATGCTGCAGGACAGCCAGTAGTCAAACAGTTCACATTGCGCAGGTACAACCAGTTGCGCCCTGAAAGCCTCAAAATCGCTGACCACAGTCAAGTCCGTCCCTCTAAGCCGCAGCATGTCCTAACGTACTGGCCTAAGTCGGATCAGTACCGGAAACGCCCCTGTTCGCCCTGTAACGGATATTGGCTATCGCGCGACTGATCCGCAAGGGACACAATAGAGATCAGGATGAAATAATAAAAAACAGCATGCGCTGTGCCAGCGCATGCTGTTGTGAAACGGTCTGGAACGACCAGATTTCCCGGCCGTATTAGCCCCGCTTGCGGCGGCCCTGGCCGAGACCAATCTTCTTGGCCAGCTTTGAGCGTTCCGCGGCATAGTTCGGTGCGACCATGGGATAATCGGACTTAAGCCCCCATTTCTCGCGGTACTCTTCCGGCGTCATGTCGTATGACGTGCGCAGATGCCGCTTGAGGGATTTGAACTTCTTGCCGTCTTCCAGGCAAATCAGATAGTCCGGCGTAATTGAGCGATTGATGGCAACCGCGGGTTCCGGCGCCGGTCCACTGCCGGCTGCGCCTTCCTGCGCTGCCTCAGACAAGGCACCATGAACATGTTTGATCAGCGCAGGCATATCCGCAGCTGGCACCGCGTTATTGCCAACATAGGCACAAACGATTTCAGCGGTCAGTTCGACATAAGTGGTGTCGGTTTCTTCTATTTCAGACATTTTTTGTCCTCTCAGGAATGTCGAATTAAATCTCTCCCCACCAGAGAACTTAAGTTCGAGCCTTCATTCGAACACTCGAATGCGCTTCGCCATAACTGCGAATTTAACTAAAATCAAGAGGTATACAAAAATTGATACACTTACCCGCAATATATTTCCAATATCCGCAGATATTACCGAATTCTTACGTAAGGATAACCAGAATAAGTCACAACTGGATTTGGAAACTTGCAGTAGTCTGACAATTAAGTCGTAAAGGGCCCGGTTTCACGGGCAGCCCAGTCCCAGTAAGCCAGCAGCATGCGGGCCTTGTTGAACGACATCCCGTCGAACTGCGCATGCAATTCCACCATGCGTTTTTCCCCACTTATCGGGCACTTTTTGGATTCCACCCAGCGCTTGAGCGCCTGAGCCATCACCAGACGCGGTTGGGCAAGGCATTTGAATGCCACGGTGATAGGTTCTCCGCCCGGATCATTTACAATTCTTTCGGCCGTCTCTGACGTGATCCGGCAGTAACGTGACAATGTCGCCGCAGCTCCGGCATCGCCTTTCTCTATCTGTGTGACCAGGGTTTCAATATCTTCCGGAGATGGCTTGCCGCCGAACGCCGGAATGGCGTCCACCTTCATGCCGATGCTCATCACCTTGCCGAGGGCAGCCGATTCAGTCAGGAACCGTGTCAGCAGGTAACGGCGCAAGTTCTGGCCGCCCTGCCAGAACATTTCCAGGCCAACCGCTTGCGGCAAGTCTTTGCGGTTGCACAAGGCTGATTCCAGGTCGTTGTTGCCGACCACAATGGGCATCAGCTTGACAAAAGCCGACGTAGACAGCTGACTTTCGGCGTTTCTAAGCAGCTCAAGGATGGCAGCCGCGTTGCCGGTTTTGATGATTGCATCACAGACGACCACGTTCAGCAGCCGGCGCCGCGCAATCAGCCGCAACTGCTGCTCGCTGCCCTCCGGAATGACTTTCAGCAGGTCAACATCCGAAATGTAATGGGCGTCCTTCAGCATTCTGCAGGAAATGTCATTGTCAGGATGGGTGACCAGATATGTCCGCAACCGTTCCGATACCACGTCCAGGCGCGCCACTGTTCTGGCCAGACTGGTCAGGTCGGTCGGAGGCAGATGCTGCAGGACACTCAGCAGGGCGTCGCCGGCGAAAAACCGCTCCTGCGGCTGTGCCTGGCCGGATGGCAGTATCATGATCGCAACCAGATCACGGCTGGCGTTTTCCAGCGCCTCCTTGTCTGGTGTGCCTTTCTTGTCCGGAGACGGCTTTTGTTCTGTTGAGGCGTCCTCAGACTTACTCTTTTTTGCGGTCTTACTGCCGGCGCCATCGTCAACGGCTTCCGGCGCCTCGACCGGTTCGGCGGTTTCCTCGTCAATCTCGGGAATTTCCGCAAGGATGCTTCTAACGGTTTCCGCCAGTTTCAGGGACGCTGCTGACGTCAACAGGCGGTCGACCAGGCTGTTCTGGTCACTGACCAATTCATCGGCCTGCGGTATCACCCTGACCGGATCACACTGCAACAGGGTCGCTGCAATCAACCCTTCATTGGGTTGAGCGCCCGTCGCCGCCTGAATATCGCCGTCGAAACTCACCTAATCCGCTCAATACTGTCTACGCATTGTCCCTATCAGGGATGTAGATAACACCAGCAATGGTGTAAACCGGCTTAATGGAAACAAGAAAACTGCACACAGTCCCCCCGGCGGGCGAACAGGATTAACGATACCTGACCCTGAAGGCCACGCCCATTAACACACGGTTGACAATGCTTGAAATTCACACTCCGCAAGAGTTGCTGCGCCATGTTGGTGAAATCATCGGCCCGGGCAAATGGATCGATATTCCGCAATCGCGCATTGATGCGTTTGCAGACGCCACCGATGACCGGCAGTGGATTCACCTGGATGCCGCACGTACGCAGAAGGAACTGGGGCATGCGCCTGTTGCGCACGGGTACCTGACATTGTCCATGCTGGCCGTCATGATGTATGACCTGGTGCGCATCGCAACCCATGGCCGCATTGTCAACTACGGCTTGAACAAGGTCCGCTTCATCGCCCCGGTCCTGGCGGGCGACAGGGTTCGTGCCGAGGTCAAGGTCAGCCAGGTTGCGTGCGAGGATAATTTCGTCAGGGCAATCTTCGACGTTTCAATTTTCGTTGAACGACTTGAAAAACCGGCAATGATTGCACAATCGATAGTGTTGTACTTCAACCAGGACGGATCAGGCAAATGAGTGACGACAAGACCAGAACCGACGCCGAATGGCGTGAGCTTCTGAACGACGAGCAGTACCATATACTGCGCAAGCACGGGACCGAACGCGCATTCTCGCATCCGTTCAACAACTACAAGGACGAGGGCACCTATGTGTGCGCAGCGTGCGGAACAGATCTGTTCAAGTCCGATGCCAAGTTCGACTCAGGCACGGGATGGCCGAGTTTCTTTCAGCCCAAATCGGCAGACGCCGTGAGTGAGCACACCGACCGGTCGCTGTTCATGAAGCGCACCGAAGTGCGTTGTGCAGCTTGTGACAGCCATCTCGGCCATGTGTTTCCGGACGGGCCGGCCCCGACCGGGCTGCGCTATTGCATGAACGGCGCCGCCATGAAATTCAGGCCGAAGGCCTGAAGACTTCTGTCCCTGCTTTTTCTGAATCGGAATTTAGATGACTACAAAACCTCCACGCGCGGTCAAAAAGCCCGTTTCCCGCGACATTCACGGGATTATGCTGAACGACGATTATGCATGGCTTCGTGCCGACAACTGGCAGGAGGTGATGCGCGACCCTGCTGTTCTGGACTCGGATATCCGGGCCTATCTGGAAGCCGAGAACAGCCGGGTGGAAAACACCATGGCACCCACTCAGGATCTGCAGAAGACCCTGTTTGAGGAAATGAAGGGACGTATCAAGGAGGATGATTCCAGTGTGCCGTCGCCAGACGGCGAGTATGCCTATGGCGTGAAATACATCACCGGCGGCCAGCAGCCCCTGTTCGTGCGCACCAGTCATGACAGTGAGGACGAGACGGTTCTGGTTGACGGCAACAAGGAAGCCGAAGGCAGAGACTATTTCCGCTTCGGCGGCGCCTCGCACTCGCCCGACCATAAGCTCGTGGCCTTCGGTTACGACGACAAGGGGTCAGAGTTCTTTACACTGGTCGTGCGCCAAGCCGGGTCGTCTGAAAACCTGGCTGACGTCATTGCGGACACCAGCGGCAGTGCCGTGTGGTCGGCGGACTGCAAGCACTTATTCTACATTCGCCTGGATGAGAACCACCGGCCGTCCAAACTGTTCCGCCATGAGATCGGCACCCCGGTGTCCGAAGACGTGCTGGTGCATGAAGAGACCGACGCCGGGTTTTTCATGAGTGTCGGCAAGAGCCAGTCGGGCGACTGGATCATCATTGACTGCCATGACCACCAATCGGCGGAAAGCCGGCTGATCCCGGCGTCCGATCCGGCAGCACCACCACGCTTGATCGAGGCCCGCCAGCCCGGCCATGAATACAGCGTCGATGAGGCACACGGGGTGCTCTACATCCTAACCAACTGCGACGATGCGGAAGACTTTCGCATCGTAACGGCGCCAGTCACCGACCCGGCCCGCAAAAACTGGCAGGACCTGGTGCCGCACACGCCGGGTACCCTGATCCTCGACCATACGGTGTTTGCAAAACACATGGTGCGCCTTGAACGCCATGAGGGCCTGCCGCGCATCATTGTGCGGCAATTGGACAATGGCGAGGAACACATGGTGTCATTCGATGAAGAGGCCTATTCGCTGGGCATGTCATCGGGCTATGAGTTTGACACCAGCACCATCCGGTTTACCTATTCGTCGATGACCACGCCGTCGCAGGTGTTCGATTATGACATGGCCAGCCGGCAGCGCACTTTGCGCAAGCAGCAGGAGGTGCCGTCCGGCCATGATCCGGCCGATTACGTGACGCGGCGCATTATGGCCACTGCTGACGATGGTGCGCAGGTGCCGATCTCGCTGTTGTACCACAAGGAAACCAGGCTGGATGGTTCGGCACCGGTGTGGCTGTACGGCTATGGCTCTTACGGCATCGCCATACCGGCCAGCTTCAACACCAACATCCTGTCACTGGCCAATCGCGGTTTTGTCTACGCCATTGCCCATGTCAGGGGCGGCAAGGACAAAGGTTATGGCTGGTACAAGGCCGGCAAGCTGATGAACAAGAAGAACACCTTCACCGACTTCATCGCTGCCGCCCGTTACCTGGCCGACGAAGGCTTTACGAGCAAAGGCAATATCGTGGCGCAAGGCGGCAGTGCCGGCGGCATGCTGATGGGCACCATCGCCAATATGGCGCCGGATCTGTTCAAAGGCATCGTCGCTGAAGTGCCGTTTGTCGATGTGCTCAACACCATGCTGGACGACACGCTGCCGTTGACGCCGCCGGAATGGCCTGAATGGGGCAACCCGATCGCCAGCAAGGAGGCCTTCGACTACATGCGCTCCTACAGCCCGTATGACAATGTCGCCGCGCAGGACTATCCGAACCTGCTGGCCGTCGGCGGGCTGACCGACCCGCGCGTCACCTACTGGGAACCGGCCAAATGGGTGGCAAAGCTGCGCGAGCTCAGGACCAACGACAACCTGTTGCTGCTGAAAACCCAGATGGGCGCCGGCCACGGCGGGTCACCGGGCCGCTTCGACCGGCTGAAGGAAGTGGCTCTCGTCTATGCCTTCGGGCTGATGGTGGCTGGCAGGATGGACAAGGCGGGGACTTAGCTTCCGTCGCACTTGTGACAAATCGCCGAATGCCCACATCCAGTTGCCGAGATCTGCCTCTATTCTGATCCCGGACCAGCCCGGGCCAGTTTGTTCCCTCACAAACCTTGCAACAGGTTCCATTCCGGCGCACATTGCCGGCAAATCTTTTCGTAACAACAAGGAGGCTTCAGATGTCCGACGCCGCCCACAGTATTTCCGCCAAGCCTGCCGTGGTTGCCGACTTCAACTGGGAAGATCCGCTCGACCTGGAAGGCCAGCTGACCGAAGAAGAGCGCATGATCCGCGACAGCGTGCGGGAATTCGCCGAAGACAAGCTGGCGAGCCGCGTCAAGTCCGCCTTCCGTGAAGAGCGCTTTGACCGCGAAATCATGACCGAGGCCGGCGAACTTGGCCTGATGGGCATCATGACCGACCCGGCCTATGGCGGCCAGGGTCTCGGCTATGTGGCCTACGGCCTGATCGCGCGGGAGATCGAGCGCGTCGATTCAGGCTATCGTTCGGCGATTTCAGTTCAGAACTCCCTGGTCATGCATCCGATCGAGGCCTATGGCTCGGAAGCCCAGAAGAAAAAATACCTGCCCAAGCTGGCCACCGGTGAAATGGTCGGCTGCTTCGGCCTGACCGAGCCCGATGCAGGCTCCGATCCCGGCGGCATGAAGACACGGGCCAAACGGACCTCTTCCGGTTATGTGCTCAACGGATCGAAGATGTGGATCACCAATTCACCGATCGCCGACATTGCCGTTGTGTGGGCCAAACTCGAAGACGAGGGCATCCACGGTTTTATCGTCGAACGCGACACCAAGGGCTTCTCGACCCCGAAGATCGAAGGCAAGTTTTCACTGCGCGCTTCAGTGACCGGCGAAATCGTGCTCGACAATGTGGAAGTGCCTGAAGACGCGCTGATGCCGAACACGCGCGGCCTGTCCGGTCCGTTCGGCTGCCTGAACAAGGCACGCTACGGCATTGCCTGGGGTGTCATCGGCGCCGCGGAAGACTGCTGGCACCGGGCGCGCCAGTACACGCTTGACCGCCAGCAGTTCGGCCGCCCGCTGGCGGCGACCCAACTGGTTCAGAAGAAGCTTGCCGACATGCAGACCGAGATCACGCTTGGGCTGCACGGATGCCTGGCGTTGGGCCGCGGGCTTGAAGCAGGCCGATTGTCACCTACATCCATTTCAATCCTCAAACGCAACAATTGCGGAAAGGCGCTGGACATTGCGCGCATGGCGCGTGACATGCACGGCGGCAACGGCATCTCGGACGAATATCATGTCATTCGGCATATGGTGAACCTTGAAACCGTCAATACGTATGAAGGTGCACACGACGTTCACGCACTCATTCTGGGCCGGGCACAGACCGGTATCCAGGCATTTTTCTAACCCCCCCCAAACTACAAAAAGACTGGAGGCTTACCCCAATGGCTCTCGAACTTCCCGATCTTCCCTACGCCTACGATGCGCTGGGTCCGTACATGTCCAAGGAAACCCTGGAGTTTCACCACGACAAGCATCATCAGGCCTATGTCACCAATGGCGGCAACCTCTTGAAAGACTCCCCGCACGCGGACAAGTCCCTGGAAGAGATCTGCAAGGCCGCCTATTCGGAAGGCAATGCCGGGCTCGTAAACAATGTCGGCCAGCACTACAACCACCTGCACTTCTGGAACTGGATGAAGCCCAATGGCGGCGGCAAGAGCCTGCCGGGCGCTCTGCAGGCGGCAGTGGACAGCGATCTCGGCGGCTATGACAAGATGCGCGAAGACTTCATCAATGCCGGTGTTACCCAGTTCGGTTCCGGCTGGGCCTGGCTCGCCGTCAAGGACGGCAAGCTGGCTGTCATGAAGACCGCAAACGGCGAAAACCCGCTGATGCACGGTGCGACCCCGATCCTCGGCTGCGATGTGTGGGAACATTCCTACTACATTGATTACCGCAATGCGCGACCGAAATACCTTGAAGCCTGGTTCGACAACCTTGTGAACTGGGAGTATGTCGAACAGCTGCACTCAGCCGCCTGACCGGCAGCGATACTTTTTCAATGAAGTCTGCGGAACCCTGGCAAGGGCTCCGCGAACCGCAGGCAAGCCCCGTCATCCCGGCGGGGCTTTGTCGTTCATATTGCGGCCGTTGCGGGCTAAAAACCTATCCGTTGATGGTTCCGGAAAACGGGTGGCCCGGGTCAGCGTTTCATGCAAATAAGCGTGATGGCTGAAAAAAGCGCACCCACCATCGATCTTGTATCCGGCCTGCTGCTGCTGTCCCTGGCGGCGGTCTGGGGCGGCTCGTTCTTCTTCGCCGAAGTCGCACTGGCAGAAGTGCCTCCGCTGACCATCACATTGCACCGGGTATTCTGGGCGGTGCCGGTGCTGCTGCTGGTGGTGCTGTGGCGGGGCACGAAAATCCCCTCCTCACCGAAAACCTGGTTCGCATATCTGGTCATGGGCGCCCTGAACAACGCCATTCCGTTTTCGCTAATCTTCTGGGGCCAAAAAACCATCGAAAGCGGCCTGGCCTCCATTCTCAATGGCACAACGGCGGTGTTCGGAGCCGTGGTCTCCGGCCTGCTGCTGGTTGACGAACCGCTCACCTCGCGAAAGATCATTGGCGCGGTGTTTGGCGTGTTCGGCGTTGCCGTGATCATGGGATTTGATGCCCTGACCAGCCTCGATCTCAGGAATCTGGCGCAGCTTGCAGTGCTCGGCGCGTGCCTGTCCTACGCATTTGCCAGTGTGTGGGGAAAGGTTTCCCTGTCCGACAACGCGCCGGAAATGAACGCGCTTGGCATGCTCACCGGGAGTACCATCCTGATGCTTCCGATCGCGATCTGGTCTGACGGTCTGCCGGTCCTGACACTGTCAGCCAATGTTTGGGCGTCGCTGATTTCAGTGGCGGTGTTGTCGACCGCCGTCGCATACTTGTTGTATTTCGCCATTCTGGCGCGCGCCGGCGCCGCCAATCTCATGCTGGTCACCCTGCTGATCCCGCCATTTGCCATTGGCCTGGGGGTCTTGTTCCTCGGCGAACGGCTTGGGCTTGAAGCATGGCTCGGGTTCGCCCTGATTGCCATCGGTCTGGTCATTACCGACGGTCGCCTGCTGGATCGTGTCCGCGGACTGGTGAAAACCAGGACCTGACCGGGCACTCCTGAAAACAGACCGCAGAAATTTGTGCCGGGGAACGCGAAATACCCTTTCCCACACCCTTTAGCCCTGCTAAAGCCTTGTGCCATGAAACTCGATGAATGGCTAAAGCAGGCTGATACGACGAAGGCAAAGTTTGCCCGCGCGCTGGATGTGTCGGCCGGGCGCATTTCGCAGTTGCTGGCCGGCGACACCCCGTCTCTGGACCTTGCCGTCAAAATACAGATCCTGACCCGCGACAAGGTGAAGCCGGCGGATTTTTCACCCCACCTTGAAGGAGACCAAGACATGAGCAGTTCGCTGGACACGGTTGCAAGCGCGATCGCTGCCATCAAGGCCGGCGAAATGGTGGTGGTGGTTGACGATGACGACCGGGAGAACGAAGGTGACCTGATCGCGGCGGCCTCCAAGGTCACCAATGAACAGATGGCAATGATGGTGCGCCACGGGTCCGGTATTGTCTGCGCGCCGATGACACGCGAGGACGCCCGCCGCCTCAAGCTGGATCCGATGGTGTCTGACAACGATGCGCCGCTCGGCACCGCGTTCACGGTGTCCATCGACTACAAGGAAGGCCTGACCACCGGCATATCCGCCAAGGAACGCTGCGCCACGGTGCATGCGCTGGCCAACGCCAATGTGCATGCCGAAGACTTCGTGCGCCCCGGCCATGTGTTTCCGCTGATCGCCAAGCGCGGCGGCGTGCTGATGCGCTCCGGCCACACAGAAGCCGCTGTCGACCTGGCGCGGCTGGCCGGCGAACCGCCGGTCGGCGTGATCTGTGAACTGGTCAATGATGACGGCACCGTCAAGCGCGGCCAGCAGGTCATGGACTTTGCCGGTGAACACGGCTTCAAGGTGATTTCCGTGGCTGACCTGATTGCCTACCGCCAGCAGCGCGAGCGGCTGGTCGAACGCGACGGCGAATTTCAAGTCAACACGCCGGCCGGTCCGGCCAACGGCATCGCCTACTCAACGTCGTTCGATCCGGTTCAGCATCTGGCGCTGGTTTATGGCGAAATCTCGCCCGGCACGGACATTCCGGTCCGCCTGCACCGGCAGGACCTAGTCGAAGACGTGCTCGGCAGCCGCGACACGCTGAACGCGGTGTACGAGATTTTCCGCAAGGAAGGCCGTGGCATCCTGATCTATCTGCGTGAAGGCGTGGCCGGTGTGCCGGCCTCGAAACTGGGTCAGCCGGACCTGGATGAAGATACCGCATCTTCACGGGCGCGGGCGGAAAGCTGGCGCGATGTGGGTCTGGGCGCACAAATCCTGCGCGATCTGTCGGTTACCTCGATCAGGCTGATCGCCAGCCGGTCACGGCACTATGTCGGCCTGTCGGGTTTCGACATCGAGATCGCCGACACCATCATCCTGGATAATTAGGACGCCGTGCGGGATATCTGACGCGCGCGCAATCGTCATTCCAGCGAAAGCTGGAATCCATTTCTCCGCATGCCACCGACAGTCCACCCGAATTTGACCCCAGCCTTCGCTGGGGTGACGATGCCAACAATCCCCCAGATTGCCAATTAGGCGTCTGACACTCCGGGGTCCGGACTTCAAATAGATTTACCGCTTCAGCAGGCTGCCAAGAATACCACGCACGATGGAACCTGAGTTACGCACCAGCATGTTGCCGACCTGACGGCCGACGGTGCTGGCGACGTTCTTGATGAACTTGTCGGTGGCCGAGTCGGTGCGCCTGGAGCGCCCGGACGAGCGCGACTTGGCTTTCTTCGTCTCGGCTTTCTCGGCCTTGGCTCTTTCCTCCGCCTCAGCGGCCGCCCGCTGCTGTTCGGCGACCTTCTCCGCCTTGACCCGCAGCTTTTCATACGCCGAGTCCCGGTCAACCGCCTCATCATACAGCCCGTAGACCGGGCTGTTCTTGACCGTCTGGGTGCGCTCTGCCGGCATGACCGGGCCCATCTGGCTCGACGGCGGCCGGATCAGGGTGCGCTCGACCATCGACGGCACACCCTTCAGATCCAGGGTGGAGACCAGCGCCTCACCCACGCCGAGCTGAGTGATGACTTCCTCGGTGTCGAACTTCGGGTTCTGCCGGAAAGTGGTGGCGGCCGCCTTGACCGCCTTCTGGTCGCGCGGGGTAAAGGCGCGCAGGGCGTGCTGCACCCGGTTGCCGAGCTGGGCCAGTACCGTATCCGGCACGTCGAGCGGGTTCTGGGTGACGAAATAGACGCCGACACCCTTCGAACGGATCAGCCGCACCACCTGTTCAACCTTGGTCAACAGGCTCTTGGGCGCTTCGTTGAACAACAGGTGGGCTTCATCGAAAAAGAACACCAATTTCGGCTTATCCGGATTGCCGACTTCGGGCATTTCCTCAAACAGCTCAGACATCAGCCACAACAGGAAAGTGGCATAGAGCTGCGGCGACTGCATCAGTTCATCAGCCGCCAGGATGTTGATGAAACCGCGCCCGTCGCGGGTGGTGCGCATCAGGTCTTTGATGTCGAGCGCCGGTTCGCCGAAGAAATTCTCGCCGCCCTGCTCTTCGAGCACGATCAGCCGGCGCTGGATGGCGCCGATGGTGCGCGAATTGACATTGCCATAGTCCGTCGTCAGCTTGCTGCCGCGATTGGCCAGCTCTGATAACATGGCGCGCAGGTCTTTCAGGTCGAGCAGCAGCAGGCCTTCTTCATCGGCGATGCGAAATGCAATGTTGAGCGCCCCTTCCTGGGCGTCGGTGAGGCCCATCAACCGTGAAATCAGCAGCGGCCCCATTTCGGTGATGGTGGTGCGGATGGGATGGCCCTGCTTGCCGAACAGGTCCCAGAAAACCGTTGGAAAGGCTTCAAAGCCGTAATCATCGAAGTCGATCTTTTTGGCCCGCTTGAGCAGGAAATCCTTCGGCTCGCCCTCGCGCGAAATGCCGGACAGGTCGCCCTTGATGTCAGCGGCGAAAACCGGCACACCGGCAGCGGAGAAACCCTCCGCCAGTATCTGCAGTGTCACCGTCTTGCCGGTCCCGGTCGCCCCGGTGATCAGTCCGTGCCGGTTGGCGAGCTTCAGGAACAGCTCCTCGCGCTTTTCGCTTTTCCCCAAAAAGACCGTTCCATCGCTCATTTTAACTACCTGCCTGCCAAAACTGTTGGTGTGATGTGAAATTGCTATACAACATCGACAAGGGCAATGCCTAACCTACAAATACCAAAAGGAATACACGGATGCAGGTTCTGATTGACCGGATCGTTGAAAAGACCGGTCTTGCGCCGGAGGTGGCGGAAAAAGCCACCGGGATCATGCTGTCACTGGTCAAGACACAGGGCGACGAGGCCAAGGTGACGCAACTGTTCGATGCCATTCCAGGTGCCGGAGAACTGGCTGACCGCCATGGCGGTGACGGCGCACGCGGCGGCGGGCTGCTCGGCATGCTGGGCGGCGGATTGATGGGCGGGCCGCTGGCCGCCGTCAGCAAGTTGCAGTCTGCCGGTCTCAACATGGATCAGATCAAGGTGCTGGGCAAGGAAACCCTCGGCTTTGCCAAGGAACAGGCCGGCGAGGAACTGGTCAAGGACGTCGCCAATTCAATCCCGGGGATTTCGGGATACCTGTGACGAAAGTCGATTTGCAGAACGACGGGCACTGCGCTACAAAATTGTGCAACGCAACATGCGAACGGATGTGACTGCACGATGAGCGAGCTGAAACTGGCAGATGAGTTCCCGGCCCTGGATCAGGACGACTGGCGCGCGCTGGTCGATCAGAGCCTGAAGGGCAGGCCATACGAGACCCTACGCACCCGCACGGCGGACAGCATCGTCATAGAACCGGTCTACAGCGCAGCGCAAAATCCGCCTCGGCTGCCGGCCGCCGCACCCCGTGCCAGCGCGGACGCATGGACACTGGTGCAGCGCGCCGACATGCCGGACATTGCCGAGGCCAACACCCAGATGCTCGATGACCTGATGAACGGGGCCAGCGGCATCTCCGTGGTGCTGCCGGGTAGCGTATCGGCCGGCGATGCGGGCGTGGCCGTCAGCGATGCCCGCTCCATGCAGCGGCTGTTCGAAGGCGTTGAACTTGACCTGATTGATCTGCGGCTCGACGGCGGCCGCCATGGCCGTGACCTGGCCCTGCTGGTGCTGGGCGAGTACAAGCGCAGGCGGCTCGACCTGTCGCGCTGCCGACTGAGCCTGGGGCTTGATCCTCTCGGTACTTTTGCCCATGGCGGCAAGGTCACCGAACGCGGCGAGCTGTCACGGCGGTTTGGCGATATGTTTGCGCAAGCCAGTAGTGCCGACCACCAGGGTCCGGTGGCGCAAGCCGATGCCCGCGTCTATCATGGTGCGGGATGTTCCGAAGCACAGGAGCTGGGGTTCGCGCTGGCGACGGCGGTTGAATACCTGCGCATGCTGGAGGCAGGCGGCGTTGCGCCTGCAGACGCGGCGCCGCGCATTTCCATGATGCTGACGGCGGATGCCGACCAGTTCGTCACCATCGCCAAGCTGCGCGCCGCCCGGCTGTTGTGGACCAGGCTGCTGGAGGTTTCAGGACTGGCGCCGACGCCGGTGATGCTGCATGTGGAAACCGCTGCACGCATGATGTCCAGGCGCGACCCGCATGTAAACCTGCTGCGCGCCACCACGGCGAGCTTTGCCGCCGGCATCGGCGGGGCAGACAGTGTAACCGTGCTGCCGTTCACTCATGCATTGGGGCTGCCTGACGGATTTGCAAGGCGCATGGCCCGCAATGTCCAGTCGCTGCTGCTGGAAGAGTCCCGCGTTGGCCGGGTGCGCGATGCCACCGCCGGTTCCGGCCATGTTGAAGACCTAACCCATGAACTGGCCCGATCGGCCTGGTCGGTTTTCCAGGCGGTTGAATCGGACGGCGGCATGATGGCCGCGCTGACGGACGGCGAAGTACAGGCCATGATCAAGCCGATACGCGATGCACGTGACAAAGACATCGCCCGGCGCAAGATACCGCTGACCGGCGTGTCGGAATTCCCGAACCTCAATGAAGCGTCAAACAAGACGCTGGAGATGAGCGTTCCGGCAGATTGGACGATCGGCGATGCGTCGCAAGCGGTTGCCATGGATACCTGCGAAGCCTTGCAGCAACACCGCCTGGGCGAAGGGTTTGAGGCACTCCGCGACGCCAGTGACGCCCGGCTGGCAGGCTCGGGCACGCGACCAACGGTTTTCCTGGCCGTGCTGGGCAAACCGGCGGACTTCACGGTTCGCGCCACCTGGATGAGCAACCTGTTGGCATCAGGCGGCATTGACGTCATAAGCGGCCCGCCGGAAGAGCTGGCCGCCAGCAAGCTCCGCGTTGCCTGCATCTGCTCATCAGACCCGGTTTACGAGGATGCCGCGGAAGATGCGGCCCGGTCACTGGTACAACTAGGTGCTGAACACATCCTGCTGGCGGGAAAGCCGGGCGATATGGAGGATCAACTGAAAGCCGCCGGTGTCCGGCAATTTGTCCATGCCGGGCAAAACGTCTTGACGCTTCTGGACGAGCTTTCCATGCTGGCGGCGGGAGACCCATCATGAGCACATTGCCGGATTTCTCTGATTTCAGCTTCGAACTGCCCGCCAGCACGGGCGGGCAGGACGCGCAAACGTTCCCGACACCGGAAGGCATAACCGTAAAGTCTGCCTATGATGCCAGCGATGTCGCCGGCCTCGATTTCTTGCACACCTGGCCCGGCGCAGCGCCGTATCTGCGCGGTCCCTACCCGGCCATGTACGCAACCCAGCCGTGGACCATTCGTCAATATGCAGGTTTTTCCACGGCGGAGGATTCCAACGCGTTTTACCGCCGCAACCTTGCGGCAGGACAGAAGGGCCTGTCGATCGCATTCGATCTGGCCACCCATCGCGGTTATGATTCAGATCATCCGCGCGTGTCGGGAGATGTCGGAATGGCCGGTGTTGCCATCGACTCCATATACGACATGCGGACCCTTTTTGACCGCATCCCGCTGGACAAGATGTCGGTTTCCATGACCATGAACGGGGCCGTCCTGCCAATCCTGGCGCTGTATATCGTGGCCGCCGAAGAACAGGGCGTGGCACCGGAAAAGCTGACCGGCACCATTCAGAATGACATCCTGAAAGAGTTCATGGTGCGCAACACCTACATCTATCCGCCGAGCCGGTCGATGCGCATCATCTCCGACATTTTCGCCTTCACCTCGCAGAACATGCCGAAGTTCAACTCGATCTCGATCTCCGGCTATCACATGCAGGAGGCCGGCGCCACGGCCGACCTGGAACTGGCCTATACGCTGGCCGACGGTGTCGAATATGCCCGCGCCGGCGTGGCGGCGGGACTGCCCATCGACAAGTTCGCGCCACGGCTGTCGTTCTTCTGGGCCATCGGCATGAACTTCTTCATGGAGATCGCCAAGATGCGCGCCGCGCGCATGCTGTGGGCCAAGCTGATGAAGGAGTTCAACCCGCAAAGCGACCGCTCGCTGTCGCTGCGCACGCACTGCCAGACGTCGGGCTGGTCGCTGACCGCCCAGGACGTGTTCAACAATGTCGGGCGCACCTGTATCGAGGCCATGGCCGCCACCCAGGGTCACACCCAGTCACTGCACACCAACGCGCTCGACGAGGCATTGGCCCTGCCGACGGACTTTTCGGCCCGCATTGCCCGCAACACGCAACTGTTCCTGCAGCAGGAGGCCGGCACCTGCCGGGTGGCCGACCCATGGGGCGGCAGCTACTATGTCGAGCGGCTGACGGCCGACCTGGCGAGTAAGGCCTGGGCGCACATTGAAGAGATCGAAGGCCTCGGCGGCATGGCTGAAGCGATCTCGCAAGGTCTGCCGAAACTGCGCATCGAAGAAGCCGCGGCGCGCACCCAGGCGCGCATTGATTCCGGTGAACAGACCGTTGTCGGCATCAACAAGTATCTCGCCAGCGACGAGGCCGAGATCGACATTCTCAAGGTCAACAACTCATCCGTGCGGACCCAGCAACTGGACAAGCTGAAGCGCCTGAAGTCGGAACGGGACGATGCCCAGGTCGACGGCACGCTTGCCGCGCTGACGGAGATCGCGAAATCAGGAGACGGCAACCTGCTGGCGGCCGCGGTCGACGCGGCCCGTGCCAAGGCTACCGTTGGCGAGATATCGCTGGCACTGGAAAAAGTATGGAACCGGCATGTGGCCAAAACCCATGTCATCGAGGGTGTCTACCGCAAGGCGCTTGGCGAGGTGTCCGGCAGCGCGATGCGCGCCCAGGCCATGGTTGACGCATTTGAAGAGGCAGACGGCCGAAAGCCGCGGATCCTTGTCGCCAAGATGGGTCAGGACGGCCATGACCGCGGCCAGAAGGTGATTGCGACGGCGTTTGCAGACATCGGCTTCCAGGTGGATATCGGACCGCTGTTTTCAACGCCGGAGGAAGTAGCCCGCCAGGCGGTGGAAAACAATGTGCATGTGGTCGGCGTCTCGTCCCTGACCGCCGGCCATCTCACTTTGGTGCCGGCCCTGCGCGCGGCACTGGAAGCGGAAGGCCGCAGCGACATCATGATCGCTGTCGGCGGCGTGGTTCCACCACAGGATTTCGAGGCGCTCACCGATATGGGAGCCGCTGTCATCTTTCCGCCCGGCACGGTGATCGGCGAAGCGGCGATACGCCTGCTCTCCAAGCTGAATGCCAAGCTCGGCTATTCCCAGGAAGCGGCGGAATAGAGCGGCATTGACGGCGCGCTACTCGTCGAAAACCTCGTAGTTGGCTTTCATGTAGCTGAAGTCGGCAAGCACAATTTCCTCCAGCACAGCCGTATCTATGTCGGCGAGCTTGTTGATGTAGAGGCAACTCTTGCCGGTCTTGTGCTTGCCGAGGCGGGCGAGCTTGTCGGACATGTCGCGATAGCCGTGCATGATATAGATGCTGAGCGCACTTTTACGCGGACTGAAGCCAGTGACCAGAAAGTCGCCCTCGCGGCCCGACTCATATTTGTAATGATACCGCCCATACCCGATTATCGACGGCCCCCACATTTTCGGTTTCAGGCCGGTGACCCGGTTGAACAGCTCAAGCAGGGCAAATCCGTCGGTCCGGCGGGTGTCGTGCGCTATCGAATTCAGGAACTCGTCGACAGAGACAGCGGTCGGTTTGGTCTTGTTGTCTGCATTTGCCATTGCAACCTCCAAATCCGGGTCATGGAAAACGGGGCAACCGGCGCTCGACCGGCGACGACTGGATAATGGACGTATTTGTCATGGCATGGGAAATCAATTCGTCTATGACTGTTTCCAGAGCGGCCACCGAGCGGACGTGGGCGCGGGCGATGAAGCAGTCCTCGCCGGTAATGCGGTCACATTCCACGATTTCAGGCAGGTCGCGCAGGATCTGCGCCACTCTCTTGAGTTCGCCCGGGATCGGCCTGATGCGCAGCCACGCAGCAATGGGAAGGCCCAGTGCCGCCGGATTGATGGTGGCCGAATAGCCTGCAATGACGCCGGCTTCCTCCAGCCTCTTGATGCGCTCGGCAACACTGGGGGCGGACAGTCCCACCAGACGCGCCAGTTCTGCATTGCTGGTGCGGGCATTTTCAATCAGCGCGTCAAGCAGGCTGCGGTCAATCGCATCAATGCTGCCGTTTTCATATCGAAGTCTTTTCATAACTCATACCTTCATTATGGCATTTTTTATATGATAATGCCTTCTTTTCTCTATGTAAATTAGCCATTCATCCTTCTACTTTGCAGGCAAGAAGTACGAGGGCACATGAAGAGCCAGCAAACTGCATTCAACAAGGCCGCAGAAAACGTGCCGCCACAGGCATGGTTTGGGGTCAGCGCCATATTCCATTATCTCGGGCCATCGTTCGCGGTGCTATTGTTCCCGGCGGTTGGCGTGCTCGGCGTGGCGTGGTTCAGGATCGCCTCCGCCGCTCTGATATTTGCGCCGTTCACCCGGCCCTGGACGGTGCTTATCCAGGCTAACCGTCATGTGCGGTTGTTACTCGTCGGCCTTGGCATCTGCCTTGCGGTGATGAACACTGCATTTTATCTGGCGCTTGACCGGCTGCCGATGAGCCTGGTGGCGGCAATGGAGTTTGTCGGCACTATCGGCGTTGCCCTTTACGGCCTGCGCACCAGGCGCAATGCCGCCGCCCTCATGTTGGCGGTTCTCGGTGTCATCATCCTTATCGACGTGAAGTGGTCAACCGACCCTCTTGGCCTGTTCTGGTCCGCCCTGAACGGCGCCATGTTCGTGGCCTATATCGTCCTGGGACACAAAGCAGCCGAGGGTGGGGCGAGCGAAGGTATCGACCGGCTCGGCGCAGCCATGTTCATTGCCCTCATCCTGCTGATGCCGATCGGTTTCATCGAAGCCTGGCGGGCGTTCGGAACGCCTGCCCTGGTGCTGGCCGGCATCGGCGTGGGAATCTGTTCGTCGGTCATTCCCTATGTCTGCGACCAACTCGCCATGTCCCGACTGCCACGGTCTTCATTTGCCCTGTTGTTGGCTTTGCTGCCTGCAACCGCCACAATCATCGCAGCAATTGTGCTGGCGCAAATCCCCACCCTGCAGGATATACTGGGTGTTGTATTGGTGATGGCCGGTGTGGCTGTCCACAAACCGGCAGAGGCTGCATGAGCGACAGAAACTCCCGCTGGACTGATGGGGTGTTGCTTGGTTGCCTTGGCATGCTGGGCTTCAGTGGCACACTGGTTGCCACGCGAGTGGCCGTTGTCGACTTCTCGCCGCTGACAATTACCTGCGCGCGTACTGTCATTGCCGGCTTTCTGGGCTTCGCGTTTTTGGCGTTTTCCGGGACGCTCCGACTGCCTGACAAGCGCCTGCTGCCCAGCATCATCGTTATGGGACTGGGACTTGCGGTCGGATTTCCGCTGTTCCTGGCCCTGGCGCTGGAGCAGGTCCCGGCGGTTCACGGCGCTGTGGTGACCGGTCTGTCACCGGCAGCCACTGCGATAATCTTTGTTGCCCGAGGCGGCGAACGCCCAGCGGCGATATTCTGGCTGGCCTGTATCATCGGATTCGCCGGCGTATTTTACTTCGCCTATGATGCCGGTGGCGGGCATCTCAGCCCGGCGGACGGCTGGTTGCTTCTGGCGCTGCTGAGCGTCGCCGTGGCATATGTCGAAGGCGGGCGGGTCTCCGGTGAACTGGGCGGCACGGCAACATTGAGCTGGGCCATGGTGCTGCTGACACCCGCCGCTCTCGTGGTCCTGGTCTGGGCAACCGCAGGAATGAACCTCGAGACCGTATCGGTGAACAGTTGGACAGCACTGCTCTATCTCGGTGTCATCAGCATGTACTTCGCCTCAGTGTTCTGGTATCGCGGCCTGGCCGCCGGTGGTGTGGCACGCATCGGCCAGATCAACCTGCTTCTGCCGCTTGTCGCCCTGGGTTGGTCCGCCCTGCTTCTCGGTGAAGAAATCACACCAACCGCGATTGCATGCTCGTTGATCGTCTTCGCCGCAATGATCGTATGCCTGAAAAGCCGCGCCGTCGGCTCCCGGTGAAGCCCACGACCGGAAGCCCTGCGACACGACGGATGAAGAGACTGCAACATTCGATGGCCGACCGGGCTGGAAACCAGGCGGCCGTCAATCGAAATATGTCCTGCAGGAAGCAGAATTCGGGCCCTGGTGTGGCCAAGCGCCTGAATGGCGCAAACAGGCGTCTGCCGGTCACGACAGAGTGATTACAGCGCTATGGAATTGTTAAGCGCTCACGGCTATTTGGAAGGCATGGTACGGATAGTAATGATACTGGCACTGGTGTTGACCATGTCGCTCAAGCACTTTGAGCGGGCACCAGGTTATGTCATGGCAACCCCGGCCAGTGTCTCGGAACTCGCCCTTGCATCCGGACTTTCGGCAACAGTCGTCAAAGCCGCTGACTGTGATGACAAGTACGATATCGCCGGTCATCCGCTGCAGTCCCACAAGTCCGACTGCAAGGCAGTCATCGGCAAAGTGGCCGACACTCCGTCTGCTGCCTTTGAGGACCATATCGCGATGCATGGCACCTCTGTGGCGTCGACCATCCGGCCTGTCGACCTGCCCCCTCCCCGAGCCTGACGTTTTGCGCATGTGAACCGTGCTTCTCCGCTGCCGGACATGTCTGGCTGCCGGAAGCGACAGCAGAGCAATCTGCTCACGTGATCAATGACATCATCATCGAAGACGAAGCCCGTTTTCCGCTCAGGAACACGAGCGCCGGGTGCCGTCTCGCAAAACTCAGGATGGTTCAGTAATGACGAAATCCCTATCACGGCGACAGTTCGCCAAAATCAGCACTGGGTTCGCTGCACTGGCGCTGGCCGGTTGCAACACGATCCCGAAAGACACCTATGGGCCAAGGGCGCAGGCACCGCGGCCCGACTTCGAACCGGACCGCAGCTTTGCTGCCAAATATTCAGCTCGGCCTGATGAACGGTTTCCGCTGCCTGCCATTGACCCTGCCATACTGGCGCCGAAACACCGGCGCAGGCGGGTGAGCTACGACACGGCTGAAAGGCCCGGCACACTGGTTGTTGATACCAGCAGGTTCTACCTGTACCTGGTCGAACCGGCAGGGTCCGCGATGCGCTATGGGGTCGGCCTGGGGCGCGCCGGCTTTGAGTGGTCCGGGCGGGCCCGGGTGGCCTGGAAGCGGCCATGGCCGACATGGACGCCGCCGGACACCATGATTGCCAGAGAGCCGGAACTGGAGAAATGGAGTGTGCGTAACGGCGGCATGCCGCCCGGACTTGACAACCCGCTTGGTGCACGGGCGCTGTACATCTTCGAAGGCAAGGTGGACACGCTTTACCGGCTGCACGGCACCAACGAGCCGGAATCTATCGGCAAGGCGGTCTCGAGCGGCTGCGTGCGGCTGATCAACCAGGATGCGATCGACCTCTATGACCGGGTGAAGCCCGGGTCGCCAATTCTGGTGGTCTGACGGGAGGTTGAAATGAGAAAACAGGCCAGATCCAGAAAGCCGGGTGTAAAGAAGTCAAAACCAGCAAACCAGAAGGCGGCGGCTGAACCCGTTGACACCAGCCGCCGCGAGTTCATCGGCTCAATGCGCAATGGTGCCATTGGCCTGGTGGCCGCGGGTGGGCTCGGCGCCTATGTTGTTCACCTCTATCAGAGCACCTCGCACGAGCATGACCTCACCCGCGTCGGCAACGGAACCGCCGCGGTAGTGCAGATTCATGATCCGCAATGCCAGCTGTGCCTCGCCCTGCAGAAGGAAACCCGGCAAGCGCTGGCAGACCTCGACGGGGACAAACCCGGCTATGTCATTGCCGACATCCGCACTGACAAAGGCTTGAGCTTTGCCAACAAGCACGGGGTGAAACATGTGACCCTGCTGCTGTTCGACAAGGCGGGACAACTGCGGCAGGTCATCAACGGGCAACGCGGCAGCGAAGAGCTGAGGCAGGCTTTCCAGCGGCTTGTTGCAAGATGACGGGAGCCGGGAGCGCGCGCCCACCGGCCCGCCAGTTCACGCCCTGAACCAGCAATCACATATTCTTGAAAAACTGTTGTTCTTGCAGCCATCAAAACCGGTGAACCCGCAGCCTATATTGTGCGTTACGAACTGTAGAATAGGCCGGATTCGGGTGACACGGTGTTGCGCTTGTCGCGGCCGGCAGACAGAAAGAAAAGAAGATGAAAACGGAAAAAGAACAACAGCTCTGGTTACAGGCAATGTCGGACCAGTCGCGCCAGACAGGGGCACCCAAGCTGGCCGTCTGGGCTGCAGTTGCAGCCGTCGGCGCCACAACCGCCACACTGGTATCAGGCTCCTAAGCCGCCAGCACTACTTGTCACGCCCGTGGTGCTGCAACCTGACCCGCGCCATGGCGGCGACTGAAACATCGCCGCAATCGAGTGCATAGACGTAAGCGTGGGTATAGAAGAAACACGCCGCATCAATATCTCCCGCATCTTCGCGCAGCCGGGCTGCTTCCAGGTACAGAGGCGGCAGGGCTGGCAGATCATTTTTTTCATGCGCCTGCAGCATATCGCGCTGCAGGCGTTTTTCGTCGCTCATTTGCCGGCAAAGCGGGCCGCAACCCACTCGTGGAAGAGGTGGGTTGGCGGGTCCATGACCGGTGAGAACTTGCCGCCATCATACAGCGAGGCCGATCTGCCGCGCTGCATGCCTTCCACGACGAAAATGTCCTCCTTGAACACGCCCTTCCACATCTCGGCGTTTTTCTCGCGCAGGTCGGCCATGGCATCGTCACACATGTCCGCAGATGTGTAATAGATTTCGATGCGCTCTATGGTCCTGCCATTGCTTTGCGGATCCAGCATGATCGCAAACACATGATCACGGTGCACGCCAAACAGGACATTCGGATAGAACGAGATGTACTCGGCACCGGTATCCCACTTGTCCGACAGTCCGTCAAAGTCGGCGAATGCCCGGCCGCTGTCATCCAGCTTCGGATTATAGACAACCGTGCCCTGGCCCGAGTAATTGCCCGGCTGCATGATGTGATAATGGTCTTCGAGCCTGGAATAGGAGTTCAGGCCGGGATGGATCCAGGGCAGATGGTAGCTTTCGCAATAGTTCTCGACCGCCAGCTTCCAGTTACAGTCAACCTCCAGGGTAAAGGATGAGTCCTCGCCGCCATGGAACAATGGCCGGTCGGCAAACTCCTGCCACTGCTCCAGCAGGCTGGCGGCATGGACTTCAAACGCCGGCGCATTGCCGTCCAGGTTGACGAAAATGGCATCCATGAAAATGTGCGAGCGCACCTCGATCAGGCCCAGCTCTTCACGCTTGATGCAGTCATGCAGGTTCTTGCCCGGCCCGCCGACATGCGGCGTTGTGCGCAGCGAACCGTCAAAGTTGTAGCACCAGGAGTGATACGGGCAGCGGATTGCGGAGCGCAGCGTGGTTTTTTCCTCGACCAGTATCATACCGCGGTGACGGCAGACGTTCTGGAACACTCTGACCTCGTCGTCTTCACCACGCACCACCAGCAGCGGCTGGCCCAGAAACGTAACCGGGTTGGCATCGCCCTTGTTGGGGACATCCTTGGCAAAGCCGGCACAGGCCCAGGTCGAGGCGAACAACACCCGCTTCTCGGCTTCATAAACGTCCGGGTCGGTGTAGAACGCATTGGGCAGGCCATTTGCCGCCTCAATCGGGCGCAGCACGTTTGCAATCATTTCCTGGTCGAGAACTGTCATGGTCGGATGCCTTATCCTGAGTGTGATCCCAACTATAAGTATGACCTTGTATTCCGGCAGTCTCCTCGCTGGTTTGCGCCAAAAAGCTGCCTGAAAGCGTCAAATTCATAACCAGCATTACACAGAAGCTGTGCGCGGCCAACAAACCGGCCGCGCACACCGGAGGTCCTCTCAGGCCTCGACCTGGCGCGCCGGGCGCCACAATGGGATGTAAAACAGCAGCAGAAAGGTGATGTTCATCAGTGCGTTAACCGGCGCTCCGGCTGCGACCGAACCGGCGCCGTCGACGATGAACCAGATGCCGATGCTGGTCAGGATCATGGTGCGCCCGAGGTCGGGCGTGCTGGCATAAACCTTCGTGGTGACCTGCCACAACAGCACTCCCCAACCAATCACGATGCCGTTCAGGATCGCCCACAGAAGGCTGCTTTCGGGGGTCGGCGTGCCGGGTGCACCGTCCAGAGGCCAGAACGCCAGATCAATGAAAAACCTGGTTGCGCCAGACAGAGCCGGCACCGTTGCCAGCACGCCCAGCAGACCAAAACCGATAACCGACAGGCAGGCCAGTTTCAGCCAGCGTAGCGAAGTATGATGTTGCATGGTCTTGTCTCCTCTTATGTGTTGCATGTGCCCATTTCAGTAGGCTCAGCTCGGCGTCTGCTCAATTACCTCACAGGTAAGTGTTTTTGGTCACTCAGGCGGTTAGGATCGCTCACGACTGATGAAACAAAGAGGTTCCGGTCATGCATAACAGTTTCGGCGAGGCACTCAGGTTGTGGCGCGGGCAGCGCCGCATGAGCCAGCTTGACCTCGGGCTTACCGCCAATGTCTCGGCGCGGCACATCTCGTTTCTGGAAACCGGGCGCGCCCGGCCGAGCCAGTCGATGGCGATGCAGTTGTGCGAGACGCTCGAGGTGCCGCATTCCGCCCGAAACGCCTTTCTCGGCGCGGCCGGGTTTGCACCGGCCTACCGGCGGCGGGAACTGAACGACGACGACATGGCCCATGTGCGCGCCGCCGTCGACTGGATGCTTACCCGTCACGACCCGTTTCCGGCATTTGCACTGGACAAGCACTGGCGCGTGGTCAGGGCGAACTCGTCGGCCGCACTGCTGCTTGGCGGCATCGGGCTTGGCGAGGGTGACAGTCTGCTCGATGCGATGCTGGACCCGGAGCTGATGTCGTCCGCGCTGGAAAACTGGCAGGAGGTGCTGCAGCATATGACGGTGCGGCTGCGCACGGAAAGCGCGCACCTGGGCGGTGATGCGGTGCTGGACAAGGCAGTGGAGCAATTGACCCAAATGACCGGTGGCCCCGCCTCACACTGGGTCAGCAGCACGCTTCCCGCGGTGATCCCGGCACGCTATCGCGCCGGCACGGACACCCTGTCGTTCTTCTCGACACTGGCCCAGTTCGGAACCCCGGAAGACATCGCTGTGGCGGAACTGAAGATCGAGATGATGTTTCCCGCCGACGACGCAACCCGCGACGCCCTGCTGGCCATGCAGCAATCTGACTAGCTTCTCAGATACCGACGGCACTGACGTGGCCGGTCTCAATGCCGTTCCAGTTTTTAACGACAACATCGGACATGCCCTGCAGACAGGCGCGCTCATCCGGTGTCCAGCACTCCAGCGTGGACATGACACTGGCCAGCAGCGCTTCTGCGGCCCGGCCGGCACCGTCGTCGCATTTCAGCGCAATGCCGATACCGGCATGCGCGATGGTGGCGCAGAACACCCCTTCGGCACCGGTTTTCACGAAGGCGCGCGGCACCGCTGTCATCAGGTCGGTACAAAACCGCCTGGTGCCGGCAACCATGAATGGATGAGCGCAAACCGCGGCGATGATCTGCCGGCACGCTTCCGCGCGGCTATCACTCAAACCTTCGCCTGATCCAAAGCGCTGGAAGCCAAGCGCTATATTGCGAAGAGGAATAGCCCAAGTGGGCACCGAACAGCCGTCAATGCCGCACGGCGTATGGGTGAGATCATAATCACATATGTCGCCGATCAGCCGTTCTATGGCCTGCTGGACCGGATGATCGCGCTTGACATAGCCGGTCGGATCAACGCCCAGCCGCTTGGCAAACGCCAGCATGAACGCATGCTTGCCGGAGCAGTTGTTGTGAACCTGCTCAGCCTGCTCACCGGCCGCCGCCATGGCGCGCGAAACCTCGCCGGGAAACGGCCAGTGGGCGCCACATTCAAAGGCCTGTTCGCTGAGACCGGCCTTGGCAAGGCCGGAGCGCGCCACGCGGATATGATCCGGCTCGCCGTTGTGAGACGCGCAGGCCAGGGCGATTTCTTCCTGCGACATGCCGTAGGCATCGACCACGCCGGCCTCAACCGCGGGCAGGCACTGCAGCGCCTTGATAGCCGAGCGCGGAAACACCGGCCTGTCGATGTCGCCTGCCGAGGCAAGCACTTCGCCGCCCGGCCCGACCACCGCATAGGCGCCGGCATGGCGGCTTTCCACAATGCCGCCGCGGGTCACTTCCACCAGCACTGGATCTGTCATGTCGCTTCCCTTCTGAGGTGAGCCGACGGCGCACCCAGCAAAAACCAAATTAATGTCAGCACCTGCAGACCTAGGAACAGGCCGAATGAGACCTGATAGGCAACCGGCTGATAGCCGCCCTGCGCGGTGGCTGGCCACAGATTGATAATGGCCCCAATGACATATTGCGAGACAAACGCCATGCCGAACACCAGCGTGTTGAGGCAGCCGTTGGAGCGTCCGGCAAGGTGGCTGCCGAAATACTGGGCCAGCCAGGGATAGGCCAGAACGCCGGCCTGACCGAACATGCCGAAGGCAAACCACACCAGCGGCGTCATCGCCACCGGCTCGAACAGAATGACGGCTTGTGTGACCAAGAATACCACGATGAAACCGGTCATCGTGGTCAGCAGCCCAACCCCCCTGCGGCCGAGCCAGTCGGCCACATACCCGGTCACCAGGGTGCCGACGAGGAAGCCCATTGCCGACAATCCAAGCACATAGGCCACAGCCTCACGGTCCATGCCAGCGATGTCCCTGATCCAGGGCCCGGCCCACAAGGTCTGCACGCCGACATGCGATCCCGCCGTCAGGGCCACGAATGGCGCCACGCGCCAGAACACCGGGTCGGAGTAGATGGTGCCAATCGCCTTGAACACACTGCCGGCATCAGGTTTGGCGGCGACCTCCTTCGGGCGCTCCGGGACAATCAGGTACAGAAACACCGCTACGGCAACGGTCACAGCCATCAGGCCGATGAACATGCCGCGCCAGCCGAACTCGGCTGTGGCCCATTCGGCCGGCACGGTGGCCGACAAGATGCCGAGGCCGCCCACGGCCATGATGCAGGCATTGGCGAGCGCCCGGCGCTGTTCCGGCACCCAGATGGTCACCGCCTTGAAACCGGCCATCAGCCCGCCGGCCGAGCCGATGCCGATCAGCATGCGCCCGAAGCTCAAACCCCACTTGCCGGCGGCATAGGCAAACAGCACCGCGCCGAACGCGCCGACACACAACAGCACAGCCTGCACTTTTCGTGGCCCGAACCGGTCCAACAGCAGACCAAGCGGTATCTGGAAACCGGCAAAGCCGATCAGGTAGGCAGCCGTCAGCAGGCCAAGCTCGCTTGCATCCAGTCCGATGTCCGACACCAGGTCCGGCGCGATGACGGCGTTGACCGCGCGGTACAGGTAGGACAGGAAATAGCACAGCGAGAACGGCACCAGGATGGTCAGAACCAGCCGGAGCAGTGAAACCCGCGATATGTGTGAGGCGGCGGTTGTCATGGCATTGGGCTACCGGTGTGCGTTGGTCCGCCAGACTGTAAACTGGTGGGTGCGGCAGGAGTGGCATTACCGCCAGTCATTACTAGCTTGATACCAATAGAGTTTCTAGCAGTTATTGTGAAATGCGGCCCCACCGTTGACTGGCCGACTCGTACGGACGCGTGACCCGGTGAGCAACCATCCAGATGCAGGATGGCACAAAAAACCGGAAGACTGACCTCAGATGCGCGCCTTTATCCAGCGGGTTGTGCGATCAACCGCCTGCCGCAAGTGAAAATCCCAGAAGTCCTCTTGCGGCCTGATGGTGCGCACCTTGGATTGGCCAGAGCCAATCGCATCACACGCCGAGGCGATCGTTTCAAAGCTGTTGTATCTGTTCAAAATCAGTTCTCTCGCCTCCAGCATTGCCTCGCGCCGCCTGTCCGACAGCGGTTCGGCAATCAGGGCCTGAATGTCGGCGATCGCCTTTTCAGGCTGATGGATATCGATCTGGAAATAGCTGTCTTTCGGAAAGTACGCCTCCAGGTTCGATGCGCCCCAGTATATGGGATAGGCATACCCGAGAAGACAGTCCGCGATCTTTTCGGTCCAATAGTGCGGCAGCGAAGAGTTTTCCAGAACGAGATGGAAGCGAAACGGCAAGATGGCATCCAGTTTGTCGGAGACCGGCGTATGCCCTCGGCCGTAAAAACGCAGTTGAGGCACAGCCTGCTGAACCCTCTGAAGAAATTCCTGACGCCTGACATGTCCGCGCACCTTTGTCATGGTGGACGTGACCGCTGATATGCACTGCGGCTTTTCCGGAAACTCAAGTTTCAGAAACCGGTCATAGGTCCAGGCCTCATTGCTGGCACACGTGGAGCGCACCCGGCCGTTGGAGATTTCGCCAACAATCCAAGCATGGCCCTGTTGCGAGAACACGGGATTTGGGTGCCTGATGTTTGTGTGACTGGTGTAAACAGCATCGAACTGCGCCAGAAACCCGGGATGATAGCTTTTTATCTCCGGCGGCTCGAGCATGAACAGGATCGCCTTTCCACTGCTTACCGTGACAGTTTCTTTCTGCCTCACCCCCTCCAGAGCCACCCAGTAGTCGGCGTCTTCAACCGGATCATTGACCTTCGAGAACCGGTAGTTCCTCCACTCGCCGGAGCGTCCGGGCGTCTGGCGCAACAGGTTCGGCCGAGGTGCCCGCGAAGACAACTTTACGAATTTCGACATCTTTTCCCCGACCTCGTTCACCGGTGAACGCATGTTTCCGGGGCCCATGTCACCGGCCAACCCAGGTACCTGACCTGGGACGCAAAACAGACAAAGACCACAATGTGACGGGTTGAGAGGTTGGCGGCATCTGGCTGCACCCTGCGCTCCCCCGTAAAACCGCTGCGAACGCCATATCAATATCGTTGCTTGTTGTCGAGAACTGACACATTGCGCTCGAACTTTGTTGATAAAGATGGTAAGCAAACGTTGTCTTTTGAAGCGAATCAGGGGGTGTTTCCGCTTGCCAAGATGACTAACGCGGTCATCGCGACTCGGCTGGTAGGACTGGCGCACATGCAAGCATTTGGCGCCGAGGTCCTTGCGGTAGTGGCTCGAAGAGCAATCCGAACCAAGCCCAAGGCAGGCACTTCCCCCATTGGAATTCTGAAGCCGGCCCAGCGGGCCGGGGTGAGTTGTACAGGCCTGGCTGGAAACGGTCTTGCTACGCAAGAATACCGAAGCTGCCAAACTCGAGAAAACCGCCATTTGAGACCGTAATGATGATCTCACTAGTCAACTCACTGCTGAAGCCTCGATCGCCAATCATTGTTTCCAGCATGGGCCGCAGCGGGTCCACCTTGTGCACGAACGCAATTGCTGACGCTGTGGCGAAGCGCAGTTTCGGGGCCAGGGGAAGGTGGTTGCGAAAGGCAACCCGGAGCGATGCATGGAACCTGGCCGAAGATCGGCTGGTACCGAACAAGGTCCATAAGACCCATGCCCTGCCATCCGAGCTGCCGGACGATTTCAATGGACGGGTCGTCTTCGTGTTCGGACTGGCCTCGGACGCAGCACTGTCAGTTGTATCCTGCAAGCATCGCTATGGTGATGACTGGATCAGCAAGCATTTCCAGCATCTAAGAGCTGTCGGCAGTTTCGAGGAACTCGGCCTGCGCGACGTGCTGAGGTTTGAAGAGCAGATCGACGGCTGGACCACGCTGACGGGGCAGGACGTCCTGGCACTGCGTTACGACAGCCTGTGGGACAATGTCGACGTGCTGTCCGAGTTCCTTGGGTTCGAGGTAAAGCTTCCCGAGCAACGTCCGAGAACCCTGGACCAGTATGTCGACCCGGCAACGGTTGCAAAGTTCAGGACAACCTACGGTGCGCTGGACAGGAAGATCATGGCAATGCCGGGCTGCATACTCAAACGCAAGGACAGTTGCTCAAACACAACGCCAGGCCATTAGATTGACCGCCCCCGATACCGATGCT
The DNA here is from genome assembly GCA_028289645.1 of Anderseniella sp. Taxonomy (GTDB): domain Bacteria; phylum Pseudomonadota; class Alphaproteobacteria; order Rhizobiales; family Aestuariivirgaceae; genus Anderseniella. The sequence continues at coordinate 196,387 of JANQOK010000016.1, forward strand.
GATAAGCGGCGTGGTACTTTTGGCGGGTTTCCCCAGGCGACCTGCGCTTGTCTTCGGGAGTGCGGCAGTTTGGCTGGGGCGGCAGGATTCGAACCTGCGCATGGCGGCATCAAAAGCCGCTGCCTTACCACTTGGCGACGCCCCAACTGACTCCGGAAACAGGCAACATCACCTGAGCGGGATGGCGGCAACATACTGATTCCACCCAAGCCCTGCAACGATGGATTTTGCGCCTTTTTGTCATGGCTTGAAGTCGGCATTTTCCGGCAGTATAAGGGCGGGCGTTGTTCAAATGTCGGAGTGTAGCGCAGCCTGGTAGCGCACCTGCTTCGGGAGCAGGGGGTCGTGAGTTCAAATCTCGCCACTCCGACCATTTGAACCTGTGGGCCGGTGCCACGCCGGCAGACATTCAGAATGGAATTCTCCCTCAATCCATCGGAAACAACCTGACGCTGGCACCGCCGTCTACGGTCAGGATCTGGCCGTTGATATAGCTGCTGGCGTCGGATGCCAGAAAGATGACTGCGCCGGCCAGTTCGGACGGTTCCGCCCAGCGCTGCAGCGGTATGGTGCGCGCGATCATGGCCTGCCATTGCGGGTCATCCACCAGCCCGGCGTTGACCCGCGTCGCCACGGGACCCGGGGCAATGCCGTTTACGTTGATGCCGGACATGCCCAGTTCGACGGCGAGCGAGCGCACCAGGCCGGCAAGGCCGGCCTTGGAGCTCGGATAGGCGACATCGCCTGGCATGGCAAAGTCGCCGGCAAGCGACGTCATCATGATGATCCGGCCGCGACCGGCCTTGATCATGTGAGGGGCCGCGGCACGGGCCAGGTGGAACGGCGCCACAAGGTTGGCCTCCAGAACAATGCGGTAGTCCTGCGGCTCGATCTCGGCCAGCGGCCGCCGGTCGCGGGCTGCGGCGATGCAGACCAGAGCGTCAAGACGGCCATGCGTCTCGACCACGGATGCGATCGCGGCCGCGGAAGCTGCCTCATCGGTGATGTCAAACGGCAAGGCGAAACTGCCGGGGACCTGCGCCGTAAGTTCCTCGACAGGTTCCGGCCGGCGGCCGTTCAGGCCAATCCGCGCGCCTGCCGCACTCAGCCCCTGAGCGACTTCAGCACCAATTCCGCCGGTGGCGCCGGTCACGACGATAACGTGATCCTCCAGCGAAAACAGTCCAAGGCCTCGCGTAGCGTCAATCATTGCAGTATCTCCTTGCAGCACCTGGTGGACATCTTCGGTTGTGAGACCGGTGTTTGCAATTGACTCATAGCTGACAAAGGGAGTTCACCTGAGGCTCTGATTAGGCAACGGCATCCATTCTGTATGCAGGTTTTTGCCAGAATGTGGTCTGGGGATCGTCTTTGGTCTGCGGGCGCGGACCTTTCAGAACCAGCTTGTGCCAGCCGGCCATCTGCTCGACGGCAGGCGAATAGGCGTGCCGGTCGGAATCATCCAGGACCAGCCATCCACCGGCAACGACCCGGCCGCGGGCTTTGTGCACACATTCGACCCGTCTGCGGCCATCGACGACAACCAGGTCAAAGCCACCGTTCAGGCGGTCGACGATGCCGACATAATCGGCGGCAAGGTCGATATGGTTGATCGTGACCCGCTCGCTCAACCTGCGCCGGGCCAGTTCCGTCCTGACCAGCCTTGCCCATGACCGGTCATGTTCGATGCAGATGACGTCCGCCCCCCGCTCGGCGAAGAAAATGCTGGACCCGCCGCTGCCCCACTCCAAAATCCGTGCGCCGGGGAACACCAGCTTGTCCAGCTGCTCCACCGCCGGGTCACACATCCAAGGCCTGCCCTCGGTCAACGGCCACGGCTTTGGCTCAAAGAACCGCCTGCGAATGGCTCGCACATATTGAATCGGCCGCTTTTTCATCGGCGCGAGCCTAGTGATGAGGCGCGCGTGCAGCAAGGCTGACGCCCGCAACCAGGGCGTTGGCCACTGCCCGGTCAGCGGTTAGATGCACTCCACGAAAAGTGCCTTGGTATTCTCCACTGTCATCTTCACCGGATTGCCGCCAACGCTGGGGTCTTCCAGCGCCATGGCGGTCAATTCGTCGATACGATCGGTGCCGACACCCATGTCACCCAGCCGGCCGGGAATGCCGAGCTCCGCATTGAGGTTTTTCACGAACGCCAGGAATCCGTCGAAGCCGCCCTTGATGCCCATATAGGCGGCGGCCGCCTCGATCCGGTCTTCGATTTCCGGGCGGTTGAACAACAACACGGCTGGAATGCACACCGCATTGGTGGTGCCGTGGTGGGTGTTGTAAACAGCGCCGATCGGGTGCGACAGCGCATGCACCGCGCCGAGGCCTTTCTGGAACGCCGTGGCGCCCATGCAGGCGGCCGCCATCATCTGGGCACGGGCTTCCATGTCCGTGCCGTCCGCAAAGGCGCGCGGCAGGTACTCCTTGACCAGCCGCATGCCCTCGAGCGCCATGCCCTGGCTCATGGGGTGGAAATGCGGGCTTGAATAGGCTTCCAGGCAGTGGGCAAACGCATCCATGCCGGTGCCTGCAGTAATGGCCGGCGGCATGCCGACCGTCAGTTCGGGGTCGCAGATCACCACCGCCGGCAGCACCTTGGGATGGAAGATGATCTTCTTCACGTGGGTCTCCGAATTGGTGATAACGCTGGCCCGGCCCACTTCCGATCCGGTGCCTGCGGTTGTCGGCACCGCGATAATCGGGGCAATGGCGTCGGCATCAGCCCGCGTCCACCAGTCGCCGACATCCTCAAAATCCCACACCGGCCTGGTCTGGCCTGCCATGAAGGCAACCATCTTGCCGAGGTCCAGCCCCGACCCGCCGCCAAACGCGATCACCCCGTCATGGCCGCCATCACGGAACACCTTGATGCCCGCCTCAAGGTTGACCTCATTGGGATTGGGATCGACATCGGCGAAGATGGCGCGGCCGAGACCGGCTGCATCCATCAGATCAAGGGTTCGGGTGGTGATCGGCAGGTCGCGCAAGCCCCGGTCGGTGACCAGCAAAGGCTTTTTGATAGCGGCCTGAGCACAGGCCTCGCCAATCTCGGCAATGCGGCCGTCGCCAAAACGGATTGCGGTCGGATACGACCAGTTAGCAGTCAGGTTCATGTCAGCGCCTTCTTGAGATGATATGATTTGGGCCGGGTGAGATTGCGATACCCGATGACGGACAAGGCACCGCCGCGGCCGGTGTCCTTGCAGCCGGTCCAGCACAGCGCCGGATCAAGATAATCACAGCGGTTCATGAAAACCGTCCCGGTCTCGATGTCACGGCCAATGCGCGCGGCACGGTCCGCATCCGCCGTCCACAGGGACGCAGTGAGGCCGAAGTCGCTGTCGTTCATCAATCTGATTGCCTCGGCATCATCGGCAACCTTCATGATGCCGACAACCGGGCCGAAGCTTTCCTCACGCATGACGCGCATGTCGTGGTTCACGCCGGTCAGGATCTGCGGGGCCAGATAGGTGCCGCCGTCATCGTCGAATTTCGACGTGTCGATGTTGGCCGTGGCACCCTTTCCGACAGCCTCTGCAACCTGGCTGCGCACAAGATCGGCAAAGCGGACATTGGCCATCGGGCCCAGCGTGGTGTCCTGGTCGAGCGGATTGCCCAGCTTGTAGCCGGAGACGATCGAGACGGCCTTTTCCACGAACGCATCATAGAGTTTCTCGGTGACGTAAATGCGCTCGATGCCACAGCAGCACTGGCCGGAGTTGAACATGACGCCATCGATCAGCGTGTCCACTGCGGCATCCAGGTCGGCATCTTCCATGACATAGCCCGGGTCCTTGCCGCCAAGCTCCAGGCCCAGCGCGGTGAAGGTGCCCGCGGCGGCCTTCTCCATCGCCACACCACCGCCGACCGAACCGGTGAAGTTCACGAACCCGAACGATCTGGCGGCGATCAGGCGGGAGGTGGTCTCATGATCAAGGAAAATGTTCTGAAACACGTCTTCCGGCACACCTGCGCCGGTGAACGCAGCCACCAGCCGCTCTCCGGCGAGCAGGGTTTGCGTGGCGTGCTTCAGGATGACCGCGTTGCCGGCTATCAGCGCCGGCGCCACTGTGTTGATGGCAGTGAGATAAGGGTAGTTCCATGGCGCAATGACCAGCACCAATCCGTGCGGTTCATGCTCGATGCGCCGTTCAAAGCTATCGGAGTCTTCGATAACGATGGGCTTCAGGGCATCAGCTGCAATGTCGGCCATATAGGAGGCACGTTCGTCAACGCCACCGAACTCTCCGCCATAGCGCACCGGGCGGCCCATCATGTGGGCGATCTCCGGCACAACCTCGTCATTCATGCCGCCGAGACGGGCAAGGCCCTTGCGCACCAGCGCAATGCGGTCATCCAGTGGCCGTGCTGCCCAGGCCTTCTGCGCCGTGCGGGCACTCTCTACCATGGCTTCGGCCTGCGCCATGGAGGCAACCGGTCGTTCGGCGAACACCGACCCGTCGATCGGCGAGATACATTTCAAGGTACTCATTCTGACATCAAGACCTTTCAAAACCACGGGCGATTTCCCAGTCGGTCACCCTGCGGTCATATTCAAACTGCTCCCATTCCGCGGCGTGGACATAATGCTCCACCACCTCATCGCCCATGGCGGCACGCAGCATTTTCGACCTCTTCAAGGCTACCGCTGCATCACGCAAAGTGGCGGGAATTTCGCGGGCCCGCTTGGCCGCGTAGGCATCGCCCTTGAACTCCGGCTCAAGCTCCATCTTGTTTTCAATGCCGGAGATGCCGGCGGCGATCTGGGCGGCAAAGGCCAGGTACGGGTTCAGGTCGGAACCGCCGACCCGGCATTCCACGCGAACCGCCTTGCCATTGCCGCAGATACGGTATCCGGCGGTGCGGTTGTCGAGCGACCAGATGGCCTTGGTCGGCGCAAAGGTGCCGGCCTGGAAGCGCTTGTAGGAGTTTATGTTCGGGGCCAGGAAAAACGTGAATTCCGAGGCATGGGCGAGCAGGCCGGCCAGGTACTGGCGCATCATCTCGGACATGCCGTACTCGCCGGCAGGATCATGAAAGCGGGCTTCATGGCCGTCTTTCGACCACAGCGACTGGTGTACGTGCGATGACGACCCGGCAGCTTCATAGTCCCATTTGGCCATGAAAGTGGCAGCGCGGCCCTGCGCCCAGGCGATTTCCTTGACCCCGTTCTTGGTGATGACATGGTTGTCGGCGGCGGTCAGGGCATCAGCGTACTTGACGTTGATTTCCTCCTGTCCGGCCCAGGCTTCGCCTTTGGAACACTCGACGGGAATGCCGGCGCCGTACAGCCCGTTGCGAACCGCACGCATGACGTCTTCTTCCTTGGTGGTCTGGAAGAGATGATAATCTTCGTTGTAAGGGCTGATCAGGGTGAGATCGCGATAGCCCTGATCGTGGGCGTCTTCAAAACTTTCCTCAAACAGGTAGAACTCCAGCTCCGATGCCATCATGGCCGACAGGCCCATGGCATCCAGACGCGCGATCTGCCGTTTCAGGATGGCACGCGGCGAGACCGGAACCTCCTCATGGCCGTGATGGTCAAGCACGTCGCACAGCACCATGGCGACACCCTCCTGCCAGGGCAGGCGGCGCAGCGTCGAAAGGTCCGGCTTCATCATGTAGTCGCCATAGCCCTTCTCCCAGCTGGCGGACTTGTATCCGGGCACCGGTTCCATCTCCATGTCGACAGTCATGAGATAGTTGCAGCTGTGGGTTTCGTTTACGGCAGAGTCAAGAAAGTGCTGGGCGTGAAAGCGCTTGCCCATCAGCCTGCCCTGCATGTCGACCTGGGCCATGATGACCGTATCGATCTCACCGGCCCCGACGGCTTTCGTCAGCTCGGCAATTGTAAGTAGTCCCAGCATTCATTCCTCCGCGCAAACATCAAAGGCGACCACATGCCGGCCCCGTTGAATGTGGGGCCGGCATGCAGTCAGGGAGCGACAATCAGCTGTAACGGTATGGCCGTCCAGCCTTGGTCATGTCGGCATTGTACTTCTTGAAAATGTCGACGACCTTCTTCTTGGTCTCTGATTCTGCGGCGATCTCGTCCCAGAACTTGACCGCGGCATCCTCGACCTGCTGCCATTCGGCATCGGGAATCGAGGTCAGCTTCATCTTGGTGCCGTTGACGCGCAGCGAAGCCTCACCGCCCCAGTACCACCACTGACGGTAGTAGTGGCTCTGGTCCATGGTCAGCTTGAGCAGTTCCTTAAGGTGATCAGGCAGCTCATTGTAGCGGTCCATGTTGGCAAAGAACGAGCCTGCCCAGGCACCGGAGATGTTGTTGGTGAGGAAGTAGTCGGTCACGTCGGCCCAGCCCACGGTGTAGTCCTCGGTGATGCCGGACCAGGCAATACCGTCCAGCTCGCCAGTCTGCACGGCTACCTCGATATCCTCCCAGGGAAGCGTGACCGGAATGACGCCGAACTGGGCCAGGAAGCGGCCGGCGGTCGGGAAGGTGAACACCTTCTTGCCCTTCAGGTCTTCCAGCGAGTTGATCGGCTCCTTGGTGGCGAAATGGCACGGATCCCAGGCACCGGCGGACAAGTGCTTTACGCCCACTTTCGAATACTCCGAATCCCAGATCTCGTTCAGGCCGTACTGGTTGAACAGCACCGGCACGTCCAGCGAATAGCGGCTGGCGAACGGGAAGTAGCCGCCAAACACCGTCACTTCGGTCGGTGATGCCATGGAGTCGTCGTCGGACTGCACTGCGTCAATGGTGCCCTTCTGCATGGCGCGGAACAGCTCTCCCGTCGGCACCAGCTGGTCGGCGAAGAACAGTTCGATCTCCATTTCGTCGCGCGCAACCTTGTTGAAACTGTCAATGGCCGGCTTGATGACATGCTCGGCCAGCGCCGGACCGGCGTAGGTCTGCATGCGCCACTTGATCTTCGACTGTGCGTGCACGGCAGGTGCGGCAAGCGCTGCGGCACCGGCAACGCCGGCTCCCTGGATAAATTTACGTCTTGTCGTCATATCACAAACCTCCACTTTGGTTTTCAGTTACTCTTGCACTCTTCACTTCATTTCAGGGGTCAAACCCTGTTTTCGTCGGTTTACTCCACCTCACGAACAACTCCCCCAGTTCCTTAAATCCATTCATCACTTCCCATAGACATATTCCGGCAGCCACAGCGCGATTTGCGGGAACACCATGACCAGCACCAGGGCCAGGACCATGACGCCGACAAACGGAATGATCGACCGGTAGATATCGGTCAGGCCGATTTCCGGCGGCGCCATGGCGCGCATCAGGAACAGGTTGTAGCCAAACGGCGGTGTCATGTAGGCGATCTGGGTGGTGATGGTGTACAGCACGCCATACCAGACCAGGTCGAAACCCAGCGCCCCGACCAGCGGCACGTAAAGCGGCGCCACGATCACCAGCATGGCGGTGTCGTCGAGGAATGTGCCCATCAGGATGAACGACAGCTGCATCAGGATCAGGATCATCCACGGTTCGAGACCGAGCTGTTCGGTGAACAGGCTGTCGATGGCCTTGACCGCGCCGAGGCCGTCGAACACAGCACCAAAGCCCAGCGCTGCCAGAATGATCCACATGAACATGCAGGAAATGCCGAGCGTCTGGCGCACCGAGACCTCAAACACCTGCCTGGTCATGCGGCGTTTGAGGACGGCGGCCACGAAGGCGGTCATGGCACCGATGGCGGAGCTTTCCACCAGGCTGGTCCAGCCATTGACGAACGGCACCATCATGGCGGCGAAAATGCCCAGCGGCAGCAGGCCGGCGCGCAGCAGCTTCAGTTTCTCGTTCATCGGCATGTTGCGCTCTTCCGGCGGCAATGCGGGGCCAAGCTCCGGCTGCAGGCGGCAGCGCACGGTGATGTAGACGATGAACAGGGCCGCCATCATCAAGCCCGGCACAACGCCTGCCAGCCACAGCTGGCCGACCGGCTGGCGCGCGATCATGGCATACAGCACCAGCACCACCGACGGCGGCACCAGGATGCCGAGCGAGGAGCCGGCCTGCACCACGCCGGTGACCATGCGCTTGTCATAGCCGCGGCGCAAAAGCTCCGGCAGAGCGATTGTCGCACCGATGGCCATGCCGGCGACAGACAGGCCATTCATGGCCGAGATCAGCACCATCAGGCCAATGGTGCCGATGGCCAGCCCGCCGCGAAGGCCGCCCATCCAGACATGGAACATGCGGTAGAGGTCGTCGGCGATCTTGGATTCCGACAGCACGTAGCCCATGAAAATGAACATCGGCAAAGTTAGCAGCGGATACCATTTCATCAGCTTCATGGCAGCGGCGAAGCCGATGTCGGAGCCGCCCGTTCCCCACAGGAACAGGGCCGCCATGACGGCCACGAAGCCAATGGCGCCGAACACCCGCTGCCCGGTCATGAGCATCAGCATCATGGTGGAGAACATCAATATTGCGATCAGTTCCTGGGACATTGTCAGAGTTCAACCTCGCGAATGCGCGCAATGTCCTTGAAGAACTCCGAAATCGCCTGCAGCAGCATCAGCAATATGCCGACGCACATCAGTGACTTGATGGGCCACATATAGGGCCGCCAGATGGTTCGGCTGCGTTCCCAGTACTCGATGGAGTAGGCGGTGCTTTCAATGGCACCGTACAGCAGGACGCCGAGATAGGTGATCAGGCACATGATGGTGATGGCATCGAACCAGGCCTTCTTCCTGAGCGACCATTCACCGTAAAACAGGTCCATGCGCACATTGGAACCGAGCTGGATCGAATACGGTCCGCCGAGGATGTAGTAGGCGACCATGGCGAACTGGGCCATCTCGAGCGTCCACAGTGACGGCCAGCCGGTTGCCTTGGAAATCGATGACCACAACAGGATCGAGATCATCACGAAGATGAAATACATGATGATCCGCCCGATGCGCCGGTTCACCGCGTCGACAATGCGGACATATGACCTGACGAATCCCGGCATCACACTTCCTCTCCTGGGATTGCAACACCCAGCTCGCGCAGGCCGGAGATGATCCAGCCGGACAATGTGGCGGCCATGGCATCCTGTTCGCGTGGCGTTTTGATCAGGTCGTTTCTTATCTCGATCATGACATTGTAGAGCCCGGCAGGAACCGCGTTTTCGCGCAGTGTGTGGGTGACGCCGTCTTCAGGACCGTAGGGCTCATTGCGGCGCACGTCCAGCGAGGTGTGCCAGTGGGTATTCATCAGCATGGCGTCGGCAAGGCGGGCGTCGGAGTCATGCAGAATGCCCAGTTCCACGTCACGTGCAACGCCATCATAGACGGGTGTGAAGCTGTGAATGGTGACGATGACAGCCGGGCCCTCGGCTGCGGCAATGACGCTGGCAAGGCTTGCCCGGAACGGTTCGTAGACCAGCGCAATCCGGGCTTCGCGTTGCGCAGGCGCCAGATTTCGGTTGCCGGGAATGTCGAATATCTCACTTCGTTCCGGCACGGCGCCGGCAGCGGCGGGCGGGCGGTTGCAGTCGTAAACCAGACGCGAGATCTGGCTGGCGACCAGTACCGCGTCCAGCCTTTCGCTGATACCCTCAGCCACCTTCATGGCGCCGGGATCCCAGGCGACATGGCTTTTCAGGGTCTCTGCATCCAGCCCCAGAGAATTCAGTTCAGCGGGAACGAAACAGGATGCGTGTTCGCACACCACGATCACCGGAGAGGCGCCATCGCGATTGACCACGAGCGGTTGCGGCGCTGTGAATGCACCTTCTTGAGCCTGCACTGCCGCTTGTGTCACGATCCGACCTCTCCCAAACTGAAAAAATTTTTACACACCATGCAGCTTTGTCAACAGAATTTCTGAAAATGTTTCTTCTAATGACATCGGCTTGTGTTTAGGCTTTCAAAACCGGAGGTCGGGATTTGGCTCAAAAATCAGCAAGCGTTACAGATCTGCTGACAGAAAAATTTGACAGCTTCACCCGCGCGGAACGGCAACTGGCCGGTTCGCTGCAGGAAAACTATCCGGTATCCGGGCTTGGCAGCATCACCAGCGTCGCCGGCAAGGCCGGGGTTTCCGCCCCCACAGTTGCCCGGCTGGTCCAGAAGCTGGGATTTGCCGGCTTCGCCGAGTTTCAGGCCAGCCTGCGCGACGAACTGGAAGCGCGCATCTCCAACCCGATCGCCAAGCATGACAGCTGGGCGGGCAAGGCGCCGACGGAACATATTCTCAATCGGTTCACCGATGCCGTGCTGGACAATATCCGGCAGTCGCTGGCCCCGATCGATCACCAGGCATTTGACCGGACCTGCGACCTTCTGGCCGACACCGAACGGCACCTGTTCATCGCCGGCGGCCGCATCACCCGCATGATGGCGGACTATTTTTTCCTGCACATGCAGGTCATCCGCCCTGGTGTCACCAATATCCAGTCGATCTCGAACGCATGGCCGCACTACCTGTTGAACATGAAGCAGGGCGACGTGCTGGCGCTGTTCGACATTCGTCGCTACGAAAACTCGACATTGCGCCTGGCCGAAATGGCAAAGGAGCGTGGTGCCCACATCATCCTGTTCACCGATCAGTGGCGCTCGCCGGTCGACAAGATCGCCGACTACAGCTTTGGCGTGCATGTGGAAGTGCCGTCGGCCTGGGACTCGTCGGCTGCCACCCTGCTGCTGATCGAGACCATGATCGCGTCCATTGAAACCCGTACCTGGAGTGACACCAGAGACCGCATGCAGACCCTGGAGGAGATGTTTGACCGCACGCGCTTCTTCCGGAAATTCAAGTAGTTCACACCGGCACTATCCCACAATGTGGAAGCGATTTGACTTTTTGGGCGGAAGCAGGCACACATTGCCGCACTTTCGTACCACCCTGCGGGAGAGCTCGGGCTGAAATGCCCGGCGCCGAAGGAGCAACCGCCCCGGAAACTCTCAGGCAAAAGGACCGCAGGGACGGCACATCTCTGGAGAGCAGTGGCGCAAATGCCACTCACCGAAGGGCGTAAGCTGGCCGAGACAGCCAGTGAAATCTCTCAGGTAACGGACAGAGGGGGCGCATGTGAGCGGCAACAACGGTCGTGACGCATGTGCAACCTTTGAGAGCGAGCCGGGAGATGGAAATTGTCTGACAGCGAAACACCGCAAGACCTGAAAACCACACCGCTGAGCGCAGAGCATGAAGCGCTCGGAGCGCGCATGGTGCCGTTTGCCGGCTACCTGATGCCGGTGCAGTACCCGGCCGGCATCCTGGCCGAACACACCCATACCCGCGACAAGGCCGGGCTGTTCGATGTCTCACACATGGGACAGGCGTGGCTCAAAGGCCCTGATCATGAAACCACAGCTGCCGCGCTGGAAGAACTGGTGCCGGCCGACATCAGGTCGCTAGAGCCGGGCCGGCAGCGCTATACGCAACTGCTGAACGATGACGGCGGCATCATCGATGACCTGATGGTATCGCGTTCCGCCTATCCCGGCACCGAAGGCCGGCTGTACCTGGTGGTCAACGCGTCGCGCAAGGCGATTGACTTTGCCCACCTGAAATCCCGCCTGCCTGACAGCATAGAAATTGAGGAACTGCCGCAGTGGGCACTGCTGGCCCTGCAGGGCCCACGGGCAGAAGCAGCCCTGGAAACCATTATTCCCGGCGTTGCCGCGCTGGCGTTCATGCAGGGCGCCCCGTTCGAATTTGACGGCGCCGCCATTTACGCCACCCGGTCCGGCTATACCGGCGAAGACGGCTATGAGATCACTGTCCGCAACGAGCACGCGAAAGGCCTGTGGCAGGCCCTGCTGGCCCACCCGGACGTCATGCCGATCGGACTTGGCGCCCGCGACTCCCTGCGCCTGGAGGCCGGCCTGTCCCTGTACGGCCACGAGCTCGACGAAACGGTGTCACCGGTTGAAGCCAGCCTGTTGTGGTCGATCCCGAAACAGCGCCGTGCCGAGGGCGGGTTCCCCGGTGCCGCACGGATTCAGCGTGAAATCGCCGATGGTGCTGCCCGCAAAATCGCCGGCATCAAGCCCGAGGGCCGTGCGCCGGCCAGGGACGGCACCGTGATCATGTCCGGCGGCAAGGAAGTCGGTGTCATCACCTCGGGCGGGTTCGGCCCGTCAGCCGGTGGTCCGGTGGCACTCGGCTTCGTGCCGCCCGAGCTGGCCAAGCCTGGCCAGGCACTCGACCTCATGGTGCGCGGCAAGGCCCTGCCGGCCGAGATCGTCAAACTGCCCTTCGTGGCCAAGTCATTCAAACGATAGCTGTAATCAAACGAAAGATAACTATTCAAACTGGAGGAATACCCAATGAGCGACGTGAAATATTCAAAAGAGCACGAGTGGATCAGCGTTGACGGTGATGTGGCAACCATCGGCATCACCAAGCATGCCGCGGAACAGCTCGGCGATCTGGTGTTTGTCGAACTGCCAGCCGTCGGCAAGACAGTGGCGCCCGGCGACGAAGCCGCGGTTGTCGAAAGCGTCAAGGCCGCCAGCGAGGTTTACGCGCCTCTTTCCGGCGAAGTGGTGGAAGTCAATTCGGTGCTGGAAGGCGAACCGGGCAAGGTCAACGAGGCACCGGAAGGCGAAGGCTGGTTCCTGAAGCTGAAACTGTCGTCACCGTCTGAACTGGACGGGCTGATGGACGAGGCCGCCTACAACGCGTTTGTGGAAGAACAGGGCTGAACCCCTGCATCAAGGCTCCCACCCACCATTGCAATAACGGACGATCCTGATCATGGCTGACACACGCACTCTACTGACCGACCTGCAGGCTGGCGCAAACTTCATTCCCCGCCACATTGGCCCGCAAGACACCGAAATGGCCGACATGCTGAAAACCGTCGGCGCCAAGTCGCTGCAGGACCTGACGGAAAAAGTGGTGCCGAAAAACATCCGTGCCGAAAAACCACTCGACCTTCCGGTGCCGCTGTCGGAGCGCAATGCCCTGTCGGACCTGCGCAAGGTCGCCGGCCGCAACCAGATTTTCACCTCGATGATCGGCATGGGGTATTATGGCTGCGTAACGCCGAAGGTCATCCTGCGCAATATCCTGGAAAATCCCGGCTGGTACACCGCCTATACGCCGTATCAGGCCGAAGTCAGCCAGGGCAGGCTTGAGGCGTTGCTGAACTTCCAGCAGATGGTGTGCGATTTCACTGGCCTGGAACTGGCCAGCGCATCGCTGCTCGATGAAGGCACTGCGGCAGCCGAAGCCATGGCCATGGCACACCGGGTGTCAAAGACCGGCCGCGACGTGTTCTTCGTTGATCAGGACACCCATCCGCAGACGGTGGCGGTACTGGAAACCCGGGCCCGCGGGTTCGGCTTCGAGCTGGTGCTGGGCGATCCGGCAACCGATCTCGATGCCAGCAAGGTGTTTGCCGCGCTGTTGTCGTATCCCGGCTCCAGCGGCCAGGTGCGTGATTACCGCAAGGAAATTGCGGCGCTCAAGGCGGAAGGTGCGATGTCGATCATGGCAACCGACCTGCTGGCCCTTGCCATGCTGACCCCGCCCGGCGAACTGGGTGCGGACGTGGCGCTGGGATCGGCCCAGCGCTTCGGTGTGCCGATGGGCTATGGCGGCCCGCACGCGGCGTTTTTCGCCACCCGCGACGAGTTCAAGCGCGCCATTCCCGGCCGGGTGATCGGTGTGTCGGTCGATGCCGAAGGCCGCCCTGCCCTGCGCATGGCGCTGCAGACCCGCGAACAGCATATCCGCCGCGAAAAGGCCAACAGCAACATCTGCACCGCGCAGGTCCTGCTGGCCGTCATCGCCGGCATGTTCGCGGTGTACCAGGGGCCGGAAGGCATCGCCAAGATGGCCGCCCGGGCGCACCGATTTGCCGAAATCACCGCCCATGCGCTGCGCAAATGGGGCTATGAAGTCACCACAGATGCGTTCTTCGACACCATCACCGTCAAGGCGCCGGCGCGCGCCTACGCGCTGGTGGCCAAGGCGCGCGAGCAGCGCATAAACCTGCGCCATGTGGATGCCGACCATATCGGCATCTCGTTTGACGAGACCACGCGGCGCTCCGAGGTTGAACGCCTGCTGGGCTGCTTCAGGACCAAGGGCCTGGATGGCTGGCCGCTCGACACCATCGACGAAGAGCTGAGCGAGTGCATTCCGGCCGATCTTGCACGCCAGTCGGAGTTTCTGACCCACCCGGTGTTTTCCATGCACCGGTCGGAGACCAAGATGCTGCGCTACCTCAGGCAATTGCAGGCCAAGGACATCGCGCTCGACCGCTCAATGATCCCGCTCGGGTCGTGCACCATGAAGCTCAATGCCACCACCGAGATGATCCCGGTGACGTGGCCGACGTTTGCCAACATGCACCCGTTCGTGCCGCTGGAGCAGGCGCAAGGCTATCAGCAGCTGTTTGAGGAACTGGAAAGCTGGCTGTGCGAGATCACCGGGTTTGATGCGGTGTCGCTGCAGCCCAATGCCGGCAGCCAGGGCGAGTATGCCGGCCTGATGACCATTCGCGCCTACCATGAGTCCAATGACCAGGGTCATCGCAACATCTGCCTGATCCCATCCTCTGCGCATGGCACCAATCCGGCGTCCGCCGTCATGGCCGGCCTGAAGGTGGTGGTGGTGAAATGCGACGATGAAGGCAATGTCGACGTCGATGACCTGAAAGCCAAGGCGGACACCCACAAGGACGAGCTTGCCGCGCTGATGATCACCTATCCGTCGACCCACGGCGTGTTTGAAGCAGCCATCAAGGACATCTGCGCCATCATTCACGACCATGGCGGCCAGGTCTATCTGGACGGCGCCAACCTCAATGCGCTCGTTGGCCTAGTGCGCCCGGCGGAGGTCGGCGCCGATGTCTGCCACATGAACCTGCACAAGACGTTCTGCATTCCCCATGGCGGCGGCGGCCCCGGTGTCGGACCCATCGGCGTCAAGTCGCACCTGGCCCGCTTCCTGCCCGGTCATGACGTGGTCTCAGGCGTCAACCCGGCCAGCCACGGCCGGCCGACCATCGGCCAGATTTCAGCAGCCCCCTGGGGCTCGGCCTCGATCCTGCCGATCTCGTGGGCCTACATCGCCATGATGGGGACGGAGGGCCTGACCCGCGCGACACAGGTCGCCATCCTCAACGCCAACTACATGGCCAACCGGCTGAAGGACCATTTCCCGATCGTCTATACCGGACCGGGCGGCTACGTGGCGCACGAGTGCATCATCGACATGCGCGATGTGAAGGATCAGACCGGCATCGGGGTCGAGGACGTCGCCAAGCGGCTGGCGGATTACGGGTTCCACGCCCCGACCATGAGCTGGCCGGTGCCGGAGACGCTGATGATCGAGCCGACCGAATCCGAGGGCAAGGCGGAACTGGACAGGTTCTGCGATGCGATGATCGCCATTCGCGCCGAGATCGCCGAGGTGGAAGCAGGCGAGGCCGACAAGACCAACAACATCTTGCGCAACGCGCCGCACACCCATCATGCATTGCTCAAGGACTGGGACCGGCCGTATTCCCGCGAACGGGCCTACTTCCCGCTGCCGTCGCAGCGTGACGACAAGTTCTGGCCACCGGTGGCGCGCGTCGACAATGTCTACGGCGACCGCAACCTGGTCTGCGCCTGCCCGCCGCTGGAGGACTACATGGAGGCGGCGGAGTAGCGCCTAAACCCGCTCCACCGCGCAGGCTATGCCCTGGCCTACGCCGATGCACATGGTGGCCAGAGCCAGCTTACCGCCGGTTTCGCCCAGTTCCAGCGCGGCGCTGCCGGCTATGCGGGTGCCGGACATGCCGAGGGGGTGGCCGATGGCGATGGCGCCGCCATTGGGGTTTATGTGCTCGCCGTCGTCCGGCAGGCCCAGTTGCCGCAGCACGGCTAACCCTTGCGCGGCGAATGCCTCGTTCAGTTCGACCACATCAAAGTCCGCCGGCTTGATGCCGAGACGGCCGCACAGTTTCTGCGTGGCCGGAACCGGGCCGATGCCCATGATACGCGGGGCAACGCCCGCGGTGGCGCCGCCGAGAATACGCGCCACCGGCGTCAGGCCATGGCGCTTTGCCGCTTCCTCGGACGCGATGATCATGGCTGCCGAGCCATCATTGACGCCCGACGCATTGCCTGCTGTCACACTGCCGCCGTCGCGAAACGGCGCTTTTAGCTTGGCCAGTTGCTCAGGTGTCGTATCCGGACGCGGGTGCTCGTCGGTGTCGACGACAATGTCGTCGCCGCGGCGCTGCGGAATGGTCACCGGGGTGATTTCCTTGGCGAACCGGCCCGAGGCCAGCGCCTTGCCAGCCTTGACCTGCGAACGCAGCGCAAAGGCGTCCTGGTCCTCGCGCGACACCTGGTAGTCCTCGGCGACGTTTTCCGCCGTTTCAGGCATGGAATCGACGCCGTACTGCTGCTTCATCAGCTTGTTGACGAAGCGCCAGCCGATGGTGGTGTCATAGATTTCCGCCTTGCGCGAAAACGCCGTGTCGGCCTTGGGCATCACGAACGGCGCCCGGCTCATGGATTCAACGCCGCCGGCAATGCCGATGTCGGCGTCGCCGGACCTGATGGCGCGGGCTACGGTCAGCATGGCGTCCATGCCGGAGCCGCACAGCCGGTTGATGGTCGCACCCGGCACCGTGTCGGGCAGGCCGGCCAGCAGCAACGACATGCGCGCCACGTTGCGGTTGTCCTCACCGGCCTGGTTGGCGCAGCCATAGATCACATCATCGATGGCGGCCCAGTCGACCGAGGCATTGCGCTGCATCAGAGCTTTCAGCGGCACCGCGCCGAGGTCGTCGGTGCGCACGCCCGACAGCGCACCGCCGAAGCGGCCGATGGGCGTGCGTACGTAATCGCAGATGAACGCCTCGGGCATGATGGTTCAGCCCTTCGCCGACAGCCACTTCCACACGGCCGGGAAGACCAGCGCAGCCAGCACGATCTTCACCGCATCACCGAGCACGAACGGATACAGGCCGAACACAAGCGCCTTTTCGACGCCGATCAGATAGCTCAGCCAGGCCAGCCCGAACGCATAGAGCACGATGGTGCCCGCCGTCATCGCCAGCACCATGGTCACCACATTGCGGTCGAAGCCGCGCTCCGCCAGCCAGCCGGTAACACCAGCAGCGAACAGGAAACCGATCAGATAGCCACCGGTTGGGCCAGCCATGTAAGCCAGGCCGAGACCCTTTTCAGGTGTACCGGTGAACACCGGCAGACCAAATGCGCCTTCCAGCAGGTACAGCGCGACGGTTGCCATGCCGAGACGCCAGCCGAAGGCAGCACCAATGCCCATCACCGCAAACGGCTGCATGGTCATCGGCACCGGCCAGAACGGCACCGCGATCTTGGCGGACACCCACAACAGCAGCGAACCTGCAATGGCCAGCAGCACCATGCGCGCAGCACTGAGACGGCCATTATCACCGAGCAGAGTGCCGGCAAGTGTCGGGGAGGTGGCGGAAAGTGCGGTCATGTCGGGAGTACCCTTCTGCAGAGTTTGACGGATGTGAATTGCTGGTCCATGGGTATATTTGCGTTTTGGCGCCGCCGCAACAGGACAATGTGTATACCTACTATGACCGAGTTGAGTTTCGACAAGGATTTTGACGCAATGCCCGGCGCGTGTGTCCGGTTGAGCGATAAGATCCGCCGGGTCACCTGCAACAATCCCGGCCCGTTCACCTTCAAGGGCACCAATTCCTATGTTGTCGGCACCGGCCAGGTCGCGATTATCGACCCGGGCCCGGAAGACGAAGACCAATTGGCCGCTCTGCTCGACGCGGTGCGCGGTGAAACCGTCACCCACATCGTCATCACCCACACCCACCGCGACCACTCGCCGCTGACCGGCAGGCTGCAGCAGGCAACCGGCGCCAGGACCTACGGGTACGGCCCGCACGGCTCAGGCCGGCCGGCCAAGGCGATCACCTCAGGCGACATCACGCTGGATGCCGCCGGGGACCATGAATTTCACCCCGACGTCGAGGTGGCCCATGGCGACATCATCGAAGGTCAAGGCTGGTCGCTGGAAAGCGTGTTCACACCGGGCCATTGCTCCAACCACATGGCGTTCGCACTGAACGAGGAGCAGACGCTGTTTTGCGGCGATCATGTCATGGCCTGGTCGACGTCCGTGATCGCGCCGCCCGACGGGCACATGGCGGATTATTTCTCCTCGCTGCGCACCCTGATGGAACGCAGCCAGGACCGGCTTTACCTGCCCGGGCACGGTCCGGCAAAACAGAATCCGCAGCGTTTCGCCCGGGCATTTCTCGCCCATCGGCAAATGCGTGAAAAGGCGGTGCTGCAGCAGATCAAGTCAGGCGAGCGGACCATCATGGGCGTGGTGAGGAAAGTCTATTCCGGCATCGATGCCAAGCTGCACGCCGCAGCCGCCTTGTCGACGCTCGCCCATGTTGAGCACCTGATCGAGCAAAACCTGGTCATGGCGCACGGCGAGCTGTCGCTGGACACCGACTATGAGGCGGTTGGTTAGAAGGCCGGGTAGACCATATCAGTCCCACACCACCGTCACCCCAGCGCAGGCTGGGGTCCAATACAACAATAAACACGAGTATGGGTTGAAGGATGGATTCCAGCCTTCGCTGGAATGACGTTTTTCAAAACCCCTCCACGCCACATGGTCTCGATGCCTCAAGCCGTCGGCAACACATAATCCTTCAGTTGCTCCCTGAGCGTCAGCTTGGAGATCTTGCCGGTGGCGGTGTGGGGGATCTCATCCACGAAGATGACATCATCCGGCATGGCCCATTTCGCCGTCTTGTCCTTCATGTGCTCCAGCACCGCTTCGCGGCTGACCTCGGCGCCGTCCTTCTTTACGATCACCAGGATCGGGCGCTCGTCCCATTTCGGGTGCGGCATGCCGATGGCCGCGGCTTCGGCCACACCGGGACAGCCAACAGCGGCGTTTTCCAGGTCGATGGATGAAATCCATTCGCCGCCGGACTTGATCACGTCCTTCGAGCGGTCGGTGATCTGCATGTAGCCGTACTCGTCCAATGTCGACACGTCGCCGGTGTCGAACCAGCCGTCTGCATCGAACACTTCCGCGCCATCGCCCTTGGCATAGCTTTTGGCGATACACGGTCCGCGCACCTTGAGACGGCCAAAGGTGGTGCCGTCATGGGGCAGGTCGTTGCCTTCGTCATCGGTGATCTTCATCTCGATGGTATAGGCAGGCCGGCCCTGCTTCAGCTTGATCTGCCACCATTCGTCATCGCTGAGATGGTCAAGCCCGGCCCGGCGGGTGCCGAGCGATCCCAGCGGGCTCATCTCGGTCATGCCCCAGGCGTGGATGACCTGGGTGTCATATTTGTCCTCAAACGCCTTCATCATGGATTCCGGACAGGCCGCGCCGCCGATGACCACCCGTTGCAGGTCCGGCAGCTTCAGGTCCGGGTTCTTTTCCAGGTATTGCAGCAGCATCAGCCATACGGTCGGCACCGCTGCCGTGGCGGTGACCTTCTCGGTGTGCAGCAGCTCATAGATCGCCTCGCCGTCCATGCGCGGGCCCGGCATGACCATCTTGGCGCCCGCCATCGGCACCGAAAACGCCAGCGACCAGGCATTGGCGTGAAACATCGGCACCACCGGCATCCACACATCGGTGCTGGCCATGCACAAGGCGTCGCCACCGCCACTGGCCATGGCGTGCAGGACGTTGGAGCGGTGCGAGTACATGACGCCCTTGGGATTTCCCGTGGTGCCGGAGGTGTAACACATGCCGCACGCGGTATTTTCATCAAACGACGGCCACGCCATGTCGCGGTCGCCTTCGCCAATGAGCTCCTCATAGCAGATGGCGTTTTTCAGCGTCGTGCTTTCCGGCATGTGCGCGCCATCGGTCATGATGACAAAGCCCTTCACATTGGGCAGCTTGTCCTGCACGGCTTCGAGTATGGGCACGAACGTCAGGTCGATGAAGATCCACTTGCCTTCGCCGTGATTGATCACATAGATGAGCTGGTCGGCAAACAGCCGCGGATTCAGCGTGTGCACGACACAGCCCAGCCCCATCAGGCCATACCAGGTCTCTATGTGCCGGTAGCCGTTCCACGACATGGTGCACACCACGTCGCCGAGCTTCAGGCCCAACCTGCCCTGAGCCGCAGACGCGAGCGCCCGGGCGCGGTGATCCAGCTCCCGGTAGGTTGTCCTCGAGATATCCCCCTCGACACGGCGTGACACGATTTCACGGTCCCCGTGCCATCTCGAGGCGTGGTCAAGAATAGTGTGAACCAGCAATGGCCAGTCCTGCATCAAACCCTGCATGGGCGTCCCTCACATATGGTCAAGTTTTCTTGTTGGCAATGAATACTACTTCTTTAGCTGCGCGGATCAATCGGCAGCAGATCGTGGTGGCCGAGAATGTCCTGCAGCAGCTTGCCGCCGGCCAGTGCCTGACCGTCACATCCAGGCCGGGCGACGACCTGGATGCCGACAGGCAGGTCCTCTGCGGTGAACCCGGCCGGAATGCTCAATGCGGGTGAACAGATATTGGTGAAGGAATAGGCGATAGCCAGCCACTCAACATAATTGCCGAACTTGTGGCCATCGCATTCTTCAACAAAGCGGTTCTCCACCGGATACGGTGCAACAATGGTCGCCGGGCACAGCAACAGGTCATAGGTTTCGAAAAACTCAAGCCCGCGCCGGAACATGGCGGCGCGCTGGTGCTCGGCCCTGGCGATCTCATCTGCGCTCAGCGACAGGCCCTGTTCGATGTTCCAGATCACCTCAGGCTTCAGCTTGTCGCGGTGGGCTTCCAGCAACGGCTTCATGGAAATCGCGAAGGACAACGCCCGCAGGACGTGAAAGCACTCATGGGCCTCCGACAGGTCGGGATGGGCTTCCTCGACCGCCACGCCGGCGTCTTCCAGCCGCCGTGCCGCCGCCTCAACGATTTGCGCCACTTCAGGATCGACCGGCGTGATGCCAAGGTCGCGCGAGAGCGCCACCCGTTTCGGTGTCCAGCCGGACCGGGCCTGGTCGAGAAAACTGGTTTGCGGCCGGGGCTTGGACACCGGATCGCCCGATTCCTCGCCGCACATGGCGTCAAACAGCAATGCCAGGTCTTCCACAGTGCGTGCCATTGGGCCTTCCTGCCCAAGATTGCCGTCCACCTGGCTGTACCGGCTGACGGCGACCCGTCCCGGCGATGGCCGCATGCCGCATATATTGTTGAACGAGGCAGGGTTGCGCAGTGACCCGCCCATGTCGGACCCGTGCGCCAGCCAGGCGGTGCCGGTGGCAAGGGCAACTGCGGCACCGCCGGAAGAACCGGCCGCAGAGCGCGCCGTGTTCCACGGGTTCAGGGTTCGGCCGAACACCTCGTTGAACGTGTTGGCGCCGGCCCCGAACTCCGGCGTATTAGACTTGGCGTAGACAATGCCGCCTTCCGCCTCGAGATGGCTGACCAGCAGGTCAGACGTGTCCGGTACGTTGTCGGCGAAGATCAGCGAGCCCATTGTCGAGCGCACCCCTGCCACATCCGCCAGGTCCTTGATCGGCACCGGCATGCCGGCCAGCAGACCGCGGTCGTCGAGCGGCTTTTTCAACAACTCGTCGGCTCGGTCGCGGGCGCGCTCGAAACACAATGTGGGCAGCGCGTTCACCTTGCCGTCCACCTCGGAGATCCGGGCCTCCAGCGCGTCGAGCAGGTCATGCGGGCTCAGGTCGCCGCTTTTGAGCCGTGCAACCAGCGCATTTGCGGTCTGCCTGATTAGCGACATATCGGCCATTGTGTGCCCCTCATAATTTCTGACATATTCAAGCCCAAGCAGATCGTGCGCACCAGCGCCCGCTTGTCAAAAGGTAAATTTCAACATGAACAAACAGCTTTCGAATATTGCCGTGCGGGATATCGAAACCCTGATCCACCCTTACACCAATCTCTCGACATTCCGGGAAACGGGGCCGACCATTGTCGAGGAAGGCAAGGGCATTTACGTCTACGACAGTGACGGCAAGCAGTACATTGAAGGTCTGGCCGGTCTGTGGTGCACGTCATTGGGCTACGGCAACCAGGAACTTGTCGACGTCGCCGCACAGCAGATGAGCCGGCTGCCCTACACGCACATCTTCGCCGGTAAGTCCAACGACCTGGCGATAGAGTTGGCCGAAACCCTGAAAGAACTGGTGCCGTGCGAGGCATCGAAGATGCTGTTCTGCTCATCCGGGTCGGAAGCCAACGACATGCAGGTCAAGCTGACCTGGTACTACAACAATGCCCGCGGCAAGCCGGAAAAGAAGAAGCTGATCTCGCGTATCAAGGGCTATCACGGCGTGACAGTGGCGTCGGGCTCGCTGACCGGCCTGCCGCCTGTCCATGCCGACTTCGACCTGCCGATCAACAACATCATGCACACCTCGTGCCCGCATCATTACCGGTTTGCGGAGGATGGCGAGACCGAGGACGAGTTCACCACCCGCATGGCCACTGAACTGGAAGACCTGATCATCCGGGAGGGTCCTGACACCGTGGCAGGCTTTTTTGCCGAGCCGATCATGGGCGCCGGCGGCGTGATCATTCCGCCGGACGGCTATTACGCCAAAATCCAGGCGGTGCTGGACAAGTACGACGTGCGCTTCATCGCCGATGAAGTGATCTGCGGCTTCGGCCGCACCGGCAAATGGTTCGGGTCAGAAACCATGGGCATGCAGCCGACCTCGGTGTCGATGGCCAAGGCCATAACCTCGGCCTACATGCCACTGGGAGGCATTTCCATCGAGGAGGACATGTATCAGGCCATGCTCGACCAGTCGAAGAAGATCGGCGTGTTTGG
Organism: Anderseniella sp.; assembly: GCA_028289645.1. Lineage (GTDB taxonomy): Bacteria > Pseudomonadota > Alphaproteobacteria > Rhizobiales > Aestuariivirgaceae > Anderseniella. Next base: position 219,129 of record JANQOK010000016.1, read on the forward strand.
CCACGGCTACACCTACACCGCACACCCGGTCGCATCGGCGGTGGCGCTGAAGACCATCGAGATTTACAAGCGCGACGGCATTGTCGAGCACGTGGCCAGGCTGGCGCCGCTGTTCGAAAGCCGGTTCAACAAGCTGAAGGACCACGAACTTATCGGCGACGTGCGCGCCAAAGGCTTCATTGGCGCCGCTGAAATCGTGGAAGACAAGGCCACCAGGGCTTCATTCGACCCGAAAAAGATGGTCGGCCCGACTATGATGAAATTCGCCCAGGAACGCGGCCTCATGGTGCGCGCCATGGTGGACTCGGTCGCCCTGTGCCCGCCGCTGATCATCACCGAAAGCGAAATCAACGAGATGTTCGACCGCTATGAAGCGGCCCTGGATGACACGGCACACTGGATCAAGTCCGAAGGCCTGCGCGCCGCCTGATCAAGGAATGTCAACCGTCACACCAGATGCCCGGCCGGTAGCAAACTCAAGCTGCCGGCCGTTTTCGCTGCGGCGAACCGGAGACGTGATGCGGTCACCGGCCGGCTTGCGGGCAACTTCGGCAAACTTTCCCTGCCGCAGGACCATGAAGGCAATCTCGTCATAGCCAGGAGTGGGAATGGCCAGCGCGGTACGCCCGTCCGACAGCGTCACGATTTCTGTCAGATCCTGCACCGGCGACCCGATGGCGTGATTGGAATAGCCTGCAACCCTGGCCACCCGGCGCAGCTTTCCATCGGAAAACCGCCAGGCTTGCAGCACCCGGCCCAGATGCGGGGTCCACACCGCTGTAATCTCAATTGCGCCATCGCCGTCGAGATCGGCAAACTCCGCCGGGTTGAGCCAGCGGTTGGTCCTGCCGATGTGCGGGGTCTTTGCCGTGAGCTGCAGCCTGCCGTCCACAACGCCGTAAACCGCCAGTGCCGCTCCTTCAGTCATGCTGCTGAGCACCACGACGACCTCGTCACGTCCATCGCCATCCAGGTCGACCGGCCGGGCGCGGCGATCCTCGAAGACGAATCCGTCAGGCAGCACATGTTCGAGGGTTCGACCATCTGCCATTTTGACCATCAGGCCGCCGGCCTCGACGGCATCGCCCAGGATGGCATGGGCGTAGCGTTTCGTCGGCAGTGTCAGCCATGCTTCGGCAACATCGTTGGAGCCGGTCGACACCAGGCCGTCCGGCAGCCGCGGGCTGTCCTTGCCGTGAACCTGACCGCACAGTGCCAGTGCGGCGAGCATGACACCGAGCCGCCTCATGCCCTGTCGAGGGCCTGTTCCAGGTCCGCGATCAGGTCATCTGTGCTCTCGATGCCCACGGACAGGCGGATCAGGTTGTCGGGGATCGGGCTGGCTGAACCCTCGATCACCTTGCGATGCTCCGCCAGGCTTTCGACACCGCCAAGCGACGTTGCCGGCAGGAAAATCTTCAGCGACCGGACAACCCGGCCGGTTTCTTCCATGCCACCCTTCACACATATGGACATCATGGCGCCGAAGCCGTCCATCTGGCGGCGCGCGATTTCATGACCGGGATGGGACTGCAGGCCGGGATACAGCACCTTTTCCACCTTGGGATGATGTTCAAGGTGCCGCGCCACCGCCAATGCGCTTTCGGCAGCCTTGTTGACCCGCACGAACAAGGTGCGCATGCCGCGGATCAGAAGCCATGCCTCAAACGGCGCCAGAATGCCGCCGGTCACATTGCGGATATGGCGGGTTTCCTTCCAGCGCACATTGTCCTCACGCGTCACCAGAACGCCGCCAAGCACGTCGGAATGCCCGTTGAGGTATTTGGTGACGGAGTGGAAGACAATGTCCGCGCCATGGTCCAGCGGGCGGGTCACCACCGGACTGGCGGCCGTTGAGTCCACCGCCAGGTCGGCGCCCACCGCATGGGCAATATCGGCCACTGCCTTGATGTCGATCACGTCCCATACCGGGTTGACCGGTGTTTCCACCCAGACCAGCTCGGTCTTGCCCTTCACAACAGCGGCCCTGAGTGCGTCCAGGTCGGTCGGGTCGACATAGGTTGCGGTGATGCGCTGCTTGTCGAGCATGCGGGTCATCAGGTCGCGCGTGCCCCAGTACATGATTTCAGGCGCCACCACGTGCGCGCCCGGTTTCAGTGTTTCAAGGAGCGCCGCGATGCCGGCCAGCCCGGAGGCGAACACCAGCGCGTCATGGCCGTTTTCCAGCCGGGCTATGATCTCTTCGGCCTGATCTATGGTCGGATTGCCATAGCGCGAATAAAGATGCGTGTTGCGCAGCTCGTAGTCGGCGTCGCGGGCAAAGGTCGTGGCCGTGTGCAGCGGCGGCACGATCGAGCCGGTTGCCTCTTCGACGGAGTGCAGCGCGTGGGCCACAAAGGTCTCCGGCGACCTGCTATCTTCAGACATGCTGACCGCCATTCACATGGATTTCCGCGCCGGTGACGTAGGACGATGCCTCGGTGCACAGGAAGTAAATCGCCTTGGCAACCTCTTCAGGCTGGCCGAGACGGCGCAGCGGGATGCTCGGAATGATCTTCTCGGTTCCCGGCGACAGGATCGAGGTTTCGATTTCTCCCGGCGAAATGGAGTTCACCCGCACGCCCAGCGGACCGAAGTCGTTGGCCATCTCCCGTGTCAGCGAGGCAAGGGCTGCTTTCGATGTCGAATAGGCAGCGCCGGCGAACGGATGCACGGCGGTGCCGGCAATGGACGTTACATTGACCACTGAGCCCTGGCCCGCCTTCAGTTCATCAACCAGACCGCGCGCCAGCATCACTGGCGAGAAAAAATTGACGTTGAACACATGGTTCCAGTCTTCAGAACTGGTATCGAAGGTGTTCATGCGCCCGCCGCCTTCCAGCTTGGGTGAAATCGCGGCGTTGTTGATCAGCGCATTCAACCGGCTGCCCTGGTCCTTCAGGCGCTGTTTCATCTCGCCGACGCCGCGGCGCACGTCCTCAAAGTCGGCCAGGTCGATCTGAATGTGGTCTTCCGGCCCCATCTCCCAGGGGCAGTTTTCCGGAAACGGCTGGCGCGAACAGGTGATGACCCGCCACCCGGCCGACGAGAATCGTTTCACCGTGGCATGGCCGATGCCGCGGGACGCGCCGGTCAGGATCAACGTCTTGCGATCAGCATTGTCGGTCTGGCTTGTGGGCATGACAGCCTCCATTGGTGAAGATCAGCGATCTATACGGCAATCGCTGTCACGGATAAAGCCGCGTCTTGCTCCAGCTGCCGTCATCGCCCTCGCGCTGGAACTGCACCCGGTCATGCAGCCGGAACGCACCATCCTTCCAGAACTCGATGTAGACCGGTTTTACCCGGAATCCAGACCAGTGCGGCGGACGCGGCACGTCGCCAATGGCATATTTTGCCGCGTATCTGGCCACCGCCTTTTCCAGCGCAAACCGGCTTTCCAGTGGACGCGACTGCTGCGATGCCCAGGCGCCAATGCGGCTGTCACGCGGGCGGGAGCTGTAGTAGGCGTCAGCTTCTTCCTCGGACACCACTTCCACCGGCCCCCTCACCCGGACCTGGCGGCGCAGGGATTTCCAGTGAAACCCCAAGGCGGCTTTGCGTGAAGCCAGTATCTCGGTGCCTTTCTGGCTTTCAAAATTGGTGTAAAAGACGAATCCGCGCTCATCGAACCCTTTCAGCAGGGTCATGCGCACATTGGGCAGGCCGTCGCCATCGACCGTCGCCACGCTCATGGCGGTGGGGTCGTTCGGTTCCGAGGCCCTGGCTTCCTCAAGCCAGTCTGCGAACAGCTGCAGCGGTTCGGCGCGGGTGGTGAAGTCGGCTGGTTGCGTGTCAGTGATGCTCATTGCGGTCTCGGGTCAAATTGTCAATTGATATGATCAATATGGTACGGCTTTACCCGCTCAGCCAGTTCTTTTCCACCATATACATTTGGCGGTGGACCAATTGCGGGTTTTAGTGCAAATACAGGTGACTTTCCTATGGTTTCGAACAGCAAAGGGTGTTGTCCATGACCCAAGCGGGATCAATCATGGCCGGCAAGCGCGGGCTTGTGATGGGGGTTGCCAACAACCGCTCCATCGCGTGGGGCATTGCGAAGGCGGCACACAGTCACGGCGCAGAACTGGCATTCACCTATCAGGGTGACGCGCTGGGTAAGCGGGTCAAGCCGCTGGCGGAAGAACTCGGTTCCGATATTGTGCTGCCGTGCGATGTCACCGATGCCGCCTCAATGGATGCAGTGTTTGCAGAACTGCAGAAGCGCTGGGGCAAGCTCGATTTCGTGGTGCATGCCATTGCGTTTGCCGACAAGGACGAGCTGAGCGGGCGCTATGTCGATACGTCGGAAGAAAACTTCAACAAATCGCTCAACATCTCATGCTATTCGTTCACAGCCATCGCACAGCGGGCCGAGAAACTGATGACCGATGGCGGCTCACTGCTGACGCTGACCTATTACGGCGCCGAAAAATGGATGCCGCACTACAATGTGATGGGCGTTGCCAAGGCCGCTCTTGAAGCGTCGGTGCGCTACCTGGCGGCTGACCTGGGCGAAAAGAACATCCGCGTCAACGCGATCTCAGCCGGGCCGATCAAGACCCTTGCCGCGTCCGGCATCGGTGATTTCCGCTATATTCTCAAGTGGAACGAGTACAACTCGCCCATGCGCAAGACTGTCACCATCGACCAGGTCGGCCAGTCCGGCGCCTATCTGCTGTCTGACATGAGCCAGGGGGTGACCGGCGAGGTTCACCATGTCGATTCCGGCTATCATGTCGTCGGCATGAAAAACCCCTATGCACCCGACATGAGCCTAGAGCAGAGTGAGTGACGCATTTCCGGAGCTGTGGTTTATCCGCCATGGCGAGACCGACTGGAACCTGAACCGCCGCATTCAGGGTCAAACCGACATTCCGCTCAACGACACCGGCCACGCGCAGGCAAACGCCATTGCGCAGGCCCTGTCGAGATTGCACGACCGCCTTGACGGCTTTGATCTGCAGGTCAGCCCGCTGCACCGTCCGCGCCAGACCATGCAGTACATCGTTGACGGTTTCGGCCTTGACTGGACCAAGATCACCATTGACGAGCGCCTGAAAGAACTCAATTTCGGCGAGCTGGAAGGCTCGACCTGGCCTGACCTCAATGCCCGCGGACTTGACCCGGAAAAGGATCCGGAGGGCTACCACGGCTTCAGGCCGAAAGGCGGCGAGAGCTATGCCGACGCCACAGTGCGGGTACGCGGCTGGCTGGACAGCCTGACCCGGCCCACCATCGCGGTTGCCCATGGCGGCATCAGCCGCATCGTGCGCGGCATCGTGCTCAACCTGCCGGTTGCCGAAATACCCGGCCAGCGCAACCCGCAATGGAAGTTCTACCGCCTCAAAGACGGCGCCATCGAATGGTTCCGGGCAAGGCCGGATGAATAGCCGACGGTACGGCGGCGAAGAAAAAGGAGGCAAAACCGCCTCCTCTGAGACCAATGTGACGCGTCTAACGCTCTTCGGTCAAATCAGCCTAGTTGTTGCACACCTGCTCAAGTCAGAATCGGCAGCTTGAAGGAAATTCCCGAACAACCGGTCCACAAATCAACGTGCCCGGGTTCGCCACTAAGCCGAGCACAGGTACACTGCGCGGTGCATTCCGGGCGAAACAGCCTGCTACCCTGTGTCGGTTCTCAAAAATCGTCGCTTTTTTCACCGGTGGCGCCAATTTCGGTGATGTTGGCACACATTGCCGGACCCGCTCGTTGCACAAGCGACACGTCGTCCGTTTGACGAAGCCGGGCGCGCCGCCTAAGACTTGGCGCGCATTTTTTCAACGGGCTCAGACCATGTCACATAATTCGTTCGGCCATCTGTTCCGCATCACCACGTTCGGGGAATCGCACGGGGCAGCCCTGGGCTGTGTCATTGACGGCTGCCCGGCGGGCATAGCCATCACCGAAGACGATATCCAGTCGTTCCTGGACAAGCGCCGGCCGGGCACATCCAGGTTCACCACCCAGCGGCGCGAACCTGACCAGGTGAAAATTCTCTCCGGCGTGTTCGAGGACGACCGCACCGAGGGCCAGGTGACGACGGGTACGCCGATTGCGCTGATGATTGAAAACGTCGACCAGCGATCAAAGGACTATTCCGAAATCCGCGACAAGTTTCGCCCTGGTCATGCCGACTTCACCTACCTGGAAAAATACGGCGTGCGCGACTATCGCGGCGGCGGGCGATCATCGGCCCGCGAAACCGCGGCCCGGGTGGCGGCCGGCGCCATCGCGCGCAAGGTAACGCCGATGGTGGAGACGCGCGCGGCGCTGGTTCAGATGGGTCCGCACAAGATAAACCGGGACAACTGGGACTGGAACCAGGTCAACGAGAATCCGTTTTTCTGCCCCGACGCCGACGCGGCAGGCCACTGGGAAGGCTATCTCGACGGCATTCGCAAAGCCGGTTCGTCGTGTGGTGCGGTGATTGAAGTGGTGGCGTCCGGCGTGCCGGCGGGATGGGGGGCGCCGGTGTACGGCAAGCTCGATCAGGACATCGCATCGGCCATGATGAGCATCAATGCGGTCAAGGGCGTGGAGATCGGCAACGGGTTTGCAGCCGCCGCCATTACCGGCGAGGAAAATGCCGACGAAATCCGCATGCAGGGCAACCAGCCGGAGTTTCAGTCCAACAATGCCGGCGGCGTGCTGGGCGGCATCTCGAGCGGCCAGGACGTGGTGTGCCGGTTCGCTGTCAAACCGACGTCGTCCATTCTCACGCCGCGCAAGACAGTCACCCGCGAAGGCGAGGAGACCGATATCGTCACCAAGGGCCGCCACGATCCATGCGTCGGCATTCGCGCGGTGCCGGTTGGGGAAGCCATGATGGCCATCGTGCTGGCAGACCATTACCTGCGCCACCGCGGCCAGAACGGGTAGGCAACATGGCGCACGGATACGAAACCAAAGCGCTGCTGTTCGACGTGTTCGGCACGGTCGTCGACTGGCGCTCCGGAATCATTTGCGAACTCACCGAATGGGGAAAGGACACACAAGTAGTCGCCGACTGGCCGGCCGTGGCGGACGGATGGCGCGGGCTCTACCAGCCGGCCATGGAACGGATACGGGCAGGCAATCGCGGATTTGTGCGTCTCGACATTCTGCATGAGGAAAACCTGTGCGAGGTATTCCACCAGCATGGGCTCGATGCACCCATCGGCGACGACCTGCACCGTCTGGTGACAGCATGGCACCGGCTCGATCCCTGGCCTGACGCCGTTTCCGGCCTGACCCGGTTGAAGACCAGGCACATCATTGCGCCGTGCTCCAACGGCAACATCGCGCTGATCACCAACATGGCGAAACGCGCCGGACTGCCGTGGGACGTCGTGCTGGGCGCAGAGGTCGCGCAGGCATACAAGCCGCACCCGCAGGCCTATCTGGGCTCGGCCGATGCGCTCGGCCTGAAACCGGAAGAGTGCATGATGGTTGCTGCGCACCTCGATGACCTGGACGCGGCCGCAGAGCTTGGCCTGGCCACGGCCTATGTGCCCAGACCCGACGAACACGGCAAAGGCTCCGGCGCCGAAACAGCTGCCGACGGGTCTGTGGATCATATAGCAGATGACTTCAATCAGCTGGCCGACCAGCTTGGCTGCTAGCGCACTCTAGGGCTTGTCGCAAACAACCAGTTTGGACAGGAACACCGGGCGGCTTTCGGTGTGGACCAGGCCGGCCCCAGCGAAAATGTCGGCCAGATCTTCCTTGATGTAGCTGCCGTAGTAAGGCTCGTGAAAGTTCACCGGGAACGACTGCAGCATACCGTCATAGCCCTCGACGTCACCCAGTTGCAGCGAGTCCATGAAGATCAGCCGTCCGCCCGGCTTGAGGACGCGGGCAAACTCGCCTGCAATAGTGCGGCGGACCTTGGGCGGCACCTCGTGAAACAGGTAGATGGACGTCACCACGTCCTGGGAGGCATCGGCAAACGGCAGCTTCTCGGCATTCGCGACTTCATAGCTGACTGTCGAATACCCCTTCAGGTGCCGTTTTGCTTCGGCCAGGTAGGCCTCGGAAAGGTCGGACAGGGTCAGGTCAATGCGCGGATAGGCCTGTTTGATGAACCTGCCAAACCGGCCGGTGCCACAGGCAATATCGGCAATCTTGGTCTGGCGCTGGTCACGGCCGCGCATAAACTGCCACAGCGGCACAAGGCATTCGCGGCGCATGGCATTGGTGGAGCCCGAAAACAGCACCTCGGTCTGCATGTCATAGATTTCGGCGCTGTCCTCGGTCAGGTACCCACCCGTCTGGTAGTGGAAATTCTGCAGGAAGTAGGCCGGCAATTCCTGTGCCTTGTCGTGTGAATAGACCTCCGTTCCCTCGCCCTTGGCCTTGCGCTCGGCCGCCACGGGCACGTCGGCCAGAAAGGCGCGTGAGGTTTTCAGCAGCCGTGCCGGTGAGCCGTCGGCATCGCGCGGCAGCGGATAGTAACCGGCTGCGACATTTTCCAGGTCGCGCTGAAACGTGCCGGCAAGACTGGCAAGCAGGCGCTCCATGCCGGGGCCCTTCTGCCGCGGCTTGTCACGGGCAACCTCTGACACACCGGACTTTGTCTTGCGGAACTGTCCGGCAGCCAGGCCATGACCCATATACCAGGCAACGCGAGCGCCCTGGCGAGCCGTATAGGCCAGTTTTTCAAACGGTGTCAGCATGGTCCTGATAATGTGCGCCTTTGCCGGGATGTTTTCAAGAATTACGGCCGCAGGTCCCGGAAAGATCAATTGCCTGAATCCGATGACGGCTATCGCGCCTGGAGGTCGAGACGTGGGCCGATAACGGGCGAGGAGGCTACATGATCAAGCACCGCCCGCACGCGTGCCGTCCGGCGCAGATCTGGATGGGTCAGGAGCCAAAGATCAACTGCCACGTCTTCGATGTCACCGCCGACACGAACCAGTTTCCCGTCCGCTTCCGCCAAATAGGCAGGAAGGACGGCGAGGCCGATACCCGAGCAAACGCCCGCATACAGTCCCAGCACGGTGTCCGCCCGACAGACACATGCGTCATCGTATCGGTTTTTCTTCATCCAGGCGTGCAGCTGGCCATAAGCCATGGATGAGCTCGGGCCGAGCCAGGGTAGAGAGCGCAATTGCTGTGAACTTACGCCCTTCAGACCGAAGCTTTTGTGAGCGTAAATGCCCTGCCGGATCACGCCCAGCTTGAGGCCGACCAGATGCTGGTCCGGTGACGAGGTGGGCCGGATCGCGATATCCGCTTCGCGAAGCGAGAGGTTGGACACTTCGTTGGAGATTACGAACTCAAGCGTGATCCCGGGCTCCATCCGCCGCAATCGCTCGAATTCCGGGGCCAGCAGGGCAAACAGAAGACTGTCGGTCGTTGCGATACGCACCAGGCCGGACGGCCGCAGATCGCGGCCGGCGACGCGCCGCTCGGTTGAATTGGTCAGCTCGGCAATCTGTCGGGCGACGGCAACGATCTCCTCACCGGCGGCGGTTGGCTGATAGCCTGTGCGAAACCGTTCGAACAAGCGGACGCCAAGCTTTTCTTCGACGGCGTTGATCCTGCGGAACATGGTTGGATGGCTCAATCCGGCCTGGCGGGCGGCCCTGGAAAGGGAGCCGGCATCCGCCACCAGCAAGGCGATCCTGTAGTCGTTCCAATCGAGTGCATTGTTCATATTTGTAACATCAGTTTACGTTTTTTTGCAATTTCCTATCAAAAATGAACATTAGAGAATGCGGGTGACCGGAACAACTAGGAACCCGCCCCAATGCATGTGCACATTGTTTACGCTCATCCGGAGCCATCTTCCTACAACGGCGCAATGGCAAGAGTCGCACGCGAGCATTTCATGGATCAAGGCTGCACCGTGACCATGAACGACCTTTATGCATCAGGCTTCGATCCGGTCGAGCGACGCGAACACTACGCGAACCGGTCCGGCACCGAAGTGTTTGCAGCGCTGGCAGAGCAGCGCAATGCCTGGCAAAGCTGTACCCTGCCGGCGGAGGTTCTGACGGAAATTCGCCATCTGCAGCGAGCCGACTTGGTTGTGCTGCAGTTCCCTCTCTGGTGGCATGGGCCTCCTGCGATCTTGAAGGGATGGATGGACCGGGTTTTCGTAAACGGCGGTCTCTACACAAGCCGGATGCGGTATGACACCGGTTACTTCAAAGGCAAGCGCGCACTGGTCTCGGTAACCACCGGCGCGCCGCGCCAGGCTTTCGGTCCGGGCTGCCGGGGTGGTGACCTGGACACCATGCTTTGGCCGCTTCAGTATTCGCTGCACTATATGGGCTTTTCCGCCTTGCCGCCCTTCGTCTCCTATGGTGTGCAGGGACACGGATACAGTTACGAAGACGAAAGCCGCCTGCATGCAAGGCTGGAGAAGAACCTGTCCGACTGGCGTACCCACCTGTCAACTCTTGAAGATGTTGACCCGGTTCGGTTCCCGGGCTGGACTGACTGGGACAGCGACGGCAAGTCCCTCACCTGACTCCGGACAGGAGCCCGCACCGTACCGCCGGCTTGTGGTGCCTTCGCATTGGATGTATCGTTCGACAATTCTTGGCACCCGGCATTGATGCGAGACGCTTTGCTGGCCGATGAGACGGTTCAAGTTCCTGTCTCTCATGCCCGGTGAACACCAAGACAAACATTGCGGCCTGTCGCTGTGCCGCGCCGTCTCTTCCGCCAGATGAACTGCGGTTAACCGCTGCAAGGAGGACAGACGATGGGTATTGCACTGACACTTCAGGAATATCTGGACGACAGCCACATCGCGTACGAGGTCACTTCACACAAAAAGACGGAATGCTCGGCAGAGACTGCAGAAGTCAGCCAGGTACCGGCAGATCAACTGGCCAAGGGGGTGATAGTGAAATCGGACGACGTCTATGTGCTTGCCGTGTTGCCGGCTTCGCGCCGGCTGGACATGAACCGCCTGCAAAAGGTGATGGGCGAACCGGTGTCGCTGGCAAGCGAGCAGGAGGTCAGCATGCTGTTTCCCGACTGCAAGACCGGCGCCGTGCCGGTGATCGGTTCGCCGTACAAGATAGCCTCGATTGTCGATAAACGTCTCGATGACCAGGACGACGTTTACTTTGAAGGCGGCGACCACCGCTGCCTGGTCCACGTCAACGGTGATCAGTTCGGTCACCTGATGTACGGGATACCGCACGCCAGGCTGAGCGCGTAGGAGCCCCAATGCGCGTGCGGTTTCCCGCGGCGCATTGGAGCGAGATGTAAGTCGTCTATGGCTTGTTCACCCGGCAATGCCGACGTGGCCGAGCCGTGAGATACTGTGCTTCAGGCGAATGTCGGATGCGTTGCCGGCGTTGCCATCCTCGGGCGGCTCGGGAGATACGTAACCCAGCGGTCGTATGTCCTGCTTGAGGCGCGTATCGGAATCAGAGTCTTCAGGCGGCTCCGGAGACCTGTCCGGGGCCAGGAACACGGCGCTTTGGGAACGATCCCATTCCGCCCTGGTGACCATGCGCAGCCCCAGTTTGGCATAGTTCACCCGGTAGAACCCGTCATCGCCCGTAACAACAGCGTCGGGGCGAACGTCGAGCACGTCCTGCGCCATGACGCCCACGTATTCGGTTTCATCATCCAGGTATTTGAAACTGTACAGAGGCAAAACCGAGCCGGCATTGCCGAGCGCTTCGATGTCCTGCTTGACGCGAATGTCAGATGGTTCCTCGGTGGGTTCCGGCGAGCCGGATTTGTCGTGCTGGTCCGTCATGGTGTTGCCTCCGCTACTTGTGGTTGAAATAATCGAGGCACATTCCGCTTACGTCAAGCCCCGACGTAATGCTTAATCCACATCCAGCGGTTCGGTCCCGCCGGCCGAGCCGTCGCTTTTCAGGGTGATCTTCTCGATCCGTGCCTCTGCGGCCTTTAGCTGCTTGTCGCAATGGCTTTTTAGTTTTTCCCCGCGCTCATAAATGGCGATGGAGTCTTCCAAGGAGACCTTGCCGGCTTCCAGCTTCTCCACGATGGCCTCGAGTTCGGCCAGGGCGGCTTCAAACGTCATATCTGCAATGGCAGGAGCTTTGTCAGTCATCAGTATTCATCCTCGTCAACCGGTTGCGCCGCCTCGCCTGTACCATGCATCAGCGCCTTGACATGCACGCCTACCGAGCTTGACAGCCCGGCCAGGTCATAGCCGCCTTCCAGCATCGAGACAACGCGTCCGTCACAGTGTTTTGCCGCCAGGTCCATCAGCCGCAAAGTTACCCAGGCAAAGTCTTCCTCTTTCAACTGCAGGGAGCCGAGCGGGTCGCGCTCATGGGCATCGAAACCGGCCGAAATCAGCACCAGCTCTGGCTGGAACGCATCAAGCGCCGGGAAAATCCGCGACAGCATGGCTTCACGAAACAGGTCACCGCCGTCGCCGGCGCTCAACGGAGCATTGAAGATGTTGCCTTCGCCCGTCTCCGACACCGCACCGGTGCCCGGAAACAGCGGCATCTGATGGGTGGAGCCGTAGAACAGGTCTTCTTCCGACCAGAACACGTCCTGGGTGCCATTGCCGTGATGCACGTCAAAATCCACCACCGCCACACGGTCGAGGCCATACGCCTCGCGGGCATATTGCGCTGCGATGGCAATGGAACTGAACAGGCAGAACCCCATCGCGCGGGCAGTTTCGGCATGATGGCCGGGCGGGCGAACCGCGCAAAACGCATTGTTGACCTCCAGGTTCATCACCGCGTCCACGGCGCGCGTGCCGGCACCAACCGCCCGATACACCGCTTCAAGCGTGGAGGGATTCATCCAGGTATCGGCATCCAGTGCAATCTCGCCCTCGGTCGGGCTGGATTGCTCGATGGCATGGACATAATCCTCAGGGTGCACCAGCAGCACATGCTCGCGCGCGCCCTGAGCCGCTTCCTCACGGCGCAAGTCCTCAAAGTGCGGATGTGACAGTATGCGCTCCACCGCCCGCATCCGGTCGGCGCGTTCAGGATGGCCCTGAGGCGGTTCATGCTCGGTGAAGACATCGTGGTGCAGCAGCAACGTACTCATGAATGTGAAGGCCTTCCCCGGCAAATTCTTGTTAATTCGAGTGTTGCGGAAAACCGGCGGCACAATCAAGCCCGCAAGCCGGTTTCATGCACCGTGCAAGACGATCAGCGCACTGCCAGCAATTCCTCGGTGACATCGGTTATGGCCTGCGAACCGCCCCGCACCATTTCGGCAAGGCCTTTGACCTGCGGCAGGTGCATGGCCGAGTAGTACGCCAGCAGCCGGGCGGACGCGTCTGCCTGCGGCGCATTGCGGCCGCGTGCGGCAAGTGCCGATTTGGCCAGGCCAAAACCGCCCACGGTCAACCCGAACAGGCGCAGATACGGCGTTGCCGCCGCCAGCGCGCGCTCGTCGTTATCTGCCAGCCAGCCGCCGACCCGTTCCGATACGGATTCCAGCGTGGATATCGCCTGTGACAGCTCATCGGCTTCGGCACCAACTGAAGCAGCGGTTTCACGCATTTCGGCAATCAGTTTCGCCAGGGTGTCGCCGCCGCGCAGGGCGACCTTGCGGGTCACCAGGTCAAGGGCCTGGATACCGTTGGTGCCCTCATAGATCGGTGTGATGCGGGCATCGCGCAAATGTTGGGCGGCGCCGGTTTCCTCGATGTATCCCATGCCGCCGTGCACCTGAACGCCATCTGACGCCACTTCGACGCCGATATCGGTGCTGAACGCCTTGGCGACCGGGGTCAGCAGCGCGGCCAGGTCCGCATTGTCGGCCCGTTCCTGTTCGCTGGCGGCCGCCCGGGACAGATCGATGGCGCGCGCGGTGAGATAGCAGATCGAGCGCGCGGCCTGGGTCTTGGCCTTCATGTCCATCAGCATGCGGCGCACATCCGGGTGCTCGATGATGAGCATGGGCTCCGCCTCGCCTTTCCTGCGGCCCTGGCGGCGTTCCCGGGCATAGGCGAGCGCCTGCTGATAGGCGCGCTCGGCAATGGCGACACCCTGCATGCCGACGTGCAGGCGGGCATTGTTCATCATGGTGAACATGCAGTTCAGGCCGCGCCCCTGCTCGCCGACCAGCCAGCCGATTGCGCCGCCATCGTCGCCAAACCGCATGGTGCAGGTCGGCGAGGCATGAATGCCGAGCTTGTGCTCCAGGCCGATGCATTTGACGTCGTTGCGCCGGGTCGGATTGCCCTGTTCATCCGGCAGGAACTTCGGCACCAGGAACATGGAGATGCCGCGCGTGCCCTCCGGCGCATCCGGCAGGCGCGCCAGCACCAGGTGAACAATGTTCTCCGTCAGATCGTGCTCGCCATAGGTGATGTAGATCTTGGTGCCGGTGACGGCGTAGCTGCCGTCATCCAGCGGTTTTGCCTGCGACCTGACGCCGGACAGGTCCGATCCGGCCTGCGGCTCGGTCAGGTTCATGGTTCCGGTCCAGTCACCGGCCACCATCTTGGGCAGGAATTGCTGCTTCAACTGCTCAGACCCGTGGGCTTCGATGGTCTCCACCGCCCCCTGGGTCAGCAGGGTGCCGATGCCGTAGGCGTTCGACGCTGTATTCCAGAGTTCCTGGACCGCGAGCGACACCATGATCGGCAGGCCCTGCCCGCCATGGTCTTCATCGCACGGCAGCGATGCCCAGCCTGCCTCGCACCATTGTTTGTAGGCGTCCTGCCAGCCCGGCGCCGTGGTCACGGCATTGCTGTCGGCATCCAGCGTGCAGCCGTGCTGGTCACCGTCGCGGTTCAAAGGCGCGACCACGTTGGCTGCAAACTTGCCGGCCTCTTCGAGAACCGCCGCGACCACATCATCGCTCAACTCGCCAAACACGCCGGACGACATCAGCGATGACAGCCCCGCCACATCGTTGAGAGTGTCGTTGAGAGTGCTTGTGTGCGGCGAAAACATAGACGGTTTCCCATGCGGTTTGACTTGACGGATCAGGCCATAAGGCTGCAAGGCATGCACCCTGACCTGCAACTGTTACGGCATTGATACTATCCGAGATGAGCCACGTCACCAGGGTCAGGATCCAATAATCTTATGCAATTCTGTTTGAAGAAAAACATTCGAATGATGGTAAATAAGCGCAAGGCAAGGCTTCCTGCCTTGTCGAGCATTTTTCGCCTTCAGGCGGGTGTTTTCCTTCAAACCCGGAGGGCGGGGTCTATTTTGCCCCTGACTGCGTTGAAAGGGCTTGAAAACCGTCAGGTTTCCTGCACCCCTTCGCCTTGTCAGAGGCAAAATATCCTCCCGCAGAATGGATAAGATTAATGGGTCCTGACCCTAAAGACATTGCCGCAGCCGCTTCCGCTTTGCGCGATGGTAAGCTGGTCGCGTTCGCCACCGAGACCGTTTACGGGCTCGGCGCCAATGCCTGTGACGGGCAGGCGGTAGCACGGATTTACGAGGCCAAGGGCAGGCCGTCGTTCAATCCGCTGATCGTGCACCTGCCGAGCGCCGAGGAAGCAATCAGGTTGGGCCGGTTCAATTCAGATGCGCTGAAACTGGCCGACAGCTTCTGGCCCGGCCCATTGACGATCGTGGTCGAGCGTGCCGATGACTGCCCGGTCAGCGAGCTGGCCAGCGCTGGACTGTCGTCGCTGGCGATCCGGGTGCCCGGCCGTGAGAGCGCCCGCGAACTGCTGCGGCTGGCGGGCTGCCCGGTTGCCGCGCCGAGTGCCAACATATCAGGCCAGATCAGCCCGACGACGGCCCAGCATGTCATGGCCGGGCTGGGCGACCGCATCTGGGGCGTCGTGGACGGCGGACGTTGCGAGGTCGGCCTGGAGTCGACCATCGTCAGTTGCCTCGGTGACACGCCGGTCATCCTGCGCCCGGGCGGCGTGTCCCGGGAAGTCATCGAAGAGGCGCTGGGCAGGCCGGTTCTGCTGCAGACCGGATCCACCAACGACCCAATCTCACCCGGCCAGCTGGCCAGTCACTACGCCCCCAATGCGGCCGTGCGCCTGAACGCAAAGGAAGCGCGGCCCGGCGAAGCCTATCTGGCGTTCGGCAAACGCGAACCGGAAGCTGACATCATCCGCAACCTGTCGCCGTCGAAAGACCTACGCGAAGCAGCGGCAAACCTGTTCGCCATGCTGCATACACTCGACATGCTGGGCGCAGACAGCATCGCCGTGGCGCCGATCCCCGATGAAGGGCTGGGCGTGGCCATCAACGACCGCCTAGCCCGCGCCGCGGCTCCACGAGATTAACGCAGTGGTCTGACCACAGGTGCGCCTGTCATCGTCCGGCTCTTTAAAATACAAACCTCATCACGGCTGCTTGAAACCCGTTCCGGAAATTTGCCGTAGTGCACTCAATGGTAAAGATGAGCGGAAAGCAGAAGTTCGGGGCGGAGCGTGGAAGTGTCTGCTATCAGGAAAAATTATTGTGCCAATTTCTTAATGTTGACTAGTCCGTTAACCAGTTTCCCATTATCTTCCTCGTCAGGAGCAAGTGTTTCATCATGGCATCGGCAAAACAACTTATCGGTCTCATAAAAAGCCACGCAGAGGGTGATTCTGAACGTTTTTATGATCTCGCGATGCAGCTCTCTGCCGCTGAAGAGCAAAAAGGCCACACTCGCTTGGCCGAACAACTGCGGCAATGGGCAGATGCAGGAAAACGTGTTCCGGCTTCCCGCGACCCACAGATTACGCCGATTGCTGCGCCACGTGGTGACCTTGCGCAATTTCTTGCAGCATCATATCCCGCTGAACGTCTAAACGACTTAATCCTTCCGCGTCGAATCGAAGACGAACTTGCGCATATCGTTGTTGAAACCCGTATGCGAGAGAAACTTGAGGAAAGGGGATTGAAGCCGCGTCGACGCATTCTTCTTTCCGGTCCGCCAGGTACAGGGAAAACATTAAGCGCATACGCACTTGCCGGCGAGCTGCAATATCCGCTCTTTTCAGTTTTACTGCACGGCCTCATCACCAAATTTATGGGTGAGACAGCGCAAAAGCTCAAAATGGTTTTTGACGCCGTCATAAATACACGCGGCGTCTATCTTTTCGATGAGATCGATGCGCTTGCAGCCACAAGAGGAAACGAGAATGATGTTGGCGAAGCACGGCGAGTTCTCAATTCTTTCTTACAGTTCCTAGATGACGATACCGGCCCATCTATTGTTATTGCCACGACAAATCTTCCTGGCATTCTTGATCGTGCAGTTTTGCGCCGGTTTGACTTGGTGCTTCCCTACGAAATGCCTGATCAGAACTCAATTAAAAGCGCTTTGGAGCGTAGATTAATTGGCTTTATACTTGAAAAAATAGAATGGAAAGATGTAATTGAATATGCGCTGGGTTTGTCAACCGCAGATGTTGTAGCCGCAGCGGAAGACGCCGCTCGGCGTGCGGTGCTGTGCGACATCGACAAGATATCGACACAAGACTTAACCGATGCTCTCAAACGCCGTCGCTCGCTGCAGGGATTAGGGGCCGACGACAATGGCACGAAACCTTCGACACTTTCATCTTCGCAATCTCGCGCAGTCACACCCGTTTCTGGCAAAGGGCGGCGGCGGGTCAAAAAGACCAAGTGACGTTCCCAGCCGAGCCGCGCACGCACAAGCGTTGCTCCACGCTATCGATGCGCTCCCCGACATTTCAACGGCTGAGCTCCCTGGTATCTATCTGGAAGTCCTCTCACGTGCAGATGAACGTCTGAAAAAAGACAGTCTCGATGCCAGCGGTTTGACACTCCTTCGGGTCGATGAAACCCCAGACCCCGGAGGCGCCCAAGAAAGTGCAACCGTCTTTGCAACCGCCAAGGGCGTCAAGAATCTGCGCAAGAAGGTCGATCAGTTCCGGACCGAAGATACGCCCGATCGGGAGAAGGACGGGGAGATCATCCCGGGCCGTCCGAAGAATGCCGACCTCGTGCAGAGCGTTGCGGCCATCATGGAAGCAGGTCTGCGGGCGCTTTGGCGCAGTCCGGCAGAAAAGTTCCCCGTCGCCGGTGACGCGACAGTCTGGGAAGTTTGGTTAGAACCGGAGACGTCCGAGGCCTTCATCGCCGCAGCGCCCGGCTATGGTGTGACGATCGGTGCCGATCGTCTGGCGTTCCCCGAGGATATAGTCGTGGTTGCACAAGCCGATCACGTTCAGCTCGCCCAAGCCGTCCGGCAGCTGGGCGGCGTGCGTGCTCTTGCCGCTCCGACGATCACAGCGGAGTTCTTTGATGGGATAGACGTTGCGGAACAAGCACAGTGGGTTGATGAGCTTTTGGGTCGCACGACTTACACGGACCAGGATGATCCAGGCTACGTGACCCTTTTGGATACCGGCGTCAGTCGAGCACACCCTCTCATTCAGCCAGCGCTCAGCGCGGAAGATCGACATGCTGCCAACCCGGCCTGGGGATTGGAAGATGTAAAGGGTCATGGCACGGAAATGGGTGGTCTAGCGCTCTTTGGTGACCTGACATCGAAGCTGCTTCAGGCGAATCCTGTATCCGTTGCGAACCGTCTTGAATCCGTGAAGCTTCTGCCAGACGCCGGGATGAACCCTCACCACCTCCTAGGCGTGGTCACGAGACAGGCCATCAACACCGTCGAGCAGGTTGCGGACCGTCGCCGCACCTTCACGATGACAACGACGACCGGTGAGGATACGCCACATGACGGCGCACCGACCTCATGGTCTACGGAGGTTGACCAATTGGCCGCCGGTGTCTCAGGAGAAATTGGTCAGCAGCGAATTGTCCTCGTCTCGGCCGGCAATACCGACAACTTCACTTTCGGTGCGGGAAACTATCTCGAACGGTGCGATCACGAGGACAACGAAATCGAATCGCCCGCGCAAGCGTGGAATGCGCTGTCGGTCGGTGCCTATACTGAGAAGACCGTCCTGCCTGACGGCGAAACGGCCCAAGCACTTGCGCCTTTTGGAGATCTGGCGCCCGCCTCACGCACCGCATCCTGGTCGTCCCACTGGCCCAACAAGCCGGACGTTGTCCTTGAGGGCGGCAACTGGGCGCTCAGCGCCATGCCGCCGCCGATGCGCCACGGCTGGCTCTCTCTTCTATCGACCCATCACAACTATCCGGTGCGCTCCTTCACGTTTACCTTCGACACCAGTGCCGCGACGGCTCTGGCAGCCAAGGAAATGACCGAGCTTTGGTCTGACTATCCGACGCTTTGGCCTGAGACGGTCCGCGGTCTGTACGTTTCCTCCGCGCGATGGACACCACAAATGCGCACCCATCTGCCGGTCGAACCGAATAAAGGGCATTACACGCCCCTCTTCCAACGCTATGGATATGGCGTTCCGGACATGACCCGCGCCCGCCGCAGTGCGTCGAACGCGCTGACCCTCATAGTAGAGGATACAATTACACCTTACGGGCTCTCAGAGAGGACTGGCAACGACGTCCACAACGAGATGAAGCTCTTCACTCTACCATGGCCGGTTGAGGAGCTGCGTGCACTCGGCAACGCGGATGTGACTTTGCGTGTGGCCTTAAGCAGCTTCGTCGCACCCAATCCGTCAGAGGCCTCCCGCGGCGTTCGATATCGATACGCGTCTCACAACCTGCGCTTTAAGCTCAACCGCGCTGACGAGAACGAAGCGCAGTTCTTGGCTCGGATCAGTAAAGCGGCCGAGAAGCCAGATGGACCTGAAAGTGACGAAGATGATCTTTGGGAATATGGCAGCAATCGACGCCATGTCGGCTCGCTGCACATCGATCAGCTGACATGCAAGGCGTCGGATCTCGCGCGGCGTAATCTGCTGGCCGTTCATCCGGTCACCGGATGGTGGAAGTCGAAGAAGCTTCTCGCCGCCGGATTGCCCTCTGTGCGCTATGCGCTGATTGTCGAAATCGATGCTGAACATGTTGAAGCAGAGCTTTACGCTGAAGTTCAAGCCGCCGTCGAGGCGATGGTAGCTGTCCAAAATCTTGTCGTGATATAGTAGAGAATGGACATCCCGAATTGCCTTGGCGAACGGTACTTTGCGTCGCAGATGTCAGGCAGTGGACAAGTGCGGATGCCAGTCGATGCTCGTTTTTTGAACGATACTCCCCATATGATGGTCATGAACAGACGTAGCTTTATCCAATCGCTGGTTGCGGTGTTTTCGCTGCCTGCCAGTCCGACAGTGTCATTGCGGGCCGCCCCAACTGCCCTTCCGGCGGCGGTGCCGGCGCAGGCACGGTCGTGGGCTGTTTACATGTCCACTCTGCACGGAGAATGCACGCCGCGGGCTTTGCAGAGCATGCTGAACATCCCTGAAATCGATGCGAAACGATATCTCAGCCGGCTGATTGCAGACGGTGTGCTCAAGCCGAACTCGCTTTTGCAGACATCCGTCTCCGACGTTGTGAAGACCATCGACAACAGCCCTTTGGACAAGATCAGAAACCGTTTGGACATGAAGGCGCAGGCTGAACCGGAACAGTCGGGAAACAGAGACTCAGCCGACGCAATCGAAAGCCGGGATAACCGGGCGGAATTGCCGGAGGACCTTACCGAGGTTGATCCACCAGTTCTTGCTGAAGATGAATCTGTTCAAGAGCAGACTCAAGCATCAGAAGACGGGGCGGCGACACATGGTCGGCTGGCCCGGGCCGCCGTAGCAAGAGATTAACCTTTGGCGATCTAAAATTTCTCCAGGTGTTCCAATAACAGCGCGATGAACTTCTTCGACGGCAGGCTCAACTCTTGGGTACCGGAGGTTATCATGGCGGTTTCATGATAGACCGCCGGCCTGAAGGCGCGCCACGTCACGCCGTCCGACAGGTTTGCCTTGCCGTTGATGGGATCGACGATGGCGATGTCCTTGCCGAGCGCCACGACGTTGCGGACAATGGCGAAATAGTAGGTGGACACATCACGCCTGATCTCCACATTGGCCTTCGAGACCAGGGCATCGAGCTGCCGGTCGACCATGTGATCGCCGGTGATATGGACCACGGACCGGCCCTCCAGATCGGTCGAGGTGATGACCTTCTTCCTGGCCAGGGGATCGTCTTCGTGCATGATGCAGACGCACTCCAGCCGGAACAGTCTGGCGTTGAGCCCGGCAACGGGAACCGGCGTGTCTATGAACCCAATGTCGATCTGGCGGCCGCTGACCCATGACGCAATGCGGCGCGAACTGTGCATGATGACATCGATCTTTATGCCGGGGTTCCGGCGCTGAAACTCCACGATGATCTTGGGCAGAAAATTGACCGCCAGGGTGCCGTTGGTGGCGATGCTGATGCTGCCGGTGGAGCCGGTTCTGATTTCCTCGGCGCGCTGTTCAATCCGTGAGAACGCCAGCAACCCCTGGGAGACCTCGCTGCTCAGCTGCAGCGCTTCCTTGGTCGGTGCGAAGAACCCTTTCTCACGGTGGAACAGTTTGAAGCCGAGATCGGATTCAAGCTTGCCGAGCGCAATGCTGACAGCGGGCTGGGTCAGGTTCAGCCGTTCAGCGGCGCGAGACACCGACCCGGCCTCGATCAGGGCATCGAACACTTCAAGATGTCGGGTTTTCAATTGCTTGCCTTTCCTCGATATCCATAAGCAAAATGAATAAACACATAACCGGAATTAAATTGATTTAATCAACCGCGCTGCCTAGCGTCAATGACGGGCAGAAGGATGAACAATGTTGCAACCCAACGGTAAAGAGGACAATCAGCGCCACGGCACCCGCCACGGGCCCGGAACAGAGCCCGCAGCGGGCTTCAAGACCTCGTCCTATTGGCTGGAAACCGTTGAACCTGCACCGCAATTGCCGACAGATCCGTTAAGCAACGTTGACTGTGTCGTGGTCGGTTCCGGCTACACCGGACTGAGTTCGGCGATCGAGATTGCGCGCGGCGGCCGCTCCGTGATGGTGCTGGACTCCGGCGACGCCGGAAGCGGATGCAGCACCCGCAATGGCGGGCAGATCAGCACCAGCATCAAACCATCCGTGAACGCACTGGCGCAAAAACACGGGCTTGAACGGGCCCGTGCCATTCGCTCCGAAGGCCAAACCGCTTTGGACTGGATAGAAGACTTCGTTGCCCGTGAGCAGATTGACTGCGACTTCAACCGCTGCGGCCGCTTCCATGCAGCGCACGCACCACGGCAATTCGAGCAGCTGGTCGAGCAAAGCAAGGAACTGCGCAGCGAAGGTATCGAGGCGCAGGTCGTCACCCGGCACGAACAGCACGCCGAACTGGGAACCGACGCCTACTATGGCGGCGTGGTGTTTCCGAGGCACGCCAGCGTAAACGCTGCAAGACTGCATCGCGGCTTTCTGCAGGCCGCACTCGGTGCCGGCGTGCATGTCACGCCAAACTGCGCCGTGACCGGCATCACGAAGACCCGGGACGGCTTTGACGTCGAGACGGAACGCGGTGCCGTCAGCGCACGTGATGTGGTGGTGGCGACCAACGGCTACACGTCGGCCCTGACACCTTGGATGCAGCGGCGGGTGATCCCCATCGGCAGCTACGTGATCACGACTGAAGAGCTGCCGACAGAGCTTGTCGACAAACTGTTTCCCACCAACCGCATCGCCAGCGACACCTGCAAGGTGGTCTACTACTACCGCGCAACACCGGACCGCAAACGCATCATGTTCGGTGGCCGGGTGACGGCTTCCGAGACCGATCCAGCCAAGAGTGCGCCGAAGCTGTTCGATGACATGTGCAGGATATTCCCCGAATTGCGGAGTTACGGGATTTCCCACGCCTGGCAGGGCACGGTAGCCTACAGTTTCGATGAACTGGCCCATACGGGGGTGCAGGACGGCATCCACTACGCCATGGGGTATTGCGGTTCAGGCGTGTCCATGGCCGGATATCTTGGTATGCGCATGGGGCAGAAGGTATTGGGCAGGAGAGAGGGCCGCACTGCTTTTGACGGCCTGCCGTTTCCCACCCGCCCGCTTTATTCCGGAAAGCCGTGGTTCCTGCCTGCTGCGGTCGCCTGGTATCGCTGGCAGGACCGCCGGCAACACAGGAAGGCGGCTGCGATGGCTTGAGCACAGCGCAGATAATTGAAATGATCGCATAAACCAGACCAAATCACAGGAGAGGAGTACTAAAGATGAATATCAAGCAACTGGCCATGGGAACAGCCATGGCACTGGTGATGACCGGCGCCGCACATGCCGAGCCAATCACGGTGGTTTCATGGGGCGGCAGTTACGGAGAAGCGCAGGACAAGGCGTTGTTCACCGATGCATCCAAGAACAGCGGTATCGAAATCGTCCGGGAATCCGGTGCCAGCATGTCGAAAGCCTGCCTGCAGGTTGAGTCAGGTTCGGTCACCTGGGACCTGGTGGTCACCGGTTCTGGTGGCGCTGCGGCGGCCGCCGCCAAGGGGTGCCTGGAAAAGATCGACTTCAATGTCGTCGATGTCAGCGATTTCTACAAGAACACGTACACCGACTACTGCGTCGGTTCCGATGTCTTCGCGACCGTCATGTCCTGGAACACCGACAAGTATGGCGAACCCGGCAGCGAGGGTGCCCCCAAATCCTGGGCGGATTTCTTTGACGTCGAGAAGTTCCCCGGCACCCGGGCCTACCGGGCCAACAATGTGGACGGTGCCCTGGAACCTGCGCTGATGGCGGACGGCGTGCCGGCAGACCAGGTCTACGAAGTGCTGTCCACCCGGGAAGGCAAACAGCGGGCCATCGACAAGATCCGCAAGCTGAAGCCGCATATCGCCGTGTTCTGGGGCTCCGGCGCGCAACAGGCGCAATTGATGAAGGATGCCGAAGTGGACATGACCACCGGCTGGAACGGGCGCTTTGACAACGCCAAGAAAGACGGCGCCAAGGTCGGTTACACCTTCAACCAGGCACTGCTCGACTATGACTGCTTCGCCATGCCGAAGGGCGCGCCGAACAAGGATACGGCGATGAAGTTCCTGGCGGAAATCTCCAAGCCCGAATACCAGGCCAACCTGCCGTTCCACATCACCTATGGCCCAACCAACAAGAAGGCCTATGAGGTGACAACGGCACCGAAGGAACTGATCGAGGCACTGCCGTCGCATCCGAACAATGTGCCGAAAATGCTGCCGGTCAGCCTGGAATGGTATGCCAAGCACCGCGAAGAAGCTCTGGAAATGTACATGGAACTTCTCAGCGAATAAGTACACGGTATAGTCGATTGCCGGGCGGTCATGCCGCCCGGCGATCATTTTTGAGGCTTCAGTATTGGCTAGCAACAACAATAGCGGGTCAGGTCATGATGCAACGGCCCTGCCCATCCACATCAGCAGCCTGACCAAAAAGTACGGCGACCTGTATGCGCTGGACTCAGTCGACCTGGAGATCAGGAGCGGCGAGTTCCTGACCCTGCTGGGGCCATCCGGCTCCGGCAAGACCACACTGTTGATGGCGATTGCCGGTTTCAACCGGCCGGACAGCGGCAGCATCCGGTTTGGCGAGCAGGAGGTGATCCTGACGCCGCCGCACCAGCGCAATGTCGGCATGGTGTTTCAGAGCTACGCCCTGTTTCCGCACATGTCGGTCGCCGGCAACATTGCCTTCCCGCTGAAACTTCGCGGCGTCAGTGCCGGCGAGATAGAGGAGCGGGTGACCGAAGCGCTTGAGACGGTCCAGCTGTCGGGCCTCGGGGAACGCGGTATCGACCAGCTGTCCGGCGGACAGCGGCAAAGGGTGGCCCTGGCGCGGGCGTTTGTGTTCGGTCCGCGCATCCTTTTGATGGACGAGCCACTGTCGGCGCTTGACAAGAAGCTCAGAGAGCGGATGCAGATCGAGCTCAAGATCCTGCACCGGAAACTGGGCGTGACGACCGTCTATGTCACCCATGACCAGCGCGAGGCGCTGACCATGTCGGACCGGATCGCCGTGATCAATCACGGCAGGCTGGCCCAGGTGGACACGCCGGAGGTGATCTACAATCATCCCGCCAATGCCTTTGTTGCAGATTTTATCGGCGAGTCGACCATGCTTGACCTGGACCAGGACAAGGCCGGCAACCTGACCTACAAGGGCAGCAAGATCAGCAAGCCACCATCAGGCGGCAACGCGGATGGATGGTCGCTGGTGGTGCGGCCTGAGCATCTGTCGATCATGGCAAATGGCAAGGCCTCCACAGACCGGACCATCGTGTTCAAGGGCACGGTCACCGAAACGGTGTTCCAGGGAGAGACGGCCTTTTCCATCGTGGCCATTGATGACGACACGGAACTCCTGGTCCGCTTCGGCACCGGCTCGAAGGCCAAGTCGACTTATCCGCAATCGGGCGAGCAGGTATCGGTCGGCCTGGGCAGGGACGATGCGATCCTGATCCCGCGGGAAGACCAGCCATGACGGTAATCGATATGGAGAAAACCGCACAACCGGAACAGGCTCTGCATGCCGGGGAATTGCAGCGACAACAGTCACGCGAACAATGGTCACTCCTGAGCCTGGTTGTCCCGGCCCTGATCGTGGTCGTGCTGATCATCCTGATCCCGGTCGGATGGCTGTTTTATCTGTCGTTTGTCGGCAAGGACGGCGGCCTGTCCATGGAGCACTATCTGAAGATGGTGCAGTACAAATCCTATGCCCGGACATTTGTGACCACCTTCCAGGTCAGCGTGCTGACAACCCTGATCTGCATTCTCATCGGCTATCCGCTGTCATATTTCCTGGCGCTGCTGCCGCCGAGATGGGTCGGCATCTTCATGCTCGCCGTGCTGTTGCCGTTCTGGACCTCCCTGCTGGTGCGCACCTATGCCTGGCTGGTGCTGCTGCAGAAGAACGGCCTGCTCAACGATTTCGCCATGCAGATCGGATTGTGGGACTCGCCGGTCAAGCTGGTACACAACATGACCGGCACCCTGATCGGCATGGCCCATATCATGCTGCCGTTCCTGGTGCTGCCGCTGTACAACGCCATGAAGAAGATCGACCGCGACCTGATGTTTGCGGCGGCAAACCTGGGCGCATCGCCGGTCAGTGCCTTCTGGAAGGTATATTTCCCGCTGTCGCTGCCCGGCATGGTGGCCGGGTCACTGATCGTGTTTGTCCTGTGCCTGGGATTTTACGTTACGCCCGCCGTATTGGGCGGCGGCCGGGTCATCATGGTGGCCACGCAGATCACCGCGATACTGGAGAACCAGTTCGACTGGGGCGCCGCCAGCGCGCTTGGCGTCGTGCTGCTGATTGCCACGCTGTTGTTCCTGTATATTGCCGGGCGCCTGTTCAAGTTTGACGCTGCGCTTTTCGGGAAGAACTGACATGAACTGGTGGAGCAGCCCGGCATCGGACACCCAGGTCACCCACGGCGACCGGTTCTGGCTGTATGTGGTAGCGTCGATCATCATGCTGTTGCTGGTGCTGCCGACTTTCATCGTCATCCCGATGTCGTTCTCCGATTCCCAGTACCTGGAATTTCCACCGAGCAACTGGTCGGCCCGCTGGTACGAGGTCTATCTCGGATCGACCAAGTGGATGCGCGCCACGGCAACGTCGGTGCAGGTCGGCATCATCACCATGCTGGTTGCAACACCGCTGGGCACGATGGCGGCCTATGCGCTGTTCGTGTCCGGGCACAGGGCGACCAGGGCCCTGTTCCTGTTCCTGATCACACCGATGATCGTGCCGGTGATCCTGATTGCCATCGGGGTGTTTTACGCCTATGGCCGGGCCGGCCTGAACAACACCATTACCGGCCTGGTTCTGGCGCATACGGCCATGGCGATACCCTTGGTGATGATCGTCATCACCGCCGCACTGCGCTCTTACGATCTGAACCAGGAGCGGGTCGCACGCAGCCTAGGCGCCACGCGGGTGAAGGCGTTCTTCCTGATCACGCTGCCGCAGATCAGGTTTTCCGTGGTGACGGCCGCCTTGTTGTCGTTCCTGACATCGTTTGACGAGGTGATCATCGCGATTTTCGTTTCAGGCGGCGTCAATGCCACGCTGACCAAGCACATGTTCAGCGCGTTGCGGGATTTCATAGACCCGACGATTGCCGCCATCTCGACGATCATGGTGCTGGTGTCCACCGTCCTGCTGCTGCTGACACAGTTCATCGGCGCCAGAGAAAAGTAGGCCTGCAGAGCAGCAAACCCGGCCTCAAGATCAGTAGTCTTTGCCGTGCTCCAGCCAGAGCCGGTGGACTTGGTCCCAGCCCGGCGGTTTCGCTTTCCCAGACGGTCAGGGTGTGGCGTATGTCGTTGATGGTTGGCGCATCGGCCGACGGGCGCATAGCGGACGACGCGGCTTCTTCAACCGCCCGATGCGATGTCTGCTTCCACGGAGAACCGCAATCATCCCGACAACGGGACTGATCCTTAGGTCTTCGCAAGTTCGTCTGCCGGAATCGGGCAGTTGGTGCAGATGCGATTATCACAGAGGCGACAGAGCGTGCGGCGTTCGGTCTCTGTTGTGTCCATAGACGTCAGCATCTTGTGCAGGAGCACAGCGAACGCCTCTTGCTCGGCGTCGGTCAATGGCAACAGCAATGACCGGATGGCGGCAATCCGCCCGGCAAGGAGTTTCTCACGAAGCACTTGTCCGCGTGCGGTGAGGTGAAGCGCGATTGCTCGTTTATCTCTTGCTTTGCGACGCTCCACGAGACCATCGGCCACAAGCCGATCAATAAGGCGCACCGTTCCGGGATGGGAGAGGCCGAGAACGCGGCGCAGCTGATCATTGGAAGGGCCGGAGCCGTATCCGATGACGACAAGCGCTGCGGGCGTTTCGCCGGCATGGTTGAGGATGTCGCGCGCCGTGTCTTCGATGCGATCGGAGACAGCAAGCCCGACGACCCCGAGCAGATTGGCAGTACGGTCAATCATGCCTGGCATAATATGTGCGGTGCGCACGAAATACAACTTGACAATATGTGCGGAGCGCACATAATTTGAATGGAGCTTTGGCCCTGCCACGGAACAGCAGGCGCCAATTCGAATTCAGAGTGACGCAGGCGGAGGGCCAACATGCCGGATGAGATACGTAGAAGTATGCTTGCAGGTGCAGGGCTCTATGCAGCATCAACGCTTGTTGAACGTGGTAATGCTCGAACCGTGGATCCAAGCGCTGGCGGTCTGGCCCCAAAGGCTGACGGTTGGGACGCGAACAGTCCGCCCGAGCTGGAGTTCTTGTTTGAAGCGCGTGTCCAGCTTCATCTTCCGCCGATGCACATATCGCCAACATCCGAAGGCCAGCGTGTGATCTTTCTTGTCAAAGGCGGAACGTTCGAAGGACCCCATCTGCGCGGGCGTGTTGTGCCGGACGCCGGAGCGGACTGGGTGCGCATTCGGCCGGACGGGACGGGTGTCCTTGATGTGCGATTTGTTTTGGAGACGCACGACAAAGCGATGCTCTATGTCCACTGGCAAGGGCGGTTCTGGTCGTCGGAGGAAAATGCAGAGTACGCCCTTGATCTCGAAAAGCCGGACGATCCGACGGGAGCATGGCGCTACTACTTCCGCGCGGCACCGCTATTTGAGACCGGCGACCCCCGGTATGCATGGCTGAACAATATCATTTCCGTGACCAAGTCCAGAACAGGTGATGGCGGCCCCATTCATCGCGTTTTTGCCGTGAAGTGATGCAGAAGATGTCGACATGATTCTTTCCACAACCGAAAAGGCCGAGCAATTCGAGGACCTTCATAGGAGCGGTTGCTTCGTGATGGCAAACGCATGGAATCCGGGATCCGCGCGCTTATTGGAATCGGGCGGCTTCGCCGCACTCGGCACCACCAGTGCCGGACTGGCCTGGATGTTGGGTCAGAAGGATGGTGCCACGAGCCGCGACTTGGTGCTTGCCAACGCAAGCGATATCGCGACTGCCGTCAACATTCCCGTGTCAGGCGATCTTTTGAACGGCTTTGGCGCGGATCCCGAAACTGTTGCAGAAACTATCCGCCTTGCCGGTGAGTCTGGCCTTGCCGGCGGATCCATAGAAGATACAACCGGCGATCCTGAAAGGCCGCTGTTCGACCGTGAACTCGCCAAGGATCGCATTGTTGCAGCCGTTGAAGCGGCCAGAAGCCTGGATCACCCGTTCGTGCTTTGTGCACGAGCCGATGGCCTGATTGGCGGTGATTGCGATATGGACGAGATATTGACGCGGCTACGCCTCTATGAACAAGCTGGTGCGGACTTGCTCTATGCCCCAGCCCTTATGAAGCTTGTCCAGGTTAAATCGGTGGTTGAAAGCGTACAGACACCGATCAATGTTCTTTCGGGCATCGGCAATGAGGGCAACGTCGCCGACCTGGCCGCACTTGGCGTGCGACGGGTCAGCGTGGGGTCGCAACTCTACAGTGCCGTTGCTGGATGCCTGAAATCCGCTGCCCACGAACTCCATCAATGCGGAACGTTTGGATGGGCTGAGGCTGGTGTACCGTTCGGCGATCTCAACCAACTGATGCGCTGACATGTCCTTTGACCGACCTAAGGCATATTTTTCTCTCTTCCCGACACCACTCGGCGAATGCGGCATCGCATGGCGCGGCAACACCGTCGTCGCGACGCGGCTTCCTGACGCGTCTCCCGCTGAAACTGAATGCCGTCTAGCAACGCGCAAAGGCTGGCAACAAAGCGCTCCCCCAGCCAGTATTCGTCGCGCCATCGAAGCGATAACCGCACTTCTTGAGGGACAAAGGATGGACCTCGGCTTTATCACTTGCGATCTTGGTGAAGTCGAACCGTTTGCTGCGCAGGTATACGCTGCAACATGCGCAATCCCTGCCGGTAAAACATCAACCTATGGGGCTATTGCCGAACAACTCGGCAATAAGCAGCTTGCGCAAAGCGTTGGACGGGCTCTTGGCCGCAACCCTTTGCCGATTATCGTGCCTTGTCATCGAGTTCTCGGTGCAAATGGCAAACTCACCGGCTTTTCGGCCGCTGGCGGCACCAAAACAAAGCTAAAAATGCTTGTCATTGAGGGCGCCCAGACCGGGGATACGGCCGGCCTTTTCGATGATCTCCCGTTGATAGTAAAACCGCGCTAAGGCATCACACTGTCAACGTCACCACCCACTTATGCTTTCCGATTTTCCGTGATCGCTCGAAACCAACCCGCTCGAACGTCGAGAGAGACCCATTGAACAAGAATGCAGGCGACATCTTTCGGCCCTCAATGTCTTCCGGGTAGCCTTCGATACATCCGCCGCCGAGAACCTTGATCTGCTCAATCGCACCTTGAAGCGCTGCAGATGCCACGCCTTTTCCGCGGTATCCCTTCCCGGAAAAGAAACAGGTAATCCGCCAGTCGGGAAGCGTCGGATCGGTGGACTGGTAAGCACGTTGATTGTGGATTCGCGGAAGCTCATCCGGTGATCCGAACTGACACCAGCCGACACAGTCCGCGCCGTTGAACACCAGTGAGGCGTGCGCCCGCCCTTCGCGTACACGGCATTCCTTGGCCTTGCGCTTAGCCTCTGCCGGCTCTTCAGCGCCTTTCTTGCCGTGATACCACATGCACCAACAACCGCCCCAGACGCCGTTATTCGCGTCCACCAGGCGCTCGAAGTCCGCCCACGTCTCTGCGGTGAGGGCTTTTGTTTCGTATCCTGCGATGTGTAGCTCTGTCATCAAGCTCAATTATGTGCGTGACGCACATACCGTCAAGCTGAAAGTTGTGCACCCGGATCATCTGAACGCCCTGCGGGATTTCATAGACCCGACGATTGCCGCCATCTCGACGATCATGGTGCTTGTGTCCACCGTGCTGCTGCTGCTGACACAGTTCATCAGGGCCAGGGAAAAGCAGTCCTGCAGAGCAGCAAACCCGGCCTGAAGATCAGTAGTCTTTGCCGTGCTCCAGCCAGATTTCGTGGACCTGGTCCCAGCCCGGCGGCCGGTCGGTGACATAGCCAAACGTCTTGCCGGCGGCGATGCCGGGGAACGCCCTGATCGCGCGCCGGTGTGCGCCACGGTACAAAAAACGCCGCATGGCGGTTTCGCTTTCCCAGACCGTCAGGGTGTGGCGCACGCCGTCAATCGTTCGCGCATCGGCTGAAATGATGCCGTCGGCACGCTTTACCTGCGCCATGGAGGCAAGTGCGTGATACCAGAACCGCCACTCCTGCCAGACGCTTCTGACCCGTAATCCGGTGATCGAGACATAAACATGGTCGGTGGATTGCATCGGTGCGCTATCGTCGGATGTTGCAGGTGAAAGACACCACAGGTACGCCCTGATACATTTCCCGGATCAGGCCCCGGCCAATGTCCGCATCCAGCTTTTAAGACCTGCTTCGCCTCCAACCATCTACGAGTTCAACTGTAACAAGGCTGAAAGGTCTCGTTGCTCGGCGCCATCAAAAACAATTGATGTCTCAATCCGGTGAACCTCTTCCCGTGACGAGAACTTCTCGATCACAACCCGGTGCAAATGCTTCGTGTCCTGCGTGACCAGTTCGACAATTGCATCGAATCTGCCGCTGATCATCCACGCCGAACGGACCTCGGCGAACTTCAGCACGTCCTGAACAAAAGCATCGAGGTTCGACTTCTCATGTTCCGACATCTGGATAAACAAGAGCGCCTTCATGGAAAAGCCCAGATGGCCAAGGTCGACGTCAAGATGTGCACCCGAGATCATCCCGCTGTTGAAGAGGCGCTTGGTTCTTTCATGGACACTGGATGGCGACAATTCCACCGCATCAGCCAGCTCCTTGTTTGTTATCCGAGAATTCTTCGACAGAAGCGCAAGAATTCGTCGATCCGTTCGGTCCATTTCCACCTTAAGCCCTTTCTACCGTAAATGCTTCGTTTGCAGCGGGGCAAGCCTGACAGTATCCTGGAAACTGTATGTCTTGCCAGATTATTTCCGGCAAACAAATAAATGCTTGGGATATCGTAAGGGATTCATATGTTTGACACGAAGATCGCGATAGTAGTGCGAGATGATCTGCTGGACTGGCAAAAGCTGAATGTCACAGCGTTTCTGACGAGTGGCGTTCTCGGTGCGGACTCCAATCTCCTTGGTGAGCGTTATGAGGACGCGGACGGGCAGACGTATCGATCCTTGATCGTTCAACCGATGATCGTCCTTGTGGCGGACGGGGCGGGACTGACAAAGATCCACGCACGGGCACTGACCCGAGGCGTCGATACCGCGATCTACATTGAGGACATGTTCAAAACTGGTCACGATGCCGCAAATCGCGCTGTGGTTAGAGAATACGGGACGGACGACCTAAACCTTGTCGGCCTCGCGATCCGAGATGAAAAGAAGACGGTCGATAAGATAACCAAGGGCGCGAAGATGCATCCCTGATGAGGCGTTGGCGTTTGAAAGCAGACGTTCGCCGCACGCTGGCGAATGGATAGGTTGGGCTCAGAGCGGAAGTTTACCGCGTTGCAACATGGATCATGCGCATGCCGGCAAGGCAGATGCCCACACAGCGCACAAGGCAACCATTGATCTTGGGGCCCCTTATGTCCGCCTCTCACCCGTGGAAAGGCATTGCATCAATGGCCAACCAGCCAGCTTTGGTTCAGGAAACGTTCGATTGGAGCGTGGTCATCGGTAAGAATGGCATCGTTTCGCTGTGACAGGACCTCGCTGTAAAACGCTTCATCCAGGGCTGAAAACCTCGTCAGGTCCGGTGCCGGCACCACAACAGATGAAAACCTGGTAGCCTGTCTTCCTGCCACAAGCACGAACACCCGCTGCTCGTTTGGCCGCGGTCGACTGGCCCTGGTCCAGATTTCCACTTCGGGAAATACGACCTTGAGCGTGTTGTATATAGCTGCCAGCGCATACATACGCTCGGGAAAATCGACGACGTTCATGAGAAACACGCCATCGTCTTCAAGCCGGTCGACGACGAGTTGAAAGAACTCCCGGGTAACCAGGTGAACGGGTATCGCTATATCGCTGAATGCGTCCCCGACGATGACATCAAAGCGCTCCTGAGGGCGTACGTGCAGCGCACGCCGTGCGTCTTCGTGCAAGATCTTCATGCTTTTCGGCGGCAGCCAGAATTCGTTTATGGCAACGTCCGTGACCTCGGGATCGATTTCCGCAACTGTAATTGGTCCCGTGTCTCTATCCCGCCAGGCCCTCGGCACGGAATAGGTTCCGCCGCCGATGAAGAACGCAGAGAACCGGCGGCCTTTCATTCTGCCCCGGGCTATCGCGTCGAGCATGGCAGTGAACTCGCTGAACATGACGCGTGGCACATCCCGTGCACTTGTTCCGTGCGACAGATGATCCAGCACCAACCGTCTTACAGGCGCTTCGGGATTGGCGGATACGTCAATGACACGAATGCAGAAATACTGGCTTTCCCGGGTGCAGGGGGAGGTTTGCAGAGCGGACACGACACACAACGCGACCGAAAAAACCGAGATTGCGGTCACTTGCCAGATGCGGGGCAACCCTTTCCCGAGCACGATCAACAACAGACCGACGGATGCATAGGTAATCGTGACGACCGCAAGGGTTATCGCCGTTCCCAGCCAGGGAATGAACACGAACCCCGCCAGCAATGTGCCTGCAATGGCTCCGATGGCACCGGCGGCGAACATGGTGCCAAGCGCCTGGCCGGACCCCTGTTGCTTGTCTGAGACCGCGATCTGGGCCAGGACCGGCGCAGGCACGCCGGCAAACAGAGACGGCAGGAAAAACACACTGAACGTCAGGAGCACTATTTCCCATACCGGATCACCAATCGTCTCAAGCAGACGGCCAGCGATCAACTGCAACGCCAACACAGCACCCGCGGTGGTCACTGCAGCTGCCAGCACGACCCATCCGGTGTAGACCAGTGCGCTCGATTGTTCGCGTTCGGCAACTCTGCCACCCCACCAGTGACCGATCGAAAACCCGATCAGCACAACCGCAATTACCGATGTCCAGGTGTACAAGGACATGCCGACGTAAGGCGCCAGCATTCTTCCGGCAACGATCTCGACCACCAGGCTCGCAGCAGATACGGCCACCTGCAGGCACACCAGAAGAAACAGCGGGGGATTGTGCTGTGCAGCAGACATTGGCGGATGCTCCTAAGCTTGGCTGGCTTCCTTTGTCGCAAAATCATAGCGATGAATACGCTGGGCAACGAGTTTCAGTGTCCGGTTTTGCGTACGGCGGACCCGCAGGCAATTTGGAAGACCACAAAGCAAACAAGGCGACCTGCGCGGGTTCATTGCGGGTACGCTTCAAACGCATTGGCAGCGTCCAGCTGGGGGCACCATATCGGCCGATATTGATTTTGCACCGTGCTTGTTATTTTGAAGGCTGACGGGTCGTCGAAGCATCCGAGAGACACCAACCGCATCTCAGGGTACGCTTTCGGGTTAACCCAATGCACGTTCGAATAGCACTTGGGACAAAGATATCTTCTCAGCCCCGGCCACTTGGCCATCTGGGGGTCGAGTTCAAGGGCATCCGACATTGCCACAACGTCCGTTTCACGAAAAATCGCGACAGCATTGCCTACGGAACCCGTCATCCGCTGACAGTAGTCGCAGTGGCAAATGAAACACCGAAGCGGATTACCGGCCAGTTCTATTGACACGGCTTTGCATGCGCATTGTGCTCTGAACGACAATTTTTTGCTCCAGCGTTGATCACGGATAAAGCAGCGCGTCAAACTAGGTAATACTACCGGTATCGACAAGTCCGTCAGCGCAATTTCCGGTGCGGTCCCGCGCAGAGTCAAAACCAATGAACGTCCAGGAAGGGCCCAAAGCGGCCACTGCGGAGTTCGTGATCTTGCACCGCAGTGCCGCAAAGGCATCGCTGAAGATTCATTGGCCCTGCAGCGCCGGGGGTCTTCCAGCAACTCCCTTGCCTCGACCAACATGCTTGACCGCGCCGGGCCGGCTGCCCGGACGCTTGCCGGTAATCGCATCCAGACAAGAGTGAACATCGGCATGGAGGAAGTGAAAACCGGCATTCAGGACTTTTTCCGGCAGCACCTTCTGCCCTCCCAGCAGGGCTTCACGGGCCAGATCACCCAACAGCAACTCCAGCAATCGGGCTGGAACCCGCAATACGGCGAGCCTGTTCAGGCTGGCAGCCAGCGCCCGGGTGAATACCTCGTTGGTGACCGGGTTGGGGGCTGTTGCGTTGACCGGGCCGGTCAGTTCCCGGTTGGCGATGACAAACGCGATCATGCGGACAACATCGTCAAGGGCAATCCATGACATCCAGTGTTTGCCGCGGCCCAGCGGACCACCGAGACCGAACTCGAACGGCGTCAGCAAGCGCGCCAGCATGCCACCTTCGACACCGAGCACCAGGCCGATGCGCAAGGTGATCACCCGTACGCCGAACTGCCGTGCAGCCTCGGCTTCCTGTTCCCAACCGGCACACACTTCATGCACAAAGCAGTCATGCGGGGCGGCGTCTTCGGTGAGGTCGTCGTCATCATTGAGGCCATACCAGCCAACGGCAGAGCCGCTGACCAGGCATTCCGGCTTTGTATCAAGCCGGGCGATGAGCCCGACGAGCTTCCGGGTAACGCCTGCCCGCGACTTGATGATTTCGGCGCGCTTGCTTGGGCTCCACAGCGCATTGGCCACCGGATCGCCGGCCAGATTGATGACAATGTCAAAGCGCTCGTCGTCGGGCACCTGGTCCAGATCAGTGACGACACAGATCGGAGCGGCAAGGGCGTCGGCATGCGATTTATCGCGGGTCAGAACCGTGACCTTGTGGCGACCGGCAACCAGCGCCTGCACCAGCCGGGCGCCGATGAAACCGGTGCCGCCGGTGATCAGCACCCGCTTGCGCGCGGTCAGACCGGCAACCAGCCTTTCTGCATCCTTCCGCGACAGGCGATCGCTACGTGCAGCCGCCAGGAGATCGCGGATGCCGAACATCAACACACCCAGTGCTGACAGGCTGGCAAAGCCGCTCCACCAGCCATAATGGGTCGGCACGATGGCGGATTCGCGCAATGCCCAGTCATGCAGGTGCGGCGCCGCCAGCGCCAGTATGGCACCGTAGTTCAGGGCGAGCAGGGTATGGTTGATGCGTTCGCTCGCCGGCAGCTTGCGGGTCAGGTCTTCCTCGACGAAGTCCCACAGGGTGATCAACACCTCCACACTCAGGACCAGCGCCAGGGCGATGGTGAAAGCCCCATGCGGCTCAAACCAGCCGAAGCAGATGAAGATCAGGGCATAGAAGATGTTGCGCACACCATGCAGGCGCAATTCGTTCTTCTGCGAGGCGCGCCATGCCAGCCGTTCGGTTCCCTCGTGATGATACAGGGTGTCGAAGGCCCCCATGGCGACCTGAACCGCGATCAGGGTCCACAAGACGGGATTGTCCATGTTTCTACTCCTTTGCGTCCTGGAAAACGGCTTCCTGCGCGACCAGTTCGCCAAACAGCAGGCTGCGCAGCGACAGGGTGAAGGTGAATCGGTTGTTGCCCAGTTCATGGTGACCGATGACCAGGGCACCGGGGCTCAGCCAGGCCGGCAGCTTCACGCGCTTGCCGAACAGTTGCAGGAAGTAATGATCGCTCCTGAACAGCAGCGCAGACGGTGTTGCCTCGACGTTCAGGGCCATGCCGATGCCGAAACCGATGTACTCTTCGAGCCCGGTCGGCCCGCGGAACCGTTTTGAGCTGTGAACCGTCTGTGGGAACGCGCCGCGGCGACCATACTGTCGAATCCAGAACTGACCGTTGGTGGCGACATCCTCGGTCACCACCACGACAGCCGGCTGGTGTACGGACCTGGTGTCATACGGCAAGGGCGCACCGACCAGGCGGGCGGCATGGGCGAGACAGAACCCGGGCACGTTCATCCTCATGCGGGTGACGACACCCTGGTAGGCAATGCTCCTGCCCTGCCGAAGCCGCTTGCTGAACCGGCTGCGGACTGCTGCCGGCAGCATCTGCCATGCGTCATCACCCAGAAGTTCGCGAAACCGCTCGTCGGGGACGTCGCCGCCTGTTGCTGGTACCGGCGGGGCGGGTGTCGGGGTGCGGTCTCTTGCCAGTTGTGTCAATCTCATTTTTCGCTCCCTATGAGCATTCACTTTGTTTCCTTTAAGTCCGTTATTTCTGTATAAACAGAAATAACTGGGCAAATAAAAAGAGCACTCCGGCTATGGCTTCGTTTTTCCGGCGAACTTCAGCACCGAGAGAACCTTGTCGCCCATCTTCATCAGCCTGTTGAGTTGCGACTTCGGCACCCCCAGCATCTGCACATACCAGCGGTTTGTCGTGTCCATAAACTCCTGCATGTCGCGCAGGCGCTGCAGCACGACCGGATCGATCGCGGTTTCCGCTTCAGCCTTTGCGACGCACTCGTTCAGCGCAGCCGCCGCCGGGTCTATCTCTCGTTCCTTGCGGCCCTGGGCGATCCGCATTGCCATTTCCCAGACATCGGTTTCTGCCTCAAAGTGCTCGCGCCGTTCGCCGTGTATCGGCACCCGGCGGATCAGCTTCCAACTGACCAGCTCCTTGAGCGAGTTTGAGACATTCGACCGGGCAATGCCGAGAGTGTCGGAAATCTGCTCGGCATTGAGCGGCTTGGTGCTGAGAAACAGCAAGGCGTGAATCTGTGCGACGGAACGATTGACGCCCCACTGCCCGCCCATGTCGCCCCAGTAAAGAATGAACTGGTCGACAGCTTCACTGGATATTTTTTCTTTTATTTCTGTCATGACAGAAATTTATGACATTCGATGTGGAATGTCAAGTCGGCATGCGTTTTCCGCGTCGTCATGCCGGAACTGCCCGGCTCAAACCCCACTGGGGTCTGGCATTGCGGGTCGGGCCGACGGGTTTCCCAAATGAGACTCATAGGAAAGCCCATACAGGCCGCATTTCTTGCAGTCGGTCTTGAGTTTGCAAACCTGTCCCCAGCATTTCACAGTCTCAACCTGTGCCAGGGCTGCTCGTTCCAGATGCAGGCTGCAATTGGATTTGAGCAGGACCACCTCGCCGGGAGTTGAGGTTTGCCGCAGGTGATCTGCTACTTCGCGTACGTCCTTGAAATCAAATACTCTGCCGCTTTCCACGTCTTCCGCAGGTGCATTGTGGCGATGCGCATGATCACCGACGAAGATTATCTCGTCGGCGCAGCCGCGCGCCTGGCGGTACGCCCTGCGATAGGCGGTGCTGCCTCCTCCTGTGGTATCGGACAACTGGCCAAGCACAATTCTTCGCCTGGTTGCTCGAGCCGTCCTGGCAATTTCAAACGCATGCAGGAGGGAATGCTGCGGCGCCTTGTAGGTGTCCATGATGAAATGACGATCATCGGGCAGTTTCAACACATTGCAGCGCCCGATAACCGGCTCAAAGCTGGCAATCCGCTCGGCTATTGTCTTTGGCGACACGCCAAGCTGGTGAGCCACTGCGACCGCAGCCGTCACCGGCAACCAGAAGTGTTCCCCGACCAGTCGGGTCTGGAGTTCAAGTCTCAGGTCTGCATTGGAAATGGTGAGGGACAGCCGGTCCGGAAAGCCGGCCGAGATTTCAACTGCGCGATAATCCGCCTTGTCGGTCTGGCCGAAGGTTACAACCTTGCCATTTGCCCTTCTTGCAAGTCCGTCAGATTGTTCTTCATCCGCATTCAGCACGGCCATCCCGCCTGGCGCCATGTGCTCAACCAGATGGCCCTTTTCCCGTGCAACGAAATCCAGGTCCGGCATCCCCTTCTTGTGTTCCAGCTGGATCATCGTGAGGACAGCAATATGGGGGCGTATGAGCCTGGCCAGATGCAACATGCGGTCGGCACCGTTGATGCCGACTTCAACCACAGCGAATTCATGCTGGTCTCCCAGATCGCGGAGAAACGGCGCGATTGCGGGCATGGTGTTTCTGGAGATTTGAGCCGCGGTCGAGCCCGTACCTGACAGAACATGCTCCAGCAAACGGCATAAGGTGGTTTTTGCCGAGGAGCCGGACACAGCGACAAATCTGGTGGTTTTGTTTCTGTTTCTGGCCAGATGAGCCCGGTTGATGGTAACGCGGCGACGAACAAAATCACTCAACTTCTTCGCCCGTTCGGCGAGCGCCGCTGACACGCCGTGCTTCATCCCTAACTGCCCCCGCCCTCAAGCTTGATTTCCACCGGGATAAGCCTACACGGTTTGACCGAAAACATAAATTGGCAGTTCGTGGTTGACTGGACTGTCGATCACACGGACAGATCTGCGGATGGACATGGGCCAGGCCCCTATTGTGAATGAGGCTTGCGGCGCCAGAACGCAGCCGGCTAGGTTCTGGCATTGCTGCAGCTACAAGCTCTGGACTGGGCAGGATCGGCCATCTATCGTCCGCCCATGCTGACACCTGACACAATGGAAAAATTCGCCGCTATCGTCGGTGCGAAACATGCGCTGACTGAAGAGGCTGATGTTGCGCCTCACCTGCTGGAGCCGCGGGGAAAGTTTTCCGGCAGTTCACCGCTGGTGCTGCAACCCGGCAGCACCGCAGAAGTCAGTGCGATCCTGAAACTTGCCAACGAAACAGGTACCGCCATCGTGCCGCAAGGCGGCAATACCGGACTTGTCGGCGGACAGATGCCACATGGCGAGATTGTCCTGTCGCTGAGCCGGATGAACCGCGTCCGCCACCTCGATAGGGCCGACAACTGCATCACGCTTGAAGCCGGTGTAACGCTGCACAATGCACAGGAAGCAGCCCAGTCCAAGGATCTGATCTTTCCGCTGTGGATCGCGTCGCAGGGCACCTGCCAGGTGGGCGGGAACCTGGCAACCAATGCCGGCGGCATCAATGTGCTGGCTTATGGCAACACCCGGGACCTGTGCCTCGGCCTGGAGGTGGTTCTGGCCTCAGGTGATATATGGAATGGACTGACGTCGCTGCGCAAGGACAACACCGGTTATGACCTGAAACACCTGTTT
Source organism: Anderseniella sp. (assembly GCA_028289645.1). Taxonomy (GTDB): domain Bacteria; phylum Pseudomonadota; class Alphaproteobacteria; order Rhizobiales; family Aestuariivirgaceae; genus Anderseniella. The sequence goes on from JANQOK010000016.1 coordinate 258,842, forward strand.
ATCGGCTGCGAAGGTACTCTCGGTGTCATTACAGCGGCATCGATGAAACTGCTGCCGGCGCCGCTTGATCGCGCCACCGTATTTGCATCGGTTGCGTCGCCGCGCGAGGCACTGGAACTGTTGTCGCTGGTGCGGCGGATGAGCGGCAATGCGGTGGTGGCATTTGAAGTCATGCCGCGCAGCGGCGTGGACATGACCATAAAACATGCCGGATGCCGCGATCCGCTGCAGGCACCGTCAGACTGGTATGTGCTGTTTGAACTGGCCGGGTTTGATGCCGAAGGCGACATGAGCGGCAAGGCAACAGACATTCTGGAAGTGGCCTTCGAAGAAGGCCTGGTCAGTGATGCCACAATTGCAGCCAGCACCCAGGCCGCACAGGATCTTTGGCGCATCCGCGAAGCCATGTCGGAGGTGCAGCGCCTGGAAGGCGGTTCCATCAAGCACGACATTTCGGTGCCGGTTTCAAAGGTGCCGGCCTTCCTGGACGAGGCAATCGCGCTGGCGAAAGACATATTGCCCGGCTGCCGGCCGGTACCGTTCGGACACATCGGCGACGGCAATATTCACTTCAACATTTCACAACCCCCGGATGCCGACAGGGACGCCTTCCTGGCCAGATGGGAAGAGGTCAGCGCGCGCGTGCACGACACAGTGCGCACATACCAGGGCTCGATCAGTGCCGAACATGGTATTGGCACCCTGAAACGCGACGAACTGGCAGCCACCAAGCAGCCGGTGGAAATGAACATGATGCGCGGCATCAAGCAATTGCTGGATCCAAATGGCATTCTGAACCCGGGCAAGGTGTTGTGATGGCCGCTGTTGAATTCAGGCCTGTAGAAGACGCTGAAGTGGCCGGCGTTATCGCGCTGTGGGAGGCCTGCGGCCTGACCCGGCCGTGGAACGATCCCGAAAAGGATATCGCGTTTGCCCGTTCCGGCCCGGCGTCCGACCTGCTGGTCCTGGTCGATAATGAAACGGTTATCGCGTCGGTCATGGTCGGCCATGACGGCCACCGCGGCATTGTCTACTATGTCGCCACCCACCCGGACTATCAGCGCAAAGGCCTGGGCGCAGCCGCCATGCGGGCGGCAGAAAGCTGGCTCACCCAACGCGGTGTATGGAAGCTCAATCTGCTGGTGCGCGCAGAGAACGAAGCCGTGCGGTCGTTCTACGAAAAGCTCGGCTACGAAGTGGAACCGCGTCTGTGCATGGCCCGCAAGCTGATCCCGGAACCTTCAGAGTAGTTTCAGCTGGTCGTCCGGCTGCCGTTCCAGCTCCGGTTTTGCTTCCGGCGCCTTGCGCCTGCGGCCTGGCAACTCGGTTTCCGCGGCCACGAAGAACGTATCCTCGACCGGCCTCATCAGGTCGACGACCTGCTTGCCGTCAGGACGCGAGTGATCCAGCCAGCGGTTAAAATCTTCAGGCTTGATGACCACCGGCATGCGGGTGTGGATCTCGGCCATCATGGCATTGGGCTTGGTGGTGAGGATGGCTGCACTTTCCAGTTCCGAGCCGTCGGGAGAGGTCCAGTGCTCCCAGATACCGCCAAAGGCAAACAGCCCTTTGTCTGATCCTGTGATGTGATACGGCTGCTTGCGGCCGGGCACGTCGCCCTTCCATTCGTAAAATCCGTCAGCCGGAACAAGGCAGCGCCGGCGCCGGATTGCATGCCGGAAAGACGGCTTTTCGAACACCGTCTCCGAGCGCGCATTGGTCAGGGGCTTGCCAGGTTTCATTTCCTTGGTCCAGGACGGCACAAAACCCCAGCGTACCAGCGCGAAGTGCCGATTGGCCTGTTCGCCCCTCACGACGGCGATGGGCTGGCCCGGCGCCACGACATCGCGCGGCGGGAAGTTGGGCTGTTCGGGATACTCGAACAGCGCCTTGACCTCTTCGGGCGACTTGCGAAAGCTGTATAGATTGCACATTGTCGGCAATCTGCCACGGCAACTTCGGGAATAAAACCACCAGTGACAACAACTGCACGTGTAAAACCGGTTCCGGGCGTCAGCACCATGACACTGCGCGACGGCAAGGTATTGCTGGTCAAGCGGGCGAAAAAGGCCGGCTACGGGCTTTGGAGCCTGCCGGGCGGGCACATTGAAACCGGTGAGCCGGCGCGTGCTGCGGCCCTGCGCGAGCTGGCGGAAGAAACCGGCGTCACCGCCCGGCTCGACAGGCTGCTTGAATGCCAGGACATTATCCACCGCGACGCGCACGACACCATCATCTTCCACTATGTGATTTCGGTGTTCCTGTGCCAGTGGCAGCACGGCGAGGCGGTCGCCGCGACCGATGTTTCCGATGTGATGTGGGCATCAGCGGGTGACCTGGACGGCCTGAACATGACGCACGGCACAGCCGACCTGATCAGAAACACCCTGAAAACCCTCACATAAATCTGATTGGCTTGTGAGGCGCTGTTGGGCCAACCTTTCATCCGATGAAACTGGTAACCGGCATTCTCGCTGCCCTGTTCCTGGCAGCGCTCACAATGGCTTCGCAGGCGAGCGACGAGGCTGACCGATTCGTGCGCATGGGCTGGTCGAATACGGATTTCACCAGAACTACGGTACCGCTGTCGGAAGTGATGTCCGGCGGACCGCCGCGTGATGGCATTCCGCCGATCGACAGACCGCAGTTCCAACCGGCGAGCGCGAACAAGGACCTGACGGCCAAAGATCCGGTTATCTCCATTAAAATCAACGGCGACGCGCGAGCCTACCCGCTGCGCATCCTGATCTGGCACGAAATCGTCAATGACACCGTGGGCGGCAAACCGGTCGCCGTCACCTACTGCCCGTTGTGCAATGCTGCAATCGTGTTCGACCGTATGGTCGACGGCGAGTTGAAGGATTTCGGCACGACTGGCCTGCTGCGCAATTCTGACCTGATCATGTATGACCGGCAAAGCGAAAGCTGGTGGCAACAGTTCACCGGCCAGGCGATCGCCGGATCTGATGTCGGAAGCAACCTGAAATTCCTGCCGGCCAGGCTAGAAAGCTGGGCAGATTTCACCAACCGGTTCCCCAATGGCAAGGTCCTGGTCCCCAACAATCCCAATTTCCGCAGTTACGGCCGCAATCCGTATGTGGGCTATGACAGCGCTGCGGCGCCGTTCCTGTATCGGGGCAAGATGCCCGACGGCATCAGCCCGATGGCCCGGGTGGTGGTCTATCGTGTCAACGGCAAAGTCAATGCCATCGCCCTTTCGATGCTGAGCAAGAGCGAGGAGCTGATGCACGGCGACGTCATACTCAGATGGAAGCCCGGCCAGGCGTCAGCGCTGGACACCGGCGAGATTTCTGAGGGACGTGACGTGGGCAGTATTACGGTGCAGAAAAAGACCGCCTGGGGCACCTATGATGACATTCCCTACGATGTGACATTTGCGTTCGTTGTCGAGGCCTTTGAACCCGGCACGAAAATAAAGAAGTAATGCCCGTTTCGGAAGCTTTGAGACCGCAAACCGGCGCACTTTCCGGCAGAATCCGGCTGATTGTGGCACGTTAACCTTTTGGCCAGTATCGGCGTGTGTCTCGCGGTGCACATGCTAGTGTAGATGCACGAGCGACGCATCCGAGTGATTGGAAAAGCAGTTGCCAGGTGGGGTTTAAAAAGACGACTGGATACCAGGGTGAAACAATCGCCGGAATTCCGAATGCCGGAAGAAGACAACGGAGAAGAAGCGCAACGCAGCCGCCAGGCGGCCCTGCGCTATATTCTGGATGCGTGGGAAGAGGCCGTCTATGACGGGCTCGATCCCGACTGTGTGGCCACGGCGGCGATTTTTGCAGCGCTGTCAGACATGATCGCCAGCTATGGCGAAGAGCCGGTTGCCATTATGGCCGAACGCCTGCCGGAACGCATCCGCAATGGCGAGTTCACCGTCATCCGCACCTTGCAGTGAAGCCCGCCTTGCCGGAGCCTTGCTCAGGCGATGTCCACCACGATACGGCCCCGAACCTTGCCGGAGATGATATCAGCACCTGCCGCAATCACATCGTCCAGCTTGATGTGAGAGGTGAGGCTGTCAAGCTTGGCCATGTCCAGGTCCTGCGACAGCCGTGCCCAGGCCTGTTCACGCCGCGGTTTCGGGCACATCACCGAATCGACGCCGAGCAGCTTGACGCCGCGCAGAATGAACGGGGCGACCGAAGCCGGCAGGTCCATGCCCTGTGCCAGGCCGCAGGCAGCAACCGCACCGCCATAGTTCATCTGCGACAGCACATTGGCCAGCGTGGTTGACCCGACCGCATCAACACAGCCCGCCCAGCGCGACTTGGCCAGCGGCTTGGGCGGCGTATTGAATTCCTCGCGGTCGATGATGCTGGACGCACCGAGGCCCTTCAGGAAAGCTTCTTCAGAGGTGCGTCCGGTGGAGGCGGTGACGGAGTATCCGAGTTTGGACAGGATGGCGATCGCCACCGAGCCAACGCCGCCGGCGGCGCCGGTGACAAGGATTTCACCGCTGTCCGGCGTGACACCGGCATCTTCCAGCGCCATGACGCAAAGCATTGAGGTATAGCCAGCGGTGCCAATGGCCATGGCCTGGGCCGCGGTCATGCCGTCGGGCATCTTCACCAGCCAGTCACCCTTGACCCGGGCCCGTTCGGCAAATCCGCCGGAGTGGCCTTCACCGACACCCCAGCCGTTCAGTATCACTGCGTCGCCGGCCTTGTAGTCGGGGTTGTCGGAGGCGGAAACCGTGCCGGCAAAGTCAATGCCGGGTGTCAGCGGAAACTTGCGGATGATCGGCGCCTTGGCCGTCAGGGCCAGGCCGTCCTTGTAGTTGAGCGTGGAATGACTGACATCCACGGTGACGTCGCCGTCCATCAGGTCTGCATCGCTCAGTTCGACCAGCGCCGCGGTCTGTTTGTCATCGGTTTTGTTGATCTGAATTGCGCGAAAAGTACCGGACATGAACATCTCTCCCGTTATCATGATGCCGCATCCGTGTTGATTGGCCAGGACGCCGCTTGAACATGGCCATTGGCTTACGTAAATCTGTTGTCTCAAGCAAGACAGAGAATCGCACCAGATGACAGTTTTCATTGCCAACCTGCCCGATCGCGCCGTTATCGAGATCAAGGGCGACGATACCCTGCCGTTCCTGCAGGACCTGGTAACTGCCAATGTCGAGGGCCTGCGGCCCGGCGATGCGGTTCACAGCGCGCTGCTGACGCCGCAGGGCAAGATCCTGTTCGATTTTTTCATCCTGGCGATTGATAGCGGCGTACTGGTGGATTGCGCTGCACAAAGCACGCCCAGCCTGGTGCAGAGACTGACCATGTACCGGTTGCGGCGGGCGCTGAGCATCGAGCCGGTCGATGATCTGGCGGTGGCGGCGGCCTGGGGCGGCGCAGACCTGCCTGCTGTGGATGACGGCCATGTGTTTCGCGACCCGCGCAATGAACAACTGGGGTCGCGGTTGATCGCACCGCACGCCGTGATCGCATCGATTGCCAGCCAGCCGCCGGAAGCCTATCTGGACCATCGTTACAGGCTCGGCATCGGAGATGCTGCCGAGATCGGCTCCAGCGAACTGTTTCCCCACGAAGCCTGCTATGACCAGTTTGCGTCGGTGGATTTTTCCAAGGGTTGTTATGTGGGCCAGGAAGTGGTGTCGCGCATGCAGCATCGTGGCACAGCGCGCTCGCGCCTGGTGCCGGTCGATGGTTCATCCGCCCTGCCCGCAGCCGGCGCTAAGGTGATTGCAGATGACAAGCAGGTCGGCACGCTATTGGGTGCGCACGGTTCAAACGGCCTGGCGCTGATCAGGCTAGATCGTGCTGCAAAAGCCGCACAGGCTGGCAAGGCACTGTCAGTTGACGGCCAGCCGATCACCATGCACAAACCGGCCTGGGCGCGCTGGCCAGACGCGGCCGGAAGTGCGGGAGGCAATGACTGATGGGCTGGGAGCATTCACTGATCACCCATGAAGACGGCATAGACCGGTGCGGCTGGGCTGGCACCGCCCCCGACTATGTGGCCTATCACGATGAGGAATGGGGCGTGCCGGAGTATGACAGCCGGGCGTTGTTTGAGAAACTGCTGCTGGACGGCTTCCAGGCCGGCCTGTCGTGGATTGCCATCCTGCGCAAGCGTGACAATTTCCGCGCCGCCTTTGACAATTACGATCCGGCCATCATGGCGCGCTATGACGATGCGAAAAAGGCTGAGCTGATGCAGGATGCCGGCATTGTGCGCAACAGGCTGAAGATCGAATCCAGCGTCACCAACGCACAGGCTTATCTGGAAATCGAGGCGGCACAGGGCTTCGATACCTATCTGTGGGACTTCATGGACGGCAGGCCACTGGTCAACCAGTTCGAGCGGCTGGAAGACGTGCCGGCAGCCACACCATTGGCTGAGAGAATCTCCAAGGACCTGAAAAAACGCGGGTTCCGCTTTGTCGGCCCGACCATCGTCTATGCCTTCATGCAGGCCGTCGGCATGGTCAACGACCATCTGGTCCAGTGCCACCGGCATGAGGCGTGCCAGAAACTGGCGCGTTGACGCAATGGCGTCCGGCTCCAGACAACCGGAGGCACCACGTGCCTGGCAGCGCATGCTGTCGGGGCGCCGGCTCGACCTTCTGGAGCCGTCCCCACTGGATGTCGAGATTGAAGACATTGCCCACGGGCTGGCGCGGGTGGCGCGCTGGAACGGCCAGACCCATGGTTCGCACGCATTCTCGGTGGCCCAGCATTGTGTTCTGGTCGAGCAGTTGCTGGTGGAGTTTTACCCCAACACCGACCAGCGCTGGCGGTTGGCGGCCCTACTGCATGATGCATCGGAGTATGTGATCGGAGACATGATCTCACCGTTCAAGGCAGCACTCGGCCTGGACTACAAGGCATTCGAGGGCCGGTTGATGGAGGCCGTGCATGTGCGCTTTGGCCTGCCGGCGCATCTGCCCGACAGGATCGAGACGCGGATCAAGCGGGCCGACAAGGCATCGGCGTTTTTCGAGGCAACGGTGCTGGCGGGATTTGACGACGGTGAAGCGGCAAAATTCTTCGGCCGCCCGCGCGGACTTGATGCGGCCACGGTTTCAGCGCTGCAGAAACTGGCGCCGCAGACAGCGGAACAGGCCAGCAAGGCCTTCATGAAGAAGTTTGCCCAGTTGCGGCTCTAGATCGGGATGATGGAGCAGCTTTACCGGTTCAATTGAGCCGATGTTGCTCTAGGACAGTTTTCCCTTCGAATGGGCATAGGCCCAATAGAGCTCGCGGGCCCTGGCATACATCGGGCCGGGTTGCAGGTCACGGCTCTCGATCCTGGTAACCGGCGACACCTTGGCCCAGTTGCCGGTCGAGAACACTTCGTCAGCGGTCTCGAAATCATGCCACTTCAGCGAGCCTTGATGCACCTTGATGCCGTCCTCGCTGAGCAGATTGATGATGCGCTGCCGGGTAATGCCGTTCAGGAACGTGCCGTTGGGAACCGGTGTGAAAACTTCGCCGTCCTTGGCATACCAGATGTTCGCCGTGGCCAGTTCGGACACGTTCGACAGCGGGTCCAGCATTGCCGCATTGTCGAAGCCGCGCGCACGCGCTTCGCGCATGGCGCGGGCCGAATTGGGATAGTGGCAAGCCGCCTTGGCATCGGTTGGCGCATATTCAAGCGACGGCCGTCTGAACGGCGAACAGGTCACCGAAAACCCTGCCGCCGGCGGCATCGGCGCATCATAGACCGCCAGGGCGAATCGTGTGGTGTCGGGATCCACATCGACAAACCCTTCATCGGCCCAGTACATGGGCCGGATGTAGAGCTCGGCGTCGTCGGCAAATTTCGCGATCCCCTCGCGGGCCAGCGCCTCGATCTCACGTGCATCATGCATCGGCTTCAGGCCAAAGGTCAGCGCGGACGCAACCACCCGGTCGCAGTGCTGGTCGAGGTCCGGAGCGGTGCCTTCAAATGCCCGGGCGCCATCGAACACGCAGGATCCCAGCCACATTGCATGGGTCATGGGGTCGGCCACCATGGGTGGCGTGTCATGCCAGTCACCGTTCATCCATGTCCATGTAGCCATGTTTCGCCTCCTGAAGCGCAATTCGCAAACCAACACACTGGCGCCCCCGCCAATGGATGCAGGGAATGTGCGGGATGAAGCGTTACCACGTCCAGCCCCAAATAATAAAACCTCGCAAAATCCTGCGAGGCATCGGGACATTTTCAGCAGATGAAATAAACCTGATCAGGTGCCGTGATAAAAAATATGACGGCCGATCTTGATAAGCCGCTTCATGCTGCTTGACCAGCGTGGGTTCACATAGTCGGCATGATAGTGGGTGGCCGTTGAAACAACACGCACATAGGCATCACCGGCCATGGCGCGGGCCGCCAGTTTCTTGGCCTTCGACCATTCCTTCGGTCCGCGCGGGGCATCCTGCTTGCCGTCGCAGGCAAACGAGAACTGGCACGAGTTGAGGCGGTGGGCACCGTCATACACCACGCCGCAGATCGTGTTGGGATAATGCTTGGACTTGACCCGGTTGAGAATGACGTTGGCAACCGCGATCTGACCTGCTTCCGGCTCGGAACGGGCTTCGAAGTAAATGGCGCGCGCCAGGCAGTTTTTCTCGGCCAGACGGGCCTCACGCTTCTTAAGCACCTTGCGCTTTTCGTCCCGGCCAAGACGGAACCCTGATTCAAGCTGTGAGATCGACGGCGAAGGCGGGATCGACACGAGTTGGATCTGCGGCTGCGGCTGGTAGGCCGCCGGCGTTATGATCTGTTCCTCAGAGCCGGGCAGCTTGAGCTCAATATCGTCGCTGACAAAGTCCGACTTGCCATGACTGGCCACGACAACCCGGTTGTCGGCGGGAACCATGCGGAAATCCTCTCCCGCAGTGTCGTCCAGCAACGACCCCTTACTGGCTATGGTTGTCGCCGGAGATACAACATCGCGCCAGTGTGCGGACGCAGAAGACGTGCCCGACGACATGTTGTGCTCGCTGTTGATCTGAACGAAATTGTTTGAAGCCGTGGCCTTGGACATGTAGTGGCTGGCCACCGCGACAGCACCGACAAAGGCAAAGCCTGCAAAAGCATATGACAGAATATCTGACAATCCTATAGATTGATCAGCATCATCCCACCGGGTGTCGTGCTGTGCACGCATCCGCATATGTCGGTCGTACTTACTCAAACAAGCGGGCCTTTCCCTGCAAGGTCCGTTAGAATTAGTCGATACTCATCCCCTAAGGATAGTCTTTCAGCGTTTATCATAGGTTAACCATGCAAGCAAGTTAACCGGCGCCGAAAAACCATAGCTTACACAGGCTTTGAGTCTGCTTCGTTAACGGCGAATTTCGGCGCCTTAGGCGGTTCTGATGGCGGCCTGGGCTGCCGCCAAACGTGCGATCGGGACCCTGAATGGCGAACAGGACACGTAATCCAGGTCCGCTGCGTGGCAAAAATGCACACTTGCGGGGTCGCCGCCGTGTTCGCCGCAGATGCCGAGCTTGATGTCCGAACGGACGGACCGGCCGCGCTCGACGCCGATTTTCACCAGTTCGCCAACCCCATCGACGTCAATGGACACAAACGGATCGCGCTCCCAAACGCCCTTGTTGACATAGTCATTCATGAACCGGGCCGAATCATCGCGGCTGATGCCGAACGCCGTCTGGGTCAGATCATTGGTGCCGAACGAGAAAAACTCCGCTGCCCCGGCAATATCGTCAGCCTTCAGGCAGGCGCGCGGCAGTTCAATCATGGTGCCGCACAGGAACTCGATCTTCTGGCCCGACTGGGTCTCCACTTCCGCATGCACAGCAGAAATGCTTGCCGCTACCAGGTCATATTCGGCGCGGCCCGCAATCAGCGGGATCATGACTTCCGGTATCGGTGCCGTACCGGTTTTGCCCGCAGCTTCGACTACGGCCTCGAAAATTGCCCGCGCCTGCATCTCGGCGATTTCCGGATAGGTCACCGCAAGCCGGCAGCCGCGATGACCCAGCATCGGATTGAACTCATCCAGTTCTGCAACCCGGGCACGCAGCACTTCCGGATCAATATCCATGTTGCTGGCGACCTCGAGAATTTCCTCCTCGCCGTGCGGCAGGAACTCGTGCAGCGGCGGGTCCAGCAGGCGAATGGTCACCGGCAGGCCGGCCATGATCTCGAACAGTTCGACAAAGTCGGCACGCTGCATGGGCAGCAGTTTGTCCAGCGCCGTGCGGCGCTGCGCATCGGTGTCGGCAACGATCATCTCGCGGACCACGGCAATGCGTTCGTTCTCAAAGAACATGTGCTCGGTACGGCACAGGCCGATACCTTCAGCGCCGAACTCACGCGCCATGCGGGCATCGCTGGGTGTATCGGCATTGGCGCGGATACCGAGCCTGCGGATGTCGTCCGCCCATTCCATGATACGGCCGAAATCACCGGACAATTCCGGTTTGATGGTGGGAATTTCACCACGCATCACCTGGCCGGAGGCACCATCGATGGTGACAATGTCGCCGGCCTCGACCGTCTGCCCCATGACGGTGAATTTCTGTTCTTCGTAATTGACGTGAATGGCGCCGGCGCCCGTTACGCACGGCTTGCCCATGCCGCGTGCCACCACTGCTGCATGCGAGGTCATGCCGCCGCGTGTCGTCAGGATGCCCTCGGCGGCGTTCATGCCGTGAATGTCTTCCGGGCTGGTTTCAACGCGCACCAGGATGACCCGGCGGCCCTGCGCTTTGGCCTGTTCAGCCTCATCGCTGTCGAACACCACTTCACCGCAGGCGGCGCCCGGCGAGGCCGGCAGGCCGGAGGCAATGATGTCGCGCTCGGCTTTCGGGTCGAGGGTCGGGTGCAGCAGCTGATCCAGCGATCCGGGGTCAATGCGCGCAACCGCTTCCGACTTTGTAATCAGACCTTCCTCGGCCATATCAACGGCGATTTTCAGCGCCGCTTGGGCCGTGCGCTTGCCGGACCTGGTCTGCAGCATCCACAGCTTGCCGTCCTGAATGGTGAATTCCAGGTCCTGCATGTCGCGATAGTGCGATTCCAGGCGGTCGAATATGCCGGTCAATTCCGTAAAGGTCTCCGGCATCAGGTTTTCCAGTGACGGATCGCTCATACCGGCTTCGATGCGGGCGGCCTCGGTGATGTTCTGTGGCGTGCGGATGCCGGCGACCACGTCTTCACCCTGGGCGTTGACGAGAAACTCACCGTACAATTCCCTGGTGCCGTTTGACGGGTTGCGGGTGAATGCCACGCCGGTCGCAGAGGTATCTCCCATATTGCCGAACACCATGGCCTGCACATTGACCGCTGTGCCCCAGCCGTCTGGAATTTCGTTGAGCTTGCGATAGGTGATGGCGCGAGCTGACTGCCATGACTTGATCACCGCACCGATTGCGCCCCACAACTGGGCATTGACATCCTGCGGAAACGGCTCGCCTGAGTCTTCCTCGACCAGTTGCTTGAACCGTTCAATGAGCGTCGCCCATTCATCAGCGCTGACATCGGTGTCCAGTTCGTGGCCGTTCTCGTCCTTGAACTCACCCAGCATGTCCTCAAAGGCATCGTGATCGAGACCAAGCACAACATCGGAATACATCTGGATGAAGCGGCGATAGCTATCGTAGGCGAACCGCTTGTCGCCGGCCCGCTCGGCCAGCCCCTGCACGGTCTCGTCATTGAGGCCCAGGTTCAGCACCGTGTCCATCATGCCGGGCATGGAAACCCGGGCACCCGAGCGCACCGAAACGAGCAAAGGATTTTTCTTGTCGCCGAAGCCGGCGCCGACCTTGTCGCCGACCCATTTGACGGCCGCCGCAACGTCCGCGTCGAGCCCGTCAGGATAGGCATTGTTGTTGTTGTAGTATCCGGTGCAGACCTGCGTGGTGATGGTAAATCCGGGCGGCACCGGCACACCAAGCTGGCACATTTCGGCCAGGTTGGCGCCCTTGCCGCCGAGCAGTTCCTTGTCCTGCGCCGTGCCGTCGGCCTGGCCGTCGCCGAACTGATAAACCATCTTGCCGGAAGAAGTGCTCATGTACCTGCCCCTGTCCTGTTTCCGCGCTATGGGATGATGTGCGGGAGTGTAAGGCCACAACCGGACAGGTTTTTCAAGTCGCAGCATTGCCACATCAACATTTGATTCATATCGCTCACGCAAGCAGCCGCTTTGCGGCTGCGCTCCGCGGGGGCGGGCCTGACCGGCCCGAGGCCCGTCGGGCCTAGTTCCAGAATTCAGTACGACGGTCTTGATGTACTCCCTCCGAAGCACGAAGTGCTGAGGCAAGCGCGACCGCGCGCCGCACGAAGTGCGCCCTAGCGGAGCGCAGGCGAAGCCTGCTTGCGTGAGCGGAATAAAGCCTCCCCTACCCCTCGATCTTCGAGAAATCGGCCACAGCGAGTGTCGCTTCGCGGATACGGTTCAAGAGTTTCAGGCGGTTTTCCCTGAACGAGGGATCGTCGGCGTTAACCGTCACCTTGTCGAAGAACTGGTCCACCGGACCGCGCAGCCTGGCGATGTGGCCCATGGCGGCAACGAAGTCTTCCTCATCGACCGCCCGTTTGGCATTGGCTTCCGACTGGGACACGGCCCGGTTCAGGTCCTTCTCATCGCCCTGCAGCAGAAGCTTGGTTTCCGGCGCGCCGGTAAAACTGCGGCCGTCTTTCTTTTCCTCGATCTTCAGGATATTGGAGGCACGCTTGACGCCGGCCAGCAGGTTCTGGCCGTCGTCGCTCTCGAGAAACGCCGTCAGCGCCTCTACCCGCCTGACAATCATCAGCAGGTCATCCTGATTACCGAGCGCAAATACAGCGTCGATCAGGTCATGCCGGGTGCCGCCATCGCGCAGATAGACTTTCAGCCGGTCGGCGAAGAATGCCAGCAAATCAGCCGCAATTGCATCTCCGGCATTGTCGGGCACCACAACATCGTCCCCGTCATCTTCTAAATCGCGATGCCGGGCCTGCAGAACCGGCTTCAGGGCTGCACGCGCCACAGACAATAGATTCAGCCGCAACTGGCCGTCGAGCACGGTGCGAATGACACCCAGTGCAGCGCGCCTCAATGCATAAGGGTCTTTCGAACCGGTGGGCTTTTCATGGATTGCCCAGAAACCGACCAGGGTGTCGATCTTGTCGGCCAGGGCCACGGCCTGAGCCACCTTGCCTAACGGCACCTCATCAGACGGGCCTTGCGGCTTGTAGTGATCGCGGATGGCGGTCTGGACGTCCTCGTCCAGGCCTTCCTCGCGGGCGTAATAGCTGCCCATCAGGCCCTGCAACTCGGGAAACTCGCCGACCATCTCGGTCACCAGGTCGGCCTTGGCCAGCCTGGCGGCCAACCTGGCTTGGGCCTCATCCGCACCGATTGTCCTGGCGATTTCGCCTGCCAGCGCCTCGATCCGGGCAACGCGTTCAGCCTGGGTGCCAAGTTTCGCGTGGAAAGTAATTTTCTCAAGCAGCGGCAGCCGGTCTTCCAGCGCCGTCTTCTTGTCCTGCTCCCAGAAGAAGCGGGCATCGGAAAGCCGGGCAGCGATCACCTTGTTGTTGCCTGCAGTGATTTTGCTGCCGCCGTCTTTAGCGATCAGGTTGGACACCAAAAGGTAGTTGTTGCTGAGGCTCCCCGACTTGCCGGTGAGGGCAAAGCATTTCTGGTGGCTCCTGATCGACGTCACGATCACCTCGGCCGGGACATCGAGAAAACTCTCGTCAAACTCGCCCATCAGCACCACCGGCCATTCCACAAGGCCAGCAACTTCGGCCAGCAAGCCCTTGTCCTCGATCACATCGAGCCCCCTGGCGAATGCAAGATTGGCGGCCTCGGCGGCGATAGCCTCCATGCGCTCGCCGGCGTCCAGCATGACATAGGCCGACCTGAGCGACTGCTCGTAGTCGTCGAACGCGGTGACCGTGATCTCGCCGGGGCTCAGGAAACGATGGCCGCAGGTGACGTTGCCCGACCGGATGCCGTCAATGTCGAACGGGACCACCTGACCGTCAAACATGCATAAGATGGAGTGCAGCGGCCGGACCCAGCGCAGTTGGCCGGTGCCCCAGCGCATGGACTTGGGCCAGGGAAACTTGCGCACAATCTCCGGCACAACCTTCGCGATCACATCCGGCGTTTCCTGTCCCGGCCGGTTGATGCGCACCACGTAGAACGCGCCCTTGCCCTTCTTGTCTTCCTCGACATCGCATTGATCGAGTGTGACACCGGCCGACTTCAGGAATCCCTGAACAGCCTGTTCCGGCGCATCGATGCGCGGGCCCTTGCGGTCCTCCTTGTAGTGCGCAGTGCGCACATCCAGCCCGTCCACGCACAGTGCCAGGCGGCGCGGCGTGACATGGGCCTTGGCGCTGTCATATGTCAGGCCCTGTTCCACCAAGGCATCGGTGACCAGTTTCTGCAGATCGGCTGCGGCACGCGCCTGCATGCGGGCAGGGATCTCTTCGGAGAACAGTTCTAGCAGGAGTTCAGCCATTTTACTGCGCGCTCCCGCCTGCGGTCCTTGACCAGGCCTCGCAGCAACCCTTGGCCAGATCGCGAACCCGCAGAATGTAGGCCTGGCGCTCTGTCACGGAGATCACGCCGCGGGCATCAAGCAGGTTGAAAACATGAGATGCCTTGATGCACTGGTCATAGGCCGGCAGTGCCATCAGGTGCTTGCCGTCCTTGTCACCGGCAGCCAGCAGGGCCTTGCATTCGGCTTCGGCAAACCGGAACTGCTGCAGCAGTGTTTCGGTGTTTGCATGGTCGAAATTATGTCTGGAGTATTCCTGTTCGGCCTGCAGGAACACATCGCCATAGGTGACCAGATCGTCACCGTCACCACCGTTGAAGTTCAGGTCATAGACGTTGTCCACGCCCTGAACGTACATGGCGAGGCGTTCAAGACCGTAAGTGAGCTCTCCCGAAACGGGCGCGCAATCGAGACCGCCGACCTGCTGGAAATAGGTGAACTGCGAGACTTCCATGCCGTCGCACCACACTTCCCATCCAAGCCCCCAGGCGCCCAGTGTCGGGCTTTCCCAGTCGTCTTCTACGAAGCGGATGTCGTGATTGTCGCGGTCGATGCCGATCGCATAGAGGGATCCGAGATACAGCTCCTGCAGATCCAGCGGCGATGGTTTCAGGATCACCTGGTACTGGTAGTAGTGCTGCAGCCGGTTGGGGTTTTCGCCGAAGCGTCCATCCTTGGGCCGACGCGACGGCTGCACATAGGCAGCCTTCCAGGGGTTTGGCCCGACGGAGCGCAGGGTGGTAGCCGGATGAAACGTGCCGGCACCGACTTCCATGTCATAGGGCTGCAGGATGACACATCCCCTGGCAGCCCAGTAATTGTGCAGAGTGAGGATCAGATCCTGAAAGGATTTTTGCGGATTAAGGCCGGAGGGCGCAGTCATTTTTGAAGTAACTTTGAAGGGCCTCTGGATCGCCAGACGCAGTGAATCGCTGGCCGGAACCTATTGCGCCGGCCAATCCCGGTCAAGCGGGCAGCCGCATGAAACCAAAGACACTGATTGTTGACCCTGCACTGCAGTCCTGCCCGGACCCGATCAGTCTTCCGGGTAGTAGACGCCGGTTACCGGATCCTGCCGCAAACGGCCCTTGCGGACGCGGTGCCGATCATTGGTCTTCACCTTGACAGCGGATTTTGCCTGCAGGTTCGAAAGTGCGCGCGCCACGGTATAGGACATCGCAATACCAACGCCGGCCAGCAACAGTTTGTAGATCATATCGTTTTCATTCCTCCAAACAGGCCCCTACCCGGTTCAAACCTCATAATCCATAACGAGACCACAAAGCGCGCTCTTCTGCAAGCGCAAGAGCGCTGGACGCGACTCCTTGTCCGGCTGCACTGGCGGCGCTGTCGAGCGACGACCCGCCACCCGGCAACAGCAGTTTGCGCACAGAGAACCCGCCCTTCGGCTCGACGGTCTTGATGATGACGTCATCCCCGAACTTTTTCTGTAATACTTCGTGCAGGGTGCCAAGGCCGTCCACCAGGCCGCGCTCCAGAGCCTTGTCTCCGGCCCAGAACAGACCGGAGAACAGCTCATCCTCCTTGCCGTTGAGGTGCGCCTGTCGGCGTGAGCGTACGATATCCTTGAACGCCTCGTGCACGTCAAGCTGAAGCGACTTCAAGTGCGCCACATCTTCCTTCTTTTCCGGCATGAACGGGTCCAGTACGGACTTGTTATCACCTGCCGTGTAGACGCGACGTTCCACACCGAGTTTCTTGATCGCAGCCTGGAAACCGAAACCTGCCGAAATAACACCTATTGAACCCACAATGGAACTGCGGTCGGCATATATCTCGTCGCCTGCCACGGCCAGCAGATACCCGCCGGAAGCGGCCACGTCCTCGCAGAACACCAGCACGGTGACTTCATGCTTTTTTGCCAGCTGGCGGATGCGGTTGAAGATCAGCGTGGACTGGACCGGCGAACCACCCGGCGAGTTGACCGACAATGCCAGCGCCGCAAGCCCCGGAATGGCAAATGCCTGCTCCAGTGTTTCCTCGATGCCGGCCATGGACAGCGCCGGGCTCATGGGCGCGGGCATGCCGATAGCCCCGCGCAGGCGGACATGGGCGACAAACTTGCGTTTGCCGCGCAACAATCTTGTCAGCCATCCGGCCTTCTTCTTCTTTTTCTTGTTTGAGGTGCGTGAGACCATTTATGGAGCTGCCTTTATCGATTTATGAGACATAGCGTCGGCCCTGGGCCGCTGTCTACATGGTGCGCCAGGCGCAGAACCTCAAGTCAGCGTCACGAATTCACGCAAATTCGAGACCTTCTCCGCCGCGCAGTACGGCGTCCACCTCATCAACAAAAGCATCGGAACCTGCTTCATGCAGCACCAGCCCCGGCAGCAGCCGCAACGGCGCCTTCGAGCCCTTTGTACCGCGTACGATAATGCGCGATGCCGCATCGTTGCGACGGGCACGCAGCGGCAGCACGGTCAATCCCCCCAGTCTTGCCCCCATCGCCGACAGCAGTGTGAGCAATGAGGATGCCGGATGAATGATCGACACCGTTCCCCTGGGCTTGACAGCATTGGCCATGACCTTGACCCAGTTGTCCAGCTCGCCGGCCTTCAACATATGAGCTTGCGCGCGAAGCGCATCGGCAGGGGCCTGGACACTCGAATCAACAAAAAAAGGCGGGTTTGCATAGGCGTGCGACACGCTGCCCGGTGCCGGCCAGTCCACCTGATCGTGGCGCATGGAGTCGCACAAGTCGCCTTTCAGCACCATGACCCGCTCATGCAGTTCGTTGCGTTTGAAATTCTCTTCTGCGATGAGCGCATACCGCGAGGCAATCTCCACACCGGTGATTATAGTTCCGGGCACCCGCGTCGCCAGGCAGGCGGCCGCCACACCAGTTCCGATGCCCGCCTCAAACAGCGTATCCCCGTCGGATGCCGGCACCGACGCCGCCAGCAGTACTGCATCTATCCCGGCGCGATAGCCTTTTTCCGGCTGCAGTATCTGGAGTTTTCCGCCCAGAAAGGCATCGTCCGACAGGCCGGGTTTGCCCGCCTGACTGTCAGCCGGACCTCCTTGAAACTCATCTTCCATCACAGCCTCTTCCGCCTTTTTCATCAGCGCCCGCTCAGACATCATCCCACATCCGCCAAATGCCTCCGCAAACCCGCTTCGTTCAGCAATCTGCGGGCGCGCATCTCATCATCCACATCTATCATCACCCGGCGTGGAACTGCGCCGATGGATCCCTCCAGCACACTCATATGTCCGTCAAACACTTCCGCATTCAGGCCTTCCTGACCAAGTAGATCAACAACATAGGAAACGAGTACGACATCATTGGATCGCAGCAACTCACGCATGAAATACAGATTACCTTTTGGCAGTTAACAAAATGGTTTCACAGCGACCGTAGAGTCAGGACCTGTTAACACTTGGTGTTCTGCACGAGTGTATTTTGACTTTAGCTGACTGAAAAGTCGAAGCAAACACGCCAAAATCCCATCGCGGGACAGGTCTCCGGCTTTACACAGTCATCCTTCAGGCACAATCACTTGACCTCACTTTCCCCCTAGCCTAGTTCAATGCGTCGCATGCGGCCATAGTGCCCTTGCTGGCGGCCAGTGTGCCACTTATGTTCTGAAACATAGACAACAAAGACAGCGGTGGAGTTTTCCGGTGGGCGTGGTGGTTCCGTTAAGTGCAGCAGAAGCCAAGGATGCAAGCCTGTCTCCTTTGCTCGATCTCGTGGCAGATGACATGGAAAAGGTGAACTCCCAGATCCTGTCGCATGCGCAATCCCATGTGGAGTTGATACCCGAGCTTGCACAACACCTGATTGATTCCGGCGGCAAGCGCCTGCGCCCGATGCTGACGATCGCGGCCGCGCGCATGTGTGACTACGACGGGCAGCATCACATCGACCTGGCGACCGCGGTTGAGTTCATGCACACGGCCACCCTGTTGCACGACGATGTGGTCGACGAAAGCGATCTCAGGCGGGGCCGGCGTACCGCGCGACTGATCTGGGGCAACCAGGCGAGCGTGCTGGTGGGCGACTACCTGCTCGGCCAGGCGTTCCGGATCATGGTCACGACCGGCTCACTGGCGGCGCTGAAAGTGCTGGCAGATGCAGCCGCAGTCATTGCCGAGGGCGAGGTCATGCAGCTGGCGGCGGCACATAACACGTCGACGACCGAGGATGCCTACCTCAAAGTGATCAACGCCAAGACCGCCGCGCTGTTTTCCGCGGCTGCCGAGGTCGGCGCCATCATCGCCGGACGCAACGATGCGGAACGCGAGGCACTGGAATCCTACGGCCGCAATCTCGGCGTCGCATTTCAGCTTGTTGACGATGCGCTGGATTATTCCGGAAAGCAGGCACAGCTTGGTAAAAGCGTCGGAGACGATTTCCGCGAAGGCAAGATCACACTGCCGGTGGTGCTGTCATACCGGCGCGGCGATACCAAACAGCGCGAATTCTGGAAACGCGTGATGGAAGAAGGCGACCAGCGCGACGGTGACCTGGAGACGGCGATCGGCCTGATGACGCAGCATGATGCGCTCGAGGCAACCATCGAACGCGCCCGCCACTACGGCGCCATCGCCCGCGATGCGATGGAAATTTTCCCCGAGAGTCCATACAAATCCGCCCTGGTCGATGCAATCAGGTTCTCGGTGGCCCGGGCACACTAGGGGCAGTTATCGTTGGACTGGATCAATTGACCGCGGCCACCCGAGTCGTTGGCCAGGCTGAGCGCATGCGGTTGCGGTTGCGAAGATGAATTCCTCCGGTCGGTAACCTTATCCGCGATCTTTCCGGTGACCGTCCGGCATCCGGGTGGCCAGTATCCCCGCGATCATGTCGCGATATGTGCGACCAATGGAATAGTATGAATGGGCGAACAGGCTGTTGATACCAATGCCGGGGTCGGTCGATAATTCCAGGCAGTAGAACTCACCATCGTATTTTCCATCAATGCGCATGTAGTCCACCTTGCCCAATGCCTGATAGACGCGTCGGATCTTGTGGATCAGAGTATCGGGCATCTCATCAGTGACGTTGACAAACCGGTGCTTTTCCTGCCGACATTTTGAACGCTTGTCATGCATGGAGAAAACCCGATCGTTGAAGTAATCCGGTTCGCCATCGATTTTTATTTCCATGGCTTCGATATGGGCAATTTTACCAGCGCCGACCATGCAGAACGAAATCTCTCGTCCGCCTATGAACTGTTCACAAAGGATCGGAGGTTGATAATACTTGAAGAGTTCGTCAATGCGGGTTTTGGCCGTAGCAAGGTCGGGTGCCTTGCTGCCTTGCGTTACCCCGATTGAACCGCCCTCCAAAAGTGGCTTCGCCACCACCGGAAAATCCAGTCCGTTTATAAGATCGGCCTGATCCGATGAGCGAACCAGAACGCCGGAAGGCGAATTCAACCCGAACTCGGCACACACCGTCTTTGACAGATTCTTGTCGCTGGAGATCATTGCCGCATACGGATCGGCTCCGACATATCGGATATTGTGAGCTTCGCAGATGGACGGCACAATCGCGCGTCTGTTTCTGTTGCCTTGCCCGGACCAAATACTCAAAACCAGGCAATCCGGATTATCCGAAAAGATGCCCGGCAGGCTTTTCGGATCGTCTACGTGCCGGCAGTCGTAGCCGCATGCCTCAATTCCATGCCTTATGCCATCAATGGTTTCCTGATCGGTCATTTCCAAATCAGTCCTGGACAAGTCCAGTTCGTCAAAGCTCCCGGCAACATCGGAAACGAGCAGGACAGGATTGGCCCTCGATTGCATTATCATCTAACCGCGTATACTGATTAATCTTCCTGCGGTTGATAGCAAAGAGGGCGGCAAATGCAACACGTTGAACCGAAACAAGGATGGCCGCCCTAACTTCGGTCTTGTCTACCGTTAAAACCGGGATTGTCAGTTTCCACGAGGGGCAACCGGCCTGAGAATCTAGGGCGAGCTGCAACAAATTGCGCGCGATACACGACCACATAGTCCTCAATCTGGCCAACCTGTGGATCTACCTGCGGTATTTTCGTGTCGTTTGGCTGCATGTCCGGTTGACGGGCAGCTTACCGAATCCGGCGTTTCCCCGTGATTTGAATGACAAGTTTCTGTGGCGAAAAGTATTCGACAGAAACCCGGAATTTGTGCCAGCCAGCGACAAACTTGAAAGCCGGGCGCTTGCCCGCAAGCGATGCCCTGACATCCAGCTGCCCAAGACACTGTGGGTCGGCGCCGACGCGGCAGACATCCCGCCGGAGGTGCTAAACGGAGATGTTGTGGTCAAGGCCACTCATGGCTCGGGATATTTTTTCCCGATATTCGCGGGAAAGTATGACCGCGAAGACCTGGAAAACCGAGCGAAGACATGGATGCGGCGGACATACGGGAAGCGGCATTTTGAATGGAGCTACTTTGGCCTGGAGCCAAAACTGTACGTGGAAGAAATGGTTTTGGACAAGCCGGGAGAATATGGCACCGCCGAGGCCAAGATGTATGTGTACTGCGGACAAATACAGATGATTCTGGTGATCTACGACCGGTTGCAGAAAAGCTCGGCGGCCATACTGCGCGGCGACTGGAGTGCAAGTTCGGACTCAAACTCGATCGGCGCGGAAGATGCCCCGGCGCCGTCGATCGACAACCGGGCCGAGATAGAGCAGGCAGCGCTGAGGTTATGTGCCGGATTCGACCATGTACGGTGTGACTTGTACCTGAAGGGCAATGAAATCTATTTCGGCGAATACACGGTCTACAATCAAGGCGGCTACATTATCCTGCCGACAGACAGGATGCTTCACGAAGCCCAAAACAAGGCTTGGGATATCCGCCAATCCTGGTTCCTCACGACACCCCAGCATGGCTGGCTCAAATGGTATGCCGCCAGTCTCACAAGGCAACTTTCAAACTGAACGTCGGCCACAATCCGCGACTGCCGACAATCATGACCTGCTCAGTGCAGGATAGTCGGCTTCAGCCACCATTCGGGATGCCGCTCAGACAGCGTCATCGCGGCATCCCCGGCGTTTGCGGCATCGTCGAACAGACCGAAGCACGTGGCGCCTGATCCGCTCATCCGCGACAGCCGGCAGCCGGGCAGTTGGCCGAGAGCACGCAATACATCACTTATGACCGGCTCCAGATGGCATGCCGCCGGCTCCAGGTCGTTGCGGCAACCGGCAAGCCAGGCAAGCGCGGCAGCACTGTTGGTCGCCTCGCCGAACCGGTCCGGCATTGCGGCATTTGCTGAACTGCCGGGCGCCAGGCCCAGATGCCGGAAAATCCCCGCGGTCGAAACGCCGACCCGTGGGTTGACCAGAACCGCATGCAGGGATGGTGCATGTGTCCAATCATCGATGATCTCGCCGATTCCCCGCATCCGGCAGGCGCTGGAGGTCAGGCAGACCGGCACGTCGGCACCCAGTTGCAGCGCGACTGCATGCAGCGTCGATGCGTCAATTTCCAGACCGTTGAGACGGACAATTGCACGGAGTGCGGCAGCCGCATCGGCTGACCCGCCACCGATACCAGATGCGACCGGAAGGGCCTTGTGCAAGTTTATGTGGCAGGGGCGCACGTCATCCGGATAACGGGTTTGCAGGGCGGACCAGGCCCTGAGGACCAGGTTTCCCGCGTCGGTTTCCAGACCTTGCGCAAACGGGCCTGACACGGTCAGCGAGGTTTCGCCGGCAAATGACACCTGCAGTTCGTCACCGGCGTCAGACGCAAACATCACGGCGCTGTCAAGCAGATGATAGCCGTCTTCACGCTTGCCGGTGACATGCAAGGCGAGATTGACTTTCGCGGCGGCGAACTCGGTAATCATGGCAATACCAGAAAAGCCAGGTCAGGACTTGTTGGGCTTTTCGGTTCCTGAAGCGGTTGGCGCGGCGGCCGGTTCCGGATCCGGAAGGCCGTCCTTCAGCTTCCGACGGATCTTTGCCGCGTTCTCCTTGGTCGGATTCGAATCCAGCGCATACTGCCACTGGAACTTTGCTTCCAGTTTGCGGCCGACCCGCCAAAGCGCATCGCCCAGGTGATCATTGATCACCGGATCTTCAGGACGCAGACCGGCAGCGCGTTCGAGCAGTTTTGCAGCCTCTTCGTAGCGTCCCAACTGGTAATGTCCCCAGCCGAGGCTATCAACGATGTAGCCGTCATTGGGGCGCAGAGATACCGCCTTTTCGACCATTTCGAACGCTTCGGTCAGATTGATGCGCTTTTCAATCAGCGAGTAACCGAGATAGTTCAGCACCGACGCCTGTTCGGGCTGGAAGCGTAGCGCCTTGCGGAAATCCGGTTCGGCATTTTCCCAGCGCCCGGCGCGCTCGTAGGCAATGCCGCGGAAATAATACACTGACCAGTTCTTTGCTCCCGGCTCGTCGACCCGGGCGAGCGCCTGGGTGTACGCATCCGCGGCATCGAGCCATTTCTCGTTCAGGCGGTACAGGTTGCCGAGTGACAACAGGGCGTTATAGTTTTCCGGTTCGCGGGCAATGAGGGATTTCAGTACCTTCACCGCATCATCGAACCTGTCGAGCTGGTTGAGATTGGTGGCTGTCTGAATGTCCGCGCTTGAGCGCAACGGCGAAGCCGCTTCTATCTTGTCATACGCGGCGATAGCCTGCTCGTGCAGTTTCATCTGGGTATAGACTTCGCCGAGCAGTGTCTGGCCCTCGGAAAACTCAGGGTGGCTGGACAGGGCCAGCCGGGCATAAACCAGCGCAATATCGATGGATCGCTCGTCGGTAAGGGCGCCGGCAATGGAATACAGGGCTTCGGCGGCGCCACCTGCCGCAGTGTTGATAAACGGTTCAGCCTGTTTTCCGGCCTTCAGGTCATCGAGCGCGCTGCGCACCAGCGGATTGGCCTGGGTCGCCCTCAGAAAGAGCTCGTAGATCTTGGTCGCCTGGTCCTTGCGGTCGGTGCGTTCAAGATAGTTGCCATAGGCCTGAACCACGCGCAGCGAGGTGCCTGCCTTTTCATAGGCCGACTTGTAGAACACTTCCGCACGGTTGCGGTTTTCGACCATGTCTGCAATCAGGCCGGCATGGAACAGCCGGAAATTCTCGAAAGCCTGGTTGCGCTTCAGCTTGTCGAGTTCGGTGAGCGCGCTGTTGAGGTTGTTCTCTGCCGCATATGACCAGGCGGTGAGCAGCGCTGCCGACAACTCGCCGATCGGTGTATAGGCCGATTTCTGGAAATACTGGCGGGCAAGCGCACCTTTTCCTTCGCGCATGGCCTTCAGGCCCAGCACCAGCAGCGACAATCTGTGCTGATCGTTGAATTTTAAAACCCGCTCGGCAAACTTTTCCGCCGACGCGATATTGCCCGAGGACACTTCCAGCGTGAAGGCGCGTTCGATAAGAAGCGGATTGTTGGGATCGCTTTCCAGCGCACGGGCAATGTAGCGCGCCGCGATACCGGTATCGCGCTGACGGCTGGCGAACCGGCCGGCAAGATAGCTGCCGGAAGGAGACGCCTGGTCGATACGCAAATCCGCGTATGGGTCGGTACCCTGTGACTGTGCGGCCAAACTCGGAACAACCACCATGGAACTAGCCAACGCAAATGCCGCACTCAAGGTCCTGATGGTCAATTTCATGATTGGCCTGTCCGATCTTCGGAAAAATTGTTAGCGCTGCTGAAGCTGCCCCTGAAAGACCGCAAAACTATAGCGCATCACTGATACAGTGCAATGTGATGGTTTTTGGACCGAACTGCAAGCTACACACGGTCACAGATGCGATATTGCAACCTTTGATGAGTAGATCCGAAAAATACGGTGATACTGGGCCGGGTGCCGCGATTGCAAAATCTGCTGCCCGCACCTTGAAAGCACATTCGGCCACCCGCATCATGTCAGGCATGATGAAACAACTGATTCGAATTCGCAGGCAGCATCGCCTGGCCGGTGCCGCCATTGCCTGCGCAGTGTCGATCCTGGCAGGGTCCCTGCCGGGTAACGCTCTGGAAGTGTCGGCAAGTTACCGGAAGAACGCTCAGAAGGCCTTCGACAGGTTTCTGCAGGACCTGTGGCCGGAAGCCCGGCAGCGGGGTGTTTCGCGCCAGGTTTTCGACGCCTCGGTAAGGCGCATTTCGCTGCAGTGGAAAATTCCCGATCTGGCGCCGCCGAAAATTGCCGGCGAACAACCCGCAGCATCGCGCAAACGGCAGGCGGAGTTCGGGTCGCCCGGAAGGTATTTCAGCGAAAAGTCACTTAACCAGCTGGCGCGGATCGGACGCAGGAATATCAGCAAGTATGCTTCCGCTTTTGCCCGGATCGAAAGGAAAACCGGGGTTCCGAAGGAAGTCGTTGCGGCAATCTGGGGACGGGAAACAGCTTTCTCCGGCGCCAAAATACCACACAATGCCATGTCGGTGCTGGCGACCCAGGCTTTTCTCGGGCGCCGGCCGGATTTCTTTCGCCCGGAACTCCTGGCCATCATGGAGATTGCCCAGCGCGGCATCGTGCCCGTATCACAACTGAAAAGCTCATGGGCGGGCGCTATGGGTCACACACAGATGTTGCCGGGGCTCTACCTTAAATATGCCACGGACGGCGACGGCGACGGCAAATCCGACATCTGGAATTCGATACCCGACGCGCTGGCCACAACGGCGACTTTCCTGAAGGCGAGCGGCTGGAAGCCGGGCCTGAGCTGGGCATATGAGGTTGAACAGTCAGCGGCGCTGGATTGCACGCTGGAGGGCCCCGATGAGGGCCGGCCGGCGGCTCAGTGGATCGCTGCGGGAGCCAAGCGGGTGGCCGGCCGCAAGTGGCCCGCGCGCCTCAACAATGTGCAAAGCTATGTCATCATGCCGGCCGGCCGGTTTGGCCCGGCCTTCATCGCGACCGACAATTACTATGCCATCAAG
Source organism: Anderseniella sp. (assembly GCA_028289645.1). Classification (GTDB taxonomy): domain Bacteria; phylum Pseudomonadota; class Alphaproteobacteria; order Rhizobiales; family Aestuariivirgaceae; genus Anderseniella. The sequence continues at coordinate 284,209 of JANQOK010000016.1, forward strand.
AATTACAATGAGTCCGATCTGTATGTGCTCTATGTGGGCAATCTGGCGGACCGGATTTCAGGCGGCGGCGCCTTCAAGACCCGGTGGCGCCAGGTGGATACCTTCACCCGCCCGGCAATGAAGAAGGTTCAGTCCAGGATGGTTGCGCTTGGTTACAATGTCGGTGACAGCATCGACGGACTGATTGGGTTCCGCACACGCACCGCCACCGGCATGCACCAGAAGAAGCTGGGCATGGCAGTGGATTGCTGGCCAAACAGGCCGTTTATCGCGCGGTTGAAGTGATTTTCTGCTTCTGCACCGAAGCACCCGCGGACCGGATTGCAGCTACACGTTTTTCGATCGCAGGCCGGTAATTGTTGGAAATCGCCGCCCGCATGCGCTCAGCCTGGGCTGAAGGGCTGTGCGGGTAAACCGCAAACAGGCGCTTGAAAAAGGCGCGTGTGTTGCCGCTGCATTCCAGCAGGACATTGTCAACAATCACGTCAACCGGCTGGTTGGACTGCGGCGCCGTCCGATCGGTCGCGTCGCGATAACAGGAGAACATCTCCTCCTTGGCAAGTTCCAGTTCGGCTTCCACGCTGATCGGCTGCGGCGGCGCGGGAACAGGCCCCAGAGAGGCGGTTGTCTGCTGAGCTGCCTGGGCAACAGGCTCTGCCGCTGCCGGCGCCGGCGGGTTGGCCGCTGCTGCTGCCAGCTTCTGTTCATCGCGCACCTTCAGCACGGCCTCGCGCACCGCCGGCACAAAGGTCGAACCGGTCAGCTCCTTGGCCATCCTGCGGGACTTCTTGCCGCCGAACCTGGCTGCCAGGACTTTCGACATGCTGGAAAATGACCTTTTGCAATCGGTCTTGATGGCGCGTGACACGACCGAGCGCAGGTTCAGCTTGGGAATTTTCTGGGCGCGGGTGCGAGCATAAGCCGAGATGCAGTCGCGGAATGCAAACACCTTCGGGTTGCCGGTGTCACGCCACCACTTGGCTTCGCTCACACGTACTGTCTTTTTCTTCCTGCGCTTGCGGGTCGAAGTCCGCTTCTTGCGCTTGGCAGGTTTTACCGCCGGCTGCGCGGCCTGCAGTTGCCGCGGCCCGGACCGGACCGCCGGTTGCTGCGCCTGTTGCTGCGGTTGTGCCGGTTGTACGCCGCCTTCAACGGTCGGCTGCACGATATTGATTGTTCGTCCGCCAACCGACCTGACAGTCTGCCTGGCCGGAATTTCGTTGGCACCAGTGGGCTTGGTACCGGTAAACGCCTGTATTCCGCGAGGTTTGACGGTGTTGACACGGTCTTCACTGGACCGTTCAATGCTTTCTGCCCATGCGCCTGATGAGCCTGCGAGGCAGGCGATGGAAACAATGGCGATGGCTGAAGATTTGTAACTCATAAAAGGGCTCCCTTTTGGCTCCCCGACATTTGTCCAGCATGACCAACAAACAGGCAACAAAATGACGCCAATTTGGCCAGCTCAATCAATTCATTAGGTTGTTGAACACAGCATGGGAGACGGCCTTGCAAACACCGTGCCGAAAAGTTTAACGCACTGCACAATGACCACCCTCGACACGGGCCGAAAACAGAACGCCACGCGACACCGGATCAATTCGCAAAAACCCGTCAAACATGTTTTATTTCAGGCGCTTAGTTCCATTTTTCCGGATTGTTCAAGTCCGGTTCTAATGGCCATTGGCCGACTGATCCCGCCTACATGTTCGGATAGTTCGGCCCCTCACCACCCTGCGGCACCGTCCAGTTGATGTTTTGCGCCGGGTCCTTGATGTCGCAGGTCTTGCAGTGCACACAGTTCTGGAAATTGATCTGGAACTTGTCGTCGCCGGCTTCATCCTTGACAATTTCGTAGACACCTGCCGGGCAATAACGCTGTGCCGGTTCGGCATATTCAGGCAGGTTGCGGCTCACCGGAACTGACGCATCCTTCAGATGCAGGTGTGCAGGCTGGTTTTCATCGTGATTGGTTGCCGAATAGGCGACATTGGTCAGCCTGTCGAACGACAGAACGCCATCTGGCCGGGGATACTCGATGACCGGATAGTCCGCCGCCTTGCCGGTGGAGTCGGCATCGTTCTTTTCATGCTTCATGGTGCCGAACAGGGAGAAGCCGAAGAGCTGGTTGGTCCACATGTCGAGTCCACCGAGGGCAAGTCCGCCCAAAAGCCCCAGTTTCGACCACAGCGGCTTGACATTGCGGACCTTCTTCAGGTCCTGAGCAATGGCGGAAGCGTCCCAGGCTGCCTGGTATTCGGTCAGTTCGTCGCCCTGGCGGCCCGCGGCGATGGCAGCGGCAGCCGCATCGGCAGCCAGCATACCGGACTGCATGGCGTTGTGAGAGCCTTTGATGCGGGGCACGTTGACCATGCCGGCGGAACATCCAATGAGACAACCGCCGGGGAATACCAGTTTCGGCACCGACTGGTAACCGCCTTCGGTGATGGCGCGTGCGCCATATGCGACCCGGCGGCCGCCTTCCAGCACCTCGGCAATCAGCGGGTGATGCTTGAAGCGCTGAAACTCCATATAGGGGAACAGGTGCGGGTTCTTGTAGTTCAGGTGAACCACAAAGCCCATCGACACCAGATTGTCTTCCAGGTGGTACATGAAGGACCCACCGCCGGTCTTGGTGTCCAGCGGCCAGCCCATGGTGTGGGTCACCTGGCCGGGTTTGTGGTTCTCGGGCTTGATCTCCCACAATTCCTTCATGCCGATACCGAATTTCTGCGGGCCTTTGCCTTCGGACAGGTTGAACTTGTCGATCAGCACCTTGGCCAGCGATCCGCGCACGCCTTCGGCAATCATGACGTACTTGCCATGCAGTTCCATGCCGGGTTCGTAGTCCGGACCGGGTCTGCCGTCCTTGCCGAGGCCGAAGACGCCGGCAACGACGCCCTTAACCGAACCGTCTTCACGATAAACCAGGTCGGAACAGGCAAAGCCAGGGTAGATCTCGACACCCAGTGCTTCGGCCTGTTCGGCAAGCCAGCGGCACACATTGCCCAGCGACACGGCGTAATTGCCATGGTTGTTCATCAGCGGCGGCATCATGAAATTGGGCAGGCGCAAAGCTCCCGAATGACCCAGCATGTAGAAGCGGTCTTCCCGGACTTCGGTCTTGAGCGGAGCGCCCTTGTCCTTCCAGTCTGGAATCAGCTCATTGAGGGCAACCGGATCGATCACCGCGCCGGACAGAATATGGGCGCCCACTTCCGAGCCCTTCTCCAGCACACAGACCGAAATCTCGGTTCCGGATTTTTCCGCCAACTGCTTGAGGCGAATTGCGGCGGACAGACCGGCTGGACCGGCGCCGACAATCACCACGTCAAACTCCATGGACTCGCGTTCCACTTCTGCTGCCTCGTTCATGTGCCTGATAACTCCCGAATTCAAAGGCCACTTGCCTGTTTCCGGTGTTATAGTGAACTTGTTGAAAGACGCAATCTGTTCCTGAAAGGACATTTGCAACGTGGTTGAGGACGCTGGAAGCACACAAACACCATCTGCGCGGGCCCAAGCAGCGGCCGCGCTGAAATGGTACGCTCATATGGGCGCGGATGAAGCGATCGGAGATGTTTGCATGGACGGGTTTGTGCACTCTGCAGAGCTGGCGGCGCGCAGAACCTCTGCCGCTGCCCGCGACACAAATGTTCAGGACGGCAGGCCGCGCGCATCCCTCAACCGGCCATCCGCGCCGGCAAGCCAGCCGCCCCGTCCGGTTCCGCGCCAGCCAGCCGCCGCGCCGTCCATGGCGAACGACGAAGTCGAGCAATTGGCCGCGTCATGCAACAGCCTCGATGAACTGGCCCGCACGCTGGATGCCTTTGATGCATGCCCGCTGAAACGCACTGCCACACAGTTGTGTTTCGCGGACGGCCTGCCGGACGCGCATGTGATGATCATCGGCGAGGCACCGGGACGCGACGAGGACGAGCAGGGCCGCCCGTTCGTCGGCAGGTCGGGTCAATTGCTGGACAAGATGCTGGCCTGCATAGATCTCGACCGGTCAAGCGATGATCCGGCACGGTCAGCGTTCATCAGCAACATCGTGTTCTGGCGGCCGCCAGGAAACCGCAAGCCATCGACGTCGGAAGTGGTCATGTGCCTGCCGTTCGTCAGACGCGCAATTGAGCTGGCGAAACCACGTATTGTCATTGCCGCAGGCGCGACGCCCGCCCAGGCGCTGCTCGACACGCCCACCGGCATCACCCGGATGCGCGGCAGTTGGAAGAAAATCACCGTCGGCAATGGCGAAATCGACGTAATGCCGACGCTGCATCCATCCTACCTGCTGCGGTCGCCGGAAGCCAAAAGGTTTGCCTGGCGCGATCTTCTGGCTGTTAAGGCAAAACTCCTGGCCATGTAGACTTTATTTCCATGGCAGATACAACAATGTGTGGACTACTCGTCTTTACGAATTCGGTGAACCCCCATGTCCAAAATTGACCAGACCAGACCCTTCATCCCGGTGCGCATTGCGGTGCTGACAATATCCGATACCCGCACCCTGGAAGACGACAAATCCGGCAACACGCTCACCGAGTTGCTGGTGGCCGCCGGCCATGACCTGTCCGCACGGGCAATCTGCAAGGATGACATCCGCGCCATACGCTCCACATTGCGGAAATGGTTCAAGCGCAGCGACACCGATGCCATCATCACCACCGGCGGCACCGGGCTGACGGGCCGCGACGTCACCATCGAGGCAGTACGCCCGCTGCTCGACAAGGAAGCAGACGGTTTCGCCACCGTGTTTCACATGATGTCGTTCGGCAAGATCGGCACGTCGACCGTGCAGTCGCGCACCATGGCCGGCGTTGCATCGGGCAAGTACGTGTTCTGCCTGCCCGGATCACCGGGCGCCTGCAGAGACGGTTGGAACGAAATCCTGTCGAAACAGCTCGATTACCGGCACGTGCCGTGCAATTTCGTCGAGATCATGCCGCGGCTGGACGAGCACCTGCAGCGCACCAAGGGGTAAACGAAGGAACATCTTTGCCCGGCTTTTTTGCTCCGCTCACGCAAGCAGGCTCCGCCTGCGCTCCGCGGGGGCGCACTTCGTGTGGCGGCCGGTCGGCCTTGCCTCGGCACGTTCCGTGCCTCGGAGGTGCTCATCATATCTGTTACGCGTTGCCAGGTACACTCTCCCCTTGTCATCCTCGGGCTTGTCCGGAGGATCCATGCAACGTTGCCGTGGACCCTCCGGACAAGCCCGAGGGTGACAATGTTGAGGCATGATCAGATTCAACCATCATTCAAGGTCGGAGAACGGCCCGCCGCAGGCGGACAAGCTGTTCGACCACCAATAAGCGGACTAATGTGAAAACAGTTCAAGCGAATGTGATCTATTGCACCACATCGTCGTTATACGTTCTATGTACGCTGCATTAACAGTGCGTACACAGAAATCCTCAACAAAACAGGGGTAATTCCAATGACCAGTTCCAGCATTTCCCGCCGCAACGTTCTTGCCGGCGCCGCCGTGGCCACTGCTGCTGCGCCGTTTGCAGGCTCACTCGCAATCTCACCGGCTGCCGCAAAGGCGCCGATGGCCAAGGTGGACCATCCCACCCATCGCCGCTTCAAGCTCGGCGAGTTTGACCTCACCACCATCAATGACGGCGCCATCACGTTGGAAAACCCGCAAGGCATTTTCGGCACCAACGCTTCGAAAGAAGACTTCGAAGCCCAGGCCAAGGCCAACTTCCTGCCCACCGACAAGCTGCAGATCAGCTTCACGCCGGTGATCGTCAATACCGGCAATGAACTGGTGCTGTTCGACACCGGCAACGGCGAGGCGCGCATGCCGGCCGCAGGCCAGATGATCCACTCCACCCTTAAGGCCGCCGGCTACAGCGCCGACCAGGTCGACAAGGTTGTCATCACCCACTACCACCCGGATCATATCGGCGGGCTGATGATGGGCGGCAAGCCGACGTTTGCCAACGCAACCTATGTGGCAGCCGCGGGCGAACATGATTTCTGGTCCGCGCCCGAGCGCATGTCCGGTGGCACCGAACGGGTCGCCAAGCTGACCGCCAGCAATGTTGCCCCGCTGGCTGAGAAATTCACTTTCGTGAAGGATGGAGACGATGTTGCGTCCGGCATCCGCGCCATGTCGACAAACGGACACACGCCCGGCCACACCGCCTACTCGATCGAAAGCGGCGGCAAGCGCATCATCGTGGCCGGTGACTTTGCCAACCAGCCGGCGCTGTCGATTGCAAAGCCTGACTGGCATGTGAAGTTTGACATGGACAAGGATGCAGCCGTTGCCACGCGCAAGAAGGTGCTCGACATGCTGGCCACCGACCGGGTGCCGTTCACCAGCTATCACATGCCGTTCCCGGCAGTTGGTTACATCGACAAGACCGCTGACGGCGGTTACCACTACGTGCCGGTCAGCTACCAGCTCGACGTCTGAGGCCGGCAGGCTATTTGCCGCGCAGCCAGTTGCGATAGCTTGCAGCGTCATCGACGTCTGCAAGCTGCCGCAGCAGCTTTACGGGCACATTGTCGAGATTCGACATCGTGTCCGCCAGGGCATGTTCGCTTGACCAGCGGACGTTGCCGAACATCTGCAGCACCGTGCGCCGGCGCGACTGGCCCACCAGCCAGTAGCCGCCATCCGGAGCAGGCCCGAACACGGCGTCGTGGCTGCCGAGCTGATGGAAAGCAGCGGCTATATCGGCACGCTCGATGTTTGGAATATCGCTGCCGATGATGACCACCGGGCCGACAGGCAGTTTATTGAACATGCGCTGCATGCGGTCACCGAGATTGCCGGTTCCCTGGTCAACAAGGTTGACGTTTTCCGGCCACACACCGGCATGAAGTTCATGTACCCCCGCCACCGCCACCCAGGCCTGCCAGCGCGGGTCGCGCGACAACCGGTTGAGCGTCTGTGCCAGCATGACCCGATAGGCACGGGTTGCCTCCATGGCCCCGACACCGGCACCGAGGCGGGTCTTGACCCGGCCGATGCGAGGCTGCTTGGCCATAACCAGCAGATGTCGCCGACAAGGACTCATTTGTAGAACCGCCTGATCCGTTCCGGCGACACACCCACCGACCACATGGCAAGGCAGGTCAGGTTGCGGATGATGCGCGCGAAATAACCGTCACGGACATAACGCTCGGCGCTGGTGACAGCCGGCACATCAAGATAAACCAGCCGCGACCTGCCGATGCGCCTTACCAGGTCGACATCCTCCATCAGCGGCAGCGGCCGAAAGCCGCCTGCCTCGTCGTACAGGCTGCGCGGCACCAGCAGTCCCTGGTCGCCATAGGGCATGGCAAACAGCCAGCATCGCAGCACAACAAGCTTTTCAAGCATTCGGGCCTTGCTGCCGGGATCGTCCAGTTCGAAGCGAAACACCGCTGCCTTAGAGCTGTGCGCCATGTGGGTTGCAACCGACCGGGCCCAGCCCTTGCCCAGCACGGTGTCTGCATGCAGGAACAGCAGCCAGTCGCCTGTCGCGGCGTCTGCCCCGGCCGCCATCTGAACGCCGCGTCCGGACGGACCGCGCAACACAATGGCATCAAAACCGCTGACTTCAGGTGACGTTACCGAGCCGCCATCCGCGACGATGATCTCGCCGATACCGGCTTCCACCCTGCCCTCGGCAAGGCAGGCCAGGGTTCTCGGCAAACTGGCATTGGCGTTGCGGGTTGGAATGACGACCGACAGCATGATGGGCGGACAATAGCTCCTGTCTGTCTGAGTTGGAACATGGTACCAAATGTTTTTTGTTCTTGTTATGTTCCATTTTCTGTTGTAGCGTTAGCGCATCATGAACGTGAACCAGACACCCTCCCGGCTGGACCTGTCCAGCGCACCCGCATCGGCCCCTGTGATACCGCAGGTCAAGGCACGCGGCCGTGGTGTGGGCAGCAATGCAAGCGGACGCTTTGAAGCGTTCAGGCGGTCCGGCTTCGATGACGGCTGGCACCGCGAAGACGACGACCTGCCGGTGCTCAGGACCCACGTCACAGAAGAGGCGGCACGCTCCATCATTGCGCGCAATGTCTCACCGGACATCTCGTTTGACCGCTCGATCAACCCGTACCGTGGCTGCGAGCATGGCTGTTCCTATTGTTATGCGCGGCCCAGCCACGCTTATCTGGGCCTGTCGGCTGGGCTCGATTTTGAAAGCCGTCTGTTTGCCAAGACCAATGCGGTTGAGCTGCTGCACAAGGAACTTGGAGCAAAGGGCTATGAGCCGGCAACCATCGCGCTTGGTGCCAACACCGACCCTTACCAACCGATCGAACGGCAGTACCGCCTGACACGCGACATCCTCAAGGTGCTGAACGACTGCAACCATCCGGTTGGCATTGTCACGAAATCAGCGCTGGTGACCCGTGATATCGACATCCTCAAACCCATGGCCGAGAAAGGCCTGGTGAAGGTCGCGCTGTCACTCACAACGCTGGACCATAAGCTGTCACGCCAGATGGAGCCGCGTGCGTCTGCACCGGGCAAACGGCTGCAGGCGCTTGAACTTCTGTCGGCTGCAGGCATTCCCACCGTCGTCATGACGGCACCGGTCATTCCGGCTATCAACGACATGGAAATCGAAAAACTGCTTGGGGCGGCACAGGCCGCAGGCGCACGCGAGGCAGGTTATGTCCTGCTGCGCCTGCCGCATGAGTTGAAGGAGCTGTTCCGCGAGTGGCTGGAACGGGAATTTCCCGACCGGGCGAGGCACGTGATGAACCTGGTCCGGGATATCCGCGGCGGCCGCGACAATGATCCCGAATTCGGGGCACGCATGACCGGGCGCGGCCCTTATGCCTGGCAGATCGGACGACGGTTTGAACTGGCGTGCAAGCGGCTCGGCCTCAACAAGGCAAAACTGAAACTGCGCGCCGACCTGTTTGAACGCCCGGTACAGCCGGGTGAGCAGCTTTCGCTGCTTTAGGGTCCTGGTGCTAGAGCATGATCCATTCGAAACCGTATCCTGCTGCCAGCGACCCGGTCAGCGCCAGCGCGAGATAGAGAACAAACGGCTTCAGCCTGAGCACCGGGAAGATCGCCATGGCGCCCCAGATGCTGACCACGCCGCCGGAAACCAGAAAGGCCATGGCGGCACCCGGTGACATGCCGTGATCCATTAGTCCGCGTGTCAGCGGAAGAGCGGCATAGCCATCCAGATAGGCAGGCGCACCGACAAATACGGCAAATGGAATGGCCCACCAGGCCTCACTGCCCACATATGCCGACAGGGAGTCCGGCTGCAATACCGCATTGAGAGCGAACTCTGCCGCAAACGCCGGAATCAGGCAGATCAGGATCAGCCGGGTCGTGGCGGCGAACGTCTGGCGAAAAACGGTTATTCGCTGCCGGTCATTCCAGATGTAAGGGGCGAATTTCAGGGGAGTGCCGCAGGTGCTTTGCGACAGTTTTCCGACGATTGCGTTGTCACGCAGCGACGCCTTTGCCCAATTGCGGCCGGCAAACGCCGAGGTGATGGCGCCGCCCCACAGGCCGAGACCGAAGGCGGCAATGGTCTTGCCGACCGCAAATGCAACCCCCAGGGTAGCTGCCGTCGTGGCCAGCATGGCCGGGTCGGTCACCGGCGACGACAACCAGAACGCCATCACCGGCGCCAACGGCACGCCCGCGGCCAGCAGGCCGGCCATCAAGGGCAATACCGTCACTCCGCACACCGGCGTGATCGCACCGATCGCAGACGCTGCAAGGATGGAATACAGCGCCCGGCCTTCAAAGACACCGGCGATATGACCGCCCGCACCGCTGGCCATGATCCAGGCGGCCAGAACGATGCCCGGAACAACGATCGGGGCCACAATCAGCAGGCTCCAGGCCACAAATCCGGTCATCTCGATCAGGAACCGCGGCCACAACCACAGCAGCCCCAGTCCGGCAAAAGCAGCCAGGCCCAGCAGAACTGTCGCTGTGTTAATGCGTTTGACCGGTGAACTGAGATCGGACATGGGAGCGCTCCACCTGCAGGGACTGCTTGGAAAATGCGCCTGATTGAGCCATAAGTAAAACGGGTAATATTAATGTCAGTCATGAGATTTTCCGATGGATCAGTTGAACAGCGACCTGTTGCGGACATTCCTGGCGGTGGCTGAAACCGGCAGCATGACGGAGGGTGCGGCGCGCATCCTGCGCTCGCAGTCAGCGACCAGCCTGCAGATCGGAAAGCTTGAGGAACTGCTCGGCCAACCGGTTTTTGACCGGCACGGCCGCGGTGTCGCGCTGACAGCCACTGGAGAGCGGCTGCTGCCCGTTGCACGCGATGTCACCCGCACCCTGTCATCGGCCATGCGCGATCTGACGTCGGACGGCATGCTAGGCAAGATCCGCCTGGGCATTCCGGACGATCACAGTCAGCAAATGCTGTCGCAGATCATCGGCGAGTTTGCTCAGTCCCACCCGAGGGTAGAATTGGACGTATCCTGTGCCCTAAGCGCAGGGTTTCCTGCCGCCCTTTCTGCCGGTGACTTGGACATTGCCGTCTATGAGGTGGAACAACCGGACAGCCGGCAAGAGGTATTGCGGGCGGAACAAACCTTCTGGATGATGTCGCGCCACCACAATTTGTTACAACGCGATCCGCTTCCGGTCGCGCTGTTTGACCGTGAATGCTGGTGGCGCGACGTTGCCCTTTCTGCCTTGCACGCCAGCGGCCGACCGTTTCGGATCGTCTATTCGAGCCAGAGCGTTGCCGGCGTTGCAGCGGCAATTGAGGCCGGCGTTGCAATCGGGCTTCTCAGCGAAACTTCGCTGAGCGACAGTCTAACGACGCTGTGCAACGAGCGCGGGTTTGCCGACACACCAACGTCTACCCTTGTACTTGACAGCCGAAGCGGACCAGATGATGCGGCAATGCAGGCGATGGAGACGGCCATCCGCGAAGCATTCATTGCCGGCTGAACAACAAAGGCGCCTGGTCCGCCGCTCTAGCCAGTCAGCCGGCATTCGTTGTATTGCTGGCTCAGAAACCCTTTCATCTGTCGAAGACAAGGTCGTCAAGTGGGCAGTGCAACCATCAATATCGTACTGCCGCTGTTCGCCATCCTGCTGGCAGGCTATTTCGCGGGCCGCTCCGGCCTGTTTGGAGACACCAGCAGCGCAGTTCTGAACCGCTTCGTGTTCGTGGTTTCGCTGCCCTCGCTGGTGTTCGTTTCCCTGTCGCGGGTAACCGTTGACCAGTTCTTCAACTGGCCGTTCCTGGGCACGCTCGGCGGCGGCATGCTGACCACATACCTGATTTCCATGGCCGTGGCGCGGCTGGTGTTTCCCGGCAGCCTGGCGCAACTTGGCCTGCACGGCCTGGCGGCGATGTATTCCAGCACCGGCTACATCGGATTGCCGATCCTGCTGATCGCGTTTGGCAATGAAGCCCTGGTTCCGGGCATCATCGGGGCGGTTATCACGGGCGCGGTGTTTATGCCGATCGCAATCGTCCTTGTTGAAATCAGCAGGCGTGACAAATCCCGGCCCTTTAACCTGACACCCCTGATCAACGTGGCCCGAAACCCGATTTTCATTGCCACCGCCGCCGGCCTGCTGGTGTCCGCATCGGGGTTCGGGCTGCCTAAGCCGGTTGCCATGTTCTGCGACCTGCTCGGCGGCGCGTTCACCCCGTGTGCGCTGTTTTCCGCCGGGCTGTTCATGGTGGGTTGCAGGGTTGCAGGCGACGGCCGCGAAATCGGCTGGCTTGTTTTGATGAAGCTGGCCATTCACCCGCTTATCACATGGTGGCTGGCCTACCATGTGTTCGAACTGGAAGGCATCTTGCCGGCGGTCGCGGTCATACAGGCAGCCCTGCCGTGCGGCGTGCCGGTGTTCGTGCTGGCGCAGCAATATCAGATCTTCGTTGCCCGGGCCAACGCGGCAGTGGTGATCTCCACCGCGCTTTCGGTGGTGACGCTGTCGGTGCTGCTGGGCGTGCTGGTTGTGTGAAATGTGCCGGATCAGGATGGCTTTCTGCCGGTGTACGTGGCGCCGATGGCGGCGGACATGACCGCCGCTGCCGCGAGCAGGCCGCGCGCTTCAATGGTTTCAGCGAGCAGCACCGCTCCGACCACCATCGCCACCACCGGCTCTATCGCCAGTATAATGCCGTGTTTGCGCAGCGGCATTTTCTTCAGTGCTTCAAACTCCAGCACCGTGGGAATGGTTGTGGACAGCACTGCAACGCCGAGCACAACCAGCAGCAAGCCGGGCGCAATCTGAACGATGTCGCTGCTGAAGGCGGCGAACGGGATCAGCACCAGCGTTGCGACGATCATGGCCGGCGACAGGACGCTGCCGCCCGGGAAAATGCGCCCCACCCGCACACTCAGCAGGATGAACGCGGCCCAGGCGCATCCGGTAATGGCAGCAAACACAACGCCCAGCGGATCCAGGCCGCTGCCTATGTCGGGTGTCAGCAGGGCAAGTCCGATCCCGGCAAGCGCGATCCACAGAAGGTCAACAGGCCGCCTGGAATTGAAAACCGCAACGCCAAGCGGTCCCATGAACTCAATTGTCACCGCAATGCCCAGGGGGATACGGGCAATTGCATGAAAGAAACACAGGCTCTGTATGGCAATGACGCAACCAAACAGCACAATCAGGGCCGCGTTGCTGCGTAACCTTCGGTCAAACACCGGCGGCGCTGCGATCGCCACGAGGACGGCGCCGAATGCCACCCTCAGAAACACCGTGCCGCTTGGCCCGAGGGCTGCGAAGGTGTGGATCGCAAGCACGGAACCGAGCTGCACCGAAACAATCGCCAGCAGCAACAGTCCTGTCGGCGGCAAGGTGCCCAGCACCCGTGACACGGCCCGTGTCAGGGACTTCCAGCCCGGCGGATCGGGAAAGCCGCAACTGGATACGGTCGCTCCAGCCGGCATCTGTGAAGTGCTTGTCATCGCGAACGCTTCCTCCCGGTCGCATGTGCCTGCAACAGGCAGATGACCATGAATTTGCCGCTGCTGGCAACGGCGCAACACAATTGGCCGGGGTTGCGGCAAACGACTATCGCATCTTTGCGCTCACCCTTATGATGGCGGCGATGGCGATTCGATCTGTGACACAACCCGATTTCACCCTTGAGCAAACTGCGCTTGATGACGGCGCGCGCCTTGTGGCCGGCGTGGACGAAGCCGGTCGCGGCCCGATTGCCGGCCCTGTCGTGGCAGCAGCCGTCATCCTCAATCCGGACCATGTTCCGCACGGGCTGAACGACAGCAAGAAGCTGTCCGAACAGGCCCGTGAAGCACTGTTTGCGGAAGTCCTTGCAACGGCGGATATCGGGGTTGGCGTCGCCGATGTTGCCCGCATCGACGAGATGAACATCCTGTGGGCGACCATGTGGGCGATGACCGAGGCGATTGCCGATCTTGAAAACCAGCCCGACCGGGCGCTTGTCGACGGCAACCGGTGCCCGAAACTCGACTGCCCGGCCGATGCTGTTGTCAGAGGCGATGCCAGGTCGGTGTCCATTGCGGCTGCATCCATTGTCGCCAAGGTGACGCGCGACCGGATCATGGCATCGCTTGACCGGCAGTTGCCGCAATACGGATTTGCCCGCCATAAGGGCTATGGTACGGCATTTCACCTGGAAATGCTGAAGCTGCACGGGCCCTCAACCCACCACCGCAGCTCGTTTGCACCAGTGCGCCAGGCGCTCGCGGCACAGGCGCGTTAACCATTTATTAAGAATTTGATTCACGCGTGAGTCCCGGTGATTCAACATGGGCTCGGGCCTTCGGGGAAAAGACGCAACAGACGTCTGCCGGAAGGCGCGGGCATGCTTGAAAACTGCCCGTTTGTCAGTGATGCGTCAAAACAGGTTATGCGTACAGATGGGTATTGCCACAAAGCCGGACATTGCGCCGCTTCTAAACTCGATTCTTGCAGGCGATTGCCTCCAGGAGCTCCGCAAAATACCGTCTGAAAGCGTGGACGTGGTGTTTGCCGACCCGCCGTACAACCTGCAGCTTGGCGGTGACCTGACACGGCCCGACCAAAGCAAGGTCGATGGTGTCGACAACGATTGGGACAAGTTTTCTTCGTTCGCGGCCTATGACGCGTTTTCGCGTGACTGGATGGCCGAATGCCGCCGCATCCTCAAGCCGACCGGCACCATCTGGATCATCGGCTCCTACCACAACATCTTTCGTGTCGGCACGGTGATGCAGGATCTGGGTTTCTGGATCCTCAACGATATCGTATGGCGCAAGACCAACCCGATGCCGAACTTTCGCGGCACCCGCTTCACCAATGCCCACGAAACCATGATCTGGGCGTCCCGGTCGGAAGACCAGAAGTCCTACACCTTCAACTACGAGGCGCTGAAAGCGTTCAACGACGACCTGCAGATGCGGTCCGACTGGCTGCTGCCGATCTGCAACGGCGCTGAACGCATCAAGGGCAGCGACGGGCGCAAGGCGCACCCGACGCAAAAACCCGAGAGCCTTCTGCACCGGGTCATACTGGCCTCGACCAAGCCCGGCGATGTCATCCTCGACCCGTTCTTCGGCACCGGCACGACGGGCGCCGTGGCCAAGCGGCTGGGCCGTCATTTCATCGGCATTGAGCGCGACGAAGCATACATTGCCGTTGCCCAGCAGCGCGTGGCGGCGATTGAACCCGGCGACGATGAGGTGCTGAAAGTATCCACCGGCAAGAAGGGCGAACCGCGGGTGCCGTTCGGCTCGCTGGTCGAACGCGGCCTGCTCAATCCTGGCGACACGCTGTTCGACCCAGGCCAGCGCAACGCGGCCCGAATCCGGGCCGACGGCTCCCTGGTATGCAAGGACGCCACCGGATCCATCCACAAGATGGGCGCACATGTGATGGGCGCGGAAGCCTGCAATGGCTGGACGTTCTGGCATTTCCGCAAGTCCGGCAAGATGATGCCGATTGACGTGCTGCGCCAGAAAGTGCGCGCGGAAATGAAATCGGCCTGAGCTATGACGATCACGGTGCGTGCAGCAGTTTTGGACGACGCGCCCGGCATCTGCATCGTCTACAATCAGGGCATCAAGGACCGGGTGGCTACGTTCGAGACCGATCCGAGATCGCCGGATGACATCGCCCACTGGTTCGGCGACGACGCCTTTCCGGTCGTTGTTGCGGAAGAAGACGGCCTGATCCTCGGATTTGCCTCCACCAGCGCCTATGGAACGCGGAAATGCTATGCCGGCATCCGGGAGTTTTCCATCTATGTGCACCGTCAGGCAAAACGGCGCGGCATTGCGCGCAGGCTGCTTCTTGCCCTGTGCGACGCTGTCGCCAAAGCCGGCTGCTGGAAAATCACCTCGCGGATCTTCCCGGAAAACACCGCCAGCCTGGAATTGTGCAAGTCGCTGGGCTTCCGCGTCGTCGGCACCCATATGCGCCACGCCAAGCTCGATGGTGAGTGGCGTGATGTGGTGACCGTCGAGCGGTTGCTGGATCAGGCCGATGGCCGATAGGCGGCCTCCTACCCGCAATGCAGTCTGTCGCAGACCGAACTATTCCTGTGGATCGATCATCCGCCTTGCTCTACGGTCAGTCGTGAGCACCTAACCGGGGACTGCCTGACTACAGGCATCATGTCATGGCAACCATGGACAAGTATCGAAGCCGCATCGAGGGGGCTATTACGGTATCCTACATGCACCTGGTGAATCGGTTTCCGGCGGTCAAAAGCCTCGAAGAAAGGCTGGTGCAGTCGTATATCAATGTCCTGACGAGCCAACGGCAGAAGCGCTGGCAGGAACGAGCGCAGCCGAATTTTATCATTATCGGCGGCATGAAATGCGGCACATCCAGTCTGTACAATTACCTTGGCCAGCACCCCCAGTTGCTGAGCTCAAACTACAAGGAAATTCGCTATTTTTCACATGATGAATATTTTTCACTGGGCGAGAGCTGGTACCGAACGCATTTCCCCAAAGCAAAAAACGTCCCCAAAGGGTCGCTCGTCTTCGAGGCATCTCCGGATTACCTGTTTTATCCCGAAGCGGCGCCGCGCATGGCAAGTCTGCTGCCGGATATCAAGCTAATTGCGCTGTTGCGGAACCCGACAGAACGGGCATTGTCCCACTATTTCCATGACGTGAAGAAGGGTAGATGCCAGGGCGAAATCATGGCCGCCCTGAGCGATCAGCATACAATATACCGGCCCAAGGGCATGTATAAAAACCAGCTTGAACTATACTATCAACTGTTTCCCTCTGAAAACATATTGATACTGAACAGTGAAGTGTTCTTTGCACAGCCAACAGACACGCTGAAACGCGTTTATGAGTTTCTCGGTGTCGATCCAGACTATGAGGTTCGCGATCTGACACCCAGACAGGTCGGGTACAACCGGGAGCCTGTTGCTGCTGCCGTGTATGACTATCTGAACGAATACTACAAGCCTCACAACGAGGACCTGTTCAGGTTTATCGGCGAGGAATTCGACTGGCCATAGTGTTGCCCGACACCTCGCTCTAGACCCGCCGGAACACATCGGAGCCCAGCATGGCAATGGCCACCTTCTTCATGGCAGTGGGCAGCGCTTCGACTGCCAGTTCATGGCGCGCCACCCAGCGCCAGTCGCCGTCCAGTGCTGGCAGATCATCAAACAGCTCGTCGGTGTGATGTAGGTCCAGGACCAGGTGGAAATGGGTGAATGTGTGCTCGACGACAAGTTTGGTGCTCGCCCAGCCGGATGCGTAGGGTGGCGCCTTTTCGCCGGTGTCTTTGCCAGTGGCCCACCCGGACGAGGGAAATTCCAGCATGCCGCCCAGCAGGCCCTTTTCTTCACGCCGGCGCATCAACACCGCACCGTCTGAGCGCTCGGCCCAGAAAATCCGGGCTGAGCGAACCGGACGCTGTTTCTTGGGCGCCTTCATCGGCAGGGCTTCGGCAATGCCCAGGTCGCGGGCACGGCAGGCGCTCATCCAAGGGCAAATCAGGCAGTTGGGCCGCTTCGGCGTGCAGATGGTTGCGCCCAGATCCATCAGCGCCTGGGCAAAGTCACCCGGACGACCCGCCGGCACCAGATCCAGCGTGTGTTCCCTGATTTCAGGCTTTGCTCCCGGCAACGGCGTCTTGATGGCCCGCAGGCGCGACATCACCCGTTCCACATTGCCGTCGACGGCCGCAGCTCGCCGGTCAAAGGCGATGGCAGCGATAGCGGCTGCGGTGTAGGGGCCCACGCCGGGCAGGCTCAGCAGGTGTTCTTCGGTGTCGGGAAACCGCCCGCCATGGTTGGCCGCAACAGCCTTGGCGCAGGCATGCAGGTTGCGCGCGCGGGCGTAATATCCCAGCCCCGCCCATTCGCGCAGCACGTCGTCAAGCTCGGCCTGCGCCAGGTCGGCCACCGTCGGCCAGCGCGTGGTAAAGGCAGCAAAGTACCTGCCCACGGTTGCCACTGTCGTCTGCTGCAGCATGATCTCGGACATCCAGACCCGGTACGGGTCGACAGCCTCACCAGGCTTCGCCCGCCACGGCAGCGTGCGGGCGTGGCCGTCGTACCAGTCCAGCAATTGTGCCGACAACTGCTCATTTTCGCTGGCCATGTTGTCATCATTAACTTCTTGCAACATAACGGACATGTGAAATCTCAGGGTTCTCGTTGAGGTATCATTCAGGACAGGTTCATGGACGCAAGGCCAAAATGTAAGATATGAAAAGCCTCGATCATCATTTCCGGCACATTGTGCGCCCAGCCTTCGAGCAATACGGGTTTGCACACGGCGACCTGGTGGCGCAATGGACGGCCATTGTCGGTGACCATGTTGCCGCGCAGTGTTCACCGGAACGTATGGTGTGGCCGAAAGGCCGGGACAAGGCGCAGCGTCATACCGAAGGCGCCACGCTTACGGTACGGGCCGATCACGGTGCCGGACTTGCATTGAGCTACGAAACACCGGCGATTATTGACCGTATCAACGGGTTTTTCGGTTACCACGCCGTTGCAAGGATCAAGATAGTGCAGGGCGCGCGGGCCGGCAGTGGCAAGCAAAGGAACCGGGAAGTTGCCGCCCCCACGCCGGAAGTGATTGAACATGTCGAGCAGAAAACCGGCTCCATTGATAACGAGGGCCTCAAGGCAGCGCTGACCCGGCTGGGCGGCGCGGCTCTTGCAGATGCTGCAGCCAAGGCCAAGCAGGCCCGGTAAACCCTAAACTCAAACAACAGAAAGTTCTCCACAGCCGGATTTCCGGCTCGCCACAAACCCCAACATCCAGTAGGTAGACACCATTATGAAACTAAACCGACGCACATTCAGCCAGTCTCTGGCAATCTCAGCCATGGCGGCAGGCGCCGCATCAGGGTTTTCCGCCTCAGCGTTTGCACAAAGCTTTTCGCCGGACGAACTGCACGCGGCCCCGGCCATCGGCGACAAGACGCTGGGGCCCGATGATGCCAGCGTGATCGTGGTGGAATATGCCTCGGCCACGTGCCCTCACTGTGCCGCATTCCACAACGGCACGTTCAAGGAACTCAAGGCGGAATTCATCGATACCGGCAAGATCAAGTTCATCTCGCGGGAATTCCCGCTTGACGACCTGGCGCTTGCCGGCTTCATGGTGGCGCGCTGCGTCCCGGACGACAAGTATTTCGGCATGCTCGATCTGATCTACGAACAGCAGAGAACCTGGGCCGGACAGAATGCCCGAGCCGAATTGCTGAAAATGGCCAAGCTGGCAGGCCTCAGCGAGGCTGAGTTCGATGCCTGCCTCAAGAACGAAGATCTGGCCAAGGGCATTCTCGCCATCCGCAAGGATGGTGCGGAGAAATTTGATGTCAAAGCAACTCCGACCTTCTACGTGAACGGCAAAAAAATGGAAGGTGACCGCGATATTGCGGGATTCCGCAAGGCAATCGAGGCGGCAGCTTCTTCCTGACCGACGGCCTTCCCCCGGATTTTACCGGGGAAAACCTGACGGGTTGACACTTCCCCTTGCAGACGAATCAGGCGGAACCGGCCAAGAATCACAGTTTACCCATGGGGCATGGGCATTGTGCGGCCGGTTCAGGCCAACTTAGTTAGGGGTGAGGTAGCAGATGAAGTTCTCAAAGCTGCGGCTGTCGGGCTTCAAGTCATTTGTTGAACCAACCGAGCTGGAGATCCGGCCCGGGCTGACCGGTGTGGTCGGACCTAACGGCTGCGGCAAGTCGAACCTGCTTGAAGCCCTGCGCTGGGTCATGGGCGAAAGCTCGTACAAGAACATGCGCGGCTCCGGCATGGAGGATGTGATTTTCTCCGGCACCTCGGGCCGGCCATCGCGCAACATGGCCGAGGTCATGCTGACACTGGACAACGAGGAGCGCGATGCGCCGCCTGCGTTCAATTCGTTTGACCAGCTGGAGATTTCGCGGCGCATCGAGCGTGATGCCGGATCAGCCTATCGCATCAACGGCAAGGATGTGCGCGCCCGTGATGTGCAGTTGCTGTTCGCTGATGCCTCTACCGGCTCCAGATCGCCGGCACTGGTGCGGCAGGGCCAGATCGGCGAGATCATTTCATCCAAGCCTCAGGCACGCAGGCGCATTCTTGAGGAAGCTGCCGGCATCACCGGTCTGCACACACGGCGCCACGAGGCAGAACTCAAGCTGAAAGCCGCCGAGACCAACCTTGAACGGCTGGAAGACGTGCTGGCGCAGCTCGAAAACCAACTGCAGAGCCTGAAACGGCAGGCCCGGCAGGCGGTGCGCTACAAGGAACTGTCATCCGAAATCAGGCGGCTGGAGGCAACCGGCCTGTACCTGGCCTGGAAAGACGCACGTGCCGCGGTTGAAGCGGAAAACAGCAATCTGTCAGAACTGACCCGGGTGCTGGGCGAGCAGACGCGAGCCGTGTCAGAGATGACCCGCATGCGCGACGAGGCATCCGAAACCCTGCCGAAACTGCGGGAAAACGAAGCGGTGCGCGCAGCGGTACTGCAGCGCATCACGCTGGAACTGGAAGGCCTGGAACGCGAGGAAAAGCAATCACTCGACCGCCGCGCCGAAATCGAAGGCCGCATAGAGCAGATGAACCGGGACCTGGCCCGCGAGAACGAACTGCTCGGCGACACCGACGGGGTGATGCAGCGACTTGCGGAGGAACAGGAAACCCTTGAAGCGGCGGCCGCCAATGACGGCGAAGCCAGGGCTCAGGCCGCGACGGCCCTGCAGGGAGAAGCAGAAAAGCTTGCCGAGGCGCAGGCAGGCGCCGACGAAGCCAATGCGCGGCTGTCAGAACTGGTGGCCCGGCACAACGGCATTTTGCGCCAGATCAGTGAGCTGGAAGCACGCATCAGCCGCGACGAAGCCGACCTGACCACAACTCGTGAAAAGCACGCCGCCATTGTCGCCGAGACCGGTGGCGATGAGGCCGCTGTGACACTGAGCGCGTCTATAGACGCCGCCGTCGCGCACGCCGCATCTTCCGAAACGGCAGCCATAGCGGCAGAACAGGCGTTGCAGACGACGCGGGCCAAACAGACCGAGGTTCACCAGGCCTATGATGAGGCGCGGCAGAAGTCCGAGAGCCTGACCACCGAGGTGCGCACCCTGACCAAGCTGCTGCACGTGGCAGACGACGAACTGTGGCCGCCGCTGATAGACGCACTGAAAGTGGAAACTGGTTATGAGACCGCACTGGGCGCGGCCCTGGGGGACGACATCGATGCGCCTGCCGATGAGGCAGCGCCGATACATTGGCGCGCCCTGCCCTCGCTGGACACGGTGCCGCCGCTGCCGTCCGGACTGAAACGGCTGTCTGACGTGGTCAAGGCGCCGGCCGCTCTTGCCCGCCGACTGCAACTTGTGGCCGTTGTCGGCAAGTCGGACGGCGCCAGGCTCCAGGCCAGCCTGGCTCCGGGCCAGAGACTGGTATCAGTTGAAGGTGACCTGTGGCGCTGGGACGGATACACGGCCGCAGCGGATGCGCCAACCGCGGCCGCCAAGCGACTGGCGGAACGAAACCGGCTTGGCGTGCTGCAGCAGGAGAGTGCAACCGCATCGGCACAAACCGACGCAATCCGGGTGCGCCTGGACGAAGCGCGCGAGACCGTCAAGTCTTCGGAACAGGCCGAACGGGCCAGCCGCCAGGCCTGGCGTGAAGCGACTGCGGCCGTCGAGGTAGCTCGTAAAGCTTTGTCAGAGCACGAAAAAGTAACCGGCGAGCAGTTGCGCCAGGCATCTGTACTGGAAGAGACTGCAAAGCGCATCGAAACCCAGATTACGGAATCGCGCGCATCGCTGGAACAGGTATCAGGCGAGAAATCCTCGCTCGCACCTACGGACGGCGCAGAACAGGAATTGCACACACTGCGGGCTGCCGTCGATACGCAACGGGCCACCTACGGCGAGGCGCGCGCCGCCCACGACGGGCTCGAGCGCGAAGCGAAGACCCGGAGCGAACGCCTTGCCGCCATCGGGCGTGAACGCACCCAGTGGACAGACCGCGCCAAACGCGCAAGCAGCCAGATCGAGGAACTGGAAGGCCGGGCTGCATCACTGCGCACCGATCTCTCAGCTCTTGCCGACCTGCCGGAACAGTTCGAAACCAAACGCACCAAGCTGATGAACGCCTCCAGCGAGGCCGAGGCTGAACGCAAGACCGCGGCGGACCTTCTGGCCGAGGCGGAAAACAATCTGCGCGTCCGGGACCAGAGCCTGCGCGAGGCAACCGACGCGCATGGCAAGACCCGCGAGGAACACGCCCGTGTCGGTGCCCGCTCTGAAGCCGCGGAAGCGCGCGTGGAAGAAGCGACCCAGCGCATCACCGAAGCCCTCCAGTGCCAGCCGGAAGAGGTCAGCCAGCGTGCCGGGCTGGATCTCGAAAAGATGCCGTCGAGCGAAGACACCGAGCGCAAACTCGCCACACTGAAAGACCAGCGTGAGCGGCTTGGCGGGGTCAATCTGCGCGCTGAGGAAGAGGCTGCCGAAATCTCGACCCAGGTCGAAACCATGATTTCCGAGCGTGATGACCTGGTGCAGGCCATCGGCAAGCTGCGCCATGGCATTTCAAGCCTCAACAAGGAAGGCCGCACCCGCCTGCTGGAGGCCTTCGACCGCGTCAATGCCAATTTCAGCTCGCTGTTTGAAACCCTGTTCGGCGGCGGCAAGGCGGAACTGAAGCTGGTTGAGTCGGATGATCCGCTGGAAGCTGGCCTCGAGCTGATCGCCAACCCGCCGGGCAAAAAGCCGACGGTGTTGTCGCTACTGTCGGGCGGTGAGCAGGCATTGACGGCAATGGCGCTTATTTTCGCCGTGTTCATGACCAATCCGTCGCCGATCTGCGTGCTGGACGAAGTCGACGCGCCGTTAGACGACCACAATGTCGAACGGTTCTGCAACCTGCTTGACGCCATGCTGGAACGCACCGACACGCGTTTTTTGATCATTACCCACCACGGACTGACAATGGCACGCATGAACCGGCTGTTTGGTGTTACAATGATGGAACGCGGTGTCAGCCAGCTGGTATCGGTTGACCTGGAAACGGCAGAAAGCCTGCGCGAAGCAAGCTGAACCGTTACTGGCGCATTTTTGCCGGCAGACCGGTTTACCGGCAGCCCATGCCGAAGGCGAATTGCCGCACACCATTAGAGTGTTAAAAAATCAATTTAAATCATATGCTTAGTGGCTGCAGACCGAACTTGACACCAGATAGGCCCAAACCTATTATCCGGCCCGGTTTTAGGGGTTTTGTGATCCTGAAACTGCCTCAATACCTTCAGGAGTGGGTGCATGGGCGGCGATCATAAGAAATCATCGCCCGAGCGACTTGAGAAACTTGGAGACCGGCTGAAAAAAGCGCAAATCTCGGTAGACGAGCGCAACAGGCCCAGGCAACGGCAGTCCAACGCGCTTGGATTTGCCTTCCGGATTACCACGGAGCTGGTTGCAGCCGTGGCTGTCGGGGTTGCAATCGGGTGGGGTCTCGACAACTGGCTGGACAGCAAGCCTTGGTTTCTCATCGTGTTCTTCTTTCTGGGTGTTGCTGCCGGCGTCATGAACGTCTATAGGATCACGCAATCCAGTGGTGGTGACGGGTCTGTTCCAAGATCCAAGCTGCCATCGGTAATCGAAGATGACGATGACTGATGTTCTTGCCCGGTGTGTGAAGCCGGAGGCATCGGTCGGGTCAAAAGACTGATAAAGGGGCTGGATGCGTGGCCAGTAATACCTCACAGGGCAGCGAAGGCGGGCTGGCGCTCGACCCGATGCACCAGTTTGAAATATCTCGTATCATCCCGATCAAGTTCGGCAGCATCGATGCGTCATTCACCAACTCCAGCCTGTGGATGGTGCTGACGGTCATCGCAGTGTCGGCGCTGCTGCTGTTGGGCAGCAAGCGTATCGTGCCGACCCGGCTGCAGTCGGTCGGCGAAATGATCTACGAATTCATTTCCAACATGGTGCGTGACACGATGGGCGATGAAGGGCGCAAGTTCTTTCCGTTCATCCTGACCCTGTTCTGCTTCATTCTCGGCGCCAATATGCTCGGCCTGTTTGCACTGCCGGTGTTGCTGCATCCGTTTACCGTCACCAGCCACATTATCGTGACATTTGCGCTTGCCGCGCTGGTCTGGGTGGGTGCCACCGTTTACGGCTTCTACAAACACGGCTTCGGTTACCTGAAACTGTTCGCGCCGTCCGGCACGCCGCCGGTGATGCTGCCACTGCTGGTGCCGATTGAAATCATTTCCTACCTGTCACGTCCGGTCAGCCTGTCGGTACGTCTGTTCGCCAACATGATGGCGGGCCATACCATGCTGAAGGTGTTTGCCACGTTTGTCGTGGCTCTCGGATGGGCCGGTATCGTTCCGCTGGCCGTGATGGTCGGTTTCACCGGGCTTGAGGTCCTTATTGCCTTCCTGCAGGCGTTCGTCTTCGCCATCCTGTCGTGCATGTACATCAACGATGCCCTGCACCCCAGCCACTAAACAGTTTTACCAACCTTTCAACTACATCACTCAAACGGGAGTTTTTTCAAATGGAACCTGAAGCAGCAAAACTGATCGGCGCAGGTATCGCCGCTGTTGCAATGGCCGGTGCCGGTGTCGGTATCGGTAACATCTTCGGCAGCTATCTGCAGGGTGCGCTTCGCAACCCGGCAGCAGCAGACAGCCAGCGCACCAACCTGTTCATCGGCTTCGCGCTTGCAGAAGCAACCGGCCTGTTCGGCCTGCTGATCAGCTTCATCCTGCTGTTCGGCGTCTAATCATTCGTTACCGATCTCGCCGGCCAGCGGGTATTCCGCGCCGGCGGATTTTGCGATTGAGACTGGCAAATCCACCTGCCGCCATTGTGGCGGTCAGACAGGAGACCGGCGTCATGCCGCAACTTATCGTAGCAGATTTTCTGCCCCAGCTGATCTGGCTGGCGATCACATTCGGAGCGCTGTATTACATCATTTCCCGCCTGGCGATCCCGAAGATCGGCAGCGCGATTGAACAGCGCCACGGACGCATCGCAGCCGATATCGCCGAAGCCTCACGGCTGAAGGAAGATACCGAAAAGGCCATCGAGACCTATGAAGCGGCCCTGGCTGAGGCGCGCGCCAATGCCCATGCCATCGTCAGCGAAAACCGGGCCCAGATGACCGCTGAAATCAACAAGGAAGCTGCCGCACTTGATGAGCGACTGTCGAAGCAACTGGCGGAAGCGGAGGTTTCCATTGCCAAGACACGTGATGCCGCAATGGCACAGGTGACCGGCATCGCCCAGGATACCACCGAGGCCATCGTCACCGAGCTGCTTGGCAAGAAGCCGACAAAAGCCGCCGTGTCGTCGGCCGTTTCATCTGCGGCGAAGGGTTAGGTGCAGTCATGTTAAGTCAACCTGATTTCTGGGTCGGTGTCTCCTTTGTGCTGTTCATTGTGCTGCTGGTCTACCTGAAGGTACCAGGCATGGCCGCCAAGGCCCTCGATGAGCGTGCCGAGGCCATTCAGAAGGAGCTCGATGAGGCACAGCGCCTGCGTGAAGAGGCGCAGGCGGTTCTGGCAGACTATGAGCGCAAGAAAATCGAAGCCGAGGCAGACGCCGAAAAGATCGTAGCCCAGGCCAAGCGCGAGGCTGAAATCTATGGCGAGGAGGCCCGGCGCAAGATGCAGGAGCAGGTCGAGCGCCGCAGCCGCCTGGCCGAGCAGAAGATTGCCCAGGCAGAAGCGTCGGCCGTCAAGGATGTGCGGGCTGCAGCGGCAGACCTGGCCGTTGAAGCCGCCAGCCGGGTCCTCGGAGCCCAGGTCAAGGGGGCCACGGCATCGAACCTGATCGACGAGTCCATTGCAGCGGTTCGCAAGCAGCTGAACTAAGCATAGCTGCCGATACTGAATTCCGAACCCCCGGCCCTTTTCCAGGTACGGGGGTTTGTCTTATACTGACCGGCAAATCATGTGGTCTGCGACCAGAGGTAAACTTGACATTAGAGCCTGTGGCCTCCCATGTACGCCAACACAACGTCCTTGCTTCGAAACGGAACCAGTGGCCATGACCAACCAGCTTCCTGACCTCAAAGTCTACCTCGCGGCGCCGCGCGGCTTCTGTGCCGGCGTGGTGCGTGCAATCGACATCGTTGAACGTGCCCTGGAGCTGCACGGCAAACCGGTTTATGTGCGCCACGAGATCGTTCACAACAAATACGTCGTGGAAGACCTGAAACAGAAAGGCGCCATCTTCGTGGAAGAACTGGACGAAGTGCCTGACGGCGACCGTCCGGTGATCTTTTCCGCCCATGGCGTGCCGAAGTCCGTGCCGGAAGCCGCCAAGTCCCGCAACATGTTCTTCCTGGATGCAACCTGCCCGCTGGTTTCCAAGGTTCACATGGAAGCATCGCGCCACTTCCAGGACGGTTACGAAATCGTGCTGATCGGCCATGCCGGCCATCCGGAAGTCATCGGCACAATGGGGCAGCTGCCTGACGGTGCCATCACCCTGGTCGAAGACGAAGCAGACGTTGCGGCGTTCACGCCGAAGGATGCCGACAAACTGGCCTACATCACCCAGACCACACTGTCTGTCGACGACACCCGCGGCATTATCGCGGCCCTGGAGAAAAAATTCCCGAGCATTCACGGGCCACATAAGGAAGACATCTGTTACGCCACGACCAACCGCCAGGAGTCGGTCAAGTCGATTGCTGACAAATGCGACATGGTGCTGGTGGTCGGCGCACCCAACAGTTCCAATTCACAGCGCCTGGTCGAAGTTGCCCGGACTGCCGGATGCGGCCGCTCAATGCTGGTTCAACGGGCCTCGGAAATAGACTGGTCTGTCATGGACGGCATCACGACCCTGGGCATCACTGCAGGCGCGTCAGCGCCGGAAGTGCTGGTCAACGAAGTGGTTGACGCGTTCCGCGAGCGCTTCAATGTCAGCGTTGAAACTGTCAAGACCAAGGATGAGAACGTCGAATTCAAACTGCCCCGGCAATTGCGCCGCGAAGGCGAGCCGGGCGCACCCGTGCGCGCTGCCTCGTAAACTCGGCGGATGAGGCCTGCAGCCACTTGACTGACGTCACCATTTACACAGACGGCGCCTGCTCGGGTAACCCCGGACCAGGCGGATGGGGCGTCATTCTGATACATGGCGAGACCCGCAAAGAGCTGTCAGGCGGCGACAGTGAAACCACCAACAACCGCATGGAACTGCAGGCAGCCATCGAGGCGCTGAACGCGCTGAAACGGCCGTGCAAGGTCGCGCTATATACAGATTCGGTCTATGTCCGCGATGGCATCACCAAGTGGATCAAGGGCTGGCAGCGCAATGGCTGGCGTACGGCTGCAAAGAAGCCGGTGAAGAATGCCGAACTGTGGCAGGCGCTGCTGGCGGCGCTGCAGCCGCATGACATCGACTGGCACTGGGTCAAGGGCCATGCCGGCCACCCGGAAAACGAACGCGCCGACGAGCTGGCGCGTGCCGGAATGGCACCTTACAAATAAAAACACGCAACTGATGCGGGTTTTTGGATCCTCGCGGAAAATTGGGCCCTGTTACAGCGCAGCAAGAATTTTTTCTGCGCTGGATGCCTCTGCCGAACTCGGCACTTCTTCCAGGTTGAGCACGGCAACCACTCCGTCATCCACCAGCATGGCGTAGCGTTGCGAGCGAATACCCAGCCCCAGGCCCGACGCATCCAGCTCCATGCCGATTGCCTTGGTGAAATCCGCGCTGCCGTCGGCCAGGAATGTAACCGCATCCTTGGCACCGGACTGGTCGGCCCAGGCATTGAGAACAAACACGTCGTTGACGGACACGCAGGCAATGGTGTCGACCCCCTTGGCCTTCAGGTCTGCGGCATGGGTGACGAACCCGGGCAGATGCTTCATGTGGCAGGTGGGTGTAAACGCGCCAGGCACGGCAAACAGCACGACCTTGCGGCCGCCAAACACATCCGCGGTGCTCATCTGGGTCGGACCTTCCGCAGTCATGGTCGTGAAGGTTGCGTCGGGCAGCTTGTCGCCAACAGAAATGCTCATGGATCACTCACTTGATTAGAGGGGACTGGAAACGTGCAGGTATTCAGATCACGCGCCTAGGTCTACTGCAGCACACCTTCGTGGACAAGACCTGTGTCGCCGTCGGCAATGGTCAGGCGGACAGATTTTCCGGCCAGTGAAACGGCTTCGCCATAACTGTCTATGGCGATCCGCCACGTGCCGCCATTGCCGGACTGGCTGATCAGTTCAGGTTTGCGAAAGTAGGAATCACCGGCTGCCTCGACAAAAATATCTGCTTCAGCCGGTGACTTTATCCCTGTCATCGATACTTCCAGCGCGCGTTTGCCACCGGCATCGACCTGTTTGAGCGATGTGACTTCAAGCCGGCCGGATTCGGGTTTGACCGGCACCGCCGCACGCGCAACCCTGAGGCGAAACTTGTCGGCGGCCGATACCGTGCTTGCTTCAACGTCAACCTGGACCGCCGCCTGCACCGGCACACAGATGTCATTGCACACGGCATAGAAAATCTTCAGATCAAGCCGTGCCGGTTTGGACGGATCTTTCGGTGTCACGTCGACGGGAAACACCACTTCCGTCTTGTAGCCGATGCCTTCTCCGTTTTCGTCGGTAAACCGATGCGGCAACGGCATCATCACGCTGGTGCTCGCGACATTGTCGGATCCAGACCAGTCGAAGCTGGGCGGCACTCCGCCGTCTCCCGGAACCCGCCAGTAGGTCTTCCATCCCTCTTGCATGGTGATATGGACACCGCTGCGCCAGATATCGTCGTGCTTGCCGGCATTCAGCAATCGCAGGGAAGAGTAAGGCGAGGAGTACTCGCGCGTTGGCTGATCGCCGGCACTCGCGGCCGTCGATACGGGCGCCAAGGCTGCGCTGAGCACTGCCGCCAGGGCGATATTTCGGACTGTTGTCATGGCTCCGTTCTAGCAGCAAATCCGGCATCGCTGCCATTAAACCGCTATCAAATTTATGCGAGAACTTGCACTTCGACATTTGCCCGAAGCTCTCCGCAGGTGCTATTCTGTTGATCAGTGCACCAATCTGGGGTCAGGAGCCGGATGACTGAGCAATATCTCGACGGAAAGATGTTGATTGCAATGCCCGGCATCGGCGATGACCGGTTTGAACGGGCCGTGATATTCGTGTGCGCCCATTCCAAGGACGGCGCCATGGGGCTGGTGGTCAACCACGAGGTCGACAGTCTGTCTTTCGGCGGCCTCCTGGAGCGTCTGGACCTGGTCGACAACGACAACGCAATTCGCCTGCCGGAAAGCATTGCTTCCACCCGGGTCCTGCAGGGCGGGCCGGTGGAGACCAGCCGTGGATTTGTGCTGCACTCTCGGGACTATTTCAGCGCTGAGAGCACCCTGGGTGTCGACAGCAATATCGGCCTGACGGCAACACTGGATGTCTTGCGGGCCATTGCGCGCGGCGAAGGGCCGCGCAAGTCACTGCTGGCACTGGGCTATACGGGCTGGGGACCGGGCCAGTTGGAAAGCGAGATCCGTCAAAACGGATGGCTGCATTGTGAAGCCGATGAAGGGTTGCTGTTCGACAGCGACCTGGACTCAAAATACCAGTCCGCGCTGGCCCGTATCGGTGTCAGCGAAGCCATGTTGTCAGGCGGCCATTTCGGCAACGCCTGAGACTTCAGTTCTCCCAACTTAGTCGAGCGGTTCAACTTGACCGGAACCTCGGCCGACCGAAACCTGCACTAGGCCGCGTTGGTGCCCTTGGTCTTTTTCGCGGTGCTGCGTTTTTTCCGGGCGACAGTCTTTTTTGCGGGCCGCTTCCTGGCCGCCCTGGTTTTCTTGGGTTTTGTGGGTGCTTTCGGCTTGCAGGTCTGCTCAGCTTCTGCCTTGTCGGACTTGGCATCGGCAGCCGCCTTGGCAGGCTTGTCTGCTTCCTGTTTCTCATCCCGTGGTTTGGACGCCGGCTGTTTCTCGGCCGCCGGAGTTACCGTCGTGTCTTTCTCGACTGCTGGCTTGGCCGTAGCGTCTCTCTCGACTGCCGGTTTGGCCTCCATCGACTTCTCGCCTGCAGGTTTGACTGCTGACTGTTTCTCAACGGCCGATTTAGACGGTTTTTCCGCCACCTTCTGATCTGCGCGCCGGGTTTCCGGCAGCTTTTCACTCGCTGGTTCCGGTTTCACGGCAACCGGCTCCACAACCGGGGCCTTTGACACTGCCACAGGTTGCTCGGTCGGCGCAGGCGCCGGTTTAGCCCGGGCTGGGGCACGCCTGGCAGCCGGTTCCGGTTTCAGTTCAGGTTGGGTTTTGGGCGCAGGGTCTGGCTTCGGTGCCGGTCTTAGTTCCGATACAGGTTCCGGTTTCGGCGCAATGCCTGGTTTTGGCGCCCTTTTGATCTCTGCTGCAGGCCTTCTGGGTGCGAGGGGCGCCAAAGGCGGAATCGGCCTTGCTGCTGCAGGCTTCGGTTTGTCGGTAATGCCGGCCAGCGCATCCTTGACCTGCCTGGAAACCGTCTCCAGATCAGCTTCCCTTGCACCCGGGCCACGTTCCGGATATTCGATCGGCGCCGGTTCTTCCTCAAATGCCTCTTCCTGCTCTGCAGGATCCGGATCCTGTGGCCCCTCGATTGCTGGCTGCTCCAAGGCCGGGTTGGCAACCCGCGGGGCCCATGGTGCGGGATGAAAGTCGTATGGCGACCACGGCGCCAGCGATTCCACCTCGGGTTCAAGTTCCGGCTCAACCGTGATACGCGGCGCTGGCGCGACCGGCTGCCTGCGCGTCAGACGGTTCCACAAGGATGCAATGCCCGACTGGCTGCCCGATGTATCCCGCGACGGAGCCCCCAGCGCGGCAAGCACCTGCTGGGCGTCGATCGGCTCGCCGATTAAGAAGCCCTGCGCGAGGTCGCATTCCAGCGTGATCAGGTGATTGAGCTGATCTTGTGTTTCAACGCCTTCTGCCACCACCTGCAATCCAAGATCATGGGCAAGCAGAATGATTGCATCGAGGATCACCGATCCACGGTCGGTTTCAAGGCCGGCCTGCAGGAACGACCGGTCGACCTTGATTGTGTCGAACGGCAAGCGCCGCAGATATGAAAGTGACGAATAGCCGGTTCCGAAATCGTCACATGACAGCCCGACACCGAGCGCTTTCAGCCGGTCAAGCATTTGCAGCGACAATTCCGGGTTTTCCATCACCATTGTTTCGGTGACTTCCAGTTTCAATGTCCCGGGCGCGAGCTCTTCGCGGGACAACACCGTGCGGGCGAGATGCAACAGACGCGGACCGGCCAACTGGGACGACGATACATTGACCGACACGAAGACCGGTTGGGCCGGGGTGAACATTCTCTGCCACACACCAAGCTGACGCGCGGACTCAGACAACACGAATGCCCCGATATCTCCAATCAGCCCGCTGCGTTCCGCCAGTGGCAGGAACCCGGACGGCTCAACGATCTCGCCATCGGCCTTGCGCAGGCGAACCAACGCTTCAAAGCCCGCAAGCTGACGGTCTCCCAGGCGCATGATCGGCTGATACAGCAGCTCGAAGCGCTGTTCCTGCAGTGCCTCCTGCAGATCATCGACGCTGAGGCCGCTGGATGCCGCCTCCATCCGCATTCCGGGCTTGTAGAAGGCTACCTTGTCCTTGCCCCGCGTCTTGGCATTGAACAGGGCCGTGTCTGCGCACCTGTGCAGGACCTCCGCAGTTTCCATCTCCTGGTCCCAGTGGGCAACGCCGACACAGCAGGTCAGGTAGATCTCGTTCGGCGGCACCCGAACCGGTTGAGAGACCGCATGGCGCACCTGGTCGACGAAAATAATCGCCGTTTCCATGGCATCCTGGTCGGAAGACGTCTCGTGTATGATGGCAAACTGGTCTCCCGGCATCCGCGCCAGACTGCTGGTCTCCGGCAGCAGCTTTTCAATACGCCGGGCAATGGTCTTCAGCAGGCTGTCACCAATCTCCTGACCAAGCCGGTCATTGACCACGTTGAACCGGTCGATGTCGACAATCACGATATTGAGCTGCAAATCGTCATTGGCGATGGTCCGTTTGGTGGCTTGCGACAGGCGGTCAAGATAGAGCGCATAGTTGGGCAAGCCGGTCACGACATCGAAAATCGCATCGGACAACAGGCGGTTTTGCGAATTGCGCTGTTGCGATGCGTCACTCAACACCCCGGTCAGGCGCAAGCCCGTCTCCGAGCCGTTGGGCAGGGAACTGCCTTTCAACGTGTACCAGCGAAAGCGGCCATCGGCATGACGCACGCGCAACTGCTGTTCGAAATGCTGGTTGCCGCGCAGCTTGGCCACCTCCATGGCGGCGAAGTAGGCGTTGTGATCGTTGGGATGAATCAAGGCCAGCCAAGACTTCTGATCCGTGTTGTCGAGGCTGCCTTCTTCGTAGCCCAGTACCTTTTCCAGCTCGCCACCGACAAAAAACGAATTGTCACCCGGCTGATAATCCCAAACCACCTGGGACGCACTGGCCAGCGCCAGCGCATTGCGTTCGGCTTCCAGGGTATCCTGCTCCGGGTTCAGTGCGCTGGAGAACGCGAAATAGGCCAACACGAATGCCAGTGCCACCAGGACCAGCGCCAGTCCGCCGACCAGCACCGGCGAGGCAAGCTCGCTGGGTGGCCGCGCAATGGCGATATAGCTTGCAGCAGCGGTCCACAAGCCGAGCAAGATCCAGATCATGCTGGATGACTTTGCCCGCACACCTCCGCGATGGGCCAGCATGGCAGACGCCACAAGCACCGTCACCACACCCAGCGCAAACCCGACGCGCACGATCTGCTTGACCAGCACCGGCTCAAAGAACGCATAAGCCGCCAGCGCCACACCGGCCCCGCCTGCGAAAATCAGCAACCCGCTCAGGGTCGGCAGTTGCCGGCGGGTACGCATGATGGTGACCCCCATGAACATCACCCCAGCCGTCATCAGCGCCTCGATGACGGCGCTGAGCACCTCATGGCGCGGCACCAACACCGGCAGGATGGAGTTCAATGCCGCTTCCAGCTGACCGGTCTCGAGGGTAATGAAGCCGACGGCAGGTACCGCGAATATCATCGACAGGGGAAACACGATTTGCGGAGACAGCAGCACCAGGCAGGTAATGACCACGACCGCCAGCATCGCCATGCCCAGCACGATGCCGCGATACAGCGCCTGGCGGTAGGCATTATGGTCAAAGGCAGACCGCTGCCAGAGCCGGACGCCGGAAACGCCCACTTCGGATAGTTCCAGGGCCACGGTCAGGCTTGCCCGTGGCGGTACCGTAAACGCAAACGCATCGCGGTCGGGTATGTTCAGGCGCCGCAATGTCACGCTGCTGGAAGACGATGCCGCAGATATGCGGCTGCTCGAATATGACGGTGAAGCGATCCCTGACCCGGGAAACGACTGCCTGGCGGCATCGATCACCAGTTCGCGTTCAACCGCCGAGGGATTGGCGGTGGTAAAGATGGCCCAGCGATACTGCGGGCCTGCGCCGGTCGCCTGCAGGTTCATGCTCTCGCTTTGACCGGCAGCGTTTGCAGGCAATTTGACAACAACCTGCTTGTTGTCGCTTTGGACAGCGCCCAGAAACGGCACAACATCAATATGGCTGGCCGAAAAATCCGCGCGCACAACCTTGCCGGAGTCCTGTGCCAGAACGCCAGCCGTGCTCGCGATCAAAGCCACGCAAAGACCGACCCATACCGCAAATGTTAAACGCAAAAATGGCATAGCCACTCTTTCTATAACTTCCCCACGGTAAATGTACCTTAGCCTGACAAGTGTCGAACACCAAAGCCCGCTGACGACAATGACATTCAATATCCACCGATTAAGTCAGGGCCCATTGATCTTACAATCATCCAGGTGGATCTGTATCCAGCAGGGCAAACAGCAGGTGGTCCTGCCATCGGCCATTGATCTTCAGAAACTTCCGGGCATAGCCCTCCTGCGAAAACCCGCAGCGCAGCAGCAGTTTTCTGGATGCTTCGTTGACCGGCAGGCAGGCTGCCTCGATCCGGTGCAGGCGCAAACTGTCAAAGCAGAATGATACGGCGGCGTTTACAGCAGCGGACATGTATCCCTGGTTTGCGTAGGGTTGACCGACCCAGTAGCCCAATGAGCAGGTCTGCGCCACGCCACGGCGCACATTGGAGATGGTCAGGCCGCCGACCAGCCGGCCGGAGCGCCGGCAGAACACGAAAAACGCATACGCATAGTCGTCACGCATATCCTTGTTATAGCGGCGAATACGGTGGCGGTAAGCCGATTTTGTCAGGTCATCACGGGGCCATGTCGGCTCCCATGGCTCCAGAAAAGCCCTGCTGGACGATCTCAACTGCGCCCATTCCGCGTAATCGGAACCAATGGCGGGGCGCAATATGACCTTCTCGGTCTGAATAACCGGATCATTGTCCAGATATGCGTAGGTTCTCAGGAATGACATGTTGACTTTGATAGTAAATGAATCAGGCAAATCTTGCCGCAAGTTCATTGCCTTGCGCAAGCAGTGATGTATCACCGACCGCCGCGCGCGACAGGCTGGTGCCGCTGAACGTGGCACTGGCCAGACGTTTGACATCATCGGTGGTCACCGCATCGACCTTGGCAAGAATGTCCGCAACTTCCGGCACCTTGCCGTATGCAAGGTACTGGCGGGCAATCTGATCGGCGCGCGAGGACGGGCTTTCCAGGCTCATCACCAGCGACGCCTTCAGTTGCGCCCGGGCGCGGTCAAGTTCGGCCTGTTCTATATCCCTGGTGCTTGCCAGCAGCACATCTGTTGCCACCTTGCAAAACTCGGCTGCCGTATCCGGCGCGGTCCCCGCATAGACCTGCATCAGCCCAGTGTCGGCGAAAGCCGACACGTGCGCAAAGGTTGAATAGCAAAGACCGCGGCGCTCGCGGACCTCCTGAAACAGCCGCGATGACATGCCACCGCCAAGAATGCTCGCCAGCAGATGAACACCGTAGACATCATCGTCATGATAACCCGGCGTTGAAAACGCCATCACCTGATGCACCTGGTCGAGCGGGCGTTTGCGTGCGGCATCACCGCCTAAATATGCCGGTGTGGTGCGCTGCGTGCCTTCGCCCTTGTCAATGGCCGACAGGCGCTCGCGCGCTGCATCCACCAGTGCCTCATGGTCAACGCGGCCTGCCGCTGACAGCACCATGCGTGAGCCGGTATAGTGGCGGGCGCGATAGGCGGCGAGATCATCCTGGCTGAAACCGGCGACCGTCTCCGGAGTACCGAGAATATCACGTCCAAGCGAATGGTCCGGCCAGGCCAGCGTCTGCACAAGATCGAATACAAGGTCATCGGGCGTGTCCTGCGCAGCTGCTATTTCCTGCAGGATAACACCCTTTTCCAGCGCCAGGTCGTCGGCGGCAAACACCGGATTGATGACGATGTCGGAAATCACGTCCAGTGCCAGCTGCCAGTCATGGCGCAGCACGCGGGCGTAGTAGGCGGTGGTTTCCATGGACGTGGACGCGTTCATGTCACCGCCCGCCGCTTCTATCTCAGCGGCAATTTCAAACGCAGTCCGACTCCGGGTACCCTTGAACGCCATATGTTCGAGAAGATGGGCAAGGCCGTTTTCATTGTCGGCCTCGTCGCGCGCACCTGCCTTGGTCCACATGCCCAGCGAAACCGTTTCAACATGGTCCATGTTGTGAGACACAACGGTGAGGCCGTTGTCCAATGTCGTCGCGCGTGCACTCATCAGCCCTTGCCCACCTTGGTACGCTCCAGGATGAACCGCTTCACGATTGCCAGGTCATTGGCCACCACGTCGAAGCGTTCTTCTCGCTGCATCAGGTCGCCCAGCCTGTCGGGAAGTGGCGGACGCACATCGCAGGCTGCCGCTACTGCATCCGGGAATTTCGCCGGGTGCGCCGTTGCAAGGGTGACCATCGGCACCTCATTGCGCGCCTGGGCCCGGGCCACGCCATACCCCACCGCCGTGTGCGGGTCGAGCAGTTCACCGGTTTCGGTCCAGGTTGTGCGGATGATGTCAGCGGTCTCCGCTTCACTGGTGCGGCCGGAGGCAAAGTCGGCGGCAATATATTCACGCATCTCACCGCTCAAGGTGAAACTGCCGGACTGCTTCAGTCCCGCCATCAGGGTTGACAGGTGGGCCGCGTCCTTGCCGCAGGCCTCGAACAACAGGCGCTCAAAGTTGCTCGATACCTGAATGTCCATCGACGGGCTCTGGGTTGCCTCGACGCCGAGCACCTCATAGCGGCCGGTTTCCATGGTGCGATGCAGAATATCATTGATGTTGGTTGCAATCACCAGATCGCCTACGGGCAATCCCATGTGACGCGCCACCTGGCCGGCAAAGATGTCGCCGAAATTGCCGGTCGGTACGCAGAAGTCGACCTTGCGGTCAGGCGCGCCCAGCGCCAGCGCTGCGGTGAAGTAATACACCGTCTGCGCCATGATGCGGGCCCAGTTGATGGAGTTGACACCTGACAGCATCACGCTGTCGCGAAACCCCTCGTCGGCAAACATGGCTTTGACGTGGGCCTGGCAGTCGTCAAAGTTCCCTTCCAGGGCAATATTGTGGATGTTCGGCTTGTCGACAGTGGTCATCTGGCGGCGCTGCACGTCGCTGACCAGACCGTGCGGGTGCAGGATGAACACATCTGTGCGGTTCGACGCAGCGAAGGCGTCGATGGCGGCGCCTCCGGTGTCACCCGACGTTGCACCGACGATTGTGGCCCGGCGGCCGGCCTGGTCCAGCGCATGATCCATGAGCCGGGACAGAAGCTGCATGGCAACGTCCTTGAACGCCAGCGTGGGCCCGTGGAACAATTCCATCAGCCAGTGATTGGCGTCCAGCTGTTTCAGCGGCACCACTGCCTTGTGGGCAAAGGTCGCGTAGGCCTCATCAATCATCCGGCGCAAGTGGGCGTCTTCGATCTCGGCGCCGGTAAACAGCCTGATGACAGCAAAAGCGACTTCCGGGTAGCTCCGACCGCGCAGGTCCAGCAACTCCGCACGGCTGATCTGCGGCCAGGTCTCAGGCACATACAGCCCGCCGTCGGATGCCAGCCCGGCCAGCAGCACATCGGTGAAGCCAAGAGCAGGCGCCTGCCCGCGTGTCGATATATATTTCATCACTCGTTTCCGGCCTGAGAGATCTCGCGACGGCGTTTGCGGATGAACAGCCAGCTCATCACTGCCAGCACAAGAGCCAATGAGTACCATGTGAAAGCGTATTGCAGGTGATTGTTGGGTAATTCAACCTTCAAATCCTCCGGGTCGGGCCATTGGCCTGTGCCGGGTTCACCGCCGGGCTCCAACTGGACGAACATGGCTGAGGTGATGGGTTCCGGCCCCTCGTAACCGTCCAGCAGGTTGGATGGCATCGAAGCGGAGATGCCGACCAGATCATACCAGTACCAGATGCCCGCGTCAGTGTCGGCCTCGGGCGAGAACATGTTGCGGTCAGACGCCCGGTTGCGGGTAACACCGGTAATGGTGAGCTCGCCTTCAGGCTGGCGGGTGTCGCCGGCAATCGGCACTTTCAGCATGCGCTGATCAATGAAGCCTCGATCCACGAAGACGACAAAGCCCGACTTGTCGACAAACGGCGTGATCACCTGGTAACCAGGCCTGTCGCCGCGGGCGCGATAGACATGCCGCGTGGCATGGTGGCGGTAGCTTCCATTGAGGCGGACGCGCAGGAAGTCGACGTCGTAGCCGTGCTCCATGCCGGCCTCGATATCGTAGATGGTTACCGGGTTGCCGGTCAGCGACGAGCTGCGCTTTTCAATCAGGTCAAGCTTCCACTGCAGGCGCATGACCTGCCATGAGCCCAATCCTAACAGCAGCGCGATGCCGGCAGCAGCGGCAACGACAATCGGCCAGATCCGGTGTGGCGGTTGTGAAACGACTGTTGTCACTTGTCTTCCAACCTGCCCTCACGGGCGCTGGTGAGATATTGCTGATTGATAAAAATACCCTTGGTCGGGCGCAGCAGCAACAGCGGCAGGCCAACCGCCAGCGGCAGAGCCACCAGGGCATGCACCCACCACACAGGCTGCCAGTTCAACTCAACGAACAGCACGCCGCCCATGGCAAGCGTGCCGCACAACAGCATGATGAACCAGGCGGCACCGTCGCCGCTGTCGGAGAAGGAAAAATCAAGACCGCAGTGGTCACACTTGTCGGCAACCGTCAGATAGCCCCGGAACAAACTGCCCTGGCCGCACCGCGGGCACAAACCCTTGATGCCGTTGCTGACCGGCGATTGCGGCGGGTAGTAGGGTTGCTGGTTCATCCACGTACGCGGCCTCGAAAAAACTCACCATGGGCTAAAGCAAAAGACCGCACGGGAGGACTTGCTGGGCCTCTCATGCGGTCCGTTGACAAGGGGATCAGGCGGGTACCGCCTGATCAGTGCGGTGCGATCGTCGCGCCCACGCTGCCCCACACGTAAATGCACGCGAACAGGAACAGCCAGACCACGTCAACGAAATGCCAGTACCAAGCCGCTGCTTCAAATCCGAAGTGTTTTTCGGGCGTGAAGTGCCCGGCCAGGGCGCGGAACAGGCAGACGATCAGGAAGATCGTACCAACCAGCACATGGAAGCCATGGAAGCCGGTTGCCATGAAGAAGGTCGACGAATAGATGTTGCCGCCATTCTCGGACTTGAAGGCGAATGCCGCATGTGCGTACTCGTATGCCTGAACACAGGTAAACAGCGCGCCCAGGGCCACCGTGCAGATCAGACCCCATTTCAGGCCCTCGCGGTCATTGTTGATCAGGGCATGATGCGCCCAGGTCACGGTGGTACCCGACAGCAGCAGGATGAGGGTGTTGAGCAATGGCAGGTGCCAGGGATCAAACACTTCAACGCCGGCCGGCGGCCAAACGCCCTGGGTCAGTTCTACACGGGTCGCCTGTATGGCGGAATCGGTATACAGCGAGGCTTCAAAGAAGGCCCAGAACCAGGCCACGAAGAACATGATTTCCGATGCGATGAACATCAGCATGCCGTAGCGCAGGTGCAGCTGCACGACAGGTGTGTGATCGCCCTTGTGGCTCTCGGCCACAACGTCGCGCCACCACATGAACATGGTGTACAGGACAATCGCAAAACCGAGCAGAGCCCACACCGAGACACCCCAGGTCTGACCGTTGTGCATCCAGTAAATGGAGCCGATCGCAAGGATCAGCGCACCAATTGAGCCGACAACCGGCCATGGGCTGGGGTCCACCAGATGATAGTCGTGATTTTTAGCGTGGCTGTCTGCCATAGCCCTTTTCTCCCGCTCAAACTGCCCGGCCAGGTTGCATCCTGGCATCGGACAAAGTCAATTAATTCACCGTGTTGTCAGTTTGCGAACGCGAGCTGGATGAGGTCTTCACCGGCTCCTCGTCCACCGCATAGAAAGTATAGGAAAGCGTAATCGTCTTGACCGATTTCATGTCCGGATCATCTACAATGTCCGGATCGACAAAGTAACTCACCGGCATGTCCACGGACTGGCCCGGCTGCAAAGTCTGTTCGGTAAAGCAGAAGCATTCGATTTTCGAAAAATATACCCCTGCACCAGCCGGTGTGACATTGAAGGTCGCCGTGCCGGTTACCGGCCGGCTGGTGGTGTTCGTTGCCTTGTAGAAGGCCAGATTCTGTTCGCCGATGCGAATGGTCTGGCTATGCTGCACCGGAACAAATTCCCAACTCAGCGACGAGTTCACATTGGCATCAAAGGCAACGGTGATTTTCTGGTCAAGCGGCTTTTCAGGTGATGCATCAGCACGCTGCGTGGTGCCGCCGAAGCCGGTGACCTGACAAAAGATCTGGTACAGCGGAACCGCTGCATAGGCCATTCCAACCATGCCGACAGCAACGCTGCCGGCCATCACCGCCAACCGCAAGTTGGACCTGCCGCCAGGCATCGGGACACTCATGTCAGCCTCCTGCCTGCGTGGCGATGTTTGATCCCATCCGCACCACCGTGGTGACAAAGAACAAGATCACCAGGGCGACAAGCGACCAGGCGATCACAATAGACCGCTTGCGCTGGCGCGCTCTTTCTTCGTCGCTGGGCGTGTGGGTCTGCATGTCTTCGGCCATAATCTACAGTACCCCGGTCAGGCTGACGGCACGATCAACCAGCAAAGATCCGAAAATGGCAAACAGATACAGGATCGAATACCCAAACAGCTTCTTCGGCGCGCGCCCGGCCTTCTCACCTTCACGCAACGAGAACACCTGCCATGCATGCCAGATGAACTTTGCCGTCAGCACGAAGGCAGCCACGCCGTACACCCAGCCGGCAATACCGGAGACAATCGGCAGTGCCGCCACCGGCGCCATGGCCAGCGAATACCACCAGATCTGCCGCCGGGTCGCGTCAACACCAGCAACGTTCGGCAGCATTGGAACGCCCGCCGTCTCATAATCGCCGAAGCGGAACAATGCCAGCGCCCAGAAGTGCGGCGGTGTCCACATGAATATAATGAGGAACAGTGAAACACTCGCCATGTCCACCGACCCGGTTACGGCAGACCAGGCAACCATCGGCGGAAACGCACCTGCAGCGCCACCGATTACAATGTTCTGCGGCGTCGTGCGCTTCAGGAAGGCAGTGTAAATGACTGCATAAAAGAAAATCGTGAACGCCAGGAAGGCTGCCGCCACCCAGTTGACGGCAAGTCCCAGCACCACAACAGAGCCGACCGACAGCGTAACTCCGAAGATGTACGCTTCGCCCGGCTCGATGGCGCCACGCGGGATCGGGCGCCTGGCGGTACGGCCCATCTGAGCGTCGATATCGGCATCATAGGCCATGTTCAACGCGCCCGAGGCGCCTGCGCCGACGGCAATGCACAAAATGGCGATGAAGGCTGTCCACGGGTGAATGTCACCCGGCGCCAGCACCAATCCGCAAATGGCGGTAAAGATAACAAGCGACATGACGCGCGGCTTGAGCAGCGCCCAGAAATCTTCAACAGCGCCCTTGCCGCCAAGCGCAAAAGCCTGCGCTTCCCGGCCCTGTTGCATCATGTCTGTACGAATGTCTGTCATCTGTATTCCAAAATAGCCGGTCGCCCGGCACCTAGTGCGAAACCGGCCCGCCTCAACAAAGCAGCGGGCCGGGTAACCTGTTGCAGCCTACCGGATCACCGGCAGGGTTGAGAACTGGTGGAACGGCGGCGGCGACGACAGCGTCCATTCCAGCGTTGTTGCAGACTCGCCCCATGGATTGTCACCGGCAACGCGCTTCTTCATGAAGGCTTCGACAATGCACCACAGGAAGATCAGGATCGAGAATGCGGATATGTACGACCCGATCGAGGATACGTAGTTCCAGCCGGCAAACACGTCCGGATAGTCCACATAGCGGCGCGGCATGCCGGCCAGTCCGAGGAAATGCTGCGGGAAGAACAGCAGGTTCACGCCGATGAACTGAATCCAGAAGTGAGCCCGCGCCAGTGTCGGGTTGTACATGTAGCCGAACATTTTCGGGAACCAGTAATACCAGCCGCCGAAGATTGAAAACACTGCACCCAGCGACAGCACATAGTGGAAATGCGCCACCACATAGTAGGTGTCGTGCAGCGACCGGTCGACGCCGGCGTTGGCGAGCACGACACCGGTTACACCACCGACGGTAAACAGGAAGATGAACCCGATGGCCCACAGCATGGGTGTACGGAACTCGATCGACCCGCCCCACATGGTTGCGACCCAGGAGAAAATCTTCACGCCGGTGGGCACTGCGATGACCATGGTGGCAGCCACGAAGTAGGCCTGCGTATCAACATCCATGCCGACGGTGTACATGTGGTGGGCCCACACAATGAACCCGACCAGACCGATGGCAACCATGGCATAGGCCATGCCGAGATAGCCGAATACAGGCTTTTTCGAGAACGTGGACACGATCTGCGAAATGATGCCGAAACCGGGCAGGATCAGGATGTACACTTCCGGATGCGCAAAGAACCAGAACAGGTGCTGATACAGGATCGGATCGCCACCGCCCTCAGGACGGAAGAACGACGTGCCGAAATTGCGGTCCGTCAGCAGCATGGTGATGGCGCCAGCAAAAACCGGCAGCGACAGCAGCAGCAGGAACACGGTGACCAGCACCGACCACACGAACAGCGGCATCTTGTGCAGGGTCATGCCCGGCGCCCGCATGTTGAAGATGGTGGTTATGAAGTTGATTGCACCGAGAATTGAAGATGCTCCGGCAATGTGCATGGACAGGATTGCAAAGTCCACGGCTGGTCCAGGCTGGCCGGAGGTGGAATATGGCGGATACAGCGTCCAGCCGCCACCGACACCAAACGAGCCAGATGAGCCTTCCACGAACATCGACATGACCAGCAGAATCAGCGCCGGCGGCAGCAGCCAGAAGGAGATGTTGTTCATGCGCGGGAACGCCATGTCCGGCGCACCGATCATCAACGGCACGAACCAGTTGCCAAAGCCACCGATCATCGCCGGCATGACCATGAAGAAGATCATCAACAGGCCATGCGCGGTAACGAACACGTTGAACATGTTCTTGCCGGCATCGACGGCGTCTGCGGCGCTGTCACCGATTCCGTAGGTCATGTGCGCCAGGCCATGGAACCACTGAATACCCGGTTCCTGAAGCTCCAAGCGCATCATGATCGACATGAAGCCGCCTACGAGACCCGAAAAAATCGCAAACCAAAGGTACATCGTGCCGATGTCCTTGTGGTTGGTGGAGTAGACATAGCGCTTCCAACCGCTCGGGTTGTGCTCATGATTGTCATGTGCCGTTGTTGCATTTGCCATAATAAGGCTTTCCCTCGTTCTAAACAGTCAAATCAGTTTTCCGAGCCGCCGGCTTTGCCGAGTGCCAGCTTGCCCTTGGTCTTCAGGATGGTGGCAAGATGCTCCTGGGCCTGTTCGACACCGGCAGTCTTGGCCTTTTCCAACCAGGCATTGTACTCGTCGTCGGACACGACACGCACGGTGATCGGCATGTAGGCATGGTCCTTGCCGCACAGTTCTGAACACTGGCCGTAGAACACGCCTTCCTTTTCCGCCTTGAACCAGGTTTCGTTCAGCCGGCCCGGCACGGCGTCAATCTTTGACCCGAAAGATGGGATGGTCCACGCATGCAGCACGTCGTTGGCGGTTACGATGACACGCACCACCTTGTTGACCGGAACCACAACTTCGGTGTCCGTAGCAAGCAGGTAGGGTTCGCCCTCCTTCAGTTCGTCCTTGGCTTTCAGGTACTGATCGAAGGACACGTCATGCTCGGGATATTCGTACGACCAGAACCACTGGTTGCCGATAGCCTTGACGGTCATTTCCGCGGCGGGAAAGTCGCGCTGGAAATACAAAAGCCGGAATGACGGGATGGCAATGCCGATCAGGATCAGGATCGGTACAACTGTCCATACCACCTCAACCAGCGTGTTGTGCGTCGTGCGCGACGGTACCGGATTGGCCTTGGCATTGTATTTCACACACACCCAGATCAGCAAACCCAGCACAAACAGACAGATAATGGTGATCAGAATGAGCAGACCATTGTGAAAGTCGGTGATGAACGTCATGACCGGCGATGCCGATTGCTGCAGGTTCATCTGCCAATCCACCGGCTGGCCAAGGCCCGCCGCAATCGCCGAAGGTGCCGCTGACAAGGCTGTCCCCAATACCGTCAAGCTCGCAAACAATTTGCGCATATTGCCCTCTTAAAATTCGCAGGCGGAAAAAACCCGCCCTGCATTGCATTCAAATGTGCAGGCTTGGCCGTAGATCTCATTGCCGCACTTCTGCCATGTGTCTGTTGAACCACAATCGACCAATGCCTGCAACTACCATGTGGCGCGTCAAAATTGCACGGTTTGGAGTTGCCGCATCACGGGGATGCCAGTTCACAAGGTCGGCTATGATCGCAATAAAGCCTCAATTGCGCACGAAGAGTGCGGGACAAACATCAAAATCGGTCAATCGGCAAGTTTCGGGGCTGAAATCGCACACTCGGGTTGCTAAATCGGCCCCGCCTCTGGCATACACGGCAGTCAAACGAAATGAGCGGCAGTTCAACTTCAGTCAATCGGTAGGGAGCAGGTATCCAGTGCCCAACATATTCAACGTGATTCGCAATTCAGCTTCGCTGCTGGCAGCAGCCGGTATCATGTCAGCATTGGCATCCGCGGGCATTGTCTCTGACCTGACAACATCTGCCATAGCGCAGCAACAGACACCTCCGCCATCTCCCAAACAGTTCGGCCCGCGCGTCAACGCACCGGCTGCCCGGAACCCAAACCGGCCGGCACCGCAGCTGATCGCGGAAAACGGCAAGTGGAAAGTCCAGTGCGAAGCCCGGCCGGCGCGCAAGGATGCATCAGGCAAGGATATTCCGGCTCAGAAAGTGTGCGCCATGGTGCAGATCAGCCGCGACGCCAAGCGCCCGCAAATTGCCCTGTCGCTGATCATGCGGCAGCAGAAGCAGGGCGACCGGTCAGCGACCATGATGCAGATCATGGCGCCTATCGGGGTGTTCCTGCCCACCGGCATCGCGCTGGAGATCGACGGTGCTGCAGTTGGCCGGGTGCCGTTTGTGCGCTGCCTGCCGCGGACCCCGAGGGCACCGGGCCTGTGCACGGCAACCGCGGAAGCGCAAAAAGCCACACTAGCCAAGATGAAAGCGGGCCAGTCCGCCAACTTCATCATTTATGAAGCGCCCGGCGCGGCCATCAAGATGCCGATCTCACTGAACGGATTTACGGCATCTTACAAGGCTCTGCTCGACAACAGCTAAGCCATTTCAAGGCATCCGGATCAGGTTGTTAGCGGACAGCCTGATCGTTTTTCACAACCGGATTTCAGGCCGGAAATCCGGATTTGGCGTCACTGCAGTTGCACCCCCGGGTGATATGCCTGACGATGAAACTTCGTATATCTATCCGGAGGCCACATGTCTGTGACTGACAATACCCATTCTGACGATCTGTTTTTCGCGGAAACCGGACTGGAGCGTGATGCCGCACTGCGGTTGACAGAAGATGCGCTGGTCAACTCCGATGACGGCGAACTGTTCCTGGAATACTGCCAGTCGGAAAACCTGGTGTTTGACGACGGTCAGCTCAGAACCGCCAGCTTTGATGTCAACCAGGGCTTCGGTTTGCGCGCTGTCTGCGGTGAAACATCCGCCTATGCGCATTCCGCCG
The DNA here is from genome assembly GCA_028289645.1 of Anderseniella sp. Taxonomy (GTDB): domain Bacteria; phylum Pseudomonadota; class Alphaproteobacteria; order Rhizobiales; family Aestuariivirgaceae; genus Anderseniella. The sequence goes on from JANQOK010000016.1 coordinate 328,789, forward strand.
AACTGTCCCAGCAGGCGCTGGCACGCGCCGCGGAAACAGTGCGCAGCATCCAGTCCGGCAGCGGCGATGTGTCCGCGGCGCCGCCGCGCACCAACACCAGCCTGTACAGTGACGACAATCCGGTGCAGGCCATGGCGTTCGAGGACAAGGTGCGCCTGCTGCAGCAGGTCGACGAGTTCACCCGCAATCTGGATGACCGGGTGCGGCAAGTCACAGTGGCGCTGTCCGGCGAGTGGCAGGCGGTTGATATCATACGTCCGGCAGGCGACACCGTCAGCGACCGCAGGCCGCTGGTCCGCTTCAACGTGTCGGTTGTAACCGGTCAGGGCGAGCGGCGCGGCAGCGGCAGTTACGGCGCCGGCGGGCGGACGAACTACGCCGGCTTCGTTGGCACAGACAGCTGGCAGGACGCGGCCCGCGAGGCGCTCAGGCAGAGTGTCGTGGCACTGGAGGCGGAAGATGCACCGGCCGGAGAGATGGACGTAGTACTCGGCCCGGGCTGGCCGGGCATCCTGCTGCACGAAGCCATCGGTCACGGGCTTGAGGGCGATTTCAACCGCAAGAAGACATCCGCCTTCGCCGGCCTGATGGGCAAGCGTGTCGCCAGCCCCGGTGTCACCATCGTCGATGACGGCACACTGCATGACCGGCGCGGATCCCTGTCGGTGGACGATGAAGGAACACCGGCGCAAAAAACCACGTTGATCGAAGACGGGATTCTGGTCGGCTACATGCAGGATCGCATGAATGGCAGGCTGATGGGCACAGGCTCAACCGGCAACGGCAGGCGGCAATCCTATGCCCACCACCCGATGCCGCGCATGACCAATACCGTCATGGCCAATGGCGACGGCAATCCGAAGGACATCATTTCGTCGGTCAAGTCCGGCCTGTACGCGGTATCGTTCGGCGGCGGGCAGGTGGACATCACCAGTGGCAAGTTCGTGTTTTCGTGCACCGAAGCCTACCGGATCGAAAACGGCCGCATCGGCGCGCCGGTGAAGGGAGCAACGCTGATCGGCAACGGACCGGACGCGTTGACGCGCATTTCCATGATCGGCAATGACATGCAGCTTGATCCGGGTATCGGCACATGCGGCAAGGATGGGCAAGGCGTTCCCGTCGGGGTCGGCCAGCCGACGGTTCGACTGGATCGCATTACCGTCGGCGGCACGTCGGCTTAGACCACTATGCCGTTCAATACCATCATATTCGATTTTGATGGCGTCCTGTCCGCCTATGACCGGCCGGCAAGGCTTGCAGACATCTCGCGCATCACCGGCCTTGATGCCGCAACCGTGCTGGAGCGTATCTGGGGATCAGGCTTCGAAGATGCTGCCGATAGCGGCAAGTGCGCGGACGATGCCGCCTATCTCAAGGGGTTCAACGAGCATCTGGGGTTTCAGCTCAGCCGCGACCAGTGGATTGCCAGCCGAGCTGCCGCCATGCAGCACTGGCCGGACATGCATGAACTGGCTACAAGCTTGGAGGCACACTGCAAGCTGGCCATGCTGACCAACAATGGTCCGCTCACCAAAATCGTTTTTGACCGGCTCGCGCCTGAAACCGCGAAACTGTTCGGCGACAGGGCGTTCTTCTCATGTGACTTCGGCACCAAGAAACCGGACCGGAAAATCTTTGAGCAGGTTGCAGACAGGCTCGGCAGCAAGCCGGCGCACTGCATTTTCATCGATGACAAGCAACGCCACTGCGACGGTGCCTCGGGGGCCGGCATGACGGGCATCCGGTTCACCGGAATCGATGACCTGAAGAGCCGGCTGGAACAGCTCGGTGTGATGAAGGGCTCTGCATGAGCGTCGTCCCCAACGGCACCGCGATCGGCGCGCGGTTCACCACCGGCTCCACCATGCGGCACGTGGTTGTCATGACTGCGACCAGTGCCGTCGGCCTGATGGCGATGTTCCTGGTTGACCTGGCTGACTTGTGGTTCCTGACCCTGTTGAACCAGATCCAGATCACGGCCGCCATCGGGTTTGCCGGTACCATCGTGTTCTCAAACCTGTCGGTCGGGCTTGGCCTGGCGATTGCCGCCGGCGCGCTGGTCGCGCAGGCCATGGGGCGCGGCGATGAAGACAAGGCGCGCGAGACCGCATCTGCCGCCTTGTGCCTGAGCCTGCTCACGGGATTGGTCGTTGCTATTGCCATCGTGGTGCTTGCCCGGCCAATGCTGGCGGTTCTGGGGGCATCGGGCGAAGCGCTTGAACTGGCCCGGTCCTACCTGATTGTCATCGCGCCCGGTTTCCTGCTGCTGGCCGGTGCCATCTCGGTCAGTTTCGTCCTGCGCGCCATCGGCGATCCGCGGCGCGCCATGTATGTCACGCTGGTGACGGCCATCACCAATGCGGTGCTGGATCCGATTTTCATTTTCTGGATGGACCTCGGCATTTCAGGCGCGGCACTGGCCACAGTGTTTGCCAACCTGTTTTCCTTTGCCATCGGATTGCATGCCCTGCACCGCCATCACCAGTTCCTGGTGCGGCCGCGGATTGCATCCATCCGGGAAAACCTGCGTCCGATCATGCGGATTGCGCTGCCGGCAATCGCCACCCAGCTGGCCACGCCGTTTGCCATTGCCTACATGACCCGCATAACGGCAACTTTCGGCGACGATGCGGTCGCCGCCGTTGCGGTCATCAACCGGCTGGTGCCGGTGGCATTCGGGGTCATCTTCTCCCTGTCAGGCGCGGTCGGCCCGATCATCGGACAGAACTACGGTGCCGGAAAGCTCGATCGGGTCAGCCAGACACTCAAGGACGCCATGATATTCTCGGGCCTCTACACCATCGCCGTCAGCATCGTGCTGCTGGCGGTTGCCGGACAGATGCCGGCCTGGTTCAGCGCAACGCCGGCGGCGGCGGAACTGATCACCTTCTATTACACATTCATCGCCATCACCTGGGCATTTTCGGGAGCACAATTCGTGGCACAAGCCGCATTCAACAATCTTGACCGTCCGAAATGGTCGATGTGGTTCAACTGGGGCAAGTCGACCATCGGCACCATACCGCTGCTGCATCTGGGCGCCGCCTGGGGCGGTGCGACCGGCGTGCTTGTCGGTCTTGGTGCAGTCAACATAGTATTCGGGCTGGCGGCCACCATCACCGCTTTCGCACTGGTCAGGACAATGGCCCTGCAGAGTCCGGTTACAGGAGGCGCCACATGAGCGATCAGGCCAGCGAATTGATTGATATCATACTGGCTGCAAACGACGGCAAGACCGCCGGCGCACTGGCGCTTGCCGGCGACTACAGCATTGATGCCGCAGAGAAGGCCCTGAAAACCCACATCCGCGAGATCGGGTCGAAAATGGCCGTCAAGGCGCGCGACGCTGAAGAGCTGGAGCTTCTGCTCGACGTCATCGAGGCCGGCGAGCATGACGACTACCTGACCAATCCGGATGCCTTGCTGTCGCGCGAGGCAGTTGAGGAAGGCGAAGAGATCCTCACCCATGTGTACGGGTCGCTGGAACGGGCGCGAACCGTCTCGCGCTCCCTGCGCAAACCACACGGTATTAGCGAAGAGAAGATGGAGCGGATGATGACGCTGGCCGCCACCTTGTGTGTCGCCGCCCTCGTCAAGCGCGGTCAGCAGACTTACCTGGCAGCTGATATGGGCAGCGTCACGTCGACCTTCATGTCGGAACTCGTCAAAGCCATCATCAAGGGCATCACCTATGTACCGGCCAAGCGCCGGCGGCGCCGCAACCGGGCAACTTACGCAAAATCATACAAGACCTCGAGCAAGCGCCGCCGGCAGCGCAAGCGTTCGCGGCGCAAGACAACTCCTGACCTGGCAGATGTGTTCGGGGAATTGCTGAAACGCGCAATATGATTAAAGTGGTTTTCGACGAGGGAGCTTTTTCAGAGTGAGTGAATGTAATGAACATTGTTGAGATGATTGCCAGGTCCCACAACGGTCGGGGATTGGATGTGCTGGGCGGCCAGTTCGGGCTGTCACGCGAACAGACGCTGGCCGCCATCGCCGAGCTTGCTCCCATGGTCACGTCCGGTGTGCGCCGCAACACCCGGGAGCCGGACGGCATGGTGTCGCTGTTTGAGGCGCTGTCAGGCGGGCGTCACGAACGCTATCTGGAAGACGATGCGGCTGTTCAATATGACCAGGTGAAAAATGACGGCAATGCCATTCTCGGCCATCTGTTCGGGCGCAAGGAGGTCAGCCGCGAGGTCGCCATGCAGGCGGCCGGCACGACCGGTATCGGCAGCGCGATCCTGAAGAAAATGCTGCCGGTGATCGCATCCATGGTGATGGGCGCCATTTTCAAACGCATGACCGGCGGTGCGGCGGCTCCGGCCCCGCGTGGCGGATCAGGCGGCGGGCTTGGCGATATCATCGGCGATATTCTCGGCGGCGGCCGGAAACCACAGCCGCGCGGTAATCAGGGTGGCGGCCTGGAGGACATTCTCGGCGATATCCTCGGCGGTGGATCGGGCCGGCAGCGTTCACCGGCGCCGCAGCCGCAGCAAAGAGCGCCCTCGCCGGGTGGCGGCCTGGATGACCTGCTGCGCGACATTCTCGGGGGTGGTATGGGCGGCAGCACCAGACGCCAACGTCCGTCGTCTTACAATGACGATGCCATTGGCCGCGGCCGCACCACGCTGGACGACATTCTCGGCGGCGACGCCCGAACCGGCTCGGGCAACGCCGCCGACGATCTGCTGGACTCAGTCAATCGCAGGTTGGGGTACTGATACGGCGCTTAGCTGAAGGGCCGTTTTTTGCGGCGGCGAAAAGCGGCGTTTTCCAGCTCCAGAGCCGCGTTCACGCTCAATGGCAGATGAGATGCCCAGATCACCTCGTCGCGCCTGACACCTATGTCGGCCAGCATCCGGTCATCCAGATCATGCAGGGCGCGAACCTTTGAGCGTGCGCGCCAGTTGCGCATCACGGTTGCAAATGAAAACCCGCTTTTGGCCGGGCGAACCTGTTGGATGGTGCAGTCGGTCATGGCACTATTCTCCTGTTGGCGGAAAACCGGCTGTTCCGGCCTTTCGCAGTAGGCCGCCGTGGCGCGGCGGAAATTGCAGTTCGTCTTGACTGTCTGCAATATGCAGGTTGACCTGTCATCAGTCCAACGAATAGTATTTATGACAATCATCAACAACATTGATGGAACTGCAAAATGCTTCCCAACCTGGACGTCGACCTGCTGAAGACCTTTGCCGTATTGGCGGAAACCGGGAATTTCACCCGCACCGCAGAAGAAGTCGGCCGCACCCAGTCAGCGGTCTCAATGCAGATCAAGCGGCTGGAAGAGCTGGTTGGAAAACCGCTGATCTCCCGGGTCGGGCGGAGCAATTCGCTGACACCGGACGGCCAGATGATGCTCGACTATGCGCGGCGCATGATCCAGCTCAACGACGAGGCGATGACGGTGTTCACCAAGCCGGAAATCACCGGTCATGTGCGGTTCGGCACGCCGGACGACTATGCCGACCGGATCCTGCCGGACGTGCTGGCGCGGTTTGCCAGAACCAACCCAAAGGTGCAGGTGGATGTCGACTGCCGGGAAAGCCGCACCATGGTCGACATGGTCAATGCCGGTGACCTGGATCTGGCAATGATCACCTGCGAGTGCGACATTGCCAATGCCCAGGTGATCCGCTCCGAGCGCCTGTTCTGGGTAACGTCAACGCGTCACTCGGTTCATCGCAACGAGGTGTTGCCGGTGGCCCTGTCCCAATTCGGTTGTGCCTGGCGGCAAATGGCCCTGGACGGGCTTGAGGTCATTGGACGGCCGTATCGGCTGGCGTATGCCAGTTCCAATTCAGTGGCAATCACGTCCGCTGTGCTGGCCGGGCTGGCCATCGCGGCAATCCCTGAAATCTGCATGCGTCCCGGCATACGAGTGCTGACCGAGGCGGAAGGCTTCCCGCCGCTGGGCATGTTTGACATCGGTCTGATCAGGTCATCCAAATCGAACGCCGCCAGCGACAGCCTGGCCTGCCATATTGCTGAAGCAATGTGCCAGCTGACACCGGCCATTGCTGCAGAGTGACCGGTCCGCTGTCTCAATTGCGAGTTGCGACAAGGACCGTCGGGTCAATCTGGCCATTGTCGAGGCCGGCAGCATAGTTCTGAAACTTGTCGGCCGTGTTCGCGCCGGTCAACAGATGAAGACCGAGAGGCGCGGGCCCGTCCTGCTGCGCTGCCTTGGCGAAGGCTTTCTGAAAAAACTCTATGGCGAAGTCGCGCAGGCTCTCCAGCCTGACCACTTCAAAGCCTGCCATCTCGAGCAGCTCACTGGTCTCACCCGGCGTTTTGAGAAAACTGCTGACCTCGGTCTCAGCCCAGGGCACCGGGTATTGCAAACCCCCCTCAGACCCCTTCATGACGTCGAAAACACACAAGTGCGCGCGCGGTTTCAGAACGCGGGCAAGCTCCGAATAAAACCGGCCACGGTCGGCAATATTCATGGCGACATGGAAACTGACGGCGCCGTCGAACGTGTTGTTTTCAAACGGCATATCCAGCACGCTGCCGGTGTGGAAATCGCAGACTTCGGCCAGTCCGGTACGCTCGCTCAATGCCGTGGCCACTTCGACAAAACTGGCGGTGAGATCAATGCCGGTGACCTGGCAGCCTTTCTCCTTTGCAAGGTAGCGCGCGGTGCCGCCGATCCCGCAACCGGCGTCAAGAACGTGAATGCCGGATATTTCGGGTGCCATGTCCAGGGCCATGAGCGTGGCGGCACGACCGGCGGTATGAAATTCGTCAACTGGCGCAAGCTCTTCAAGCGTAGGCGCATCCGGGTCTGCACCTGATGCCGTCAGTCCATTCACGATCGCGTCCAGCAGTCCGGCCTTGTGATAATGTGCGGAGACTTCATCTTCCAGTTGACGCTTCATATTTACAGTTCCTTGTCCGGCCGACCTGCATGCAACCGGCATCGATGCGGGATGAACCGGATGGCAGCGCATCAGAAACAGTATACTGCGAAAGACTGACGCTTCCAATCATCAGGAGTCGGGCATGGGTCGGCGTGGGTTCCCAAAGCCGATTGACAAATCGATCATCCGATCATTAAAAATTCAATCGATGGTTCCCAAACCGCTGAGTCGGCGCGGGACTTAAAAGGGAATACGGTGCGGTCGGCGAAAGCCGGTCAAGTCCGTGACTGCCCCCGCAACTGTAGGCGGTGAGCCAATCCGAAATATGCCACTGGGCGCAAGCGCCCGGGAAGGTTCGGAAAGGTGTAGACCCGCAAGTCAGGAGACCTGCCATCGCAACTCAACTCAACCCGGGCGGGGTGCCCCGGCAAGGAGCATTGTGATGACAGACCGGCACCGCCGAGACAGCAGAGAATGCCCGCGTCAGCCCCGCCCAGCGCGGAGGGCGCCATGACACTTGACCGAATACTTCACAGACTTCAGCTGCAACACACCGAGCCGTGCCGGGTGACCGAGTTCGGACACCTCGGCTTCATGGAGTGGCTCGGTTCGCTGCCCGCCGACAGCGATTACAATCAGCAAGCCATGATGGCATACGAAAGGGCGTTGCCGTTGAGGCGGCAGGCCCCGGCGGTAGCGGTATTCTGCGACCTGCTGGTTGCCTCCACCCGGATGCCTCCTCGGCCACTGGACGTCTGTCTGCCCAGCCCGCACCGGCGCGGCGGCGCCCGAGGCCGGCGGATGCTGCACTAAAGTGCAAGTGCCTGAGCGTTGCGGACCGGCCGATAAGCTGCTCAACCGGCGAGATGATCAATCAGATGCCGTGTCAGTCCGTGTTTCGGCGCGTTGTGCGGCCATACGGCATAAATTCCTATGTCCTCCACGTGCCAGTCGGGAAGAACATACTCCATCACCCCGGCCCGGACACCATCTTCGGCGAGGAAGTCCGGGACGAAAGCGAGGCCGGCACCGGCGCGGGCAAACTGATACAGCGCGTTGGCATCGTTGACGCTGATGCGTGAGGTAGGTTTCAGGGTTATAGTTTTGTGTCCGGCTTTCCGGAACTTTGGCCGCCTGGCCGTGACCGGGGACAGGTCGAGCCAGTCCCAGTCGTTCAGGTCCGCAGGCGATCCTGGCCTGGGCCGGTTGGCGAGATAGGATCTGGCGGCGATCAGCCGGCGATTCACACTGCCGAGCTTGCGGGTGATGAGAGCGCTGTCCTTGAGCCAGCCCATGCGAATGGCGAGGTCGAATCCGTCTCCAATCAGATTCTTGCGGGTATCGGAAAAATCCACCGACAGCTGCACGTTGCGATTGGCGACCAGGAAACCGGCAATCTGGTCCGCCAGTTTAGAGCGCGCCAGCACTGCCGGCATTGTAATGCGCAGTTCCCCGGCTGGCTCGCCAGCCTGATCGGAAACGGACTGCAGCCCGTGTTCAGCCGCATCAAGCATGGCACGGGCCGATGACAGCAGCCGCTCGCCGTCGCGCGTCAGCGACAGCCTGCGTGTTGACCGGTAAATCAGCGCGGTTCCAAGCCGCTTTTCCAAGTCGGATACCTGCTGGCTCACAACCGACGGAGACAAATTCATCGCCCGCGCCGCCGCCCGGAACGAGCCGTGGTCGATTGTCCTGGCGAAAATCGCCATCTGGCGAAGTTGATCTATCATGTAATATTCCCGAACAATGAATTTCGATTATTCCATCTTATCATTTAATTTTCGGTCGTCCATCTTGCCGGGCAAGGACGCTGCATCGGCAATGCCCCGATCAGCGGTTCCGGGAAACCAGGAGAGAGAAGATGATGAAACTCAAAGTACTATTGGCCGCCCTGGCTCTGCTTGTCATGCCAGTGACAAACGCTGCCATGGCGGACGACAAGGCGCTTGTTCAGACCTTTTATGACTTTCTGAGCAACCCGACATCCAAGGACCACGCTGACGCTTTCCGCTCCGCGACAACAGCCGGTTGGGGCAGCATTGGCGACTATTCAGGCAAGGTCAAAACCCGTGACGCCTTCATCGGTCAGGTTGGCGGTTTCGGCAAGCTGATCCCGGACCTGAACTGGGCCGTGGAGGAAATGATCCAGGACGGTGACCGTGTTGTTGTCCGGGGCCGTGCTTCCGGCACTCCCGGCGGTCCCCTGTTTGGCGTAGATGGCAAAGGCAAGGGGTTCGATATCATGTCGATTGACATTCACACCATCGAGGGCGGCAAGATCGCCCGCACATACCATGTTGAAGACTGGGCCGGCGCACTTCGCCAATTGAGTGCCAAGTAAACCGCCAAATACGGGCCGGACAATCGTGAGCCGGCCCGTTTCTCCGGAAAAGGACATTCACAATGACAAAGCGCTATTCGTTTGTAAGCCCGCTGGGCGGACCCGACTACGAATGGTCGGCGGACCATACGTACGTGAAAGTGTCCGCGCATGACAGCGACGGTCAATTCACCCTGATGGAAGACAATCTGAAATCCACATTCGCCCTGGGCCTGCATCGCCATGATCGCCACGCCGAGACCTTTTACATACTGGACGGCAGCCTGGATTTCCATGTGGACGGGGACTGGATAACGGCAAAGCCGGGAAGCTGCCTGCACATTCCGCCGGGCGTCCCGCATGCGTGTGTTTTGAGCGCCGCGCATACTTCGGCACGCATGTTGATGATCTTCCAGCCGGCCGGCTTTGATCTGTACCTTGCGGAGCTTGCCGGCATGGACGCTGACGACCTCAACGATCCGCAGAAAATGGCAGATCTGGCGCTCAAATACGACATCATCAATCTCGGCGACGTTCCACCACGAAACCAGGCAAGTTGACTCACACAAAAACAAGGTCAAGTTCACCTGAAATCGAAAACCGGCGCGACAACCTGCAAGATGGCCGTCGCAGGCGGCAAAGCCACATTGTGGTCAATATATTCCTCTTGACTGAGCATAAGGGGGGAGGCGTGATGCGGCTTCCACTACAATGGGATGGCTCCTGAATGGTTCTTTCTCTCACTCGTGAAATTGCACGCGTGACGAGTAAGAGATGTGGGTTGTGTAAAGATGCAGTGTGATCCGAGTAAGGACTACTTCGCGATTCTTGGACTGTCGTCGGAGGCGCATCCGGAAGTAGTCAAGGCAGCCCATCGGGCACTGGCGAAGAAGTATCATCCGGACCTGCGTTCTGAAGAGGATGATGAGGCGGAGAAACGGTTCCAGGAAATCCAGGAAGCTTACGAAGTTCTGCGCGACGAGGACAAGCTCAAGCAATATCGGCATATGCGCGCCCAGTTGCAGATGCAAATGCAGATGCAGCAGCAGACCTCAGCGCCAACCGCACCCCATGTCCGTCCACGGGTTTATCTGAAGCTGGATGACAGGTGGGATCACCTGGTGCGCAAGCATCCGGATTTGAGCCAGCACTATGCCAAATTCTGCTTCCTGTCGCACAAGCTCGGCAGGCAGTACAAGCTGATCATCCTGGGAACCCAGAACCCGGCACGTTACAAGCGGGTCGCGGCCAAGCTGGAGCGGCAGTTCTACCGGCGGCATTTTTCCTATCACCGCAATCTGCAGACGCTGGCCAGACGGCTGACCGCCAATCACCGGCGGCATGCGGTGCGCATGCTGCAGTCTGAGATACGCGGCAGACGCTTCGTTTCAAAGAGTATCAGGTCGGAAATGGTCTGGCGCTATGAATCGCGCTACCTGCAAGCGGCCGCCGCGACTGGCGAACCCGGCAGGGCGTCACAGCCTACGCGCCTCAGGCGCGGCACGGCGCATCGGGTCTATCCCGGACAACAGCGTACGACACTCAGATCGAGCCGCCACCGGCCGCTTGCGTGGTTGTGTATGGGCATGGCAGTTGCAGTCGGTGCGCTGATCGTCATGGGGCCACTGCTGGCGCCGTCTGAAATTGGCTTGAACCACCAGGCCCAGGCCCAGGCTCAGGTCCAGAGCGTCGGTCGCGGCAACTGCATCGTCACCACGCCGATAGCGGCCTCGGCAGAATCGTCAGACAAAAACGTCTGTTGACATCGCCCATGCGGTGATTGGATGCCGCGGTGCAGGTCAGGCTGGCCTGTCTGTAATTTCAGCGGGGTCTGCCCGGCAGACGCGATTGCGCCCGGTGTCCTTGGCACGATAAAGCGCCATGTCGGCCGCGCGCAGAATTTCCTGCGTCCCGTAACCGAATTCAGATGTTCCCGCGACGCCGCACGACACGGTAACGCGCGGCAGCACACCGTCGCCATAGCGGATCGACAGGTTGGCGATGCTTGCGCGGATCGCTTCGGCACGTTCTTCGGCAGCATCGGTGTCGGTGTCAGACAGCAGGATCGCGAATTCCTCGCCGCCAAAGCGCGCCACGGTGTCGATCGGTCTGGCCGCCTCGAGCAAGGCGTCGGAGATGGCGCACAGCACAACATCGCCCGCGTTGTGGCCATGCACATCGTTGAACGTCTTGAAGTTGTCGGCATCCAGCGCAATCAGTGCGACATGTTTGTGTTCCGGGCCGGATTTCTTCATGACGCGATGCATCTGGTTCATGAAATGGCGGCGGTTATACAGACCGGTGAGCGGATCGCGGATCGACTGTTGCTCAAGTTCATCACGCAGCTTGGCGTTTGCGACAGCCAGGCTGATGTGCTCGGCGCATTGCAGAGCGAACGCCAGCACGGTCTCATCCAGACAGCGGCTTTCAGAACAGCTCACGTCCGGGAATCTGATGTGCAGCAATCCCACAGTATCCCCGTGGGCCAGTATCGGGATGCACACATAAGGCGGCAGCTCTTCGCCATCAGCCCCTGTACCGGCGGCATGGGCGCAGGGGATGTTGGACAGGCCCTGTCCGTACCGCATCATGCGCCCGCGGCGCAGGGCCCAGCAGTCATCCGGCTGGATGTGCTTGTGCAGCCGATCGCCACCGCTCCACTGGCAGGCGCCATCCAGCACATCGCGCGAATTGGAGTAGATGTACAGTTCACCCTGGCTTGACGGGAACATCTGCGGCATCAGCCGTTCGACGACTAGAAACAGTTCCTGCACGGTCTTGCAGCTCTGCAGCCACTCCCCCAGTTCGGAGAGTTGCCGGGCCTGCAGCTTGCGCGACCGCTCGCTCTCAAGCGAAGACTCGGCACGCTTGGTTGCCTCTTCTGCCACGTTTCTTGCCCTGTCCAGTTCGGCCTCGCGCTGCTTGAGCTCGGTAATGTCCAGCGCAATGCCGGCACTGCCGCCTGAAGACAACCGGTACTTCATCACCCGAAAATCGCCGCAACCATGATAGCTGCGCTCCACCGGCGCCCCGTCGGCATGCTTTTGTGCCGCAACCCTCTCGGACACCGCAGCCTCCAGTTCATCGGGCGACAACTTGCCGGCAAGTTCCCGGCGCACCAGGTCGGCGTAGAAAAGGTCGATATTCTTCTCCCGGGCCTGGAGACGCAATTCACCGAGCCCCGGATGCAGGCGTTCATAGGCAGGGTTTGCCGCAATGAGGCGGTCGCGTTCGTCATAGACACAGTAGGCCATCGGACTCTTGTCGAGAGCCTCACGCAGGATCCGGTACTCCGACACCAGGCGCCGAAGCGCCGAACGGTCAGATATCAGATTGTCGATCTGAGTATCATCCGTGTCCTGTTCCGGCGGCACTTGATCAAAGGAACTCCTGAGTTCTTCAACCATGGCGCGCAGATGGTTAGTGTCAGTCACGGTTCACAGCCTCCGGGATTTGAGGTTGTGTTTAACAGAAATATACTACCAAGACCTTAGCCGAATTCTGAAAGATACTGATAAAGCTTAACTAGCCAGCCGCGTTACTGAACAAAATCAGATAATACCAATCGCCGCGTGAAATGGCCAAAAACCGCACTGTGGCCGAAATGTCACAAATCGCAAAAAAACAAGCCCGGTTAGTGTATTCGGGTTTGTCTGACCTCACGACATATGTTTAACCTTGCGTACGGGGATTCTACTTGGCGCAGGGGCACATCATGAAAAAATCCATTCTGGCGGCGGCCGCCACATTTGCTGCGTTCACACTGCCGGCCAACGCGGCCGATCTGGACCGGGATCTGGGGCTGATTGTTTCCGGAGTCGTGAGCAAGTGGGCCGGGGTTCAAATCATTGATACAACGGCTTTCGGTGATGATACCGTGTTCGCCAACGGTGGCGAAGGCATGGTGAGCCTGCCTCTAGGCGATAACCTGTCAATCCAGACCGACGTCAAATATGAATTCAACTCCTATGCCACTGAAAGCCAGCCCTTCAACGACACCTATGGCCCAAGATACTCGTTTCAGGGTGCCGCTCATTTGAGCTGGCGTGATCCCTCAAGAGGCCTTTTTGGCGTTTTCGGCGGCGCCGGATCATCTGACTTCGGACTTCTCAGTCTCGAAGGCAGCGAGGTCGCCTTTGTCGGTGGTGAGGCACAATTCTACCTGGACAACATTACGCTCTATGGCCAGGGCGGCTATGTCAGATACGCACCCACGTTTGTCGGATTTGACGTTTTCGACCGGGAAGGTGTGTTCGCCAGAGGTGTCCTGCGCTGGTTCTTGGGCAATGACAGCCGGATTCAGCTCGAAGGCACTTATCAGAATACCGAGTTTTACAAGGTGCCCGGGCTGGCGGACGTGGAATCGTTCTCTGTCGGCGCGCAGTACGACTTTGTGCTTGCCGGCCTGCCCCTGGTTGGCGACACGCAATTGTCCGTCGGATACCGCGGCGTTTTCCGGGAAAACTGTTTTACACCGACCTTTGATACAGACGACCATACGATCATGATCGGTACGACCTACTCGTTCTCAGGGGACATGCTGACCATAGATCGTCAGGGCGCAACCCTGGACACGCCTGACTTTCATGATGCCTGCTTTGTTTCCGACCGCCGGTTGAAAACAGATATCGTACAGCTTGGCGAGACAAACGACGGCATCAATGTGTACAGCTGGAAATACAAGTCTGATCCGGTGACCACCTGGGTTGGCGTTATGGCGCAGGATCTTGAGACCACGCATCCCCAGGCTCTGGTCACGGGGCGGGACGGTTTCTATCGTGTGAACTACTCAAAGCTTGGCGTTCAGATGATGACTCTGGAACAATGGGACGCCAGGATGCTGTAACCATCTGATCAAACGCGAATTCAAACCCCGGCGTCCTGATCTGGATTCCGGGGTTTTGTTTGTGAACGAGCACTTCACTCTCTGTGAACGCCCCAGTTGAACAGATGCTGCCTTCGACCTCAAAACGGGCAACGCGACGTAAAGCGCCGAGGATCCGTTTGCCGGGTTGGGACAGATCACGCACTGATGGCGTCGTAGTCGACGCGGGCAATGTCCTCGACACCGGAATGCATGGAGAACACCAGCCAGCGGCGGAAGGTTCTGATCAACCTCTGGTCACCACTCATGAAGATCAGCCCGTCTTCGACGTCGCGCTCAAATGAGCGCCGGCCGAGATAGACGCCTGTAAACACCCGAACTTGCGTTTCGACATAAAGATCGACGTCGAAACCGGGGTCGCTTGCACACAGTTCGACCGGCTCACCCGGTTTGGTGATGACCCAGTAGGTGGACGCGGGCGAAGTTGCGTCAGAAAAGTTGAAGCGCATGATGTTGCGCCGGGGCGGCAACGCATCTACGTCGATCTGACGCCTGATGTTCCACATGAGCAGGTCGGCATCGCGGTCTTCCAGGGCAATCTCTGCCTTGATGTGGCGTTGCGCCCATGCGGCAAGCCCTCTCATGATGTCATCCAGTTCTGCGGCCTTGTCGGTGCGGATGTAATCTATGTTGCCGGTCGCTGCATCTTCGATACGCTCCAGCAGCCCGTTTTCCTGCATCTCCTTCAGGCGCCTGGCCAGCAGCGTGGGCGAGATGCCGGGAAGCCCGCGCTTGATTTCGTTGAAGCGCGTGGACCCGCCCCAAAGCTCGCCGAGTATCTGCATGGTCCAGCGCGGCATCAGCACCTCGCAGGCCTTCGAGGTCGGGCAATAGAGACCAAATGGTTTCGTCGTCATGGTAACGCTCCACACGAAAACGGGCCGGGCAAAAGCGTATGCCAAATAGCCACTTTCTGGCCAGTACAGTTTTTGTACCGGGGCTGGTTCACTTCTTACACTGCCTTTGAGAGCGCACAGCATGGCAGTTTGAATGCGTCACCACAGACATGCACCGGACAAGGGAGTTAGACAGATGACTTTCGTTTCACAAAGCGCAACCCGTTCGCACAATACCGGGATCCAGCACCTTGCAAGCCTGGCAGCCCATACAGGACGGATGCTGATTGAAGCAGCGCAGCGCCGGAAACTCAGAAACAGCATTGGACACCTGTCGGCAAGACACCTGCGAGACATCGGGTTGACCAAACAAGATGTGGCATCAATCAAGCAACTGCCGTTGCCGTTCAGCAGTGCACGGGAGCTGTCGGAGGCAGCGAGAGCACAGGCGGGCAACTGGTGAGAAACATCCCTGCCATCTAACTTGACCAGCACTTCAAAGGTCGCTCACATGTCGCGTACGAGAGGATCAAAACATGCCGACTGCCAAGAAACTGAACCGGACCCTGCGGGCCTTCATCGAAAAGCAACCGATGTTCTTCGTGGCCACGGCGGACACGACCGGGCGGGTCAATGTGTCGCCGAAGGGCATGGACACCCTTCGTATCGAGGACGACAACCGTATCGTCTGGCTCAATCTCAGCGGCAGTGGCAACGAAACCGCAGCGCACGTGCGCGCCACCGGCCGCATGACGCTGATGTTCTGCGCCTTTGAAGGCGATGCGCTGATCCTGCGCGTCTACGGCCAGGCCAGAACCTACCATCCACGTGACGCTGAGTGGAGCCGGCTGGTGGCAGGTTTCCCGGAACTGGCCGGCAGCCGCCAGATCTTCGACCTGGACGTAGACCTGGTGCAGACATCGTGCGGCACCGGCGTGCCGGTCATGGAGTTCCGCAGATCGCGTGGTGAAGGCGAGCTTGAACCGTTCTACGCCGACATGGGCAGCGATGGAGTCAGGGACTACTGGCAGCGCAAGAACACCCAGACCATCGATGGCAAACCGACGGGGATATTCGAGGACTGAGCGGCCGCTTGACCCGGCCATTGGATGAAAATAGCCTTTTCATGCTCATCAACGCCACGAATTCAGCTACAGGGACTGTTTTGATGCGTGCTACAGGTCACGCCGCCTTGCTTGCTGGCGCCGCGCTTCTACTGGTACTTGGGACGACAGGCCCGGCGTCGATTGCACAGATCAGCACCGATGCAGAATTGCGAAAAGCTCCGCAGGACGGTGGCGCAAGGAGGTGGGAAGTTGCCGGTGGCAAAGTGAACCTGAATGCTGAACCTTCAAGCAACGCCGATGTTGTCGGCGTGTTTGCGAATGGTGCCATTCTTTCGAACCTGGGCTGTATGGACGTCGCTGATCAAGTCTGGTGCAAGGTGCGCCCATTTCGAGGCGGCATCACAGGCTTTGCCCGGGCCACGCAGCTTCAGCCGGCCCAGGGTCCGGACGGCGTGATTGCAACCGGTGTCGATGACAGCAAACGCCGTGCGCGAGCGCGCGACTTTGACTCAAAGGGCGAGGTTGCTTGCGCACAGGAGCAGGGTCAGGCCATGGGGACATGTCTGGCATCGGCCTCCCGCAGCGGCGGCGGCGATGCCACTGTTGTGGTGACGTTCCCAAACGGTTTCGCGCGCAACCTGTACTTCGTTCACGGTGAATTCGTGCGGGCCAGCGCAACAATGTCCGGGGTGGGTACGGACATGGACTGGCGGTTGAAGAACAAGCGGTATTTCATAAGGGTCGACGATCAGCGCTACGAGCTGCCGAACACTCTGGTTTTCACAAACTGATCCCGCCTTGAGGAGGCGGCTGCGCCGTAAAGCTACGGCACAGCCGGTGTTTCGTTATCAGGGTGTGATCTTGTGAATCGTGCCCTCATCCACAGCCGCGTAGAGACTGCCGTCAGGCCCGGCGACAAGCGACCGGAACCGGCCAGGCTCCATGGGCAGGGACATCGTGGTTACGTCGAGCAGTTCAGAACCGTTCTCGGAAAGTTTCAGCACTTCGATACGCTGACCCAGCGGTGTGCCGCCGAACGCGATTCCCATGATGCCAACGACCATTGCGCCGTCCCATTCGCCCCATGCCTCTCCCTTGAGAAATGCGGCAGAGGACGTGCCCTGAGACCAGCCATTGTTGTTCCAGATCGGCGGCATGGCATTGGGATAGGTGATGAAGTCTGTCATCGGCATCCACGATGCCCGCGCAAACCGGTTTTCGCCGACCATCTGGTTGGGGCTGTAACCGCAATAGTTGCCCGGACAGTCGCCACGCCCGGCCATGTTCGGGCGCGGATCCCAGCCGGCGTTGCCGCCATTGCGCAGAACCGTTACCTCGTCCGAGTGCCAGGGCCCGTGTTCGGCCGCAATCGGGGTCCCTGTGGCAGGATGGAAGGCAATGCCCTGCACGTTACGGTGACCGTAGGTGTAGGTTCGCTTGTCGAAACCGACCGGAGGGGTGTTTTCGGCAGCAGGTGTACCGTCGGTATCGATACGAATAACTTTGCTGCCCATCATGGTCGGGCTCTGCGGCACCACGCCATTGTGGGTGTCACCGGTCGTCAGATAGAGATAGCCGTCTGCCGAATTGAACCGGACCCGGCCGCCATTGTGGGCTCCCGGTCCACCAAACGGATGATCGGACGCCTTCATCTTGTAAGGCACATCATCGACGATGTCGGTTCGCTCGGACACGTTCGAGAAATCGTCGCTTACAACCAGCCGCATCAGCCGGTTTGTGTGCGGGGTCGACATTTTCGACGTGGAATAAACATAGATGCGCCGGTTATCGGAAAACTTGGGATCCACGGCGACGCCCATCATGCCCGCCTGCCCTTCACAGAACAGATCATCGGCTCGCGACGCGTAGCCGTCGACGCCACCCATGCCCAAAAGCGCTTTGGTCTCGCCCGATGGCATGCGCACCGACAGACCCTTGCACTTCTCGGTGTAGAACATTGTCCCGTCGTCCAGGAACGCCATATCCCAGGGGTTTTCCAGATTGTCGAGCACCACTGAGTGCTTGAGGCTGGGTGCGTCCTGTGCCCATCCGGGTGTCGCGGCAACCATCGCACCAACGGCAAGCGCCAGCACCCAAGAGCGTCTTAGATTTGTCATGAGTTCCTCCATTTGCTTGTTGTTATTTCATCCACCCAAACGCCTTGCTCAAAGCCGTTGGAAGGACGTGTGGCGTTTACTCAGCCACCTGCTTCAATCACCGCCCCGCCGATTCCGGGTGTTGCCACCCGTTTGGACAATCATTGATTGGTTGTTTACGAGCTGTGATCTCCCCCCTTTCTCCGTCCGCGACGGAATTATTCGAACGAAGCGATGAATGTTGACAGGTTTACTATGTCATCGTCCGAAAGCTTTTTCGCATTAGGCGCCATCAACGGCGTATTGGGGCCAAACCTTTCGCCCTTGCGGTACCTTTCGAGCCGGTCGGCGAGGTATTCAACGGACTGGCCGAGGAGCTTGGGGTAACTGGAAACGCCCTTCCCTGTTGGCCCGTGACAAGCTCTGCATTTTTTTCTGTAGAGCTTCTCGCCAGCGGCAATGTCAGCCGCGGCAGTGTCAACTTTGCCTTCAGCGTTTTCCGTACTGCCTGCAGCCGGTGTTGTCACATTCAGGGCAAGCGTTGCCGATATGACAATCAGCAAGGATAACGGATTACTCATCTGTACTTCCTGTCGTTGCTTTCGGGATGCTGGCATTTGCAATCAAGTCAGGCATGTCTCCAGCGTCGGAAAGCATCCAAACCAGGGTTTGACCACGTGGTGTCAATCCGCAGACAAGCTATTTTTTGATGTCAGCACAAAGATAGCGGGAGATCTCAAAACCTGCGTCAGTCTGATGCATCGCGGGCTTCGTCCAAACCTTTTTCATATCGAGTTCCTCCAATAATGTTCGCCACCACATGCGGCGAATAGGCGCCAGTTAGTGTAGCCCAAAGCTTTCACAGTTCAAGGTTACCGGCATGAACTCAAAGTAGTATCATGATACCACGATCTCAATTTAATCTATTTAGAACAATGAATTATGACTTCTATTGACGTGTAACGCCGTTTCCGACCTGCGAAATCCAGGATATCAATCCCCTGTCCGCGAACCAAAAGCCGCCGTCGCCAAAGTGATCATCAGGCTTCTCATTTGGATCTCGGCTGCCGAGCGGAAACCGCGCTCACATCTATGGCAATGCGACATTGTCCGTTGCCCAGTCCTGCAACCGGCAGGCCGGTGGAGGCCGGGCCCGGGCTTTTGTAATAGCTGTGCCGCACTTTCATGTTGCCGTGCAGTTCCTGCTCCGATGCACCGCCGGTGTAGTGGGCTGTCAGCTTGACCACGTCGGTGAAGCTCGTTCCTGCAGCGCGCAAGCCGGCGTCAAGGCCCTGCATGATGCATGACGTCTGCCCGACCAGGTCCAGACCGGAATTTGCGCACGTCCCGCTCGCCCAGATCAGTCGGCCCGATCTTTTCAAGGTCAGACGCGGACCGTCGTCAGTCGTTTTGTCTGTGAGGACGATAACCGGCTGCTTGCTGAAAGACAGGGAGGCAGCAATGACCGGGCTTGCCTGACCTGCCAGACGAACAAGCGCGTCGGGGTTGGTCACAAACCGGCTGGACTGCAGATTGCGCGCCACCTGCTCTGTCTCTGTGCCGCCAGACATCCAGAAATCGGCCAGCAGATGCGTTTGATCCAAAGCCTCCCGTTCGAGTTCCGTTGTTATGAGGTCAACCGCCTCATCCACCGTGCGATTGGCCAGGGATGCGGCGGCGTAAGCCCAGACCTGGTCACCGGCATCAATCAGTTCCAGCCGGACACCATTCGGCTCACCGGACGGATGAGCCTGTAGATGACTGGTTGCGAAGACGTCCACCTCGATCAGCATGCCGTCATAGTAGAAGTGCGGCACCGCTATCGGCACGATGAGCGGGCCGTGGCCGAAACGCGCAGTGATCAGCGCAAGGGCGGTCGCGGCCAGGCGGTCAGTTTCGGCGGAAAAGTAGACATGCAGCTTGCCGACTGAAGACGGTTCAAAACCTGCTCGCGCCATCACCGTTGCGATCATGTCGCAGACGAATTCCGTCTGGGCCAGCAAATCGCCTGGTGCATGCACCGCGCCGGTTTCGGTCAGCGGGCACTGGCCGCAGGTCCAGCCCAGGTCGCCATCGCGCACTGCTGTCGACACCGGCACATCGACCCGCATGGCAAACACATCGAACGGGACATGCAGACGTTCGGCCATTTGCCTCCCTACCTCCCCGGCGGCACCACTTCGTAGCCCTTTTCCTCAGGTTCGTCGTCGACCAGGTCATGCGGAAAACCGTCGGCCAGCACGGACAGTCCGGTCGCCTCCTCCAGCCGCCTGATGATGTCGTCGGAATTGGCGCGCTGGCCATAGCGCTTCTGGCCGTCCTTCATGATGTCGATGATCATCGGCGAGATTTCCAGTGGCACGTTGTTGCGCTCCGCAATGGTCTGGAACAGGCCGATGTCCTTCAACACGAGGTCGATGGTGAAGTTCACGTCTCGGCTGCCGTTGAGGATCAGCTGGCTTTCGGTCTCGTGCACGAACGAGGTGCCCGAAGAGATCTTCATGGCCTCATAGGTGGTCGCCATATCCATACCGGCGGCCTTCATGGTGATGAGCGCTTCGCAGCAGGTCAGCAGGTTCGCCGTTGCCAGGTAATTGGTCATTACCTTCAGCGTGGAGGCTGAGCCCAGCGGCCCGGTGTGTAGCACCCGGCGGCCGAGGACGGTGGTCAGCGGCAAAATCTTTTCGAACGTGTCACGCTCGCATCCGGCGAAGATCGAGATATTGCCGGTGTCAGCGCGATGGCAACCGCCGGAGACCGGGCAGTCCACCGGTTCTGCGCCCTTCGCCTTGACCATCTCGCCGAGCCGCTTGACTTCCGCCTCATCGGTGGTCGACATCTCCATCCAGACCTTGCCGGGCGACAGACCGTCAAGAATACCGTCCGGGCCTTCCATCACCTCGGAGCACGCTGCCGGTGACGGGAGGCAGGTGATGATCACATCGCATGTTTCGGCCATTTCCCTCGGGCTGTCGGCCCAACCGGCACCACGGTCGATGAATTTTTGCGCGGCATCGCGGTCCAGGTCGCGGACCACCGTGTCGATGCCGTTGCGAATCAGGCTGCCGGCCAGCTTGCCGCCGACATTGCCCAGTCCGATAAACCCGACCTTCATGGCCGTTCTCCCATCGTTGCGTTCAGTTGAAATCAGTCGTTCCAGGCGGCATGGGTTTCGCTCGGCGCGATATGCAGCCCGTCGTCATCGCTATAGGGGTTGGCCAGGGCCACCTGTTCATTGAGCTCGACGCCCAGTCCCGGTTCCTTCGGCGGAATGACGAAGCCGTCTTCAAACTGCATTGGCCTGACCAGTATGTCGGCATGAAAACCGCCCCACTGCTCGATGCTTTCCAGTATCAGGAAGTTTGGCGAACATGCGGATATCTGCACGTTTGCAGCACCCTCGATCGGACCGCAGTACAGATGCGGCGCGATCTGCGCGTAATGGGCCTCCGCCATGCCGGCGATCTTCTTTGCCTCCAGCAGGCCGCCGACGCGGCCCAGCGCCATCTGCAGAATGGAGGCGGCGCCCAGTTCCAGCACCCGGGCAAATTCGTACTTCGTGGTCAAGCGTTCGCCGGTGGCTATCGGCACCTTGGTAGAGCGGGCGATCTTCGCCATCTCTTCCGGCATTTCCGGCGGGCACGGTTCTTCGAACCACAATGGATCGTATGGTTCGAGACGCCGCGCCATGCGGATGGCACCTGAAGTGGTGAACTGGCCATGGGTGCCGAACAGCAGATCCGCCCGGTTGCCGACGGCCTCGCGAATCCTGCGGCAGAACTGTTCGGATATATCCATGCGCTCCAGGCTAGGCATGTGCGGATCAAACGCCGTGTAAGGCCCGGCGGGATCGAATTTCACCGCCGTAAAGCCCAGGTTGACGTAGTGAAGGGCGCGCTCCGCGGCCACGTCCGGATTGTTATACACATCGTTGCTGGGGTCGGTGTACGCGTAAGCATCTATATCGGCGTCCGCGTACAGGTATGTGTAAGAGCGCAGCCTTTCGTGTACACAGCCTCCCAACAGCTCATACACAGGCTTGTCCACAGCCTTTCCACAGATATCCCACATGGCCATCTCGAGGCCGGACATGACGCCCTGGAGGGAAATGTCGGGCCGGCCGGAATAGCCCCTGGTATAGGTCCTGCGCCAGAAGGTTTCGATATGAAACGGGTCATGGCCCTCGACATTGCGCTGGAACACGTCCTCGATCATTGCAACTACCACGTCGGGTGCGAAGCTGGCCGTATAGACCTCGCCGACCCCTTCAATGCCATTGTCGGTCACCAGTTTCAGGAAAATGAAATAGCGCCCGCCGCGGCGCGGCGGCGGATTACCCACGATGAAGGTTTTCAGGCCGGTGATTTTCATCGGGTGCGCTCCAAATGTGTCTCGCTCCGGCGCGATGGTAAGATCTGAATGGAAATCCGCAAGCCGGGTTTACGACCTATAAGCCTCAGAAAGCGAAATCGCGATAGACCCGGGTGACGTCACCACCCCAGTTGCCTTCATAAAGCGCCAGCAGTTCATCGGCATTTGACCGGCCGGACTGGGCTATTTCGTCGAGCACGTCGATGAACTTGGCTTCTGTCTGTTCCGCCGGCCCCTGCACATTGCGCGCCTCCAGGCCGCCCCGGCAGATAGCCAGGGCATCAATGGCAATATCCTGCAGGCTGCGCCCGGCAATAGCGGCATCAAGGCCCCGCGCCGGCACTTCGTCGCGCAGCGCCTGGCGCTGCTCCGCGGTCCAGTCCTTGACAAGGTCCCAGGCTGCATCCAGCGACGCCTGTTCATACAGCAGGCCGGTCCAGAATGCCGGCAGGGCGCACAGCCTGCGCCAGGCACCGGCATCGGCGCCGCGCTGTTCGATGAACTTCTTGAGCCGGACTTCGGGAAAGATGGTGGTGATGTGGTCGGCCCAATCCTTCATGGAGGGTTTTTCACCGGGCAGTTGCGGCAGTTCGCCGGCCATGAAGGCGCGGAAACTTTCACCGGAACAGTCCACATAGTCACCGCCGCGGTTGACGAAATACATGGGCACATCAATGGCGTAGTCGACATATTGCTCGAAGCCAAAGGCCTCATCGAATACGAACGGCAGCATGCCGGTGCGGTCGGGATCGGTGTCGCGCCAGATTTCCGACCGGAACGACTTGAAGCCGTTCGGCTTGCCTTCGGTGAACGGTGACGCCGCAAACAGCGCCGTTGCCACCGGCTGAAGGGCCAGGCTAACCCGCATCTTCTGGCGCATGTCCGCTTCCGACGAGAAATCCTGGTTGACCTGAACCGTGCAGGAACGCAGCATCATGTCCCGGCCGAGATTGCCCTTCTTGCCCATATATTCGCGCATGATCTTGTAGCGGCCCTTGGGCATGACGGGAATGTCTTCACGCTTCCACAGCGGGTTGAAGCCGAGGCCGAGGAAGCCGATGCCGAGCTCGTCGCCCACCTCGCGCACCTGAGCCAGGTGCTCATGGACCTCCTGGCAGGTCTGGAACACGTTTTCCAAGGGCGCGCCCGACAATTCGAACTGGCCGCCGGGTTCCAGAGACACATTGCCATAGGCGACCGGATCGGTCAGGCCGATGATCCTGTCGCCCTCCATGGCCGGCGTCCAGCCAAAGCGGGCGGCGAGGCCCTCCAGCAGCGCCTTGATGGAGCGCTCACCGTCATAGGGAACCGGGCGCAGGGTATCGGTCAGGAAAGCAAATTTCTCGTGCTCGGTGCCCAGGCGCCACTCGGCCCGGGGCTTGCAGCCGGCCTCCAGGTAAGACACCAGCTGCGCCTTGTCTTCGACGATGGCACGGGTCTCTGCGGTATCCGGAACGGCCACACTCATGGGGAAAATCCGCCTTGTAACAAAGCACGCCGGTTACACCGGACGTGCAATAAAACTTCTGCCGATCGAACGTCTAGCCCGGCACTTCCTCAAAGGGCAAGTCAAACTTATTTGTCCGTCTCAGTTGTCAGTGCACCAATCGCCCAGCACCGACTGGACCAGCGCCAGCACGGCGACGGCAGCGGTGTCCGCGCGCATGATGCGTGGTCCCAGGGACAGGGCCACGGCATTCGGCAGCGACAGGATCAGGTCACGCTCGTCTTCGGAAAACCCGCCTTCCGGACCGAGCAATACGGCAACTGGCCCGGCCTTCACCTGTTTCAGCGTGTCTGTGGGGTTTGAACGGCCGGCGCGCTCGTCACAGAAAATCAAGGTGCGGTCATCCGGCCAGCCTGCCAGGATGTTGCTCAGTTTTTCCGGCTCCGCGACATCCGGCACATAAACCATGTTGCATTGCTCAGCCGCCTCGATGGCGTTGGCGCGCAATCGGTCCAGGTTCACCTTGCCGGCAATTGTGTGGCGGGTAATGACCGGGCGTATCCGGCGTACACCCATTTCAGTTGCCTTCTGGGCCAGGTAATCCAGCCGGGCCGACTTCAGCGGCGCAAACAGGTACTCAATATCCGGTGGCAGTACCGCCTCGCGCAGGCGTTCCTCACAGGTCACCCGCGCAGCCTTGCGGCTGGCAAGCGACACCACGCACTGCCATTCACCATCTATGGCGTTGAAAAGGCGCACCGGTGCCCCCTCGGCCGAGCGCAGAACAGTCACCAGATAGTGCGACGCCTCGCGCGGCAATGTCAGTTCGCTGCGCGCGCTCAATGTCTGTTCACAAAACAAGCGGGGCACCCGCCCCTGCGACCTGGCCATGACGTGGTGCCTAACCTGTCTTGCTCATTGCTGCCAGACGCGCCGCATTGCGGGTCGCGATCTGCTTTGTTTTCTGCCCGTTCAGTTCAACCGGTGAACCATCTGCGCCGACCGGCTGTTTGAATGTGAACACCTGTTCGCCGGTACCGTGCTCATGCAGCTGCAAATGCTTTGCACAGGCCTCGCGCCAGGTAGGGGTATGGTTTTCCGACACCCACCACAGGGCATATGGCGGCCATTGCGGCGCCTCAAACCATTCCCGGCCATGGCGCAGCGCCTCGCCGTGCAATCCCTGATAGGCAAAGGCCATGGCTGATTCCAGATCCCGCCACAATGACAGGGTCTGCGGCGTCCAGCCGTCACCGCGTTCTTGATAAAAGTGCGGAAACACATATTCGCCCCACATGTCCGGGCCTGGCTCGTCCGGATATCCGGAATGCCCGAGATAGCCTTCCGCCAGCGGCACTGCCGCCAAGATCGGATCATTGCGGACATGAAAGCCGTCATTTGCCGGATCATCCGCCGGTTTGGCGAAGACCCCGAACGTGAACAATGCAAGCCGGCTGTTCAATATTACTCTCCTCGCAAGATCGAATTCCTGTTCGGCATGTGTTGCCGCATCCGTTTGATGGTTTCAAGACCTGTCAGATTAGGCTAACACTCGACGCGATGATGCAGTCTACCGACAATGACGGCCGGGTGGCCGATGCCGTGCGCGAGCACTGGGCCGACAGGCTGCTGCCGCGCGCAGCGCGTCCCTATGCCCGGCTGGCGCGGCTGGAGCGGCCGATCGGCTGGTGGCTGCTGCTGCTGCCAGGCTGGTGGGCCATCGCACTGGCGCAGACTGCCTCGGGCGGCGGCATGGCCAACCTGTGGTACCTGGCGCTGTTCTTCATCGGGGCCGTGGTCATGCGCGGCGCGGGCTGCACGTTCAACGACATCGTCGACCGCGATTTCGATGCCGCGGTGGCGCGCACCAGGTCGCGACCGATACCGTCGGGCCAGGTCAGCGCCGGGCAGGCCAAGGTGTTCATGATCGCGCTGTCGCTGAGCGGTTTCCTGGTCCTGATACAGTTCAGCTGGTTCGCCATCGGCCTCGGCGTGCTGTCGCTTGCAACGGTCGCCATCTATCCGTTCATGAAACGCTTCACCTACTGGCCGCAGGTGTTTCTCGGCATCGCCTTCAACTGGGGCGCCCTGCTCGGCTGGGCTGCGGTGCGCGGTGAACTCGAACTGCCGGCAATCCTGATGTATCTCGGTGGCATCTCCTGGACACTGGCCTATGACACCATCTACGCGCACCAGGACAAGGAGGACGATCTGGTGATCGGCATCAAGTCCACGGCCCTGAAGTTCGGGGCCACCACGCCCAGATGGCTCACCGGGTTCTTTGCCCTCACCTTCATCATGCTGTCTGCATCGGGATATTACGCCGGCGCCGGGATTATCTTCTACACCGGCCTGGCTGGCGCCGCGCTGCACGCTGCGTGGCAATTGACGCGGCTTGACGTGGATGATCCCGACCGCTGCCTGATGCTGTTCCGCTCCAACCGCAATTTCGGCCTGATCGTGTTTGCCGGAATCATGCTCGATAACTTAGTAAGGCTGCCATCATGAGTGCACCCAACACCCTTTCGTCTGCCGAGCAGTTTCTGGACCTGGCGCAACAGGCCGGCGCCGATGCGGCAGATGTACTGGCCGTCAGCGGGACATCGGTGCAAGTCAGGGTCAGGGATGGCGCCACCGACAAGGTGGAACGGTCGGAGGCCACCGATTTCGGCCTGCGCGTGTTCATTAATGGCGCCAGCGCCGTGGTGTCCGGCACGGCGCGCAGCAAGCAGGATTTCAAGACGCTGGCGGAGCGCGCGGTCGCCATGGCGAAAACGGCGCCGCCGGATGCGTCATTGCATCTGCAGGACACGACCGGCAAAGCCGATCCGCCGGACACGCTGGAGCTGGCCGACGATGCTGAGCCGGACACCGACACCCTGACTGAGTTGGCACTGGCGGCAGAAGCTGCGTCCCGGGAGGTAAAGAGTGTGACCAAGACCGACGGGGCCGCAGCAAGTGCCGGGCATCGTGAAATCGCGCTGGTGACCAGCAACGGATTTTCCGGGAATTACCGGCGCACCGGCTACTCCATCTCCGCCTCGGCAATCGCCGGTGAAGGCACGTCGATGGAACGTGACTACGACTACTCCTCCAAGGTTCATTTTGCTGACCTGGATAACGCTGACGGCATTGGGCGGCGAGCCGGTGAACGGGCGGTACGTGCACTTGACCCTCGCAAGATGGCATCCATGAAATGCCCGGTGATCTTCGAGGCGCGTCTGGCCAGTTCATTCGCGTCGCTTCTGGCGCAGGCGGCCAACGGTTCCGGCGTGGTCCGCGGCACCAGTTTTCTGAAGGACATGATGAACAAGCAGGTCTTTGCAACGGGCGTTTCGATTATCGATGATCCGCTGCTTGTGCGCGGTTTGTCATCGAAGCCGTTCGACGCCGAAGGACTGGCCTGTGACCGCCTTGATCTGGTTGAGGACGGGGTGCTGTCAAACTGGCTGCTCGACGGGCGCACCGCCGCCAAGCTGGACCTGACCAGCAATGCCCGGGCGGCCCGGTCGACCAGCGGTCAACCGACACCCTCATCGACCAATCTGTGGTTGGGCAACGGCACGGTTTCGGCACAGGAGATGATCGGCTCCGTCCGCGACGGCATCATGATCACCTCGATGTTTTCCTCCGGTGTGAACATGGTAACCGGAGACTATTCGCGCGGCGCGGCCGGCCTGCGCATCGAAAACGGCGAGATCACCCATCCGGTCAGTGAGATTACCATTGCCGGCAACCTGAAGGACATGTTCATCAACCTGACACCGGCCAATGACCTGGAGATGAAATCAAGCACCAATGCCCCTACATGCATGGTGGAAGGAATGACCGTTGCAGGCGCCTGAACTCACAGCAGCCGACCAGTGGCAGAAACAGCACGCTTTGTTGTGCGACGCGGTGCGCGAAGCCGGTGAGCTGGCCCTGCGAATGTACAATGCCGGTGTCGGCAGCTGGGACAAGAATGACGGCTCGCCGGTGTCCGAGGCCGATCTGGCAGTCGATCAAATGCTGGCGTCGAGACTGCTGGCGGCGACGCCTGATTTCGGCTGGCTATCGGAAGAAACGGCCCGCGAAGACGCCGTGCAGCACAAGCAAAATGTCTGGGTGGTTGACCCGATTGACGGCACATCGGCTTTTTTGAGCGGTTCGGATCACTGGTGCGTCGGTGCCTGTCTCCTGTCACAGGGCCGGCCGGTCGCGGCCGCGGCCTTTGCGCCGGCGCAAGGCAGGTTCTATGACGCTGTTTCAGGCGGCGGCGCGCGCCTGAACGGCAATGTCGTGCGGGTGTCGCATAAGTCGAAGCTCGATGGCTCCAGGTTCGTTGCCCACAAGAGTGCCATCAGCCGGAACAAATGGAAATCCCCCGTGCCGCAGATTAACTGTGCCATGACCACATCTCTGATCCTGCGTCAGTGTGTTGTCGCCAGCGGCGAGTACGACGGCGCCATTGCGTTCGGCAAGAAACATGACTGGGACCTGGCTCCCGGCGACCTGATCGTGCATGAGGCGGGCGGATGTACACTCGACCTTGACGGCAGGCCATTCACCTATAATCGCAGCATCACCCGCCAGAACGGTCTCATGGCCGGCTCGAAAGCACTGCTTGACGAGATCGGGGAACGGCTTCATACGGTTGCAGCCTGAACAACCCGTCATCTAGGGTCCGGACCCTAATACCACAGGAATGAAACGTGATGTCCGATACCGCCAAACAGTCCGATCAGTTGCTTCACCTCGTGTTCGGTGGCGAGCTTGAAAGCCTGGACGGCGTGCGCTTCAAGGATCTCGACAAGCTCGACGTGGTCGGTATCTATCCGAACTACGCCGCGGCAGAAGAAGCCTGGCAGGAGAAAGCGCGTGCCACGATAGACATCGCCGAGATGCGCTACTTCATCGTGCACCTGCACCGCCTGCTCGATCCTGAGGAGTGAATTTACTTCAGCTCCTCATAAAGCCTGCCTGACTTCTGGGCGCCGAGCAGCCGCAAGTCGTCGTCAGTTGCCGTGTCTTCATCAAGCAGTTTGCGAATGTCGTCACAGTCGCGCTGCATCTGGGCAACCAGGGCGTCAAGATCATCAAACTTGCGGTCCGGCCTGATCATGTCCACAAACTCGACCGCCAGTTCATGCCCGTACAGGTCGCCGTCAAAATCCAGCAGAAACACTTCCAGGAACACCCGGTCGGTATCGAATGTCGGGCGCCAGCCGAAATAGGCGGCACCCTTCAACACCTTCTGCCGGTCTCCGGACAGATCCCGCACCCGCACGGCATAAATGCCGTGGCACGGCTCCATGCCCGGATCGAGCATGATGTTGACGGTTGGAAATCCAATTGTGCGGCCGCGCTGGTCTCCCCTGATGACTTTGCCAACCACCGTCCAGCGATACCCCAGTTGCGCATTGGCCTGCTCGATATTGCCGGCGTGCAGCGCGGCGCGCACCGAGGATGATGAAAACGGCGACGTGCCGTCCTCCCGGGTCACCTGCTCCACGATCGTCACGCCGAAGCCGAACTCCGCGCCCAGTTCCTGCAGCAATGACGGGCTGCCGCGCCGGCCCTTGCCGAAGTGAAAATCATAGCCGGACACGATGTGGCTGATGCCGAGAGCGCGGACCAGGTAACGTTCGACAAAGTCTTCCGCCTCCACTGCGGCGAGGTCGCGGTTGAACGGAATGGCGGCACAGAAATCGACGCCGAAGCTGCGCGCCAGCGCCGCTTTCAAACGCGGCGGTGTGAGCCGGAAAACCGGCTGCTCGGGCTGGAACACGGATTTGGGATGCGGCTCAAACGTCACAAGCCCGGACGGGGAACCGGACGCGTCGGCGATTTCGATGGCGGTGGCTGCCAATGCCTGATGACCCAGATGCAACCCGTCAAAGTTGCCGATTGCCACGCATGCACCTCTCAGCGCACCTGTCACTTCAACCTGATCGACTAGTTCCAGCATAGCTCAACAATCCCGAAACGGCAGTATCCGGTAATCTCGAACGACCGGTTCAGGCCACATTCCGGAGCTGCGGTTGTCCATAAATGGCATGTCCGTTCGTCCATTACCACACCAGCCCGGCTGATACGCCGGCCACCCGCAGCCCAAGCATGGTCCGGCTCAGTTCAACTGCAATGGCATGCTTGTCGGCGTTGCGGTGATCGTCGGCATGGATGCCACCGGTGATGAAGTGGACTGCCAGATCGTTGGCGCGTGCTCCTTCAATATCGGTCGGCAATCCATCCCCGATCGCCAGCACCTGCGTTCGCGCAACATCCCGTTTCATAAGCTCGCCGGCCTGTTCAAGGGCCACCTCGTATATGGGTGCATACGGTTTGCCTGCCATTTCGACCTGGCCGCCAAGCTCTGAATACACGTCCGCCAGGGCACCTGCACAGGGATACAGCCTGCCCCCGACACCGACCACACGGTCGGGATTGGCACATATGAACGGCAGGTTGCGCTGCTGCATCTGTGACAGCAGGGGACGATAGTCATCCGGCGTTTCCGCCTGACCGCCATCGCGGCCGTCATTGTTCAACCCCGTGCACAGAATGGCTTCGGCCTGATCAAGCGGGGTCCAGTCAACCGGCAGGCCTTCAAGCAGGCTTTTGTCTTCATCGGGACCCAGGTGGTAAAACCTGCTGCCGGCACGGCGCCTGACCATTTCGCGGGTTACATCGCCGGAACTCACCACCGCATCATAGGCGTTGTCAGGCACGCCGAAGCGGCGCATTTGCGGCACGATCACATGGCTGGGCCGCGGTGCGTTGGTGATCAGGACAACGCAGCCGCCGTGTTCCCGGTGCCTGCGCAACGCGTCGGCGGCGGACAGATAAACCTGACGGCCATTGTGGACCACGCCCCAGACATCGCACAGCCAAACCGGGTACGCAGCACTGAGATCACGCGCCGCATCGGCAACTGAGGGAGACGTGCTGGTGGACATGACCAGTCTTATGCAACCTGTGCTGCACTGGACGGATGGAGAGCGCGCTCACGCACAGCGCGCGGGCTGGAAAACCCCGGTCCGCGTCCAAGTGACGAAGCATGCATCAGGGATGCTGCGTCGTCGGGTTGCTGAACGCCAGACGCGATCAGGGCAATGTTGTTGGCGTCGCTCATCTGCAACAACTCTTCCGCCGTTATGCCCGGTTGTGCCGGTTGGACAAGTCCTTCTCCAGGCACATCAATGAAGGCGAATCCAAGTTCCGACAGGGCCGGCAGTTCGTCATACAGCATGCCCTCCCCGGTCAGGCAGAAGGTTGCACCAAGGCTGGCAAGCCAGGCCAGCCCCTGAAGGCCGGCCTCGCTCAAACCGGCAAGAGCGGTGTGATGGATGTCCAGTACAATGCCGGCGGCGCCTTCCGGATTGGCCTGAAGCAGACCGACGAGTTCCTGCAGCGCGGTGGTGTTTTCCAGGGTGGCTACGGATATCGGGCAGAAAATGCCGGTCGCGCCGCGACGGGAGCGCAGTTTTTCAAGCAGCGGCAGCACCTGCTGCAGCAACTGGGCATCGAGTGACGGGTCCCAAAGGACACTTTGGCCGTTGACCACCGGTAGGTCGGCAGACGCGACAATGTGGGTGAGATCGGCAGGTGACTGATCACGCAGCCGGAAACTTGCCTTGTAGTAGGCAGTGCGCCCCTCGGCCAGCCGCACCACCGGCTCGAGATACAGCTGGACCGGCTGCGGACGCTGTATCGGGGCATGTGTCAACCGTTTCGGGACGTTCCGCGATGGCCGCATCGCAGGTGGCTGCGGCTTCTTCGGCGGGCGCTGTGCGGCCGGCGCCAGAGGATAGGGCCATGCCTTGTCCGGCGGATCCTGCTCGACATTGCGGGTATCAAGCCGCGACCCCAGATCGGTCAGGCGCTGCGCCTGATCAGCAATGCGGCGCGACAGGCTTTCAATATCGTTGGTGTTCTTGCCGAGGCGCTGGGACAGCATGTTGTTCAAACGTGCATTGCCGTCTTCCTGCGACGGTATCGAGGCGGCGGCTGACACAATCAGGGCCACGGCCAGACAGGACACGGCCGCCAGCAACGCGATGTCGTAGCGAACCAGCACAAAAATGCACAATGCCGCCAAAACAAGCGCACTAACTGAAAACAGCCAAACCAGCAGTTTCATACGATCAAGTCCCACCCCATGACTGCTGAATTCAGCAGCGGTTACCCGATATAGGACAAAATACTAACTCGCTCAACAAGTGTAGCCAATCGAGCGGTGTTTAAAAGTCAATACATGGTTAAGGCGGCAGCGGTTTGTTTCAGCGCCGTGACAAATTGTTACGTAAAACCAATTTTCCGCACCTTGCACATGACACCAAATATCCTCATTATGCTGCCGGGAAAGCGGACGGGTTGATGCAAATTCCACGCTGCGCGGGTGGCTCCACTGCATTGACGACAACAATTAGACCGACAGGACCTGAAGTATGAGTTTTGGCAAGCTTTTAACCATGGCAGGCGTCGCTGTGGCGGCATTGAGTTTTTCCGGTGCTGACCATTCTGCGCATGCAGCTGCATGCGGTGCGACCTGGGCTGAGCCGGGCACCTACAAGATTACGGGCAATTTTCGGGGCAAGAAGGAATCTGCCGGCGCCGAACTGACCCGCGATTGCCGCATCAACCTCAAGATCCCCGGCGTGTACACAGGCGGACCGGTCAAGCGGTCCGGCAAATGCCTGCGCTTCACGTTCAAGATCGACAAGGAAAAGCGACTGTTCAAGGGCAGATGGTGTGACGGGTTTGCAGTCGTCAACTGGAAGGGCAAGGATGTCCGCGCCCAGGTGAAAGCCGTGCGCCAGGGCGCCAAGTAACGGCATACCAGCCTCAGCACTCACTGTCGGGTAACGTGACCGAACCCACGGCAATGCGCAGAGGGGCTTGTCGTTGCGACACCAGGGTCACAACCGCAGGACTGCTCGCAGCCTGGCTGACCGACCGACCCGCTCGCCGAGGCATGCCAATACAATCAGCCCCCACCCCAGGAGACCCTGCGCATGATGCGCCAGATGGGCTTTGCCGGCAAACCCGAGCAGACGCAGGATTTTACCCGGCCCGGGCGGCACCTGAACCACATTCTGCAACGGCAGATCATCAAACACCGCCATGTAGTACAGATAAAACACCTGTGGGCTGAGCCAGACGAAAAGCCACAGAAACACCGGCGCGAGAAGCAGACGCACTGGCCAGGACAAGCGGTATCCCACCTTGATGAATGCGGCTGCAGTCAGCACGGCAAGCGCTGCAGACAGGAACACCAACCCAATGCGTGCAGCCATGCTCAGGGAAAAAAATGTGTCGCCGTCGTACATGCCAGCCAGCCACCTTGTGAATGCTGCTTGCAACGTTAACCATCCACGCTGACAAACAGACGCTTGCGGAAAAAAATCTGCCGCAAACCTTGACGTGCCGGATCGCGCGTCATACATGACCCAGCAACTGTTGGCACTCATCGTTGGTGAGTGCTAACAGGCTGGTCCGGGCACCGGATCACCACAATCAACCAGAGTGTTCGTATACTCAAGGAGAAGCGTAGATGAATTTCCGTCCTCTGCACGACCGTGTGGTCGTTCGCCGGATTGAGGAAGATACCAAGACTGCAGGTGGTATCATCATTCCTGAAACCGCACAGGAAAAACCCATGCAGGGTGAAGTTGTCGCCGTTGGCGCAGGCGCGCGCGACGACGCGGGCAAGCTGATCGCTCCGGACGTCAAGGCCGGCGACCAGGTTCTGTTCGGCAAATGGTCCGGTACCGAAGTCAAGATTGACGGACAGGAACTGCTGATCATGAAAGAAAGCGACATCATGGGTGTGCTGGAAGGCAAGAAATCCAAGAAGTAACGCCTTCTTGCGTTCCTGTGCGCAGATGCACCTGAAACTACCAGACTACAAACAGTTCAAGTAAACCATTTCAATTCAAGGGAGCCTCAACATGGCTGCTAAAGAAGTAAAATTCTCCGCCGATGCGCGTGAGCGTATGCTGCGCGGTGTCGACGTCCTCGCCAATGCCGTCAAGGTTACGCTCGGCCCGAAAGGCCGTAATGTCGTCATCGACAAATCCTTCGGCGCACCGCGCACCACCAAAGACGGTGTCACGGTTGCCAAGGAAATCGAACTCGAAGACAAGTTTGAAAACATGGGCGCGCAGATGGTGCGCGAAGTTGCCTCCAAGACCAACGACCTGGCTGGCGACGGCACCACAACAGCGACCGTTCTGGCCCAGGCTATCGTGCGCGAAGGCGCCAAGGCCGTTGCTGCCGGCATGAACCCGATGGACCTGAAGCGCGGCGTCGACATGGCCGTCGCAGCTGCCATCGCCGACCTCACCAAGCGGTCCAAGAAGATCAAGACCTCTGAAGAAGTTGCTCAGGTCGGCACCATTTCCGCCAACGGCGAAGCCGAAATCGGCCAGATGATTTCGCAGGCCATGCAGAAGGTCGGCAACGAAGGCGTCATCACGGTTGAAGAGGCCAAGACGGCTGAAACCGAGCTGGACGTTGTCGAAGGCATGCAGTTTGACCGCGGTTACCTGTCGCCGTACTTCATCACCAACGCAGACAAGATGGTCACCGAAATGGAAGACCCCTATATCCTGCTGCACGAAAAGAAGCTGTCCAACCTGCAGGCCATCCTGCCGCTGCTGGAAGCCACTGTTCAGTCTTCCCGTCCGCTGCTGATCATCGCAGAAGACGTAGAAGGCGAAGCGCTGGCAACCCTGGTGGTCAACAAGCTGCGTGGCGGCCTCAAGGTTGCTGCCGTCAAGGCTCCCGGCTTCGGCGATCGCCGCAAGGCGATGCTTGAGGACATTGCAGTCCTCACCGGCGGTCAGGTCATCTCCGAAGACCTGGGCATCAAGCTGGAAAACGTCACCCTTGACATGCTGGGCCGCGCCAAGCGCGTTTCCATCGACAAGGAAAACACAACCATCGTCGACGGTTCCGGCAAGAAGGGCGACATCGAAGCCCGCTGCAACCAGATTCGCCGCCAGGTGGAAGACACCACGTCTGACTATGACCGTGAAAAACTGCAAGAACGTCTGGCCAAGCTGGCCGGTGGCGTTGCCGTGCTCAAGGTCGGTGGTGTGACCGAGGTTGAAGTGAAAGAACGCAAGGACCGCGTTGACGATGCCCTGAACGCCACCCGCGCTGCGGTGGAAGAAGGCATTGTTCCCGGCGGCGGCGTGGCGCTGCTGCGCGCCAAGAAGGCTGCCGAGAAGGTCGCTGATGACAATCCGGACATCATGGCCGGCATCAAGATCGTATCGAAAGCACTCGAAGCCCCGATCCGCCAGATCGCAACCAACGCCGGTGTTGAAGGTTCAATCGTTGTCGGCAAGGTGCTGGAAAAATCCGGCAACTTCGGCTTCAACGCCCAGACCGAAGACTATTGCGACATGGTTGGTGAAGGCATCATGGACCCGACCAAAGTCGTTCGTATCGCCCTGCAGGACGCAGCTTCCGTTGCGGCCCTGCTGATCACCACGGAAGCTATGGTTGCCGAAGCACCGAAGAAGGACAATGGCGCAGGCGCCATGCCTCCAATGCCGGGCGGCGGCGGAATGGGCGGAATGGGCGGCATGGATTTCTAATCCGCCCCAACGCCAATGAATGCGAAACCGCGGACCGAAAGGCCCGCGGTTTTTCTTTTCGAGCTGTATCTGATGCCTTGAACGGGCGGGGGTTGCCAGACAATATCGCTGTTGACTGGCAACACCGCCGCACCGCGCGGGCCTCCCCGGTAAAACGCCAGGCCCGCCTGTCAAGAAATCCGGTTCACCGCGTGAGACACACTTCAAACAGCCGGCAATTGCGGCACCTTAAACAATTCAGTCCAAATGCGGCTTACACGGGCATTTTAAATCCGACGTGGTCTGAGATTCACATGACGGAACATTAAAAAAAATGCGCAACACGAAAGCCCAGCGATGAAATTGCAGCAAAAATGTCCGAAACGCGAAACTGCAGGGGGCAGATGCCGGCAATTACCGCTTTGCCCTGGAACCGGAACGGGCCCTGCGCCGCGTGGTTGATGGCTTCTCGCCAAACGATTCGCGATAGCATTTCGCAAACCGGCCGATATTGGCTACCCCGCATTCCAGGGCAATTTCTGTAACCCCGGCACTGGTCTTGTCTGACTTGAGCCTTTCATGCACCAGGTGAAGCCGCATCAGAGCAAGGATTTCACGCGGCGCGGCGGCGCGCACCTCGCGGAATGCAAGCTGCAGACTGCGTGGCGATACACCAATGGCAGCGGCAATTTCGGATACCGTCAGCGGTTCAGTCAGGTTGGCCCGCATGTACTCTTCCGCCGTTGCCACATAGCGCGCGCCGGCCGGAACAGCCTCGCGGCTGCCGGCTGTTGCAGCCAGTTGCGAAATGAACTCTCCATACAGTTCGATCAGCAGGACTTCCATGCTCTGCAGATGTCTGCGGTCACCCACGGCAGCGGAGCCGCTCATAATGGCGCAGGACAGAAAATCACAGAATTTCAGAAACGGCAGACCGGCAGGATCCTCTCGCTGCAGACTCACACCGGTTTCAAGCAAGTCACCGGTCTTTTCGGACGCCTGGCTGTCCAGGTTCGCCTGCAGCACTGCAGTCGGAAAAAGCAGGACATTGGCGTCGAACCGTTCTCCATCTTCGCAGACAGCCCGTGTTGTGCGACGGTTCGGACCAAACAGCAACGCCGCACCGGGCTTGCAGTTGTGCTCAGCCCGGCGGCTGCGCGCCTGCAACTGGCCGCGCATGGGTAACAACACCGTGGTATGGTTCAGTTCCGTCAGGTCTATTTCATGGCCGGTAGAACGAACTAGCCCGACCCTGATGCCCAGCTTGTCAGTGGTTGCGGTGCTGGTTTGCAAATGCCCATTGCAGGGATCGGAAAACGAGAAGCCGTTTGTCCGGCTGAACAGGTTGGATCGCCTGGCATCATGTCGACCTGCCGATCCTCGATACTCCTCGACGTGGATGTCCAACGTGCCGTGCTCCGCAAATATTCGGTTCATGGTTGTTTTACGATACAGTCCGGCAGTCGGATCGATGACCGGGCCCGGGCGAGCGAAAACCATAACGTATACTGTATGATATCAATTCAGGCGAAACATCAGCAAGTAATTTGCCAAGTAAAATTCGCCTTATGTACATTTTGTTGTCTCATTAATTGAACCAGATTCGCATATCGCATTTTTTCGCACAGCATATGATGCATAATCGGCACCCAGGAGCTGACGCAAGCTTGGTCAACCGGCCCACCGTGCAAGCGTCGCTG
The DNA here is from genome assembly GCA_028289645.1 of Anderseniella sp. GTDB lineage: Bacteria > Pseudomonadota > Alphaproteobacteria > Rhizobiales > Aestuariivirgaceae > Anderseniella. The sequence goes on from JANQOK010000016.1 coordinate 365,944, forward strand.
ACACAGCCGCACCGTTTATGGCACAGGCGAGCGCTGGCCTGATTGGCTGCACCTGAATTTAAACACTGAACAAACCGGAGTTTGATGATGAAACAGATATTTCTGGCGGGCTTGTGCGCTGCAACACTGGCACTGTCGTCGCCGATAGCATCGGCCCATGACAACAACGGTCACCGTCACCACCATGGTGCAAACCACCAGTCCAAGCACAAGCATCAGCATCGCCATTCCGACAAGGGCATTGCGGTTGCCGCGGGTGCCGTGGCGCTGCTGGCAATCGCCGCGGCGGCGAAGGCGCATGAGAACAAGGACTCCTATACCCATCACCGGGGCATAGGCAGCAGAAGCAATGCAATCTCGGCCTGTCTGCATCGGGCACTACGCCGCACAGTCAGACGCGGCGGGTACGGCGTAACACTGAGGAAGGTCCGCAGCGCCAAGTTCAACGGCTCGAGCTGGAGGGTTCGGCTTGCTGTAAGACAACGCCTGTCAGGTGGTACGAGACGCAATGTTGTCGCCGGATGCGATGTCGTGGCCAATCGCGTCCGGAACTTCTCGTTCCGTTAGAGCACCGCCGGACCGACAACGGCAATTGCAGGTGTTAGCAGTGCGGTTCAGGAAGCGATCATGAGCAAACTCAAGCATGGCACATTGTCACGCCGTACCGCCGTTGCGGCAATGGCCGCCTTCGGCGTTGCCGGCGGCTTTAAATCCGGACTTGCGAGGCAGGCCTACAAGGAAGCCCATGAACTGAAACCGGGGGAATTCTCGTGGCATCCGGAAAGGGCCACAATCGGGCCGGTCGCGATCATCGTGTCGCTGCCCGACCAGCTCGTGCATGTATATCGCAATGGCATCCGCATCGCCGTGTCGACCTGCTCGACCGGCAAAAAAGGCCACCGGACGCCGACCGGCGTGTTCACGATCCTGCAAAAAGACAAGCATCATCATTCTTCCACCTACAACAATGCGCCAATGCCGAACATGAACCGGCTGACCTGGTCAGGCATTGCGCTGCATGCGGGGCGCCTGCCCGGCTATCCGGCGTCGCATGGCTGCATTCGACTGCCGCTGAAGTTCTCCGCGCTGCTGTTCACCGTCACACATCTCGGCACGCCGGTGATCATTGCCAGCGGTCATACCCAGCCGCGCGAGATTGCGCATCCCGGCATGGTGCTGGCCCAGTATGCGGAAAACGAATTCGAACAGGCCGTCGCCAAGCTGAAGGGCAAACACGTGCCCAAGGACACCGGCACGGCAACCTCGGTCATTGTCAGCCGTGCCGATCAGCAGATCCTGATTATGGAGAACGGGGAAATTGTCGCGAAAGGCCGGGCGACCATACGCAACTCACAGACCCCTCTCGGCGAGCACGTATTCGTGCTCAACCGGCCCCATGACGGCCGGCGCGGGCTCGCCTGGCATGCCGTCGGGCATCACCATTCGCTGAGCAACGGCTTCCATGAACCTGAAGAACAGGTGATCAAGCGCATCAATGCCGACCAGGCCTCGATTGCTGCCCTGCAGCAGCGCATGCACCCGGGCATGATGCTGGTCATGACGGATCTGCCGCTCGATCCTTCACGCAGGTCGGGAAAAGACTTTGTGATCGTTACACAGGCCGAAAGCTGATCTGCCGGAACAGGAGAGTATCCATGGCAATTTCTTCAAGACTGCTTGTCTCGGGTCTTGCGCTCATCTTCATGTCAGTATCCGGGACAGCGCGGGCTGCACCGAGTTTCGATTGCAGCAAGGCGGCCACACAGGTCGAAAACATGATCTGCGATCACCCAAGGATTGCCCAACTGGACAGTGACCTTGCCGATGCCTACAGGACCGCACTGCGCGATTCTCCTTGGGCGTCCGCCAACAGGCGCATTCGCGCTGAGCAAAAGCAGTGGATTGCACGCCGAAACCGTTGCGAAACGCCCCGTTGCCTGGGTCAGGTCTACCATCAGCGCATCGGCGTGCTTTACGGCGAAGTGTCCGGTTCGGGTCCGGAGAACGGGCCAGCACAGGCCGGCCCCGATACTATGATGGCAAGCTGCCGCGACCGGGCGGCGCATGTGTTCCACACGCGCCAGTCCAACATCGAGACGAAATATGAAGGCCAGCGCACGGATGGCTCTCATGCCGTCAACGGCACGGTGTATCTGCGCCGCGCGGAAGAAACCTTCCAGTGCTCGTTCATGGACGACGGGTCCCGGATCACCCGGTTTGTAGTCAACTGACCGGATTGGCAGATGTCCGGACCGTCGAATGGCACGCCAGATAGGCTGCGGCCGGCAACTTGTTGATACAAAATCGTCACAACAAATCCACTTACCAACAGACCGGGGATATGCTACGTCCCGGCTCGCGCCAATTGTTAGATGATTTCTGAACGACCCCGGTATTGCCGACTAGCCCAGTAACCTTCCGACAATGTAAAGCGAGACGACCGGCCTGTCCGCCTGCACAAGGCATCGCGGAGGCCAAATGAGCATTGAATAAGGAAATTCGAGCAATGACTATCGGTACCGTAAAATTCTTCAACACCACCAAGGGGTATGGCTTTATCGAGCCTGAAGATGGGTCCAAGGACGCTTTTGTCCACATTTCCGCAGTGGAGCGTGCCGGCATGTCCACGCTGAATGAAGGCCAGAAGGTTGAGTTCGAACTGGTTACCGACCGCAAGTCCGGCAAGATGGCCGCTGACAACCTCAAGGCTGTCTAGGGTCCCGGGTCCGGGCTCTGCAGCATGAAACGAGTTTGAGCCGGTTCGCAGGGACATCCTGACGAGCCGGTTTTTTTGATTGCAAATGTTCATGTTTTGATCTTTTTAAATTGCAGAATCGCGGTATGCTGTCTGAATGGACTTTTCAGAAACAGCAATTCTGGTTGGGCAGACCGCCATAACATGGGGTCATCTGGCCGTGGGCACTACAATGCTGGTGGTGGCGTTGCTGGTCGCTGCAGTCATGCTGGCCTGGCGCGCTGCCAGAGGTGGCGGGCAGCAGTCGGTAGACGCCATGCGCCGGGCGGCGGAACTTGAGACAAAGCTGGCTGAAATGTCGGGGCAGCTGCGCGGACTGGCTGAACATTCGGCTTCGACGCAGGCCCATCTGGCGCAAACCCTGGACACGCGGCTTGACCAGGTATCGCAACGGCTTGGAGCCGGTCTCAACGAAACCAGCCAGCGCACCACCCGGTCGTTGCAGAAACTCAATGAGCGCCTGGCCGTGATAGATTCCGCGCAGGCCAACCTGACCAACCTGTCTTCCGAAATGCTGACACTGCGCGATATCCTGGCCAACAAGCAGTCGCGTGGTGCCTATGGTCAGGCCCGCATGGAAGCCATCATCCGCGACGGTCTGCACGCAACCGCCTATTCGTTCCAGACCACACTATCGAACGGTACACGTCCGGACTGCCTGATCCGCCTGCCGGAAAACGACATCTCGGTGGTGATCGATGCAAAATTTCCGCTGGAAGGCTTCAATGCCCTGAAGCAGGCTGATCCGGACGACGATCTCAAGCCTTATCAGCAACGCTTCAGGGCCGACGTGCTGAAACATATCAAGGACATTTCGGAGAAATATCTGCTCAAGGGGGAAACCCACGAGACAGCCATCATGTTCGTTCCATCCGAGTCCATCTATGCCGACCTGCATGAAAACTTTGAGGACATTATCCAGCGCGCCCACCGGCAGCAGGTCATCATAGCCTCGCCCAACGTGCTGATGCTGCTGGTGCAGACGATGCAGGCCGTGTTCAAGGATGCACGCATGCGCGAACAAGCCGTGGTCATTCAGACCGAAGTGGTGCGGCTGATGGAAGATGTCGGGCGCATGCATGACCGGGTGCTGGATCTGCAGCGCCACTTCGGCCAGGCAGGAAAGGACATCGAGAAAATCGTCATCTCATCCGACAAGATCACCAGGCGCGGTGCCAAGATCGAGCAGGTCGAATTTGCAGACACGGCAAAAAGTGATGGCGATTCCTCGCCACCACGTCTTGTTGCCGGTGAATAGGCGGAGTTCGTCAGCCCAACACGTTACTTGGACAGGAAAATGGCCTTTGCAATCTGCTGGCGAATTTCCTCAAACGCACTGGTCAGGTCGTTTGCACTTTCGGCCTTGAAGAAATGCTTGTCCGGATCGGTGGCGCAATTGCGCAACCGGGTTTCTGTAGCGTTGTCGTTAAGGGCGAAGGCGATGGTGATGACCGTGATCTGCTCTCCAGACTTGATGTTGGTGCACAGTTTGGTCAGGTTGTCCTCGCCGTCGAAACGGTCCCTGGATCCGCCAGGCCCGAATGCCGGCGTGGTCTGCTTGCCATCGGTCAGCACGACAATGAATTTCTTGTTGTCCTCATCACCGTAGCTGCGCGCCGAGTACGGCGCCGCCGGTTCCAGCAGATGCCAGCCGAACTCAACGCCGAGTGAAATGTTGGTGTAGCCATACGGCTTCATGGCCTGCAGCTGGCTCACGGTATCAAAATGGTTGGACGACAATTCGCGCACCTGCAGCTTGTTGGCGAGATAGCCGTTGCCATTGTGCTTGTAGCCGTCACAGTAGTAACTGGCCTGATCCCGATAGCCGCCCCACTTTGTTGGCTTGGCCTGGCCCCATTTTGTCTTGTTGGAACCGCCCGGCTTGGCAGAGGTGGTGTTATGCGGATACTGCCGGTCATAGGTGCACCCGGTCCAGCTTCCGCCACCGGCGCCAACGACATAACTGGCCGGCAGTGTCGCATAAACATTGTGCGAAAACGGAACCAGGCCGAACCGGACCTCCGTGTTCTTACCGTTGTCGGTCAGGCCGTTGACCATGTCGATCGCCGCCTTGCGCATGGTGATGTACTTCTGCTCGCCGGCAGAACGTTTTTGCATGGATGACGAGTAATCCAGCACCAGGGCGATTTCGGCACGCGCAGGCAGATTGAAGTTGACGGTTGAGCTTGCGCCGACATTGAGTTTGTCGAGACCACCGATGCGCAGCAACGTGGCGGGCAGGCCGCCATCATATGATACGGTGAGGCTGCCGTCTTCAAAGCTGACCTGCGGCTCACCGTTAAGACTGTCGGCAATGCCGTCCTTCAGGTTGGCCTGAAACGTTTCAAGCGCAATCTTGCGGCGTTCAGCCTGCGATGTACCGGGTTTGGCTGCAGCGCCGGCCAATGCGCTTGCATCCAGCGACGCCTGCACTTCAGCGCGTGCTGCATCTACACGATAAAAGTCCACCGCGGCACCTGCAGCGAGAAACATCGGGATTGCTGCAAGCCCGGCCAGCAAGGCCACTGCGCCTCGCGTATCGCGAGAAAAGCCAATGGCCAGTTGCCGGATAGCGGTCGTCGTTTTGTTGGCGCCGAATTTCATGCCGTCATTCCCTCTGTTGTTCGCGGTCCTTCGAGTCCAGAACCGGCACATGTGAGTAACTATTGGCAAAGCACAGCAAGCTTCGGGCCAAACATGCCAAAAGCACCGTCTGACCCTGTGAATTTGGCAAGAGTAAAGTTTAAACGGATGGTTAACCGTATCGGCACTTTGCCGGGTTTTGTGGAAAAACCGTCAGCGAGCGCAGTTTACAGCGATCGGCGGGCCTTTACGGCCGCCGCCAGGGTGCCCTCATCAAGGTAGTCCAGTTCCCCACCGACCGGCACACCGTGTGCCAATCTGGTCACCTTGACGTTGTTTTCTGCAAGCTGATCCATGATGTAATGAGCCGTCGTCTGGCCATCAACAGTGGCATTAACGGCAATCATAACCTCTTTCACGCCGCCGGTTGTCACCCGTTGCACCAGTTCGGCAATTCGAAGATCTTCAGGCCTGATCCCGTCGATTGCTGACAGGGTACCGCCGAGCACGTGATATACACCGGAAATTGCCGACGCGCGCTCAAGAGCCCACAGGTCTGCAACCTCTTCAACCACGCAAATCTGGGTGGTGTCGCGGCGCGGGTCCGAGCACAAGGTACACGGATTAACCACGTCGACATTGCCGCATACTCTGCACTCGGACACCTTGTCCAGGACATCGCCAAGTGCCGCGCCGAGAGGCTGCAGCAGTTTTTCCCGGTTTTTGACCAGATGCAGGGCGGCACGGCGAGCAGAGCGCGGCCCCAGCCCCGGCAGACGGGCCAACAACTGGATCAGGCGTTCAATTTCAACGCCGACGACACTCCGCTTCATGACCGCACCCGTCCGGCATAACCGCATCTGTCCGCGCAGGTGAAGAAACTGGCGTGCGGGAACGGCACTATCATTACATTCCCGGTATGTTGAAGCCGGGCGGCAGAGCCATACCGCCGGTCACGTCTTTCATCTGCTCGGCAACCAGCTGATCGACCTTGGCCCTGGCTTCGTTGTAGGCGGCCATCAGAAGATCCTCGAGGATCTCTTTCTCGTCAGGTTTCATCAGGCTGTCGTCAACCTCGATCGACTGCATCAGGTTCTTGCCGTTCAGGGTCACCTTGACCAGGCCGGCGCCAGCCTGACCGGTGACGGTCATCTCGTCCAGGCGAGCCTGCATGTCGGCCATCTTGGTTTGCATTTCCTGGACCTGTTTCATCATATTGCCGATATTCTTCATTGGGCCTTCACCTCATACCTGCCGGGTTCATCCTGGGGTTAATTGTATCGATAACTGTCAGTCAGCCGGGTCTTCTGGTGCTTCGCCGTCAAAACCGTGCTGGTCTTCTAATACCGGCGCAGCGGATTCGGCTTTCAGGTCGCGCACTTCCAAGATCTCAGCGCGCGGAAATCCCTTCAGCACCGCCTGCACATCCTCACTCTCACGCGCCCGGCGGAACAGGTCGTCTCGGCGTTCACGCTTTTGATCCGCAATGGTCTGGCCGGGCGCCTGGGATGTGGACACCGAAACAATCCAGCGGCTTCCGGTCCACGCTTCAAGGCGGCGGGACAGCTCATTTGCGATGCCTGCCGGCGCATCAGGCAACAGAGACAATTCAATGCGCCCCGCCCCGATCGATACAGGCAGCACATGGCGCTCCAGTTCGCGCACCAGCTTTACATCGCGTTTGCTTGAAACATAGGCCACCAAGTCCTCGAATGACTTAAAACCTGTCGGCTGCGGCGGATGGCTGGCGACCCCGGTGTCGTCATCTGACGGCGCCGGCGCCGGTTGCGCCGCAGTCATCACCGGTGCATGGGCAACCGGAGGTGAACCGGCGGCCGGTGCCGATGCCGGCGGAGCCGCTGCAGGTGCCGGCGTCGCAGTGCCAGCGTCAGGTGACGACGAAGTATCCTGCATCGACCCGGCGGGCTCGCCTGGATCGCTCTCCCGCACAATGCGGGCCAATTGTTCAGGTGTCGGCATGTCGGACACATGCGCCAGGCGGATCAGCAGCATCTCCGCTGCCATAAGGGCGTTGCCAGCCCGCGAGACTTCTTCCAGGCCTTTGAGAAGCATCTGCCAACTGCGGGCCAGCACCGGCATGGCGAGCTTGTCGGCAAACTCCAGCCCCTTTGTCCGTTCAGCCTGGGAAACGGCGGCATCGTCGGCCGACTTCGGTGCTACTTTCAGCTTGGTGACCCAGTGCACGAAACCGGCAAGATCGGCGATGATCACTTCCGGATCCGCGCCCAGGTTGTGCTGCGCCTCAACTTCGTCCAGGGCGGCTGCCGCGTCGCCGCGCATGACGGCTTCAAACAGGTCGATAATGCGGGCCCGGTCGGACAGGCCGAGCATGGACTGGACATCGTCGGCACGCACCTGATTGGTCCCATAGGCAATCGCCTGGTCAAGCAGGGACAGGCCGTCGCGGACCGAGCCTTCGGCGGCCCGGGCAATCATGCCCAGTGCGTCGGCCTCGGCCTTGACGCCTTCCAGGTCGCAAATCCGCTGGAAATGCTCGACAAGCAGCGCCGCCTCAAGCCGGCGCAGGTCGAAACGCTGACAGCGCGACAGAACCGTTACAGGGACTTTTCGTATCTCGGTCGTGGCAAAAATGAACTTCACATGCGGTGGTGGCTCTTCGAGTGTCTTCAGCAGCGCGTTGAAGGCCGCCGTGGACAGCATATGCACTTCATCGATGATGTAGACCTTGTACCGTGCCGACGCCGGCTTGTACTTCACCGCATCATTTATCTCACGCACATTGTCGACGCCGGTATGTGAGGCCGCATCCATCTCGATAACGTCCACATGACGCGATTCCAGTATGGCGTCGCAGTGCTCGCCTTTCTCGGACAGGTCAACGGACGGGCCGGTGTCCTCGCTACCGCTCTGGAAATTCAGTGCCCGGGCGATGAGGCGGGCGGTGGTCGTCTTGCCGATTCCGCGAACTCCGGTCAGCATGTAGGCCTGCGCAATGCGACCCGATGCAAACGCGTTGGTGAGCGTGCGCACCATGGCATCCTGGCCGATCAGGTCTTCAAAGGTCTGCGGGCGATATTTGCGAGCCAGCACCCGGTACGGTGTATTGGGGGTGGTCGCATTTTCTTCTGTTTCAGACATGGCCCCGCGCGGATCAACTTCAGATGCAAACTACATGCAGCCAGATGGTCCGTATCGGCCTTTTTCTTGAAACTTGCCGGTTTGCCAGCTTTGAGCCGCTTATCAAGTGGGAGGCTGGACGGGCAACCCGAACCAAACTCACTAGGGCTGCTTCCTTCCGGACCTGACCCGGTTGGCGAGCGATGCGTCTGCTGCCAACCTCCCACCCCCTATATCGGACGGATTGCGGCGCGATGCAAGAGGCCAGGCCCGATGAAGCAATCCGAAGTCATGCGGCAAAAGCCTTGCCAGTGATCCAGGTGCATGGCACACCCGGCACTGTTACAGCAAAATCGTTCCAGTCAGTTCCCAACACAATCAACGAAGGCTCGCTTATGGTCAGGACCCAACCGGCATTCATGGATGGTAAGCTGGACCGTCTCTCCGGTCATCGCAGCGAACCGGGCTGGTACTCGAAAAGGCTCAATGCGCCGGACACCAGGATCGCTGTGTTCACCGCCGACAAGCTGATGGTGCATGCCGGCCCCGCCGGCAGCGGCGGCATGCAATGGCATTCAAGCCAGGACCTGCCCGCCCTGGCGGAGGGTACTGAACCGGTTTTCCTGGGTATCGACGCCGAAGGCGTCAACCATTTCGCTGTCCAGGCCGCCGACAGCGAGCTTGAACCTGCAAACGGCGTGATCGCCCTCGACCTCAGGTCGATTGCGCTGCAGGGGCTGGTAAGTGACGGGAACCTTGGTCTGGCAGCACAGGCGCGCACCCTGCTGCAGTGGCATCTGCGGCATCGGTTCTGCTCAAATTGCGGTGCACCGACGCGTCCCGACGACGCCGGATACAAGCGGGTGTGCGATGCATGTTCGGCGGAGCATTTCCCGCGTACCGATCCGGTGGCAATAATCGCCATTACCCGCGGCGAATCCATGCTGCTGGGCCGCTCGGCCCGGTTCGCCAGCGGCATGTACTCAACGCTGGCGGGGTTTGTGGAACCAGGCGAGACGGCAGAGGACGCGGCGCGCCGGGAGGTGTTCGAGGAATCCGGCATCCGGGTCGGCGAGGTACGATACGTGATGAGCCAGCCATGGCCGTTTCCGGCCAACCTGATGCTGGGCATGGCCGGCGAGGCGATCAGCGAGGACATAACCATCGATCCGGACGAGCTCGAAGATGCGCGTTGGTTCAGTTTCGACGAAATCCGCGCCATGGGCAATGGCGGCCATCCGGACGGGTTTCAGCTGCCACCGGACATTTCAATCGCCCATCACCTGATAAGGCTGATACTGGACAACCAGCCGCAGCGTTAGGCCGTTCGAGATATCATCATGCAGTGGTGTCCATCTCCTGGCGCCGTTTGGCCAGTTCCAGGCGGTGTGGCGAACTCTTGTAAACGCCCAGGACACGCAAGGTCTTGGTGAAGAAATCCAGTTCCTCAAGCGCCAGACGAACCGGCCTGTCCTGCGGATGTCCTTCGATGTCGGCATAAAACTGCGCCACGTTGAACGACCCGTCCACATAGGACTCGAGCTTGATCATGTTGACACCGTTGGTGGCAAACCCGCCCATGGCCTTGTACAGGGCTGCCGGCACGTTGCGCACCGTAAAGATGAAGGAGGTGATGACCGGCCCCTCTTCAGGTGTCGCGTCATCAGGCTCCGCCGACAATACGACAAACCTGGTGGTATTGTGATCTTCATCCTCAATGTCGGGGCGCATGACCTCGAGGCCGTAAATCTCAGCAGCCTTCTTTGTCGCAATCACGGCGGTTGAGCGGTCACCAGAGCGGGCCAGAGCGGCAGCGGCACCGGCGGTGTCGACAGCGGCTACCGCCTCCAGCCCCATCTCAGCCGTCAGCCGCCGGCACTGGCCCAATGCATGGGTATGAGACGTGACCCGCTTCAGGTCTTCAGGCTTTGTGCCCGGCAACACCAGCAACTGATGCCGCACACGCAGGAAATGTTCTCCGGTGATGTACAGCTCGGAGGCCGGCATGAGATGGTGAATGTCGGCCACCCGGCCGGCAACCGTGTTGTCGATCGGTATCATCGCAAGATCCGCCTGGCCGGCTGCGACAGCGGCAAATGCATCTTCAAACGTGCGGCAGGCAAACGGTTCGTGGTCCGGGTAGGCATCTGTGCATGCCTGGTGTGAGTTTGCTCCCGGTTCGCCCTGATAGGCAATCTTGTGGCTGTTGGCCGCCATGTTCAAAACCTTCTTCGTCAATCTGTTGTGATGTGCTGCCGGACTACAGCGCGGCATATGGACACTTTGCGCCTTATAAGTGTTGCGCGCGCGTATAGAAACAACTAGTTTCCGCGCCCAGTTGGAAGGGGTAAGGTCATCGGGTGGCTGCATCCGCTGGCACAGCATATGGTTTGAGGGCTAACATGTTCGGAATGGACACAATGACTATCAACAAGATCGCCGGCGCCGGTTTGGGCGCGGTGTTGCTTGTGATGGGACTGAATATCGTGGCAGACGGCGTCTATCATGCCAAAACGCCGGAGAAAACAGCGATAGCAATTGAGCTTCCGGAAGCCGACGGTGCCGGTGCGGCCGCTGAAGCCGAAGCGCCAAAGGTGTCCCTTGCCAGCCTGCTGGCGTCTGCGGATGCTGCAAAGGGCGAGAGCGCGTTTAGGGCATGCAAGGCCTGCCATACCGTTGAGGACGGCGGTCAGAACAAGGTCGGCCCCAACCTGTACAACATTGTCAATCATGCAATCGGCACCCGTGACGGGTTTTCGTATTCAAGTGCGCTGACGGAAAAGACGTCCGAGACCTGGACGTTTGAGAACCTGGATGCATTCATCAAGAAGCCGAAAGACTGGGCACCCGGCACCAAGATGAGCTACGGCGGCATGAAGGGCGACGAAAAGCGCGCCGACCTTCTGGCCTATTTACGTACATTGTCCGCAACTCCTGCTGACCTGCCCGTCGATGAGTCAGCTTCATCGGAACAGCCCGCGGCAGAAGAAGCCTCGGCAGAACAACCGGCAGCAGCGGAGCCTTCGGCAGAACAGCCAAAGGAATAGATCAGTTCACGCAAGGCATTTGCGTTCACGAGATGATTACGAAGAATTCACACCGGCAGCCCGCTGCCGGTGTTTTATTTTGTGCGATGAGCCCATAGAATTCACATTTATGACGTAACGCAATTGATGATGCATGCTGACTCAAACAGGAGCCGACCTTGATAGACCGCAGAACCCTACTTCAGCTTACCGCCGCGGCAGGCGCTGCAGGCCTGCCGTTTTCCGTGCAAACTGCCGCCCGTGCACAGGCCGATGAATGGCGACACGGACTGTCATTGTTCGGTGATCTCAAATACCCCGCCGGCTTTGAAAAATTCGACTATGTGAACGTGGATGCGCCGAAAGGCGGGCGGGCAAGACTGTTCTCCGTCGGCACCTTTGACAGCCTCAACCCGTTCACCTTCAAGGGCAATGCAACCGGCCTGGTCGGACTGACAATCGACAACCTGATGACAACATCGCTGGATGAAGCCGGTTCGGAATACGGGCTGATCGCCGAATCGGTGAAAATGCCAGAGGATTTTTCTTCCGTGACCTTCAGACTGCGCCCGGAAGCCAGGTTCCATGACGGCTCGCCGGTGACACCGGAAGATGTGATCTGGTCGATGATCGAGCTGAAGAAATCCCATCCCCGGTATAATTTTTACTACAAGAACGTGGTGTCCGGCGAAAAGACCGGAGACCTGGAAGTGATGTTCAAGTTTTCCGAAACCGGAAATCGCGAACTGCCGCAAATTGTCGGCCAGCTACCGGTGCTGTCAAAGGCCTGGTGGACCGGCAAGAACGACAAGGGCGAAACCCGGAGCCTGAACGAAACGACCCTGGAGGCGCCGCTGGGCAATGGTGCCTACAAGGTGGCGAGCGTGAAGTCAGGCCGCTCGATAACCTTGAAGAGGGCCGACGATTACTGGGGCAAGGACCTGCCGGTTAACCGTGGCCAGAACAACTTTGACGAGATATTCACCATCTACTACCGCGACAGCACAGTGGCGCTGGAAGCGTTCAAGGGCGATGAGTACGATTTTCGTGTGGAAAACTCATCGAAAGACTGGGCAACGGCCTATGACTTTCCTGCCGTGAAGCGCGGTGAAGTGATCACAGAAGAGATCACGCTGAAAAATTCACAGGGCATGCAGAGTTTTGCAATAAACACCAGGCGCGAGAAGTTTGCGGACGCCCGTGTGCGCAAGGCGCTCAACCTGGCATTTGACTTTGAATGGGCAAACGAGAACCTGTTCTTTGGCCAGTATGTGCGTACCAGCAGCTTCTTCTCCAATTCCGAGTTGGCGGCCACCGGCAAGCCAAGCGCTGCCGAACTGGCCATACTTGAGCCGCTGAAAGACAAGCTGCCGCCGGAAGTGTTCACAACCGAGTTCACCAATCCGGTCTACGGCTCGCAGAAAAACAAACGCAAGAACCTCAGGTCCGCCGCAAAACTCCTGCAGGAAGCCGGCTGGAAGGTCGATGCCAAGCGGGTGCTGCGCGATGCCAAGGGTGAGGCGTTCTCGATCGAGTTTCTGCTCGTATCGCCGCTGTTTGAGCGTATCGTGCTGCCTTATGTGCAACAGTTGAAGCTGCTGGGCATCCAGACCCGGGTGCGCACCGTCGATGACAGCCAGTACACGCGCCGCGTGCAGACGTTTGACTTCGACATCATCGTTGGCAGTTGGGGGCAATCCCTGTCGCCCGGCAATGAACAGCGGGATTTCTGGGGGTCTGCGTCCGCCGACCGCAATGGCAGCCGCAATCTGGTCGGGATCAAGGATGAGGCGATCGACCAGCTGATTGACAAGGTGATTTTCGCCAAGGACCGGGAAGAACTTGTGGCCGCCACCAAGGCGCTCGACCGGGCGCTGCTGTGGAACCATTTTGTCGTGCCCATGTGGCATATTCCTTACCAGCGCGTTGCCTACTGGAACCGCTTCGGCAAACCCGACGTGCAACCGGACCATTCCCTCGGCTTCCCCACCATCTGGTGGTTTGACGAGGCAAAAGCAGCGAAGGTGAAATCCTGATGCGGGTCCTGTTTGCCGGCGCAGTGGGCGCCTTGCTGATCGCTGCTCCGGCGCTGGCGGAACCCCGCCACGGCCTGTCTGCCTTCGGAGAACTGGCCCTGCCTGAAGATTTTGACCGGCTTCCCTATGTGAACCCGGATGCGCCAAAGGGCGGCCGCATCACCACGCTGGGAACGGCGGGCCGGATCACCTTCGACAGTCTGAACGGTTTCATCCTGAAAGGCGTCGCAGCCCAGGAACTGACCCTGCTGTTCGACACACTGATGGTGCGCAATCAGAACGAACCGGACGCGGTCTATTCATTGGTGGCGAAAACCGCGGATGTTGCAGCAGACCGGATGAGCGTCACGTTCGTTCTCGACGAGGCGGCGCGGTTTTCCGACGGATCGAAACTCACTGCAGAAGACGTGTGCGCCACATTTGGCCTCCTGAAGGAAAAGGGCCATCCGAGCTACCAGATTTCGCTCGGCGACGTGGAAAGCTGCACGGTGGATGGCGAGTACCAGGCGACCTACAAGTTCAAGGGCTCCAATGTCCGCGACCTGCCGGCGACCGTCACCCTTCTGCCGATTTTCTCCAAGGCGTTTTACGAAGCCAACGAGTTCGACAAGACCACGCTGGCACCGCCGCTCGGCTCCGGGCCTTACAAGGTCAAGCAGCTCAAACAGGGCCAGTTCATCACCTATGAGCGGCGCGACGACTACTGGGCCAAGGACAAGCCGGTTAACCGCGGGCGCTACAATTTCGATGAGATCAAGCTGCTGTACTTCCGTGACCGCACCGCCGAGCTGGAGGCCATCAAAGCCGGCAACCTGGATTTGCGCGAAGAGTTCACCTCCAAGAGCTGGGCAACCGAGTATGATATCCCGGCGGTGAAGGAAGGCCGGCTGATCAAGGAAACACTGCCGGATGAACGTGCGTCGGGCGCGCAGGGCTTTTTCCTCAACATGCGGCGCGACAAGTTCGCCGATATCCGGGTGCGCAAAGCGCTCGACATGGCGTTTGATTTTGAGTGGACCAACAAGAACCTGTTTTTCGGCGCCTATCAGCGCACTGGTTCGTTTTTTGAGAATTCGGTGCTGCGGGCATCGGGTGACCCGACGCCTGAAGAGCGCGCCCTGCTGGAGCCTCTCAAGGACAAATTGCCGGCATCGGCATTTGAAGCCGCTTATGAACCACCGGTCAGCAACGGGTCCGGACAGGACCGCAAGCTGTTGCGGGCTGCCGCCAACCTGCTGAATGAAGCCGGGTGGGAAATCAAGGACGGCACGCGGGTCAATGCCAATGGCGAACCGCTGCGGGTCGAGTTCCTGATCTTTGCGCCGACCTTCGAGCGTGTCATCGGTCCTTACGTGCGCAATCTCAAACTGCTGGGCATTGATGCATCCATCCGCCAGGTGGAAGCCGCGCAGTATCAGGAAAGACTGAAGAATTTTGACTTCGATGTTGCCGTACAGCGGTTTTCGATGTCCGAGACACCGGGTGTCGAGCTGAAGGCGTTTTTTGGTTCGGCCAATGCCCAGACACCTGGAAGTTTCAATCTGGCCGGAATCAAGAGCAAGGCAGTGGACACGCTGGTCGACACAATCATGCAGGCTGAAGACCGCAAGGCGCTGACCGTTGCCGCGAAGGCGCTGGACCGGGTGTTGCGGGCCGAGCAGTTCTGGGTGCCGCAATGGTACAAGGGTGCCCATACCCTGGCCTACTGGGATATCTTCGGAAAACCCGAAACCAAGCCGCGCTTTGCCAGGGCGGTGTTCGACACATGGTGGATTGATGCTGCCAAGGCAGCTAGTGTGAAACGCGGTCCATAGGCGAATCACGAAAAACCTGCCTTAGACGAAACCGAAACCAGACCGGAATACTGCATGGGCGCATATATCGCCAAACGACTGTTGCTGATGATCCCGACGCTGTTCGGGATAATGCTGATCTCGTTTGCCATCATCCAGTTTGCCCCGGGCGGCCCGGTCGAGCGGGTGCTCGCACAACTGGCAGGCACAGATGTGGGCGCAACCGCTCGAATAGGTGGCGGCACCGGCGGCGGCGAAGTCGGCGGCGGCCAGGCGCCGGACAGTGCCGGCGCCGGCGAAGGCAGTTTCAAGTACCGCGGCGCGCAGGGCCTTGATCCCGAATTCATCAAGAAACTGGAAGAGCAGTTCGGTTTTGACAAGCCGGCGCATGAACGCTTTTTCATCATGCTCAAGAACTACGCGACCTTCGATTTCGGGCAGAGCTATTTCCGGGACGTGCCGGTTCTGCAACTGATCAAGGAAAAACTGCCTGTCTCAATCTCGCTGGGGCTGTGGCTGACCTTTGTCTCCTATGCCATTTCAATTCCCCTCGGCGTGGCCAAGGCGGTGCGTGACGGCTCCAAGTTTGACGTCTGGACCTCGGCCGTCATCATCGTGGGCTACGCCATACCCTCGTTCCTGTTCGCCATCCTGCTGGTGGTGCTGTTTGCCGGCGGTTCGTTCTGGAACATCTTTCCGCTCAGAGGACTGGTGTCGGACAATTTCGCCGACCTGAATTGGTGGGAAAAGGTCGTCGACTATGCCTGGCACCTGGTCCTGCCGCTCACCGCGCTGGCGGTGTCATCGTTCGCCACCATGACGCTGCTGACGAAGAACTCGTTCCTGGACGAGATCAAGAAGCAGTATGTGATGACCGCACGGGCCAAGGGACTGACCGAGAAGCGCGTGCTGTACGGCCATGTCTTCCGCAATGCCATGCTGATTGTGATTGCCGGTTTCCCAGGCGCGTTCATCTCGGCATTCTTCGCCGGTTCGCTGCTGATCGAACAGATTTTCTCCCTGGACGGGCTCGGTCTGCTCGGCTTCGAAGCCGCGGTCAACCGGGACTATCCGGTTGTGTTTGCCACCTTGTACATCTTTTCCCTGCTTGGGCTGTTCATGAACCTGGTGACCGATCTGATCTACACCTGGATCGATCCGCGCATCGATTTTGAATCGCGGCAGGTGTGACCATGGATGCCACCACCGCAGTAGACCAGGTTGAACTCAAGCCGCAGAAACCGTCGCGGCTGTCGGGCATCAACCAGCGCCGGCTGGCCCTGTTCAGGGCCAACAAGCGGGGGTTCTGGTCATTCTGGATATTCCTGTTTCTGTTTGTCGCTTCGCTGTTTGCCGAGTTTATCGCCAACGACCGGCCGATTATCGCCAGCTACAAGGGCGAGATACTGATGCCGGTGTTCACCGACTATCCGGAATCGAAGTTCGGCGGCTTCCTGGCGCGGACCGACTTTCGCGATCCGTTCATCCAGGAGGAGGTCAATGGCAGCGGCTGGATGATCTGGCCGCCGATCCGCTACAGCTATCAGACCGTCAACAACGAACTGCCCAGCCCGGCCCCGTCGCCACCGGCGTTGTCGCTGTCAAAGGAACAGGCCTGCGCGCGCTATGACAACGGTGTTGACGACATCAATTGCGTCTTCGGCAACATGAACTGGCTGGGCACCGATGATCAGGGCCGCGATGTCATCGCCAGGCTGATTTACGGCTTCCGCATATCGGTGCTGTTCGGGCTCGTTCTCACCGTCCTGTCGTCAATCGTCGGCGTGGCGGCAGGCGCAGTGCAGGGGTATTTCGGCGGCTGGACAGACCTGCTGTTCCAGCGCTTCATCGAAATCTGGACATCGATCCCAACGCTATACCTGCTGATCATTCTGGCGGCCTTCCTGACCCCGAACTTCTGGCTGCTGCTCGGCATCATGCTGCTGTTTTCCTGGACCGCACTGGTCGGGGTGGTGCGGGCAGAATTCCTGCGCGGGCGGAACTTTGAGTATGTCAGGGCGGCGCGCGCGCTGGGACTGTCTGACCGCAAGATCATGTTCAAGCACCTGTTGCCCAACGCCATGGTGGCCACAGTTACGTTCATGCCGTTCATCCTGTCCGGGTCCGTCACCACCCTGACGGCACTGGATTTCCTGGGCTTTGGCCTGCCGCCCGGTTCGGCCTCGCTGGGCGAGCTGCTGGCACAGGGCAAGGCGAACCTACAGGCTCCCTGGCTTGGCCTGACCGGATTTGCGGTCGTGTCGATCATGCTGTCCCTGCTGGTGTTCATCGGCGAGGCGGTGCGTGATGCCTTCGACCCCCGAAAGACGTTCTCATGAGCAGCGACCACGAGACACTGCTCAGCGTAACCGACCTGGCGGTCGACTTCCGGCAGGGGGAAAAAGTAACCCATGCCGTCAATGGTGTTTCTTTTGAGGTCAAGCGCGGCGAGACACTGGCACTGGTGGGAGAGTCCGGATCCGGCAAGTCCGTCACCGCGCTGTCAATCCTCAAGCTCCTGCCCTACCCGGCCGCCCACCATCCGTCCGGGTCGGTCATATTCAAGGGTGAAGAGCTGCTCGACAGCGACGAGAGCGATCTGCGCCGGGTGCGCGGCAACGACATCACCATGATCTTCCAGGAGCCGATGACATCTCTCAACCCGCTGCACACAATCGAGCGGCAAATCGGCGAAATCCTTGACGTCCATCAGGGTATGGGTGAAACACAGGCCCGCGAGCGCACGCTGGAACTGCTCGCCAAGGTTGGCATTCGCGACGCCGAGAGCCGGCTCGGCGCCTACCCGCACCAGTTGTCAGGCGGCCAGCGCCAGCGCGTGATGATTGCCATGGCACTGGCCAACAATCCCGAACTGCTGATTGCCGATGAGCCGACCACTGCGCTCGATGTGACGGTCCAGGCACAGATTCTTGAACTGCTGCGCGACCTGCAGAAAGAATTCGGCATGGCGATCGTGCTGATCACCCACGATCTCGGCATCGTGCGCAATGTATCGGACCATGTCTGTGTCATGCAGCAGGGCAAGATCGTCGAGGCGGGACCAACAGGGGCACTTTTTGCCAAGCCCAAGGATGCCTACACCAAGATGCTGCTGGAAGCCGAACCAAAAGGGCAGCCCCCGCAGGCCGACGCGACTGCACCGGTTGTGGTCGAATCGACGGACCTGAAAGTCTGGTTTCCCATCAAGCGCGGGTTTTTCCGCCGCACCGTGGGCCACGTCAAGGCGTGCAACCATGTGTCCGTCACCGTGCGCGCTGGCCAGACGCTGGGTGTGGTCGGTGAGTCCGGATCCGGCAAGACGACCCTCGGCCTTGCATTGCTCAGGCTGATCAGCTCGGAAGGCCAGATTGTCTATATGGGCGACCGGATAGACAGCATGACCGAAAAGGACATGCGTCCGCTGCGCCGTGACATGCAGGTGGTGTTTCAGGACCCGTACGGCTCGCTATCGCCGCGCATGTCGATACGCCAGATCGTCGAGGAAGGGCTGCTCATCCAGCAACCGGAACTGAGCTATGACCAGCGCACCGAACGTATTGCCACGGTGCTCGAGGAAGTCGCCGTTCCGGCGGCCGCGATGGACCGCTATCCACATGAGTTTTCCGGCGGTCAGCGCCAGCGCATCGCCATTGCCCGGGCCATGGTGCTGGAGCCGAAATTTGTCATGCTGGATGAACCGACCAGCGCGCTCGACATGTCCGTGCAGGCGCAGATCGTCGATCTGCTGCGCAAGCTGCAGAAAGACCATGAACTTGCCTACCTGTTCATCAGCCATGACCTCAAGGTCGTGCGTGCGCTGGCCAATGATGTGGTTGTCATGCGCAATGGCGTGGTGGTGGAGCAAGGCCCGGCCCGGCAGATTTTTGATGAACCCGAAACTGACTACACCCGTGCCCTGCTGGCCGCTGCTTTCGACCTGAAGACTGATCACAGTGCGGAGATCTCCCAATAATCATGACGAAACTAGCGCTGGTGATATCGCGATGGGATCCACAACCCTGGATCGACCGGTTTCAACATCTTGCACCGGAACTGGAGGTGTGCAGCTGGCCCGATAACGGTATCGCGGCCGAAGAGGTTGGTTATGCTCTGGCCTGGCAACCGCCGGAGGGCGTTCTGGCCGGCTTTCCAAACCTGAAAGCGATCTTTTCGCTGGGAGCAGGTGTTGATCACATCCTGAGCGAGCCTAAGCTGCCTGACGTGCCGCTGGTACGGGTGGTTGATCCGGACCTGACGATGCGGATGAGCGAATACATCTGCCTGCACGTGCTGATGCATCATCGCCAGCAAAGGCTCCTGGATGCAGACCAGGCGAAGACCGACTGGACGGAGAGGCCGCAATGGTCAGCAGCATCGATGCGTGTCGGCATCATGGGGCTGGGCGAGCTTGGCCGCGACGCGGCTGAAAAACTGTTTCACCTGGGTTTTCAGGTCAACGGCTGGAGTAACTCCGCCAAGCAGATCGATGGTGTCACCGCCTATGCCGGACAGGACGAGTTGGACGCGTTCCTGGGTGTCAGCGATATCCTGGTGTGCCTGCTGCCGCACACACCCGACACCCACGGCATACTCAACCGCGACCTGTTTCGGAAACTTTCCCGTGACGGACCGTTGGGCGCGCCGGTGCTGATCAATGCCGGACGCGGAAAACTGCAGGTGGAAGCTGACATACTGGCAAGCCTGGATGCTGGTGAGCTCGGCGCTGCGACCCTGGACGTGTTTGAAACCGAACCATTGCCGGTACAAAGCCGGCTATGGCGCCATCCAAGAGTGACGGTTACGCCTCACAATGCCGCGGACAGCGACCCTGAAGCCCTGTGCAGGTACATTCTGGGTCAAATCAGGCGCCATGAAGCGGGTAAGGACCTGCAAAACACCGTCAACCGCCGGACGGGCTACTGAGCCGCTTCACTTGTGTTTTCAGACTTGTACATCTCCGGCACCCGCGACACACCGGTGACCTGACCGTACAGACTGGCGATGCGCTTGATGGCGCCGCTTAACGGCTCCACGACAACCTGCATGTGATGGCCGTTGGAATGGATCAGATTGGTCGCGTCCAGCATCAGTCCGACATGTCCCTTCCAGAACACCATGTCATTGCGCGCCAGCCTGAGTTCGCGATCCCGCTTCAGCGGTTTTCCGAAGCCCATCTGAATCATGTCGGCATCGCGCGGACAGTCAAAGCCGCACGCCTGCCATGCCAGTTGCACAAGGCCCGAACAGTCCAGCCCGGCAGCGCTCTTGCCGCCCCACATGTAAGGTGCATTTACGAACGCTTCGGCGACGGTTGCGGGATCATCCCAGCTGGTGCCGGACGCCATCAGGTGCTTCAGCCAGACATAACGGTGGTCCCTGAGGCGCGCAAAGTCCCCCTCAATCTTGATCGCCGAGACCAGCGAGTTCATGTAGACGTGCTGCACCGGGTTCGACTTGATGTCCGGCTTGACGTACAGCAGTGTTGACGGCACAGCGATACGATGGGTGGTGTCCATAATCTGGTTGGTCAAACAGCGCGCCGGCAGGTAGCCAACATAACTGTCCAGGGCCAATTGCACGAATGCCCAGCCGTCCTTGACCTGATACACATTGACCTGCTCGCCCAGCAAGGCCTCGGTAACGGTGGCCGCGTCCATGCGCGGCTCAGCGTGAACCGAAGCGATGGAAACCGATATCTGGCGCAGTTCCGGTTTTACGAAGCGCAGCGCATCGACCTTGCCCCGCAATGCAATGTCGGCAATATCCTCGCGGTAGGCATGAAGACGTGGATCCAGGGTCATAGATCTGTTCTCAACTCTTGTGCGCGCACGGAAATTGTATCGGCAAGCCGCTCAACAAACAACGCTCCGTCCACGGTGCGCTGGATAAGCACATTACGCCGGTCCTTCTCGTCACGGCGCCTGCTCACAAGACCGAGCTTTCCCATGGTGTCCAACGCCCGGGTGATCACCGGTTTCGACACCCCCAAACGCGCGGCCAGGTCACGGACCGTATGGGGCGGCGCCTCCAGGTAGACAGTCAACAGGATCGTTACCTGGCGGGCCGACAAATCCGGCTCGTCATCACGAACCAGTGCCAGGTGCACATTGTGCCACAGGCCGAGAACTTCTGCCGTTGTCAGTTGAATACTCATTCGGTTCATCAATCGCCCCTGTTTCAGGAGCAATTGCCATTCACTTCACGCCAATCACAACTCACCAGAACTGCAGGATCCAAGTCACACCGATCTGTAAAATCCTAACCGCAAATCGTTACGGACCCGTTTCATTTAAACGCGATTCCAGATGCTATACAAGCGCTTTTTGCGGCGTAAACAGGTAAAAACCCAGTTTTCAGGCCGCTGGATAGCGTTCACTCAGCAGGGAGAACAGGGCACGAGCAGCCTGCGGCTCGCCGCCTTTGGGCCTGCCGGCACGGGCGACTGGCACCCAGCCATATATGTCCAGATGGACGTAGGCGTGGGCTTTCTCGACAAAGCGTTTGAGAAATAGCGCCGCCGTAACCGAGCCGGCGAAACCGCCGCTGCCGGAATTGTTGATATCGGCGATCTTGCTGGAAAACAGGTCATTGTAGCGCTGCCAGTACGGCAACCGCCAGACGGGGTCATTGCTGGCCATCGAGTGACGCACGAGGTGATCGGCCAGTTCATCATCGTCGGTGTAAAACGGCGGCAGGTCCGGGCCAAGCGCAACGCGGGCCGCACCGGTAAGGGTTGCCATGTCAATCAACATGTCCGGACGCTCGGCGTCCGCCAGGTCGAGCGCATCGGCCAGCACAAGACGGCCCTCGGCGTCCGTATTGCCGATCTCGACGCTCAGGCCCTTGCGGCTGGTCAGAACATCGCCCGGCCGGAAGGCGTTTCCGGCCACGGCGTTTTCAACAGCCGGTATCAACACCCGAAGCCTGACCTTCAACTGCGCTGCCATGATCATCGAAGCGAGCGACAGCACTGCAGCCGCGCCGCCCATATCCTTCTTCATCAAGGCCATGCCGGAGGCGGGTTTCAGGTCGAGACCGCCGGTGTCGAAACACACACCCTTGCCCACCAGGGTGACTTTCGGCGCGCGCTGGCCTCCCCAGCGCAAATCGAGCAGGCGCGGGGCGTCGTCAGCGGCGCGCCCGACCATGTGGATCAGCGGAAACTTCTTTTCAAGCACCGTGCCCCTGGTCACGGTCATTGTCGCCTTGAAGCGCCGGGCGACGACACGCATTTCAGCTTCCAGCTGAGATGGTCCCATGTCTTCGGCCGGCGTGTTGATCAGATCGCGCCCCAGCATGACGGCATCGGCGCGGGCGAGCAGACTAGCGCGGTCCAGATTCTGAGGACAAGCCAGCCGGACACCCTTGTCCGTTCCGGAAGCCTCGGTGGCACTCAGATACCGGGTAAACCTGTAGCTGTGCAGCAGCCAGCCCAATGCAACCAGGTCCAGATTGGAAAATCCGGACGCCAGGCAATAGTCACCGGCAGGCAGCTTTGTCGACAATGTGCCGGGTTCAAACGGATCAGCAGTCTCGCCGGTGCGCGCACCATACAACACCATCTCCAACCCACCGGTCTTGTCGGCAATGCATAAATGCCTGTTCGGTTTGGCCTTGAACCCGTTGGCCTCAACCCAGGACTTCTGGACACCGGACAATCGTTTGACGAAAGCGTCCAGCGTGTCGGGCGTAACCGCGTGCACCGGCACGGCCGATGCGGCCTTTGACGCACTCAAGAGTATTGATTTTGCAGATGTCATGACTGATGCGTCCTGGTTGATCGGGTTGAAGCAGGGCAGAATGCAGTTGCGGCCGCCAAAACGGCACGTAGCCCGCAAAATGGCGGCCCAGCAACAGACCGTCAATCATGGTTAACAGTTTATTGAGGGTTCACGCTCCAAAATCGCGTTTGAGATTAACGGCCAGTCGGTGATTCCATCGATAGGGGTAAACATATGCGGCGGCAACATTTCACAATGACACCACGTCAACAGCTGGCAGCAACTGCCTGCGCGGCAGCGCTGTTGCTCACTGGATGCGCCGGCGACAACAGGCTCTCCTCAACTCCCGCGGATCCGGTTGTCACCGGATCTGTAAAACCGCAACCCTCGATCCGGGAAACCGCGGAGGCTGCAAACGCCTGGAGAGAGAACCCAAAAAGCGTCAGGCGCGCCGTCACCTATGCCCGCCTGCTGGACGCCGGCGGCAACAAGCCTGCATTGATCAAAGTGCTGGAAACAACACTGACCCACAATCCCAATGACGCGAAACTGGTCGCCTATCTGGGCAAGGAGCTGGTGTTGGCAGGCCGCCCGGCCGCCGGCATCAAACAGTTGAACAAGGCCATCGCGGCGGGTGAGAACAACTGGAAGGTCTACTCAGCGCTGGGATCGGCATACGATCAGATTGGCAAGCACCGCCAAGCCCGCGCGGCTTACCAGAGCGCACTGGCAGAACAGCCGCAAAAGGTTTCGATCCACAACAATATCGGCATGTCCTATATCCTTGAGGGCAACCTGAAACAGGCCGAGACATCGCTGCGGGCCGCACAACGCCTGCCTGAAGGTGAGTTCAACCAGACCTTGCGCCAGAACCTGGCCCTGTCGGTCGGGCTGCAGGGCCGGTTCAAGGAAGCGAGCGAAATCGCCAGCCGTGACCTGCCGCCTGATCAGGTCGAGCAGAACCTGGCATTTCTCAAACGCATGCTGAACCAGAGGAATACCTGGCAGCAGATGAAAACCGCCAGCTAAACCAAACATGGATTTGCCGGGCACCCGGCAGCAGCCCAGGCAAAAGGCCGGCCCCCGTTGGAGGTCCGGCCTTTTGCGTAGGTCAGTAAGGCTCTAGCCGAAGGCGAGAATGCCGGCAGGGCCAAGCAGCACGATGAAGATGACCGGCAGGAAGAATCCAACCATCGGCACGGTCAGCTTGGGCGGCAACGCAGCCGCCTTCTTTTCGGCCATGGCCATGCGGTCATCGCGGTTTTCCTGAGCCAGCACGCGCAAGGCGACACCAACCGGCGTACCGTAGCGCTCAGACTGGACCAGGCTGGTTACGACTGATTTCACCGTCGCCATGCCGGTACGTTCGGCAAGGTTTTCAAACGCCTTGCTGCGGTCACCGATAAATGACAGCTCCGCAATGGTGAGCGTGAGTTCTTCAGCCAGCGGAACCGACTGGGAACCTATTTCCTGCGACACACGAGCCAGCGCAGCCTCCACGGACATGCCGGACTCCACACAGATGAGCAACAGGTCCAGCGCATCAGACCAAGCGCGCTGAATTGACTGCTGGCGCCGCTTGATGATGTTGGTGAGAAACAGGTTCGGAAGATAGAAACCGGCAACCGCACCGATGACAGCAGTCGTTAAGCGCATGGACCCGGTAATCTGGTCGGCAAACACAGTCGCAGAATATACAAATACGATAACACCTGCGATTATCGGGGCAATTACCCTGGACGCAAGGTAGGTGACAAGGTGCTTTTCCGAGCGCATCCCGGCTTGTCGTAACCGTTGACGGGACGACTCCGCCTCCAGAATACTCTTGAGATTCAGCGCATCCACGATCTGGGCGGCAACACCCTTGGGCGTATTGTCCCTGAGGCGCCTGTTATCCTTGTCCTGCAATGCCTCGCGGTTCTTGGTGCGAAGCGTGTCACGCTCAACTGCCAGAGTTTTCATGCGGGCCTGAACCCGATCGCCCTGGAGCAATGGCGCGGTCAGTGTCACGACGGTTGCAAAGGCCGCCAGTGCAACAAGAATCGTAATAAGGTTGCGCGGCTCCAACAGGGAATAAACAAATTCGATCATAACGGTCTAGTTTCCAGTTCGATCAGAAGTCAAAATTGATCATTTTGCGCATGACAAGCACGCCGCAGCCCATCCATAAGCCTGACCCAACAAGCATGACGTTGCCGATTTTTGTCTCGAACAGAGGCATGAGATAGGCCGGGTTCAGCACCATCATCGCGCCGGCTATCAGAAACGGCAGAGCCCCGATGATCGCAGCAGAAGCCTTGGCTTCCTGCGACACGGAGGTGATTTTCTGTTTCATTTTCTTGCGGTCACGCAACACCCGCGAAAGGTTGCCAAGAGCTTCCGCCAGGTTGCCGCCTGTCTTGGCCTGGATGGCCATCACGATGGCCAGGAAGTTCACTTCCGCCAACGGCATGCGCTCGTACATGCGCTCCAGCCCCTGATCGATAGTAATCCCGACCCGTTGGCCCTCGACCACATCGAGAAACTCCGGCCCCACCGGCGCCGGTGTTTCCTTGGCGATCACCTTGAGTGCATCCGATACCGGAAGCCCGGCTTTGATACCGCGCACCATGACGTCAATCGCATCGGCAAACTCCCGCAAAAAAGTTTCACGGCGGCGTTTTGCAAGGTAGTTCAGGAACCAGCGGGGCAAGCCAAATGCCCCAACTACCGCTGCTACTGCAGAGACATAAATCGGGACGCCGACCATGAATGACCCGAAAAAGAAGACCACTCCGACAATGACGGACGCGACAGTGAAAGCGTTCATCGAGATATCGAGGCCCGCCTGCCCGATCATCTGCCTGACGGTCAGTTTCTTTCGGCGTTTCTTCTCAGCTTCCTCGAACTGCTTCAGGGTATCCTGAATCTGCCGGCGGCGAGCGGCGGACTTGTCTTTGCCAGCCCCCTTGGCTTTGGTGCCAACTTCTCCCGATGTGACACGCCGGGCACGCCGGTTGACATCCGCCTGACCTGAGAAATAGGGAAACAAAAGACCTATAGCCAAGCCCCCGACGCTCAAGGCGGCGAACACCACAAACGCGACTTTTGTCATTTCCGGGCTAAATTCCATTTCCAGTCTCGCCTCTTAGATCACCATGGTTCTCGACTTCATCAACCAGAAATCACGAACCCGATCATTGCCAGTATGCCAGAGCAACTCCACGGGTCAGTCGAACCTGTGGCGCTTTTAAAATCACGACGGTCAGTCGTTGTAGTCCTCATCGGCCACTTCAGCATTTTCCAATGCCGTTGCCAGCCGCGCCTCCTCACCATAGTAACGCGCGCGATCCCAGAAATTCGGCCGCGCAATGCCGGTCGAACGATGCCGGCCAACGATCTTGCCGTTGGCATCCTCACCAACAATCTCGTACACAAACAGATCCTGTGTGATGATCACGTCACCTTCCATGCCGACCACCTCGGTGACATGGGTTATGCGGCGCGATCCGTCACGCAGACGCGCAGCCTGGACAATTACGTCGATCGAACCGGTGATCATCTCTTTGATGGTCTTGGACGGCAGTGAAAAGCCGCCCATGGTGATCATCGACTCCAGACGGGACAAGGCTTCACGCGGCGAGTTGGCGTGCAACGTGCCCATCGAACCATCGTGACCGGTGTTCATGGCCTGCAGAAGGTCGAAGGCCTCGGGTCCGCGAACCTCACCCACGATGATACGTTCAGGGCGCATACGCAGGCAGTTTTTGACCAGATCCCGCATGCTGATCTCACCTTCACCCTCCAGGTTCGGCGGACGGGTTTCCAGCCTTACGACATGGGGCTGCTGCAACTGAAGTTCAGCGGCATCTTCACAGGTGATGACGCGTTCCTCGTGATCAACGTATCCGGTCAGACAGTTCAACAGTGTGGTTTTGCCCGAGCCGGTACCGCCCGATACGAGCACATTGCAGCGAACCCGTCCGATAATCTGCAGAATTTCAGCGCCGTCCGGCGTGATCGATCCGAACTTCACCAGGTCGTCCAGACGCAGCCGGTCTTTCTTAAACTTACGAATGGTGAGCGCAGCACCGTCGATGGCCAGCGGAGGAGCGATCACGTTAACACGCGAGCCGTCCATCAGGCGGGCGTCACAGATCGGACTGGCCTCGTCGACACGGCGGCCGACCTGGCTGACGATGCGCTGGCAGATGTTCAGCAACTGCGCGTTGTCACGGAACCTGATCCCGGCATCCAGCATCTGGCCGTCAACTTCGATGAAGCAGGTATCGGCGCCATTGACCATGATGTCGGCAATATCGTCGCGCGCCAGCAGGGGCTCCAGAGGACCATAACCAAGCACGTCATTGCAGATGTCCTCAAGCAGCTCTTCCTGCTCGGCAATCGACATCGCAACGTCTTTGAGAGAGATGATCTCGTTGACGATATCGCGAATTTCATCACGCGCCGCATCGCGCTCCAGCTGCCCGAGCTGGGTCAGATCGATCGCATCAATCAGCGCGTTGAAGATTGTGGTCTTTATGTCGTAGTAGTTCTCCGACCGCCCGTTCTTGCTGTCACGGGCAGGCTTTGGCGCGGGAGCCTTAGCCGGTGCAGGCGCTGCGGCGTCGGCCCCGGCTTCGCCCGATACGGGAGCGCCCGTATCGCCCAAGTCCAACCCCGGAATAATCTGCGCCTGCTTGGCTGCAGGTTCTGGCGCTGCCGTTGCAGGATCGTTGTCCGGCACAGCCGGCTGAGCCGGCGGTTGAGGCGTTGAGCCTCCTCCCCGTTTACCAAACATTACTTCTTCCTCAACATTGGAAATAACTTGGCAAGTGCAGATCCGCCCTTAGTTTGCGGCACGTCCGGATTTTTACCGATCAGCAGTTGACCAAGTACGGCGACCTGTTCAGCAGCTTTTG
This sequence comes from Anderseniella sp., assembly GCA_028289645.1. Classification (GTDB taxonomy): domain Bacteria; phylum Pseudomonadota; class Alphaproteobacteria; order Rhizobiales; family Aestuariivirgaceae; genus Anderseniella. Next base: position 393,858 of record JANQOK010000016.1, read on the forward strand.
ATTTGGGGCCGACCTCGGCGAGCATCTGGCCATTGGTGGCCGCGGTGCCGAACACGTGCGCGTCAAACGGAATGACGACTGTCGGTTCAACCCCAATAGCTTTCGAAAACTCCGCGACCGGTATTTCCGGTCGTTTCTGCACACCGACCTGGTTGAGAACGACCAGTGGTGCCTTGTCGTTCGGTCGCGCCGCCGTCAGGAAATCAAAGATATTCTTGGTGTTGCGGAGCGATGCGAGATCAGGAGTGGAGGTGATAATCACATCATCAGCGCCCATAAGAAGCTGTTTCGACCATACGGTCCACAAATTCGGGATATCGAGTATGATCAGCGGAGCGCTGGAGCGGATCGCATCAATGATCGGCTCAAGAGTGTCGTCTTCAATCCCCAGCGATTTTTCGACTTGTGCCGGTGCCGACAGCAGATTCAACCGGTCATTGCACTTGGTCAGCAAACGCTCGAGCATGGTCTGGTCAATGCGATCAGAGGATGCAATGGCTTCCGCAATGCCGTGAGCCGGGTCCTGGTTAAAATTCAATCCTGCAGTGCCAAAGGCAAGGTCGAGATCGGTAACAATTGTATCGACCTGATACTCACCAGAGGCAAGTGTGGCCACGTTGTGAGCAATGGTGCTGGATCCGACACCGCCCTTTGCGCCGATGAATGCCACAATGCGGCCAATGGGATCGGCCCCCGGCTCATTGAACAGCGAACTGATGGCATCAATCACCTGTAGTTGGTGGACCGGCGCCACAAGGTATTCGCTGAGCCCCTGGCGGATCAGTTCGCGGTACAGAATGACGTCGTTCACATGGCCTATCAGTATGACCTTGGTAGACGGGTCACACACCTGCGCCAGCTGGCTCAACTCCGACAGGACCTGATCGCGGTGACCTTCGGTCTCCAGGACAAGCACGTCAGGCGTGGTGGCCTGGCTGTAGGCCTGGGCGGCTGCCATAATGCTGCCTTCCCGTATGTCGACATGCGCCCGTGCCATTCGGCGGTCAATCACCACCTGCTTCATCGTCGCGCTGGTCACCTGTGTCGAACAGAACATCGTGATGTTGATGCGTGGCACCGCAGCAACAACCGGTGTTGCGGATTCGGCCGCATGGGTTTGTGGTTCAGTCTGGGTCATGGTTTCCACTCTCGTCTAATCAACAGTTACTGTGCCACTTCACTTGCCTGGGCTTGTGCCTGGCTTGCCTTCGCAGCCGTGGTATCTTGGCCACCGATGTACTTCTTGAAGACTTCATTACGCCTGGCTGAACTTGCCGAAGTGGACGTACGCGGAGTTTCGAAATCCTCAGGATTGGCGACCATGGCAGCGAGGTTGTGCTGCCCGGAACATCCAAAGTCCTTGTAATTCTGATTGGAAGAAGTTTCAGAAAGGTTTTCACTCCAGTCGCCGCACTGGCTTGTCACCGCAAATTTGCGGGTGAACGACATCAGAACCGGCGCACGGGCACCTCCCTTGTAAGAAGAATGCTTGATGCGGTGCTGGCTAATCCCCTCGGCTTGAAGCAGTTGAGCCACTTTTGCGGCGACTGAGTTGCCAACCATGCCGCCGGCAGGGCGGCGGATGTGGATTTTCGAAGCATCGGTTTCGTTCGCCTGGTGCGCAAAACTCCTGATGGCGTTCTGCTCTTTGGTGGTGAGCCGGGCCGAACGGGTCGGCACCTTGAGTTTCACCGTGCCCTTGGCGACCTCAATCGGATGAACCTCATAATGCATCTGCGGCATGTAGATGTCATCCGCGCCCCCGGACATCTGGTGTTGGCAGGCGGTCAGTGCCACAAGCGCTGCGGCCGGAGCCAGAATACGCATTGCACTGCGGGACTTTGATACAAACTTGTTCATTTTCATTCTCCGTGGCGCTGCCATTATTCGACGATAAAGCCGACATTGCCGTGATAGGTCGTTCCTTTTCCGGTACCACCCTGAACCCCGTACATCTTGTTCAGGCGGCCAAACAGAATGGTCTGGCGATCAGTTGCTACCGAAAGCTTTTCTCCAGCGCTTACAAGCGAACGCTCATTGACGGGTTTGACGATGAAAGGTGTCACCATGACCGTGAGTTCGGACGTGTTTTTCTGGAAGTCACGCGACCGGAACATCTGACCGAGAATCGGCAGATCCTTGGCGCCGGGAATGCCGGCAATCTGTTGCCGGGTTTGGTCGCGGATCAGGCCAGCCATGATCATTGAACCGCCCGACGGCAACTCGATGGTCGTTTCAGCCTTGCGGGTGGTGAGACCAGGCAAACTGATTGAGCCTACCTGAATACCGTTTTGCGGCGTCAGTTCCGAAACTTCCGTGTTTATCTTCAGACTGATGCGCCCGGACGACAGGACCACAGGCGAATAGCCAAGCGCCACACCAAATTCCTTGAACTCAACCGAGATGGTGTCCTCATCTACGGCAACCGGGATGGGGAATTCGCCACCCGCAAGAAACTTGGCACTTTCGCCGGAGATCGCCGTCAGCGTCGGTTCGGCGAGTGTACGCAGCAGGCCGTCCTGCTCCATCGCCTGAATGAGTGCATCGATGGAGTCGCCGTACTGCAGCCGGGCACCTGTTGTTGCGCCGGCACCACCCAGTCCCGAGATCGGGTTTATGGGCAGTACGCCTGAGCCGAGGGGTCCGTTCAGCAGGAACGGGTTTCCGGTCAACATGCCGGCGGAAAAACTGCCTTGGGCAAACGCGGTATTGTAGTCGACACCGAGTTGCTTCAACACGTCACGTTGCACTTCAGCAATACGCACACGCAGCGTAACCTGCTCGCGAGCAGCGATGGTCATAGCTGAAACGACTTTGGCTTCTCCGTTGACACCACTGGTTCCGAGAAAACGCTCGGCCAGGTCCGTCGCCTGCTTTGCCTCACCGGCAGATGCGGCGACCCCGCGCAGAACAACGCTGTCAGAAACTGTCTCAACCACGATCTGGTTGCCCGGCAACGTGCGATCGAGCAGCTCCTTCAATGCTTTGGTATCTGTGGCAACCTGAATATCGAGATTCAGAATTTGCCGGCCCGCATCATCAAAGAAGAACACGTTGGTCTCGCCGTTGCCCTTGGCGAACAGGTAGGCTGTGGTGCGAGTGCGCACGACAGCGTCCACAATCGCAGGATTGCCGACCAGGACATCCTTGGCTGCGACAGGCAACCTGATCGCGACCGACTTGTTCAATCCCATGCGCAGAAAACGCGAGTCGTCACCTGCCTGGGCGGGCGTGAACGCCGCAGTCAACACGATAAAGAAAACCGCAAGAGCAGCAACCAGAGAAACGATTGCACCGGCTGGTGTCTTGGTGCCCATATCAAGCCTGGGCATGCTGAGGGGTGAGGGATACATCAGTTGTCTGCCTTACTTAGTGTTCGCTATCTGGTTCATGATGCCGTAGCGGAATTGCTTGATGGTGCCTTTCGAACCGCGTGCAAATTTTTCCGAAACCCGGGGACCATCTTCACCAAGTTTCTTGTCGCCCACATCCGCGAGTGAGCGAAGTGCCAGTGACAGCTGGCCGGCGCTTTCAACAAGTGCGAGGACCTCGGACTGCTTGGGTTCAAGTTCCAGCGTTGCCGTTTTTCCGACAATCACCTGCCCCCCGTCTTCGGTCGTCTTGATCTGCTGGTCGATCGCCAGGACGCGAACATTGGTCAAAACCGTATCGGACACGTCGCGGTTGCCGGCACCCTTGCGCGTGAGCAGGACATCAACCCTGTCGTTCGGCAAGATGAACCCGCCTGCGCCTGTTTCCGGCGAAACCCGGATCGAGATCGCCCGCATACCCTTTGGCAGAACTGCAGCCATAAACCCTGCATCGCCAACTTCTACAATGCGGCGCTTGTTAAGCGGCTCACCCTCGAACAAACCCGCACGTGCCCGCGCACCCTTGAGTTCTTCAAATATGTCGGCACTGCCGGTCTTGGTGACCATGGACTGGCCAACCTGATCCGACGGCCAGTCTTTCCAACCCAAGTTGGATGCGTCCAGAACTTCGCCGACACGAATGTCTTTCAATGTCACCAACACCGGCGTCATGGAGACCTTGTTTACCTCCACCACTTCCGCCTGCTGCGGTTGTCCCAGGAATCCATTGGCCAGGAACGCCGCTGCTCCGGCTGCGACTGCGGCCACGCCCATGACAACGAAACGTGATTTACTCATCTGATAACTCTCCAATAGGAACGGAAGTTCGTTCGGATATCTCCACCGCAGAATGATCGTGAAACGTCAAATTATGGTTAACCGGCACTAAACAATCTTAGTTTTGCCCAAAAAACATCATGCTCTTGCCGGGAATCAAAAATGCCCGCATGGCGCGGGCATTGGGCAGTTCAGGGTCCGGACTCTAACCGACAAGCGACGTATTCGCCGATTCCAGCCACCAGCTGTGGCGGAAAGCAAACAGGGCGCCCACCGCAATGGCCACGCCATAGGGAAGGTCAATGGACGATTTTACCTTTGATTTGAACCGTTGGAATCCGCGCAGTTCCAATTCAAGCCGGAGCCACCACCAGAACTTCATGACAATTGCGAGCACGCCACCGGCAACCGACATGATCAAAAGAAACTCGATCAGCTGTCCCATACCCAGCCACATGGCAGCGACAGCCAGGAGCTTTGCATCGCCTCCGCCTATGAAGCCCATAGCGAACAGTCCAAACCCTGCAAACAGCACAATCACGCCTGCAGCTACATGCCATCCAACTTGTTCAAGTGGCATGCCTACATACCAAGCCGCGGCAAAGAAACTTACCCCGGCAATGACGTTCAGCCAGTTCGGTATTTTCATGGTGAAGACATCGCCGATTGCTGCAACGACTACCAGTATGGGAAATATTGTCAGTATCAGTGTGTGGCTCATGATTTGCTGGTCTCCCTTAGCCGGTCAAGGCTCCCCTGGTGCCGCCGACAGGCAGCTACGGTGATACCGCAACTTGGCATGGCTCAGTAAAAAGCCGGTTAACCAAGCGGGAATTGTCCGCGGCCCCGACACCACAATCCTGAGAGATTTCCGCAAAACAAAAACCGCTGGTTTTAACACCAGCGGTTTCCGGAGCCTCCCGTTAGATTTATTACCGTCGATGATGGCTCTTACATCGGCGGTCAACGTCAAAACTGATATTACAGTTCTGCGCTTACAGCACCGAAAGTGGTTTCCAGAGCAGTACCGATACCAGGCATAACAGCAACCAGGGCAAGACCCGTAGCAGCGGCGATGAGGCCATATTCGATTGCAGTGGCACCAGATTCGTCTTTAAAGAAACGTGCGAACATAATTCTCTCCTTAGATTGTCTCACAGTTTTTACAGCACTGGATCAAACTTCCCTGAACGGGTGATCCCCTGAGGGGTTTGTCGTCTGAACCGAGGCTCAACCTAGGCTCCAACTATTAACATCAAGTAAATACCCAATCAAAAGCACACGAGAACAATCGGATCGTCTTGGAATGGAAAACAAATCATTACTATTAAAATTAAAATTAAATTTTATTACAATTTTACATAATAAAACTCAGATGTATATTTATTCTTTGCGTCGCTGACAGGTGTAGCCTGCTCCTATAAAGACTAGCAATTGAACCAAGCTGATTTTCACTGACACAGGATTTGCCAGGCCCGCCTTTGCACTCCCGTCCAGCACGAGCGTGAACAATTTGGCTGGTATATTATAAAGTATGCGAACGGCACCCATGCCCGCCTGCGCAAATCCAATTCGCAATCGTAAGGGTTCATTCACCATTTTCAGGTGTTATAGGCATCAACCATCAGGCGCTACTCTGTCTAACGCCTTCAAAGTGATCATGCGAACAAGGATTGTTATGCAAATGAGTACTCTGGCAACAACCCGCACCTTCGTTCTCGGTGCCGCACTGGGCCTGTTTGGAATGCTTGCCGCAACGGGCACAGCAATTGCCGACTCATCTCTTGCACTGGATGTGGACGACGCCAAGCTGGTCAAGCTGGCCGGCGAACCCTCCACGGTAGTGGTGTCCAACCCCATGTTCGCCGATGCGAGTATCCAGGGAAACAAGCTGATCGTTATCGGCAAGAATACCGGCCGCACAAAAATAATAGTATTGGATTTCGACGGCAACCAGCTCGCCAACATGATGGTCAAGGTCCAACGCGCTGAAAGTCACGTCGTCAGCCTGTACAGGGGTGGCCAGCGCAGAACCATGCATTGTGAACCGTTCTGTGATCAGCCATTGATCGTGAATGACGAAGGCCCAAGATACAAAGAGCAAGGCGACCAGATCGGCATCAAGACAAGTGTCTCTTCGGGTGAAGCCACCAGCGGTAGCGGCGAAGGCGCGCAATAGGCTGCAGCCGCTTCATGTGTTTCATGCCGGGCAGATTGTTCTTGGTCCGGCGTGATCCGCGACTGTTGGGCCTTGCCTAGACCCGCCATGTGAATGCCGACAACAGTGGCAATCGGTGCAGCTGCGACAGATTGCCAGCGGCGTTCATGGTTAGCGAACACTTAACACAATCGCTAAAATTTGACGACTAAAACTCAGCTTTTGGTAAGACCACTCCGATATCGTGATCCTGAACAAATGACACCGTAGGCAGGCCCCTGTCTGTCTACCGGTTTGGAACAAGAAACCACGGGCAAGTTCGGCTGTCGGTGGTGAAAGTTCGGGAGTACGGCATGATTTTGAAGTTGAATCGGACCCTAAACCGGGTCCGGAGAGGTTTTCGCAAGGACGACAGTGGCGCAACGGCAATTGAGTTCGCCTTCGTTGGCGCACCCTTCCTGTTTCTATTGCTGGCCACGTTCGAAACCGGACTGACGCTGTTCTCCGAGTACTCGGTCCAAAGCGCCACGACCACGGCTTCGCGGCTGATCCGGACCGGGCAGGCTCATTCTGGCGGTTTCTCAAAGGTCGAATTCAAGAACCGGCTGTGCGCGGAACTTCCGGCAATGATTGATTGCGACAAAATCTACATCAATGTCGAAGTGCGCAACAATTTTTCGGACGCAAGCAGCCGCACCGATGCGTCCGACAACGGTCAGCTCAGCGATGACGCGACGGACGGTTCATTTGACATCGGCAACGCCGGCGAAATTGTGATAGTCGAAACGTTCTATGAGTGGGATTTGATGACGCCGAATCTCATGAACCTGCTGAACATCAAGGGCACAGGCACACCACCGCCGAACTGGCTGGCAAACCATGGTGACGACAAGCACCTGGTGAGAGGCGTGGCGGTGTTCCGAAATGAGCCGTTCGATTGATCTGATGCTGCGCCGTTCAAAAACAACCACATCCTTTCAGGAAACCAATACGATGGATAATTCATCAGTAACCGGGGCCGACACCATTCACGGACGCATTGCCGGCCAGTTTGCAAGATTTGGTCGCAAAAAAGACGGCATCGTCAGTATCGAAGCTGCCTTGCTGTTTCCAATGATGATCATCCTGCTGCTGGGCACGATTGATGTCACTCATGCGATTTCACTGAAACGAAAGGTGGCCGTGGCTGCAAGTGCGGTCGTCGACCTGACGACACAGGAATCCAACACGGTTCTGGTGAATGACCTCAACGAGTACATCAGGGCTGCCGATGCCATCATGAAACCGTTTGACTCTTCAGACATCAAGGTCGACCTGATTACTTTCGAGCGGGATGGCAACAGTGTGAAGGAGCGGTGGTCTCATTCACGCGGCAGTTGCGGCGGTGCGCCCCCGAGCCTGTCAGGCGACGCACTGGACAAGCTCACTCAGGAAGACAACGACATTGTTGTTGCTCGCGTGTGCCTCAACTTCCAACCCCTGGTCGGCTACATAATTGGCAGTGAATCCTGGCAGGTTGAAGAATCGGTCGCGCAACGACCGCGCAACGGCCTGACGCTTGAGTGCGATGGTTGCTGATTTTCATCCCGTGCGGGAAACATTTGATAAAGGCCCCTGAGACAGCGTCTCTGGGGCCTTTACTTTTCTGCCCCGCATGGTCAAACACTGCATACTGAACGAGTGTTTTGCCAGCTTCCGTCTACGGATGCTGCGTCCAGGCGGTGTTGATACAGATAGTGGCTGCAGATCCGGTAGATACATCGCCGCAGGCGACCCGCCCGGCCAGTGTTGCTCTGGCGCTGACCATCTGGTCACTCAGTGCGCTTGCGTTCGGATATGCATTTTTCCAACGGGTCGCTCCGAGCGTGATGATCCCGGATCTGATGGCCGAGTTCGCGGTCACCGGTGCCGTGATGGGGCAGCTTTCGGCTCTGTACTTTTATCCGTACGCCGCCATGCAACTGCCCATCGGCGCCCTGCTTGACCGCTATGGCGCCAGGCTGATGCTAACCGTTGCGCTGCTGCTTGCCGCGGCGGGCAGTATCATTTTCGGCGCCGCAGGATCGGTGAATGCCGCCTATGTCGGCCGGTTCATGGTAGGTGCGGGGTCCGCGGTCGGCTTCATTGCCAGCATGGCATTGGCCGCAAAATGGTTTCACCCCAGGCACTTTGCACTACTCACCGGCCTGGCAATGTTCTTCGCCATGATCTGCGGCATTGCCGGCCAGGCGCCGCTTGCGTTTGCCGTTGAGGCGTTCGGATGGCGCCAGACGATGATATGGGCCGGTCTCGCAGCTGCCGTGTTGGCGTTGCTGACCGCCCTCATCGTGCGCAATTCACCTGATCCCGACAGCATCGAGCAGACTGATGACACGCAATGGGCAGAAATCTGGTCCGGCCTGAAAGACACCATAAGGCGCACCGAGATCTGGCGCATCGCAATCGTCGCCATGAGCATGTCGGGGCCGATGCTGGCACTCGGTGGCTTGTGGGGGGTGCCGTTTCTTGCCGGTGCCTACGGGCTGGACCGACCGACCAGCGCAATCTACACCTCACTGTCCCTGCTCGGCTGGGCGGTCGGCGCACCCTTGTCGGGCTGGCTATCTGACCGGATCGGCAGCAGGAAACTGCCTTTGGTCGTCGGCACAGCGGCAAATTGCGGACTTCTCGGGCTGATCGCGTTCGTTCCGGAGCTTAACCTGGCCTTGATGGCAGCCGCACTGTTTCTGTCTGGTCTCACGGGGGGCTGCATGGTGGTCACCTTTGCGCTGGCACGGGAAGTATCAATCAAACGCCTGCATGGTTCGGTGTCAGGCCTTGTGAATGCCGCCACGGTGGGTGCGGGCGCCATCCTGCAGCCCATCATCGGATGGTTGTTGGACCTGAGCTGGGACGGAACGATGCAGGACGGCGCCAGGATTTACCAGACGGCGGACTACAGGTTTGCGTTCATCTGCCTGGTCGTGAGCTCAGGTGCCGGATTTCTGATGTCACTTACTTTGCGTGAAACAAACTGCAAATCGCTTTTGTAGAGCTGCTGGCAGGCATGATTGTTGGCGTATCCAAATGCGGTCTGTGCACGGGCCTCATAGCGCACGCCCATCGCAGCTTCGCAGGGGCTCCCCGACAAGCGCGTCTGGAACTATCACGGCTGCAGCAAAATTGCCGCAATCTCCACCTTGATCAAGCAGCTAGCTGTTCACTGCAGCACAATGCTTCCCAATACGGGTAAGCCATTGATTTACCGTTTGTAGACAAAATTTGGCCATATATACACGATGGCGAAGGACGGGTTGAAAGTGGATAGGCTTCACGCGATCGATGCGATTCGCGGTCTCTGTCTACTTGGCATATTCATCAATCATATCACCCTGGGCTTTCTGCACAGGTTTTCACCAATCAACATAATGTTTTCCGATGCCGCGGACGTGTTTATCTTCCTGGCGGGCATCTCTTCGTTCCTGGCCTATGGCGGGAAACCCGGTGAGCATTACGCCAACAGCAACACGGTAAAGATCTGGCGACGCGCAAGATTGCTGTTTTTGGTCAATTCGCTGATTGCCGTTGCATCCATAGCTATCCTGTTTGCTGGCGATGCGGTTGCTCCCGCGGCAGTGCCCACCAGCATGCCGGGACATCTAATCGAGACTCATGGCGCAGTTACTTACCTGTGGCATGTGCTGACCATGCAGCAGACGGTGGGTTACTCAGTTGTCCTGCGCCTGTACGTGGTGCTGATGTTGCTGGCACCCGTCTATATCTGGCTGGCATCAAAACGATTTTGGTATCCCCTCGTGCCTGCTGGCGTGATTTGGCTCCTGGCCGGGCATTTTGGATGGGTCGAAAGCAACAGTCTGAGCGGCACCCCGCTGGCGCTGACAATTCTGCCGTGGAACTTGATTTTCGCCATGGGGATTTCGTTTGGCGCCGCGAGAGCCCAGGGAGTCACTTTCCACAAGAGCAACCTGCTGACCATCGTCGCAACGGCGCTGTTAGTTGCCGGACCAGTATGCGCCATTATCCTTACCCGCGTATCACCTGATGTCGTGGCATGGGTCGATACAAGAAACGACTTTTTCTGGACCGGGGCGAGCAAGACCTTCCAGTCGCCGCTGCGGATATCCTTCATGTTGGCGTTGGCCTACTTGTTCGTCAATTTCCGCAGCGCTCCGTTGATACGACTTTTCCATCAGGCCACAGCCGACAGCGTGCTGTCTCGGCTGGGCCGCAAGTCACTGGAAGTGTTTTCGGCGGGAGCCATCATGGCCCTGGCAGCGGACCATTTCCTGTGGTTTCTGTTTTCAAGCGAGATCGTTCGTCCAAACTCCGTGCCCGCTATCCTCATCGAATTGGGCATAACAACTGCCGCCATTTTTGCAATGGTGCGCATTGCGGACACCAAAGCCCTGAGCTTTGCCGCGATCGGCCCGGGTATCCGAGACTTTTACTTGCGTGTTGTAAGCCCCACAGGGCCTCCGCGACCGGGATCATCATAAGACGCCCTTCAGCCTCAGGCTGACCTGATGTGACGCAGGGATCCAACGCTTGCCGCCACATGTTTGCAACCAGTTTCTGCCAGCAAACTGCTCAGTTCCGCGCCCAGGCTTTTACCGGCAAACCGCGTTTAAGCCATCCCGGGCCAGCCTTGGAGCCGAACATGCCTTCCGACACATCAATGACATTGGTGAAACCAGCTGTGGCCAGTATGCGCTGCATGTGAGCCGAGCGCCCACCGGTGGCGCAGATCAAGGCGACCGGGTTGGTGCGATTTCCGCCCAGTGCCTGTGCCAGGTTTCTGACAAAGCCGGCTTCATGCATGGATATGGCTAGTGCCGGCTCGGCCAGTCCGGACTGCTTCCACTCGCCGCGCGTGCGGATGTCCACCAGAACCACTTCACCACTGGTGGCGGCCGCCAGCGCGTCGGGTGCCGACATGATGCCCGAGGAGGACTGTGCGGCGGATGCAGCAGTACCGGAGAGCGCAGCGGCGGCCATCAGCGTTACCATATGTCGACGTGTCAGCTTCATGTGATGATCAGTGTCATTGCGGCCCGGAATTATCAAATCAAAGTTCCGCGATCAGCGTGTCGCAGGAACGTTCGGTTTGCGACTGACTTCATTCTGACACGCAGCTGTCATGCTGACCGGCTACATCAGCGATCGTGCAAGGACGGCGTCAGTTGCGTAGAACCAAAAGAAATCTGTTTCCTGCACAAAAAACCGGGGGCTTCTTGATCAAGCCAATCAAAAGGCCGGAACCCGATCAACTCTAGAGTGTGCGAGCAACTTCAGGCACTTGCCTGAGCACAAGTTACTCTTGCCATTTAGGGCACCCGTGCCGGGACCACACCCGCCATTTCCCACCCCGCTCCTGGCACGGGACCTTGTTTTTCAGACAGACCCGCCGATCAGGCCATGCATGCGGGCAAGGGCTTCTTCGATGTCGTCAAGCCCGGCGGCATATGACAGGCGCAGATAGCCCCTGCCGTTGTCGCCAAAACTGTCGCCGGGGATCAGTGCGACATTAGCTTCCATCAACAGGCGGTCCGCCAATTCTTTTGAACCCAGGCCGGTGCCGGTGATGTTCGGGAATGCATAAAAGGCGCCGCCCGGCACCCGGCAGGTCACGCCCGGCATTTCATTGAGGCCGCTGACCACCACATCACGGCGCTTCGCAAAAGTTGCCCGCATCCGGTCAATCTCATCCATGGGCCCCTCAATCGCCGCCAGGCCCGCCAGCTGCGCGGCAACGTTGACACAGGAATGGTCAACCGTAATCAGGCCACGCACGGCGTTCACCAGGGGCTTCGGCCAGATGCCATATCCCAGCCGCCATCCGGTCATGGCAAAGGTTTTCGACCAGCCATCCAGCAGGATGACCCGGCCGGACAGGGCCGGATACTGCAGCAAGGAGCGAAAGCCCGAGCCTTCGAAGACCAGGTGCGAATATATTTCATCCGACAGGATTGCCACCTGAGGATGGGCTTCGAGCCCTGAGGCCAGTTTGTCCAGTTCACAGGTCTCCACCACACCGCCGGTCGGGTTGGCCGGTGAATTGATGATAATCAGACGCGTCTGCGGCGTAATCTGCGACAGGACTTCGTCGGCATCAAAGCCGAAGTTGCGGTCTTCGCGAATGGCGTACGGAACCGGTCTGGCGGATGCCGCCTTTATGGCTTCGCGATATGGCGGGAATCCGGGGTCGGGATACAGGATTTCGGTCCCCGCCCCGCCGAACACCATGCAGGCAAAGAAAATCGTGACCTTGCCGCCGGGCACAATCACCACCTGGTCGGCATCAACCGGCACGTCGTAGCGGCCGGACACGCTGTTCGCGACCGCGTCACGCAACGCCGGCATGCCTACGGGAGAGGTGTATCCGTGCGGGCCGTCCTTCACGGCCTTGAGTCCGGCTTCCAGCACATGGGCCGGTGGCGCAAAATCCGGTTGGCCGATGCCAAGGTTGATAACCGGGCGGCCCTGCTCCTTCAGCTTCAGGGCCTTGTCGAGGACGAAGAACGCGCCTTCTTCTTCGAGATCTGCAACGGCGGGATTCAGCTTCAGTTCAGTCATGAAAGTCTCTGTTCCGGTGTTACGATGAATGCGCGGTTCGGCGCTTGGTGACCTGCTCGCGATAATAGACATACAGGCCGCTGGACACCACAATGCCGGCTCCGACCAGCGTATACACATCCGGCACGTCGCCAAACACCACGAAGCCGACAATGATCATCCAGACGATCTGCGTGTAGATGAACGGCGCCAGTGTAGGCGCCGGCGCCATGGTGTGGGCCTTGATCAGCATGTGATGGCCGACGCCACCGGCGAACCCCATCAGCAGCATCAGCGCGACCAACCCCCAGACCGGCATATGCCAGTTGGCGATGCCCAGCGGCATGGCAAGGGCGGTGCCGACCATAGACGGCAACAACAAAGACACCAGCGCCGGGTCACGGCCGCCAATCTTGCGGGTGATGATCTGGTACAAGGCGGTGATGATGGCCACCGTCAGCGACAACAACATGGCCCAGTGAAACCCCGCGGCACCTGGCCGGATGATCAGCAATACACCCAGAAAACCGATAACCACCGCCGCCCAGCGGCGCGGGCCGATGCGTTCGCCCAGCAGAAACGGCGACAGTGCACACACCCACAACGGATTGGAGAAGAATATAGCCGACGTCTGGTCCAGCCGCAGGTACTGCAGTGCTATGAAGTTCATCAGGGTGGAAGCAAACAGCAGCACCCCGCGGGTTACCTGCAACCCGCGATGATGGGATTTGAATGTCAGCGTACCGGTCCACCACATCAGTCCCAGCACATAGAGCAGCGATAGGCTGTAGCGCGCAAACACCACCATCATCGGCGGCACTCCGGAGCCGAGCAGAAATTTCGCGCACGCATCAATGATGGTGAACGTGGCGACCGCGCCGATCATCAACGCTATGCCGGTTGTGACATTTTCCGTCCGGGGAGACTGGGCACTGCCGGGTATTGCCATACAATGAAATCCGATCACATCCGGCTGCCGCGGACGGGTGCCGCGGCCAGGGTCTCTCCAGCCGTACCCGCATGACAGCAGCGCGTCCAGCCCGGATTGCGGTCTGGAGGTTTGACAGGACGGCTATTTTACGATGTGACAGGACGACACAGAAAAGGGAACCGCCGATGCCGTTTGTGACACAAAGTGATGATTGCAGGATCTTCTACCGCGCCGAGGGACCAACCGATGCCCCGGCGATCATTTTTTCCAACTCGCTTGGGTGCGATCACCTTATGTGGCAGGCACAGGCCGAAGCGCTGAAACACCGTTTCCGCGTGGTGCGCTACGACCAGCGCGGCCATGGCGCGTCGGATGTGCCGGACGGCGTGTATCCGCTGGAAAGGCTGGGTGCCGATGTTGTCGGCATCGCAGATCACCTGGGCCTGCAGGCGTTTCATTTCTGCGGACTCTCGATGGGCGGCCTGACCGGACAGTGGCTCGGCATCAACGCCGGCGGCAGGCTGACGACACTGACCCTGGCCGATACATCTCCTCACTTCCGCCCGCCGGAAATGTGGGACGAACGCATGGACCTGATCCGCCAGGGAGGCATGGCCGCCATTTCCGACATGGTGCTGGGCCGGTTCTTTACCGAGAGCTTTCACCAAAGCGATCCCGGGACAGTCAGCGACTTCCGCAATGTCCTGGAGCAGATGAACCCGACAGGCTATCTGGGATGTTCGGCGATGCTGAAACAGGCCGACACGTTCAATGACCTGAAAAAAATCACCACGCCGACACTGATCGTTTCCGGGCGCCACGACCAGTCCACGCCGCCGGAACGCGGCGAGATGATTGCCGCGGAGATTGCCGGCTCGGTACACGTGGTTCTGGACGCCGCGCATATTTCCAATGCTGAACGCCCAAATGATTTCACCCGTACGCTGGCCGGATTCCTGGGCACCGACACATTGCCAAGCGACCACCGATTCACCTCCGGAATGAAACGCCGCAGGGCTGCTTTGGGCGATGACTATGTCGATGCGTCGATTCGGAACCGAACCGAGTTCAACGCCGAGTTCCAGGACATGATCACCCGCGGCGCCTGGGGCGAAATCTGGACCCGGCCGGGGCTGGACGAGACCACACGGCGCATGCTGGTCCTGGCAATCTGCGCGTCGCTGTCACGGTGGGAGGAGTTTGACCTGCACCTGGCGGCGGCCTTACGCACCGGCGTCAGCCGGGATACGGTTCGCGAGGTGCTGATGCAGACAGCGATCTATGCGGGCGTGCCGGCGGCCAACACGGCGTTCGCACGGGCCGGAAAACAGCTAAAATCCGAAGCCTGACTTCAAAAAACGTCGAAGTACTCGCGATGCTCCCAGTCCGTGACTTCTGACAGGAAACGGGCGATCTCGGCGCGCTTGATGTGGATCAGATAATCTACAAACCGGTTGCCAAAGCGCTGCCGGAACAGTTGCGAGCGCTCAAGCGCATCCACGGCCTGCATCAGGTTGGTCGGCAGCATGGCAGCATCGGTCTTGTACGGCGTATCGGCGGGCGGGCCCGGATCGCGCTTGCTGTCGATGCCGTCTAGCCCGGCCCAGATCTGCGCCGCCAAGTGAAGGTAGGGGTTGGCTGCGGCCTCGGCTGCCCGGTTTTCAACCCGTGTTGCCGGATTGTCCGGCGCCCCGATTGCCCGCACCATGACACCTTTGTTGTCCCTGCCCCAGATGGCCCGGTCCGGTGCCAGCTGATACGACTTATAGCGCTTGTAGCCGTTAATGGTGGGCGCCGCGAACACGCTGGCCTCGGCAGCTTTGGCGAGCAGGCCTGCCGTATAGTTGAGCCCCATGGGCGACAGCAGTTCGTTTTCATCCGCAGGCATGAACAGATTTTCCCCGGATGCCGCCGAAACCAGCGACTGATGCACATGCCAGCCTGATGCGAACAGGTTTGCCACCTGCGGCCGGCACATGAAGGTCGCATGCAGGCCCTGGCGCCGGCAGACCTGTTTTGCCATGGAGCGGAACAGGCCCATGGCATCGGCCGCCTGCACGGCCGGCATGGGCGCGAAGGTGAACTCGACCTGGCTCGGGCCAAACTCGCACTCGATGGAGCGCAGCGGCAGATTGAGCGCCACACACGCCTTGCGCAGCACCTCCGTCACCGGCTCCAGCTCATCGGCACGCGCCTCGGTCAGATACTGAAACCCGTGCGTCATCAGCGACACATCCGGTACCGCACCGGGCTGCCCGGCGTCTTCAGGGCGCTTGTTCCAGTCATCGACCTTCAGGATGTGGAATTCGGCTTCCAGCCCGAAGCGCACACCCAGGTCACGGCCCGCCAGCTCGGTTTCGGCATCGCGCAACTTGCTGCGCACGCAGAACGGCACCGGCTTTCCGTCGGCGAAAAACAGGTCGCACAACAGCCAGCCGCACCCGTCGACCCAGGGCAACAGGCGAAAGGTCGCCGGATCCGGCAGCATCATCATGTCACCGGCACCTTGCATCTCGGCCATATCCAGGCCGGCGCCGGCCTCCCAAACAGGAAACACCGTGCGATGGGACGTATCCTTGGCCAGCAGGGTCGATGTCATGGCACAGCCATTTGCCAGAAGACCGGCCAGTTGTGCCGCCATCAGAGTCTTGCCGCGCAACACGCCGTGCTGGTCGGCAAAAGCCAGCCGCACCGTGTCGAGGCCATGGTCTTCAGCCTGCTCGAGAACGTTCGCGCACGCAGCGCGCCGTTCAGCACTGTCGATGCCGGCAAGAGCCGCCAGCCCTTCACGCCCTACATCACTCATCAGGCAGGCCCAGCTGCCGGTGCCGCCCATGGACACGCATCACGGCGTTCAGCGTCCCGGTCACGCCACACGGTCTGCCATGCGGCGTCCGGCGCGATGGCATCAACGGCAACGGGCCCTTTCGTGTCCAGTGCATTGCCGTTGGGAATGCCCGGCAGATGGCCACCGTCAGCCGCCGCATCAATGGCGCGGCGCAGCATGCGCCGAAAGGCAATGATGGCCTTGTCGGAGGTAGCGAGATGCTCATTGGTGCGGTCGAACACCGGTCCGGGGCTTTCCACCGCCCACTGGTCGTGGACATTTATGTCTAGACCCATGCCGGTATAGGTTTCAGCTTCCTGTTCATCCGGATTGTAGCCGTAATTGTTGCGCTTGTTCTTCAGCGGCGCGTAGTCCGGCAGGCGGTGCTCGGCAAGCCGCTGTTCGCGCATCAGCTGCTTGTTCACCGGACCGGAAAAGCTGGTGAACATGGAATACCAGTAACAGGTCTCGTCATCCACCGGCACATGCCACTGGGTGATGGTCATGTCGTTGGACATCGGAATGCAAATTGCCTCGGGGAAAATCTGGTTGGTCACCCGCACATGGGTGCGGCCGTCATCGAGATGCCGGAGCGCGATGAGACGCAGTCCATAGTCGGTTTCCTCCACCTGGATGTCCGGACGCGGATACTCGCGCAGCAACTGGGTCATCGGCATTTCGGTATTGGCGGCGGTATCGCGGAATTGCTTGCCATAGCTGTCGGCCGGATCCTCATCGCGCAGGAAACGATGCAGGAACGAGGCATGCACCGGATCGATACCGACTTCCATGGCCTGCAGCCAGTTGCACTCCCAAAGACCCTTGAACGCAAACACGTGGCTGTCCGGCGCAACGAAACAGTCCATGTCAGGAAACGGCGGCGGCGTTCCGTCGCCCATGAAAGCAAACACGATGCCGTTTCTTTCCACCACCGGGTAAGAGGTGGTGCTGATCTGCTCGTGCATTGTGCTGCCTTCGGGCTCGCCAGGCTGCTCGACACACTGGCCGGAGCGGTCAAAATGCCAGCCGTGAAACGGACAGCGCAGGCCGTTGTCCTCGCGCCGGCCATGGCACAGATCAGCACCGCGGTGCGGGCAATGACGCCCGATCAGCCCCAGTTCACCCTGATTGTCGCGAAACAGCACCAGGTCTTCCCCCAGCAGACGCACCGGTAAGACGGGTCGCGGACCTCCAAGTTCGTCGCTCAGGGCAGTCGGTTGCCAGTACTGCCGCATCAGCTTACCGCATGGTGTACCGGCGCCGGTCTGAGTGATGAGATCGTTGATGTCTTTCGACAGCATGAGTGCACGTCCTGTTCTGTATCCGGAGGCGCCCACGTTAGGCAGGCAAAACCCGCTAGGCAAGGCTTGCTGAAACCGGAGATTGCAGGTTGTATGCGGATCATAAATCAACACCGAGTTAAACCAGGGTCAGGGCACTCATCGTGAGCACAAAACCATATCTGATCGCCGGCGGCGGCATAGGCGGTTTCGCAACGGCGCTGGCGCTGGCGCGAAAAGGCATCGAAAGCATCGTCATCGAACGCGAGGACGAGCTGCGCGAAGCCGGTGCCGGCATCCAGCTGGGGCCGAACGGGTTCCGCATGTTCGAAACCCTCGGCGTCACCGACGCAGTACAGGCCAATGCAGTGTTTCCGGAGGCGCTGGTCATGATGGATGCGCTTGACGGCTCACAGGTGACCCGGGTGCCGCTCAATACACAGCAGTTCAATGACCGCTTTCAGTACCCCTATGGCGTGATCTACCGGCCTGACCTGCATGACAGCTTCATCGACGCTGCCAGGGGCACCGGCAAGGTGGATGTCCGGCTGGCGTCTAAAGTGGAATCCTATGAAGACACCGGCGATGTCGTGCGCGCCACTCTTGGTAACGGCAGCACAATCGAGGGGTGTGCGCTGATAGGCGCCGACGGGCTGTGGTCGAACGTGCGCGAGACCATCGTGGCCGACGGCCGCCCGCGGGTGTCTGGTCATATCGCCTACCGCGCCGTGCTGCCGGAGGCGGAAGTGCCGGAGCCCAACCACCGGAACGAGGTGATCCTGTGGGCCGGGCCCAAGACCCATCTTGTGCACTACCCGCTGCACCGCGGTGACATTTTCAATCTCGTGTCGGTGTTTCATTCCGATGCGTACGAAGAAGGCTGGGATGTGTATGGCGACATCGACGAACTGAACAACCGGTTTGCCGGCCAGCGCTCCGAAGTGATGGGCATGCTCGAAAAGATCGAAAGCTGGCGCATGTGGGTGCTGTGCGACCGCGATCCGGTCAAGAACTGGAGCAAGGGCCGTGTCACCCTGCTCGGCGATGCGGCGCATCCGATGCTGCAATACCTGGCGCAGGGCGCGTGCATGGCAACCGAGGATGCGGTGTGCCTGGCGCACCATGCGGCGACACATGGCAGTCCCGCAGACGCGTTTACCGCCTATCAGGCGGACCGGTATCTGCGCACCGCACGGGTGCAGATGACAGCCAGGTTTTACGGGGATGTCTATCATGCCGCCGGGCCGGTGGCGGAACTCAGGCAGATGATGCTGTCGGGCCGGTTGCCGGAACAGGCCTATGATGGAATGAGCTGGCTCTATTCCGGCGTCGATGCACACGGCCGGCAGATCCTGTCGTAAACCGTTCCGCAACAAAGCGATTGCCAAGGGAAAACCGGGTGATAGGATCGTATCGAGGCTGAACCTGCCTTCCACGGCAATCATTCAAAATATGAGTATCAGGGAGTAGAGACATGATCCGCAAAATTATCGCCGGCGCGCTGGCGCTTGGCATTTCGGCAACGGCAACCGCAGCCATAGCCGCCGACAAGGTGAAAATCGGCGTCATCACGACACTGACCACACCGGCTGCGGTTCTGGGCGAAGAACAGATGAACGGCATCAACCTGGCCATGGAACATCTTGGTGGCAAGATGGGCAGCACCGAAGTTGAAATTATCGCCGAAGACGACGGCTTTCGCCCGGACATCGGCAAGCAGAAAGCCGACAAGCTGGTGTCCCAGGACGATGTGGACATCGTGACCGGCATCATCTGGTCACATGTTCTGCTGGCATCGAAAAAATCCATCCTGGAAGGCGGCAAGTTCCTGATTGGCGCCAATGCAGGCACATCCCATGTGGCAGGCAAGGAATGCCACGAGAACTTCTTCTCGTCCTCCTGGCAGAACGACATGGTGCCAAAGGCACTGGGTGAGGTGCTCAACCAGCGTGGCGTGAAGTCGCTCTACATCATGGCGCCGAACTATGCCGCCGGGAAAGACATGGTGGCCGGTGTGAAGAGCTCGTTCAAGGGCGAGATCAAGGGCGAGGACTTCACCAAGTGGGGCAAGGACGCGCAGCTTGATTTCTCCGCCGAACTGGCAAAGGCATCCGCGTCGGGCGCAGAAGCGATCTTCGTGTTCTACCCGGGCAAGGCGGGCGGCGCATTCCTGAAGCAGTTCGGCCAGGCCGGCCTTACCGGCAAAATGCAGTTCTTCAACGTGTTCACGATCGACGGGCTGTCGCTGCCGAAATTCCAGGCCGGCGGCATCAAGTCGGTGCTGGGCGCTTATGACACCATGCAGTGGAGCCCCGATCTGGACAATGAGGCCAACAAGAAGTTCGTGGCTGACTATCGCGCCAAGCATGACCGCTATCCAAGCTTCTATGCGGCCCAGGCCTATGACGCGATCAACCTGATCAACTCAGCGGTTGTCGCTACCAAGGGCAACGTCAAGGACAAGGACGCATTCCGGGCCGAGCTGAAGAAGGCTAACTACAAGTCGGTGCGCGGCGACTATTCCTACGGCAACAATCACTTCCCGGTGCAGAACTACTATCTGCGCCAGGTGGTGGAAGGTCCGGACGGCAAGTGGACACACAAGACGGTGTCGGCTGTTTATGAAGCGACCGGCGACGACCACGCCAAGGATTGCGCGATGAACTAGGCGGGATTTCAGTCTCGACATACCGACCCGCTCTCAAGCAGTATTGAGGGCGGGTTTTTTGTCCATCCGGGAGATTTGAGCGTTGAAAATCGTAATTGTTGGTGGCGGCATTGGCGGGCTGGCGGCCGCTCTCATGTTGCATGATCGCGGCATCAAGGCTGAAGTATACGAACGCTCGGCGGAAATCCGGGAACTCGGGGTCGGTATCAACACCCTGCCGCACGCGATCAGGGAAATGGCCAATATCGGCCTGCTCGAGGCGCTGGACGGTGTCGCCATTCGCACCCATGAACTGATCTATCAGAACCGGCAGGGCCAGACCATCTGGCAGGAACTGCGCGGTATGGATGCAGGGCTGGACATGCCGCAGTTTTCCATTCATCGCGGCCGTCTGCAGGGCGTGCTGCGTGACGCGGTGATCGAGCGGCTGGGGCCTGAAACCATCAGGACCGGACATACCTGTACCGGCGTGAAGCAGGCAAACGGGTCTGCATCGGCAATGTTCCACACCGCCCACGGCCAAGAACTGGCGGTGGAGGGTGATGCAGTTATCGCCTGCGACGGCATCCACTCGGTGGTGCGCGGACAATTCTACCCGGACCAGGGTGATCCGAAATGGAACGGCATCATGCTATGGCGCGGCGCCTGTCTTTGGCAGCCGTTCCTGACCGGCCGCTCCATGGTGATCGCCGGTGGTATGGAGGCGAAACTGGTGCTGTACCCAATTGCAAACGATGCCCGGCCCGACGGCAAGGTGCTGATGAATTGGGCGGTGGCGGCAAAGCTCGGTAACGGCTCGACACCGATGCCGCGGCGCGAGGACTGGAACCGCGAAGGGGTGATGAGCGAACTGCTGCCGTTTGTCGAAAACACGTTCACGCTCGATGTGCTGGACCCCCTGGCGCTGATCCGCGAAACCGGTACGTTTTACGAGTACCCCATGTGTGACCGGGATCCGGTTGAACAGTGGACATTTGACCGGGTGACGCTGCTCGGTGACGCGGCCCATCCGATGTATCCGGTGGGATCGAACGGCGCCAGCCAGGCGATACTGGATGCGCGCTGTCTCGCCGACAGGATTGCCGAGAGGAACGGCGATGTGCCCGCGGCGCTTAAGGCCTACGAAACAGAGCGCCTGCCGGCCACTTCGGAGATCGTGCGGCAGAACCGCGGCGGCGGCCCTGAGCGGGTCATCGACCTGGTCAACGGCCGGGCGCCGGATGGATTCGAGAGGCTGCAGGATGTTGCCAGCCAGGAAGAGCTGGAAGCAGTGGTGCGCGGCTATCAGAAGACCGCCGGCTTCGACAAGGCGTCCGTTAACCGGTGATCAAGCTGCCGGTGGAAGCCATATGATCAGACACAGCGCCATATTCATTCTGAAAGCCGACCTTGCCGACCTTGCGGCACGGAATACCGATATCGATCCCGCGATCGAACTGCGTTGGGTTGAACCGGGCGAACGACACCTGATAACCGACAGCCCATACCGCCCGCCAAACAGATCAGGCCCACGGTTTTTTGACCGGCACTATGCAGACGACGGCAAAGCCTGCGCCGCCTTCGTAGACGGCGACCTGGTTGCCTGGCGCCTGTTCAAGCCGCTCTTTCAAAGAACATTTTACTGGCTGGAGATTCGCGGCACGCAGAAGGTAGTGTTCGGCCTGTCAGCCTTTACTGCTCCACAGGCGCGGGGACAACGCCTGATGGCGATGTTAACCGCGCATGCGGCCAGGGAGTATCTTGCCCTCGGATACACAACACTGATGGCAACGGTCGATTGCGACAATGAGCCGGCATTGGCTGCACACACACATATCGGGATGCGGAGAACCGACAAGATTCAAGCAACCCGATGGCCGACCAGATTTCGCACGATACGGGTCAACGGCAAACTGACAGCAGGCTTTTTCAAGCGTGATCGACCGATGGTCCATCATGCCTCATGACCGCTGCCAGTCATAGCAGACCTGCATCGTTTCTTACTTTCTGCTGCAGATCCTGGACCAGTTTGTCGCGCCCGGTTTCAAAGCGATCAAGGAAACCTGATCCGGCGTCCTTGTCGCCGGTCCTGATCCCCCATACGATCACTTTCACCAGCATGGCACCAGGCTTACCACCAGCTCGGTCGACAGGTAGATGAACTTGCGGTCATGAGCCGTTTGATGCGCATAAATGGCGGAGTTTTTGGCCAGAAAACACATGTTGAAGAAAACCGCGACATACATCCAAAAAGCTGGGCTTGCCGATCTTGCGGCGACCCACTCTGCAGTTGATGTGTCCGTAAAACTCAACTGGATTGATCGGGATGAACGGCATGTAGTCGTTGATTGCCCCTACCGTCCGGACAAGAAATCCGGACCCGAGTTCTTTGAACGCCACTATGACGAGGGCGGCAGGATATGTGCCGCTGTCGTTGACAATGACCTGGTGGCCTGGCGCCTGTTCAAACCACAGTTTCAAAGACTTTGGAACTGGCTCGAAATTCGCGGAGGCGAGACGACCGTGTTTGGCCTCGCCGCCTACACTGCGCCGCACGCAAGGGGAAATCGGCTCATGGCGGTGATCACCGCGCATGCCGCCCGCGACTACATAAAGCTGGGATATGATACGCTGCTGGCCACCACAGACCGGTACAATGACGCCGCAGTATCTGCCCATTCCCATATCGGCATGCAGAAAGTCG
The DNA here is from genome assembly GCA_028289645.1 of Anderseniella sp. Taxonomy (GTDB): domain Bacteria; phylum Pseudomonadota; class Alphaproteobacteria; order Rhizobiales; family Aestuariivirgaceae; genus Anderseniella. Next base: position 417,105 of record JANQOK010000016.1, read on the forward strand.
GACTGGTTGAAGCCACCTGGTGGCCGCTGGGACTGCGCACCGTACATGTCAACGGGAGATTGACCGCAGGCTTCTTCAATCACCGCCGCCGATTGGTCCATCAGGTCTCATGACCGACGCTACAGAGGTGCTTCAACCGATCTCCAGGGTGTATTGCTGAACAATCTGATTGGTCACCGTTGTCTTGAGGTGGTTTGTACCGCCAAGGTGATCAATGACGCGGACATCATCTGCACAGGCACGGCGCATCATGGCCAGCATGCCCAGTCGACCTACGCCGAAGCGCCCGAAGTCAGGCTCATAACCGTTCAGGAACGACGTCAGTGTTGCATTGTCGCGCAAGCTCAGATTGATCGCCACCCGATCACTGCCGACATTGATACATTGTAGATGTGCATGGCCGGCTGCAACTGCACCTTTTGCATAGCTTCGCAGTGCGGCTACGGCGCGATCGTCAGATAGCCAACCGGAAGTCTTCTCCTTGCTGAGCAACCAGGTCCGTTTCAACCTAACAAGATCGGCAAATACATGGTCAAACTCTTCATACGTGTTGATCCAGGAAACGCTCACCGGCCCTTTCTTCAAGAGCTTCTTGAAGCCCCGCCGTTCTTCTCCCAATAGAGATTTACTCCTCTGGCGCACGAAAGTCTCAATGTCGGAATTCGGCAACGCGGCAACATGAGCGTCAAGTGCAGGCTTCATGGTGAAGTTGGCCTGCTCTGCGACATCATGCAGAAGACTGGCTTTTCTGACCGGGGATATTCTTATCCTGCCCGAACACGTATCCATCATCAGCAAAAACAGGTCCCGAAGGTTTCGGGTTGCAGCCAACTGGCGATCTACCAGCACGTCCTTCGGGTGCTCCAGGCACGACAGAAATCGATAGTCGGGCCGCCGCAGCATACGATCCTTCCTGACAAGCGGGAGGACTGCAACAAGTCTGCCTTGCCAGCGCACACTCACAACATGCAGTTTGTATCCCTGCTGGCGCAGGCATTCATGCCAGGCTGCCGCGCACCAGTCATAACGCTGATGGAAGCGGGCATCGTGAGAGCGTTGCCACAGATCGTTCCATTCGAGTTCCAGCTGTTCGAAAGAGCGGTCGTCTTCAGCAGTTGAAACTTTCAGATGCTTCAGATCACTGGCGTTCGCGGTCATAGATTACTGCTGTGCCTTCAGCCAGGCGGCGTAGTGCCGCCGCCAGCCACTTTGCGGGGTGCGCAGAAACCAGGAGTCTGCAATGTTCCAACTTCGTGTCATCACTTCCACAATCCCGGGGTCCGAATAGGCGCGATATCCGCCGCCTGGATAAACCGTTATTTCGCAGAAATACAGCTGCTCACCGTTCCACATGAAATCCACTCTAAGGTGATCCGTGCCATTGGCAATCGCCAACGCATGGCGAACCAGGACCGCTGCATCCAGTGGCAAGCGGAAGTCATCCGGCAAGGCGGCCGCCCGCCAGCCATTTCGGTATGACACCGGCACCGCGTCCAGCCTCTCCCCTTTCGCGTCAAACAAGGCAACCTGCTCATGATCTGTTTTTTCACCGATTGTGGCCACTATGAGTGCGACAGTGTTGGAGAACACGTAAACAATCAGATCGACGAGATCAGTCCGCTGCCCGCTTGAAATGTCCGCTTCGAGGAAGAGTTCCGGAACCACGTCGCGATAACCCCATTCTCCATGGACACGGTCATGGCGATGGGCCAACCAGTTGCGGGTGGATTTCTTGAGGCCACGCCGGTCTACCGGTCCGCCATCCAGCAAGATGTTCATACCCGAACTGTGATTGGCCTTGAGCAGGCAAGGCTGGCCCGACAGGTGTTCAGGCAGATCATCAAGATCGGTTCCGTTCCACAGCACAGGACACTGTGCAATACCGGGCGCCTGGCGCTGAACGTACTGCTTGGCCCGGAGTTTGTCGCTGAACTGCACGAAATCCGGGTTTCTGTCGAACACCTTCCGCCACAGCATTTTCTCGTTGACGTCGCGGGGTGCGGCGACATTCGGGAACCGGCCCAAATTCCGCCAGTACTGAAAGATCAACCGCGGATGCAGCACATAGAGCAGACAATTAACTGCGTATCGTGTGATGTTCGCACCCAATAGGGAAACTCTCTGTGTGAAGAAGACCCAATCTAACTTTGTAATGTGTCCGGATGCAGGAAACGAGCACATCTAACCGCACAAACGCGTGAACACCGGCAGGAATCCCTCGGGACTGACCGATGCCTACACCTGCTGTTTGTCGATGCCGGCCAATCTGGCAGATGCCAGGCTGTTGACAACACGCTGGTCAGCATAAGCCAGCATCCTTTCGTACTTTCAACTGCAGATCACGGATCAGTTTGTCACGCTCGGTTTCAAACCGTTCGAGGAAATCCGAACCGGCTTCCTTGTCGCCGGTCCGGAGCCCCCACACGATCATTTCCACCAGCATCGGCACCAGGCCTACCGCCAATTCGGTCGGCAGGTAGACGAACTGACGGGCGTCAGCCGGGTCGCGTCGTTTGGTGATCAGCCCGCGATGCTCCAACCGCTTCAGGCGTTCTGCCAGCACGTTGGTGGCGATGCCTTCTCCTGCCTGCAGCAGTTCCCGGTAGCGCTGGCGCGACTTCAACATCAGATCGCGCAACACAATCAGGGTCCAGCGGTCCCCGAATATCTCCAGAGCGAAACTGATCGGGCAATCAGAGCGGCGCGGTTCTGCGGAGGAAGCCATAGTTCGTCCAGAATTTTTCACTTGCAATTAACAAGCAAATTAATATGATCACTTGTACATAGCAAGTGATCAGGAGGAATGACAATGGCCATTACCGGCGGATGCCTATGCGGGAAAATTCAGTATACCTGTGCAGAAGAAGCCGGCGGCGGGCACTGTCACTGCAATGACTGCCGCAAGACCAGCGGCACCGGACACGGCTCGCACATGATTGTTCCCGAGGCCGGCTTCGAAATCACCGGGGACATCCGGTTTTTCGACAAGCCCGCCGACAGCGGGAACATGGTCAGCCGCGGCTTCTGCCCAGAGTGCGGGTCGGCAATCTATTCGACCAATTCAGGCATGCCCGGCATCGTGTTCGTCAGGGCGTCCAGCCTGGACAATCCGGACAATTTCAGGCCGCAGATGCGGGTCTACACGGACCGGGCGGCCACATGGGATCAAATGGACGCAGCCCTGCCCGGGTTCGCTGCCATGCCGTCGGCACAAGACATGCCGGAAGGCGTTCGGCCCGACTAGATTGCCTCAGGCGTCCGGCGGCGGCAGGAAGTGGATGTTGTGTTCGCTGGCCAGCCGGACGACCTCTTCAGGATCAGGCACATTGTGGATCTTGGTGAACAGGTCCCACAATTGCTGTGTCGGCGACACCCAGAACACGCAAGTCACGTCACGGCCGGACTTGTTGAAGATACCGTGTGCAATGCCTCTGGGCAGCCGGATCAGGTCGCCGGCGTCGGCGGTCGCATCCGCGCCATCGAGAAACAGGTCAAACCGGCCGTCCAGCACATAGATGAACTCGTCCTGGTCCGGGTGGACATGCGGCGGCACAAATGTGCCGTCAGGAAATGTCGCGTGCCACGAAAACGAACTTTCGCAGACCTGCTTGGGCACGTAGGTCTGGCCCAGGATATTCCACTTGATCCCGTCGATACCGTCACTTGCGGGCGTGACGCCGGCTGTCATTTCGATCATGTCTGTCTCCTGCCAGGTTACTCGTTTTCAGAACTTGTGGGTTTGCATTCGACACCGGGAGCCGGATACGCGCAAGACCCGGATAGTGCAAAATAATTCAGACTTCAGGCATTTGAAGTCTGTATCTTTTATCTCTATCGTGCATATTCAGTGGCTCGTCGGGACGAAACAAGACGGCGTTCATATAAGAGAACCCTCGGGAGGAGTTTGACAATGTTGAAGAAGACAGGAATTGCGGCGCTTGGTCTGGCGCTGATGGCATCAGCCTCGTACGCAGCCGATATCAAGATCGGTTATGTGACGACACTGACGACGCCGGCAGCGGTTCTCGGCAACGACATGAAGGACGCCGTCAACCTGGCCATCGAACACCTGGACGGCAAGATGGCCGGCAAGACCGTTGAGATCATTTTCGAAGACGACGGCTTCAAGCCCGAAATCGGCAAACAGAAAACCGACAAGCTGGTGCAGGAGGACGACGTGCCGATCGTTGCCGGCTACATCTGGTCCAACGTGCTGCTGGCATCGGCAAAGTCAGTGCTGGACGCCGGCAAGTTTCTGATTTCGTCCAATGCCGGGCCATCTCAGATCGCCGGCAAATTGTGCAATCAGAACTTCTTCTCCACGTCCTGGCAGAATGACCAGACCCCGATGGCGATGGGTGAGGTGCTGAACCAGCAGGGCGTCAAGTCGCTGTACCTGCTGGGCCCCAACTATGCCGCCGGCAAGAACATGATGACCGGCGTGGAGCGCACCTTCAAGGGTGACATCAAGGGCAAGGACCTGACCAAATGGCCGAGCCAGCTCGACTTCTCTGCTGAACTGGCAAAGGCCAAGGCATCCGGCGCGGAGGCGATCTTCGCATTCTATCCGGGCAAGGCAGGCGGCGCATTCATCAAGCAATACCAGCAGGCCGGCCTTAAAGGCGTCATGGACCTGTACACGGTGTTCACGGTGGACGCCATCTCATTGCCCAAGCTGCAGGCCGCCAAGCTCGAAGGCGTGCTCGGTTCGCGCCTGACCCAGCAATGGGACCCCACCCTGGACAACGAGGCCAACAAGAAGTTCGTGTCCAGCTTCCGGGAAAAGTACAAGCGCTACCCGTCGTTTTATGCAGCCCAGGCCTATGACACCATCAACCTGATTGCCTCAGGGGTGGAAGCTGTCGGCGGCGACATGAGCAAGACCGACGACCTGCGCGCGGCCATGCTGAAGGCGGACTATGCGTCGGTGCGCGGCAAGTATTCCTACGGCAAGAACCACATGCCGGTGCAGAATTTCTACCTGCGTGAGGTTGTTGCCGACGATGACGGAAACTGGACCACCAAGGTGGTCAAGACGGTTTACGAAAACCACGTCGATCCGTACGTCGGCGAATGCCCGATGGCCAAGTAGGCCACACGGCAGGTTGACAGCAGTTTTTCAAGGGGAGAACTTCGTGTTCTCCCCATTGACTTGTTTCAGGACGGGGTGGGTCTGGTAACCGGTCAAACAACTTAACGATTACTTCCTGTGGGATTGAGATCCAGGCTGGATATGTTGGGGCAATGAGCACACTGTTTTTCATTCAGTTCCTGAACGGGCTGCAACTTGGGGTATTGCTGTTCCTGCTGGCCGCCGGCCTGACGCTGGTGTTCGGCATCATGGACTTCGTCAACCTGGCGCACGGCTCCCTGTACATGGTCGGCGCGTTTTTCTGCGCCACGCTGACATTCTGGACCGGCTCGTTCGTGTGGGCCATCCTGCTGGCAATCCCGCTGACCGCGCTTGTCGGGCTGGCGCTGGAAGTCGGGGTCATTCGGCACCTGTACCAGCGTGACCACCTTGACCACGTGCTGGCCACGTTCGGTTTCATTCTGATCGCCGACACGCTGGTGCACCTGATCTGGGGCCCGGAAGGCATTGCCATACCGCTGCCCGAGTTTCTGCGCGGCCAGGTCGAGATATTGCCGGGTGTCATTTTTCCGACCTTCAGGCTGGTGATCATCAGCTGCGGCCTGCTGGTGGCGTTCGGGCTTTACTGGCTGATCGGGCGCACCCGGCTTGGCATGCTGATCCGGGCCGGGGCGTCCAACCGGACCATGGTGTCGGCGCTCGGCATCGACATCAAGACGCTGTTCACCGCCGTGTTTGCCCTCGGCGCGGTGCTGGCCGGTTTGGCCGGCATGCTGATCGCACCGATCACCGAAGCAACGATCGGCATGGGCAACGACATCATCATCACTGCCTTCGTGGTGATCATCGTCGGTGGCATCGGGTCCATGAAAGGTGCTTTCATCGGCGCCCTGATCATTGGCCTGATCGACACCCTGGGCCGGTCATTCCTTGATGACATCCTGAAACTGTTCATTCCCGTCAACGCGGCAGAGACGGCGGGCCCCGCAATTTCGTCCATGCTGATCTACCTGATCATGGCAGCCGTGCTGGCGTTCCGCCCGCAAGGCCTGTTCCCGCCGAAGGTGCGTTAGATGACCGACACGACATCAGCGCAGCTCAACGACTACCTGCGGGCGCCCGATCTCTTCGGGTCGGCAAATGGCCGCATCATCACACTGGTGTTCATGGCGATCCTGCTGTGCGTGCCACTGGCTTCATACTTTCTCGGCATCCGCCTGCAACTGGTGTCGCTGGATTTCATCACCCGTATTCTGTGCCTGGCGATTGCAGCCGTCAGCCTCAACCTGATACTTGGGTTTGGCGGCATGATCTCGTTCGGCCATGCAGCCTATATCGGCATTGGTGCCTACTGTGTCGGCATTCCGGCCTATCACGGCTTTGAGTCTGGCTGGCTGCACTTCCCGCTTGCCATTGCCGCCAGCGCCCTGTTTGCCCTGGTCACCGGCGCAATTTCGCTGCGCACCAAGGGTGTCTACTTCATCATGATCACCATGGCGTTTGCGCAGATGGGATACTATTTCTTCCTGTCGCTGGACGAATATGGCGGCGACGACGGGCTGACCATCTATTCGCGCTCGGTGTTCGACATCATCAATATCGAGAACAAGATGGTGCTGTTCCTGCTCACCTATGCCTGTCTTGTCGCGTCGATCTACGCCGTGTACCGGATCGTCAATTCCCGCTTCGGCATGGTGGTGCGCGGCTGCCAGTCCAACGAAGCGCGCATGAAGGCTTTGGGCTACAACACCTATGCCTACAAGCTGACGGCATATGTCATCGCGGGCGGCATGTGCGGTCTGGCCGGTGCCCTTCTGGGCAACTTCACCACTTTTATCTCACCCGACATGATGGGCTGGTCGCGTTCGGGCGAGTTGATGTTCATGGTCATCCTGGGCGGAACCGGATCGCTGTTCGGCCCGGTGTTCGGGGCAGTGGCGTTCGTCTTCATCGAGGAATTGCTGTCGACGTTTACGACCTACTGGGCCTTGCCGTTCGGCATATTGCTGGTCTTGAGCGTATTGTTCATCAAGGGCGGCCTGAACGGCCTGATCCAGCGGGGCTGGCGCCGTGGCTGAAACCGTGCTCGATATCCAGGGCTTGAAGAAATCCTTTGGCGGCGTGGTTGCAACCGACAGCGTCTCGCTGGGTGTCGAGACGGGAGAACTGCATGCGATCATCGGACCCAACGGCGCCGGCAAGACAACCCTGATCGCACAATTGTCCGGTGACCTGACGCCTGATGCCGGCCATGTGGTGTTCAACGGCAAGGACATCACAACGGTACCGACCCATCGCCGATCCCATTTCGGCCTGGCGCGGTCATTCCAGATCACATCGGTTTTCATGGGGCTCAGCGTCATCGACAATGTCGCGCTTGCGGTGCAGGCCCACGACGGACATTCGTTCAGGTTCTGGCAGCCGGCCGCCACCGAAGCGCGGCTGCGCAAACCGGCGCTTGAGGTTCTTGAAAAGGTCGGCCTGGCAAACCGCGCCGGCACCATCGCGTCTGCCATGTCGCACGGCGAGCGGCGCCAGCTGGAAATCGCCATGGCCCTGGCCACGGACCCGAGCTTTCTGCTGCTCGACGAGCCGATGGCCGGAATGGGCGTGGAAGAAAGTGCCGCCATGGTCAAAATCCTGCGCAGCCTGAAGGGCGACAAAACCATCCTGCTGGTCGAACACGACATGGATGCGGTCTTCGCCCTGGCGGACCGCATTTCGGTTCTTGTCTACGGCCGCATCATCGCCACCGGCAAGCCGGAGGACATTCGCAAGAATGCCGACGTGCGCAGCGCCTATCTCGGGGAGAGCTGACGCAATGCTGAAAGTGACCGGTTTGGAAACATATTACGGCACCAGCCAGGCCCTGTTCGGCATGACCTTTGACGTCGAGGCAGGCGAGGTCGTTACCCTGATGGGCCGCAACGGCATGGGCAAGACCACAACCGTCAACTCGATCATCGGCATCGTGCCGCCAACGTCCGGGTCGATCGAGTTTGCCGGCCAGGAGGTGTCGAAACTGGCGTCGTTCAAAACCGCCAACCTGGGCATCGGGCTGGTGCCGGAGGGCCGCCAGGTGTTCCCCAACCTGTCGGTTCGCGAGAACCTGGTGGCAACGGCCTCCAACCACCAGAAACTCGACGATCCGTGGACCATTGAAAAGGTCTACGCCATGTTCCCCGAGCTTGAGCTCCGGGCAACCTCGATGGGAAACCTGCTGTCCGGCGGCGAACAACAGATGCTGGCCATTGGCCGCGCCCTGATGACCAATCCGCGCCTGCTGGTGCTCGACGAGGCAACCGAAGGGCTGGCACCGCTGATCCGCGAGAAAATCTGGGCAGCCCTGGCCGACATCCGCAAGAGTGGCCTGTCGATCCTGCTGGTCGACAAGAATCTGAAGGACCTGCTGAAACTCGCCGACCGCCACTTCATCGTCGAGAAGGGCCAGGTGGTGTGGTCCGGCAACTCCGCGCAACTTTCAAAGGCAGAGGACATTCAGCACCGTTATCTGGGCGTCTGACCGCATTTCTTATGTGTTAAAGTTCCGCCGCAATAGGAGTGTCCAATTGACGTGATGTTTCGGCGACTTGTCAAATTCCTCTCAGCGTTCGCGGTCTTGCTGATCGTGCTGCCGATCGCAGCAGGTGCGGCCTATTCCTATGCCAAGGGCTGGCCGAACAGCTGGCACTCCGCCGACTGGTCGTCGTCGGGCCTGCTGCCGGAAGCCGCCAGCGACGAACCGGCGGCAATCTACATCATGGCGGCACGCTCCGGACGCTGGAAAGGTATCTTCGCCGTGCATCACTGGCTGTTGGTCAAACCGGCGGGTGCCGCGCGCTATGACCGGTTTGAGGTCGTCGGATGGGGCACGCCGGTGCGCCGCAATGCCTATGCGCCGGACGGGCGCTGGTATTCCAGCGAACCCTACATCGTACATGAAATGCATGGCACGGGCGCTGAAGCCCTGATCCCCAAAATCGTCGATGCCGCGCGCAGCTACGAGTGGTCGACGCCGGGTGAGTACGTGGTGTGGCCCGGTCCCAACTCGAACACCTTTGTCGCCAGCATCGCACGCAAGGTGCCGGAACTCGGCGCAGAGCTCGATGCGGTCGGTGTCGGCAAGGACTGGCTCGGCCCTGGACTGCAGACCGGCGTGATGCCGTCAGGAACCGGGTTTCAAGTGTCTTACAGCGGTTACATCGGAGCGGGCATCAGCCGGCGCGAAGGCATTGAGCTGCACTTTCTTGGCGCCACCATCGGTGTGGATTTCGACGATCTGGCCATCAAGCTGCCTGCGCTGGGCAAAATCGGGCTCAGATAATCCTGTCGCGCGGATCGCCCGTCAGGCGCTGCCGATGAGAATTCCAGCCAGGAAGACAATGAAACCGCCCACGGCAATCTGAAACGCCGCCCGCATGAAGGGTGTGTCCATATACTTGAAGCGGATCCACGAGATCAGCCACAGTTCAATGAACACGATGATCACGGCCAGGACGGTCGCGGTCCAAAAATCATTGATCAGATATGGCAGGGTATGGCCCAGCCCGCCCACGGCGGTCATGATGCCGGCGGCAGACCCTCGGATCCACGGATGGCCGCGTCCGGTCAGTTCACCGTCGTCGGACAGGGCCTCGGCAAAGCCCATGGAAATGCCGGCCCCGATCGACGCGGCCGTGCCGACCAGAAACGTCTGCCAGGTGTCATGGGTGGCAAAGGCCGCGGCAAACAACGGTGCCAGCGTCGACACCGAACCGTCCATCAGGCCGAGCAGGCCGGGCTGCACGATCTGCAGCAGGAACAGTTGCCTTTCGGCATCGGCCTCTTCCAGCTTGGTGTCGGCATCAAGGTGCTTTTCGGTCAGTTTTGCGGCCAGGCTCTCATGGCCCTTTTCCTCTTCGGCCAGATCGAGCAACAGCTTTTTCACGTCATCGTCGGAAGCACGCTCGGCGGCCTGCTTGTAAAACCGGTAGTTTTCAAGCTCCATCACCTCGGCCCGCTTGCGCACCACGTCCAACGACAATTGCTGCATCAGCCAGGCCGGCTTGTGCTTTACGAAACCGGTTACGTCGGAGCGCCGCACCAGAGGAATGAAATCACCGAACTTGGTCTGGTACAGTTCTGTCAGGCGGCGGCGATGTTCGTGCTCTTCCTCCGCCATGTCGATGAACACGCGAGCCGACGACGGGTACTGCTCCTGCAGCGAGTTGGCAAACGCCATATAGGTGCGCGCATCGTCGTCCTCGCTGGAAATGGCGAGCGCGAGAATTTCTTTTTCAGACAGGTCGGCAAAAGGTTTCACGGGCGGCGGTCTTCTTGGAGTGGGCTGTGGTCTTTGAATTGCACTATTTTTAGAATAATTCCAAACTTCAGTCCAGTTCCAAAAACTTCTATTTCTTTTGCACCGCCGCCGACAGCAGCAGGTGCGCGAACGCCGCTGCCATGGCTATGGCCGCCGCCACTCCGCTTGCCGCGATACTCCATGTCGATATCACCACAGCGCCCAAGGCAGAGCCCAGAGACGCGCCCAGGTAGATGCTGGCCGAGTTGAGCGACAAGACGACATTCTGCTGGTCCGGCGCCAGTTCGATCAGGCGGGCCTGTTGCGGCACCATGAACGACCAGCCGGCCATGCTCCATCCGAACATGGCCACCGCCACCAGGGCTTCGGGAAACGGCAACAGGGAAAACACCGGCAAAATGCTCATCTGCGCCACGCACAGCACGATCAGTGTCCGGAAGCCGCCGATACGATCGGTCAAGAAGCCACCGAGGATGTTGCCGACAACCGCGCCGAGGCCAAACAGTATCAGCATGAAGGTCACACCATCACGGCCAAAGCCCATTCTGGTTTCCAGCAACGGCGCCACATAGGTGTACAGTATATAGATCGCGGACAGAAAGGAGACCGTGAAGGTAACCGCCAGCATTTTGCGCGGCGCAGTTAGCACCTGGCCCAGACTGGCAAGCGAGGCCGGTTGAAACGGCACTCCCCTGGGCACCAGCGTCATGACGCCCACCAGGCTGAGACCGGTGATCAATGCGACAATCCAGAATGCCGCCTGCCAGCCATAGGTGTAGCCGGCCCAGCTTCCCACCGGCACACCGAGCACCTGGGCCAGGGTGAGCCCGAAGAACACGGTCGACAGCGCCTTGCCCCGTTGCGCCGGAGCGCTGCAGGAAACCGCTACGGCAGCCGCAACCGGTGTAAAAACACCAGCACCTGCGGCCGCGACAATGCGCGCGGCGAACAGGGTTGTGGGAGACGGAGCCAAAGCACTCAGCACCGCCGCCAACAGAAACAGGGACAGCCCGGCAACCAGCACAAGACGACGCGGCAGCGCACCGGTGATGCTGACCAGCAGCGGCGAGCTGATGGCATAGGCGATGGCATAGACAGTAAGCACAAGCCCGGCTTCGGCATTGCTCATGGCCAGATCGGATGCCAGTGGGGTGAGAATGCCGATGGGAACAAAGGCCCCCATGCCGATGGCGAAATTCCCCAGCGAAAGGATAGCCAAAAGTCCAGCACGTCCACCCGGTTGCGGTTCGGTAACCTCAACCATGAACCCTTGTACCCTTTCGCGCTGGTTGATCTGGTGTCGTTTGCCTGCAACAGCAGTATTACTGCAACATGCAGATCGGCAGTAGAGCAATTTGTCCGCTTGACGGAAACCTCATCCACTGCCAAACACCAGCGCATGACAGATACTTCGCACATCCGCAATTTCTCCATTGTCGCGCACATCGACCACGGCAAGTCGACGCTGGCAGACCGGCTTATCCAGATCTGCGGCGGGCTGAGCGAGCGCGAGATGAAGGAACAGGTGCTGGACTCGATGGACATCGAGCGCGAGCGCGGCATTACCGTGAAAGCCCAGACGGTGCGCCTGGAGTACACCGCCGACAATGGCGAAACATATGAACTGAACCTGATCGACACGCCCGGCCATGTGGACTTCGCCTACGAGGTCAACCGGTCGCTGGCCGCGGTTGAAGGCTCGCTGCTGGTGGTCGATGCCGCCCAGGGCGTGGAAGCGCAAACCCTGGCCAATGTGTACCAGGCCATCGACAACGACCACGAGATCGTGCCGGTGCTCAACAAGGTTGACCTGCCTGCGGCGGAACCGGAACGGGTGCGCCAGCAGATTGAGGACGTGATCGGCCTGGACGCATCCGGCGCGCTGGAAATCTCCGCCAAGACCGGTGTCGGCATCAAAGAGGTGCTGGAAGCGATCGTTCACCAGTTGCCGGCGCCGAAAGGCGATGGCGACAAGCCGCTGAAGGCGATGCTGGTCGATAGCTGGTACGACGCCTATCTCGGCGTAATCGTGCTGGTGCGCATTCTGGATGGCCGGCTCAGGAAGGGCATGCGCATCAAGCTGATGTCGACCGATGCCAACTACCTCATCGACAGGGTCGGCGTGTTTCGCCCGAAGCAGGAAATGGTGGCCGACCTGGGGCCCGGCGAGATTGGCTTCTTCACCGCCGCCATCAAGGAAGTGGCTGACACCCGTGTCGGCGACACGGTGACGGAGGAAAAGCGGCCGTGCGCCGACGCCCTGCCCGGCTTCAAGCCGGCCCAGCCGGTGGTGTTTGCCGGCTTCTTCCCGGTCGATACGGCTGAGTTCGAGGACCTGCGCGAGGCCATGGGCAAGCTGCGCCTGAACGATGCCAGCTTCTCCTTCGAAATGGAGACCTCGGCCGCGCTCGGCTTCGGTTTCCGGTGCGGGTTCTTAGGGTTATTGCACCTGGAAATCGTGCGCGACCGCCTGGAGCGGGAGTTCAATATCGACCTGATCACCACGGCACCGTCGGTGATCTACCATATCCATCAGATCAAGGGCGAGATGCTGGAGCTGCACAACCCGGCCGACATGCCTGAGCCCAACTATATCGAGACCATTGATGAACCGTGGATCCAGGCCACCATATTGGTGCCGGATGAATATCTGGGCGCCGTCCTGAAGCTGTGTGAAGACCGCCGCGGCCGGCAGAAGGAACTGACCTATGCCGGCTCGCGCGCCATGCTGATCTACGAACTGCCACTCAACGAAGTGGTGTTCGACTTTTACGACCGGCTCAAGTCGGTGACCCGCGGCTATGCCAGCTTCGACTACCAGATGACCGGCTACGAGCCTGGCGACCTGGTGCGCATGCAGGTGCTGGTCAACGAAGAGCCGGTGGATGCGCTGGCCATCATCGTGCACCGGGCGCGCGCCGAACAGCGCGGCCGGGCCATGGTGGAGAAACTGAAAGACCTGATCCCGAGGCACATGTTCAAGATCCCGATCCAGGCGGCAATAGGCGGACGGGTCATCGCGCGTGAGACCATCTCGGCCATGCGTAAGGACGTGACGGCGAAATGCTATGGCGGCGACGTATCTCGAAAGCGCAAGCTGCTCGACAAGCAGAAGGAAGGCAAGAAGAAGATGCGCCAGTTCGGCCGCGTCGAGATCCCGCAAACCGCGTTCATCGCCGCGCTCAAGATGGACGAAAACTAGAACCGCTTGCATCAGGTCGAACGGCTCGCCTCCAGCGCGGGAGACCTGGTTGTGCGGTCCATCCTGACCAGCTCAGACAACTATTGGCACTGAAAGATCTGCTGCAAGTGCGATACCCGGGCCACCGCTCTGGACGACAGACGTCTATTTGATGCGCAGTTTTGCTGGCTGAACATCAGCCTTGCGCCGGGGAAGGACCCTCGCCACAATAATTTCCGGTAGCTCGACCTTGCGGCAGCTATGGACCAACACCTGAGCTGGAGCGATCATTTGGGGCCGTTCAGGTGTCGAAACAGTCATTCTTAAGCGGAGGGGCATATGGCATTCGAAGTATTTGCGATCAGCGCGGCCTTCATCCTTGGCATTCTGGCTCGTCAGGTGGCACTACCGCCTTTGGTGGGGTTCCTGGTTGCAGGTTTCGCAATCAATGCACTGGGACCATCGCTCGGAATGCCGACGACAACAGGCCCGATTCTGGACTACCTGGCGAACCTTGGCGTGCTGTTGTTGCTGTTCTCCGTCGGCCTCAAGCTGAAGCTGAAACAGATCACAGAGCCACACGTGTTGGGTGGCGGGCTTCTCCATTTCGCCATATCGGTCGCACTTTATGCACCGATTGTGCGATTGCTGTTCACCGATGACTGGTTAACCGCATGCCTGGTCGGAATAGGCCTGGCGTTTTCATCAACCGTCCTTGCGGCAAAGATACTGGAATCCAAGCGGGAAATGGGAAGTTTCCATGGCCGGAGCGCGATCGGCATTCTGATTGTTCAGGATGTCATTGCGCTGGTTGTGCTGGCGATTTTTTCAGGCAAGGTGCCCGGGCCGTGGGCGTTGCTGGCGTTTGCTTCACCCCTGCTGCGTCCCGTCCTTTACAAAATTCTCGATTACGCAGGTCATGACGAAATCCTGGTGCTGACAGGCATGGCGTTGAGCCTGGTGATCGGCGGTGTCGGTTTCGAGCTCATCGGCCTCAAGGGAGAGATTGGCGCGCTGGTGATGGGCCTGCTGCTCTCCAACCATCCTCGGGCCGGCGAACTGTCTGAGTCCCTCTGGTCCCTCAAGGAGGTCTTCCTGGTCGGCTTTTTCCTGAGCATCGGCATGTCGGGACTGCCAGACTGGAATGCCCTGGTCTTCGCCATTGTCCTGGGCATCCTTCTTCCGCTCAAAGGCATCCTGTTCTTCTTCTTGCTGGTGGCGTTCAAATTGCGGGCGCGAACATCGTTTCTGGCAGCGCTGTCCCTCACCGCTTACAGTGAATTCGGCTTGATCGTTGCTGCCGGAATTCCCGGTGTCGGTGAGTTCCTGGTGCCGTTGGCAATTGCCCTTTCGGTTTCGTTCCTGGTTGCAGCCCCCCTGAACAGGTTGGCTCACCCGATCTTTGAACGCTTCGAGGGCCGGTTGCAAAAATTTGAGCGCGACACAAGACATCCTGACGAACAGCCCAAAGACCTGGGTGACGCCGATGTCCTGATTTTTGGAATGGGCCGAACGGGCTCTGCAGCATACGACTCACTGACTGAGAACGGCTTGAAACCAGTCGGACTGGATGCCGACAAATACACTGCCGAGGCGCATTTGGATGCCGGACGCAATGTCATTTTCGCCGACGCCGAGGACAACAATCTCTGGAGAGGCATTTCTCTTGAGCAGATCAGAGCCACCATTCTGGCTATGGACGATGTCGAGGCCAAATTGATTGCAACGAAAATGTTGCGCAAACAGGGTTTTGAAGGCCCAATCATAAGTCATGCCCTTTACGAAGAACACGCGAACCGCATCAAGGAGGCAGGTGCCGACCAGACTTTCCTGACAATGCAGGAAGCCGGCCGCAGCCTGGCCAGCCATACGCTTGAGTCGGTGCCGCGGTAAATTGCTTCAAATCGACGGCAAAGCCCGGGTTGAGTCAGGATCGGACTGCATGGCATTCGTTCATCATGCCCACTTCGTCCGCGTTTCTATCATCGACAGGTGAATGCCAGTTGAGGGGATGCCGCTGCGTCAACTGCTGGCGCCAGGCCGAGCCGTTTCGCGATTTCGAATGAGAGCTTCCAGACCCAAACACAGGGCAAAGATGATCTGGCTGCATTCCGCTTTTCGATGTGGCGCTGGAAATCAACTCTCAACAGGTGGAAAACGGTTAGGGCAGAATGGTGCACCGATTCTGATGCGTGCCCATCACAGTACCGGCACACGGGCCGCGGGCGGCGTCGAGCGCGAGCGGCCGGTGCGAATCTTGCCGTCGATCATCACCGCCGCAATACCCGGGATGTTGCCCATCGCCATGGCGCCCAGAACGTCGTCGCCCTGCGATCCGCCGGGACGGTCCATGAACACCAGGTCTGCGGGCCGGCCAGGTGCGACGATCCCCTGCGTCAGGCTGCGCCGCTTGGCCACGTTCCCGCTACCACAGCACCAAGCCTGTTCAGCCGGCAGGCCACCAAAACTGGCCAGAAGTGTCGCCATGCGCAGCATCCCATTGGGCTGCACACCGGAACCTGCGGGCGCATCGGTTCCGATCAGGAAGTCGGCCAGCCGATTCTCTGCCTGCGCACCTTCCAGCGCAACAATGGCGGATTTCTCGTTACCGTTATGCACTGCCTCCAGGGCACCTGACGCATTGCGGCAAAGCTCGCGGATTGCGTCGTGCGGGATCGAGGTCGGACCGCCGTTGATATGGCTTACCACATCGGGCTGCGCCTCCAGAACATCCTCTGCCGTGACGTGGTGAGAACCGGCAATCGAGGGGCCGCCTGTATGCATGATCGTCTCGATCCCCAACTCCCTGCACCAGCCGGTGACGCGCGCAGCGTCAGGTCCCTTGGCCACGGTGCCAAGACCGATCTCGCCGATATGCCGGATACCGGCCGCCTTTATTGCAGCATAGAAATCGCGGTCGAAGTCAAGTTCAGGCACAGGTGCGCCGGCTAGCACTTTTGCCCCGGCGGCACGGAAATTGGCAAAGCAGCGTTGCGCCACCATGGCCAGTGCCTTGACGCCTTCGGCATCTTTCGGGCGGCCGGGCAGATGCACCTCGCCGGCGGACAGGAAGCTGGTGACGCCGCCGTTTACGTTCATCTCGATCCAGCCGGTCTGGTTTTGCCGCGGGGTCCAGTCGCCAAAGACCGGGTGGCAGTGACCATCGACGAGGCCTGGCGCAACAGCACAGCCGGCAGCGTCGATCGTGCGGTCGGCGTCGGCCGCCTCGAAGCCCTCGATCACGCCATTCTCGATCAGCAGGCAGTCGCTGTCCGCAAGCGGCATGGCCAGATCCCCAGTGAGAAGCCGGCCGATATTGCGGATGAGTGTGCGGCCCGGTTCCGGAGCGTCTTTTGGTGCGTCAGCCATCTGTTCCCCTGTAGGTTTCTTCGATCATGATACCATTCCCTGTCATAGTAGCGCCGGACTGAGCAATTGGTCTGCCCCACTCGTGGTCCAGTTTCTGTCTAGCGCATTGGCGATTGGAGTTGACTCTGTAACGGCTCGGTATCCATGCAACTTCTCGAGTTTTGCTCAGTTGGCTCGCAAAGTCGCAATGTGTCAAGTTTCCATACGATGAATGCGGATCGCGAATTACTGACATGGGCGAAGGAACAGACGGTAGGTCCGCAGACATACGTCCATACACTCCCGGGGTCATGCGGGACGTATGGCTCGACCTGACGGTCCAGGGAGCTAAATAGGCGCAGCGTAGCTCAATACGACGTCTCGGTAGTGTGGACCATCATGCCCTCTGTCGTCGCCTCAACCGCTTTGGGCCGCATGCGCAACGTTTCCAGGCTGACCTCCAGATCGCCCTTGTCGATATCGCGCGCGATCACCACCACCCGGCTTGTGGTATCCTTGCCAGACCAGGATTTCAGCGGCACCGGCGTGTCGAAGATGTGTTGAACCCCATGGAAGACAAAGGGCCAGTCCATACCTTCGACATGCACGATACCTTTCATGCGCAGTATGTTGGGGCCCTTAAGGGCAATCAACGTGTCGAGCCAGAAATCGAAAACTTGGGCCGGGATCGGCTCTCCTAGCTCAATTGCGACCGAAACAACGCGATGATCGTGATCGTGGTGATGGTGGTCGTGATCATGGTGATCGTGATCGTCGTGATGGTGATGGTGATGGTGATGAGCATGATCATGATCATGATCATGATCATGATGGTCGTCATGTTCCTGATGCGCGTGCGCCTCATCGTTGGCCGGCTGCACCGATGCCGATTTGCTTTCCTTTGCCGCACCGAGCCAATTGGCCATTTCCTCGTAAGTCGCGCCAGAGCGCATCGCTGAAAGGTTAAAAGGCATACCGTTCGGGACACGTCCGTGTTCGGCCTTCATGATTCGAGCAGACTTGTTGATCCCCTCAAGCCGAGCCTCATACCGTTCAACTTCGCTCGATGTCACGAGATCCGCCTTTGTGAGAATAATCAGATCGGCTGCGGCGATCTGGTGAACCGCCTCAAAGTGCGTGTCGAGCGTGCGCGCGCCCGTCGCTGCGTCGGCAAGCGTCACGACCCCGTCCATCCGGAAATCAGGCGCAATGAGATCGTCTACGACCAGCGTGTGCAAGATCGGGCCTGGATCAGCGATTCCGGTCGTTTCCACAATCACACGATCAAAGGTCAGATCGCCCCGCCTCCGGCGGGCCATCAACGACCCAAGGGTCTGTCCCAGGTCGCCCCTGATGGAGCAGCAAAGGCACCCCGACTGCATGAGAATGGTTTCTTCGGTCGCCTCCTCGATCAGATCGTGATCAAGCCCCACGTCCCCGAACTCGTTCATGACTACGGCAATGCGCCCTGCATCCGGGTCGCGGATCAGGTGGTTCAATAGAGTTGTCTTGCCCGCCCCCAAGAAGCCTGTCAGCACGGTTACCGGCAGTCGGTCGTCATCGATCTCAATCGTCATATCGGCCTCTTTACATTTCTGCTATCCTGAGCGAAGAAGCTATATGTTATAATATTACAGTTCACAAGAGGTGATGATGGTCCAACTTGAATTTCACACGCGGGACTCGATCGAGCAAGTTGAGGAAGGCACTGATCTTGCGCCAAAATTCGGCTCGGATGGCCTCTTGCCCTGCATAACCACCGATGCGTGGACAGGAGAGGTCTTGATGCTGGGCTGGATGAATGCGCAAGCGCTGCGGCTGACAATCGAGACCGGCGAGGCCCACTACTTCAGTCGCGCGCGACAGGTTCTCTGGCACAAGGGGGCAACGTCTGGCCTGGTGCAGAAGGTGGTCGAAGCCCGGATTGACGACGATCAGGATGCGATTTGGCTGCGGGTCGAAGTCGACGGATCGGGCGCGTCGTGCCATGTGGGTTACCGGTCCTGTTTCTATCGCGCCGTGCCGGTCGGAAGCGATGCCGGCCAACCCCTGACGTTCATGGAATGCCGAAAGACCTTTGACCCAAGCGAAGTCTATGGCGATGCGCCCAACCCGACCCAGCTCTGATCTTGCCTGGCTGCAGTGCGCCTTGCACCTGGCAGATCGCGCGCGCAGCTATGTCAGGCCAAACCCACCGGTTGGCAGTGTGATCACTAAGGACGATGTCACTGTCGGGGTCGATCCGGTGATCCTGCCGTCGAATGAAGGAGCGCATCTTGCAACGAGATACGGAGAGAGCCCGCATGGACATTGACATCGCCAGCGTACCAAGACGCCGGTTGCTCACGCATTTGGCAGAAATGAAGCCAACCTCAATCGCCATTTCGCGTAGCGATCCGCTTGCCCGTCACTTATCGGTGCTGCAGGCCCGGCCATCACACCGCACCATCCGAGGCGTGAGCAGGGCGACATGGCGGGCATACTCATGATGCAAGGCGGGTCACTCCGACAGACAGCACAGAACCTCTGGCATGCGCAGCGTATCAAGCGCCTGGTGCGTGATCGGCTGGGCCACAGTGCGCAAGGCCTCGTCTCGGTTCGAGAGACCATTTGTATGGATCCGGCATGCGAAGGGCCTGCGACTGAAATCCGGATCGTGATGCTGGACTTCCGGGAGACCAGGGTCACAATCCACAAGTCGCTGTCCCAGGTCTCGGCGGTTGATATCGCCGAGGCGTTCTGAACGGATTAAGGCAAGAAGGGATCGCCCTATCGATTGATCCTCCCCCATGAAGTGGCCCACCATCATGAGGTTGGTCGCATGATGATCCATTCGAAGCTGGCGGCACCAAGTGCGACACGGAATTGCTTACACCGTAGCTGGTTCAGTTCTTGCGACCCAGACGGGAGGCAAGCATTCCCGCACGGAGGAGTTGCCCCAAAACGGCTGAATGACCTCAGCTTCTCGGAGCAAATTCGGCCGGATCAACGCGCTCTGGGCGGCCGTCCAGATACAGCCGGGTCGAGAGCGGTTCATTGCGTGCGACCACCTTGCCGCGTCGGATGACAGCCACACGATGGGCGCGCAAGCGAATTGCCTCGATCGTGTCGCGAGCCTGCAACAGGTTGAAGTTCGCCTGACAGCCTGGCGCCACGCCGTAGCCTTCCAGCCCCATGATCTGCGCCGAATTGCTGGTCACCGCCTCAAAGCACCAGGCCATGTCCTGGCGGCTCGAAAGCTGACCCACGTGGAGGCCCATATGGGCGACATCCAGCATGTCAGCACGGCCCAATGAGTACCACGGATCCATGACGCAATCTGACCCAAAGCCAATATTGATACCCGCATCACGCAATTCACGGACACGGGTCAGCCCCCGGCGCTTTGGGTAGGTGTCGTGGCGGCCCTGCAGCAAGATGTTGATCAGCGGATTAGGGATTGCGTGGATCTCCGCCTCCGCCATCAGGGGAATGAGCTTTGAGACGTAGTAGTTGTCCATCGAGTGCATTGATGTCAGATGCGAGCCGGCAACACGTCCTTGCAGGCCGAGCCGTTGGCTCTGAAAGGCAAGAGTCTCTATGTGGCGGCTCATGGGATCATCGGTCTCGTCGCAGTGCAAGTCGACCATTAAACCACGCTCGGCTGCAGTCTCACACAACAGTCTGATCGACTCAGCACCGTCGGCCATAGTGCGCTCGAAATGCGGAATGCCACCAACAATGTCGACGCCCATATCGAGGGCGCGGATTGTATTTGTCATCGCAGTCGGATCGCGTAGTGCGCCGTCCTGGGGGAAGGCGACTAGCTGGAGGTCAATATACTCCTTGACCTTCGCGCGTACGTCGAGCAGTGCCTGGACGCCTTTCAATTCATCGTCACAGGTATCGACATGAGAACGGATCGCACCAATGCCCATCGACACGGCGAGATCGCAATAGCGCACGCCACGGTCAATGATCTCGTCGATGCTCTGCATCGGCTTGAGCTCGCCCCAAAGCGCGATTCCCTCCAGCAGGGTTCCCGAGACATTCATACGCGGCCTGCCCAGCGACAGGGTCGCATCCAAGTGGAAATGCGGGTCGACAAAAGGCGGGCTGACCAGCCACCCGCCGGCGTCGATCGTCACTTCAGCCTCGCCGCCGATTTCGGCCTCGACTGCGGTGATGATGCCTTGCTTGCAGGCGATGTCCATGCCCGTTCGCCCATCCGGTAGTGTGGCATTCCTGACAATCAGATCGACCATGGTCACTCCAGTTTGATTGTTGACCTTGATGCTCGCCCTTGATGCACTGGGTAGGCAGGGCGTTGGAATAATCGGCGCTGCAAGCGGCAATCACAAGGGCAAGATTCAAGGTTGAGTGGACGCTGCGGCCCGACCTTCTGCCATCTTGGGTTGCCCGGTCCGACGGATGCAGTTCCGCCACCGACAGCAGCCACGCGGTTCTGACCAGCCTCAGTCCTGTCTCCTGGGACGTGTTGAACCCGGCGCACGCAGGCATCCTCGTTGTGGCACAAAGCAGGCACCTGGGGCGGAGCATCAGGACATCTACTCGTGCTCCACCTCCACACTGGACGCACGACAACTGCGCGCAGCGCGCGTCGCCGTCAGACCAAGGCGATCAGCCGACAGGGTCCGCCGGTTCCCCCCTTATGCTTGGGCGCACCGACGACAAGCGTGGCGCCCGTGGCTGGCAGCTGGTCGAGATTGGCCATGTTCTCAACAGCCCACCGGTTTGCCGGCAGCCATGTATAATGGGTGATAAAATCAGCCGAAGGGCCATAGTCTATGGACAGTGTGTCGACAGCCATTCCCACAACCTCAGCTTCCTCCAGCAACATCTTGGCGGCTTCCACATGGAAACCAGGAAAATGCATCTTCTTGGCATCGTCAGCATTGCGGAACTTGGGCGATGCAACGTGTTTCTGCCAGCCCGCATTCTGCGCCACGCAAGCGCCCTTGGGGATCGGACCGTGCTTTGCAATCCAAGCCTTAAGATCGTCAGGCGTCACCTGCGCATCGGGATTGGCATCAGCCTTTTCCCGGATGTCGACAATCGCCAGCGGACAGACAAGTGTCTCCACCGGAACCTCGTCGATCGAGGTGCCGCCGTCGGTGAAGTGCAGCGGGGCGTCGATATGGGTTCCCGTGTGTTCATTCACACGCAGCATCTTCAAATTGAACTTGTTCTTGGCGTAGGAAAACACCTCTTCGTCAAAGAATTGCTGTTCTCCAAAATAGGTCGGGAAATCATGTGTCAGGGTGTAGGTCAGATCTACCGCCCGGTTGGCCGCTTGCGCCATCACTGGCCGCGGAGCGAGAGCCGCCGAGGCTGCGATCGCCGCGCCAGCCGCCGCAGATCCGCGAAACAAGTCGCGACGGCTGAGGGCCTTTCCCTTAACATATTCCATGATGACTGGATGGCACATCTGAATCCTCCCCTGAGTGTTGCGAAACCGGCATTGTGACCGCGCGACGGCCCATTCTGCGGCCGATGGTCGGCAAGATCAAAACGGTATATCATAACAATACGACTTTCAATGTTCTCTACCTTGCCGGACAAGCCCTTTCCTGGCACATGACGGACTCTCCGCAGCAGCGGAAAGGATGTGTGCATTCGGAGGTCAAGCGGTCGCAATGTTGCGCACCATCGAAGCACCGCTCTGCCTGATCGGGTCAATGTCACAAACGGCGGTCAACGAACATTCCGGCAGCTTGGCCGGATCCCGTGAATCGGGTGTCGTCCCCTGCAAAAGGCCAATATTGTTCACCGCCAAGCACAGGAGATGAACAATGACCGCAGCAAACAGGACATATGGTGCCGAACCGCCGCGAGAGCTGACGCCCGCGCCAGCAGCCAGCTCTGAAACAGGGGGTGGTGGCGCCAAGGCGCAGCCTCTCGAAGACAGGATTGCCGCCTGCGACTGGAAAGCCATCGACAGTGACCTTGACGAGTATGGTGTCGGCCGGCTGGGGCCGCTGCTGTCGAGGGATGAATGCAACGAGCTTGCCGCTGCCTACGGGCAGGACAAGTTGTTCCGCAGCAAGGTTGTCATGGCTCGACATGGCTTTGGCCGCGGCGAGTACAAGTATTTTGCCTATCCGTTGCCGAAGGTCATCACAACGCTGCGCACCTGCATCTATCCCGAGGCCGCCCGGACCGCCAACCGGTGGGCGGACATGCTTGGCAGCCAGCGGAGATATCCATTGGCGCACACCGAGATGCTGGAACGCTGCCACAAGGCCGGGCAAACGCGCCCGACACCGTTGCTGCTGCGCTACGAGCAAGGCGATTTCAACTGCCTGCACCAGGATCTGTATGGCGAACATGTGTTCCCTCTCCAACTGGTAATCCTGCTGAGCGACACTGCGGACTTCGAGGGTGGGGAGTTCGTCCTGACGGAGCAAAGGCCACGCATGCAGTCCCGTGCCGAGGTTGTGCCTTTGCAACAAGGCGAGGCGGCGCTGTTTGCGGTCAATGAGCGTCCGCGCAAAGGCGCAAAGGGCTACCACCGCACCAAGCTGCGGCATGGGGTCAGCCGCCTGCGGTCAGGGGTCCGCTTCACCGCGGGCGTGATCTTCCACGACGCGCTCTAAGACACGCCGGCTGCAACTCGACAGCGATCGAGCGTGAGCAAAACAAGCCCAAACCACTACAGCTGTTGTTTGCCTGGTTTGCGCCGTTTCCTCATCATGAACCGCCGTCAATATTGGGTCGTCATTCCAGCGCAGGCTGGAATCCATCCTTCAACGAACACTTGGCTTGCCGGTTGCAATGAATCCCAGCCTGCGCCGGGATGACAACCGAGAGAGGGTGTCAATACGCACCTTCGTGGTGAACTCACTTCCGAAGCACACAAGTGCTGTGGCAAGCGCGACCGCGCGCCGCACGAAGTGCGCCCCAGAGGAGCGCAGCCGTCAGGCTGCTTGCGTGAGCGGAATAATACCTCAGCCTTCGAACGCCTTGAAATGCTTCGACAGCTTCAGGCCCTGCTTCTGGTAGTTGGAGCCGATGCCCTGGCCGTACACGGTTTCAGGAGCTTCGCTCAGGGGTTCGTACACCAGGCGGCCGATGATCTGGCCGTCTTCGAGGATGAACGGCACCTCGTGGCTGCGTACCTCCAGCACGGCGCGTGAGCCTTCGCCGTCGCCCGACACGTCGCCGAAGCCGGGATCGAAGAAGCCGGCATAGTGCACGCGGAACTCACCGACCAGCGGGTTGAACGGCACCATTTCAGCGGCATGGGTCGGCGGTACGCGCACCGCTTCCTTTGAGGCCAGTATGTAAAACTGGTCCGGATCGAGGATCAGCGATCCGCGCTGCCAGATCGGATCCCAGTAGTCGAGCACGTCAAGTCCGGCCTTGCGGTCGACGTCGACCAGGCCGGAATGGCGCTTGGCGCGGAATCCGACCGGCTGATTGTCATCGAAACTCGACAGATCGACGCTCAGCGCAATGCCATTGTCGATGGATACGTCGCCTGACGTGACCAAAGGTTTCTGCCGGTGCAATTCGTGGATCAGATCGTCGCTGGGCGACACATTGCCGGAGCGAAAGCGGATTTGCGACAGGCGCGACCCGGTGCGGGCCAGGATCGGGAATGTCCGCGGTGAAATTTCGGCGTAGAGCGGTCCCTTGTAGCCGGCAGGCACGGTATCGAATTCTGCCGCATTGTCGGCGATGACCCGGGTAAAGATGTCCAGCCTGCCGGTCGAACTCTTGGGATTGGCGGCCGCAGACATGGTGTCATCGAGCGCCAGCGATTCCAGCAGCGGGACGATATAGACACAGCCGACCTCCAGCACTGCGCTGTCAGTCAGGTCAATCTTGTGCAGGGACAGCTTGTCGAGCCGGTCGGCAACCGTGTTGCGCGGACCGGGCATGAAAGACGCCCGCACCCGCCAGGCCACCTCTCCGAGCCGCAAATCGAGACTGGCCGGCTGCACCTGATCCACGTCGAGTGCGGTTTCAGCGATGATGTGGCCCGTCTCCACCATCTGGCGGATGATATGGGCGGGGACAATGCCATTTGCAGCTTGAGCAGTCATCTGTAATGCTTTCTGATGCGTTCCAGATAGCAGAATTAGCATATCGGCTGTTCGGTGTCGGCTGTAAGGATGAGTTATCAGACGCATACGGGCTGATTTTCGTGGATAAATTGGCGCATCAAGACGTTTGACCCGGAGTTTTGTCATACCGCCAAAGGCGCTCAAGGATACCGTCGGCAGAGCGAATCATGGACATGTATCAGGCAGTTACACACGACATAGAAGTATCGGTCCTGCCGCAGTACCTGGACGACCGTTCGGCACCGGACGAGAACTATTATGTATGGGCCTACACGGTATCGATCGAAAACAAGAGCGACAAAACCGTTACCCTGCGCACCCGGCACTGGGAAATCATCGACGCCAACGGCCAACGCCAGGACGTCGACGGTGAAGGCGTTGTCGGCAAGCAGCCAACACTTGGCCCGGGTGAACGCTTTGAGTACACCTCAGGCTGCCCGCTCGCCACTCCAAGCGGTTTCATGGCCGGGTTCTACACCATGGAGGGGACCAATGGTGAAATGCTGCAGGTCGAAGTCCCGGCGTTTTCCCTGGATTCGCCAAACGCCGAACCGACCATCAACTGACGTCCACCAAGAGTTTTTCGGAGACCGCCAACCTTGAGCAGCCAGCATACCCCATCGTCAGCAGAAATGCTGGGCCACCTGATCGGATTTGACACCACGTCGTGCAACTCAAACTTTCCGTTGATTGAGTTTGCCGAAGCGTTCCTGCGTAACCAGGGTATCGACACGATGCGGGCGGATTACGCCCCCGGCAAGACCAATCTGGTGGCCAGTATCGGGCCTGCCGTTGATGGCGGTGTCGCCCTGTCTGGACACACCGACACTGTGCCGGTAACCGGTCAGGCCTGGGCAACCGACCCGTTCACCATGACGAATATCAACGGTGACCTGTTCGGCCGCGGCACCTGCGACATGAAAGGATTTCTGGCCTGCTGCCTGGCCGCGGTGCCGCAACTGAAAGCGCGCAAACTGGCACGCCCGGTGCATCTGGTGTTTTCGTGCGACGAAGAAGTCAGTTGCGAGGGCGTGATCCCTGCCGTCCGGCGCTTTGGCCATGACATGCCGACACCATCGATCTGCATAGTCGGTGAGCCGACCATGATGGATGTGATGACCGGCCAGAAGGCGTGTCAGGCCTATGTTACGACCATCAGGGGCGTTGAAGCCCATTCCAGCAAGCCGGCCTTGGGGTGGAGTGCGCTGAATGAAGCCAACCTGCTGATCACCGAGATCAATGCCATTGCGCAGGAAATGCGCGACAAGGACAACGGCGACTGCCCGTTCGATCCTGCATTCACCACCGTGCATGTGGGCGCGGTGCACTCCGGCACAACCGTGAACATCGTGCCCAACCTGGCCACGATTTCGTGGGAAGCCCGCCTGCTGCCGGATCAGGACGTGGATGAAATACGCGACCGGGTGGCGCGCTTCGTGCAGGCGCGCAACGAGGTGATCCGCGCCAAATATCCCGACGCCGGGATTGAAACCGACAACTACGTCAATGTGCCCGGGCTTGAGCCGGAACCGGACGGCGAGGCTAAATCGCTCGCCATGCGGCTGACCGGGTCCAACCGTACCGGGGTCGTATCCTACGGAACCGAAGCCGGGCACTTTCAGGCCGCCGGTATGTCAACCGTCATCTGCGGGCCCGGGTCGATTGACCAGGCCCACAAACCGGACGAGTTCATCGCCGCCAGCCAGCTTGTGGAATGCGATCAGTTCCTCGACCGGTTGGGAGCAGACCTCAGCGCGCCTTAAACAGTATATCTTCGTACCCAGGCGTTGCTTTGGACCCCAGCCTTCGCTGGGGTGACGCCGATGAGGTGAAAGAGTAGGCGAGCCGAACTACAAGGGTTGTCCAATCGTCATGCCAGCGAATGCTGGCATCCATAACAAGACAGGTCACTGTATCCAAAGATCGAATTCGGACACCATCACAATCTAAGCAAACCCTGCACCCTAGCCGGCCCGGACAATCTCCTCTGCGTCAAAACGGTAACTGGCCGAGCAGAATTCGCACGTCACGTCTATCGTGCCGTCCTTCGCCATGTGGTGCTTGTCGTCGTCGGGCATGTTGGCGAGGATGCCCTTGAGCCGGTCCGCCGAACAGGAACAATAGCGCTTGAGCTTCAGCTCCGGGTAGACCGTGACGCCGTCTTCGTGAAACAGCCGGTACAGGACCCGTTCCGATGACAGCAGCGGGTCGATCAGTTCGTGATCCTCGACCGTTTCCAGCAACAGCTTGGCCTTGCGCCAGTTGTCGTCTTCATCGACTTCCGGCTCATCCCTCCCGGACGGATCGTCACCGGAATACACCTGCATCGGGCTGATGCCGCCGTCTTCTGGCAGATGCTGGATCATGATGGCGCCGGCGCGCCATTTGTCGCCTTGCCCGGCGCGGCCGACCAGCGGGCCCGACGCCAGGCGCAGCAGTGTCGGGATCTGTTCGGATTGGCGGAAATAGTCATGGGCCGCATCAACCAGTGTGGCATTGTCGAGCCCGACAATACCCTGATAGCGTTCCATGTCCTCGCCCTGATCAACGGTCATGGCAAGATGTCCGTTGCCGATCACCGCCTGGGCCGTCACCGTGCCGGTTGCCTCCAGGCGGGCAAGCGCTTCAGGATCGACGCGAGCATAACCCCTGACCTGATCCGGCGAGACAAAGTCGGCCACCAGCATCGACACCGGGCCGTCGGTCGACGTCTGCAGGATGAACTTGCCGTTAAACTTCAGTACCGCACCGAACATGGCCACCAGGGCAACAGCCTCAGCCAGGACGGCGGATGCAGCCATCGGATAATCGTGTCGGTTCAGGATGTCATCGAGTATGCTGCCGAGACGGACCACGCGGCCGCGCACACCAAGCGGCTTGATGTCAAACGGCAGCACGGCGTCTTCAACCGAAATCACGGTGGATATGTCAAGCGTGGAAGGCTCAGTCACGTTGGGATCGGGTCCTGGATTTTCCTAAAGTTTGCCAAGGCACCAGCGCAGAATGGCCTTTTGCGCATGGAGCCGGTTTTCAGCTTCGTCAAAAACAACCGACTGCGGGCCATCGATGACCGAGCCGGTCACCTCTTCGCCGCGGTGTGCCGGCAGGCAATGCATGAAGACAGCATCCTTGCCGGCACGCGCCATCAGGGCATCGTTCACCTGATAGGGCATCAACAGATTATGTCGGTTCGTTGCGTCCTCGTCATTCATAGAAACCCAGGTGTCCGTCACCACGCAGTCGGCGCCGGACACAGCGGTCTGCGGATCTGTTCCAAGGCGCAGGCTGACACCGTTGGCGTCGGCCCAGTCGAGCGCTGCAGCGTCGGGTGCAAGTTCCGGGGGTGTCGCCACCCGAAGTTCAAAGTCGAGTTTGCCAGCCGCATGGATCCACGACGTCAGCACATTGTTGCCGTCGCCAACCCAGGCAACGGATTTGCCGGAAATGGCGCCTTTGTGTTCCTGCAGCGTGAGCAGGTCCGCCATGATCTGGCATGGGTGGGATGTATCGGTCAGCCCGTTGATCACCGGCACTGTTGCTTCTGCGGCGAGCTCGTGCAGTTTTTCCTCGCCATGGGTGCGCAGCATGATTGCATCCACCATGCGCGATAGAACACGCGCTGTATCCGCCACGGTTTCACCGCGGCCAAGTTGCAGGTCGGCGGCAGACAGCACCAGTGACTCACCGCCGAGCTGGCGAATTGCAATGTCAAACGACACGCGGGTGCGGGTCGACGGCTTCTCAAAGATCATCGCCAGCACATGACCTTCAAGCGGGCGCTGACCATCCGCGATGCCGTTCGGCAAGCCGGCTCGCGCGCGCTTTGCCGACAGGGCGCCGGACAGAATTGCATTGAGGTCGTCGCTGGAGACACCCGAGATGTCCAAAAATGATTTCGCTGTGTCAGACATGATCTATGCCGGAACCCTTTAGAGCGGGGCGCACGGCCCCGAATTGAAACTGATTTAATCGCCCTGCGATCTAATTGCTGCCGGGCGATGATCGAAGCTGGCGGCACGCCGCTTCGACGCGGTTGACCGCCTGTGACACCTCATCTGCGGTGATGTTCAGCGGTGGCAGCAGGCGCACAACATTGTCACCGGCTGCCACAACAAGAAGATCGTTGGCAACGCAGGCTGCCTGCACTTCGGTGTTTGCAACCTTGCATTCCAGACCGAGCATCAATCCCGCGCCACGCGCACCGCTGAGGATATCCGGAAACTCGTCCGTCACACCAGCCAGCTTCTGGTTCAACAGCAGTGACATCTGGCTCACATGATCCAGAAATCCCTCTTCCAGGATGACGTCGAGCACCGCATTGCCGATGGCCATGGCCATCGGGTTGCCTCCATAGGTGGAACCGTGAGTGCCGGCGACCATGCCCTTGGCGGCCTCCGATGTCGCCAGGCAGGCCCCGAGCGGGTAGCCGCCGCCGATGCCCTTTGCCGAGGCCATGATGTCGGGCGCAATGGAAGTATGCTGGTGTGCAAACAGCTTGCCGGTGCGACCCATACCGCACTGGATTTCGTCAAACACCAGCAGGATGCCGTGCTTGTCGCACAGATCGCGCAATCCCTTGAGGCACTTGGCGGGCACGGGCCTGATACCGCCCTCGCCCTGGATCGGTTCAATCAGGATGCCGGCGGTTTCAGGACCTATGGCCTGCTCAACGGCTTCATGATCCGCGAACGGCACTTGGTCGAAACCATCAACGGCGGGCCCGAAACCGTCGATATACTTTTGTTGCCCACCGGCTGCGATGGTTGCCAGTGTGCGGCCGTGGAAGGCACCTTCGAACGTGATCAGGCGGAACTTTTCAGGATGACCCGACGCAGCGTGGTACTTGCGCGCCATCTTGATGGAACACTCCATCGCCTCGGCGCCGGAATTGGTGAAAAACACCGTGTCAGCGAAGCTTGCCTCGCACAGGCGTTCCGCCAGCCGCTCGCCCTCTGGAATGCGATACAGGTTTGACGTGTGCCAAAGCTTTTCTGCCTGCTGTTTCAGGGTTTCCACCAGGTGCGGATGGCAATGGCCCAGCGAGTTGACCGCAATGCCGGCCCCGAAGTCCAGCAGCGTGCGGCCATCGGATGCCTTCACCCACGCGCCTTCACCGCTTTCAATGGAAAACGCTGTGCGATTATATGTCGGCAGAACAGCTTGCGTCATACTCAAACAGACCTTTAGAGCGCTTTTTGGGGCACTGCCCTTGAAACAGCAAACGCCACCGGCGAGCGGCGGCGCAACTATCGAACATGCGTAAGTATATTGTGTTTTTGACGCCTTGGCAATGTGGACGCCACGCTCGAAACCCCCGTATTCTGCTCAGGAATCCGGATTTCGCGCCCACCTGAGTCAGAACGCCGCATCGACCTGCCACAAAGCTGGGGATTAACCTGTTGTTAACCATGTTTTTCGGCCGAAGCTGGGGAAAACCGGCAATTTCCGTTGCCCGACTCTTGCGCCAGATTCAGCCTATTTAGTAGGGTCCCGATCACAGTCTACGAAATGTAGCGATTTCTGTACGTACATTTGCGTTTCACGCCGAACCGATTATGGCCGGCGATCGAAGAAGGATTCCGCTCGTGAGCGATGAACAATTACCGGAAGAACCTCCGCAAAAACTGCCCTGGACAGACGACCGGGTCGAGTTGCTTAAGAAGCTGTGGGCCGAGGGCCTGAGCGCCAGCCAGATCGCAGCGAAGCTGGCAGGCGGTGTGACCCGCAATGCCGTTATCGGCAAAGTTCACCGGATGGGCCTTTCCGGTCGGGTGACCCGGGCCAGGGTTTCGACACCGCGCACCCGCAAGACACGCGAACCCAGCCATCCGGGCCGGCCGAGCACCACGGGCAGCACGCCGCGCACCTCCGGCAATAACGCTCTCAAGCCTCTGGCATCGGTGAAACCTGAGCCCATCCCGGACCCGGTTCCAATCCACATTGCCGATATACCGGTTGGTGAACGTGTCACCATCCTGATGCTGTCAGACAAGACCTGCCGCTGGCCGATCGGCGACCCGGGCAGCGAGGAATTCTGTTTCTGCGGCAAACCGCCGAAGGAAGGTTCGCCGTATTGTGCCGGCCACGCAGCTATTGCCTACCAGCCGCAGCGCGACAGAAGCCGCCGCACCGGCTGAATCCAGAAAGTGCGAACGGGAACACTAACCGGTGGAGCGCCCGCTCCGCCGGTTTTTTTGTTCTGGTCAGGCCTTGACCGCACCAAACCGCTCGTCAAACGAATACCCCATGCCACGCACGGTACGGATCGGATTGACTTCGCGGGCCCGGCTGATGGACTTGCGCAACCTGCCCACGTGTACGTCGACAGTGCGCTCGTCCACATAAACGTCCCTGCCCCAAACCGAGTCGAGCAACTGCGAGCGGGTATAGACCCGGCCGGGCGTCTGCATCATGTGCTCAAGCAGTTTGAATTCGGTCGGCGACAGGTCGATGTCGCGGCCCGACCGCTGCACCCGGCGGGTACGGCGATCGAGAGAGATGTCCCCTGCCTGCAACATATCGGCAACGGCATCAGGGCTCGACCGGCGCAGCAGTGACTTTACTCGGGCCAGAAGTTCCGGCACCGAAAACGGTTTGACCACATAGTCGTCTGCACCGGTCGCCAGACCGCGCACCCGTTCGGTTTCTTCGCCGCGCGCCGTCAGCATGATGATCGGCACCTCGCGGGTTTCCGGCCGCGCCCGCAAGGACCGGCAAATCTCGATACCCGACAGGTTGGGCAGCATCCAGTCCAGTACAATTATGTCCGGTGTATCATTGAGGACATCGCGCACAACATCCTCCGACCCGTCAAGCGCGCGTACCGTGTAGCCTTCAGCTTCAAAATTATAGGCGAGCAACTCCTGGATCGGCTCTTCGTCTTCAACAATCAATACACTTGCAGGCATTCGCGGGCTCCGTGTCGGCGTATCATTCGGTTACTTCTCGGCACGCGCTTCAATCGGGGTCAGCGACGTGCTGTCTTCCTTCGGCCGGGGTGCATCCAGTGTTTCTCCGGTCACAAGGTAATGAATGTTTTCGGCAATATTGGTCGTGTGATCGCCAATGCGTTCGATGTTCTTGGCGCCGAACAACAGATGGGTACACATGCCGATGGTGCGCGCATCTTCCATCATATAGGTCAACAGTTCGCGAAACACCGAATTATACAACGTGTCGATGCGGCTGTCGTTGTGCCAGACATCGTTGGCTTTCTGGGTGTCAAGACTGGCATAGGCATCCAACACATCGGCCAGTTGCTCCATGGCAAGTTCAGCCATCCGGTTCAATCCGGCATTGACTGACCGCGGCAGCGGCTCGTTAACGGCAAGTGTTCGCTTGGCAATGTTCTTGGCCAGATCGCCAATCCGTTCCAGGTCAGACGAAATCCGGATGGCGACCATGATCGAGCGCAGATCTTCCGCCATCGGTTGGCGCATGGCGATCAGTTTGATGGCATTTTCCTCGACTTCCTTTTCCAGCGTGTCGATCTTGTCGTCGGCCGCAATAATGTGCTCCGCCTTGACCCGGTCCGACGTTGACAGGGCGTCGATGGACTTGCCGAACTGGTCTTCCGCCAGGCCGCCCATCTGGGCAATCAGATTGCGCAGCTTTGCGAGATCTTCATCGAAAGCGGAAACAATATGGGTGGTCATTCGGGGTCAACCTTTCATGTAGGGACGACGCGATGGCTGAAAATCAACCAAAGCGGCCCATGATGTAATCCTGTGTGCGGCGTTCCTGTGGGTTGGTGAATATGGCTTCGGTGTCACCCACCTCCACCAGCGTTCCGAGGTGGAAGAACGCGGTCAGTTGCGAGACGCGCGCGGCCTGCTGCATGGAGTGCGTCACAATCACGATGCAATAGTTCTCACGCAGCTCGTCGATCAGTTCCTCGATACGCGCCGTTGCGATAGGATCCAATGCCGAGCACGGCTCGTCCATCAGAATGACATCCGGGTTCACCGCGATGGCGCGAGCTATGCACAGCCTCTGCTGCTGGCCACCCGACAGGCCGGTACCCGGTGCATCAAGGCGGTCTTTCACCTCTTCGAAAAGACCCGCCCGCTTCAGAGAATTGACAACAATCTCCTCAATATCCGTCTTGGATTGCGCCATGCCGTGAATGCGCGGACCGTAGGCGACATTCTCCATGATGGATTTCGGGAACGGGTTGGGCTTTTGAAACACCATGCCAACGCGGGCACGAAGTTGCACAACGTCAAGGTCCGGATCATAGATGTCGCTGCCGTCGATGGTGATCTTGCCGCCCACCCGGCAGATCGGAATGGTGTCGTTCATACGGTTGATGCAGCGCAGGAACGTTGACTTGCCACACCCTGAAGGCCCGATAAAGGACG
This sequence comes from Anderseniella sp., assembly GCA_028289645.1. Lineage (GTDB taxonomy): Bacteria > Pseudomonadota > Alphaproteobacteria > Rhizobiales > Aestuariivirgaceae > Anderseniella. Next base: position 450,457 of record JANQOK010000016.1, read on the forward strand.
ATACGGCTCGGTCCGGAATGCTGATATCCAACGGGAAAATCGCCTGCTTTTCACCGTAGTGGACGGTCACGTCCTTGGTCACGATCTTCGGCGTGCCCTGTTTCATGATCAACGGCTCGGCCGGCGTCATGATGGCTTCATGGTGTTTGTCAGTATCCATTACCGCGGCGTCCATTTTTTGCTCCAATCGAACCAAACTCGATAATTACAGTTACTACCAGCGGCGCTCAAACTGCTTGCGCAGGAACACGGCCAGCGCATTCATCAGAAACAGAAATCCAAGCAGCACCATGATCGCGCCGGCCGTCTTGGCCTGGAAGGCCGCTTCCGGCAGATCGGACCACAGGTAGATCTGCACCGGCAGCACGGTTGCCGCATCACTGAAACTCGTCGGCACATCGACGATAAACGCAACCATGCCAATCATCAGCAGCGGAGCGGTCTCACCCAGCGCCTGCGCCATGCCGATAATCGTGCCGGTGAGAATACCCGGCATGGCCAGCGGCAGAACATGATGGAACACCGCCTGCTGGTGCGATGCACCAACCCCAAGCGCCCCTTCCCGGATTGACGGTGGCACCGCACGCAATGCGGCCCGCGAAGCAATGATTATGGTCGGCAGTGTCATCAGCGCCAGCACCATGCCGCCGACCATGGCGGACGAGCGCGGCAGGCCGAAGAAATTCAGGAAAACCGCAAGCCCCAGCAGACCGAAGACGATGGACGGCACCGCGGCAAGATTGTTGATGTTCACCTCGATCAGATGGGTGACCCGGTTGCGCGGCGCAAACTCCTCCAGGTAGATCGCAGCGGCAACCCCGATCGGCAATGACAGGATCAGGGTGACCAGCAGCACCAGTGCAGAGCCGATCATGCCGCCCAGAACACCAGCCACTTCGGCCTCACGGCTGTCGCCGCGCTGAAAGAACGGCCAGTTGAAACCGCTCTCGACCATGCCGGCATCGCGCAGGCTGGTCAGCCAGATTACTTCCTTGTCACTGATCTTACGGTCAGCTTCCGGCTGCGAAAACTCAACCAGGGACCAGTTTCCCGCAGCCACCGTTCCGGTCACCGTGACCGGCATGTAGGCCGGACCGGTTATATAGTTGCTGCCGATCTCGGTGATCTTGACCACACCCTTTTCAGGCAGCCTGACAAAATACGACGGCAACACCGACGTCAGTGTTTCAGCCCCGCCAGGATTGTCGATGCGGGCTGAAAGATCGTCTGTCTGGGTCTTCAGTCGCGCCAATGCCGCTGCCACGCTGCTGGTGTCAGCCTGCAGCTTGGCCAGGCGGCGTCTGGCCGGATGGGTATCGGTGGCTGCAGAGCCGGCTTCGGCCACCGCTGCTTCAGCAACCGGCACTTCAGCTGTCAGCCGGTCGCGAATCCGCTCCAGCTTCGATGCTTCCAGCGACAGCCGGTCGCGCCGGGTCTCAAGGCGCTGCTTGATTCTGGCCAGAACGCTCTCAAAATCATTACCGCTTGATGTTAGCCTGAAACCATCCTCAGCCTCTTCAACAGTCAAGCTGCCGGCAACAGGGATGGCGAACTCGTCGGTGGTCATCCCAAGCAGGAACAAGTCTGCCTCATCGGAGAGCTTCAAATCAAAACTGCGGGTGGTGCCGATGAGGGAGGGGTTGGCAATGACCTGGCGACGCACTTCGTCGGCTGCATCGGTCGACAGCAGTTTCGGCAGGGCACGGCGGTCACTGCGCGACTTGACACCGGGAAACTCCGCTCGAATGGCGCTGTTCACGATGGCATTGAAATTGCCCTTGTTGATGGCGTCAGGGTCGATCCTGCTGTCATCCAGAGTGACATCGAGTGTCACCGTGTTGGCCTCAAAGGCCGGCAGGCCCTTGAGCAGGATATCGCCGAGCAACATCACCAGAAATGCACAGGCGAATCCGATGGCGGCCAGGCCGTACCAGCGGAACCTGGCCTCGGCCCGGTAGCGCTTCTTCAGGCGAGCTGCGTCCACGACAGTTGACCTTGGCTTGCCTGCCTGTGCCGGAATGGGGTTTGCCATATCAGTCATACTGTTCCTTAAAGCGTGCGACCACACGCAAGGCGATCATGTTCAGGATCAGGGTGAAGAAGAACAACACGAAGCCAAGGGCAAATGCCGACAGCGTCTTGGCACTTTCAAACTCCTGGTCGCCGACCAGCAGGGTTGCGATCTGCACCGTAACCGTGGTCACCGCCTGCAACGGGTTGAATGTCTCGATGAGGTCCCAACTGACCGCGTGGGCGGCCAGCCCGGCTGCCATGACCACAATCATGGTTTCACCCACGGCGCGGGACACCGACAGCATGAACGCTGACACGATGCCCGGCAGCGCGGCCGGCAGCACCACCTTCTTGACCGTTTCAGACCTGGTGGCGCCCATGGCATAAGAGCCGTCACGCAGCGACTGCGGTACCGCATTGATAACATCGTCGGACAAGGACGACATGAACGGAATGATCATGACGCCCATGACAATGCCTGCGGCCAGCGCGCTTTCCGAAGCGACTTCAAGGCCGAAGCTTTCGCCCCATCTGCGTATCAGGGGCGCGACGGACAAAGCTGCAAAGAAGCCGAAGACCACGGTTGGAATGCCGGCAAGAACTTCAAGGATCGGCTTGGCAACTGAGCGGGCGCGCGGGCTGGCGTATTCGGCCATGTAAATGGCGGCAAACAATCCTATGGGGCCGGCGACGCACATGGCGATCAGCATCACCAGGGTGGTACCGATGAACAGCGGCACCGCACCGAATGCACCGGACGAGCCCACCTGGTCGGCACGCAGCGCGGTCTGCGGGCTCCACTGGGTGCCGAACAGGAACTCCGTCACCGGCACTTTGGCGAAGAATCGCAGCGTTTCGAATATGACAGAGAACACGATGCCGACGGTTGTCAGGATGGCGACAGCCGAACAGATGATCAACACAGTCAGAAAGATGCGCTCGACCGAATTGCGGGCCCGGAACCTGGTCGACAGTTTGCGCGATGCCAGCATGGCGGCCCCGACGCCGACCAGCAGGCCGACTGCGATCTGCAGCCAGCCCGAGGCCCAATTCAGCTTGGCGAAATCCGCAGCAGCGGCCCGTACCCCCTGTGGGTATGCACTGAGGCGGTCAGGGTCGGAAATGACACCTGATGCCAGCAGGCGAATGTCGCGCATGACCGCGTCGCGAGCCAGACCGTCTGCCGGCTGCAGGTCGGCAGGCAATATCGCCAGTGCCCGGGCCTCAATGAATGATGCACTCACCGCGGGCCACGCCACTGCCAGCATCAGCAACGGTATGGCGACCATCAGCGCGACGAAGTAGCCATGGTAGTAGGGAAGAGAGTGAAGCTTGCCCCCGGCCGTGCCAAGCGCTGATCCGCGTGACTTTCCGTAGAAGAAAGCGAGAACTACCAGAACGGCGACAAGGACGAGCATTACAACCTCGAATCTTTTTCAGCCATCATCGTGGCAAAACATCAATCAGACCGGAAAGCTGGCGAGGCTGAAGGCCGGCAACCTTGGTTGAGATTGCCGGCCGTTGAAGTGTTGCTTACATGGACAGTCCGGTACCGTTTTTCACAGCGTCGCGGACCTTGGTCAGCTCGTCTTCCGGAAGCGGGATCAGGCCCTTTGCCGGCAGGTAGCCGTCTTCGCCCATGGCGTTTTCAGACACATACTCATCCATGAATTCCTGCATGCCGGGAATGACACCGACGTGCTGCTTCTTGGCGTATATGAACAGCGGCCGGGATACTTTGTACTCGCCGGACGCGATTGCGTCGAAGCTCGGCTTCACGCCTTCAACCGCCGCACCCTTGATCTTGTCCTGGTTCTCTTCGAGGAACGAGTAACCGAAGATGCCGAATGCATCAGGGTTGGCTTCCAGTTTCTGAACGATCAGATTGTCGTTCTCACCGGCTTCAACAAAGCCACCATCTTCGCGCATGGTGTCGGAGATCTTGCGGAATGCCTTCTTGTCTTCCTTGCGAAGCGAAGCGAGGCTTTCGAAGCTCTTGGCGCCAGGGCGCATGACCAGTTCAACGAACGCGTCGCGGGTACCGGACGTGGGCGGAGGGCCGAGAACCTCGATCTTCTTGGCCGGAAGCGAAGCGTCGATGTCAGACCACATCTTGTTCGGATTGGGCACCATCTTGCCATCAGCACCCGGGATTTCCTTGGCCAGCGCCAGGAAAATCTGCTGCTTGGACAGGGTTATGTCCGATGCACCCTTGGAGTGCGAAAAGGTGATACCGTCAAAGCCGACCTTGATCTCAACGATGTCGGTCACCCCGTTCTTCTGGCACATTTCGAACTCGGACTTTTTGATAGCCCGCGATGCATTGGACAGGTCAGGGTGTTCAGCGCCAACACCGGCACAGAACAGCTTCATGCCGCCGCCGGTTCCGGTGGATTCGACAACCGGTGTCTTGCCTGCCGTCTTGCCGAACTGTTCAGCAACAGCGGTGGTAAACGGATAAACGGTCGAAGAACCAACGATGCGAATCTGGTCGCGGGCCTGCGCGGCAGAAGCTGCGGCAACAGCTGCGAGTGCGACGGTGGCTGTAAGAAGGGTGCGTTTGAGCATAATGGTTTCCCTGATATGACTGTAGGATGTTGAACGAGAGGCCCCTCATGAGCTTCCCTTCAAAGCTAACGGGGCGACTCCTAGGATTGCTGCCACTCAATTGTGTGACAGTTACATGACAATTGGATGACAGTTTAAATATCTGAAAGAATTGTATTTATTCTGCAGCTTTGGCGAGATTTCGGGAAACAGGCAAAGCAAATTTGAAGATGCTGCCTTCACCCTTGCGAGATGTTATGTCGAGACTGCCGCGATGGCGCAGGGCAATGTGCTTGACGATGGCAAGGCCAAGCCCGGTGCCGCCGCCGGAACGGCTTTCCTGAACGCTTACCCGGTAAAACCTCTCCGTCAGCCGTGGCAGATGTTCGGCATCGATGCCGGCACCGTAGTCAGCAACGGCAAGTTCAATTCGGCCGCGTTTGGCATCGTGGGTGACAGATACATCAATGCCGCGCTCGGTTGCGCCGTACTTGATGGCATTCTCGATCAGATTTTGTGTCACCTGGATCAGTTCGTCGCGCTCGCCGCTGACGATCATGGCCGCAGGTGCGCTGACCCTAATCTCGCAACCTGCTTCAGCCGCCCGCGTGGCTAGAAGCTCGGCGCAGTAGCGCGCCACCTCAGACATGTCGACCTGATCCGACGGCGTACGGTGCAGGTTCATCTCGATGCGGGACAGGGACAAGAGATCATCGATCAGCCGCCGCATGCGGTGGGCCTGTTCCAGCATCCTGCCGAGAAACCTGTCACGCGCCCTGGGATCGTTCCTTGCCGAGCCCTGCAGTGTTTCAATGAAACCCGTCATGGAGGCCAGCGGCGTGCGCAACTCATGACTGGCGTTGGCAACGAAATCGGCCCGCATCTTTTCAAGCTGCTGTTGCGTGCTCAGGTCACGCAGCAGGACAGTCACCGCGGGTGCCTGTACCGCCTTGAGAGACGCCACGGGTGTTATAAACACCTCAAACAGCCTGCCACCGCCGGTGCGCCGTTCATAATGCACCCGATCCGGCACGCCGCTGTCGACGACGCGGTCTATGGCTTCGAGCACGGCGGGTGCTCGGATGTGCTGGGACAGGTGCTGGCCGACCATGGCCTGACCGGAAAGTTCGGCGGCTGGCGTGTTATGGGACAGGATGATGCCGGCCTTATCCAGCATGATGAACGGATCCGGCACGGCACGTGTGACAGCATCCAGAACAACCGAAGTATCGGGTTGCACAACGGCGCCGCCAGCCTCATCATCGCGGGGCTGGGCCTGTGCGTCATCATCTGACGGCTGTCGGTTCCAGATCATAAAAGGAATCATGATCTTAAATTGATGCCATGGCAATATGACAATCATGCAAGATGACCCGCGCGCAGGGCCGGACGAGGACGAGATCTGGGCCTTCATGGAGGCCGGATCGCAGTTTTACCCGGCCGAACCGGCTTCCCTGAGCATCGCCGAACAGCGCCGCTGCTACGACAATCTGTGCGCCCATTTCCATGCCGGACGGCCCAACGGCATGCAGGTCACAGACATGACAGCTCCGGCACCTGCCGGTGATGTCGCGTTACGCCAGTATATTCCTGCGAGGCGGAGCAACGAGGGCGCCGCCATCTACATGCACGGCGGCGGCTTCATTCTCGGCGGCCTCGACAGCCATGACGACATCTGCTGCGGCATTGCCGAGGATGCCGGCGCCATGGTGGTGGCGGTTGACTACCGGCTGGCGCCGGAGCACATTTTTCCTGCCGCATTTGACGACTGCGCGGCGGCGGTGAACTGGGTTTTTGAAAGCGCGGACCATCTGAACATCGATCCCGACCGAATTGTGCTTGCCGGCGACTCAGCCGGCGGCACCCTGGCTGCGGCTGTGTGCCTGGCCAGGCGCGACCTCAGTCTGAAAATGCCGGCCGGGCAGGTGCTGATCTATCCAGCCTTTGGCGGCGACAAGAGCAGGGGATCTTACCTGTCGCGCCGTCATGCGCCTGGGCTGACCACAGCCGACATGGAATACTATGAGCAGACCTATCTGGGCGCAGATGCTGCCACAAACCGCTCGTCGAAGTTCTATGCACCGCTGCTCGAGCACGATTTTACCAATCTGCCGCCGGCATTTCTGGTTGCCTGCGAGTGGGATCCGTTGCGCGACGACTGCTTTGACTACGCCCGCTGCCTGCAGGCGGCCGGCATTGAAGCGCAGGTACGCCATGAACCGGAACTGGTACATGCCTGTCTGCGGGCCCGGCATTGGTCACCGGCGGCAAAAGCCATGTTTGACGCCATCACAGCGACCATTTCGGACATGTCGAGATGACCACCGTCATCAACCAGTTTCCGCGCAAGGTGCGCGAGATCGAGAACCAGTGGATCACGCTGCACGATGGCACGAGGCTGGCAGCCCGCATCTGGCTGCCAGCGGATGCGCAGGACAACCCGGCGCCGGCCATTCTGGAGTACCTGCCCTACCGCAAGCGTGACGGCACAGTTGAACGCGATCATCTGACCCATCCCTATTTTGCCGGCCACGGCTATGCCTGCGTACGGGTCGACATGCGCGGCTGCGGTGAATCCGATGGCGTGCTGGAGGACGAATACAGCCAGCAGGAACTCGATGACGGCGTAGAAATCATCAACTGGCTGGCCGAACAGGGATGGTGCACCGGCAAGGTCGGCATGCTGGGCATTTCGTGGGGCGGCTTCAACTCGCTGCAGATCGCCGCCATGCGCCCGGATCCGCTCAAGGCGATCATCACCCTGTGCTCCACCGACGACCGCTATGCGGATGACATTCACTTCAAGGGCGGCTGCCTGATCAACGAGAACCTCGGCTGGGGCGCCACCATGCTGTCATACTCATCGCGCCCGCCGGATCCGGCGCTGGTCGGTGATGGCTGGTTCGACACCTGGATGCAGCGCCTCGACAACGAACCGTTTCTGGCGGCGCGGTGGTTGCAGCACCAGCGCCGCGACGACTACTGGAAGCATGGCTCGGTATGTGAAGACTATTCGAGCATCGAGGCCGCGGTGCTGGCTGTCGGCGGCTGGAACGATGCCTATTCCAATGCAGTGTTCCGGATGCTGGCCAACCTGAAAGCGCCGGTCAAAGCCATTGTCGGACCGTGGGCGCACAAATACCCGCATTTTGCGGTGCCGGGACCGCGCATCGGCTTCCTGCAGGAAGCCCTGAGGTGGTGGGACTTCTGGCTGAAAGGCGAGGCAACCGGCGTGCTGCGCGACCCGCCATTGCGCGCCTATGTGATGGCGTCAACGCCACCGGCGGCGCTGCCTGCGCACCTGCCCGGCAAGTGGATATCGGAACCCAACTGGCCCGGCCGGACCAGCACGCCGAACCGGCTGTATCTGACGCCGGACGGCTTGCGGGAGACACCCGGTGAAGAAACGGCGCTGCGCCTCAACTCACCGCAGACAACCGGGCGCGATGGCGGCGAGTTTTGCGTCATCTGGCTGGGACCTGAGTTTGCCGGCGACCAGGCCCGCGACGATGCCGGCTCCATGGTGTTTGACACACCTGTCCTGGGCGCAGACCTGGACCTGGTCGGCGCCGCCGAGCTGGAGCTGGAATTTACCAGCGACCGGCCGGTCGCCCTGCTGGCGGTCCGGTTGAGCGATGTGCGTCCCGACGGCAGCATTGCGCGGATGTGCTACGCATTGCAGAACCTAACCCATATCGTCAGTCACGAACATCCCGAACCGCTTGAACCGGGTGAGAAATATTTCTGCCGGATCAGACTGGACGACGTGGCCCGTACCGTGCCGGCAGGCCACCGGCTGCGGCTGTCCCTGTCGACCTGCTACTGGCCGATGATGTGGCCCGCACCGGAGCCGGTCACGCTCAGTATACAGACAGCCAGGTCGTGGCTGACGGTGCCGGTACGTTCTCCGGCGCCGGATGACGCGGCACCGGTGTTTGCCGAAGCCGTATCAGCGCCGCCGGTTGACCAGACCGAGTTGCGCGCCCCGTCCAATTCGCGCCAACAAAGCGAGGATGAAGCAACCGGCGAAGTCACCATTTCAATCGTTGACGATTTTGGCCTGTACCGGAATCAGGACCACGGCCTCATTACCGGAGCAGTTGGACGGGAAACCCACAGCATTCGACCCGACGATCCGCTATCGGCCCGGATGACGACCCACTGGACCCAGGAACTGGAGCGTGACGACATTGTGCTGCGCACTGAAACCTGGTCGACCATGCATGCATCCGCCGGCCATTTTCACCTGACCGCGCGCATCGAGGCCTGGCACAATGACAAGCTGGTGTTTGAGCGGGATTTCGCAGAGGACATTGCTCGCGACCTCAACTGACGGACACCGCGAGAGTGGATTTACTTGGACTGGGCTTCGTCGATGATGGCGTTGAGCCGGTCGGGTTCGACCAGCACCAGGCCGCCGCGGGTTTTCTCAACCACGTTCTTGCGCGCCAGGCTGGCCAGCTCGCGTGTAACTACTTCGCGCTGCGTGGAAATCCTGTCGGCCAGTTCGCGCTGCAATGGTGGTGGCGACACGATACGCTGTTTTTCATTGCCCATACGCGGACGTGACAGGCGCAGCAGTTCCGCGCACAGGCGCTGCTTTGCCGTCAGGAACGCATACTCGCCGAGGCGCTGGTTCAAGGTGCGAACCCGGTCTGCCAGCATCTTCATCACCGACAGTCCAACCGATGGTATGGTGGTGCAGGCATCGCGGAACACTTGATCCGGCATGACGCAAATGCGGGTCTTCTCCAACGCCGTCACATTGGCTGAACGGGGCAGCCCGTCTATGGCCGCCATCTCGCCGAAGTATCGGCCGCCCTGCATGTCGTCCAGAATGACCTCGCGGCCCGAGGCGGTGCGCAGCAGGATGCGCACCCGGCCATCCACGACAAACAGCACCTCAGCCGTTTCGTCCTCATAGTCGATGATGAGTTCGTTTTCGGCAACCGACCGCCAGACGCAATGCACCGACAAACGGCGCGCGTCGCCGTCTCCAAGTGCTGCAAACAGCGGTATGTCCCTGATTTCATCCACGTGGCGATGATGTGCTGCAATGAAAGTTTTTTCAACTCTTATACCGTTGGTACCGGCAGGCAATATCGGAATTCCCCAGGATGTGCAAATTCTCACATAACACAAATGTGAACGGTCCTAGGCTACCAGCCAACGAAAAGACGCAGACAAACATGGAGGTGATTTGACATGACGCATTTTGCACATAACCAAATTCTACCCCAAGTTCTACCATTGTCGCTGGTCATCGGCCTGTCCGTAACCGCGATGATCGGGGCGACCAATGCCTCCCTCAACAAGCAGCCCGCCCTGGTTTCGAAAGTGGTGTCCATGATACCGCATCAGCAAGCGGAAAACACAGAAGAAACAAATTGTTACAGGTATCTTCGGACCGCGCGAAACGCAGGCTCCAGTTATTGGTGGCAGAAGTATAGGAGCTGCACTGCAGCACTTTAACCGATGCAACCAATCCGGGATGCAGGGTTCCACCCCCGGGCCCTGCATCCCACAACCTGTTGCGGGGAATAAAGGCAGGTTTAAATCAAACACTAACCGTCACTCCAGCGAAGGCTGGGGTCCACATCAGCATTACGGTTTTGCGTGGATCCGGCATTGGATGCCAGCCTGCGCCGGCATGACGAACCAGAATACGTCAATGCAACGACGGGCCTGCAGCAACTGCAGCGCTATTCGACCGGGCTGGCTTCGCCCATGAACCGGGCAATCGCTGTCGCTGCCGTACTCCAGTTCTCGCTGGCCGTGTGGCCGGATTTTTTAGGCGGCGCCAGGTCATGATTGCCGAATGCGGACCAGGAAACCTCAAACTGTACCGGCAACCGATAGCCTGACACGTCATCCTTGTTGCCGAACGGATCGCGCTCACCCTGCACGATCAGCACCGGACATGTAATCGCCGGCAAGTGTGCGGTTCGCAAGCTGTCGGGCTTGCCGGGCGGATGAAACGGATAGCCCAGGCACACCAGACCGGCTATGTCACCGGAACGGTCCGGGTCTGCGGCAATCATGCTGGCCACCCGGCCGCCCATGGACTTGCCGCCAATGAACACCCTGCGGTCCGCAAACTGCGAGATGACGTCGGAAAACTCCTCAATCAGCACCGGCATGCGTGGTGGCGGGCGCCGCTTGCCGTCGGTGCGGCGGGCGCCCATATAGGCAAACTCGAACCTCACCACATGAATGCCGAGATCGCCAAGCAGGCCGGCCATTTCGGTCATGAAGCTTGAGTCCATCGGCGCACCGGCGCCATGGGCGAGCAGCAAGACCGGGCCGGTTTCAGGGCCGTCATGCAGGAAAGCAGCAGGTGTGGACATGACGAAAACCTCGGCAGGCCGGAAACTCTGAGCAAGCTGGCTCAGTAAGGCGATTGCGGGAAAAACCGGTCGTAAATCAACGCGAAGCGCCCCGACGACTGCAGCCGGTCGAGGCCATAGTCGAGCACTTTGCGCAGGTCGTTGTCCTCGCGGCGAACCACCATGGACAGCGGCTTGGAGAACCGCGACCGGTCCAGGTAGCCACGCCCGACAAAATGGCAACACTGCCGGGAAATCGTGCCCTGCAGCCAGAACATCAGGCGAAACGCGTCATCGAACACAATGTCGACCTTGCCGGTGCGGGCTGCTTCATAGAGGGCTTCATGATTTGGAAACGACACCAGCAATGAGCGATTGAAATAGCGCTTGATGAAACTGGCGTGGGTGGTGCCTTCGCGAACCCCGATGCGCTTGCCGGCCAGGGTGCGCACATCGGTCTTCCTGATCGGGCTGGAGGTGCGGGTCGCGAAACGGCCAAACGGGCGCAGGAACGGCCGGGTGAACTCCAGCTTGCTGAAATCCAGCTCGTCACGGGCCTTCATGTACACGGCGACATCGGCCTCGTTGCCGGTCAGCGCGCTTTCCATGTTGGAGGTGTCCTGGATGACGAATTCACACTTGATTTTCAGGTCCGTGCACATGGTGTCGACCGACAGCGGCAGGAACCCGGTCAGCGCGCCGGCATTGTCGCGAAATGCAAACGGTGGAAAGCTGGTGTCGACTGCGAACCTGACCCGGCGCACCTTGCGCAGGCTGGTGGTCACATCGACTTTCGCAACCTGCCGGAACAAGGGCAGTTCATCCGCGGCAGCAGGCGGAGCAACACCGGTGAGAGCGGCCAGCCCGGCGAAAACGGCAATCATCATACATGATATCCACCCGCATTGACGGGTGGTCAGTGCAACAGTGTTCATTCCGGCCTCGGCTCAAACCACATCAGATGCGCCGCACAGGTCAACAGATAGCGGACACGGAGTATGAGTAGCGAATTTGCAACGGCATAGAAAGACCTGACGCGATGTAGTCAAGGTTAAACTGAAAATGTAATGTTTCCGGTCAGTTTCAATGTCCAATTGCTGACCTCTACAACTGGAGCGGGTGAAGGGAATCGAACCCTCGTCTTAAGCTTGGGAAGCTTCTGCTCTGCCATTGAGCTACACCCGCAGCACGCTGCGGTCATTAAACGGCACGACCCAAGCTCGCTGTCAACCAGGATCACGGTGTCCTGACAATTATGTCATTACATGAATTTCATGGTAGTGTCGGCGCTTTGATAACGTTAGTTTCCCCGCTCATGAATGAAATTTCCCATCCGCTCGTTGCCGAATTTGAACCTATCGATCCGGCAAAGTTCAAGAACCCGGACCTGACCGCCCTGGGTGAGGTGCGCGCCAGCGTCAGTCTGAGTGCGCTTGAGACGCTGTGGATCAATACCGGCACGCTGTGCAACATCACCTGCGCCAACTGCTACATTGAATCATCGCCGACCAATGACCGGCTGGAGTATTTCAGACTGGCCGATGCGTTATCGCTACTCGACGAGATTGCCGACCTGAAGCTCGGCACCCGGGAAATCGCCTTCACCGGCGGCGAGCCGTTCATGAACCCGGACATGCTGGAGATGATGGAGGCAGCACTCGCCCGCGGCCATGAAGTGCTGGTGCTGACCAACGCCATGCAGCCAATGCAGCGGCTCAAGGTCAAGACCGGGCTGGTCGACCTGAACGAACGCTTTCCGGGACGCATTACCCTGCGGGTGAGCCTGGACCATTACTCAAAGGCATTGCACGAGGATGAACGCGGGCCAAACACCTGGGACAAGGCGGTCGCCGGCATGGACTGGCTCAACGCGCAAGGTTTCCGGATCGCCATTGCCGGGCGAACCTGCTGGGGCGAGACAGACGACATCTCGCGCACCGGCTACCGCGACCTGATCGCCGTACGCGGATGGCGCATCGACCCGGCCAACCGGGGCCAACTCGTGCTGTTTCCGGAAATGAACGAAAAGGCCGACGTGCCGGAGATCACCACGGCGTGCTGGGACATCCTGAGCAAACGCCCGGACGAGCAGATGTGCGCAACAAGCCGCATGGTGGTGAAACGCAAAGGAGCCGACGGTCCTGCAGTACTGCCGTGCACGCTGTTGCCCTATGACGGCGACTTTGAAATGGGCCCCGACCTGGCCTCGTCGCTGGCCGCCGACGGTGGCAACTTTGCCGATGGCGCGGTGAAGCTCAACCACCCGCACTGCTCGAAGTTCTGCGTGCTCGGCGGCGCGAGTTGTTCGGGCTGAGCGGCTTTATCTCGCTGAGTTCATTTCGCTCACGCGAGCAGTCATTTTTAGTGGTCGAACAGCTTATCCGCCTCCGGCGGGCCGTTCTCCGCCCCGGAACAAGCTCTTGTTACGTCGTCATTCCAGCGAAGGCTGGAATCCATCTTTCAACAGACGCCCGACTTCCACGTGGTATTGGATCCCAGCCTTCGCTGGGATGACGGTGGCGCTCGCCTCGGCACGTTCCCGTGCCAGGATTTATTTCGCTCACGCCAGCAGCCTTCGGCTGCGCTCCGCGGGGGCGCGCTTCGCGCGGCGGCCAGTCGGCCTTGCCTCGGCACGTTCCGTGCCTCGGAGGTGTTCATCAATTCGGTCGCGCATTGCCAGACACACTCTCCGTTTGTCATCCTTGGGCTTGTCCCGAGGATCCATACGACGTTGCAGTGGACCCTCGGGACAAGCCCGAGGGTGACAATTTGAGATGAGGTGAAGTTCGACGGTCATTCAGGTTCGGAGAACGGCGCGAAGCACGAAGTGCTGAGTAAAGCTGTTCGACCACACAAAAACGCTCACACGATATCCCATTTGCTCACCAGCAGCCGGTCCTCGAACTTCTGCACCCGTTCAGCTATCCCATCGCGGCTCAGCAAACCGGTCTGGGTGTCGACATGGCTGACCACGGAGCCGGCATTGCAGGTGGCCGACTTGAGGGCGTCTTCGATGTCTGCGCCGGCAGTAATCATGCCGGCGAATGTCGAGGCAAATGCGTCGCCGGCGCCGGCCGTGCCGGCCACTTCGACGCTCGGCACGGTGCAGTGCCAGATGGCATCGGCGGTGCCGACATAGGCACCATCGCGCCCGTTGGTCACCAGAAGCATGTCGACACCGAGCGACGTGATGGCCCGGACATAGCTGTCGAACGGCAGGTTGAAGCCGCCGGCCACCAACCCCCGGTCGACCAGGGAAGCGGGATCCCCGGCAGGACTTATGACGGTGCGCTGGTCGGCGCTGCCGTCGGCAATGAGCCGTGGCACCAGTTGCTCGGATTCAACCCGGTTCAAGGTCAGGATGGAAATCCGGTCGAGGCAGGCGAAGAACTCGTCGGTGCGCGACGACAGCTGCCGGATGCCGGGATTGGTGGCAACGCGGGCGCCGGCAGCGCTGGCCTTGCCGATGACGTGCGGAAAACAGTCGGCGGATTCGTTGGACAGGCCGGATATGAACACCAGGTCGCGTTCAAAAGCCTCGTCGGCCAGGTCACCCGGCAGCAGTGCGGTATTGGCGCCGCGGGCCGTGAAAATGCCGGCATTGCGCTCATGCGACGACAGCAGCACCGACGACCCGGTCGCCAGTTTGCCATCGCTGACCAGAAACTCCCGCGAGACACCTTCGCGCTCCAGGCGAGCGATGACGTCTTCGGCGTTGCGGTCGGCACCGGTTTTCACCAGGGCCGCGGTCTCAAACCCGAGCCGCGACAGCGACACGGCCGTGTTGACGCCGCCGCCGCCGATGTGCCGGGTGACGGATTCGGCATCGACCTTGCGGCCCTCCTCGACCAGCAGGAACGAGGCTTCCGCATTGCGCATCCGCATGTGCTCGATGCGCTCGGGTGCAATGGTGACGATGATATCGATTACGGCGGAGCCGAGGGTGAGTGCCTTGAATGTCATGTGGTTTGCTTCTAAACATTGAGGAAACACGACAACCGTTGCCGCGTCGCCAACATGGCCGGATGACGCCGGGCAAGCAAGAGGGTGGCAGGATATGAGTATCGCACTGGGCTGTATCGCCGATGATTTCACCGGCGCCAGCGACCTGGCCGCCATTCTCGCCAGATCCGGCCACCAGGTGGGCCTGCGGATCGGCGTGCCGCCGGCCGACGACGACAGCCCGCCGGCCCCATTCGAGGTGATCGCGCTCAAGTGCCGGACCGAACCGGTAGACGAAGCCATTGCGGTGACCCAAAAGGCAGCCGACTGGCTGATGGCCCGGGGCGCCGGCCAGCTCTACTGGAAGTACTGTTCGACATTCGACTCGACGCCCGACGGCAATATCGGTCCGGTATCGGAAGCCCTGATGGCGCGCCTGGGCACGAAGCAGAGCATCTACTGCCCGGCATTTCCGGAAAACAGACGCTCAATCTATATGGGCAACCTGTTTGTCGGCGATGTGCCGCTTGATGAAAGCCCGATGCGCGACCATCCGCTGACGCCGATGCGCGACGCCAACCTGATGCGGCTGCTGGCACCGCAGGTCGAAGGCAAGGTCGGACACATCGCCTGGCCGGAGATTGCCAAAGGGGCCACCCACATAGCCGGACAGTTGCGGGCGCTGGCATATAACGGCGTTCAGCATATCGTGCCGGACGCGATCTCGCAGGCCGACCTGGCAGCGATTTCCGAAGCGGTGCAGGATTTCAAGCTGATCACCGGCGGCAGTGCGCTGGCGCTCGACCTGCCGCGCCTGCTGGCGGCAAAAGGCAGTGTTGCCGAAACCGGCGGCGAGATCACCGCGCCGGCCACCGCGGCCGGCAACATCGTGCTGTCGGGATCGTGTTCCGCCATGACCCGGGCACAGGTGGCCGACTACTGCGCGTCCGCGGCGTCGTTCCGGCTTGACCCGCTGGCACTGGCCGACGGCCCGGACGCGCTGGCCGAAGCCCGACAATGGCTGGCAGCGCAGGACCTGAAAGCTGCGAAGATCATCTATGCAACGGCAGAACCGGCCGATGTGGCTGCCGCCCAGGAACAGCTCGGGCGCGACAAGGCCGGCCAGGTGGTGGAAGATGCGCTGGCCGCGCTGGCGGGCGATGCGTTCGGGCACGGCGTCAGACGGTTTGTCGTCGCCGGTGGCGAAACGTCAGGCGCGGTCACCCAGGCGCTGGCAACCGACCGGCTGAGCGTCGGTCGCGAAGTGGCCCCCGGTGTGCCGTGGTGCTTTGCCGAGCGCGGCGGCGAGACATTCGCCATCACGCTCAAGTCAGGCAATTTCGGCACGGAGGACTTCTTCACCCGCGCCCTGGAAATGCTGGGTTAGGAGCATTGTCGGCGTCTAGTCCCTGCCAGAACATGAGCGTCACCCCAGCGAAGGCTGGGGTCCAGGCCGACATCAGTATGACACGCATTGTGGACATTGGATGCCAGCCTTCGCTGGCATGACGGCACGATGGGTTACCCGCCTCAGGCGCCGACTATGATGGCGCGGAAATCGTTGACGTTGGTGAGTGTGGGTCCGGTGATGACCAGGTCACCGGTGGCCTCGAAGAACCCGTAGGCGTCGTTGTCGGCCAGCATGGCTTGGGCGTCCAGGCCCATGGCCGCTGCCCGGGCGAGCACGTCGGGCACCACGCGCGCACCTGCATTGTCTTCGGACCCGTCAATGCCGTCGGTGTCTATGGCCACGCCCGATACATTTGCGGCACCTTCAAGGCCGATGGCAAGCGCGAGCGCGTATTCTGCATTGCGGCCGCCACGGCCCTTGCCTTTGAGGGTGACGGTGGTCTCGCCGCCGGACACGATGATGGCGGGACCTTTGGTTTCCAGGGCAATGCGTGCATGGGCGGCTCCCACCTCGCGCGCCTCGCCCTCAAGATCATCCCCGAGGTCAATGACGTGATAGCCGTGTTCGCGGGCGATCTTTGCCGCTGCATCGATTGACATGCGCGGCGTCGCGATCATGCGGGTGTCGGCGATTGCCAGGCGGGGATCGCCGGGTTTTGGGGTTTCAGCCGCTTCGGTTTCTAAGAATGCGCGCACCGATGGCGCAACGTCGAGATCGTACTTATCGAGGATTTCCAGGGCGTCTGCCCGGGTGGTTGGGTCCGCGACCGTGGGCCCCGATGCAACGGTGGATGGGTCATCGCCGGGCACGTCGGAGATCAGCAGCGACACGACCTTTGCCGGATGGGCATCGGCCGCCAGCCTGCCGCCCTTGATGGCCGACAGGTGTTTGCGCAGGCAGTTCATCTCGCCAATGGGTGCGCCGCTGGCCAGCAGAGCCTTGTTGACGGCCTGCTTCTCGGCCAGGCTGAGGCCGGCAGCCGGCGCCGTCAGCAGTGCAGAGCCGCCGCCGGAGATCAGGCACAACACCAGATCGTCCGGCGTCAGGCCTTGAACCATAGCGTGAATGCGGGCAGCCGCCTCAAATCCAGCCTTATCGGGAACGGGATGGGCTGCCTCGACGATCTCGATATGCTCACAGGCGCAGCCGTGGCCGTAGCGGGTCAGGACCAGGCCCTGCAGGGTCCCGCGCCAATTGGCTTCCACGGCTGCCGCCATGGCAGCAGACGCCTTACCGGCGCCAACGACAATGGTTTTCCCCCGAGGCGGCGCAGGCAGGTGCGATGGCAGGCACAGCGAAGGCTGCGCGGCCTGGATGGCGGCGTCATACAAGGTTCTCAGCAGATCCCAATCCGGCATCAGGCAACTTCTCTATACAGCGGTCAAACCAAATTGGGCGTCAGGCACTCAGTTGCGCACGATCATGACCGACTGATCGGCATGGCGCACCACCCGGGCCGCGTTGGGACCGAGCAGGTAGTCGGACATTTCCGGGCGATGAGATGCCATCACGATCAGGTCGCAGCCCTGCTTTTCTGCCGTGCTGATGATCTCCTGATAGGCCGTTCCGTGGGCGACGTGAACATTGGCCAGCAGATCACCCGGAATGATTTCAGACCCCAGCGCGACCAGCTGTTCACTGGCCGCCTGCAGTGCCTTTTTGGCATAGTCAGCGGGAAAGAAGCTGCCAACAACGGCCATGCCGAAATCCGGGATCACGGTCAGCAGGTGGATCTTCGCGCCGTGCTGCTTGGCCAGCGCGACGGCTTCTGGAGCTGCCTTTTTCCAGGAACTATCGTGGCCGAGGTCAACCGGCAAAAGAATGGATTTGTACATTCCTGTTGTTCTCCCGTCTTACGCCGCCGCAGCCTTGGCTTCCGCTTCCGGATCATCCTCGCGGTGCCGGCGCCGCTGCAGGAAGATGATCAGACCGAGAAGCAGAAGTGCCGGAATGTAGAAGACCTCCTTGGGCATGCGATCCCGCTTCACCAGCACCTGCTCGATGTACAGCGGCTTGTCCAGATCCCCTATGGTGAACAGCTTGTCCAGATGCTTGTGTTTGGAATCCCAGGTCAGGCCATCGATGGTCATCTTGTCCCCATCTTCCAGCACGTTGAGACCTGACTGGGTGAAACGGGTTTCTCCATCACCCGCTGCTCCGAGGTTCAACTCAAGATATGTGGAGTTGTTGTCATCCGGATCGTCGAAGTCCGGCCCGACCAGCCTGACACGCAGCGTACTGTCGGCAGGCGCAGCTTCAGCCAGTTGCAGCGCCTCAAGACCCGACCTTTGTTCATAAGGCGGCGAGACACGATCGAGCAATAACCCGGGCCGGAACAAGGTCAGCGCGATCGCCAGCAGCGCGACTGTTTCCCACACCTTGCTGCGGGTGAAGAACCAGCCTTGAGTGGCCGCCGCGAATAGCATCATCGCAACGGTCGCGACAATGAACACGAACAGCGCCTTCAACGGGCCGACATCAATCAGCAGCAACTCGGTGTTGAAGATGAACAGGAACGGCAGTAGTGCCGTACGAATGTCGTACATGAAGCCCTGCACGCCGGTCTTGATCGGATCTCCCTTGGAGATTGCTGCAGCGGCATAGGCTGCAAGCCCCACCGGTGGCGTGTCGTCGGCCAAAATGCCGAAGTAGAACACGAACAGGTGCACGGCAACCAATGGCACGATCAGGCCGGACTTGGCACCGAGCGCGACGATCACCGGCGCCATCAGCGAGGACACCACCAGATAGTTGGCCGTCGTCGGCAAGCCCATGCCGAGGATGAGGCTCATCACAGCCACCAGCAGCAGCATCACGATGAGATAACCGCCGGACAGGAACTCGACCAGTTCGCCGACCATCGAATGTGCGCCGGTGAGCGAAATCGCGCCGACAATAACGCCTGCCGCAGCTGTGGCGATGCCGATCGAGATCATGTTGCGGGCGCCGGAAACCATACCGTCGCTCCATTCCGAGACACCTCTGCGGAAATTGGCAGCAAGGTCCATGTTGCCGCGGAACGCGCCCTTGATGATGTGCTGGGTCACCGCGATGAAGGTCATGGCCAGACAGGCATAAAAGGCAGCGGTTGACGGCGACAGCCGGTCCGGCGTGGGCAGGATGCACCACAGCAGGATGATGATCGGCAGCACGAAATATAGGCCTGTCCAGGCGGTGTCCGCCGCCTTCGGCAGCACGGTCATCGGTGCTTCCGGATCGTCCGGCTCAAGGTCGGGACGCTTGGCAGCAAACCATGCCAGCACCAGATAGGCGATGCCCGCGATCACGATCACCGACAGCATTGAGATGCCGGGGAACGCTTCCTTGATGTAGCCAAGCGTGAAGTAGACCGCAATGAACAGGAAAGCGACGATGAGGAACCCGGTCAGGAAACCGATCATCTTCTGGGCCAGCGTCCTGACGATGGTGTCCTGCGGCTTGGGGATACCCTTGAGGTTGAGCTTGCAGGCTTCCAGATGCACGATGTAGATCAGCGCAATGTAGGACACGAGCGCCGGGATCAGCGCGTGCTTGAGCAAGGTGGTGTACTCCACACCGGTGAACTCAGCGATCAGGAACGCCGCCGCGCCCATCACCGGAGGTGTTAGCTGGCCGTTCGTTGATGACGCAACTTCGACCGCGCCGGCCTTTTCAGGCGACAGCCCGGTGCGCTTCATGAGTGGAATGGTAAACGTACCGGTCGTCACAGTGTTGGAGATCGAAGAGCCCGAGTAAAGACCGCTGAGCGCAGACGCAATCACAGCCGCCTTGGCGGGCCCGCCCTTGAATGAGCCAAGCAGGGCAAACGCGATCTTGATGAAGTAGCCCCCCGCCCCGGCCTTCTCAAGGATCGATCCAAACAAAACGAACAGGAATATCATCTGCGTTGAAACCGCCAACGGTGTACCGAACACGCCTTCTTCCTGCATCCAGAAGTGCCAGGTTCCCTTGACAAAGGATGCGCCACCCCAGTTGCCACCGCCAACAAAGGCATAGCCCATCAACACGGCCGCAACGATGACCAATGGCAGGCCAAGTGACCGGTATACGGAAACAGCCAGTGCCATCATGCCGATTACAGCGACGGTCATGTCCATGCGTATGTTGGCATGAGCAAAGTCACCGGCGCGATTGGCAATGTTGGTGTCCATGACCACCATGTAGAGGATGGCTCCCGCGCCAAGCGCTATCAGCGCCCAGTCGTATATCGGTATCGACCGGGTCGGTGCCCCCCTGTAAAGAGGAAACGCAAGACAGGCGAGCACCAGCGCAAACATCAGGTGAACCTTGCGCGATATCGACAGGTTGCCGATGAACTGGAAGAACGTGATCCCCGTTGAAACCGTCAGTTCAGACGGCAGCGGCGAGGAGATGTAAAGCTGGTAGATGGCCCAAATGAAACAAACAATCGGAATAAGATTCTTTGTCGATCCGGTTAAATTTCGCCCCCCGGTTTCGACCTCTGCAACTAGAGCGTCTGCTTTCGACAGTTCTTTCTCCGCAGCCATCTTGACCCACCTCCCTTTCGCGCCCGACCCCTCGGCACGCCACCATCACACCACTTTCACGAGCTCGATGCGGTCGAGCTTCAGTTTTTGTTGAACCAATTGAAAAGTGCCAAAAAAATTGAGCGGGAAGGCATAAACGCCTTCCCGCAAAAGGGGCAGATTACATCATGCCCTTTTCCTTGTAGTACTTCATTGCACCGTCGTGCAGCGGAGCCGAAAGGCCATCCTTGATCATTTCTTCAGCCTTCAGGTTCGCAAACGCAGGATGAAGCTTCTTGAACTGGTCGAGATTCTCGAACACGGCCTTCACGACCTCATACACCACTTCTTCCGGCACATCAGCGCTGGTCACAAAGGTCGCGCCGACACCGAAGGTCTTGATGTCCTTGTCGTTGTTGTACATGCCGGCCGGAATGGTGGCATTGCGGTAGTACGGCCTGTCAGCAATCAGCTTGTCGATCTCCGGACCGGTCACGTCAACCAGGTGCGAAGCGCAGGATGCCAGGGATTCCTGGGTCAGTGCCGACGGATGGCCGACCAGCCAAAAATAGGCATCGATCTTGCCGTCGCACATGGCAGCGCCGGTTTCAGCAGATTTCATGCCGGCAGCCAGAGCAAGGTCGGACCGCTTCCAGCCCATGGCAGCTTCCATGACTTCCCAGGTACCCAGCGTGCCGGACCCCGGGTTGCCGATGTTGAGACGCTTGCCCTTGGCATCGCTGATATTCTTGATGCCGGAATCTTCCCGGGCGATGACTGTCACCGGTTCCGGGTGAACGGAGAACACGGCACGAAGCTTTTCAAACTTGCCCTTGTCCTCAAACTTGGAGGTGCCGTTGTAGGCGTGATACTGCCAGTCCGACTGCGCTACGCCGAACTCGAGCTCACCGGCGCGGATGGTGTTGATGTTGTAGATGGAACCGCCGGTTGACTCCGCCGAGCAGCGGATGCCGTGTTCCTTGCGGTTCTTGTTCACCAGACGGCAGATGGCACCGCCGGTGGGATAATACACGCCGGTCACACCGCCCGTGCCGATTGAGACGAATTGCTGGTCAGCAGCCTGTGCCGAAACCGCAAAACCAGCAGCTACAGCTGCTGCAAGTGTGTATTTCAGAATTGATTTCATTATGTAAACACTCCCTTTTCACAAATAAGTGAGACCGGAGCCTATGTCGGTTCTGCGCGCGAGTCCACATCCGATGAAACTACGCTTCAAAACGACAATCTGTCTGATGGGATACTGATGACGAGATGGTACAGGCGGATGGATTTGAACCAACGGCCTCCGGATCCACAATCCGGCGCTCTAACCAACTGAGCTACGCCTGCACAAAAACTCGTTCAGCGGGCCGCAAACTATGCCGAAGGCGCAGGTTTTGCAAGTCACAAAGCCAGCGTGCCTCAAGACCCTGAAAACGCCCGGTACAGGCCGCAGGATGACCCGATTAACCACAAGCCTATGCCAAGTATCTCAGCCGCAGCAAGAAGTCGTGGACGGCACCCGTAAAACCGGATTAAACTGTGCTTCGGATGCGGCGGGTGAAGCAAGGACTGCACTTTCAGTCCTGGTTTTGGGCATGCCAGACCGGCCTGGGGAACTGTTTTGAGTATAGAGACCGCGCCATCACTTGATGAGCTGAAAGATGCCGCCACGCCTGCCTGGCTGTGGGACGGCGCGCGGCTGCGCATTGTCTGGGCCAATGCGGCCGGGCTGGCGGTGTTCGGCTGTGACAGCCTGTTCGACCTCATTGACATGCCGTTCGACGAGACAGACCCCGGTGCAGGCCGTGTTGCCGAACTGGCCAGAACCGCGGCACCCGGTGAAAGCTGGCAGGAAATGATGAGTTTTGCTTCGGCGGTCAGTGATGCGCCGTTCAGCGTGACCCTGCATGTGCACGCGCTCGGTGACGGGCGCAACGGGTTGCTGATGGTTGCCGAAACCCCGCCATCGTACGCAACCGGCGAAACCCAGGACAACGGCCAGGCAAATTCGGTCCTGGAGACCCTGCCGGTCGCAACCGTGATCTGTGATGATGACGGTGCCATCGGATACGCCAACGCGATGGCCCGCGCCCTGTTCGGGCACAACACCCCGACTTCACTTGGCGATATCTCGGCACAAGATCTGTCGGCCAGGATATTTGACCGGGCGCGGCGCGCCGGCATTGCCAGTTCGGTTGCGCTGATGGAGACCGGATTCGGCAGCCGGGAAATCAAGGTTACGGCCAAGCCGCTGGCTGGGCCGGACAGTCCGGACACCGGATTTTCGGTGATACTGGAGGACGTGACGGACCGCCGCGCGCTCGAGCGCGCGCTGCCGGCGACCGGTATGCCAGTGCCAGCACCGGCACCGGCCGACCAGCCCGTTTCGCCGGAATCAGTGGCGGAGCTGCGCAAGGCGGTTGAAGCCGCAACGGCCAAACCGCCGGCAAAACCGCGACCGCAAGATGCGGCGCCCGCGGTGGAGAAACCTGTCGCGCCACCCAGCAGTTCCGAACATCGGCCGGGCAAACCCGCAGCCACAGCCGCCGGGTTCGGCGTTGCGGAAATCGTGCGCACGGCACTGTCTGATATCCCCAAGGCGATCGTTTTGTACCGCGCCGGCAAGACGGTTTACGCGAATCAGGCCATCGCCACCGCACTGGGTTATGCCAGCGAAAACGACCTGGTCGGGCGTCATGACATCGCCGCCGCGCTGGGCGCCCTGGCCAGCAAGAAGGGAACCGTCAAGCTTGCCCGGCAACATGGCGGCGAGGCTGAGTTCAGCGTCGAAAAGTCGACGTTTCCGTGGAATGACGGTGCAATGCCGATGGCCGTCCTGACCAACGCAGCCGGCCAGCAGCCGACAATCCCGGTTGCCGAACCGGCTCCGCGCCGCGACAACCCAGGACCTGATGCAGCACCGTCGCAAGATAACAACGCGCCGAAATCCAACTTAGCGCCACAACCACCTGCACCGGCTCCGGATGCTGCCTGCCAGCCGGCGGCAAAGACCGATGCCGGGCCTGACGTGCCGCAACCCGAAGCACCGGTGGGTCCGCAACCTGCTGTCAGCACGTCGGAACTCATGTCGATACTGGACACGGCCACGGATGGCATCGTTTTCCTGTCGGAAGACGGCAGCATCACTCATATGAGCGCCGGCGCAGAAGCGCTGTTTGGGGTCCATGCCGCCAGTGTGATCGACAAGCCGCTGGCAGACCTGATGGACAAGCCGAGCGCCAAAGTGGTGCGCGACTACCTGGCCGCGCTCGGCGACAGCGGGTTGTCGATGCTGTTCAATGGCGGCCGCGAACTGGTTGCCAACGTTAATGACGGCGGCGATGTGCCGATTTTCATCACCATGCGCAAGATCAATGCCCGCATGCCTGGCATACCGGCGTCGGCGTTCTGCGCGGTGATGCGAGACATCACGCAATGGAAAAAGACCGAGGCTGAATTGCGCGAGTCGCGCGACAAGGCGGAACACATCAGTCGGCAGAAGTCAGAGTTCCTGGCGCGCATCAGCCACGAACTGCGCACCCCGCTGAACGCGATAATCGGGTTTTCGGACATCATGCGCAACGGCCAGTTCGGCAAGCTGGGCTCTGAACGTTATGAAGGCTATGCCAACGACATCCACACTTCGGGCGAGTACCTGTTGTCACTGGTCAACGACCTGCTGGACCTGTCCAAGGTGGAAGCCGGCAAGCTGGAGCTGAACTTCATTTCGGTCGACCTGGGCCAGGCGATCGATGCCTGCATAAAACTTATGCAGGACGAAGCCACCGGAGCCCGTGTCGTGTTGCGCAAGTCGGTCGCCGCAAACCTGCCGCAGGTAGTGGCCGACGTCCGGTCCATCAAACAGGTGCTGCTGAACCTGACATCTAACGCAATCAAGTTTACCGATCCAGGCGGCCAGGTGATCATTACCGCCAAGGCCATCGAAACCGGAGAGCTGCTGCTGTCGGTTACCGACACCGGCGTCGGCATGAATGAGGAACAGCTGAACACCGCGCTTGAGCCGTTCCGCCGGGTCGAAGTGGCCGGACGGGCCGACGTTCAGGGGACCGGTCTCGGACTGCCGCTGACCAAGGCGCTGGTAGAAGCCAACCGGGCAACTTTTGAGATCTCCAGCGAAGCCCGCAAGGGCACACGTGTCGATATCACGTTCCCGACCACCCGGGTGCTGGCCAGCTAACGTGAGGCTTGGTTGGGCCCGTGACGCGCCGGTGATCTGATGTAAGGTTGCAGGTCATGCGCTTCGAATTTCCCGTTCCCGTTCAGATTGCCTATTACCGGTTGGAGAGAGCGATCACCCGGCCGCTCAGGCGGCTGACGTTTGGCCGCTTGTGGAAACGGGGCATACTGGTTGCCAAGATCACCGGCTCGTACGGCAAGACGACCACCAGCCGGATGCTGGCCGCCATACTCAAGGCTTCCGGACACACGGTAGGCCTGTGGTGCAGCGACGGGGTATTTGTTGACGGCCGGCAAAGGCCTGGCACCGGGCGGTCTTCCTATTATGGTGCCCGGCGGGTGTTGCGGCACAAGAACATCACGGCAGCCGTTCTCGAATGCACGGTCGGTGGTCAGGTCATGCAAGGCCAATATGCGCCGCGATGTGACGCAGCCGCACTCTTGAACGTGTCCGACATGCACAAAGGCCAGCACGGACTTGAAACCGTCGAGGATACGGCGCGCCGCAAGCAAGCGATTGTACAGACCTCGACAGGCAGTCTGGTGGTGAACCTAGATGATCCGCATTCGAGTGTGCTCGCAGACACGCGATCTGCAAGCTCGATAACGGGCTTCTCGATGGATCCGCAACATCCCGCTTTGCGGCAACTGGTCAGTCGCGGCGGCCGCAGCATTACCATGAGTGAGGATGGCGAGCACATTGTACTGCTGCGTTCCGACGGTGAGTCTCAGGTGCTTGCCCGGCTGGCATCAATTCCCGAGACCGCAGGCGGCGCTGCCAGACATGTGGCGGCAAATGCCATGGCAGCCGCCGGGCTGGCGTTGAGCCTGGGGGTCGACAGGGATGCAGTTCGCATAGGGCTTGAGGGTGAGGCGTTCGCCAGCCAACTAATACCTCGGTTCAGCGTTGTCGATACGCCGCGCTTCAAGCTTGTTCTGGACAAGGCGCTGGGACCCCTGGCGCTGCAAAACGGCGTGCAGGCGACACGGCGAATTCGGGTGCCAGGCAAACGGGTGGCCATCGTAAGCGCACCTGACGCGACCACAGATGACATGCTAGCTCAAATGGCAGCCGCGGTAACCGGCGAGTTTGATCATTTTGTCTGCCATGGGACTTCCGCCAACCGGTACGCGATAGCTCTTGAAAATGCACCAGTAGCACCTGACCTGATTGTGCGTGAAACAGATCTGGTCAGCGCATGCAAGATCGCCCGCGAGCTTGTCGCGGACTCCGGCCTGATTTACGTGCAGGTCGCATATCCAATTGATCACGAGCCGACGAAGGCCGCGCTGGGGATCGGTTGCAACTAAGCCTTGGCCAACAAAGCCGATGTCCGGATCAGGTTTGCGGATTCACCGCGCCCTTATTGCCGCTGCGATCACTGGCCAGTTTGGCTGTCGTCGACCGGCTCAGGTGAATTGTATCTGTAGCCCATTACTCTCACTCCCAATTGATCGCCTATCATATTGCCAATTCCCCCTGACAGCAATGATTGCCTATGAGATGCTGGCACAGCGGCTGGGTTATTTCCAGATCGGAAGTATGGATTTCACCAGGATAAGACCTAGACGCGGGAAGACAGGCGCAACGACGAGCCGATGCGATCTTGGCGAGAGTGCAACGCAGGCAATGCCGGGGCCAGCCTTTGAGTGCAGCCCGAATTGTCGCGCAGATCCTAACTCTGCAGCGCCGGTACGTCCTTGAACAGATCGAGCGCTTCGGCATTGGCCAGCGCCTCGACATTCTTCACAGGGCGGCCATGAACCACGTCACGTACGGCCAGCTCGGTTATCTTGCCGGACTTGGTGCGCGGAATGTCAGCCACCGCCACGATCTTTTCCGGCACATGCCGCGGTGAGGCACCAGTGCGGATCTGGGTGCGGATTTTCTTCTCCAGCGCCTGGTCCAGTTCGGCACCGTCGGCAAGGCGCACAAACAGCACCACGCGGACATCATTGTCCCAGTCCTGGCCGATGGCCAGGCCTTCGATGACTTCCGGAATCTGTTCGACCTGGGCATAGATTTCAGCGGTGCCGATACGCACACCGCCGGGATTCAGGGTCGCATCGGAGCGACCGTGAATGATCATGCCGCCATGATCCGTCCACTCGGCAAAGTCACCCTGGCACCAGACATTGTCAAAGCGGGCATAGTAGGCGTCGTGATAGCGCTGGCCGTCGTCGTCATTGAGGAACCCCAAAGGCATGGACGGGAAGGAATTGGTGCTGACCAGCTCGCCCTTACCGCGCTGCATCGGCTGGCCGTCATCGCCAAACACCTGGATGTCATGGCCCAGGCCCGGTGCCTGGATTTCACCCGACCGCACGGCACCGAATGGATTGATGCCGACCAGACACCCGCACAGATCGGTGCCGCCGGACATGGACGCCAGGTGCACGTCCTGTTTGATGGCGTCATAGACGAAGTCGAAGCTCTCCGGCACCAGTGTCGAGCCGGTCGACATGATGGTCTCAACCGTTGCCAGCGAGTGAGTGTCGATCGGACGCCAGCCGGTCTTCTTCACCGCATCAATGAATTTGGCGGAGGTGCCGAAAACAGTGAAGCGCTCTTCATCGGCATAGTCGAACAACACGGTTTCCGACGGCGCGAACGGCGAGCCGTCATACAGCATCAAGGTGGCTTCCGATGCCAGTGCACTGGCCAGCCAGTTCCACATCATCCAGCCGCAGGTGGTGAAATAGAACAGCCGGTCACCGGGCCTGATGCCACCATGCAGCTGGTGTTCAGCAAGATGTTTGAGAAGCACGCCGCCGCTACGATGTACGATGCACTTGGGCACCCCAGTGGTGCCGGACGAAAACAGTATGTAGAGCGGGTGATCGAACGGCAGCATGGCATAATCGATTGGCGCCGGCGAATAGGCGCTGATGAAATCCTCCAGCGTGATTGCGTTGGGCAGTTTCGCAGCCGCTGCGTCCGCGTTGCCGGTATAGTTGACGACAATGACCTTCTTCAGCGTCGGCAGCCCCTTGACCACCTGTTCGATCTTGTCGGTGATGTCGAAGGTCTTGCCGTTGTAGTAATAGCCGTCGCACACGATCAGCATGCTCGGTTCGATCTGGCCAAAGCGGTCGAGGATGCCGCGCTCACCAAAATCCGGCGAACAGGAAGACCAGACGGCGCCGATCGAATTGGCGCCGGCAAAGGCAAAAATGGTTTCCGGCATGTTCGGCATCACAGCACAAACACGCTCGCCCGGCTGCAGTCCGAAATCCCTGAATGCCTGGTGCAACCTGGAGACCTGATCGTTGAGCTGGCGCCAGCTCACGTCATAGCGGACCTTGTCCTCGCCGCGGAAAACCATTGCCGGCGTGTCGTCATTGCGGCGTAAGAGGTTGTCGGCGAAGTTCAGCCTTGCATCGGGGAAAAACCTGGCTCCCGGGACTTTCTTACCATCGACCAGCACAGTATCGCCGCGGGTCTTGGCCCTGACGCCGCAAAAGTCCCATACGTCAGACCAGAAACTCTCCGGCTCGCGCACCGAGAACCCGTGAACATCTTCATAGGTTTTCATGTCCAGGCTTCTGGATTCATTCACAAAGCCGATGAAATCCGTCAGGCGATGGGCGTCGATGCGGGCTGCATCAGGGGACCAGAGAGGTTCGGCAGACATGGAAAACTCGCGAAATCAGTATGGAATAGAAACAGGGCCTGGCCCTGGCTGACGGCACAATAGCCACCCGGCCGGCAATCCAAAACCATTTTCTGTCACTTTTTGAGCGTTCATTGACAACCATGTTGACCGACGGCGCTCTCATAACCCGGTTCGATCTGGTAGAATTATCGCCATGAAACGAATCATCATTCCCATTCTGGTCCTAGTGCTGGTTGCGACTGTCGCCATTGTGAGCATCCCGTTGTTCGTGACCGGTGAGTTCGCCACGGCGCAACTCAGCAAGGCCGTGCAACAGGCGACAGGCCGCAAGCTGACCTTGCTGAAACCACCACAGATAAAACTGTGGCCGGACCTGAGGCTGGAAGTGGAAGGCGCAACGCTGTCCAATCCGCCGGCCATGTTCGACGGCACCACGATTTCCGCACAGGCGATTCAATTGCAGCTGTCATGGTCGGAACTGCTGTCTCGGCAGATCAACTTCCAGGAACTGACGCTGGTCCGCCCGCGCCTCAACCTGGTTGTGGACAAGCAGGGCGAGGCCAACTGGGACTTCAACAAGGACGCCGCTGTTGCCGAACCTTCCACCGGCAGCAGCGCACCGGGCATCGAAAGCGTTGAGATTGCGCCGATAAGGATCGAGGACGGCGAGATCGTCTATGCCGACGAGCGCTCCGGCTCCAGGTTCTCGGCTACCAGTGTCAATATCGTCGTCAGCATGGCCAATGCGGAAGCGCCGATGGACGTCAAGGGATCCCTGATCTGGAACGGCCAGCGCGTTGACCTGCAGGTTTTTGCCAAGTCACCGGCTCGCCTCGCCGGCAATGGCTCGCCGGTTGACCTGTCAATCCAGTCGGCAAACCTCAATGCGGCCGTTTCCGGCCTGGTGCGCTTCGGTGACGGCCTGAACCTGGTCGGCAACCTGGATATGTCGTCGCCGGATTTGCGCAAACTTGCCGGGTGGGCCGGCGCCGAGATCGGAGGGCAAGCGGGACTGAAACAGTTTTCAGCCAAGTCAGGTGTCGATCTCAGCGGCCAGACCGTCAAGCTGAACAAGGCCAGGGTCGCCATGGACGGCATGAATGCCCAAGGCAATCTGGTGCTGTCGCTGGCAGGAAACCGGCCGCGCATTTCCGCAAATCTCGGGCTGGACCGGCTGAACACCAATATCTTCACCGGCAAACAGTCATCATCCGAAGGCAACGGCAAGGCCAGCGCCGACTGGAGTGACGCGCCCATAGACTTCAGCAGCCTGAACTCCGTGGACGCGAAGCTGAGACTGCGCACCTCCGGCATTGTGTACGGTGACGTGAACTTCGGCGAGACCCTGCTTGATATCGACGTGGCTGCGGGCAAGCTGAGCGCCGACCTGAAAAAAATAACACTGTATGGCAGCACCGCGACCGGCAGGCTCAACCTCGACGGCTCCGCCCGTGTGCCGAAGCTGACCGGGCAATTCCAGACCGCCGGTCTGGACGGGCTGGCGCTGCTCAAGGATTTCGCGGGCACGTCCCGGTTCGAAGGCAAGCTCGCAACGGCCCTCAATCTCGCCGCCACCGGCCGTTCGCAAAGGGAGCTGGTGTCGACTCTGGCCGGCACCGCCCGGTTCCAGCTGACGGACGGCATCATCCGCGGCATCGACATGGCGCAGATGGTCACCGGCGTGCAAAGTGCTGTGCTTGGCGGATGGAACAAGTCCGAAAATGCCGGCACCAGGATTTCCAGCCTGACCGCCAGTTTTCAGTTCTCCGACGGTATCGGAAACAATGACGATCTGAACCTTGTCGGTCCGCAGGTGCGGGTGACCGGAAAAGGTACGGTCGACCTTCTGCGCAAGCGGCTGAATTTCAAGGTGGTCCCGAGTGCGGCGTCACAGCCGGGTGGCGAATTCGCCGGCCTCGCCGTGCCTGTTGTCGTCAAGGGTCCGTGGGCAAACCCGAAAGTCTATCCTGATATACAAGGGATTCTGGAAAATCCGCAGGCCGCGCTCGATGCCCTGAGCCGGCTTGGCGTATCGACCGGAGATATCAATGTCGAGGCTGCCGGCAACGAGCTGAAGGAACAGGCCAAGGGCAAGGTGTCGAAAGCCATCGAGGACCAGGCTCGCGGTATCGTCGGGGACGAAGCCGCCAAAGCGCTTGGCGAGCAAGGTGCCGGCGAGGCCGAGAAACTGTTCAAGAACCTGTTCAACAAGCCGCAGGAATAGGAATTTCAGGCACATGATACGGGTCCAGGAAGAACCGTTTGACATTGCCGCGGAGTTGCGCGGCGTACGCGGCAGCAACTACAAGATCGGCGGTACGGCCTTGTTTGCCGGCTCGGTGCGCGACCTCAACCTGGGCGAACAGGTGTCGGCAATGACGCTGGAGCATTATCCCGGCATGACCGAGAAGGCGCTGGCCGACATCGAGCGCAAAGCCAATGAACGCTGGCCGCTTGATGCAAGCCTGATTGTGCATCGCTATGGCCGCATGCAGCCGGGCGAAGACATCGTTCTGGTGATCACCTGTTCTTCGCATCGCGAAGCAGCGTTTGAGGCCTGCCAGTTTCTGATGGACTGGCTGAAGACCAAGGCGCCGTTCTGGAAACTGGAAGAAGGCGCCGACGCGGAAAACGCCAAGTGGGTGGATGCACGTGACAGCGATGACACGGCAGCAGAGCGCTGGAGCAAGGCGAAAAAATGAGCCGCTGGCGCCGGCCGTCCCGGTCCGGACGGCGGGGACGGCCGCTGTGGCGCACCGGCCTTGATGCGCTGGCGGTGATAGCGCTGACCATGCTGGCACTGGGCGTGATGGAACTTCTGCCCGGCAGCAATGTTGCCGGCAACATGCGGGTCATTGATGGCGACAGCCTGCGTCCGGCAGACGGGTCGCATGATGTGCGATTGCAAGGCATTGACGCGCCGGAAATCGGTCAGCGCTGCCGTGACAGGCTGGGCCGTGACTATGACTGCGGGCGCAAGGCCAGAGCGCATCTGAAATCCATTGTGGCAGGCCGCGACATCAGATGCCGTACCATGGACGTGGACCGGTACCAGCGCTCGATCTCGGTGTGTCATGCCGGGGAAACCGAACTGAACCGGCAGATGGTTGCAGACGGTTGGGCGGTTGCCTACAGGCTGCCAGCCTATGTCGGCGCTGAACGCAGCGCCAAAAACGCAGGCATAGGCCTGTGGCAGGGCCAGTTTGACGAACCGGAAAACTGGCGCAGCCTGAACCGGTCCGACAGTGCCGGCAGCCAGGTTGAGCCCGACTAGAGAATCAACGCCAGAATGAGCGCGACAACACCACCAGCACAGTGAAGAATTCCAGCCGACCGAGCAGCATGGACACCGTCAGCAGCAGCTTGGCGCCGGGGTCGAGATTGGCATAGCTGCCTGCCGGCCCGACAATGTCGCCCAGCCCCGGGCCCACATTGGTGATGGTGGCGGTCGCACTTGACAGCGCGGTGATCAGGTCGAGATTGAAGAAGGACAGGGCAATGGTGAACACCATCACCGATATGAACATGACGGTTACATAGGCCAGAACCGAAGTGGCAATCTCGTTGGTGATGCGCGAGTTGTTGAAGTTCAGGACCACGATGCGGTTCGGGCTCATCAACTGGCGAATGTAGCCCGATGCGGTCATCATCATCACCTGCAAGCGGAAGGTTTTCAGGCCTCCGGTGGTTGACCCGGTGCATCCGCCCAGGAACATGAGCGCGAAGAACAGCCCCATGATGCCGCTGCCCCAGTTGGTGTAGTCACCAAGCGCATAGCCGGTGGTGGAGATGATCGACACCACGTTGAAGCTGACGATCCTGAGCGCATCCAGGAACGGTTCGTCATGGCGCACATAATACCACAGTGTCACGGTGAACACGGCCAGGCCGGCAATCTGCACGAAGCCGCGCACCTGCGCGTCATTCCACACGGCCAATGATCTGGACCGGACCATCTTGACGTACAGCACCAGCGGCATGCACGACCCCAGCATGAAGACGATGGCAATCCAGTGAATGGCCTTGTTGTCGGCAAAATGGGCAAACGACCGGTCATGGGTTGAAAACCCCGCCGTCGAGACCGTCGTCATGGCATGGTTGAGGGCATCGAATGCGGTCATGCCGGCCCAGTAATAGGCAAAACCACAGGCAAAAGTCAGCGTCAGGTAGGTCACCGCGATCAGGCTGATCACCTCGCCGACGCGCGGCATGAACTTGTCGGAACGGTCGGAACTTTCCGTGCGGAACAGCTGCATGCCGCCAACGCGCAGGAACGGCAGCATGACCAACGCCATGACGACGATGCCGACACCGCCGATCCACTGCAGGATGGAGCGCCATAGCAGCATGCCGGGCGGCAGGTGATCGAGGCCGGTCAGCACTGTTGCGCCGGTTGCCGTAAGGCCGGATACCGCCTCGAACAGGGCATTGGCCACGCTGGCATCGCGGCCCAGGAACATGAACGGTATCGATGCCATCAGGCACAGGGAAATCCAGCTGAGAACCGTCAGCACGAAGCCTTCCTTGAGGGACACGTGTTCCGACCAGCCGCCACGGCTGACCAGCACCAGCATAAGCCCCAGAAAACCGGTCACGAAGGCAGATGCGGCAAACACATGCCAGTCGTCATTGCGGGCAACCAGGTCGGAAACTGCCGGCGGAAACATGAACAGGGTCAGCACCAGCATCATCATGCCGATGACGAAAAACACCCGCGACAACTGAATTCCGTGGTCGGCGAAACGGCGTTGTGAGGATTGCGCCTGCTTGAGAGTGTCTGCCATGAAAACCTTGTACCCTGCCGATGCCGGGATATCCAGCAAACAACCACACTGATTGACACCCTGGCGCAGAGTAACGTAGCGTTATTTAATAAAGGTTACGGGCAGTTAGGCCGGAATGCGGGGCGATACACCATGCCGCCGGACCAATTGCCGGCCAAACTGGAACGGCGGAAATCTGGGGGCAGAGATGAAGCATGGCTACATAGGTGCGCGACTGCGCACCGCCCGGGTTGCACAGAAGATGTCGGTTCAGCAGCTGGCCGGCGAGTTGGGCATTACGATCAACACCGTTCTGGCCATAGAAGACGGTGCGACACTTGGCCATTCATCAACGATCATTGAGATGGGCCGGGTCCTGGGCCTGAGCCTGCCGGACCTGTTCGGTCCCAACGAGGACTCCAACATCATCCCGTTTCCCAAATCCGGACGCGACAAATGAACAGCGCTACCGGCACATCACTGCGCCGCCATCAGTACAACTGGATTGAGCGCGGCCGGGTTGTTGAGGGGCTTGCGGAATATCCGTTCGCCGACAATGACCTGCCCTTCCGGGGCTTCGGGCTTGTGTGCATGAGGCCTTTCGTTACTGCCGCCGGCATGCACGCCACAGAGATCCGCTGGGACACCGGGCATGCGACCCCGGACAGCCTGCAGTTTGCAGCCGCCAATCTCGCCGCCATGCCGGCCCCCTATTTCCTGAAGTTCTACAACAGGGGCTGGTTCGCCGAGCGCTTCGACACGGCACGGGAAGCGGCAGACCGGATCGCCTTTCTGCAACACCTGGATGTGTCATTGCTGCGTTCGGCGTTTCAGGCGCCGCGCGACCCCGATGCGATACCCGAGCGGGTCAGGCAGGCGATCAGGTCACCACATCTGATCGCATCCCGGCTGGTGTTGTCACGCGACAATCCGGACGCCGGCTTTCCGATCCGGGAGGTTGGCACCCAGACACCGCTTGGAAAAATCATGGGCGTGGACTGGTGCCTGGGCAGGCAGTTTCAGCTGGATGAACGCTTCACGCAAACGGAGGCTTGCGTCCATGACAGGTATCTTGAAGTGTCAGAACGCCGCCAGGTCCTGTTTGACGAATGCATGGCGCTGATACCGGCCCAGGGGCAGGCGGAAGCCTACTGGCTGCGCTATCACCGGGTCCTGTTTCCGGTCCGTGACGGCAACCGGATCACCATCGGGTCGCTGCTGCTGCAGGGCGAGACGCGGCCTGACAGGCTGGAGCCGTTCGGGCGGCCCGGTTACGAAGTGCCGATAGATGCCTGATCTTTTGCGCCAACCGCAGCAAGGTCCCTGATGATCTGGTGGCGGGGCTGGTAGCACAGGGTTTCGCGATCCTGCTCCACGCATGCCGGGCGCCTGCCCCAGACGATGAAGCCCTCCTCCAGGTGGTTGTAGTAGATGCGGCGCAACATGCCGCGCTGGGCCCGGTCCTCGGTCGTCAGTCCCCATATGTAGTCAGGTTTCCAGTACCCCCAGACCAGCGCATGATGCAGCAGTGAGATGTCATTGATCAGCCGGCTTTTGGGGCCGCCGCGCAGCGCGCGAGACATGAACAGTTCGCCGCGATAGGCCATGCGGCCACCCAGTCTCGAGACCGGTTCCGACATCGGTTCGGCAACCGAACTGATATGCACGTCCTCGCCGGCCCTGGTGTGGGCGTCCATCAGCCAGGCGCGGCACCAGTGGTTGAACGGACCGGTTGGTTCGTACAGGCGGTAGGCCTCGACATAGACCGGATCGCCGTCCCTGCGGCCTTCAATCCAGAACGCGGATCGTGCCAGTTCCGGACCATTGTGCTGCGGATCAAAGTAAGGCGAGATGGCATCATTGCGCAGTTGCGCCCTTACGGCGGCAAAGCGCTCAAAGTCGACACTGGTCGCGATCTCGATGCCATGTACCGCCACGGCCTGCATATGCAGCCGCGTCACGATCTGGTTGATCCCCAGCGGATCCAGTTCCTGCATTAGCCCCTCAACCATTGCCGTAACCGTGGTCTCACGTGAACTGAAACGTTACGCAACACACACAGGTTTACCCGCCAATGAGGGGTAAACGATTCATCAATACAGTATTATTGCCCCTGACCGCCCACTAGTACTGACCGTGAACGGAGTACATGTTGCAAGTTACAGTTGCACGGGGGTTTCAACAACCGAAAACAGGCGCAGTTGTGCACAGCGCATGATCACCCGCGCAGAGTGTCGGCGGTCGCTTGAAAATTGGCATCTGCGAGAAAGGTCGGGCCGGTGAATAATGGTGCTGTCGGAGAGAATTGAACTCTCGACCTCTCCCTTACCAAGGGAGTGCTCTACCCCTGAGCTACGACAGCATGATCCATGCCCTGACCGGCAATATGGCAGGCGTATGCCACAGCAACTGAAACTGTGCAAGCATGATTGAACCCGCATGACAACAACATGCCACAAGCCTACATTGTGAAGCCTCAACAATTGCTGAATTGGACGTGGTTTACGCATGGCCCGCGAAACGGCTGCAGAACGTGAAAAACGCCTAGCGGAGGCGTTAAGGCGCAATCTTGCCCGGCGCAAGCAACAGGCCCGTGGCAAAGCGGCGGCAACAGACAATGAGAAAAACAACTCCGGCAAGGCAAAGGATTGATAATCAACCGTTTTTAAACGCTTCACACGTCCCCTTGCCCAAACTGGCACTTTAGGTGCATGAAAGCGCCACAAAGCGGGACTATCGCAGCATACTTTCCAGATTGTATCAAAAAGGCACGACAAAAGGCATGGACCGGATCAGAATCGGCGGCGGCAAGGAATTGAACGGCGAAATCACCATTTCAGGAGCGAAAAACGCCGCCCTGCCGCTGATGATCGCCAGTCTTCTGACCGCCGACACGCTGACGCTGAAAAACCTGCCCCGGCTGGCCGACGTGCAGTTGCTGAAACGCATTCTGCACAATCACGGCGTCGACCAACGCACCGACGGCAAACGGGCCGGCCAGTGCAACCAGGCCGGCGAGACGGTGCATTTCACCGCTGCTGAGATCGTCGACACCACGGCCCCTTACAACCTTGTTTCAAAAATGCGGGCCAGTTTCTGGGTGCTGGGTCCGTTGCTGGCGCGGTTTCACGACACGCGGGTGTCTCTGCCTGGCGGTTGCGCCATCGGTACACGGCCGGTTGATTTCTATCTCATGGCGTTGCGTGAACTGGGTGCGGAACTGGATATCGAAAACGGCTATGTGGTGGCAAAAGCCCCGGGCGGGCTGACCGGCAACCGAATCACCTTCCCCATGGTGTCCGTTGGGGCCACCCACACCGCCATGATGGCGGCGACACTGGCCAGGGGTGAAACGGTGATCGAGAACGCCGCGCGCGAGCCGGAAGTGGTTGATGTTGCAGAATGCCTGGTCAAGATGGGCGCCAACATTGACGGCATCGGCACATCCACACTGACCATTGAAGGTGTCGATGAACTGCACGGCGCCAGCCATCAAGTGCTCGCGGACCGGATCGAAACCGGCACCTATGCCATGGCGGTTGCCATGACCGGCGGCGATGTCAAGCTGCAGGGCGGACGGGCTGACAACCTGGCCAGCATGATTTCGGTGCTGGAACAGGCCGGTGCCACCATCAATATTGAAAACGACGGCATGCGCGTCAAGCGCAACGGCAACGGCCTGAAACCGGTTGACGTCGAGACCCAGCCCTATCCCGGCTTTCCCACCGACCTGCAGGCGCAGTTCATGGCGCTGATGACGCGCGCCGGCGGCACCTCGGTAATCCGCGAGACGATCTTTGAGAACCGCTTCATGCATGTGCAGGAACTGGCCCGGCTGGGCGCCGACATCTCGCTGAGCGGCGACACCGCAACCGTAAAGGGCGTGGATCAGTTGCATGGCGCTGAAGTGATGGCAACCGATCTGCGCGCGTCGGTGTCGCTGGTGATTGCCGCTCTGGCGGCGGAAGGCGAAAGCATGCTGCACCGCGTCTATCACCTGGACCGCGGCTTCGAAACGCTGGAAGACAAGCTCAGCGCCTGCGGCGCCGACATCTCGCGTATTTCCGACTAGGGTCCGGACCCTTAAGGGCCTGTCTGTGTCGCTCTGGACTCTTTAAAAACCTGCAAGTTTGTGGTTTCTGGTTGCCGCAACCAGAATACTCCCTGTTACACGCCTAAAAGCAAGAAGCGACAATCGAGATGGGCGACACACCCGCTATCAAAATAGCTGCGCTGGACGAAGAGGATCTGGCCGTGATTTCAGCGCATCTGCAGGATGCGGTGTTTGCGGTCGGCGACCTGCGCTGGATGAAAAAGACCAACAAGCTGTCCGTCGTCGCCAACCGGTATGTTCACTTCGGCAACACGTCTGACACCGGCGAGCGCCGTCTGTGCGGGGTGCAGATATCCCGGGTGCGCCGGGTCAGCGCGCGCAACATCACCATGAGCGACGAGACCGCAATCGTGTCGCTGCTTGCCATGACATTCACGCCGGGTGACCAGGCGCCGGAAGGCACCATCGAGCTGTCGTTTGCAGGCGGTGGCGCGGTGCGTGTCGACGTTGAATGTATCGAGATGGCGATGGCAGACCTGAGCGCCGCCTGGCCGGCCCGCGCCCGCCCGGACCATGACACAGAGCACAATGCGAACGCAAAGGACGCAACCGAATGACACGCTGGCTGAACATCAACGATGCCGGATTCGAGGCGGAATTTGCCGCCCTGCTGGGTGACAAGCGCGAACAGGCCGCGGACGTCAATGACGCCGTCGCCACCATTCTGGCTGAGGTGAAGACCCGCGGCGATGCGGCGGTGCGCGACTATACCAGGCAGTTTGACGGCTTTGACCTGCCTGAGGCCGGTGCCCGCATGCCGGCAGATCAGATCGACCGGGAGGCCGACAAGTGCCCGGCTGACATTTTGGCAGCGCTGCAGGCAGCGGCGGCGCGCATCCAGGCCTATCACGAGCGCCAGGTGCCCGGCAGCGAACGCTATACCGATGACAAGGGCGTTGAACTCGGCCATCGCTGGAGCCCGGTGCAGGCCGCCGGTCTCTACGTGCCGGGCGGGCTTGCCGCCTATCCCTCGTCAGTGCTGATGAATGCCATCCCGGCGCGGGTGGCCGGCGTTGAACGGCTGGTCATGGTGGTGCCGACGCCGAAGGGCGTCATCAATGCGCAGGTGATCGCGGCAGCCCGCATTGCCGGCGTCACCGAAATTCACACCATTGGCGGCGCACAGGCCATCGCCGCGCTCGCCTATGGCACGGAAACCATGGCCCCGGTCGCCAAGATCGTCGGCCCCGGCAATGCCTATGTGGCAGCCGCCAAACGGCAGGTTTTCGGCACCGTCGGCATCGACATGATTGCCGGCCCGTCAGAAGTGCTGGTGATGGCCGATGGCAGCGCCAATGCCGGCTGGATCGCGGCAGACCTGCTGGCCCAGGCCGAGCATGACCCGTCGGCCCAGTCGATCCTGATATGCGACAGCGAGCAGCTGGCGCGCCAGGTGTCGGACGCGGTGGACGCCCAGCTCACCACCCTGCCGAAGGCCGATATTGCCGGGGCAAGCTGGCGCGAGTTCGGCTGTATCATCGTGGTCGACAAGCTGATGGATGCGGTGCCGCTGGTGGACCGCCTGGCACCGGAGCACCTGGAGATTGTCTGCGAAAACGAGGATGAGATCGCTGCTGCCGTGCACAATGCCGGGGCCATGTTCCTGGGCGCGTTCACGCCGGAAGCCGTCGGCGACTATGTCGGCGGGCCCAATCACGTGCTGCCGACCGCGCGCAGTGCGCGCTATTCCTCCGGTCTCAATGTGCTCGATTTCATGAAACGCACATCGATCCTGAAATGCAGTGCGGACGCGCTGCGCGCAATCGGCCCGGATGCGGTTACCATAGGGCGCGCGGAAGGCCTGGAAGCCCATGCCCGTTCGGTCGCCATGCGGTTGAACTTGCCCTGATCGGGCACTTGTGCGAAGCGATGAAGGCAACTGATATCGCAAACGCCGTGGAAGCTCGGGACATGGACACCGACAACAACAGACTGGTCGCCGTCAACCTGGACAACACACTGTCCAAAACCTTTTCCGCCGATGTCGACCATGAACGCAAGGTCGCCATCTACGACCTTATCGAGAGCAATTCATTTCACGTGGTCGGCAAGCCGGACGGGCCGTATTCCCTCAACCTGTCCATCGACGGCACCAAGCTGGTGTTCAATGTGTGCAACGAAGCCGGAGACACGCTGAGTGTCATCGCGCTGGCACTGTCGCCGCTGCGGCGCATCGTGAAGGACTATTACGGCATCTGCGAAAGCTATTACCAGGCCATCCGGACCGCCACGCCGAGCCAGATCGAAACCATCGACATGGCGCGGCGCGGCCTGCACAACGAGGGCAGCCAGGTGCTGATGGACCGGCTTGACGGCAAAATCACCGTGGACTTTGACACCGCGCGGCGCCTGTTCACGCTGGTGTGCGTGCTGCACTGGCGCGGCTGATGCCGGAGGCAGCTACATGAGCGCGGACCTGCCAGGTGCTGTGCTGTTTTGCTGTTCGCACAACGCCATTCGCTCACCCATGGCCGAGGGCATCATGAAATTCTACTACGGCCACCGGGTGTTCGTTGACAGCTGCGGGGTGCGCCCGACCGAGCGCAATGAGTTCATTGTCGAGGTTCTGGACGAAATCGGTGTCGACATCTCCAAGCACAAGGCGAAATCTTTTGACGATCTGGTCGATTCGAGCTTTGACCTGGTGGTGTCGCTGTCTCCGGAGGCTCATCACAAGGCCATGGAACTGACCCGCACCATGGCTATTGACGTGGTGTACTGGCCGACCATTGACCCGTCTTTGGAGATGGGCAGTCGCGAGCAGGTGCTGGACGCCTATCGCGCCTGCCGGGACCATCTCATCAAGCGGATGCGCGAACGGTTCGGGGAAACCGGCCTGCCAAAACTGAGATAGCACTCGCGATGATGTCCGGTGGTGCTGGACAATTACCCAGAATCTGTAGCACATACCGCATCAACCTAGAACGAAGTACTTAGCAGGGTTCAAAAGGCTCACGACATGTCGATCACCGATGCAAAACTGGTACTGGCCAGCTCGTCGCCGCGCAGGCTGGCGCTGATTGAACAGGTGGGCATGTACCCGGACCTGCTCAACCCGGTGGATATTGACGAGACGCGGCGCAAGCGCGAGTCGCCAAGGGCGCTGTCGCTGCGGCTGGCGCGCGAGAAGGCACAGGCCGCCCGGGCCGCGCCGCTGGTGCGCAATCTGGGCGAGAACGTTTTCGTGCTGGCGGCTGACACGGTGGTCAGCGTCGGCCGGCGGGTGATCGACAAGCCGCAGTCGACCGATGAGGCGCGCGATGCGCTGCGGCTGCTGTCGGGGCGCTCGCACCGGGTGTTCACGACTATTGCCGTGGTGTCGCCGGACGGACGCGAACGCTCCCGGGTGGTCGACACCAAGGTGCGCTTCAAGCGCCTGATGCGGTCCGACATGGATGCCTACCTGATGAGCGACGAATGGCGCGGCAAGGCCGGCGGCTACGCCATCCAGGGCAAGGCGGCCGCGTTCGTGCGCTGGATGAGCGGGTCGTACACCTGCGTGGTCGGGCTGCCGCTGCACGAGACCGTGCAGGTGCTGCAGGCCGGCGGCTATCCGGTGTACGGCAAATGGGTGACGGAGACCTGACATGAGCGCTCCGCAAGGCCCCAAGGACAGGAAACCGGAACCGCCGGTCCGGCTGCGCACCAGGCGGCCGTGCCCACTGTGCCAGCAGCCGTCGAAACAGAAGTATCACCCGTTCTGCTCGGCGCGCTGCGCCGACATCGACCTGCACCGCTGGCTGGGCGGCCAGTACGCCATTCCGGCCGCCGATCCGCCCGATTTCGACGATGCCGGAGAAGCTGCAACGGGCAAGCGCGACGACGGCGCCGACAGCGCCTGAGCGGCGTGGCGGCCGGCCGTTCGCCACCCGATCACCAACGTTTAAGATTTCCGTCATGATGCAGGCAGGTTGATGCTGGACAGGTGCCGGGCGATCACCTATAAACCGCTGCGGTCGCACAAGGGATTCTTCCAGCGGCTCAAGATGCCCAGGTAGCTCAGTTGGTAGAGCAGCGGATTGAAAATCCGCGTGTCGGTGGTTCGATTCCGCCCCTGGGCACCAGCACTCCTTTTAGCCGCTGAGCGGACGCTCCGTAGAGCTCAAACGAAACTGACCGCCATAGGCAATGATTTTTTGCGAAGATTGACGGGCAAAGCTTATAAAATTATTTGTTTAGACTTGCAGAATAGTAGGACATCCCTCTATTCGGCAATGAAACTGTGCATCAGGGCCGATGTCGTGAATGCAAGTTCGATTGACCGGGTCGATTAATCGCATTCATTATTCTGTACACGACATGAACATATTTTGGCATGCAATTGAGACGTGGAAATGTAGACCACGTCAGTTACATTTAATTCACTGCGCATGTTTCGTATTTCCAATTTCGTAAAATTTCCGCAACTCATCAGACATGACTTTGTTTCCAAAGTACTTTTGAAAAATTATATCTATTTCACTGGTTTGATAAAATGAAAATATTTCTTTTTGAATCCTCCAAAATAATTTGGTAATTTTTGATTTTTGTTGCTCAGGTAATTTCTTGAAATCAACGCTTAGCGGAGACAAAAATGTTAACGCATAGATCTCTCTCGTAAATGTCTCTCGTGCCAAATAAATGTTGCAATTATCTACTCGCTCAACCAGACCGTATAAAATATCCTTGTCTGCAATATAATACATAACGTCACCGTTGCAAAGGGCAGTGATTCCATCCACATGCGAGGGAAACAAAGAAGTTGATTGTTCAATAATCGAGCCATGCTGATCAAAAATATTGTCAACCAGCTCTCCAAACACATTTCCATCAGCCAAAATAGTCATACCTCGCTCGGCAGTAGTATTAGCTACCAACCCAATTACCTTGCTCTTCCTCGTTATATCTACCTCCTGAAATCTCGCGTAGGAGAGACCTGTAACAAACAAGGGAAATGTAAATGCGAACTCATCCAACCTATCTGACGTCAAACTTGTAGGTTCACACAAAAAATCCACCGATCCGTCGCGAAGCCCGTCAAATCTATTGCCGGCCCTTACCTCCACCAACTTGTAAGGCTCGTTTAAAGCGCCTAAAAACTTCGTGCAAAGCTCAATTAAAAATCCGGAATACGTACTATTTTCTTTTTCACCCAGACGTGACGAAAAAGGTGGCGTATCAGCACGAACACCGACGTTAATCGCATCAGCCTTGCCGACAACCGTCGACCCTATCAAGTAAGCAACCAACACAAATGACAGTCGAATATATCGACGTATTACTTCTATTTTCAAATAATTTTTCATGCTAATTACCAGATAATGTTGACTGCGGCCGGACACTCCGAACATACGGTCGCGATGTCCGAAAGTAATAATAGGAAAGACTACCAACAATGAGAACCACCAACATTTGATTGACTGTCTCGACCAAATTTTTCTGTTGATACAAATATATTACTGCCGTCAG
Organism: Anderseniella sp.; assembly: GCA_028289645.1. GTDB lineage: Bacteria > Pseudomonadota > Alphaproteobacteria > Rhizobiales > Aestuariivirgaceae > Anderseniella. The sequence goes on from JANQOK010000016.1 coordinate 493,325, forward strand.
AGCTGGCATTGGGATTGCGCACAAAGCTAAATTCTGAAAATTTCTTGATTCTGTTTTCGGTCGACTTTCCAGAATATCAATCCAATAGTTTATTATACCAGCATGTAACGCGGCGACAGAACCATACAGTAAAATTCCAACCGCCACTTCATCAGAATATTGTTGCGCAATTATCGATACCGTCCGAGGAGCTTTAATATAGTTGACAGCCAACCAATAAGCACTTTGAAAACCTGCAGTTATCAGCCAGCTTACAAATACAAGTTGTGCATATTGAGTAATGGGGAAAGGTCCCCTCATAGTTCCTAACTTCCATTTCTGCAAACTCTGCATATGCAGCCTGATCACAATAGAAACTAAACCAGCCACACCAAAATACATGACCGTGGCCCCAACATGTTCCACCGGAATTCGAACAAAATCATAACCAGACTCATTGAAATTTTCTGAAAAGGTCATGTTCAGATCGTAGTGCCGATATACCGCCGACAATAACATGGCCGCAAACACACATATAGCCACCAACAAAGTGTTATTGATTATGATATTTACTAAAAATGATTTTCCTGCATCTCGGATCGACGAAACAACATGCCTCAAAACCTTTCTATCTTCTGGTATTATGAGGTTTTTTTCGTTCAATAGATACAGTGCGAAGACCGCTCGAAATTGACTGGCTAAAGTTTTTGCTTGGCTTTCAAGCAGTATTATTCTTTCAAGTCTCTTGGAAAGATCACCGCTGTCGATTTCTCCTGTGTTAACAGACAACTTTTCAAAAGAGATGAGATCTAAGTTATTGATCGCCTCACTTGACCCTACTTCATCAATATCTGGAAGCCAGCCTGTTGCTTTGATACGCTCAAGTTCATCTGAGACCTGCTGTCTGAATGATTCGATACGCGGCTTTATGAATTCTTCTACATGAGAAAACTTATCTCGAACTTCTGCACTCCAAATGGTTCGTCCTTGCTCGTCGTAAACAGAGTCATAAAAGAATAGTACGCTTCCGATATTAGTCGTTAAAGATTCTGCAGCGGTTTTTGAATGACCGCACAGCTTTCCGTATCGTCCTATTTGACGCGCCTGCCACGCTAATACTCTGACATTTTGTGAATTGGGAGCAACTGAAAATATGTCAGTACGCTCAAGGTCTTCGATCACGTCATAAAGGTTGGATGGAATGCCACCAATTCGATGGGCCAAACCTCGAAACGCTGTTTCCAGCTGAGCGAATATTGGAAAGTTTGGACTGAAACCGACGATAAGTAGAGCTAATGCCAATGGCCAAGCCGCGCTAGTCGTACCCTCAATAGTTGAACCACTTTCCATCCATCCAGGGAATAACGCACGAACCACCGGCTCAGATATTGTGCATACAAAATAGAATATCAGCAAAATGCAAACATATAGAAGATAGGCGCGCAAGTACGATGATCTGCCACCTAACAATTTCGGACTTGCTAGTTGTAATATCGGTTTATGTTCTGGCGGATAACTAAATGAATGCTTTTCTAGTTGCCTGTGTCCAAAAACTGCTATAACGAAGCCCCCGCACCAGAAGGCCAAGTTATACTGGGTCAAATATGCCGCCCAACCTGCTAACATTTTTGAGTTTGCGGATTGCAAGTGGTTCCTTGAGAATAAACATCACTGATGTTCAAATTATAGATACCGCCAATGCAAAACAAAATGATTAATATTATTGTTTTGTAAAAATCAATTTTTGCGCTTAAACACATTTATCTCGCTCCATTTATTTTATACAGATGAAACTTCAGAACTCGCACGAATATAGGTGACAAATCTCTACTTTCAAATTCAAGATTCCTCTAATAAAGAAGTCGTATTTACCAAACGTGCGTATGTTACTGTTCTCTTGTGCTGTCACTGTGATGAATATGCGAACACCCCCGCATACGCTTAGATGCGATTAAATTTTGCGAAACAACTCCTCCACAATATTTCCAGCAAACATCATGCACATATAATTGGATGTATTGTCAGCAGTCATATCAGAACGAATTTTCCTTTAGTTTGCATATCGGAGAAATTCTCAAATGTTCTCTGCATTGAATAGATTCCGTTTGATTATTAATTCTGCATAGTCATCGTAACGACTTAATCGACAATAATTCACCGACACGTTCCGAGAGATAAAAATTTACGTAAATTTGTGAAACCTCAATCTCCGCTATCTCTATCAGGAATTTCTACCCTACGTTCTCTGTTCGCATTCCTTCTGCTAAGTGCTCAACCACTTTAGCGCCAGCTTCTGCCTTGGTTACGGCGCCATCATTGTTTGTATCCAAGCCCTTGTTCGCATTGTAGGCACTTGGCCGCTTACTTCTAGAAAACAGTATCTCTGAGTGAGGCTTGGTTATCGCAGCGGGCCAGAGAACCGACATGTACAAATCAAAAATATCGCGTATTTTTCCTGAATATGGCTTTAGATACGCTTCAACATAGTCTAGTTGTTTGACTGCGGTCATTTTCTCTAATTTTTCAATCGTCGTACCTAACTCCACTGCTGTTTTCGGCATAAACTGGATCAGACCGGTAGCTCTGGTCATTCTATTCTGTTCATTGGGTTTAAATGTTCGGCCTGTCTCAAATGCCATTACAGCCATCAATAGACTTGGATCAACATCTAGGCCTCTTGAAATTTTTCTTACCTTTCGTGCAAAAGGTTTTGAGACCTTCTGACCCCAGGCTAGTGACTGAGTGGGTATAGGCAGGCTGGCGCCAACTTCAAATAGATTCCAAGGCGCTGTGGAGTCATAAAGCTTCTTACTTGAATCCACGGAAACATGAATATGTTTTGAATGGGGATTTTTTCCATTATATTTACGCCAAAGCCAAGGCTTTTTCTTTGAAGATACGATTTTTGACTTCCAGATTATGTACTTTATTCTGGGGTCTTTGCTTCGCACCAGAGCGTCTGCGATTTTTTGGCAGTCACATCCATTTTGCACGTCGTGCGTTATGTCCAATGCAGTAACGACCCCTTGGCCGTTATCATCGACGCGTGGGTTATGGTCAGAGTTGGTTTGTTTATGTGCGGCGTCACCGATTGTCCCATCGCTTTTTTTGCTCCTTTTAGGAGCAATTTGATTAATTTGGTCCAAGAGAGTTACGAGGCTGTTGGCCACACGCCATTTCTTCTCGGAGTTGCTGCCGTCTGACCGAACACCCATTACAACCCATTTGGAATCTGGCAGTTGTTTACGACTTACCTTGTAACCAGCGTCCTCCATCATTGCTGCGATGAAGTTCACATCCGCGTCAGTTGCTATTACTTTCTTCGTCGCCATGCTTGATCCCCGAGATTTTTCTACTAGGACTTATCCGTGGGCTAAAGTGAGCCTCGGTCTTTGAGGCAATTCAGTATTCTTTTACGGTTCGCTCGTGCTAGCGAACTCTGCCCAACAGTGATGTCGAACGTTTCATTTTTTGAAAAACCCAAGCTGGTTCCACATGAGAATATCTGCTCTCTATTCTTGGAACTTGAGCCAAAATCTTTGAGCGTTTGAAAGTCGCGGTTACTTGAATCGGCGATTTGCGCGACAATGCCATGCGAAACTACCGGGGTACTGAACACAGTACGATCGCCGGGATTTAAAACACCTTGAGCACCAAGCGCAGATAGCTCGTTGATCTCAGTTTCGATCGTCATAGGCAGGCAAATTCGCAAATAAGTCCTAATCGCATGTTCAGCATCAGGTTTTGTCGAGTATCGGTAAGACCTAGTTTTGCCTCTAAAGTCTGCCCGCCTTTTCAAGACAACTGTGTTTACTGTAGACTGGTTGACTACCAACACCAAGCGCGCGTGGTAGTTGGTAAGTGTCGAGTGTGCAAAACCAAACGCTTGCGCAACAACATCTATGGCAAGATTGGAACTTCCGGCAAATCGCATCGCGGCGTGTGTTAAATCGCGAGTCGCATTAACCTGAGCTAAGAGCGGTTCTTGGGACCGACGAGTGTTGTCCAACCAAGTAAGGTAGGCATCACATCTTCGATCGATATCGTTCATAGCTTGATAGACAACAGCCGTCCAAAAGGGTGGATTCGAGTAATTTGCACCTGAGTCGCAACGAGGTGTAGTATCTGAATCCTTAAAGTGAGGCAAACCAGCTTGCATGCAGATAAAGCCGAAATACTGTTCTTTTGAGTTGGTGGCCGCAGCCAAGTCATCTGAATATAGTTTTGATCCGATACCTTCTTTGACGAGTAACTCATCTTCTTTGGTGCAGGCCATAAGAGCGCCTACCAAGACGAAAATTATCATGTATCTAACAATAACTACCAAAGCTGCCGGCCCCCTAACCAATAGCCAACTGATCATAGTTGACGCTACGTCGCATTAAAGCTTACGTTACGTTCACTTGTCAATCACAACCGGAGCATTTCTTTATTTTCCCACAAAATCATACTCCAAACTGTCGCTGAAACCGGCGGGTCAGGTCTGACTGGGCAACACGTTCTTGACCTTGCATGATTGTTGATTGGGCGCAATTTAACTAAGGCTCCTCGAAGTTACATTTCTAACGACGCAAGTGCCTATTTCTCACCCTCAAGAACCAATGCAAAATTTGACGTTACGGCAATTAATCTTAAAATAGTTGAATGGAACGGCTGATTTGGAAGTTGAACCATGGAACATCACAGCATGCACGGACGCATTTTGGACGCGAGACCGGATTGCATAGACTTTCGCGACAAACCTTATAACCCGCCACTTATTTCGCTACCCCCCTGTTTCCCTTCACCAGTAGACATTGCTACCTATCTTCCTGAGTATCATCGTACCTCAAAAATACTAAATCAGGGCAATGAGGGAGCCTGTACTGGCTTCGGGTTGGCAGCCGTCATAAATTACGTGTTGTGGGATCGCTGGATACGGGAAACTAATGATCCTGACTCAGATGAGCAAGCACATCTGCCACCTCACGTAAGCCCATGGATGCTAACGATAACGCGCGGGTGTATGATGAGTGAGAAGGCGAAGACTATTCCGGCTCAAGCTGCCGTGGTGCAATGAAGGGTTGGCACAAGCATGGCGCGTGTTGCGACGGGCTTTGGGAACGCAGAACTCGAACCAATCCACGACCAGATCCTGACTGGCGTATGGATGCCGCATTAAGACCTCTGGGCGCATACTATAGAGTTGACGCACGTTCAATTAGCGAAATGCAAGCGGCCATATATGAAGTGCGCGCTGTCTACTGTTCTGCGCGTGTGCACGTTGGTTGGATGCTGCAGACAGGTCATGAAAATCTCGATTATGCAGGCTTCAGACTGCCAGTGATCCCCATGCACAAAAAATCTCCGGTGGACATGTATTCGCACTGGTGGGCTATACCGAACATGGCTTTATCGTGCAAAATTCATGGGGCCAAGGTTGGGGCATGAACGGATTCGCTTTGGTCACCTATGAAGACTGGGTTCGCAATGGAGACGACGCCTGGGTAGCTGCAATGGCGGCGCCAATGCATGTGGCCAAAGATACCAGCCTGCCTGTCGGTCGCGCAGCCGTTGCTATGCAGGTTTCCACATCTGCCGAGCTCACCGAGAAACGGGCAGGGCCTAGTGAACTTGAACTGTGGAGCCAGGATCAAGCCTACGAGCATTCAATTGTCATGGGTAATGATGGGAAATTGCTGAGACGTCTTATTGATACTGCCGACACCGCTGACAATCTCCGTAAAGTCGTGTTTGAACTCCCTTCCAGAGCGATTGAAGCCGGCAAGCAACACGTCCTGTTGTATGCTCATGGGGGCCTCAATAGCGAGGAAGCTGCAATTCGACGTGCTATGCGGATGGGCCCGTGGTTTGAAGCCAATGGGGTCCACCTAATCTTTATTGTTTGGCGTACTTCACTGCTCGAATCCATCGGACAAATTGGTCAGGACATCGCCGAGCAGTTCATCAATAAACGCGCTGAGTTAAGATCACGCGGCATTGGAGATTTGTTCGAAAAGGCAGTCGATAAGCTGCAAGACAAGTTTGATAAGGCTTTCGAAGCTACTGCTGAAAAGCTCGTTGGAAAGGCCGTTTGGTCACAGATGAAACAAAATGCTCAAGCGGCGGCAACTGGTATAGGTGGCTCGCGACAGGTAGTAAAGGCTGTGGGCGAATTGCACGCGGATTACCCTGATGTTTCAATTCACATGTTGGGTCACTCTGCTGGTTCCATCCTGCTTGGGCACATGCTCGACGATATTCAAGTCTATTCAGGACTGGCCTCGGTTGGTCTTTATGCCCCAGCTTGTACAGTTAAGTTTGCAAATAGACATTACGGAAAGGCGCTGAAAAAAGGCATTATCCCCCCAAGCAGGCTGCATGTGCATAGCTTGTCTCATAAGAATGAGCGACGCGATACAGTCGGCCCCTATGGACAATCTCTACTCTACCTCGTAAGCCGCGCTTTAGAAGAGCCCAGAAAAATGCCGCTTGTTGGTTTCGAACGATGTTGGTCACCGACAACAGATGATCTTATTGAGTTGAAAAAGGAACTTGCTTCCGATTTTTCTGAGAAACATATTAAAGATATCCCCGATTGGGATCAATTGGTGAAGACTTTTGACGTTGGTCTAACCGTTCATGCCGAACCAGAAGTCGTGACGAAGCACTCAATGGCAGGCGATTTGCAGATCAAGACCACGCACGGATGCTTCGACAATGCACTTGACGTGGTCAATAGTAGTCTAATTCGCATTCTTGGCAAGCAGCCCCCAGTTCAGATTACTGACCTGGCTGGTTTCTAGCGTGTGACAGGCCGGTCCAATTTCTCATGATCAAATTAGGGCTGGAACTATAGTTCTATACAATTTGACTAATAATTTAATTTACGGTCAGCAACGCTCACACCTAACTCAGGAGTTTTCAATTTCGTTGCCGATCTTTGATACTTGCTGACCAGCTCCCCAAATTGTGCTTATTCATAATTTGTTCTGCTCGCATTTGAGCAGCGCCCCTTGTTTGGGCCACTCGGTTGAAGATTTTCTGACTTCCACCGCTAAATCGCCAAAAGCTCCTAAGTTGATCTCTGGGGCCTTTTGGGGACACGCTTGACAGCTTTCTTTGTGTCTCCTTCAATTGTCCGTGAACTGTGTCCACTACGTTGACTTGGCGGTAAATCAGAAAACAAATTCCTCACGGGCAGCTCGAGCCAAGCTGCAATTACACGCTGAGCGTCTCCTGGTACTTTTTCGACTTCCTCCAACCATTTGTCAACGACATCACTATCCGCATCGAAAAATGGGTAAAGATGTTTTGATGTCTTGTTCTCGGCCGCCATTGCCGCCTGAACGCCATTAGCATAACGCATGACTTCCGTGACGGGATCTCCGCGCAAAAAGCTAGTCCCTGCGCGTTTGATGGTGTTAATAGCCGCCTCCGACATCAACCCAGCAATTAATGATATGAAAGACACAAAGAAAGAGTTCAACTTGGCTGAACCATCAGCCTGCAAAGGCGTGTTTGATGCAACGATAACTCCAGCCTTTGTAATCACATAGACACCGATCGCAACAACTGCACCCAGCAATGGGCGGAATAGATAGAATGTGATAGGTCGATCTTCACCAGCAAAAAACACTTGAGTAATCGAAATCATACTACCCATAATGCCCATTGTGACGACAATCAACATAATCAAAACTTCCGATGGTAACGTCACGAACAGATAAGATGATTTATTTTTTTCATAGCTATCGACATTTCCAAAAATCATATCCATCAAATAGCTCAAAAAACCACTTCTATTAGAACTATCTGATCTGTGAAAAAACCTCAATTCATCAATTATATCATGTATTTTTTCAAAATTTTTCTCCTTTTCTTTAATTTTATTATTTTCATTTTTCAGGTTTGCAATTTGCATTCTCAGATTCTGATTCTCTACAACAATCAAATTTTTCGCTGATTTGACTCGACTCTGTTTAGCAAGTTTTTCTAGGTAATCGTTCGTTAAACTCCTAATTTCATTGCCTGCCGCAGCCACCCCCTCAGCTTCTGCAGCCATTTGTACAAGTATATTTGTATTACTGTTTGCAGGAACTAAAACTGGAGGTTTAAGTCTTGCCAAAGCTGCAACAAGCTTCGTATCCGCGTCTGAAACTGATTGATCAATTTCAACAATAGATTTTTCGATTTCAAATATATCTGCCTCTTGCAAAGAAAGACTCAACTCCCTATCAGAAATTAGCTTATCTCGAGTTAGTATTACATCAGCAATTCTAGTAATATTCCAAATGTTAACAGAACCACCTTGCTCATTGAGCGCATGGACTCGATTTTGTATTTGGTAAGCAGTCAAACACATTATTACAATGAAGAATACGATTGTATACATTATGAAAAGAAGGCTACCGCCAATTCGCCGCCTCCAACTCTTACGCAAGTTGTCTTCCAGGCTATCGTCGCGCTGCGTACCCAACAAAGTCTGCACCAAAACTGAAACAAAATTCTTGTAGAAAGGCGATTTTTGAGCAATCATTTTCTACCCTCTATTTAGATCTGACTCTTTTTTATAATTTATAAAATTATTTTATCTGTTTATTTTTTGAAACTTATTGATAAAACTGCTTGCAAACACAAAAACTCTGATAAATTGACAATTTTTCCAAATAATTTTGTTTTTAATCATTATATTATTTCAATTTTTTTGTATTTCCAAATTCTTTGCCACTTTGATTTATACTAAAGTCAATAATATGCAATTGATGCGGCCGCTGAATCCTTCATTAGAAACCTCTAAGTTCTGCAGCAAATCGTTCTTTTTTGGATTTACTGCTCCTACTGCGTCAATACATTTTTCTTGACCTTGCGTCAATAACGTTGGAGCGACTGACAGCCAGGCACCTCATATCAAACTCGCATTTGAAAGGAGCTATTAGTGTACAGCCCGCGACCTTGCTGGAGTACGAGATCGAGCATCTTGTCGAGGCCACGAATGACGGTCGGGGAAGTGATGAACGCGCCATTACGCACTCTAATAAAAGAACTTTCCGTAGAGGGCTAGTACTGAATAGATGTCGCTTAGAGGCATGGGATTGGGTACAGATACCTTAAATCATAATTCAATTCCGCCCTTGCACCAGCACCTCTAAGGGACACATCAGATCACCTCCCCCTCAAAGCACCGCATGATCCCGGCGCTCGTCGCCCTTCTTGCCCTGGATCACTCCGCCATAGTGATCAATCAGTGTCTGGGACCTGAAAGACGGCGTGGCCGCCTCGTCGTATCGATCCGTTACAGGATCAAGAACCAGCCTGGATTCTGTTGCATAGTACCGATCGATCTTAGCCAGTAGGACTATTTCAGCCTGTGTGAGTGCGGCCTTGCCGAGCAGCCCCAGTGTGCCTGATGCGCGGCTCTTGCCCGATCAGCTCAGGCGGTGTCTGCACACAGATGGCTGACAGCAGGACAGCCTGCGTCACGCCAACTTCGGTTGCCGCGGCTAACGCTTCCACATGAGCCTGGTAGTCGATGGCTCAAGCGTTTTTCGGGACACCCGTCCGCGACACCAAGCAGGATACCAGGACATCAAAATGCTCTCCCCTGATAAATCCTCTTCGTATGAGTTAGGGCCCATGACGTCGCCGAGGTGGAATTCAGTGCCTGGCAGTGCGTTTTCAACACCCTGTCCCGGATAAGGCGTGCTCGCGCGCGCAGCAGGCCACCTTATGGCCGCATCTCAACAGTTCGTGCACAGTTGCCCGGCCGATGGCCCTGTTGCACCCAATACGAGGCCCCACCTTGACTGTGAGTCTTATGTTGCTTTCCCGGCGGTGTTGTAAATATATCAATCACCAATCCTAGATCGCGTGCCTGTCAAAACCATCATCGCAGGCTAGCTAATCGATCTTGATAACACCAGAAGCGGCGCAATCCCGATCCGCTATGAATGTAGTCGCCCACACCCCCTTCCACTGCTATAACCTCCCCTCCATGGAGACAGCATGACCCGAACCACCAAACACTTCCGCGCCGGGACGCACCGCGCTGTCAGTCCGGCGCAGACGCTGGCTTGTGTGCGGCCATTCCTGGCAGACATGGGCATCACCCGGATCGCCAATGTGACGGGGCTGGACCGGCTGGGCACGCCGGTGATCAATGTGTTCCGGCCAAACTCGCGCTCGCTGTCAGTGGCCCAGGGCAAGGGCCTGACCCTGGAGGCGGCCAAGGCATCAGGCGTGATGGAAGCGATCGAGGGCTTCCATGCCGAGCGCATTGAGCTTGCCACTGAAGCCGGCAGCTACAACGATATCGCCACCACCCGCCCCATTGCAGATCTGGACGGGTTGCCGCGCCTCAACGGCACCCGCTTTGACGCCGACCGCCGGCTTACCTGGATCGAGGGTGAAAACCTGATCAACGGTGCGCCTTTGTGGTTGCCTTTCGAGACCGTGCACACCAACTACACGCTGCCCAAGCTGGCCGACGCCGGCTGTTTCGTGGCCAGCACCAACGGGCTGGCGTCGGGCAACCATCGCCTGGAGGCGATCGGGCATGCCATCACCGAGGTCATCGAGAGAGACGCCAACACACTGTGGGATCAGCTGCCTTTCCTGGTCAAAGCCGCAACCAGGCTGGACTCGGGAACCATCGATGACGATGCCTGCCGGTCGCTGATCGAAAAGCTTCGTGAAAACGACATGGCCGTCGGCATCTGGGATATGACGACGGATACCGGCGTTGCCTCGTTCTACTGCCTGATCCTGGACGAGCGGCTTGAAGGGGCGCATTCCGGGGCCGGGGCCGGATCGCATCCGAGCCGCGAAATCGCCCTTTTACGGGCGCTGACCGAGGCGGTCCAGGTCAGGACCAACTATATCACCGGCGCCCGCGACGACCTGGCCCGCGAAGAGTACGAGCCTGACGGCGTTGCAGGGAAGAACCGCCATGCCAGACGCCTGATCGACGCCATGCCATCGACCCCGGTTGAGTTTCAAACAGTTCCCACGCAGTTCTTCGACACCTTCGAAGACGAAACCGATTGGCTGCTCCGGCAACTAACCCAAGCCGGTATCGCCGAGGCAGTCTGCGTCGACCTCACCCGGCCTGAGTTCAACATTCCGGTTGTGCGCGTGGTTATTCCCGGACTGGAAGGACCGCACGACCATGACGACTATTGCCCCGGCATCCGGTCCCGAATGAAGGCGACGCCATGAGCATCGTGATTTTCGCCGGTCCGACGATCTCGCAGGCCCGCATCCTCGACACGATCGATGCAGAGGTTCTGCCGCCGGTGTGCATGGGCGACGTCTACCGGGTTGCAAAGCGGCAACCCAGGGCGATCGGCATTGTCGACGGGTATTTTGACGGCGTGCCGTCGGTCTGGCACAAGGAGATACTGTGGGCGCTGGATAGCGGTATCCCGGTGTTCGGCGCCGCCAGCATGGGTGCTCTCAGAGCAGCCGAACTGCACCCGTTCGGGATGATCGGCATCGGGCGCATCTACGAAGCGTTCAGGGACGGCGAGCTTGAGGACGACGACGAGGTTGCCGTGCACCACGGCCCCGGCGAAGTGGGCTATGTCTCGCTGTCCGAGGCAATGGTGAATATCCGCGCGACACTTGCCAGAGCCGTTGACGAGCAAACGATTGACCAGACCCTGGCCGATGCCCTGGTCCGCAGCGCCAAGGACCTGGCCTATCCTGAGCGCAACTGGGACAGTCTGCTTGATCAGGCAGCCACGCCTACGAGTGGCGCAGTTGACCTTGGACCATTGCGCGACTGGCTGCCGGACGGACGGGTTGACCAGAAGCACAGCGATGCGGTGGCGATGCTGGCAGCCATCAAGCACCATCTTGACCATGAACAGGAATGGACGGCACCGGTCTTCGAGTTTGAATGGACCGTAATGTGGGACCAGCTGGTCAACCGTTCGGCCGGCCCGCAGCAGTCGCTGCACACCCGACTGATCCTCGATCAGGTCAGGCGCGATCCCGCAACATACCAGCAGCTCCGGCTGCGCGCGGCGCACAAGCTGTTCGCTTCAGCTCCCGCAAAACCGGAGCACACCGTTGACCCGGGCGACCTGAAGCGCGCGCTGACCCGATTCCGGGCCGATAACGGCTTGTACAGCAGACGGGCGCTTGACGAGTGGATGGCGAACAACGGTCTCGACGAAAACGGGCTGGAGACCATGATTGCGGACAAGGTCCGCCTGGAAGCAAACATCGCAGACGCCGCAGAAGACGTCAGCAGTCAGATGCTGGAGGAGCTTGAGCGCGATGAGCACTATGGCGAGCTTGCTGCGGAAGCCGAACAGATGACGGCGGTTCTGCAACGGTTCGGGTGCAGCGATCCTGCCCCCGACGATCTCGGATTGAGCACCACCCAGCTTACCTTGTGGTATTTCGAAGGGCTGCTTGAGATCCCGGTTCCGGATGATCTCGATGCCTTTGTGAGGGAGAATGACTATTTCAACCGCGCGGAGTTCGAGCAAATGATGACGCGCCAGTACATCTGGTTTCAACACAAGCTGGAAAAATCCCGGTGAACCGTTATTGGTAATAACCATATTCCGGACTGGAGCAGACCGCCGGCAATGGGGAACATGATCGCGATGGCAGGTTTTGTCGAAACCGAACACAAGGGCGGCACCCGCTTCCGGCTGTTTCCACAATTGCCGACGCTGGACCAGCAGGGCGAGCCGGAAACCGTCTGGGTCACCTCGCCTGCAGGGTCGGTGATGCCGGGCCCGTCAGATCATCGCATGTATGTCATCGACCCGGTCGGCAAGGAGCGGGCCTATGGCTATTATCCCAACCGGGATGGCTCCACGTTCCATTTCCGGCCGCCGTGGCAAGGCGAGATCCTGCCCGCTGCCCATCCCGACGAAGACGGCCATTTCGACCATCTTGAGTTCGACACTTTTGAATTCCAGCAGGCGCACGCGTTCGGCTCGATCCGATTTTCCATGGACATCTGGGAACGGTATTTCGGCCGGCGGCTGGAATGGCATTTCGACAGGCATTATGACCGGCTGGAAATCCTTTTCCTGCGCGGCCTCGACAACGCGTTTGCCGGCTATGGGTCGATTGAAATCGGATCCTACACGCTTAAGACCGGAGAAATGGTCGAATTCGGCCTCAGCTTCGACATCCTGTCGCACGAGTTCGGACACCTGATCATCTACAATGAAATCGGCCTGCCAGGCACACACGATGTCAACGGCGAGTATTTCGGCTTCCATGAGTCCGCTGCCGACATGGTGGCGCTGATTTCGCTGATGCACTTTGACTCAGCGGTCAGCGGACTGCTCGAGGCCAGCCACGGCAACCTGTACTCCTACAACCGGCTGAACCGCTTTGGCGAAGTGTCCAATTTCGGCCAGATCCGCTCGGCCTCCAATATGGTGACCCTGTTCGATTTTGCCGACGGCTGGGTCTATGAGCATGACCTCTCGCAGGTGATGACCGGTGCCCTGTTTGACATCTGGGTCGATATCTTCCACGAAACGCTGCTCGAAGATGGCCTGATCGCTGCCGAAGTCGAAGACCTGTCCGACCGGCTGGAAGAGGATCCGGACTATCAGCAGGTGATCCAGCCCTTATTCGATGTGGCCTATGCGCGAAATCCGTCCGGTTTTGCCGACGCCCTGATCTCCTCACGGGACTATATGGGCTTTGCGCTGGCCGATATCTGGAAACGCCTGTCGATCGAAACGCTGGACTATGCCGACGTGTTCGAGACGTTCATGGAAGTCGACCAGCACATGACCGGCGGACGCTATCATCGGATAATACGCACCAACATGGAGAACCGCGGCATCGGCGTCATCAGCGCCGGGCCGCGGCTGTCGCCGCCCGATGAGAAAAGCCATGCTTTTTCCGCACGCACTTCGGTCCCTGAGGACACGGAACATCATCGCTGCCGACGGGTGCCCTACAGTGTCCGCATGGCCAGGGCGCGGTCGAATTCGCCTTGATTGTTTGTGGATGATCGGCTGACGGCACCAGAGAATTGTGCTAACAGTGAGCGCTCATCGCCGTCAAAATCTGGGAGGCAAAAGCCTATGGCAGACAATCTGCTCAACATTTCCACCATTTTGCTGTTTGGTCGCGAACTGGAGGATTTGAAATACACCTACGGCCCGAAACCCGGCACAGCGGCAAGGGCACCGGCAGCGGGAAGCGCGCCGGCATCGACGCCGTCGGAGCAAACGGCGAAAAAGCCGCTGCAGCGGGACGCCAACAGTTTCCTGAATGATCAGCTGGCCGCCAAGGATGCCAGGTTTGCCCGGATTTTCGGGTTCAGCTACGAAGGCTATTTTTATGATCTTGCCCGGCCGCAGATTTTTCTCGTGCATGGCACAGGCACACCAGCTGAAGATGCCGACGCCATTGCAAAGCGCAGGCGCGGCACAGTCGACCAGGCCGGATTGTCAAAGCGCAACTGGACGTTCGCCGATGACTTGATGGTGTGGGCCTATGACAAATCGGACTTTTCGATCCGGCTGGACCCGGATGTCGGCCCGCTTGAGCAAATCCTGCTGGAAGCCGAACTCAATGCGGAAGCAGGCGGCGGTTATAGTGGCGGCAAGGCCTATAGCGGTGGCAAGGCCTACAGTGGCGGCAAGGCGTACAGCGGCGGCAAAGCATACAGCGGCGGCAAGGCTTATGGCGGCAATAGCGACTAGCGCGAGATTTACGGGTTCTTTCGACCCCAAGCTGCGTTAGGTGGTTTTTCGCTCGGGTTTGATGGCACAGCACATGTGATATTTGGTTTCATCCTCGCCGGTGAGTCGAAACCCGAGCCGCTCGTACAGGTGAATTGCTGGGTTGCCCTTGACCAGCGAAAGACTGACATTCTTTCCCTGCGCAAATGCTTCATCGACAATGCTTCGGATCAGTTGCCTGCCGACACCGCGGTTGCGCGCCTGCTCAACAAGATGAATCTGATCGAGACAGAGCTCCGTCGGCGTGCTGGAAACCTGCAACCATCCGACATCCGTTCCGTTCAGTGTCACAATTCGAATTTCATCGACAATGAAGTAACCTTCGAAGGCGGCATCGGCCTTGTCGGCATCCCAGGCACCAAGCTCGCTCAACAAGGGCTGCATCGAATTCATGTAAAGCGTGCGCGCAAAACCGAAGTCGCCGGCATTTGCCGGCCGCAGCTGAAATGCGGGCGCGGCCTCAGCCGTCGTTGAAGATGGCCCGCACGGCGCGTTCACTTCAGCCCCGCCTTTCTCAAGCCCTCGATCAACCGTTCCCGCGGCTCCGGATTGCGGTCGGGAGGGACATTGGCCCAGTGCGCGATGGTGAACTCCGGATGGGTGTTCAACACCTGTTTGGCGTAGGCGCGAGCTTCCTCCATTCGCCCCTGCAACGCGCTGCTCGCGGTCAGCATGCGGTAGGCCTCGGTCTTGTCACGCATGCGGCTCAGAGTGCGGATCGCCTCGTCATAGTCGCTCATGTCAAAATAGGCCTCGCCGAGATGCCAGAGGTACCAGTCCGGATAGAAGGGGTTGAGCAGCATGGCCCGCTTGATCAGGTCAACTGCCCGGTCGGCGTCGCCGCACACGCCCGCCGAGTGTCCCGTCTCGGCCAGGATGTCGGCATCATTGGGGTTGAACTGGATTGCACGTTCGTAAGAAGCCAGTGATTCATCGTGCAGCCGCTTGTACATGCAGGCATTGCCAAGAGCCGCATAGCCGCGCGCGTCATCGGGATCAAGGCGCACCGCCAGTTCAGCCTTGGCAATGGCATCGTCCAGGGCCTGGTCCGGCTGGTCCGCCCAGTTGAAGCGCCAGGCGTCATTGGAGGTTTTCGAGATGCTGGTGTACGAAACCGCGTAGGCCGGATCGACTTCGGATGCCTGCTCAAACAGGCGTCGGGCATGCAGGTTCAACTCGCGCCGCGGTTGCTTGTAAACATCACGGCCCCGCAGGATCAGTCCGTAGGCCTGCAGGTCCGCAGGCGCTGACTTTTGCTGCCGCTGGCGTTCGGCGAAATCGATCTTGATCGAAAGACTGGAGGCGATAATCGCCGTAGCCTCATCCTGGAACTCGAATATATCCCCGATCTCGCCGTCAAACTTTTCCGACCAGATCGAACGGCCGGACGCGGCCTCTATCAGTTGCAGCCGAACCCGCAGCTTGTCGCCGGCGCGCTGGAACCCGCCGGACGTCAGGTATCGCACACCGAGTTTGCGGGCGATCTGATCCGGCATCAGGCTCTGGTTCTGAAATGCGCTTGAAGACTGTTGCGCGATGACGTGCAGATCATGAAAGCGCGTCAGATTGGAGATAATGTCCCCGGTCACGCCATTGCACAGGTGACTGTCCTGCGGCTGGCCGGACATGTTTTCAAGCGGCAGCACGGCTACCGAGCTGTCGGGAATATGGTCCGAGCCATCATCGCGCTGTATCACCGGTGGCGCGGGTGCAAGTTCGGCATTCGGGCCACCGGTCATTTCAATTGCGAACACCTCGATGGGTTCGTCAATGTTCTTCAGTTCCGGGGTTCCAAGCGACGTCAACCTGGCATCGCCGATGTCTCTGGCGACCTGGGTGACGGCTTTCGTGATGCAGATACCTCCCGGCCGGGCAAGGTCCTGAATGCGTGAGGCAATGTTGACCGAATGGCCCTGAATGCCGGAGTCGTCTTCGCGGACATCGCCGACATTGATACCGATACGAAACAAGATCGGTTCGGCACCGGTGTTCCAGACCGTGTCCCTGGCGAACTCTTTCTGCATCGCAATGGCAAATTTTACGCAAAGCGACGCACTGTCGAACAACGCCAACACCCCGTCACCGGCAACGTTCCTGACCTCGCCGCCGTAGTCGGCAATCAACTGCCGGATCAGGTTGACGGCACGGTCGATGCGCTGGGCGGTCACTTCCTCGTTCCTGCCCATCAGGCGGCTATAGCCAGACACATCAGCCATAAGCACGGCCGTCAGCCCATGGCGTTTAACGGTGGAGCTCTCCACTGGATTCTCACTCTAAAATGGGCGGTCCACTGGCCTGCGCGAGACCTTGCCGTGAAGTTCAAGAAGGAGATTAGTCTCAGCGGAGTCGTGAATCAACCAAATGACAATCATATCAGGTTGACAAAAGTCCGGGCGGTCGTGGCGCCCACCGCTTTAGGCATCAAAACAGCCGCCCCTGATACCCCTTCGCGTTCTCATGGGTCAGCAGGAAGTGCTTGACGTCCACACCCCCGCCAAAGCCGGTCAATGAACTGTCGGCCCCGATGACGCGGTGGCAGGGCGCGACGATCGGCAGTGGATTGGCGCCATTGGCGGCGCCGACCGCACGGCTGGCCTTGGCATTGCCCAGCTTCTCCGCCAGTGCACCGTAAGACGTGGTTTCCCCGTAGGGAATGTCGCACAGGGCCCGCCACACAGTGTTCTGAAACGGCGTGCCGTCAAACAACAGCGGCAGGTCGAACTCTCTCAACTCACCGGCAAAATATGCCCGCAACTGGGCGGTGGTCTCGGGAAACCAGGCATCGTCACGGCGCCAGCCGGCCTGAGGATCCTGCTTCCGGCTGCCATTGGGAAAACTGATGCCGCGCAGATGATCCGCGTCGGCGACCAGCAGAAGCTGCCCGACCGGGCTTTCAAGATAGCCGTAAACCAGTGCCTCATCAGACCTGCTCGTCACTGGCGTCTTCCTCCTTCAGGCTTCACTGCCACATCGGGCCGCATTGTAACTGCAAACCAGCCGCCGGTCTCCTGACAACCGGATGACCTGCGACCCGGCATCCGGCCCGTGCACATCGGCAGCATGCGTTCCAGATCAGCCCGCAGGATAGTCTGACCTCAGCATCGCCATGACATGTGCATCCACGGCCTCGCCGTTCCACAAAAGTGCCTGCCTGCGGGTGCCTTCCAGCCTGAAACCGATCTTGTCGTAGACTCGTCTCGCCCTGGGATTGAACGAGTAGACTTCCAGTTCGATCCTGTTCAGGCCGACGACTTCAAACCCGTGCCTTACCAGCAGCAAGGTAGCCTCGCTGCCGAAACCCAGGTCCTGCATGTCCGGCCTCCAGATTGCAATTCGAAACGAAGCTGACCGGTTAGTCTCGTCGACGCAGTTCAACACCGCTTCTCCGATGGGCTGGCCGGCGACTTCAATGGCATAGTCCAGCCGATCACCGGCATGCTCCACGTGCTCACAATGATGCAGGACCTGTTCAAAGGTAAAACCGGACTGTGTGCCGGTCAGGCGCATTCCTTCCCGATCGTCCAGGCCTGCATACATTGCCCCGGCATCTCCGGCGACAAGCGGCCTGAGCCGGACCAGGACACCTTGCAGCACCGGTTTTGCGAAATTCAAGCGGTTTTCTTGCGAGATCATCGGTATCTGCCGGTCCTGGAGCTAGTGGTTATCAAGCGGGATATAGGGTCAACCGAGTGCCATGTCTTGCCTGTTCTGAGAAAACCATGCAGGTATTTGCAGGACAGGACTTCAAGGCAATGCTGATGAACCAACTTGCATCCAGATATCTCACCACCAGGGAGCTGGCCGACCTTCTGCGTATCAAGGAGCGCAAGGTATACGAGCTGGCGGCTTCCGGTGAGGTCCCCTGTTCAAGGGCGACCGGAAAATTGCTTTTTCCGAGGGACCAGGTGGAGGCATGGCTGGCCGACAATTCGTCCGGTCCTGCCGTTTCGGCCACCGCGGTGCGGCCGGCGGTGCTGCTGGGCAGCCACGATCCGCTGCTGGAATGGGCGATGCGCGAAAGCCGCTGCGGCCTGGCGGCGAATTTCGACAGTTCGCTTGACGGCCTTGAGCGGTTCGCCAGTCTCGAAGGGCTGGCGGCAGGCCTGCACATTCCCGACCCGACGGGCGATGGCTGGAACCTCGAGGCAGTGAGACAGAAACTGGATGGCCAGGCAGTTGTCGTGATGGAATGGGCCAAACGGCAACGCGGCCTAATCGTGCCGGCCGGCAATCCGGCTGGCATCACAAGCCTGAATGACTCTGAGGGCCGGCAGCTTGCCGCCCGGCAACCCGAGGCCGGCAGCCAGATGCTGTTTGCAAAGCTGCTGGCACAGGCCGGGCTGGCCGCCTCGGAGATCAAGTGGACGACACCGGTACGCAGCGAAATGGACGCTGCCTTGCTGGTGCAGGACGGCAGCGCCGACATCTCCTTTGGACTGTCGGGCGTCGCCGCGCAACTCAGGTTGGACTTTGTGCCGGTCATGCAGGAACGCTACGACCTGGCCGTCGACCGGCGGGCCTGGTTCGACCCACCGATGCAGAAGCTGGCGGCATTTTGCCGGTCACCCGCCTTTGCCGCGCGGGCAGCCGCCCTGTCCGGTTACGACATCTCCGGGCAGTTTCAAGTCCATTACAACTCGGACTGACGGACGACGCCTACGAGGCGCCTTCTTTCGCGGCATTGGCAAAGAAAAGTTGCTTGCCATCCAGCTTGTACTCGGCAATGGCGCTTTGACCACCCCTGGTGATGATCCAGTCTACAAAGCTTTTCGCGGCTTCCGCCTTCACGTTCAGGCATTTGGCCGGATTGACCTGGATGATGCCGTACTGGTTGAACATCGCCTCGTCGCCTTCGACCGCAATCTTGAAATCGCCCTTGTTCTTGAACGCGATCCAGGTCGCCCGGTCGGTCATGGCATAAGCGCCCATGCCGACGCTGGTGTTCAACGTGGCGCCCATGCCGGACCCGGTTTCCCGATACCAGGTGCCGCTTGCCGCATCCACATCGACGCCCGCGTCCTGCCACAGGCTGAGCTCCTTCTTGTGGGTGCCTGAATCGTCGCCGCGCGAAGCAAAAACGGCTTCCGCGTCGGCAATTGCTTTCAGTGACCCGGCCGCATCCCTGCGCCCTGAAACTCCCGCCGGGTCGGCTGCCGGGCCGACAATGACGAAATCATTGTACATGACGTCAAACCGCTTCACGCCGTAGCCCTCGGCAACAAATTTCTCCTCGGCCGGCTTGGCATGCACGAACAACACATCGCCATCGCAATTGCGGGCATTCTTGATGGCCTGTCCGGTGCCGACCGCGACGACATTGACCTTGATGCCGGAGGCTTTCTCAAACATCGGCAGGATGTGGTCAAACAGGCCGGAATTCTGGGTTGACGTAGTGGACTGAACGATGATCGATCTGTCTTCTGCCATGCCCGGCACGGCCAATACCATGCTGGCACACAGCGTGGCTGCTGCCAGAAAGCCGGTGTGTTTCAGTTTCATTCCGATAGCTTCCTTTCCTTGTTAAATGACCAGTTTGCCGGCGAGGTAATCCCGCGCGGCCTTGCTGGCCGGTTGTTTGAAAAATGTATCCGCGCTGGAGTGTTCCACCACTGCACCGTTGTGAATGAACACCATTTCGTTGGCCAGCCGTCGCGCCTGGCCGGCATCATGGGTCACCAGGATGACTTTCACGCCACGGGCACTGGCTTCAGCAATCACGGTTTCGATGAGCTGAGTCGAAGTTGGATCCAGGCTGGCGGTAGGCTCATCCAGAAACAGGACTTCAGGATCGCTGGCCAGCGCCCGAGCCAACGCCAGGCGCTGCTGCTCGCCGCCCGACAACGCCCGGGCCGGCTGGGCAGCTTTGTCCAGCAGGTTGGCCTGCGCCAGCAACCGGTTCAACCGCTCCCGGTTCGAACCGCCTTTCAGTTTCAATACAAAGTCCACATTGGCAGCAACAGAACGGCGTAACAGCACAGGTTTCTGAAACACCATTGCCTGGCGCTGGCGCGTGGCGGGACCACAAGGCTCGCCATTCCAGGCAATGCTGCCCGACTGCGGCTCGATCAGCCCGTGCAACAGGCGCACCAGCAGGCTCTTTCCGGCCCCGTTGGGACCCATCACCACCGTGGTGTCATGGTCGGTCAGGACAAGATCAAGCCCGTCGATCAGCCGGGCACCGCCGGCACTGAAGGCAAGGCCGGTTACGGTGAGCGGCAACTGGCATTTTGACTTTGAAACCGGCTGGTCAAGCATGAGCCCTGCTTTCCGCGCCGGCGCGCAAACTCATCACAGCACCATTGACCGCCAGCGCGATAGCAAGCAGCACTATGCCCAGCGCCAGCGCCAGCGCCAAGTCGCCTTTTGATGTCTCCAGCGCAATGGCCGTGGTCATGACCCGGGTCAGGTGGGCAATGTTGCCACCGACGATGATGACCGCCCCGACCTCAGCGACGGCGCGGCCGAAACCAGCCAGCAGTACAGTCAACAGCGCGTATCTGGCGTCGGTTATCAATGCGGCGACGCGCGTGTGCCAGGGCACCGAAAGCGAAGCAAACTGCTCAGCGTACTCGGCATTCATCTGTTCAATGATCTGCCGGGTCAGCGCCGCGACGATCGGGGTAATCAGAATGGACTGGGCAATGATCATGGCTGCCGGCGTATACAGAAACTGCAGAAAACCGAGCGGACCGGCGTTCGACAACGCCATGTAAACCAGAAGGCCGACCACCACCGGCGGCAGGCCCATCAACGCGTTGACAATGACCACGGCGGCAGCGCGGCCTGTAAACCGCACCGTGGCCAGCAACGCGCCAAGCGGCAGGCCCACAACCGCAGCAATCAGGACCGCCGTCAGACTGACGCGCATGGACAGGCCGATAATTTCGACCAAGTCATCGTCCATGGCGGCAACCAGACCAAACGCCAATCGAAACGCTTCTGCAAAATCCTGCATAATTATGTTTTTTCATGTTTTCTTTGAGTTTGGAAACTTATGAAAATGAAACGCCGGATGCAACACTGATTTTCCAGTTTGCTGTCTGCACGGGTCTGCCCAGCGCCGGACTAGCGCTTCGCCACCGTCAGATGCCGCATCAATCGGGTTGACAGATTTTATTTTCTATTTATGTTAATTAACAAAATTAGAAAATTAGGATTAACCCCTCATGATACATGACACGTTTGCGGCGCTTGGCGATGCAACTCGTTTCGCAATTGTCGAAAAGCTGCTCAAGGAAGGCGAAATGCCCGCGGGTAGCCTGCAGGACGTTGGCTCCATATCGCCACCGGCCATTTCGCGGCACCTGAAAGTGCTGCGCGAGGCCGGCATCATCGAACAGCGCATAGACAAGCAACGCCGCATGTACTCGGTGCGCCCGCAAGCGGTGCGGTCGATCGGTGAGTGGGCACTGGACTATCGCGAGTTCTGGCAGACCAGCCTGGACCGGCTGGAGACGGCCCTGCTGCAGGACGGAGATGATCTATGAGCATATTGAAAATCGAAAGATCATTTCCCGTGGCGCCTGAGAAGGTATTTGCCTTCGTCACCCGGACCGAGCACCTGCTGAAATGGTGGGGTCCGGAAGGGGTCAACATGAAGGAACACAACCTGGACCTGTCGCGGCCCGGCGCCTGGTCATCAACGCTGGTAAACTCCTCGGGCGCCCTGCACAAGATGAGCGGAGAAGTTGTGGCGATAGACCCGCCGAACTCAGTCGAGTTTACCTGGGGCTGGCATGACGATGAAGACCGGCGCGGCTATGAGACCCATGTCCGGTTTGAAGTCCGCCCTGACGGCAATGGCGGCAGCATATTCGTTTTGACCCATTCCGGTCTCAAGGACGAGGAGGCCGCGGCCAACCACAGGCTGGGATGGACATCTTCACTCAGAAAGCTGGAACAGTTTCCGGAACTGCAACTTTAACCCGAACTCGAAAAAGGAGATCTGCAAATGCCACAGTTCATTTTTGCCTATCACGGCGGAACCAAACCGGAGGACCCGGAAGAAGGCGCAAAGCTCATGGCCAGGTGGGAAACCTGGATGGCCGGTCTCGGCGATGCGATGGTCAATCCCGGTCATCCGGTCGGCAAGTCCAGCACGGTCAGTTCTACCGGCGTGACCAACGACGGCGGCTCAAACCCGCTGTCCGGCTTCTCGCTGGTCCAGGCGGACACGATCGATGCCGCCATCGAGATGGCCAAGGGGTGCCCCCACATCGAGCACGGCACCATCGAGGTGGCAGAAACGGTCAAAATGTAGTCTGCGCGCTACTGCTACTGGTATTTGGCCGCCGTAATGAACTCGCCGAAGGCCTCGCACCAGACAACCACGGTCGAGAACGAGCCAATATCGACCCCTTGCGGCACGTCCAGCAGAAAACCGTCAAAGGTCTTCACGTCGCCAATCAGTTGCGCGGCCGGCTTCAACTTCAGGAACTGTGCCTCGTTTTCGACGAATTCGTTGACGAGGTACAGCTTATAGTCTGGCCCCGGTGACAGCTCGCCCTCATGGACGATCTTGTCCGGCGTCAGGCTGACACTGCCTTCACCCCAATGCAGGAAATCGCTGCCTTTGAGGTCGCGGGTGAAACTGGCCTTGAAAACGGCACTCTTGGCGGTAGTTGCCAGCATTTCCCGGTCCAGGCTGTCAGGCGCGGTAAGAATTGGCAATGTGTACACGCCAAGCGCGAAACCTGCCAGAAGGACGGCGATATGGGTGGCGGACAGCAATATCCAGCGCATTGAAGGCTCCCGGTTTGGTTCAAGGTTTGCTGCGACTTGGTAGCATGGCGGCCTGTGCGTCACAAATGCCCGACAATGGTCACCGGTCGTCGTGTACCTGCGAAATGCGGCATCTTGCTGACCCCTCATTCGACGCCATTGCGGACCGGACAGCTTTTGCTATTGTCTGGCGGTGTCAACTGCGGAAGCGAAACGGTCTGCTGAGCGATAGTCGGGACATAAAACAATTGCTTGGACGTGTCGCCCTGAAGGACCGGGCGGCATTTCGTGAACTGTACGCCCTCACCAGTCCGAAACTTTTTGGCATCTGCCTTCGTCTATTGAAAGACAGAAGCGAATCCGAGGACGCGCTGCAGGAGATCTATGTGAAGATCTGGCATGGTGCCGGGTCATACAGCCAGCGCGGCCTGAGCCCGATATCCTGGCTGGCGGCCGTCACCCGAAACCATGCCATCGACATTTTGCGGGCCAGAAAGCCGCAGACAGACGAGCTCGATGAGGGCAAGGATGTTGAAGCGCCCGGCATGTCGCCGGAAAACGCGGCTGTTCTGGCATCGGAGGGACGCCGGATCGACGAATGCATGGGTGAGCTGGACCCGCAACATGCCCACGCCGTCCGCCAGGCGTATGTGGAAGGCTATTCCTATGAAGAACTGGCGCAGCAA
This sequence comes from Anderseniella sp., assembly GCA_028289645.1. GTDB lineage: Bacteria > Pseudomonadota > Alphaproteobacteria > Rhizobiales > Aestuariivirgaceae > Anderseniella. The sequence goes on from JANQOK010000016.1 coordinate 517,422, forward strand.
CTGGATGCGCCCCTGAACACGATACGAACATGGCTGCGCCGCAGCCTTATCAGACTGAAGGACTGCCTTGAACGATGACATCGGGAACCGAAAACATGAACAGCCCGGCTGAACGCGACGACGCGCTGGCGGCAGAATATGTTCTCGGCGTCCTGCCAAGGCCCGAGCGGGAACAGGTTGCCGCCCGCATTGCCCGGGATGACCACTTTGCCCGGCTGGTGGCGACATGGGAAGAAACGCTGGCACCACTGGCTGCAGACATCGAACCCGAGCGGCCGCCTGAGCATGTTTGGAGGGGGGTTGAAACCGCCCTGTTTGAACAACCCAGCGTCCAGGCGCCGGCAGCCGGGCTGTGGTCGTCACTTGCGCTGTGGCGCGGCCTGGCGTTCGGCGCCGTGCTGCTCGCCATCGGCTCGCTTGTCTATCCACTGATCGCCGATAAGGGCGCCGGTGTCGGGTCACGGCTGACAGCGACACTGCAATCGGATGAGACAGCCGACAAGTTCGTTGCCGGCTACGACCGCGGCTCAAACGAACTGGTGCTGACGGCGCTCAGCCAGGTCCCGCAATCCGGGCGCGATTACGAACTGTGGCTCATAGAAGGTGACGAAGCGCCGGTGTCGCTGGGCGTCGTGCCCGGTGGTCGGTCGGCCCGGGTCGCCGTGCCGCAAGCTCTACGTGCCAAGCTGGTGGCCGGCAACCTGCTGGCTGTAAGCCTGGAGCCGCAGGGCGGCTCAACCACAGGCGCACCGAGCGGACCGGTGGTTGCCGCGGGAGAAATCAGCCGCTTGTGAATGATACTGTTTCGGTGATTTCTGCATCCGGATACACCCTCCTGAGACCCAGACAGCCGTTTTCGCGCCAGCACTGAGTGCGCAATCAGTGTCGCGTTATTGTTCGCTTAACCGTGGTGGTTAGCTCCTTGTTAAGCATGAATTCAACAAAGCGGCCAAGGCTGGTTAATTACAAGTTGAGTTTACCTCTTAACAAAGGATTCACGCCACTGTGTCCGGGAGTTTGGCGATCGTGGCAACTTGCCCATGAAGCACTCGGATGACAGGGGAACGGCGCGACATGCCCACGCAGGCCACTACATTGAACCCGCCTCGGGTGATCGAGACAGTTTTCATCGGCGCAGCCATGAAGCAGGTATCGGAAACGATCATGGACCATGATGTGCCGGTACGAGCCCGCCATATGCGCTCAATCGATGACCTGTTGATGTTTATTGAAGACCATGAAGTGGAATGCGCGGTGGTCGATCAGTCCCTGCCAACGGAAAGCCGCGGGCTGAAGCTGGTGCTGCTGGCGGGCGTCAAGCAGGTGAAACACCTGATTGTTGTCGCACCACCCGGCAGCCGGACTGAAATCGAAGCCATCGACGGCGTGCACCAGGTGCTGTGCAGCCCGGCAACGAGCCAACAGGTCATCGATGCCGTGTGTGAGCGCGCAAGCCGGGCCACACCCGCAGACCTGCCCTACGCGGCCATTGTCGACACGGCGGCACCTGTTGCCATGCCCGGCACAGGCTCATCCGCAATTGCCGAAAAAATCTCGGCATGCCGCTACACCCTGCTGAACATGGCCATGGGCCTGCGCTGCCAGTCCACGCGGCAATGCTGGACCCAACTGACGGGGCGGTTTGTCACGCGGCCGGTCATCGCCGCCGCCGCCTCAGCGTTCTTGTGCCTCGGCACAATAAGCGCCGTATCGCTGGCATCCGGCAATTTCGCCGTACCTGGCGAAACCCATATGCGGCAAGCTGTAGTTGCGCCGGCACCAGAAACCTCCGTTGAGACCAGGCCTTTGACAGGTCAGACGATGCCGTCCCTCGACCAGAGCATGCCGGCACTGGTCGCTGCCGAACTGAGCCGGCGCGACGCCAGGTTTCGCCTCCTGGCCTCCAGGCACACCATCGATCTGGAGATTTCCAAGCAACAGAAGCTCAAGCGGCAGTTCCTGGCCCACATATCCCACCTGAAATCCATCACGGCGGCACTCAAGGCGGCCGAGACCCGTTCGCCCGACACCGGCGGCACGACGTCCCATCTGTCAGCCCGCACCCGCGCCGCGGTGCTGCGCGCGGAACTTGCGCTGCAGGAGCTTGAGGTCGACAAGATCGACACCTTCCTGGCCCACCTCAACCTACTGAAATCCGGGGTCAACCTGCCCGACGCTTCGGCGCTCAAATTGGCCGAAACCAGTTCGGCCGAGACCAGCGACTAAAGCCGGGCAACATTGCATGTTGTCTTGTGGCCGCCGGACCGGTCTGCTAGCGTCCTGAACCAAGACGATGCCACTTGGCTTGAACGGAAAATCCTTTCGCATCTGCTGACCCAACTCCGGAGCAGATCAGGATTGTCGTCAGACGACCGGAATCTGGCGCGATGATTGCGCCGGCCGGCACGTGACACCTGCCAACCTGCCATCGTTGATGTGAACCATTGGGGCAGGAAGGCCAGTCACGAGATGAGATTCTACCGATCAGCGATTTTCCTTGGTGCAATTGTCAGCACGGCGCAGCCGGCTTATGCGCATCTTGGCCATGTGGGCGAACTTGCCGGCCACGGACATCTTGCCGGTATCGCAGCGCTTGGTGCAGCGACAGCCATCGCTGCCGCACTGGCAGCCCGCAAACTGAAACAGAAGCCGAAACGGAAGCCGAAGCAGCAAGAGAGCGAAGAGGCTTCAACATGAGCAAGATCGGCGTGATGATCTGTGGTCATGGTTCGCGCAGCCAGGCCGCGGTTGACGAGTTCGCCGTGCTGGCTGAAAAGCTGCCTGAACACTTGCCGCCGGACTGGCCGGTGGAATACGGCTACCTGGAATTTGCCAATCCGCTGATCCGGGACGGCCTGGACAGCCTGCGTGAACAGGGATGCGAGCACATTCTGGCGGTCCCCGGCATGCTGTTTGCCGCCATGCACGCCAAGAACGACATTCCGTCGGTCCTGAACACCTATGGCGCCGGCCATGGCATCAAGGTGCAATATGGCCGTGAACTGGGCGTCGATCCGAAAATGATCCTCGCCGCATCCGAAAGGGTGCAGGAAGCCGTTGACCGGGCCAACGCCGAAAAAGGCGACGTACCGCTGGCTGAAACCTGTCTAGTCGTCATCGGCCGCGGGGCATCGGACCCGGACGCCAACTCCAACGTCTCCAAGATCGCCCGCATGCTGTGGGAGGGCATGGGCTTCGGCTGGTGCGAGGTCGGGTATTCAGGCGTCACCTTCCCGCTGGTCGAGCCATGCCTGGAGCACGCGGCAAAGCTCGGCTACAAGCGCATCGTGGTGTTTCCGTACTTCCTGTTCACCGGCATCCTGATCGACCGCATCTACGGGTTTTGCGACATGGTGGCCGAGGCCAATCCGGACATTGACTTCGTCAAGGCGGGTTACCTGAACGACCATCCGCAGGTCTTGGCAACCTTTGCCGAGCGGGTCACGGAAATACTGGATGGCCAGAACGTCATGAACTGCGCCATGTGCAAGTACCGCGCGCAGGTGCTGGGGTTTGAAGCGGAAGTCGGCATGCCGCAGGAAAGCCATCACCATCACGTGGAAGGTCAGGGCGCATCGGCGCCGGGCTCCAACGTGGCCGATTGCAAGCTGTGTGACACGTTCTGCACCGGCGCCTGCCGGCTGGATGGCGGTCATGATCACGATCATCACCATCATCATCACCACGGACATTCGCACGACCATGACCACGCGCATTCGCACGACCATGACCACGCGCATTCGCACGATCACTCACACAGTCATGATCATCATCATCCACCCTACCCGCACGCGGACCATCCGCACGGGCCGGAAAGTGTGCGCAAACACATGAAGCAGAACGACAAGTGATCTATGAACGCAAGCCGTCCAGAATCTACGAACTGAGCTTCCAGACCGTCCGGTCAGAAGCGCAGCTGGACCGGTTTCCCCCCGATACAGCGGAGCTTGTGGTCCGGCTCATCCATGCCTGCGGGATGACCGACATTGCTGATGACATCGCCTGTACCGCCGATTGCGTAGCTGCAGGCAGGCAGGCTCTTGCAGACAACGCAGCGATACTTTGCGATGTGGAAATGGTTGCCAGCGGCATCATCCGGCGCGGCGCGGCGGCCAGGGCCAACATCGTCTCCACAATCAGCGATCCGCAAACAGCCGCTATCGCCGAACGCATCGGCAATACCCGGTCCGCGGCCGCCGTTGAACTGTGGCGTGAACACCTGGATGGTAGTGTCGTCGCCATCGGCAATGCACCAACGGCCTTATTCCATCTACTTGAACTGCTTGACCAAGGCTGGCCGAAACCGGCCGTCATCCTGGCATTTCCCGTCGGTTTCATCGGCGCCGCGGAAAGCAAGGCCGAGCTTGCCGCCAATCCGCGCGGCGTGCCGTTCATCACCCTCAACGGCAGGCGCGGCGGATCAGCAATGGCATCGGCCGCCGTCAATGCACTGTCGCTGGGCCTGGCCGGAGACGGCCGATGAGCGTTGCCTGGCTCAACATTGTCGGCATTGGCGAGGATGGCCTTGCAGGCCTGTCAGCCGCAGCACGTTCAGCGGTGCAACAGGCTGATGTCCTGATCGGTGGTTCCCGGCATCACTCCCTTGTCGAAGACGTGCAGGCTGAAAGACTGACGTGGCCAAGCCCTTTTGATGCAATGATTGAGCGCATTGAAATGCTCAGGAGCAAACAGGTCTGCGTCCTGGTCACCGGTGATCCTGGATGGTACTCGGCAGGAACAAAAATCGCCGCGCATTTCGCGCCTGAAGAGGTGTGCATCCATGCGCATGTCTCGGCCTTTCAACTGGCCGCAGCACGCCTCGGCTGGGCGCTGCAGGATGTCGTAACTCTTACTGTGCACGGCCGGCCGGTGCGGGCCATCATCCCGGAGTTCACGCCGGGCGCAAAGATGATTATCCTGACCCAGGATGCCGATACGCCCACGCAAATCACCGAATTGCTGGTGCAGCACGGATTTGCGTCCTCCCGGCTCACCGCCCTGTCACACATGGGTGGGTCGGATGAGACGAGACTTGACGGCACTGCAGCCCGATGGTCGGGCAGGCCGGCGGATTTTCATACGCTGTGCATTGAATGCATCGTCGATCCCGATGCTTGCCCTTTGCCACGTGGACCGGGCCTGCCGGACGACGCGTTCGAGCATGACGGCAAGATGACCAAATCCGAGGTCCGCGCCGTCACCCTGTCGCGGCTGGCGCCAAGGCCGGGCGAGCTGTTGTGGGACATTGGCTGTGGCTGCGGATCGGTGGCAATCGAGTGGATGCGGATGGCGCATGGCGCCAAGGCGATCGGTTTGGAACCGCATGGCGAAAGACGGGCCATGGCGCAACGTAACTCCGTCAAGCTTGGCGTTCCCGGCCTGCAGCTTGTCGATGCGATGGCGCCCGATGGACTGGCCGGACTTGACGCCCCGGATGCAGTCTTCATCGGGGGCGGACTGTCGGAAGAGACGGTCGCGACCTGCCTGCAGGTTCTCAAACCCCATGGCCGCCTGGTTGCAAATGCTGTCACACTCGAAAGCGAGCAGGTTCTGGCAACCTGCCATGAGCGGCACGGTGGCTGCCTGACACGGCTTTCAGTCGCGCGCGCCGAGCCGGTCGGCAGCTTTCACGGCTGGCGGCCATTCATGGCGGTCACGCAATGGAGCATGTCTAGATGAGCGGGACCCTTTTCGGCATCGGGCTCGGCCCAGGTGACCCGGACCTGATGACAATCAAGGCGCACCGGCTAATTTCATCGGCAAAGGTTGTCGCCTATCCGGCACCCGATACCGGCGACAGCTTCGCCCGCTCGATCGCCGCAGACGTCATCAGCGAGACCGCCATCGAGATCCCAATCGTGATTCCAATGCAGGTCGAGCGGTTTCCGGCACAAAACGTCTATGACGAAGCGGCTACTGCCATCGGCAGCCATCTCCACCAGGGCACGGACGTGGTCGTACTGTGTGAAGGCGACCCGTTTTTCTACGGCTCTTTCATGTATCTGTTCGGACGCCTGGCGGAACAGCACACGACAGAAATCGTGCCGGGCGTCACCTCCATGACGGCCTGCGCCGGAATGGCGGCGCGGCCGCTGTGTGCCCGCAATGAAATCCTGACGGTGATCCCGGCGCCGGTCGATGAAGCCTTGTTGCGCGAACGCCTGCAGGCGTCAGGCGCCGCGGTGATCATGAAGGTCGGCAGGCACCTGGCGAAGGTCCGCAAGGTGATTGACGACCTCGGGCTTACCGGCCGGGCCATGTATGTATCGCATGCCTCCCTGCCACAGCAAACGGTGACGGCGCTGGCAGATGCTCCAGATACGGCACCTTATTTCTCGATGATCCTGTTAGGTGGAACGGACCCCTATGCAAAATCCTGATCCAATCGTGGTGTTCTTCACCGCCTCAGCCGAACCCACCGCCCGCAAGGTTGCCGACACGCTGGGCGCCCAGCTGCATGGTCGCAACCCTGCCGGCAAGGCCAATGCGGCAATCGAGGATGCCGGTGCCCACCTGCGCGCCCTGTTTGCCGCCGGTCACGCCATTATCGGTGTGTGCGCAGCCGGTATCCTTATCCGCAGCATCGGTGCGCTGATGTCGGACAAATGGCATGAACCGCCGGTTGTTGCGGTGGCCGAAGACGGATCGAGCGCCGTGCCGCTGCTCGGTGGCCACCATGGTGCGAACCGGCTCGCGCTCGACATAGCCGAAGCGCTTGGCGGCAACGCTGCCCTGACCACGGCAGGCGATGTGCGCCTCGGCGTTGCCCTTGACAGTCCGCCGGCAGGCTGGCGTCTGGAGAACCCACTTGATGCCAAACCAGCCATGGCCGGCCTGCTGGCCGGGAAACCGGCAGACATGTCAGGCGAAGCCGATTGGCTGGCACCGATTGCCGGTCTGGATATCGTGACCAGCTCCCCGGCTCCTGACGGCAATGCGCCGGTTGTGCTCGCCGTCGATGGTTGCGAACCGCTGATCTACCGCCGCCGGTGTTTGGCGCTGGGGGTTGGATGCGCGCGCGGATGCGGCCCGGACGAACTGATCGCGCTTGTGCACAAGACATTGAGCGATGCGGGCCGGTCTCCGTTTGAAGTGGCCGGCGTATGGTCTATCGATGTAAAAGCAGATGAAGCTGCGGTTCATGCACTGGCCGACAATCTTGGTGTTGCAACCGGGTTCTATCCGGCCGCCGACCTGGAAGCGCAACACGCACGTCTTGCCAATCCGTCTGATGTGGTTTTCGCAGAGGTCGGCTGCCACGGCGTGGCGGAAGGCGCAGCACTTGCCGCGGCTGGACAGTCCGCCACCCTGCTGATCGAGAAGCAAAAGTCAGCAAACGCAACCTGCGCCGCAGCGCTGATGACGGGCGACGCGCTGCCGTCCCGGGCACGCGGTTCACTGTCCGTTGTCGGTATCGGCCCAGGTGCTGCCGACTGGCGGACGCCGGAGGCCTCGCGGCTGATCGCCAGGGCCGACGAACTGATCGGCTACGGGCTTTACATCGATTTGCTCGGTCCGCTCGCCACCGGCAAACCACGACAGGATTTCCCGCTCGGCGGAGAGGAGGATCGGTGCCGCTATGCGCTCGAGCGCGCTGGAGAGGGAAACGATGTTGCGCTGATCTGTTCCGGCGATGCCGGCATCTACGCCATGGGCGCGCTGGTCATGGAACTGATGGACCGGGCAGAAAGCGACGGCGGGGTAAGCGATGCCGCAAAGCGGGTTGAAATCATGAACGCGCCAGGCATATCGGCCCTGCAGGCGGCGTCGGCGCGCGCCGGTGCCATTCTCGGCCACGATTTCTGCACCATATCCCTGTCGGATCTGCTGACACCGCGCGACGACATCATCAAACGGCTCCATGCGGCGGCACAGGGTGACTTTGTCATTGCCTTCTACAACCCGGTGTCGATGAAACGGCGCACCCTGTTGGCGGAAGCCCGTGAAATCCTGTTGCAGCACCGGCCGGCCGACACACCGGTGCTGCTGGCCAGCAATCTCGGGCGCACGGACGAGACACTGAAGCAGCGGACACTGACGGCGCTGGAGGTTGACGAGGTCGACATGCTGACCGTCGTGCTGGTCGGATCATCCAACACAAAGGCGTTCAGCACCGGCGAAATCAGCGCCGGGGCGGACGGCACCCGTACATACACGCCGCGCGGCTATGCCAAGCGCATCGATGCCAAAGAGAAAGAAGCATCATGAAAGTCTACTTCATTGGCGCCGGTCCCGGTGACCCTGACCTGATCACAGTCAAGGGCCGCCGCATCATCGAGGCCTGCAAGGTCTGTCTTTATGCCGGCTCGCTGGTGCCGGAAGCGGTGGTGACATGCGCCCCGAATGATGCGCTGGTGCGTGACACGGCACCGATGACACTGGACGACATCCTGGCCGAGATGCTGGCGGCCAAGGAACGGGATGAAGACGTGGCGCGGGTGCATTCCGGCGATCCGTCGCTGTATGGCGCCATTGCCGAGCAGATCAGGCGCCTGCAGGAACATGGCATTGACTATGAAATCATCCCCGGCGTGTCAGCCTATGCGGCGGCCGCCGCCGCCATGGGGCAGGAACTGACCATTCCGGAAGTCTCGCAGACCGTCATCCTGACCCGCACCGCGATGAAATCATCGGCCATGCCGGAAGGCGAGGACCTGGCAACGCTGGGCCGCACCGGCGCTACGCTGGCCATCCACCTGTCGGTGCGCAACATCCGCGAGATCGAGCGTCAGTTGATCCCGCTTTACGGAGCGGATTGCCCGGCAGTGGTCGCCTACCGGGTCGGCTGGCCGGACCAGCATTTCATTCGCGGCACCTTGAGTGACATCTGGGAGAAGGTGCGCGATGCAAAGATAACCCGGACCGCGCTGATCTTTGTCGGCAGGGCGCTGGGTGAAACCGACTTCCGCGACAGCGCGCTTTACGACGGCGCCCATGCCCATGTCCTGCGGCCCGTGAGAACTAAGAAGAAGCTGGCCCGATAATATGGGCGTAGGAGCCGCATACCGAGCCTGACCGCAGGCCCATAGGGGCAAGTTTCTCACCGAAGGCATCGGCTGCATCGAACAGGCGACCGGCACCGGCTTCACTGATAATGGTGGAGTAGTGAAACTCGTGTCCCAGCAAGTGGGAGCTCCAGGGTGCGCCGCCCAGTGGCGTAAACCTGCGATATCCCAGATGCAGTCTGCGATGTGCAAATGTCGTTTCGACCGGCAGAAGTCCGAGCATTTCATGTGATGCGCCGTTTGCATCCACCAGTCGGTTGCCCAGCACCATATAGCCACCGCACTCGCCGTAAACCGGCTTGCCCGCCGCCGCTGCAGACTGCACTCCGGCCTTGAATTGCGATGCATTGCTCAACGCTTCACCGTGCAGTTCCGGATAGCCGCCAGGCAGGAACACAGCGTCACTGTCAACGGCAGGTGGCTCATCCGCCAGGGGCGAGAAGAACGACAGTTCGGCGCCCTGCGCGCGCCAGCCCTGCAAAAGGTGCGGGTAAGCGAACGAAAAGGCGATGTCGCGGGCTATCGCCATGTGTTGTCCCAGTGGCGGCAGGTGGGTCGCGCTGCCTGATCCCGGCAAGGGAGCCGCCGCTGCAACCAGCGCATGCAGGTCAACACTGTCTGCAGCAATGGCCGCTGCGTTTTCCAGGAACGCATCAAGGTCCGAGTGCTCGCCCGCCTGGACCAAGCCCAGGTGGCGTTCCGGCATGGCGAGTGAGGCATGGCGCGCGATCGCACCGAGCACCGGCACACCGGTTTCAGCCAGCGCTGTACGCGCCATCATCTCGTGCCGTGGTGATCCTATCCGGTTCAGAATGACCCCGGCCAGCGGCAGGTCAGGCCGCAACGCGCGCAGCCCCGCCACCGGCAAGGCGGCGGAGTGCCCCTGCCTTGCAACATCAAGCACCAGGATTACCGGCAGGCCCAGTGTGACAGCCAACTGGGCAACCGAGCCTGACCCCTCGGGTCCGGCCCCGTCCAGCGCGCCCATGGCGCCTTCGACGATCAGCAGGTCGCCCGGCTGCTCCGCGGCCAGAAACGACAGTTGGCCTGGAGCCATGGCCCAGGCATCCAGGTTCACCGATGGCCGGCCACTGGCGGCTTCATGAAATTTCGGGTCGATGTAGTCGGGTCCCGACTTGGCGCCCGCCACACTGAGCCCCCGACGCTTGAGCGCGCGCAACAGCGCAAGCGTCAACAGGGTCTTGCCGGAACCGGATGCCGGGGCGGCAATCACCAGCCCGCGGGCCGACATCAGGAGGCGTCTTCCATCAGGTTGCGGCCGGTGCCGAGCGGATCCAAAGAGCGGGGCTGATGACCGGCCAGTTGCGCTGCCCAGTCCAGGGTCTGCCGCAACAGCGCGACACGGCCGACGCAGACAATGGCCGGCGGTTCAATTCCGTGTTTGACGATGTCCACCGGGGCATGGGACAGGCTGGTCTCCAGAACCTTCATGGTCGGCAAAGTGGCATTGGACACGATGGCAACAGGATCGGAAGAGTCCCGGCCTGCCTCGATCAGGTTGCCGCAGATCTGTTCGATGTGCTTGATCGCCATGTACATGACGATGACCGGAGATCCGGCGGCGATGGCCACCCAGTCAATGGCGGATGGCGTCAACCCGGTCTGATCGTGACCGGTCAGGAACGTCACCGCCTGGTTGACATCGCGGTGAGTGGCGGGAATGCCGGCATAGGCCAAACCACCAATCCCGGCGGAGATGCCCGGCGTGATGCGGATCGGCACACCGGCCTGCACCAAAGTCTGGGCTTCCTCGCCGCCGCGGCCAAACACAAACGGATCGCCGCCCTTGAGGCGCAGCACCCGCTTTCCGGCGCGGGCAAGCTCAATCAGCCGCAGCGAAATGTTGCGCTGCTTGGGAGACGGCTTGCCGCCACGCTTGCCGGCATATTCAATTGTGCTGTCGGCTTTGCGCCAATCCAGAATGCGATCATCGACCAGCGCGTCATAGACAATGACATCCGCCTGCTGCAGCGCGTTGAGACCATGCAGTGTCATAAGCCCGGGGTCTCCGGGTCCGGCCCCGACCAGCCAGACAAGACCGGGTGAAAAGTCCGGCCAGTCGCCGCCTGGCAGTTTGGTTTTATGGGTGATACTGGTCGTCATGTTGTTGAAACTACACGCATTGATGGCTGTTGGCGAGACTGGAAACGACAGGTTTGCCACACCGGCGTCACCGACATTTACTGGCAACAGCATATCGCGCGGACAGGCACGCCGAAAATGCGAAATCAGACCCCCGGGTGCGATTGGCCGGAATAGGTGGTGCACCTGCGGACGTGTTCAATGCCCTACGTCTGCGCAGCTGCATCTGTGAAATTGACCAACTGGGCCTTAGCCAACTCTGCTTGATTTGCACCCGGTTGTCGTACATAGTCGCGCTGCTTGGTTTTCCGTTACGGTACAAAGTGCCGGGAAACGAAAAGGGAATTTGGACGAGATGGACCCAATCGGGGATCTTACGCCAAAGCCGCCCCCGCGACTGTATGCGGAGAGTGCCCACCAATCATGCCACCTGTGCATTTGTATGGGGAAGGTCGGTGCAACACGATGATCCGCGAGCCAGGAGACCTGCCAGGCCAAACGCAAACCTGCTGTCGGGTGTGACGGCTAGAAGGATACGATATGAATACTCAATCTAATACTGTTGCAGGCTCCCAATCCAGTCTTCTTCCAATCGTCCTCAGCGCCTTGATCGGCCTGAGCATGATTTTTGTAATCGGCCACGTGCAGGCAGCGGCATTGCATGACGCTGCACACGATGTGCGGCACGCAACCGGCTTCCCCTGCCACTGATCGATCATGTTTTCTCGTATCGTGACCAGCGCTTTGTTCGCTGGCGCTGTGGCAGGCTTGATTACAGGCGTGCTACAGCTCATCTTTGTGCAACCCGTGTTGCTTCACGCTGAACTCTACGAATCTGGACAGTTGGTCCACTTCGGTGGAACTGCCGTAAGCGCCGTACAGGACGTCGGTGGAATCGACTTTGTTCGGGATGGCCTGAGTATCGTGTTTACGATGGCAATCTATACCGGCTACGCATTGCTGATGCTTGCCGCAGTTGCATTTGCCGAAGAACGCGGACACACAACGACCGTGCGACATGGAATCATCTGGGGAATTGCTGGCTTTGTCGCAGTGCATCTGGCACCTGGTTTCACACTGGCTCCCGAAGTGCCTGGCGTTGCGGCTGCTGATGTGTATGCGCGCCAGCTCTGGTGGTTCCCCACTGTGGCGGCTGCTGCGGTGGCAATGTGGCTTATCGCCTTCGGAAAAAACTGGGCTATGTGGGGCCTGGCAGTGATCCTGCTGGCTGCGCCTCATGTAATCGGTGCGCCGGAGCCAGATACGTTCACCGGACCCGTACCCACTGAGATTGGCGCGCTGTTTGCGGCACGTGCATTAGGCGTCGGTCTTGCGGCCTGGGTGTTGACCGGATTGTTTGCCGGCTACTTCTGGCAACGTGAAGGCGAGCGAGAAGATTTGACTTCAGCCGCAAAAGCCTGATTTGAACCAAGAGCGAGCAGGAAAAAACCTGCTCGCTTTTCAGTTTTCATAAACAAGAGGGTGCAGATGAACCGCTCGCTGGCGCTTTTCGCAATAGGCCTTGTCTTCGGGGGTGCGGCCGGCTTTGTCGGCGCTGCCGCCAATGGGATCACTCTTGACGGACATGATCACAGCTCACATGGAAGTATGAATCATTCTGCAACGGACCACGGTGGAACGAAGCACGATGAAGTCCTGCAAGTCGGGGCTCGAAATGCCCCCGTTGTGGGAATCAGCGTAACCGAAGATGCCATGTCCGGATGGAACCTGAAAATCCATACCGAAAATTTCCGATTTGCGCCCGAGAATGCCAGTTCAGCGCATGTGGCAGGTGAAGGACACGCCCATATTTATATCAACGGTAAGAAAGTGGCGCGCCACTACGGCAACTGGTTCCACATTGCGAACCTGCCCCAAGGGGATAACACCATCAGGGTATCGCTAAATGCGAACGATCACCGCCAGTTGGCGGTCGACAAAATGGCACTGGAAGCCAGCACCATTATAGTTGTGAACTAGTCAGCATCCATTGCCGGCACCCGTGAGCGCAACAATTCGCGCAAGCGTCCACACGGGCGTGCATCCTCTATCCAGCCCCGCGGCGCTTCCAGATAGGTCCGGCAGGTCGATATTATGTCCGGTAAGTCGGCTTCCGGATCCACGCCTGCGAACAGGTAAGTTCCCCGATCATGTCCTTGGATTGCAATGGCCACCGGCGCCTCGCATGCCCCCATGCACGCGACACTGCCAACTTCAAAATCCTGTTCCAAACCTGCCTTGCAGACAGCCTCGACAATCATTGTTCTATGCACCAGCGATGGTGCCGCGGCAGCATTTTCGTTGTCCGAGGCACAAGTCGAACAGACAAGAATTCGGTTTTGTTTCATTGAGCACCTGTCTTCGATGACTGATTTGAGGCCTGCCGCCAATAAGGTAATAGTTGTACTGCAGACGCGAATTCAAGTGGCTGGAGACTTCGAGACTGGGTCATGAACAGTGTCACATATCAGTTCGCCCAAGTGTCGCATCGCCCCCCAAAAGTTCCCGAACTGCGGTTTGCTTTGATCAGCATAAGTGCGCATGCACGGGTAAATGGGTGAATCTGTCGGATTCCGTAGCATTAGAACAAACTTTCGACTTTCCCCACCCTATTGTTGGTCTAGTGTCATACAAAGCATGAGCCGCAAACCTGATAATGATCTGCGCACCGGATTTACCACCGGTGCCTGCGCCACGGCTGCCGCAAAGGCAGCTACGTCGGCGTTGTTCGGAGCGGGCTTTACGAATCCGGTCAGCATTACCCTGCCGCGCGGGCAGGCCGTGTCGTTTGAACTGGCGGACACAGCCTTGGGTGACGGCTGGGCGCGGGCCGGTGTGCAAAAGGATGCCGGTGACGACCCGGATGTCACGCACGGCGCCCTGATCCTGGTGACCGTGCGCCACGGCCCGCCCGACAGCGGCATTCGCTTCAGGGCCGGCGACGGGGTTGGCATGGTGACCATGCCCGGACTGCCGATTGCACCGGGAGAACCGGCGATAAACCCGGTCCCGCGCCGGATGATCACAGACCATGTCAGTGAGCAGGCGACGGCACATGGTGTTGCGGCAAATCTGGAAATCGAGGTTTCTGTGCCCGGCGGGCGTGAACTCGCACTCAAAACATGGAATCCAAGATTAGGCATTGCAGGCGGCATATCCATCCTGGGAACCACGGGCATTGTCAGGCCGTTCTCATGTGCGGCGTGGATTGCATCGATCCATCGCGGCATAGATGTAGCGCGCGCCAATAGGGTCGATCATGCCATCGGCTCAACCGGGGCAACCTCGGAACGGGTGGCGCAGGACCTGTTTGGCGCGCCTGATCACGCCATGCTCGATATGGGTGACTTTGCCGGCGGCCTGCTGAAGTACCTGAAGGCGCATCCGCTGCCGCGACTGACCATAGCCGGCGGATTCGGTAAGCTGACCAAGCTGGCACAGGGCGCACTGGACCTGCATTCATCACGATCGCAGGTCAACTTCAATGAGTTGGCGGCCCTTGCCGGAATCAGCGATGTCAAAACCGCCAACACCGCCATGCAGGCCCTGCAACTTGCCGGACCGGACCTAGCGGCGAAAGTGGCGACAGCCGCCCGGCTCCGTGCGCTTGACACATTGCAAAGTGCGCCCGTCGACGTGGATGTGCTGGTCATCAGTCGCGATGGCAAACCAGTGGCCAGTGCCGATTCTTCCGGAGGCCGGGTGCTATGAGCAATCCCTTCCGTATTTTGCTGCTAGCCGGGACGCGCGAAGCCCGTCAACTGGCGGAACGGCTGAGCACAATCATCAACATTGAAGTGATTGCCTCGCTGGCCGGCGTGACGCGAGATCCGAAACCCTATCCGGTCGCAACCCGAATAGGCGGCTTTGGCGGCGCCAACGGTCTGGCGCGTTATGTCAAGGACGAAGGCTTTGACCTGATCCTGAATGCATCCCACCCATTCGCCTCAGTCATGTGTGCAAACGCTGCCAGCGCGGCAACTACCGCTCAAACGCCGCTGATACGACTGTTGCGTGAACCATGGCGACCCGAGGCAGGAGATCAATGGATTGAAGCTACAGACATGGCCGGTGCTGTCACTGCGCTGCCAGACGGCGCAAGGGTGTTGTTTGCTACGGGTGGTGGGTCGGTGGAGCAGATTGCTGCCACCACTCCACATGACGGAATTTGGGCGGCAATCCGTCTGATTGATCATTCAAATCAACCGTTTCCACTGAAGCAGGGAGAGTTCATCGAGGCGCGACCACCGTTCAGCAACAAGCAGGAAACCGAGTTGATGCAACACTTGGAAATCACTCATCTGGTGACAAAAAACGCCGGTGGCAATGCAGGCAAGGCGAAACTTGAAGCAGCACGCGAACTGGGAATTGAAGTGATTATGATCCAGCGGCCATCACAACCTGATGGGCAGATCACCGTGGCAACGCTACCCGACGTGCTGGACCAGGTATTTGACATGATGTCGCAAAGCGGGCCTGACAGGGCGTAATGGCTGCTTGACACTGAAGCCTAGAGCCATGCAAACATAATCCAAGAGGTTCCCAATTGTCCGACGTCTGAACGCGGCAAAAGGGATGAAAAGGGAATACGAGATGAACCGACCCACATCGGGGGTTCAAAACCGTAGCCGCCCCCGCGACTGTAGATGGTGAACAATCATCCGTTGCCACTGTGATGCCGGCCAGCAATGCCGGTAAACGGGAAGGTGGATGAATTTGTGATGACCCATCAGCCAGGAGACCTGCCTCTGATGCCGGTGCATGCCGGTTGAGAAACGTGAAACGGGCGGGGTGCTCCCGTGTCGCGACGCCGGCAGGACACTGATCCGGCGCGAGGCCAGCGCACTCCTCTGCCATCGACGACTATGGAGAGGACGATTTTATGATCCAACTGAAACATGTCCGTAACGGATTGACCGCTCTGGCTGCGACCGCGTCAAGCGCAAGCTCAGCGTAACCTAAGTGCGACCATTTTGTGCGCTCGGTTCATATTGCCCGTGATCCTGTGGAGTTTTGCGGCATCCAGGGCAGCGCCTTTTCAGAAACTTCCTGCAATCAGAGATAACAGACAATGGTTCAAAAAATTCCTGCTACAGTCGTGACCGGATTTCTCGGGGCCGGCAAAACGACGCTGATCCGCCACATGCTGGCCAATGCCAACGGCAAGCGCATTGCGCTGATCATCAACGAGTTTGGCGACCTGGGTGTGGATGGCGAAATCCTGAAAGGCTGCGGTATCGAGAATTGCCGTGACGATGACGTTGTGGAACTGTCGAACGGCTGTATCTGTTGCACCGTCGCGGAAGATTTCATTCCGACCATGCAGAAGCTGATCGAGCGCGATGACGCACCCGATCACATCGTCATTGAAACCTCCGGCCTGGCCCTGCCGCAACCACTGGTGCGGGCCTTCAACTGGCCCGATATCCGTACCCGGGTCACGGTGGACAGTGTAGTGACCGTGGTCGACGGACCGGCCACTGCGGCAGGACAGTTTGCCCACGATCTGGCCGCCGTTGACCGGCAGCGTGAAGCAGATGACGGGCTTGATCACGAGACCCCGCTGAGCGAACTTTTTGAAGACCAGTTGGCGTGCGCGGACATGATCATCGTCAACAAGGCAGACATTCTTGGTGAAGACGCCGCCGGCGATATCTCCGGCAAGCTGAAGTCGAAACTGCGCGCCGGCGTGCAGGTGCTGCAGGCGAGCCATGGCGAGATTGATCCCAAGGTACTGCTCGGCCTTGGCATCGGCGCCGAGGACGACCTGGATGCGCGGCACGAGGTTCACCATCATCACCACCACGATGACGATGACGACCACGACCACGACCACGAACACGAACACGAACATGAGCACGGTCACGACGAATTTGACAGTTTTGTCGTCAGCCTGCCGGAAATCGCCGAAGTGGACAGCTTCCTGACCCGGGTGCAGGACGCCATATCAGCGCATGGCGTACTGCGCCTGAAAGGCTTTGCGGCCGTGCCCGGCAAGCCGATGCGGTTGGTTATCCAGGCGGTTGGTCCGCGCATTGACACTCATTTCGACCGGGCTTTTGCCGATGACGAAGCGCGTGCCACGCGGCTTGTGGTGATCGGGCAGCACGGACTGGACCGGGCGGCTGTCACATCGGCGCTGGAGACCGCAGCGGGGGCTTGAACCGATGCACCTGCTCGCCGCGCGTCCAGGCGACATTGCCGACGGCACCGAACCGGTTGATCCGGACCAGAGTCCGGCAGACGTGATTTTCATTTCCGCCGCCGATACCGAGCTTGCCACCCTGTCCCAGGCCCGCGCCAGGTTGGCAGATGCGGCTCCTAGCCTGAGACTGGCGCAACTGGGCTGGCTGAAGCACCCTTATTCGGTTGATCTGTACCTGGACAGGACCGCAACAAAGTCACGGCTGGTTATCGCCCGTCTGCTCGGCGGCCGGGCCTATTGGACCTACGGGCTTGACGAATTCGCGACACGGCTGAAACAGGCAGGCGTGCTGTTTGCCGCCCTGCCCGGCGACGACAAGCCGGACGAGGGTCTGCGCGCCATTTCCACCGTCGCGGATGAAGACTGGGACACGCTTTGGTCCTATTTGGTTGAAGGCGGACCGGAAAACGCCGGAAACCTTTTGCGGCTTACCCGCCACATGTTGGATGCGGCCGAGCGTCCGCCGGCGGCGCGCCCGCTGTTGCGGGCCGGGCACTACTGGCCGGGTGCTGCGCAGGCTGACCAGCACACTGTGGGCGCCAACTGGACAGACGACAGACCGACGGCAGCCATCGTGTTTTACCGGGCACTGGTGCAGGGCGGCGGCCTGGACCCGGTTGACCGGATGATCGAGGCCCTGCACGCACGCGGCCTGAACCCAAGCCCGGTGTTTGTCGCATCCCTGAAAGACCCGGTGTCTGCCGCCACGCTGGCCAGGATTTTTGAGGCAACGCCACCAGATATCATCATCAATGCCACCAGCTTTGCGGTGTCGTTACCGGACCCTGGTGACTGGCGCGAACAGCGTGCCGCCACCGTGCTGGACGCACCAGGCGTGCCGGTCTTGCAGGCCGTGCTGGCGGCCCAGTCGCATGAGGCATGGCTTGACGGCACAACCGGGCTGACCGCCCGCGACATCGCCATGAACGTGGCGCTGCCGGAAGTTGATGGCAGATTGCTGGCCCGTGCCATCAGTTTCAAGGACGAGGATTACCGCGACGAGGCCTGCGAATGTGCCATTGCCACCCACCGGGCAGTGACCGACCGGGTTGACTATGTCGCCGATATGGCAGCGCGCTGGGCGCGCCTGAAGAACACGCCGGTCTGCGAACGCAAAGTGGGCATTGTCCTTGCCAACTATCCCAACA
Organism: Anderseniella sp.; assembly: GCA_028289645.1. GTDB lineage: Bacteria > Pseudomonadota > Alphaproteobacteria > Rhizobiales > Aestuariivirgaceae > Anderseniella. The sequence continues at coordinate 535,883 of JANQOK010000016.1, forward strand.
AGGACGGCAGGCTGGCCAACGGTGTCGGCCTGGATACGCCGCAGGGCACCATAACGGTGCTGTCTGCCCTTAAGACCGCTGGGTACCTGGTGGATGACGAACCTGAAACCTCCGATGGCCTGATGCAGGCAATCCTGGCCGGACCGACCAACTGGCTCACAGACCGGGCCGGGCGAAGCGGTGGCGAACGGTTGTCCGCGGCAGCCTATCTGGCGCACTACTCGTTGCTGCCGGTAGATGTCCGAAACCGGATTGAAAAGCGCTGGGGCGCGCCTGAAGACGATCCGTTTTTCGGTGACGACGGCTTTGCCCTGGCGATTCACCGCTTCGGCCATGTGGTCATCGGCGTGCAGCCGGCACGGGGATACAATATCGACCCGGAAGAGACCTATCACAGTCCCGACCTGGTGCCGCCGCACAACTACCTGGCATTTTACTTCTGGTTGCGCGGGCAATCGTTTAATGCCGACGCCGTAATCCACATGGGCAAACATGGCAATCTGGAGTGGCTGCCGGGCAAGGCGACCGCTCTGTCGCAGTCGTGCCTGCCGGAGGCCGTGCTGGGGCCGGTGCCCAATCTGTATCCGTTCATCGTCAACGATCCGGGCGAAGGCACGCAGGCCAAGCGCCGGTCCCAGGCCGTGATCATCGATCACCTGACCCCGCCCCTGACGCGGGCGGAGACCTATGGCCCGTTGCGCGACCTGGAAGCACTGGTCGACGAGTATTACGAAGCTGCAGGCGTCGATCCGCGACGGATCGAGTATCTGCGTGACGAGATCCTGTCCCTGACGCAGGTCACGGGGCTCGACGTGGATGCCGGCATGGCTGATGCAGAAGATGCAGATGCGCGGCTGCAGAAGCTGGACACCTATCTGTGCGAGCTCAAGGAAAGCCAGATCAGGGATGGACTGCACGTTTTCGGCGCAGCCCCGGAAGGGCGGCTTGAGACCGACCTGGTGATTGCGCTGACACGCATTCCACGCGGCGACGGGAGCGGCGGCGACGCTTCGCTGATCCGGGCGCTGGCGGCCGATCTCAAGCTTGGCGGCGAGTTCGATCCGCTGGACTGCGAGATGGGCAGTAGATGGACCGGCGCGCGGCCGCAGCAGCTTTGCAGCCTGAGTAAAGACACCTGGCGCACCGCCGGCGACACCGTCGAGCGCCTGGAGCTGCTGGCAGCCCACCTGGTATCGGGCGAGACAAGGTTGCCGGCAGGAATGCCCGCAACCGATGCGGTTCTGGACGAGATCAACGAACGCATCCGCCCGTCGGTTCGCGCCTGCGGCACACGCGAACTGAGCGGCCTGATGGCCGGCCTGAACGGTCGTTTTGTGCCACCGGGACCATCCGGTGCCCCGACGCGGGGACGGCTGGATGTGCTGCCAACCGGACGCAATTTCTTTTCCATGGACGCCCGCGCCCTGCCGACGCGGGCGGCCTGGGTGTTGGGGCAGAAGTCCGCCGATCTGCTGGTCGAGCGCCATGTCCAGGATCATGGCGACTGGCCGCGCGCCATGGCGGTGACGGCATGGGGCACCGCCAACATGCGCACCGGCGGCGACGACATTGCCCAGGCGCTGGCGCTGATGGGCGTGAAACCGAAATGGGATTCGGCGTCGACCCGGGTGACCGGGTTTGAGGTCATGCCGCTGGCGCAACTCGGCAGGCCGCGTGTCGATGTCACCTTGCGGGTGTCAGGTTTCTTTCGCGATGCGTTTCCGGCCCAGTTGGAACTGGTGGATACTGCCGCCCGTGCAGTCATGGCACTGGATGACGAAATGGCGACCGATAATCCGGCAGCGGCTCGCTACCATGATGAATGCCGTCAGCAAACCGCAGCCGGCGTGGAGCGAACCGAAGCAGCGCTGAAAGCCGGCACGCGGGTGTTCGGCTCCAAGCCGGGCGCGTACGGCGCCGGTCTGCAGGCCATGATCGATGAAAAGCTCTGGGCTGAGCGCGGCGACCTGGGAGACGCTTATATCGAGTGGGGCGGCTACGCTTACGGCCAGGGCAGCGACGGGCGCGCCGCACATGACGACTTTGCCATCCGCCTGGCCACGGTCGATGCCGTGGTGCAGAACCAGGACAACCGGGAACACGACGTGCTGGACTCCGATGACTACTATCAGTTTGAGGGCGGCATGAGCGCGGCGGTCGAAAGCCTGAGCGGACGGGCGCCGGCCATCTACCACAATGATCATTCACGTCCCGAACGCCCGGTGGTGCGAACCCTGGATGAGGAGATCGGGCGCGTGGTACGGTCACGGGCGGTCAACCCGAAATGGATTGAAGGGGTCAAGCGGCACGGTTACAAGGGCGCCTTCGAAATGGCTGCCACGGTGGACTATCTGTTTGCGTTTGCCGCTACGACCGGCGCCGTTCGCCCGCATCATTTCGACCTTGTGCACGAGGCCTATCTTGAAGACGATGCCACCAGGCAGTTCATCGAGGACCACAATCCGGCAGCGCTGCGCGAGATCGCGCAACGGTTGAGCGAGGCCATGGAACGGGGCATGTGGACGCCGAGATCGAACTCGGCACGCGGCCTGATCGAAAACTTGAAAAGCGGAGAAAGCAGATGAGCGACGATGTCGAAAAGCACAATGCCAAAATGCTCAAGAAGAAGGTTGCCCGTGACAAGATCATGGCCACCAAGACCGAGGAAAAAGGCCTGGTAATCGTCCACACCGGCAAGGGGAAAGGCAAGTCATCAGCCGCATTCGGAATGATCTTCAGATGCATAGCGCACGACATGCCGTGCGCCGTAGTACAATTCATCAAGGGTGGCATGTCCACCGGTGAGCGTGATCTGATCCTCTCAAAATTCTCAAAAAACTGCCAGTTTCATACAATGGGCGAGGGATTCACCTGGGAAACTCAGGACAAATCCCGAGACATCGAGATGGCCCAGGCCGCTTGGGCCAAGGCAAAGGAGCTCATCGCCGACGACAACAACCGCATGGTGCTGCTGGACGAGATCAACATCGCATTGCGCTACGACTATATCGATATCAATGAGGTGGTTGCGTTTCTGGCCGAGCACAAACCGCCGATGACCCACGTTGTGTGTACCGGGCGCAATGCGAAGGAAGAACTGATCGAGGCCGCCGACCTGGTCACCGAAATGGAACTGATCAAGCATCCGTTCCGCTCCGGCGTGAAGGCCCAGGCCGGCGTCGAGTTTTAGGCCAGGGCACCGGCATGACTGGCAGCGTGATGATCCAGGGAGCCGGCTCCAATGTCGGCAAGTCCATGCTCGTGGCGGGGCTGGCCCGCGCCCTGACACAGCGCGGCCTGAAAGTGCTGCCCTTCAAACCGCAGAACATGTCAAACAATGCCGCGGTCACCGCTGACGGCGGTGAGATTGGCCGGGCACAGGCGCTACAGGCGCGGGCGTGCAAGGTAGAACCTGTCATCGACATGAATCCCGTGCTGCTGAAACCGGAAACTGAAACCGGCGCCCAGGTCGTTGTGCATGGCAAGCGCATGACCAGCGTGAAAGCCCGTGATTACGCCAAGCTGAAACCACAGCTCATGGATGCTGTTCTGGCCAGTTTCGAACGCCTCAAGGAACAAGCCGACATTGTGATCGTGGAAGGCGCCGGCAGCCCCGCGGAAGTCAATCTGCGCGCCGGCGACATCGCCAATATGGGCTTTGCCCGGGCCGCAAATGTACCGGTGGTCCTGACCGGGGATATCGACAGAGGCGGCGTGATTGCGCAACTCGTCGGTACGCAGGCAGTTATCGATCCGGCAGACAGCCGAATGATCAAGGGCTTCATGATCAATAAGTTTCGAGGCGATATATCTTTGTTTGATGACGGTTACAGGTTGATCGAGCAACAAACCGGATGGGCCGGATACGGTGTCGTTCCCTGGTTTGACGGGGCTCACAAGCTGCCCGCGGAGGACGCCCTTGACATTGGCGGCACAACCGGTGCCGGCGGCTTCAAAGTGGCTTGTCCGGTGCTGTCAAGGATCGCCAACTTCGATGATCTCGACCCGCTCAAGGTGACGCCCGGCGTCAGTGTGGAGATGGTGAAGGCCGGGACAGCGCTGCCGGGTGACGCCAACCTGATCGTCCTGCCCGGATCAAAGTCAACCCGGGGCGACCTTGAGTTTGTGCGCCAGCAGGGCTGGGACATAGACATTGCGGCTCATGTCAGGCGGGGCGGGTATGTGCTCGGCCTGTGTGGCGGCTACCAGATGCTCGGCCGCACGATCGCTGATCCTGAAGGCATTGAAGGCCCCGCCGGCACAACACCCGGTCTCCAGTTGTTGGACGTGGAAACCACGATGGTGCCCGACAAGACACTGACACGGGTTCGCGCCCGGCACCTTGCCGGCAACTGCGATGTCACCGGCTATGAAATCCATATCGGCCGCACCGACGGGCCGGACCGTGCCCAACCGATGCTGGAAATCGACGGGCGTGCCGAGGGCGCGATTTCACCCGACGGCCGCATCATGGGCAGTTATGTGCACGGGATTTTCAGTTCTGACGCGTTCAGAACCAGTTTCATAAACCAGCTCGGCGGCAATGTCCCATCATCGTCGTATGAACAAAGCATCGAAACGGTACTTGATGATCTGGCAGCGCATCTGGAAACTCACGTCGATATTGACGGTCTGGTAAAACTCAGCCGCAGTTAGCCTGCCGGCGCGAATCATGATCTGATGCAGTTTGTCGATTGGCACTCAGCACGGCGGCAATATTGCGATTTTGATCTCATGAACTGCCCCGATCCCTTGCACATCTTTGTTTCGTGTTCCAGTTTCCGCGCATACATCTCATCGCAACTTGTCAGGCCAGCCGAATGCTCATGAACAGACTGTTGTTTGCAAAAGACCGTTACTACATTGCCGGTCTACTTGGATTGTGCGTCCTGTCGGTGGTGAGCTTCGCCTATGCCGGCAACATGTTCCTATTTGATTTCGACAAAGAATATTCGCTGCCCAGCCTTTACCACTACGGGCTGCTGCTGATCTGCTGTTTCGGCTTCTACCGGTTGATGCATGAAGATCGCAGCTACGATGTCTGGTTCTATGCATTCGCCTACCTGTTGCTGGACGACATGGTGACACTGCATGAGAACGCCGGCTGGCTGCTGGGCAAATATGTCATCCCAGACGGTTTCTGGTTCTTTTCCAAACGCGCGCTGGGTGAGATTGCCTACCTTTCCGTCATCGGCGGGTTGCTCGGTATATTGCTGGTCAAGCGGTTTTTCGCCGCGACCTCATTTGTCAGAAAACAGTTTCTCATTTTCACCGGCCTGATCCTGTGTTTCGGCCTGTTCGGCGTGCTGGTCGACAGCATCCATGAACAGGTCTGCGCAACCCGTGATTGGAAGTGCATGGCCGTCGGCATCGTGGAAGATGGTGGTGAGATTTTGGTCACCATTTTCATCCTTCACCAGATCCGGAGACTGCTGACCGACCAGCGAGAACAGGAACGGGGCCTCCCCCAATAGCGGTCTCGCACCCGGCGCCGGCAGATCCATCGGGCATTGTCCGGCTAGCTGCTAATCCAGCACAGCCAGCACAACCAGCAAACCGGCAGTCACCACCAGACAGCGCTTCAGCATGGCCAGCGCCCTGGTGATTGTCGCAGCATCCGGATCGGGCGCACCGTCATTGACCCACGGATGCGATTCCAGCCTGTCGCCATAGCTGCGCGGACCGCTTAGGCGGCAATTCAATCCCGCGGCCATTGCCGCCTCCGGCCAGCCGGCATTGGGCGAGCGGTGCAGGCCGGCATCGCGCCGCATGACCTGCCATGCGTGTTGCTGGTCTTGCGCAACCAGCACCAAACCAAGGCCGGTCAGACGCGCCGGTATCCAGTTCACCAGGTCATCAAGCCGGGCTGCCAGCTTGCCGTATGCTTCATACTTTTCAGTGCGGTAACCGATCATGGAATCCAGCGTGTTGACCGCCTTGTAGGCCGCGATGCCGGGCAGGCCGAACAGCACGCCCCAGAACAGCGGCGCCGTCACACCATCGGAGGTGTTCTCGGCCAGGCTTTCAATCGCCGAGCGCGCGATGCCGGCCTCATCCAGCTTGGCCGGATCACGCCCGACGATCCTCGACACCGCATCGCGGGCGCGCTCCACATTTCCCACGGCAAGCGGATGCTGGACGTCGGCGACATGATCATGCAGAGATCGCGCAGCCAGCAATGGCCAGGCCAGCACCGCGCCCAGCACGACACCGAACATGCCGTCCGGCACAAGGGCCTGCAGCAGGAACGCCGCGCCGGCGCAGATGATGACCACGAACAAGCTGGAGGCGGCGCCAACCAGGATTCTGTAGCTGCGAGTGGCGTCCGGCAGGTTCAGGCGTGTCTCCAACTCCGAGATCAGGCGCCCGATCCATGTCACCGGGTGACCGACGCGGTCGTACAGCCATTGCGGCCAGCCGAACAGCCAGTCCAACAGCAGCGCCAGCGCCATGGTCATTGCAAATGTCATGCTGCTGCTTATCAGCCCGACTTGATCAGGCCAAGCCGCTTGTCCTTTGTTTCCGCCGGGAGTAGGACAGAAGCCACCATGGCAGGCACATCACACACGGTCACATTCATCCTGGGCGGCGCCCGTTCCGGCAAATCCTCACGCGCCCAGGCGCTTGCGGAAGCGGCAGGTCCGCAACGCTGCTACATAGCCACCGCACAGGCCTTTGATGATGAGATGAAGGATCGGATAGCGGCCCACCAGGACGCGCGAGGCGAGGGCTGGTCGACACTGGAGGCACCGCTTGAGCTGGCTGATGCCATCTCTTCAGCGGCAAATAATTGCTGCAATGTCATCCTCATCGACTGCCTGACACTGTGGCTGTCGAACCTGATGCACCATGAACGCAACATCGCCGAAGAAACAGCGCGGCTGACCGCGGCGCTGAAGGCATGCCCGGTGCCGGTGATCTTAGTGTCCAATGAGGTCGGACTGTCGATTGTGCCGGAAAACCAGTTGGCTCGGGCATTTCGCGACGCACAGGGCAGACTCAACCAGGACGTTGCGGCGGTCGCGGAGAGGGTTGAACTGGTAGCTGCAGGCCTGCCCCTGAGACTGAAGGGTTAAGCTTGCTCCAGCGGCGGGATGCGGGCCACAAAGTGCCCCTTCACACCCTGTGGCCATTGCTTGAACGGCACCACGCCGGTGTCGCTGGCGGCATGGCCGGCGGCATACTCAACCAGCGCGGAGGCTGCCTCTTCGCCCGGCTCGAAAGAGCCAAGCACATAGGCCAGCTTGCCGGTTGCCGAAATGGCGACGTTGCAACCATGTTCGCATCCCATCAGGCATGCGACGCCACGCACCTCGACACCATCCACCTCGCCTGCAGCCTTCACCACGCTGTCCAGCATGGCTTCACCGCATGGCGTGCGCTCGCGATCTTCACGCAGCGCCGGCTGGCGGCAGGTCGTACAAACAGTGATTGTGGTAGACGGGGACGACATGGGCGACGGCTTTCGAAACAGGACGGCCTGCTATGCAGGGCACAGAACCCGCTTCTACACGAACACCCGTCGGATTGGCGAGCGTAATGTGACCCATATGACGGAATTCAACAGGGCTGGAGCAAGATAAGATCCGATTGGATCAACTGATCTCACCCCGCTCTGAAACAGCGCCCACCGGGACGTGTCTTGCGCGGAGAAACCGTTGCGCTGGTGCCGAAGCAGGTAATGACGATCTCGCCGTTTTTGGCACAGATGCTCGACTGGAACATGACCGGCTTGTCAGCCATGACCCGCGCCTGCGTGATGGCAAAAGCATTTACGATAGCGTCATGGCGCGACTGGCAGGTTTTCCGGTTGTCGCTGGTTTTACGGGTGGCGAAATCGATGATGCGAGCGGTACCCGTGCCGGTTTTGGCAGGAACCAGCCAGGCGGCAAATTCTTCAACGGCGACAGCCATTGTGTCGAACGGCACGGCTTCGCGATCAGCCTTGCTGGACCGGGTCTTGGCCATCATCCCGGTCGAGACCGGCTGCCGACCGGCGCGGCGGACAGCGAGGCGGTCCGATTTGGTGTGCCCCCAGGTAATCATCGACTTGCGGATTACCGTTTCTGAAGGCGCGGCCATTGCAGTCACGGGTGCGGCCACGGTCACAGATGAGCGGGCGTCCAGGGCCTGCCAGGAAAACACGGGCAGCAGTGCAAGCGCACCCACGGCAAACCCGGTCCGCATTGTTTGCGGTGATGGGAGATTGACAGCCATGGGACTATCAGGCCTTTTCACGCACAATGCGTTTGCCGCTCTGGTTAAGCAGTTCCAGATTGTTGCGGATCACCGGATTGTCAGGCTCACGCTCATAAGCCGCCAGGAAATGCTGGCGTGCCTTTTTGAGGTCACCACGCAACAACTGGGAGTAACCCAGATTGTTCAACATCATGGTGTTGTGGCCAACCAGCTTGATGGCCTGGGCATAGGCGCGATCTGCAAGATCGAAGCGCCGAAGACGGTCATAGGACGCCGCAAGGCCAACCCATGCCTCCACGTCGCGTGGTGACACTTCCACTGCCTTGCGGTAGCTCTTTTCCGCCAGACCGAAGCGTCCCTCGCGAAACTCTCCTTTTGCCGTCAGCAGCAAATTGTCGGAGGCATGATAGGGGGCACGGCCAGCATGATGCTTTGTGCCCGTCTCTGCCTGCAGGTGATCCGACGTCGCAGGATGCGATCCCGGCAGACGCGGCGAGGTTTCAGATATGCCGGCACCAAAATCGGCCACGTGACTCAAAGAGAAGCCCTGTGAACAGCCGGCTACGCTCAGTGCCAGAACACCTGAAATGAACAGTTGATTGATCTTCATAGTACGCCCTCCCAGTTCAGATTCAGGCGTGCACTATGACAAAGGTCCATGAAAGAACATTCAGCATAACCGTTCAAATTTTCTGCAAAATTCAAACATTAAATTTTTATGAACACTCATCATTCAAATATAAATTATTACATTTTTAGCAGTTAGTGAACCAACACTTTACTGTATTATCACAGAACGCTCTATAATTGCGACCTGATCATGTATCTTGTCTCGGAATCTACTGGTTTCTGGGAGGCATCGGGATGGCAGAGAACGCGACGCGGCGCGAATGGCGCAGCAAACACCATACATATACCGGCAAGCAGCTGGGCGGCGGACTGTCCGGACTGCATCTGTCCAGCAAGGCCGGGCGCATCTTCGCGCTGGGTTGCATTGCGCTGGTGTCGGGCATTGTAGGGGCGACCATTACCGGCCAGGTGTTCGCGTACAAGTACCGCAATATGACCGCTGAAGCCGTGGTTGAGCCTGCTCCGGTGGAACCGCAACTGAAAACATCCACGGTGCTGGTTGCAACCCGCGCCTTGCGCTTCGGAGACAAGGTCGACAGTGCCGCAGTCCGCGCCACCACGTGGATCGCAGGAACCGAGCCTGCCGGATCGTTCAAGACACTTGAGGAGTTTCAGGCCGGTGTCGATGCGCGCGCGGCACTGGCGCCCATTGAAATCGACGAACCTGTCCTGGCGGCAAAGGTCACAGGCCCCGGCGAACGCCCGACACTGTCGGCACTGGTGCAGGACAATATGCGCGCTCTGACCGTACCGGTTGATGAAGTCTTCGGCGTGGCCGGTTTCATTCTGCCGGGCGACCGGGTGGACGTCATGGTAACCCGCACGCTGAGAGCCGGTGACCCGACATCTTCACAGTCAGATGTACTTGTGCAGAACGTGAAGGTCCTGGCAATCGACCAGAAGGCCGACCAGCGTCTCGATGCACCCAGCGTATCAAGTGCGGTTACCCTGGAAGTCGACTCCGAAATGGCCCAGAAACTGGCACTTGGCGGATCCATCGGCCGGTTGTCGCTGGCCCTGCGGGCCGCCGGATCGGCACATCGCGCCGACGTGGGGTCGATATCCTTGGCAGACCTTGCGGGCGGAACAAAGCGGCGCCGCGACATGACCATCGTGCGCGGCGTCAAGGGCCGGACCGCCAGCTCGCCAAGCCAGCCGGAAAGTCCGGATCCGCAGGCACCGGTACAAGTGCAGAATACACCAACGGAATAGAGAAGTAGAAAAGGGAGCGCCCCGGATGATCTGTCACAGCAGACAATATGGATCAAAACGGGCGTGCAGGGAGATAGACAATGAGCATTACGACAGACACGCTGCCCGGCAGTAGCTTGCGAGATCTGATGGCCCGCCTTGTGGTGGTGCTGTTCAGCTGCATGTGCGTATTGACCGTGGCGACCGGACACGCCGTGGCTGCAACACAGTTCAGCCCCGGTACAAGCAAGGTCCAGCAGATGAAGGTGCCGGTTGGCCAGTCTGAGACGGTCAAGTCTGCTGCGGACATTGCCAACCTTGTGGTCGGCGATCCTGACATCGCCGATGCCTCGCCGCTTGGCACCAGGTCTTTCTATATCCTGGGACGCAAGACCGGACGCACCAATCTGTCGCTATATGACGAAGAAGACAATCTTCTCGGCGTCATCAATGTTGAAGTGACATTCGACACCGGTGGCCTGAAAGATGCCCTTCGCACCGTGCTGCCGCGCGAAAACATAAGGGTGCGCAGTGTGAACGGCCGGGTCCTTCTGCAGGGCGCAGTGGGCAGTGCAACCGCTGCGGCTCGCGCCATGCAGGTCGCCAAAGACTTTGCCGGCGACAAGGTAACCAACGCCATGACGGTCGGTGCAAGCCAGCAGGTCACTCTGGAAGTGCGCTTCATTGAGGCTAAACGCAACGCCAGCCGCGATCTTGGCGTCAACTATTCTGTCAGCGCCGGCGGTATCAGCTTTCAGCCGTTCGGTAGCGCTCTTGCCTCCAATGCCGCCACGGCCCCGTTCGGCCGGCTGGTGGCAGACATGCTGACCGGTGGTGCGTCGGCCGACATCATCGTCCAGGCGTTGGAGAAGAAAGGCGCGGCGCGGCGCCTGGCAGAACCTAACCTGACTGCCTTGTCCGGTGAAACGGCAAGCTTCCTGGCGGGTGGCGAATTTCCCGTGCCGGTCGCCCAGGAGGACAACAAGATATCCATCGAGTTCAAGAAATTCGGTGTCAGCCTGGCGTTCACGCCAACTGTGCTGGACAATGGCCTGATCAACCTGGCCATCGAACCGGAAGTCAGCGAGCTGGATTTCAGCCGCACGGTGACCACCAGCGCGATCCAGATTCCGAGCCTTATCGTGCGCCGGACCAGAACAACAGTTGAACTGCGCGACGGCCAGAGCATCTCGATTGCCGGCCTGCTGCAGACCTTCAATGCGCGCAACGCCGACCAGATCCCATGGCTGGGCGATGTGCCGGTGCTGGGCACCTTGTTCCGGTCAAGCGGCTTCCAGAAGTCGGAGACCGATCTGCTGGTGATCATCACCCCGCGCCTTGCCAAGCCGGTTGATCCGTCCAAACGGATACCAACCCCGCTGGACCTGACCGCATCGAGCAATGACGAGCAACTGTTTCTGCACGGCAAGGTCGAGGTCAGTCGCAACTATCTTTCGTTCATCGAAAACGGCGGTCACGTGAAAGGCCCGTACGGCCACATGATTGATATGCCAGGAGGTTCAAATGCAAATGTCACCAAATAAGTCAATGACACTGTGGCGCACGGTTGCAGCAACCGCGCTGTGTGGCCTGATCGCTGGATGCGGCCAGACCCATCTCAGTCACTCGGACAAGATCTCGGCTGCTTCGGGTGACGCGGTACGGGCCGCAGCGGTCATGCAGACGGTTGATCCATGGCCTGAATACGTCCTCGACACAGAGGTCGACATGGACGGCGAGCTGGCAGTCAAACGGGCCAATGACTACAAGATCGGCCGCACCAAGCCGCTGCAGGGCGAACGCTCGTCAGGCGGCTCATCGACCTCCACCGGGGAGTGATCGGGGAAAGCCGGCACCCGCGCACTGGCTGACAGCTTTTGTCATTTCGCGCATTCTCGCTTAAACCTTGCTGCGGGCAGGAGCTCCGGCTCCTGCCTTCATTGTTTACAAACGCGAGATGATGACACGTTGAAACCGCATCCCTACTGGCATGACATGCCGGCCAGCATGATTGCAGAGGCTGACTGCAGCGACTGGATTGTTGTGCTGCCGGTGGCCGCAACCGAGCAGCACGGTCCGCACCTGCCCGCCTCAACGGACACGGATATTGCCCGTGCCATGGTCGCCGCATGCGTGTCGAGCCTGCCGGACGATGCGAAAGTTTCGTTCCTGCCGATTGAGGAAATCGGCGCGTCTGCAGAGCATGGTGATGCACCCGGCACCATATCGCGCGATCCGTGTGACCTGGCACAAGCCTGGGTCGACATTGCCGCAGACCTGAACATCAACGGCGTGCAGAAGCTGGTGCTGGTCAGTTCGCACGGCGGCAATACACCGGTGTGCGACATGGTCATCCAGCGCGCCCGCATAGAGCTTGGCATGCTGGCTGTCGCCACCTCATGGGCCAGGTTCGGCTATCCAGACGGCCTGTTCAGCGACGATGAGGTTGCGCTGGGCATCCATGGCGGTGACATCGAGACGTCCATCATGCTGGCGTCCCGGCCCGAGACCGTGGACATGGCGAAGGCTCGGGATTTTCCATCCATGCAGCAGGACATGCGCCGCGACATGCGGCATCTGCGTGCCTACGGCCCGCACCGGTTCGGCTGGATGATGCACGACCTCAACCCTGACGGTGTAACCGGCAATGCCGGGGCCGCAAGCGCAGAGAAAGGCGCTGCCGTTATCGCCCACCAGGCACGGGGCTTCATCGAGCTGCTGGAAGACGTGAAATCGTTCGACTTGAGCCGCTTCAGACGCTGAGATACTGGTCCCGGATTTCCGGGTGGGACTCCAGGTCTTCGAAGGTCGAGTCAAACACCGCGGCCCCGCCCTCGATGATTATCGCGCGGTCTGCAACGATGCGGGCAAAATGCAGGTTCTGTTCCGACAACAGCACCGTCAGACCCTTGGCCTTGATTTCCAGTAGGGTCTGCGCCATCTGCTCGACGATCACCGGCGCAATGCCCTCGGACGGTTCATCGAGCAGCAGCAGTTTCGGGTTACCCATCAAGGTGCGGGCTATTGTGAGCATTTGCTGTTCGCCGCCCGACATCTGCTTGCCACGGTTGCCTGCCCGTTCGGCGAGGTTGGGAAACAGTTCGAACAGGTGTTCGATCGACCATGAGGGCAGCCCCTTCCGCTCCGGCTGGCGGCCCACTTCGAGATTTTCCATGACCGTCAGGTCGCCAAAGATACGGCGCTCTTCAGGGACATAGCCAATGCCGGACTGGGCAACCTTATGGGTGGCCCACCTGGTGATGTCCGAGGCTTCGAACCTGACCGACCCGGAACGCGGTCGCACCAACTGCATGATCGTGCGCATGGTGGTGGTCTTGCCGGCACCGTTGCGCCCCAGAAGGGCGACAACCTCGCCTGCGGCGACCTTGAACGACAGGTCGTGCAGGATATGGGCCTTGCCGTAAAAGGTATTGATGTTATCAAGTTCAAGCATTGTGTCAGCCATGGTCCTGGCCCTCAAACACGGTGCCGCCGCCGAGATACACCTCCTGCACGCGGGCATCATTTCGAACGTCATCGACGCTACCGGACGCAATCAGTTCGCCGCGGTTGAGCACCATGATGCGGTGTGCGTGGGCAAACACTACGTCCATGTCGTGCTCGGTAAACAGAACCGATATGCCGCGCTCTGCAACAATCTCGGCGGTGAGCTGCATCAGGCGCACCCGCTCCTTAGGCGCCATGCCAGCGGTGGGTTCGTCCATCAGCAGCAGTTGCGGGGCGTGGGCGAGCGCAATTGCCAGCTCAAGCCGCTTCAAATCGCCATATGCCAGGATGGCGGCGGCCCGTTCCGCCTGTTCGCGCATGCCGACAAGATCCAACAGTTGCGTGGCCTCATCAACATGCAGGCTGGAGGCGGAACGCCAGATGTTCCAGGTGCCGCGATGATGCGAAATCAGCGCCATCTGCACGTTTTCGCGCACGGTCATGGAGGCATAGGTGGCGGTGATCTGGAAAGTGCGCCCCACGCCCAGCCGCCAGATGCGCCGAGGGCTCAGGCCCAGGATACTGGTCCCGTTGAGCATGACCTGACCGGCATCGGCACCGAGCTGGCCATTGAGCATGTTGAAGCACGTCGTCTTGCCGGCCCCGTTGGGACCGATGAGGGCCAGCAGTTCACCCTTTTTCAGATCGAAGGACACATCAGATACGGCCTTTAGGCCGCCGAAAGACTTGGACAGATTGCGCACACTGAGAACGGCTTCACTCATGACACCTGTTCCTCGTTACGCTCAAGTCCAGCTTTTATCGCCAGTTTCTTGATGAACCCGGCAATGCCTTCCGGCGCAATCACCACAATGGCGATGATGATGGCGCCCAGAATGGCACGCCAGTAGTCCAGCCTGGAAATCTCGTCCTCCAGCAACCTGAACACCCCTGCTCCGACTACTGGACCGGACAAGGTCTGAACACCGCCAAGCAGGACCATGACGAGCGCATCGACCGAGCGCGGAATGGCCGCCTCGTCAGGAAAGATCGAGCCTTTGGAAAACACGTAGACACCACCTGCAATGCCTGCGAACACCCCGGCGATGATGAACGCCGCCCATTGATGCTGCCTGAGATTGATGCCGATGGACTCGGTACGGTTGGGATTGTCACGCCCGCCTCTGAGGGTATAGCCGAACGGTGAGAAAATCATGCGCCGCATGGCAAGGATGCCGCCGCCGCACAGCACCAGCGCCAGGTAGTAGTAGGCGGTTTTCGACTTGGCCCACTCAGACGGCCAGATGCCGAGCAATCCGTCATCGCCACCGGTCAGGTCCTGCCACTGGAAGGCGGTTGACCAGACAATCTGGGCAGCGGCCAGCGTCAACATGGCCATGTAGACACCTGACAGGCGCACACAGAACCAGCCGAACACAAGTGCGCCGGCAGCCGCCATCAAGGGTGCAGCCACCAGGGCAAGCTCCATTGAGCCGCCGGCATACTTGATGACAAATGCCGCCCCGTATGCCCCGAGGCCGAAATAGGCCGCATGGCCAAACGACACCATGCCGCCATTGCTCATGATGAAGTGCAGGCTGGCGGCAAACAGGGCGAAAATCAGCACGTCCGTAGCCAGTACGATGGCAAACTCCCCGGCAATGAAAGGCATCATCAGCAGGCCGGCCAGCAGCAGTCCGGCTACCGACTTGGCCAGAGCGCTCGCCGGCCGGATCGGCAGTTCGACCAGGCCGGCAACATGGGCCACGGTTTCGGCCTTGCCGAGCAGGCCATAGGGCCTGATCACCAGCACCACGGCCATCACGACAAACGCAAGTACAATGGTCGCCTGCGGCAGCACCAGCACGCCGAAAGCGTTGAGTTCACCGATCAGCAGCGCCGCGATGAAGGCTCCCGGGATGGAGCCCATGCCGCCGATGACAACGACGACAAAGGCCTCGGCAATGATCGACAGATCCATCAGCAGGTTGATCGACACCCGGGGCACCTGCAGCGCCCCACCAAGACCGGCCAGAAACGAGCCGAGAAAAAACACCGTGGTGAACAGCCATGACTGGTTGACGCCGAGACTGGCCACCATCTCGCGGTCCAGCGTGGCGGCCCGCACCAGTATGCCCCAGCGGGTGCGGTTGAGCAGCAGCCACATGGCACCGAGCACAATGGGACCGAGCGCTATCAGCAACAGGTCGTATTCAGGTATCGGCTCGCCGAAAATGCGCACCACGCCGTCCAGTCCCGGCGCGCGCGGCCCGAACTGGTCCTCGCCGCCGAATATCAGCAGCACGGCATCCTGCATCAGCAGCACGACGCCGAACGTGGCCACCAGCTGGTACAGTTCCGGCGCGTTGTAGATGCGTTTGAGGATCAGCATTTCGATGACAACGCCAACCAGGGCAACAATCAGCGCAGCGGCCAGTACAGAGCCCCAAAACCCGAGAATACTGCCGGGCATAAGCTGCACCAGCGAATAGGCGACATAAGCGCCAAGCATGTAGAACGAGCCGTGCGCGAAGTTCACGACACGGGTGACGCCGAAGATCAGCGACAGCCCGCAGGCCACGAGAAACAGCGACGAGGCACTCGAAAGGCCCGTCAGAAACTGGGCGAAATAGAAGCTCATTCAGCCCCCTTGCTGAGCAATTGAAGTCGCGGGCCCGGCGTTACCGGGCTCGCTTTTGTTGTGTGTCAGTCTGCGGCCCGCAGCGACTTGACCTCTTCATCAGTCGGCTGGTAATCGGCGCCGTCGGCATAGAACCAGTCGACCATGACACCGGCCCCGTCCTTGACATCGGTCTTGCCAACCCAGGCCCCCATAGTGGCCTGGTGATCCTGCGCACGGAACACGAACTTGCCGGACGGCGACATGACTTCGAGACCCTTCATGGTGTCGACCAGGGTTTCGGTGTCATAGTTTTCAGCCTTGTTGAGCAATGCCGCCAGAGACGCGATCACATTGTATCCAACGATCGAGCCGAGCTTTGGAGGCTGACCGTACTTCTTCATGTAGGCATCGAAGAATGCCTTGTGCTCCGGCGTATCGACGGCCCCTTGCGGATATCCGGTGACAATCCAGCCCTTGGGCGCTTCGCCCTTCAGCGGCTCGAGGTATTCCGGTTCACCCGACAGCAGCGATACGACAGTGCGGTTTTCAAACGTGCCACGCAGGTTTCCCTCGCGAACGAACTGGGCAAGGTCACCGCCGAAGGTGACATTGAATATGCCGTCCGGCTTGGCAGCTTCAACGGCGCGTACAACCGGGCCAGCATCGATCTTGAACACGGTCGGCCACTGTTCCTCGACGAATTCGGCGTCCGGCACCAGCTTGGTCAGCTCTTTCTTGAATGCGGCCACTGCTTCCTTGCCATAAGCATAGTTGGGGGCAACGGTCGCCCACTTCTTGGCACCTGTCTTGGCGGCTTCCTTGGCCAGCATTGCAGCCTGCATGGTGGTGGACGGTCGCAGCCTGAAGGTGTAGCGGTTGCCGGATTTCCAGACGATCGCGTCGGCCAGCGGCTCGGCCGCCAGGAAAAACACCTTGTTCTGCTTGGCGAAGTCGGTGACCGCCAGGCCGATATTAGACAGGAAGGTCCCGGTCAGCAGGGTCACCTTCTCCTTGGACACCATTTCCTCGGCGATGGTGACCGCATTGCCGGGTTTGCCGCCGTCGTCACGATCAATGATTTCGAGCGGGCGTCCCTTGATGCCGCCTGCGGCGTTGACTTCTTCAAGCGCCAGCTGCCAACCCCTCTTGTAAGGGTCCAGGAAGGCCGGCAAACGTGAATAGGAATTGATCTCGCCGATGCGGATCGGTTCTGCCGCCTGGGCCGCCATGGCGGTCAGGGCAACACCTGCAGCCAGCACGCAACCGGCCAAGTACCTCAAGATTTTCATACTCTCTCCCTTTCGTTTTCAACACAAAGACAACGGCGTGACTGCCGCGTCATCCAGTTTCTGCCTGAGCCCACCCCTCAGTCGCCGCTTCCTCTGCATGCAGCAGCTTTTCAATGCGGCTGCGATACACATTCGGACCCTTGTCGATGGCCAGCCGCACCGGGCGATGGTGTTGCGGCTTCAACTCCTCCAATTGAATGGCTTCAAGGATCTCCTTGTCCTCATTGAATGCCACGCGGAACATGGCGTCCATGGATTGAGACACGTTCTCGTCATCAATGGCAACATTTCTCAGATGCATCCAGCGATCAATCGTGTTGGTTTCGTCAACCGGTGTCAGGAAATGCAGCGCGAAAACCCGCACACCCTCGTGACGTTTGTCTTCCGGCAGGTTGAGGGCCGCGTCAGCACTGCCGAAATCGATGACGGCAATCGACGGCAGATGCAGGTAATAATAGTGCCAGCGATCGACATTGCCGGAGAAACCACCGAATTTCTGAAAGAAACCGACCGGCGGCGCATCCCGGATCCAGCGCCAGGCGACGATCACATCACCGTCCACATCGGCATGCACCGGCACGTCTTCACTGGCAGCATTGCCCAGCGTGGTCGGATGCACGAAACTCACATGGGCCGGATCAACCAGGTTTTCGGCCACGTTGAGATAATGCGATTTGAGATGCAGGGCATCGCCCTGGTGGGCATGCCATTGCGGGTCGGCAAACTCGGGCAGGCTGAAAATGTCATCCGGGTCAGCCAACGCCGCCTCGCCCATCCAGATCCAGACGATCCGGTTTTTCTCATGCACGGGATAGGCATGCACCGACGTCTTGGGAATATTGTCCTGGCCGGGCGCGCGGATGCAGGCACCGGCCTTGTCGAAGGTGAGGCCGTGATAGCCGCACTGGATGGCGTCGCCGGCCATCAAATGCCCCTTGGACAACGGCAATTGGCGGTGCGGGCAGCGATCGCGCAAGGCGCACACCTTATCGTCTTCACCGCGATACATGACAATGTCATCGCCGAGAATGGTGAAGCGCCGCAGCTTGCGGTCAAATTCACTCGCCCAGCCGGCTACGTACCAGGCATTGCGAACAAACTTCATACCAACATCCTCCTTCAAATGGCTGATCCGTTCCGGATCAGCGCAAACCGTCCTCGCCCTTGGCTTCGTCCGTGGTCAGCCCGCCCACCCTGGGCAGGGGGCGGCCGGAATCGGTGACCGCAACGGCCACCAGAATTTCGTTGGCACGCGGCGCATCGTTGATGCGCACTTCCATGCCGTCGAAATGCGAGCGCACATAGGCTGCGTCCTTGTGCCCGAGCGGCACGTCGAGAACCGTGCCCATGCCGCCGCGCTTCTTGGACGACGGCACCAGGGCCGCGCCTTTTTCCACCGCCTTGCGCAACGGCGCGCCAAGCCTGGGATGCAGAATGGCAGCCGCATGCTCCAGTTCGCCGTTCTCACCGACCAGCGCCGCCTTGCCGTAGCTTTCCGCCTCTGCCGGGGCGATGCCGAGCGCCGCAACGGCCCGTTCGCCCAGTTGTCCGCCCAGTTCCTCACCGACCTGCATCAACTGGGCGAGGTCTTCCACAAACTGGCCGGCAAAGGGATTTTCAATGACGGCCACCGCGCACGCCCGGCGCGTCGGCGGGTCGATTGTCCGGCCCTGCTCGATATGAATTTCATCAACGAACACGGCAATCTTCCTGATCTTTGCGCTGCTCATCTCAGCCCATCCTCTCCCTTGATATCGCTGGCCGGCAGGCCGCCGGCGCGGTTGTGCACCCTGGCACCCGTGGTCATCACCAGGACCACTGCCATTTCATCGGCGCGCGGTGCATCTTCGACGCCGACTTCAATGGCATCGAAGTGCGACCGCACATAGGACGCCGCCACATGGGTGACGGGCACATCAAGCCGGGTCCCCGGCCCGCCGACCTTCTTGGTCGACGGCACGATGGCGGTGGAGTTCGGAATGTTGTCGCGCATCGAATAGCCGCCCGGCGCATGCCACAGGGCACCATGCTCGATCTCCCCGGCCTCGCCGATTATGGCGCCCTTGCCATAGCCTTCGATGCCCGCCGGCTCGACTCCCATGGCGGCGATCAGATCACAGGCCATCTGCAGCCCCAAGGGTTTGAGGTCTTCCATGAACGGCTGGATGTCGTCCACGTAGCGGCCTGCATAGGGGTTTTCGATGACCTTGAGAATGTAGCCGCGCCGGTAGGGCGTCGCGGCTGTCGGGCCTCCCTCGTGGAAAACGTCTTCCACCCCGGTTACGGTCTTCCTGACTTTCACCTCAGGCATGCTGTCTGATCCCCGTCATTGCAGAAGCTGCCCCGGCAGGAGGTGCTTCAAGTGTCCGAATGTCATTTTTGAGCCCCAGTGTCGCTGCCGCGATCAAGTTGCGGCTTTGCAGCCGGCCGGCAAACTCCAGCCCCCGTGACAGCGCCCTATCGACCTCCGCGTCCGTCAGTTCCGCCACCTCGACCGTGACCCGGCGCTGGCCCAGGTCACTGTCGGGATAAAGCGCGGCTGCCGGCGCCCGGCGAACCTTAATGGAGCGCGGCAGATCGACCTCATTGGCGATCAGTGTCGCGGCAATGTCGGCCTGGGCCGCAGTGCCGGCCAGCACCGTCACGCTGTCGGCGATGCCGAACGAGAAACTGCGCCCGCGCCAGCCTGAGGTCGCGATGCCGCGCACCGGATCGGTCGAACTCACCGCAACCGGCCCGTTTGCAGATGCGATCGAGAACGTCTCCCCGTCAGCCAGGTGCAACGCGATGTCGCCGCCATTGTTGACGTAGGCACGCGGCAGTTCAGCTGCCGCGCACATGGCTGCAAGCATCTCGTCGGCGACGCTGCCGGCCACCGCCGACATTGGAGTGACCTTCAGTTTCCAGAACGGCCGCACGACAGCAACCATGCGCTGTGCAATCGGACCGGCAACCGCAAGGCCCGCTTCCGGCACCTGTGTCCGCAGCGTCACCAGTTCCTGTGCAAGGCGGTCGAGCACGGTGGCAAAACGGGTCCGCGCGGCGCGATAGGCCGTGGCGACCTGGTCTGCGGGGCCATCCGCCTGGATGATCAGGTCGATGGGACCGTGCTGCAGGTGCAGGCGCTTTCCGTCCGGCAGCATGGCAGCCTGAATGCTCATGACTTGCCTGCCTTCCTGGACCAGCCGAACTGAGCGGGTTCCGTCGGCCACGGCACACCGGACTTGGAGCCGGTGCTGGTCTGGCCGGCCAACACATGATCGCTCTGCATGGCCTTGGTGCCCTTGCGCGCCTCATCCAGCGGCATGACATGCTTCATGTGGCCGCCGAGCGCTTCATAGTCTTCGCGGCGCATGGTGAATTCGATGGGCGCGACCAGCGCCGGCGTGGGCACATAGCCGAAGGCGTTGTCCGGCAGCAGGGTGACATCCGACATGATGGTGATACCACCGCCGGGCCAGACATAGGCCGGCGCGCCGCCGCAGGTGATGCGGGTCAGCGCGTCCTTGACCGAGCGGGTCAGCTTGACCGGGTTCTCGGTTACGCCGGCCCTGAGCGAACCGCCGGCCCCGCCCATGAACAGGACCGTGCACAGGGCAGGTTCACAGTTCTCCTCGATCAGGCCGACGGACTTCAACAGGCGTTCGGGCATGTCGTGCACCACCGGTTTGAGGTCGTCGTCCAGCTCGTAGTAGGCGAACTGTTCGCCGGTGGTCGACACCATCAGCAGGGACTGGCCGGATTTGGCAAACTTGGGATTGAAATCGCCCAGTATGGTCAACGGGTCGTCGATATCGGTGCCGCCCCAGCCGGTGCCGGGGTCGGCGACCTGAAAGTAGCGTCCCGGCGTCGAGCGCCGGCCCTTGATCTTGATGCCGGTCGGCTGCCAGTCGAGAACCTTGCCTGCCTGGTGTTCGGAGATGACGCCGGTGATATGGTCATCAACCACAACCACCTCGTCGACCAGGCCATGCCACTGCGAGGCAAACATACCGACGGTGGCGGAACCGCACCCGACCCGCATGCGCTCTTCCCTGACACCGTTCACTATCGGCGCGGCACCGGCCTCGATGACAATCGTCGAACCATCATCGATGCTGGCTTCCACCGCCTTGCCGTTGCACAGGTCGAGCAGTGCCTGACAGGTGACGCGGCCTTCTTTCTTGCCGCCACCGGTCAGATGGTGCACGCCGCCCAGCGACAGCATCTGCGAGCCGTATTCAGCGGTGGTGACGTGACCGACCGGTTCGTCATTGACGCGCACCAGGCTGCGCTCGGGACCGAGATGGCGGTCGGTATCGATCTTCACCTTGACGCCGCAGTAGGAAAAGATGCCTTCGGTGACCACGGTGATCATGTCGACACCGTCAACCTCGCGCGACACGATGAACGGGGCGGGCTTGTAATCGGGATAGGTGGTGCCGGCGCCGATGGCGGTGACGAAACTGTCATCTGGATTGATGATCTCACCGTCCCAGTCGGGACCCTTGTCGAGGAACGGCACGATGTCACCGCCCGCCTCGATGGTCTTGTCGATGATCACCAGCGGGTCAACCCGCACCAGATTGCCGTCTTCATTGGCATAGCGATCGCAGGCGCCGGAGCGGCCCGGCGCGATGTAGCACATGACCGGACAGGCGTCACAGCGGATCTTATCGCCCTGTCTTGCCGGTTCAGCCATTGCCGGACACCTCCTTGATGGCGGCCATCACCTTGTCCGGGGTGGCCGGCAGATGCCGGACACAGGCGCCGGTGGCATCGCGGATGGCATTCAGGATCGACGGCGCCGTAGGGATCAGCACATGTTCGCCCAGGCCTTTTGCGCCATAGGGTCCGTGCGGATCGGGCACTTCGACAATGATCGAGTTCACTTCGGGCATGTCACCGATAGTGGGGATCAGGTAGTCGTGCAGGTTCTCGGTGCGGCCGGGCTGGAAATCTTCCATCAGCGCCATGCCGATGCCCTGTGCGACGCCGCCTTCGATCTGGCCTTCCACCAGCAGCGGGTTGATCGCCCTGCCGACATCGTGGGCGGCGGTCAGACGGTCCAGCGTGACGGTTCCAAGCCGGGTGTCGACGGTCAGTTCCATCATCTGGGCACCATAGCCGAACACGGCATAGGGCGAGCCCTGACCGTTTTCATCCAGTGGCGTAGTAGGCGGATCATAGGTTTCTTCCGCCCTGAAAACATAGCCTTCGCTGTCGGGCGCCAATACCGCTAGGTCGATGCGGCGCTCGCCGGCACCTTCAGTGATGACCAGAGCCTGGCCATCGATCCTGATCACCGCATCACCGGTTACGTTGGCGTGCCGCAGTATGCTGGCGCGTAGTGCCTCGCCGGACAATCTGGTGGCATTGCCGGATACGAATGTCTGGCGCGAGGCGGACGTTTTGCCGGCATCGGGTGTGATCGCCGTGTCTGCCGACTGCAGCGAGATGGCATCTACCGGCACGCCCAGCGAGTCGGCGGCAATCTGCACCATGACCGTGCTCGCGCCCTGACCGATGTCGACCGCACCCTGGTGCAGGACAATGCGTCCGTCACCGGTTACGCCGATCTTCATGGTCGAAGGATTGGGCAGCGAGGTGTTGCCGCAGCCATACCAGCAGGTTCCCAGTCCGACGCCTTTGCGCAGGTGTGATCTGCCGGCATTGAAGTCAGCGGCACTTTTGCGGGCCTTTCTCCATGGCGCCCGCAGTGCTTCAAGGCACGCCGTGATGCCGACCCCGGATTGAAACACCTGTCCGGTGGCTGTCGGCAATCCGTCGGCCAGGGCGTTGATGAGCCGGAACTCCAGCCGGTCAATGCCGGCGGCGTCGGCCAGTTCATCGAACACGCACTCCTGGGCAATGGCCGACTGCGGCACGCCGAAACCGCGAAAGGCGCCAGACGGCGGGCAATGGGTGTGGACCGCGATGGAATGAGCCCGGTAACTGGCAATGTGAAACGGGCCGGAGGCATGCACCGGCACGCGATTGGCAACGGTCGGACCCCAGCTTGCATAAGCGCCGGTATTGAAATGCCCCTTGAAATCGAAGCCAGTGATGCGGCCTTCGCTGTCACAGCCTGCCTTGAGCGTGATCTGGCTGGGATGGCGCTTGGTCGAAGAGCGCATGGATTCCTGGCGCGTGTAGACAATGCCGCACGGCCGGTCCAGCTTCCAGGCGGCAAGTGCAATGAACGGCTGCATGGAAATGTCCAGCTTCGAGCCGAAGCCGCCACCACAGGCGGTCGGCACAATGCGCACCTGGCCCACGTCCAGATCCATGATTGCCGCCATGGCATCCCGGTCCATGTGCGGCGCCTGGGTGGAGGCGTGAATAGTGACGGTGTCGCCGTCCCGCACCGCCCAACCGGATTCCGGCTCGATATAGGCATGCTCGATAAACGGCGTTGAAAATTGTCGCTCAACAATGTGAGTGGATTTTTTCAGGCCCGCGGACACATCGCCCTTCTGGACCAGGCCCTCCACCATGACATTTCCGGGCCGGGTTTCATGCAGGCGCGGCGCATCGGCGGCCATGGCGTCGTCACACACGAGCACATGCGGCAGTTCGGTCCAGGAGACAGGAAAGTCCTCTGACTTCAGATCTGCGATGGCATCTGCCTCGCCAACGACCATGGCGACGGCTTCACCGCGATGGCGGGCTTCTGTTTCGGCGAACACCGGCTGGTCGGCAAACTGCGGAATGACACCGTGCCGGTTCACACCGGGAATGTCGGCAGCTGTCATCACGGCAACGATGCCGGGATGGTCGGCCACAAACCGGTCCACATCGCCGAGTTCGAACGCCGCATGATGATGCGGCGAGCGAATGACTTTCGCCATCAGCGCGGCCGCCGGAATGCTATCTGCGCCAAAGCGCTCCTGGCCGTCGACCTTGGGGTTGCCATCCACCCGGCGTATCGCCTTGCCGACCGCCTGCTGCGCTGCATCGACCGGCGCCACCGTGTTTGAGCCGGCGGCGAACAACACGGCGTCGATGATCTTGGCATAGCCGGTACAGCGGCACAGCACGCCGCCGAGCGCATCTTCGACCTGGTTCCGGTCTGGCACTGTGCCGGACGCCAGCAGGGCCGCCGCACTCATCAGCATGCCCGGCGTGCAGATGCCGCACTGGGCTGCCCCGAACTGCAGGAAGGCGTCCTGCAGGCGGCTCAGGCTGCCATCGCGTTTCAGGCCTTCAATGGTGGTGATGCTGGCGCCATTGACCTGCCCGACCGCCGTCAGACAGGCGCAGACCGGCTCGCCGTCCACCAGGACAGTGCAGGCGCCGCAGTCGCCGGCATCACAGCCAACCTTGGTACCGGGCAGGCCGAACTCTTCGCGCAGCACAGCGGACAACCTCCGGTAGGGCGCACTGGCGACGACCGCTTCGCTGCCATTGACCGTCAGGGTCGTGACCGGTGGCGGAACATGACGGTTCATGAGCGGACCTCCGCACATGCCGCCAGGGCCCGGCGCACCCCTTCGAGCGCCGCCTCAAGCCGGTATCCGGCCGGGGCGCGAACATCGTCAATGGGCGACAGGCCGTCGAGATGGCGCGCCTCGGGCACTGACGCCACATCCGCCGCCCCGGCGCCGGCCAGTTCCGCTTCAAGCCTCGGCAAGCGCTGCGCGACTACCGAACAGGCGCCGATGCTTACCGCTGCCGATGTCACCAGACCGGCACCATCGAGGTCCAGGCGCGCAGCGACCATGGCGATGGAGATCACCAGATAGCGCCGTGAGCCGAGCTTGAAAAACGCTGAAGCCCCTCGTGCCCCGGTGTCGGGAATGAAAATCCCGGTGACGATCTCGTCCGGCCGGCGCGCGGTTTTCCGGTTGCCCTGCAGGAACTCGCCCAGGACCATGCGCCGGGTGGCGCGGGCCGAAGTCAGTTCAACCTGCGCGTCCAGGACAAGCAGCGTCGGCACCCCGTCGGCCGCCGGCGATGCATTGCAGATGTTGCCGACAATGGTGGCCCTGTTCTGGATCTGGACGGAACCCACTTCAAGCGCGGCCTGCTTCAGGCAGTTGAATGCCGGCGGCAGGTGATCTGCACGCACCAGTTGCGTCCAGGTGGCGAGCGCGCCGATGTGCCAGCCGGCATTGTCGTCATCGCGCGAAATGCCGCGCAGGTCGTCGATGCGGGATATATCCAGAACCGGGCCTGAAACCGGACCCTCGCCAAGGCCCGGATAGAAGTCGGTTCCGCCGGCAAGCATAACCCAGCCATCAGTCGCCAGAAGCTCAACTGCCTCCTTAACCGACGTGGGTTGTGCGTACCTCTCCATGCCTGTCCTTTTGTTTGTACACTAATGATAAGACCGGTTTTGAAACGGAGTCAATCACTGTCTTTGGTGCGGCCCGGGAACGTGTGGCGAACTGTGAGCCGAACCTGTGCCCGATCAGTTTCACGATCGTCGCCCAACCTCACTTCCCGGTTTGCCGCGGTTTTCGCCATGTGTTGCAGGTTTCGCAGGTTGTGGCCTACAATGACGGCATGATCATAAAACTGATCGACCTAAAGCGTTCTGCAACGCGCGGTTCGCCGCAGCCTCTGCGGTCAGGCAGAGCGGGCTCGCTTGCGGTGGTTTTATGTGTGGCAATGCTTTCAGGCATGTCCG
This sequence comes from Anderseniella sp., assembly GCA_028289645.1. GTDB lineage: Bacteria > Pseudomonadota > Alphaproteobacteria > Rhizobiales > Aestuariivirgaceae > Anderseniella. The sequence goes on from JANQOK010000016.1 coordinate 561,873, forward strand.
GTTCGCATGCCGCGTCTGAAAGAAGCCTTTTGTTCGACAGCTCGGGCCGTTTTGCCGGCACATATGCCTGCAACGTCAAGGCCTCTGGCGGCGTCGGCTGGGACGGTGCCGCACAGGAGTGGGCAGGTTCAGCGACATACAGGCCGAAGAACGAAACAGTTTTCAGAATCAGGATAGACCGCAGCATCGACGTGGCCGATTTCGATGGACGTTTGCGAACCGCCATGAAGTACACGGTTGAGTTGAGCGACGAGGTCACCCCTGTTCAAGCTTGTACACCGACCGGTTCCGGCAGAGACCTGGTGATCAGCTCGGCCGGCATGCTCAAATGCACGGTCGGCGCCAGCGATTTTCAGGTCCACCTCGGTGACCTGCGGTTCATGAAGGCAAGCTGGGATGGCTTCTGGTTCCGGGGTGATCTGGGCAAGTACCGCCCGACCATGGCGGTGGGAGACTGCACCAGGTTCTGATTGGTCGCGCCGGTCAAAATCCGCACCACTGGCGACCGCTTAAACCTGCCCGAGCTGACCGAATTCCACATTCAACACAGGTGACGGAAGTTTCGTCTATGTGGGGTATCCCACATTTTGATGGCTGAAAGACCGGTATAGTGGGGCCGGCGTGGGGCAGTTGCGACTTTCGAGACGGAGCGCGAACCCATGCAGGACGCCGACAACGAAACCGGCCCGTTCGGGACCACCCGCCCGAAACATCCATTCTCCCAACCGGTCAGATTATTGCTCAGACAAGCAGCTTGTCCGGCCGCCCATGGCAGCAATGCCGGGCGGGCGAAGGTCGCGCACATCCGTAAATTGGTCAGGAGGTCAAAATGAACTTTCAAACCCGGAGAAAAACCGTTCTTGCAGCTTTGGTATGTGTGGCGCTTGGCGCAGCCCCGGTGCTGGCAGACAGCTCTGTCACGCCGTCCAACGACCGCAGCACATGGCCTGAAGGCACACCGCGCAGCGATGCGGCAGTGGATCTTGGACGGCATTTATTCTTTGATCCGCGTCTCGTGCTGTCGGAGGATCAGTCCTGCGCCAGCTGCCACAGCCCGCATGCAGGATATGCCGACGGTGTGGCGCGCGACCTTACCGCCCACAAGAAGTGGAAGCGGGCCAAGCGCAACTCACCGACCATCTACAACCTGACCGATGCGCCGGTTGTGCACTGGGACGGGCGCACACCGGCGGGGCAGTGCCTGACCGCCAAGGACACCGGGGTTGAAACCTGTCTGGCGCCCCTGGAAGCCCAGGCGTTCAAGTCCATGCGCTCGCGCAAGATCTACGAGGGCTTCCTGCCGAAGGTGCAGGCCGAGCCCACCTATCGGGAAATGTTCAAAAAAGCCTTCCCCCCGAACGGCGAGGTAACACATCTGAACATGGCGCTGGCCATAGCCGCCTTCGAGCGCACACTGGTCAGCAACGATTCTGCCTACGACCGGTATATGGCCGGAGACCGGTCAGCCATGTCCATCGAGGCGAAGCGCGGGCTGGCCGTCTACGAGGGCAAGGGAAATTGCACGGCCTGTCACAGCGGTGCGAACCTGACCGACTGGCAGTTTCACAATATCGGCGTCGACAGTGATGATGAGGGCCGCGGCGCGAAACTGAAAACCGCAGCCGAAAAGAAAGAGTTCCGCGGCGCTTTCAAGACGCCGGGACTGCGCAATGTGGCACTGACCGCGCCTTACATGCACAACGGTTCGATCGGCACGTTGGAAGGCGTGGTGGAGTTCTACGACCGGGGCGGCGACCGCGATGCCAACCTGTCACCCTTGATCCAGCCTCTGGGCCTTTCCAACCGCGAGAAATGGGATCTTGTTGCATTCCTCAATGCGCTGACCCATACGGTCGATGTTGAGGTTCCGGAGATTCCGGGGCTGGCGGCTAGATGAAGGCCTGGAGTTCATTCGCATCGCCAGCGCTCTTGTGCAGATCCTTGTCGTAGCTGCCGTTCGTGCGTCACGCAGCGAACGGCAGGAATGAGCCCACTTTGCCGATTTTCTGCAATGCAGCGAATGTCTGATATCACGACGGGCCAAAAAAAACGAGCGTTGTTGGCCGCCTCGTGTCTCATGAATGCGGTGCCGCGCCCACGCATCGAAAGCCTAAACATCGCCCCTTCGCATCCGGTATTCGCCCTCGCCTGTAAGATGATCTGGAAAGGTTGGTTGGGCTTACCCAACTCCCACCGCGTTCGCTCCGTATTCCTGTGCAAGAAGGAGCGCCGCTGTTGTTGTATGCCAATGGATCGAACCAATCAGCGCACCACTGCCAGACATTTCCTGCCATATGAAGTCCGCCAAATAGTGACACACCCGCCTTGGCATTCACCGGTTCAAGGGGGAGATCAACCAAATCATTGTACGTGGCGTGCCGCTTATGCCTTCCGGCGTTGATGGCTTCGCTTTCTGGGTCGTCATCTCCCCATGGCCATCGTTTCGATGTCGATCCACGCGCCGCGTATTCCCATTGCGCCTCCGAAGGCAGAAATGTGCTGTTTTTGGTGCGCCAGTCATGACCATTCGCCCAAAGAGAGTACGCAACCGCGCCATGCCAAGTGATCAAAATCATCGGCCATTCCTCAGTACCGGATTTTGGCGACCAACCCGCGCCGCTGCTTTTGATTACCTGGTGATCGAAGCGCCGTTGATCTGGCCGGATCAGAAACCACTTGCACAAAACATCATTGTCAATCTCGCCAATGCTGTTCAAAAATCGGCAATAAGCTGTCGTTGAAACGGTTTCTCGATCAATGAGAAATGGCTGAATATCAACTGTATGGAGTGGCTTTTCATCTGGATGTGCATCTGGACACTTGCTGCCAATCTCTACACGGCCACCTTCTAGCAGCATGCAGACCATGCCGTCTGTCATCCGCCTAAACTGCTCAACGCCCCGATCGGATTTTCCAAGTGAGCGATAAAGCTCGGATGGTTGAGATTGTAACACACCACCAAGCTGCGAGAATGCCGCCTTTTCGTGCGATTGGTGCGTTCCTTTTCCCAATCCCGTTTGCTCAGTGTGACCGCTGCCCCATCGCAGGTGAACTAATTCCGCCATATCTCGGAAGGTTAGATCAGCGCGCGTGAAAACCTCTTTGTATGCGGGATCGCCGACTTCTGTTGCATCGGGAAGCGAAACGTTAAATGCCTCTTCAATGGCCATCATCCATTCGATGAGGTCCAGGCTATCAATGCCTAAGTCTTGAACAGGTCGAGTGTTGAGGGAAATCTTGGCTGGTCTGATGCCGAATTGCTCAGCGCTCAATGCAAGAATGTTTGCCTCAATTTCTTCTAATGCCTGTCGCGCCATGTTTGCCTGCCCCGGATACTGTAAATCACTGGATAACTTAAGTTATCACGATCTTGTCCACCTTTGGAACGGAGAGGTTAGTGCATGGATGGGCTTTCCGCCCCATAACGATGGGCGTTAGTTATCGCTCCAAGAAAAAAGACCGTTTGTTGAAAGGTTCGCCAAACCGGACATCGGACCGTTTGCAGCGAACGGCAGCATTGTCCGCACAGCCGTCGTTTATACAAGTCGCTTCGAACTTCCGCTCTCCACCCTCCCCTGCCATGGTGTTCCGCGCAGCAGCTTGCCTGTGTAGACCTGACTTCAGGTCGGTTGACACTCCAAGCGATTCCAAAATGTCGCCCAAGCGCAAGGCCGCAGCCAATCTCCACGGCAGTCGGAATATCGACAACCGGTGATTGAACCATATGCCGGCGGGTTTCGTTACAATGGTCGGGGCTTAAGAGAGAAATCACCGGTTACCCGGTCCGATGTGCCTGAGCCGGGAGTTTTAAGCGCATGAACAGACTATCCATTGCTGTCATTGGATCCGGAATATCTGCCTTGTCGGCAGCCTGGCACCTGTCACGGCAGCACCGCGTGACGCTGTTCGAGCGCGACAGCCGGCTGGGCGGTCATTCGAACACGGTGGACGTGAACACTGGTGACGGGTCGGTGCGGGTCGATACCGGCTTCATCGTGTTCAATCCGGCGAGCTATCCGAACCTGGTGGCGTTGTTTGACCATCTGGGCGTGGACACGCCTGATACAAACATGACTTTTTCGGCGTCGCTCGACGAAGGTAGGTATGAGTATTCCGGCAGCGGCGCGCTTGGCCTGTTCGGCCAGATGTCCAACCTTGCCTCGCCGGGCCACTGGCGCATGATTGCCGACATAACACGGTTCTTCAAACAGGCCTCCACGGACCTGTCGAGCATCGATGTCACCCTGTCCCTCGGCGACTGGCTCAGACAGAACCGGTACAGCGAGGCTTTCGTGCGCAACCACCTGACGCCGATGGCTGCCGCAATCTGGTCCACCCCGTCGGCACAGGTGCTCGACTTTCCCGCCGCCAGTTTCATGCGCTTCTTCTCCAATCACGGCCTGCTCAAGGTGCGCAACCGGCCCGCCTGGCGCACGGTTGCCGGCGGCTCCAGGCAGTATGTCCAGAAACTGCTCGCCGAGGGGCAGTTTGACGTGCGCACAAACTGCGGCGTCGCCGGGGTTTCCCGGCAGCCGGACGGTGTTACCATCCGTGACTGTCATGGGCGAACGCACCGGTTCGACCATGTGGTCATTGGAACTCATGCCGACGAGGCACTTGCCATGCTGGATGATGCCGATCAGATGGAGGGCGACCTGCTTGGCAGGTTCGGCTATTCGAACAACCTTGCGGTCCTGCACACCGACCCGGCGCACATGCCGCGGCGACGGCGGCTGTGGTCAAGCTGGAACTATATCGAGCGCGCCGACGAAGCGGGACAAAAGCAACTGACCGTTTCCTACTGGATGAATTCGCTGCAACCGCTGAAGACAGACACCGACCTGTTCGTGACGCTGAACCCGTCCGGCACAGTCGATCCGTCCAGGGTCCTGAGACAGTTCAACTACACCCACCCGATGTTCAACTCTGCCGCGATGGCTGCACAGCAGGATCTGTGGGACCTGCAGGGCCGGCGCCGGACATGGTTCTGCGGCAGCTATTTCGGCTACGGCTTCCATGAAGACGGGCTGCAATCCGGCCTTGCCGTTGCCGAGGACCTGAGCGGTGTTGAAAGGCCGTGGCAGGTGGATGACCCGTCGGGCAGAATTCACCGCAAACCGCTGATTGTGCCGGAACCTCACAGCGAGGCGGCCGAATGAAGCATACCCTGCCAGAAGCCGCGATTTATCACGGAGACGTTGTGCATAAGCGGTTCGCACCGCTCAGGCACCGGCTTTCTTATCGTGTTTTCAGCATGTTACTGCCCCTGCACAGCATCGGCGATGTCTGCGACAGGACCAGGTTCCTGTCCCACAACCGGTTCAACCTGGTGTCTTTCCATGACAGCGACCACGGCACGCGCGACGGGTCCAGCGTTGCCGATTTCGTGACCCAGACCATGCGCGCCGGAGGAGTCGATACGGACGCCTGCGACCTGTTCGTGCTGTGCTATCCGCGTGTGCTCGGCTACTGCTTCAACCCGCTGACGACCTATTATGCAATTTCTGATGATGGCGGCATCGCCGCCATGCTGTACGAGGTCTCGAACACGTTCGGTGAACACACCCACTATCTTGTCACCGGCGGCACGACCCGCAACGGCACCCTGGAACAGGGCTGCACAAAGGCGTTTCACGTTTCACCGTTCAACGAGGCGGACGGCGAGTACGGGTTTCGCGTCACCGCGCCGGGCGAGGCGATTTGCGTCGGGGTATCGCTGCGGCGCGACAACAAGGCCATTCTCAATGCATACTTCAGCGGCAGCAGAACCGCGCTCAGCGCGCGCAGCCTGCTGTCGTCAGTGGCCCGTCAGCCGCTGATGACCTGGAAAATTATTGCCGGCATTCACTTCGAGGCACTGCGCCTGTGGATAAAGGGGTTGAAAATCCACCGCAAACCGGCGTTCAGCGGCTTGACGGTGCACAGGACGGAAAGACTTGAACGATGAGTGACGAACTACTTCATGCCGGCTCGCGACCCACCAGGTCCCGGCGCGGCCTGACCGGCCGTGTGCTGGAATTTCTGGGCCGGCGCATGGTCAGAGACCGCCTCAAGGGGCAAATCGCCGTGACCCTGCCAGACGGCCACCAGCTGTTCCTCGGGCAAAAGACGCCGGACGGCCACAATGCCGACCTGACGATAAACTCCTACAAGGTGCTGGCAAAGTCCATCCGGCGCGGATCGGTCGGCTTTGGCGAGGCCTATGTGGCCGGTGATATCGAAAGCAGCGACCTGGTCTCGCTGTTCCGGTTCTTCCTGCTCAACCGCGGCGCGTTTCTGTCTGCTGGCGGCAAGCTGTTCAAGGTCAGGCATGGCGACAAGCTGGCCCACCGGAAACGCCGAAACACACTGGCCGGCAGCCGCCGGAACATCGCCGCCCACTACGACATGGGGAACGACTTTTACGCCCGCTGGCTCGACCCGGGCATGACCTATTCAAGCGCCCTGTTTGGAGGCAAGGACCTCAGCCTGGAGGCGGCGCAGGACGCCAAATACGCCCGCGCCCTGGACCTGGCCGCCGTCGGCGAAGGCGACACCATGCTGGAGATCGGCTGCGGCTGGGGCGGCATGGCAGAACATGCGGCCCGGACCGGCACGACGGTAGATGGCATCACACTGTCGCGCCGGCAGCTTGAGTTCGCACAAGCCCGCATGCAACGGCAGGGCCTTGACGGCATGGTGTCCCTGGCTCTGCAGGATTACCGCCAGGCGCAGGGCTGCTATGACGCAATCGTTTCCATTGAGATGATCGAGGCCGTGGGTGAGGAAAACTGGCCGGCCTATTTCTCCACGCTATCGCGGCTGCTGAAGCCCGGCAGGCAGGCCGTCATACAGGCGATCACCATCGCGCCGGAACACTTTGACCGCTACCGGGCCAAGGTCGATTTCATTCAGCGCTATGTTTTCCCCGGCGGGATGCTGCTCACCGACAACGCGATTGCCCGACATACGGACGATCACGGCATGACGCTGGTACACAGCGAAAAATTCGGGACTGACTATGCCAAGACCCTGCGCGCCTGGCGGCAGAGCTTCAACGCGGCGTGGCACGACATCGCGCCGCTGGGCTACGACGAGAAATTCAGGCGCATGTGGCTGTACTACCTGACCTACTGCGAGGCAGGCTTCGACGACGGCGCCATCGATGTCGGCTTCTATGTCCTGCGCAAATCAGCGCAATGATCCGTGCCGCACGGAGTTTCGTTAGAGATATCAATGCACTAATTCAACCACACACTTCAACGCCAGGACACACGAAATGCTTCAACGCAATCCGGACAGTTTCAGCATGGCAGACTTCAACATGGCCGATTACTTCGAGGGACGCACGCGCGCCTGGGGTATGTTCGAGACCATCACCGGCAAGGTCAAAAAATCGTTTGTCGCCGACATTGAGGGCCGCTGGGACGGCGACGATTTCGTGTTGGAGGAAGACTTCACCTTCTCCGATGGCGAAAAAGACACCCGCACATGGCGGTTGAACTTCACGGACGACGGCAGGTTTCAGGCAAGTTGCGCCGATACGCCGTCACCGGGCAAGGGCGTTATGGCCGCGAGGCGCGGTGACCTGGCCTACTCAATGACCCTGAATATCGGCGGCAAGAAAATGATGCTTTCGTTCTCGGACCTGTTCTACCAGATCGACGAGCATACGGTCCTGAATCGCGCCAAGGTCAAGAAATTCGGTATTCCTGTCGGACAGGTACTGATCTCTTTCCGCAAGATATAGGACCTGACCGACCATCCACTCCAAAAACAGAGGCCCCGCCCGGGGGGCGAGGCCAGCATCAGGCAAATGCCACTACAGAGGGGGCAGGCGGCAAATCCCAACGCATTCCAGTGCATCCGAAGCGGCTTTACTCCGCCGCTTCGTTCTGTGACTGGTCACACATCTGGGCGATCTGATCACCCAGCATGGAGATGGCATGGCCGACATCGCGGATCTTGCTGTCCTGCTGCTTGTTGGCCAGCGAGAGCGACGCGGTGAAATCCATGTCCATTCTCATGTTGGCGGCCTTGCAGTTGCCGATCTGCGTATCGAGGTCGGACAGCTTTTCAGCCAGTGCCTGTTCCCGTTCGGCGAGTTCACGTTCCACATTGGCGACTTTCTGGAACAGTGCCTCCTCACGCGCTGCCAGTTCCGCTTCAACCTGTGAAATCTTCTTGTTGAGCGCCTGTTCGCGTTCGGTGACGTCCGACTGCACATAGGTTATCTGCTGCTGCAGCATTTCCTCGCGCTTGTTCAGATCATCTTCGCGTTCTTCGAGGATCAGCAACAACTCCTTCAGACGGGTTTCCGTCACTGTCAGACTGGGGCCGACGAGGATGTCGCGCAGTGTTTCGAGCTGGTCCGGAGTCGGTTCCTGTTCCGTTTCGGTTACGGAGTTGTGGCCGACCGGTGCGGGTTCAGCTTCCATGACTTCGTTTTCCTGCGCACTGGGAGCGGCATTCTTCTTCCGGTTCAGTTTTTTCATCTGTTGATCCTCCGTCCGGTCTGATTCTGCTTCAAACTGGGACACATGCCCCTTTTTCCAGATGTGTTGCTCATACTCGTTTTCCGCCAGATAATAGTCGTAACCGGCTAAATTTGGCTCCATTACAGGCTTTTTCGACCCTTTGAGCCTGCTATGCTGGGTTGTCCGCATTTGCATTTGTCTTTCATATCAATCAGTACTGCCCGAAATTGACGCAAATGCCGTGCCAAACATACCGTTGCGTTATTTTTCGCTGTTTTCCGCCGATGACGCCGTCACTCAGCGTTGTCATAGCATTGACCAGACGTCCCATTTTGATTCACCGCTGAGGCGTAATTCCTTTTTTGAACAATATGTTAACCACTGCAAAAACAACGCCAGCAACCGCTACGCTGATCCTGGTTACCGGGCTTTCAACGCTGTCGTTGAACATGTTCATTCCGTCCCTGGCGAAAATCGCCGGGAGCTTCGGCGCCGATTACAGCCTCACAGCCGTGTCGATTTCCGGCTACCTGGGCATGACTGCAGTCCTGCAGATCATCATCGGCCCGCTGTCGGACCGGTTCGGCCGACGGCCGGTGATGCTCGCCGGCCTGATGATTTTCATACTGGCGTCTGCAGGGTGCCTGCTGGCCACGGACATCTGGGCATTCCTGGCATTCAGGATGGTGCAGGCCAGCGTCATCTGCGGCGCGGCACTGTCCCCGGCCATCGTCCGGGATATGCTTCCGACCCGCCAGGCGGCCAGCCTCCTAGGCTATATCAGCATGGCGATGGCGGTTGCCCCGATGCTGGGACCAATGTTCGGCGGCCTGCTTGACGAGCTGTTCGGCTGGCGGGCCAGCTTCGTGGCGTTCGTCGTCGTCGGCATGCTGGTGTTCGGCCTGTGCTGGATCGACCTGGGCGAGACCAATCAGCACCGCTCGGACACATTTGCCGATCAGTTTGCGAGCTATCCGGAACTGCTGAGTTCAAGACGCTTCTGGGGGTATTCCCTGTGCATGGCATTCTCGACAGGCGCGTTCTATGCATTTCTGGCCGGCGTCCCTTTGGTTGCCAAGACCCTGTTTGCCATGTCGACAGGCACACTTGGTGTCTACATCGGCAGCATTACCGGCGGGTATTTTGTGGGCAGTTTTCTGTCCGGGCGCTATGCCAAGCGCTATCACCTGACCAGCCTGCTGATCGCCGGCAGGATCATCGCCTGTGCCGGCCTGACCGCTGGCCTGATGACATTCCTGGCCGGGCATGTGCACGAGCTGTACCTGTTTGGCGCAACCATCTTTGTTGGCCTGGGCAACGGCCTGACCATGCCGAGCAGCAGCGTCGGGGCCATGTCCGTGAGGCCGCGCCTGGCCGGCAGTGCGGCAGGTCTGTCCGGTGCGTTGACCGTCGCCGGCGGCGCCATCATCACATTTCTGACCGGCGCCATGCTGAGCGAGCAGAACGGCGTCTATGTGCTGTTTGGCATGATGCTGTTGTGTTCAGCCCTTGGCCTGATGGCCGCGCTGGCCGTCCGTCGGCTTGACCGGCTCGAAACAACGTACAGGAATCCCGAGGGTCAGTAGCCGCCGCAGCATCAAAGTGTACTGCCGGCAATCAACAGACCGGCATATCCTGCAGCGTCGCCAGATGCCGGCCGCACCGATGCTCCCGGCTGCGTGAGGTGCTGCAGCTCCAGCGTCGTATAGGGCCGCTGCCACAGCCAGGGCCGGTTCTCCACCGCCTCGAGGTCATGGTGGGGCGGGCTTTCCTCGGTAAAAGCCAGAAAGTACAGAGTGAAATCGCGGCCATCGACAACCTGCCTTGACAGCAACCGCATGCCCATTGAGCCCTGATGGTATGCAAGGGCAGCATCCAGGTCCGACACCCGCAAGGTGATCTGCCCGACCTGTGCACCGCCGCCCAGGGGCAGCGCCGGATCACCGGGAGAAGTGCGCGGCTGGCCGGCAAATGTGTGCTGCAGCAGTTCGATCTGATGGCCGTCCGGGTCCGTGAGGTGGCACATGTAGCCGATATCGAGAAACTGGCGCGGCTGCGATACCGGAACGCCTGCCCGGCTGAGTTGCTCGAACGCCATATCCACATCCGGCAATGTGATGCCGATCTTCCAGTATTCATCCAGAGGGTCGTGCACGTAAGGTTGTGCCGCCGGCAGCGGCCGCAGTTCCAGACAAGCCCCCGGCTCGCCATACCCTGCCCGCCAGATGTCTCCGGAGCACTCCACGGCCATGCCGAGATGCCGGCTATAGAACCCGGCAAGGCGTTCCGGCGCTGCCACATTCAAAGCGATCCCATCCAGGCTGCCGTTGTTGTGCTGGCTGTCTGCAGTCATAAGAGCACCTCCAGGTGCACAAGATCGTCTTCATGGCTGGTGTTCGATATCGGTATCTGCAAGCAGCGACTATGACACTTTCAGCGGCCGCCAGCCAGCCGCCAGGAGAATGCCGGCCGTAGCCAGAAACAGCCCGAGCCAGGCCAGCAGGCTGGGCCATTCGCCGAGCACCGGTATCGCGACCAGGGCCACCATGCCGGGCACCATGGCCATCATCGCGGCGGTTGCCGACGGGCCGATGGTGCGAACTGCAGTGGTGAACAGCAGCACAGCCACGACGCTTGGGCCAAGCCCCTGATAGGCGCCCTGCAGGACAATCTCCGACCAAGGCGCCACATCCACCGCCTTGGGCAGGAAAGCCAGATACAACGGCCCGAACCAGGCAAGATTGATCGTTGGTATGCACACCATGGCCTGCATGGGGGTGAGCTGCCAGGCTTTCGTGCCGATCATGTTGATGGCGATGAACAGCGTTGAGCCGATGAACATCAGATGGCCAATCCACGCATTTGGCGCCACGCCGGCGGTGTCCCGGTCCCAGCCGATCAGGCCGCAGCCAACCAGTATGACAGCCATGCCGGCTATTTTCCATGCATCCGGCCGGTCTTTCAGCCATATCCAGCCGAGAAGTGCGGCAAAGACCGGCAGTGTGCCGTTCATCATGATGCCGGCGTGCGAGGCCGGAGCAAACTGGAAACCGCCGAAGGCCAGCAGCAGATACGGGACGCCCTGGCCGCACGCGATGAGAAAAATCTGCCACCAGCGCAGTTGCCGCGGCCAATAGCGCCAGGCAAAAGGTGCCACCGCAATGGTGGCAACAACAAAGCGCAGTGTGACCATGTCGTAGATGGTCAGCGTCTGGACGACGCCAAGCCTCGACACCACCACCCATCCCGACCAGATGAACACGACGCCGAAGGCGGCAAACCAGCCTATCAGGGGGCGGGACAGGTCGGACATGGCACTGCGTTTTCCTGGCGGGTCATTAAAGACAGAGACACTGCGCAGTGCCTACAACGTGCCTTAACACACTCGCAGCGATACGATTTATGACTTTTTCACCTAGCAACCATGCGCCAGGGCGCAGGCATCGGCATCATCGCTGCAGTCTGCCAGTAAGGCAGGATCACCGCCGGTGAGTGCGTCACATTCAGCCTTGTAGGACAGACAGTCAGACACGGTTGGTGTGGCGGGACATTTCGGCAGCTGTTTTGTCCCGATACAGTGTGAAAAATCCGCGTAGCAGACCGATCGCCATTGCGCATCGCCAAACGACTGGCGGGAACAGTTGGCGTACTCCCACCAGCATGCCGGCGCATCTTCTTCATCCTGCGCGTGGGCGGGAGCGCTGCCGATCAAGCAGCAGCAAACCAGGAAAGTCGCCCAAGTGTTGAGTCTCCCCATATGCCCTCCTGTCCGTGCCGGCAGGTTAACCCGATCAACGCCCATATTGAAACAGGACGTTAGCCGACTGGTCAGGCGCGTTGCACAAAGCGCGCCATGAGCCAGAAATACAGCCCGTAAGGCAGCAGGCGCAAAAGCTTCATGATGATTGCCAGGCGGGCGGGAAATACGATTTCGAAACGGTCCGACCGCAAGCCGGCGATAATGCGTTTCGACGCGTCCTCAGGCTCCATCAGGAACGGCATGGGAAAGTCGTTGGTGTCGGTCATCGGCGTGCGCACGAAACCCGGATTGATGATCTGTACCTTGATGCCATGACGTTGCGCATCGGTGCGCATGGCTTCTGCCATGGAAATAAGGGCGGCCTTGGTTGGCGCGTAGGTTACCGCCCTGGGTATGCCGCGGTAGCCCGCAACGGACGCCACCGGCGCGATATGGCCGGCACGGCGTCGCCGCATGGACGGAAGAACCGCATCAACCACGCCGGCAGCACCTTCATAATTGACCCGCATCGCCCTGATTGAATCTTCAGCCTGGAAACTCTCGATGTCGCGGATTATCCAGACGCCGGCCGCCATGATGACCAGGTCCGGCGGCGCGATGTCTGCCTCGATCGATTTCGCGACCTCGCGGCACGCCGCCAGATCGGTCACGTCGAGCGGATAACTGTGGATGTTGGAGTTTTCAGCAACCAACTCTGAGAGCTGATCAGCCGATCGTGCCGAAACCGCCACCGTAATGCCCATCGAAGCCAGATCAAGTGCCAGCTGACGGCCGATGCCGGAGCTCGCGCCGGTGATCCAGACGGTTTTCCAGGGTACTGCGGGCTGGGCCATGCGTCTGTAAAAGTCAGATACCCACAATCGGTTGCAGCAACCTGGGCACCAGACCCTTGAAACGGGCGGGCGCTTCGGTGGCGATCAGGCAGATGCAGTCCTCGCCTTCCTCGATCACCGGCTGATGTTCGATGTCCTCGTCCAGGTCAGCCACGTCGCCGCGCGCAAAGCGGCCGATCTGATCACGATAGGCACCGCGCAGGATCAAGGTCATTTCCTGGCCCGCATGGCCGTGATCGGGCAATTTGTGCCCCGGGCGCACCTTCAGCATATAGAGGCTGGAGCCATCAGGGTTCTTCTCGATAACATGAATACCGACGCCAGGCGCTGCCGTCTTCCAGGGCACATCGTCGAGTTTCTGACCAAGCAGACGCGACACTGGCAGCGGCAAGGACGGGTCCGGGTCGCGGAATGCTTTCCGGTCCGACTTCGGCTGTACCCAGTCACTACCATCGATACGCTCAAACACTGACGACAGTGCACCAGGCTGCAATTGCTGCCGTTCGCCTGTCTCCAGCAACGCCGCACCCACAGCTTCCGCCCTGCGTACTCTGGCGCGGCAGTGATCACACATGGCAATATGGCTTGCCGCCACCACGGACAGACAATTCGACAGGCTGCCAGCCGCATAGGCCACAACTGTTGCGTCATCCAGATGGAAGTCTGTCTTCATCTCAAGTCCTCCAGAACTGTGCCCATCTTGCGGTAGGCCAGTCGCATTCTAGATTTGACAGTGCCCAGCGGCACGTCGAGTTTATCGGCTATCTCGGATTGCGTCATGTCGTCCATGAACGCCATCACAATCACTTCGCGCTGATCAGACGGCAGCACGTCCAGTGCTTCCGTCACCGCCAGATCCTGCTGCTTGCTGATTACGATCTCATCGCTGGCCGGATCATCGCTGGCTTCCTCATAATCATCAATATCGGTAAAATATCGTGAACCTTCGCGACGCAGGCGGTCAATTCGCAGGTTGCGCGCAATGGTGTAGATCCAGGTCGTCACCGATCCTTTGCCCGGCGAAAACATGCCGGCCTTGTTCCAAACCGCAATCATGGCGTCCTGCACCAGGTCTTCGGCAAGCTCAGCATTCGCGCCCTTGCGCATCATGAAGCCTTTCAGGCGCGGACCGAAATGCTCGAACAACTGAGCAAATGCCTGACGGTCGCGCCGTTCAGCAACATCGTTTAACAGCCGGGCAAAGAGCTCAGCCTGTGAGTTTGTGCCGGATTTCCGACGGTTTCCATCTGTCACAGCGGGGGCAATCACCATAAAGTCGATCTCAGGCACGGTTGCGGTTAGTTCTACTACGCTGGATGAACAGCGGCGGATCAACCGGGCCGACCGGTTATCTACACACCCCGATCCTAGCGGCAGAACCAAGGCGGCAACAATTGTATAATAGTTAATCTCTCCGGGTAACCTGACCAAAACAGCCGGACCGTGACCCGGTCCGGCTGTTTCAGCACGACATCCATGTCAGAGCAAAGACCCTGACTTATCTGGGTGACAGGATCATGATCATCTGACGGCCTTCCATTTTCGGCTCGTATTCGACCTTGGCGAACTCGTCAGTGTCGGACTTAACCTTCTGCAACAGGTCGAAACCGAGTTCCGTATGGGCCATTTCACGGCCGCGGAACCGCATGGTCACCTTAACCTTGTCGCCATCGTCAAAGAACCGCTTCATGGCGCGCATCTTCACGTCGTAGTCGTGCGTGTCGATACCGGGGCGCAGCTTGATTTCCTTGACCTCAATAACTTTCTGTTTCTTCTTGGCTTCGTTGGCCTTCTTCTGGGCCTGATACTTGTACTTTCCGTAGTCCAGCACCTTGCATACAGGTGTTTCGGAGTTCGGCGACACCTCAACCAGATCCATCCCGGCGTCTGCCGCGAGATCGAGCGCGTCTTCAATTTTCATGACACCGCGCTTTTCACCATCTGCGTCAATCACAAGCACGCTTGCATTGGTGATAGCTTCGTTGATACGTGGTCCGTCGTCCTTGGGCGGCATTTGCCCGTTCATCGGTCTGCGAATGGTATAATCTCCTTAGTGTTGTTGCGGCAGGACTGCTCCAGATACCGCATTAGGGTTCAAATTGCGTGAAAACGCACCTAAAGACCTTTTACCAGATTTTGCAAGCAATGTTGAGAGGCTAGTCATATCGATGTCCAATCCAGCCCAGAAGCCCCCCGAACACCTTGAGATGGAAGACGGCACCTCCATCGCGTGGCTGAACGACGGAACCGACCCGGCATCGGCGAATGCGTGCGGAACGTTCTGGCTCGGCGGGTTCAAATCCGACATGCGCGGGTCGAAGGCGGAAGTGCTGGCAGACCATGCCCGGACGGCGAACCGCTCGTTTGTGCGGTTCGACTATTCCGGCCATGGCGAAAGCGGCGGCGAGTTTACCGACGGCACCATTTCGAGCTGGCTCGAGCAGGCGCACGCGGTGTTTTCCAGTTGCGCACCCGGCCGCCGGGTGCTTATCGGCTCGAGCATGGGAGGCTGGATCGCAGTGCTGCTGGCCAGACGGCTGATTGAGGCCGGACATGCCGGCCGGCTTGGCGGACTGGTCCTCATCGCACCGGCCGCGGACATGACCAAAGACCTGATGTGGGACAAGTACGGCAGTGATTTCCGCGACGAGGTCATGCGTCTCGGCAAGTATGAGCGCCCGTCTGAGTATTCCGACGAGCCTTACGTGATCACCAGGGCACTGATCGAGGATGGCGCCGACCACCTGCTGCTCGAAAAGGGCCTGCAGATGCCCTGCCCGGTGAGAATCCTGCAGGGCGAAGACGATCCGGATGTGCCGTGGCAGCATGCCCTGAAGACCTATCATGCGCTGCGCGGCGAAGACGTGATGCTGCAACTGATCAAGCACGGCGATCACCGGTTGTCGAGCGAACAGAACCTCGCCCTGCTGTCCGAAACGGCAGAGGCGCTATGCGCTCAGGCAGACAGGCAACGCTAGAGCAGTGCTTGCAAGCCCTGGCGGTAGGTCGGGTACATGAAGCGGTAACCCAGCTCGGTTTTCACCTTGTCGTTCGACACCCGTTTGGATTCAGCATAGAAACTCTTCGCCATGTCGGACAGGTCCGCAGCTGCAAAGTCGACCTCCGGCGGTGGTTCGACACCCAGCAGGCCGGCGGCATAGGCGACCACGTCCTGCGGCGGGGCGGCCTCGTCATCGCACACATTGTAGGCACTGCCCGGGCTGGGCCGGTCCATCGATGCCCTCAGAATCCCGGCAATGTCCGCCACATGGATGCGGCTGAACACCTGGCCCGGCTTGAGGATGCGGCGCGCCCTGCCGGATTTCAGCGACTGAAGCTGGTTGCGTCCCGGACCGTAAATCCCCGCCAGGCGAAACAGATGAACGGCCAGCCCCGTTTCCCGCCACAGCTCCAGCCAGCCGGTTTCGGCCGCCAGCCTGGCGTGCCCGCGCGCGGTACTGGGCTGCAGCGGTGAGGTTTCATCAACCCACCCGCCCTGGCGGTCGCCGTAAACCCCGGTCGTGGAAAGATAGGCCAGCCATTTGATGTCCGCGGCGCGCTCGGCAAGATCGTGGCCGTGCAGCTTCAGCACCGGATCACCGGATTTGCCGGGCGGCACCGACGCGACAACATGGGTGACACCGTCGAGATGGGACAGATCAAGCGGTGTGTCATCGTTGAACTGCGCAGCAGCGAAACCGAACTGTTCGATCTTCTCACAGCCCTCGGCTGATCTGCTTGTGCCAGTAATGGTCCATTGATCGCGCGGCAGAGACCGCGCCAGGGCGCGGGCTGAAAACCCGAAACCGAAACACAGAAGATGATTGGGTTTTTCAGGCATGCCATTCCCTCTTTACGTCCGGATCAGGTTCCCTGTCACGGTGTATCGCCGACAGGTGCTCAAACTCGGCTACCGGCAGCAATCTGGACAATGCCCAGATTGCCATGGCGCGAACTTGCGTGCTTGCGTCGCGCAGCCGTTCTCTTGCACATGTGGCCAGGGTAGCATTGCCGGAATTTCCAATCGCAATCATGACATTGCGCACAAACCGGTCACGGCCGATGCGCTTGACCGGCGAGCCGGAGAACAGTGTCCGGAACGCCCTGTCATCCAGCGCCGCCAGGTCGGCAAGCGATGGCGAGACCAGGTCGGGCCGGGCCGCCAGCTTGGCCTCGCGCGCGGTGCCGGCAAACTTGTTCCACGGGCATACGGCAAGGCAATCGTCACAGCCGTATATGCGATTGCCGATGGCCTGGCGAAACTCGCTTGCTATATGGCCCTTGTGCTCGATGGTCAGGTAGGAAATGCAGCGCCGTGCATCGAGCCGATAGGGGGCTGGAAATGCATTGGTCGGGCACACATCGAGGCACGCGGTGCATGATCCGCAATGATCCACCTCCGCCTCATCAAGCGCCAGATCGGCTGCCGACAGGATGGCACCGAGAAACAGCCAGGAGCCGTGCTCGCGCGACACGAGGTTTGTGTGCTTGCCCTGCCATCCAAGTCCGGCACGCTGGGCCAGCGGCTTTTCCATCAATGGCGCGGTGTCGACAAACACTTTCACGTCCTGTGCGGTTTGTGCGGCAAGCCATCCGGCCAGGGTCTTAAGCCTGCCCTTGATCACGTCATGATAGTCGCGGCCAAGGGCATAGGTCGAAATCACGCCGGTTGAAGGATGGTCCAGGCGCGCCATCACGTCCATGTCCGGCGTGTATGCCATGGCCAGCATGACGCAGCTTCTGGCGTCCGGCCACATGGCATCGGGAGAGCTGCGCCGTGCAATCGTGGTGCGCAGCCAGTCCATGCCGGCGTGATGGCCATCGCTGACGGCTTCACGAAGCCTCTCGCCTGTTTCATCGGGCAGGCTGGCCCCGGTAATGCGCAGTTCGCAAAACCCGAGGTCGGCGGCACGGCGCCGCAGCTGTTTCACAATAGACGCAGGGTCCGGACCCATAAATCTTTCCATTCAGCGAGCTTATCAGAAGTCGAGCTCGGAATACTGCGATGACGGCGGCATGCCGCGCACCTGGTCAGCCAGCAGGGAACGGAAGGATGGCCTGGACTTGATGCGCTGATACCAGGCCTTGGCATCGGGCACATCATCCCAGGTAATATCGCCGAGGTAATCTGCCACCGACAAATGCGACGCCGCAGCCAGATCGGCAACCGTCAGGTCGTCACCCACCAGCAGGTTGCGGGCCTGGGCGAGCGCGTTGATGTAGGCCAGATGGGTGCGCAGCGCTTCCAGCGCCGAGCGCACGCGGTTCATCTTCGGCGCGCCGCCGCCCTGCGAGGCGGAGACAAACCGCCGTACCACTTTTTCCATCAGCAAGGGTGAAGTGACCTCATGGTGAAACTTGCCGTCAAACCAGGCGACCAGCCTTCGCACTTCGGCCCGGACAATCGGATTGGTTCCCCACAACGACCCCGCGTCAAGCGGCCACTGCTCGTCCAGGTAGCCACCGACTGCCTCGACCCCGGCACAAACCGTGCCGTCCTGATCAATGAGGACCGGCAAGGTGCCGGACGGATTCATGTCAAGAAATGCCTCGCGCATCTCCCACGGGCGTTCCTCGTTCAGTTCAGCAGCCAGCCCCATCTCGGCGAGCGACAGCCTGACGCGCCGTGAGAAGGGATCGAGAGAAAAATGCAAAAGACGCACCATAGCGCGGTCACCAAAAAGTCTGATATGAGGGCCAAAAGCCGAACCCGTTGCAAGCGATTCGCAACACTAACTATTTTAGTATAGCTAAGTTGTGGCCAGTGCTAGCGCAACGTCAACAGGGATCAACTGCATGTTTCTGGAACAGATTATCGTACTGGCCATCATTCAGGGCATTACAGAGTTCCTGCCGATTTCGTCTTCCGGCCACCTGATACTGGTTCCGGCTCTGACCGGGTGGAAAGACCAGGGACTTATCGTCGACGTGATGGTTCACATGGGCTCGTTTCTGGCGGTCATCACCTACTTCTGGCGGGATGTTCTGGCCCTGGCCGTAGGCGCACTGAACCTTTTGCGCGGGCGCATGACCGACAATGGCCGGCTCGGCCTTTTGATCATCGTTGCCACCATTCCGGCCGTCCTGTTTGGCCTGTTCGTCAAGAAAACCGGGGTGATCGACGCGGTGCGCGGGCCGGAGATCGTCGCCTGGAACGCCATTATCTTCGGTGTTTTCATGTATATCGCCGACCGGTTCGGCAAACAGGTCAAGGCCATGGAGAACATGACGTTCATGCCGGCTCTGGCTATCGGACTGGCCCAGGCCGTCGCCATCATTCCCGGCACCAGCCGGTCCGGCATCACCATGACGGCGGCCCGTTTTCTGGGCTTTCAGCGCTCTGAAGCGGCCCGGTTTTCGTTCCTCGTCGGCATTCCGGCCATCGCCGGTGCCGGTGTCCTGGTGCTGGGTGAGGCGATTTCGGACGGTGCCAAGATTTCCGGGGATGCCGTTCTGACCGGTATCCTGACGTTTTTCACCGCGCTGGCAGCCATCTGGTTCCTGATGGCCATCGTCAAGCGGTATTCTCTGACGAGTTTCGTGATTTACCGTCTGCTGCTCGGAGCCGGGCTTCTGTACCTGGTGCACACCGGATTCTTTGCAGGTGCGGGCAGTTAACACCAAGTATCAGTCCATGGCGGCTGACACCGGACCGGTGATTTCACGCACCAGCTTGGCCCGGATGGCGGTGCGAAAGTCGTCAAAGTTCTTCGCCGTCATCATGAAAGAGCCCGGCCCGCCGATTACATGATTGGCGTAATGCTCGCGAAGGTCGATGTTGGCCAGCTCACCAAGGTCTATGTCCTTGTTGTGGATCACCAGTCCGTTGATGGTAATGCCGCGTGCCATGGCGGCATCGCGCGCCGCCTCGGACCGGCGCGCATCGCTGGATCCGTCGCCTGAGATATCAATGACCCGGCGTGCGCCAAGATAGTCGTTGGCCTCAATAGAATTGACCGAATACCCGATGGCGCCGGCAATGTCGGTGAGGCCCCTGATCGCGCGCGGCGATGCGGAAATCTTGGCCGACAGGTCCGCCGCCGTGCGCCCGTCACGCACCAGATGCCAGTCAACAGCCGTCGCCTGACGGGCTTCACCGGCCCACTGGACCAGGGTGATGGCGACGCCCTGGGTGCCGGCAAAGCGGATGGCGGCAACCACATCGGGATGCAGGAAGGCTTCCGCCAGGCCCTGTGACTGCAAGGCGAACTCGCGCGCATCCACGCTGGTCGAAGTGTCGACTGCAAGCACCAGCTCAAGGTCGACCGGCTGCAGGTTTTGCGCGCCCGCGCCTGGCGACAACAACAACACCCCGAACAGGAATCCGGCGAGGCGTCGGGCCGGCATCAGATGACCGGAGCGGAAAACTGGCCTGCCTTGCGGAAACGGTACAGATATTCAGGCACGATCGCCTCGATCGGTTCCGGCTTGATGCCGAGGCCTTCCAGCGTGCGGCCTTCGGCAACAGCGGCATCCGACACCACGTTGTCCGACTTCAGCAGACTGACCTGGTCCGACGTCAGCATCGGATTTGGCAGCAGGCCCATAACGGTCCCCATGATGCGGGCGACGGCAAACGGGATCGGCAGCAGCAGGCGCTTGCGGCCGGTGACCTCGACTACGTACTCCAGAAGCTCCCGGAAACTGCGCTGGGCAGGCCCGCCCAGCTCCCAGGTTTTCCCACCGCCATTGCCGGTTGCAACCAGTTTGGCGATCGCTTCGGCAACGTCACCGACAAACACCGGCTGGAACTTTGTTTCGCCGCCGCCAATCAGGGGCAGAACCGGGGAGAAGCGGGCCATGCCGGCAAACTGGTTGAAGAAATTGTCCTCAGGGCCGAACACAATGGACGGCCTGATAATGGTGGCGCCGGGGAACTCCTCGCGTGCCGCTGCCTCGCCTTCTGCCTTGGTGCGTGCGTATTCGGATGCCGAACCTTCATCTGCACCTATGGCCGACATCTGGATGAACTGCGCTGCGCTGGCGTTCTTCGCCGCGCGCGCCGCAACCCGGGCGCCATGGGCGTGCAGGGCAGAAAACGTCTGCCCGCCGGATGAAAACAAAACGCCGACGAGATTGATGACCACATCCGAGCCGGCACATGCTGCCTCCACCGATTCAGGATAGCGCAGATTTGCCTGCACCGGCATGATCTGGCCGGGCGTGCCAAGCGGCTGCACATGTCCGGCCAGGTCAGGACGGCGAACCGCGATCCGGATTCGGTGGCCCTGGCGTGCCAGGGCACGGGTGATATGACGGCCCAGAAATCCGGACCCACCAATAATCGTCACGAGTTTTGAAGATGCGGTCATGTCGGTTCAATTCGCCCTTGAAACAGATACCAGTTGCGCGTTGGCGCGAATGTTCGGTGGTGTGGGTTTTAACGGTCAGCCGCAGGCATTTAAAGACCCTTGATGCCACAACCTGAATTACATGATGACACACTTATTGGGCCTGTGCCCGGGAATTGCGCAACAGGCCGGTTGACAAGCCGTATTGGCTGCAACTATGAGTGCGCCTGCCTGATGGCATTCGGTTTCGACGAATGCCGCTTTTGGGCCCAGGTGGCGGAATTGGTAGACGCGCTAGCTTCAGGTGCTAGTTTCCGTAAGGAAGTGGAAGTTCGAGTCTTCTCCTGGGCACCAATAAACCGGATTATCTTTGTCTCCAGATATGGCTTTCGAACTTATTGGATCGAATCCGGTAACCATGCCTGCAGAATCTGCCTGCCCAGTCACCTCGGTGTTACTCGATTTCCGGACCTGACACTGCTATTCCTTCGCACCGGATTGCAGGATGGTTACGCGAGAACCATCGGCGTGTGTGTGTTGATTTATGATGGGACTTACTTATGAATTCCGAGATGAGCCTCAGAATTCACACGGCGCGGCGCAGGCTAAGCAATCATAATCTGTCATGGAAAGAGGTCGAGGCCGCCGTTGACAACATCCTGACGGCCACGTCCGACAGCCTCGGCATCGACCACAACTGGACCTTCAACTACCATTACTACGCCTTGCGGGTCGCACCGACCATCGTGATCAAGGCAAGACATCGCGATCTGCCTCACGCCGTTGCGGTAAAATACCTGCATCCGAGCGGAGACGGCGGCACAACCGCTGCCCAGTCGGAATTCGCGACGCTGTGCGACCTGCACAGCAAACTCGGACCGGAGCATGATTCCATCGTCACCAAACCGTTTGCCGTTACCCGGCAAGGTTATGCCTGCGAGTGGGTTCACCTGCCCAGCATGAAGACAATTCTGCTGACCGGTGCCTTTTCCGCAAACCGGCGGCACAAATGCATTGAAACCGCTGCGGCCAAATTGCGGCTGATCCACAACGCCGTCAGCGTCAGGTCCGGGCCACTGGATACGGATGCTCAGGTCCAGCGCTTGAGAAACGCGGGTGGCCACAGCCAGGCATGGCTGTCGGCAGTTGAAACGTTCGCGGCAATAGCGCAGAAACTAGACGGTCAGACTGTACCGCATGGCCCTGTGCATGCGGATTTCACACCGGGAAACATCTTGTTTGGTCGAGAACGGTGCGTGATTTTCGACTTTGGACGTCATCACGACAACGGCCCGACCTACTCCGACATGATGTATTTCCTGGTGTATGTGATGGTCTATTGTACGTTTGGATCAAGCAAGACGCTGCAAGGCAGACTTGATCGGGACATTGATACATTCATGAGCGCTTACGGAGATCACGGCGCCGATGACCGGACCATGATGCATTACTTCTATCTGGCCCATCTCCTTTACAGATGGGGCAGACATGAGGCAAAGAGCCAGAAAACCGGCCGCCATCTCCATCTCACGGCCTATGACAGATTTTCCGCCAAACGCGTGTCGCGGCTATCTGCCGACGTCATGCGGCGCTGGTTTTGATCTGCCGCTCGCAGCTTCGTCGCCGGCAGGTCCGCAGCGGGTGCAGGCTACCGCACTTTTGCTGAAAACTGTTGCCTGACACGCGTCCGGACAAATCCCTCTGGCAGAGCCAGATGTTGCAACCTCTCAACCCCGAACAAGGAACCAGTTTCATGACCAGCACGCTGAACGGAAAAGCCGCCATTGTCACCGGAGCCAGCCGCGGCATTGGTGCGGCCGCCGCCAGACAACTTGCAGCCGAGGGCGTCTCGGTACTTCTGGCGGCACGCACCTCATCTGACATCGACGAAGTTGCAACCGAGATTCGCAGCAATGGCGGCAGCGCCCAAACCATCACCTGCGACGTGAGCGATTACACGCAGGTTGCCGCCATGGTGGCGAAGTGCAAAGCCGAGTTCGGCCGGATCGACATTCTGGTAAACAATGCCGGGCTTATCGACCCGATTTCGCGGCTCGCCGACGCCGATCCCGAGCAATGGGCGAAAGTGGCCGACGTGAACTTCAAAGGCGTGTTTTACGGCCTCAGGGCAGCGATCCCCGAGATGGAGGCACAAGGCAGCGGGACAATCATCAATATCTCGTCGGGTGCGGCCTACGGGCCCATGGAGGGCTGGAGCCACTATTGCTCGTCCAAGGCGGCCGCCCTGATGCTGACGCGGTGTGCAGACAAGGAATATGCCGGCAAGGGCATCCGCGTCACCGGCCTAAGCCCGGGCACCGTGGCAACCGACATGCAGGTGTCGATCAAGGCATCGGGCATCAATCCGGTAAGCCAGCTCGACCCGTCGGTGCATATTCCCGCCGACTGGGTCGGCAAGGCGGTCGTGTGGCTGTGCAAGGACGGTGCAGGCGAGTTCGCCGGCCAGGATTTTTCCCTGAAGAGTGACGAGGGCCGCGCCAAGGTTGGCCTGCCGGCCAGCTGACGCCGGCACCGGCCGGTCTGCCGGCTGGTGTTGCCAATATGGCGACGTGTGTTATAGCCCATGGGGAGATCGCGTTCAGGCAAGCAAGGCAAGACATAGGCAATGGCAGTCAGAATTCATCAGGGCGACCTGCCCGAAGGACTGGATTTCGGATCAAGCGTGGCCGTTGATACCGAGACCATGGGACTGCATGCCCATCGCGACAAGCTGTGCGTGGTGCAACTGTCCGCCGGTGACGATGATGCTCACCTGGTGCAGCTTGACCGCAAGACCTATCATGCGCCCCGGCTAAAAGCGCTGATGGAGGATCCCAACGTTACCAAGATCTTCCACTATGCGCGTTTTGACGTGGGCATGCTGAAAGCATATCTGGAAGTGGATACCGCGCCGCTGTACTGCACCAAGATCGCGTCGCGGCTGGCCCGCACCTACACCGACAGGCATGGCCTGAAGGATCTGGTGCGCGAAATGCTGGGCATTGAAATGTCGAAACAGCAGCAAAGCTCCGACTGGGGCACGCCGGTGCTGTCGGACGCCCAGAAGCAATACGCGGCGCTCGATGTGATATACCTGCACGAACTCAAGGTCCGGCTGGACCAGATGCTGCGCCGTGAAGACCGCGCAGAGCTTGCGCAGGCGTGTTTTGATTTCCTGCCGATGCGGGCGCGGCTTGATCTTGCCGGCTGGCCGGACGAAGACATTTTTGCCCATTCGTGAGGCGGAGCCGGTTGCGTCCGCCTTTATTCGGCAAGATTTCCCGGGCAAAACCCATGGCAGTCCCTGGTCACCCGGTATGTTCCGGCTGACAGGGGGAGAAAACGGCAGTGATACCTAGATCAAGACCAAAGATCAGACGCAGGCGGCGCGGGCCGGCCATCATGGTGTGGCTGTTCATGTTCGCGGCCGCGGGCGTGTTCGGCGTGTTCATGATCCAGGCGTCCGGTTTCGATATCGAGACGGTGACCAGCCCGGAACCGGCTGCACCCGTGGCGACGCCGAAACAAGCGTCCGAGCAGGAACGATTTGCCGTCCAGGGTTCCGAAGTTGCCGGCTTCGACAATGACCAGCAGCCCTACAAGATCGCCGCGCTGGAAGCCAACCAGGACAAGCAACAGCCCAATCTGGTTCACATGCGGCAGGTCACCGGCCTGCTCAGGCGCACCGACGGCCGCGCCATGGACGTGACCGCCAATAACGGCCTGTTCAACAGCAAGGACAAGTCCCTGCTCCTGTCGGGAGATGTCTCGATCAAGCTGGCGGATACGTTCACCGCGACAATGGACACCGCAAGCATTGACGTGAAGCAGAAAGCACTGACGTCTCCGGACGAGATCACCGTGGTCATGGACGGCGGCGTGATCAGGTCAACCGGCGTCGACGTTACCAACAATGGTGAACATGTGACTTTCAAAGCGCGGGTTCGTGCGATATTCAATTCCTCAGCGACACAAGACAGCGCGCCGGTCACACAGGCGGAAACATCCAGTTCAAAGGGGAATCTGCAACAATGAAACCAAACAGGGCCGGAATTTCCATTGCTTTGATCCTGATGGCTGCGACTGTTGCCGCCCTGCCTGCCGCCGCCCAGCAGAAAAAGGGCAAGGTCAACATCGAGTCCGATCAGATGGAGCTGTTCGAGAGTAAGAACCAGGCCATTTTCCGCGGCAATGTCAGGGCGCGGCAAGACGATGTTAGATTGAGCTCGACAAACCTGATAGCCACTTTTGTGAAAACGAAAAACGGCGGAACCGACGTTACCTGGCTGGAAACCAAGGGCGGCGGGGTCCGGATCCAGACGCCGTCGCAGACCATTACCGGTGACCGTATGAAGATGAATGTGAAGGCGAATACCGCCGTGGTCACCGGCAAGGTCACCGTAACCCAGGGCACCAGTGTCGTGAAAGGCGAAAGACTTAATGTGAACCTGAACACCAATGAATCGAAATTTGACAAGGGCCGCGTCAAATTCAGTTTCGATCCGGACTAACCCCTGATATTCCTGCCTGCAACGAAGCCTGCACACGGGTTGCTGCTTGCAAATTCAGCAAACATTAACCATAGGGCTTCAGCAAACCTTAATCCTGTTGAGCGGTAATCACGTGAAGCGAACCGGCAAGTCATCGTTTTGGTCTTCGTTGTTCGGCGGACAGGCTGAAGAGCCGTCCCGCCGGGCGTTCGCAAGACCGGAAACTGTGCCGACAGAAGGCCTTGTGGCGCGTAATCTGCGCAAGTCCTTCAAACGGCGGCCAGTGACCAGAGATGTCAGCGTGTCGGTGCGCCGAGGAGAAGCCGTAGGGTTGCTTGGTCCCAACGGCGCGGGGAAAACGACGGTGTTCTACATGATCACCGGCCTAATCGCTGCGGATTCAGGGACCATATCGCTCGACGGGGAAGATATCACTGACTTGCCGATGTATCAGCGAGCCAGATTGGGAATTGGGTATCTGCCTCAGGAAGCGTCCGTGTTCCGGGCACTTACGGTTGAAGACAATATTCGCGCGGTGCTGGAGCTGCATGTTCCTGACCGCACCGAGCGCGAGCGTAAGTTGCGTGGGTTGCTAAATGAGTTTCAGATCACACATATCACGAATTCGCCAGCTGTGGCATTGTCTGGCGGAGAGCGACGCAGGGTCGAGATTGCCAGAGCCCTTGCCGCAAATCCTCGATTCATCCTGCTCGACGAACCCTTCGCAGGGATTGATCCCATTGCGATCAATGATATTCGCCAGCTGGTGCGACAGCTCACCTCTCGGGGCCTCGGGGTGCTTATTACGGATCACAACGTCAGAGAAACCCTCGAGATCATTGACCGGGCCCTTATCATCCATGAAGGCCACGTATTAATGGAAGGTACACCAAGACAGATAGTTGCCCACCCGGACGTGCGGCGTCTTTACCTTGGTGAAGGTTTCAGCCTTTAATATCCCGCAGGCAAGTGCCATCAGCGGCTGCACCGGGGACGGTTTCGGCCAGGCACGAGATCGGTTCGGGTCCGGTATTGCAACCGGGCCTTCGGATCAGATCTGGTTGATGTTCGTGGAGTGGTTTCACAAGGCCCGATGATGGCCGAACCGCTCCGGTTTGTTGTGCGGGGAGTATGCCAGCGATGGCGCTGAACCAGAAACTGCAAATGCGTCAGGGACAGTCCCTGGTCATGACGCCGCAACTGCAGCAGGCCATCAAACTGCTGCAGATGTCGAACTTTGAACTGCAGGCCTATGTCGAAAGCGAACTAGAGTCGAACCCGCTGCTGGAACGCGACGAGCGTGATGACGCAGGCCGCGACATCGTGTCGGACAGCGATGCAGCAACCTCCGACGGCGAGGTCGCCAGCGGCGCGGAACTCAAGGATACTGCCGACCAGATTGCTTCCGGTGAAAACACCCCGGAAAACCTCGACCAATTCGATACCGGCCTTGAAAACGTCTACGCCGACGAGGCCACGGCCGACAAGATAAACCGCGAAGCTGCCGACCCCATGGGCATGCAGGATTCAGGCTGGCAGCTGTCCAGCACCGGCAATACGGCTGGCGGCAGTGGCGGCGGCGGTGGCGGTTTTGACGGCGAAATGGCCTTCGATGCGACGCTGGCCAGCGAACGCACGCTAGCCGATCACCTGACCGAGCAGTTGCACCTGACGGTATCCGATCCGGCCATGCGCATGATCGGCGCGCACCTGATCGGCCTCGTCAACGACGCCGGCTACCTGACCGGCGATGTGGAAACGGTTGCCGACACACTGGGCGCCAAAACCGATCTGGTTGAGAAAACCCTGGCCGTGCTGCAGACGTTCGATCCGCCCGGGATACTGGCCCGTGACCTGAAGGAGTGCCTCTCCATTCAGTTGAGGGAACGCGACCGTTTCGACCCTGCCATGCAGGTTTTCGTGGACAACCTCGACCTGCTGGCCAAGCACGATTTCGCCCGGCTCAAGTCCATGTGCAAGGTCGACATGGATGACCTGCGCGACATGGCTGATGAAATCCGCTCGCTGAATCCGAAGCCGGGCAATGTTTTTGGGTCGGTTGTGGTGCAACCGGTGGTGCCGGATGTGATTGTCCGCCCTGCCCCGGATGGCAGCTGGGCGGTTGAGCTGAACACCGAGACACTGCCGCGGGTGCTGGTCAACAACCAGTATTTTGCGCAGGTAAGCCGCGGCGCCACCCGTGACACGGACAAGCTCTACCTGTCGGACTGCATGTCCAACGCAACCTGGCTGGTCAAGAGCCTGGACCAGCGCGCACGCACCATCCTGGCGGTGGCGCGCGAGATCGTGCGCCAGCAGGATGCCTTCCTGATGCTCGGCGTCGAGCATTTGCGGCCGCTCAACCTGAAAACCGTTGCCGATGCCATTTCCATGCACGAATCCACCATCAGCCGGGTCACCTCGAACAAGTATTTCGAAACGCCGCGCGGCGTGTTCGAACTGAAATACTTTTTCACCACCGCGATTTCCTCATCTGCCGGCGGCGATGATCATTCCGCTGAATCGGTCAGGCACAAGATCCGCACCATGATCGACGAGGAGACCGCGGCAAAGATCCTGTCGGACGACCAGATCGTCGAGCTTTTGTGCGCTGAAGGTATCGATATCGCCCGGCGCACAGTGGCGAAATACCGCGAAGCCATGCAGATTCCGTCCTCGATCATGCGGCGGCGCCAGAAACGCATGCTTGAAGCCGGTTGACACTCAAGCCGGCCGTAAATTCGGCTGCTGCCAGATCAGCATGCGTTCCGGCTGCCAGACCGGGAAAACCGTCATCCGGCCGGCCCATTGTCTGCCCGGCAAAACTTTCCCATATTCTTTAACTAGGTTGATTGACAAGCTGGCCGGGTGGCAATAGTTTCCGCGCGCCTTGACCGGAAAAGACATTTCTCCAACAGGCCCAGGCGCCTAAGCAGGTCCAGTCAAAACAGTCAATATTGAAAATGTAATCGGCTTTCGACAGACTTGGTCGTCGAATGAAGGGTATTCCTAAATCATGCAGATTCAGATAACCGGCAAAAACCTCGACATCGGCGATGCACTGCGTGAGCATGTCGAAGGACGCATCCACAATGATGTTGCCAAGTATTTTGACGGTATCGTCCGCTGCCTGGTGGTGGTGGAAAAACAGCGCTCCGGTTTTGACTGCGAGATCACCCTGCACCTGACAACCGGCCTGTCGCTCAATGCAAACGGCAACGGCGGCGACGCGCACAGCGCCGCTGACACAGCCGTCGGACATCTGGAAACACGGCTGCGGCGCTACAAGAGACGCCTAAAGGACCACCACCTTGCACGCAAGGAACCGGTAAATGCGGTTTCAGCGGCCGCGTATGTTCTGCAGGCAGATGTTGAGGGGCAGGCAGAAGAGCCGGCTGACCTGAACCCTGTCATTATTGCCGAATCAACTGCTAGTATTGATGAGCTGTCGGTAGGGGAGGCCGTCATGAAGCTAGATTTCACGAATGAACCATTTGTGCTGTTCCGAAATGGCCGCAATGGCAGCTTAAACGTAGTCTACAAGCGCAAAGACGGAAATGTCGGCTGGTTGGACCCGGGCGGGAACTGACTCAACTGACGTGCTGAATGCCTTTAGCCATCCGGACCATTGTGAGGCCCGGATTTAGATACACCAACTGCATGGAGAGTTAGTCAATCATGCAATTGTCGACCATAATTTCCAGTAATGCCGTGCTGCCCAACCTCAAGGCGTCCAGCAAACGCCAATTGCTTCAGGAGCTTGCGCAGGAAGGCTCGCGGCTGTCGGGTCTCGATACACAGGTGATTTTCGAAACCCTGCTGCGGCGCGAAAAACTGGGATCCACCGGTCTTGGACAGGGCATTGCCATCCCGCACGGCAAGTTTCAGGCACTGGACAAGGTGCACGGCCTGTTCGCGCGCCTGGCAACGCCGGTGAAGTTTGATTCGGTCGATGACAACCCTGTCGACCTGGTGTTTCTGCTGCTGGCGCCTGAAAGCGCCGGCGCCGATCACCTGAAGGCGCTGGCGCGGATTTCACGGCTGCTGCGCGATGCCAAGGTGGTGGAAAAACTGCGCGGCACGGACAAGGCGGAAGGCCTCTATGCGATTTTGACCGAACCGGCCGCTTCAGCACCGCATGCGGCCTGAGCCGGATCACATCCCGCTCTAGTTGGGGTTGATGGGGGCGAGGTCATGCTCAACTGCGTTTGCCATGGCAGCTTCGCGGCTGTCGGACACTGACACCGGGGTGCCGTCTGCCAGGTACAGGCAATACAGCGGCGTGGCCGGGTCAGCGGCAATTTTCTGGCCGATCATGCGCTCCACTTCCTGTGCCGGGACTTCACGCACATAGGCCACTTCGCCCAACCCCATGTTTGCAAGGGAAATTTCGCTTTCGGGGATTTGAGGCAACCGGTTTTTTTTATGATCCGTCATGGTCTGGTTTCCTTCAATGGTTGGTGTCGTCGGGCAGAAATCACAATTGCTGTATTTCGATCTTGCGAACCACGCGCTGCGGTTCCGGACGCTCCAGATCAATGGCCAGCAGGCCGTTGTCGAGACTAGCTGACACCACGTTCATGCCGTCAGCCAGCACGAAGATGCGGCGGAACTGGCGCGCAGCGATACCGCGGTGCAGGAACTCGCGGGCCGGATCGTCCTTCTGACGGCCCTCGATGACCAATTCATTGTCTTCCAGCGTCAATTCCAGCTCTCCGGCGGAAAACCCCGCCACGGCCAGCGTAATGCGCAGTTTTTCGCCACTTTCGCCGTCACTCGGCGGCTGTTTTTCGACATTGTAGGGCGGATAGCCGTCGGGAGCGGTCTTTGCGGTTCGCTCAAGCAGTCGCTCGATTTCGTCAAACCCGACGAAGAAAGGCGACGGAAAAACCGTGTTACGTGTCATTTTTCAAAGCCCTTTAACAAGCAGCTTGGTGGTTTGCCGGTCAGTTCCGGGCGGTCCGGAGGTTCGGCCCCGCCTGGTTTCTGTGGCCGGCAATCAACTTCATACCCGTGATATTGTGCTGCAGGGGCACGAGGTCAAGGCGCCGCAAGTGTGCCAAAGGCTCACTTTTCCGGCATTTGAGCAGTTTCAGATATTTAGTCCTCACAAAGAATAAATACCTGCAGGTTCTGGCGATTGCCCTGCAAACATGGTCTATGGGGCGTTAACGAACACTGGCAGGGGGCTCAGAACACACCGATGCAGGAGATATTCGAACAGTTCGTCACATTGTGGGTGGTTATCGACCCGATCGGCACAATTCCGGTTTTCGTTGCCGTAACAGCGGGTATCGAGGCGAAAAAACGCAATCGTGTAGCCATGCATGCAGCCGTGCTGGCAATCTGCGTATTGATGTTCTTCCTGGTCGCGGGGCAGTTCCTCATCGACGCACTGGGCATCGGCCTGCCCGCGTTCCAGATCGCCGGCGGGCTGATCCTGTTCCTGTTCGCGCTCACCATGATCTTCGGCGATTCAAAGCCGAAACAGGAAATCAGCAAGCTGGAAACGGACGAGGAGCCGGAGAGTCCGGCGGTGTTTCCGTTGGCCGTGCCTTCACTGGCATCACCCGGAGCCATGCTGGCGGTGGTGCTGCTCACCGACAACAACCGCTTCAGCTTCACCGAGCAGGCGGTGACGGCCGGGTTGCTGGTTGCGGTGGTTGCGGTCGCCCTGGTGCTGATGCTGCTGGCTGCGCCGATCCTGAAACTGATCGGCACCAGTGGCGCAGCCATCGTCAGCCGGGTCATGGGCATGATCCTGGCAGCCGTCGCTGTCGACAATGTTATCGCCGCGGTCCTGGAACTGATAAAGGCCCATGCGGTCTAGAGTGGATTGCCATGGCAACCGGCTCAGCCAATGAAAGTGGCCGCCTGCATGGAGCAGACGGCCGGATTCAGTTTTTTCGGCAACAACTGTTACGCAGCCGCGACCTTGGTCAGCGCGCGGTCGACGGACGCCACGACTTCATCCAGGTCCGACTTGGTGCAGATCAGCGCCGGCGAGAAGCACAGCGTGTTGTTGAGACCTGACAGGGACCGGTTGGTGGCACCGATAATGACCGCATCGGTGGCAAAACAGTCCGCCACGATGGCCTGCGTGGTGCTTTCCGAAACCGGTTCACGGGTGTCGCGGTCAAGCACCAGTTCCATGCCGCAGAACAGTCCTTTGCCGCGCACATCGCCGACCATGGCGTGCTTTGCCTTCAGGCCCTCGAACTGTTCCAGCAGGTACTCGCCCATGGCGGTGGTGTTTTCCAGGAGCTTCTCGTCCTCCAGGATACGCATGTTTTCCAGCGCCGCCGCCGGGCCGGCCGCACAGCCGCCGAAGGTGGAGATGTCGCGGAAGTAGCTCATCGGGTCGGACGGGTCGGCCTTGAACTCGTTGAACACGGCTTCCGTTGTCACCGTGCACGAAATGGCGGCATAACCGGACGCCACGCCCTTGGCCATGGTCACCATGTCGGGCTCGATGCCATAGTGCTGATAGCCGAACCATTCGCCGGTGCGGCCCATGCCGCAGACAACTTCGTCGATGATCAGCAGCACATCGTATTTCTTGCAGATTTCCTGGACGCGTTCCCAGTACCCTTTCGGCGGGGTTATCACACCGCCGCCGGCGGTGACCGGCTCCAGGATCAGGCCGCCGACGGTGTCGGCGCCTTCGCGCAGGATCACCTCTTCAATGGCATTGGCGGCGCGGATGCCGTAATCGTCCACCTCGCCCCATTGCGAGCGGTATTCCAGGCAGTGCGGCACCTCCACGAAACCGGGCGTAAACGGCCCGTACTGGTCACGGCGCTCGTTCTGGCCGCATGACGACAAGGCGGTGATGGTGGTGCCGTGATAGTCGCGCTCACGGTACAGGATCTTGTGCTTCTTGCCGCCGTGCTTGTTGTGGGAAATCTGGCGGACGATCTTGTAGGCCTTCTCATTGGCCTCGGAGCCGGAATTGGAGAAGTAGACCCGCGTCATGCCGGGCATCTTGGAGATCAGCCGCTCGGCAAACTTGGCGCCGGGAATGCTGCCGGCCGAGTTGGCGAAATAGTTCAGCTGCACAAGCTGGTCGCGCACCGCATCGGCAATGCTTTCGCGGCCATAGCCGACATTTACTGTCCAGACACCGCCGGACACCGCATCCAGGTGCTCGCGGCCGGCCGTGTTCCACACGCGCAGTCCCTTGCCTTCGATGATGACAAGCGGATCCACAGTCTCGAATTTCTTGTGCTGGGTCAGATGGTGCCAGACGTGCTCACGGTCGGCCTCGATGATCCCGCTGAAGTCATTTTCGTTCGCCTGAAGGTTCATGGCACTACTCCCTAAATTAAGAAGTCTCATTATCCATCTATCAGGGGGGCACTTGGCAAGGGGATACAGCCAGCCAGAACGGCAAATTATGTGGAACCACCTCGTCTGCCCGCAATAATGTGCTGTCAGGGCGCATGTCACCGGATGGCAGGAATTGTCAGCAATTGCCGGTTAGCCTGTGCAAACAGGCGTTTCAGCTTATGGCAAAGGCGCTGGTCAGGTGGCATAGTGCGCGCATCATGAGTACAGCAGCATCCCGTCCGATCCAGTCCGGTGACCATCTCTATCTGATTGATGGCTCCGGCTATATTTTCCGCGCCTACCACGCCTTGCCGCCTCTGACCCGAAAGTCCGACGGGCTGCCGGTGGGCGCGGTGCAGGGCTTCTGCAACATGCTGTACAAGCTGCTCAAGCAGATGTCGGCGGATGACAAGCCAACCCATATCGCGGTGATCTTCGACAAGTCGTCGAAATCGTTCCGCAACGAAATTTATCCCGACTACAAGGCGCACCGCCCGCCTGCGCCGGAAGACCTTGTGCCGCAGTTCGGCCTGATCCGGCAGGCAACCGAAGCCTTCAACGTGGCCTGCATCGAACAGGAAAACTATGAAGCCGACGACCTGATCGCCACCTATGCCACCCAGGCGGCGGCCGTCGGCGCCACGGTCCGCATCGTCTCGTCGGACAAGGACCTGATGCAGCTGGTCACCGACGAGGTGAAGCTGCTCGACACCATGAAGGACCGCGCCATCGGCCGTGATGAAGTGATCGAGAAATTTGGCGTACCGCCTGAAAAAGTTGTTGAAGTACAGGCACTTGCAGGTGACAGCGTGGACAATGTACCGGGCGTTCCCGGCATCGGGGTCAAGACCGGCGCGCAGCTGATCGAGGAATATGGTGACCTGGAAACCCTGCTGGATCGGGCCGGGGAAATCAAACAGCCGAAACGCCGCGAGAAGCTGATCGAGTTCGCCGACCAGGCCCGTGTGTCCAAGCAACTGGTGATCCTGAAAACCGATGTGGATGTCGATCATCCGATTGAGGATTTCGGGGTGATTGAGCCGGAAGCCAAAACCCTGATCGGGTTCCTGAAGGCGCTGGAGTTCAACACGCTGATCAAGCGCGTGTCCGGCGACTTCGAAGCCAGCGCTGCCGATATCGATCCGATCAAGGTGACCTATACCGGCTGGCCGCCGGAAGGCGCAGATGTGGATGAGCTTGGTGCGCCGGTTTCCAGTGACGACGGCGCGGCGCCTGCGGCCGACATTGCAGATGGCGCGAGCGGCGGCGATGCGGCGGCGGTCCTGGCGGACAGGATGCGCAACCTGCCTGCGCCCGATCATGCCACTTACGAACGGGTCACGACCCGGGACCGTCTGGATGCCTGGGTGGAGATGATCCGCCAGGCCGGCCTGGTTGCGGTCGATACCGAAACCACGTCGCTCGACAACATGCAGGCTAGCCTGTGCGGTATCTCCTTCAGCGTCGAGCCGGGCAAGGCGTGCTACATCCCGACCGGCCACCGGGCTTCGGACGGGCTGGATTTCGGCGGCGGAGACCTTGAGCAGTTGCCTGAGACGGAGGTCATCGACGCACTGAAAGGCGTGCTGGAACATCCGGGCATCCTGAAAATCGGCCAGAACCTGAAATACGACCTGACCGTGTTTCAGCGCCTCGGCATCAACGTGGCGCCGATCGACGACACCATGTTGCTGTCCTACGCGCTGGATTCAGGCGTCAACGGCCATGGTATGGACGAGCTGGCCGACGTGCATCTCGGCCTCAAGCCGATCAAGTTCAAGGACGTGGCCGGCAGCGGCAAGTCACAGGTGACGTTCGACCTGGTGCCGCTGGACCAGGCAACCAGCTATGCGGCGGAAGATGCCGACATCACGCTGAGGTTATGGCACGTGCTGAAGCCGCGGCTGGCGGCGGAACATCGCGCCACCGTCTACGAGACGCTGGAGCGCCCGCTGGTGGCGGTGCTGGCGGCTATGGAGCGCGAAGGCATTCTGGTCGACCGAGCAGTGCTGGCGCGCCTGTCGGGCGAGTTCTCCAAGGATGCCGAGGCGCTGGAGAAACAGGTGCACGAACTGGCCGGAGAGAGCTTCAACCTGGGCTCGCCGAAGCAGATCGGTGAAATCCTGTTCGGCAAGCTGGGCCTGCAGGGTGGCAAGAAAACCGCCACCGGGGCCTGGAGCACCGACAGCCAGGTGATGGAGGATCTGGCCGCTGATGGCGTTGAGCTGGCGCGCAAGCTGCTCGACTGGCGCCAGCTCACCAAGCTGCGCTCGACCTATACGGACGCGCTCACCGGGCATATCAACCCGGACACCGGCCGCGTGCACACCTCCTACTCGCTGGCATCAACCTCCACCGGCCGGCTGTCGTCGACCGACCCGAACCTGCAGAACATTCCGGTGCGCACCGCAGAAGGCCGGCAGATCCGGACTGCCTTCGTGGCCAGCCCCGGCCACAAGCTGGTGTCGGCCGACTACAGCCAGATCGAACTGCGCGTGCTGGCCCATATTGCCGGCATCGACCAGTTGAAGAAGGCGTTTGCCGACGGGCTCGACATTCACGCCATGACCGCCTCGGAAATGTTCGACACGCCGGTGGAAGGCATGGACCCGGCGACGCGGCGCAAGGCCAAGGCGATCAACTTCGGCATCATCTACGGCATTTCAGCGTTCGGGCTGGCCAACCAGCTTGCCATTCCGCGCGAGGAAGCGGGCCGTTACATCAAGACCTATTTCGAGCGCTTTCCCGGCATCAAGGACTACATGGAACACACCAAGGCGTTCTGCCGGGCCAACGGCTATGTGGAGACGGTGTTCGGCCGCCGCATGCATTTTCCACGCATCAAGTCGCCAAACCCGTCGGAACGGGCGTTTCAGGAGCGCGCCGCCATCAACGCGCCGATCCAGGGTTCAGCCGCCGACATCATCCGCCGCGCCATGATCCGCATGCCGAACGCGCTGGCCAACGCCGGTCTGAAAGCGAAAATGCTGCTCCAGGTGCACGATGAACTGATCTTCGAAGTGCCTGACGACGAGGCCGACGCAACCATCAAGGTTGCATCGGAAGTCATGGTGGCGGCGCCTTTGCCGGCGGTTTCGTTCGCGGTGCCGATCAAGGTGGACGCGCGCGCCGCGGACAACTGGGACGAGGCGCATTGAAGCCGGTCGGGACACGCAATACAGGGCGATCAGGGAATATTGTTTTGAGCGGCAGCATTCGGGAATGACAGCCAACTTGCTCATACCAGGACACCGTACTCCGATCATATTCACCGATCTCGACGGCACACTGCTGGACCACAACACCTATGGCTATGAGCCTGCTCTGCCTGCACTGGCCAGATTGGCGGAGATGAGAGTACCGGTTGTACTGGCGAGCAGTAAGACGCAAGCTGAAATGGCTGTTTTTCAGGCTGAATTCCGGCTTAGTGCACCGATGATCTGCGAAAATGGCGGCGGTGTCCACTGGCCGGCTGACTGGGAGCATGCGCCGGAGCGGGAAACCGCGGTTACCTATCATGAGATTCGCCAGGTAATCGATGACCTGCCCGCAGATATCCGCCGCGCGTTTTCCGGCTTTGGCGACTGGTCACAAGACAGGCTGATGGCCGAAACGGGATTGCCGCAGGACATGGCAAGGCGAGCAGCGCAGCGGCAATATTCCGAACCGGGCCTGTGGACCGGCAATGATGAACAGCTGGATGAGTTCATAAATCTCTTGCGCAGTAAGGGGTTAAGGATGATGCGCGGCGGGCGGTTTCAAACCATATGCGGACCAGCAACCAAGGTTTCACGGCTGCGCGAGATACGCGATCGCTTCAAGGCCGGCATTTCGCCCGGGCACACCGTTCACACAATTGCTCTAGGGGATGCTCCAAACGACGTGGCCATGCTGCAGGCGGCCGACCGGGCGTTCATCATTGCCAATCCGCATGGTCCGGGAATTGCTTCCCTGCCGGAAGAGGCATCGGGCAAAATCGCACGGTCACAGCTCAGCGGACCGGCCGGCTGGAACCTGTGTATGATGGATGCACTCGACGAATTGGACGGGCTCGCGGTCAGGCGCACACAGGCTTCTCCAGGATGAGGCCGGCAGAACATATGGGCAAGGACACGGATAATGGCTGATTTTCACCAGACCGGCTCGGTTGCAACACTCCACCGTCTTGTCGGATACGACTACGAGGAGGTTGAGCGGCGTCTGGTCCAGTTTTCCCAGGCACGCCGCATTACTCTGATACTGCCGTCGCTGTTTTCAGAACTGGAAGGCCCGGCACTGGCGGATATTGTCGGGCACCTTAAAGATGTGCCTTACCTGGACCAGATCGTGATTGGGCTGGACCAGGCAAGTCAGGACCAATTCGAGTTTGCCAAGCAATACTTCAGTGTCCTGCCGCAGGACCATGTGGTTATCTGGAACGACGGCCCCAACATGAGGGCAGTGCAGAAACGCATTGCGGACGCGGGCCTCAGTACCGGTGAACCCGGCAAAGGGCGGAATGTCTGGTATTGCCTGGGCTATGTGCTCGCCGCGCAGCGCGCCGACGTGGTCGCGCTGCATGATTGTGACATCCTGACCTATTCACGTGAGCTGCTTGGCCGACTGGTCTACCCGGTGGTGGACCCTTCTTTCAGCTACCTTTTTTGCAAGGGATACTATCCGCGCATTGCCAATGGACAATTGAACGGCAGGGTTTCCCGCCTGCTTGTCACACCCCTGCTGAACGCGCTTTCCAAGACCGTCGGCAATGACGAATACATCGACTATCTGAGCGGCTTCCGCTATCCGCTTGCCGGAGAGTTCGCCATGCGAACCTCCATCGTTCCGGACATTCGCATACCGTCCGACTGGGGTCTGGAGATCGGCATCCTATCGGAAGTTCGGCGAAACACGAACATTCGCGCCATATGCCAGGTTGATATCTCCGATGCCTATGATCACAAGCATCAGCCACTATCTGAAAATGATCCCGCCAGGGGACTGTCAAAAATGTCGATCGACATCACCAAGGCTGTCATCCGCAAACTGGCCACCGACGGAACGGTGTTCACCTCAGAGACATTCCGAACCCTGAAAGCGACCTACTATCGTTGTGCGCTGGATGTGCTGGAGATGTATTACAACGACGCGCGGATGAACAGTCTGCACGTGGACAGGCACAAGGAAGAACAGGCGATTGAGCTGTTTGCGGCCAACCTGATCGAAGCAGGTCAGATATTTCTGGAAAATCCCATGGAAACGCCTTTCGTGCCGTCATGGAACCGGGTTGCGGCGGCAGACCCCGATGTCTTGCACCACCTGTCTCAGGCTGTAGTCGCGGACAATGCCTGAAACGCTTCATTCAGCGGCGACTGTCGGTCAGCCAGATGGTTTGATACGGTCTAAGGGTCAGAACAGAAATCGGGGTATCCCAGCGTCTTCCAGTCAGCAGGTCCAGCCATTGCTCTGCGTGCGCCAGATTGAGCGACACCCCGGAAAGCACCTGTGGCAGATCTGATACGTTGGACACACTAATCACGGTTTGAGTGTGGTCCAGACTCACCCGCTCAATACCAAACAACGCGCACCCCAGCTGAAGCACCACTTGCGACGCGTTGGGGTGAAATGCCGGCTGCTTTGCGCGCAGCTTAATGCGGGACAACAATGTTTCGAATATGTGTCCACGGTTGCCGTCCGGATCAGCAAGCTCGTTTTCAAGTGACGGGTAATCCAGTTTTGACCGATTGATGCTTCTGTTCTGCCCGGTTGTCTGAACACCTTCATGATCATTTGGGGTTGCCAGAAGACTGTGAATGTAAAAGGCAGGAATGCCCTCCAGCGACATCATGATGGTCTGCGAGCAGATGAACCTGTCATTTTGCAAATGGTCAGGCCCGTCCAGTGTCCCTTTCATTGCATCGTAGAAAGAAATGTTCATTTCGTAAGGATGTTCCTGGCCGTCAGCCAGCTTGCGCATCGACAGCAGGCCGCCAAACCCGGTGATCGCCTCGACGAGGGACAGTCTGTCTTCATCGTCAAGCAGGCCTTCAACCGGCCGCAACCCCACACCGTCATGAGAGGCGGTGAAATTGAGATAGGCGCACCCGGGCTGGGCCGGCGGCATCGACAGGAGCCATCTGTTCAAGGCATCGCTCGACCTCGACAGCAGGGTATGAAGCAGCAACGGTGGCAGGGAAAAATTGTAGATCGCATGGGCTTCATTGCGATTGCCGAAATACGTCAGATTCTCGTGGTTAGGTACGTTGGTCTCGGTGATCAGAACTATCTTTTGGCTGCAGTGATCGCACAAGGTGCGCATCAAACGGACAATTTCATGCACCTCAGGCAAGTGGATTGAGGGCAGGCCTGCAACTTTCCAGATATAGGCAACTGCATCCAGTCGGATGATCCTCAAACCCCTGTCGATCAAAAACCGCATGATGCGCAGATACTCGATCAGCACGTCGGGGTTTGCGAAGTCGACATCAACCTGATCATGGGAAAAAGTGCACCAGACATTCCTTTCGCCGGCGGCGGTCGCCACCCGGTTGAACAATGGATGCGCGCGTGGCCTAACGACATTGCTGAAGTCCTGCCCGTCTTCCGCGTGCTTGATGTAGTCCACGCCCGGTTTCCGTCCCTGAACAAACTGAACCATCCATTTGTGCGAGCTGGAGATGTGGTTCAGGACCAGGTCCCCCATCAGGCCGAACTGTTCGGCTATGCGACCAATATGATGCCAGTCTCCGAGACTGCTGTTGACCGTCATGTAATCCACGACAGCGAAGCCGTCATCAGAGGTATAGGGAAAGAACGGCAGGATATGAACATTGGGGACGGCACCATCCAGGTGCCGGATCAGGAAGTCCCGCAATAAAACCAGAGGTGGATTAATGCCGTCTGTAATGGTGTTGCCATAGGTAATGACAACCGCGTCACTGGAAGACCAGAATTCAGGTGATCCCGTTCTGGGCGACACGGGCACATCATCATCAGGCCAGAAGGCCTCAATCACCCGCTCTGACAGAACCGCACAGTCAGAACCGGGATAAATCAGGTCCAGATGTGCTTTCAATCGTACCCGGAGATCTTGCAGGATATCGCTTTGAGATTGCTGTTCAGCTGTTTCGCTAGTGGCATCCATACGGGAGGTTGTCTGCAAGAGTTGATACTGCCGGTCTCAAGACTACATTGCGGCCAGCGCATTGCAACAAGCAACGTAATTGCAGGTTGTCAGCGATGTCAGCAACACAGTCGTCCCGCTGAGACCTGCTTGAATCATCTCCCAGCCACCCTGTCACTCCTTAGCTCCGCCCGATTTGATTGTGACAATGGTGTCGCGTAGCTTCTTTGGTGATCCGGGATGACGCTGGCTTCGTTTAACTGCTTGAAAACAACTGGGGGGACCAGATGGCAGAAGACCTGACTACTGACGACATGGTGGTTCTGCTGGAGCGGTTGAGCCGGCTGGTTCGGGCGCATGAACACGCATCCGACCTCAACCCGGCGCAGTGGGAAGCATTGCGCTACCTTTCGCGGTGCAACCGGTTCTCCAATTCTCCGGCAGCATTGACCCGCTACCTGTCGGCCACCAAGGGCACCATCTCGCAAACCCTGATTGCGTTGGAGCGCAAGGGCCTGGTGAGCAAGGCTCCACGGCCCGGCCAGGCGCGCTCTGTGGTGCTGGCGCTGACTGATGATGGCGAGGCCAAACTGCGCGACGACCCGTGGCAGCAGGTCTCTGCCATGATCGAGGCCGGCGGCGCGAAAACCCGCAAACGGCTGGCCAATGGATCGCAGAAACTGGTTGCCAAGATCATCAAGTCCCGCGGACTGCCGAGCTTCGGCTCATGCGATACCTGCCGCTACTTCCGTGAAGGCGGCGCCCCGGACGACGTAAAGGGCAAACACTGGTGCCTGCTGTTTGAAGAACCGGTGACCAAGACGCAGGCCAGGAAAATCTGCGCCAGCCACGACACGGCCTGAGGCCGGACTCGACCCTGCGCTGATATCTTACTCGGCTGCATCCCGGATGGCGGGCGCCGCCTCCAGCACCTCGGTTTCCACGTGCTCGGCAAATTTCTCGAAATTGTCCACGAACATGCCGACCAGCTCGCTGGCCTTGGCATCATAGGCGGCCGGGTCGGCCCAGGTGCTGCGCGGATCAAGAATGGCGCTGTCGACGTTTGGCACCGATGTCGGCACTTCGAAACCGAACGACGGATCGGTC
This sequence comes from Anderseniella sp., assembly GCA_028289645.1. GTDB lineage: Bacteria > Pseudomonadota > Alphaproteobacteria > Rhizobiales > Aestuariivirgaceae > Anderseniella. The sequence continues at coordinate 603,241 of JANQOK010000016.1, forward strand.
CGCATCGGCACATTGTTGAGGCTGCCGTCAAGCGCTGCAGCCAGCAGGGCGCGAGTCGCCTTGATCGGCATGCGGTGGCCTTCGCCATACGGCCCGCCGGTCCAGCCGGTGTTGACCAGCCAGCAGGTGGCGCCGTGCTCGGCGATGAGTTTCTTCAGTAGATTGCCATACACGCTGGGATGGCGCGGCATGAACGGCGCACCGAAACAGGTGGAGAATGTCGCCACGGTGCCCTTCACGCCCTTCTCGGTGCCGGCCACTTTGGCGGTGTAGCCGGACAGGAAGTGGTACATGGCCTGGTGCGGCGTCAGGCGGGCAATCGGCGGCAGCACACCGGAAGCATCCGCGGTCAGCATGATGACATTCTTCGGATGCGGCGCGGTGCCGTCTTCCGAGGCGTTGGGAATAAAATGCATGGGATAGGCGACGCGGCCGTTTTCGGTCAGCGACACATCGTCAAAGTCCGGCGTCCTGGTGTCGGCATCGACCATGACGTTTTCCAGGATCGAGCCCCAGCGCTGGGTGGTTGAGTAGATCTCCGGCTCGGCTTCGGCCGAAAGGTTGACCGTCTTGGCGTAGCAACCGCCTTCAAAATTGAAGATGCCGTTGGGCGACCAGCCATGTTCGTCGTCGCCGACAAGCGTGCGCGAGGCATCGGACGACAAAGTGGTCTTGCCGGTGCCCGAGAGGCCGAAGAACAGGGCAGACGTGCCGTCAGGCCCGGCATTAGCCGAGCAGTGCATCGGCATGATGCCCTTTTCAGGCAGGAAATAGTTGAGGGTGCCGAACACGGATTTCTTGGTTTCGCCGGCATATTCGCTGTCGCCGATCAGCACCAGTTTTTCGCTCAGGTTGATGGCAATGACAGTTTCGGTGCGCGAGCCGTGTTTCTTGGGATCGGCCTTGAAGCTGGGCTGGTTGATAATGGTCAGGTCCGGAGAAAACTCCATCACTTCGTCACTTGACGGGCGGCGCAGCAGATAGCGGATGAACAGGGCGTGCCAAGCAAACTGCGTCACCACACGCACCTTGATGCGGTGGGCTGGATCGGCGCCGCCATACAGATCCTGGACAAACAGGCGTTTGCCCTTTGCGTGGTCGAGAAAGTCCGTCTTCAGGGCAGCGAAGTGGTCAGGCGACATCGCCTTGTTGTTGTCCCACCAGATATTGTCTTCCGTGTTGCCGTCACGGACGATGAACTTGTCCTGGGCAGACCTGCCGGTGTGCTTTCCGGTAACGACCGCCAGTGCGCCGCTGTCGGTCACCATGCCTTCTCCAAGCTTGAGCGACATCTCGAACAGCTGTGCGGCGTTCAGGTTGTAGTGCACCTCCTTCGCGCCGCTGATCTCGGTCGTTTCTATGGGAAAGACTGGATTGAAATGGCCTGTATGTTGCAACGCGCTGCTCCTGACATCGTAATGACGCATGGCATCAAACCATGGTTTTGTTCATTACGTCTGTGATCTCTTTTCAGTGGATGAAACGGGTTGTTATTTCGCGGCGCATCGCCCTCAACTGAACCCTTAGAGAAATAAACTAAGCAATCTTTTGACTGCCTTCAAGCAGTCAAAGTGGTGAATCTCATTTTCTGTTGATAGCGCGCACGCGGCAAATACGGCCGTTCCACCGGGTCCGGCGGTTTACCGTAAACGTCACTTTTTGGCCCCCGCCCTTGTTATCATTTGGCTATGGCACCATATCTTGGCGATGTTTTACTGTGCGACAGCGTAAAACATCCTGCCACAATTTGTGCCAGATCACTGTTTACGGCTCGCCATCAGGACGGAGATAAAGCATTGGGAAAACGCATGCCTACAATTGCGCTCGTTGATGACGACCGGCATATTCTGACATCGGTGTCCATGGCACTGGAAGCAGAAGGCTACAGCACCAGCACCTATACAGACGGCGTCGCCGCACTGCAGGGGCTGGAAGACACACCACCGGATATGGCCATCTTCGATATCAAGATGCCCCGCATGGACGGCATGGAACTGTTGCGCCGGCTGCGCCAGCGCTCCGATCTGCCGGTGATTTTCCTGACCTCCAAGGACGAGGAAATCGACGAGCTGTTCGGCCTGAAAATGGGTGCCGACGACTTTATCCGCAAACCGTTTTCGCAGCGTCTGCTGGTGGAACGCGTCAAGGCTGTCCTGCGCCGGGCACAGAACCGCGAAGGTATTGAAGTTACAGGCGAAGCCAGCAAGATCATCGAGCGTGGCCGCCTGATGATGGATCCGGATCGCCATTCCAGCACCTGGGACGGCAAGTCGGTCACGCTGACTGTGACCGAATTCCTGATCCTGCAGGCTCTCGCCCAGCGCCCGGGCATCGTCAAGAGCCGGGATTCGCTGATGGACGCGGCCTATGACGACCAGGTCTATGTCGATGACCGCACCATTGACAGCCACATCAAGCGGCTGCGCAAGAAGTTCAAGGTGGTTGACGATGACTTCGACGCCATCGAGACCCTCTACGGCGTGGGATACCGGTTCCGCGAGATGTAGAGCCCCCGGGATGGCTGGTGATCGTTGACTTGCCGTCGTGGCTGGCGGAAAGTGGAATTTGGCCGGATGAGGGATGATTTCTGGTTGTCACTGCCGTAAATCGCCCTGATCGCTTCCGAAGTTCCAGCGCACCGCGTGGCCGTTGCGATCGTGTGGTGTGCTGACAGCGTTTGAGCAGGGACGGGCAATGACGATCCAATCGGATCTTGGACATAACAAGCAGGCAACACCGGTTCCCGACCGCGCGGTGTCTGACCCCGTTGCACCTGAAAACATGCCGTCCGACGAACAGCTGACCCGGCCCGCCGCGTGGTGGGACAGGTTTGCGCCGGCCCACCTGACAAGCCGCATCCTGATCATCAACCTGTGCGGCCTGATCATCCTGGTGCTCGGTATCCTGTTTTTCAACCAGAGCCGCAAGAGCCTGATCGACAGCCGTGTGCAAAGCCTGATGACGCAGGCCCAGATCATGGCGGCAGCGGTCGGATCCTCGGTGTCGGTGGAAACAGACCAGCTTATCCTCGACCCCGAACAGCTGATCGAGCAGCAACTCAACCCCAACGCTGCGGCGCCTGCAAGCTCCGGCCAGACTGACTTTCTGGTCAATCCGGACCGGGCCGGGCCGGTTTTGCGGCGGCTGGTCTCCAACACCGACATACGCGCGCACCTGTTTGACCGTGATGGCGCAATGATCGTGGACAGCCGCTATTTCTACGGGCGTGGCGAGGTGCTGCGGATCAACCTGCCGCCGCGCGACACGGAAAACGAGAATTCTTTCTACGATGCGCTTTGGGACAAGTTCAACGAATGGTTCTTCGCGGTCGGCTACAAGGAACAGAAGGAATACACCGCCACCAATGGCAGCGAGTTCGAGGAAATCCGCGCTGCGCTGAACGGCGCATCGGTTTCGGTTGTGCGCGTCAACAAGAAGAAAGAGATCATTGTTGCAGTGGCGGTGCCGGTGCAGCGCTTCCGGGCGGTCCAGGGCGCTCTCGTGCTGACCACGCCGGGCGGTGAGATTGACGCGGTTCTGCGTGAAGATCTGCGCATCATCCTGTTCATCTTCATGTTCACCTCGCTGGTGACCATCATCCTGTCGCTGTTGATGGCGGGCCATATCGCCGAACCCATCAGACGGCTGTCGGGTGCCGCCGCCGCAGTGAGCCGCGGCAATGCCAAACGGGTGGAGATCCCCGACTTTTCATCGCGGCGCGACGAGATCGGGCATCTGTCCGGCTCGCTGCGCGAGATGACCAGTTCGCTGTATAACCGGATCGAGGCCATCGAGGCATTTGCCGCGGACGTTGCCCATGAACTGAAAAACCCGCTGACATCGCTGCGCTCGGCCGTTGAAACCATCGAATACGCGCGCACACCGGAACAGCGCGAACGCCTGGTTGCCATCGTCAAGGATGATGTGAAGCGGCTGGACCGGCTGATCTCAGACATTTCAGACGCATCGCGCCTGGATGCCGAACTGGCCCGCAGCGAAGCGGGGCCGGTCGACATGCGCCAGTTGCTTGAAACCTTTGTCGAGCTCGCCAACGAAACCCGACGCGAGAACCAGCCACACGTGACGCTGAAGGTCGAACCGCTGCCGGCAGACGTCGGCGACAAGGACGGCTACATCATCGCCGGACACGACAACCGGCTCGGCCAGGTCACGCGCAACCTGATTGCCAATGCGGTGTCGTTCTCGCCGGCTGATGGGGAGGTTGCCGTCACCCTGCGCCGCAAGGGGCGCGTCGTGGAGTATGTGGTGGAGGATTGCGGCCCCGGCATCCCGCCGGCCAATGTGGAGCGGATCTTCGAACGCTTCTACACCGACCGGCCGGAAAACTCGTTCGGCAAGAACTCTGGCCTTGGCCTGTCGATCTCGCGCCAGATCGTGGAAGCGCACAATGGCACCATCCGGGCATCGAACCACTATGGCGATCAGTCAAACGAGAACGGGGAAGCCGACATCAAGGGCGCCCGCTTCACGGTGCGTTTGCCGGTTGAACGGTCAAATTCCGACCTGCCGCGCCGCAAGTCCTGACGCCCGCCATGAGCAAACCAATGAATATGCATGGCACCTGCATAGCCCTGTCGTGTGCTGAGCACAGGTCGGGAATACTGCTGCAAGGTGCCCCGGGCAGCGGCAAGTCGTCCCTTGCCCTGCAACTGATCGACCAGCCAGGAAGTGGCGCCGGATCTCCTCAACCGGTCTCCGCGCAGCTGGTCAGCGACGATCAGGTTTTGCTGAAAGGCACAGACGGCGTGCTCACGGCCAGTGCGCCTGCTGCCATCGCCGGGCTGCTTGAGGTGCGCGGCAGCGGCATCATCAGACTCGACCGGGCCAGCGAGCCAGTGCGCCTCGACATGGTGATTTCCCATACGGATGCTAAGCAATTGGACCGGTTGCCGGAGCCTGCGACCATCGATTTGGGCGGCTGGGTCCTGCCCCTGCACAGAATCGACTTTTCGGCACCGTCATCGGCTGCACAGGTGCGCACGCTGGCGCTGATCGGTTGGGGATTGCTGTGCTTGAGCAATTCGTGAGTATCGGTGGATCGGGCCTTGCAGACAGTCACCGAAACGGTAATGTAGCGATCCGTTTAAACGAAGGTGCTTCATCGTTGCCGGAAATTTTCGCAGAACAGTTCCAGGTGTCGCAATACCAGGCGACATATCCATGATCGGGCTCGTACTGGTGTCACATGGCAAGCTGGCGCAGGAACTGTGCAATGCACTGGTGCACGTGGTTGGGCCTCAGGAGAATATTGAGGTCATCGGGATCGGACCTGACGACGATGGCGACCAGCGCCGTGATGACATCCTGGCCGCCATCAAGAAGGTTGATTCCGGCGCCGGGGTGGTGGTTGTAACCGACATGTTCGGGGGCACCCCGTCCAACCTGGCCATTTCGGCCATGGATGACGGCGATATCGAAGTGCTCGCGGGGGCAAACCTGCCGATGCTGATCAAGCTGGCCAGCGTGCGCGCCTCCCTGCCGTTGCAGAAAGCTGCCGAGGAAGCCCAGAATGCCGGGCGAAAATACATCAATCTGGCCGGAAGCCTGCTTGACCGATGACCATGGTGCGCGAACTTGAGATCACCAACCGCCGTGGCCTGCATGCCCGGGCCTCTGCCAAATTCGTCAAATGCGTCGAGCAGTTCGATGCCGAAGTGACCGTTTCCCATGACGGCCAAAGCGTGCCGGGAACGTCCATTCTGGGGCTTATGATGCTGGCCGCATGCACCGGCACGACCATCAAGGTCAGCGCCGAAGGCAAACAGGCCAAAGCCGCCCTGGACGCCATCACTGCCCTGCTGGCCGACCGGTTCGGCGAAGATCGCGAAGACAACGGCGCATGCAGCCCGGCGGCTGCAAGAAATATATAAAGATTTATTTATATGCTCGTTGCGAACTGGCGCGCGGACTGATATAGAGCGCGCAAATTCAACGTCCATTCGCAATATTTTCACAGGACTCGCCGCTCATGACCAGCTCCAATGATTACGCCGTCGCCGACATTTCCCTGGCCGGGTTTGGCCGCAAGGAAATTACCATTGCAGAAGTCGAGATGCCCGGGCTGATGGCCGTGCGCGAAGAATACGGCGCCAGCCAGCCTTTGAAGGGTGCGCGCATTGCCGGCTCACTGCACATGACCATCCAGACGGCCGTGCTGATCGAAACACTGGTGGCGCTGGGCGCGGAAGTGCGCTGGGCGTCGTGCAATATCTTTTCCACGCAGGACCATGCCGCAGCCGCCATTGCCGAGCGCGGCATTCCGGTTTTCGCCCACAAGGGTGAAACACTACAGGAATACTGGGACTTCGCCGACAGGATCTTCGATTGGCCGAACGGTGAAACTGCCAACATGATTCTCGACGATGGCGGCGACGCCACCATGTACATCCTGATCGGCGCCAAGGCTGAAAACGATATCTCCGTGCTGGACAATCCCGGCAACGAAGAAGAGGAAATCTTCTTCGCTACAATCCGCAAGCGCATCGAACGGGATCCTGGCTTCTTTACAAAGGCGCGCGCCGCCATCAAGGGCGTGTCCGAGGAAACCACCACCGGCGTGCATCGTCTGTATGAGCTGGAAAAGAAAGGCGATCTGCCCTTCCCGGCTATCAACGTCAATGACAGCGTGACCAAGTCGAAATTCGACAACAAGTACGGCTGCCGTGAGTCGCTTGTGGACGCCATCCGGCGCGGAACCGACGTTATGCTGGCCGGCAAGGTTGCGATTGTGGCAGGTTACGGCGATGTCGGCAAAGGCTCGGCCCAGTCTCTGGCTGGCGCAGGCGCGCGGGTGCTGGTTACCGAAGTCGACCCGATCTGTGCGCTTCAGGCCGCCATGGACGGGTTTGAAGTGGTCACGCTGGACGACGACATTGAACGTGCCGATGTGATCGTCACCGCCACCGGCAACAAGGACATCCTGACCGTGGACCACATGCGCCGGGTCAAGGACATGGCGATCGTGTGCAATATCGGTCACTTTGACAATGAGATTCAGGTCGCCGGCCTGAGAAACTTCAAGTGGACCAATGTCAAGCCGCAGGTGGACATGATCGAGTTTCCCGCCGGCAACCGGATGATCCTGTTGTCCGAGGGCCGCCTGGTGAACCTGGGCAATGCCACAGGCCATCCGAGCTTCGTCATGTCCGCATCGTTCGCCAACCAGACCCTGGCGCAGATCGAACTGTGGACCAAAGGCGATGAATACGAAAATTCAGTCTATGTGCTGCCTAAACACCTCGACGAGAAGGTGGCCATGCTGCATCTCGGCAAGATCGGCGCCAAGCTGACCAGGCTTTCCGATGAGCAGGCGAAGTACATCGGTGTGACCCCAGACGGACCGTTCAAGCCGGAAACCTACCGCTACTGACGCCGGTTCCGGCATCACCCGGTATTTTCAAAGCACGCTGGACCGTTGAGAGATCAGCAACTGGACAGCGTGCTTTTTGATCTCATGCGGCCAGCGCAAGTTTCAGCCGCAATGAACCATTTGATCAGTTTGAAGCAGCCCATATGCACAGGCTGAGGCATGGCGGATCAGCAAACGGGAAAACCCGGTCAAACGATTCATTATTACCGGAATTTGCGCTATACCTGTCGCGGGACGTTGCGTGTTCGATTCGCGCGGGGACGTACTGCATGTTCAGGTCACCCTGGTACGGGTAAGTGAAGTTGCTTTGCGTTTGGGACAACAGGCATTCGCGTGGATGCATAAAGTTGATCTAACACTTTGGAATCGGGTACCTTTTCTTTTATCAGGTGATTCCGCCTGAATTAGAGGGTGCTCCGGGGAAGAACGTTTTCAGGGGGCCTGAAACGCTTTGCACTTTGTGCGAAACAGTGGCGGGGGGTCTTGTGCGGCAGCACTGTTGGTTGCCGTAACTGCCGGTTTGTGCGCGCATCCCGGCCATGCAATTGCCCAGAGCTTCCTGAATACGGCGGTCGCCCCGGAAAACACTTACGCCTTCGCCACGCTGATGCTGTCGGCTGCGGTCATGCTATGGGCCTTCATCGCGGTACGCCGCATGGCCATGCGGCGAACCGAAGCCGACACCCGGATTGCAGAGCTTGAAGCGGAACTGAACGAGGCCCAGGCAATCATCAATGCCGAGCCCAGCGTGCTGTTCATCTGGCGCGACGGACGCTCCGGTCCGGATACCATAACAGGGGACCTGCGCGGTACGGTTCAGCTCAATACCGCACCCGAACACCTGGCTGAATTCTCGCGGTGGCTTGATGATGAATCGGTCAGCGCCGTGGAAAGCGGACTTGCGGCCCTGCGCGCAGCAGGAACACCGTTCAACATTGCCCTGAAGACGCAGGACGACGAACTGGTCGAAGCAGACGGCCGTGTCGCCGGCGGCGTCGCGACCATGCGGATCAAGCCGTTGTCCGGCGAGCGGCGCGACACCAAGGAACTGATGTTCGATGCCAGACGCCTGGGCAAGCAGGTCGAGCGGCTGTCCTCGATGCTCGACAAGGCGCCGTTTCCGGTCTTCCTGCGCGATGAGACAGATGACCTTATCTGGGTCAACCAGGCCTACATGGATGCCATCGAGCATACCGACATCGACGAGGTCATCGCACACAACATTCCCCTCATTGACCGCGAAGCGTTCACGCCTGTGACACCGTCTGCCGATGATGAACCCGCTATTTCCCGTGGGTCTGCCGTGGTGGCCGGAACCAAACGCACGCTGGAACTGGTGGACGTGCCGTTTGACAACACAACCGCCTCGTTCGCGCTGGACATGACGCGGCTGGAGGACACCCGCAAGGAGCTTGACCGCCAGATCCGCTCGCATGCCAGCACGCTGAACAAGATTACTGCCGCCATCGCCACCTTTGCTGCCGACCAGAAGTTGTCGTTCTACAATGCCGCGTTTGCGCAATTGTGGTCACTGGACACCAAGTGGCTCGACACCCACCCCAGCCATGGTGAGATTCTCGACCGCCTGCGCGAGGAACGAAAACTGCCTGAACAGGCCAATTACCGGACCTGGAAAACCGAACAGCTGGCCTCCTATGCGCGCCTGGACACGCCTGAAGAGCTGTGGCACCTGCCGGACGGCCGCTCGCTGCGGGTGGTATCCGAGCAGCCGCGCTCCGGCGAGGTGTCGGTGCTGTACGAGGACGTATCTGAAAAGATCCAGCTTGAAAGCCGTTACAACGAACTTATCGGCGTGCAGCGCGAAACCATCGACAACCTGCATGAAGGGCTGGCGCTGTTTGGAACCGACGGCTGCCTGAAACTGTTCAACCCGACATTCGGCCGCTTCTGGCAACTGGATGAAGCCTTCCTCGATACCCGGCCGCACGTGGTTGAAGTGTTCCAGCAATGCGCACGCCTGATGCCGCAACCGGAAATGTGGAACGAGGTCAAACTGGCGGTGACATCGCTGTCCGACAGTCGCCGGCCGCTTCAGGACCGGCTGATCCGTCCGGACGGCATGGTGCTGGACTATAATGTCGTGCCCCTGCCCGACGGCAATACACTGATCACCTATGTGGACGTTACCGCCAGTTCGGGCATCGAGCGGGCTTTGCGCGAACGCAATGACGCCCTTGAGGCCGCTGACCGGCTCAAGACCGGTTTCCTGTCGAACGTGTCCTATGAACTGCGCACACCGCTGAACTCGATCCTCGGGTTTGCATCAATGCTGTCGGCGGGCATTGCCGGCGAGCTGGCGCCGAAGCAGTCGGAATATGTTGCCGACATCCAGTCGTCATCAAATGATCTGCTGGCGGTTATCGACGCCATTCTTGATCTCACGACCATCGATGCAGGCGCCATGGAGCTGCGTCTGGAAACCATCAAGGTCGAAGACCTCTTGTCGGATGTGGCCAACGACTTTGCCCGGCGCATTGACGAGCGTGACCTGACGCTGAACATCGAAATAGCGGAAAATGCGGGAACCCTGAAGGCGGACAGCCGGCGGCTGCACCAGACCATCGGGCATCTGCTGTCGAATGCCATCGGCTTCTCGCCGACCGGCGCCACGGTGCGCATGGGCGCGCGCCGCGACGGCAGCGATGTGCTGTTGTGGGTGGCTGACAATGGCCGGGGCATGGATGACGAGTTCCAGAAGAAGGCCTTCGAACGGTTCAATGCAAAACCGCTCGCCGGCGGCCACCGCGGCCCCGGTCTTGGTCTCTCACTGGTGAAGAGCTTCGTGGAACTGCATGGTGGCTCGGTTCGCCTGATGTCGAAGCTGCAACAGGGCACTACGGTGATCTGCAGGCTGCCCGATTCAGGACCGCGCGACGTGATCCCGCCGGCCAATATTGAACAGCCCCGATCCGCATCGATGGGCTGACCAGCATGATGTCGACCATGACCGGCGAGCCAGGCTTGCGAATTGAATTGCCAGACGAGACTGCCAGCGAGCGGCTGGCGGCGGGACTCGCCATGCTGGCGGGCCGGGGAGACCTGATCGCACTGGAAGGCGACCTTGGAACCGGCAAGACAACAATTGCCCGAAGCTTCATCCGTGCTCTTGCCGACCAGCCGGACCTCGAAGTGCCAAGTCCGACATTCACCCTGGTTCAGACCTACGACCTGAACGGCACCAGCGTGGCGCACATGGACTTCTACCGGCTGCAAGAACCGGCGGAGATCGACGAACTGGGCCTCGACGAGGCGCTTGAGACGGGGCCGGTGATCATTGAGTGGCCGTCGCGTGCCGCCGGTGTTCTGCCGGGCGGCGGACTGCTGGTTGAGTTGAGTGAAAAGGAGGGGGGACGCAGCGCCCATTTGACGAGCGACAGTGAGAGCTGGACCGAACGACTTGGGAAACTGCAGCACATAGACAATCTCTTGACCGCAAGCGGCTGGCATACCGCGACCCGCCACAAGATGCCGGCCGACGCCTCATCACGGCGTTACGAGCGCCTGAGCGGCGGGCCTGACGGTGCTGCCGGACTGTTGATGGACATGCCGGCACGACCCGACGGCGAGCCTGTCCACAACGGTCTGCCCTACAGCCGCATCGCGCATCTGGCCGAGGATATCCGGGCTGTTGAGGCGATCAATCGAGGGCTTCAGGCACAAGGCCTGTCAGCACCGGAAATCCATGCCATCGATACGCGCAACGGACTTGCGGTCATCGAGGATTTCGGCGCCGTGAGCTTCCGGTCGCTGCTCAGTGACGCCGAGCAGTTTTCATTGTGCCTGGCCGCTGCTGTGATGATGCTGGCAAACAGCGCACAAACCGACTGGCCGGACCAGGTTGAACTGTCCTCCGGCGAGGTCTACCGGCTGCCGCACTACGATATGGACGCATTGCTGATCGAGGTGGAACTGTGCCTCGACTGGTACTGGCCGCACGTGTGCAGCGCGCGCCTGCAAAGCAGTGTGCGCGATGAATTCATGACCGAGTGGCGCGCTGTGCTGAAGGACATAGACGCCGGCAGTCCGGTCTGGGTGCTGCGCGACTTTCATGTCGACAACCTGTTCTGGCTGCCGGAGCGCGACGGCCACCGCAAGATCGGGCTGATCGACACGCAGGACTGTGTGTTGGGCCACTCGGCCTATGATCTGGCCTCATTGCTGCAGGACGTACGGGCCACCATCCCCGCCGATGCCGAGCAGGACTATTACGACATGTACGTTGCGGCCCGGAGCGCCGACGACGACAGCTTTGATGCTGCGTCTTTCAAGGCGGCCTATGCCATACTGGGAGCGCAACGCGCCACCAAGATACTCGGCATTTTTGCCCGCCTGGACGCGCGCGACGGAAAGCCCGGTTATCTCAGGCATCTGCCGCGCACCAGCGATGTGCTGGAGCATAATCTGCGCCATCCTGCGCTTGCCGGTGTGAAGGCGTGGTTTGACACGCATCTTCCGCGCGCCTTACGCGAAAGCGCCGGTTCATGATCGGTTCTCGTGCCATGGTGCTGGCAGCGGGCCTGGGCACCCGCATGCGGCCGCTGACCCTGGACCGGCCGAAGCCGCTGATCGAGGTTGCCGGCAGATCATTGCTGGACCGGGGCGTGGACGTGCTGCAGCGCGCCGGCGTGACCCACATGGTGGTCAATAAGCATTACCTGCCTGACCAGATACAGGCCTGGGCCGGCAGCAGGGATGACCTGGACATCACCGTGCAGGACGAAACCGGTCAGCTGCTGGACACAGGCGGCGGCGTGGCGCGGGCCTTGCCGCAACTGGGCGACGAGCCGTTTTTCGTGCTCAACTCGGATTCGTTCTGGGTCGACGGGCCAATACCGGCGTTGAGACGCCTGGCGGGTCTGTGGGATGACGGGCAGATGGACTGTCTGCTACTGTTGTCGGGCAAAGCCCGGTCGATCGGCTTCGACGGGCCCGGTGACTTCGAGATGAATGCAGAAGGTCAGTTATCGCGCCGCTCTGGCGCCACCGCGCCCCTGGTTTACGCAGGCGCGTACATGGTGCACCCGCGGCTGTTCGCGAATGCCCCGGATGGCGCCTTTTCCATGAACCTTCTGTGGAACCAGGCAATCGCCAACCAGCGTCTGTATGGCATGGAGCACGATAACTGGTGGTTGCACGTAGGCACACCGGCCGCCATTGGCGAGGCGGAAAACAGGCTGGCCGCTCTGGGCGCAGCATGATGCAGAGCGCCACAGCGTCTGTGTTCACCATTCCACCCTCGTACGGTTTTCTGCCAAGCCTGGTTGCATCGATTCTGGACGGACACCTGTTTCCGGGCCCGGCAGGAGCGCCGGATCCGCTCGAGCTGAGCACCTGGACAATCCTGCTGCCGACACGGCGTGCGGTGCGGGCGTGCCGGGAGGCCTTCATCGCCGCCGATCCGGACACGGCCCGCCTGCTACCTGTCATTCGCGCGCTGGGTGATGTCGACGAGGACGAAATCCATATCACCGGCGCCTACGGGCCGGGTGCCGCGGGCGAACTGGACCTGCTGCCGGCAGCGACACAGATGCAGCGGCAGTTCATCCTGACCCGCATAGTGCGTGACTGGGCAAGCTCCAATCCGGACAGTCCGGCGGCACGCGCCGTCAACGACAGCACATCGCACACCCTGCAAATGGCCGCCTCGCTGGTGCAGCTGATCGACAGTCTTGAAACCGGTGACATCACACTGGCGGATCTGCCGGAGCTGCTCGCCGGTGATCATGAGATGCCGCTTCATCGCAGCGAAGCCGCCGACTTTCTGAAAATTATCGCGCACATCTTCCCGGCTGCCATGACCGAGGCCAATCTGATGGGACCACAAGCCCGACGGTCCGCCCTGCTGCAGGCAGAGGCAGACAGATTGCGGCGGCAGCCGCCTCCGGGTCCGGTAGTCGCGGCAGGCTCCACCGGCTCGGTGCCGGCAACCGCCGAGCTGCTGGTGACGATTGCCCGCCTGCCGCGCGGCGCCGTTGTCCTGCCTGGTCTTGATCGCAACCTGGATGATGACAGCTGGGCCGGTATCGAAGCGTCGCCGCAGCATCCGCAGTACGGCATGAAGGAGCTGATCGAAAAAATTGGCGTCGAGCGTGCCGGCGTGCCTGACCTGCCGGGCGTTCGCGAGACCAAAACCGGCCGGGCACGCGCCATGCTGGCATCGGAGACGATGCGGCCCAGCGAGGCGACCCATCTGTGGAAAGATCTTGCCGGCCATCGCGAAGAATTCAGTCTGGCATGTGCCGCCATCACCGAACTGGTATGTCCTGAAATGCGCGAGCAGGCGCTGGTGATCGCATTGCTGATGCGCCAGGCGCACGATGAACACCGCGCCTGTTCACTGATAACGCCGGACCGGCAACTGGCACGCCGGGTGACATCCGAGCTGGAGCGCTGGGGCATTCAAGTCGATGACAGTGCCGGCCAGCCACTCAGCAACACCGAGCCGGGCATTTTCTTCCGGCTGGTCGCTGAAGTATGTGCGCCATCGGCCCGGGCGCACGACGTTGTCGCCCTGCTCGGCCACGGCCTGATGGCAGATGAATTGACTGCAGATGCCGATATGCGCTCTTTAGCCAGAACGCTGGAAACAGCCCTGTTCCGGCAAATGCCCGGCGGCCATCATCTGCGCGGCCTTGCAGCACGCATCTCGCAGGCACAACGACTGGCGCAGGACCCGTTTGCGCATCCGCTGGCGCGCAACATCACACCGCAGCAGTGGGCCGCCCTGGCTGTCTTTGCGGAGCGGCTGGAACAGATCATGACACCGCTTCTGGACCTGTCGGAGGCTGGCGACGGCAACCCGTTGTCCAGTCTGCTGCATGCCCACATTTCAATTGCCGAGGCTTTGTGCGCCGGCACCACCGGTGTGGCGGACAGGTTATGGACAGGCGAGGCCGGTGCGGTCCTGTCTGAAACCCTGCGCGAACTGCTCGATCATGCGGACGATGCACCGGCCATGGCCCACGCCGATTATTGCAGCTTCATCACCGACACGTTGCGCGCAGTGCCGGTGCGCAGGCGTTATCCGCTGCACCCAGGATTACAGATACTGGGGCTGCTCGAAGCCCGCCTGGTGCAGACGGAGATGGTTATTCTTGGCGGGTTGAACGAAGGCGTATGGCCAGGCGATGTCAATCCGGGACCCTGGCTGTCGCGCCCGCAGCATGTTGCCGTGGGCCTGCAATTGCCTGAGCGCAGGCTGGGCCTGGCGGCCCATGACTTCGTGCAGGGACTTGGCGCCGACAAGGTGGTGCTGACCTGGGCCCGCAAGGTCAATGGCACGCCGGCGGTAGCATCGCGCTGGATATTGAGGTTGAAGGCCGTTCTGGGCGCTGCCGGGCTCAGCGACGCCCTTGAGCCTGATCCGGCATACGACTGGGCAGGCTGGGCACTGGGACTGGACTGGCACTCAACAATGGCCCCGGGCGCCAAGCCGGCCGCTGCGCTGCCGCCGAAACCAACCCCACCGATCGAGGCGCGGCCACGGCAGTACTCGGTATCGCGCGTCGAGCGGCTGATGCAGGACCCCTACTGGCTGTATGCAAATGCGATCCTGAAACTGAAACCGCTGCCGCCGCTGGACCTGGAACCGGGCGCGGCTGAACGCGGCCAGCTGGTGCATGTGGTGGTGGAGAGGTTCACCGAGCAATATCCGGCAGCGCTGCCAGACGATGCACCGGCGGTTTTAAGACAAATAGCGGTGCAACTGATCGGCGACTATGCGCCCGACCCGGCCCTGCGCGCGCTTTGGTTGCCGCAGGTGTGGCGCATGACCGACTGGTTCTGCGAGCAGGAAGCAGGGCTCAGGGATACTGTAGTCGAGCAGCTGACGGAACTGGAGGGTGTCCACAGCTTTAACGTCGACGGCCACGAGGTCCGGCTCACGGCGCGCGCCGATCGCATTGACCAACTGCGCTCTGGCGGGCTTCGCCTTGTGGACTACAAGACCGGCGGTGCGAGCCTGATGGCACTCCACGACAGCAACGGCAGGCAGCGCAAGAGTTACAAGCCGCAGCTCTATCTGGAAGGCTGGATTGCCGAACAGGGCGGATTCGCGGATTTGCCGGCGGCGCAGGTTGAAGAGCTGTTGTATATCCGCCTGTCGGGGGGTGATCCGCCCGGCGCGCTGATCGGTCCTTCCGGCAAGGTGGTTGTCGCCGACGAGATTGAAAATGCGGCCGATGGCGTGCGCTCACTCATTGCCAGCTACCTGCAGGCCAGCCAGGCCTATCCGGCGCGGCCAGGACAGGAGGCGTGGAACCGCAAAGGCGACTACGACCACCTGTCGCGATGGCGCGAATGGGGCCAGGGCAGCGATTACGGCTCCGATAGCGGAGACGGCGAATGAGCGCGGCGACACAATTCAGCACGGCCAGACAGCAGCAGGATCTCGCATCCGGGCCTGGTGTGTCGGCGTTCGTGCCGGCCAATGCCGGTGCCGGCAAGACCCACGTGCTGGTGGGCCGGGTGATCCGGCTGCTGCTTGACGGGGTGCAGCCCGAACGCATTCTGTGCCTGACCTATACCCGTGCGGCGGCGGCGGAAATGTCGGAACGCCTGTTCGACAAGCTGTCCGGCTGGATTGCCTGTGATGATCGCGAATTGTGCGCGCTGATCCGCAAGGATGTTGCGGATTCCGATCGGGAGCTTGGCAATCTGGACGAAGCGCGCCGGCTGTTTACCCGGGCGCTGGAAACACCTGGCGGCCTGAAGGTCCAGACCATCCATGCCTTCTGCGAAAGACTGCTGCAGCGGTTTCCGATAGAGGCAGGCGTGGTGCCCGGCTTCCACGTGCTGAGCGAAACGGACAGCCGCGACCTGATGACACTGGCGCGCGCACAGGTGCTGACGCGTGATGACGACAGGGTTCGGGACGCGGTGTCGACAATTACGCCGTTTGCCAACGAACAGGCATTTTCCGGCCTGCTTCACGAATTGCAGAAGCACTCAGGCAAACTTCTGGCCGCTTACGGCAACCCGGAATCGTTTCCG
Organism: Anderseniella sp.; assembly: GCA_028289645.1. GTDB lineage: Bacteria > Pseudomonadota > Alphaproteobacteria > Rhizobiales > Aestuariivirgaceae > Anderseniella. The sequence continues at coordinate 619,643 of JANQOK010000016.1, forward strand.
CGCCTGAACGCTCATCTCAACCGCTTGTTCGGCCTCAGCGGCGAGGAAACGCCGGGCGATTTCGCGGAAGACTTGGCCAGCCGGCTCGACAGGCCATTACTGCAGCACGCGGCCACGCTGATGGCGGCTGACAGCGCGAAGACAAACACCGATCAGGCAGCGCTGATTACCCGGATGCTGGCAATGCAAAGCCCGCAGGACGTGCTGACAATCGCCAGCCAGATTGCCCTGACCGGCAAGGGCAAACCGAAGGGCGATACGGCCCTGGTGACCAAAAAGCTGAACGAGCGCCGTCCGGAATGCCGTCAGGCGTTGCTTGACATGCGGGAGCTGCTGCTGAGCGCACTGGAAAACATAAATGCGCTGCTGATCGTGAGCTCCACCACAGCGCTGGTCTATCTCGGACTTGAGATCATCACCACCTTCAACCGCATGAAACAAAACCTCGCCGCCTACGATTTCGAGGATTTGATCCACCAGACCGTCGATCTTCTGCACCACAATGCAGACGCCGCCTGGGTCCTGTACAAACTCGATGGCGGCCTCGACCACATCCTGATAGACGAAGCCCAGGATACCAGTCCCGACCAGTGGCGCATCATCAACGCGCTGACGGAGGAATTCTTCGCCGGGGAAGGCGCACGCGGCGGTGCAGCCAGAACCATGTTCGCCGTGGGAGACCGGAAGCAGTCGATCTATTCGTTCCAGGGTGCCGATCCGCGGGAATTCGACAGGCAGGCGGGCCTGTATGCAACACTTATCAGCAATGCCGGAGCAAGCTATCGCGAAGTCCCGCTTGAACACTCTTTTCGCTCCAGTGAACTGGTGCTGCGGGCCGTTGATCTGGTGTTTACCCGCGATGATGCGAGCCAGGGTGTAACTTCGGAGATCCAGCCGGAAGTCCGGCATCTGCCAATCCGCACCGGCGAACAGGGCCTGGTCGAGATCTGGGACCTGGAACGTGGCCAGTCGGATGACGACATTCAGCACTGGTCGCCAAAGTCAGGTGACATTGTCGATCCGCCGCACCTGGTCATGGCACGCCGCATCGCAGCGAAAATCGCCGGGTGGACGCAAGGTGAACCGCGGGAGATGTTGACGGAAAACCGTCAGGTCAGACCTTCCGACATCCTTATACTGGTGCGCCAGCGGTCGTACCTGATGGCCGCCATCGTACGGGCGCTGAAGGAAGCCGGCGTGCCGGTGGCCGGTGCCGACCGGCTCAAACTGCTTGATCATATCGCGGTACAGGACATGATGGCTCTGGCCCAGGCGTGTATCCTGCCGCAGGACGATCTCAACCTGGCCGGCGTGTTGAAAAGCCCGCTGTTCACCCACAATGACGGTGTGACGCGGTTTGACGATGACAATGACCTGTTCGGCATGGCCCACAAACGCGGAACCGGCAGTTTGTGGGACGCGCTGCGCGAAGCTGCCAGCGCCGGCAAACCTTACACCGAGGCTTGCGAAAAACTGGCCCGCTGGCGCGAGTTGGCCGCCAGGTCCAGCGTATTCGATTTCTATTCTGCAGTGCTGTCCCGCGACGGCGGCAGGCGAGCCCTGCTCGGCGGTCTGGGACCGGAAGCGGCCGACCCGATAGATGCGTTCCTGCAACTGGCCCTGGAATATGAGCAACAGCACGCGCCTTCACTTGCCGGCTTCCTGGCATGGCTGGAGGCGACCCAGGCCGACATCCGCCGCGACATGGACCAGGCCGGCGGCGAAGTGCGGGTGATGACGGTGCACGGAGCGAAAGGTCTGGAGGCGCCGATCGTGTTCCTGCCGGATACCTGTTCTGCGCCTGATGCCAGGAAAATAGGCAATGTCCTGGTCACCGACAGCCATCTGCCGGTGTGGCGGCTGAAGTCGGATTACGCCACCCGGGTGACGGATGTCCTCAGGGACGAGGCGTTCAAAGGCCTGATGGAGGAATACAACCGACTATTGTACGTGGCCATGACGCGGGCCCGCTACCGGCTTTATGTGTGCGGTTTCGTCAAGCAGAAGAACAGTTCCGCACCGGCCGAGGCGCCAAGCGCCAGCTGGTATGCCATGATGCATGCGGCACTGACAGGCGGCGATGACCCGCTGTTGCAGGGACATGACGACAATGATGGCTTCCGTACCTGGCGGGCCGGCAAACCAGAGGTCAGCGACGACAAGGAGAGCGCCGCCGGCAATGCGGTTGTGGCCACACCACCGCCGGACTGGGCGCAGGAGAAGGCGCAGGCGGTGTTGCCGCCAAATCGCTGGCTGGCACCATCTCGCATGGACGCCGCGGGCCAAACCGAAGAGGGCTGGAGCAGCGAAACGGCACTGTCGCCACTGGCGCCTCGTACCGACACACGGTTTCGCCGGGGTCAACTGGTGCATCGTCTGCTGCAGTCCCTGCCGGAGTTGGCAGCCGAGCAGCGCGAGCCCGCCGCCGGCAGATTTCTGGCGGCCCATGGCATCACGGAACCGGAGCTCAGTGCGACCGTGTCCGAGATCATGACACTGTTCACCGATACCCGGTTTGCCTCGGTATTCTCCGCCGCCGGGCGGGCGGAAGTATCGATTGCGGCGATGATTGACCTGCCCGACCGCGAGCGGCTCGGGCTGACCGGCCAGATCGACCGGTTGCTGGTGGAACCTGACCGGGTGCTGGTGGTGGATTTCAAGACCAACCGGCCGCCACCCGACAGCGTTGATGGGATACCTGAGATCTACCTGCGCCAGCTTGCTGCCTATTCAAAAGCGCTGGAGCGGATTTATCCGGGACGTGCCATTGAATGTGCCCTGCTGTGGACCGATGCACCTCACTTGATGCCAGTACCGAACGCCATGCTGGACGAGGCCTGGCGCGCAGCCGCGATCACAACGGTGTAAACGACCGGCCATGACACTTGACCTGCGTCGGCTCAATACCTACTTGTTCAACAAGCTTAACTCTTGCACTGACGCCGATTCCCTCGAGTTCAGGGCAAATCTCTCTTAAGAAAGGTTTTGCAACATGGCAACGAACGCTGTCACGGATGCCTCATTCGAAGACGATGTGATCAAGTCCGACACCCCGGTCGTGGTGGATTTCTGGGCTGAATGGTGCGGTCCGTGCAAAATGATCGGCCCGTCGCTGGAAGAACTGTCCGACGAACTCGGCTCGGACGTGAAAATCGTCAAGATCAACATTGACGAAAATCCGTCCGTACCGTCCAAGTTCGGCGTGCGCGGCATCCCGACACTGATGGTGTTCAAGGGCGGCGAAGTGGCATCGACCCAGGTTGGCGCCAATCCTAAAGGCAAGATTGCCGAGTGGATCAAGGCATCCATCTGAGCGTCCGCTGACGACTCCAGTTTTGTTCAGGTTTAGTAGAGCGCGACTTTGCCAGGTGTGAAGTCGCGCTCTATCTGCGTGCGGTGCCCGAAACCTGGCTTGGCGTTTCATCGCGGTGCAGTGCCAGCACATTGCCGGCCAGATACAGTGACCCGCCTATGATGATGCGCGCAGGCGTGTCGCCTCCGGCAATTTCTCCGGCGGCGCGCATGGCTCGTTCCAGGCTGTCATAGGGCCGGGCGTCCAGGCCGGCCGCTATTGCGTCGCGGGCCAGTTCGACCGCCGGAATGGTGTTTTCCTCTCCAGGAATAGAAATGCTCATGACCTTGTGGACGAGGCCGGCAAACGGGCCGAGATAGCCATCTGTACGTTTGGTGTTGAGCATGCCGGTAACCAGCATCAGCGGGCGTGGCGAGCGCTCATCCAGGTCGGCTAGCGTGGCGGCCACCGCCCGCCCGGCAGACGGGTTGTGCCCGCCGTCGAGCCATATCTCGGTGCCGGCCGGCACCAGCGTGTGCAGGAAGCCCGGCTCCAGCCGCTGCATCCGGGCGGACCACTTCACATTCGCCAAACCATCCGCGACATGCTGAGAGGTTATGCGCTTGTCATCCAGCGTTCTGATGGCCGCGATCGCCAGACCCGCATTGTCGATCTGGAAGCGCCCAGCAAGTGAAGGCAGGTCAAGGTCCAGCAGGCCGTCTTCATCCTGAAACACCATGCGTCCATATTGCTCGAAACACTGGAAGTCCTGGTTGGCGATTTTCAGTTCAGCGCCGACTTCGGCGCCGATGGCTTCAATGGCAGCGCGCGCTTCGTCCTGCTGAATGCCGATACAGGCGGGCCGACCCGGTTTCAGGATGCCTGCCTTCTCACCGGCGATCTTCGCCAGCGTGTTCCCAAGATACTGCTCATGGTCCATGTCGACCGGCGTAATGACGCTGACAGCCGGCTCAGCAACGATGTTGGTCGCATCGAGCCTGCCGCCGAGCCCCACTTCCAGCAGCACATAGTCTGCCGGGTTGCGGGCAAACGCCAGCATAGCGGCAGCCGTGGTGATTTCGAAAAAGGTGATCGGTTCCGCCTTGTTGGCCTGCTCACATTCCTCCAGCAGGTCGACCAGCAACTGCTCTTCGATCAGGCTGCCACCGCCGGGTGCCCCCAGCGCGATGCGCTCATGGAACCTGACGAGATGGGGCGACGTGTAGGCGTGAACGCTGAGGCCGGCAGCCTCGATCACGGCGCGCATGCTGGCCAGCGTCGATCCCTTGCCGTTGGTACCGGCAATGTGTACCACCGGCGGCAGTGAAGCTTGCGGGTTTCCTAGCGCCTCCAGCAGACGCCACATCCGGTCCAGGGACAGATCAATTATTTTCGGATGCAGCTCCAGAAGCCGCATCAGGATGGCATCGCTGACAGCCATGTCAGGCCTCGGTATCGGCGGGAGCGGCTTCGGTCTTTGTATCTTCAGGCGCCGGCAGCGGCACGGCCGGGACAGGTGTCGGCTGTTTCATCAGCATGTGCAGCACATTCGACAGCGTGGCGCGCAGTTCATGCCGGTGAACGACCATGTCCACCATGCCATGTTCGCGCAGGTATTCGGAGCGCTGGAAGCCGTCGGGAAGCTTTTCGCGGATGGTCTGCTCGATGACCCGCGGTCCGGCAAAACCGATCAGCGCGCCGGGCTCTGCGATGTGGATATCGCCGAGCATGGCGTAAGATGCGGTAACCCCGCCGGTGGTCGGGTGTGTCAGCACAACGATATAGGGCACGCCGGCCTCGCGCAGACGCTGCACGCCAACGGTCGTACGCGGCAGTTGCATCAGTGACAGGATACCCTCCTGCATGCGTGCGCCGCCGGAGGCCGCATACAGGATCAGCGGCAGCTTGTTGTCCGCCGCCTCGAACATGGCGGTGACGATGCCCTCGCCTGCCGCCATGCCCAGCGAGCCGCCCATGAAGGCGAAGTCCTGCACCACGGCCACAGCCTCAAGCCCGTCAATATGGCCGCGGCCGGCAACGATGGCGTCTTTGCGGTCTGCCTTGGCGCGGGCTTCCTTGAGGCGGTCGACATATTTGCGCTCATCCCTGAACTTCAGCGGATCCACCGCAACGTCCGGCAGCTCTATATCAGTCCACTTCTCGTCATCGAACGTGTGCTTCAGGCGAGCATCCGGCGCCATGCGCATGTGATAGCCGGAACGTGGAATGACAAACTGGTTGGCCTCCAGATCACGGTAGAACACCATCTCGCCGGTTTCCGGGCACTTGATCCACATGTTTTCCGGCACATCCCGCTTGGTGCCCAGAATACCGCTGATCTTTGGCCTGACGAAGTTCTTGATCCAGTTCATTGCCGCTTACCCGTTACGTGCCTCTGGTGTTGCGCACACCTTGTGCCAACTCGCTGACCAGCTTTAGCACATTCGGCACGGTCGAGTCCGTTGCCGCATCATCGGCATCAAGACTTTCCCTGATGCTGTTGACCAGAGCCGATCCGACGACCACGCCATCGGCACCGGATGCGATACCGGAGGCCTGCTCAGGCGTCTTGACCCCGAAGCCCACCGCAACCGGCAAGTCCGTGTGCCGCTTGATGCGCGAAACCGCTTCATTGACCTGCGAGATGTCGGGTGCCTTGGACCCGGTGATGCCGGTGACCGACACATAGTAGACAAATCCGGACGTGTTGGTGAGCACCTTCGGCAGGCGCTTGTCGTCGGTTGTCGGCGTTGCCAGCCGAATGAAATTCAACCCCTGTTCCAGCGCCGGGATACACAGTTCATGATCTTCCTCGGGCGGCAGGTCAACGACGATGAGACCGTCGACACCGGCATCCTTGGCATCAGCGATGAATTTGTCCACGCCGTAAATGTAGATCGGGTTGTAGTAGCCCATCAGCACAATCGGGGTGTCATTGTCGCCAGTGCGGAATTCCCTGACCATCTGCAGGGTCTTGATCATGTTCTGGCCGGCATTCAGGGCGCGCAACGAAGACGCCTGGATGGCCGGGCCATCGGCCATCGGATCGGTGAACGGCATGCCGAGTTCGATAATGTCGGCACCGGCACCGGGCAAGGCCCGCAACAGCTCAAGCGATGTGTCATAACCCGGGTCACCAGCTGTTACGAACGTGACAAATGCGGCGCGCCCCTGCGCCTTCAGGTCGGCAAAACGGGCTTCAATACGGGTTCCGGAACTCACAGTTTCACTCCCAGGTGCTCGGCGACGGTGAATATGTCCTTGTCGCCGCGCCCGCACATGTTCATGACCATCAGGTGATCAGCGGGCTTTTCAGGCGCTATTTCCATGACCTTGGCCAGGGCATGGCACGGCTCGAGCGCCGGAATGATGCCCTCCAGCTTGCAGCACAGCTTGAACGCTTCGAGGGCTTCATCATCCGTTGCGGAAATGTAGCTGACGCGGCCGGTGTCATTGAGCCAGGAATGCTCCGGTCCGATGCCGGGGTAGTCCAGGCCGGCTGAAATCGAATGCGCTTCGTCGATCTGGCCGTCTTCGTCCATCAGCAGGTAGGTGCGATTGCCGTGCAGGACACCGGGCCTGCCACCGGTGATAGAGGCGGCGTGCTCGTCAGTGTCGACACCGCGGCCGGCGGCCTCAACACCGAAGATTTCAACCGACGCATCATCCAGGAACGGGTGGAACAGGCCCATGGCGTTGGAACCGCCACCGATGGCGGCAATGAGCGAGTCCGGCAGACGGCCTTCACGAGCCTGCATCTGTTCTTTGGTCTCGCGGCCGATCACCGACTGAAAGTCGCGCACCATGGCCGGATACGGATGCGGACCGGCAACCGTACCGATACAGTAGAACGTGTTGTCAACGTTCGAGACCCAGTCGCGCAGCGCCTCGTTCATGGCGTCTTTCAGGGTCGAGCGTCCGGACGTGACCGGCACGACTTCGGCACCCAGCAATTTCATGCGGAACACGTTGGGCGCCTGACGCTCGACATCCGTCGCACCCATATAGACAATGCACTCAAGGCCGAAACGGGCACACGCCGTTGCCGTCGCCACACCATGCTGGCCGGCACCGGTTTCAGCAATGATACGGGTCTTGCCCATGCGCCGTGCCAGCAGGATCTGGCCCATGACATTGTTGATCTTGTGCGCCCCGGTATGGTTCAGCTCATCGCGCTTGAAGTAGATTTTAGCGCCACCGAGGTGTTCGGTGAGGCGTTCGGCATAATACAGCGGTGACGGCCTGCCGACATAGTGCTCCAGAAAATCTTCCATCTCAGCCGCATAGGACGGATCCTTGAGAGCCGCCGCATAAGCCGCCTCCAGTTCAAGAATGTTCGGCATCAGCGTTTCGGCGACAAAGCGGCCGCCGTAAATGCCGAACAGGCCGGTGTCATCCGGGCCGGTGCGATAGGAATTCGGTACAGACGTACTCATTTGCTCAACTCTCGTTACAACGCGGCGATGCCGGATAAAGACCGTCCTGGCGAAAGAAGTCGAACGGCCCGGTTCAGATGTTCTAACCGTGCTGGCGCACGGTCTCAATAAATTTCACGATGGCTGCGGCATCCTTGATGCCCGGCGCACTTTCGACGCCGGAAGAGACATCAACGGCCGGTGCGCCGGTGACAGTGATGGCTTCGGCGACATTGCCGGCTTCCAGTCCACCGGACAGCATGAAGCCATCGCGCAGGCGGCCGTCCTGCAGCAGGTCCCAGTCGAAGGCAATTCCGTTGCCGCCAGGCAGTGCATTGGCCAGGGTTTCTGGCGCCTTGGCGTCAAACAGAACCATGCAGGCCGCATCTGCATAGGCGCCCGCCGCCTCTACATCTGCAGCATCCCTGACTTTGACAGCCTTTATCACCGGCACGCCGGTGCGGGTATGAATTTCCGAAATGCGGTCAGCGGTTTCCGACCCGTGCGCCTGGAAGAAGTCGGGTTTCACCTGGGCGTTGATCCGGTCAATCAGATCATCCTCCGCATCGACGACCAGCGCTACGATTTTCGCCCGGCCGCGCGCCAGGGTTGCCAGTGCCTGCGCCACCTGGGTGGAAACATTCCGGGGGCTCGGTTCATAGAACACGAACCCGATATAGTCCGCCCCTGCCTCCACGGCAGTGCGTACATGGGCCGGATCCGACAGTCCGCAAACCTTGATCTTGGTCGTGTTCACCGGATCACCCTTCAATGCTAGCGGAGATAGCAGCTGCCGCAGCTGCCGGATCGTCCGCCTTTGTGATCGGACGGCCAATGACCAGAATGTCGGCACCATGGGCACGGGCAGATTGCGGTGTGGCAATGCGTTTCTGGTCCTGCACATCGGCACCTGCCGGACGCACGCCCGGCACGACCGTCATGAAACCGGTACCGCAGGCAGCCTTGATAGCCTGAATGTCATGTGGCGAACACACCACGCCGTCGAGACCGGACTGTTTCGACAATTGCGCGAGCTTCACCGCGGTTTCCGCGGTGTCGGACGCGGGGTCGAAACCGGCAGCATGGATATCCGCATCAGACAGGCTGGTGAGAATGGTGACAGCGATCAGCTTCGCCTTGCCGTCAACCGCCCTGGCAGCCGCTTCGAGCATGGCCGGCCCGCCGGATGCATGCACATTGACAATCGCCGGCGCGGGGTCCAGCGACATCAGCGACGTCAGGCCTTGTGCCACCGTGTTGGGAATGTCGTGCAGTTTGAGATCCAGGAACAACGGCACACCGTTCGCTGCGACCTGTTCGTATCCGGCCCTGCCGGACCGATAGAACAGTTCCATGCCGACCTTGGCCATGCCGACATGGTCCTTCAGCCGTGCCGCCATCGCGGCAGCGAGTGCCGGGTCGGGCGTGTCTAGCGCAACGCAAATCGGGTTTTCAGACATAACATCTCTTGGAATACTACCGGACACCGAAGGCGTAGGCGTCAGGCCTGGTTTTTCTGACTCACAACCGGCACCAGTCCGGTTGCATCGCTGGGTTTACGTTCGGCAGGAACGTCCGGTTTGCCGGTCTGGGCCAACCGCGCCGCCTTGCGCCATTTTCCCTGCCGCATCCACACCACGACGCCGCCGACAATCATGCCGATGAAGATGCCGATAAACAGCAGCAGGTAGGTGGGCATCGAAATCATCAGCCACGGGTCGGCCTTGTTGAGCGGGTCAAATGACACGTCGGTCCAATGGCGATTGGCAACAGCGAAACTGACCAGCACAACAGCCACCGGCGCACCAATGATCCATGAGAATATGCGTTTTGCCGTCACGACAATTGTGCCTGTTCCAGAGTACTTAGGGCGAGATCACGTGCGATCAGCCGCCCGGGTACTTATACGTCCTTGCCACCGTTGAGGCGTTCGCGCAGTTCCTTGCCGGTCTTGAAAAACGGCACCCGCTTGGCCTCCACCTTGACCGGTTCGCCGGTACGGGGATTGCGTCCCTGACGGGCATCGCGCCGCTTCACCGAGAACGCCCCGAACCCACGCAACTCGACGCGGTTTTCTTCAGCCATGGCTCCGGTGATTTCATCAAACACAGTATTGACGATACGTTCCACGTCACGGTGAAAGAGATGCGGATGGCGCATCGCGATCTCCTGAATAAGTTCGGACTTGATCATGGCAAATGAACCCCCCTCAGGGTTAAAACTTATTGTGTGTCTGTTTTTGGCACAGTATTGCGCCTGAAACCAGCAATTATCTCAGATTAGGGTGCCAAAGCACCAACAGCCCGTCAAGTTTTACCGTGCGGGCTTCCAGCGCATCAACCGCTGCGGAAAACCCGAGCCAGCGAGCGACCTTGCCCAGTCCGAACAGGCCCAGGCTGCCGGCACTGGAAGCCGGTGCCGGTTCCCAGTCGATAACCTTCATGTCCCTTGACAGCTTGTGTTCGGTGGCGAGCCAGTCAATCGCCTCATCTTCGCCGCCCAGCTTGTCGACAAGCTTGGCCTTGAGCGCCTGCCTGCCGGTAAACACGCGGCCGTCGGAAATCAATGTCATCTGGGATGCGGACAACTTGCGGCGGTCTTTCACCAGGTCGGTGAACCACACGAAACTGTCGCGGATCATGGCATCTGTCACAGCCAGTGTTTCAGCCGACGGCTCGGTGAATATGTTCGGTTCCGCTTTTTGTTCACCTGATTTGCGCTCCTGCATGGCGATACCGATATTGCTCAGCAGTTTCTCGACCTGCGCCCACTGAAAGATCACGCCGACGGATCCGGTGATGGTATTGCCGCGGGCCACGATGTGATCTGCAGCAATCGCGGTAATGTATCCGCCGGACGCGGCGACCGTGTTCATCACCGCCACGACAGGCCTGTCCTTGGCAATGATACGCAGACGCTCGTAGATGGCTTCCGAACCCGCGGTCGTGCCGCCCGGGCTGTCGATGTGAACCAGCAGCGCCTTGACCTGCTTGGCCTTCTCGATCTTGCGCAGCATTTCCAGTGTCTCGGTACTGCCGGTGATCATGCCTTCCACCCGGATACGCGCGACATGATCTGCCCGCTTGCCCAGGCTGAAGCCGGAGCCATTGCTGCCATAGGCCAGCGCCACAGCTGTCACGACCGCGAGCGCAATGCAGACGGCGCGCCAGAAAGTAACGCGGCGGCGCATTTTACGGCGGACAATCATACTATCGGCATCAAGGGACATGAGGTGTGTTTCCGGTTGTTTGGAGCTCACTGCTTTTACGGAACAATGTAGTGAAATCAAGATCGTCCTTCAATCTGCGGGTCGCAAATTGGAGAAAGATGATCGTCTGGGCCAAAGTCGTCCCTCAATCTGCGCATCGCAGGACTGGAAGACAAAAACCGGCCAGCAGTGCCCTGCTGACCGGTCTGGAGTGTGACTATTGTTCCAATGGCAGGATCAGTCGTCCGACTTCTGGTCCTTGTCGTCCGCACCCGCCTTGTTGAGCGCCGCGCCCAGAATGTCGCCCAGCGATGCGCCGGAGTCCGACGATCCGTACTGTTCGACGGCAGCCTTTTCCTCGGCGATTTCCAGGGCCTTGATCGACAGCCCGACCTTGCGGGCAGACTTGTCGAACTGGGTGATGCGGGCATCGACCTTCTCACCGACGGCAAACCGCTCCGGACGCTGTTCGGACCGGTCACGGGCCAGGTCGGAACGGCGGATGAACGCGGTCATGTCGGTGTCGGCGATCTTCACCTCGATGCCGTTTTCCTGCACCTCGGTGATTTCGCAGGTTACGGTCGCGCCCTTGCGCATGCCACCGGAGGCAGCGCCTTCCATCGGATCGCCGCCAAGCTGCTTGATACCCAGCGAGATGCGCTCCTTCTCCTGGTCCACGTCGAGCACGATGGCCTTGACCATGTCGCCCTTGTTGTAGTCCTGGATGGCGTCTTCGCCAGAACGGTTCCAGTCCAGATCGGACAGGTGAACCATACCGTCAACATCACCCTCGAGGCCGATGAACAGACCAAACTCGGTGATGTTCTTGATCTCGCCTTCAACGTGGGTGTTCTGCGGATAGCGTTCAGCGAACGATGCCCACGGATTGTCGGTGGTCTGTTTCAGGCCAAGTGAGACACGGCGCTTGGCGGGATCGACCTCAAGCACCTCAACCTCGATCTCTTCCGATGTGGAAACGATCTTGCCGGGATGCACGTTCTTCTTGGTCCAGCTCATTTCAGACACATGGACAAGGCCTTCGATGCCTTCTTCCAGTTCCACGAACGCACCATAGTCGGTGATGTTGGTGACGCGGCCCTTGACGCGCATGCCAACCGGGTACTTGGCCTCAACGCCTTCCCATGGATCGCTCTCGAGCTGTTTCATGCCGAGGCTGATGCGCTGGGTCTCGGGGTTGATCTTGACGATCTGCACCTTGACGGTCTGGCCAACGGCGAGAACGTCGGTCGGATGGTTGACACGCTTCCAGGAAATGTCGGTGACATGCAGAAGTCCGTCAATACCGCCGAGGTCGACGAACGCGCCGTAGTCGGTGATGTTCTTGACCACACCTTCGACCTGCTGGCCTTCGGCAAGGTTCTGAACCAGTTCAGAGCGCTGCTCGGCGCGGGTTTCTTCCATGATGGCGCGGCGGGAGACAACGATGTTGCCGCGACGCTTGTCCATTTTCAGCACCTGGAAGGGCTGGGTCATGTTCATCAGCGGCGTCACATCGCGGACCGGGCGAATATCGACCTGGGAGCCGGGCAGGAACGCCACGGCACCGCCGAGATCCACGGTAAAGCCGCCCTTGACGCGTCCGAAGATCACCCCGTCAACACGCTCGTTGTCTTCGAATGATTTTTCCAGGCGAACCCAGGCTTCCTCGCGGCGTGCCTTGTCGCGCGACAGCACGGCTTCGCCCATGGCGTTTTCGATCCGGTCGAGAAACACCTCGACTTCATCGCCGACCGTCAGTTCCTGCTCCTGGCCGGGTGAGCGGAATTCGCGCAGCGGCACACGGCCCTCGGTCTTCAGTCCGACGTCGATAATCGCCAGGTCGTTTTCAATAGCAATGATCTTGCCTTTGACGACGGTGCCTTCGGCATTGGTTTCTTCGTTAAAGCTCGCATCGAGCATGGCCGCGAAGTCATCGCGGGTTGGGTTTAGAGAGCTGGTTTCAGCCATCAATAAAGCCTTCTTTCGATCAATAAATATGCCTGGCCCACGGAAATAACCGCAGGACGTCCCGATTTGCGCTGATTATCCGGCCGGTAATGGTCGGACATGGGTTGGGCAGCACGGGCACCAAACACGGGTTGCAGCTCCTGTTGAATGCCAAGCACCGCTGCCGCCAAGTTCCAGAACTTCAGCGAGAACAGATGATATTGATCGGCATCCAGGAACAAATTAAGGGGCGATCCGCCTTCAGGCAGACTGCCCCCGCTCATTCAAAACGCTTTCGACGAGGTCCAAAGCGGCCTGGAACGCGGCTTCTATACCCAATTCTGTCGTATCGAGCAAGATGGCGTCTTCAGCCGCCTTCAACGGAGCCACGGCACGGCCGCTGTCGCGCTCATCGCGGCGGCGGATATCTGACAGCACGTTTTCATAGCTGAGCCCGTCGCCGCGCCCGGCGTGTTCAAGATGACGGCGCTGGGCGCGGGTTTCCGGCTCTGCCGTCACAAACAGCTTCACATCCGCGTCCGGACACACAACCGTGCCGATGTCGCGCCCGTCGAGCACAGCGCCCGGCGGTGTCGCTGCAAAGTTGCGCTGAAACTCCAGCAGCGCCGAGCGCACCGCCGGAATGGCGGCCACCTGCGACGCCGCCTCACCAGCCCCGGGCGAGCGGAGCTGGTCTTCCAGATAGATCGACGGATTGAGGCTTTGAGCCGCCTTCAGTGCTGCCGGTTCGTCGTCAGGCTGGCCACCGGCAGCCGCCACTGCCAGCCCGGTTGCCCGGTACAGTGATCCGGTGTCGAGATATGACAACCCGTAATGGGCCGCCAGCCGGCGCGCCAGCGTGCCCTTGCCCGAGGCTGCAGGTCCGTCAACGGCAATGACCAGATGGGGGCGGACGGTCATTGGGCCGCGTCCTCGAAGCGCGCGCCCATACCTTCCATAAACTCCTGGAAACCGGGAAAACTGGTCGCCATGACATTGCCATCATCAACAGTGACCGGCTCATCAGCGGCCAGCCCCATGACCAGAAACGCCATTGCTATGCGATGGTCAAGGTGGGTTGTGACGGTTCCACCACCCGGCACCCTGCCGCCGGTGACCGCAAGCCAGTCATCGCCGGTGTCATGGATCACACCGTTGGCCTTGAGCCCGGCTGCCACAGCGGCCAGGCGGTCACTCTCCTTGACCCGCAATTCATGCAGGCCCTGCATCCTGGTCACGCCATCGGCAAAAGCGGCCGCCACGGCCAGGACAGGGTATTCGTCAATCATCGACGGCGCCCGGGCCGCAGGAACCGTAACGCCCGACAACCTGCTTGACCGGGCCGTCACATCGCCGACCGGTTCACCGCCGGACAGCCTTTGGTTGGCAATGGATATGTCGGCACCCATTTCCTGCAACGTCACGATCAGGCCAATGCGGGTTTCATTCAGCAGCATGTTTTCCACGGTGACCTCACTGTCATCGCTTATGACCGCCGCCACGAGCGCAAAGGCGGCCGACGACGGATCGCCCGGCACCTCAACCGTCTGGGCCTGCAACTCCTTGTGCCCCCTGACCGTAATAGTTCGCGCGCCATCGTCTGCCGTGCCGATCGCTATGTCGGCGCCAAACCCCTGCAGCATGCGTTCGGTATGGTCACGGGTCGGCTCAGGTTCGATCACGGTCGTCGCGCCCGGTGCATTTAGCCCTGCCAGCAGGACGGCGGACTTGACCTGGGCAGAGGCCACCGGCAGCCGGTATTCAATCGGCACCGGATGCTGTGCGCCATGCAGGGTCAGCGGCATGCGGCCGCCGTCTGCGGTCTCAAACCGGGTGCCGAAGCCTTCAAGCGGTGTCACGATGCGGCCCATCGGACGTGACCTTAGCGAAGCGTCGCCCGACATGCGGGCCGCTATGGGAGTGGTTGCCAACAGGCCCATGGCAAGCCGGGCCCCGGTGCCGGAATTGCCGAAGTCAATGGTCTGGGCCGGGGCCTGGAAGCCACCGATACCGACGCCGTTGACATGCCAACTATCGTCGTCATTCCAGCGTTCCAGCCTGACGCCGAGCGCCGCCATGGCCTTGGCCGTGTTGAGGACATCCTCGCCCTCGAGCAGGCCGGTGATGACCGTTTCTCCAAGTGCCAGGGCGCCGAACATCAAGGCGCGATGGGAGATTGACTTGTCCCCCGGCACCCGCACCCGGCCGGTCAGCCGAGGCGAGTTCAGGGAGCGAAGCGGATGCGGCGTTTCGGAACTCAACGGGGTCTGATCCTGAAATTGGCAGGCGCAAGGCGGCCTTGTTGGCGATGTGTATTGCGGCATTATCATACCCTGCTGCGACATGCCATCATAACGGTGGGGTAAATTGGCTTTTGACACGCGCGCGTGCCCGTGGCATGGGATGCGCCACCAACCTTCATATTTGAAATTCATTCCTAGAAGATAAGGACGTTGTCACCGTGGTCAGCGACGAACTTGGAACCAAACGCACCTGCCCGAACTGTGGGGCCCGTTTCTATGATCTCAACAAGGATCCCATCACCTGTCCCAAGTGCGACACGGCATTTGTCGCCGAGCAGCTGCTGCCGTCGAAGGCTGATCTGCCGACCCGGGCCAAGCCTGCCGACAAGCCGGAAGAGGAAGAGGCCAAGAAGGATGAAGGCGAACTGGAGGAAAATCCGGCCGTTGTGAGTCTTGAGGACCTTGAAGACGACGACAGCGACGATGCGGATGACGATGAGGCTGCGGCAATCAAGGATGTCGACCTCGGCGACGCTGACGACGATGACGAAAGCGATGATTCCGATGTGTTCCTGGACGACGAGGAAGACGAAAGCGGCACCGGAGTCGAAGACCTGATCGGCGGCACTCCGAAGCCGGGCGGCGACGAGAGCTGACAAAACCGGTGCACTGGCAGATTGACAACATCTGCCACTTACGGGTATCACGCAAACATAGTCGTCGGCGCCCAGGCTGGCGGCTAGTTTTTCCGGCCGGTGCCGGCAAAATCTGGAAGAGATTTCGGGGTCATAGCTCAGTTGGGAGAGCGCTACAATGGCATTGTAGAGGTCGGCGGTTCGATTCCGCCTGGCTCCACCAGACGGTCAAGGACGTTGAGGCGATATAGTCTCAACGTCCTTTTTATTTAATGATTTCAGAGGATTATCGGATTTCCAGCCAGAGACGCGTGTGCGGGAGACGGCGTTTTGGCTGAGATGACGCGCATATTGCCAGTTTGTCTCAGATTGGGTTTTTCGGTGACCACACGTTTGGTGAGGTGATCCATCTCGCACGACGGATTTACTCTGGTGAACCCGAGGAGCTCTCGCTGACCCTGCCAATCCATAGGCAAGTCTGGAAAGCGACGCATTCTATCTGCTGTCAATTCAACAGGCTGGCGACCCTCAAAAATGGCTTGGGTGATGTCTGGAGCAAGAAAGGCAAACCGCGAAGCGCGGCTGATCTTGTTCTTGTCTACCTGTTTTTCTCTCGAGAGTTCGATGATTGATGCAACTGAACCGTCAGTCAATCTGTCAAGCCAATGGTGAGCCTGTGCGACTAGCGTGATGAGGGCTTGATTGGGTTCAGCAGCAGCATGTTACCTGTCGCAAATAACGAGTTTGGTCTCCACGCCGCACTTCTTGAATTGCAGTGGTGCATTGATTGTTTTTGTTGCGACCTTCGACAGACTGTCGAGTGAGCTGAGCTTTTCCATTGTCATCAAATCGCACAAGCCGTCCAACTTGATTTGGATTGCAATGATCTCGGCCTTGAGATCAATGCGATGCACCAAAGTATTGATAGAATCTTTCAGTTTGGCATTGGTCTGCTCGGATGGCTCCCAAGCCAAGTTCACCGCTTCTTGGTATAATTGCACCATGCAATCCGCAGTCAAATCTTCATCTGAAAACAGATTCACCATTTGGTCTTGATCACTCAGCGTTTCAGCAAGCAATCGGATGACCACCTTTTCAATCTGATCTGCAGCCAAGCGCCATCCACTCGAAGTGGATGCACTTTTCGACTTCAGTCGGTGCGATGTGCTGCCATCGAGCGTATGGGGCGAATTTGTTGATAGCCAACATCGAAGTAGGCAAAGTCAACGGTCGAAAAGTGTCCGTTCTCTGTCGTTACTGCTCTTTCACCGTTACGAAAGGTGCATTCAATGCTTCAGTTTGTTCAACGATCTGGTTTGCAGACTTATTTCTCGATCAAGCCCGTGACGTCACCGTCCGCCCTCACATTTTTCATTGAGATATATGCAGACCGCCGCTCCTTGACTATAGCGCCCACCACACTGCCGCCGGCTTCGATGTCGTGCATGCGCAGCTCGATCTCGCGTTTGTGCCTCTCTAAGAGATCCGAGATGTCGTGAAACAGGTCGGGGTCACCGCTGAGGGCCTCGGTCAGTTTCGCATGAAGGTCAGAAACCTCTTGTTCGTTTCCTGCTTCGATTTTCTGGAGCGCTCCTTCCAGGGCCTCGTCCGTTTTCGCTTTTTCGGTAATGTTGCCGAAGAGTTCACCAGTGAAGTCAAATAGTCTCTGACCGGCGGCCTGTGCGAACTTCTCTGCACCCTTCTTGACGTAAGGAGCCAGCAAGGAAACTACCGTTGCTGAAATTACGCTAGCTGGTTCCATTTCACGATTCTCCAATTGTTGCTCTTACGTCTTGTAGTTGCCACATCCGACGGCCACGAGGCCCGCTTTGTTTTGAGGTCGCGGGCAACCGGCCACCCCGTTACTCGACCTTGGCCCCGGATATGAGCCGCGACAATGTTCTGGATGCAAATTTGCTGTATTCGGTGGATTTGCTACCAAGTGCCTGCTTGAAGAACCAGTCAATGTCCTGGCGTGCAACGATAAACCGGCCGCGCTTCAGATAATTTGGCTTGTCCTTAAGCTTGCTCACCCCGGCATTGAAAGCCCGCTTGGCCTCAGCATCATTCCCCGTTAGCGCCTTGCAAATGGCTAGATCAAACAGAGTTGAAGCCTCATCGTCCCCCGCATCAATCGCTTTCTGCATTGTTTCGGATGCCTTTTCGTAATTGCCCAGATGCAGATTTGCCCATGCCAGACGCCACATCCAAGGAGCACTCTGATCGGGCTTCGCCTCCGCCGGCAGCGCGATGGCACGCCTGAAACAATCCGCCGCATCCTCTTCGGCGCCCATCAGATTGAGAATTTCACCCCTGTTAATCCAAGAGTCTTGATCGTCCTGCTCGATGGCAAGTTGCCGATCGACCATCTCCAGCGCCAGCTTCAGGTCCGGCGTCTCCTTTTTCATCAACGCCCAAACAAATGAGCGCAGCAATTCAATGTTCTCCAGGTCCGAAGGCAATCTCTCCCGAGCGATGTCCGCCTGCAAGTCGAAGAAACCGGCGTCGTTAGTGAATTCCAACTTCACTGCGACCAGGTTTTCCTCGTCATGGTCAGGCACGTTCTCCCGGACCGTATCAAGGTAGGCGATCGCATCCGTCAATTGCCCGTTTGCGGCAAAGCACTCGGCTTTTTCATAGCGCGGTTGGACTGTGTCAGGCTCCAGTTCGACCGCCTTGTGAGCGGATGAAAGCGCATGGTTAGCCTTGCGCAAGCCTCTGAGACTGTGCGCAAGCAGCAGATGCCATTCTGCGTGTTCCGGTTCCTTGGACACCGAAGCCTCGAGCAAGCCTTGCGCTTCTTCAAACATCGAAAGATTGATGAATGCCTTGATTCGCATGCTCCGAAGGAGTTGGTTTTGTGAACTATCGCCAAATTCGATATCTTCAGTTGTTTCCAGAACCTGTTTGTAGTTCTCGTCATTGTGCTCGTGGCAAGCAACTATAACTTTCAGCGTTTCGTTTTGCGGATCGTTGAGCAGCGCCCCCTGAGCCTCCTTATACGCAAGTTCATCCTGGTCTGTGAGCAACAGGGCGTGGGCCCGGGTCGAGCGCGCATCGATCTGATCGGGATTCAGCTTAAGGGCCTTGTCCAATAACTCTAGGGCTTCCTCATGAAGACCCGCCTGATGTAGCCCCTGGCCGAACGCGGAGAGCATCTCGGCATTTTCTCTATAACGCCTCAAAACCTGCTTCTTAAGTTCAGACGAGCCGGCTCCGCCACCATCAGATACGACATTCGCTGTAATGAGATGCAACGCATTGGGCGTTATGTCACCCCCCGCAATTGCCTTGACCAGCCACTCTCTCGTCGACCTGCCCGAGCCACTTTCTGACGTGAGAAGGAACCGCTTGAGCCACAAAAGCTCGTAATTCGGATGAATGAGAATGCCTTCATCCAGAACCTTCAGCGCTGCTTTTGTTTGGTTACGGTCAGAAAACACCTCGGCGACCTGCGCAATTGCGTCGGGATAGTCAGCAATTATTTCAATGTTACCCGATTTGAAGCAATGCTCGATTAAATCGACTGTCCCTGTCGAGCTGAATATCTTATCAAATATCATTATGATTAGAGGATGCCGAACTAGATCCCTGAAAAATTTCTCTGATTTCTCAGAGTCAATCTCACTGTTATTCTTTGTGAGAGCTGAATTAAGTTCAGGGAGGACTTTTTCAGCCTGTCCTTCCTGTGCCAGGCAGTGAAAATAGTG
Organism: Anderseniella sp.; assembly: GCA_028289645.1. Taxonomy (GTDB): domain Bacteria; phylum Pseudomonadota; class Alphaproteobacteria; order Rhizobiales; family Aestuariivirgaceae; genus Anderseniella. Next base: position 639,093 of record JANQOK010000016.1, read on the forward strand.
CGCCAGAACAGTGGGATGATCACCCAACGATTTGCGCAGTTTCCTTGCCAGCGTCAGGGCAGATCTTGTGTCATTGGTGGCGACGAGTGCAGTGAGTTTCTGGATCTGCAAATCTGTGGATTTCGGGTGCAGTTTCAGGGCCATGGAAAGAGTCTCAAGGGCGGCGGCCGGCTCATCGTCCGCGCATTGCATAGCCGCCTTCTCAAGCAGCAACCCATGATTCTTCGGGTGAAATTCCCCTACTCGCTCGACGATATGAAGCCCTTCTCTGACTTCGCCAAAGAGGCGCAAAGCTGAGGCTGAAAATACTGCTGTTTCCGGTCGATATGTATTTTGGCCAATCAACTGAAGCAATTGAACCAGCTGTTTGCGCATGGCAGAGATTTTCGATGCGTTGTTGCCTCTCCACCAGTTGGATTTGAATGCCGACTTCATTAGCGACGGCCGGTAAGTTTCAACCGCCTCTGCAAGCAACGAACCGTCCAGCCGAGACCAAAACTTGAAAACTGTGGATGGCTGGATCTCAGCAATGTTTGAAGACAAGTAGCCAAATGCTTGAATGACGCCATCTCGACGGGCGCGCAAGAGTGCCTCTTGGCATAGGATATCCGCATCTTCAGGATGGAGCTCGAGAGCGTATTCCAGTTCATCTTCCGCCTCCTCCAACTGCCCCAAACCAGTTAGGCCTTCGATCTTGCTGGCGAGCGCCAAAGCTGAATCCGGTTCTGCGACCAATGTCGGTTCCAGGTTCTTTAGACCCGCTTTGAACTTGCCGGACATTATTTGCGACCGGCCGATCATGAGCTGAAGCGGGATACGGGCGGCCCTTGGTAGACCTTTGGTGTCGTAGCGCTTCAGGCACGCAATGGCCTCTGCATGGCATTCGACCAGGGACAGCACCATTCCGCGCAAAAAGCCAGTCGTGGGAGACTTGCCAGTCTTCTTCTCAGCTTCATCAAGAACTTGCAGGCCTTCAGCGAACTGATCCTGGCGGAAGAAACCTTGAAACTTGGTTTCATAGGCCTCCGCCATCTCGGGCTTGATGGAAATGACCTCATCGCTGGTCGCGATGGCTGTCTCATACTTCTCCATCTTCAGGAGAAGCTTTGCCCTGTGCAGCAGTAGCATCACTTCCCCGGGGGATTCGGCGAGGGCATCATCTATGCAAGAAATGGCTTTTTCCAGTTCGCCCCGCAATTCAAACTCAGACGCCTTGACCAGCGCTTTCTCACTCTTGCCTTCCGTCCCGTAGTAAGTCTCAAAAAAGGTGGAGACAAAGCCGGACACATTACCCGTTACAACGTGTGCGGAAGGATCATCGTAAGCGCCTAAGCCCGTTGCTCCGCCTGTCCTGCTGGCCGGTGGTTTAACCAGTTTGCAAAGTGGACTGAGGCGGGCAAGGTTTGGTTGATTCAGAAACTTGGCCATGACCTCGCGTTCGACGAAGATGAGCTTGGCGGCACCGTGCCGGGAAACAAGCAGATCGAAGATACCGTTGCCATTCAAGGTTTTAAGCCTGTCGACGAACTTGAACTCATAGCCGTCATTGGCATCGAACGGGAAGCTGCATTGACCGTAAAGGAATTCGTGCGCGGCGGTGGACAGGAGAACAACGGTTGCCATGCCTGCGACATTGGTGGCGAGAACTTTGTCTGCGAGTTCTTTTTCAAACTCATGACCGCTGATCGCATTAAGCCGGCAATACATAGGGCTGGGTGACGTGTCGCCCTTGTATATGTCGACCATTAGGCCCAACTGGGATTTGAGATATTCAACAGGATCGTTGGACATTATCGTTTCCTATGTATTTCAACTACTAAATACTTTAAGGGAACAGATTTCACCTGATAAAAGACCAAAATACACGAAATTGCAACAAGAGGAGAACGAAACAGACTTGACTGCGGAGTTTGAATGCCAGCGAAAAACTTCATCTCCTGCTGGCCGCACCCAGGCAAGAACGTCACCGTTGGCAGCAGTAGCAACGCAGAGCCTGTCAGGCCCTTCGGAGCCACAAACGGCTACGACCTCAGAACCATGCAGTTGCAGCAATTGAAGTTGAGCGCCATCAGTGAGGGATCTGAGTTCTATTGAACCGTCCTCAAAGCCGAGTAACATCGACGCACTCCCCGCAAATCCAAGTGCTGTGACAGGGGCTGCATCGAATGCCCAGGTCTGAATGGAACCAAGATCGCAGGAGCGCCATACATTGACCATGCGGCCCTGATGGCTGCAGGCGGCAAAGCAGCTGCCGTCATCGGCGATCGCCAGTTTGGAAATGGCGCTTCTGTTCGCCTCCTCTAAACTGCGGGTGTTGCCATTTGCCATATTCCACACAGTGATACCTGTCCGAAGATCGCCCGCCAAACTGATGCCATCGAACGATAATCCTGTGTTCCCGCGTCTCGAGACCGAGAAGAGTCCTCCGGCCGGTTTGAATACCCGCCGACAACGATTCTCAGATTTCAGCGTTTGTCTCTGATCTTTCTCCAGCACCGGGATCCTCAACTGGTCGGACGTGACGCAGGTGCAAGCGCCGGTTTCTATGTCCCAGACCAGTGGCGGCTGATGGGTATATCTGGTGACGAAACTTGTCGTTGTATCCAGGCAGCTGAAGCCTTCAAGGTTTTCGTTCGGCAAGTAACCTTCGGCCAACACTGTCCCTGCGCCCGCATCCCACAGGATGGCCGAACCGTCATCGGCAAGGGACAAACACCGGTCGCCTGCGGCTGAGACGGCCACATCCAGCACACTGCCCATATGGCCGCTAGTCAGCTGATCGTCAGACAACATTGTTCGGTCCCAAAACACGACCGTGCGGTCTTTCGACGATGACACAAGTGTTTCACCGTTGCGCAGAAATGCAATGTCGGTGATCTCGTCGGAGTGACCGGCGAACTGACAAAGTTCCTGGCACGTGCCGGTATCCCAGAGTTTCAGCGTCCCGTCTTCCGATGCAGACGCTGCCACCGACCTGTCCGGGGTAGAAATGATGCGCACAACGGAGCCGCGATGCCAACCGAGTGGGGCAACAAACTTTCCTGTAGAGGGCTTGACCTCATAGACCCCGCCGTCGTTGGACCCGAGCAGAGCGGAGCGGTTCCCATCCGCCGGACAAAAGCAACGCGTGTACTCTGGATGGTTGCCTTTCCGCGAAGAGACGACCTCGTGGCTCTTTAGGTCCAACCTGAGAAACCTTGCTGTTCCGGAGAGCACGATAATCCAGCTGTCTTCAACCGAAACACTGATGCTGTTAATGCTCTCCTGCAGAGAATGGCACAGGCGTTCCTTGCCCGTCTCCACGTCGCGGAAAACGAGTTCGCCTTTGTTGGTGCCGGACAGTAGTGTCTCAGCACCCGGCAGGAACTCAATCGCGGTAACCCAGTCGCCATACGGCGAGTAAGTCGGTTCGCTGTTCCCGGACGGGCCAGCCTTATACTCGATCTCTACGACGTCTTCTTCTGGGTCGAACAGAACAAGTCGCTCGTCCTGATAACCTATTGCGAGGCTGGACGTTCCTGGCCTGGCGCGGATCGCGGTAATTTCCGCAGGATGTGGGCAGAACCTGCCCACCTCAGCGAAATCATCCATCGACCAGATGCAAATGTCTCCGTTTGCAAAGCCAATGATTAGTTGGTTGCTGTCAGCCCGTACGTCCAGCACCGTGGGATGCGAACAGTCGAATCCGAGCCGTTGCCTTATTGCGGCTTCTCCCGGCGGGGGTGCATGCCAGTTCAATGACAAAAATCCTGCTTTGTCCTCCTGCAGCTTGTCGCTGACTCTGGCGGCGATCTCTGTGCATCCGGTTCGCTGCAACTCCAACAAGAGTTGCTGCAGAATGCGTTGGCTTTCACCTTTTATATGAACGAGGCTCCGGGCCTGCCGGACAAAGACCACCTCAAGCAACCGGTAGTCCGCCTGCTCCTTGCCTGTCGAACCGGCCAGCCGGAAATCCGCAACCAGCGAAGCAACGCCGAATCTCTGCAGCTTCTCCACCCAAAACGCAGGGTCGGTAAGGATACGCCTGGTCTGCCCGATTTTTGCAGCCACCGAGTGCGATACCAGAAACTTCACGCCATAGTCGTCTATGTCAGGCCAGGACTGTTCGCTGCCGAGATAGTAGCTGACGATCTGTTTCGCGCCAACTTCCTGATCGCACCAGAAGGATTCAGAATGGCGCTCGCACAAGAGAAACTCCGCAAAAGAGCGATGGAATAGCTCAAAGGCGGGTGCGTCCGGGTCATCTAAGTCTGCCCTGTGCAAGAACGGCGTCAGGGCGTCGAGCACGGGTCGTACCGCACGCGTACGTAGTGATGTGAACGCTGCGATCTGTCGGGTTGTCAGGCTATCATGCGCGACCGAAAGGATCGTCAGCACGTCCAGTATCTGATCTCGAGGCGCCTGATCCAACCCATCGACGACATTTGACAAAAACTTCCGGTAGGAAGCGTCCAGCGTCTTTGGCATTTCCCGCAGCAGCGCGCGGTCGATCTCGCCGTGATGCGAATTCAACATTTTCATTAATGTCTCGAGGAACAGATAGTTGCCTTCGCTTCTGCGGGTGGCGATATCCAGCAGTTCGTCCAGTGAAAGTTCTGCCGCGAGCCGTTCCTGTATTCCCGGATTGGACACAGCAAAACTTCTCGCGAAGCTCGAGGCATCTACTTCGCATACCTCAGAAAATTCAGATGAAGAGAGGTCAATCTCTCTGCATTTCCAAGTGTTTCGGAGTTCCAGTTGGTTGAAAATTTGTTGGTTATTCCTAGAAAACAGAATGAACCGAATGTTTTCAGGCAGCTTCAGCAGTTGATTGATGATTGCCAGTGTTTCCCGGCTTTGGGAATTGACCAGGCACTCATCAAGCGCATCAATCATGATGATGTGGTTGGCTGTCGGGTCAGCAGTTGCCAGTTCCCGCAGCGGACCGTAAACAAGCCATGCGTACTCGTTTGTGTCCCCTTTAAATGCATCGCCCAGATTGTCGAAAATGACCCCGGCCACATCTCCACCAGCCTCGACGTTTGACTGTTCCACCGTGATTTTTCGCAGCAACGGATGAGAAGCAATCTGCGCGGCTTGATACCGGACGTAGTCCTGGCTGCTGCTAGCTAGTTGAGCATTCAGCGATATGGAGAACAGACGCGCACTGGGCAGTTCATTGCAAAAGCAGGCAGCGCCTAGAAAGCCAGGTCTGAAGCCGGCAGCCTGCGGCTCTAAAGATTGGGATTCTCTCAACAGCCGCGCGGCGATGCTTGTCTTGCCCATTCCGGGCGGTCCGGAAATCAGGAGTGAGCGCGGGTGGTCCGGCGTGTTCACCCAAGTGGCGATTTCTTTGAGCAGCCACTCGCGTCCAATGAATTTTTCAGTGTTTGCTGCGATGATATCCAATGTCTCGCCAGGCCCGAAAGTCCTGCTATTGAGTAAAAAAATCCATCTGACTATGTTCCAGTGGACACTCTTGGAACCATACCAAAACAATCTTCGAATTTGCAGGCAACAAAATCCAAATTTTTTGTTAACCAGCCTCAATATGAGAGTTTTCGGCATTCAGTTTGCGTGAAAGTGAAACAAAAAATTGGCTCTAATTCAATCATAGAGCGTGGTGTTTTAATAATAGTTATAGATTTTAATTTCACATGATAAATTAGTTTTATATCAAACAATACACTACTTGTTCCTCTCGTTATCCCAATATCCTGGAGTAGCCCATCACATCAGCGGCCAAACTCGCGGTTAGGCGCTTTTCTGATTTCGCGCTTTCCATAGAATTGTACGCTGTCAGCGCGCATTGGAGAGATCGTATTGATTGCTTGAGGAAGATTTTTTGGCTCATCATTGCTAACTCAAGAGCAAATGATGAGACTATGACTTATATAACTATTCGTTCCTTTCGCTAGCCTAGCGGCAGAATGACCGGTAATGCTTCAAAAGGGACTGAAACTTCAGATCGGATTGCCGAGGAGATATCAATTGTTTCCAATTATCTTTGTTTCTGGTTATCTTTCGCCCTCGCAATCATGAGGTCGGCAATGCTAATCAATAATTCTCTGTCCTTGTCGCTCAATAATAGTGCTTTATTGCGAATGGCCCGTTCACCAGAGTTCGGATCAATTTGAATGGGGGTGGCATCGAAAAACTCAGTCATGCCCACTCCCAAATGCGTTGCCAGACTATCTAGGGTGTTCAGACTTGGCGCAGTCTTGCCTCGTTCGAAATTGGAAATGGTTTCAACAGACTTGAGCGTGAGCGACGCCAGCTCAGATTGAGTAAGCTGGGCCGCTTCACGCAATTGCTTGATCCGTTTTCCGACATGTTGGGCGACTCGCGTAGACATCCAGCAAATGTGATGCAGGGTTACGGCAAAGTGTATTGATGCAAACTTACTATTAAGAGAATTAATGTAATTTTCCGAGCATGAACACCCAAGATTACTTCGACCCATCCACTGACATTCAATTGTCCGAATGGACGCCATGGGCTGATCGCAGGCAGCTACCAGCTTCTGCGGGTATCTATGTCATTGGGAAGGGAAACCCGGCGACCGTAATTTACATTGGTCGAACAACGGGTGTTGGTGGGTTACGGACCAGGTTACGTGCATTCAACAGATCAGCGGCAACCGGTCAAAATGGTCATGCAGGAGGTGTTACTTTTCACCGTATGTTTGGCAGCGATTTAGAGGACTTGCAGGTCAGAGTGCACTCAGCTTTTGCCTCAATCACCAAACCGAACATTCTCAAACCATACGTATCATATGCAGAGCGACGGCTGATATTGGAACACGTAGCGAAACACGGCGATTTACCTGCTTGCAATAGTGAGTAAGCGAAGATTGAAACTATCTAATGTGTCCGTCCTCAAGGATTTCTGGACAGATTACAACTCTGTTTAAACGAGAGCTTGGCTCATCTGATTGCCGATTTTAAGCGGCCTGCTTAGCGGCTTTTCGCACCACTGTCCGGTCGCTGTTGCAAGCGTCAAATTTACTGCGCAATAGATCTGATGGTTTTCCTGCTTTGCTGTTTACTTTACCTTTTTGCAGGCGTCACACACTTTTCGAGGATCGTTTTCCAGTAGTCATTAGTATATCTTGCATAGTGGCGTTCAACGCTGGCGCCGGTTTTGTCAACTTTGGTTTGATCGAAGTTCGAAGGAAACTTCACATCAGGACATATTGCTGCGCCATTGAATTGGGATGGTGTTAGTCCGGTCGCCTTGCTCAAATCAACGTTCTTGAGAATTGCTCCTGAAAAGGATGCATTGGTGAAATCTGACCCGTCAAAAACCATATCGTCCAATACCGTATTTGAAAGATCAGCATTGGAAAACTTTACGTCTTTGAAAGCGGACTCATCAATCCATGCATCTTTGAGATTAATTCCTGAAAGGTCGATGGAGCGATATAAGCCCCCGGTTAGTTGAATAGCTTCGAGACTTACTCCTTCGTTGACAATGTCTTGTAGTGCCAGGGAAGGTATTTCACCTCCAACTTGAAGAAACGTTTGATTTGCAAGAATTTCGAATGCCTTATAAAGCTTGTCCTGACGTGCGTTCTCGCGCGCTATTCGACGATCATCTATTTCGAAAAACCAACTCAGTATGGCGACAAAGATCGCCAATTTGCCGACGGCATCAGCAATTTTGATTAGACGGCTATTCGATATACGATCGGTTATACTGTTGATTGCTTTCATACCACACCCCCATTTGTTCGATGCTTGAATCATCAATGTGTTAAGTCGATTTGGAACCGCGGCACCAGCAGAAAGAGCGGTTGAGAAGACCTTTAGAATCTTTGGTCATCAGCTTCGGTTCATTGCTGCCGCTCGGAACCAAGAGTATCGAGTTGATGAACAGGATGATCGCCGCAGCGATTGTCTAGAAACGAAATCTAATGCCAGACGGTCGAGCTGAATCGTGACAAAAGGTAGTCAAGCCTTCGTTCGACGTGGATAGATCCGCACTTGACCGGGCTCGGCTGATTTCGATGCAGGATTTTCAGCGCCAGAACGAGTAGGGTCCCGATACCCCGATCACCAATTTGAATCGACACACGCAAGCGGAGCGTTCGCCCCTAGGTTCCACCTCATAGGTTAAAATTCGCCCAAACGGCTCCGTGATCTGATGCTGCATTTGTCCAATAGGTGACGGTGTCAAATTGCTCTTCATCCGGAATATTGTTATTTCCTGAGGTCAGATTTTTGAGGTTATACATGCCTCTGCGTTCGACACCTGCCTCTACGAACCGGTCTTTAAGTGGCTTGGACACCAAAACGTAGTCGATTTGTTCAAAGCTTCTGTAATGGTAAGTCCAGCGTTTGTTTTTCTGCGATCCGAACTCCAGCTCCAGAACGTCGAACAGATTGGGGACATCCATCAGCGGTTTGAGCGGTGCGTTCTCTGGCGTGTCGTTCAAATCGCCAGCGACGACAACCCAGTCGGTACTGAGGTTGTAGCCGGAAAGGATGTCGGCGATCGCTTCGGCTTGACTCTTTCGGCGAGCGTCGTTTTGTGCTTGTGAGCCATAGCCCTTACTCTTCAGATGGTTGCAAAGAACGTAAAGACTCTTGCCATTCGGCAGGATCACTTCGTATTCGGGGCAATCACGGCTGAATGTTTTTCTGTTGCCGCTACGGTCGAACATGTGGGTCCTAATGTTGCCCAGCGGGTACTTGCTGTATAGGCCGACGTCGATACCGCGTTGATCGTTGCCATCAATCAGCATTTCGTAACGGTACATCGACGACAAGAGGTCGGAATCGAAGCTTCGTAGACCGGGGCGGTTGTCGGCTTCCACGATGCAGGCGACGTCAGCCTTAACCGCTCTAAGTACTTTGGCGGTATTCTTGCGACCAATCTCATTGAACTTAGCCTTCTTGAACTCGATGGTACCATCCCAGTCGCCGGACCCACCGGCTTTTACACCGGTGATCGCCCAACCTCTTTTCTTCCAGAGTTTGCCCCTATCTTCGCGGATCAAAATATACTCCTTCAGAGGCGGTTTGGACGTTGTTCCTTCGGTGTATTCTTTGAGCAGTTTGTTCTTGATTGCTGTGGTATAGGTAGTCTTCTTCAGAAGCTTGCGGAATTCACCGATCCGTTCGAGAAGAGCGTCCCCGACAGACCTATCTCGAAAATTGAAGACCTTGGGCCGCGCGAATAGGTTCTCGACATTGAAACTGGCCATTCTGAAGGTTGGCATAATACAATCTCCCGCTTGAGGGCTCTACTATTTGTCTTGCAAGATTAATTCAGGAATATTAGCGCAGTTCAAGCATTGAATTTTTGTGTATAATATTTATCTGATCCACCGGCATGAAGATCGCGAGGGCAAGTAAACGGCACTGTTTCGGAAAATTTCAAGATTTAGAAGTCTTGCTGCACCGACTTTACTATCAGCCCTCAGCTGTCATTGAGCGTCGCTCAGTTTTTTGCACTGCGACCATAAAAAGCCGGACATTCATTTACTTTGATGGTTGTGTCAGCCTTGAAGGGCGCCTAAATGCATGAATCCGGCAAGCATTGGGCTCCCAAGCTGTAAAATCGATCATTCGGTTTTGTCTATGTCTAAGCTGCATTCGATCTGCAGATTGATTTCCTTTGACATTAGAGACAATCTTGGGAGCGCTGAAACTGCACCTCATTGATCCTGTCGGAACTATGCCATGGAAAGTCTGTTAGATTTTATTCAAGCCGTAGTCTGGCCCATCGTCATTCTCGTCGTTGTTATTATTTTTCGAAAACCCATACTGAATCTAGCCCACGAAACGACAATGGCCCGCCAGGATTATTGAATCGTCGTCGATTAAGATCGGACTGTTAAACCCATACCGCCTAATGCTGCCTGCTACTTGGCGCACCTGCTTCATTGAGTGCACGCGCGCATTGCGCGGATACGGTTTCAGTTCATTCAAAGGTTGATAGTAAATTTCAAGTTTGCTCATTGGTCTTTCTCCAACACAAATGGGCTGCCAGACGGGCAGTTTCAGTGTCGGGATAGACTTGAAGAGCTACTGTCGGGGTGGCTCAGACAAACCTTGGTTTTCTACATAGCACTGCCACCAGGAAGAACAACAAGAATTGGTGAAAGTGCGGCCAGCTACCGCACCCAACAGTCATGTGCGGGTGCGCAGACGCACTAGCCTGCTATCGCTCGGCGATACCCTGATTGCCAAGAATCTGTTCCCTGTTATGCAATAAAATTTCCCTGTTCCCCTTTTTAGGGAATTCAGATTCAAACAACTGTATTTGCTGGGGTTTTCGGCCTCTTTCCAATAACATTCCCTGCAAAATGCAAAAAGTTCCCTGTAGAACTGCGTTTATCAGGGAATTTGGCGTAGAGATGAGTTCGCACGCGACTGACCCCACCACCAAATCTTTCTGATAAGTCACTGACAATATTACGTTATTTTTCGGATAGGTTTTTGCCTATCAAACTTTCTGCCACACCCTTCACAAATTCGAGAAAATCAGACCATTCCGCCTTTCAACAACTGACTCCATTAATACCTGTAATTGGCCCCGTCTCGACTCCCGGCTTCTGCCGGGCTGCAGGTAACACCCGTAGAACCTCACTGAGAAGCAAAGCGCTTCGTGAGTGCCGGCCAAAAGTTCAGGGAGCCGAGCAGCGGCGCAATGGACCATTTGAAAACGGAAAATCCCATCGAAGGGTCAATTCGTCATCCGCCAGGACCATGCCGAGGAGATATTTGCGACCAGAATCTTCGCCACATCTGGCGTCCGCCGCCGTGAAAAAGCCATTCACACGGGTGTCCGTGGGCCCCCAACTCAAACGGCACCAGAACTGTCCTTGCTTCAAACTCTCTGAGTCGATCACAAATGGCTCCGCCAAGACTGTCCCTCCGGGTTTTATTGGCAAGCGCGAGCATTGCTTTGTGGTGCCCCATGTACCGTAGACGGCTTTGCGGTCATCTGCGGCTACGTGCAGGGAGAACAGGAACGGCAAGGTGATCAGGAGTGCGAAGCGCATACAAACTGGATAGCGACAACATCCGGCTGCCGCCAATCACTTCGCCTTGATCAAGTGCGAGCAGTTCTATGGCCGTGACAAGTGGAAGAAGGGATGACAGAGCGTCAATGATTGACGGGTGAGCAATGGCTCTGCAGTGTCGCGACATTCAGTTCGCCAGCCAAGATAGGAACCGGAGTCATGGACTGCTACTCACGTTCCGAAAACTCACTTAATGATATCGGCTGAAGTCCCAGTGATCTTCGATAACTATTGATAGCGAATTCAATGTCGGCAGCCTTTCGCAACATGGTTGGAGACTTCGCTTGTGCCTCTCCCTTTTGTCGTTCAAAGCTCCCCAGCGCGGCACCCATGAACAACATCATCGAAAAAGAGAGAACGGAGATTCCCGTCACCAAAAACTTTTCTTGCCCTTTGTCTACTATGTACAGCGCCAATCCACCAATCAATGTGAGTACGGCAGGAATGACGTTTGCAATGGCGGTTTCTCTGCTTGTTGCTGTCAAGAACCCGGTAACAATAGCCAATATGCCAAAAGTGAACGAGATGAAAAATGTCTGAAAGTAGAGCGTTCGCAGTGCATTCGTGGTGCCTTGAAGTTTCAACATCAAACAGACAATCAGCGCCAGCAGGAGCGAAAATACAAACACATAGAAACCGATTGACGCTGTCTTAGAGATCGCGATTTCTAAATCTATCCCCAGCACCAGATTATACTCCCGTCTTCCCGGCGCAAGCAGTCCCCAATTACCCGAGGTGGTTGTTGAGTAATTATGTGGGGCCTGAATGACTCATTGTCCCAATGCAAACATGAAAACAAACGAATCGTGTCTGTCGTACTAGGCTTGGACTCCTTAGCGACTTTTTCTTTCAGTTTCAGGCATGCCTCTTTTGTGAGAGCCTCTTCTTTTTTCGCCGCAGCAAGACAAACTGCTGAGCCAGACAGGATGATGAGAGAGACCGTCACTAGTTTTAGCAGCGTAACCTGGGCAAAAGAAAAGTTCACCTCGTCACCTCTTGCTGCTTGATTGATCTTGCGGTGGTCAACTGCCACTTTCAAACCCTACCAGTACAAAGTTTTTAACGCTACGTCAATTTGCCCAAGTTTAGGAGAATTGGATTCGCGCTTGCCGACAGCCGCCACATGGTTTTGATCTCTTGCCCGACTGGCTTGTGCGTGCCAGCAACCAATCCACAGCCGGCAAGATACTCATGAAAATATTGTAAGGGGCGCAACCAGGCGCACTGTCGTTATTCCTTTCCCCGCTCATCCAACGCGGTTTCCGCACCCAATATCCCTGGACAGCAATGGACAACCTTGGACGCCTCACCACCCTAAACAATTGTATTTGAGCGCATGTGTGGACGGAGCGCCGTGTCTCCGTCCACATCCTGTTGTCATAGGAACAAAGTGTCGGAGTCCAGGTAAGCCTGGGCACTGACACCGAACACGTCCTGCAGCAGCACGACGTCGGTGAAGTCGCCTTCATTTCCGCTGAGATTGACCGCAACGGATGTGCCGCGATCAGTTTCGGAGAATGACACCAGCTGATCCAGGCCCATGGAGGTATCGAGCGCCAACAGGCTGAAGTCGAGCACGTCCTGGTCCGAGAAATCGGCAATCCTGTCGAACGAGGCTGCACCTTGCTCATTGAGGATATCTTCGCTGGCCCAAATGAAGCTGTCCGCCCCAAGGCCGCCGAACATCCGGTCATTGCCAGCTCCACCGGACACGATGTCGTTGCCGGAGCCGGCTGACAGGTAGTCGTTGCCGAGCCCGCCATAGACCATGTCATCGCCGGAGCCGCCATAGACGCGGTCATTGTGTTCACCACCATCGACCACATCGTTACCCGAACCACCGACAACACGATCCTGGCCACTACCGCCATAGAGCATATCGTTGCCGGAGTGTCCGTTCAGGGTGTCAGCCCCCGACTCGCCGTCCAGGCGATCATTGCCGGAGTTGCCTGACAGTGTATCGTTGCCACTGCCGCCGGTTATGACATCATCGCCGGAATTGCCCGACAAAACGTCATCACCGGATCCACCGGCCACAACATCAGCACCCGAACCGCCACTGATGATGTCGACACCACCGTCGCCGTTCAACTGGTCGTCGCCCGAACCGCCGGAGATCGTGTCATTGCCGGCACCGCCGGAGACAATGTCATTGCCGGAGTTGCCGGTGATATTGTCATTGCCGGAGTTGCCGGACAGCTGGTCATCACCGGAGTTGCCGGCCAGCTTGTCGTTGCCGTTGCCACCCTGGATGATGTCGTCGCCGCTGACGCCATGGATCTCATCATCGCCATCACCGCCATACAGCACGTCATCATCCGGCAGGTTGCCGGGACCGTTGCTGACCGGAAGCAGGGCGACAGTGTTCTGCTGCCCGATCTCCACCCGGATGATGGTGTCGTCATAGTCATTGTCGCCACCGCCGTAGAGGTCTTCAAAACCAATCAGCAATTCGCCAGTGACAGTGCTGGCGCGCGAAACCACGTGCGAGTACTGGTCGGGATTTGGTGCGTATCCGTTGTCGGCTGATGCCTGTGAATGAAACACACCGTAACCGTACTGGCTGCGGATATGAACCTGTTCACCGGGATTGTCACCGACCCACCACAGCTCGACGGCCTGGTCGTGGATCGATCCCGGCTGACCATCCTGGGTGCGGAACTCGAAACGCCCGGTTTCGGCCGACAGCGCCTCGCGATTGAGCGCGCCCTTGCCATAGCCGTTGGAGACGACGAAGAAGCCAAGTTGGACGCCATCGGCAACGCCAAACGTTGTCTGTGACTGTTCCGGCACCAGTTCACCACCACTGCCGACCTTGGAGGCATTCGGGAACAGGATCTGCACGTTGCCGATACTGCCGTCCGCCGCAATCTCGTAGACGCCAAGCGCATTGCGAAAACCTGCGCCTTCATCGACAAAGGTCACTTTGGCCTCTGTGGCCTGCTGGATGACCAGCTGCGACATGTCGATGTAGGCCGGTTTGCCGTTGCCGTAGATTACATCATTGCCGCCCTGACCATAAATCAGGTCGTTGCCGCTTCCGCCGAAGACTTCGTCGTTACCGCTCAGCGCTTCGATCCGGTCATCTCCGCCATAGCCGGCCAGCACTTCTGACCGGCCGGTACCTCGCAGGCTGTCATTGTCGCCTGTCCCAAGGACAGGCGAGATATTCCATTGCGTATCTACACTCATGGTTTAGTTCCTTCTTGGAATTTAGGGGATCTACCAGCCGATGCCCTGGTAACCAGGCTGCTCCGGCAGGTTCTTGAAGAGCCGCACGAGGTCGATGACTTGAACATCGCCCGGGCAGTCTCTAAGCAGTTCGCGGTAGTGCTGTGAGGCATGCGTCACCACCACCACGTCGGAGTTTTGCAGCACGTCCTCAACGTTGCCGCTCAACAATCCGGGCAGAGCATCAACTGTTGGCTTGAGGTGCGGACAGACACTGGCAACGTAGGCAAACTGGTCGTCGATCCGGGTTTCAGCCGTGATGGCTTCGTCGTGCGCACAGATGTCGTAACCATCTTCAAGCAGCTGGTTGAGGACTTCCAGGATGGGGCTTTCGCGCAGGTCGTCGGTACCACGCTTGAACGCCAGCCCGAGAAAACCGACACGCTTTGCGCCGCTGCTGCGAACCATCTCCACAGCTTCTGCGATCTGGGTCTCGTTGGACCTTGCCAGGCTGTCGATGAGCGGGACGTCCACATCAAGCTCGCCAGCCAGATGCGCAACGGCACGGACTTCCTTGGGCAGGCAGGAACCGCCATAGGCGAAGCCCGGCTTGAGGTAATACGGCGACAGGTTAAGCTTCTGATCCTGAACAAAAATGTCCATCACGTCGTGGCTATCGATGTTCAGCGGCTTGCAGATGCGGCCAATCTCATTGGCAAAGCAGACCTTGGTGGCATGCCAGACATTATCGGCATACTTCACCATTTCCGCCGCCTCTATGGCGGTCAGCAGAGGCGTTTCATCAACCGGCCCGTAGATCTTGGACACGACCCGCGCGGTATACTCGTCGCTGGCGCCGATGACAGTTTTCGGCGGTGCGCGGAAATCTTCGATCGCTGTACCTTCGCGCAGGAATTCCGGATTGAAGCAGACACCGAAATCCCGGCCCATCTTCTTTCCGGACGCGGCTTCGATCGCCGGAACCATCACGTTCAGCGTGGTGCCGGGCGGGATCGAGCAGCGCATCACGACAATGTGGTACTCGTCCTTCAGTGCCAGCGCCTCACCAATCGCAAGTGCGCATTTGACGATGGCTGAATAATCGCAACCGCCGCCTTCCTTGGTGGGCGTGCCGACGGACACGAATGTGACATCCGTATCAATCACTGCGGCAACCAGGTCACCTGTGGTCTCGATCAATTCGTTGTCGACCCCTTCGCCAAGAAGGCCTGAAAGGCCTGCTTCGTGAATTGGCGACTTGCCGCTGCCGACGGCGGCCCGCTTGACCGGGTCGATGTCACAGCCGACCACACGATGGCCGAGACTTGAAAGACAGGCGACCGAAACGGCGCCGACATAACCCAGTCCGACCACGCTAATTGCGGGCAGTTCTGTAACAAGCTTCAGGTGGGCAGGTGTCGCCGTGGAGTGGTTGATTTGAGCAAGTGCATTCATTTTAATAGCCTTCCGTTTGGGTTCAGATAGGCTTTTCAAATCAACTGTTGTGCCAAACTCTCATTCAAAAATTTATTTAATTAAATCATATGCTTAGTGAAATTTTCAATAGCCGGATGTGACCTGGTTTTCGATCCTGAAAGTCTCGTTTTCTATTTCGAAAATTCGCCGCCCGAAGGTATTCGAATTTGAAAACACTCGGTCTGTGGTTACGGCGCTCCAATCGGCGATATCCGGAACAGCGGATTGTCGGCCAGGAAGTCGGCCAGACTGTCGAATGACCAGGTTTCGGCGGTCGTGCATTTGCCGCCGGAGCACACCTTGTGAGCCAGGGTGAGCTGAAACGGCTGTGAAGGTTCGAACAGGTTCGCATATGCCAGAAGCTGATGACCCGAGGCCGCGCCCGGCACCCGCCTTGAATACCGTTTGCGAAGGTCCGCCGTCGCGAAAGCATCCCATCCGGCCCCCGGCAGCCAGCGTGGGGTCCGTGGTCCGTTTCCGTCGATATCTCTGGGCAGGATCGCACCATTGCCGAGCAGGCGATCCAGGGTAACCCGCAGCGCCTGCTCAAGCGCGGGCTTGAGCAGATCACCAGTCTCCGCCAGCCCCATCAGGCTGAGACCGGCATGATTGATATCCTCGAAGCGTTTCGGTGCCGGCTCTGGTTTCCTGGCCGGACGGTGCAGCGAAACCTTGTCCGCCCCACGCCAGCCCCGGTAGTAGCTCGGTGCCCAGTAGCGCCACAACGCCCCGTCGGGACCTCGCTCCCAGGTGCGAACAAAACTGTCAGCGATGCTGTCTGCCCGCGCCGACAAATGCGGTTTGTTCTCGATGGTGCCGACACGGTCCAGAACGACCGCCCAGGTCAGTTGCCAGTTCCACGGCGCCCAAATGCCATCGAACCTGAACGGTGCCCCGTACTGAATCCGATACAGTCCCGAGGCTTTGTCGAACTGCTGTTCATAACTGCTGACCAGATGTGAAGCATTGGTCTCGATCTTCCGGCGCAGGTCTGCGGGACACTGGGCCCCCAGCAATTCACAGGCCCTCAGCAGCGATCCTGAAATCATGGCCTGGTTGATCTGAAAGGAAACCGGGCTGCGCCGGTCGGTGGAGTAGATGCGTGATGCCCAGGCGTCGGGCGGATTAAACCGGCCGGCTATGCCGATGTCGGCGTTGCGGACCGACAGGGTATTGCGCATCGCCCGGGAGGCCAGGTCGGCGAACACCGGGCGACCGCTCTTACGGTACAGAACCGCCAGCGTAAGCGTGCGATATGATTGCGCCCAGCTCTGTTTGCCAGCTTCATCGGAGGCCAGAGAGATGGGTTCACCAAGACCGCGCAACAATACCCCGGCGATCGCGTGGAATGCCTTTGTTGCCGCCGGCGAGCCGGATACAGACAGCGCGGACAATGCCCGCTTCTTACGACCGATCTGGGGAACGAATATCTCATCCGCATTGGTGGCCAGCAGTTGCGTGAGGCGCCCGGTCTTCATATCAAGGCTGACAAGGTCACTGCCCTGGTCCGGGTTGCAATAGATTTCCAGCACGATGTCGCTGCGGACAGCTTTTGCTGCAAGCTGCGCGCACCCCTCAAAGGCACCCAAAAGCCGGCCGTCGGAATCGATTTCACCATTGCTGCGGGCATGGCTGTAGAAGCGGGTGCGCTGGGCAGACTTGTCAAACACGGAAACCACCAGCGCATCGCGCCTGTAAGCCAGCACGCTGACCACCGCCAATCGGGGCCATTGCAGTGCAACCTGCCCGTCATGGATCAGCTCAACGCGGGCTTTCGGCCCCTTGACGGTGTGGATATAGACATAGGACCCGGTGCGATCGAAACGGAACCCGCCCATGCGGGAGACATCACCCAGGTCCTTGCCGTCTACAATCATGGTGCTGCCGAACCTGACGGTCGGGCGAAATCCGCCCTTCTCCCAGTATGACCGCAGTTCGAACTCACCCTTTCGCGCCGCGCTGTTCAGCCCGCGCATCGACACGCCGTTGTGGGTCGCCAGGCCGGTGGCCGTGTTGAAAGAGAAATTCCTGCCTTTCAACTCGATGAGATGACCGTCGGCAGCCAGCGCCGGTAACGATGAAGCAAGGGCGGTAACGGCGCAGGCCGCCGCCCACACCTGCCTGAAAGCATTGTGCATCTGTCGCACCTCAGAAGTTGAAATAGATGAATTCCGTCAGATCATCGAGCCGGTAGAGCTGCAGGATGCCGACGGCGAAAACGGCACTCATTGCCGCCGCCCAGCCGCGGCTAGGACGCCATTGCAGGTTGGCGAGGCCGCCGCGCATACGAGACAGGGACGTGCCAACGGTTTGCGCCATATCGATCGCCGGGCGATACTTCCTGACGAGTTCGATGGAATTCGGCGCATACAGGACGACCAGTCCCAGGACCAGAAACAGGAACCAGGGCAACCGGGTGTCCGCCAGCACGCCTGACCACGTCTGGGCATCATGGAGGCCGGTCATACCCACCATGCCGGACATGACGGCAAGTGCGCCGTCCAGGGTTTCCGCACGGAACGGCACCCAGGCGAATATGACAGCAATCATGGTGACGGCCTGGGCAAGGCTGGCAGACATGGATCGCGCCAGGCCGGCGCCATTGCCGCGGCGCGGGAACAAGGCTGACCAGGCATGGTTCACGGTCAGGAAGGCACCATGCATCGCCCCCCAGATGACGAAGTTCCAGCTGGCGCCATGCCACAGCCCGCCCAGCACCATGGTGGCGAACAGATTGAGGTAGCGTCGCACCGGGCCATGCCGGTTGCCGCCGAGAGGGATGTAGAGGTAGTCACGCAGGAACCGGGACAGCGTGATGTGCCAGCGGCGCCAGAAGTCAACGATGCTGGTCGCCTTGTAAGGCGAGTAGAAGTTGACCGGAAGACGGATGCCGAACATCCGCGCCAGCCCAAGCGCCATGTCGCAATATCCGGAAAAGTCGAAATAGATCTGGAACGTATAGGCCAGTGCGCCGATCCAGGCGGCTTCAGCAGGCACGGCATGACCGGCATCGGCCAGCGCGAACACCGACGATGCATAAGGTGCCACGCCATCGGCAAGAACGATCTTCTTGAACAGGCCAATGGCGAACAGGGTTCCTCCGACAGCCAGGTTGAGGAACAGCTTGCTGCGGAACACCTTCAGGGTGAACTGCGGGATGGTATCCTTCTGCAGGACAATGGGTCCGGCGATGAGCTGCGGAAAGAAAACCACGAACAGGCAGTATCTGGAGAAATTACAATCACTGATCTCGCCGCGCCATGTATCGCACAGAAACGAAATCTGCTGAAAAGTGAAGAAGGAAATTGCCAGCGGCAGCACGACACCCAGCAACGGGACATCCGCACCCGGCAACAGGTTGATGTTCGCAATCAGGAAGTCGGCATACTTGAAATAGGCCAGCGTTGCCAGATTGCCGATGATGCCGGAGGCCAGCACCAGTTTCGATCGGGTCCGCAGGATCGCCCTGTGCAGGGCGAAATTGACGACCACCGAGCCAATCAACAGGACAAGATGAACCGGGCTCCACCACGCATAGAACGCCAGCGATGCCGCGATCAGCCACCACACGATGAGGCTTTCCCGGCCCCAGGCGCGCAAGGCGAAGAAACCGATCAGCACAGGAGGCAGAAACAGATAGATGAATTCAAGGGAACTAAAGACCATGATCGTCGCGCCTCCGAGCCAGCGTCCGTTAACTGTGGGTGTTGTCTTCGCCGGCCTGCTTGAGCAGGGCCTGCAGAAGGGTTTTCGAACCGGTGTGGCCTAGGGCCGTACCGCGCCGGGCCAGCCTGAGAGCTCCGGCCATGTCTTTTGGTGCCAGCTTGCCCTCCGCGCAGATGCGGGCAAGCTCTTCCATGGCGCCGGCATGGGCCGCTTTCACGCCCTTGCGGAACCAGGCGACGGCGCCGTCGCTTTTCAGGCCGTGCTGTTCTGCCAGGTGCAGCCGACCGAGCTTTGTCATTGCCCCGCCATGGCCCGCATCAGCTGCCCGAGTCAGCCAGCCGATGGCTTCTTCGGCAGCATTGTCTTGCGGACTTTTCGCCAGCAGCAGGTTTGCCAGATCATGCATGGCGCCGGGGTTGCCCAGCTGGCTGGCATGGCGGAGCCAACGGAATGCGCGGTTCGTGGACAGTTCGACGAACTCGCCGTCGCGGTAGAGCCGACCCAGGGTCTTGGCGGCACTTCCGGATCCGGCTTTTGCCTTCGCTTCCAGCGCCACGATGGCGCGGCCTGCGAGCCGCAGCGCGCGTGGCGGATCTTTCTCAATGCCGTACTGCCCATTCAGCAGAATGCGGGCATACTTGAGCGAGGCAGCTTCAAAGCCCGCCCTGACTGCACCTTCATAATGATGCAGTGCCTTCGACTGGTCTTGGGGAACGCCGATGCCGCGCATGAAGTGCATGGCAAGCTGCACGTGAGCTTTGCGATAACCCCACTGCAGCGCCTTCTGGAACCATTCCGTGGCGATCCGGTTGCAGTCCGGGCCTGAAGACTTCTGGTAGAGCCGGCCCAGTTCGTATGCCGCCTCGCCACGCAGGGAGAACTTGAATTGCACGGCCTGCAACAGGGCCAGCCGTGCCTTTTCCATATCCGGTTTGACACCCCAGCCTCGCGACAGAATTTTCGCGTGATGGAACAGAGCGCGCGGATAGCCCTGATGCGCATAGCGCTCGATGATCTCGGCAGCATCGGTCCACTTGCCAAGTCGCTGCAGACCGCGGGCCTGGTTCAACTGCTCGTTCACCACCGGATCGACAGCAGGCTCCTTGCCACCGTCCGGCATATCGCGCCACAACAGCACCACTGCACACAAAGAGCATAGGACAGCAAAAATGGACGCGTTCACCAGCCCTGGCTTGAGGTTTTCATGACGGGTCATTGGCACGCCTCCAGATCCTGCAGTTTGAACCTTCTGTCATTTTGATGATGCCGTCGTTCAGCTCTCGCGAGACGGCCTGGACATTGGTCGGGCAGGCAATGCCCGAGCGGGCCTTCAATGCGGCCTTGCGAACGTCTTCCGACGATGTCAGCAGCTGGCTGACTTCCCCGACAATGTTTCGGGCAGCGGGTGCGGTGAAGTGATAGGCGTCCTTGAAATTCGCCAGATCGCGGGTGAACGGGTTGTCGAAGTCGAGATCGACGACCGGCGCAAGGTCCGCCAGCCGCAGCCGCAAACCGCGATCCAGGTCAGCGCGGCCAAACTCGGCAAGTCGTGCCTGCATCTCCACTATCGTCGGCGGAATCACAAACACCAGGTTTACGCCATTGGCATTGCTCCAGTCGGCAATCTCGGCAATTTTGGCCCACAGGTCTTCGGAAAACCTGAACCTCTTCCAGTCGGACCTGCCGTTCTTGCGTACCTGCTTTTCGAAGCGGGCCGGCAGTTGGCGGTCAATTGAGATGTCGTGCCACAGACCTGCATCGCGGCCAAAGCCGTAGCGGTAACCGCGACCAAGACCATAGGGCGGATAGGCCGCCGGCTCAGTCTGCTCCGGCAACCGGCATCTGAAACAAACATCAGGCTGCAACAGGGTGCCCAGGCTGGTGCGGCCCGGCGTGCCGAGGTCAGCGGCCTTCGCAGGAGCGACGAGGCTCGGCACCAGCGGTTTGACGGCGGCCAGCTGCCGCGGATACTTATTCTGAACGTGGCGCCATGAAATTCGGGTCACGAACCAGCTGGAGAAGTATTTCACCGGGTTGTTGGCGAGCCGGATCGCTTCCGGCACCCGGTTCATTCCGGACTTGTGAGCAGGGTCAAAGCTCCTCAACTGAATGCCGACAACCAGATTTTTCGGTTTCGGCAGCGTCTTGAGATAACGGAACGTTTCATGGATTTCATGGATCGTGGCTCCGCCATAGGCGAAGTTGAATGCCCGCTTGATGCCCGTTTCGCTCCAGTACTTGTCGCGCAAGGCCCGGGCGCGACTGTCGCCGAGAATAATCGTCTCCGGCGGACGCTTCCTGGAGTGGGCGATGATCTTCCATAGTGGGTAGTGCGCCTTCTCACTGATCTTTTTCTTGGCGAGGCCGAGGGGCAGGCCACCCAGCCGGTCGTACGGGTCGACGACCAGGTTGAGCGCGACGGGAAATGCTCCCAGCGCCATGGTTGCCGCCAGGGCGGCAAGATATAGTTTGGGAATAATCGAGCGTTTCGACATCTGAAGCCTGCTTCGCAGTGGTTGAACTAACCCGGCACCGCAAGCGCCATGCCAGCACGGCATTTGAAATTTATTTAATTATTTCAGATAGATATAAACTCATCACGGATCACGTTTTCGAATATGAAATACACCGATTTTCGTAATCGAAATCGTATTTTCAAAATCCGACGACAGACTTCAAAAGCAGCTCCGAGGGAACATCCACCAGCTTGGTATAGTGGACCGTTGACAGGATCAGCATGGCCGTCGCCAATGCCGTACACCAGTTGGCCATGGCATTCTGGGCATGCTGCACCAATGCATCTGCGCTGCTGGAAGCGGTCTGGTTGCCACGATTCGACCAGCGCTGCTTTGACAGCCTGAATATGCAGTAGACCTTTACCGACGCGTTGATGAGCTGGTTGAGATACAGGATCCACGGATAGGCCATCTGAACCCGCCTGGAATAGCCGAACAGAAACAGCGACAGCAGCATCCGGCTCAGCGCGATGAAGATGATGTAGGATGCCAGATACTCAGGTCCCTGCAGCAGTGTCGCGGCCACCGCCAGCACCGGACTGACCAGCATGGTCCACATGGACAGCCGCTGGTCCACCAGGCACCACCAGATGAAAAACGGCATCCGCCTGGGGCCCAGCTTGATGGCCCGCGCTCCGTTGCGCAGCATGTTACCGGACCAGCGCCGGAAGTTCTGCACCATGCGGTCCATGCCGGACCCTTCGATGACCTCGACCGTGTAGCCGAGCGCATCGGGCACATAGCGCATGTGAGCGCCGTGTTTCAGCATGTAGTACCAGGTGCTCTTGTCGTCACCTGACAGGAACCGAAAATTGCCCCACAGCCAATGTTCCAGGTGGTCCGCCTCCAGCAGGCGGATAAATTCCAGCTGAAGCAGGTTCCTGGCCCGAAACACCGACATCCGTCCGGTCAGGGTCAGGACGCGACCGGACAATGCGTGCGACTGCATCGCCAGGCGGCGCTGGGCAAACCGCATCTTGAGCCAGGTTTCGATCCAGCGCGGGCCGATGCAGATCACCTCCTCGTCCGTGGTACAGGCCTGCAGATCAGGATAGAGCCTGAACAGCGGCATGCAGCGACTGATGGCGCCTTCTGCCAAAATGAAATCCCCGTCCATGAAGACAACCAGGTCATCCTCGTCGATCGGCAACCGGCACATGGCCCGCAACACAAGCCCGATAGCTGCCCGCTTGCCCGACACATTCTGTCGGATGATGCGCAAGGTGATATCGGTATCCCCTGCCTCCCGGCGCAGGAAGTCCTCGATGATGTCCTCGTCGAAACGGTCTGAGGACCCGAGCCAGATGGTGCCGGGTACACCGGAGGCCCGAATCTCGCGCAGGATCGATCGCACCACCTTCTCGGTGATGGAGCGATGCTCCTTGTAGGTTGTCATCATGAAATGCATATGCCGCGGACGCCACCCGGCGTCCCAGATTTTTCGCCCCTCGTCACGCATCCGGGGGTAAACGATTTTCCCATAGATCACGGCGCGAACAGCATGGGTAAACCACCAGCCGTAACGCCAGACCCCGAGGGCGCCGATCACCAATGTGATCTGGGCAACCTCCGGATCCCAGATGCTGTTGGGGAGCGTCAGGACGGCAATCAGGCAACACCCGAAATAGAGCGCAATCTTGAACAGAACAGCCGGCGTCCATTTTCGCCAGCCGGTTGGCCAGTCGGTGGGCTCATCCAGATTGGCGACTTTATCAAGCTTCAGCTTCGTCATGGTGTTTTCCTGGCCAAAGGGCTGCCAAACGGGCAATCAGGTCGTCGGTGATCCTGCGGTCGAATATCACCACAGCCGGCAGCCCGGCCCTGACCCCGCTGCGCGCTTCCGGACCGGACAGTGTCAGTGACACCGTGGCCGTACGTTCTCCGTTGGCCTTCCAGGTGTATTGCGACGACTTCAGATCCAGATGTCCCGACTTGCGGTTGATCGCCACGACCCGTGCTTCGACATGTCTGCCGAGAGCCGGAACAAAGACCTTGGCCGTGTCATTGATACCGATCTGCAGAATCTCGTCCTGGTCGAGATAGGCTGTTACCGTGGGAGCCACATCCTGTTCCAGGGCCAGGACGGCCTGATCTTTTGAAACCGCCAGCCCCGGCGCAACCGGCAGGGACACGATCAGACCGTCGAACGGTGCCCGTATTACCCTTGCGGCCTGCAACTGGTTGAGGTTCTGGAGCTTTGCCCGAGCTGACCTCAGGCGACCGTGTGCCTCATCGAGATCGAGGGCCAGCATGTCGAGGTCAACAACGAATTCCTTGTGGTTGTAGTGACGTTTGCCGGAAGCGGCATTCATAACCGTTGCCTGCTCCACCGCCAGTTCCATCTCCCGAACCTCGGCGGCAGCGCGCAGTTGCCGTGATTTGGCATCATCCAGCTTCTGCCGGCTCACAAAGCCCTTTTTGTGCAGTGTGGCGACGCGCGCGTAGTGACCATCGGCCGATTCCAGGGCAACGCGGCGCGCCGCGAGACGGGCGCTGGCCACGTCGAGATCGGTTCTGTTGATGGTCTGGTAGAGTTTGAGCCTCTCGGCCTCTATGCGGTAGCGTTCCTTGGCCCGGACATATCCTGCCTCAGTATCTGTGACCGCCTGTTCAGCAGCCTTGATCTGGGCTGTGAGACGCGGGTCTTCGATGCCGGCCAGCACAGCGCCTCGCGAAACACTGTCGCCAACAGTGTAGCGAACAGATTGAACAACACCATCGACGGGCATGCGCAACGTCTGCACCGGCACGGAAACCACTGCCGACTGGACCTCCAGTCGCATGACCGACGAATAGGTCAGCAGACCGCCATAACCAAAAACCATCACTCCCAGCAACAAATAGAGACAGGACATGACTATGGTCCTGAGCGGCCAGCGCGACACCGGCGCACCTTGCTTGGGATTGGGATCCGGCTGCGTCGAAATCGGCGTGACCGGAATGTCGATCCGGCAGATGGCGTCTTCCACTGTCCCCATCTGGCCGCGGATCAGATCTTCAATGAAGTGAGACATCAGATCGCGCGAACGCTCGGGCACCTCGGTGAACTCGAAGGCAACCGTCTTTTCAGCCTCCGCCGTGCGCACCACCCGGGCCTTGAGATCGAAGCCAATGTCGAACCCCTGAAACGGCAACAACAGATTGAGTTTCCATTCGGAGCCGACCTCGGGCAGTGTTCCTGCCACGCCGTCCAGCTTGAGGCCGCCAAGGCTCCAGTCGGTAGCGCGATATTGCTGCGCGTTCTGATCCAGCTTCACCATGAGCGGAGCCGTCACGCGATGGTAACGTCGCTGGCAGGGGCGTTCACGAATTACTTTCATTTCTCAGGTCTCCATGTCGCCGGGACAGGAGCAAACGGCATGCCAGCAGATTCCCCAGTTTTCTCACCGGGTTTGGGAAACCGGACCAGCCAATTTTCGAAAATCGAAAGAAATCCGTTTCGATTTTCGAAATCAGCACTGAAGCTGGCACATCGCAATCTGAGGCCAAATCGGCAAAAAACCCTGCGAATTTGGCTATTTCGACCGGTTTAACAACATCAGACCGGACACGACAGCCAAATGGCAAGGCTCTTGCGACCCCTGAGACAAGCGCGGCTGCCCAAGGCCGCCAGGTTCAAAGGAGATGAAAATGACCTCGAACAAGATTACCCCGATCATCCTGGCAGGCGGCGCCGGCACCCGCCTGTGGCCGGTGTCACGCGAAGAGACCCCTAAGCAGTTCTGCCGGCTGTTTGGCGGCGCCAGCCTGTTCCAGACAACCCTGGCCCGGGTATCCGACGACAGCGTCTTCAGTGCGCCAATCATTGTCACCGGCGTCCGGTACGCAAGCATTGCCGAGCAACAGCTCGCTGAGTGCGGTGTGCTGCCAGCGGCGATCATATGCGAACCGGTCGGGCGTGATACGGCACCAGCGATCGCTGCGGCCCTGCTGGCTTCACCCTCACTTGCAGATGCACAGAACTACCTCGTACTGCCCTCCGACCAAGTGGTTGAAGATGAAGCCGCGCTGATGGCGGCTGTTGCCACCGGGGCTGATCTCCTGTGTCACAGCGCGTCCCACCTGGTCACATTCGGAATCAAGCCAAGCGGCCCGGAAACCGGGTTTGGCTATATACAGGCTGAAGCAGAGGCGCTGCGACCAGGCGCTTACCCGGTCAGGCGCTTCGTGGAAAAGCCTGATGAAACCCGGGCGGCGGAACTGCTCAGCGAAGTGTCAACATGCTGGAACGCAGGCATCTTTCTGTTCAACGGCCGCAAAATGCTGTCCGAGATGGAGCGGTATTCGCCAGAAGTCCTGCGCGCGGTCGAGTACAGTCTCATGAACACGCAGCAAACCGACAGGAAATTGTTTCCTGCCATGGAAGCCTTCGCCGCGGCGCCAAAGCTGTCGATCGACTATGCCGTCATGGAGCACACCCAAAATGCCGTCGTTGTCCCGGTGGATCCGGGCTGGAGCGACCTTGGCTCCTGGGGTGCCATGTGGGAGCACGGCGCGCAGGATGCGGACGGCAACGTGCTGCACGGTGACGTGCTGGCAGTAAACAGCTCCGGCAGCCTGATCCGCAGCAGCGGTCCAATGGTCGCAGTAGCAGGTGTCAGCAACATTGTTGTCGTTGCCGACAAGGACGCCATGCTGGTGGCACACCGCGATGACGCACAGGCCGTCAAAACGCTGGTGGAAACCATGAAGCAGGACGAACGCAGCGAACAGAAACGCCATACCGGTGAGGATCGTCCCTGGGGCAGGTTCGAATCCCTGGACCGTGGCCTGAGCCACCAGGTCAAGCGGATTTGGGTTGATCCCGGCGGGCAGTTGTCTTTGCAGTACCACCATCACCGGGCCGAACACTGGATCGTCATCGCCGGCATGGCACGGGTAACCGTTGGCGACAGGGTAACGACCCTTGGTCCGTGTGAACAGGTTTTCATTCCGCAAGGCGAGGTGCACCGGCTCGAAAACCCCGGCAATGAGCCCGTCGAATTGATCGAAGTCCAGTATGGCGACTATTTCGGTGAAGACGATATCGTGCGCCTTGAGGACGTGTATGGCCGGGAAGAGGCCCCCGGAACCGAAGAAGCGGCCTAGGAGAATGTCATGAACCACATTTACCTGTTCGACGTCGACGGCACGCTGACCGAACCCCGCCAGCCTATCGATCCGGATTTTGCGCGTTTCTTCGAGCGCTTCTGCCGAACCCATCCCGTCTACCTGGTGTCCGGCAGCGATCTGCCGAAGCTCAAGGAGCAGTTGCCGACATCGATCATCGCCAGTGCGCAAGGCGTGTTCTCATGCTCTGCGGCAGAACTCTGGGTGGATGGCAAGACCATCTATCAACTGGACCACCAGTTCCCTAAAGACCTCATCGAAGCACTGGAAAGTTTCGTTGAAATGAGCCAGTACCCACGCCGGTTCGGCAACCACATCGAGTACCGGACGGGCATGCTGAATGTCAGCGTGATCGGCCGCAACGCACAAAAGAGCGATCGCCAGTCGTACTTTGCCTGGGACCGGCAGGAGGAAGAACGATCGGCGTTTATCAAGCGTTTCATCGAGACGTTCTCCGACTACGAGGCGTCTGCAGGCGGTGAAATCAGTATCGACATTGTGCCGAAAGGCTGGAACAAATCGCGCGCACTGGCAGTCCTGAAGCAGGACATGCCGGACGGCATCATCACGTTCTTTGGCGACCGAATGCAGCCTGGCGGCAACGATTACCCGCTCGCCAAGGCGCTGCGGGAGGATTCGCCGCTGCATCGGGTCATGCCGGTTGAGAGCTTCAACGAGACCTGGGCACTGCTCAACACCATCACTTCACCCCGCATCGGGGCTCTCCTACAGGCTTCCTGAGCAACCGGGAACAGCACAGCCTGACATACTTCGGCGGACCTGGTGTCCGCCGATTTTTTTTGCGTCAGGCGTCGTCGCGCGTCCACTCTTCGCGTTTTCGGTACAAGGTTGACGGGCTCATCTTCAGGACTTTCGAGGCCTTCGGTACGCTGCCGCCGCAATAGTCGAACGTCGCCATGACCACGTCCCGTTCCAGTTCCGCAAACGGACGGCCCAGCATGACGCGGACCATCTTGTTCCGTTCCGGACTGTCAGCAGCGGATGCCTCGGAAGCCTGACTCGCGGCCCCGGCCGCGGGGTCAGGAGGCTGCGCTTCTGTGCCAGCTTTCGGGGGTTGCGATGACCGGACCGGGCCGCCCAGCCGGATCATGTCGCGATCCAGAACCTGGCCATCACTGAGCACAACCGCGTTGCGGATCACGTTCTGCAGCTCACGCACATTGCCGGGCCAATCGTGGGCCAGCAATTTGTCTTCCGCTTCCACGGAAAACTCCTTGAACTGCTTGCCCTCTTCCTGGGAGAAGGTCTCCAGAAAGACCTGCGCGATTTCCAGGACATCCGCGTCGCGTTCCCGCAGCGGCGGCAGGTGGATCGGCAAAACATGCAGGCGATAGTACAGATCTTCGCGAAACCGTCCCTGCTCGACCTCTTGATGCGGATCCTTGTTAGTGGCGCATATCACACGTACGTCGACAGGCTTCAGGGCATCGCTGCCAACGCGCTGCACGGTGCCAGTCTGCAAAAACCGCAACAGCTTGGTCTGCAGATCAATATCCATTTCGCAGATTTCGTCCAGAAACAGTGTGCCGCCATTGGCCGCGAACGCGGCGCCTTCGCGGTCTCCTGTCGCTCCCGTGAAAGCGCCCTTTACGTGCCCGAATATCTCAGACTCAATCAGGTCCCGCGGAATGGCGGCACAGTTCAACGGAACAAACGGCTTGCCGGCCCGCGGCCCGGACTTGTGAATCGCTTCCGCGCAGACTTCCTTGCCGGTCCCGCTTTCGCCGGTGATAAAGGCGGTTGCCTTGGAACGGGCCACGTTCTCGATCATCCTGAACACGCCGAGCATGACCGGTGACTTGCCGATGAAACCGTGAAAACTGCCGTCGGCGAAATCGTTGCGGATCTCCGCAATGGCCTCATGCAACTGCTCGCGCTCGCAGGCATTACGAACCGTCGTGACAATGCGCTCCTCGGCGACCGGCTTGACGATGAAGTCGTAGGCACCCGCCCGCATCGCATCGACGGCGGTCTTGATGGATCCGCTGCCTGTCACCACCACCACGGTGATCGGGATTTTTTGCTCGGCGACATGATTGAGAATGTCGATGCCGTTTGCATCCGGCAGATTCAGATCCAGGACCATCACCTGAAACTTGCCTTCGCCAAGAGCGGTCAGGGCGGCTTTGCCGGTGTCCACATGCTGGCATTCGAAGCCGGACTTCTCCAGCCAGTCCTTGTACACCACAGCAAGGGAGAACGCGTCTTCGACCAGCAGGACCTTTTGTTTCGTCTTCGACATTGGCGCCTCGCATCTCAATTAGTGTTTCAGTCTGCCCGTGCAGCCATCTTGTTGAGGGCATTCAATGTTAGCTCGCAAAGCTTTCCCAGCTCTTGCGCCAGCTCCAGGGCCCTTTCCGGCTTGTCGCCACGCGCGTAAGTGTTGACCCGGGCAGCGAGCGCCTGCAATGCACTTGCACCGAATGTACCTGCTACGCCTTTTATGGAATGGCTGGATTTCTCCAGGCTGCGGATGTCCTTGTCGCGAGACGCTTCCGCCACCTGCGAAATCCAGTTTTCCAGTTCGGCGCCGAAAGCAGATAGCGCGTTCTTGCGGGTGTCGGGGGACATGCCGCCAACCACCGAGTTGAAGACACTCATATCGAAACTGGCTTCATCTTCAGTTTCACTGCCGCGATCGGTTGAGCCGTTCTTGCGGGATTCTGATTGGCGGGAAATGGCGCGGGCAAGCTCAAGGCGGGACACCGGCTTGGCGACGAACTCATCCATTCCGGCCGTCAGGGCCGTCTGCCGGTCTTCATCGAGAGCATAGGCTGTCAACGCAATGATGGGAATTTTTGAAACATCACCATCAAGGGCGCGGATCTGCTTGGTCGCTTCGAGCCCATCCATTTCCGGCATCGAGATGTCCATGAGAACCACGTCATAAGGCCGCTCTTGCACTGAATCCAAAACCTCGATGCCGTTGCCGACGATATCGACAAGGCATCCCAGGCGCTCCAGCATGTTTCCGATCACAAGCTGGTTGGTGGTGTTGTCTTCCGCCAGCAACACTCGCAATTGATCGACATTGGGAATGTGCTCGTCGCTTTCAAGCTCATCAAACGGAACCGCGTCAGAGGCGTCGGCAATGGTCATCGGCAGGTCGAACCAGAAGGTGCTTCCCTTTCCCGGCCTGCTCGTAAAGTCAATCTCACCGCCCATGTTGAGAACCAGCGACTTGGATATCGCCAGTCCCAGTCCGGTGCCGCCAAACTTCCGGGAATAGGAAGCATCCAGCATGGAAAATTCCGCAAACAGCTCATCATGATGCTGTTTCGGAATTCCGATACCGGTGTCCTTGACGGAAAACCTGAGCGTTGACACGCCGGCCTTGCGGGCCCGCTGACTGACGGAAATCTCAACCTTCCCACCCTCGGAGAACTTGATCGCGTTCCAGGTCAGGTTGAGCAGTATCTGGCGGATCCGCCCTGCGTCCCCGGTCACTGCCTCCGGGACGGTCTTGCCGATCTTGATGCTGAGATCGACGGTGTTTTCACGAGCCCGGTGCGAAACCAGGCTCTCGACACCGTTAATCAGCGAATCCACCAGGAACACCTCTTCATCAAGGTCAAGCCGGCCAGCTTCCAGTTTCGAGAAATCCAGTATGTCATTGATGATGGTCAGCAGTGCCTTGCCGGACACCCGTGCCGTACGGATCAGTTTTTGCTGTTGTACCCTGTCGGTCTCTTCACCCAGCAGGCCAAGTATACCCAGCACACCGTTCAGCGGTGTGCGAATCTCATGTGACATCATTGCCAGGAAACTGGCCTTTGCCCGGTTGGCCACTTCAGCCCTGTCCCGCTCCTGGAGGATCTGTGCTTCGGCAGCCTTCTTTTCAGTGACATCCCTGGCATAGCCGAGGAAGATTGGGCCATCCGGCCCTTCAGCCTTCTGGATGGCCAGTTCGATCATGAACTCATGACCTTCGGCGTGCAGCGCCTCAATCTCGATCCGCTGACCGATCAGCGGGCCCTCACCGGTGTCGAGAAAATGCTGTATGGCCGTTTCATGGGCGTCGCGATAGCGGTGCGGAATGATGAATTCGGCCATCATCCGGCCAACCACATCGTCGCGCTTGAAACCGAATATCTGCTCTGCGGCCGGGTTGAACTCCATGACTTCGCCGTGGTCATTGATGACGATAATCGCATCGAGCGCCGAGCGCACGGTGGTGCCGAGCTGTTCCTCGCTGCGCTTCAGTTTGGCTTCACGTTCTTTCAGCTCGGTAATGTCGACCCGGAATCCGACGGTACCGCCGTCGCCGGTGCCGCGTTCGATAATGCGCAACCACTGGCCGTTGCCAAGGTGCTGCTCGACCATGCCGGCCTTCTCGCGATGTGCCGCAATCCGTTCTTCGACCCAGGCATCGAGAGTCTTGCCCTGCAGATTATACTGTCCGGCCTCGGCACCTTTTCGGATGATGTCTTCGAACGTGTTGCCCGGCCTGATATGATCGGCGCTGGCAGCATAGATCTGCTTGTACTTCTGGTTCGAAACCACCAGCCGGTCATCCTTGTCATACAGGACAAATCCGTCCGGCAATGCCTCAATCGCATCTATCAGCCGCTTGTTGCTGGCCTCAGCGGCGAGATTAGCCTGTTCCAGGGCTTCATTCTGCTCGACCGCGGAAGAGGCAAGCGACTTGACCTCCTCATGCACACGCCGATAGCGCCGGATGAGCTGAGCCAGCAGGGTGGTCGTGAGCACAAACACCAGCACCAGGAACATGGAGATGAACTTCAGGCTGTCCGGCATCGCCGCACCCGGCACCGCACCTGTCTGCGAGATCACCAGCGCACCGCGAACATCGCCCACTTTCCAGTCCCGCCTCGGTGAGTCTTCCCGTGAGTTGTGGCAGGCCACGCAGGTTTCACTCATGACCACTGGCGTTGCGTAGTTGAAGGACTGCATGTCGGCGCCGGCGCCGCGATCAAAAAACTCCTGCTGCCCTTCTCCCACCAGAGCCGCCAGGGCAAGTCTGTCAAAGTCGGACAATTTCCTGTCCCGGCGCAACGGGAACGGATATTCGCTGATCAGCCTGAAATTCGACCCGGTACCGTCAGACGCAAACTGCTTTGAAAGTTCGATTGTCAGCGTCGCCGGCAAGGGAATAGCGTTGTCCTTAGTGCGAAAATCGTGGGTGACCGTCAGGCCTGACAGGTCCTGGACCCGGGAAACAACCTCGTTTGAGTAAAATTTCTGGACAGCCGTAATAAGCTGCGCGTTGGTTCTTGCCGACTCCAGTAGAATTTTCTGGCGCACTTCTCCGGTATGCATCTGAACCAGGTAGAATATGACCCCGCCCGAGATGAACAAAAAGGTCACCAGTGCCCAGAAAATCTTGTTGAAGCCAATACTCTTCATTGTGGATCACACTCTTTCCGAACTGCTGCAGCGTCCAACAGAATCCCGGACTATACAACTAGAGTATGAACAACATCTGCAACTGAAGCAGACTTATCCTTTTCCGCGCACGTCACAGATATGACGCGACGAAGTACACTTTGGTTGTTCCGGCACACCCTGGAAGGCGGGCCGACATCACTTTGCTGTTAGCGGGCAATGCTGGCGCAAGCTCTGTTTTTCCTTGGCATCACGAGACTGTTTGCCCGTGGCAGATATGCGCGTGTCATCGCTTGAAGCGCAGCGCAACCGTGAACGAAAAACTCCTACCGCCGGGTGGCTTCGGATAGGGGGAGGCGCGCCGGGCCGTGGCGAGCGCTGCCCTGTCCAGAACACGGTGCCCGGAACTGCGCCGGACCGTCACTGACTGCAGTGTCCCGGTCGCGGAAATGCGGATCTTCAGCCTGACCTTGCCGGCGCTCGCGGCCGGAGGAAACCTCTTGTAGCGCTGGATGTGCGCCAGCACGCGACGGGCATAGGCGGCCTTTTGACCTGCGGACGCCCCGCCGGAGCGCCCGGCACTTCCCGACCGACGCTGCGCCTTGTTCTTGCCGGCACTTGCTGATGCGGTCTTCCGCACGGTCCGCCGCTGTGCCTTCTGGCGCGCCGGCTTTTCTGACGACAGCTGTTTCTTAACCAGCGCAGCCGGCAGTGCCGGCCTGGGCCGCGGAACCGGAACATCGATCGTCGTTGCGGCAGGCTGTGGCGGTGCTGGCTCTGCCGCCGGTGCAGGTGCGAATTCCGGTTCCCGTGTAATCTCCGGTTCCGGTGTGATCTCCGGTTCCGGTTGCAGAGCCGGGTGCTCTGTTTCTGTATCATCCGGCAACGCTTGTGCCGGCCGGTCTGCCGCCTTCGCCGGCTGTTGCATCGCGGCTTCCTCGGCATTGGCAGACGCGCTTGCAACTGCTGCGCGCGGCGCGTCAAAAACAATCATCATGCTGGAAACGGCGTTTTCGGCTCCGTACTCCACGGCATCCAGTTTCCCGGCCCAGGCCAGCAGTGCCGCATGCAGGCTGAGAGACAAGGCAATCGCCGGCACCACAAACCGCATCATGGCCGGCGTTCCGCCTGCAGCTGTATCCTGCCAATGCCGGTTGTGCGCAACATCTCAATCAGCTTCACGATCCGCACTGCCGGCACGCCGGCATCGGCGCGCACCGTCAACACCTCAAGCTCGCCGCTGCCTGCCAGCCGCGCGATCAGGCCGCGCACAGCCGCGTCATCATTCAAGTTGCGAAACTGCAACTCCCCGGAACGGGCGACATGGACAGTGGAATCGCGATCGACGTTCACCGCGTCTTCACCGGTGCTGGCCCGAGGTGGCGCCAGCTCAAACGGATCTGGTGATGCAATGACACCTGACAAGACAATGAACATCAACAGCAGAAAGACCACGTTGATCAACGGCAGGATGGTGATGCCGCGCGAGCGCCGTTCAGGCCTCGGCATTGAAAACGCGGTCATGTCCCGTCCCCCGCAGCACGCACCCGCACATCGTCGATACCGGCTGTCCGGGCCGCATCCAGCGCGTCCAGGAGTGCCTGATAACCGGCGCCCCGGCCCACAATTATGCTCAGCGGTTTCGATGTGTCGTCCGCCAGCGATGCAGCCAGATCGGCGACTGCATGTCCATCAAGCAGCGCCCCCGCCGCGGTGAGACGGAGTATGCGTTGCTGCAGCGGGAAGGATGCCGTCGCCGCGGCCCCCGGCAACGAAACGTTTATCGGCTTCACCAGCGTCTGTGAGAATGTCGATACAACCATGAAGAACACCACCAGGATAAACACCACGTCCATCACCGGGGTCAGGTCGGGTGACCTGTTTCGTGCTGCGGGACGCGCAATGCGGAGCGGTTCCACAGCCTATGCTCCAGCCATTATGTCATTGACGGCACGTTCTGCCCGCACACTTTGGCGTTCAGCCAGGCTCTCCAGGACCGACAGGCAGACCAATGCCACTAGCGCAACCACCATGCCGGCCGCCGTTGTAAGCAGTGCTTCCCAAATGCCGCCGGCAAGCTGGGCCGGCTCGATGCGGCTGCCGGCTGCCTCCAGTTGCCGGAAGGCCTCGATCATGCCGAGCACCGTGCCAAGCAGTCCAAGCAGCGGGGCCACGGTAGCAGCAAGATCTATGAATCTGAATCCGGTGCGCAGCGTTGCCGCCTGCTGCCTGGCCAGCATCTCAAGCCGGTCGCGGGCTGCGGGAGAACCGTCGGCTACTGCCTGACGGGCCGCAGCCGACAATACTTCTTCAATGCGCCGCGAACCGGCGAATGCCAGCGCCAGAATCCGCGCCAGAAACACCGCCACTACAGTTACCGACAGGAGACCCAGGGCAATCATCGTGGGGCCGCCCTTGTTGAGCAGCGTGCTCACCGCCGGAGCAAGAGTTCCAGTCAACTCATCCATCTTTCACCTCGCATTGCGTCAATCCGAGCGGCGCCAGCCAC
Source organism: Anderseniella sp. (assembly GCA_028289645.1). GTDB lineage: Bacteria > Pseudomonadota > Alphaproteobacteria > Rhizobiales > Aestuariivirgaceae > Anderseniella. The sequence continues at coordinate 673,918 of JANQOK010000016.1, forward strand.
ACGCCGCAGTCATCCCGTCCAATCCGGGCAGTGATGCCGTACACCTGACGCAACACGGCTTCCGTCATCACTTTTGCCGGCGGTCCGTCAGCCGCGACCACGCCGTCCTTCATCAGCACCAGACGGTCACACCAACGCGCCGCCAGAGACAGGTCATGCAGAGATACAAATACCGTGCGCCCCTGCCCGGCCAGTTTGCGCAGCACTGCCATCATCGAGATCTGATGGGCCGGATCGAGACCCGACGCAGGTTCGTCAGCCACCAGTACGGGTGTGTCCTGGGCCACGGCACGCGCCATCAATACGCGTGCCTGCTCGCCGCCGGAAAGTTCAGTTGCCGGGCGTTCCGCTATGCCCGACACGTCAAGCAGTCGCATGGCTTCAGCACACTTTTCCTGGTCAGCCCGCGACATGGTCCGGCGCCAGCCATGCCAGGGCAGGCGGCCAAGCTCGACAACTGATTGCACACTTATCGGCCAGCTCAACACTCTTTGCTGCGGCAGCCAGGCGACGATCGTCGCCCGTTCGGCTTCGCTCATTACAGCGATCGCCTTGCCGCCGGTTTCAATCTCGCCCTGACAGGCCAGTTGGCCGGTCAGCGCCCGCATCAAGGTGGACTTACCGGCCCCATTAGGCCCCAGCAACCCGGTGACCTGACCCGGTTCAAGGTCAAGATCAACCCTGTGCAACACCTGCCTGCCGGACAGCGATACCGAAACATTGCTGGCTTTCACGTGCATCAGAACAACTCCCTGCGCGAGCGGATCACCAGCCACAGAAAGAACGGCGCACCAATGAGCGCAGTAACCACACCAACATTCAACTCACGCTCCGGAATGACGGTTCGCGCCACGATGTCAGCGAAAGTCAACAAGGCCGCGCCGCCAAGCCCGGCCGGCAGTAGTAACTGGCTGGGCAGTCGATTGGTGAGAGGGCGAACCAGATGCGGGACAATGAGGCCGATGAAGCCGATAGCGCCACTGACGGCTGTCCCCGCGCCCACACACAACGCCACGCCACACACAACCATCGCCCGTGCACGCGGAATGTTTGCGCCCAGGCCCGAGGCTCCCTCCTCGCCCAATGACAGCGCATCAAGCGTTCGCGAACTTGCCCACAGCGCAGCCCAACCCAATAGCATCAACGGTATGACCAGCCAGACATGGTCAACGGACCGGTCCTTCAGCGAGCCCAGCAGCCAGAAGATGATCTCGTAGCTGGCATAGGGATTTGGCGACAGATTCAACACCAACGACGTCATTGCGCCAGCCAGCGAAGCCAGCGCCACGCCGGCAAGAACCAGGGTAATGGTTGACGCCTGGGTTGCTGAAATCGCCAGCAATATCAGCACACTGGCGGCAGCGCCGGCGAGCGCTCCAGCCGGCAGCGCCAGCAACGAAGCCCCCGCCAGGCCCGTATAGAACAGCAATACCGCGCCCAGCGACGCCGAGGCTGAGACACCGATGATGCCTGGCTCAGCCAGCGGGTTCCGCAGCATCCCCTGCAGTGCGGCACCGGCGACCCCGAGACTGAAACCGATCAGAACCGCCAGCAGGGCGCGCGGCAGCCTGATCTCCCGCATGATGACCATGGCGGCTTCATTGCCGCCTGCAACCAGCGCCGCAATGCTGTCCATTGGGCCGATCTGTGCGGGCCCGATCAACAGCGACAGCGCACAGGCGGCAATGACCAGCACCGCAAGCATCGAAATGAGACGCAGCCTGCTCATGACCCCGGCACCTTCCGGCACGGCGGCAGGGACGGTGCATAGGTCCGCAGTTCGTGGATCGCCTGCATGGTGAACGGTCCGCCACAACTCAACCGGGCCGGCCTGGACAGGTTGCCTGCTACCGTTGTCCTCAGTTTCTTCAGCACTGGGTGGGTCAGAATCTCGTCGGCCAGTGCCGGCGCTCCCGGTGTCGTTGTCGGCAATATGATCAGGTCCGGCGGATTCTGCACCAGGAGTTCCAGAGGAAACGCGGCAACGCCTTCGTACCCGCGTTCAGCCGCCATGTTGATGAACCCAGCAGACAGCATGGCCGAATGGGCCAGCGTACCCTTGCCCAGCGCAACACCGCGCGCGCCGTAGAAAAGTGCTACCGGCTTGCGCGCACATGCCAACGGTTCAAGGCCCGCAAGTTCGCGCTCAAACCTCGATGCCATTGCTTCGGCTTTGGCGTCTTGCTCGAGCAAACGGCCCATTCGCCTGATGTCCGCGGCAATGGTTTCAACGGACTGCGAGTATCGGAATTCCTCGACCGCAAAACCCAGCCTCTTGAGCAGGCTGGTCGTGTTGTGCAGCGAAAAGGTTCCCGTCACCACGAGTTCAGGTTTTGCGACCAGCACTTCTTCAGCAATCCCCCTATTTGCGGGGTATTGCCGGGCCCGTTCGTGCAGTGCCGACAGGGTCGGGTCGCGGGCTAGGTTGGACACTGACTTCAGCTGCCCCGGTTCCGCCAGCAACATGGCAAGCTGGTCGGTGCAGACATTCAGCGAGGCAACGGTCGGTCCGGACAGGCCAGCAACAGGGCAGGCAAACAGGCCGACTGCCGCAACCACTCCCGTCCAGACTCGTTTGCCAAACCACACCATCAGAACTGATACACAAATCCGCCATAGACGGAGGCACCCGGCGTACCGTAGCCCCGCACGACCTGATATTGCTCATCCAGAAGGTTTTCCCCGCGCACATAGAGTTCCATGCCCTGCATCGGGGAATAACCAACCTTGGCATTGACCAGGACATAGTCATCAAGCGGCACCAGCGTGCCGCCAACGGTGTCCACGGTATCCTCGACGATGCGCACCGTGGTTGACGTGGTCCAGTTGTCGGCCGGGCGGGTGAACAGCCCGAGCAGCACGTCATGCCTCGGCACCCGCGGACGTCTTGTGCCATCCGGGTTGAAGGCACGCGTGAAGGTATAGGCAGCAACCACGTCTACCCAGTCCGTGACCGCATAGCGAAGCTGGGCTTCGACGCCGTTACGCTTCGTCGTACCTGAGGTTTGGATGTAGGAGTCGGTGATGAAATCGTAATCGATCAGGTTGTCGGTATCGAGCTCGAAATAGGTGATGCTGGCGGTCAGGGCGCCATCAAGCAGGCTCTGATCCACGCCCACGTCCCAGGAAAAACTTTCCTCCGGCCTCAAGTCCGGGTTCGGGCCCAGTGGACCGAAGGGATCATAGCCGATTTCGAACGGGCTTGGGGCCCGGAAGCCGGTGCCTACCGAGCCACGCAGCTTGGTGCCCGTTTCGGCAAACAGGTAGGCGGCGGTCGTGCGCCAGGTTGTAAAGCCGCCGAAATCGCCATGTTCGTCATGACGCACGGCGCCGGTCAGCGTCAGGTCTTGCACTGGCGAATAGATGATCTGGCCCCAGCCACCGGCAATCCAGATTTCATTGCCGGAGAACCCGTCATCATAGGACTGACGCTCATAGTCCGCACCTGCCTGCAGTGTCACCTGCTCGTTCAGTTCATACTCGGTCAGCCAGTCGCCTTTCTGGCGCAGACTGCTAGGCTCGAACGTGAAAGGACCGAATGTCGTGGTGAACGAACGACGCGTTATGTCGCTGACCTGAACGGATGCGGTATTGGTCAGACGTCCGTCAAGCGACGTGGCAGTAACACCAACCCGCCCGGCAAGTTGCCTGCGGTCGGCCGTATTGTCCGGGTTATCTGACGGATTGGCGCCGCCGTCATCAAATTCGCCGTGGCTGTCGATATACAGCAGTGAAGCGAACGCCGTCAGATACCGGTCCAGCACCTTTTCACCGGCCAGCGAAACCGTGACATTGTCGTAGCCGTCACGTTCGGTGTTGCCATTGCGGCGATCCGCGGCCGAGATGCCTTCCGTCGACAGGCCCGATACGCTGGCAGCAAACCGGCTGCCGTCAGCAGTGGCTCCTTGTGCAGCAAGCGACCCGCGAAAAGTTCCGTGCGACCCGGCCTCGCCTGCCATGATGTAGCGGATGCCTTCTTCGAACTCACCCAGTGTGGAAATACCGATGACACCGGCAACGGCATCTGCACCATACAAGGTGCTTTGCGATCCCTTCAGAATTTCGATGTTCTGCACACCGCCCGTCAGCAAATGCTCTGGCGAGACCTGAACCTGCGGCGCCGAGGTGTCCGAAATGTCGATGCCGTTCCAAAGCGTCTTGACGTACTTCTTGTCGGCACCGCGCACCACAAGCGTAGTTTCCTGACCAAGACCGCCCTGGGTTGCAATGTTCACTCCAGGCTCCTGGGCCAGAAACTCCTGCACCGTGGGCAATCGCTGGGCATCGATGTCCTGCCTGCTGACCGTGTCGACGGCCGATCCGACCGTAGCCTTGTCAGACTTGGTCCGGTTCGGCGTCACGACAATCTCGCCGATATCAATGGTTTCCGCCTGCGCCGTAGAAACTGCAGCAAGCACGACAATGGGCGATGCCGCCCGCAACAACGCGGATTTCGAAAGTAGATTCATTTGATCCCCTGTTCCGGCTGTTGCCGGGAGCTGTGGTCCTGACCTGTGCCCTTGGGGATTGATGGCGTGAAGTGAACCACGTCCTGCAGCCCCGCAAGCGGTGATGGAACGAAACCACCACTGTAGGAATGCAACAGCTCCCGATGCTTCCCCGCATCCGGATGAGGTGGACGGCTCTAAGGCAGGTCTCCTGGCTCACGCTTCATCGGCTGTCCAACCTTCCCGGGAACCTTGACCCAGTGGTCTCTTCGGACAGCCTCGACGTTCACAGTTGCGGGGGCAGCTGCGGCTTAGATCGGCAAACGCGACCCTTCCACATTCCCTCTTAGCTCTGAATACAGGATTTGAATTGCCCGCATCCAGAGAACCTAGAACCCCCATATGGTCATATTTTATTGGATGCAGGTCAATCGGAATCTCTGTCGTCAGACCAAAAAAGCGAGACTTTACAACCTATTGGACATATCCAGCGGGATGGTAGAAAGGAATCAACCGGAAGTTGCAGCCAGACAATTAGTCGACCGGTCTGGATTCATTTCGAGCTGGCCTTTACGACGCCGATTGTTCTCCAGGATCACTCTGTTCCTGACCGTTTTCCCAGCCATCTTCAAAGATCAGGTCTGCGAGCTGCAACCGCTTGCGCCAGCCCTTTTTCTGCAGTTCCGGCTCATCGTAGATCTGGTCCACGTATCCGATGCACAGATAGGCGACAATCGCCACGTGGTCGGGAATGCCCAGAATGTCGCGCACATCGCGGTCGTGGAAAATGCTCACCCAGCCGACACCGACGCCTTCCGCCCGGGCGGCAAGCCACAGGTTCTGGACGGCGCAAACGGTGGAATAGATATCCATGTTGAGGTCGTGAGTGCGCCCCAGCACCACCTTGCCGCCACGGGTGCGGTCACAGGTGATGCACAGGTTCAACGGCGCCTTGCGGATGCCTTCCAGCTTCAAAGACCGGTACAGCTGTTTCTTGTCACCTTCGAACATCTCCCGGGCCTCGCCATTGGCACGGGAGAATGCCTGCCACATCTGTTGCTTGACGGCGGGCTTGCGAATGGTGATGAAATTCCACGGCTGCATGAAGCCGACCGACGGCGCATGATGGGCGGCGGTCAGCAGCCGCTGCAACACGTCGTCTTCGACCGGCGTGGACAGGAACTGGTCGCGCACATCACGCCTGGTGAATATTGCCCGATAGACGGCATCACGCTCGGTTTCGGAAAAGGCCGCCGCGGCGACCAGGTCGGACGGGTCATCATGCATTGTCAAATCCCCAACAACACGTAATTTGCGCCTGTCTTCGCCGTCCGCGCGAAGCCGGGCTATGGCATCTGGCCGGTCTTCTGACTCCGGTTCATCTGGTCCAGCGCGCCTTCCCGGTTTCCCAGTGGCATATGTTGCGAAAGACCATCCCCGTCACAGCGTTGGGCACGTTCCGGACTTGCACCGGATTTCCGATTCTCCCTGTTGTCGAGGGCACCAGACAAGGCGTAGCGTGCCACGCTGAGGGAAACAAATCAATGTTGCGAAACTGATTGATGTGATCAAATGAACCTATATCTGCGTGGACAAAAAGGCTGCCGCACGCGGCCAGTATGTCGGCCATTGTCACTCTTTCTGCGTCAGTCTGCGTCAGGCGCATACCGTGCCAGAAGCCGCTGGATGCCGCCACCGATCAGCGCGCCAAGGAACGGCGCGAACACGTAGACGGTCAGCCAGCCGCCGCGCGGCCCGGGAATGGCGATTTCACCCCAGCCCAGGTAAAATGACACGATCCTCGGGCCCAGGTCGCGCGCCGGGTTCAGCGCCGCCTGGGTGAGAGGCGCAACGATGGAAATGATCCCGGCAACGGTGATGCCGATGATGATGGCGGTCATGCCGGCCGGCGGGCGCGCCATGTTCTTTTCGCTGGTCAGGGCACCCACCATGAAGGCCAGCACCGCGGTGCCAACCATTTCGGCAATAAAGGCGCGTTTTTCGGACACCGCACGCCAGGCGGTCTCATCGGTGCCGAACACCGCCGGATTCGGGAAGTACTCGCCGAACATCATCGCCGACAGCTCACTGCCCGGCCCACCTCGAAGCAGGCCACGCTGTCGCTCAAATTCCAGGATCGCCTCGGCAAACATGGCATAAAGCACAAATGCCGCCAGCATGGCGCCGATCAACTGCGCAATCATGTAGACAATACCGAGCGGGATTGACATCCGATCATAAACCACAGCAACCAAAGTGATGGCCGGATTTATATGAGCTCCGGAATAGGATGCGGTGGCATAGATTGCCAGGCTGACGCCGATGGCCCAGATCACTGCGACCTGCCAAATGCCAGTCTGTGCACCGGTCGCAACCGCGGCCTGAACGGCGCCGACACCAAAAAACACAAGGATGAACGTCCCGAACAGCTCACCTGCGGCAGCCGTCATCATGGACGGCTTGCTAGACAGCTTTTCGGCGGGCACATCGGCCGCAGAGGTTTCAGTTGTCATTTAGTTCCCCACTTGAAAAGATGTGCGGTCAGCAGCAGTAGCTCTGTTGTTTTCAAGATCAACCCCGTTGAAGTTGGTAATTGTTACATTACCTAGTGACAGATCTGTCCCGCATAGCAACGCGCCGGTATAATCAGCAATCCAGAAGTTGGTTCCGGAGACCCCCTTCAGCACCATTTCCACTTTCAGCTCCTCGAAAACCTTGCATCCGTCCCCGACAATGTGCAACTGGCAATCCGCATTGAACGTTTCAGCATCCATTAGCCGCAGTCGGCTGTCCGTCATGCGGCTATGCGGCATTTGTGTGGCCACGCCTCGCATGTAACCTGTGTTCGTTTTTTTCATTGATCGACTTGACCCGCGTCTTGTTGCGATCTGCTGGTTATACATTTGTCTTAAAGCCTTTTTTTGTGTCAGTTCGAACTCGCTGTCGATACCGGCAAAGCTGCGCCTCGCCGACGTCTGCAGGCCGCCAAATGAACCCATCGGAACGCCTTCAACAGCAATGTCGGGATCATCTGCGCCATGTAGCGCCAAGTCGCGGGCCAGATGGCCCGGCTCTCTCTGATTTGTGAGCTTGGCGGCACTTCATGCCTCGGCATAATTGAGCAGGGTCTGAAGGTTTGCCTGCGGCTGCTCAAAGTGCAATGACCATGCCATCAAAGGCGGTTGCCTCGGCAATGTCGCGGGCAGCGGCGAGCATGTCGGGACCCATATGGGTCAGTACGATCCGCTTGGCGTTCAGTGCAGCCCGGTTGGCTTCAATGTCGGGATAGTTCAAGTGATGCTTCACCGGTTTCGAGAACGCGTAGCACTCCATGATCAGCAGATCAGCGCCGTCTGCCAATGCAGGCATGTGCGGGTTCCATTCGCCATCCCCGGTGTAGGAAATAATTTTCCCGGAAATTTTCAGCCGCACAGAGGTCGGCATTGTTTCCGGTGTGTGAACAGCGGGCATAGTTTGTATGGCCAGCTGGCCATGACGATGTGTCGATGTATCCGGCAACTCAACAAAATCCAGCGGGAACCGGGGTTTCATCTTGTCTGAGCCGGGGAACAGCGCGGCAGTTGCCTGTTCAACCCAATGTTCGATGCCCGGCGGGCCGATGATTGTCAGTGCTGCCTGCCGTCTGGCGCCCAGTATGGCGTCCATCAGCATGAATGGGATGCCTCCGGCGTGATCGCCGTGCAGATGGGTAATGACCATCGCCTCGATTGTGTTGTGCTCGATGCCGAGTGCGTTGAGCGCGACAAGGCTTGATGCACCGAAGTCGACAGCAAAACGCATGTCGGGCGCATCCACAACAATACAGGTGTTCAAACGTCCGCCGGAGCCGAACGCGTCGCCTGTCCCGGCAAATGTCACGGTTACACTCATCATCCCATTCCCGGTTGCGTTGCCGCCCACAGTTAACCCGTGTCCGGTTTCGTGATCGGGCGCCGGCGGCGTGCGGGCTCAGATATTGTGACCGTCAAGCTGCAGCAAGTGCAATAGCCGGTAACCACATCGGCGGTTTGCCGGCCCGCCGGGCACCGGTGAAACATCATTTCACCGCGGTTGATGTCGCGCCGACGGATTGTGGGCTAACGACATGGAAACAACCACCGGCGGAAACTCAACCGCAAACTGTTTCGCGAACTTGAAGAACAGCGCAAAGGCAAAGTCTAAAAGGAGATCCAGTCAAAGCGAACCAATGCTCAGACCACGTCGTAAGTGGTCCTGTACTGGAATTTTGAAGCATACGCCACAGATCGGCAATCCGATCCGTGGCGGGCTGCTCACAGTAGTCGAAGAGGACACATGACCGAAACAGCCAGCAACATTGCCCAGGCGGCGCAGTCCGCCGCCAGCCCCAGCGATCCCTATGCCCGCGAACAGCAGATATTTCCAAAACTGAACGATGACCAGATTGACCGCCTGACCGGCTACGGATCCATGGAAGAGCTGCCGGCAGGCACGATCCTGTTTCAGCGTGGAGACAGGCGGGCCGATTTCTTTCTGGTGCTCGAGGGAAATATCGAAATTTTCGACCTAGACGACCAGGGCGAGCCGATTGTCTTCACCACCCACGCGGACAACCAGTTCACCGGCGAACTTGACCTGTTCAACGACCGGCAAATCCTGGTGGGCGGCCGGACCGGGGCCGACAGCAAGGTCGTGCGTCTGACCCGAGCGCAGTTCAATCGCATGTACGCCACCGAGCAGGATATCGCAGAGGTCATCATGCGCGCCTATATTCTCAGGCGGACGGCCTTCATCCTGCACGACCAGGCCGGTGTCAGCGTCATTGGCGACCCGAGCAGCCGGGAGTTCCTGCGCATTCAAAGGTTCCTGACCCGCAACGGCTATCCGTTTGCGGCGATGCCGATTGGCGAACCGGCAACCACCGAGTATGCAAACCTGCATGACATCGACCTTGAGCACCTGCCGGCGGTTCGAACCCGTTCGGGAAGCGTTTCCTACGCCCCGACCATCGCCGACCTTGCCGACGAGCTCGGGTTGACGGAAGCCGTCGATGCACAGCACGTTTATGATCTTGCCGTCATAGGTGCAGGGCCGGCGGGCCTGTCGGCGTGCGTGTATGCCGCTTCTGAGAACATCGACACCATTGTCGTGGAGGCCGAAGCACCCGGCGGACAGGCCGGAACAAGTTCCAAGATCGAAAACTACCTCGGCTTCCCGACCGGCATTTCCGGACAGGCGCTGGCCGGCAGGGCGTGGATCCAGGGGCAGAAGTTCGGCGCCAAGTTTGCCATTGCGCGCGCCGCCACCGAGATAGAGAAGAAGGGCAATCTGTTCGAGCTCAAGCTGCAACACGGCATGCATCTCAAGGCCCGCAGCATTATTCTTGCCTGCGGCGCCACCTACCGCAGCCTCGATCTGCCGAACTACGAAAAGTACGAAGGTCAGGGTATTCACTACGCTGCAACAGGGCTGGAGGCGCAATTGTGCGTTGATGAGGAGGTCGCCGTGATCGGCGGCGGCAACTCCGCCGGCCAGGCGGCTGTGTTTCTGTCCGGCCACGCCAGCCACGTGCACGTGCTGGTCAGGAGTGAAGGCCTGGCAGCCAGCATGTCGGACTACCTGGTCCAGCGCATCGAACAGTCCAGCCGTATCACCCTGCATCCGTTTACAGAGGTCACCGAACTCAAGGGGGACCGCAGCCTGCGCAAGATCGTCTGGAAGAACAGCCAGACCGGCCAAACGGAAGAGAAGAACATCGGCAATATCTTCGTGATGATCGGCGCGGTGCCCAACACATCGTGGATGGGTGACTGTCTGGACCTGGACCAGAGAGGCTTTGTGCTCACCGGTCCGGATGCCACGGACGGGCAAGCGAAATCGCCGTTCTCAACGTCGGAGGACGGGATTTTTGCGGTCGGAGACGTGCGTTCCGGGTCGGTGAAGCGGGTTGCATCCGGCGTCGGCGAAGGTTCCGTGTGTATCAGCGCGATCCACGGCTACCTGGCGGACAATCCGATCTAGTCTGCCCTCACTCCGGTTGCATCCGGCTTCAGCCACCCCTTGTAGTGGGCGAACAGTCCCAGCACGGGAACTGTCAGTTCGACGTCGAAACAGAACCGCCCCTGATCATCCTCGTACTCGCGTGACCGGGACCGAGGTGCCAGCACCCGCGGCAGCGGCACCGGCCCCAGTTTCCATGCCGAAACCGGCATGGCAAGGCCGTCACCGTCGGCGGCAAGGCCAAGCCGGAACGTGAAGGGACCGAATGTCTCCCAGAAGGTGCCGTCTTTTTGCTGGCGCAACACGGAAGAGAAACACCTGCCGGCAAAATTCCTGACCCAGGTTTCCCGTTCGGCACCGTGTTCGCTGATTTCGCGATCCACGGTGACAGTGACCGGGATGTCCGAGCCGCTGGCAGGAAACCCGAACAGCTTTGCCACCAGCCGTGGCAGCAGCGATCCGGCCGCCCTGACCTCTGAACGGCCGCTCCATACGGGCGCGCCGGTCGAAGCATGCAGGGCTTGCACGGCGGCCGGCATCGTCAGGAAGGTTTCACTGCCGAGGGCCTCCTCGAACAAAGACTTCTGAAGCAGAACCCGCTCGGTGTTGGTTTCGATGGAGTAAGGCGCCATCTCGGCTTCGATCGCGGCCAGCGGCAATATCCGCTCCGCCAGTTGCGCGCCGGGTTCGATGTGGCCGCGCAGCAGTGCCTTGACGGCAGCGGCGGCCGGCAGAACCGGCACATTGGGGCCGTGACCCTGACTGGCCACCAGCGAATAGCAGGCCCGTGTCGGCTTGCCGTGCGCATCAAGCCCCTTGACCTGCACACTCATGCCGCCGCGATCCGACGTGGTGACACGGGTCAGCCTGCGCATGGCCAGCAGCATCGGGGTGAGAGCAGCCGGACGGCGCAACAAGCCCCATGCGGCGAGCCGGGCGATCACCTGCATTCCCCATCGTTCCGGCAACGATTCCAGGCCGGCAGCAAACCGGACATGGGAGGCGACCGCATGGCGCGGACCCAGCAACTCCGCGTCCAGCGTTTCGACCGGGGCAACGCGGCGCCTTCCCAGTCCCGGCATGGTAACGGTTCGCGATGCCAGCCAGCCTTTTGTCTGCGACAACCGGCCTTCGCGCCAGACGGGAATGGCACGCCCTGCATAGCTCAAAATCGCGGAAACGACCGACCTGCCGACCTCGCTGCGGCCTCCCGGCGTGATGCAGATGTCGATGCTGTCGATGCGCCGCCAGCCGCTGCTCACGGCACGGACCGCCGCAGCCGACAGGGCCGGAGTGGAACTGGCCCCGGCAAGGCCGACGCTGCCATGCCGTCTTGCGGTCTCGTCAAGCGCGCCCGGATAGCCTTTCAGATAATCACGTGCGTCTGCCAGATCGATAAAGTGCACTCCAGCCTGCAGCACCGTCTCGGCAACCGCATAGCCTGAATTCTGGAACGGACCTGAACAGTCAATCACGATGAACGGTTTCAGTGTCTCGAGCCGGGTGGCCAGGTTGTGCCGGTGGTCCAGTTGGGCCGCTGAAACCGATGCGTACGGGTGTGCCTGCATGAGCCTTGCCGCCAGCTGCGTGGCTTTCAGCTCGTTTCGCGAAGTGACGATCAGGTCGATACCGCCCAGCGGGCACAGGTGGCGGGCCAGACGCTCGCCGAAAACGCCGGTTCCCCCGATAAGCAGCACGCGCCTGTTCATGGCAGGTTCCGAAGCGGGTTGAGTTCAGACCAGGTCATCAGCGGTCAAGTATGGATCTGATCTCCACCAGGTTTGCCCGCACACGCAGGATGTAGAAACCGATCGTGGTGAGGTGGGTTGGCATGATGAAGCCGTCTTCCTTGCCGTTCGAGACAACCAGAGGATCAAGCTCGATGGCGCTGCGCAACTGCGCGTCCATGCGCTCCCAGATATCGTCCAGGCGGCGTGACTTGGCGACATCGGCGAAGTCAGCCCGGGTGGCGCGCAGGATACCGTAATAGGCATAGAGCTGGCCTTTCGAGTACCAGAAAATGTCATCAGCGCGGGTGTCGAACCAGCCGGAATTGTACTGTTCCGAACGATCCTTGATCGAGGCCGAGGTGGATCCGATATCCTTGGCGATGCGGTCGAGAAACTGCAGCAGGTTGTCGGCGCGCGCATCATAGGTCGCGCTGCAATTGGCGAGACGTTCGTTGTACCGCTGCAGGGATTTCTGCGCATTGCGGTAATAGGAAGGCGTACGCGTGGTTGGACCGAACGGCTGCTTGTCGAACACGTTGAAGAACCAGGTGAACTGATCGAACTGAATGTTGCCCTTGGCGACCTGGAGGTCCTTGTCTATTTCCGACGTGCCCCTGGTGCGCCCCAGCGAATCCGCCAGCTCAATGGCGGTACGGCTGGCGGCCTGGTGAACGCCACGCTGGAAAGCCGCCTTGTTGTCGAAGAACCAGGTCTGGTCCCAGGTCAGCGCCCAGAAGATTCCAGCCTTGAACAGGGGGTGGCTGGAAATCCATTCGTTGCGGTTGACATTGAAGTCGATCAGGTCGGCGGTCACGGTGACAATGTTGGAGCGCCCGCAGGTCTTGGTGCTGGTCTGACCGCCCTCGACGGCAACCTGTTCGTCGGCAATGCCGGTCAGATCGGTAATTCTCAGGTTGTCGGCGTAGTCAAGATTGTAGTCGCGAATCCACAATGTGTGCCAGGCGAAGTGCAGGTACCCGATGACAAACGGCACGATGGCCAGGAAAATAATGCCGCGAATGATCCACCCGGATCTCTGGAAGAACCGGTACAGGGCCCTGAAAGGCGCCGTGATTGCGCGTCCCAGCGCCGCGAGCCAGGCCTTGAACATGCCGAACATGCGGGATATCCACTCCAGGATCGGATCAAGCATCACTTAGCCTCCATCGTTCAAAAAGCGCACTCCACAATTCCTGTTTGTCAGGAAAGAAGGTGGCCGTTATCAGCCGTACCGCATATTCGCGGTGGGCGTCACTGAATGTTTCATAGTCGCGGTAAAAAGCCTGCTTGTTGACGATAAAGCGGGTCAGAAAATCATACGGCACAAATTCGCTCAGGAACCTGTTGACCAGCAGCCAGTCGTCATGGTCGGGATTGGCCCTTAGCGACATCAGCATCATTTCCGCATCGAAACCGTCGGTATCGGGCCGGCTGCCGTTGAGCACCACCCGTTGCAGCTCATGAAGCTGGCGGAACACTTTTGACTTCTTCAACCGGCTCAGGTTCTTGTGCACCCAATTGCCGATCTCAACATCTGTAATGGCAGACGGATCCAGCGCCTTGTTGTGCAGGCTCATCTGCAGCCGGCAGAAAATCCCGAACCGGATGTCCACAATGTTTGACCGGCTCAGCCAGTTCAGGTTCAACGGCTCGACACGGCCGGTGCAGGTCAGATAGTCCAGTACGGCCTTGAGATCGCTCATGGCGATGAAACGGTCCTGCGGGCGGCGGGCCTTGTCGACCTGCACCTTGGTCGGATCCCCCACCACCATGACCTGGTCGTCTTCGTCGTGAAACACGTAGATGCCGTCGAAATGGCGGGTCCAGAAAGACCTGGCGTCGAACTGGGTGTGTTGCGGCGCGATCTGGTTGTAGCGGATGTCGCCGCATGCACGGGCCAGTTCGACAATTTCGCCAAGCAGCTCATCATTCTGCCAGGCGTCGGCGTCAGTCTCAAAGGTTTCGATCAGTGCGGCGAGCCGGCGTGACTTCTCCAACAGCCCGTCATGGGTGTGCAGGTTGAACTTGACCCGCTTGATCGAGAGCACATCGTCGAGATTGTCGACACGGTAGGAGGCGTCTTCAATCTCGCCATAGACCACGTCCTTCAGGGTCAGGTTGCGGATTGCCTCGGCATTATCCACATAAAACGCCCGCATCAGGTCCGGCGTGGAGGAAAAGCTGATATTGACCACCGGCATATCCGCCTGTTCGGGCGAAACGATAATGAAGCGGCGGTTGACGCCGAGCGGATCAAGGTAGCCGTCATCCTTCAGGTCTTTTGCGATCTCAGGCGAAAACCCCATGGCGTCGACCGAAAAGGCATTGCGCTTGGTGTTGGCCAGCCCGAAGGCGGTGAGCGCCTGGTTATAGCGTTCCACCAGGTGCGGCTGGTCGATCTGCACCATGGACCCGTAGATCAGGGCATTTTCGATCAGCCGTTCCATGTCCCCGCTTCCTTGAGATCGTCGATCTCACGCACCGCACGCTCGCGCACACGCTGTTCACGGACAAGGCGCTCAACAGCGGTGTCGTCGGACTTGTCGGTATAGCGGAACTCGGAATCGGCATACTTGTGCACTTCCTGCACCACCATCTCCATGGTGATCGGACTGCGTAGTTCACTGATCATGCCGAGCTTGGTGTCATAGTCCTTGTGCAGGAACAGGTCCGGCTTCTCGAACCATTCTTCCGGCAGATCGACATCCATGGCCCGCATCTTCACGGCATCGGTGATGTTCTTGATGGCGCGGCCGGTAAAGCGCGGTTCCGCCTGCTTGATGGCGTGCAGATAGGCGCCGACATCGGCAAGTGTCTTGAGCTTGCCGCCGTTCTTCCTGAACTGCTCGGCGACCTTCATCAGCCCGGCTTCCTGAGGATCGTTGTGTTCTTCGTAGGCTGCCGAGACCGCCTTCTTGATCTCCTGCGCTGCATACAGGTCATGCTTGCCCAGGCTGATCTTATGGTCCTTGCCGATGAGCAGCGCAAAAATGTCGATGTAGTCTTCCACGGTCTGCGGTCCGTCGACCAGCCAGCGGGCGCCGGCACGCTGGCGCAGCGCATCGTCGACATTTTCCGGATAGTTGGAGAACATGCCGATGGAACAGTTGCCGCGCACAACGGTTCCGGCACCGGACAGGCTTTCCATCAGCACCGCGGTGATTTCCTGCTGGCCGGAAGAGGCGCGGTCATCACTGCGCTTTGCCGCCACCTGGTCAATATCGTCAACGGTGCCGAAACCGATGACGCGCGGATCCATGACATTGGTGATGAACTGACGGCAGTTCTGCCCCGACTTGCCCTGGTATGAGCTGATCTGGTCGACACCGAAATTCTCGTAATGGAAGGTGTAGCCGGCAACCTCGCAATAGCTGTTGATCAAACCGGCGATCATCTGGATCAAAGTGGTCTTGCCGGTGCCCGGGTTGCCGTCTCCGATGAAGGTGAACAGGAAGCCGCCGAGTTCGACGAACGGATTGAGCTGCCGGTCAAAGTCATACGCCACCAGCATCTTGGCCAGTTTCATGGCCTGGTACTTGGCGATGTGATTGCCGACCACCTCGTTCGGCATCTTGAACGTCATGACCAGCGGCTTGCGCTTGCCGCCGCGCGAGGCATCCAACCCGTTCAGTTCAAAATTGTCCGCATCGAGGCGGATGTGCATGGCCTCGAAAGCCGCCAGCTCGGCAAACCGGCGCTGGCGCGACAACAGCGCGTCACTGGTCAGGCGGGCAAACTCCTTCGCCCGGGCCAGCAACTGGGCGTCGTCCGGCGATCCGGTGATCGACTGGTCCAGACCGTGCAGGAACGCCTTGTAGGCTTCGTGCACGGTGTCCAGGTCGAGGGCCGGCTCTGCGACAGCACCGGTGCTGTTGTCCTGGGCATCGAGGGTCTGGTTGAGATAGTTGGCCACGGTAAACAACGACACAAACGCCGATGCTGCCATCAGCTTGTGGAACTGTGTGGCGCGGTCACCGGACAATGGTGACGAGCGGTTGTCGGCGGCCAGTGTTTCAAGGTCAGTATGCCTGGCGAACACATCGCCGACCGCCAGCCCCACGGCCATGGCACGGCGCAGCCGGTAGGCCAGCGTATGCTGTGCCGGCGACAGCATGGTGTCGTCCGGCGTGATCGCGGAAATGGTGTCCAGCATGCGCACCTCAGCCGTCTTGCGGCGTCCGCCACCGGAGACGGTGGAGACAAACCGGCGGCGGGTGCCGGCCAGTTCGGTGGCAGACCTGTTGTCCGCATCGCTGACGATCACCGCGGTGCGCTCCAGCATGGTCTGCACCGTGGGAATGTGCTTGGCGATGTCCTTTTCCAGCAGGGTGGTCAGTCCGATATCCATGATCTATCCGTCTAAACGTGCTTCAGAATGTGGTCACCGCTGGCAATATAGCAGCGATGCCCGTTGAAAATTTCATTGGTCAGGTTCTGGGCATACATCGACTGGTAGGCGGTGTGCGGGATCATGGCATAGCGCTCCAGTGCACTGACACCCTGCGCGACACAGTCCAGGTCATCGGTGTCGACATGATAGATCTCGCGGGCCGGGCTCGACCCCCAGATGCCCCGTTTCGAGCGTACCTCATGCTTTGAATGAAGTTCCTGCATGGTCCAGGTGAACAGCCAGTTGTCGGAGGGCGCGCTGACGCTGTCGAGCACCGCCTGCACCTTCTCGTTGTGATCGGTCAGGCCGCCGGCGTAGAACGGCCCCAGCACGAACCGGCGCAGCTGCTTCGGATGCAGGGTCGGGAATGTCTCGTCGATTGCCTTGGCGATAGTCGTCAGGCTGAGGCTGTAGGCGGAATGGTCCGCAACAAAATCCTTGAACTCGCTGCGCAGCGAAAAGTTCGGCAGGCCGTTCATCGCCATCTCATCGATCCAGCCCTTGGGAAACCCGTGCGGCGTGTTCTTGCGTGGCCGGGGTGCGTCTTCTGAAGAATCCTCAACAACCGCCACATACACCAATGGCAGGTTTTCTGCACCGTCATAGGTCGACCACGTCATCACATAATAGGTGCGCTCCGAACGCGGATTGACCGAAACCCGCAACGTTGTGGGCTTGGTGAAGGTGGTAAAGGCGCGCGCCTCATCCAAGGCTTCATAATACAGCCGCCTGGCCATGACCTTCTGCAGGTCACCGGGGTGCTGCCTGAATTTCAGCATCAGCTCCAGCATTTCCACCCTGGTTTGCTCAACCGTGGGCAAATCCAGCAGATGCTCCTTGACCCGGTTCATGTCTGCTTCAAGCTCGAGCACGTTCTTGAACAGCGGGAAACCGCTTTCGCTGCGGTCAATACTGAAGTGATCGGCAAACCGGCACTTCAGTTTCCAGCAGGCAAAGGAATGGCGCAGTCGGGCGACCGGCGCCTCGATGGCCTGATACAGGAAATTGTGGCGGCGGCGTTCGTCGCCCTCTGTCTCGACAATGGCGTCAAGACCGGCAAAGGCACTCTCGAAAGCAGCAAAATAGTTCGAGATTTCTGGGGAAAGTCCCGTCATGGCTGGCGGTGGTTCCTGAATGGCACCTACTGCGACACGTACCTGGACGCCTCATGCTGCTCCAGCACCTCGCCGAAGCGCCGGGCGAAGGCATCATCAGCCAGTTTCTTGCGGCGCTGGATCTCCTGGGATGACGCCATGTTCTTCGAATGCAGCTCAAGCAGGTCGGCAATATGCGACTGGGCCGACGCGCCGATGCCGGCCATGGTCTCTTCAGCTGCCGTATCCACCTTGGACCCCAGCGTGTTGATCTTGTGGGCAACCTCCTGCTGGGAGGCCGTCTTGAGCGAATCTTCCAGTGACTTGTACAGGACCACGCGCTGTTCGGTATCGATGTTCAGCTTGTTGATCAGGGTGGACTGGGCCGCGATCTGGTTGTTCAGGCTGTCGACAAATGTCTGGAACATGGAGGTGTAGCGTTCCAGCGTCTGCGAGCCGGCCAGCAGTTCCTGCTCGCGGGCCTGGGCCTGGTTGTATTCGGTTGCCAGCTTCGAGCGCTCGCCCTCCAGCTTTGTGCGCGCAGCCTGGTCCGTTGATGCGGCGATCTGGTTTTCCAGGTCCATGAGCGCCGGGTTCAGGCTCTCGATGAGTTTCTGGGTCGCCTGCAGGTCATCGGTAACAGCCTTGCGCCGTTCGATTACCTTGCGCAGGCTTTCCTCCGACGTGGTGTAGCGTTGTTCAAGGACAGATTTCTGGTCCTTGAGGATGCCGACAATGATGTTGGACTTGGCCAACAGGTCCTGCAGGTTGCCGGCCAGCGAGGTGGTGCGAACCCGTTCGTTGCGCACCGACTGGGCCTTGGTCTTTGAAAAGAACCCGATCAGCTTTTCGCCGACGGTATACTCCTGCATGTTCTTGAATTCATCACCGAACGAGTTGGTGATGTCCTCCAGGCCGATGATCATGTCGGCGATATTGGCTTCCATGGTCTTCTGCTGCTTGAGAACATCCTGGATACGCGCGTTCTCGATGTCGAAATTGACTTCTCCGAGGCTGTCGCTTTCGGCAATTTGCTCGATCACCTCACTGCTGGCATCCATCTTGGAGCGCATCTCCTCCATGATGGTCTGGGTTTTCTCGATTTCGCTGTCCAGCACTTTGGTATCAATCATTCTGCCTCCCGGGAATCGTCGCTTCGATGTTTCCTATATAGGCACAACACGGACAGATTACACAATTTTCAGAAAACATTACCCGAACTTGGTAAAGGTAATGTTGCGCCGGCCCGGCAGTCGGACACCTGAAGTCAGGCGATCTGCGGGCTTGGCTGCCCATGGGCGGAGAAACGTTTACGGTACTCGACGGGGCTTACCGACAGCACCTGGCGAAAGTGATAGCGCATCGTCTCGGCGTTACCGAACCCGGTCTCATGACTGATACTGTCAAACGGGAGATCGGTGGTTTCAAGCAGCACGCAGGCGCGCGACACCCGCTCGCGGATCAGCCACTGCATCGCGGGAATGCCGGTCAGCGCCTGGAAGCGGCGTTGAAACGTGCGTGCAGACATGCCGGCAAGCTGCGCCATGGACGAAATCCGGTGGGGCTCGGCAAGCGTGGCGCGGATATCATCCATCATCCGGGACAGGCGATGTGTGCCGCCCGACCTGGGCAGCGGCTGCTCTATGAATTGCGTCTGATCCCCCTGGCGATGGGCATGCATGACCAGCCGGCGGGCAACGGAATTGGCGATCGTCGCACCATGGTCGCTTCTGACGATGTGCAGGCAGGCGTCTATGCCGGCTGAACTGCCGGCAGATGTGATAATGCTGCCCTCATCGACATAGAGCTTGTTGGCCTGCACCGTGACCTCAGGATATTTTGCCTGGAAATCGTCCGAGTATCGCCAATGGGTCGTCACCCGTCTGTTGGCCAGCAGGCCGGCGGCGGCCAGCACGTACACCCCCGAACAGATCGTCACCAGCCTGGCGCCGCGGCGGTGGGCAGCCCGCAGCGCCTCACAGATACGGTCCGGCACGGCCTCGTCCTTGCCGCGCCAGCCGGGAATGACCACCGTGTCCGCCGTCTCAAGGTCTTGATGCGCTCCCGTTGCTGCCACCACCAGGCCGCCGGCTGCGCGGATCGGGCCATCCTCGAGCGCCACCGAGGAAAACCGATACAGGTCACGGCCAATTTCGGGCCGCGACAGCCCGAACACTTCGGCAACGATGCCGTACTCGAACGTGCACAAACCGTCATAGATCAGGGCAACGACTCGGGGGCGGTTTTCAGTCGAGCCTGCAGACCTGCTTTTTGTCATTTTCTCCCGCCTGTTTGGCATCACCTGTGATGGCGTAATTTCAGCATACATGGAATACATGCCAAAAACCGAGAAAGGACACAACTCCATGACCCAGACTTCCGACCTGCTTGATGCGGTACAGGTGTACTTCGACGCCCTGTACTTCTGTGACGCCGAAAAACTCAACTCGGTGTTTCACGAAACCTCGAGCCTGTTCGACGCTGACCAGGGCAAGGTCTTCGTCGAACCGATCGCCAGTTTCAGCGCGGATGTCGCCGGGCGGGTATCTCCGGCGAGCAAGGGCCAGGGCCGGGAGGACGAAATACTGATGGTGGACTACCTGTCACCGGTCAGTGCAGTGGTGAAGATCAGGCTGCGCGCGCACCAGAACGTGTTCGTGGACCACCTCGGTTTCGTGAAGGGAGAAGCGGGGTGGAAGATCGTATCCAAGATCTGGCATCTGGAGAAACTGCTTGATGCGTCCTGAGCGTTCACCTGCTGCGAGACCTAGACTGCCCTGTACATCCATATGCTGGGAATAGCGGGGCCGAAACCGGCCTTTTCGTAGGCCCGGCGGGCGGGTGCGTGGCTTGGGTCGCCACCCGTGCCGACGCTTGCCACCTTCATACCGGCAGCCTTCATGACCTCGATCGCGTGCCGGTACAGACGGGTGCCGATGCCCCGGCCCGAAAGATCCGGATGAACCGCGTTCAGGCCGATCTCGCCAACCCTGGTCTCTTTGTCCAGCGAGACAGCGACAAACCCCACGATTTGCCCGTCGAGCAGCGCGACAAAACCTGTTCGCGCGAGTCAGGCGCGCATATTTTGGTCAGCAGTTGCGCCTGTTCGGCCTCTGCCGAGGCCAGCGCGACTTCTGCAATCTCCGGGCCGACAATGTTGCGGAATGAGCTGAAAACCGGCGCAAAAGCCAGCGCACGGATGCGCTGCAGTTCATCACGGTCTGAAGCTATGAACTGTCTGATGTCCAGATGCATGTCACTCACAGGTCGTTTTCCTATCTGGTGCGACCACACGGTCGCAACTTGGAGGCGTGCTCCGCGGCCTATTTGAATCGCGGCCACTGCAGGCGCAACATGCCGCCATTGACTAGCATCAAAGCCGCCGGTGGCGGCGCAGGCTAGTTTTTCTGACGAAGCAACAGTCAGGGAACAATGTCCAATGAACCATCGTCACCGCAAGGTCCTGCACCAGATTTTCGCCCACCCGATCAACCCCAACCTGCACTTCCGCGACATCGAAACCATCTTCGCCGAACTGGGCGCGGACGTGGGCCACTCGGGCAGCGGAAAATTGCACGTGAAGCTCAACGGCCATGTGGCCAACTTCCACGTGGCTTCGCACGACGTGCCCAAGCAGGAAGTCATCCAGGTGCGCAAGTTCATCGAAACCTGCGGCATCGATCCGGAACGCGACTATCCGCTATAGCGTGCAGCGGCCGTCAACTGCGTCGATGCTTGGGCAGCTTTATCTCCTGATGGGTGTCGGCCGGACGCTTGGTGCGCGGCTGTTTGAGTTTCGGCCAGGCGCGGTCAAGCAGCCGCACGCAGTACAGGGCGATGGCGGCGCCGACAACAACGGCGATAATGACAAACAACTGTTCCATGCAGGCGATATTATCTGAATGCCGTGTCAGGCTCTTAACAACCTGATTTCACAGTTAATAATACCATCCGTGTCGAATGCGCAAGCAAACCGGCCTGCGGCCCGAGCTGCATCCGGTAGCCGGTGCACGAACGACTTCAGATGATCTGCAATCGGGCATTCGCATGGACATATGAAAATCGCCATGGCAAAGCTGTGGCCATCAACTATTCGATATTCCTTCCATGCAGACTTGACCTGCCCTTGTACTGAAAGATAAGTGACTAGAAGACAGCTATGAC
Source organism: Anderseniella sp. (assembly GCA_028289645.1). Lineage (GTDB taxonomy): Bacteria > Pseudomonadota > Alphaproteobacteria > Rhizobiales > Aestuariivirgaceae > Anderseniella. The sequence goes on from JANQOK010000016.1 coordinate 695,723, forward strand.
CAATCCCGTCATGAGCGCGACACCGTCCCCGCCGGAGACCGGTTGATTTACCTCAGGCGGGAGTATCGAAATCCGAGTTCTGCCGAATGACCACGACAACATGCGAGCAAACTGAAGCAAGCCCGGACACCCTGCCGCCTTTCCGGTTTGACTCGCGCAACTTTACAGTTGCTCATCGGGTCGAGGCGATGAACGAGCTCCTCAACGGGTTTTACGAATACGGGCACCCCACAGTCAGTCGTCAGCCGAACACCAGCGCTCAAACCGAGCTGCACCTGGCCGTGCAGTCATGGACGGTCGACAACCTCGTCGCCACCTGCTTCTCAAACAGCCCCCTGGTTGCGAAAGCCCGCAAACCGGCTGGCTCCATGTTCAGCGATTTTCTGTTCGTACGGCTACCGCTGAAAGGCCGTGCGTTGGCCCAATGCGGAGAGTCAGGGGCCATCCTTGAGCCTGGCAAGATTCATGTGATGCGCCCGCAGAACACGGTGCACCCGTTTGACGAAGGCAAGGTACTGGGGTTGTTCCTGCCCTTCGACAGCGTCAGCTACGATCCGAAACGCCAACCGAGGCTCATGTCCTATGACTGCGACACCGCCGCAGGCCGCATCGTCACGGGCGGTCTGATGTCCCTGTTTGAAGCCTTGCCGAAGCAAACACCAGCGCAGGCGCGCGAAGCGATGCCCATTGCGCGCGGACTGATACAAGGCCTGCTCAACCACGCAAAGCCCAGCGAATTCGCGATGACGGCGATCAATGCCACTCGGGCGGCATCCATGCATCGCTATGTCCGCGTCAATCTGCAGGACCCTGATCTCGATGCGCGGAAGCTTCAGGTTGCATTCAATGCGTCGCGCGCCACCGTCTACCGCGCATTTGAGCCTGTCGGCGGCGTAGCCAAATTCATCCAGGATGAGCGCCTGATGGCCGCACGCCGCGAGTTGGACTGTGCAACGCGGCAGCGTGGCCTCGTTCGCCGAATATCTGAACGCTATTGCTTTTCAGATCAGGGCAGCTTCTCAAAGGCCTTCCGACGATTTCACGGGATGCCGCCCAGCGATGTCGCCAATGGCGTGATCAGAGACAGCAACAGGCCGGAAACCTGAAAATTGCGGCAATGCCTGTTCGATAGCTGGCGCCAACGGCCGGTCTTTAGGTATGACGACGCGGTGTGCGATCACCTCTTTGACCACTGCACCACCTGCCTGCAGCGACAACTATATCACCTTAGGTCAGATGCTCGAAAAACCCGGAATTTGGGGGCTTACGGTCATTCTACTGCTGCGCCAGGCACTGCCGGTCTGGCAACCTTTCATTAGCCGAACGCACAGTTTTCAATTCACCCGCACCTTGGCCGTACTGTATATTCGGGGACATGAAAAACAGACGGAATCGCCACCCACGCTATCAAGTCGGCCGTCCGGTCAGCCTGCTGATCGGCAACAATGGCTGCCGTGTGTTCTGTGAACTCAAAGACATGAGCCTGACGGGCGCGAGACTGGCATCGGTTCCGCTGCGATACATGCCGCAGACGTTCAAGATACTCATTACCGGCGAGAACGTGGCATTGCCGTGCAAGCTGCGCTGGATCGAAGGAACGGAGGTTGGCGTCCAGTTCACCGGCGATCCTGACTACCGGCACAACATCTATGACCCACATCATCCGGTACCGGCCGTGCCACATGAGCCACAGCCCGCTGACGCGGCATTGAAGGCGGCAGAAGGCTGATACGCCTGTTGCCGGAAACGGTGGCAAGTCCTTGCCCGTCTGCCCCGGCACGACGATGCGCAGGCCGGTTTTGATCCATTCGGCATCGGATTTACAGGCGAGGGCAGGCATGAACTATAATGCCGTTCCGCATAAAAACTGTTGCTGCCGGCGCTGCGGTCTGACATATTCCGTGGCGTAAGCTCATGATTTACATGGGCTTAGTGTTAGTTCATGTACCAGAAGGACGCATTCGGTAGACATTTGACTGGGGGGCAATCTGATGTTGGTCCCGCCATCGAAAAGATCTCCCATGCCTTACCCACACATCACTGCAATGCCCAGGCGCGGCCTCGCGCTTCTGGCCGGTCTCTGTCTAATCATGCCTGCAGCTTTGAGCCCTGCACCTGCCGCAGCGCAGGACCAGCCGGGAAACGCTGTCCATCGGGAAACCGGTAAAGATGGCACCGGCGGCTTCTCCGGCACCCACCTGCACCTGGCCAAGGTCATCGTGCTCAAGAATGAGTTACGCGAAAGGGCGGGCAGTGATGACGTGCCGCAGCAGGCGGTTGCGCCAAGGCTGCAGTCGAGGATCAAGAAGAACTCCCAGTTTGCCGCATTTGTGAAACTGGTGCGGGCAACCTCGAAGCGGCACTACACCGCTGAAGAACTGCGAAAACTCTATCTCAGCTTCAAGGCCTGGTCGCACCAGCAAAAGATGCGGGATTGATGGCGAACTCGGCAAGCAGGACATGTGGTGCCGTTGCTTCACACCCGTTATTCGTTGCTTCACACCCGTTATTCAAAGAAGTGTTGCCTGCACTGGTGAGGGATTCGGACATAGAGGTCATATTCGTTCGGTTCCCAGAAAGACCGCAGAACTGTTTGCCAATTGGAGACATGGTCTGACTGAGCGAGCCTTTGCTCGAGAGTGTCCAATGCATCTATCAGTTACGAGTGGTCCGCTTTGCTTTTCGAGACAAACTGCCCGGGTTGTCAGCATGAACTTCCAACGAACTGCAGTGCAACTTCTTCCGGTCCCGGCAAAAGACAAGCTCTAGTCTCTAGCAGCGGTCATGAGGACGTTAGTGCCTGTTGTTCGAAGTTACGGCAAGCTCAAGCGATTTGTTTGGTGATCTGCCGGGCTACCAGATTCGGTCGTTCTAGCTGGCATCCAATGAGGCGTTGGAAACATCCTAGCTCTTCAGGTTGGGTAAGCACTGGATGGCCTTTTGAGTTAGTGCATATCTACAGTGGGAAAGCCGAAACCAATGCACTCAGGCGTCAAACGCAAAGCTGCCCGACCCATTCGGTTGACCGTCCAAGCTGAAGACTAATCTGGCTTCGGCCAATGAACTAAACCAAGCGTTCATATATTAGTTCTTTTGTGTGCCCTTCCAATCCAGGAAACAGTCGGGCATGAGTAATATCCATTGATTTCAGATGCCGTGCAATTGGTTGAAAACAGCCGGGGGGAATTACGACCTTGGTAAGAGCATCTTCCAAAGATCTACTGTCGAGGAAGTGAATTAGGTTTTTTTCATCAACAAGAAGTCTGGAAAAGAGCCCTCGCTGATTTTTTATCCTAATGTCCTTTTGTTCCTCGTAATGAAGAAATACGAGCTCGGCCTCATCTATTTCCGATTTGACCAACTCATAATTCAGAAGCCAAAGCGCTGCTGGTTTCGTCGGATTTAATACGAGGGCTCCAGAAACGGCGAAAAAGAGCGCAATGTAAGGGCTGAATGACCAGTCAAGGACTCGAGTTGGTAATCCATAATGTTGAGCAATCGAAATGATGTCACCATCGGATAAGCGCTCGTCCAGCCTATCCTTCGTCCGTTCCCTAAATTTCGAGATCAATTCAGAAAACTGATTGTTCCTGTTTTTGAGCGTGCCCGAGTAAAACCGGTCGAACGAAGTGTCTAACTCCCAACTCTCATCTCTTTGCCCCCTGAACACATAACCTCCATCAAAAAAATGATTGTTGGTCAGATTCTCCAAGTCTCTAAGCAAAAAATTCGGGTCAGAAAGGGCCTCAGTTTTCATTTTGTTTAGACGTCCTCATCCGATTTTCGGTCCCACGGGGGAACCTTTCTGAATTTCCAGGTTACAAACATCGTTGAGACCCGGGAAGAACACAAAAGTCTCCGAATTCATAGGCAGGTCCGTTTGTTCATTTGTATCTGAAAAATAATAGAAAGAGTCTCCAGAATTATTTTTCTGCCGTACGCCGATTAAACCTTGAATCCATAAAATATTCTCAAGTTTATTAAGATTAAAATTTTGCGCCATTGAATTATAGTCATGATTGTCGCGCGTAAATTCCTCTACGGCTGCGGTTAATTCCGTTTTGGAAAATACATCTTTTCCTATGTGATTGATAAAACTCTTGATAGGCTTAATGAACCCATCAGTCAAATTGGTGTGCATACCATCAATGACTTCCTCGACCATGCGGTCTGAAACTGGGCCTTTTGAAAGGTATTCCCTAAAACTTTCATCCAGCTCTATGAGATAACCGACATCGTCGTCGTAACTCGCAGCGACCAGATAGGCGGAAGCAGCTGTAAGCAAAGTGTTGGCAATTTCACGGGATATGTCAGCGACGATTCTCTTGAACTGCACCACTTCAATTGAACCGTTTTTATCCAACACCGAGTAAAGCCTGTTACCAAACCTGACGGTGTTCCTCGGCACGAAATTTGTATGTCTAAGAAAGTAGGAGGTGACGTCTTCCTCTGTCTCTTTGCCCTCATTGTAAACTTTTTCAAACCCAAGTAGAGCTGGAAGATCAGCCACTCCTGGTGCCCATTTCGCGTTTGACGAACTCAAATTCCTCTGGGTTTGTTTGATCTTTTCAGACAGAAACCCGCTAGATTTCTGTGGGGACCAAAAAAGGAACAGTACGTAGCTTGTGTCCAAAAAACGATCTGCATGATCCGAAGACATAATTGTGCTGAACACTACGTCTCTCAGTGTAATCATAACGTGTAGATTCGGGACGTTGTCCGTGTCTCTGGCACCCTTGATAACCGTATAGAATAAAGCACGAGTGATATCCGTCAGGATCGCTGGAGCGCGACGCATTTCATCGTCCAAAGAGTCTAGGTATATACAAATCTGCGCAGAGTTTCTGAGCGTGATTCGGCACGTCGAGCGAAAATTAGAAACTATTGGACTAAATAAAAACTTAGCAAACTCTTCATAATTCTTAAAATAATTTATTAAAACATTAACAACTTCGTATACTTGAGTAGGGGTTCTCAATCCCATTAGACAATTTCCAAACTGATATTCTATTTTTTCAGATTGAATTTTAATGTTTTTACTTCCAAATCTTTTTGTGTAATCCTCATCATACAGAATATAAGTTATGGCACTTACTAAAATGGCATATTCCCAGATTGATTGCCAAGAATTGGTCCTAACACGATGCTGCATTGTTACAGAGAATCGGACCATACTCTCTAAGTTTGGCGGTTTATTTGTGATTTCCACAGCAAACCGCTTTTGATCTCTTTGGGAGGCTTGAAAGAATTTCCTGATACTGAGCGACTTTCCACTCCCCTTCCTCCCAACGATCACACGATGTGACAGGGACGTAAAATCAACCGGTGAGTCATACCCCAACTCAAGATGGTTCTTGAGAGACTCTGTTGAGCCATCTGGCCTGCCCATGTATTCCAAACCGGTCCCTCCTAAAAAATGTTCCGCAAGCGTTCCCAACCGTTGAGAGGGCGCAACATGTTTGAAATTTTTATTCTAATCAAGTGGCAATGACCTTAGGGTAAAATGTACTTTCTAGTTGTTCCCTTTCCTTCGAGGTACAGTCAATAGGAAAGTAGTAACGCATCTCAGTTACTCTCGGACAACTGTCGCCAACATACGTCTACTGAAGATTTGATTTTTGCGCACGTTCATTCGCCCGGTAAATTTGCCGCCAATGACTGCGTCAGCTTCAAACGGTATGTCACTGACTTCAGTTGCAGGCATTGGCAACAATTGCACAGCCAGACGAAGCTCCTCAAAACCGCCAGGACGAACTTGGAGCAGCAAGTTCCTAATGAGATGAACTCTCTGAGAACCAACCGCGATGGCGTGGCAGTGGAGACCAGGGGTTGCAGAAGCTGAAGGCGGGAAGATGCAACCTCCGCCTTGAAGGCCGAAATGAAAAAGCACCTGTGCATGATACGAACCCGACATGAGTGCTGGCGGGCATGCAGTCAGATGCTTGAAGAAAATCCGATCTGCTTATCAAATCAATATATAGATGGCGGAGAGAAAGGGATTCGAACCCTTGATACGGTTACCCGCATACACGCGTTCCAGGCGTGCGCCTTCAACCACTCGGCCACCTCTCCGGCTCTGGCGGGAACATACACATTAGTGGTTGAAGATCAAGCCGGTGCATCACACAAATGTAACCGCCTGATCCACTTGCAAGTTGGCCCGCGTATGACAACATAGGCAGCTAGTCAAGAGTGCACGAAAAAGGAGCACGCCCATGTTCGGTTTTGCCCGCAAGAAGCTGGAAATTCCATCGGCGGAAGAGGCGCTTCCCGGCCGCGATACACCGATACCGACGTCGGCCAGGCACCTGGTCAACGGCAATCCGCTGAAAGGGCCCTATCCGGCAGGACACGAAATCGCCTACCTGGCTTTCGGCTGTTACTGGGGTTGCGAACGCGAATTCTGGATCAGGCCCGGCGTATGGGTGACAGCAGTCGGCAACATTGGCGGGACCACCCCGAATCCGACCTATGAAGAGGTGTGCTCCGGCCAGACCGGGCATGCCGAGGCGGTGATGGTGGTGTTCGACCCGAAGATCGTCTCCTACGAACAGATCTTGAAGTATTTCTGGGAAGCGCACGACCCGACGCAGGGCATGCGCCAGGGCAATGATGTCGGCACCCAGTACCGCTCCGGCATTTACTGGGTCGACGAGGCCCAGCGCGACGCGGCGCTGGCCTCAAAGGCCGCCTACCAGAAGGCCCTTGATGCCAGGGGTTTCGGCACGATCACCACGGAAGTGCGCGAAGCGACGGAGTTCTACTTTGCCGAGAGCTACCACCAGCAATACCTGGCGAAAAACCCGAACGGCTATTGCGGCCTCGCCGGCACCGGCGTGACCTGTCCGGTCGGCGTAGGTGTCGAGGCTTAGATTTTTATCGCTCACGCAAGCAGCCTAACGGCTGCGCTCCGCGGGGGGCGCACCCCGTGCGACGGCCGGTCGGCCTTGCCTCAGCGCTTGCGCGCTTCGGATTGGAGTGCGTCACTATGGTTGTTCAAGGTCGGAGAACGGCGCGAGGCACGAAGTGCCGAGTAAAGCTGTTCGACCAGAATAATGAATAACGGCTCGCACCCACCTACGTGACGAATTCCCACTAGGCCCGACCGGGCATCGGGCCGGCCAGGCCCGCCCCCGCGGAGCGCAGCCGCCGCGCGGCTGCTTGCGTGAGCGAACTAAACCCCGCTACCCTCTCAGGGTAGCCCCGGTTGCCTTGGTGACGCTGGCAATGATGGCCTTGGACACCGCGTCGATCTCTTCATCGGTCAGGGTCTTGTCCTTGGGCTGCAGCGTAACCTCGATGGCAAGCGAACGCTTGCCGTCGCCGAGATTGCCGCCCTCAAACACGTCGAACACCGACACATCAGACACCAGCGCCTTTTCCGCGCCGCGCGCTGCACGCAGCAGCTTGTCGGCCGGCACATCAGCGTCAATGACGAAGGCAAAGTCACGTCTCACCGGCAGCAGGTCGGAGGCATCCAGCGGCGGCCGGGCGGCCCGTGACGACTTGGGCTCAGGAATGGCATCGAGGTTCATCTCGAACGCAACCAAAGGACCCTTGACGTCCATGGCGTCGAGCACGCGCGGGTGCACCTCGCCGAACCAGCCAAGCTGGTTTTTGGGACCCAGTTGCACGGTGCCTGAGCGGCCCGGGTGGAACCAGGACGGCGCTCCCTGCACCACCTGAACACTGGCAACCGGCGCCCCGGCAACGGCAAGTGCCGCCAGCAGGTCGGCCTTGGCATCGAATGCGTCCACATTGCGGGCCTTCTCGCCCCAATGCCGCGGGCCGGTCTGGCCGCGCCGGACACCCGAGGCGCGCAGGGTTTCATCCTGCGGCTGGTCACCGGCATAGACCTGGCCCACTTCAAACAGGCCGACCTGGGCCTGGCCGCGGTCGACATTGCGCCCGGTTGCCGCCACCAGGTTGGCGATCAGGGACGGCCGCATGTCGGACAGTTCGACCGAAATCGGGTTGGCCAGCTTGAGTTCCGGCTGGCCACCGCCGAACAGCTCTGCCTGGGCGGCCGGCAGGAACGACCAGGTGACCGCCTCGTTGAGGCCGCGTCCGGCCAGCGCCCGGCGGGCCGCCAGCATGCGTTTCTGGCGGATTGTCAGCACCGGTTTCGCAACCGCGTGCGTGCGCTGCATGGGTTCCGAGCGCACCTGATCCAGTCCGTAGATGCGGCAGACCTCCTCGACCAGATCCGCTTCGCCGTGAACATCCGGCCGCCAGCTTGGCACCTGACATGACAGCACGTCGCCGTTGTCGGTAACGTCGAAACCAAGCGCGGTCAGGATTTCCACCTGCCGGGCTTCCGGCACATCGATGCCGCCAAGCGACCTGACACGGGTCTTGCGCAGGTCGTAGGACCGGGTGTTCAGAGGTGCAGACCCGGCGATCACCAGTTCGGACGGCTCGCCGCCGCACAAATCCATGATCAGCCTGGTGGCAAGCTGGGCACCGGCCTCGACAAAGGCAGGGTCGACACCGCGCTCAAAGCGATAGCGCGCATCGGTGATGACATTGAGCTTGCGGCCGGTGGCGGCGGTGCGAACCGGGTCAAAGTAGGCCGCCTCGATGAACACATCTGTGGTGTTTTCATCGCAACCGGACACTTCACCGCCGATTATGCCGGCAATGCCTTCTGCTCCATTGTCGTCGGCGATCACCGTCATGGTCTCATCCAGCGTGTACTCCTTGCCATCCAGCGCCAGCAACTTCTCGCCGGGCTCGGCCATGCGGGCGTGCACGGTGCCGTGCACCTTGTTCGCGTCAAACACGTGCAGGGGGCGGCCGAAACCGAAGGTGACATAGTTGGTGATATCGACCAGCGCCGAGATCGGGCGCAGGCCAATGGCCAGCAGCCAACGCTGCAGCCAGTCCGGAGACGGGCCGTTCTTCACGCCCCTGATGTGGCGGCCGACAAACATCGAACACGGCAACGGGTCCTCGCCATCGAAACGCAGATCGACGCCGATGGGAGACTTGTAGCCGCCGGGAATGTCCGGCACGTCGAGCGGTTTCAGCGTACCGAGGCCTTTTGCCGCCAGGTCGCGCGCAATTCCGTAAACCCCCAGTGCATCGGGCCGGTTCGGAGTTATGGCGACATCGATCACCGGATCATCAAGACCCAGCGCCTCGGCTGCGCTCATACCGATGGGGAACTCTTCCGCCAGATCGATGATGCCGTCATGGGCGTCGGAAATCATCAGCTCGCGTTCCGAACACAACATACCGGCGCTTTCGACACCGCGGATGGTGCCGACTTCCAGATCGACGCCGGTGCCAGGCACATGGGTGCCGGGTGCTGCGAACACGCCGACTAGCCCGGTGCGGGCATTGGGTGCACCGCACACCACCTGCACCAGGCCGTCTTTGGTTTCCACGTCACACACGCGCAAGCGATCGGCGTTGGGGTGCTGGCGGGCTTCCTTCACCTTGCAGATGGTGAAGGCGGCCAGCGCAGATGCCTGGTCCTCCACACCTTCCACCTCGAGACCGACGCCGACAAGACCGTCACAGATTTCGCCTATTGTGGCATCGGTATCGAGATGCTGTTTCAGCCATTTCAGCGTGAACTTCATGACAGTCCTCCGGCCAGAGTCGGCACATTGAGCGAGCGGAATCCGTAGTGCCGCAGCCATCTCAGATCGGCCTCGAAGAAGGCCCGAAGATCAGGGATGCCGTACTTCAGCATGGCGAGGCGGTCGATGCCCATGCCGAAGGCAAAGCCCTGCACCTGGTCAGGATCCAGCCCACCGGCGCGAATGACATTGGGATGCACCATGCCGGAGCCGAGAATCTCCAGCCAGCTGTCGCCGACGCCGACTTTCACCTGGCCCTTTTCCCAGGAGCAGTTGATGTCCACTTCCATGCTCGGTTCGGTGAACGGGAAGTGCGAGGCGCGAAACCGCATTTCAACCGCATCGACCTCGAAGAACGCCTTGCAGAATTCCTCAAGGCACCATTTCAGGTGGCCCAGATGGGTCTTGTCATCCAGCACCAGACCTTCAACCTGATGGAACATCGGGGTGTGGGTCTGGTCGGAGTCGCAGCGGTAGGTACGGCCCGGCGCGATGATGCGGATCGGCGTGTCGCTTTCCTGCATGGTGCGGATCTGCACCGGCGACGTGTGGGTGCGCAGCACCATGCGCGAACCGTCCTGCTTCGGATTGAAATAGAACGTGTCGTGCTCCTGGCGCGCCGGATGATCATCGGGAATGTTCAGGGCGCCGAAATTGTACCAGTCGGTTTCGATATGCGGGCCCTCAGCAACGGAAAAGCCCATGTCGCCGAAGATCTGGGTGATTTCCTCCCAGACCTGGGAAACCGGATGCACGGAGCCCTGCATCTCCGGCCGTGCCGGCAGCGTCACGTCGACGAACTCTGTTGCCAGGCGGGCTTCAAGGCCGGCTTCCTTCAGGGCGGCTGAACGTGACGCGATCGCAGCGGCCACCTTGTCCTTGAGCGCGTTCAGGGCCTGGCCGGCCTGCTTGCGCTCGTCCGGAGACATGGCGCCTAGCGTTTTCATGCGTTCGGATATGGCGCCTTTCTTGCCCAGTGCGGACACCCGCACAGTGTCCAGCGTCGCCTCATCCGGCGCTGCCTCGACAGCGCCCACTAATTGGCTTTCCAGTTCTGCCAGTTCGGTCATGGTCAAACCCGTTGGTCATGTTCAAAATCAAAAAATAAAGCCGGACTTATCGCGCAATACTCTTGCGACAACAATGCCCGGCTTAAACTCGGTGTGTGTAGTCAGATAGCAGCGTGCAGATCTTACAGCGCGGCTTTTGCCTTTTCGACCAGCGCCTTGAATGCGTCTGGCTCGCGCACGGCAATATCGGACAGGACTTTACGGTCGACTTCGACACCGGCTTTGCCGAGGCCCTCGATAAATCGACCATAGGTCATGCCCAGTTCACGGCATGCAGCATTGATGCGCTGAATCCACAGTGAACGGAAATTGCGCTTCTTGCGACGCCGATCGCGGTAAGCGTATTGACCTGCCTTTTCCACGGCCTGGACGGCGGTGCGGAACACATTCTTGCGGCGGCCGTAATAGCCTTTGGCTGCCTTGACGACTTTGCGGTGACGCGCATGGGCGGTCACACCACGTTTAACTCGTGCCATTTCGGGGTAACTCCTTGCGTACCGTTAGCGGTTGGGCATAAAGCCCTTGATGATCTTCGCGTCCGCCTCCGTCAGGATGGTGGTGCCGCGCTGGTTGCGGATGAACTTGTTCGACCGCTTGATCATGCCATGGCGCTTACCGGCCTGAGCCGATTTCACCTTGCCGCTTGCGGTGAAGCTGAAACGCTTCTTGCAAGACGCTTTCGTCTTCATTTTGGGCATTTTGCTATCTCCATTTCGCTCGCGACACCGCTGATCCTGTTGACAGACCTGAGGCTGTCTACGCACTTGAATGCGCCGGCCTGTCGGCCTTGCCTCGCTTTGCCCGCAACGTGATGAGCCGGTCGTTTGAGCCTGTTTTTAAGCATTCAAACCGCCACGGCAGCCCACACTGGCCGGACGGTTCGTTCAAACGAGGTGGCTTATAACCGCGATAGGGCCACTTGGCAACACCTTCACCCGCACCCTAAGCTCATCATTTTGACAATGACAGGCGGGTTACGACGGTGACGGACAAGACTGGCGACGAAGTTGCGCAATTTATGGCAGACAATCCCGACATAACGCATCTGGACACGGTTCTCATCGACCTATGCGGGCAGCCGTACGGCAAACGCCTGCCGCGCAGCCAGATCGCGAAATTCTATGAAACCGGAACCCCGGTGTGCGCCGCCATGAGCCTGGTCGACGTGCTCGGCAACACGGCCGATCCGATGGGTTACGGCTTTTCCGACGGCGATCCGGACGCTATTGTCAGGCCGGTGCCGGGACGCCTGGTCAGGGCACCGTGGGCATCCGGCCTGGCACAGGCGCTGTGTGAACCCGAAGACGCCGCAACCGGCAAACCGCTGTGGTATGATCCGCGCACTGTCCTGCAGCACGTGGTGTCGCGGTTTACAGAGCTGAACCTGATGCCCGTGACCGCCGTCGAGCTGGAGTTCTACCTGATCTCGCCGGATCGCGCCGGCGACGGCGCACCGCAGCCGGCCATGTCGCCCCGCAACGGCCGGCCGGAAGCCGCCGGCAAGGTGCTGTCGCTGGACAAGATCGACGAGTTTGCCCCGGTCATCGCCGCCATCGAGGCGGCCTGCAGGGCTCAGAACCTGCCGACGTCCACGATGATTTCCGAGTACGGCCCCGGGCAGTTCGAGATCAATCTCGAGCACTGTGACGACCCGGTGAAGGCCTGTGACGACGCGGTTCTGCTGCGCCGCTGCATCACGTCGGTTGCCCGCGCCAACGGGCTTGATGCCACCTTCATGTCAGTGCCGTTTGCCGGCCAGTCCGGCTCCGGCATGCACATTCATGCCTCGCTGGCGGACGAGGCCGGCAACATTTTCGACCCTGCGCACAAGGATTCGGGCACGGAACTTTCTGCCAAACAATTGAAAAACAAGAAAACACGGGACGATTCGGAGACGAAACTGTCTGCCGCAATTGCCGGGCTGCAGTCCATACACGCAGAGGCGATGGCGATTTTCGCGCCCAATCTCAATGTCTACCGCCGCTATGTGGCCGACAATTTCACCCCGGTGACAACCGCCTGGGGCGACAACAACCGTTCGGTCGCATTCCGAATACCGTCAGGCACGGCATCGGCACGGCGCATCGAACATCGCGCCGCCGGCGCAGAGGCCAATCCCTACCTGGTGATGGCCGCGGTCCTGGCGGGCATGCACCACGGCCTGACCAACGGGCTCGATGCGGGCGAAAAATCAACCGGCAACGCCGGCGCGGAAGTCGATGAGCAGCTGCCGCTCAGCCTGTGGCGCGCACTTGATGCCATCCGCGCGGCCAAAATCCTGCCCGGCTATTTCGGCGAGAATTACTGCCGGATCTATGCGGACGTCAAACAGGCGGAGTTCGAAGCGTTCATGGAGACCATCTCGCGCCAAGAATATGACTGGTACCTGTAGAGTTGGGTTGGTGACTTGATATCGCTCACGCAAGCAGGTTTTTTTGGTGGTCGAACAGCTTATCCGCGCTTCGCGCGGGCCGTTCTCCGACCCTGAAAGGCTGTCGAATTTTCGTCATCCCCGTGAGAACGGGGATGGCGAACTGATATTTTCCCTCCGAGGCACAAAGTGCCGAGGCAAGGCCGACTGGCCGCCGCACGAAGTGCGCCCCCGCGGAGCGTAGCCGCTAGGCTGCTTGCGTGAGCGATATCAAGTCACCAACCCAGCTCACAACATTTCCGGCTCGCGGCCGACGCGTCTTGCCAGCGATGCCACCGTCAGCCCCTGCACGATGATAGAGAACAGCACGACCAGATAGGTTGCGGTGAGGATTTCGGGCTTCCATTCGCTGGCCGGCAGGGACAGTGCCAGGGCAACCGAGATGCCGCCCTTCAAGCCACCCCAGGTCATGATCGGCACGACGCCTTTCGAGTAGCCCCGGAACGGAGACAGCAAGGCTATGGGCACGGCCACGGCGACGAGCCGGCCGGCAAGCGCCAGCCCGATAGCCGCCAGGCCGGTGGTCATGGTGTCCCAGTTGAAGGTGACAGCGAAAATCTCCACCCCGATGAGCAGGAACAGCACGGCATTGAGCATTTCGTCAATCAGCGTCCAGAATACGTTCAGGTGCTGCCGGGTCTGTTCCGACATGCCGAACTTGGCGCCGGTATTGCCGATGAACAGCCCGGCGACCACCGCCATGATTGGGCCGGACACATGCAAGGCAACGGCCAGTTCATAGCCGCCGAACGCCAGGCCCAGCGACAACAGAATTTCCAACGGATAATCGTCGATGCGCCTCATGACCTGGAACACACACCAGCCGAGCACCGCGCCCAGCAGCGCACCGCCCAGCGCCTCCTTGGCAAAAAACAGCGCCACACCGGTAACGCTGGCATCGGCATGCGCGCCCGCCGCCGGAAACGCCAGGCCGACCAGCAGCAAAAACACCACGTAACCGACGCCATCATTGAACAGGCTTTCGCCGGCGATCTTGGTTTCCAGCGATTTGGGCAGGTCGGCCTGCCGCAACACGCCCAGGACGGCAACCGGATCTGTCGGCGAAATCAGCGCCCCAAACACCAGGGCGGCCAACAGCGGCATGGCGGTGAGCCAATAGAAACCCAAACCGACAACCAGTGTGGACAGCGCCACTCCCAATGTCGCCATCAGGGCTATTATCCATGCCTCGGCACGCAGGTCCTCGATGTTGACATGCAAAGCACCGGCAAACAGCAAAAGGCCCAGCATGCCTTCCAGCAGAGCCTGCGAGAACTCGATTTCTGCCACGAACGCAGTGACGGCCTCGGCAATGTTGAGAAACGGGAACAGCGCCTCTGTCCCGATGACGGCTAGCGACGCCAGAAAGGCCACCACCAGTATGCCGATGGCCGGCGGCAACTTGAAAAACAGGTAGTTGATGGCCCCAAACCCACCGGCAAAGACGATCAGCAACGCTGTGATCTGCAACGCATTCATGATTCTGGCACCCCTGTTACCGAAAATCCGGTTGTAGCAGACAAAGCTCCAATGCCGCCACCGCAGCAAAGCAAAACGCCGCCGGATCACTCCAGCGGCGTTGATACATCATTCTGGCTTGCAACTGTCCTAGCAGTCGCGGTTTTCAACACATCTGTACCACCTGCGCGTTTCCCAGCCGTGACGGCGGGCGCAGCGCCGCTCGATACGGCGGCAGGCGCGGTACTCTTCGCGCTCGCGTGCAGCCGCTGCGGCGGCACCGATGGCTATGGCGCCGGCCGCCAGCCCCAGTCCGATGCCCAGGTTGCGCCTTCTGTTGCGCTTGCGCCTGTTGCGCCGAATACGGTTGCGGGCGCGGCGTTCCTTCTTGGCAACTTTGTAACTGCCGGGCGATGCCTGGGTCACGACCGACAACTGGGCTGCAGTTCCCGGCGCTGTCGCGGCAGCAGACGCGCTCAGCGATCCGGCCACCAGCAGCAGCGCTGCAGCCGACGCAGCAAACAAATTTCTGATCAATTCCAGACTCCTGTCCAAATATTTGATGATGTAATCATGACCGCCGGTCGCAAACTTCGCATTCAGGCGCCGACCGATTCCCGTTCAGGGCGGCAAACTAGAGCCTTTTCCTTTCGAATAGAAGCATTTTGATGGCACCAAACCGGTTCGCTGAATCAGGCCTAGCAACCGCGTCTTTCGACACAGTTTTCCCATCTGCGGGTCTCCCAGCCATGACGGCGGGCGCAGCGGCGTTCAACCCGCCGGCAGGAACGGTCGCGCCTGAAAACCCGGTGGTCTCGCGCAGCGGCGGCTGCCGCGCCCAGCGCCATGAAGCCTTCAATAAATCCGGTCCCGATATTGTCCAGTTCACGCCGGATCCTCTCACGGCGCTTGCGGGCCCTGCGGGTATCGCGCGCAACCTTGTAGCTGCCGTCACCGACACCCTTGCCGACCTGCGGTCGCTCGGCAACCTCCGGCGCCACTGCAGTCGCTGAAGCAATCTGCGAACCGGCCATCACAATAAGCGCTGTTACTGCGACGACCGGGAATTTCGCCAACATGTCCAGACTCCCGTTGTCTTAACTCATTCAAACCCGATGCAACGGCTTCGTAACGCCGGATTTACGCATCGGTAGCATCAACTGTGTACGGCAGATTAGCTTCAAACCGGGAGCAGGTACAATTAAACTTGCGCCACCTGGCTGCCCCGGCGGCGCAATTTATTGTTATCATACCAGTTTTTGGCGATCATAAGCCGTGGCAGTCCATGCAGCGTTCCCGGCGCCGTGTGTGCCAGCCAGCGCGGCATGCCTGGGCATCAAATCCGCATCCCCTTGACCGGCACCATATTTTGAGAGTCAATTCCGGCCATGCCATTACAATCATCATCCCCGGCCCAATGCGGCCTTGACCCTGCCCGCCTCACCCGAATTGACGACTGGATGCAGCGTTATGTCGACCAGGGCAGGTTTCCGTTCGCCGCAACACTAATCGCACGCAACGGCCGGGTCGCCTGGCAGGGGCACACCGGCCATTCGGACATAGGCGCCAAGACCGCCTATACGCCCGACACGCTGGTGCGGCTGTACTCGATGACCAAACCGGTTACGTCGACAGCCTTCATGATGCTGTATGAGAAAGGGCTGGTTCACCTGGATGATCCGGTATCGATGTTCATTCCCGAGTTTGCCGATACGCAGGTGCTGGTAGAAGGTGCTGAACGGCCTGATCAGACCGAAACATTAAGCGCACCTCTGACAGTGCATAATCTGCTGACACATACATCCGGGCTCACTTACGGCTTCAACCAGGATCTCCTGTCTGAAACCTACGGGGCCAACCGGCTTGACTTTGGACAGCGGGCTGGCGGTCTGGAGGAAACCTCCGTGCGCCTGGCTGCGGCACCATTGCTGTTTCAACCCGGATCGCGCTGGCACTATTCGGTAGCCACGGATGTGGTCGGACGAATTGTCGAGGTGGTGTCCGGCAAGACACTGGACCGGTTCTTTGCCGACAACATCCTGCAGCCGCTGGAAATGAACGACACGTCATTCGTCGTGCCGGCGTCAAAGCTGGGCAGGTTGGGGCCCTGTTATGCATACGATCCCGAAGGAGGAATGCCGGTGTTTCCAACCGGATTCGGCGAGGGAGAAGTGGACACCTTCTCAGGCGGCGGCGGGCTGATCTCGACCGGCCGCGACTATTTGCGGTTTGCCGAAATGCTGCGCCGCGGCGGGGCGCTCGGTGATGTGCGGCTGTTAAGCCGCAATACCGTATCGCTGATGACGTCAAACCACCTGCCCGGCGGGGTCGACCTGGCCACGCTCGGGCCCAGTGCCTGGTGCGAAACCTCGTTCAGCGGGGTCGGATTCGGTCTTGGGTTCGCCATTAGCCTCAATCCGGCGCAATCGATGCTGTCGGCCAGTGTGGGCGACTTTTCCTGGGGCGGGATGGCCAGCACCTATTTCTGGTGTGACCCGAAAGAGGAGTTGTCGGTGGTGTTTCTGACCCAGTTGCTGCCATCGAGCACCTGGCCGAGCCGCAAGGAATTGCGCGCCCTTGTCTACCAGGCGATCGTGGATTGAGCGCGGAGGCCAGCTACAGCGTGCGTGCGATCAGCACTTTCATGATCTCGTTTGATCCACCGTAAATGCGCTCGACCCGGGCGTCGCGGTACATGCGCGATATCGGGTATTCGTCCATATAGCCATAACCGCCATGCAGTTGCAGGCATTTGTCGATGATCTTGCATTGCAGGTCGGTCAGCCAGTACTTCGCCATCGAGGCGGTGGCTGCATCGAGATCGCCACTGAGGTGTCGTTCGATACAGTTGTCGACAAACACCTTGGCGATGGTTGCCTCGGTCTTACATTCAGCCAGCACGAACTGGGAGTTCTGGAAGTCGATAATGGATTTGCCAAACGCGGTGCGCTGCTTGACATAATCCAGCGTCAGATTGAGCGCGCGCTCTATCCTGGCAATGGCATATACCGCAATCAGCAGCCTCTCCTGGGGAAGCTGCTGCATGAGCTGCACGAAACCCTGCCCCTCTTCCGGGCCCAGAAGCGCATCCGCAGGCACCCGCACATCGTCAAAGAACAGCTCCGAAGTATCGTTTGACTTCATGCCCACCTTGTCGAGGTTCCGGCCACGCCTGAAACCTTCGACCTTGTCGGTTTCAACAAAGAACAGCGAGGTGCCCTTGGCGCCTGCCGATGGGTCGGTCTTGGTGACGACCAGTATAAGATTGGCCAGTTGGCCGTTGGTGATGAAGGTTTTTGACCCGCTGATCACGTAGTGGTTGCCGTCACGCCTGGCGGTTGTCTTCACGCCCTGCAGATCGGACCCGGCGCCCGGCTCCGTCATGGCAATGGCCGCGATAAAGTCCGCGGATGCCATCTTGGGCAGCCAGCGCCGCTTCTGCTCGTCGGAGCCATAATGCTGGATGTAGGGCGCGACGATGGCAGAGTGCAATGGCCCGCCAAACCCGTCGCAACCGTTCAGGTTCGCCTGATAGGTGATAACGGCGTCATGGCCGAAATCCCCGCCCGGGCCGCCAAAGTCTTCCGGCACGGCCGCGCACAATAAGCCGGCAGCGCCCGCCTGTTCCCAGATATCGCGGTCAAACACACCGGCGTTTTCAAAATCATCGTAGCGCGGCGCGACTTCATTTTCAAAGAACCTGCCTGCCTGCTCTGCCAGCATTTGGTGGTCTTCGGCCATCCAGGCCGGCGTGGGCAGATCAAAAACACTCATCTGGGCTGGTCCGTTTCATGATGCAAACGACTTATCCGGCCATGATCCGGTTATCCCGGCCCGTTCGGCAAGAAAAAAATGCCACCGGCGCGGCCGATGGCATTCCAATACGCTGTTTTGCAAACAGAAGCTGTCGGCAGCGACCGTCAGCGACCGTCAGCGCCTGATCAACTGGCTTTTGCCTTGGCCGCGCCGCCTTCGGTGCGGGCTTTAAGCATTCCGTCAACGATTTCCACGGTGCGCTGAAGATCCAGTATCGCCTCGTCCAGCTCGACGCGCTGTATCTGAAGGGCTTCCAGACGTTCACGCATTTTGGTCGAAGCAACGCGAAGCTGGGTCAGCTGGCCATCACGCAAGCTGTACAGATCCAGCAGTTCCTTGATCTCCTCCAGCGAAAAGCCAACCTTCTTGCCGCGCAGGATCAGCTTCAGCCGCGCCCGGTCACGGTATGAGAACAATCTCGTCCAGCCGCGGCGCGCCGGGCTGAGCAAACCCTTCTGTTCATAAAAACGCAGGGTCCGCGGCGTTACCTCGAACTCTTTGCACAACTCGGTAATCGAGTACGTGCGATCCCGGTTTTCATGTTCCCCCTTGTTAACAGCCATAAGTCACCTTCCAGCCTGGGTTCGACCAGGCAAATAATGGGTTTGCAATTACACGATAAACTGGCGCCGGCCCAAAGGCACGACTTACCAAAACTTTACCTAACGAGTGAATGCGGCAAGATTTTGCCTGTAGCATTCTCATTAAATCACTCCCGACGCGACCAGAAGTCTCATTTAGTAGCGATTTGGGCGCGCGGTTTATCACATTACGCTCCCAGGTCAATACGCAGACGCGCTTACGTCAATACGTATACGAAACATTTTATCACGAAACCGCTCTATTCCGCAAATCAACCCAAATACAAAACGTAAATCAAATGTCCACAATAGAGACAAGTTTAACTCGTTCTTAACCAAACCCGTTAACTTTTAGCGTTGTAGAGGGGGTGGATTCGTTTCCACCGGGCATTGAGCCGTTTTCCGGACAGGGACGGCTCAGGACAGCGAAAAGAGAATTGGGTCATGAAGCCAGGCATTCCATGGAGCGTTAAAGGCATCGACGGCAAGGCGCGCGAGATTGCAAAAGACGCCGCCATGTCGCAGGGCCAGACGCTGGGACAGTGGCTGAACCAGAAAATACTGGAAAGCGCCAGCGAAGACGCCGAGCAGAAGCCCCGCACAACCCGCAAGAAAGCGGCATCATCGGCCCGCAGCTCCCGTTCGAAGACCGCCGCATCATCGCGGGGTAAAAGTGCTGCGAAATCCGCCAAGCTGAGCCCCAGCGATGAAAGCTCGATTGAACGCAAACTGGACATGCTGGTTGACCGTCTCAGTGAGATGCAGGAACGCGAAGCTGTTGCAGAATCTCCTCAACATGCACTTTCAGCCGCTGCGCCGGCGGCCGGTGAGCAGACCAGCTCCAGGGCCATGGAGCTGCTGCTGGATCGCATTGAGCAGGGAGAAAAGCGCGCTGAAGACGGCGTCAGAACTCTGGGCAAGCGCGTCGACAAGATCGGCGACCGCCTGGAGGAAGTGGCCCTGCGTCCTGTCGAAATCACTGCCCGCGACGTACCCGGCTTCAGCGCCCTTGAAGGTGCGGTACGCAATATTGTCGATCATATTGAAAAATCGGACAAACAGTCCCGCGACACGATCGGCCAGCTGCAAAACCGCATTGTCGAGCTGAACGGCAAAGTTGAATCTCCCGCGCACGACAACGGCCGGCCCGAATTCGTTGCCGATCTGGAAGCCCGCATGCAGGAACTTGCGGCCAAAGTGGAACAGACTGCTGGCGGCGGGGAAGATCCGCAGCTCAAGGCACTGTTCGAGGCCCGTATTCGTGAACTTGCCGAGCGTATTGACGCAGTCCGACACTCGGCGGAAGCCATCGGCCAGCAAGCCGAAGCAACGGCCGGCAGGGCCGCGGAAGAACAGGCCTACGCCATCGAAACCCGGCTGGCCGGCATTGTCGAGCAAGCTGAGCAGAAACTGGCGAGCACGGGGGCCTCTGAAGCAGGACTGGCGTCGGTGCAGTCAGACATAAATGAACTGCACCACCGGTTCGAGGAAATCCGCCAGCAGGCCGCTTCCGATCAGGAAGTCCAGGCATTGCGCAGTGCGCTTGAAATGCTGTCCAGCAAGGTGGATGCGACTCCCGGACTGGAACCGATTGCACAACTTGAGCAACGCATCGCAGACCTGACCGTGCAAATGCAGCAGGTTTCGGCGCCCGCTGACTATCAGCCGCAGCTCGGCGCACTGGAACAACGCGTCATGGCGCTGGACACTCAGATGGCCGCATCGTCTCCCGAAGCGCTGCCGCAGATCACCTCCCAAATGGAGATAATTGAACAGAGGTTGACCGCAACCGAGCACCAGCTCGGCAGTCTCACCACAATTGAAAACTCCATACAGCAATTGTTTGCCAGCCTCGAGGAAAGCCGGGCTGAAGCGCGCTCACTGGCAGGGTCCGCAGCATCTGCCGCATCGGGCGAAGCGGCAGAACCGTCCGGAGAACTAAAAGCGCTTCAAGACGGTCTCGCGGCGGTTAGGGCCAATGCCGAAACAGCCGATCAGCGCACCCAGGCCACCCTGGAAGCTGTTCATGAAACGCTTGCACAGATCATCACCAAGCTGACTGAAGTTGACAGCCAAAACCATGCAACCGAGCAGCCCATCAACGCAACGGAACAGCCCGCCGATGCGGCAGAACAACCCGCCGGTGCGGCGGAGCAGCCGGCCGGCGGAACGGAAGCTGGCGCCGGCAGCGAAACCGACGAGATAGATGCTATAACAGCCCGGGTCGCTGCGTCTGCGGCTGCGATTGCCGCGGACGTGCCGAGCCCTGAGGTCCCGGCGTCGCCGACAGAAGAAACCGCGCCTGAACAGATAGCTGCGGCTGTCGCCCAGCCCACACATGAAGATGCGCTCGCCGACGCGCCCGGCGCTGATATCGCTGCCGGCGGAGTGCCTGCTGCCGACAATCCGGCCGCGTCGACGCCGCCACAGTCCGGGAACACCGACTGGCTGACGGTTGTGCGATCTCACATGCGCCAGAACCATGGCATCAACTCAGATGTGCCCATGTCGATGTCTCCACAGACAATGGCGGCGGCCGGCACGACCGGCACAGCAGACAATCAGGTTGATTTCATCGCCGCGGCCCGTCAGGCCGCTTCCGGCGTCAGTGACGGCGCCGGCAACGGTTCCCTGGGTGCTGCACCTGCTGACTTTGGCGGGTTTGACCCACACGCAGGTGATGCCGATCCGGAACAGCACATGCTTTCATCTGCCGTTTCCGGCAAGCGCCGTTCCAGCAGCAAAGGTTCTTCCAGCCAGGCCGGCTCCAGCCGCAAACGGCTGATACTGGCCGCCGCCGTACTGCTGGCTGCCGTTACCGCCTACACAACCAATTCCGGCTTGTTCACTGCACATCTCAGCAAGCAGAGTTCCGCATATCCGCCGGCAGTCCCGGCAGCGACCAGCACGGTTGAACCTGCCAGGCAGCAGGCCCTGCAGCAGCAAACCGCCAAGCTCGAATTGCCGACATCCGGCAGGGCAGTGGAAATCCCGACGACCACGGCACGCAAGGACCAGATTGCGGCTGATCCGATTACAACCGCGTCAACCGGTTCCACCGGCAATTCCGACCCGCTCTTGTCGCAAACCCAGGGCGCCCTTGGCGATCCTGTCGCTTCGGTGGACGTGGCAACCCTGCCTGAACAGATCGGCACAGCCGAGCTTCGCCAGGCCGCCGCCGGCGGCAATGCCAGCGCGCAATTCATCATCGCAAGCCGGTATCTTGAAGGCAGGAAAGTCGGTCGCGACCACAAGCGCGCCGCACAATGGTACCTGCGCGCGGCGCAGGGCGGACTGGCAGCCGCACAATATCGCATAGGTACGCTTTATGAGCGGGGCAGCGGCGTTGCCCAGGACCGGGTCCAGGCGATGAGCTGGTACGCCAAAGCTGCCAACAAGGGCAACATCAAGGCCATGCACAACCTGGCAGTGATGTCGGCTGATACGGCAAACGGCAAACCGGACCTTGTCCAGGCCGCCAAGTGGTTCGGCACCGCAGCCCAGCATGGCCTGCCCGACAGCCAGTACAATTTCGCCGTCCTGAACGAACGTGGCCTGGGCATCCCGAAGAACGTCAAGGAAGCCTACAAATGGTATTCGATCGCCGCCAGAAGCGGTGACCGCGACGCTGTCAAAAAGGCAAAGGAAATGAATGCGGCCGTGGACAAGGGTGAACTGGCCGCCATTGATCAGACGATAGCCGCATGGCAGCCGACCGCGCCACAGCGCGAAGCCAACATGGTTTCGATTACCGAGCAGTCGTGGGGCATTGCCAAGACCGGCAGCCGGACATCCGCAAAAGCATCGGCCGGGCTGGCCTCCGGCCAGCCTGCGAATGCCGCGGACAGGATCAAGCAGGTTCAAGACCTTCTTGTCCAGAAGGGTTTTGATGCCGGTCCGGCCGACGGCAAGATGACCACCAGCACGGCAAATGCCATCAGGCTGTACCAGCTGCGCAACGGCCTGCCGGTCAACGGCATCGTGTCAAAGCAGCTGCTGGAACACCTGCAAAAGGGCATGATCTAGAGCCTGTCTAGCCCGACAGCGAGCCGTTGACGACGAGACGGTAGCCACAGTCACGCGCGTCAAGACCCAGCAACTCAGCGTTCTGTTGTTCCCATGCTCCGGTTGCCAGATCCTTCTCAAGCCGGTTCAACTGAGCCGAGACGTCTCCCAGCGCCCAGAAAGGCGACATGGCGGCCCGAATTCGCGGATCGAGATAGGCGGCCGGCCGCCGCCAGTAAGCGCTCAGGAATCCGTCCGTACAATCGTGCGGTATCGGAACCGGAGAAATCTCCACCGGCCCGAGCCACTTCCCGTAGTCGGTCAGTTTCGGCATTTGGCCTTCATCCAGTGTGACAAGCTGCGGGAAGTAGTCCAGCAGCCAGAACGCGCGAAACGCCGGATCGTAGGTCAGAACAACTATCGGTCCGCGCGTCACCCGGCGCATCTCCCTTAAGCCCCTTTCCTTGTCGACCCAGTGATGAACCGTCAGGATCGCCGTGGATGCATCGAAGGAGTTGTCGTCGAAAGGCAGGTCTTCCGCACAGCCCTGGATAACAGGCGCAGCCGAGGCGCTGCGCTGCCTGATCATCTCTCCTGAGGGTTCGATGGCGGTAACCGATCGGTCAACCGGTTCGTAGGACCCGGTGCCGGCGCCGACGTTCAGAACCGTATCTGCCGATCCCAGAGCATTTGAGATCAGCATTTCAATGCGGGCGTCCGGTCTTCTCAGGTCGGAATAATTGACGCCGATCGTGTCGTAGGAAACGGCCATGACGCCTCGTAACATGTTGCAGCGAATTTGTCAGAGCAAGACTGCTGCTGCTGCGCATATCAGCAAACCATCAACGGACCTGGGCAAGTACCGCACGGCGGCTCTATTGGACAACGCCCTGTGTTCCATGGGAAACTGCGAATGGATTGGCGGTGACAGCACCAAGCTCGACAATCTCAGGGAGGAAACAATGAAAGACGAATATCTCAGGCGGCAGCAGAACATGCTGACCACGGGGCAGATCGACAGGCGCCAGTTTGTCATGTGCGCGCTGGCCACGGGCATCGCGCTGCCGGGTGCGCTGTCAATGGCCGACAAGGCGCAGGCAGCAACACCGAAAAAGGGCGGCAAGTTCCGCATTGGCAAGGCGCATGGCCAGACCACAGATACACTGGACCCGCAGACCTACGAGAACGGGTTCACAACCGCCACCGGCAACATGTACGCCAATCATCTCACCGAGATTACATCCAAGGGCGGACTGGGACCGGACCTAGCGGAATCCTTCGAGTCGACAGATGGCAAGACATGGGTATTCAAACTGCGCAAGGGTGTGGAATTCCACAACGGTAAGACGCTTGCGCCGGAAGACGTAATAGCCTCGTACAATCTGCACCGCGGTGAAGACTCAAAATCCGCCGCCAAGGGCCTACTCAAAGGGATAACGGACATTCGCGCCGATGGCGGCAATGTGGTGTTCGAACTTGAAAGCGCCAACGCAGACTTTCCTTATATTGCCAGCGACTATCACCTGGTCATCCTGCCTGCAAAGGACGGCAAGGTGGATCCGCAGTCCGGCATCGGGACCGGTGGCTATGTGATCAAGGAGTTCGATCCGGGCGTTCGGCTTCATGTCACGCGCAATCCGAATTACTGGAAACAGGGCCGAGCTCACTTTGATGAAGTCGAGATGCTTGCCCTGGTCGACGTAACGGCACGGCAGACGGCACTGCTCAATGGTGAGGTAGATGCAGTCAGCCGTGTTGATCCGAAGACCGTTGCCCTGCTGGCACGCAATCCGGGGATCAACATCCTGGAAAAGACCGGTACCCTGCACTACACCTTCCCGATGCGGCTCGATACAGAACCGTTCGGCAACTACGATCTGCGCATGGCCCTAAAGCTTGCGATCAAGAGGCAGGAACTGGTTGACAAAATCCTGCTTGGCCACGGAGCACTTGGCAACGATCATCCCATATCGCCGGCCACCAGCTTCTATGCTGACGACCTGCCGCAGCGCGAGTTTGACCCGGAAAAGGCCGCCGAGCACTACAAGAAATCGGGGCACAGCGGCCCAATCAAGCTGTCTGCGTCAGATGCCGCCTTTGCCGGTGCCGTTGATGCTGCCGTACTTATCCAGGAATCGGCGAAGCAAGCCGGCATCAATATCGAAGTGGTGCGCGAACCCAAAGACGGCTACTGGACCAATGTATGGAACAAGAAAGGCTGGTGCGCGTGCTATTGGGGCGGACGGCCGACGTCAGACTGGATGTATGCGTCGGCCTACATTGACTCCACCGAGTGGAACGACACCGCCTGGAAAGGCACGGATGCGTCGAAGAAGTTCAATGAACTGGTCGTCCGGGCGCGAGCCGAGCTGGACGAGGACAAGCGCGCCGCCATGTACCGCGAAACCCAAATGCTCGTAAACGATGACGGCGGCGCGATCATCCCCATGTTCGCCAACCACATCATGGGCGTGTCCACGAAGATCGCCCACGACGAAGACGTGGCTGCAAACTGGGAGATGGACGGCGAGAAAGCGCCGGAGCGCTGGTGGTTCGCCTGATCACCGCTTCATAGAAGCAAGACAAGCCGGCAGCGAACCGTTCGCTGCCGGCCACCGCTCACCTAGCCTTGCGCTGCAATCACATCACATACGTTCCGATCGGTTGTGCCCATGTCAGACCCCTACTCCAACCTCGCTTCCGAAGAAGAGGCTATCCAGGCGCGTATTGCCGATGCCATGGAGGCGCGATGTCTCGATCCCGCGCAGATCGCCATCCGCCAGGAATACCTGGGCAACCTGGAACTGCCCGAAGGCGCATACGCAGTCGAATTCGGGTCCGGCACCGGCCATGTTACCAGGGATCTGATCACCATTGCCGGTGCTGCCCGGGCACTTGGAATCGAACCGTCACCGATCATGGTGCAGCGGGCGAAACAGAATTTTGCCGCGATGCCGGAGATCAGTTTCGAGACTGGCGACGCAAAGCAAACCGGTCTTGCCGATGCTTCTGTGGACTTAGTTCTGATGCACACCCTGTTGTGCCACGTGCCCGGACCGCAGGATGTCATTCGTGAAGCATTTCGCGTATTGAAACCGGGCGGGTTGCTGGCAATCTGCGACGGTGACTACGACACGGCGACGACGCAAATTGCTGACTTTGACCCGTTGGATCAGATTGTCCGGTTCATGATAAACCAGAACGTGACCAACCTGTGGATCATGCGGCAGATTGCGGACATGCTGGTCTCGACCGGTTTTGATCTCGATCGCCGCCGCGGGCACGGCTATGTGGCAGAAAGCGACGCCACATATTTTTTGACCGTCATCGACAGGGGCGCAGACCGGATGGTTGAGACCGGCGTCCTGTTTCCGGCCACCGGCGAAGCACTCAAGGCAGAAGCAAGCAAACGGGTGGCGGAAAGCAAATTCTTCGGTTTCATGTCTTACGTCAGCCAGGTTGCACAAAAACCTGCGGCCGAGTGAGGCGGTTTAACCCGCAACAGCGCCTGCCTTCGCTTGTGTCTGTCGTCAGGCAACAGCCGGACAATCATGTACCGCCGGAGACTTGTCGCTCATAGTCTTCGGTGTCATACCAGCCCAGGGACCTCGTGACTTTCAGATCATCGTCGAGGTCCCACTCTTCCCATCCGCTGAATCGGACAAGTTTGCCAGTCTGGTGATACCGGCCCTCAAATGTCCACGCATATACCATGTGATGATCTGCCACGAGCACGGTGTCACAAGTCAGAACAAGGTTCGGGAAATCGGCCATAAACCCGCTCGCCATTTCGGCAATCTGTTTTCGTGTCACCATCGGCTCACCACCGTTCATGGCAAAACTGGTCGTTGCCGAATACCGGTCTGCCACGGCATTCGGAGACAAGGACGTCCATGCTGCGCAATGGTTTTCGGCCAGCATTCGTGCCGTATCAATGTCTGGGATCATATTGACCTGGTTTCAATTGTTTCCGGTGGGACAAACCACAACATGCTAGCAACCGTAAACCGATCAGCCAAGTGAGCAAGCCGTTCAAATCAATTGCACTTCGATGTCTGGACACTGCGAACGGTTTCGCTCTGCAGCCAGTGAGGGTATATGCGGCTTGGCACTGTCCGGAATGCGCAACTGCTTCGTATAACGATTATTTGTGATACCATCCCGGCGCCGTTGTCACGCAGACCAATTGAGACCATGAGATTTTCTGAAGCCATAACCAAGATTCCGGCACCAGCCCTGTGGCTTGGCGTTGCCGGTCTGTTGCCGTTCTGGCTGCCGTTTCTGCTTCTGGGCAGCGAGACTGAACAAGGCACTACCTCGCGAGCACTTCTGATCCAGATGGGATACGGCGCGGTCATCCTCTCGTTTCTTGGCGGCATCCGCTGGGGTGCAGCGCTGAAGCTGCCGCCCGGCCCGCTGCAGGCCACCCTGTTTGTGCTGTCGGTACTGCCGTCTCTGGCCGGTTTTGTCGCCCTGTTGCTGCCCGCGACCGTCGGCCTGATCTTACTGATCGGCGGCTTCCTGCTGCAGGGGGTGTGGGATGTGCAGTCGTCACAGCGCGGCGAGCTGCCGCCCTGGTATGCCACCTTGCGGTCGATGCTGACGACCGGCGCGGTGTTGGCCCTCATCGCTGCCGTCATGGTGCGCGCTGTCACCGCCGCTTAAACCACAAGGCCCTACAGTACGGCGCGGCCCGGCAGCGCGTGCAGCGCGCTGTTACCGACCATGATGACCCGGAACGCCTCACCGGCGAGCAGGGGACGAAACGCTTCGTGGCGCACATCCAGACCACCTGTATAGGCCCCGAAGGCAGGCAGGATGATGCGCGCCGGCGAGATGACAAAACACTTTGTCCGTACCCGGCGCCCGCGCCGCGTTATGGCGGCCACCGGATGCAGGTGGCCGGCAATCTCGTTGACCGCGCCGGTGCCGGGCTCGTGACGGAGTGTAACATTGCCCAAGGCAATCTCGACTGACATGGAGCCGGGCATGTGCGCCGGCAGCGACGGATCGTGATTTCCCGACAGCCAGATGAAATCGGCCCGGGACGCAAGCTGCTCCAGAAGCGCCCGATCAGCCGTTGCCATGCGGTCAGGGCCTTTTGCATCGTGAAAACTGTCGCCCAGCAGCATGACCGTGGCCGGCTCCCATCTGGCAATCGCCGCCTGCAATGCGAGCAGTCCCGCACGGGTGTCATAAGGCGGCAGCAGCTGGCCCAGATGGGCGCGCGATGATCCTTTTTCCAGGTGCAGGTCGGCGATCAGCAGCGTGTCATAGTCCGGCACATAAAGCGCGCCGGATAAACACGGCAGAAACTCGATGTCGCCTAACCGCACCACCATGGCGTCAGACGAGCCGCATGGCTTCGTCAACAAGGTCGTCGGCAGCTTCGGCAAGCAGAGCGTCATGAGCTTCGCCATAAACCGGTTCGCGGCCGATCTCAAGCATGACCGGCACCGCCAGTGGAGAAACCTGTTCCAGCGCCTTGTGGACAATGTTTCCCCTGATGCGAGCCAGCATCATTGCCAGCCGCTTGGCATCGATCAGACCGGAAGCCGCGTCATCCCAAGCCGCCTTCAGCAGCCAGTGATCTGGCTGATGGGTGCGCAGCACGTCGTAGATCAGGTCGGCGGACACGGTCATCTGGCGGCCCGATTTCTCCTGGCCAGGCCAGCGCCGCTCGATCAGGCCGGCAATAATCGCGCAGGTGCGAAACGTACGTTTCATCAGCATGGATTCCGCCAGCCAGGCATCGAGGTCGTCACCCAGCATGTCCTGGTCAAACAGCTGGGCCAGCGACAGCCTGCCAGTCTCGATTGCAAGGGAAAGATCGCGCACGCACCACACCGACAGGGCGTAGTCATTGCAGACAAACCCCAAAGGCTGCAATCCGGCACGCTCGAGCCGCCTGGTCAGCAGCATGCCGAGCGTCTGATGCGCCAGCCGGCCGTCGAACGGATAGCACACCAGGTAATGCTTGTTTGCCTTCGGGAACGTCTCGACCAGCATCTGGTGCGGCTGCGGCAACACCGACTTCCATTGCTGCACCTTGAGCCAGTCGCGCACCTGTTCGGGCAGGTAATGCCAGCTGGCCGGCTCGGCCAGCATGGCGCGCACCCTGCCTGCCAGATAGGTCGACAGCGGGAACTTGCCGCCCTGGTAGGACGGTATCATCGGCTCCGTAGCGTCCGAACGGCTGACCAGCGCGTTGAGTTCTTCCACAGCTTCCAGGCGCAGTATCTGGCCTGCAAACAGGAAGGTGTCGCCGATGCGCAACTGCTCCACGAACCATTCCTCCACCTCGCCCAGCACCTTGCCGCCCCACTTGTTCAACGGCTTGCCGGCAGACGAGCGCCGCTTGCCGGCAAGCTTGACCTTCAGCATCTCGGCTTCGACGATGGTGCCGGCGTTCATGCGATAGGTCTGGGCCAGCCGCGGATGGGTCAGGCGCATGCGCCCGTCAGGCATCTGTTTCAGCCGGGCGAAACGCTCATAGGTTCTCAGCGCATAGCCGCCGGTCGACACGAAATCCACGGCCTGGTCGAAGTCTGCCCGGGTGAGGTTGCGGTACGGCCAGGCCGAAACGGTCTCCGCGTAGAGCTGGTCCGGATCAAATGGTGCTGCCACGGCCGAACCCATGATGTGCTGTGCCAGCACATCGCGTTTCAGTTCCGCCGGGCCTTCACCGTCCTGGGCGCCCTCAAAAGCGGCGACCCGCGCCGCTTCGCACTCCAGCACTTCAAAACGGTTTGACGGCACCAGTACGGCGCGTGACGGCTCTTCGTAGCGATGGTTGGCGCGGCCGATACGCTGCAGGATGCGGCTTGAGCCCTTCGGCGCGCCGACATTGATGACGAGGTCCACGTCGCCCCAGTCAATGCCAAGATCGAGCGTGGAGGTGCACACCACGGCCCGGAGCGAACCGGCCGCCATGGCCGCTTCCACCTTGCGCCGCTGCGACACGTCCAGTGAGCCGTGGTGCAGTGCAATTGGCAATGCGTCCTCGTTCAAGGTCCACAGCTCATGAAATATCCGTTCGGCCTGCGACCTGGTATTGGTGAACACTAACGCCATACCGGCCGACTTGACCGCTTCATAGATGTCCGGAAGGGCATAGGCACTGCTGTGGCCCGACCACGGCATGCGGACTTCTTCGTCACAGCGCATGATCGATATGTCCGGTTCCGCGCCGCCGGGTGCCTGCACAAAAGCCGCCATATGCTCAACGCCCTCGGCATCGCGGTCCTGCGGCATCAGCCATGCCCGCAGTGTATCGGGACTGGCCACCGTGGCCGACAGACCGATGCGTTTCAGGTCTGGTGCAAAACGCTGCAGGCGCGCCAGCGCCAGTGCCAGCATGCAGCCGCGTTTCGTCGGCGCCATGGAGTGCAGTTCATCGAGGACCACAACCCGCAGGCTGGCAAAGTAGTGTTCGGCTCCGTCCTGGGCAATCAGCAGCGAAACCTGTTCCGGCGTGGTGATCAGGATATCCGGCGGGTTGGTTTTCTGGCGCTGGCGCTTGTGCATCGGCGTATCGCCGGTGCGCGCCTCTATGCGGATGTCCAGCCCCATGTCGCGGATCGGTGATTCCAGATTGCGGGTGATATCGACAGCGAGCGCCTTGAGCGGCGACACGTAAAGCGTGTGCAGCCCGTTGCCGGCAGCTCCCTGCGCCAGTTCGATCAGCGACGGCAGAAACCCGGCCAGCGTCTTGCCGCCCCCGGTCGGTGCAATCAACAACGCCGAGCGTCCTGCCGACACGGTTGCCAGCATGTCGAGCTGGTGCCCGCGCGGCTGCCAGCCACGTCCGGAGAACCAGTCTGCAAAGATCTGCGGCAGACCGGACCGTGCCGTTGATTTATGTGTAACGCTGGTATCCATGTGTCAGTAGTATACGAGGTTTGACGGCAATACAGTTGACAATCGCAGAGCCACAAATGCCAATGCGACCATGACGCCGATCACACATAAATCAGTTGTCACGATGGCGGTGCCGATTATGCTAGCCAACGTATCACAGCCCTTGCTGGGCGTGGTCGACACGGCCGTTATCGGGCAATTGCCGGAGGCACACTATATCGGCGCGATTGCCATCGGGGCGCTGATTTTCTCGCTGGTTTACTGGGGTTTCGGCTTCCTGCGTATGGGTACGTCTGGAATTGCCGCGCAAGCCTACGGTTCAGGCGACGGCAAGGAACTTGCCGCAGTGCTGTACCGTGCCCTGCTGCTGGCGGCAGGTATCGGTGTGGTGCTGCTGCTGCTCGCACCGGCCATTTCAAAGCTGTCGTTCTGGCTGATTGCAGCCTCTCCTGACATTGAGCGCGAGGCCAAGATCTACTTCGACATACGGATATGGTCGGCGCCGTTTTCGCTGGCCAATTACGCCATTCTGGGCTGGCTCATCGGCATCGGGCAAATGCGCTGGGCATTTGTCGTGCAGATCTATCTCAACGTGGCCAATATGGCACTGGATGCGCTGTTCGTGCTGCACTTCGACATGGCCACAGCCGGGATCGGATATGGCACCCTGATTGCCGAAGTGTCGTCCGCCTTTGTAGGTCTTGCAGTGGTCTGGATGTTCCTGCGCCGGGACGGCGAGCGACCGTCGCGGGCCCGCATACTGGACCGCGACAGGGTCAGGCGCATGGTGCTGGTCAATGGCGACATCATGGTTCGCACGCTGTGCCTCACCTTCGGGTTTTCCTGGTTTGCCTCGCAGGGCGCCAAGATCAGTGACGTGGCTGTGTCGGCCAACGCCATCCTGATGCAGCTGTTCTTCATGGGCAGCTACATGATCGATGGTTTTGCAACGGTCAGCGAGGCGCTGGTCGGCCAGTCGGTCGGTGCCAAGTCACGCAGGCGCTATGACCGGGCAGTGCGCATCTCGTCGCAATGGGCGATGATCACCGGTGCTGTCCTGTCGCTGGCCATCCTGTTGGCCGGACCGTGGGCGATTGACGTCATGTCGGTCAATCCGGATATCCGGGAGTTTGCGCGCACCTTCCTGTGGTGGGCCGCGCTGACGCCGATACTGGGTGCTGCGTGCTTTCAGCTTGACGGCATTTTTATCGGTGCAACGCGCACCCGCGACATGCGCAACATGATGATTGTTTCGCTGGCCGTATACCTGGCGGCGGGTTATGCGCTGACGCCGGTGTTCAGCAATCACGGACTTTGGTTTGCCCTGTGCCTGTTCTTCATCGTACGCGGTTTCACCCTGTATGCGCGCATGCCGGCACTGGCGCGTGATGCGTTTGCCTGAACCAAACCATGCATTGTAGCGTTCGAGTGTGATGACCTCAGATCCCGCAACATGGCTGTACCCGACGCCCAAGGGCCTATATTGCGAACCGGGAGACTTCTACATCGATCCTTCGCGTCCGGTCGAAAGGGCGGTGGTCACCCACGGCCATGCCGATCATGCCAGGCCCGGCAACACGTCGGTGATGGCGACACAACAGACGCTCGACATCATGCAGGTCCGATACGGCGAGCGCGCCGGTACAAGCCTGCAGGCGATCGATTATGGCGAGAGCATAGCCGTCAACGGGGTCGATGTGCGCATGGCGCCCGCCGGACACATACTGGGTGCGGCCCAGGTGATCGTCGACTGGAAAGGGTATCGGGCCGTCATATCCGGTGACTACAAGCGCGCCGGCGATCCGACCTGCGCCGGGTTCGAAGTGATCAAGTGCGACCTGTTCATCACCGAGGCCACCTTTGGCCTGCCGGTCTTTGTGCACGAAAACGCCGGCGCAGAGGCAGCCCGGCTGGTGGCGTCGCTGGCCGCATCTCATCACCGAACACATCTGCTCGGCGTTTATGGTCTGGGCAAATGCCAGCGCATGATCTCGCTGGTGCGCGCTGCGGGTTATGACAGGCCGATCTACCTGCACGGCGCCCTGCAGGGGTTGTGTGACTACTATGCTTCGCAAGGTGTCGAGCTCGGCGAGTTGCGGCCGGTCGCCGACGAAACGCCAGAGACCCTGAAGGGCCAGCTTGTGCTGTGTCCGCCGTCCGCAATTGCCGATCGCTGGTCACGGCGCATGAACGATCCGCTGACCGCGTTTGCTTCAGGCTGGATGCGGGTCAGGGCGCGGGCTCGGCAGCGCGGCGCCGAGTTTCCGATCATCGTGTCCGACCATGCCGACTGGCCGGAACTGCTGCAGACCATAACCGATGTCGAGGCTGGCGAAATCTGGGTGACCCATGGCCGCGAGGACGCACTACTGCACCAGATATCGAACATGGGCCTGAAGGGCAGAGCCCTGGCCCTGGTCGGGTTTGAAGACGAGGGGGAGTGAACCGGTGCACGCATTTGCAGAACTGATGAACCGGCTTGCCTTCACCAGCTCACGCAATGCCAAGCTTGACCTGATGCAAGCCTACTTCCGCGCCACCCCTGACCCGGACCGCGGCATAGCGCTGGCCGCGCTGACCGACGGGCTGAACCTGCGCCTGCCGTTCCGGCGCCTGGTGGCCGAGCTGATGGAACCGCATGTGGATCCGGTGCTGTACAAGCTGTCACGTGACTATGTGGGAGATACCGCAGAAACGGTTTCTCTGTTGTGGCCGGTACACAACGGAAATGCCCCGGTTCCGTCTCTGGGCGAAATCTACGAAACGCTGCAGTCGATCAAGCGGGCCGATGCCGGGCCGGTGCTGTCCGGCTGGCTGGACGCACTCGATGCCAATGGCCGCTGGGCACTTCTCAAACTGGTCACCGGCGGACTTCGCATCGGCGTGTCGGCGAGACTCGCCAAGACCGCCATTGCGCAGGCATTCGATCGTGAGGTGGCGGAAGTGGAGGAGATCTGGCACGGCATCACGCTGCCATACGAGAACCTGTTTGCCTGGCTGGAGGGCCGGGCCGACAGGCCGGACCCGGGTGACACGCCGGTGTTCAGACCAGTCATGCTGGCGCATCCGCTGGAAGACGGCGATCTTGAAAAACTCATGCCAGGTGAATGGACTGCGGAGTGGAAATGGGACGGCATCCGGGTGCAGCTTGCCGGCAACGGGCAGGAGTTGCGGCTGTACTCGCGCACCGGCGACGACATATCAAAGTCGTTTCCGGATATCGGCGATGCATTCCTGGGCTTCTCAGGCGTGGCAGACGGCGAACTGCTGGTGCTGCGCGACGGCAACATCGCACCGTTCAACGACTTGCAGCAGCGCCTCAACCGCAAGAGCGTCAGCGCAGCTATGGTCAAGAACTATCCGGCACACATACGGTTTTACGACTTGTTGTTCCGCCATGACGCCGACCTTCGCACGCTCGATTTCACCGCGCGCCGCGCCCACCTGGAGGACATGCTGGCGGCAAACCGGTTTTCGCGCGCATCGCTGAGCGAGGTTATCGAGTTCGAGAGCTTCGACGACCTGACAGTGCTGCGTGACGGCGCGCGTGACGCCAATATCGAAGGCCTGATGCTGAAGCGCATTGCGTCGCCCTACCTAGCAGGCCGGCCGAAAGGACACTGGTACAAGTGGAAGCGCGATGCGCTCACCGCGGACTGCGTGGTGATGTATGCCCAGCGCGGGTCCGGCAAGCGCTCGTCGTTTTACTCCGATTATACGTTTGGTGCCTGGCGCACCAGTGCAGACGGGGCGGACGAACTGGTGCCTGTCGGAAAGGCCTATTCCGGCTTTACCGATGCCGAACTGAAGAAGCTGGACAAGTTTGTCCGCGACAACACCACCGACCGGTTCGGCCCGGTGCGGGCGGTCAAACCCGAGCTGGTATTTGAAGTGGCGTTCGATGCGGTGCAACCGTCGACCCGGCACAAATCCGGTATCGCCATGCGGTTTCCCCGCATCCATCGCATTCGCTGGGACAAGCCTGCCGAGGAGGCGGACCGGCTTGATACGCTCAAGACACTGATCGCCCAATAGGCCTGCCGCCTGTCGTGGCAACATGTACACTGACCTGCTGAGTGTTCTGCATGATGGCGATGCCGTCATAGTATTGATGTTCAACGATTTTGTTATGCTTCACGGCCAGAAACCTGCCCAGTAAGGCCGGAACTCAATCCACAATCGCAACGGCGATCACATGATCCGGCGCTGGCGGCTTGCCCGGCCGGAAGACAACCTGAAACAAGCCGCCGCTGCACCATCTAAACCGGGGCGAGCAGCCGTACTGTCTGAATTGGGGCACAAAAAGGGCTGGTCATGTCGGAATTTTTTTGCCACCTTTGCGGTCAGGGAGACGCAAACAGACGCACCGGCAACAAGAATTGCGTTGTGATTTGCGTGAGGGAGTACATAGAACATGCATCCGATTGTACGGACTGTATTGCAGAGACTGGGTCTTGGCCTGCTGACCCTTTTTGTCGTTTCCATTATCATTTTCAGCTCGTTGCAATTCCTGCCCGGCGACTTCGCAACATCGGTTCTCGGTCAGGCGGCCACGCCTGAAACCGTTGCAGCCTTCCGCAAGGAGCTGGGGTTGAACGAGCCGGCTATCACCCGATACTTCCAGTGGATCGGCGGCGTGCTACAGGGAGATTTCGGATCATCGTTCTCCGGCCGCAGCCAGGGCCGCGAGCGTGAAGTGATGGAACTGATCGGCCCGCGCCTGTGGAACACACTGTTCCTGGCCGGCATGACCGCTATCATCGCTGTACCCCTGGCGCTCACCCTCGGCATCACCGCCGCGCTGTACCGCAACTCTTTTTATGACCGCGCCGTCAACGCCACCACACTGACGACCATCTCGTTTCCCGAATTCTTCGTCGCTTACATCCTGATCCTGGTGCTGGCAACGTTGTGGAAAGTGTTCCCGTCTCTGGCAAATGTCCGCGAGACCACGGAACTGGCCGACAGGATTTATATGACCGCGCTGCCGGCGCTGACCCTGACGCTGGTGATCGTCGCGCACATGATGCGCATGACCCGGGCCGCCATCATCAATCTGCTGGCCAGCCCCTATATTGAGATGGCGCGGCTCAAGGGCGTTTCCAAATCCAATGTCATCACCAAGCACGCGCTGCCCAATGCGTGGGCGCCGATTGTCAACGTGATCGCCTTCAACCTGGCCTACCTGGTTGTCGGGGTGGTGGTTGTCGAGGTTGTGTTTGTCTATCCCGGCGTCGGGCAGTTGATGGTGGATGCCGTGACCACACGTGACATCCCGGTCGTGCAGGCCTGCGCGCTGATCTTTGCCGCCACCTACATCCTGCTGAACCTGTTCGCCGACATCGTATCCATTGTAACCAATCCGAGGCTGTTGCACCCAAGATGAGCACCGATGACCAGACATATTCCGCCGCTGGTGAGGTGGCATCAGTTGCAGAACGGCGAACATGGTGGGACCGTACCTGGAGAAGCCTGAAAAAGGCACCAGGCACGGCCTGGTTCGGCATGATCGTCATCGCGTTCTATTTCATTCTTGCCGTGTTCGCTCCGATTATTGCGCCCTACGGCGAAAGCCAGATTTTTGACACGCCCTATGCGCCCTGGAGTTCCGAGTTCTGGTTCGGTACCGATCAATTGGGACGCGATGTGCTGTCGCGCCTGATCTACGGCGCGCGTAACACCATCGGCATTGCGGTTGCCACCACGGCGCTGTCATTCCTGATCGGCGGCAGCCTGGGCGTGATGGCGGCCATCAACCGGTCCTGGCTGGACCAGGCGCTGAGCCGGTTCGTGGACGTGCTGATGGCGATCCCAAGCCTTATCTTCTCACTGATGCTGCTGTCGATCTTCGGTTCCAACGTCATCAACCTGATCATCATTATCGCCGTTCTGGACGCCACACGGGTGTTCAGGCTGGCACGCGCCGTGTCCCTGAACGTTGTTGTCATGGATTATGTCGAGGCGTCACGGCTGCGCGGTGAATCGCTTGGATGGGTCATGCGGCGCGATATTCTGCCCAACATCCTGCCGCCGCTGGTGGCGGAGTTCGGCCTGCGCTTCTGCTTTGTGTTCCTGACCATTGCATCACTGTCGTTCCTCGGTGTCGGCATTCAGCCGCCCACGGCGGACTGGGGATCGATGGTGCGCGAAAACGCCCAGCTGATCTCGTTTGCCGAGTATGACCTGAAAGCCGCCATGACACCCCTGTTACCCGCCGCGGCCATCGCGCTGCTGACCGTTGCGGTCAACTTCGTGGTCGACTGGTTCCTGCACAAAACAAGTGGTATTCGCGATGAAAAGTAAATCTGGCGATCGCACAGCCGGCGATCTGCTGCTGGACATGCGGGACATTCGCATCGAAGGTTTCTCCGACGACGTCTGGCACCCGATCATCAAGGGGGTCGACCTGAAGCTGCATCGCGGCGAGGTCATGGGGCTGATCGGCGAATCCGGAGCCGGCAAGTCCACGCTTGGCAAGGCCGCCATGGGATATGCGCAACCCGGTTGCCGCATCACTGACGGCACCATCATGTTCGACGGCATGGACCTGCGCTCCAAGAATGACGCGGAACTGCGCAAGCTGCACGGCTCCAGGATCGCCTATGTTGCACAGAGCGCGGCGGCATCCTTCAACCCGGCGCACCGCCTGATCGACCAGTGCGTCGAGGCGACCGTCGATCATGGCCTGCGGCCGGCCGATGAGGCGAAAGCCGACGCGCGCGAATTGTTTGCGGCACTGCAATTGCCAGACCCCAACAATATCGGCGACCGCTATCCGCACCAGGTGTCCGGCGGCCAGCTGCAGCGGGCGATGACCGCCATGGCCATGTCGTCACGGCCCGACCTGATCATTTTCGATGAACCGACAACGGCGCTTGACGTGACCACCCAGGTGGAAGTCCTGGCCGCCATGCGCGACATCGTCGAGCAATTCCACACGGCAGCGATCTATATCACCCATGACCTTGCCGTGGTGGCGCAGATGGCCGATGTCATCAAGGTGCTGCGCTACGGTGAAACCGTCGAGGATGCGCCGGCCCGGAAAATGCTGGAAAAGCCGGAAATGCCGTACACGAAATCCTTGTGGGCGGTCCGCTCGCTGGAAAAGCCCCAGGAAACCAGCGAAGACATCATCCTCAGGGTAAACGGCGTCGATGCCAGTTACGGCGGTACCATCAAGGTGCTGGAAAACGTCACCATAGACATTCCGCGCGGCTCCACCGTGGCGGTTGTGGGTGAGTCCGGATCCGGCAAATCCACCACCGCGCGGGTGATCACCGGTCTGCTGCCACCGATGAAGGGCGACGTGCTGTTCAATGACGAGCCGTTGCCGCTGGCGCTCAAGGACCGGACCAAGGACCAGCTGCGCCGCATCCAGATGATCTACCAGATGGCCGATACGGCGATGAACCCCAAACACACCGTGCGGGACATTATCGGCCGGCCGCTCGAATTCTACCTTGGGCTGTCGGGCAAGAAGCTCGATGAACGGGTTTCCGAACTGCTTAAGATGATCGAACTTGACGACAGCTTCATGGAACGGCTGCCCAGCGAACTGTCGGGCGGCCAGAAGCAGCGCATCTGTATTGCCCGCGCGCTGGCCGCCGACCCTGAACTGATCATCTGCGACGAGGTCACGTCCGCCCTCGACCAGATCGTTCAGGAAGGCATCCTGAAGCTGCTGCTGAGGCTGCAGAAGGAATTCAACATCACTTACCTGTTCATTACCCATGATATCGCCACGGTGAAGGCGATATCCGATCAGATCGTGGTGATGTTCCAGGGCCGCGTGGTCGAGCAGGGCATGAAGGACGACATCCTGTCGCCGCCGCACCCGGACTACACACAGCTGTTGCTGTCGTCGGTGCCGGAGATGGACCCGGACTGGCTCACCCAGTTGCTGGAATCGCGCAGCGAAACCGGCGGCATGAGCGCATCCGGCAATTAGAGTGTCTTCACTTTCCGTGTGGTGCTCTAGCTGAAGCGCTCCCAGGCCGACTGCCGTGAAACACCGAGCGGTCCGGCTATTTTTGCCCAGCTGACATTGCGCGACCGCAGCGCATCGACGGCCCGCGCCAGATGCTCCCGGTACGACTCAGCGGTTGCATCGAGTGCCTTGAGCGCGCCGAGCAGGCGATCCGTCGGCCAGTTGTTCGGATCAAACTCTTTTGGCGGCACATCGGCACCACTCATGGCCAGCTGGCATACTTCAACACACTCATTGCAGATGTAAATGCCACCTGGCCCTGCCGCCAGCTTGGCTATTTCATTTTCGGACTTGCCGCAAAATGAACAGTGCAGGCTCATTGCAACACCTCCATGTTGTCAAGGCTTTCCTGACAGTCAGGTAAACCCTGACGCTCCAGATGTCAAGACGCGCTGTCAGATCCGGGCCAATGCTGCAACAGTCTTTCACTACAACAAAAGAGCGTTGAGAAATGATCCGCCTATGCCCACTATCTAACCCGTTTCGGCAGCAAGGAGGCCCCATGATGACCAATACAGTTGCTCTGGCGGACCTGAAGACGCGCCTGGACAAACTGCCGAGGTTTCGATTGGCGCAACTGCCGACCCCAGTTCACCCGCTCAGCAATTTCGGTGCATTGCTGGATGGACCGCAGTTGTGGATGAAGCGGGATGATCTGTCCGGACTGGAGGGCGGTGGTAACAAGACCCGCAAGCTGGAGTTTCTGGTCGGGGACGCCATTCGCAACGGCTGCGACATGCTTGTCTCGGTGGGCGCCATCCAGTCGAACCATACTCGACAGGTTGCGGCTTCTGCAGCTCGAGCGGGCATGAAATGTGCCTTGTTGCACTGCGCATGGACCAAGGATGCGGGACCCAATTATCGCAACGTTGGAAACATCCTGTTGAGCAGCCTAATGGGGGCCGAATTGTATATCGATGAAACCGAGCGCCCTATCGAGGACCAGGGACCGCTTGAGGAATTCATGGCGCACCTGCGTGCATCTGGAAATTCGCCTTACCTGATCCCGGGCGGTGCTTCGGAGCATCCGCTCGGCAGCATGGGGTATGTCAACTGCGCGGCGGAACTCGCCGATCAGGTGGGGCAGGCCGGCATTACATTTGACCATCTTCTGCACACGACCGGATCCAGCAGCACGCAAGCCGGTTTGCTGGCCGGTTTCACCGCACTGGGTCTCAAGACCCGCATCGTCGGTGTTGCAGATGACGGGGAAACACAGATCAAGACACGGCGGGTACGTGAACTGGCCAACGAAACACTGGAAACCCTCGGACTGCCGGGTTCGGTCTGCGAAAGTGATGTGGAGGTGGTTGCATCGAACAATGCCAGCTACGGGTTTGCTGACGACGCCATCAAGCAGGGCATTCGCCTTATGGCGACCAAGGAGGGGCTGATTGCCGATCCGGTCTATGAAGGCCGCGCCATTCGCGGGTTGCTGGACTTGAATGCCGCCGGCCGCTTTCGGCCCGATGACAAGATATTGCTCATGCACCTGGGCGGATCGCCCGCCATTCACGCCTATGCCG
Source organism: Anderseniella sp. (assembly GCA_028289645.1). Classification (GTDB taxonomy): domain Bacteria; phylum Pseudomonadota; class Alphaproteobacteria; order Rhizobiales; family Aestuariivirgaceae; genus Anderseniella. The sequence goes on from JANQOK010000016.1 coordinate 736,044, forward strand.
AACAGTTCGGCGCTATCGAACTCAAGCCGTTTGGCGCTGGCGCGGGTTGAACCACACATTCGTTTCATGCGTTTCTTCATCAGCAATGTCTCAACAGTCCGACGGATATCCAAGTGAGCGGCCATCCCATCATCGTCTGGTTCACACAGGACCTGCGCCTCAGCGACAATGCCTGCCTCAGCGCCGCGGTCGCGGCCGGCCGCCCGATCCTGCCGGTCTACATTCTTGATGACACGACACCAGGCGAGTTCGCCATGGGCGGCGCCTCGCGCTGGTGGCTGCGTCAATCCCTGGCCTCGCTGGCATCGTCGCTGGAAGCGTTGGGCGGCAGGCTGGTGTTGCGCCGCGGTCAGGCGCTCGGCGTGCTTGAGCGGCTGATCGCCGAAACCGGTGCGCAAGGGGTCTACTTTTCGCGCAGTTATTCACCATGGTCCGGCGAGCAGGAGAAGAAAATTGCCGCGCACTGCGCAGCCGAGGGGCTTGAATGCCGGCGGTTTTCGGGATTTCTGCTGCATGAACCCGAGGCGATCAGAACCGGAAGTGACGGACCGTACAAGGTCTATACCCCGTTCTCACGAAACTGCCTGTCCCGCGACATAACCCGGAGACCAAGGCCGGCACCGGAAAGAATGAATTTCTACGGCGCAGACGTTGCCGGCGACAGCCTCGACGATCTGAATCTTTACCTGGGCAAACCGGACTGGGCGGCTGACTTCCCGAAACGCTGGACACCGGGCGAGGCCGGCGCCCGTGAAAAACTGAAGCATTTTCTCGACAATGCTGTTGGCGACTACGACGAGGCCCGCAACCTGCCGGATGTGAAAGGCACCTCGCGCCTGTCACCGCACCTGCATTTCGGCGAGATCAGCCCGCTGCAGTGCTGGGCCGCCACCAGCCATGCCGTCGCGTCGGCGCGCGGCAGCATTGACCGGGGTGCGCATACCTTCGAGAAGGAAATCCTGTGGCGGGAGTTTTCCTACCACCTGCTGCACTACTGGCCGGACCTGCCGAACGAACCGTTCAAACCGGAATTTGCTGACTTTCCCTGGTTGCAGGACGATGAAAAGCTTGCCTGCTGGCAACAGGGCAAGACCGGGTTTCCCATCGTGGATGCCGGTATGCGCGAGCTGTGGACGACCGGATGGATGCACAACCGGGTTCGCATGATCGTGGCGTCTTTCCTGGTCAAGAACCTGCGTATTCCCTGGCAAGTGGGTGAGCAGTGGTTCTGGGACACGCTGGTCGATGCGGATATCGGCTCCAATTCGGCAAGCTGGCAGTGGGTGGCAGGTTGCGGGGCCGACGCAGCGCCCTATTTCCGCATCTTCAACCCCATTCTTCAGGGCGAGAAGTTCGACAAGCGCGGCGGTTACGTCCGGCGCTGGGTGCCGGAATTGTCCGGGCTACCCGACAAGTTCATTCACAAGCCGTGGCAGGCCCCGGCTGAGGTGCTTGTCGCCGCCGGGGTGGAACTTGGCGCCACCTATCCACGGCCGATTGTCGACCTGGGCGAGACCCGCGACGCTGCTCTTGCAGCCTACAAGACCATCAGGAAGCCCGACGCGGCATAGAGCGGCGGGCGATTTAATGAACCGATTTAACTGCCTGCCGCTCCAGGTGTCATACCGGTCCGCCCGGCGGACGACGCTGGAAACGGCTGGTGAGAAAGTTGACGAATGCACGCGTCTTGGCTGGCCGGTACCTGTCCGGCGGGTAGATCGCGTGCAACGCGATCGGGGCCGGTTCGAACCCTTCCAGCACGGGCACCAGCGCGCCGCCGGCCAGTTCATCGGCGGCAATGAAGGCCGGCAGCAGGACAATACCCTGGCCGGCCAAGCTGGCCAGCTTCAGCACGTCGCCATTGTTCGAACACAGCACGGGTGACACCGCCAACCGGTTTGAGTTGCCGAGCCCACGCAACGGCCAGTGCATCTCGCTGCCCATATGGCCATAGTGCAGGATGGCATGGTCAGCGAGGTCGGCGGGCGTACGCGGACGGCCTCGGTCCTCCAGATAGGCCGGGCTTGCGCACATCAGCCTGCGGATCGGACAGATCTTTCTGGCGATCAGCGATGACGGCTGCAGATCGCCGATGCGCAGGGTTATGTCGAAACCTTCCTCATAAGGGTCGACAAACCGGTCGTTGACGTTCAGCGACACGGTGATATCCGGATGCTGGCGCATGAAGTCGTTGACGGCGGGCGCAATATGGCTGACGCCGAACGTCATCGGCGCATTGATCTGCAAGAGGCCCTTCAATTCACCGGTCAGGTCTCCGGCGGCGGCTTCCGCCTCGGCCATGTCATCAACCAGGGCGCGGGCGCGCTCGACAAACACCTGGCCGGCTTCGGTCAGCGCCATGGTGCGCGTGGTGCGCACCAGCAACTGCGCGCCCAAATGATCTTCCAGTGCCGTTACCAGGCGCGACACCTGAACCCGCGACAGCCCCAGCTTGCGCCCGGCTGCCGCAAACCCGCCCTCATCCACGGCGGTGACCAGAGCCTTCATGCTGTCGAATCGGTCCATGGGCCAATTGTAGCTTGAATTGCAACAATGCGTATACAGTTTCGATTATTGTCTCAATAATCTTAAAGATTATCTTGTGGTTTCAATATCTGGATGAAATGCCCGGCCCGAGTGTGCCGGGGACAGGAGACACCGCAATGCTGCAACTCAGACCTTCAGAACAACGCGGCCAGGCTGATTTTGGCTGGCTGAAATCAAAGCACAGCTTTTCGTTTGGCGGCTACCACGATCCCGAGCACATGGGCTTTGGGCCGCTTCGGGTCATCAACCAGGACATGGTCACTGCCGGTGGCGGGTTCGACACCCACGGCCATGCCGACATGGAGATCATCTCCTATGTGCTGGACGGCGCCCTGGAGCACAAGGATTCGCTCGGCTCCGGTTCAGTGATCCGGCCAGGCGATGTGCAGCGCATGTCTGCCGGCACCGGTATCAGGCACTCGGAGTTCAATGCATCGGCGACAGAGCCGGTGCACTTCCTGCAGATCTGGATCATGCCTGCAGAAACCGGGCTTGAACCGTCCTACGAACAGCGCCACTTTGACCGCTCACAACGCCACAACACGCTGAAACTGGTGATCTCCGACACCCCTCAACCGGACGTATTGCAGATTCACCAGCGTGCAGATGTGTATGCCAGCCTGCTGGACAAGGATGAAAGCGTCCGCCACAAGCCGGATGCCGGACGCGGCCAGTGGATACAGCTTGCTGCTGGTGAGCTGCTGGTGAATAGCGAACAGATGCGCGCCGGTGACGGTCTGGCCATATCCGGTGAAACAGAAATCAACATCAAGGCTCTCGACGACGCGGAATTTCTGCTGTTCGATATGGCTTGACTGTTTCTCTGTAAAAAGGTGGTTCAACAACATGACGCAGATTGATCTTGCCGGCCAGGTGGCCGTGGTGACCGGTGGTGCCCAGGGCATCGGCCTGGCAGTGGCGAAAGCCCTGGCCGAGGCCGGCGCCAAGACGGCGCTGTGGGACATGGACGGGCCGCTTGCCGACAAGGCGGCTGCTGAACTGGGCGGCGATGCGGCCGGGTTTGCGGCGGACGTCACAGACGAAGACGCAGTCGCTGCAGCACTTGCCGATACCGAAAAGGCTTTGGGACCGGTCTCGATACTGGTCAACAGCGCCGGCATCGCCGGTCCCAATGCAACCGTGGCTGACTACGATCCTGCTGCCTGGCGTCAGGTCATCGACATCAACCTGAATGGCACTTTCTATGTCAACAAGGCGCTGGTGCCCGGCATGGTCGAGCGCGGCTATGGCCGCATCTGCAACATCGCGTCCATTGCCGGCAAGGAAGGCAACCCCAACGCGTCCGCCTATTCGGCGTCCAAGGCAGCGGTGATTGCATTGACCAAGTCGCTTGGAAAGGAGCTGGCCGATCACGACATAGCAGTGAACTGCGTGACGCCGGCCGCCGCCAAGACCAGAATATTCGACCAGATGAAGCAGGAACACATCGACTACATGCTGTCCAAGATCCCGCGCAACCGCTTCCTGCAGGTCGATGAGGCCGCCGACATGATCGCCTGGATCGTCTCGCCGCAGAACAGCTTTACCACCGGCGCCGTATTTGATCTGTCCGGCGGGCGCGCAACGTACTGATATTGCCGGGGCCACTCGCCTCCATCCCGTTTCTTCAACTTCCGGAACCAATAACATGCCCGACCAACTGAATATCGTTGCCATCTCCGGCAGCCTGCGCACCAAATCTTTCAACACCAGCCTGCTGCGGGCCATGCAGAGCATGGCAGGTGAGTCCATGGCGATGGATATCGCGACCCTGAAAGGCATCCCGGTCTATGACGGCGATGACGAAGAGGCCACAGGCGTTCCGCAGATCGTAACCGAGCTTGCCGAGAAGATTCGCGCCGCCGACGGCGTCATCATCGCAACGCCGGAATACAACTTTTCCATACCGGGCGGCCTTAAGAACGCGACTGACTGGATCAGCCGGGTGAAGAACCAGCCGTTCGGCAACAAGCCTGTGGGCGTCGTCGGCGCCGCTGCCGGCCCGCTCGGCACGGGGCGTTCGCAATACCAGCTGCGCCAGAACCTGGTCGGCCTGTCGGCCCTGACCATGTCCAAGCCGGAAGTGTTTGTGGGCTCGGCACATACAAAGTTTGCCGACGACGGCAGCCTCACCGACGAAGAGACCGGGAAATTCCTGAAAATCTGGCTGGAGGCCTTTGAGGCCTGGGTCCGGCGCGGGTTCTAGGGCCGGTCTGGCTCAAACAGAATATCTGAAAAAACAGCGCCCAAAAGGTCGCTCGCCCGTACTTCCTTTTCAGGATGTACGGGCGAGCATGGTACGCGCTGCTCGGGACGGCGACAGGAGCCACGCGACCAATTCCGAATCTGTCACAGCGCTGGAAAGACCGATGCGCCGTCATAAGAAGGGATTTGAAGATTGCCACAAAACGCTTGAAGCGGTTGAACGTTCTAGTTGTTTTCGGCAGACCCCTCTGCTGCAAAACACAATGCTTGTCATTCGCGGCACCAGATGGGCCGAACTTGGGCAATTCTGAGGCCAGGCGGCTTCCGGCGGCAATATCAAGCTGGACAACCGGCCCATAACGCCTGAATATCAGTCCAAAGGCCGGTTTTTCACCCGCAACTGGTGATGGCGAACGTTTCGGGAGACCCAAACTGATTCGGCACCGGCTATAAGAGCCCATTACAGGGCATATGGGAGCCAGTGAATGCCATATCGCATCGTTATTGCAGACGATCACCCGTTGTTCCGGGATGCATTACGACTGGCCGTGCAGGATGCGCTGGCAGATGTGACGTTTGACGATGCGGGCTCTCTGAAGGAAACCTTGGACATACTTACTGCAGCGGACGATATCGACCTGTTGCTGCTGGATCTCAAGATGCCCGGTGTGCAGGGGTTTTCGGGCCTCATGCTGATGCGGGCACAATTTCCTCTGGTGCCCGTCGTGGTGGTATCCGGCAGCGAGGAAACAAGCGTCATCAGCCGGGCCATCTCGCTGGGCGCTCTCGGTTTCATTCCGAAATCTGCGCCGGTTGAGGACATGCAGGCAGCCATTTCCGCAGTGTTGAACGGTGACGTATGGCTGCCGGAACATGTGGACCTCAGCACGCAGGACAATGCCGAAATAGATGACCTGGCGCATCGGCTGTCCACCCTGACCCCGCAACAGACCCGGGTGTTGATGATGTTGCGCGAAGGCCTGCTCAACAAGCAGATTGCCTATGAACTGTCTGTCTCCGAGGCCACCGTGAAAGCGCATGTGTCGGCTATCCTGCAAAAGCTCAACGTGGACAGCCGCACCCAGGCGGTCATAGCCGCATCACGCATCGACGGCGATCAGGCTGATGCGGTGGACGCCGGCTTTTCAGCATAAGGCCGTCCACCTGCTGCGACAAATGTCCTTCGATGCTACTCCGCGGCTTCCGATTTTGTCTGCGCCATCATCAGTACGGTGCGCAACACTGCCGGGCGAACCGGTTTCCGCAGGTACGCCACGCCGGCAGCTTCCGATGCCGCCTGAACATCCGCCGACCGCTCAGCCGTGATCAGAGCCGCAGAAAACGTCACGCCGGTGCTGTCACGCAACTCGTCGATCAGCTCAAGCCCGTTGTCAGACCCCAGGTGATAGTCCATCAGCACCGCGTCATAGGGCCAGACCGCCTGGCTGTCCGCCAATTCACGGACAGCGTCGGCTGACGTTGCCGTATCCACGGCACAGCCCCAGCCTTCAAGCAGCGCACTCATGCCGTCAATGATCGCCGGTTCATTGTCAACCACCAGCACCGACAGCCCGGCGAGACTTGTCGAGCCGCGGACCGGCGCGGGTGCATCGAGCTGCACGGCTTCCTGCCTGCCTTGTGCCAGCGGCAGATCCAGCCTGAACAGGCAGCCCGATCCAGGCTCGGACTTAAGGGTCAGGGGATGCTGAAGCACGCGTGCCATGCGTTCAACGATGGACAGGCCAAGGCCCAGACCCTGAATGGCGGAATCTTCCGACTCCAGACGCTCAAACTCGCGGTACACCAACTGCTGCTTGTCAGGCGGAATACCAGGGCCGGTATCATGGACCTCCACACAAAGCCTGCCATTGCGGACCCGCGCGCCCATCAGCACCTTGCCCGAAACGGTATACTTGATAGCGTTGCTGAGCAGATTCTGCAGGATACGCCGTATCAGGCGCCGGTCCGAGTAGACCATCCGGCTGCACGGCATGATGGTGAGGTCCAGTTGCTTGTCTTCGGCTGCGACCGAGAACTCGGTGCGCAACTGGTTCAGGATATCGTTGATCGAAAACGCCGACAGTTCAGGCTTGATGGCACCTGCATCGAGCCGCGACATGTCGAGCAGTGCCGACAGTATTTCTTCCACTGCCTCCAGCGACAGATCGACATTGCGGACCAGCTGGCCGTCGGGACGCGATGCGGTGCGCTCCATCAGGGACGAGGTAAACAGCCTGGCCGCATTGAGCGGCTGCAGAATGTCATGTGAGGCGGCGGCGATGAACCGGGTCTTGCCGGCATTGATTTCCACGGCGTCGGCGCGGGCCTTTTCCAACTGGGTGTTGAGCTTGGTCAGTTCGGCTGTGCGTTCTTTCACCCGCTGTTCCAGGGCTTCGGATGCATGAACCCGCTCGGTGATGTCGGCAAAGGTGATGACCCGGCCATCATCAGGCATGGCATTGCTGCGAACCTCCAGCACCTTGCTGGTTTGCCTGCTGCGCAGATGGAAAGCCTCGGTCTGGTTGGCCAGCAGACGCAGCAATTGCAGACTGGCCTCCGGCTGCGCCGCGGTGCCCAGAGCAAATTCCGAGTCCAGCCGCCGGACAATATCGCCAAGTGGTACACCGACGCGGCCGAACTCCGGCGGCAGATTGAGCAGGTTGCGAAACTGCGTGTTCCAGCACACCAGCGCAAGGTCCTGATCGAACACCACAATGCCCTGTTCGACATGATCGATGGCCGACTGCAGCAGGTCACGGTTGTAGACGATGGCGTCGGATGCATCATCAAGAAGCCGCATAGCGCCGGCAGTGTGGCCGGCACCGCGTTGCAACAGGAGCGCCATGACCACGCGGGCAGACGCGGTGCCGATCGCACTGGCCAGCAGCCGTTCGGCAAATTTCAGCGTCTCCTGGTCGGCCATGCTGCGCGGTTTCAGCTTCTCCGCGCGGGCAATGTGCAGCTCGTCAAACGAGCGTTTGGTCCTTTCCTTGCCGAGATAGCGCTCCACCGTTGCCTGCAGTTGCTTGATGGACACTTCAGGCTGGTTCTGCGCCGGCAGGTTTTCCGTTTGCCCGCGCGGCATGAATGCCTGGGCCTGGGTGCGTTCGGCCGAATCAATCCCGGTAAACAAAGAAATCAGAATATAGGCACCGATATTGGCGGCCATTGACCAGACGACACCGTGGGTCAGTGCATCGAGATCACTGCCGAACAAGTGCCGCGGCCGCAGCATTTCAATGTGGAACGGACCGTCGCTCATCAGGCCCGCCGGCAGCCACCCGGCATCGGCAAACAACGGCACAAGCAGAGTGTACGTCCACACGACAAAGCCGGCGACAAGGCCGAACATGGCACCACGGGCGTTGCCGCGGGTCCAGAACAGACCAAGGAAGAACGCCGGCGCAAACTGTGCCACAGCGGCAAACGACACCAGCCCGGTCTGGGCCAGTGCCGCGTTGTTGCCAATCATCAGATAGTAGGAATAGGCCAGGACCAGGATCACACCGATGGCAACGCGCCTGATCTGCAGAATGCGCGAGGTCATGTCGCCCTGCCACATCTGGCCGCTTGCACGACGCAGCATCAAGGGCATAACGATCGAGTTGCAAACCATGATCGACAGGGCCACGGTTTCCACGATCACCATGGCGGTTGCCGCCGACAGGCCTCCGATGAAGGCGATCATGGCCAGCAGCGGCTGGCCGTCGGCCACCGGCAGGGCCAGCACATAAGTATCACCGTCGACGGCCTGACCGTCGAACATCAGCAGTCCGGCAACTGCGATCGGGATGACAAAGATGTTGATCATCACCAGGTACAGCGGAAACGTCCAGGACGCCTTGCGGACATCATCCAGCGAGGTGTTCTCGACGACCGCGAGATGGAACTGGCGCGGCAGCAGGATGACGGCACAGGTGGCCAGGAACGTCATCGTCATGAACCGCGGCAGATCAATAGGCTCGCTGAATAGTGCTGTTATTTCAGGGTTTTGCGACGCCCGTTCGTATAACTGCGCAGGACCGCCCATCATCACGAAGGTGATGAAAGCCCCGACCAGGATGAAGGCGATGAGCTTGACCAGGCTCTCCGCAGCGACAGACAGGATCAGGCCGTTCTGGTGTTCAGTGGCGTCCGCATGCCGGGTGCCGAACAGGATGGCGAAGACCGCCATGGAGATGGCAACGAACATGGGCCCGTCGCCAAACCCGGTCTCCAGTATGCCGGTGTCGACGCCCAGGGGGCCTAGCGCGCTGAGCGAAAGCGAGACGGCTTTCAGCTGCAACGAGATGTAGGGGACGATCCCGATCACCGCGATAAAGGCGGCTATCCCGCCGAGCAGCTGGTTCTTGCCATAGCGCGCCGACAGGAAATCGGCGATCGACGTGATGTTCTGTTCCTTGGACAGGCTGACAATGCGCCTGACCAGCGGCCAGCCCAGGCCGACCAGGAGGATCGGCCCGAGATAGATCGGCAGGAAGTAGTAACCTGACGTCGATGCCAGGCCAACGCTGCCGTAAAATGTCCAGGAGGTGCAGTAAACCGCGAGCGACAGGGCATAGACATAGGGCCGGCCCACACCGCGGCGCATGCCCGACGCCGTACGGTCGCCATAGGCGGCGATTGCGAACAATATGCCCACATAACCCAATGCAATGAGTATGACGCCCCACGTGGACAGCATGACGGTCGTATCCAAGCCCTTCTATGCCCGCTCGAGATGAGCAACCAAGCTATAAGTCTAGCAGAAGTCAGGTTGCAGGCAATCGAACATGCGAATGCAATTTAAGGTTGTGTTTCAGCCAATTGAGCTTATTTTGCCCCTACTTTTAGTTCATGATAATTGACGCTAAGAGTTGCAAAACGCCTGTCGCAACAGCGGCAGCGTTTGAATACCATCTAGAGGGGAAATACCATGCTCAAGGAATTCAAAGAGTTTGCCTTCAAAGGCAACGTGCTCGATCTTGCCATCGGTGTGATCATCGCCGGTGCGTTTGGCCTGATCGTCAAATCGCTGGTGGACGACATCATCATGCCGATTGTCGGCGCTGTGACCGGCGGTGTCGATTTTTCGAACATGTTTGCACCACTGGCGAGCGGCGTCACCGCTGCCACGCTCGATGCAGCCAAGGAACAGGGCGCGGTTCTGGCCTATGGCAGCTTCATTACCGCGATCGTGAACTTCCTGATCGTCGCCTTCATCCTGTTCCTGGTGGTTCGTTCGGCAAACTCGATGAAGAAAAAGGAAGAAGAAGCCGCTCCAGCCGCGCCGCCGGCAGATGTGGCGCTGCTGACGGAAATCCGTGATCTTCTGAAAAAATAGCTGACCGGAGACGGTTCAACTACGAAATCGAAACCAGCCCCGGTTTGCGTACATCCGCAAGCCGGGGTTTTTGTTTGCCTGTCGGCGCTGCTTGAAATACTGATCAGGGTTCAGCATTCCTTCATCCACATGGCGCCCACCACATGACAGCTATCACTTCAGACGAGCTTGTTTCCAGCATTCGGCAAAGCCAGCGCGACGAGCCGGACAGCGGCATACTGAGCGCGGTCAACCACGGTTTCGGGCGCAAGGGCCTGATACCGCTATGGACCGGAGAAGGTCCGCTCAAGACGCCCGAGTTCATCTGCCAGGCGGCGTCCAGCGCCATGTTCAACGGCGAGACCTTCTACACCTGGCAGCGCGGCCTGCCGCGGCTGCGCAGCGCACTGGCCGCCTATCATGAAAAATTCTGGCCCGGCCCGTTCTCCGCTGAACGCTTTTTCGTCACCGGCGGCGGCATGCAGGCCATTCAGATTGCCCTGCAGCTGCTGGCAGACAAGGACGACGAAATTGTCATCCCGTCACCGGCGTGGCCAAACTTTCCCGGCCCGATGCGCATGATGGGGGTGAAACCGGCGTTTGTGCCAATGCTGTTCGAGGAGCAGGCATGGTCATTGGATCTCGACAGGATGCGTGACAGCATCGGCCCCAAGACCCGGGCCATCTGCCTGATTTCACCGTCCAACCCGATCGGTTGGGTGGCGTCGCGCGAAGACCTGGTCGCCATTCGCGACATGGCCCGCGAGGCCGGCATATGGATACTGGCCGATGAGGTCTATTCAAGGTTTTACTACGGGCCGGCTACCGATGGGCTGGCCCGCTCGCCCTCGTTCATGGATGTCTGCGAACAGGATGAACGGGTCATCTATATCAATACGTTTTCGAAGAACTGGGCCATGACCGGATGGCGCATCGGCTGGCTGCAGGCACCTGAGGCGCTGGGACCGGCCATCGAACGTATCATCCAGTACAACACATCCGGCACCGCAGCCTTCATGCAGAAAGGCGCGCTGGCGGCCATTGAGAACGGTGAAGACTTCGTGGAAATGCAAATCGGGATGGCGCGCACCTGCCGCGACAAGGTGGCCGAAGCGCTGGGACAACTGAACAATGTGAGTTTTGAAAACCCGATGGGCGCGTTCTACAGCTTCTTCCGCATTGACGGCCTGACCGACAGCCTGGGCGCAACGCTGCGCATCATTGATGAAGCCAATGTCGGGCTTGCTCCAGGCGGCACGTTCGGACCGGGCGGAGAAGGCTTCCTGCGGATGTGCTACCTGCGCGATGCGGATGGTCTTGATGAGGCGCTCGACAGACTGACAACCTGGCTGCGGCAGGCGTGAGAGACTCGCTGTACGTTGACCATAGCATGCCGATTGCTTATCTGATGGTCAGGGATATTCACTAACCGGGCGCACCTGTTCATGGCCATTCGTGAAATCGTCAAATTGCCGGATCCGATCCTGAAAAAAATCTCGCAGCCGGTCGAGCGCGTGGACGATGAACTGCGCGTCCTGGTCGATGACATGCTTGCCACCATGTATGACGCACCGGGTATCGGTCTGGCAGCGGTGCAGATCGGCATCCCGCGGCGCCTGCTGGTGGTGGACATCGCCAAGGACGAGCAGCCCAAGTCCCCGATGGCGTTCATAAACCCGGAAATCGTCTGGAGCAGTGACGATGTATCGGAATATGAAGAAGGCTGTCTGTCGATACCCGACGTGTTCGACAATATCGAGCGCCCGGCCCAGGTGCGGGTGTCCTATATCGACCGCGACGGCAAGCAGCGTGAAGAGCTCTATGACGGACTGATGGCCACGGTGCTGCAGCACGAAATCGACCATTTGAACGGCATACTGTTCATTGACTACCTGTCCCGGCTCAAGCGGGGCACGATCGTGCGCAAGTTCACCAAACTGGCCCGACAGCAGCGAGAAAAGGTGTGAGCCTGCGGGTGGTGTTCATGGGCACGCCGGACTTTTCCGTGCCCAGCCTTGCCCGCCTGGTGGCTGACGGCCATCATGTTGCAGCCGTATACACCCAGCCACCGCGAGCAGCCGGGCGGCGCGGCCTGGAGGAACGCAAGTCTCCGGTGCATGAATGTGCCGAAGCGCATGGGCTGGAAGTCCGCACACCGGTTTCCCTGAAACACGAGGACGAACATTCAGCATTCAGTGCGCTGGACGCAGATGTGGCGGTGGTAGTCGCCTACGGGCTGCTGCTGCCGGGGCCGGTGCTCCAGGCACCACGCTTCGGCTGTCTCAATGTTCATGCGTCGCTGCTGCCGCGCTGGCGCGGAGCCGCACCGATACAGCGTGCCATTATGGCCGGCGACACCGAAACTGGCGTCGCCATAATGCAGATGGAAGAAGGGCTCGATACCGGCCCGGTCGTGCACGAGCAGCGCACGCCCATAGATGACAACACGACCGCTCAGTCCCTGCACGATGAGCTGGCGCAGTCCGGCGCCGCGGCGATGAGCAGCGTACTGGCGCAGCTAGAGGCGCAAGGTCACCTGCAGGCGGTTGAGCAGGCAGAAGACGGCATCACCTACGCCGCCAAGATAACCAAGCAGGAAGCCCATATCGACTTTGCCCGGCCAGCGGCGGAGGTGCAGCGCCATGTGCATGGCCTGTCGCCGTTTCCCGGCGCCTGGTGCCGGCTGGCGGGTGCGGACAAACCGGTGCGGGTGAAACTGCTTCAGGTCGAACAGGAGCCGGGACTGTCCGGCACACCCGGCACCGTCGTGGACGACCGCCTGGCCATTGCCTGCGCGCAAGGCGCCGTTCGCCCGGTGCGCCTGCAACGCGAAGGCAAGGCAATCATGGACCTTGAGACATTCCTGAACGGCATGAAACCCGCCGCAGGCTCGAAGGCAGGCTGAAGCCTATGCCCCGCTACCGCATGACCATCGAGTATGACGGCACGCCGTTTTCCGGCTGGCAGCGCCAGGTCGGCCAGCCGTCGGTGCAGGCGACGATTGAAGATGCCATCGCCCGGCTCGAACAAAACCCGGTGACACTGTTTGGTGCTGGGCGGACCGACGCCGGTGTGCATGCACTTGGCCAGGTTGCCCATGTCGATCTGGCCAAGACCTGGGTGCCGGAGAAACTCATGGCCGCCATCAACGCCCAGGTGCGGCCTGATCCGGTCAGCGTGTTTGATGTGCGTGAGGCCAGCGACAGCTTCCATGCCCGGTTCTCCGCATCGGCCCGCCATTACGAGTATCGCATCAGGGACAGCCGAACTCCACCGGCGCTGGATCGCGACCGGGTCTGGTGGGTGCCGTACCGGCTGGATGAGGCAGCCATGCACGCAGCCGCACAGGAGCTGACGGGGCACCACGACTTCACGACGTTCCGGTCCAGCCAGTGCCAGTCCAAATCACCGGTGAAAACCCTGGACAGGCTGGACGTGTCGCGCCAAGGGCGTGACGTGGTCGTACGGACATCGGCCAGGTCGTTTCTGCACAATCAGGTGCGCTCGCTGGTCGGCACGCTGAAGCTGGCGGGAGATGGGAAATGGTCGGCCGCGAACGTGCGTGACGCACTCACCGCCGCAGACAGGTCGGCATGCGGCCCGGTGGCGCCGCCGCAGGGGCTGTACCTGGTGAACGTGGATTACTCAGACGATGATTGATGCCACGACCGACATGGCGAGGTCGCCGACGACCAGCAAAGACGCTGTCATGGGCGGCACGTCCAGGGCGACCTTGGCAACATACCAGCGGTAATACAGCGACCACACGATCACGCACAGGCTCAGCAAAGCCCCGGTTACCGCTTCAATAATCCCCACCTGCTGCAACAGGAATACCGGGACCAAAGCCGCAATGACATACACGCTCGACCAGTTGTAGGCCACGATGTAACGGACATAGTGGTGCCGCCTGTCGATGATGCGCGCCACCGTGAACATGATCAATGGCCACAGCACCCACAACAAGGCCAGCAATGCCAGGGATCCGAACCAGTGACGCTCTGGCTGCGGCGGTGTTGCCAGCCTGGCGCCGGCAGACGATGAGTACAGGTAAAGCGGTGCCACCAGAAAAATGGCGGCGAATGAGTTCCAGAACCCGTCCGAACTCAGGTCGAGGTCATCGAGACCGTCTTCATCCATGCAGACCAGACGCCAGCAGGCTTTCAACCCGCGTACAGCTTCAAGTGCAAAGTTCACTCATATGCTCCCCGCAAACCAATCATCCAGCATCCGCCGGTAGACCCGTGTCAGAGCCTCCAGCTCGCTGATCCTGATACATTCATTTGCCTGGTGAATGGTGGCGTTGTTGGGGCCGAATTCAACCACCGGGCAATAATCCTTGACGAAACGGGCATCCGACGTGCCGCCACCGGTATCGAGTTTTGGCTGAACCCCGGTCTCGGCAGAAACAGCCTTGGCCATGCAGTCGACAAAGCCGTCCGGTTCGGTCATGAAGGCATCGGCGCCCTCGATGATGGCGATCTCAAATGTGCCACCGAATGCCTGCTTCACCGTTTCACACTCAAGCGCAACCCAGTCTTTCAGGCTTTGTGCGGTGTGTTCGGTATTGTAACGGATATTGAACCGGGCATTGGCGGCTGCCGGAATGACATTGTTGGCCGGGTTGCCGGTGTCAAAATTGGTCACCGCCAGGGTGGTCGGGCCAAAGTGGGCATTGCCGGTGTCCAGTTCATGAGACGAGACCCGGTCAATCAGCCGGGCCAGCGGGGTGATCGGGTTCAGCGCCTTGTGCGGATAGGCGGAATGGCCCTGAACACCCGTCCAGGTGACCTCGAAATGGATCGAACCGCGGCGGCCGATCTTGAGCGTGTCGCCAAGCGCTCCGGGACAGGTCGGCTCTCCGACCAGACAGACATCCGGCACCTCGCCGCGGCGTTTCAATTCAGCCAGCATCTTTACCGTGCCGTTGATGGCAATGCCTTCTTCATCACCGGTGATGAGCAGCGAAACCGAGCCCGGCAGGTTTTGCCCATGGTCGGAGGAAAACCCGATTGCGGCGGCACAAAATGCGGCCACCGAGCCTTTCATGTCGCAGGCGCCGCGGCCATAGACAGTGCCGTCGTGAATTTGTGCAGCAAACGGCGGATAGGACCACAACTCGTCGGCGCCCGGCGGCACGACATCGACATGGCCGGCAAAACAGAAATGCGGTCTATCGGAACCAATGCGCAGAAACAGGTTGTCGACATCTGCCGTGCCGTCTTCACTGAACGGCATGCGGCTGGCGGCAAAGCCGGCAGGGACCATGAGTTGCTCCATATAGTCCAGAACGCCTGCCTCCAACGGGGTGACGGACGGACAGCGGATCAGGTCTTGCAGAATAGGGGTCGGGTCAGGCGTGTTGGTCATGGCGCTAGCCTTACCCGAAACAAAACACCCGGCCAAGAGGCCGGGTGACGATCACGGTTGGTCCGGTCAATTATCCTTCGGCGAGCGGATCCGGACCAAACCGGTTGGGTCCGTCCGTTCCCTGCAACAGACCGCATTCTATGATCAGCCAGATGACACCGACAATCGGCACGAAGCTGATCAGCATCCACCAGGCCGACTTGTCCCGATCATGAAAACGCTTTCCATAAACGCAGATTGACGGCCAGATCATTATGGCCAGCAGAACAAGAACTCCGATCCAGTAACCTGCCCCCATAGGCATGCCGGTTGCCGGATCGACAGTCATCAGACCAGCGAGAGTCAGCACCGTGGTAAGGACGAAATTGGCAATGACAAGCGCCAGCAAGCCAAGCCAGAATTTACCGCGGCCAATGCGGCCCTCCAAAGACAGAAAAAGTTCCATTGGAATATCAACTCCATTGTTGCCGCCCCCGGTCGGGTGAACCTGCCCGGATTCGCCGGCAAATGAAAGCTGGCAGGCTCCGTAGCGGGGCTCTAGTCCCGCAACAGTTCGTTGATGGAGGTCTTGGAACGGGTGCGCTCGTCGACGCGCTTGACAATGACCGCGCAGTACAGCGACGGACCGGGATCGCCGTTGGGCAGGTTCTTGCCGGGCAGCGTGCCGGACACGACCACGGAGTAGGGTGGCACCTCGCCGTACATGATCTCACCTGTCGCGCGATCCACAATCTTGGTGGACTTGCCGATATAGACACCCATGCCAAGCACCGCCCCTTCGCGCACAATGCAGCCTTCGACGACCTCGGACCGGGCGCCTATGAAGCAATTGTCTTCGATGATCACCGGGCCGGCCTGCAGCGGCTCCAGCACGCCGCCGATACCGACACCGCCGGACAGGTGCACGTTCTTGCCGATTTGAGCGCACGAGCCCACGGTCGCCCATGTATCGACCATGGTGCCCTCATCGACATAGGCCCCCAGGTTGACGAACGACGGCATCAGCACAACCGACGGCGCGATATAGGCCGAGCGGCGAACCGTACAGTTGGGAACGGCCCGGAAACCGGCGTCGCGCCACTGATTGTCGCCCCAGCCGTCAAACTTGGACGGCACCTTGTCCCACCAGGTCGCGGTGCCCGGACCGCCGGCAATCGGCGCCATGTCATTGAGCCTGAACGACAGCAGAACTGCCTGCTTGAGCCACTGATTGACCGACCAGTTGCCGTCCGGCCCCTTTTCGGCCACGCGCGCCTTGCCGGAATCCATCAGCCCGAGGGCTTCCTCAACACTGTCGCGAACCGCGCCCCGGGTTTGCGGCGTAACGGCGTCGCGGTCTTCCCAGGCTTGTTCGATGGTTGCTTGCAGGTCGGCGTGGCTCATTGTTTCGCTCCTAGATTAGGCAGAAATTCGGGAAATATCAGTCGGACCTGATGCCGGCCAGAAATCCGGCCAGGTCGGTGGTGGTGTGATGCACATGGGGCGCGCCGTCCGCATCGCCTGTCATGGTGTTGATCCTGTTGCCGTCTTCATTGGCTTCGTCATGCACTAGGACCGTGGTCATGCCAAGATCATGCGGGACCGCCAGGTTGCGGGCTATGTCCTCGAACATCGCCGCCCTGCCCGGATCAACGCCATGTTCGGAAATGAACTTTTCGTAGGGACCGCGCTCGGGCTTGGGAATGAAGTCGGAATGCACAATGTCGAAAATGCCGTCGAACAGGTGCGTAATGCCAATGCGGTGCATGACATTGGTTGCATGGGTGACCGTGCCATTTGTGAACACCAGCTTGCGCCCCGGCAGCGCCTCCAGGTTGTCCGCAAGCGCGCGGTTGGCGGGCACCGGCGAGTGATCGATGTCGTGCACATAGTCCAGAAAGTCATCCGGCTTGATGCCATGCTCGCTCATCAGCCCGCGCAGGGTGGTGCCGTACTTGTAGAAAAAGTCTTTCTGGATGCGGCGCGCCTCTGTCCGGTCGACCTGGAACAGGTCGGAGATGAACTCGCCCATGCGCACGTCGATCTGGTCAAACAGGCGGCACGATGCCGGGTACAGGGTGTTGTCGAGATCGAAGACCCAGGTCTCGACGTGGTGGAAGCCGGGTGCGGACATGGTCTCGTTATACCTTGCGTTCGGAAATACGGGTACCGACGCCGTGCGGCGTCAGCAATTCCAGCAGCACACAGTGCGGAACCCGGCCATCGGTGATCACCACACCTTCAACACCGCCGCGCACCACCGAGGCGCAGCTTTCCAGCTTCGGGATCATGCCGCCTGAGATGGTGCCGTCGCTGCTCAGCTCGCCGATCTGGGCGAGCGTCAGTTCGGGTATGAGGTTGTTCTGTTTGTCCAGAACGCCGGCGACATCGGTGAGCAGCAGCAGGCGCTTGGCCTTCATGGCAACCGCAATGGCGCCGGCAAAGGTGTCGGCGTTGACGTTATAGGTCCCGCCGTCGAGAGAGGTGGCGATCGGCGCGATCACCGGCACCGTCTCCGATTGAATGATGGTGTGCAGGATCTCCGGATTGATCTGCCCGGGATCGCCGACAAAGCCAAGATCGACGGTCTCCTCCTTTCCGGTCTCGGCATTGATGCGCTTGCGCTCAAGCTTCTTTGCCACACACAGGTTGCCGTCCTTGCCGGAAATGCCGATGGCCTTGCCGCCAACCGCCTGAATAT
The DNA here is from genome assembly GCA_028289645.1 of Anderseniella sp. Classification (GTDB taxonomy): domain Bacteria; phylum Pseudomonadota; class Alphaproteobacteria; order Rhizobiales; family Aestuariivirgaceae; genus Anderseniella. The sequence continues at coordinate 754,148 of JANQOK010000016.1, forward strand.
CCGACACGACGGACGAGTTGATCGAACCGGCCAGCACCATCTCCACAACTTCCATGGTCGCCTTGTCGGTCACGCGCAGACCGTCTTCAAATCGGGATTTGATCTTTAGGCGTTCCAGCATGGCGCCGATCTGCGGGCCGCCGCCGTGCACCACGATCGGATTGAAACCCGACTGTTTCATCTGGACGATGTCACGGGCGAACTTGCGCGACAGGTCCGGGTCCACCATGGCATGGCCGCCATATTTCACGACAATGACCTGATTGTCGTAGAGCTGCATGAACGGCAGCGCTTCCGACAGAATGCGGGCGATTGTCTGGGGCTGTTGGACTTCCGACATGACTTTAAAAGACCTGGAGAGATACGCGGCAAAGTGCCAGCCCCGCCTTATAACCGATCAGCCGCACATGTCTAAGAAAAACAGTTGCGCCGCCGCCAGGGCCCGCGAGCACCGTTTTTGAACGGCGTCAGCCTTGCATGGCGGCGATCTCGGCGCGCAGTTCCGGTATGCCCCAGCCCTTGGCCGACGATGTCATGATGGTGTCCGGAAAGGCAGCCGGGCGTTTGGAAATCGCCTTGGTGGTGGCCGCGAGAACGGCATCGCGTTCGCCCTGCTTGATCTTGTCCGCCTTGGTCAGCACGATCTGGTAGCTGACGGCGGCCTCGTCGAGCTGATCCAGCGTTTCAAGGTCAATCTGCTTGATGCCGTGGCGTGAATCAATCAGCACAAAAACCCGACGCAGGTTGGGACGGCCCTGCAGGTAGCCCATGATGATCGACTGCCACGCCTTCACCAGGGTTTTGGTTGCCTTGGCATAGCCGTAACCCGGCATGTCGACCAGCGCGACGCCGCCACCGGCCAGTTCGAAATAGTTGAGTTCGCGGGTGCGGCCGGGAGTGTTGGAGGTGCGCGCAATATCCTTGCGCCCGGTCAGCGCGTTCAACAGTGAGGACTTGCCGACATTGGACCTGCCGGCGAACGCCACTTCAACCGGGTATTCTGGCGGCAATTGCGAAAGTCTGGCCGCGCCCATGCGAAATTCCGCCGGCCCGGCAAACAGCAGCCTGCCGCGCTCGATTTCCTCCGGTTCGTACTCTCGCATGGCCAGCCGGATCATTCCCCCGGCTGATTTTTCTTTTTGTTCAGACCGAGAGACTCCCGAATATTGCCGAGCAGGTCTATCTCAACGCCGTGCTTCTTCATGATATACGCCTGCTGCAGGATCGACAGGAAGTTGTTCCAGGTCCAGTACAGCACCAGCCCGGCCGGGAAAGTGGCCAGCAGGAAGGTGAAGAACAACGGCATCCAGTTGAATATCTGCGCCTGGATCGGATCCGGCGGCGCCGGGTTGAGACGCATCTGGATCCACATGGTGATGCCCATGAGGATGGGCAGGACGCCGATCAGCAGGAAGCTCGGCGGGGTAAACGGCAACAATCCAAACAGGTTGAAGATGCTGGTCGGATCCTGTGCCGACAAATCGCGCAGCCAGCCGAAGAACGGAGCGTGGCGCATCTCGATGGTGACGTAAATCACCTTGTAGAGCGCAAAGAACACCGGAATCTGGATCAGGATCGGCCAGCAGCCTGACAGAGGCGAGACCTGTTCCTTCTTGTACATTTCCATCATCGCCTGTTGCTGCTTGGCGCGGTCATCGGGGAACCGGTTCTTGATCTTCTCCATTTCAGGCGCAAGCTTTTTCATCTTGCTCATGGAGGCATAAGACTTGTTCTGCAGCGGGAAGAACAGCAGCTTGATCAACACAGTGACGATGAGAATGGCAACGCCGAAATTGCCGACCAGCTCGTTGAAGAAGTGCAGTACCTTGAACAACGGCTTGGTGATGAAATAGAACCAGCCCCAATCGATCATCAGTTCGAAATTGTTGATACCGAACTGTTCCTGATAACTGTCGATGAGATAGCTTTTCTTGGCCCCGGCAAACACCTTGCTTTCAATGCTAGCCTTGGCGCCGGGCGCCGCGCTGACCGGCTCGGCTGCCAGAAAGTCGGCCTGGAACGCGTCATTGTTGGCAATGGTCAGATGCCTTAGCGACCCGGTGATACTCATCTTCTGGTCGGGGATCAGCGTCGCGGCCCAGTACTTGTCGGTGATGCCGAGCCAACCGCCGGTGCTCTTCTGCGAATATGCGTTGGTGCCGTTGTCCTGGGCATCCGAGTAGGTCAGTTCCTCAAGGTTTTCGTCCAGAACACTTAGCAGACCCTCATGCAGCACGTAGATGCCTGTGATCTGCGGAATGCCAATGCGCTGAACGCGGCCATAGGGAAACAGGTTGACCGCGGTGGAAGTGTTGTTGGTGATATCCTGGCGGACGGTCAGCATATAGTTGTCGTCAATCGAGAACGTCTGTTCAAACAGCAGGCCTTCGCCATTGTCCCATTGCAGCGTAACCGGCGCAGCCGGGGTCAGGGTCGAGTTGCCCGATGTCGACCATACGGTATCGGAATTTGGCAGCTTGACGGTCTGGCCGGTCGGCGCGACCCAGCCCTGTTCGGTGAAGAACGCGCCGGCACCGCCTGTCGGCGACAACAACACGATGGTTGGTGAACTGTTGTCGACCGTCTCGTGATACTCCTTCAGGCGCAAGTCATCCAGGCGCGCGCCCTTCAGGTTGATGCTTCCCGACAGAACCGGCGTGTCGATGGTAACCCGCGGGTTCTGATCAAGAACCGCCTCGCGAGGCAGAGCCAGCGACGCACCCGGCACGACAGAGCCGCCCGGTGCTGCCTGCGGCACACCTGCGCCGGTTCCCGCCGCTGGAGCCTGCGGCACTCCGGTGTCTCCGGTCTGCGTGGTGCCCTGGACCGGTTGCTGCTGCTGTTGTTGCTGCGGAGCCTGTTGCTGCCCAGGTTGCGGGAAATACATCTGCCAGACAACGATCACGCCCAACGATAACGCTATCGCCAGAATATAGTTCTTGATTTCACTATTCATGATGTCCGGTCCTGCCTCGTGCCGCTCCGGCGGCTCATCCCTTTTTACGCCCTGGCGCTAACAATCATTTCGGCGTTTTTGCACGACCGCGACCACCACGTGCCCTGCCACTGGATCGTGGCGGATCACCCTTGCCGTCATTCAGCCTTTGCGTCGCAAAAACAATGTCACCCGTCAAATCCCTGAAGTCCTGCGCCAGCGTTGCTGCGCGTCCGATGAACACATAATCATGCCCGCGCCTCAGGTCCAGCCCTGATGCGACACGAACAGCTTCGCGCAAGCGCCTTTTGATGCGGTTGCGCACTACCGCGTTGCCGAGCTTGCGGGTCACGGTAAAGCCGATGCGCGGTGCCCCCTGATCATCGCGAACCCTGGCCTGCACGACACAACCTTTACGCGCGCACACGCGTGCGGCAGCGGCGGCGAGGAAATCCTGCCGTCGTTTCAGATGCTCTATCAATGAGGAAGTTCCTGCGAAGTGCGCCAGACGGACCGATAGGCTCAACGGCATTCACGGGCCTATCAGCAGGCCGACCGATCAGGCGCTCAGCTTGGAGCGGCCACGTGCGCGGCGACGTGCGATGATCCGGCGGCCGCCAACAGTTGCCATGCGGGCACGAAAGCCGTGGCGGCGCTTGCGAACAAGATTGCTGGGTTGAAACGTGCGTTTCATGGCTAAATCTCCAAAATCTTCATGTTTCCGGTCGTGCCAGCCTGCGACGCAGACAACCGTCAAGCGTGCTGATCGTTGATCACCGGATGAAATCCTGCGCGGCTTATACGGGCGCAGCGGCAACAAGTCAATTCGCGTACCGCATCTATTTGCCAGCGCAGATGACGGACAGAACACCAGACTCTCACCTGTAGTCATACCTTTTCACAAGCAGTTTACACCCCCTTTTCTCTCGACACGATGTGCGACATCTTCTCGCCAACTCATGTGGTCTCATCATCGGTGCGCGGACAAGGTCATGAACACGTCATTTGGTTGCAATCCGGAACAGATCACGCCTTACTCATACAGATGAAGAAAGAACAAGAAAAAATGTCTGGAAACGTAGCTGAAGCGGGTGCTGCCCGCCCTTCCGGTGTCGCGGCAAACCTGAAACGCTGGGCACCTCTGGTGATATTGCTGAGCGGGATTGCCGCGGTTTATACATCAGGTTTACACAAGTACCTCTCCCTTACCGCCATCGCCGACAACCGCGATGCGCTGATGACGTTCGTTGTCGAAAATGCCGTCCTGGCAGCGGCTTCCTATATGGCCATCTACATTGCCGCCGTTGCCTTTTCGCTGCCGGGCGCGGCGCTGCTGACCATTCTCGGCGGGTTCCTGTTCGGCTGGTTTGTCGGCGGAATTTTCACTGTCCTGGCGGCCACAGCCGGTGCAGTCGCCATATTCCTGGCTGCCAAGACGTCGCTGGGCGACACGCTGGCCAGCCGCGCCGGCCCATGGATGGAAAAACTGTCAGGCGGCTTCCGCGAAGATGCCTTCAACTACATGCTGTTCCTGAGGCTGGTGCCGGTGTTCCCGTTCTGGCTGGTCAACATAGCACCTGCCGTCGCCGGCGTCGGCCTCGGCACTTACACACTGACCACACTGATCGGCATCATTCCCGGCACCTTTGCCTTTTCGACTCTCGGGTCAGGCCTGGACTCAATCATCACGCAGCAAAAGGCCGCCTACCAGACCTGCGTCGCAGAACACGGTGCTGCCAATTGCGAATTTGCACTGGATGCCGGCGCATTGGTGACACCGCAGTTGCTGGCGGCGTTCGCAGCACTGGGCGTGGTGGCATTGATTCCGGTCGTGGTTAAGAAGCTGCGTGCCCGGAAAAACGCAACCAGTGGCGAAGCGTGAGTTCGCAGGCCGTTCGCGGCCAGTCTCAACGAATTCCAACAATTCATGTATAGATGGGCCCGCAAAGAGGCCCGAAAGGTACTTCCATGACTGACATTACCTGCGATATCTGCGTCATCGGCGCGGGCTCCGGCGGCCTGAGCGTCGCCGCAGCCGCCAGCCAGTTCGGCGAAAACGTCGTGCTGATCGAAAAAGGCGAAATGGGCGGTGACTGCCTGAATTACGGCTGTGTTCCCTCAAAGGCCCTGCTGGCCGCCGGCAAGCATGCACATGCGTTTTCCTCCGGCGTTGAGTTCGGAGTTGCTGCGCAAACCCCGAAGGTCGATTTCGCCAAGACCATGGCCCACGTGAAGGATGTCATTGCCGGCATTGCCCCGCATGACAGCCAGGAGCGCTTTGAAGGCCTCGGCGTCACGGTGATCCGCGATGCAGCCAGATTCGTCGATGCCGAAACCGTCGAGGCAGGCGGCAAGCGGATCAAGGCACGCCGCATCGTGGTGGCAACGGGCTCCTCACCATCGGCTCCGCCGATCCCAGGCCTGGACAGCGTTGACTATTTCACCAACGAGACCATCTTCGACAACACCACCCTGCCGGCGCACCTGATCATCATCGGTGGCGGTCCCATCGGCATGGAAATGGCTCAGGCCCATCGCCGGCTTGGCGCCAAGGTCACGGTCCTGGAAGCCTTTCAGCCGCTGGGCAAGGATGACCCGGAACTGACAGCCATCGTGCTGGACCACCTTCGTGACGAGGGTATCGACATCCGTGCCGGGGCCAAGATCACCGGCATCGCCAGGGCGGGCAAGTCAAAGGCAGTCGAGATCACGCTTGAAGGCGAGAACGGCAAGCCTGAAAAACTCACCGGTTCACACCTGCTGGTGGCTGCCGGACGGGTCGCCAATGTAGACGGTCTGAACCTGGAAGCCGCCGGCATCGAATACGACAGGCGCGGCATCAAGGTCGACAAGGGCCTGCGCAGCACCAATCGCAAGGTGTATGCCATCGGCGATGTGGCCGGCGGGCTGCAATTCACCCATGTTGCCGGTTACCAGGCCGGCCTTGTTATCAAGTCCGTACTGTTTCGCCTGCCGGTCAGCAATGAAACCAAGATCATCCCGTGGGTTACCTATACGGACCCCGAGCTTGCCCATATCGGCCTCACCGAAGCGCAGGCAACTGAAAGCCATCCTGACCACAAGGTGCTGCGCTGGCACTTCAAGGAAAACGACCGGGCCCGCGCCGAGCGCAAGACCACCGGCCTGATCAAGGCGGTTGTCTCGTCCAAGGGCGAGATACTGGGTTGCTCCATTGTGGCACCCAATGCCGGCGACCTGATTCAACCGTGGGCAATGGCGATTTCGTCAGGACTAAAGATCAAGGCCATGATAGACATGGTCGCGGCATATCCGACCTTGAGCGAAGTTTCCAAACGGGCTGCGACAAGTTATTATGCCGAGCTGCCATCCAAACCCATGGTTCGCCGTATCATAGGATGGTTGAAGATTTTTGGATGACCGCCGTCAGTTGAATCATTTCTGCTGGCGTTTGAATAAAGGCAGAGATGAGTACCGAGACGGAAAAGCAGGATTCGGGGAGGTCCAGCAGGCGTGCACCGTGGTACCGCAAGCTGACCGCCAAAGTCCTCGTCCTGGCAGCCGTGTTCCTGATGATTGGCGAAATGCTGGTGTTCGTGCCATCAATCGCCAATTTTCGGATCAACTGGCTGCAGCAGCGTTCGGCCACGGCGGAAATTGCCGCCCTGGCGGTTGAAGCAGCCCAGAACCAGGAGATTTCTCCGCTACTGCGCAAGGAACTGCTGGACCGTGCCGGCGTGCTGGTGCTGGCGGTCAGGACCGATGACGCCAGGCAACTGGTGCTGATGCCGGATCGCGCCCCGATCGTGGAGGCGTCATACGACCTGCGCGACAACAAGCCGATGGTGGCCATCTACGACGCCTTCGCGACGCTGTTTCACGGTGGCAATCGGGTCATCGGCGTGATGAACAAGCCGTCGAGCATGAGCGGCACGCTTATCGAGATGGCGCTTGACGAAAAGCCGCTGTTCCAGGCCATGGTGCGCTATTCCGTCAATATCCTGACGCTGTCGATCTTTCTCGCCGTGATTCTGGCAGCCTTGCTGTTTTTCGCCCTCAACCGGCTGCTGGTGCGCCCGGTGCAACGCCTGTCCGGCAACATGCAGGCGTTTGCGCTCAACCCGGAAGACCGCAGCCGCATTATAGAACCGACCGGCCGGGTCGATGAAATCGGCGCTGCCGAACAGGAACTCAAGCAGATGCAGACGGAACTGTCCGATCTGCTGTCGCAGAAAAGCCGGCTTGCATCGCTTGGACTTGCGGTGTCGAAAGTCAGCCATGACCTGCGCAACATGCTGGCGTCCGCGCAGTTGATCTCGGACCGGCTCGGCATGGTTGACGATCCGACAGTGAAAAAGTTCGCACCCAAGCTGATAGCGTCGCTGGACCGGGCCATCGGGTTTTGCCAGGACACGTTGAAATTCGGCCGCGCACAGGAAGCGCCGCCGCGTCGGGAAATGTTCAATCTGCGCGCGCTGGTCGATGAAGTGCTGGACCATAGCACCACCGAAGCCGGCAGTGACGTGGTGTTCTACAACGAGGTGGCAGCAGACCTGGACGCCGATGCGGACCGGGAGCAGTTGTTCCGCGTATTGATGAACCTGCTGCGCAATGCCGCTGAGGCCGTGGAAAGCAAGGACGCCACCTCGATTGCGCGCGGCAGCGGCGGCAAGGTCCGGGTGCGGGCTCGGCATGAAGACAGCCACTGCATCATCGAGGTCACCGACAATGGCCCCGGCGTGCCGGAAAAGGCCCGCGAACACCTGTTCGAAGCGTTCCGCGGATCACAGCGCCAGGGCGGCACAGGGCTCGGACTGGCAATTGCCAGTGAACTGGTGCGCGCGCACGGCGGTGCGGTGCGCCTGGTGGAAAGCCCGGAACCCGGCACGGTGTTCCAGATCAGCATTCCGGACCGGCTGCAGGAAGTGGAATCCGGCCGGCGCGGCAAGCGAAGCGCTTAACTAGGTTGTCGAACAGCTTTGCTCAGCACTTCGTGCTTCGCGCCGTTCTCAATTCCTGAACGACCGCAGTATTAATGCGAATCCGAGGCACGAAAGTGCCGAGGCAAGGCCGACCGGCCGTCGCACGAAGTGCGCCCCTGCGGAGCGCAGGCGCAGCCTGCTTGCGTGAGCGATATAAAACTAATCCTATCCAACACACTCCCGCGCTAATTCTTCTCCCCGCCAACCTCGACAACGGTGCCCTCGCGGCGCGGGTCGGCGCCGCCATCCATCTGCCCGTCTTTCAGTATGCGAATGCCGTGCAGGCCGCTGGTGAGCGGTTTGACCTCGACGGTGTGTCCAAGATCGGCCAATGGGGCTGCCAGCCTGGTGAACTGGGTCAGCTTCTGCGCCAGGTCATCGCCTTGCGACACGTCTTCCAGCTCGGTGCGGCCATTGCGGTTGATGACGTGCAATTGCGACACCGCCTGCTGCATGGGCATCTGCCAGTCGATGACACCGAGCAGCGCCCGCGCGGTGTAGCCGATAATGCGGCTGCCGCCCGGCGAACCGACAACGGCATAGAGGCTGCCGTCGCCGTTGAGCACCAGCGATGGCGACATGGACGATCGCGGCCGCTTGCCGGCCTGCACCCGGTTGGCGACCGGTTTGCCGGCCTTTTCCGGCACAAAGGAGAAATCGGTCAGCTGGTTGTTGAGCACAAAGCCACCGGCGGTGATCCGGGCGCCAAAGGCGCGCTCTACACTCATGGTCATGGACACCGCATTGCCATTCAAATCGACAACCGCCAGGTGGCTGGTGCCATGCTCGACAAGGCCGCTATCGGCGGCCTGGGTCTGTTGCTCTGTTCCCGGCGGCATGCCAGCAGCGGCCGAGCCCATGTCGCGAACCGGGTTGATCAGCCGGCTGCGCGACCTGAGATAACGGCGGTCCAGAAGCCCCTCGACAGGCACGTCAACGAAGTCGGCATCAGCCATATACAGGTTGCGGTCGGCAAACGCCAGCCGGCTGGCCTGGGCAAACAGGTGAGCGGCCACCAGCCCTTCCGGATCGAGGCTCGACAGCTGATAGGGTTCCAGCAGGCCAAGTATCATCAGCGACGTCAGGCCGCCCGAGGTCGGGGGCCCCATGCCGCACACCCGGTAGGCCCGGTACGGCGCACAGACGGGCTGGCGCTCGATGGCCTCGTATGAGGCCAGGTCAGCCAGTGTCATCTCGCCTGGGTTGACCTGGTTGGAGCGGACCGCATCGACAATCGCCTGGGCCACCGGGCCCTTGTAGAACCCGTCCGGCCCGTTTGCGGCGATCAGTTTCAGCGTATCGGCATAGGGCTGGTTTTTCAGCACGTGTCCTACGGGCACCACAATGTCCGGTTCGCCATAGTCGCCATCGCCAAGGAAATAAATCGCAGCGGCAGCATCGTCAGACTGCAGGTGATCGGCATTGGAAATGGCGGCATGCAGGCGCGGGCTGACCGCAAAACCATTTTCGGCCAGATCTATGGCTGGTTGAAAAAGACTTGCCCATTCCAGCCTGCCGAATTTCTGGTGCGCCTTCCACAGCGCCGCAATCACGCCGGGCGTGCCCACCGGCTTGCCGCCAAGGGCTGCGTCCGGCCACGCCATCGGCTTGCCGTCCGATTTCAGGAACAAGGTTTCATCCGCTTCCAGCGGCGCCTTTTCACGGCCGTCGAACGTGGTGATGGATGCATCGCCGGATGCGTAATGCAGCATGAACAGGCCGCCGCCAATGCCGGACGACTGCGGTTCGGTCAGGGTCAGCACCAGTTGAGCGGTAATGGCGGCATCGGTGGCGGAGCCGCCGCTGGCAAGGATGGCTGCGGCGGCATCAGTTGCGTGGGTGTTGGCGGTGGCGACCATGGCCTTGCGTTGCGGCGCATCATCGCTGCACGCGGCAAGCACGAACAACAGGCACAGAACGAAGCAGCGGGCAAACAGAGACATTCTCACAATCCAAAAATGCAACAAACAGACACTGCCCGGCATCTTAGCCACGCGACCGGCATCTTCGCAATTGACGAAGGTGTCAGGACACCTACCATCTGCGAACATGATAAACAGGGGCGAGAATTCGAGGTATCCGACATGAGTGTGTCCCCGGGTCCAAAAAACCTGATCACCGATATCGCCGGGCTGAGGGTCGGCAGCGCCCACGACGCTCACTATGCAACCGGCGCCACTGTGCTGCTGGCCGACGAGCCGGCGGTGGCGGCAGTGGATGTGCGCGGCGGCGCGCCCGGCACACGGGATGTCTCGGCGCTGGAGCCGACCTGCCTGGTGGAAACCGTGCATGGCATCGTGTTGTCGGGCGGCTCTGTGTTCGGGCTGGACGCCGCCGGCGGTGTCGTATCGCACCTGGCCGAACAGGGCGTGGGCATGCGGTTTGGCCAGTCGCCGGTGCGCATCCCGCTGGTGCCGTCGGCGATCCTGTTCGACCTGACCTTCGGGTCGGACAAGGACTGGGGTGCAACACCGCCCTACCGGGAGCTGGGCATAGCGGCGGCCAAGGATGCCGGCAACGGTTTCGAACTTGGCAATTCCGGCGCCGGCCATGGCGCGACAGCAGGCATGCTGAAGGGCGGACTGGGCAGCGCGTCGTGTGTTTTTGCCGGGTTTACAGTGGGCTCGCTGGTTGCGCTCAATCCGGTCGGGTCCTGCATCAACCCGGCCAGCAACGATCTGTGGGCACGGCCGTTTGAACTGGACGGCGAGTTCGGGCCAGTGCCGCCGGTTCCAGACACCCCCGCTCCGCTGACCCCGCTTGGCGGCAGCAAGCTGGCGGCACGGGCCGCCGGCGCCAATACTACCATTGCCGTGGTCGCAACCGATGCGGTGCTGAGCAAGGCGCAGGCCCAGCGGCTGGCAATCATGGCGTCGGACGGCATGGCACGGGCCATCCGCCCGATCCACACACCCTATGACGGCGATACGGTGTTTGCACTGGCAACCGGCGGCACGCCACTGGGTGAGCAGCCGAACGAGACCCTGGCCATGCTTGGATCGGCGGCGGCGGACTGTCTGACGCGGGCGATCGGGCGGGCCATGGCCACGGCCGCACCCCTGCATGGCTACGATGCCTGGCGGCCCGGTTGAGACTATCGGCTGGTGTGTGCAATCCGGCGCTTGCGTTTACCGGAACAACCGGCTAGATACGTCCCGTCTTCAGCACACATTCTGACGCTGAACGCGGGACGATGATCCCGCCTTTGAGGGCACCGGTAGCTCAGCTGGATAGAGCACCAGACTACGAATCTGGGGGTCGGGAGTTCGAATCTTCCCCGGTGCGCCATTTTCAACAGTATTTTCAATGATTTAAACCGATGACTCGTAAAACACCTTTGGACGATACTCTGCCGTGCTAACACGATGCTAACAGTTCGCGCTGCGTGGCCCACCTGTCTATATACCTTAAGACTTAAAGAAGAACGTGCCGTCCAAAGCGTCCAAACCCGTCCATCGTGAATGAAAACAATAACTTGTGAGATTGGAAGCAGACGTCCATTGTCGTCCAGCTCCGTCCAACTTGAAAAACTTCATACGCTTGAGTTCAATATTTTGCGGACTTACAGCCTTCTGACTTTGGACCGTAGTAGCCCACCCACCGGAGACACTCTTCGGTGCAAACAATCCCGGCGTGGTATACTCACCGAAAAGATCCGCAACTAAAAGTCAACGATCTACAGCCTTTGGTTTGCCCTAATGAATCAATCTGTTTTTCTTGCGACCCATTGGGTGTGCTCTCTGGAGAATGCAGCTTCACTATTAACAACAAATTCAGCGAGCTCTTTTTCACTAGTCACTTGAGTAGCATCCCCTTTGATCAACACAATTTCATGAGCAGTCAAACCATACGAGGAATGAAGCTCATTGAATTTTTTTGCTTGAATCCAAGTCAACACAGCGCTCGCTGCTGTTGCAACAACCTCAACTGGAAGTTCAGTTCCAGGTTGATTGACTCTAAATATCAGCATGCAAATGGCTGCGGCATGCATGCCAACAGATACCCAGAACCATTGCTGAGCACGTTTTTTGTTTAGTAGTGATTTTTTGGAATACCACTTAGCTTGATCGTCAATTCGCAGATCCCTATAAATTGCTAGGCGCTCATCCCAATCTAAAGAACGAACCTGTTTCATTTTTTTGGAAATGGGGTCACTGGATCCTGCTTCAGTATCCAGAAATTTTGAAAGATTCCGATTCTGATCGAGAATTGCTTTCAAGTCAGTGATGAACGTCTTTGAGACAATCCCAACGTTTTCGTTATCCTCATATGGATCAGCTCGCGTCATCCATCTCCAAGTTCTTGTTTTAACGGACTCCGCAACAGCGCGCCCATTGTACCAAATGTCATCAGGTCGCCAAACGCGCATCGCTACTAAAAGCGACAACGTAATTAGAAACAGGCAGACGGAAACAAATGCGCCAACAAGATTTGTTGGCCATTGGAATGATACTGCAGCAGCCAAAATCAATAAAAACAAATATGCAGTCATGTAACCAAAGTACTGACGCTGGGCCGCCAAGGAAGCACTATTAGCGGATTGATACAGGCCAGGAAAATCTGTGTCGGAGATTTCCGGATTGGTCATGTGTACTGTCGAACCGCAGCAACTACACTCGCGCTATTCCAGCCAACCATGTCACATATGGAGGCAGCACTTACATTCTGTGGAACTCTCTCTTGCCCCCAAGGCTTTATTCCAATGATTGTTTTTCCCATCCGTTGTGCCTCAGCGATTTCGTAGTCAATCCAATCGCTATGAGCAGCATACATACCACCCAAAATGAGCACAGCCTGGGCTGGACTAATCTGTCGAGTCATCCCCGCACTCAACCCTTTGGCAGTCTTGTCGGGCAGCGCATCATCGCTCGGCACACTGCAGTTTTTCCAGGAAAAATTGTTAGCATCATTCAACCACTGAACTACTGTCTGATAGTGAGCGCTATATCGCCACGCGTGACTTATGAAAATCATTCGTGTTTTGAGAATGGGCATTTTTGCCTCCGATGCAATAATTACTCCCCATAAGGAGTATTCCGAAATGACGCTAAGTCAAGTGAAAGCATTGCGCATTCAGCAATTATCCATGGATATTCTGCTTGCATCGCAAAGTCTGCATCACAATCCGGTAATCATCACGTAGCTTTTCTGATCCGGCCCCAGAAATTCTGTAAACAACCGACTCCTTTGACTGTCGTATCGAGTCAACCCCGAGAAAAAACGTACAAACTAGAGACCAATCGCCGTGAGTATTACCCGCGTATCATCGGATGCTCAGAAGGACCCGCGTCCATGATGTCAGTCGACTTGACTTTAGGCTGCTAAAGTCCGCCCTGACTACAGGTGATCCGCGAAGCAAACTTCCCGTGTTTCGTTGAATGATCGGAAGGACCCACGAAACAATCCCGACCTACAAGCAAACCGTTATACGTCACGAATGGTCAAGTTGTTGAATTATGGATCAGACAAGGCGGCAGACGATGAACTAACTATACTTGATGTATTTGCCGTATCATTCTCGACCAGATACATTTGAAACTTGAAATCGAAAATGGAAGGTGAAGCATTGATAGACATTTCTCAAGGTAAATTGACCAACCTTCAGGAAACCCCTCCTGGTGTCCTTGTAATTATTCTGCGTCACGCAACTACGTTACAATTCGGCATGGCAGTCAATCTACCGCCGAATCAGGGAAAAGGCCTATTGGAGTTTGGCCCAAACGACATCGAGTTGATGGGTGTATCTAGAGAGCATCCTGAACAAGTTTTGTCTCTTGGTGAAAATTACAAAATTTGGGTCAATGCCAGCGGTTCGGCCTATGAACCAGCCGGCAACAACCTAGCGATTAACAATGGAACGATCTGTGCTACGACCGATGGATGGTTAATGGTTGCGCGGCTTGGAAGTGGCGTTCATCGAGAAAGGTATATAGTTAACCTCACAACCGGGCAGGTGCTGGACGACAAAGACTTACCATTCGGAAAACCGTGTTTTGGTGAATGGCGCATTGAACCTACACAATATCCAAAGTCTGCGTCTGATCGGCAACCATTTTTTAAGTTCCCCGTCGCCAGCGAAAGCGAAATTGAGACATGAGCGCCAAAGTTTTTTTCTCGTACTCGCACGCCGATGAAGCACTCAGGGACAGGTTGGAAAAACACCTGTCTGCGTTAAAGCGCCAAGGATTTATTGCAACTTGGCATGATCGCAGAATAGTTGCCGGCGACGAGTTTGCGAATGAGATAAGCGAACACTTGGAATCTGCAGATATTATACTACTGTTGATCAGCCCGGACTTCATCGCATCAGACTATTGCTACGATCTTGAAATGCAACACGCCGTGGCGCGGAGCATCAAAAAGGAGGCACGAACAATACCCGTCATTCTCCGGCCGTGTGACTGGCATAATACTCCGTTTGGAAAACTGCAGGCGGCGCCGAGAGACGGCCAAGCGGTCACCACATGGCCCAACGAAGATGAAGCATTCTTAGACATCGTAAAGGCGATCAAAGACGCACTACCAGTCAACGAAATTGTCAATAATGACCGGGCTGTAACAGGCCAAAATGCAAATGAAATTGTAAAACAGCACGAGCACGAGGAAGCGCCCGTTCGGTCGAGCAATCTGCGGCTCAAAAAAAATTTCAGTGAGTTGGACCACAGAGACTTTCTGATATCGACCTATGAATACATCGCTAGGTTTTTCGAAAACTCGATCGCTGAGTTGAGCGACCGGAACCCGGCAATCACTTGTAGGTTTAGAAGAAACAACAAAAACCAGTTCAAGGTAGAGATATTTTTGAGTGGTGAGGCAAGATCCGGCTGCCGAATTGAGTTAGATGGTACCGGCGGGAACGCCATTACATATTCTCACGGCACCCAACATAGCGACAACTCTTATAACGATATGCTGACCGTCAAGAATGATGATCAGCAAATGTATCTGTCTGCTATGGCAGCTGGCTTTCATGGCAGACATGGGAACAACCTGTCGCAGGAAGGAGCCGCAGAATATTTGTGGGCACAACTTATTGACCCGCTTCAGTAGCTGTCCAGCTGTAGCCACTGAATACGAATGTCGCGCGGCATACTGCGGATAATGTCAATGCCTGCTGCGCCCAGCAATGGCACGATCTCCTTGAGGCGGCCCGCCAGTCCACCCGCGATGCCGCCGGCCAATCCGCCCCGAAGGCTTGCCGACAGGCCTGCAAAGCGGCTCTTGACGTGATTGACACTCTTGTCCGCATCCTGATGCATCCTGCGCAGGCCAGTGCCGTCGTGGTCACCTTTGATCAGATATCTGAATTGTTTCTTCATAGCTATTTCCTTTGAGTATGGGCATTGAATTGATGTGACTTGGAATCTGATCCCTGATGCCATTAGCGGTTGGCATCAAGGATCGAACAAACACACTCACTTCGCTGTAGCTGAACCGGCTATGCCCCATCGAGAGTGTGTTCGCGCCAGGCTATATAGACGCTGAAATCTCCTCGGAACTCTTCCCGGAGACTGGCATCCTGTTTCCATTCCCGGATAACTTGAGCCGCGAATTTCTCATCAATGGAGGCGTTTTTGTGAGCTAGGTACGGGCTACTTTGAGCATTGCACATGATTGTCGTTCCTTTCCTGTTCGGTTTTGCTGCCCACCAAACCGTGAAACGGTTATGGGTAAGGTGCGGCTATCCGGCAGAGGATGAGCACCGAATAGCCGCCGTCGCACACTGCAACCAGCGGCAGTTGCAATGGCACATTTTGGAGTTCACTCGACCTCAACACTGACCGGCTTTGGCGTTTTGCCACCCAGATGCTCCACCGGTGCAGGATGTCTGCAACGCCCGCCTTCCCTGTTCCAGAACGTGGGAATATTCAGACTGCCACCGAACAGATTTGGGTTTTGACGATATGACTCATGGAATTGCCCGGTGATCTCACGCATCAGCGATGGAATAGTGAGCTCCGATCGGTTTGCTCCTCGAGCCTGGCGGTTGTAGATGTCCACCCGGGCGCTGACCCGCCGCTCCCGTTCCGCCAGGTCTGCCAGAGCCCTGGCTATCTTGGCACCTTCGATATTGATCTGCCTGAGTTCGTCCTGATGCAACATCGCGCTTTCGAACTTTTTCTGCCACTCAGCGTCTTCTTCCGCTTTCAGTGCTTCATCCCGACGGCGAGTTGACCCGCTCAGTGCGGCCCGCAAAGTGTCGAGGTGTGCAGCGTGGTCTTGCAGTGCCTTCTCAGCCGCCTTGAGCTCGCTGTCAGTTCCATCGAAAATTGCCTGCTCGTGCGCCTTTCGCAGGGCAGCCAATTCACCGTCAGCCCGTTCAATTTCGTCTTCAAGTTCGGGAATGCGTTCCTCGAATTCACTGGACTTTGTGAGCCCCCTCAGTTTCTGAATTATACCCATCGTCAGATTCTCCATATGTTAGTGTTGATCCGAACCGGTTTCGCCGTTTGGCGCATCAATCCACACAAGCCGGATGGTCCGGACTCCGGAGTGCGTGGTAATCGTTTCAATTCCTTCGCGCCGCAGCAGTGGTGCGACGCGCTTCAACCGGCTTCCCATGGCACTTGGCGAGCCGGGCCAAAATTTGGATTTGCGTTGTGTCTCAGGCGCGGCTTCGTTTGCCAGATCCAGCAACTGGGTTGCGGTTCCTTCCCAGCCCCCCGGTCGATCGATCATCAGTTTTTTGATGATGCCGGCCATGGGATCGGCCTCGAATGCGCCGGCCGAAATGTCAGCCCTGTTGGCGCTGTATGAGGTCAGGAACTCGCCGGGTTCCCAGCCAAGACCTGATGCGCATTGCTCAATCCACACTGCGAAGTCCGCCATGCGAGGCAATTTCTCGAACTCGATCTTGCCCTCGTTTCGCAAACCCGCCGACACCGCGTCGAACAACGCACCTAGGATACAGGGCCGAGCCGCTTCAAATTCCCGCCAGTACTCGACTTCCTGTTTTCGGTCATCTTCCTTGATCGCGCTAAGCGCCAGGGATATCGCCCGGTCGGCCAGGTCGGCACGCTCAGACAGGTTGGGAATTCCGTTCAGGATGGATGGCCGTATCGCGCTGATGACTGTCTCGGACAGATCCGTGTAAAGCGTCTTGGTGGCAAACCCACCGCCGGTTGCCAGGCGGCACAACCCGTCCGCCAGCCACGCCGGGACGCTGCTCAGATTGTCCAGTGCCTGCACATGGGAATGGACCGCGCCCACCAACAAGTCGCGCTCATCTTTCGGCGGCGTCCTGATTGGGGCAGCGTTCGGGTCGACCAACGACCTCAGAACCTTGGAAGCGTTGGACTTGCCGCTGCCCTGCTCACCGGAGATGATCACCAGCGGATATGGTCCGGTAGGCCTCAGCGCTGCGACCAGCCAGCTCACTGCCAGCCGAAAATCGTCGTCGCTGGCCACGTTCAGGAAACTGCGCAGCAACTCGATCGTGTCGCCGGGCTCGGGCTCTGGAAGCGGCCGCATGGCAGGTGACCGAAGGAATTTGACAGGCGACCTGCCGATCACCGACCAGCCCTTGCCGGTAATTCGCACGACACGCCATCCGGGGTCGCAAAGGTCTACATAGATCGCGCCATCACATGTGCCGACCCGGCGCCTCGGCTCATGACAGTCGCCGTTCTCCGAGCCCTTGGCTTCCATCAGCCCGATAGCGTCTTCGAGCGCCTGACCACCTATGGTGCCACCGGTGGCCTCGTTGTACCGAAGCCGGATCCAGCGACGCAGTTGGGATGATCGAAGCGGCCAGTTTTCCCGATGCGAGTTGACCGCCATCGTGGCAAACACTTCGCCGGATTCGTCATGCCAGAGCTCGACCCCGTCGAAAATCTCCAGCACCCGGTCGCGCTGCGGTTTTTTTGTTTGGTTCGACTTGTCGGCCTGCCAATTCGGATCGAGCGGCTTAGCCGATCTGACCAGTTCCAGAGCCTGCTGGGTCGACCAGCCATCCTGCTCGGCATTCGCAGCGTCCCAACCTTCCGACTTGCCTGCAGGTACCTGAATTATCGATACGGACTTTGCACCGTTTGCTGTCGCAGCCCGCGCGACCGTTTGTGCGTAAGCCTGGCCAGGCTCGTCATTGTCCGGCCATATAATGACATCCCGTCGCGCGACTGCCCGCCAGTCCGATTTGTCGGCAGCTTTGGAACCGCCCGGCGACGTCAGGCAGACATACTCGGTGCCGATAAAATCATGCGTCGCGTCGGCCGATTTCTCGCCTTCGCTGATCACGATCGGCCTATGTGGTTCCTGGCTAAGCGCCAGCCTATCCAGACCATAGAGCGGCCGCGGAACATCCCATGACTTCCACCTCCACTCGTGGTCACCGGTCTGGCTGTGCCGGCAGAAGGTTTGCGGGTAGAAGCTCTTGTCGCCATCCTGGCCGTCGAAGCGCAGGATGCGTCCCAAGAGTCGGCCCTGTTCATCACGGTAGATCCAAGCCATGTCCGGCTTGCCATGCTTGTAGTGCCTGTCAGGTGGCTCCGGCGCATCATCGGGAACCGGTACCATCGGCGCCCAGGCTTGCCTGGCACCTGCGGCTGATCCGGTTTTACCGGCGGCAACCGGCTTGAACATCTCCGACTTGTCAGCCATGCGGATCAATCCCCAGCATGGCAGCAACCCGGCGCGCCGCCTCAACCTGGGTGATGTCGGCTAGATAGGCAGCAAGGCTGATCAGATCGCCTCCGCTTGCGCCGGCTGCAAAATCACCCCAGCGGCCCGTATCGAGATTGATCCGGAACGAACCACGCCGTCTGTCGGCCCGTCTTGGATTGAGCGCCGTCCATTCCGCCCCTTCGCGGCGCCCGTCCGGCAACCACTGACGAACAATGCTCCCGCTGTTCGTCAGCGCCTGATCGGCAATGCGCTTGAAGTTGACTTGCGAATGCTGACCTTCGGATGACATGGCTAGTCCTTCCGGACCTTGCCACGGCAGCCGTTCTGTCCCATCGACAACCGTTCCATGGCATGCTGCATTTGGGCGATTTCATCATCACTCAAACCCGCCTTGCCATAGAAGGTCCGAAAGGCCAAATCGGCCGCGTTGGGGTAGAAAGGATGCACCCATGAGAACAATAAATTGTCCCCTTGGTTCATGCAGTGAGCCAATGGTGGCTCCGCCCTGAGAATCAGTTTCGTAAGTTCTTTGTTCTGCGATTGGATGGCCACTGCCGCTTGAATTGCGGCAGTGCGCGTTGACCTAGCAAGACGTCCAAACTGGTATATCTTACGTGCAGCATCTGCGGGCAGCGGTTTCATTTGGCCGGTGACACTGTGTCGGCTTCCGTGGTGCTTGAAACGGTGTGCCGATCTAGCCACTCGATCACCGTGCGCCGCTTGTAGCGCACAGAGCGCCCAATCTTCAAAAACTGACAACCGCCGCCCCGAAGCCGCTCCGCGCGAATTTGGCCGACTGAACATCCCCGCAATGCGGCATACTCGTGTTCGTTCATAAGCGCATCTGGATCTTGCGAAAGTGTGACCTGCGTCACGCCAGAGTGACTGAATGGTAAGTGATTTAAACTCATAACCACGGATGCATCTCCTGTTTGTAATTGGGATGCACCAATGGTTGATGATATTCGCGATGCGGGGCCAGTGGCGGGGCCCCCGCTTTTCCCCGCTCACCGGATTTGCAATCGTCAGCGTGGCCAAGTTGCCCACACTGATCATGCGGCTAGTTTAGATTTTGGTGAAGGCGTTGCTTGAGAGCTCAACAACCTTTGCGCATCAGCTGCAAGCAATTCAACCATGTCGGCGGAAACAGATTCCGCTCCAGCACAAATCCGCTCAATCAATTTCGCTTTGACAACCAAATGGGCGCAACTTTGGGAAGGTAAGTCTAACAATTTGTCTTCAAGCTGGTATCTCAGATTGTTAAGATCTTCGCCCAACGCATTCAGTTGAGTGATGCCCAATTTTGTTTTGAGTTCGTTGCAGCGACGCTGAAACGACGACGATGCTTTTCTACCTCGCTTACAAAACATGGAAAGATCAGGATTGCGATATATCTCGGCTTGTTCCTGCTCAAGCCAGCCAGCTTCACTAACATATCGGACCGTCTCACCGGCACGATTTACAAATGAAAGCCAATGAGAGGCAGTGAACAAGTTGTTCAGCGGCTCGGGCGGCGCAGCAGCCCCAGGGTCTTGTGGCATGCGGGCTTTGTACTTGGTGGCTTCAATCTGCTCAGCTTGGTTGAACAATTGGTCGGCGGCCTCATCGAGAGTTTCAATAGCCCTTTCGACATCTGCGATACTTATCCGTTTCCCAGTTTTCAAGTCAGCAAAAATAGCCGTGGCAGTCTTTAGTTCACCTTCGTATTTGGCGATATTCATATCGAACCTCCTTGGTTGCATTTAGGTCATAAGTGAACTAATTTGGCTCACTCAATTTGCAATTGTCAACCAAATTAGGTCACTAATAAGTCAAATTATGTCATTAATAATATAAATTAGGTCGAAACGAGTCAAAATGATATCTGGTGCACAAATTCGGATGGCCCGCGGCTATCTCAAATGGTCAGCAAAACGATTGGCAGACGAAGCAAGAATTGCCGAATCAACCGTCAAACGTATGGAATCGGAAGATGGCTTCCCGTCCGCGCACGGCGGCAACATCGAGGCTGTCTACAAAGTGCTGACTGGCCAGGGAATTGAGTTCATCTCTGAGAATGGTGGTGGCGCCGGCGTGCGGCTGCACAAGCCACCAGCGTAAGCAGTAAGTTGGAGCGGCTAGGGTAGCTCCGAACCGGCGGCAACACCACAACCGCCACGCCGCTCCACAGCCTTTGTGGTGCACCTTGTGGAGGTGCCCTGATGAGTCTGAATTCTAAGTCGCTGCTGGAAGTGATTGATGATCTCAGCAACAACTTGAGTAACAATCAGATAGAACGCCGGAATGAGTGGATCAGAAATCAACCTGCCCCACGTAAGCGGCAGATTGTCGATGGTATAAGGACCGCACAAGGTGGCATGCGGTTTCGGAGGCAAGCCCAGCTCAGGATAAACCCCACTGAGCTATGCGCCGACGACCTGAATACATTGACTAAGCGTTGGATCCAAAAAATTGAGCTACCATCCCTTTTGAAGAGCGGCGAGTTCGAGATTGTAGGGACAACTGACGCCAGCGCGCCGAGGAAGTCGTTCGATTCAAACTTGCTCACTTCTTCGATATGCATCAATTCCGAAGAGGGGACAATTGAAGTTTGGTCATCGGCTAAGCTCAGAAGACGCAAACAACCTCCAGCCTATACGCTCTTTGGAATTCAACTTTCTCTCAAAGGATCAGACCGATCCATAACGGATGAGATTGAAGTTTGGGGCGTTTGGTTCGGTCGCGCTGAAACAGCAATTGGAATAGCCGAGAAATTGATAGACGACTCAAACTTGAAAATAAAATTTTTGGCCACGCCAAATAACAACGTGAAGCGTCAGGTTGAAGCATTCTGTGCCGATTTTAATAGAAAAGCAGGTGCAGCCGGCTGGGGGTCAAATGTATTGAAATTCGCAACTGTGTCACGAGGAATCCGCGACGCTTTGAAAAGTGCCCGATGAGTACCGATATTGCCATCCACCAACGGAGATGACCTATGAAGTTTTCCCCATCGATTGAATTGAAGACGCTGGCGGATTGTGAAGACGGTGAGATGATCCGCTTCTCCGACTATGGCACCCACACCCAATTCGCCATTGTCGGAGCGCTCAACAACAACAGTAAGCGGCTCTTTGTCTACTTCGAAAAGGGCAACGTGTTCTTTGAATGGCAAGGGCAACTTGATCGGACCGCTGTTGCTTTCGGTAAGAACTATACCGTTTCCGTTGACCCGACAGGTCCATACGAGGGCAATCCCAGAAAGATGTTCGAAGCGAACGGAGTTCTTTATCGTGCGGCAGAGTCCTGGCTGCTGGCTGGCACGACAAGAACCGCCATTCCAGGCCGACGAGCATACTCTTTTGCAACAGCAAGCCTCACTTCGGCCGTTGACGTACACGATCCTGTTTTTGGTAAGTGGCAATTGATAATCGGTGACCATCAGACACCGATCGAGGATCGGATAGTCGTTTTCTCCAAAGAGTGGACAGAGCTGAGCAAAAGGTGAGCGCCAATCGCGACAATGGCCATAAGAAGCCAGCCGTCCGCCATCACTACGTGCCCAAGGCACTGTTGCGACCGTGGCTAGTCGGTGAGCAACAAAAGGAACTGATCGCGTTTTGGTGGAACCCCCACAGAAAACAACTCGACTGCAAACGGAGCGGCCTAAATTCGTTCGGATATGAAAAACACCTCCTTTCTCTCGGATCTGGCCAAGTCGCGCCAGATGCGCTGGAAAAAGTCTTCTTCGGAAATGTTGATGATCGCGGTTGCAAGGT
Source organism: Anderseniella sp. (assembly GCA_028289645.1). GTDB lineage: Bacteria > Pseudomonadota > Alphaproteobacteria > Rhizobiales > Aestuariivirgaceae > Anderseniella. Next base: position 776,422 of record JANQOK010000016.1, read on the forward strand.
TCGCGACAAGATCGTCGGCCAGAACAGGCTTTCACTCAATGGAGACGAACGCACCGATTTCGCTCGCCTGTTGCTTTCACTTGAATCGCGCCGACCCGAGAACGTTGTCAAGCTGCGGGCGAGTGCGGAGACGATGCGCCGCGATCTGGATTCCGACCCCAAGATAATCGCGGCACTTGCTGCACACGGCTTTGATATGAAGCCTTCAGAGTTCACTGAAAATGTGCTCAATCATTCTATAGACGATGGTGCATTGCTGATCATCCAACGCCTGGTCGATAATCCCAACCCAGTTGGATCCAAGCTGATAAACATGCGCTGGCAGATACGGCACCTGGGCGACCGAGACGGTAAACTCATCCTGTCCGACCGCCCACTAGTCCGGATTGGCGGAATTGAAGATCCAAGCGCGACCTGGGCCATACCGCTGACGCCCACTTGTGCGTTTATTGCAACTGCCAGTGTTGAGGTGGCAAATCGGGTGCGGCGATCGACCGGCCAGCGGTTTTGCAAATTGCTCAACGTAAGCAGTGCGGGTCAAGCGGACAGGTTTGCATTCACAGTCAATGAAGCAGACGCGCACTGGCTGGGCAGGTACCTTAAGCGACCGCTTAGCAAGGTTTCAGATTCTTGATGTGTGCTAATTCAGAAATACGTCTTTAACACTTTTTGAGAACCCGCCACCAAATCAGCAATCTCTTGCTTTGTCGGCTCACGACCTTTAGCGTGGTCGCAAATGTTCCGTATGTCAGCGAGGTGTTGAATAAATCGCCATTGAGGAACGGTGACCGCGCCCGCGGTCTTAAGCAGTTGGTTCATGTCCGAAATACCCGGGTTCTTTTTCCTAATAGTTATTTTATGTGTGTCGCAGACATGACGCAGGTGTTTTTCGATCACCACTCCGCAGATGGCTCCTGATGCTCGCAAGTAGCCACTTTTGGCCAACGCACCGGCAGTTTCAATTTCACTATCAAAGAGGTCAGCCTGTAGAACTGCCTTGAGATCCATCAGCCTAGACTCAAGTGTAGCTCTCGCAGCCTCTACGATGTTCACTTGTTGAACAAATTCGGGGATAGCAGCAGAACCGTCTACTTTCACTTCATCATATGCACCGGTGATTCGAAGCCCTTGCAGATAATCCCGCACCATATAGTTTTTAAAGCTGATAGTTTTCCTAACCCTCGGATACTCATAATAGGACAAAAAATCTGAAAGCCGATCCGGCAAAACTTGTTTAACAACAGCCTGCGCCTCTGAGTACCACTTTTGATAATCAGTCCTGAAATCAGGTAAGTTTTTAAGGTAAGTCTCTACTTTTTCGTCGTTGTCGGATATTTTTCTCAAACTCTCTTCAAATTTTTCGGCGTAACATTCATGTTGTATAGCCATATGAAGCTTGTGCCCCTGAACAACGAGCCGTTCCAATTCATCAGCGAATTTTTTTGTCCGCTCAGACATTTTTGCTGCCTCCATCCCTTCAGAAATTGGTCGATTTTCCTTAGAATGTTGTCAAAATCTAAAAGCGTATTTGTATACTTTACCTGTCGCAAAACCTAGTCGAATTGCCACGAATTCTAAGAGGAGTAATAGGCAATCCTTCGAATACAATTATCACGCAGTCTCTAGGTCAGCATTTCGATCCTCCGCTCATCTAAGATGAATCGATGCTGAGACTACTGCTCCAACTCCGGCGGCCAGGCGATGTCCAACTTGACACCATAGTGCCCCTGATCACTCCCTCCGCGCCGTGACCAGCCACCAACAATCAACGCCCGGCAACAAACTGGTTTGCCATTTATCTGACATTCCCGTAGCGCAGCGTGATATTCAGGCAAGTCTTGCCGCGAAAGGTATCCGACCGTCTTCGCCTCTATCCTGACAACGACCGCTTTCCGGTCGAACCGGTTGCGGGGTTCGGGCAAAAGCACGGCGACGCACGAATGCTCAACGCCATCACGCGTGCGGCCGCCGACGACAGCTTCGAGCTTTGTTTGGTAGTTGGCCTCGCCGACCACGTCAAACAGGTACAGGCCATCGCCTGCCCACCTGGGCATTCTGCCCGGAACGCGCTTACGACCCGCCCGATGCTTGCTAAAAAACTTGCCAAGTATGCCTGCCAAGACTGACCACCTATCACGATGAGAAACTCGCTAGCTCATTCGGTTGGCTCATGAGTGTAGATACGCCTTCCAGTAAGCTCAATATCGGCAAGGTGTCCGGAGGCGGCCTTGGGGCCAGCCATGCTTGGAACACATAACATTACGACTTTGCGTTCTTTGACTTAAGCGCGCCGCGGGCCAGCGAACTCAACAGATCCGCCTCGACCCGGTCGCTGAGTTCGCGTAGCGGCGCATTGTCCCGATTGACATATCGGTCCGTCGTTCGCACATCCGCATGGCCCAGCTTGTCCCGGATCAGAAAAGCGTTCGCGCCATGGCTGGCAGCGTGTGTGCCGAGCGTGTGCCGCAGGTCATGCAATCTGACGTCCTGCAATTCCGCCTTTACCCTCATCCGTCGCCAGGCTTTTTCTATCGTCGATTTCTGCAGCGACTGGTCATGGTCGCCGGGATGCGGCACCACCCAATCGCTCTCAGAACTTTCGGCCATCTCTTCCAGCAGCGCCAGCACCGGCGCGCCAACTGAATGAACCCGGGCGCCCGTCTTGGTGTCTGGCAGGCATAGCACTCCAGCTGCGGCGTCGACATCTGTCCATCGCAGGTTCAGTATCTCTGACAACCGGCAGCCAGTCAGGATCAGCAATCTGACGGCCTGGACAACCGACAACTGTTCATCGCTGGCCGATTCAGCTTGGGCGAGCACGGCGCCAAGCCTGGCAATCTCGTCGGATGACAGAAAGCGTTCGCGTTTGACCTCGGGGTATTTGGGAACATGAAGGCAGGGGTTCGACCCTTCCGGCCGCAAGCCCCATTGTTCAGCGAGATTGAAGGCTTTCGACAGGATGGCCCGTGCATAGTTTGCAGTTCTCGGCGTGTTGCGCATGTCGTGATGCAGACGCATCAGATCGGACCGATGCACATCCGACACCTTGAGCCGCCCGACCCGCGGTCGGATATGATTTTTCAGGATGCGCTCGACCTCGATGCGGGAGCTATTCTTGTTGTGGATGCGGACATGCTCGGCCACATACTTGTCGAGCATGGCATTCATGTCGATCGACTTGACTCTTTCCTGCCGGTCGGCCGCCGGATCCTCGCCACGATGCACTGCCGCCAGCAGTTGGCGCGCCTGGCCGCGTGCCTCGTCCGGTGTCAAGACGCCGGCCCTGCCAATCGTCATCCAGCGCTGCCGCCGATGCGCGTTGCGATAGACGATCACGTAGCTCTTGACGCCCCCTGGCGTAATCCGCAGACCGAAACCCTTCAGGGTGTCATCCCACAATGTATGAAGCTTACCGGTCGCGGCAGCCTCGCCGACAGCTCGTTTGGTAATTTTCACCATCACAGGCTCCATTTGCCAAATCGGATGCGTTTGGACGGCAACTGGACGGCAGTGGACACGAGCTCTCTTCCATTAAGTGATTGGTCTATTGATACAATTTACGCCTGGACAGCAATGGACGGCACTTTCGGTCCATACTCTTACTCCGCAGTTTGAAGTTTGCAGTCTCAGGTTTGCTACAAACTTGCAAAACTGCAGATTTCAGTTCCGTGCTAACACTGTGCTAACAGCCGAATTATAAACGCAAGGCAACTGGTGACAAGCCATGAAACTCTAACCACTTGTTATAATGGAATTTATGGCACTGGCTGGCAATCACAGGTAATCCCAGCATATGCAAAAAACAGACTACGAATCTGGGGGTCGGGAGTTCGAATCTTCCCCGGTGCGCCATATTTATCCAATAAATTCAGCGATTTACAGACAGGCTCAAGTTCGCAAAACCAAGTGCACCATGGCGCTTCGCAGGTCAGATCGCTAGCCGACTATTCGGGCAGTCCCGCCTTGCGCAATCCTGTCAGGAACCGTTCCTGAATCACGGGGTCCTGGTCCGGCTGTATCTCCGCCCAGCGGCTTACGGAAAAGTTCGGCTGCCGCTCCACGACCTTGCCGGCAAAAAAACTGGCCTTTTCGGAATTACCCATCATTGCATGGGCGGCCGCCAAAAGGCGATGACCCTCACTTTGATCACGCATCTGCTCGATTGCCGAGACAACATCGCTGTATCTGGCCATGCCATAATAGACGTCCGCCAGATACCACAAGTACCAGTCCGGGTGGAAAGGGTTCAGCCGCATCGCGTTTTTCAGCATCGCCTCTGCCTGTTCAAGCTTTCCGGCATATGCCAGTGCGTCAGCAAATTCTGCCATGATGTCCGCGCTGTTCGGGTTCAACATCAGCGCGCGCTCGAACAAGCCAATGGCCGCATCAATCTGCTTCGACCAGAGATGGACAAAGGCGAGTTCCGCATAACCACGGGCATCGCCTTCATCTAGTTTGACGGCCAGCCGCGCAGTCTCAAGTGCCTTTTCCAATGAAGCCTCTGGGGTGTCTGTCCAGAGATAGCGCCAGTCGAAGTTGTGAGTCCGCGACAAGGCTGCGTAGGCACGACCATATTTGGGATCTCTCTCAATCGCCTTTTCGTAAAGCCGTTGCGCAGTATGGTTGCCCTGCCGGGTGTAAGTATGGAAATTCTCCTGCGCCATCAGAGTGAGTCCATATGCCTCCAGATTCTCAGTCTCGCCCCCGGTTTTGGTCCTGTTTAGTTCCATACCCTCAACACGATCTGCCAAGCGAACCGCAATGAGCTGAGTTACCTCGTCCTGAAAATCGAATATGTCCTCAACGTTCCGGTCAAACTTGTCTGTCCATATCTGATTCCCCTGCTCAGTCTCCAACAATTGTGTGACAACACGCATACGGGTATTTGAGCGGTTAACACTGCCAACCAGTATGTACTCCACACCCAGACCCTTGCCGATTTCCTGTATTGAAATCTCCATGTTCTTCAGAAGCGACGTTGAGCTGTGCGAGATCACAAACAATTCCCGGAACCGGGACAGACTGGAGATAATCTCCTCAGTCAGGCCGTTGCAGAAATATCCTTCATTCTGATCCGCGCTCAAATCGCGGAACGGCAACACAGCAATGGAGGGAATGTCGGACTTCTTTACATTTACGAGATTGTTTCTGATGACCGGGCGCATGAGACTGCTGGAATTGGTCGGCAACAACCGGTGAGCTTCTACAGCCACGGGTATGTTTTTCAGCTTGCAATGTCCAATGCACTCCGTCTTGTACTCGGTCTTGCTGTCAAGATGGTCATAGGCTGCGCTTGACAGGAGTATCCCGCCCGGGTCTGCAAGGCCTTCCAGCCTTTTGGCTATGTTCACACCGGTGCCAGTCACAAGCCCATCCTCGTGGATGACATCGGCGACGTGGATTCCGATACGGAATCTGGCGATGTCACCGTCCAGTACAGGCAGTGGATCTTCACTCATCTGGGTCTGAAAGGACGTTGCCAACTCAACCGCATCGGTGGCGCTGTCGAGACGCGCAATCATCCCATCGCCGGATTGGCCACTGATGGTCTGCCCGCCATACTTCTCCAGTAGTTTCTCAAAACGCTGTAGACTGGACTTTGCAATTTCATGGGTTGAGGATTCGTCCAGCGACATGAACCAGCTGTACTGCGTCATGTCGATGCTCAATATTGCATCCAGCTGTCGACGATGTTGAACGCTGCCCATTGCGCGATTCCCAAAAACGGCCTCAATCCTCATTACAAAATTCACGAAGTCTGCCAGTTTTGCAACACGCGTGCTTGTTGCAAAACTCAAGCAATTGCGATTTGCCCACACCTTGTGCTGGCGGCACGGGTTAGCAGACAGCCACTCGAGACAATCGCAGGCGTCAGTCCGGTTTACATTTGCTCATAAAGTATTTCTGTGTGTCGGCTCGCATGACCCTGAAACCCAGGCGTTTGTACAAGCGGATTGCGCCCGTGTTCTTCTTTAGCACCTCGAGCCTAACGGCCTTCGACTTTTCTGCAGCGATAACGGTGATTTGATCAATAACATTGCTGCCGATGCCTTGGCCCTGAAAAGGTGCTGAAAGGTGCAGTTGATGCATATGTATTGCGGTATCGTCTTCCTCAAGCTCGAGCCAACCAGCACGCCTGCCGTCAATCATTAACACCAGAGCGTGGTTGCAAAGGAAGGTATTTCTGAACTCCGTCCTGGACTGACGTTCGCCGCCACCGGCAGCTGATCTCAACGGAAGCTGCATCAAATCCCGGTACAATCGCCAGCAGAACGGGAAGTCAGCATCAGTGGCCAAGTTGAATTCAACCATCAAACCGCGATGGTTGAAATCTGACATTCCGAACTGATCTTCAGCAACCACTTTTCCCGCACCAAGACTTGCCTTACCGAAGGGCAAGTTGTAACGTCTCTCCAGTATCTGTCAAAATTTAGATCGGCTACTTGATAATGTTGGACGGAGCAGTTCCGGTAGCATATAGGCAGGTGTGAATGGAGTTAACAATACTGACGCTTCGGCATCCACTGAGTGCCCGAACGTCCTTTACCGAGCCGTTCAACTTTAAGGAGACATCACATGGCTGATAAGAAAAAAAAACCCGGAATTGCATTGGTTTTTAACGAGGAAGTCTGGTTTATTCCGGCCGATGATTACGATGATGTGCTACGGAAAATTGAACAGATAAAAGAGGCTGTCGTCGGAACGAATGGAGAATTCAACAAGACGGCAAAGAAGCTTGAACAAGGCGATCTTGTAGCGCTGGCCGAACTGGAAACCGAGGACATGAAATCGCTGCTGACCAAGGGAATTACCATCCGGCCGTTGGGGCGGTAAGCGCAAGCAGTGCACCCTGAAACCCTTCATCATTGAGCAGAAACATTTGCGATGTATCGTCACTAACTGACTGTCTGTCGCACGAGACCGCAAAGGTCTTTCGCAAGGGCGGCCGCCGCGGCATCTTGCCCGAGCAGACGCTTGCCCGGCTGATGCCTCTGCTTGCGGAAGTTGGCATCACCCGGATTGCAAATGTTACCGGTCTGGACCGGATCGGCATCCCGGTCATCAATGTGTGCCGGCCGAATTCCCGTTCACTTGCCGTTTACCAAGGCAAAGGGGCGACCCTGGCATCGGCAAAAGCCTCAGGCCTGATGGAATCATTTGAGCGCTATCACGCCGAATTCTGCCGTCAGCCGGAGTTGACCGAGACATATGCCAAACTGCAGGCGACAGCACCTACGGTTGACGCTGCAAGTCTGCCGCTGAGAAAAGATGCAAGTTTCAATCCGGAACAGAAACGGGACTGGTTGCGGGGCGTCAACCTGCTGAGCAGGGAACCTGTGTGGGTGCCGTATGAGATCGTGCACTTTGACACGGCACAACAGACTTCAGCAGACTATTGTTTCGCCAGTGCCAGCACCGGGCTCGCAGCTGGCAACTCACTTTCAGAGGCGATACTGCACGGCATGTGCGAAGTGATCGAGCGCGACTGCTCCACGTTGTGGAGATTGCGAGTGCCGGTTCTTCAAAACCTGGGCCGCCTTGATCTTACGACAATAGATGATCCATTGGCCAACGACCTGATTGAGACCATTCGGGCAGCCGATCTCAATCTTGCCGTCTGGGACACAACAAGTGAATTCGGTATCGCCAGTTTCATTTGCCGAATTGCCGAACCGGAAGGCGCGGACCCCATGCCCTATGAATTGCTCGATGCCGCAGGTTGCCATCCGGCGCGTGAAGTCGCTCTGGCACGGGCCATTCTGGAAGCGGTACAGGGACGCGCAACGATGATTTCAGGAGCCCGTGACGATCTGTTTTACAACTACTATGAAGCGAATGATGCGGAAACGGCGGCGACGCTCAGGAATGATGTCGTTTCGGGCGACAGCCACAAGGCGTTTCAGCAGGTCAAGTCGTTCGATGGTGCTACCATCGAGGAAGACATTCGGTATGTTCTCGACAGGCTGTCGGATGCTGGCATCAGTCAGGTCATTGCTGTCAACCTGACCCGCGAACATATCGGCTTGCCCGTCGTGCGGATCATCATCCCGGATTTGGAAGACGGCGAACTGGCCGAAGACTACATACCTAGAAGCCGCGCAATTGCGGCGTTCAGAGGGTTGAGATGAGGCCGGTAATCTTCCTCGGACCGTCCCTTGAGCAATCCCGGGCAGAGGCTGCACTTGACGCAGACTACAAACCGCCCGCAAGACAGGGCGACGTGCTGCGCAGTGTCGTCGGCGGGGCCACCGTCATAGGCCTGATTGATGGATTCTTCGAAAGAGTGCCGTCTGTTTGGCACAAGGAAATCCTGTTTGCCCTGTCCCACGGGATAAAGGTCTACGGCGCGGCCAGCATGGGGGCACTGAGGGCCTGCGAACTTCACAGTTTCGGCATGATCGGCGTGGGTGAAGTCTTCCGACGCTTCCACGAAGGCGAACTTGAAGATGACGACGAGGTGGCAATTGAACATGCTCCTGCAGAAGCAGGTTACATGGCCCTGTCTGAAGCCATGGTCAACATACGCGCCACAATCGCCGCTGCCGTTGCACAAGGCGTGATAGACAATGGAGCAGCCACGAAGCTTATCGCGCTCGCAAAGAACACCCACTACAAACTGCGAACCTACCCGGCCATTATCGGCGAAGCGCACGCATCCGGACTGGACAGCGTGTGCATCGACAGATTTGAAAAGTGGCTGGTCGATGGCCGTATTGACCAGAAGCAGGCTGACGCGCTGGCCTTGCTTGGCACCATTGCCGACGATCAGAAGGTGGGCTTCAAAAACCGGGAAACCAGGAGAATGAAAGTCGAAGAAAGCGTGTCATGGAAACGCGCGCGGGACTTCGTGACCGCGCTCAATCGCAGGGATGTGCCGCGTTGGCACTTCGCCATGCTGAATGACGAATTGCGCGCCCAGACATATGACAAGGCCATCAGGGCAGCGGTGCGTCCTGGTGATGTGGTACTCGACATCGGTACGGGGTCAGGGTTGCTGGCCATGCTCGCGGCTCGCGCCGGTGCAGCACATGTTTACACCTGCGAAAGCGTTGGGGTTATCGCTCAAAAGGCCCGCGAGATCATCGCGGCGAACCAACTGTCTGACCGTATTTCGGTCCTTGAAAAACGTTCCACGGATCTGGTTCCGGGCACGGACTTCCCGGAAAAGGCCGATGTGCTGATTTCTGAAATCGTCGATCGCAACCTGATCGGCGAAGGCATTATCCCAACCCTTGAGCATGCCCTAACAGTACTAACCAAACCGAATGCCCGGGTGCTTCCGCAATCCGGACGGCTGTGCATAGGGGCTTTCGAGTGCGCCGAACTGCACACAGCCTACAATGCGAGCGAGGTAGCAGGCTTCGATGTTTCCCTGTTCAACGAATTCTCACCGTGCGGGTCCAATAGTTTGATGAACCTGAACGGATATACCCTCAACCCGCTCAGCGAACCCGCAACGGCATTTGAGTTTTGCTTCACCAAGCCGCATTTTGCGGCGAGAGAGAACACCATCGCTGTTAACGGCATCCGCGCCGGCGTGCTCCATGGCTTAGTCGCATGGTTCCAGCTCAGCGTGGATGACAGTTGCATTATTGACAACAGCCCCTGGAGGACCGGCAATCACTGGTCACATGAGGTGTGCCTGCTGGACATGCCAAGGCCGCTAAAACCTGGTGACACAATTCAGGTCAAGGCTACTCACGATATGACGAGCTTTCAATTTGAGCCGGTCAAACCAGACTGATCGGAAGCACATCGGCAAGTCGAAAGGGCCGCGCGCTGGACTATAGCGCATCGGAAAAATTGTCGTTCCGGGAAATCGACCGCAACCGCTCGATGTCGCGGATCTTAATCTTGCGCTTCCCAAGCTCGATTATGTTTTCGGCAACCAGGTGCCCGAGTTCCCGTGAAACCGCTTCCCGGTGAGTGGCTATGCGGGTCGCGATCTCATAGTGACTGGGCGCGGGCTGAATCAGATTGTCACTGGCCTTGGCATCCCGGGAATCGTACAGGCGAACCAGTTCGCGCTGCACCCGCAGCCGCACCGGCAGGGTGCCGTATTCAAATATCCGCTGCGACAGCCTGCGCGACTTGGCGACAAGAAGCTCAACCAGCCGCAAGCCCAGTTCCGGCGTGGTCAACACCAGTTCGCGAAAGTCTTTCGAGGTCATCTGGGCAATCAGGCAATCTTCGGTCGCAGAAATTGACGCCGACCGCGGCTGGCCATCGATCGCGGAAAACTCTCCGAACAGTTCGCCGCTCTTGATGGTGGTGAAGGCGACTTCCTTGCCTTCCTCGGAAAAGCTCCGAGCTATGACTTCGCCTTCAATGACAAAAAAGATGTCGGTTGAATCGTCATTCTTGCGCAGAATTTCGGAATTCTTCTTGTGCTGACGCAGGCTGCAGCGGGTTTGCAACTGGTCAAAATCGCAGTGTTCCAGGCCACGCAACAGATCGATTTTCTGAAGTAGTTCCTTGTTCAATCCAGGTCCAATTCCGCCTTGCGAAAACCGGGGCTGGAAACCTACCCACCCTGGCTTTCCGCATGTTGCCGCGTCCCATACAGTAATTCCATGCTTTCAGCTGGTACTTTAGTTTGCACAATAGCCATGCGGCGTCAAAGCAAACTGGTGAAAACCAGCGCCAGCACAACCTGAAGTTTACTTTACGGAATAAGAAGATGTGGGCGTAAACTGCGATTTCGGGCAAACGCCTCCGAGCGGTCCGCGCGAGGCAGCAACCCGGCTTCAGCCCCTGGAAACATGATTGTCCCAAGCCAGCTTACCGACATGCGATGCTGATGTTCCGGTGATCGCAGACGGTTTGGCCGATACCAGCCGGCCGGTGCCACTGCTGATTACAAAATCACCACCGCCGTGCGCCGCACAGACACCGCAGCCGTCTTCAATGCCGGCGCTGGCGAGAAATCTCCCATCAGCAATCGACCAGAACGTCGAGATGTTGCCGCGCGGTGCCGTCACGCACGCTACCTGCCCGGCACTGTCTGCCGCAACCGACCCGCAATAGTTCTTCATGGCCTCGGTGACGGGCCCGGGCGCCGACATCAGGTGAAGCCTGCCGGTCTGGTAGCGGCAGACAAGCGGCACGCGGTCTTCACGCGGGCCTTCATACTGCATCGCGATGATGATCGCCCCGGACTGGACAACCGCCATGTGCCGAATGCTGAGCTTGTGAAGGTCCGCAGGAAGCGCATGGCTTGAGATGAGCGTACCATCCGCAGCGTCGACAAGCGCCAGGTTGGGCTTCATGTCGGCGATGTTGAGCTTGTGCCGTCCGGTTTCAGGCGACGTCAGGATGCCACCATTTGCAACAGCCAGAACCCGGCCACCAGGCATCACGGCAATGTCGTGCGGCCCGATACCGCCGCCGTCAAATTCCGCCAAGCGCGCATAACCGTCGACTGCATCCCACACGCCGACGACACCACGGCCTTCGGCAAAGTCGTTTTCTGTCGTGAACAGCACCCGGCCGTCAGCCGAGTAGGTTCCATGACCGTAAAAATGGCGGTTTGCCGGCGCCGCAATGACGCTGTTCACAACACCGGATGAGCGCTCCATCACGAAAGCGAACGTTCCCGGACGCCGGGCAAAGATGACAGCTTCCGGAGATCCCGGTCGGAAGGCACTGCCATGGCCACGATCCGGCAGTTCAACCCGCCATTGGATCTCGCCGTCCGCGTCAAACAGAATTGCCGCATGCCTGCCTGTGCCGGTGCGCGCGCCCGACAAATAGACACTGGACTGAAGGGCGGACGCAGTGCCCGGCGCAGGGGCCGCAATGACGGCACCTGATCCGATGAGAAACTGTCGCCGGTCAATCGCCATCTTGGGAATTGAACCCTGCTGCCACACCCAGTGCCGGATAGACGACCGATTTCACCAGGTCTTCCGTATATCGCACATGTGAAGCCAGGAAGGCCGCCTTGTCTCTGGCGCCGCGGTCGGACACCGCATCATGCAGCGGGACTTTCTGCCAGCCGACAAAGGTCGAACCATATTTGAGATGTTCGGCCAACTGGTCCGCCTGCCGGGCCGGTGCTCCGCCAGCAACCGCCCAGGCCCGCAGGCCGGGCCGGGAATTCTCGCCGGCGAAAAACCCGTGCAAGCCGTCAAAATTCGCTGCCAGGGCGGCATATGACAGGGTACTGCGCCAGTGTTCCGCGCGCCGTGGACGCGCCGTCTCCAGAGTCTCGCCGAGCGGTCGGACAAGTTTCAGACCGGCCATCACATCGAGCTGGTCAGCCAGATTGCGGGCCAGCAGCTTCCCCATGTCGGGCACCGACCCCGGCTGCCAGGATGACCATTCTTTGACCACGTCTGAAGACATGGCATTCAGGTTCCCGGCAATCGACACCGCCAGCGCGCAGGCGGCCGCCGCATTGCTAATCTTGCCGTGAATGACACGTTCGAGTGCCGGGAAGCCCTGAATGGCCACGCTCGACTTGCCGATACGAGCCGCCGGCGGGATCTTGTCGGCACTGGCCGCCAGAAGTTTTCGCACCTGCCTGGCACCCTGGCCGTGCTTGTCGGGCCAGAATTCAAACCTGTAATGACGATTGTCGACCATGACCGGTCCGAAGCGGATGTGCTGAATGGACTGCCAGGCCAGCAGCGCGGCCCTGAACGCCGCCCGTGAACCTGCAGCTCCTGGCGTATCGTCCCTGCAATCAGCCTGAATGGCTTGTGACAGGTCATCCGTTGCTGCTGCAAGCGCCTGATAGCGAGGCACAATGTGTCCGTTGACGATTCCGTCCAGCACTGACTTGTTGTCTGCAGCCGCTGCAGGCGCCGACAGCATCATGCACACCGCAAGCCACACCATCCAATTGCTGAAGCAATCCCTCATAGGGAGTTCACGAACGCGATCAGGTCGGCCCGCTCCTCACGCGTCATGGCGGCAAACGCGTTGCTGGCTGCCTGGGCTTCTCCGCCGTGCCACAAGATCGCCTCGGTAAGGTTTCGCGCCCTGCCGTCATGCAGGAAAAGCGTATGCCCGCTCACTGTTTCGGTCGCCCCGATGCCCCACAGGGGGGCCGTGCGCCATTCCCGCCCCATCGCCTGGCCCTCCGGCAAGCCGTCGGCCAGGCCTTCACCCATGTCGTGAAGCAGCAGGTCGGTATATGGCCAGATGGTCTGAGCGCGCTGTTCCGGCGCGACATCCCGGGAATCCATCGTCCTGAACGACGGGACGTGACAAGCGGCGCACCCGGCCGAGTTGAACAGGGCCTTGCCTGCCAGCACGCGGTCAGATCGCGCACCTGAGCGCTTCGGTACGGCAAGATTGCGGGCGTAGAAGGCGACGAGATCGAGCATTTCGTCCGGCACTTCCACGTTGCCCTTGGCCGGATCGGCCCCACTCATTGCCTTCATGCAGGCGGCCTGCTGCTGGGTACAGTCACCCGCACCAGGTTCAATCAGGCTGGTCGACAACCCCATATCGCCTGAGAACGCCGCAGCTGACTGCTGGCGCACCGTCGGTTGGCCGGCCTTCCAGCCGAACCGCCCGGGCTCGACCATGCCGGCCTCCAGATTGGTGACCATGTTGGGCCGGCCGGAAATGCCATCGCCATCGGCATCGTCCGGATCGGCATTGGCGAGGATGTCAGTCGCCGAAATCGCTTCCAGCAGGCCAAGGCCGATCATCTGGTTGGCAATGCGGGCTGACAGCCGGCTGTCCGGATGCAGTGCGCCATAGGCGAGATCGGCCAGATGCAGCCTCGGGCGGCGCAGCATCACTGTCTCGCCACCTGACAGCTCGACCGCAAACTCTTCATAGTCAAGTTCAATACGCGCTTCCGGTTTGTGGCCCTGAATGGCGAAGTCCTGAATCTGACCGCCATAGACCGGGTCCGGTTTCACCGGCGGGCTGTCGCCGGACGACGGGATGCCCACCCGCAGCAGCATGGAAACCGCGTTGTCAGACAGGCTTTCCGGCGGATGACCGCGGCCATCCTTCAAGTGGCAACGCTGGCAGGCACGGGCATTGTACAACGGCCCCAACCCATCTGAGGAGTTTGTAGAGGCGGGAGCGGACACCCACAGCTTCTTGAAAATGCCGTTGCCGATCTTGAAATCAAACTCGCGCTCAAAGCTGATATTGCCGGATGCATGTGAAAACGCATTGGCGTTGCTGGCAGTTCGGCGTGAGGTCGCCTTGCCGCCGGGCAGTTCTTCGCCCGGAACAAAGCCTGAGGGGCCGGCCCGCAGATCCGCGGGCTGTCCAAGCAACGCCCAGCCAATGGCAGCCATGCCTGCCATGATCTGAAAGCGCCGGCGCCCGTTGCCTGCCGTCATCGTCACTGCCGGTGTTCGATTGCGCCTGCGGAACTGCCGTTCAAACGAGAGGCGAGTTCTGCCAGCGCACGCTGAAACGTGGTGGTCCCCCGGGACGTTACCGGCATGAACGGTTTTTGCATCTTCTTGCATAATTTCTTGGCCTTCAGACAAGCTTGATGATTGATGCAGTCGACGGGACAAATCACTGCGTCACATCGACTTATCAGGTCATCGATCAGATGGGCCGACTGCTCCAGTCCGCCATCGTGGTGGAGCAGCGACACCCGGGCGGCCTCCGCCGCCCTGGTAATCTGCGGCACACTGGCCTGCTTGCCGCCGAGATACAGCACCGCCTTGCCGCACAACCCAACGACCGGATCAAACGTCGCAATCGACGATTGCATCGCCCTGGCGGGCCTAGACTTGCGCAGCTCAGTCAAGCGATGCTTCACCTGCTCCAGTTCATTGGCCAACTGACGCGCCCTGGTGCGCGCAGCAATCAGCGCGCGTTCCTGCTTTGCATTCAGCTTCGACAGTTTTCCCGTGTCTGGCGCTTCGGCCGACGCGGCGCGCTTCTGCAGCAGCGTCCGTGACCTGCCCAGTTCATCCTGCAGTTGCGCTATCCTGCCGTCGCGCTCATCAAGCGCATCTCGCATCTGGCTCGACCAGCGCTCCTGCCGCCGCTCCATCTGGTCCACCCGGGCCTGCAACTCTGCCGCCGCCCCGACGATTTTCCGAGCCGTTCCACCGAGCAGGTGAGACATCATGTGAACTTCACCAAAAATGCGGTTGCGCAGATCGTCCGGCACATGACGGTGAGAAATGATCGCCCAGTAGGCGCCGGCCACAAACCCGTCATTGACCGCCGTATTCCAGAACTCGACTAGCCGGTCCTCTTCGGTGATGTTCGACACGCGCCGGACCAGGCCGCCATAGCGACCGTCCAGCATCTTCTCTATTGCCCGGGAGATATCACCCTGTTCACCCGCCTTGCGGACAAAGAAACCGTGTACATCGAAGGCACGGGCATCCGGCTCAATGTTGACATTCCATTTGCGCGCGACCACCAGCAAATCTTCATGGGTCAGGCAAGTGCCGATGACCGAACAACACCAGTGACCCATTTCAGAAAGGCGAATGCGGCGGCCTTTCGGCCGGGCCGTCGCATTCTGCAAACCATCGCCTTCAAAAGCTTTTGCTTCAAAGTCAGACAATATCTGATGGCTACCGCACATTGCGGCTACTGGTTGACGGCGGACGGGTTGTCGAGGCTGTCGGATCCCTCGACCTCGATCTTGAGGTCGAGAGCTGCAACGACCTTTTCGATTGTGCGGGTCTGGGCCACCAGTGCGTCAATGGCGGCCTGGACGACCGCATTGCCCTCGGCATTGCCCTCACCGATCATCTGATCGTAGCTTTCGCCGCTTTCGGCTCGCTTGGCCAGAACCTGCATCTTGGACACTGTGTCGGCGATCTTCTCACGCAGTTCAGTGTCCAGCGCGGCATCTTTTGCCTTGACCAGGTCAGAAAGGGCCGCGCCTTCAACGACCGATCCGTCGGGACGCTGGTACTTGCCCAGGTAAACGTTCTGGATGCCTATGACATCGTACAGATGCGAGTTGTGGGTATTGTCGGAAAAACAGTCATGCTCTTCTTCGGGATCATGCAGCAGCAGGCCCAGTTTCATCCGTTCACCGGCCAGTTCGCCGTATGACAGTGACCCCATGCCGGTGAGGATTGCCGTCAGGCCGGACTTTGCCTCGCCTTCCGCCAGGGTCTTGCGGGCAGCGCCGTCGCCTGTCCAGTTTGCGGCCATGTCTTCAAGGTCCTTGATCAGCAGGTCGGTGGCAGCCTGGAGATACTGAGCCCGGCGGTCACAATTGCCACCGGTGCAATTGGCAGTGTCGAAATCCGTGTGCGGGCGGCTGCCGGCGCCGGGTCCGGTGCCGTTATTGTCCTGGCCCCAGAGCAGAAACTCGATGGCGTGATAGCCTGTGGCCACATTTGCTTCCACGCCGCCCACTTCCTGCAGACTTTCCAGAACTTGCGGTGTGATGCTGGTCGCGTCGATCGTCTTGCCGCCGGCAGTGACGGTCTTGTTGGCAACCACATTGACGGTGTAGAACGGGTTTTCGTCCGAGCTGTCGCCATATCCGGCCGGATCGACATAGTCGATCAGACCCTCGTCAAGCGGCCAGGCATTCACCTTGCCTTCCCAGTCATCCACGATCGCATTGCCGAACCGGTACACCTCGGTCTGCTGATAAGGCACACGGGCCGCAAGCCACGCGGTGCGCGCCGCGGCGAGATTTTCAGCCGACGGTGCCGCTACAAAGGCATCAACTGCCGTCTTGAGCGCCCGGGCCGAGGTCAAGGCGTCATCATATTTTGCAGCGGCGATGTCTGAGTATGTGGCAATTACCGATGCGGCATCAGAAGCCTTGGCGGCCTGCATTGGTGCAAACACCGCCAGGGCTGCAAGCGACGCGGTGATCAAGGTTTTTTTCATCTCATATATTCCTTCAGTTCAACTTGGGAAATTGCAGCATTTCGGCCGACGGGCAGGCCGGGCAGATGGCATTGGACTTGCCGGTCAGTGCATCGAGCACGTCCTGACCGAGCGGAATGAAAAACAGGGCATGGGCGGTAAACGCGTCAGCCACCGCCTGACCGGCTGACAGCAGGCTTTTCAGATTTTCCGGATGGCATTGCGCGGCGTTGCCCAGCACCAGCCTGACGGCAACATCGGCCGCCGCGGCATCCTTTTTCTGCAGGCACACGATGAAGTTCAGTATCTGGCTTTCATCGTGACTGAGCCGGCGGCAGCCGTAAGGGAACAACGAGTAAGCGCGCGGTTCATACTTGCGCAACACGCGGACGAAGTACTGTACCTCCCCCAACAAACGGCGGGCACACACGGCGTCGACCTCCCGGCAATAGGTCTGCCAGGCGGTTTCCCAACACTCGATGTCACTGTAGTCGAAGCCCTCGATGGTGCAGCGCAGGCCGACCGTGAACAGCCGTTCCGGCTTGTTGTCCAGAACACGCTGAGCCCCGGCCTTCACCATATTTGCCTGATCGATACCCATGACTGCACCAGTAGTTTAAATATCTGACTATTTTTGTCGGGTATCACTGATGTCGACAGGAGGTCAACTGAAAAGACTCGATTTATCTAATAAAAACAATATTTTAGAGTTATTCTAATTATAGGGTGCCAGATAATCCGTAATTGGAACAACACGGTAACAGCCGCCGAGAGTGGTTCGTTGCCGGGTCCGGATGAATCGTCGCACACCGCTCATGGCCAGCGTTCTAGACCAGCGGCAGCCTGACAAACCGGCCCGGGTCTGCCGGGTTGTGGTACTTGTTCATGGCACCGTGATCGAGAAAATGCCGGTGCAGGAATTTCAGCTTGTCCTGCGACAGGGTTATGCCAAGCCCGGGCCCTTCCGGCACCCGCACGACATTGCTCTTCGGGCGGAACGGACCTTCCTCGATCACATCATGGGGCTGCATTCTGAGCAGCGACTGATTGGGCCGGGTGATCCAGCTCTGCGAGGCGCACAGGTGCATGTAGGCGGCGGTCGCCACACCGCTGTCACCGGAGTAACACCAGAACCCGATACCCATCTTCTCGCATGCGCCGATGAACTTCAGCGTGGCAGCGAAGCCGCCATGTCCGGCGATGTTGGTGACGATGTTGTCCGGCACTCCCAGCGACACCGCCTTGGGAAAGTCGGTATTGTGGGACGAAAACGCCAGCCGCGTGTGCGGGCGCAGACGGGCCATGTCCTCATAGGTGCCGACCGGATCCTCCCAGCAGTCAATGCCAAGGTCTTCCAGTGCCGGTGCCATCATGCGCGCGGTGGCAACCGAATAGGCGTGATTGGAATCAACGCGCAGCACCGCGTCATCACCGACTGCTCGCCGGACAGCGCCGGCCAGGGCGATGGCGGCCGCAGGGTCGGCGTCGGACATCTTGCCTTCGAACATGGTGGAGCCGTGCTCCGCGCGCATGCGCATGCAGTAGTCAGCGACCGCCTCCGCACTTGCCTCACCACCCCTGCCATCCTGTTCGAGACGATAGGCAAAGTACTCGGTGAACGCGATGTCCTTGCGAACGGCTCCGCCCAGCAACTGGTACAGCGGCTGGTTCCACACCTTGCCGCGCAAGTCCCACAACGCCATTTCAACACCACCCCAGATGGCCGTCAAGGCGAGCTCGGACACCGACTGCACGCCACGTGTCGATGGCAGGCAGCGCAATTCGCAACCTGAGATGTCGATCGGATCGCACCCCGCCAGCGCCTCGGCAAAGGTGTTGTTGATGACATCTGCGGCAACGGCGGAAGGCGCTTCTCCAATGCCGGTCAGGCCTTCGTCTGTTTCCACCTCGATGATGGTCTGGGTGAAGCCGGGCAAGGCGCCATAGGACCAGACATAGGCTGCTTCCAGCGGCACATTGACGGGTGTGGCGCGAACGCGGGTGATTTTCATCAGGCGGTTTCCTTCAAGCTTGCCCGGTCCGGCAGACTGGGCAATAGTGCGACTTCGCTGCCTCATCCGCTATCGAGGCCGACAACAAGATCAACGACAATCCACAGGGAAGTTACAACATGAAACGCCTATTTGTATCGCTGATGGCCGCCTTGGCGGTTGCCGTCACCTCGGTGGCCGCGATGGCTGCCGACACAACGCTTCGCATCTCGCTGCAGTTGCCTCTGAAGAGCCATCTCGGCCAGAATCTGGAGCTGTTCAAAGCTGAGGTTGAGAAGAACTCCGGCGGCAAGGTCGAGGTGCAGATCTACGATTCAGCCCAGCTCTACAAGGACAAGGAGGTGCCCCAGGCGGTGGGGTCCGGCTCCATTGAAATGGGTGTTGCCTCACTGACCCGGTTTGTCGGTGATGTGCCGGCCGTGGACATTTTCTACGTGCCGTTCCTGTTCAATTCAGAAGAGCTGGTGCGCAAGGCGGTGGCGCCGGGCAGTGCCGTCCGAGCCCCGATCGACGAGGCCATACTGGGCACAGGCTCACGGGTGCTGTGGTGGCAGGCCTATGGCGGCGCCATCCTGCTGTCCAAGGGCGCGCCGGTCAAAACACCCGATGACATGAAGAACAAGAAAGTGCGCGTGTTCGGCAAGACACTCGGCGCCTTCACCGAAGCGGCCGGCGGCTCGCCAACCCTGATTTCCGGTTCGGAACAGTACCTCGCCTACCAGCGCGGCACGGTCGATATCGGCATGACCGGCGTGTCCGGTGTCAAGTCACGCAAATTGTGGGAAGTCATGGACCACATTACCGTGACCAACCACGCCGACATCGAGTTCGTCGTACTGGTCAACGAGAAGTTCTGGCAGGGCCTGTCTGAAGACACCCGCAAGGTGATTTCCGATGCCGCGCTGAAAGCCGAAGTGACGGTCCGCGACAAGGTCAGCCAGATCGAGAAAGATGCCTACGCGGCGGCCAAGGAAAGCGGCATGACCATTTACACCCCAACCGACGATGAAGTGGCTGCCTGGAGGAAGACGGCGCAGCCGGTTATTGACGGCTACAAGGCGGCTGCCGGGGATCTCGGCGCCAAAGTGCTGGAGGCCGCTCAGTCGCTGCAGTAGACGCCGCAAACTGACGGCCGGCCGGGATCCAGCGAACCGTTTCCGGTTTCCGATCCCGGCCAAGGCCTGGTATTGATTTGACCTTCGTCTTTGCAGGGGGCATGGCGTGAACTTCGCAAACAGGACAATAGACTGGCTGGGCACCGTCGGCGCCTGGCTGTTCTTTGCCACGGGCATGTTGCTGACCTGGGAAGTCGTGGCGCGCTATGTGTTTTCCGCACCAACCATCTGGGCTGCCGAGATATCGCAGATGTTCCTGATCTGGGGCATGTATGTCGCCCTGCCGCACACCATCGCCCGGCGCAAAAACATCAATATTGAACTGCTCCATGAACGACTGCCGGCCTGGGCACAACGGATCTGCGACCTGGTGACGATTGTGTTCACCGGTTTCTTCTGTGTCGTGGTGTTCTGGTTCGGCTGGGAAATCGCCTGGGACAGTTTCGTGCGCGGGCGCTCGACTGGCACCATGCTCAATATTCCGAACTGGTGGACCGAAATGGTCATCCCGCTGGGCTTCGGCCTGTCGGTGCTGGTGTGTGCGGCTGACCTGGTCAGGCTGGCGCGCGGCAAGCAATTGCCGGAACCGGACAGCGGCGGCGGCCACTAGATGACAACTGTCCTGATCCTTGTGGCGCTGTTCACCCTGCTTTTGATGCGGGTGCCGGTGGCGTTTGCGCTCGGCGGCCTGGGCCTCATGCTGCTGCTAATGGGCGGTTTCTCGCCGCTAATGGCGCCGCAGAGCATGTTAGGCACCATCGACAATTTCGTGCTGCTGGCAGTGCCGCTGTTCCTGTTGATGTCCAACGTGCTGCTGAAAGGCGGCGTGGGCCGCGACCTGTTTGCAGCCGTCCAGGCCTGGGTCGGACACCTGCCCGGCGGCCTTGCCATCGCGACGGTGATTTCCTGCGGCATCTTCGCAGCCATCTCGGGCTCGTCGGTTGCCACAGCGGCGACCATCGGCACCGTCGCCATTCCGGAAATGAGCCAGCGCGGATATCCGAGACCCTTCGTGCTTGGCCTGCTGGCGGCCGGCGGCACACTTGGCATTCTGATCCCGCCGTCAATCCCGATGATCGTGTACGGGTTCATCACCGAGGAGTCGGTGATCAAGCTGTTCCTGGCCGGTATCGGGCCGGGCCTGATGCTGATGGCGCTGTTCATCGGGTTTTCGATGATCTATGCGTGGTTGTCGCCACAATGCCAGTCATCGCCCAAGGCGAGTTGGAGCGAACGGCGCAGCACGGGACTGCGTGCACTGCCGGCGCTGGGGCTGGCCGGGCTGATCATATGGGGCATTTACTGGGGCGTGTTCACGCCCACCGAGGCAGCGGCAATAGGCTTCGCTGCCTCGCTGATCATCACCGGTGTCATCCTGCGCACCCTGACCTGGGAAACCCTGAAGGAAGCGGTCACGCAGTCCATGGTGACAACCGTCACCATCCTGCTGATCGTCGCCGGCGCCAAGGTGTTCGGCAAGGCGATTTCGCTGTACCGCATCCCGCAGGACGTGTCGTTCTTCATCTCGCAGAACTTCTCCGAAGCCTGGCTGTTCATTCTGGTTGTCGGTGCGGTACTGGTGCTGATGGGGCTGTTCCTGGAAGCGCTGTCGATGATGCTGATCATGGTGCCGGTGCTGGCACCTTCGCTGCTCGGCCTCGGCATCGACCCGATCTGGTTCGGCGTGTTCTTCGTGATCATGATCGAGTGCGCCCTGATCACGCCGCCGGTGGGCCTGAACCTGTACGTGATACAGGCCGTCGGCAAGGCCTCCATGCAGGAGGTGGCGAAAGGCGTGTGGCCGTTTCTGAGCCTGATGCTGCTGACGGTGTTCCTGATCTACGAGTTCCCAGACCTTGCCATGTATATTCCGTTCAAACTTTGAGAGTCTCAGATGACCACACATTCGCCCGCCGCCCGACTTAGGAAACTGCTGGCCGAGGACACCTGCCATGTTATGCCGTGCTGCTGGGACGCGCTGAGCGCCAAGATGATCGGCGATGCCGGCTTTGGCTTCACTTTCATGTCGGGCTTTGCCGTGTCCGCCTCCCGCATCGGCGCGCCCGACACCGGCCTGATCTCGTTTGGCGAGATGCTCGACCAGGGCCGCAATATCTGCGCCGCCACCGACATACCGGTGATCGGCGACGGCGACACCGGATACGGCAACGCGCTCAATGTTCGCCGCACGGTGGAGCAGTATGCCCGGGCCGGCTTCGGCGCGGTGATGATCGAAGACCAGGTGTCGCCGAAGAGATGCGGCCACACCAAGGGCAAGCTGGTGGTCGAGCGCGACGAGGCATTCAACCGGATCAAAGCGGCGGTGGATGCGCGCGAGGCCGGTGCCGACATCATGATCCTGGCGCGCACCGATGCCCGGCACGGACACGGGCTGGGCGAAGCCATCGAGCGGGCCAGGGGATTTTCCGGCCTGGGCGCCGACATGCTGTTTGTCGAAGCGCCACAGTCCGAAGATGAGATGGCGCGCCTGACCAGCGAAGCGCCCGGCATTCACATGGCCAACCTGGTGGAAGGCGGCGCGACACCGATACTGCACCCCGACCGCCTGCATGAACTGGGTTACAGCTTCGCCGCCTATCCGCTGACGCTGATGTCTGCCGCCATGAAAGCGATCACGGCATCACTGGCCGAAATGGCTGAGCGCAAGCACCCGGCCGACCGGCTGCTGGATTTTGCCGACCTGCGCAAGGCGGTCGGGTTCGATGCCTATTACGACGCGGAGAAGGCGTATTCGGACAGTCGCGACTGAGGCCAAGGTGCCCGCTAGCCGACGCGCAGCAGCTTGTAGCAGAGCAGCTTTGACAGGTTGAGCAGCAGTTTTGCCGCCAGCTGCGGCTCGTTCACCGCCAGTTTCTTCAGGTTGCTTTCGCTCAGGGACAGCACGCGGGTACCGTCGGTTGCCACGTACACATCCGCCGCCCGCGGGCTTTCCAGCAGAAACGCCATTTCACCGACAATATCGCCGCTGCAGCACACGTCCACGACGCGGTCACCAGCGCGCACTTCCAGCGTGCCGGACAGAACGGCGAACATGTTCTGGGCCACATTGCCGGCCTTGATCAGGTGGTCACCGGCCTGGCATTCAATCGCATTGCTCTTGGACAGGCAGCGCTGGCATTCATCCTCACTCAGGCCATCGAACAGGTGGGTCGGGTTTTCAGCCAGCTGGATGGCCTGTTCGATTTCGGACTGATACTCCTTTTGCGGCGTCAATGCCTGGCTCAGCACAACGCGGCCGGAAGACAGCAGTTTCGGCAGGCAGGAAGGCACGCTTGCGGTGTCACCATAGTCCTGCAACAGGCTGACAAACGGCGACTGCACCTGTTTCATGTAAGCGATGTCCTCCGGCACCATGACCAACGGAACCAGGTATCCGGTTTCCTTGCTGTTGACGTTCCTGTCGGCGTAGGCGCGAAAACCCATGCCCAGATACAGATTGAGCAGGTGAGGCTCGCAGTCCCCGAAGATCAGCTGGATGCGATGCTCGTTGACGAAGGCCAGGTAGGTCTGGAACAGGCGGAAGATCAGATCCGTGCCACGCTGGCTTGGTGCGACCATGAAGCGCTCGCCGACAATCATCTGCTCGCACGGGATCTGCTCCAGAAACCGGGCCAGATCGTACTGCTCGACCTGGCGGGCGCACAGGGGTGCATCGCCGCCCCAGTTGTGCCGCATGGTGGCGACGATCTGCTCACCATCGGTGGCGTAATAGAGCCTGGCGGTTTCATCTTCAGGCTCGCAGAAAATGCGCTGGTCATGGTCAGCCACCGAGCGGTACCTGCCCATCTCCTCGACATAGATGTCATAGCGGAAACGATACACGTCATGACGCTGCTGCGGGGTTACGGCTTCGTGGATAGTCGGCTTCATATCGAGCTGGTCTTTCTTTCACATGCAACTCTGACGGGTAGTTCAAACCCTAACCTGCAACCGGCTAACAGCGCTACGCAAATTGCGATGTGAAGAGATGCACAAGCTGCAAACCGGCTTGTGGATGCGTCCTCAGTATGCGACTGTTTTAAAAGCAATTGTTACGTTATCCGGAGGCGAACATGCTGGACAAAGCCCAAGCTGGCCAAGGCTCCGTCACACCGCATGGACGGCCCGACGGCGTGCCGGTTTTCACCTCACCGCCGCTGAAATCGGCGCGGCCGCCACGCTGCCCGCCGTTTGTCGAAGTGACCGATCCGGACCAGTTGCTGCCCTATCTGGAGCATGTGGCCAAACGGCCCTACAATCACGGCCTGAACGCCTGCTGGGACCTCAAGCCAGGCGAACGGGTGCTGTTGCGCGTCGACAACTGGCACTCCGACATGGTCATCCAGGCGTGCCAGAAAATTCTCGAAAAGTACAACGTGGTCTACGAGATCAAAAAAATCGATCGCGGCCCGATCCCGCAATGGGTCGGAGCCGACGAGGTCCAGTACTATTTGCGCCGCACCAAGGAGCTGGCCGAGTGGATGGACATGTGGGAGGAGATCGAGAAGAAGAAGGAATATGACAAGGTCCTGATGGGGTATGGCGGCCCGGTTCTGGCGGAACGCTACATCAAGATCCAGCGCATGCCATTCATCACGCCGGAAATCCTGGCCTCGCCGGCCCACACCATGCCGATCGAAGTGCTGAACGCCATGGACAGGTGGACCTGGGACCGCATCCGCTCGGCCAAGCGGGCCCGCATCACCGATCCGGAAGGCACCGACCTGGAGTTCACCAATCACCCGGAATACTGGGACAGCCGGCGCGAGTTCTACAATCCCGACCTGGTGTCGGCCACCTGGACCGGCAATGAACACTTCGGCAAGACCTACCTGCCCGGCCATGTCACCGGCAGGCCGTGGGTGTTCCTGCCCGGCAAGGAAAGCGGCAACGGTGTCATTGCCGGCACCACCAACCACATCGCCGCCATGGACTGGACGCAACTGGTTGTCGAGAACTCGAAGATTACCCAGATCAATGAAGGCGGAGAGTTCGGCCGGCAGCTGCGCGAGGTGATGGCGCAGACCGCCGACATCCAGTACCCGGCGTTTCCCGGCAAGGGCATCATGCACTGGTGGGAAGCCTCCATCGGCACCAACCCGCACATACACCGGCCGCGCAAGGATTTCCCGTCGGGCTTCGTCAACTGCCTGTACGAGCGGGTGCGTTCCGGCGTGATCCACATGGGCTTCGGCACCATCATCTCATCCATGGCGGAACGCCAGGCGGCCCGGGCCGGCCACCTGGTGGGACACTGGCACATTCATCTGTACTTCCCGAATTACCATCTTGAACGTGAAGGCGACAACGAGATGCTGATCGAGAACGGCCGCCTGCTGGCGCTCGATGATCCGGAGATCCGGAAACTGTGTGCCAGGTACGGCGACGTTGACCTGTGGCTGGATGAATCCTGGAACCCGGCGGTGCCCGGCATCAATATGGACGGCGACTACTGGGATCATTACGCCGCCGACCCGCTGCACTGGGTGAAGACCGAACTGGAGGTGTGCCGCAACTACCACCCGATGTTCATGAAGATGGTCGGGGCCGACGGCAAATACTGTCACGGCGCCGGTGCCGAGTTCTGGAAGGGTGGCTGCTGCAACCATTCAGGCCATGGCCATCACGCCCTGCCCGGCAATTGCTGCGGCTGACAGCGTGCACACATGACCCATCTTGATGTACTGACCGGCCTGGTCGATCTGGACGGGGCGACCGCCGTGGACGTGGGGGCAGGCGACGGCGCGTTCGCCCGCCAACTTGCGTCGACTGCGACCAATGTCGTTGCCATTGAGATTGACGACGGCAAGGTGCAGCAGGGTTCGCGGAATGCCCCATGCGGCTTGGAGTTCCGCCTTGGCCGGGCCGAAGACCTGCCGGTCGACAGCGCTGCCGCCGATCTGGTGTGCTTCATGTTTTCATTTCACCATGTTCCCGCAACTACACAGGTGCAGGCGCTGGAAGAATGCGCCCGGGTCCTGCGCGCCGGCGGCCGGCTGCACGTGGTCGATCCGCTGCCGCACGGCGGCATGACGGAAATCGTCAAGCCGCTGGAAGACGAAACCGAAGTCCGGACCGCATCGCAGAACCGGTTGCGCAAGCTTGCCATGCCGCAGTTCCGGCTGGTCGAGCACCGGGACTATGTTCTGACGCGCACATACGAAAGCTTCGATCAAGTGGTCGATCGGGTCACAAGCGCCAATCCGGCCAGGCGCGACAAGCTTCCAGCCGCCATCGCGGCCATGCGACGGGCGTTCGATGAGCACATGCGGCCGACGGCAGCAGGTTACGAAGTCGAGCAGCCATGCGCGATGTTTCACTTTGAGCGGGTCTAGGGTCTCGACCCTAGACGAACTGGGTCAGCCACAGTGACAGCGCCGGCACCGTCAGGATCAGGCCGAGCACGAACACTTCGGCTGACAGGAACCAGGCGACGCCGGTGAAGATCGATTCCAGCCTTATCCTGTCGCCGACGATGGACTTGATCACGAACACGTTCAGGCCGATGGGCGGTGTCACCAGCCCGATTTCCAGCAGCTTGATGACCACGACACCGAACCAGATCAGCGAGAAGCCGAACGCCTCTACGATCGGGATGGTCAGCGGCAGTGTCAGCAGGATGATCCCGATGGGGTCGAGGAACATGCCCAGGAAGATGTACATGACCACCATCAGGCCGATGACCACCACAACGGATGCGCCGCTGCCGTCAATCAGGGCGGTGATCGAAGCGGCCATGCCGGTGAGCGCAATGAAGTTGACAAACAGCTTGCCGCCGATGGCGATGGCAAAGATCATCGACGACTGGTAGACGGTCTCCTTCAGGGCTGAGCCGATGTTCGAGGTTTTCAGCCGGCCCAGTACCAGCCCAAGCACCAGGCTGGCGGCGGCACCGATGCCGGCGGCTTCGGTCGGTGTGAAGAAACCGGCATATATGCCGCCGATCACCACCACGAACAGCAGCACAATGGCCCAGCAGCGCCCCAGCGCGCTCATGCGGTCGGCCCGGGTGACGGTTTCCTCGGGCACCGGTGCGGCGTCAGGCTTCAGCGACACCCAGATGTAGATCACGACGATATAGGCGAACAGCGACAGCAGGCCTGGAATGATGGCGGCAATGAACAGCTTGGCAATCGATTGCTCGGCAAAGATGCCATACAGGATGAACAGCACGCTGGGCGGGATCAGCGAGCCGAGCGTCCCGCCAATTGCAACCGATCCTGTCGCCAGCGGCTTGGAGTAGCCGAATTTCAGCATTTCGGGGATCGCGATGCGCCCCATGGCGGCAGCGCAGGCGACGGACGAGCCGGTTATCGCGGAAAACCCGCCGCAGCCGACGATGGACGCCGTGGCCACGCCGCCTTTCAGCTTCGACAGCCACAGTCGCGCGGCGCGGTAGATATCGGTGGTGAAGCCGGCTTCATAGGAAATATGCCCCATGAAGATGAACAGCGGAACGGTGGACAGGGTGTAGCTGGTGATGAAGGCGAACGGCGAATTGATCAACAGCGAGAACGTCGGCTGCCAGGCATACTCGGGCTGAAATTCAGCGCCTGGCCGCCAGGCGAAGATCACGAAAATGCCGACACTGGCAACCACACCCAGTGCTGCCGCGATGGGCACCCGCATGGCAAGCAGGAACAGCGCGACGGGAAGAGCGATATAGCCGATTGTGAGCGGTTCCATAGCGTACTAGCGGTGCCTGTCGGCGTCGGGCACATCGGGCGCGCGGCCCGATATGACGGCGCGGACGTTCCGGCCGAGGCTGACCAGGCATCTTGCCGTCAGCACCGCCACGCCGAACACGAACATGGCCTTCATCGGCCACGTTGGGATGTACAACTGGCCGTCATAGTACAGGTTCTCGGTGTATTCGCCGGGCACCTTCAGGGCCAGCATGTATCCCATGGTGCCGAAAAACGCGGCAAACAGAACTGTCCCGACCAGCCGCAGTGCATACTGCACCCGCACCGGCAACAGGTCGGCGATCACGGTCACCGCAATGTGCCCGTCTGTGCGTTCCACATAGGCCAGCGGCAGTACGATCACGCACACCATGAGCAGGCCGACCATGATCAGGTCGTCGGGTACCGGCATGTTGAACGCCACCCGGCCGACAACCGATGCGGTGACGATGGCGCCCATGGCCAGAAGCGCCGCGCACGCCAGCCACATGGCGGCACCTTCGATCCTGCGTAGCAAGGTCATCATGTCGAGCCCCCGGAGGACGAAAAACCAACAGCCCCGGCCAATGCTGCATCACAATGACCGGGGCTGGCAACACAAGCGCAGCGCATCAGCGCGCCCAGGGGTATCCCTTGTCGTCCCGTTCCTTGGTGTATTTTTCAACCAGGCTCTTGTAGTCGGCCAGGATAGCATCGCCGTCCATGCCCTTCTTCTTGGCCTTCTCGATCCAGTTCGACACATCCGCATCGGCGACCTCGATCAGCTTGGCGCGCAGGGCCGGGTCGGGCTCGACAACCTTGACCTTGTTGCCGTCAATGCCTTCCTGCAGCTCCTTTTTCACGTCGGTGCGCGATGCATGCATTTTCTCAGCCATGTAGACGGTGAACTCCTTGCCGAGTTCATCCAGCAGTTTCTGCTGCTCTGGCTTCAGGCTGTTATAAGTGTTGGCGTTCATGGCCACGCCGAAAGCGAGCACCTGGCCCATGTTAAGCTCGGTGATGTAATTGGCCACCTCATAGTGCTTGTAAGCCTTGGCCACGTAGTAGTAGGTGGTCGAGCCGTCGACCGACCCGTTTGACAGCGCCTCGTACACCTTGGGCTGAGACATGGACACTGTCGCAGCACCCTGTGTTTTCAGGGCCGGCACAAAGGCGCCGGTGGCACGAATGGTCTTGCCGTCCAGATCGGCCCCGGTCATGACCGGTGCGTCCTTCATCAGCAATTGCGTCGGCCCGGTCGTGTAGTTGCCGAAGTACTTGATGTTCGCCTTCTTCTGCTCGGCGATCGCGGCCGGGTTCTGGGTCATGAACTCGTAGGTGGCCATCATGCCGACCCATTCATCGCCGAACTGCAGGGTATCCACGACCTCGTAGGCGACCAGCTTGCCGGGCGCGTAGACCGGCACGATCGAGGCCATGTCGGCAACGCCGTCCGACAGGCCCTGGGCAGCCGTCTTGGCGCCAAGCAGCGCACCGCCCCAGGTAATGTTCAGTCCAAGCGTGTCACCGGAGCGCTTGCGTAGCTCGGTGTCGAGCCACTGGATGGCAGCGGCACGGGTGCCCCGGTTCGGGCCAAACTCGGCAAAGCGCAGCTCGCGCATCTCCGCGCTGGCGCTGGATACCCCGAGTGTAAGCACCGAACCTGCCGTAACCAGACCAGCCATGGCCAGCGCACTTATAACTTTATGCATTAAACAATCCTCCCGTTATTGGCTGCGCGGCGCAGCGGACGTCGTTCCTGTGACTATCCCACAATCTGGTATTGTATTGTCAACAGATAATTGATATTTCATCTGATGAAATAGCATAGGACACTTGAAGCCATGTATGGACAGGCACCGGCCAACAGCCCCAGACGCACCAGAGACGGCAGCACGCTGCCGCGTGTAAGGTCAATATCGCGCGCCATTCACATCATGCGGGCGTTTACGCCGGAGCGGCGCCATCTGACCCTTGCCGAGATCGTTCGCGCCACCGGACTGGACGCCGGCACCACGCGCAGGATTCTTGTTACGCTGCGCGACGAGAGCATCGTGCGCCAGGACGACAATACCGGCGCCTACTGCCTGGCGCTTGACGTGTTGCAGATAGCCGGCGCCGTGCCGGAAGGAAACTCGCTGCGCGAGCTGACCGAGAGCAGACTGATGCGGCTGGCGCGGGACACCGGTGCCACGGTGTTCCTGTCGATACTGCGCAACAATGCCGCCGTTTGCCTGGCCCGGTATCATGGCGAATCCGCAGTGCAGGTGCGCTGGTGGTCGGTTGGCGGCAAATTGCCGTTGAACTGTGGAGCGGGGCCAAAGGTCCTGCTGGCGCACATGCCCGAAACCGAACAGGACAGCTTCCTGAACAGCAACCTGACCCAGCTCACCGACAAGAGCGTCATCGATGCCGGGCGCCTGAAGAAGGAGCTGAACGAGATCCGCGAAACCGGCTGGGCCATCACACATGACGACGTCGCGGTCGGCCTTTCCGCCCTTGCCGTGCCGCTCAGCAATGCGGACGGCGACGTGCTGGCCGCGGTCTCCGTGGGCGGGCTGACGGCGCAGATCGCCGGCGAAGGCTCGCCCCGATGCCTCGACGACCTGTTACACTGCGGCCGCGACCTGGCCACGCTGGTGCGCTCGATATCTCCCACATCCATGCCAGTTGAGTGATTTCATCAGATGAAATATATGTTGCTGGTTGACACACCCTGATCATTCGCCGCTATTATTGGCCGGGTCATGAGGCACGGCTTGTCGAACGCCTCGGGAGCAGATCAGATGGGTTTTACAATTGCCGAAAAAATCCTGGCGCGGGCCGCCGGTCTGGATAGTGTCCGGGCCGGAGAAGAGATCAAGGCCAAGCCGGATTTCGTTATTGCCTATGACTTTCCCGGCTATACGGACGTCATCTTCAAGCACATGAAAGACGAGTTCGGCATCGACAAGGTGGCCGAACCGGAACGCTTCGCGCTGTTCATCGACCATATGGTGCCGGCTGTCACGCCGCAGGAGGAAGACCTGCACCAGAATACCCGGGACTGGGGTATCGCCAACAACGTACCGGTCTACGAGCGCAAGGGCATCGGTCACCAGGTGGCTGCCGAGCTTGGCTATGCAACACCGGGCGCGTTTGCTGTTCATTTCGACGGTCACATTTCACAACTGGGCACCTTCGGCACCCTGGCCATCGGCGTGCGTCGGCACCTTCTGGAGGCGTTCGTCAAGGAGTACATCCAGATCAAGGTGCCGGAAACCACCCGCGTCAACCTGAACGGCAGGTTGCGGCGCGGCGTCATGGCCCGGGATATCTTTCATCATATCGTGCGCACGCTGGGCCCGGCATCGTGCCGGTTCCAGGTGCTGGAGATCGGCGGCAGCGCCGTTGAGCACCTGTCCATTGAAGGCCGCCAGGCAATCAACTGCCTGGCCATGTTCACCGGCGCCATCACCGCCATCATGAACCCGGATGACAAGGCCCTGGCATATGCGAAGGAACGCGCCCGCATTGACCTGGAACCGGTGTTTTCCGACCCGGACGCGACTTACGCAGCCGTGCATGATATCGATATTTCGGATCTCGAGCCGATTGTCGTGGTGCCGCCGAGCCCGGCCAACACCAAGGATCTGAAAGACTATGCCGGCACCGAGGTTCAGGTCGGCTATCTGGGGTCATGTGCCTCGGGCAGGCTGGAAGACCTGCGCATCGCGGCCGAAGTGCTGCGCGGCAAGCAGGTCAAGCCGGGTTTCCAGCTGCACGTGGTTCCGACCAGCCAGGAGATCATGGAACAGGCCTCGCGCGAAGGCGTGCTGACTGACCTGATTGCCGCCGGCGCTTTCGTGACCTCGTCATCATGTGACTACTGCTTCGGCCGCCTGGGCGTGATGAGCGACGGGCAACGTGCGGTATCGACCGGTACGCTGAATGTGCAGGGGCGGATGGGCAGTCCGGATTCGGAAATCTACATCGTCAATGCCGCGGCGGTGGCGGCGTCTGCCATCGAAGGCAGGATCACCGATCCCAGACCGTATCTGGAAGGCTAGCGCAATGGCACTTCAACCGCTCAAAGGCCGCGCCGCCTGGATATTCGAAGAGATAGATTTCGACGTGGACCAGATTGTCGGCGTCAAGAACATCAAGATCAAGGACGTTGACGAACTCGCCAGGGTGGCAATGGCTTCGCGCGACCCGGACTTTGCCAAGTCTGTGCAGCCTGGTGACCTGCTGATCGGCAACCACAATTTCGGCTACGGCCACCCGCACTATCCGCCGATGATCGCCATGCGCAAGCTCGGCATCGCAGGTGTCATTGCGGAGAGTTTCTCACCCGGCTACTGGCGCGGTGAAATCGCCATGGGCTTTCCGCAGATACCATGCCCGGGCATCATCGATAATGTCGGCAGGTGGGACACACTCGAAGTGGACTGGGACCGAAGCCTGGTGCGCAATATCACCCGTGGAACCGAATTGGCATTCGAACCACTGCCGGAAGCGGACCGGCTGATGCTGGAGGCGGGCGGGCTCATCGGTTACCTGCATCAACGCGACGGGTCACAGGAAAAGGCGGAGCCGTAATGTCGAAGATACTGAGCAAACAGGAATTCGCCGCAGCGGCGCGTCAAGGGAAAACCGTGTGGGTGGCGGGCTGCCACGATGCACTGTCGGCCAAGCTTGCCGAAGACGCCGGCTTTCCCGCGGTGATGACATCCGGCTTCGGTGTCTCTGCCTCTTATCTCGGCCTGCCGGATGTTGAACTCTACACCATGTCGGAAAACCTGTCGGTGATCCGCAATGTCGCCAACGCCATCAAGGTGCCGCTGATTGCTGACGGCGACACCGGCTACGGCAACGCCATCAATGTCATGCGCACGGTACGCGAATTTGAAAGCGCCGGTGCGGCGGCGATCATCTTCGAGGACCAGGAGGCGCCGAAACGCTGCCCGGCGGTCGCGACCAGCATCGACATTCTGCCGTTGGAGGAAAATGCCGGCAAGATCGCCGCCGCGGTCGAGGCGCGCAGGGACCCGGACACGCTGATTGTGGCCCGCACCGACGCCCTGACGGTGGCCGAGGCGGTCGAGCGGGCAAAGGCCTATGTTGCAGCCGGCGCTGACCTCATTCAGCCGATCAGCCGTTGCTTCAAGACCATCGGCGAATTGCGCCAATTGCGCGACGCCTGTGGCAGGCCACTGTCGCTGCAGATCCTCGGCTGGCTGGAAACCGACCTGGACAAGTCGGACATCGAAAGCGTGGCCGGACTGGCTGTGTATCCGCTTGTCAGCCTGATGAGTGCCACCGAGGCCATGCGCCGAAACTTTGAAAAACTGGTGGCCGACAAGTCGACACAGAACCTGCCGCAACCAGTGACGTCGATGGCAGATTTCAAGGCGTTTATCGGGTTTTCCGACATCGAGGAGCTGCAGAACAGGCACCTGATGCGCCGCGTCGACTCACCCTACAAGTGACGTCGGTCACCCGGCCGCGAACGAATCGCGCCCGGGTGCGGCGTCCAGCAGCAGCTTGGTGTAGGGGTGAGCCGGCTTGGCGTAGACGCTGGCGGTCGCGCCCTGCTCGACAACCTCGCCCTGCTGCATGACCATGATCCGGTCGCAGATCTGCGCCGCCACGCGCAGGTCGTGGGTGATGAACAGCATGGCCAGGTCAAAGCGCTTGCGCACATCGTCGAGCAGTTTCAGCACCTGGGCCTGAACCGAGACGTCCAGCGCCGACACCGCTTCATCCGCGATCAGCACCTTGGGCTCCATGGCAAGCGCGCGGGCGATGCAGATACGCTGGCGCTGGCCGCCGGAAAACTGGTGCGGAAACCGGTCCAGCGCGTGGGGTGACAATCCGACGATCTCCATCAGGTCGCGGGCCCGCTCCAGCGCCTCTTCATGCGAGGTGCCGAAATTCATCGGGCCTTCGACGATCGACTGGCCAACGGTCCGGCGCGGGTTCAGCGAGCGATACGGATCCTGGAAAACCACCTGCACATTGCGCCGGTAGGAGCGCAGTTCCGACTGGGACATCTTCGCGATGTTGTGGCCGTCAATCAGCACCTCGCCGCTTGTCGGATCGATCAGGCGCACGATGCAGCGTGCCACGGTCGACTTGCCGGATCCGGATTCACCGACCACGCCGAGGGTCTCACCGCGCCTCACTTCCAATTTCACCTGTTTGGCCGCGTGCACCACCCGGCCGCCGCCGAACCAGTTGAGCGCACCGTAGATCTTTTCAAGTCCTGATGTGGCCAGGATCGGTTCGCCGTCGGTGATCGGCTTGCGTTTTGGCGGCGTCAGGCTGGGCACCGACCCGATCAGCATCTTGGTGTACGGCTCGCGGGGTCTTGTCAGCACCTGCTTGGCACTGCCCTGCTCGACCACATTGCCGTTCTGCATGACCACGACCCGGTCGGCAATTTCGGCGACCACGCCGAAATCATGGGTGATGAACATGACACCGGTGCCGTGACGCTTCTGGATGTCCTTTATCAGGTCGAGAATCTGGGCCTGGGTCGTCACGTCAAGCGCCGTGGTCGGCTCATCGGCGATCAGCAGCGCCGGTTCCAGCGCCAGAGCCATTGCGATCATGATGCGCTGCCGTTGGCCGCCGGACAATTGATGCGGATAGCTGTCGATCATCTGGTTGACGTCGGGCAGGCCGACGTCGTTCATCACCTCGATGATGCGCGTACGGCGCTCGGCCGCCGACATCGAGGTGTGGATTTCCAGCATCTCGCCGATCTGATCGCCGACCTGCATGACCGGATTGAGCGCAGTCATCGGCTCCTGGAAGATCATCGACATCTTCACGCCACGCAGTTCACGCAGTTCGACCTCGGATTTCTCCAGCAGGTCCTCTCCCTGCAGCAGGACTTCACCGGCAACCGGGGTCAGGTCCTTGCGCGGGATAAGCCCCATGACGGTTTGCGCGCTTACGGATTTCCCCGATCCGGACTCGCCGACGATGCAGACGATTTCACCTTGCCCGACTGTGAACGAGATGTCCTCGATGGCAAACTCCCGGTCGGCGCCTTCCGGCAAAGTGACCGACAGGCCGCGAATATCCAGGACCGGCTGCGAAGATTTTCTGTCTGCCATCACATCTTCCTCGCAATGCGCGGATCAAGCGTGTCCCGCAGGCCGTCACCAACCGTGTTGACCGCAAGCACGGTGAGCGCCAGGGCAATGCCGGGGAAGAAGATGATCCACGGCGACAGCTGGAAGTAGGTACGGCCTTCCGACATGATGTTGCCCCAGCTGGGAATTTCCGGCGGGATGCCCGCGCCCAGAAAACCCAGTATGGATTCCGTCAGCATGGCGGACCCGCAAATGTAGGTCGCCTGCACGATCAGCGGCGCAATGGTGTTGGGCAGAATGTGGCGCACCAGTATCAGGTGGGTCCTGGTGCCGGCGGCGATGGCGGCCTCAACATAGGGCTCCTCGCGCACGGTCAGCACCACGGAGCGGACCAGCCGCACCACTCTCGGAATTTCCGGGATGACGATGGCGATGATGACAGTGAACAGCGTGGCGCCGGACAGGGAAATCAGGGCAATGGCCAGCAGAATGCCGGGGATCGCCATCAAACCGTCCATCACCCGCATGATGATGGCGTCGAGCCAGCGGATATAGCCGGAGATCAGGCCGGTCACCAGGCCGAGCACAACGGCAACGATGGCTACCGCAAGGCCGACCACCAGCGAGACCCGCGCTCCGTAGATAACGCGGGAATACACGTTGCGGCCAAGATAGTCGGTGCCGAACCAGAATTCCGCAGACGGCACCTTCAGGCGCTTGATCGGATTGATGGCCACCGGATCAGCCGTCAGCAGCGGACCGAAAACGGCAACCAGAACCATGATCCCCAGCAACAGGCCGCCCCAGAACACCGACGGATGCTTCCACATCAAAGACGCCAGGGATGCGTCCTTGCGCGAAGTGAGCGTGGCCTCGGCAGAAGTGGTAAAATCAACATTGTCTGACTGCGTGCTCATCAGTATTTGATCCTTGGGTCAAACAATGTGTAGCTCAAGTCAATCAGCAGATTGATCAGGATGTAGACGAAACTGAACAGCAGGATCAGCCCCTGGATGATCGGATAATCGCGTTTCAGCACCGCATCCAGCACCAGCCTGCCAAGGCCGGGTATGTTGTAGACGCTTTCGGTGACCACAACGCCGCCGATCAGCAGAGCGATGCCGAGACCGATGACGGTGACAATGGGCACCGCCGCATTGCGCACCGCATGCTTCATCAGCACCTTGAATTCGCTCTGACCCTTGGCGCGCGCGGTACGCACATAGTCTTCCTGCAGCACCTCCATCACCGAGGCGCGGGTCATGCGCGCGATCAGCGCAATGAAGATGACCGACAAGGTGACAGTGGGCAGGATGATGTGCCGGAAGAACGGTATGACGCCATCGGTGAACATGGACTTGTAGCCTTGCACCGGCAGCCATTTGAGCTGGATCGACACGATGTAGATCAGGATGTAGCCGAGCACGAACACCGGCACCGAAAAGCCGGCCACTGAAAACAGCATTACGGCCCGGTCGATCAGGCTGCCCTGTTTCCAGGCCGCGAGCGTGCCGAGCGGCACGGCGACGACGATGGTGAAAATGATGGTGGTCAGCGTGAGCATGATGGTCGGCTCGAGCCGCTGGGCAATCAGCGTGGTGACCGGCAGGTTGGTGAAAATCGAGATTCCCAGGTCACCCTGGGCAAGCTGTCCGATCCAGTTGGTGAACTGAACAATGATCGGATCGTTGAGACCGAGGCTTTCCCGGATCCGGACGATATCCTCGGCGGTGGCATAGTCGCCGGCAATCACGGCAGCCGGATCGCCCGGTGACAGCCTCAACATCAGGAATACAAATAGCGCCACCACGCCCATGACAGGCACTGTCGCCAGAATTCGCTTGAGAATATAGAAGACCACAAGCCGCTCCGTTCCCGATTACAAAAAGTAAGAGTGAAACACGGCGGCGATGGTACACGCCGCCGTGCTTCAAGTCATGTGATCAGGCCTATTCGACCGACATGTTCCAGAAGAACTGGACCGGCGACTTGATCAGTCCCTTGACATTGTTGCGGTACGCAACCGGCACGAAGAACTGCCCGAGGTGACCGGAGGCGCCGATCGCCCAGAGGCGCTCCTGCACCTTTTCTGCCGATGCCTTCTTTTCCTCAGCCGAGGTTGCCTTGGCATAGGCCGCACGCGCCGCTTCAAGCTCGGCGTCCTTCGGCCAGCCGAACCAGCCCTTCTCAGGGTCGCCGGAGAACGCAATTGCCATTGGGTCAATCACGTCGGCACCGATCCACCAGGTGTGGAAGATGTTCCAGCCGCCGTCGGCAACCGGGTCGCGCTTGGCGCGGCGTGAGGTCAGCGTCGACCAATCCATGGCCTGCACGTCGACCTTCATGCCGATGTTGCGCAGCTTCTCGGCGGTGATCAGCGAAAATGCCGATAGCAGCGGAATGTCGGTCGGCTGCATGATGACAACCGGTGTGCCGTCATAATTGGCGGCGGCGAGCGCTTCCTTGGCCTTTTCAAGGTCGCCGGTCTTCATCACATCGGAGCCGGTCTCGTTCTGCAGCGGCGTGCCACACGGGAACACCGAGTAGCAGGTCTTCCAGAACTTCTGGTCGCCCACGGCGCCCTGCATGTAGTCGTCCTGCTTCATGGCCATGATGGCGGCGCGGCGGACGTCTGCATTGTCGAACGGCGGCAGCAGGTGATTGAAGCGCGAGAAGCCAATATTTCCGAGCGGATCGTTGATCTCGACGGTGATGTTGTCATTGGCTTCCAGCAGCGGCATCAGGTCGTTGGCAGGAGACTCGAAATAGTCAACTTCGCCATTGATGAGCGCGTTCATTGCCGTGGTCTGATCGGGGAAATAGGTCCATTCGACGCGATCCACCTTGGCGATCTTGCCGCCTGACGCTGCATCAGGAGCTTCGGAGCGCGGCTTGTAGTCGGCAAACTTCTTGTAGACGACCTTTGAGCCCGGCACCCATTCTTCCTTGACGAAGACAAACGGACCGGAACCGGTATAGTCCTCGATCTGCTTGAACGGATCGGTTTCGGCGACCCGTTTGGGCATGATGAACGGCACGTTCGATGAGATCTTGCCGATCGACTCCAGCACCAGGCCATAAGGCTCCTTCAGCTTGAACTGGAACGTGGATGCATCAACCGCCACCATTTCGCCCATGGCGCCCATGAGTTGCTGGCCCATGCCGTCGCGCGCTCCCCAGCGCTTCAGCGATGCGATGACATCGTCAGACGTAACGTCCGCACCGTCATGGAATTTCAGGCCGTCGCGCAGTTTGAACGTCCAGGTCAGCTTGTCGTCCGAAACTTCAAAAGTGTCCACCATCTGCGGCTGCGGCTCGAACTTCTCGTTCATCGCAAACAGGGTGTCGTAGATGAGGTAACCGTGATTTCGCGAGATGTAGGCCGTGGTCCAGATCGGGTCCAGGTTCTTCAGATCCGCATGCGGGATCACTCTGAGCACACTTTCCGCCTGCGCAGGCAGGGCAGGTCCCGCAACCACGGATGCCAAAACGGCCGCGGCAGCCAGAACATGTCGTCTTGTCCAGCGTAACATATTTCTTACCTCCTCATTAAACTGACGGTCCTCGCCTTTCCGGCGTGTGACCTGCGGGGCAGTCTGTCTGTCTTCGGGGAAGGGAGTCAACGCCTGATGGTCAATTTCCCGATTATGGACGCATGGCTGCCATGCCCTTGTGCAACTGCCTGCACTTGTTGTTGAATTTCGCGCCGCTTTGTAAGCATGAAACAGCAAGGAGTAATTGAATGTCCGAGTTACCACTTTGGCAGATGAGTGCCTGTGATCTTGCAGCAAAGATTGCTGCCGGCGAGGTTTCGTGCAGCGACGCGGTGACCCGGACAGTCGAGCGCATGCGCTCCGTCAACCCGAAACTGAACGCGGTCGTCGACGATCTCGGTGACGAGGCGATTGCTCAAGCCAAGGCGCATGACGACCGTCTGGCGAACTCCGGACCTATCGGACCGCTGCACGGAGTGCCGGTCACCATCAAGGAGAACATCGACCAGACCGGCCGGGCGACGCCCAACGGGGTCGAAGCCTACAAGGACATCATTGCGCCGGACGATTCACCGGTGGTGCGCAACTTCAAGAAAGCCGGCGCCATCGTCATCGGGCGCACCAACACCCCTGAGTTCTCGTTCCGGGCAACCACTTCCAACGAACTGCACGGGCGCACGTTCTCGCCGTGGAACGACTGGGCGTCATCGGGCGGTTCATCGGGCGGCGCTTCTTCTGCCGTCATGGGCGGCATGGGCCCGATCGCCCACGGCAACGATATCGGCGGCTCGCTGCGCTACCCGGCTGCTGCAACCGGCGCAGCAACGGTCAAGCCCGGCCTTGGCCGGGTGCCGGCCTGGAACCCGTCGCAGACTGCCGAACGGGGCCTGCTGGCGCAGATCATGTCGGTGCAGGGGGTCCTGGCCCGTGAAGTGAAAGATGTACGCGCCGGCATGCGCGCGCTGGTGGAATACGATCCGCATGACCCGTGGATGGTGCCGATGCCGTTCGACGGGCCTGCTCTGGATAAAAAACCGAAAGTCGCGTTCACCAAGAACATGTATGAATTCGACCTGCACCCGGCAGTTGACAAGGCACTGGATACCGCCCGCGATTGCCTGTCAGACGCCGGGTATGAGATCGTCGAGGCCGACATGCCGGAGCTTCGCGAGTGCGCCCGCGACGGTGCCCGCTCGCTGTTTGGCGAGGTCCAGGCGCTGCTGGGTGACGAGATCATGAAACAGGGCTCCGACACCCTGAAAAAGATCTTTGCCGACTACTACAAGATGTTTACGCCGCATGAAGGCAAGGACCTGCTGCTGGCCATGGCGAAGCGCAATCATTATCACCGCCAGTTCAACCTGATGTTCCAGGACACGCCGCTGGTGCTGACCCCGTTCCTGCCGCAGCTGACCTATGAATGGGACCGCGATGCGCAAGGCCTGGAAGGCGTCCGGGAGACGCTTGAAGCAGGCATCTACTCGATTGCCTTCAACTATACCGGCCTGCCGGCAGGCAATATTGCCGCCAACTACAATGACGGCCTGCCGGTGGGCGTGCAGATCGTCGGACCGCGCTTCCGGGAAGACCTGATCCTGGATGCCTGCGAGGAAATAGAAACCCGCGTCGGCGTCATGGCCAGGCAGCTGTTTGCCCGGGAAGGATGAACCTGAATGAAACGCCCGCGCATTGCCGTTGCCGGTTTCCAGCACGAAACCAACACTTTCGCCCCGATACCAACCCCGTTCGAAACCTTCAAGGAGGGCGGCGCATGGCCGGCGATGAAGTTCGGATCGGAAGTCACCGAGACGCTGTCCGGCCTTAACCTGCCCATGGGCGGGTTTCTGGACGAGGCGGACGATTTCGATATCGTGCCGATCCTGTGGACCTTCGCCGAGCCGGGCGGCTACGTCACTGACGATGCCTTTGACCGCATCGCCGGCATGATTGTGGACGGCGTCAGGGATGCAGGCGACATAGACGGCGTCTATCTCGACCTGCACGGCGCCATGGTCACCCAAACGCATGAAGACGGCGAGGCGGAACTGCTGCGCCGGATCAGGGAGGTTACGGGGCCGGAGCTGCCGATTGCCGTCAGCCTCGACCTGCACGGCAACATGTCGCGCCACTTCTTCGAACGAGCCTCGTCGGTCGCCATCTATCGCACCTACCCGCATGTGGACATGGCCGACACCGGCGCGCGCGCGCGCAAGCTGCTGCGCGAGGAACTGGCCCGCGGCACCCCGTTCGCCAAGGCCTGGCGGCAGCTGGATTACATCATCCCCATCCAGGCGCAGTCGACGCGGCGCGAACCGGGCGGCAGGCTCTATGGCATGTTGCCGGGCCTGGCGTCGGACACCGTGAGTTCAGTGGATTTCGTTTTCGGCTTTCCGCCGGCAGATGTCGCCGACTGCGGCTGTTCGGTGTTCGCGTTCGGTACCGGCCAGCAGGCAGTGGATGATGCGGCGGATACGATGCTTCAGGCACTCGAGGCAGCCGAAGACGAACTGCACAACCCGCTGGTGCCTGCAACCGAGGCCGTGGCCAGAGCCAGCGAACTTGCCGGCACGGCCACGAAACCGGTGCTGATCGCCGATGCCCAGGACAATCCGGGCGCCGGGGCGACCGGCGACACGACCGGGGTGCTGGCGGCGCTGGTGGACGGCGGAGCACAAGGCGCCATCATCGGAATGTTGTGGGATCCCGAGACCGCCGCAATCGCCCATCAGGCGGGCAAGGGGGCGGAGATCGATGTCGCCATCGGCGGCAAATTCCCACAATTGGGCACCGGACCGTTCATGGTCAGGGTCCGGGTTGACGTGTTGTCAGACGGGCAATTCACCTTCACCGGACCGATGTATGGCGGCGCGCACGCCCATCTCGGGCCGATGGCGGCGCTGAAGGTGCTCGGCCGGGACTGCGATGTAACGGTCGTCGTCGGGTCGAACCGCACCCAGAATGCCGACCAGGCCATCTTCACCCACATGGGCATCGATCCAACCCGGCGAGATATCGTGGTGGTGAAAAGCGCGGTGCACTTCCTGGCCGACTATGAACCAATCGCAGAGACAGTGATCTTCGCGGAAAGCCCCGGCGCCAACCCGTGCCAGCTCGACCGGATTCCGTTCACCCGCCTGCGCAAAGGCGTCCGCCTGGGCCCCAACGGCCCGGCGTTTTGATGCAATCCTCACGCTTGGCAACTGGCGCGCTCATGAAAAGCCTTCATTCAGCAGGCTATGTTGGGCGCACTGACAGATCTCGAAACGAACAGGAGCCACATTTTGATAAGTTCAGATCGCGTCGCCGCACGACTCATCGATGAAATTGAGCTCGCGTTTGCTGACACAATCTATCCGGGCGATAATGACCTGACCGGCTCATCCTACGGTGATGAGCCTATTGCGCTGGTCAACGACTTCCGGGGCAAGACAGACTGGAAGCAACTGGATCATGGGTTTCTCAATCAGGCTCCGGAGGGCTGGGGCACCGCACTATCGTTTTTCTCAGACAACGCCCTCCGCTTCTACCTTCCCGCTTACATGATTGCTGACATTCGTGGGGCCTTGGACGGCTGCAATGATCCGGCAGTACGTCTGTGCTCTTCCTTAACCCCAGCAGGCGAGAAACAGAAAGTTGCCACGATGTGGGGTGGTGGCACGATGGGCGAACGCGCGCGTGCTTGTTTTGCAGAATTCAGCGCCATGCAGGTATCTGCCGTTGTGGCTTACCTGCAATGGAAGCTGGATGAGCAGGAAGGAAGCGACATGCTGATAGAGCAGGCACTTCAGAACTACTGGCTGAAGCGTGCCGATGCATCATCTGGGTGACGGCAGCGGTCGGGAATCATGGTGACAGTCTGCCAAGCGCACTGAGTCAATGCCGCCCCTATGGCCGACCGCGCTCCCGAAGTTGCTGCAAACAGTCAAACACAGCGCGCCAGTACGGCGCTTCGGGCTCCAGCTTCCAGTTCAGCTTATGCACCGGAGACTGTTGCGACCGAATGAACTCGCACGCTTCGGCTTCACCGCCGGGCGCACGGTCGAGCCGTTGCAAGGTGTGCGGCACGCGTGCCGGAAACGGTTTTCCTTCAGTCCATATGCGGCCCGCTTCCCCGCCGCGCAGGACGATCGTGTTGAAGCAGTAATGGAACTGGAAATACGGATACACTTTGAGCAGATTTCTGGTTGTGGGTGCCACCCAGAGCCTGCTGCAGCGAACGTTCCTGGTCAGAAACGGCTTGAGAACCCGCCTGAACACATCTCCCCGCCGGGTATCCTGCAACGTATAATGCGTGCCCGCAAACAGCTCGACAAATTCCGCTTCCAGGGCCGCCATCAATGCGTTTTCCGGCTCAGCCGCAATGAACCAGCTTGACCAAAGCCTGCCGCGACCGGGATTGCGAAATGCAAAGAACCCGGTTGTGGTGTACTCGTTCAACCATGTCTCCAGTGGCTGCGAGCACACGACCGTTGAATCCGCCCATACGCCCCCGTGCGCCCGCAACAGGGATACGCGGATCAGGTTAGATCGCTTCTGTACGGTTATGTCCTTGCGCGAGAAATCAATTCGCTGCTCGAGATCGGTATGGCGGCTCAGGGTGTGCCGATCCAGGACCTGCAGGGTCCATCCCGGATTCCAGTACTCCCAGGACTTGAAGCAACGCTGAACCACCGGGGGCGCACTGTCCCGTCCCTGCTCCCAATAAGTCCAGATTGTCCTGGGCAAAGCCAATTGAAACTCTTCCTTGTCAGTGCGTTGGGCCAATGCGCGAATTATCTGGTGCCCTGAGATCAGAGTCTGGCCCGGCGGCGGAGCGCGTTTTCCCGCCGCCTGAATATGCCCGGAACAGCTCTCCTGCGGTAAACCCGAGAAACGGTGACCTGCGGTTTTCGTTGAAGGCCCTGATCGCCATCCCGATGCGGAACTTCCTGATTTCTTTCGCGATCCGAAGCGACACGAAATACGGTATCAACTCGCGATAGTTGGATTTATAGCACGCATTGTGCTCGACCAGATCACCGAACGCTTCCACGCCGCCCACGCTGGTCCCGAGTGTGAGGGCGTCCGGACTGTTGTGCTTGATCCAGTCTATGCGATCGGACAGGACAACCGGTCCGGTCTTTGCCATCCGCAACAGAAAGTCCCGATCCTGCATGCGCCGCAATTGCGGATTGAATCCCCCGACATTTTTCACCGCATCGCGCCTGGCTGTTATCGACGTGCCTGCTATGTGCACTAGGCGCCACACCAGGGCGCGCTCAAACCTGCCGCCGTCAACGATGCCGGCAACATTTACTTCAGCAGATGGGCCCTGTTGCCGATTGACCACATACGAACTCAGCATAATCGGCACGTCCGGGTTGGCACCTAAAACCGCCAGCACGTGCTCAAGACGGAAAGGCTCGTATTCATCATCGGAATCCAGGAAACCGAGGACGGGCGCGCGCGCTTCCTCAATACCCAGGTTCCTGGCCACGTTGGCACCGGAGCGGCGCGGCAGCTTGAAATACCGGATGCGCTCATCGCCATAGCCGGCAACCATGTCGCCGGTTGCATCGCTCGACCCGTCATCAACGATTATGTGCTCGTAATCCGTCAGCGACTGGCCGCGCACGCTGTCAATTGCCCGGGCCAGAACCTGCCGCCTGTTGTAGGTCGGCGTGATGACTGTAATCGACGGGTTCTTCATGGGTGGCATTCAAGCTGTGATGTTGCATGGCCCAGGGTCATGACAATGGGTTTGGCAGCGCAGACACCGGGGTCCACCTGAGCCCATAAAACTGCCTTGGCCGCCTAAACGCAATGAGAGTCTAGCGCTGTAGCCTCACGGCCGAACCACGATCCTTGAGTTCGATTTCAACTTTCTGGCTGAACGGATCTGGCGGCATGCCGGTATCGCTCATCTCGACCAGGGTGCCGGCAGCGATACGGCCGATCCTGCGCGCCGGCATGCGGATTGTGGTCAGGCCAGGTTCCAGATGGGCCGAGCCCCTGAAGTCGCCGATACCGACAATCGAAACATCGTGCGGTATGCCAACGTTCTCGGCATAGCAGGCATAGCAGGCACCATGGGCGATGATGTCGTTTCCGCACACAATGGCCGTGGGTCGCCCGGGCGCCGACAGCAGATCTCGCACCAGCCGCTTGGCCTCGCCG
Source organism: Anderseniella sp. (assembly GCA_028289645.1). Lineage (GTDB taxonomy): Bacteria > Pseudomonadota > Alphaproteobacteria > Rhizobiales > Aestuariivirgaceae > Anderseniella. The sequence continues at coordinate 820,733 of JANQOK010000016.1, forward strand.
ATGTCATACGGGCACGAGATCAGCCGGTCCGGCGGGACCTTTATGCCAGCGCGGTGCAGTTCATCCATGACGCCGTGCATCCGGTCGCGCGCCCGGTCATTTGAGGCGACATCGGGAAACAGCAGTGCTATGTCGCGATGGCCGAGATCAAGCACGTGACGGATGACGGTGCGGGCGGCAGCCACATTGTCCGCACCGACGCAGGGGATGTCGGTGGCATCGCGATAATTCCACACTGCAATGACCGGGATGTCGCGCTGCTCCAGCATGTTCATGGACACCGCGGCATGATCGAAACCGACCAGCGCTATGCCATCGATGCGCCGTTCCAGCAGCGAGCGCACTATGGCGACCTCCAGATCAAGGTCATAGCCGTGCGCGGCAATCAGCATGGTCCGGTCGAAATCGCGCAGGCGCGAAGAAAACGCCTCGATAAGTTCGGCAAAAATCGCGTTGTCGATGGTCGGCACCACCAGGCCAAGGGTGCCGGAGAACCGGTTGTGCAAGGCGCCGGCCGCGCGATTGCGAATGTAACCCAGTTCATCGGCGGCCTGTTCGATGCGCACCCGTGTTGGAGCGCGCACCATGTCCGGCTGGCTGAACGTGCGGGACACGGTGGCGATCGAGACCCCGGCCCGGGCTGCGACCTCGACTATCCCCGGCGCGCCTTTCCTGGATTTCGAGTACCTCATGGAGCGGACACTAGCGCAAAATGAAAACGTTTGCATTTTTGTTTTCATTAGCTAGCGTTTTGACAAGGGACAAGCCGAGAGCAACCGGCAACCGGCTCTCAAGGGCCGGAACAACAGGGAAGAAACAGGGCCGATGGAGTTCCTGAACTATTTTGGCGGCGTGTTTGAACCGTGGGCGTTCATGTTGCTGCTCGGCGGCACCATCGGCGGCCTGATCCTGGGCGCGACGCCCGGGCTGTCACCGACCATGGCCGTGGCCCTGCTGATCCCGTTCACCTTTCACATGTCAGCGACCCACGGACTGGTTCTGCTCGGCGCGGCCTATACCTCCACTGTTGCAGGCGGCGCGGTCAGCGCCATCCTGCTCAAGATACCGGGGGCTCCCGCCAACATCGCAACGGCACTTGACGGCAATGAAATGGCCAAGCGCGGCGAAGGCGCCCGGGCATTGCATATGTCGTTCCTGTCGTCCGGTGTTGGCGGGGTCATCGGTATTCTGCTGCTGATTTTTCTGACGCCGGTACTGGCGCAATGGGTATTGAAGATCCAGACGCCGCACGTGTTCTGGATCGCCATCCTGGGCGTGACGGTGATCGGTTCACTGGACTCCAAGTCGTTTGTCAAAGGCCTGCTGTCGGGTTGTATAGGTCTGTGGCTGTCGACAATCGGTTATGACGAGATCCAGGGCACCGAGCGGTTTATCTTCGCCGACGCGCTGAGCGGCGGCATCGGCATCATCCCGGCGCTGATCGGCCTGTTCGCGATTCCGCAGGTGCTCGACATGATGGCCAAGGGCCGGGTGGATTCGATGATCGAGGCGCTTGAGGTGCCACGGCAGAAACTTGCCAAGTCCTTCAGCGAACTCACCCGCTACGTGCGGGCCTTGTCGATCGGCACTGTGGTCGGCTCCATCATCGGGCTGATTCCCGGTGTCGGCGGCCAGATTGCCGGCCTGGTTGCCTATGACCAGTCACGCAAGCTGTCACCGCAGCGGGAAAAATTCGGCACCGGCCATCCGGAAGGCGTGGTGGCAGCGGAATCCGCCAACAATGCCATGGTCGGCCCGTCACTGGTGCCGCTGCTGACGCTGTCCATACCCGGCAGCCCGACGGCGGCGGTACTGCTCGGCGGCCTGCTGATCAAGGAAATCTTTCCCGGCTCGGATATCTTCGACAACCACCCGGAGGTGGTGTGGACGTTCATCAACTCGATGCTGGTCGGCCAAGTCCTGATGGTGATCTTCGGCATCATGATCGCCGGCTGGGCGGCGAAAATCGCCCGGGCGCCGGCCCCGATCATGGCGGCCGGTGTACTGGTGCTGGCAGTGTTCGGATCCTACTCGGTCGGACAGTCGGTCGGTGACGTGCACATCATGCTGGCGCTCGGCATCGGCATGTACATCCTGGAGAAATTCGGTTTCTCCGCTGCCCCGCTGGTGCTCGGGCTGATCCTCGGCCCCATCGCCGGAGACAACTTCACCCAGGGCATGACGCTGGCCGCCGCGCAGGACGGGCCCTGGGTCTACTTCTTCACCGGCACCTTGAACATCTTCCTGATTTCTCTGGTCATCGCCTCGATTGCCTATTCGTTCTGGAACAACATGCTGGCAGGCGACAAGGCGCCGGCGGCAGAACCTGCCGGGAGGGACGCGAAATGACCTCGCACCGCCTGCAGCATATCGTACCCGGCCTGGCGGTTTTCGTGCTGGCCTCGATTGTCACCTGGCTGAGCTTTACTCAGGAGCCGGCGGACGCCTTCCTGTTCCCGCGCGTGATCTCGGTGGTGTTCATCGTCCTGGCCGCCTGGAACCTGATCCGCGCGGTGACCGGCATGTCGAAAGTCGGCCGGGGCATTCCCGTCGACACATTGAAAAACCTGGCCCCGGGCCTGACAGTGATGCTGCTGTTTGTGTTTTTCGGCGCCAAGCACCTCGGCTTCTATCTCGGGTCCACACTCGCTTTTTTCGCCATCTACAGTTTTTACGACCCCGCTTCCTGGTCCAGCATCAAGGACTGGATCAAGCGGGTACTTGTGACGGCCGCCTTCATGGCGGTCATCTATGCCCTTTTCGCCATGGTCCTGCAGGTCCACACGCCAAGGGGAATCCTCTTTTGATATGGGCTCAGACCATATCGATTGATCAAACCAAGAAAGCTTCTGGGAGGAAGACACTATGAAGAGACTTTTCAAGACTGCCGTTCTGGCGACCGCGGCCCTAGCGCTGGCGGCAACCGGATCATTCGCCGGTGAATATCCCGACCGGCCCATCGGCGTGGCCGTATCCTACGGTGCCGGCGGTGCCACCGACTTTCAGGCCCGTATCGTGACCATGGTGGCCGGCAACGAGGACATTCTCGGCCAGCCGATCTACATCCTGAACAAGCCGGGCGCCGGCGGCCGCAAGGGCTGGAACTGGTTTGCCACCGAAGCACCCGCAGACGGCTACACCATGTCGGCCTACAACATCCCGCACTTCATCGCGCAGTCGATCAAGGGTGGCGTGAAATACTCCACGGATTCGTTTGAGCCGATCGCCAACTGGGGCTCTGATCCGGCCGTTGTGGTTGTTGGCAAGGACAGCAAGTTCAACACCATGCAGGAGCTGATCGACCACGCCAAGGCCAACCCCGGCAAGACCACGACCTCGGGTGCCGGCCTGTTCGTCGGCCATCACATTGCGGCCCTGCAGATTGAAAAGGCCTGCGAGTGCAAGCTGGCCTACGTGCCCACAAAGGGCGGCGGAGCAGCTGCCATGAAGGCAGTGATCGGCGGCGAAGTGCTGGCCGGCATCAACAACCTGTCGGATGCGTTCCGTGCCCGTGAAGCCGGCAACGTCAAGATTCTGGCGGTTGCCGACCTTGAGCGCAACGACTTCATCAAGGACGTGCCGACACTGAAGGAAACCGGCCTCGATGTGGACAATTCATCGGTCAATTTCCGCGGCCTCATGGTGCCCAAGGGCACACCGCCGGAAGTGATCGACAAGCTGGCCAAGCAGGTGCCGATGATGTTCAGCCATGCCCGTGTCGCCAAGCGCATGAAGGCTGGCGGATCGCCGATGAAAATTATGAACCGGGAGGAAGTGCAGAAGATGTGGGCAGACCGTGAAGTGGTTCTGAAAGAACTGCTGAAGGGCCTGTAGCTGCAACTCGGCAACCACCACCTTTGGAGGCGGAGCAACCGCTCCGCCTCCAACCCGAAACACCATCATATTCGAACCCAGGACTGGAAGCCCATGTCGAGCCAAGCTGCTTTTTCAACACCACCGACGGATGAAGAAGCCATCATTGACGTGATTGTGGATCGGGCCCGCGCGGCGCAGGCCAGATATGAGGCAGGTGCCGACCAGGCCCGCTACGACACCGCGGCTCTCGCAGCCGCATGGGCGCTGATGCAGCCGGAGCGCAATGCAGAGCTTTCCGAAATGGCGGTCGCCACCACCGGCTTGGGCAATGTGGCCGACAAGATCACCAAGAACCATCGCAAGACGCTGGGCCTGCTGCGCGACATCAGGCACGCGAAAACCCAGGGCATCCTGTCCGACGACGCGGCGCGCGGCATCACCGAGATTGCCCGGCCCATCGGCGTGATCGGTGCCGTGGTACCGTCCACCAACCCGGTCGCCACGCCGGTCAACAATGTGGTCAACGCGCTCAAATGCGGAAATGCCATAATCCTGTCCCCGTCGCCAAAGGGCGTCGAGGTATGCGAAAGACTGCTCGGCTACATCCATGCCGAGTTCGACAAGGCCGGCCTTGATCACGACCTGGTGCAGATGGTGCCGGCACCGTCATCCAAGGTGAAGACCCAGCGGCTGATGGAAACCACCGACCTGCTGGTGGTCACCGGCAGCCAGGACAATGTGCGCCGCGCCTACTCGTCCGGCACGCCGGCCATCGGTGTCGGGGCCGGCAATGTTACCGTGATCGTGGATGAGACCGCCGACCTGGCAGAAGCGGCGCGCAAAATCGCGGCATCGAAGACCTTCGACAACGCCACGTCCTGTTCATCGGAAAACGTGCTGGTGGTGGTCGATGAGATCTACGATGCCTTCATCTCGGAGCTTGAGGCTGCCGGCGGCCGCATGCTACGCGGCGCCCAGGCCGACAAGCTCAAGTCGGCCCTGTTCCAGGGTGGCAAGCTGAACCGGCACATGATCGCCCATGACATTGACCGGGTGATCGATGTTGCCGGCGTCGAGGTTGCTGACGCAGCCAGTGCCGGTTTCCTGATGGTGGAAGCAGACGGCATCGGACCGGATCATCCGGAGTCCGGCGAGAAACTGTCGCTGGTGCTGTCAGTCTACCGCGCCAGTGATTTTGCTGCCGCAAAACAGCTCAGTGCCAGGATTCTGGCCCACCAGGGCGCCGGCCATTCGATCGGTCTGCACACAGCCGACGACACGCGGGCACTGGGTATGGGTCTGGAGATGCCGACCTGCCGGGTCATCGTCAACCAGGCGCACTGCTTCGCCACCGGCGGGTCGTTCGACAACGGCATGCCGTTTTCGCTGTCCATGGGCTGCGGCAGCTGGGGTGGCAACTCCATCGACGACAATCTCAACCACCGCCATTTCATGAACACCACAAAGGTGGTGCGCACGATTCCCGTGAACGAACCGGCGGTTGAGGACATCTTTTCCGACTACTGGCAGCAGGCCGGCAAATGAATGAGGCGGCCCCAATCGATGCCGGACAGATCAGCGGCCTTTCGGTGCGCGGACTGATCGACCTGCGGGCGGACGCAACGCCGGATGCGGTGTTTCTGGCAAATCCGGTGACCGGCAACACCACAAGCTACCGCGAGCTTCGGGACAGGTGTGCGGCGGTTGCCGCCAGGATTGCCGGGCATGGGATCAAGCCGGGTCAGGCGGTCGCCTATGCGCTGACCAATGGGCCGGCATCGGCGGTTTCGATCCTCGGCATCATGTATGGCGGCTACCTGGCCACAGCGATCAACCTGGTGGCCGGCAATGACACGATTTCCTACGTGCTGTCGCATTCATCGACGCAACTGGTGCTGGCCCAGCAGCAAACCCGGGAGTTGGTTGCAAAAGCCCTCGAAACCCACGACCAGCCACCGGCGACGGTTCTGGTTGATGACGGGTTTTTCGACACCTGCGGCGATGCTGCAGACCTGCCCGCGCCGGAGCACGGCGATGACGGCCTGTTGATGTACACGTCAGGCACGACGGGCCGGCCCAAAGGTGTGGTGCTGCGCCAGTCAAGTGTGCTGGCCGGGGGTGCAAATTCGGTACTGGCCCACAAGCTGACCCCTCGCGACCGGGCCTTGTGCGTGCTGCCGCTCTACCACATCAACGGGTTGTGTGTGACCGTCATGGCACCGCTGGTGTCCGGCGGCGGTGTGGTGATCCCGCCGAAATTCTCCGTATCGACGTTCTGGTCCACCATCCGCGATCATGCCTGTACCTGGTTTTCGGTGGTGCCGACGCAAATCTCCTACCTGCTGCATGACGTTGAAAATCAGACCGGCAATCCGGCCGACGTTCCCGGCCTGCGCTTCGGCCGCTCGGCGTCGGCGCCGTTGTCACCGGATGTACATGAAGCCTTCGAGACCAAGTTCGACCTGCCGATCATCGAAACCATGGGACTGACGGAAACCGCGGCACAGATCCTGTCAAACCCGCTGCCGCCGGGCGAACGCAAAATCGGCTCACCGGGACTTGCAGTGGGCAACGACGTGATGATTGCCGACACCAGACAGCAACAGGTTGCGGCAGGCGTGGAGGGCGAGGTGCTGGTGCGCGGCCCCAACGTCATGCGGATTTACCTCGACAACCCGGATGCCACTGCCGCCTCACTGACCGAAGACGGCTGGCTGCGTACCGGTGACCTCGGGCGTATGGATGAAGACGGCTACGTGTTCATTACCGGCAGGCTCAAGGAGCTTATCATCAAGGGCGGTGAAAACATTGCGCCGCGCGAAGTGGACGAGGCGCTGTACGCACATCCTGACGTCATTGAAGCGGCAGCGTTTGCCTGTGCCTGCGACCGCTATGGACAGCGCATTGAGGCAGGCGTCGCACTGAATACGGCATCGAGCGTCAGCGAGCAGGATCTGATTGATTTGTGCACCTCGAAAATCGGTGCGTTCAAGTCACCGGACCGGATTCACTTCATGGCCGAATTGCCGAAAGGTCCGTCCGGCAAGATCCAGCGGATAAAGCTTCAGGACCTGTTTGACCGGTAAGTCCCGCGTTCGTGCAGATTACTTGGCTGCTCTTGCCAGTCCTCGTCCGGGGCCAGCCAGGCGCGCAGGATCTTGCGGTCGATGAGCCAGGTGATGAGCAGGCAGGGCGGCGCAATCAGGGCCGGACCCCACAACCCGATTTCATCGAATGACATTTTCAGAAGCCACCACAGCGTCAGCGTGAACACGCCAAACAAGATCACAACTGCGAAAAATCCCAACCAGTTCAGCATGCTGTCCCCATTTGCCTTTCAACCTCATCCAACGCGTAACTCAACACAACACGCTCAAGCATGGCGCAGTTTTTTTGACGTAGGGTTAAAACTGATGGTGAACGGATGATGCAACGGCTGACCTGATGTCAGCCGGTCGGACAAGGCGTGCAGGGATGTCTGGAGACAGGGGCCTGGGTGTGATGCGAGCAGGTCTCGCAGGTGCCAAAGAAGGGGTTTCGAGGGCCGTCCCAAAAGCCCCTCCCAGCATCTTTGCCAACCGGACATACGCTGTACTGATTTGTCCAATAGGCAGGGGACAAACTACCCGGCAAAAGTTCACGAGCCGTAAAGCCGCAGGCAATAAATCCGCTATTCCGATTCAGAGACAGCGGCAGGGGCCCGGGAAAGCAACTGGCCTCGCACGCGGGAAACCAGCGCGTGTCTTTGTCTTTCCAGCAGCGCGGATTGGGTCAGGACCATTGTGCGGTCACCGGGTGTCTCCAGGCCGTTGCTGGAACTGCCGGTTGAGGCTTGTGCAACCTGCAGACCGAGAGGCCAGGAATTGCCGGTATCGTCATCCCAGACCAAGAATGACGATGACGTTGTTACGGAAATTGCCAGGACAATTCCGACTCTGGACGATTTTTTCATTGAGCATCCCTCCACTGCGAACCTGAAACTGACCTCCCCCTACAGTCACACACCGACGCCCCGGGAGGTACAGCTGCTGTTCATTCGATAATTTCCGTGTACTTCCTTTTGGCCGGCAAAGATGTGCAATTGTGCACGTCGCAGATTTGCGGAGCCCGCCTGACGCCTCCAGCAGTCACCCAAGGTCAGTTGGCAACCTGGCCGGCAACCCAGCGGCTAATTGAACGAATACTTTCCCATATGAAACCATCTTTTGCTGTAAAGGCGCATTGGGCGTCTTGGCAACTGCAAAGGAGATGTAATGGTTAGCCAAACTTCATGCACAAGTATGGAAGCTGAGGCATTCGCACCCTCTTTCGTCAATGACCGCATTTGCTCATTGCGTGAGGTGAAATCCCTTACCAGCAATCCCTCAACGTCATCTATCTATCGGTGGATTGACCAGGGTATTTTTCCGAAGCAACGGCGCGTCGGAACCAACCGTGTTGGCTGCGATAGCCGCCCTGGAGACCCTAGCACACTCTGGAAGCGTGGAGTGCGACACCAGGGGCACAGACAGCTACAGCCGCGTCATAGGCGTCTGCAAGGTCGATGGCAGGGACATTGGTGCCGCGTTGGTTTCCAGTGGAAATGCCTGGGCGTTCCGAGAATATTCTAGCGACTATGTTGCGCAAGAGAGTGAAGCCCGTGCTGCCGGCCGTGGCATCTGGCAGGCTGAGACACAGAAGGCGAAGGACTACCGTGCTGAGAAGTGGGCTGTTGGAGTTCAGAAGGCGCCTGATGGTTGTCCGATCAAAGGCAACATATCTCGCAACGGTAGGATATATCACGCGCCATGGTCGCCTTGGTATTCGCGGACAAAGATCTCAGTGAACAAGGGTGAGCGTTGGTTTTGCAGTGAGGCAGAAGCGCTGCAGGCTGGTTGGCGTGCGCCGTATTGGGGGCGTTAGGGCTTCAAATCAGCAGCGCTTGTGCTTGGCGGTAATTCCAATCCGGCATCGAGGACTTGATTGATGGGATTCCAGCTGTCGGGTTTTCGAACGACTGTGCTGTGCCATTGTCCATTTCTGTCTTGCAACCACTCACGCCTCAAAGTCATTAGCCACTTTTGATCAGAATTTCTGTCGTAGGCGTATCCGGCCTCACAGCCGCAACTATCACAGATCTCATATGTCAAGCAGCCACCATCCAGCGGAGACACTTCCGGGTATCCACAAACCGGGCGACCTTCAGGTTTAATCAAACTCATCTATGTTTGCTGCCCATCAAATGGTTGATAAAGTAGCGCTCGGAAAGCATTCACTGATGATTGTAGCACAACGTCCACCGGCAAAGCCGGGCGCAATACGACAGCTCAAAGGTGTTGTGCCTGCTCGTTTGCCCGACAGTTACTATGAACTATTGGAAATTTCAAATGGAGGTGAATGGTCGCTATCCGAGCAGCCATACAATTTTGTCATGGACAGTGCTGAGGAAGTTGCCAGCGCAATCAGAGACGGAAATCTCAGAGAGTTCTTTGATGGGTTTTTGATGATTGGTTCAGATGGCGCAGGCGAACACATTGCCCTCGACATTCGTGGGATGGAGCCATGGCCAGTTGTGGCAGTTGATATGACTAACATTGACCTAGATGAAAGCGTAATGGTCATTGCTTCAGACTTCGACGCTTTCTATCAACTGATGGGGGCAGAGCGCGTTAAGTAGAAAAACGGCCCGCTTGTCGGGCATTCCCAAACTGTGCCAGCCTGACTCTATGTGCAACCTCTACTCAATCACCACCAACGTTGAAGCAATTCGCAGCCTGTTCAACGTCAGCAGAGTAGACGCCAGTGCCGGCAACCTACCATCACTGCCTGCAATCTTTCCTGCCTATGACGCACCAGTCATTCGTCTGATAGACAGAGAGCGTGAGCTTTCAATGATGCACTGGGGGTTCATTCTGCCCCAGCGCGACAAGGCCCCGAAGGTTGTCAACAACACCAGAGACGATAAGGCGACAACCTCACGCTTCTGGAAATCCTCATTTGAGGAACGCCGCTGCCTGATACCGGCCAGCAGCTTTGCCGAGTATCACCCCAAGAACCGAGACAAGAACGGACACAAGACGGTTGTCTGGTTTGCCATGAAGGGTGACGAGCCGCGACCGCCATTCGCCTTTGCCGGTATCTGGCGCGCATGGAAAGGAAACTACAAGGGCGAGCTTCGCGAGATGAACGTCTATTCCATGATGACGACAACGCCGAATGAGGTTGTGAAGCCGATACACCCCAGCCGTATGCCAGTGATACTGAACGCAGGCGACTATGAAACCTGGCTGGCAGGCTCGCCGGATGAGGCGACGAAGTTGTTCAAGCCTCTGCCTGCAGAGCGTATGCACTTTGCTATGGAAGGCGGGAAAGAGGATGCCGGAGAATTGATTTCGTGACTGACGTAACCATCTCAATGAGCCGTCGCCATGGATAACTATTGGTGGATGTCACGAATAGCGATTATCGCGATAGTGCTTTTCGCACACTATCTTATGTGGAGGCAGGTTGGCATTTGGTCGGGGCTACCCAGGAACGAATTGAGGTGGTCGCGCCTCACATATCCAATGAGCTTTGGACGAGAGTCGTCGCCTGCAGCGTGGTGGCTGAGTGTGTCCTATCTGATCTCGACGTTCTTTTTGATGCTTGCCCTAGGATGGTTGCTCTAAGGCTCGAACTCATCAAAATGTACGTAGCCATGGACGGCGGCAAGGGAGATGAAGTTGTGCAATTAAGTTTGTGGGCACTGAAATGGAGGAGTCCACGGCGGGAAAATCTGAATTTGTCACTGTGGATGTGTCGATTTGGATGAGGAGGCAAAGGCACATGTCAAAGAAGGAAACTGTCAGCCTTGAACTTGAAAAAGAGGAAGCACTCATCCTATTCGAGTTGCTTTCGCGAGAAATTGATGATCAGCGAGGGCATGGCAAGCTTGAGGAGGCACTAGGGAACGACGCAGAACTATGGGCACTGAATGGTTTGCTCTGCTCACTAGAGAAGACTTTGTCGGAGCCACTTGCACCAAATTATATAGAGCTTGTCGCACAAGCTGAAGCCAGCCTGATACGGCGATGGGGAGAGTGGCCTCGTGACTGAGCGGATTCACATTGCCATGGAAGGCGGTGACCAAGACAACAGTGAATCGTGAATTTGCCAGTGAGTGAATCGGCGCAAAGGCGGTGGTGTGGAAATAAGGATATGGAACTGAGCTTCGAAAGCGAGCGACTGTTGTACCGACCGTTGAGCAATGACGATCTGGAGTTTGAGGCGGCACTCTGGAGCGATCCACAAGTAACTCGGTATATCACCGGCGAACCACTACCGGCAGAAAAGATCGCCGCAATGATGCCTGTCGTTACTCAGCGAGCTGGAAATGGGTGTATCGGTATTTGGAGTCTCACTGACAAGGCCTCCCAAGAACAATTAGGGCACGCGCTCTTGTTGCCGTTACCTGTAGAGGCCGACGACACTGAGTTTGAGTTGCTTGAAAGCAATCAGATGCCAGACCGGGATATAGAGGTTGGGTATGTGATCAAGCGGAGCCATTGGGGATTGGGCTACGCTACAGAGGCATGCAATCGCTTGCTGGAGTTTGCGTTCACTGAAACGGATCTCAACTTTGTCGTTGCTACAACCGATCCATTGAACTTGGCATCTCAGAGCGTTCTGAGGAAATGCGGGATGAGAGATCTGGGTCTCATTCGAGCTTACGCCGGGCGTTTCCCTGGCTTCGAAATCACTCGTGGCGAGTGGTGCGGTCTACGAAACTCCTGACAGCGACAGGACTAATGGCGGTGGACAGCGGATTCGATGTTGTTGTTCGGAATGAAATCTTAACCAAACAATCGGCCTGTGTTTGCTGCTGTCGGGGTTGACACTCCATCTTATACGGATGAACCCAGATTACCGCCGTTGGGCATTGAGGAAACTTATCAAGAAGCAGGGCAACAAGTGTTGCTATTGCGCCAGGACGTTTACCAAAGACGGCCACACCAAGCCAACGATAGAACACAAGAAAGCAAAAATGGACGGCGGCAAAGACACCTTCAGCAATCTTGCTGCCGCGTGTCTGCATTGCAATCAGCATCGCGGGCGACAGATGAATGAAGCCAGGACTGCCGCACGCTGTCAGGCAACGCCCTAAGACTAACGATATGAGGCAAATGGTTGTGTGAAGGGCTTACTGGGTCGCAATCGGACCCGGTAGATAATCGGGTTGCAATCAAACCCAATAGGCAATCGAAATGATGCCAGTTTCAAATACCTACGGCGCCAGAATTTCTGCTGAGGATTGCCGTTTCAAATTACGGTTGGTGGATAAATTGGTGGATGGACTTAATCCACTTATCTATTACTCCAACCTAAATGAGAGCTTATCAAAAAAGAATGGCTCCCCGGGAGGGATTCGAACCCCCGACCGATCGGTTAACAGCCGATTGCTCTACCACTGAGCTACCGAGGAAGGATGGCCTGCCTATAGCAGACAGTTTCGCGGTGTTAAAGCCCAATTTGGCATATTCTGTCACTAAGTTTGAAATCTGTTTTGATACATTGGCCAGTGCACTTGTATCGCGACGGCTGAATGGTTAGATGGCCCGCTATGACGAGACGCGTCCGCATCGGTAATCACTCCCTGAAAGTGCCCGGCAGCCCGACCGCGCGCAGACTGCTTGGCGCCGGCCTTGTTGTTGGCGGGATATTGGGATTTCTGCCCATATTGGGCTTCTGGATGGTGCCGCTCGGCCTGCTCATCCTGTCTATCGATTCCAAGCTCGTCAGGCGCTGGCGGCGGCGCATGGAGGTCAGGCACGGTGCCTGGCTGAAGAGGCGCTACCCGAGAGTTGCCGCCCTGCTCGGCCTCAACAACAATGGCAACGGCAACCGGAAATCCAACCCGAAACGCTAGCCGGGCGAGGACCTGAGCAGCGACGGCGTGGTCTCGGCGATCAGCGCTTCGACATCGAGACCGGGAGCGACTTTGGCATAGTCTTCGTCGATCAGCAGCGATGCGGCGCCGTGCACGAACGTCCACAGTTTTACCGCTATGGTTTCCGGGTCACCGGGCACATCGTGGCGTTCACAATACAGAGCAACCTGCTCGATCACGCTGCCGAAACACTTCATGCCATCGTCTTCAACGCTGGAGGCCTTCTTGAGCAGCGGGTGCTGGCCGAACATCAGCCGGAACAGGCGCTGCTCGTCAACGGCGAAGCGCACATAGGCATGGCCCATTGCAATCATGCCGGCCAGGGTGGCGACCCCGGCGTCTTCCACGGCAGCCATTGAGCGCCTGGTCAATTCATCAAACCCCTTGCCCATGACCAGTTCGAGCACCTCATTACGGTCCCGGAAGTGCTTGTAGGGTGCAGCCGTCGAAACACCGGCCTGCTGACAGGCATCGGACAGCTTGAAGTTTTCAGCGCCGTCACGCCTGACGAGATCATAGGACGCCAGCACCATCGCCTCCTTCAGATCGCCATGATGATAGCGGGACTTGGCCTGCACGGCGCCGCCGGTATCCCGGATTTGTGTCGTCATCAAAAAAACCCTGTCTGGATCACAAATGTTAGACCGGCTAACTTTTTTCTTGCAAGTTAGCTGATCTAACATATGTTAGTCGACGTAACTTTCAAGGTCAAAACTCGAAAGGACCGACGCGTGAGTGACCTTAACAACTATAGCGAGAACACACCTGAGAGCAAATCACCCGGGCTGACACGTAAGCTTTTGCGCGGCTTCCTGGTCAGTTGCACGGCACTGGCGATCGTCGCTGCAACAGGTGGCGGGATAGCCGCCCTGCAGTATCGTGCTTCGAGTGAGCCGCAGCCTGAACAGCATCCGCCGCTCGCCGTCACAACGCTGCCGGTCAAGATGCAGGACCAGTATGTCACCCGGACCCGCTATGTCGGACGCCTGGAACCGGAGCGCCAGACCAGCCTTGCCTTCGAACGGGCCGGCCTGGTTGTCAGCATCGCCGTGGACGAGGGTGCCAGGGTGCGCGCCGGCGACATCATCGCGAAACTGGATACCGACAGGCTGATGGCTGACCGCAAGCGGCTGCAAGCGCGCAAACGGGAACTGGAGGCAGAACGCACACTTGCCGAGCTGACACTGTCGCGCCAGTCCAACCTGCGCAAGAAGGGCTTCACCCCGAAACAAATCGAGGATGAAGCAACCGCAAGCGTGGGACGCATATCAGCCGCGATTGACCAGGTTTCCGCCCAGATTGACCTGGTCGACATCGATATCAGAAAGTCCGTGCTGACCGCACCGTTTGACGGCGTGGTCGGAACCCGCAGCATCGATGACGGCAGTGTCATCGCCGCCGGGACAGCGGTTGTGTCGCTGCTGGAGGCCGGCAAGCCGCAAGCGCGCATCGGGCTGCCACCGGACGTTGCCCGCTCGCTTGATCCCGACAGCCAGTACCAGATCATGACCGATGCCGGACCGGTTCCGGCGCGCATGTCGTCCATGCGCCCGGACCTGCAGACTGCCACCCAGACTGTTCCGGTGCTGTTTGACCTGAGTTCATCAAACGGGACCGCCTTCCAGCAGATCGTGACGCTGAACGTTGAAACACCGGTCCGCAAGCGCGGCACCTGGCTGCCGCTCACAGCGCTGAAGGAGGGTCACAAGGGATTGTGGTCTGTTCTGGTGGTTGCAGCACGCGACGGACAGGCCAAGGTCGAGACCGAGGCAGTGGAGGTGCTGCATGTGGAAGGCGAGCAGGCCTATGTGCGCGGCACCCTGGCGCCTGGTGCAAAGATTGTATCCACCGGCGGCCACAGGGTCGTTTCAGGCCAGCTCGTTGCGCTGACCGGAGGCTGACGACCATGTCCACTCTGCTGTACCGCAACAGGCGGGTGTTTGCCCTCGTCGTGGTCATGATGCTGGCCACCGGACTGTCGGCGCTTCTGACCATCGGGCGCCAGGAAGACCCGACCATCACCAACCTGTTCGCCACTGTCGTGACACCTTATCCCGGCGCCGATCCGTCGCGGGTAGAGGCCCTGGTCACCGAAAAGATCGAGACCGAGCTGAAGGAAATCCCCGAGATCGCCGAGATAAATTCGGTATCCAGAACCGGCATATCGGTGGTGCAAGTGGAATTGTCACAATTCATCTCCGACCAGCAGATCGAGCAGAGCTGGTCGGAAATCCGTGATGCGTTGTCCGATGCCGCACGGGAGTTTCCACAAGGCGTGGCCCAGCCGGAGTTCGACAATGACCGGACCGGCGCGTTCACAGCGATTTTCGCCCTGCAGCCGGCCGACCCCGGCAATGCCAACATTGCCATCGTGCAGCGTATCGGCGAAGCGTTTCAGGACCGGTTGAGAACCGTGTCCGGCACCAAGCTGGTGGACATTTACGGCGCCAGTCCGGAGGAAATCACGGTCAGCGTCGACACCAGGCGGCTGACCGCACTTGGCCTGACCGCAACTGCCGTCTCGGATGCCATAGCACAGGCTGACACCAAGGTGCGCGCCGGCCAGGTGCGCGGGCCGACAACAGACCTGCTGATCGAAGTGGACGGCGAGATAAAGGCCATCGACCGGATACTCGAGATCCCGGTAAAGACCGGTGAGCAAGGCCTGCTGGTCAAGGTCGGCGACGTTGCCAAAGTGACCCGCGGCCTACGCCAGCCTACTACCAGCATAGCCATCATCGACGGCAATCCCGGCATTCTGGTTGCCGCGCGCATGGAAGACGACCTGCAGGTGGATGCCTGGTCGGCCCGCATTGCGGCAACCGCACAGGAGTTTTCCGGTTCGTTGCCGGCTGGCATCAAGCTGGAACAGTTGTTCGACCAGGCCCAGTACACAGCCGACCGGCTGTCGGGGGTACTGCAGAACATGGCAATCGGCACATCGCTGGTCATCGCTGTGCTGTTCTTCACGCTGGGATGGCGGGCGGCGTTCATCGTGGCCATGGTGATCCCGTTCGCCACCATCGTGTCAATCGCCGGCCTGCAGGCGGCCGGCATTCCGATCCACCAGATGTCCATCACCGGCCTGATCGTCGCACTCGGTCTGCTGGTCGACGGCGCCATCGTCATGACAGACGAAGTTCGCAAGCGCCTGCAGGCTGGCGCCGCCAAGCTCGAAGCGGTCGAGAGGGCGGTGAAACGACTGACGGTTCCGCTAATTGCGTCGACCGCGACTACGGTATTTGCCTTCATGCCCATGGCCCTGCTGCCGGGCCCCGCCGGCGACTTTGTCGGATCAATCGCACTGGCGGTGATCATCATGCTGGTGGTGTCACTGGGACTTGCGCTCACCTTCACGCCGGCGCTGGCCGGATGGATGCTGCCGGCCGGTGCAGATGGTGAGACACGGCGCGGGTTTGCCGGCGGCATGACGTTCGGGCCGCTTGGCAGGATGTTTGCCGCCACCGTGCGCATGGCCCTGCGCAATCCCGGCCTTGCCATCGCCGCTTCATTGATGCTGCCGGTGATCGGCTTCGGGTCGTTCCAGACCCTCAAGCCGCAATTCTTCCCCGGTGTGGACCGCAACCAGTTCTACGTCCAGGTAAAGCTTGCCGACGGCACCGCCATCTCCGAAACGCTCAAGGTGGCGCAGAAAGTCGAGCGGGTGATCAAGGCCGAACCGCAAGTCAGCGAAGTGACCTGGGTGATCGGGGAAAGCGCGCCCGCGTTCTACTACAACATGCAGGCCAACCAGGACGGTGTGCCCAGCTTTGCCGAAGCGCTGGTCACCACCACCTCGCCACAGGCTACCGAAGACATGCTCGACCGGCTGCAGAAGAAGCTGGATGGCGCCGCACCGGCGGCCCGGGTGATCGTGCGCGGGCTGGTGCAGGGTCCGCCGGTCAACGCGCCGGTTGAAATCCGTGTCGTCGGCCAGAACCTCGCCACGCTGCTCGAACTAGGCGAGAAGGTGCAGTTGGTGATGCAGCAGGTGCCGGGCATCATGATCACCCGCACCGAGATCGGTGCGGGCGCGCCCAAGCTCAAGCTGGAACTGTCGGAAGAAAAGGCGCGGCTGGCCGGCATGACGCTTGGCCAGGTCGCACAGCAACTGGAAGGCCGGCTGGAAGGGGTCACCGGCGGATCGATCATCGAAGCCAGCGAGGAACTTCCGGTGCGCGTGCGCACCGCTGCCAGCGGCCGCGGATCGGTCGACGCCATTGCCAGCCTGGACCTGAGCATGGCGCAAGGCGGTGGACAACAGTCAGGCCTGGATATTGTCGGCATTCCAATCAACGCACTGGGCGACCTGAAAGTGGTGCCGTCGGAAACGGCGATCTACCGGCGCAACAGCGAACGCATCAACACCATCCAGGGCTTTGTGGAGCGCAATGTCCTGCCCGAGCAGGCACTGCAGATCGTGCAGCAGCGCATTGCCGACAGCGGCCTGACGCTGCCGCCCGGGTACCGGCTGGAGCTGGGCGGGGACTCCGACGCGCGCGACGAGACCCTGCGCAACCTGTTAGGCCCCCTCGGCCTGATCATCGCGCTCACGGTTGCCGTGATCTTCCTGACCTTCGGCTCCTACCGGCTGTCGCTGGTTGCCGGAGTGGTATCGATCATGTCGATGGGACTGAGCCTGCTGGCGCTGGCGATCTTCCAGTATCCGTTCGGCATTCAGGCGGTGATCGGCGTCATCGGGTCAATCGGCGTGTCGATCAATGCGGCGATCATCATCCTGACGGCAATGCAGGCCAATGCCGGGGCGATGCGCGGCGAGATCGGCGAAATGGTCAATGTGGTGACCGGCCAGAGCCGTCACATCGTGTCGACGACGCTGACCACATTCGGCGGGTTCCTGCCGCTGATCCTGGAAGGCGGCGGGTTCTGGCCGCCATTCGCCATGGCCATCGCCGGTGGCGTGCTGTTGTCCACGGTGGTGTCGTTCTTCTTCGTGCCGCCAGCATTCGCACTGCTGACCCGCTATGGCCGGCTGCCGGGTGCAACTGCCGAACATCAGGTTCAGGTGCCACAACGCGTAGTTGCCACCTAGGACATCAATCGGCAAGTTTGCAGGCTCACTGACCACGCTCTGTGTCCGCGAAGACTGGATTTCCGTTTTCGCGGGCACGCGCATAGAAAGAATTCATCACCACTGTCATCCCAGCGAAGGCTGGGATCCAATGCTCCCCGGCGTTCTGGCACAAGCGAGGAAGTGGATTCCAGCCTTCGCTGGAATGACGATAGTACGAGACTCTTTTAATCCGTCCGACGCCCTAGTCCAACTTGCCCGCCGCATAGGCAACTGCGTCGATGGTCTGCTCGATGTCGGCGTCGGTCAGGGCCAGGCACGGATACAGCTTGCCCGGCGACTTGAAGATGCCCTTCTCGCGCAGCAGCTTGTTGAAGCGCAGATTGCGGGCAGCGTCGGCCTTGTAGACGTCACGGTAATCATTGATCTTCGTCGATGTGAACAGCACGTCGAACAGGGTTGGGTCACCGACAATCTGGTGATCGAAGCCGGCCTTGCCGAGATGTTCGGAAATGGCGTCCATCAGGGTCTTGCCGAGTGAACGCAGTTTTTCGTACTGGCCCGGGCGGCGCAGAATCTCCATGGTCTTCATGCCGGCAACCGCCGCAATCGGGTTGCCGCTCAAGGTGCCCAACTGCATCAGGAAGCCTTCCGAGCCGACCTTCTGCTTGTCGAAATGCGCCATGATGTCGGCCTTGCCGGCAATGGCCGCCAGCGGAAAGCCGCCGCCGATGATCTTGCCGAGCGTGCACACATCCGGCGTCACGCCATACAGTTCCTGTGCCCCGCCATAGGCAAAGCGGAAGCCGGTGACGATCTCGTCGAACACCAGCACGATGCCGTGCCGATCGCATTCCTCGCGCAGCGCCTGCAGGAATCCCGGCGCCGGCGGAATCACCCGCTGCAGCGGCTCCACGATAATGCCGGCAATCTCGTGACCATGCTCGGCGATCAGAGAGCGGGCAAACTCGATGTCGTTGAACGGCGCGACCAGCATCTCATCGCGCACGCCGGACGGTATGCCGGCGGAATCGGGCACAGCAACCGGGAAGTTGGTGAGATGCTCCGGCGCCAGGCTCATCTGGGCCTCGGCCGACATGCCGTGATAGCCGCCTTCAAACTTCATGATCTTGTCGCGGCCGGTGAACGCGCGGGCCAGCCGCATGGCATACATGTCGGCCTCGCCGCCTGATGTGACATAACGGACCTGCTCGCCACAGGCCATGGCATCGCAGATCTGTTCGGCCAGCTCGATGCCGGCGGCATTGTTGGCGAAGAAGGTCATTCCCTTCGGCAGTTGCTCGCGCACCGCCTCAAGCACTTCCGGATGGCCATGTCCGAGCAGCATCGGGCCTGAGCCGATCAGATAGTCGACATACTCGTTGCCGTCTTCGTCCCAGACCCGCGAGCCTTTGCCTTCGCGAATGACGATGCCCGGGTCGAAGTTGCCAAACCCGCCGGCCGGCAGCACGGCGTTGGCCCGGTCAATCCAGCTCGATTGCGACTTCATGATGGTTGCTCCTAGTTCAACTCGATAACAGGTGTCCCCAGACGGTCGGGATCGGGCGCCACGCCAAGGCCGACACCGTCCGGCGGTTCGATGCGGCCATCTTTCCGCACCGGGGCGGTATCATCAAGGCGCGGCGACACATAACCGGACAGATCGCACACATTCATCAGGTTGTCCGGAATGGTGGACACACCCAGATGCAGCAGGGCCGCCGTGGTGATGTCCGAACCCCAGGTGTCCTCAATGCACATTTTCGCGCCCAAGTGCAGGCACAGGTCGCGGGCCCGGCGCATGGCACTCATGCCACCGAACTTGGACAGCTTCAACGCGACCGCATCCATACAGCCGAGCTCGTGAGCCAGCAGGAGCGATGCGGTGTCATGGGCGCATTCATCCATTTTCATCGGCAGTCCCGTGGCACTGCGCACAGCGGCGCACTGGTCCAGGGTCCGGCATGGCTGCTCCAACATGATATCGAGATGGGCAACGGCCCGGCCGACGCGGGTCGCATCCAGGCGGGAGGCGCCGCAGTTCCAGTCGCCGTAAACCAGAGGGCCGTCACCGACGGCCTCGCGCACTTTTGCCAGGCGCTCCACATCTGCGCGCCAGTCGGCATCGGCGCCGAGCTTGGCCTGGAACTGGCGGATGCCGGATTGATACGCCTCGCGCGCCATGCGGGCCATCTCGTCAGGCGCCACGCAGGTGATGGAATGATAGAGCGGCATGGTTTGCTGGCGCCTGCCGCCGAGCAGGGAATACAGCGGCAAGCCTGCGACCTGCGCTGTCAGGTCCCACAAGGCGGTGTCGACGGCGGACTTGGCGTAGTCATGACCGTGCAGGAAGTGATCAAGCCGGTCCATGAGCGCTTCCGGGCCGACCGGATCTGCGCCCAGCAGCACCGGCGCCATTTCCTCGACAGCCGGGGCGACGCCGCGCGCATAGGCCGGCAGGTAGTGCGGGATCGGACACACCTCGCCCCAGCCGCAATGGCCACTGTCGGTTTCCAGACGCACGACGGCGGTCTCCACCGTGTCACAGGTCTTGCCATCGGCCATGTAGTAGGTCGCATGGCTGGTCAAGGGCACAAGCCAGACGGTGATGGCGGTTATCTTCATCGCTGCGCTACTCATAAACTGCCACCGGGTCGCCGAGGATGGTTTCGTCCGGATCACAGCCAAGACCGGGCGTGTCGTCAACGGTCAGGATACCGTTCACCGTCCGGCATCCGCGACCCGGCGCCACGTCGATGGTGAGCATATCCTGGCACGACCAGGAGGCCTGGATGAACTCCTGCGGCACCGACTGCGCCAGGTGGGCCGCTTCGGTATCGGCCATTACCGAGCCGCCGGTCGCCATCACGAACATCTGGATGCCGTGGGCAAGGGCGACATCGCGCATGCGCCGGGCTTTTGTCAGGCCACCGACGCGGTTGAGCTTGATGCCGAACACATCGGCGATCCCGTCACGCGCAATGCGGCAGGCGTCCTGCAGTGTTACCAGGGTTTCATCGACGCTGATCGGCGACGTGGTCACTTTGCGGATCTCGGCAACGTCATCCAGGGTCTCGCCCGGCTGCTCGAAGGTCACGCCGAGATTGGCTACCGCGTTCATGACAATGCCGGCCTCGCGCCGGGTCCAGGCCCGGTTCACGTCATAGAGGATGATTTCGCCGGGCTTGCGGTTGGCCTCGATATGGCGGATGCGGTCGATGTCCCTGTCGACATTGCCGCCGACCTTGGCCGAGTGCGCCACGTACCCCTGCTCGCGATACTTGCTGATGATGCCCATCATGTAGTCCGGGTCTCCGGATGACACGGAAGAGGCAGCTGGTGTGCCGGTGTCGCGCTTACCGCCCAGCAGATCAGCGATGGGCAGGCCGCATGCTTTGCCCATGATGTCCCAGCAGGCCAGGTCGACCGGGGCCTTGGCATAAAGATGGCCGGGCAGGCACAGGTCCATGGCCCGCTCGACGAGTTCGTTCATGCGCGGGTCCTGGCCCAGAATGACAGGGGCCATGGTTTCCAGCCCGGCACGGATGCCGGGTCCGTGCGCCGGCACATAGGTGTGGCCCCAGGGCGTTCCCTCGCCCCAGCCTGTCAGGCCGGCATCGGTCTCCAGCTTGACGAAGGTGGCATCGAGGACTTCGAACTTGAGCCGGCCGCCGGACAGCCAGTACGGGTCTGCCAGCGGCAGGTCCTTCTGATAGACGGAGATGCGGGTAATCTTCATGACACGGTCACCACGATGTTGCCGGTGTGCTCCTTGTCGATGAACGCCTGCTGGGCCTCGTGAAGCTGTTCCAGCGGATAGGTTGCGGCAAGCGCTGGTTTCACCTCGCCGCGTTCGATGTAGCCGACCAGGTCGGCGAACACGCCAGGCGGGACGATAGTCGCACCGGTAAAGGTCAGGTCGCGCAGATAGAAGGTCCGCAAATCCATTTCCACCATCGGCCCGGCAATGGCGCCAGCGCAGGTGTAGCGCCCGCCCCGCTCCAGCACGTCGATCAATGTCGGCCAGTAGTCCCCGCCGACAACGTCGGCCACGACGCTGACCGTGTCGCGGCCAATGGCCTGCTGCAGTGCCTGCTTGAGCTCAGCCGGCGCCCGGTCGAGGATGGCATGCGGCTCAAACTCCGCCACCGCGGCTTGCTTGGAGTGGCTGGCCATGGCGACGGTTGTGGCACCGCGCCGGTTGGCAAGCTGGATCAGCGCCGATCCGACGCCGCCGGATGCGCCGGAAATGAGCACCTGATCGCCGTGTGCGACATTGGCGCGGTTGAGCATGTTTTCTGCCGTGATCCAGGAGGTGGCGAATGTCGCCAGCTCGGCATGGGAAAGCTCGCTGTCAACGGCGTGGACGTAGCGCTCGTCAGTCTTGACGTATTCGGCAAACCCGCCATCGCATTCGGAACCGAAGTATCCGATCTTGTTCATGTTCAGCGGGTCATCCCAGTCGCGCAACCAGGTCTCGACCAGCACCCGCCTACCCATCAGCCTGTCCGGTCCGACCACGACCGTGCCACAGACGTCGGCGCCCTGGATGCGCGGGAAGGTAATCGGTGCGCCGCCCCAGGTGGCATCGTCATCGTCTGCGGTATCAAAGGCACCACCGGTGGTGTTTTCACTGACACCCTTCGAGTACCAGGCGGTGCGGGTGTTCACGTCGGTATTGTTGAGCCCACAGGCATGCACCTTGATCAACACTTCGCCGGCACCCGGAACCGGCACCGGCCAGTCGGTATGATAGACGAGCTTGTCCATGTCGCCGTGTCCGGTGAGCACGAAGGCTTTCATTGTCTCAGGGATCGTCATTGGGCCGGCTCCAGTGCGGCATCGGTTCGCGGCAACAGGCTTTGCGGATCGTAAGCCGGTTCGCCCAGGACTTTCGCGGGACGCGGTTCACCGGCAATGACCACTTCCAGCGCGGTGCCGGGTTCGGCAGCATGCGGCTTGATATAGGCGAAGGCCAAAATTTTCCCGACGCTGTGGCCATAGGCCACCGAGGCGGTCGAACCGACCACTTCACCTTCATGCAGCACCGCCTCGCCGCCATTGCCGTCCCAGACACCATCCGGTTCAATGGCGATGTAGGCGCACACCCAGGGCAGCGGCCGGTCAAGACTGGCTTGCGTCTGCTGCCGGCCGAAGAACGGCCTGTCCATTTTGACAAAGCGCATGACGCCGGCCTCCGGCAGGGTCACTTCATTGGTCAGTTCGCCGGCGCCCTGAAACATCTTTTCCATGCGCAGAATGTTCATGGCAAAGGAACCGTAGTCTGCCAGACCGTGTGCCTCGCCCGCGGTCCAGAGCGCGTCATAGATGGCCGGCATGGCCTCGCGGGGACCATGAAACTCCCAGCCCAGCTCGCCGGCATAGGACATGCGGAATGCCCAAACCTTTTGACCTGCGATAGCGATTTCCCGGGCCGACATCCATCTGAACGCGGCATTGTCCAGCGCCGTGTCGGTACAGGTGGACAGTATATCCCGTGACCTGGGGCCGTTGAGGGTCAGGGCCGCCCAGGCATCGGACCTGTTGATCACCTTGAGGTTCTCATCAGCCTGATGCAGCGCCAGATGATCAAGCAGCCTTTGTTCGAAAAAGGCGGCGCACACCAGGTAGAAGCGGTCTGCGGCAAGACGCACGATGGTCAGCTCGACCTCAATGCGGCCGCGGCGGCTAAGCAGATGGGTCAAGGCTATGCCGCCGGTCTTCTTCGGCAGGCGGTTCGGTGCCAGCCCGTCCAGGAACGTTTCCGCATCCGGTCCCGCGACCTCGACCTTGGTGAAGCCGGTGATGTCCATGATACCGGCGCGCTGGCGCACCGCCTTCACTTCCTCAGCCAGCAGGTCGTGAATCTCACTGCGCCGGAACGAGTAGTAATCGCGCTGTTCGATGCCGCCGGTTGCAAACCAGCGCGGGCGTTCATGGCCGTAGACTTCCTCGTAGACGGCCCCCTTGGCTTTCAGCTTTTCGTAGAGCGGACCGGGTTTGACCGGACGACCCTCGAGCCGGTTGAAATGCGGGAACGGGATTTCGTGGCGCAGGCAGTAGTCCTCCTTGGCCTTGACCACCTGCCAGTCTTTATCGGCATAGGAACCGAACCGGCGCGGGTCGTATTCGCGCATGGAAATGTCAGATGAGCCATGCACCATCCAGCGCGCCAGTTCCCGGGCGAGCCCCGGTCCCCAGCCGATACCGATCTGGGTGCCGCAGCAGCACCAGTAATTTTTCACGCCCGGCGCCGGGCCGATCAGCGGATTGCCGTCGGGCGGATGCGAGATGGCGCCGTGCACCTCGCGCTTGATACCCAGTTCGGCAAAGATCGGCATGCGCCCCATGGCGTTTTCGAGCCACGGCATGATGCGGTCATAGTCGGCGGCAAACAGCTCGTTTTCAGCCTCCCACGGGCAATGATCCTCCCACACCGTGTTGGGATTTTCCTTTTCATAGATGCCGATCAGTCCGGACTTCTGCTCCATGCGGATGTACCCGGAGACCAGCTTGTCGTCGCGGATGACCGGCAGCTCACGCTCAAGCTCAAGAAACTCCGGCACCGTATCGGTGACCAGGTAATGGTGGGTCATCGAGGTCATCGGCAGTTGCAGGCCCGACCATTCACCCATCTGCCGGGCATAGGTGCCACCTGCATTGACGACAT
This sequence comes from Anderseniella sp., assembly GCA_028289645.1. Lineage (GTDB taxonomy): Bacteria > Pseudomonadota > Alphaproteobacteria > Rhizobiales > Aestuariivirgaceae > Anderseniella. The sequence goes on from JANQOK010000016.1 coordinate 845,156, forward strand.
GTTCGCAGACAATGTCACCTTGCCCGGTGGAGACCTTCCACTCGCCGGTCGGCAACTGCACGATGTTGGTGGCTCGGCAGTGGCGGATGATTTTCGCACCCAGCTTGCGGGCGCCGGCAGCCATGGCCTGGGTGACGCCCGACGGGTCGACATGGCCGTCATCGGGCGTGTACAGGGCGCCGATGACGCCATCGAGATTGTAGAACGGATGTAGCTCGGCAATCCTGGCCGGGCCGACCAGTTCGATGTTGAAGCCCAGGGAACGCCCGACCGACAGTGTCTGGCGCAGCCAGTCCATCTCGTCCTCGGTATAGGCGAGCCGGAAAGACCCGCAGCCATGCCAGGTTACCGAATGGCCGGTTTCGGCTTCCAGTTTTCCCGAATACAGGCCGATATTGTAGTCGACGCATTTGCCTAGGCCGAAGCTGGAGGTGGAGTGGGTGATCTGGCCGGCGGCATGCCAGGTGGAACCCGATGTCAGCTCCGCCTTTTCCAGCAGGACAATGTCGCTCCAGCCCTCATGGGCCAGGTGATAGGCAATGCCACACCCCATCACGCCACCACCGACAATCACTACCCGTGCATGAGACGGCACCATTGATTTTTACTCCGCAACAGTTGTTTTGCGATGGACAACAGCTATCGTACAATTGTACACTCGTCAATCATGAATGATATAATTGTACCATCACCAGATCAACAGGCGCCACCGCAGCTTCTCGGCCGACTAACAACCGAGCTTGGCAGGCTGACGCCGGAAGTGCGCAAGGCGGCCACGTTCGTGCTGGAAAACCCTAACGAAGTCGGCGTCAGCTCGATGCGCGAAATCGCCACGGCGGCCGATGTGAAGCCCAACACACTGGTTCGCATGGCCAGGGTCCTGGGTTTTGACGGCTATGAGGATTTCCGGGAACCGTTCCGGGACGAGATCCGGCGCGGCAGCGCCAGTTTCCCGGACCGAGCGCGCTGGCTGCAATCGCTGAGCCAGTCCGGCAAGCTGGGCAGCCTGTATGCCGACATGGTCAATTCCGCCCTGCGCAACATCGAGGAAACCTTCGCGCGCGTCGATGAAACGGCGCTGAAATCGGCTGCGGACGACATCTGGGCGTCGCGGCAGGTGTTTGTACTAGGCGTCGGGGTCAACAATTCGAACGCTCGCAATTTCACTTACCTGGCGTCCACCGGCATGGAGCAGTTCCATCCCATTCCGAGACCCGGCAGCACCGCGGTTGACGACCTGGCGCGGGCTGATCAACGCGACGTGCTGATTGCGATCACCTGCAAACCTTACCGCAGTGAGGTCGTGGAGGCGGTTCGCATCGCGCGCGAACAAGGCCTGACCATTGTCGGCATCTCCGACAGTCCCGCCTCGCCGATCATTGCAGGGTCGCAGCACGGGTTCGTGGTGGCCGCCGACACGCCGCAGTTCTTTCCGTCATCGGTGTCAACCGTCGCGCTGCTGGAGACGCTGTTGTCATTCGTGATCGCATCTGCTGACAGCGAGATTGTCGGGCGGGTCAAGAAATTCCACGAGCGCCGCCATGAGCTGGGCATCTATGTTGAGGAGGAGGCAGGCTGATCATGGACGCCGAGACAACCCCCACCAGATCGCTAGACGCACGCTACTATACCGACCCGGAGGTGTTCCGGATCGAGAGCGAGGGCCTGTTCAAGCGCACCTGGCAGTTCGCCGGTCACATCTCCCAGGTCGAAAACACCGGTGACTACTTCACCTTCTCCATGGCCGGCCAGAACCTGTTCTGCATCCGCGGCAAGGACGGCGCGATCAATGCCTATTACAATGTCTGCCAGCACCGGGCCCATGAACTGGTGCATGGCGAGGGCCACACCAGGCTGCTGGTGTGCCCCTACCATGCCTGGACCTACGAACTGTCCGGCCAGTTGCGGTCCGGACCGAACATCCAGTCTGTGCCCGGGTTCGACCGGTCGGACGTCTGCCTGACCCCGGTGCGCATCGAAGAGTTCTGCGGCTTCCTGTTTGCCAACCTCGATCCGGACGCCGAACCGATGGACACATGGTTTCCCGGCGTGCGTGAACAGCTGAGCTCATTCGTGCCGCATCATGCCCGGCTCAAACATGTTGAATGGGTCGAGATTCCGGAAAGCTGCAACTGGAAGGTGTCGATAGAGAACTATTCCGAATGCTACCATTGCAAGCTCAACCACCAGACCTTCTCGACCGGCGTGGTGAAGCCGGAAACCTACGACATCCAGCCGCAAGGCTACTGCCTGCGCCACACCACCGAATGCCAGAACCTGGACAAGATGAGCTATGACATCGACCTGGACGCCAACGAACACGCCGGCGAATACTCGTCCTGGTTCCTGTGGCCGATGTTCTCGTTCCAGGTCTATCCGGGCAATGTTCTCAACACCTACCACTGGCGCGCGGTGGACGCTGACCACGTGGTGGTCTGGCGCGGCTGGTACACCATCGACGGCGCCAAGTCCGACGTGATCAGCAAGCTTGCCGTGCAGGACCGCGAGACAACGGTGGAAGAGGACATTCAGCTGGTCGAATCGGTGCAGCGCGGCCTGAAATCATCCGGTTACCGGCCCGGTCCGCTGGTGATCGACCCAAATTGCGGCGTCAACTCGGAACACTCGGTGCAAAAACTTCAACAATGGATGCGGGAAGCTGTAGATGGATGAAACCCTGTTTGAAAAAGGTCTGGCCAGGCGCAAGTCAACACTGGGCGATGAGTACGTGGAGAAAAACCTCGCCGCTGCGGATGATTTCAACCGGCCGTTCCAGGAGGCGATGACCGCCTGGTGCTGGGGGTTTGGCTGGGGTGATGAGACCATTGATGCCAAGACCCGCTCGATGATGAACCTGGCCATGATCGGCGCCCTGGGCAAGATGCACGAATGGGAAATACATTGCCGCGGCGCAATCACCAACGGCGTCAGCGTTGAGGAGATTCGGGCCATTATTCACGTCATTTCGATCTATTGCGGCGTACCCCAAGGCGTCGAGTGCTTTCGCGTCGCCCGCAAGGTGCTCGAAGAGCAAGGCCTGCTCTAGAGCGCCGTCCTTCTGTTGGATCTGGTGCTGGCATCCCTCCATTAACGCATTTTCGACAAGTGTTGAAACCCGCTTCAAACTGTCATCCTCGGGCGCCGTCCCGAGGATCCAACCTTTTCAGCCTGAGGAAAACGTCTCTCGATCCCCGGCATCAAGGCCGGGGATGACACTGACGAGACAATCAGCTCTCAAGTCTCAAGCTCCGGCATGCGGAAGCCGCGGAACTTGGGCATCAGCTTGAGCAGGTGCTTGGTGTAATCATGCTGCGGGTCAGTGAACAGCGTTTCCGTCGGCGCGACCTCTAGCAACTGGCCATGGCGCATGACGCCGACCCGGTCACAGACCTGGCGGATGACCGGCAGGTCGTGGGAAATGAACAGCATGGTCAGGTTGAGTTCCGACTGCAGGTCTTTCAGGAGATTGAGAACCTGGGCCTGGATCGATACATCCAATGCCGAAGTGGGCTCGTCGCAGATCAGGAACCGGGGCCGGGTGGCAAGGGCGCGGGCGATTGAGATGCGCTGGCGCTGGCCGCCGGAAAACTCATGCGGAAACTTGCGCGCCGCCTGTGAGCCGAGGCCAACCACGTCGAGCAGGTCGTGCATGATCTGGGTGGCCTCCTGCTGGTCGTAGGCCATCTTGTGGAAATGGATCGGCTCTTCGATGATGTCTTCCACCCGCATGCGCGGATTGAGCGATGAAAACGGATCCTGGAAGATCATCTGCATCTGGCGCCGGAAGGGGGCGGCGGCTGCGCGCGACTCGAGCGCCGTCATGTCGGTGCCGTCGAAGGTGATGGTGCCGCCCGACGGTTTGTAGATGCCGGTGATCATCCGGGCGATTGTCGACTTGCCTGAGCCTGACTCGCCGACAAGCCCGAACACCTCACCGGGCTGGATGGCGAACGACACGTCCTTGACCGCGTCGAGATACAGCCGTCTGGACGGGAACAGTGAGTGGCGGGTGATGAAGCGCATGTGCGCGTCCTTGAGCTCGACCAGGTTGCCGGTGAGCTTGTGTTCCTCGCGCACCTTGCCAAGCCAGTGGGTGGCCAGGTTCAACCCTTCCGGGCGTTCCTCGGCATCCTCGATATAGGTCACCAGCGGGAAACGCTTCAGGCGTTTGTCCGGACGCGGCACGGCGGAGATCAGGCTCTTGGTGTAATCATGGTTCGGCTTTGACATGATCTGCTGCGTGGTGCCGGTTTCGACGACGCGGCCGCGATACATCACCGCGACCCGGTCGGCGGTCTCGGAGATCACCCCCATGTCATGGGTGATCAGGATCATGCCGACCTGGCGGTCGCGGCACAGGGCCTTCATCAGGTCGAGAATCTGCGCCTGCACCGACACGTCAAGTGCCGTGGTCGGTTCATCGGCAATGACCATCTCCGGATCCGCACACAGCGCCAGGGCAATCACCACGCGCTGGCGCATGCCGCCGGAAAACTGATGCGGATACTGCGCAATGCGCACCGCCGGGTCGGGAATCCCGACCTGGTCAAGCAGATCAACCGCCCGGCTGCGGGCTTCAGCCTCGCCCAGGTTGAGATGGCGCTGGATGGTGTCGACAAGCTGACGCTCGATGGTCTGCAGCGGATCGAGCGAGGTCAGCGGGTCCTGGAAGATCATGCCGATGCGGGCGCCGCGGATCTTGCGCTGGGCGGCCTCGTCGAGATGATCGATACGGTCACCTTTCAGGAGAATGGTGCCCTCGGTCATCTCGCCGGGCGGCTCCAGCAGGCCGATGACCGCATTGCCGATGGTGGACTTGCCGGCACCGGATTCACCGACGATGCCGAGGATCTCGCCCGGCTCAACCGTGAGGTCAAGACGTTCAACGGCAACCACGTGTCCGCGGCGGCTGGGAAACTCTACCCTCATGCCTTCAATGGTGAGCAGGCTTTGTTTTTCCACGTCGGCCTTCATCTGAGTTTGGGGTTCAATGCGTCGCGCAGCCAGTCGCCGAGCAGGTTGATGGCCAGCACCAGCAGCACCAGCGCGATGCCGGGGAAGATGGTGATCCACCATTCGCCGGAAAACAGGAAATCGTTGCCGATGCGGATCAGGGTGCCGAGCGACGGCGTCGTCGGCGGCACACCGACGCCGAGGAACGACAGCGTCGCTTCGGTAATCACCGCAATGGCCAGATGAATGGTGGCGATCACCAGCACCGGCCCCATGACATTGGGCAGGATATGCCGCCACAGGATGATCAGCGGGCCAATGCCGATGACCCTGGCTGCCTGGACATATTCCTTGTTCTTCTCGACCAGTGTCGAACCGCGCACCGTGCGGGCATACTGCACCCAGCCGGAGATGCCGATGGCGAAGATCAGCACGTAGAACACCAGGTCCTGGTGCATGTCGCGCGGCAGCACACCGCGCGCCACACCGTCGATCAGCAGGGCAATCAATATGGCCGGGAACGACAGCTGGATATCGGCGACGCGCATGATGAAGGCGTCGAGCCGACCGCCCACATAGCCGGAGATCAGGCCCAGCGAAATGCCCAGGATCATGGAAAAGATCACCGACGCAAAACCGACGAACAGCGAGATTCTGGCACCGAAGATGATGGTCGAGAAAATATCGCGGCCCTGGTCGTCGGTCCCGAGCCAGAAGCGCGGGTCGCTGCCTTCCATCCAGGCCGGCGGCAGGCTGGCATCCATGATCGAAATCGAGGCCAGGTCGAACGGATTGTGCGGCGCGATCCAGTTGGCGAAAATCGCCGATACGAAAAACAGCACGGTCAGGATGGCCGATACAATGGTCACCGGAGAGCGGCAGAAACTGTACCATAGATCACTGTCGGCGGCCCGGGCCAGCCAGCTCTTCTGGGTGTTTTGCGCTGTTACCTCAGCCATTACCGCCCCCGATCCATCAATGCCCGCCGGCGCTGTCGACGCGCAGGCGGGGGTCAACCACCACGTACAGCATGTCGACGATCAGGTTGATCACCACGAAGAAAAACGCGATCAGCACCAGGTAGGCTGCCATGATCGGAATATCCACATTGCCCACCGCCTGAATGAACAGCAGGCCCATGCCCGGCCACTGGAACACGCTCTCGGTGATGATGGCGAAGGCGATGATCGAACCGAGCTGCAGTCCGGTGATGGTGATCACCGGCACCATGGTGTTCTTCAGCGCAACGACGAAATTCACATAGCGCTCGGCCAGCCCGCGGGCCCGGGCGAACTTCACAAAGTCGGTGCGCATGACCTCGAGCATTTCCGAGCGCACCAGGCGCATGATCAAGGTCATCTGGAACAGGGCCAGCGTGATCGCCGGCATGATCAGCGACTTCAGTCCCGACGCGGTCAGCAGACCGGTGGACCACCAGCCGAGCTGGACCACCTCGCCGCGCCCGAAGGTCGGCAGCCACCTGAGCACCACGCCGAACAGCAGGATCAGCAATATGCCGATCAGGAATGTCGGCAGCGATATGCCGACCAGCGACATGGTCATGAAGGAATGGGACAGCCAGCTGTTTCGTCGGATCGCCGTATAGACGCCCATCGGTATGCCAATGGCCATGGCCAGGAAGGCCGACACCAGCGACAGCTCAAGCGTCGCCGGCAGGCGTTCCGCGATCAGGTCGGACACCGGCCTGCGGTGCTGGTAGGAGAAGCCGAAATTGCCTTGCGCGGCATTGACGGCAAAGCGGCCGAACTGAACCAGGAAACTGTCGTTCAGTCCCAGCCGCTCCTTCAGTTCCTCGCGCTGTTCCAGGGTGGTGTCCTGACCCACCATGTTGTTGATCGGGTCACCTACATAGCGAAACAGCGAAAATGCGATCAACGCCACGGTCAGCATGACCACGATTGACTGCACGAGCCGTTTTGCAATGAAGGTAAGCATCAGATCCAATCACACTGAAGATGAGAGAGCCGGACCATCCGCCAGGTGAACTGATGGATGGTCCGGCCAGGGTTGCCGGTGACCGGGGTTACTTCTTGACCACCGCGTAGCGCAGGTCGAACTGGTTGTCCGGGCGCTGCACCACGTCTACCTTGTCCGACACACCCCATGACAGCGGCTGCTGGTGCAGCGGGATGTGGCCGACTTCGTCGCGATGGATCTTGAAGGCCTCGTCGATCATGGCCTGACGCTTGGCCTGATCGGTTTCAGACTGGATCTTGGCGGTCAGCTCATTGATCTTCGGGTTGCAGTAGCCACCCAGATTGAACGAGCCGATCTTGTCTTCACCGCCACGGCAGGCAATCAGGGACGAGATCACATTGTGGCTGTCGAAGGTCGACGGCGTCCATCCGAGCAGGAAGAAGCTGGTGTCATAACCGTTCTGGGCCAGCACCTTGCCGAAATACTTCGATTTGGTCTGGGCCAGCAGGTTCACCTTGACGTTGATCTTGGCCAGCATGGCCGCGGTTGCCTGGCAAATCTGCTCGTCATTGACATAGCGGTCGTTGGGGCAGTCCATGGTGACTTCAAACCCGTCGCCGTAGCCTGCCTCCTCCATCAGCTTCTTTGCGCCTTCCACGTCATAGGGCAGTCGCTCGTTCATGGCTTCGCTGTAGCCGTTGATCTGCGGCGCCACCATCAGGCCGGCCGGGATCGACGCACCGCGCATCACCTTCGCCTTGATGGCATCGATGTTGATCGCATGCATGAACGCCTTGCGCACGCGCACATCCTTGAACGGGTTCTTGCCCTTGACGCTCGAGGCGGTCAGTTCATCACGCAGCTGGTCAAAGCCGAGGAAGATGGTGCGGGCTTCAGGGCCGGCCAGCGGCTTCACACCGTCGGCGCTTTCCAGCCGCTTCCAGTCCTGCACCGGCATCGGGTAGGCCAGGTCCACATTGCCGGAAATCAGCGCAGCCACCCGGGTGGCGTCCTGGGCAATCGGAGTGAAGATCGCCTCGGTGATGTTGGACTTCATGTCCTTGTCCCAGTAATCGGGATTGCGGGTCAGCTCGGTCTTGACGCCGCTCTGACGCGACTTGACGATGAACGGACCGGTGCCGTTTGCATTGAGGTTGGCGTGGTTGCCTTCATCGCCGCCCTTCACATTGGTGGCCTCAGTGGCCTTGTTCTCCTCGGCCCACTGCTTGTCCATGATGTAGAAGATTTCGAACTGGTTCGGCAGGATGGGATTCGGCGTAGGCGTAATGATGTCGACGGTAAGGTCGTCGACCACCTTGGCTTCCTTGATCAAGGCCGCGACCACCTTCATGTCGGAGCCTTCGGTGTTCAGCCGGTTGACCGAGAACACAACGTCTTCAGCGGTAAAATCATTTCCGTTGTGGAACTTCACACCGGGGCGCAGCTTGAAGCGCCACACGGTCGGCTCAATGTTCTCCCAGCTTTCAGCCAACGCACCGACCATTTCCATCTTGTCATTGCGTTTGACCAGGCCTTCGTAAATGTTGCCTTGGAAGCCAAGTGTGAACGTTTCGAAGAGCCCGTGCGGGTCAAGCGTCTGGGCGTCGCCCTGGAATGCCCACCTGAAGGTTTCGGCATTTGCAGCCGACGCTCCGGCCAGAACCGTCGTGCCTACCAGCAGTGCTTTAAGTGTCTTACCTAACATGGTTTCTTGATACTCCCTGTTGCTAACCAAATTATTCGTGGGTCGAACCCTAACCCCAAAGGCACGCAATCTGCAATTGCGGACTGCCCGAATTAAGTTCGTGTTTAGGGTCCGGACTCATTGATCTTATCCATTCTGCGGGAGGATATTTTGCTTCTGACAAGGCGAAAGGGCGTAGGAAACCTCGCGGTTTTCAAGCCCTTTCAACGCGGTC
>JANQOK010000007.1 GCA_028289645.1 Anderseniella sp.
GAGCCTGAGCCTGAGCCTGAGCCTGAGCCTGAGCCTGAGCCTGAGCCTGAGCCTGAGCCTGAGCCTGAGCCTGAGCCTGAGCCTGAGCCTGAGCAGCCCAAGGGCTGGTTTGGGCGCCTGCGCGAGGGACTGTCAAAGTCATCCAGGTCGCTCACCTCAAACATCACCAGCATCTTCACCAAGCGCAAGCTGGATGCGGATACGCTGCAGGACCTGGAAGACGTGCTCATCCAGGCCGACCTGGGCGTCGCCATGGCAACCCGCATCACGGAGGAAGTGTCACGCGGTCGCTATGACAAGGAGATCGACCCGGCCGAGGTGCGCCAGATCATGGCGGCCGAAATCGTCAAGGTTCTGAAACCGGTCGAGATACCGTTCAATTTCGACGCCGACACGCAACCATTCGTCATTCTGGTGGTGGGTGTGAACGGTGCTGGCAAGACGACGACCATAGGCAAGCTGGGAGCGATCGCGCAGAGCGAGGGCTTCAAGGTGATGATTGCCGCATGCGATACATTCCGGGCGGCTGCCATAGAGCAATTGACTGTCTGGGGCGAGCGGGTCGGCGCCAAGGTGCTGTCACGCCCGACCGGTGCAGATGCCGCGGGCCTGGCCTATGACGCGCTTGAACAGGCGCAAGGAGACGGCACCGACATATTGATGATCGATACCGCTGGCAGACTGCAGAACAAGGCTGACCTGATGGGCGAACTGGACAAGATCGTGCGGGTCATCAAGAAAAAGGATGAGGCGGCTCCGCATGCAGTGTTGCTGGTGCTGGATGCCACGACTGGCCAAAATGCTGTGTCACAGGCAGAAGTGTTCACCAAGGTCGCCGGTGTGACGGGCATCATCATGACCAAGCTCGACGGTACCGCGCGCGGCGGCATCCTGGTGGCGATTGCGGAGAAATTCGGCCTGCCGGTTCATGCCATCGGGGTCGGCGAGAAGATCGAGGACCTGCAGCCGTTCGACGCGGAAGGCTTTGCCCGCGCCATTGCCGGAGCCGAGGAAGGACAAGACATTGAGTGAGGTTGCCGACAAGCCGAAACTGAATCCGGTGCTGAAGCTGGTGCTGGAACTGGGCCCGCTGGTGATTTTCTTTTTTGTGAATGCCAGGGGCGAGGCGCTGATCGAACGGTTTGAGCTTGGAAACCTGTTTCCGCAGCCGATTTTCCTGGCCACGGCCGTGTTCATGGTGGCGATGCTGGTGTCGATTGCGGCAAGCTGGATACTCAGCCGGCACTTAGCCATCATGCCACTGATCACGGGCGTCGTGGTGCTTGTCATGGGCGGGCTGACGCTGTGGCTGCAGGACGACACGTTCATCAAGGTCAAGCCAACCATCGTCAACGTGTTCTTTGGCGCCGTCCTGCTCATCGGGCTGGCGTTCGGCCGTTCCCTGCTGGCCTACGTCTTTGATGCCGCCTTCGCGCTGGACGAGCAGGGCTGGCGAAAACTGACCATGCGGTGGGGACTGTTCTTCTTTTTCCTTGCCGCACTGAACGAATTGGTGTGGCGCACGCAATCCACTGACTTCTGGGTTGCGTTCAAGGTCTGGGGTACGATGCCGCTGACCATGATCTTTGCGCTGGCGCAGTTGCCGCTGATGCAAAAGCACATGCTGCCGGACCCCGAAGACGAACAGGTTTGAGACGCACATTTTTTTGTAAGGTCATTCCGGCAATAAAAATGTGAGACATACGGAGCAGAATAGTATATGCAAAGGGGAGTGTGTACAGTTTGTGCACACGTCAAGATTGTAGAGTGATGACTAACAAAAGCCGGGGGGCTAATATTATGGATGATCGTCCAGATTCTAGTAATGTGCCGAGTGACAAGGAAACTACAGCGCCGGTCAGCTTCTGGTTAAAGCGCGCTGCTCAGTATTCAGCTGATCTATATTCAGATCGCCGAGGGAAATCCGGCCTCACTCAGCGCCAATTTACCGTTTTGGAAGCAGTTTTTCACAATGAGGGCCAGAGCCAGACGGCGCTGGTGAAAGAGACCGGCATTGACCGTTCGACGCTGGCTGATCTGGTAAACCGCCTCGAAACCCACGGGTATTTGTCCCGCAAGCGCAGCGACAAAGATGCCAGGGTCAACTTTGTTTCCCTGACGGAGGCGGGCCGGGACATGCTGCTGAACGCACAACCGCAAGTGTCAATGGTGGATCAGGCGCTTGTCGATGCACTGCCGGAAAGCAACCGCAAGGCGTTCATCGCTTCGCTTCAGTTGCTGTCGGAGAAGCTCGACGACACTGAATAAGCGTTCACTTTTTCGTGAGCGGCGGCTCGTCGTTCAGATGAAAGCCTGCTGGCCGGTTATGGCTGGCGGGCTTTTTCTATGGCCGGAATGACCTCTTCACGCATGGCCTGTTCGGAAATCGGCCCTGTGTACTTGTAGACAATGGTACCCTCGCCGTTGACCACAAAGGTTTCAGGCACCCCGTAGACGCCCCAGTCGACCGCGGCGCGGCCGTTGGCATCAACACCGACCTTTGTATACGGGTTGCCCAGGGCGTTGAGGAAGCGCAGCGCATTTTCGCGCTGGTCCTTGTAGTTGAGGCCGGCCATATCGATGTCGTCGCGTTTGGCAAGTTCCATCAGCTGCGGATGTTCCTCGCGGCACGGACCGCACCAGGATGCCCAGACATTGACCAGAGTGACTCTGCCCTCGGCCAGGCTGCCGGAGGCGAAGCCGGGTACCGCAGCGGCATCAATAGTCAGGCCCTGCAGGGCCGGAAGGTCAAACGACGGCGCCGGTTTGTTGATCAGCGCAGACGGCAGTTTGGAAGGATCACCGCTTTGCAGACCGGTCATGAAGATGGCGGCGAGGCCGGCAAAGATCAGCACGGGCACCAGCACCCAGGAACGGGTCTGCTTCGGCGGGTTTTCTGAGGCCTGGTTGCTCATGCTGTCGCTTGTCCTGATCTGCGGCGCCGGTCGGCCCCTTCGTCGTCGAGTTGCCTGAGGCGCTTTGCCACCGAGCGCGCGCGCGCGAAGATCCACAATGCCAGCGCGCCCAGCACAACAATTGTCACTGCGTATGACGAGATCACGAAGCCCATGTGAGGAGCAGAGAAATCCATGCGCTCAGGACCTTCTCATTGCAGTGCGCCGGTGCGGGCCAGTTCGGTCTGGCGAATGCGCCGGGCGCCGATTTCAGAGCGGATGGAAATCAGGTGCAGGGCCAGAAACAGAAAACTGTAGGCCAAGCCCATGATCAGCAGTGGCGTCAGGATGGACGGATGAATAGTCGGGCCGTCGGTGCGGAACACGCTGGCCGGCTGATGCAGCGAATACCACCAGTCAACCGAGAACTTGACGATCGGCACGTTGATGAACCCGACAATGGCGACGATGGCGGCTATGCGCGATGCCCGGCGCGGGTCGTCGATGGCCTGCCAGATGGCAATATAACCCAGATACAGCAGCAGCAGCACGAACATGGAGGTGAGGCGGGCATCCCAGACCCACCATGTGCCCCACATGGGCTTGCCCCACAAAGACCCGGTGGCAAGGGCCAGGAAACAAAACGCGGCGCCGATGGGCGCGGCCGCCTTGGCCGCAATATCGGCCAGCGGATGGCGGAAGACGATGCCGATGATGCTGGCCACCGCCATCACCGTGTATACCATCAGCGCAGACCAGGCGGCCGGCACATGGACATACATGATGCGCACGGTTTCACCCTGCTGATAGTCGGCAGGCGCGCGCGCCAGGCCAAGAAACAGGCCCACGGCAAACAGCGCCAGGGTAATCATCCACACCCACGGCTGAACCGTCGCCTGCAGGCGCATGAAGCGGGTTGGATTGGCAAATCTTTCTATCGAACTCATAGTGGTAACCTGTAATACCAGTCATTCGGGCACGCAATGGCGACATGGTCACAGGCCGGTAAATCGGCGGTGATCAGCGCATGTAGCTGCGCAGCGCCGCAGCGGAGGCGAACGGCGTAACAACCAAAGCCGCCAAGACGATGGCAACCAGGATGATCAGGGCGGTGCCGGAATTGTCGATGCCGGACTGCGCACCGGACGAGGCGAGAACACCGAAAATCATCACCGGCACGTAGAGCGGCAGCACCAGAAGCGACACCAGCAGTCCGCCCTGGCGCAACCCCACGGTGATGGCCGCACCCAGGCTGGCTAGCAGGGACAGGGCCAGCGAGCCGGTTACCATGGCTATGCCAAGCGGCAGGATGAGAGCCGTGTCCAGGTTGAGCAGGAACCCCAGTACCGGTGCCGCAATCGCCAGCGGCAGTCCGGAGGTGAGCCAGTGCACCGACGCCTTGGCCAGCACGACGACCTCCAGCGGCGTCGACGACAGGGCCATGATCTCCAGCGATCCGTCATCATGGTCGGTCTGGTACAGCCGGTCGGCGGACAGCAGGACAGACAACAGCAGGGCGATCCACAAGGCGCCCGGCGCGATGCGCTGCAACAATTGCTGATCCGGACCCAGCCCCAGGGGCAGCAGAACAATGACGGTCAGGAAGAAACCGATTGCCGTGCCGATATTGCCGCCCTGGCGAACGGCGAGGCTCAGGTCGCGGGAAATCACGGCTGCAAAGGCTGACTTCATTTCACCCGGCCCGATCCGCAAGGCCGGCAAAGTCCAGAATGTCGCTGGACTTGACGGGCAATTCGATGTGCGTGGAGGCGATGATGATGCCGGCGCCGTCGAGATGCCGGGTCATCATGTCCGCCAGCAGTTGCAGTGATGCGGCATCGAGCCCGACGGTCGGCTCGTCAAGCAGCCACACCGGTTTTTCGACCAGCGCCAGCCGGGCCAGGCCCAGCCGGCGCTTCTGGCCGGCGGACAGGCGCTGGGCCTGAAACTCGCCCAGCGCGGTAAGGTTCATGGCCGCCATCGCGCCGGCGACATCACCGCCGCCGAAAAATCCGGCCCAGAAGCTCAGGTTCTCTGTGACAGACAGATGCAGCTTGATGGCATCCTGGTGGGCAATGAAATGCACGTGTTCCCCAAGCAGGGTGTCCGGAGGCAGGGAGGCCTCTTCAAGCTCAAGGGTGCCGCCGGCGGGCTCGGAGAGTCCGGCGATCAGGCGCAACAGAGAAGTCTTGCCGGCGCCGTTGGGGCCGCGCAAGACCAGCATGCGGCCGGCACGGGCCGTGAAATCGACACCGGCAAACACCAGTCGCCCGCCGCGCTCACATGCCAGTTGTTGCCCCACGATCTTCATGCGAGCGGTGTTTAGCGCAAACAATCCGTCGTTGAAAGTGAAGTTCGACCAGAGTGCCACTGGTACTTGACGAAAGATTTGTCTAGAAGACGGCCATCACAATCATTCCACGGAGCCCATACCAGATGACCGATCAGTCGCTTGACAGTTTCAAATGCCGCAAGACCCTCAAGGTGGGAAACAAGGCGTATGTCTATTACTCACTGAAGGCGGCTGAGAAAAACGGTCTCGACGGCATTTCATCGCTGCCGGCGTCGCTGAAGGTTCTGCTGGAAAACCTGCTGCGCCATGAGGACGGGCGTACGGTGACCAAGACCGACATTGAGGCCATGGCCAAGTGGGTCAAGGCGAAGGGCAAGTCCAAGCGCGAGATCGCGTTCCGTCCGGCCCGGGTGCTGATGCAGGACTTTACCGGCGTTCCCGCCGTGGTCGATCTCGCGGCGATGCGCGACGCCATGGTCGACCTGGGCGGCAATCCGAAGAAGATCAATCCGCTGGCGCCTGTGGACCTGGTCATCGACCATTCGGTGATGGTGGACTTTTTCGGCACCGCCGGGGCGTTCAAGAAGAACGTCAACATGGAGTACGACCGCAATGGCGAGCGCTACAAGTTCCTGAAATGGGGCCAGGACGCATTTGACAATTTCCGCGTCGTTCCGCCAGGCACCGGCATCTGCCACCAGGTCAATCTTGAGTATCTGGCCAAGACCGTGTGGACCAAGAAGCAGAAAGTGAACGGCAAGGCGGCGACGGTTGCCTATCCCGACACGCTGGTCGGCACCGACTCGCACACCACCATGGTCAACGGCCTGGGTGTGCTCGGTTGGGGCGTCGGCGGCATCGAGGCCGAAGCCGCCATGCTCGGACAGCCGATCTCCATGCTGATCCCGGAAGTGGTGGGTTTCAAGCTGACCGGCAAGCTGGCCAAAGGCACCACGGCGACCGACCTGGTTTTGCGGGTCGTCGAAATGCTGCGCCAGAAAGGCGTGGTCGGAAAATTCGTCGAGTTCTATGGTCCCGGCCTGAGCAACCTGTCGCTGGAAGACCAGGCAACCATCGCCAACATGGCGCCGGAATACGGTGCGACCTGCGGTTTCTTCACGGCGTCCAACGAAACACTGGAATACCTCAAGGGCACCGGGCGCACCAAGGCAGAGGTCGACCTGGTCGAAAAATATGCCAAGACACAAGGCATGTTCCGCACAAGGTCCACCCCGGACCCGGTGTTCACCTCCACCCTCGAGCTTGATCTGGGCAAGGTGGTGCCGGCGATTTCCGGACCCAAGCGGCCGCAGGACCGGGTTATTCTGTCAGAGGCGACCACAGCGTTCGCCACAGCAATGGAGACCGAGTTCAAGCAGGCCGATGAAATGGCCAAGCGCTTTCCGGTGTCCGGCGCAAACTTTGATATCGGCCATGGCGACGTGGTGATTGCCGCGATCACATCATGCACCAACACCTCCAATCCGTCGGTGATGATCGGTGCCGGTCTGCTGGCCCGCAATGCCGCCAAGTTCGGCCTCAAGGTCAAGCCATGGGTGAAGACATCGCTGGCGCCGGGCTCGCAGGTGGTGACCGAATATCTCAAGTCTTCCGGGCTGCAGAAAGACCTGGACAAGATGGGATTTGACCTGGTCGGCTATGGGTGCACGACCTGCATCGGCAATTCCGGCCCGCTGCCGGAGAACATTTCCGAAGCCGTCAGGGAGAACAACCTGGTGGCCTGTTCGGTGCTGTCGGGCAACCGCAACTTTGAAGGCCGGGTGAATCCGGATGTGCGCGCCAACTACCTGGCCTCACCACCGCTGGTGGTGGCCTATGCGCTGGCCGGGTCGATGAACATCAACCTGACAACCGATCCGCTTGGCCATACGCCGAAGGGCGAGCCGGTATACCTGGCCGATATCTGGCCGGACGCCAAGCAGGTGGCCGAGTTCGTGCGCAAGAACGTGACCCGCAAGGCCTATCAGAGCCGCTACAAGGATGTGTTCAAGGGTGATGCCCAGTGGCGCAAGATCAAGGTCGACGGCGGCATGACATACAACTGGGAGTCAACCTCGACATACGTGCAGAACCCGCCGTATTTTGACGGCATGAAGATGGAGCCGGAGCCGATCGAGAATGTGGTGGACGCCCGCATTCTTGGCCTGTTCAGGGATTCCATCACCACCGACCATATTTCGCCAGCCGGGTCGATCAAGGCCGACAGTCCGGCGGGAGATTACCTGACCGAACACCAGATCCGCCCCATCGACTTCAACTCCTATGGTGCGCGGCGCGGCAACCACCAGGTGATGATGCGCGGCACGTTCGCCAACATCCGCATCAAGAACCAGATGCTTTCAGGTGTCGAGGGCGGTTACACCCGGCACTATCCGTCCGGCAAGCAGATGGCGATCTACGATGCCGCCATGAAGTACAAGGCAGACGGTGTGCCGCTGGTGGTGTTTGCCGGCAAGGAATACGGTACCGGATCGTCACGGGACTGGGCGGCCAAGGGCACCCGCCTGCTGGGCGTGCGGGCAGTGATCGCCCAGTCGTTTGAACGCATTCACCGTTCCAACCTGATCGGCATGGGCGTGCTGCCGCTGCAGTTCCAGGGAGACGACAGCTGGGAAGCGCTGGGCCTGAAGGGCGACGAGACCGTCACCATCAACGGCCTTGACGGCAAAATGAAGCCGCAGCAGACTTACGATGTCGAGATTACGTCGGCCGGCAAGACCAGAACGGTTACGGTCAAGAGCCGGATCGATACGGCAGACGAACTGGACTATTTCAGCAACGGGGGCATCCTGCCTTACGTGCTTCGGCAACTGGCAGCCTGACCTGCGCGCGGCGCCGGCATGCAGCGCGATGGCTGGATTGAGCCGCCAGTTGGAGACATAACGTTGACACTCACTCACTCGTGAGTGGCAGTTGAATGGTAGTTGGGTCATAAGTCACGCCATGGACAAATTGACACACATATCCCGCCGCGGCCTGCTTGCCGGTGGCGCGGCCATGACCGCCGCCGCCGCGACAGGTATGCCCGGGCCTGCACAGGCATCGCGCGAAACGCCGGTGTTCGTGGAACTGTTCACATCGCAAGGGTGTTCTTCGTGCCCGCCTGCCGACGCCTTCATGGGAGAGCTCATCCTGCGTCCAGGCATTATCGGTGTGTCGATGAACGTCGACTACTGGGATTATCTCGGGTGGCGCGACACGCTTGGGTCTGCGACGTTTTCCCGGCGCCAGAGGGAGTATGCCGTCCGTCGAGGCGACGGCCGGGTGTACACCCCGCAAATGGTCATCAACGGCCGTGCTCATGCGGTGGGATCGCACAAGCAGGCGGTGATGAGAGAAGTCGAGCAGCAGGCGTCTGTTCCCGATACCTATTTTGTGCCGATCCGGGTCTCGTCCAAGGGCGGTGAACTGCATGTCGATGTGTCCGGCGGCCCGACCGACCGCATTATCCAGGCATCAACAGTTTGGGTGATGTCGGTTGAACCGAAAGTCTCGGTTGCCATCAGGCGTGGTGAGAATTCCGGCCGCAAAATCGACTACTACAACGTGGTGCGCCAGATGACGCCGATCGGCATGTGGAAAGGCGAAGCGGCATCGTTCAACCTGCCCAAGGCGCAGATCGTCAACAAGCAGAACAGCATGTGCGTGGCTGTGCTGCAGGTCGACGGCGGCGGCCCGATACTGGGTTGCGCCAAGATGGAAATGTCTGCCTAAAGCCCCTCTACAATGACAAACTGACCTTCGGCTGCACCGGCGCGCTTTTCGCGGGCGGCGGTGTATTCCGGCGAGTTGTAGAAGGCGCGCGCGGCGTCCATGTCCGGGAACTGCAGGATCACGACCCGGCGGGTCTCGTCGTCACCCTCGACGGTTTCAGTGGCGCCGCCGCGGGCAAGGTAGGTGCCGCCGTACTTGGCGATCGCGGCAGGCGCATCCGCTTTATAAAGTTCGTACCGGTCGGCATCGGTTACATCCATGCGTACAACGATATAGGCAGCCATATGGGCATCTCCTTCTTGGGGTGTCGTCCGCTGCGCTGAGATTTCCTAGACAGCGAACTTGGCCGGATCAACATTGGCACCGCATATCACGGCGCAGATCTTTTCATTGTCTTTCGGTCTGTAATTTCCGCCGAGCAGGGCAGCCAGCACGGTTGCGCCGCCGGGTTCGGTCATGATGCGGTGATTGTGCCAAAGCCACATCTGGGCTTCTTCGATGGCTTCATCAGATACCAGCAGGCAGTCATCGACATGGACGTTGGCGATTCCAAAGGCCATACTGCCGATTTCAGATGCGCCGAGCGAATCCGCCGCAATACCTGACACGTCGACCTTCACCGGTTGCCCCGCCGCGCGCGCAGCATGCAGCGCGGGGCAGGTTTCCGGTTCCACTGAAACGATGTTTGCACGGTCGCCATACCAGGCGGCAACACCGCCGATCAGTCCGCCACCGCCGACGGCTATCAGCACAGTGTCGAGGTCGGGGCACTGGTCCTGCAGTTCGAGGCCTAGCGTTCCCTGGCCGGCAAGTGTCGGTTCGGCATTGTAGGCATGAACCGATACTGCCCCAGTGCGTTCGATGTGTGCATCACACAAGGCAAGCGCCTCGGCGTAGTTGGCTCCGTCCTGTATGACTTCGGCACCATAGGACTTGATGCGGGCGACCTTGGCCGGCGCGGAAATGGATGGCACGAAGATATGCGCCTCAAGCCCGAGACTTTCAGCGACATGGGCGACGGCGGCGCCGTGATTGCCGCCGGATGCTGCAGCCACACCTGCGGCCTTCGCCGCCTCATTGCCGATCAGCGAATTGAAGGCGCCGCGCGCCTTGAATGAGCCGGAATACTGCAGGCACTCCAGTTTCAGGGTGACTGGCTGGTCGATGCCCGGCAGCGCGACCTGAATGACCGGGGTGCGGCAAATGCGCGGCGCAATGCGCGCGTAGGCGAGTTCGATATCTGTCCGGGTAATCATTTGGCGATGTGAAGCTGGATGGTGATGGTTATGGCTGGGTGGAGAAGCCGGTGTCATAGTGGCTCTTTTGCGCGCGTGCGGCAACCAGTGCGTTGCGCATCAGGATCGCGACCGTGACCGGCCCGACGCCACCGGGAACGGGTGTGATCCAGCCTGCGGTATCAAGGCAGGCATCGAAATCCACATCACCGACGGTTTTCGTCTCGCCGTCCACTTCAACCTGGTTGATGCCGATGTCGATCAGGGCAGCGCCCGGCTTGATCATGTCTGCGGTCACCAGCTTCGGTTTGCCGACCGCCACGAACACTGCATCTGCGCGCCGCGCATGCATGGCGACCGAGCGGGTCATGTGATGACATACGGTGACCGTAGCCCCTTCCGCCATCAGCAGGAACGCGATCGGTTTGCCGACAATTTCAGAATGGCCGATGACGACAGCCTCCAGACCTTCGAGCTTCAGCCCCGTCCGGCGCAAAAGCTCAACCGAGGCCATGGCTGTGCACGGCCCGAGCGACAGGTCGCGATAGACGATGTTGCCGATGGAGGCGGGATGCATGCCTTCGACGTCCTTCATCGGGTGGATGGCGGTTTGCAGGGCACGCATGTTGAACTGCTCAGGCACCGGGCGCTGCAGGATGAGGCCGGTGACGCGCGGGTCGGTGTTGCAGGCATTGATGGCTGCGGTCAGCTCCTCGGCGCTGATCGAGGCTGGGAAATTGCGCTCTTCAAACTGGATGCCGGCCCGGTCCGCCACCCTGGCCTGGTTGCGCACGTAAAGGGCAGCTTCAGGCACATCGCCGACGGTCATGGACACCAGCTTGACCGGCCAGCCGACACGGGCCAGTTCCTCGACACCGGAACGGACCCCGGTCAGGATTTCATCTGCAACGGGTTTGCCGCGTAGGACGTTGTGCGGATGGGTGATTGCGGTTGTGGCCACGGCGGTCATGAAGGTTCCCGTCAAAAACAGTTGGTCCGTGCATGGACGTTAGGCGCGCGAAGCGCATGCCGCTTGCTCATCAGCGTCATGCATTGATCTGCATGCGAAGGCCGCGTGCGTCGAACTCTGGTATAGCGGGAAACGCCAGATGATTGCCTGCGGCAATACGCCGTGCCGACCAACAACACGCACAGGCATCCAGAATATCGTCATCAGTGGCCTGTGACTTCTTCCAATGCGGATGCTGCAGTCTGTCCAATGGAAATCCGGCGGCTCTCAACAGTGCGCGGCGCAGTTGGGCGCCATCTGCGGTTTTCTTGCCGTGCTGCAGGGGCTGGCCGTTGTTCATGGCGCAGAATGCCACTTCCGGGTGCACCTCGTAGACCCGGGACTGCAATGCCGGCGTGATGACGGCATCGATTTCGCGCATCCTCGGAAACAGCATGAAGGCCTGTTTGGAGAACTTGCTGCCCAGCACGCGGGCATTGATTTCACAGGCATTGCGATAGTCGTTGCTCATCACCGCCTCGCGACACGGGACCGGAAACACCGATGAGCGGCGCGGGCCGATATAGCGGCGCGCTTCGGCCTCGCAGGAACGGGCGCTGGTGGCGGGAAACCCGATCGGCATGTCCACGCCGATGTGGTCAGCTCCAGTGTCCAGCGCGACGTGGATGTCGGGGATTATACTGGCGGTCGGCGCCGCGCTGGCCTCGCCCGACCACGACACCATGACCCAACCGGCCTTGCAGCCGTCCAGCCCGAGGAAAGGCGTATCAGGCATTTGTGGATCGAACCTGGGTGATGTTGCCGGTATGCGGCGGCTGATCGATCAGGTCGTTCCACGCGGCCAGGTCAAGTTCATCATTGGCCGACAAGGCAGTTGCCTCAACTACCCGAAAGGCGGTGTTGCCGGCATGCAGCAACGCGTCCCTGGGCGATGATTTCAGAATGCGCGCGGCGAACACGCCGGCGAACAGGTCGCCGGTGCCGTGCGGCGGGTCGGAAAACACCAGGGTTTCATGCAGCGTGGCGGACCGGGCCTCGACCAGCAGGTTGCCGATGCCGAGGGTATCGGGAAAGGCGGAGGTGACCACGGCGGTGTCCGCGCCGAGCGAGCGTGCCGCATGCACCAGAGAGGTGTTGTCGCTGCTTTTGTCGCCGGTCAGCACATCGAGCTCATAGCGGTTCGGCATGACGATGTCGGCCAGCGGCAGCAACTGGGACTTAAGTGCAGCGACAACCTCGTCTGCCACATAGGTGCCGTATGAGTCAGCACATACCGGATCGACCAGTACCTGGAACTGCTGGCGCGCATCCTGCAGGCGCCTGATAAAATCGGCCGTTGCCGCGACCTGGTCCGCGTCACGGAAATACCCGGTCATCACCAGGTCGATCTCGCGGCGCCATTCGGGCCGTTCGAAGCTGGCCAGGAGGTCGGTGATGCTCTGTGCCGATGTCACCATGCCCGGCGGCTTGCCGTGCCCGGGATGATGGGCCCAGGTCACAGTGGGCACTTCCCAAACGTCGATGCCCAGTCGGCGTGCCGCAAAAGCCGACGCGGTGTTGCCGATATAGCCACGTGAAATGCGCGAGGAAATGGAGACGATGGCCATGGATTTCTGCGAACTCAGACACTGTCAGGAAATGTTTCAGATCAACAGTATGTCTGAACTGCAGCCGGGTGGCTAGATGGCCGGATCAATCCACTCTTGTTATTGTGCGCTGCAATATATTATGAACGGCGCACATAAAGTTCAGGCAGGGGAATTGCTTACATGACTGTCAGGCCGCGCCGCAGTGTTTTATATATGCCGGGGTCCAACACCCGGGCGCTGGAAAAGGCGAAGTCGCTTGCCGCTGATGCGCTGATTCTGGACCTGGAAGATGCGGTGGCGCCGTCTGCCAAGGCTGAGGCGCGCGGATTTGTCTGTGACGCAGTGAAGACCGGTGGCTATGGCAGGCGCGAGCTGATCATCCGCATCAATTCGCTTACATCCGAGTGGGGCACGGACGACCTTGCAGCGGCAGTCGAGGCAGGCCCGGATGCCATCCTGGTGCCGAAAGTGTCCACACCGTTCGATATCGCAACCGTTGACAAGGCCATGGCGCACGCGCCGGAAACCTTATCAATCTGGGCCATGATGGAAACCCCGCTGGCCATGCTGAACGCACGCGAAATTGCCTCTGCAGCCACGGAGTATTCCCGTTTTGAGTGCATGGTGATGGGAACCAATGATCTGGCCAAGGAAACCGGCGCCGGTCTTGGCGGCGACCGTGTCGCCATGCTGCCATGGCTGATGACCTGCGTGGCGGCAGCGCGCGCATACGGGCTGGCAATAATTGACGGCGTCTACAATGATTTCAGGAACGAGGCAGGCTGTGCGACTGAATGCGGGCAGGGCAGGTTGATCGGCATGGACGGCAAGACCCTGATTCACCCTGGCCAGATCGCGCCGGCCAATGCGGCGTTTGCACCGTCGGCCGAGCAGGTCGCCGCGGCAAACGACATCATTGCGGCGTTTGCCCTGCCGGAAAATGCAGGCCTGGGCGCAATCAACCTCAATGGCCGCATGGTCGAACTCTTACACTGTGAAATCGCGAAAAAGACGGTTGCCATGAGCGAGGCGATCTCGGCCCTGGAGGCAACATCATGAGCACGACATCAGGCAAGACCACATCCGGCAACTTCTTCGAGGACTTTTCCGTCGGACAGATCATCCGGCATGCGGTGCCGCGCACGGTGGGTGACGGCGAGCGTGCCCTGTACACCGGGCTCTACGGCACGCGCTGCGCGGTGCAATCGTCGGACGCCTTTGCCAAGGCGATCGGCTACAGCCAGGTGCCTCTGGACGACATGCTGGTGTTCCACATCGTGTTCGGCAAGACCGTGCCGGATATCTCCCTCAATGCGGTCGCCAACCTGGGTTATGCCGACTGCCGCTTCCTGAAGCCGGTGTTTGCCGGAGACACACTGCACTCGCAGTCGGAAGTCATCGGCGTGAAACAGAATTCAAACGGCAAGACCGGCGTGGTCTATGTGCGCTCGACCGGCATGAACCAGCATGGTGACCCGGTGCTGGAGTTTGTGCGCTGGGTGATGGTGCGCAAACGGGATGTGGCATCGGATGCGCCGGATCCGGTGGTGCCGGACCTGCCGGACCACGTGTCGCCAGCCGGCCTGGGTGCAGCGTGCCCGGTGATCGTTCCGTCGGCATGGGACACCGGCCTGTCCGGGTCGGCGTACTTCTTCGATGACTACGAGGCCGGCGAGCGCATTGACCATGTGGATGGCATGACGGTGGAGGAAGCCGAACACATGCTGGCCACCAGGCTGTACCAGAACACGGCGAAAGTGCATTTCAACCAGTTCACCGAAGGCCAGGGCCGGTTTGGCCGCAGGCTGATCTATGGCGGACACGTGATTTCGCTGGCCCGAGCCCTGTCGTTCAACGGGCTGGCCAACGCCTTTCATATCGCCGCGATCAACGGTGGTGCGCATGTGGCACCGCTGTTTGCCGGCGAGACGGTGTTCAGCTGGTCAGAGGTTCGCGACACGGCGCGGCTGGACGGCCGCGATGACGTGGGTGCCTTGCGGTTGCGCACCGTCGCCACCAAGGATGCACCGTGCAATTCGTTCCCGGAGACCGGCGATGACGGTGTTATTCTGGATCTCGATTACTGGGCGTTGATGCCGGTCCGGCCGTCCTGAACGCGCTCCGGGCCATAATGGGATGTACTGACACGGTGTGGAATTATGCCGCGTCCGCATTGCGCATGTTGCGTTGCACATAGTATGACAGGGCCAATCCTGCCCAGACGACACCACCGGGGACCATCCGAATGGCGAATTCACCAATGAAAGAGCGGCCGCTCTCTCCTCATCTGAGCATCTACAAGCCAATGCTCACCATGATGATGTCGATTGTGCATCGTATCACCGGCATAGGGCTGTATTTCGGCATGGCTTTGTTCGTTTGGTGGCTGTTTTCAGCGGCGCATTCGCAAAGTTACTTCGACTTCGTGCAAGGCTTTGTGGGTTCTTGGTTCGGGCGGCTGGTGTTGTTCGGCTTTACCTGGGCACTGGTGCACCATGCACTCGGCGGGCTTCGGCATCTGCTGTGGGACACCGGGCGCGGCTTTGATCTGGTCAGGATCGAATGGATGGCGCGGGCAACCATTGCCGGATCTGTCACTTTAACGCTGCTGATCTGGATCGCAGCCTATGCGGCGAGGTAACCGGGCATGAGCATGAGAACACCGTTGAGCAAAGTGCGCGGCCTGGGCTCGGCCAAGTCCGGCACGGAGCATTTCTGGCATCAGCGGCTGACGGCGGTTGCCAACATTCCGCTGGTGATCTTCCTGATCTGGTTCTGCGTTTCCAAGGTGGGAGCCGATCGCGCGGAGATGGCTGCAGCGCTGTCCAACCCGCTGGTGGCGCTGATGCTGGTGTTCACCATTATTTCGGTCACCTGGCACATGCGGCTCGGCATGCAGGTTGTGATTGAGGACTATATTCACAGTGAAGGCAGCAAGCTGATCTGCCTGCTCGGCAATACCTTCTTCTCGCTGGCGGTGGCCCTGACCGGCCTGTTCGCCGTACTCAAGATTTCCTTCGGAGGCTGACCGGTACATGGCTGCGACGAAAGCATACGAGTTTATCGACCACCAGTTTGACGTGGTCGTTGTCGGTGCCGGCGGAGCCGGCCTTCGCGCCACGCTCGGCATGGCCGAGCAGGGCCTCAGAACGGCTTGCATATCCAAGGTGTTCCCGACCAGGTCGCACACCGTGGCGGCGCAGGGCGGCATTGCCGCGAGCCTGCACAATATGGGCCCCGATCACTGGCAGTGGCACATGTATGACACGGTCAAGGGGTCCGACTGGCTGGGCGATACCGATGCCATGGAGTACCTGGCGCGTGAAGCCCCGGCGGCAGTGTATGAACTTGAGCACTACGGCGTGCCGTTCAGCCGCACCGAGGAAGGCAAGATCTACCAACGCCCGTTCGGCGGTCATATGCAGAATTTCGGTGATGGGCCGCCGGTGCAGCGCACCTGCGCGGCGGCTGACCGGACCGGGCATGCCATCCTGCATACGCTGTACGGACAAAGCCTGAAGAACAACGCGGAATTCTTCATCGAGTATTTCGCCATTGACCTGATCATGTCCGACGATGGTGCGTGTACAGGGGTTGTGGCGTGGAACCTGGAAGACGGCAGCGTGCACCGGTTCGCCGCCAAGATGGTGGTGCTGGCAACCGGCGGTTACGGCCGGTCGTATTTCTCGGCGACCTCTGCCCACACCTGCACCGGCGACGGCAACGGCATGGCGGTGCGCGCCGGCCTGCCGCTGCAGGACATGGAATTCGTGCAGTTCCATCCGACCGGGATTTACGGCGCCGGCTGCCTGATCACCGAAGGCGCGCGCGGCGAAGGCGGCTACCTGACCAATTCCGAAGGCGAGCGGTTCATGGAGCGCTACGCGCCCAATGCCAAGGACCTGGCGTCGCGCGATGTGGTGTCGCGCTGCATGACCATGGAAATTCGCGAAGGTCGCGGTGTCGGCAAGGACAAGGACCACATTCACCTGCACCTGGATCATCTCGATCCGGCCGTCCTGCACGAGCGCCTGCCGGGCATTTCGGAGAGTGCGAAGATTTTTGCCGGTGTTGACCTGACCCGTGAGCCAATCCCGGTGCTGCCGACCGTGCACTATAATATGGGCGGTATCCCGACCAACTACTGGGGCGAGGTTCTCAATCCGACCAAAAAGGACCCGGATGCCATCCAGCCGGGCCTGATGGCGGTCGGCGAGGCAGGATGTGCTTCGGTGCACGGCGCCAATCGCCTGGGCTCGAATTCATTGATCGATCTTGTGGTGTTCGGCCGTGCGGCGGCCATCCGGGCCGGCAAGGTTGTCGACCGGGAAAGCTCAGTGCCGACCATCAACGAAGCGGCTGTCGACAGGATCATGAGCCGGTTTGATGCCCTGCGCCATGCATCGGGTAGCGTGCCGACCGCGAACCTGCGCCTGGAGATGCAGCGTGCCATGCAGGAAGACGCGGCGGTGTTCCGCACCCAGGAGACGCTGGCGCAAGGCTGCAAGCGGCTGGATGACGCCTGGACGAAAATGTCTGACCTTAAGGTGACTGACAGGTCAATGATCTGGAACTCCGACCTAGTTGAAACACTGGAGCTGGAAAACCTGATGGCGAGCGCCATCACCACTGTGTATTCAGCCGAGGCGCGCAAGGAAAGCCGCGGCGCCCATGCGCGCGAGGATTTCAAGTCGGGGCCCTATGACGGGCGTGACGACAAGAACTGGCGCAAGCACACGCTGTCGTGGGTCGATGCCAACGGCAAGGTGAAGCTGGATTACCGTCCGGTGCACACCGAGCCGCTGACAAAACCGGCCGAAGGCGGCATTGACCCGAAGAAGATCGCGCCCAAAGCGCGGGTGTACTAAGGCGACGGGATAGGAAAAACATGGTTGAACTCGTACTCCCAAAAAACTCCAGGGTTGGCGACGGCAAGGTGTGGCCGAAACCACAGGGCGCAAACCGCACCCGTGAATTCAAGGTGTATCGCTGGAGCCCGGACGATGACGCCAATCCGCAGGTCGACACCTACACCATCGACCTGGACGACTGCGGGCCGATGGTTCTCGACGCGCTGATCAAGATCAAGAACGAGATTGATCCGACGCTGACCTTCCGTCGCTCGTGTCGCGAGGGCATTTGTGGGTCGTGTGCCATGAACATTGACGGCACCAATACGCTTGCCTGCACCCGCGGTATCGACGAAGTGGATGGCGATATCCATATCTATCCGCTGCCGCACATGCCGGTTGTCAAGGATCTGGTGCCGGACCTGTCGCGGTTTTACGCGCAACACCGCTCAATCGAACCGTGGCTGAAGACCGAGACGCCGCAACCCAGGACCGAATGGAAGCAGTCGCATGAGGACCGTGAAAAGCTCGACGGGCTGTATGAATGCATCCTGTGCGCGTGCTGCTCGACCTCATGCCCGTCCTACTGGTGGAACGGCGACCGTTATCTCGGGCCGGCCATCCTGCTGCAGGCATACCGGTGGCTGATTGATTCACGTGACGAGGCCACTGGCGAACGTCTCGACAACCTTGAAGACCCGTTCCGGCTGTACCGGTGCCACACCATCATGAACTGCTCCAAGGCGTGCCCGAAGGGATTGAACCCGGCCAAGGCGATTGCCGAGATCAAGAAGATGATGGTCGAACGACGGGTGTGACCGAACGTTATATCGAGCAGGGCATGGCTGCAGATGCTGTAGCCGAGATAGACCGGCGTCTCGCCGATGTTGCACGAAACGAAGACGTTGTAATTCCGCTCGCGATCGAGAGCGGCAGTCGAGCCTGGGGTTTCCCCTCTCCTGACAGTGACTATGACTGCCGGTTTGTCTATGTCAGGACCTGGGACGAGACGTTCAGCCTGTTTCCGAAGCGCGACGTAATTGAAACACCGTTGACCGAATTGATTGATGTGAACGGCTGGGAGCTTTCAAAGGCGCTCAAGCTGATGCTCAAGGGAAACGCGGTGTTGATTGAGTGGCTCAAATCTCCAATCACCTACCGTGCAAATCGGGACTTTCGGGCAGCCTTTCTGAAGCTGGCAGAAGAAACCGCAAACCCGCCCGGTTGGGCCAATCACTATCTGCACCTGGCAAAATCCATGCGTGCCCGGGTTTTGCAAAACCTAGACGATGTGCCGCTGAAAAAGCTGTTTTACCTGATACGACCGGTGGCGGCAGCCGCATGGATCATGGAAGGGCGTGGTCGGGGGCTGCCGCCGATGCGGTTGCAGGCGCTGGTGACGGATCTGCAACCGGATGAGAATGTGCGAAGGTGTGTCGACGATCTGGTCGAGTTGAAGCTTGAAACCCGTGAACTGGGGACAGGCAAGGCGCCAGAACCCATACTGGATTTTGTCAGCCGTACGATTCCGGCACTGGAAGCCTGGCTGACGTCGCAAGACGTGACCCCTCATGCAGATGCGCAACGCAAGGCTGATGAGTTTCATAGGACATGGATTGCGCAACTGAATTCATGACGCGGCACAGATTTGAGGATTGATTCATGATGAAGCGCTTGATGTTGTTGGTACCGGCCTTTTTGATGATTCAGGGAAATCAAGCAAGGGCGTTTGACTGCGCCAAAGCGGGTACCGAGACCGAGAAGCTGATCTGTTCCGACAGCGCACTCAAGCAGGCGGATGATGATCTCGGCCAGGCGTGGCGCAAGGCGCGCGCGCGGCTCGGCGAGGCTGAATTCGACATGCTCAGGCAGAACCAGCGGGCCTGGCTGAAGACCCGCGATGGCCGTTGTGGCTACGGCAGCGACGCTGAACGTGTCGACTGCCTGAAACAGCAGACCACCCAGCGTACATTGATCATTGCAGCCAGGCCGAGGACCGGGCCGGGAGGCGGTGCAGAGATGGTGCCGTTCGCCAAGGTCCAGGAAGGATCAAAGACTGCTTATGAAATTGAAATCGCCGGCGTGCGGTTTGCCGAACCGGGCGGGGCCGGGGAGGTTGCCTTCAACAAGGCTGTCGACAAGCTGGTCGGCGAGGCGCCGTTCACCGAGAAGATCGATTTCGAAACCGCGGGCCAGCTCAGTTACAACCAGTCGATCAGCCTGGAGTACGCGGCACCAAACCTGGTGTCGGCGCTGGTGCAGACCTGGCGCTACGACGGCGGTGCGCATGGCAACTATTTCTTTTCCTCTGTCAATGTGAGCCCGCAAACCGGCGAACTGACCTATGACACGCTGTTTCCGGAGAAGGCAAAGGCAACTCTGGCCGATGCCTGCAAGAGCCGGCTGCGCGCGCATGATGCGGACCAGGCCCTCAGCCGGGCACAGGTTGCGGAGATGATGTCGCCGGATTACGCCAAGACTATTCTGACAGCGGCGGGCAACCTGTCCGCGTGGACCTTTGATACCAATGGTGCCAGGGTTCATTTTTCGCCTTATGAGCTGGCGCCCTATGCAGCAGGCAGCTTTGAATGCCGCCTGCCGCTGGACCTTTTGCGAGATTTGTCCAAAGCGGGCCAGCATCTGCCGCAATGACGAAAACCGGCATGGTTAACTGAATGTCAATCTGGTTGCTGCAATTTTACCCAACAGGAGTTCAACGCGACTCGGGATTGATGCAGTCAGTCAGTCAAGGACACGAAAGCCATGCAAAACGCCGCCCTCTCCGCCGATAAAGCCAGTCCGACGCCGCCTGTGACGGTCGCCTACCCGTCCGCGCAGTGCGAAAAAAGCCCGTATTCCAGCATTGTCGGGCGTGGCAATGTTCCCCTGCTGATCGAAGACTGCCTGCTGGCCGAAGTGCCACGCGACCAGTTGCAGCGCGAATGGGAAGCCTGCAAGACAATTTCGGATGTGGATGCCGCGGATTATTGCCGGCGCGCTGCCGGGCGCCTGTCACGGGCCTTTGAAAGTGAAATTGCTTCAGCGGACCTGTCCGACATTGTTGCCAATGCGGCTGTGCTGTTCCTGCTGTCGCTGCGCAAAAGCGGCGTTGCCTCGCCGGACCAGATCGGGCCCTGTGAAGTCTGCTATGACGGCACTGAGGTCGGCGGCCGGGTCAGCGCCACCGGTTAGGTGAATCGGCCAACTCGCAATCGCCGGCGATTTGTGATTTGCTCCCGACATGACCAGCGACACTACATCTGCTGACCTGTTTTCGGATGCCGCCGCATTCGGGCGGTCTCTCGGGCCCGGCATCGGCCTCAACCTGCTGGTCAGCGACACCTCAAGGCACTGCGATTTTGCCGTTGCGGTGCTGGGCGCGAAAGTCCTGCATCACAGTGACGACTTTTCGGTGTTTTCGCTGAGCGGCTCGATCTGGATGATCCACGCCGACGGCACCTACAGGACCAATGTGCTTTATGGCGTGGCCACACAGGCGCAGGGCCGCGGCGCCGGCGCGGAACTGCGGGCTTATGGTGTTGATCCGGACCATGCGGAAACCGCCGCGCGGGCCGGCGGCTGGACTGTACTGGCCGGCGCCGAAGACAAGCCGCACGGGCTGCGCGAGGCTGTCATCCTGGATGACGATGGCTATGCCTGGGTGCCTGGGGTGGCGATCCAGGACCAGGAGGGGTGAGTTCAGACAAAGCGGCTGTTGCCTGTTGCCGGGATGGTGTCGGCTCCGGCCATGCGCCACCGAGCTTCAATGCTCCAATATTGAGTTGATCAGTGTTGGCGCACAGAGTTTGTGGCCGCTTGTGGGTCATCAGCCGGATCGAGAACCAGCATCAGCCTCGTCTCGCCGGTCCCCTCGATTGGCGGCGAGCGGTGCAACAGCGCGGACTCCGGCGGATCGGGCCACAGCGTGCCGCGTAGAATAATCGGTGCGCCGGTGGGGACGGTGAACACCCGTTTCGGATCCAACCCATCGGTCGAAATGCCATACTGGGTGCCGGTGCCGCGATATGTGCACACCAGCCGCGCGGTCACGGCGTCGATATGAAACCTGCTGCAGGCGTTGTCCTTCACAACATCGAGCCTCAGGCGCAGGTAAGGGGTATCCATCAGGGTTGCGAACGTGTCCGCCAACGCTGCAATGTCGTTGACGAGCACATCACGCTGTTCGCCGCCCGGCATGCCGGCGCTGATGCAGATCAAGGATACGACATCGGGCACGGCACGGGGCTGCACGATTACGCGCGTGCCTGGCAGGCAGGCTGGATCGAGATTGTCAATCCAGTTCTGAAACCCGGGCTCTGGCTGGCGCGGCCAGATCACCGCGGCGGCACCGCGGGTGTGGATGAGGTTCATGGTTTGCGGACTGTCGGCCAGGCCAACTCCAACGCCTACATTGCGGACATTTTGCCGTTGGTAGTTCATGACAGACCTGCTGCGGATGGCAGGATGGTAGCTGGGCGCATATTCATTGGCATATGTTATTACATCACATCTGTCGGCCGAAAAAACGGGCGGCGCGGGCCGCCCGCCATGAACGTCTGCTGGTCTTGTTAGCTTGCCTCAGACAGGCAGGTCTTGATCGACGTTGCCATATTGCGGATCAGTTGGAAGTACATGTCCGGTCCACTGGTAAGCGTCGCGCCAAGCGGATCGATCACGCCCGACTTTGCCTGCGTGCCTTCGGTTACAGTTGACACCAACTTGGGCTCGAACTGCGGCTCGGCAAACACACAGGTTGCGCCCAACTCCTGGACCTTTGCACGGATTTCGGTAACGCGCTCAGCACCCGGCATGACTTCCGGCGAAATGGTGATCGAACCGGCAGCGGTCACGTCAAAACGCTTTTCGAAATACTGGTAGGCATCGTGAAACACGATAAAGCCCTTGTCGTGCACCGGCTTCAGGTCAGCCGAGACCTCGGTGACAAGTGCGTCAAGTTTGGCCGTTACCTTTTCGGCATTGGCTTTGTATTTGCTGGCATTTTCGGGGTCTGCCGCCGCCAGAGTTTCTTCGATTTCATGAACCATTGCCTTGGCGTTTGCAGGGTCCAGCCAGATATGGGCATCAAACTCCCCGTGGGCATGACCGTCGTGGCCGGCTTTTGCCTCTTTGTCATGGTCGTGGTCATGGTCGTGATCGTCGTGGCCGGCTTTGGCTTTCTTGTCGTGGTCATGATCATGGTCGTGGTCATCGTGGCCGGCTTTGGCCTTCTTGTCGTGGTCGTGATCATGGTCGTGGTCATCGTGGCCGGCTTTGGCCTTCTTGTCGTGGTCATGATCATGGTCGTGGTCATCGTGACCGGCCTTGGCTTTCTTGTCATGATCGTGATCATGGTCGTGGTCATCAAAAGCGCCGCCCTCACGGAACTTAAGCTTGACCAGGTCGTGGGCGTCGATCAACTCTACGGCTTTGGCATTCGCGCCGATTGTTTCCAGCGGTTTTTCAAGGAAGGCTTCCAATTCGTGCCCGATCCAGAATACGACTTTGGCCGATTCCAGCATTTTGGCCTGTGATGGCTTCAACGCGTAATTGTGCGGCGACTCGGCGCCCTCGATGATCAGTCCGGGCTCGCCGACACCTTCCATAACGGCGGAAACGAGCGAGTGAACCGGCTTGATGGAGGCAACCACATTCACGTCGGCCATGGCCGAAACAGTGGAGGAAACAAGCAACGTGGAAGCGAGTAAAACAGACTTGATGCGACCCATGACGGTCTCCCTTGATCAAGATGAAAAATGAGGTGACGTTAAGCCATTACGAGATTGCGTTACTTTATAACGTGTGCAATAAGACGAGGCAATAGCCGCTGCCGCAAAAAGCAGGATATACTGCGGGACCGCCATGCTGAAACGACCCGACGCATTAGCCACTATGGACAATGCTGGCATCTGCCGCGCCGGCCGTTGGCTCGTGCGCGGCGTGACGTTGTCCATTGATGCGGGCGAGATCGTTACGCTGATCGGGCCGAATGGTTCGGGAAAATCCACCACGGCCAAGATGACGCTTGGCATTCTCAAGCCCGATGAGGGGGCGATCCGCCGCCGACCGGATCTGAAAATCTCCTACGTACCGCAGAAACTTCAGGTCGATTGGACATTGCCGTTGACCGTGCGCCGCTTCATGCGCCTGACCGGGCATGCCAGTGTCAGCGAGGCCGATGATGCAATGGCTGCCACCGGTGTCAGCCATCTGGCGGCAGCGGAGGTACGTACCCTTTCAGGCGGGGAGTTCCAACGGGTGATGCTGGCACGAGCCATTGCCAGGAAGCCCGATCTGCTGGTTCTCGACGAGCCAGTCCAGGGCGTGGATTTTACCGGCGAAATTGCTCTTTACGACTTGATCAAGCAGATTAGGGACGATTTAAACTGCGGTATTCTGCTGATTTCCCATGACCTGCATGTGGTCATGGCAGCCACGGACCGGGTGATCTGCCTGAACGGGCACGTGTGCTGCTCGGGCACGCCAACCGTGGTGGCCTCAAGCCCGGAATACAAGGCACTGTTCGGCGCCCGTGCGGCACCGACACTGGCAGTCTACGAGCACCGCCACGATCATTCGCACCTGCCCGATGGCCGTGTGCGGCATGGCGATGGCTCGATCACGGATCACTGTCATCCTCAAGACGGCCACCATCGCCAGGACAGCACGCCTGGCGAGACCCGGTCCCGTCAAGATGGCGAGAGGAGTCCAGATGCTTGACGATTTTTTCACCCGTGCGATCGTGGCTGGCATCGGCGTTGCGCTGGTCGCCGGCCCGCTGGGTTGCTTCATAGTGTGGCGGCGGCTGGCCTATTTCGGTGACACGCTTTCGCACGCGGCGCTGCTCGGTGTGGCGCTGGCCTTCTTGTTTGAGGTCAATATCACGCTGGCTGTGTTTGGCGTGTCGGCCTGTGTGTCGCTCGCGCTGCTTCTGCTGCAGAAGCGGGCCACCCTGTCTGCCGACGCACTGCTCGGGCTTCTGGCTCATTCTGCCCTGGCGCTGGGCCTCGTCGTACTCGCCTTCATGACCTGGGTTCGCATGGATTTGATGGGTTTCCTGTTCGGTGACATCCTGGCCGTCTCAAGATTGGATATCGCTGTTATCTGGCTGGGCGGTGCGGTTGTGCTAGGGGTGCTTGCAGCCGTCTGGCGGCCATTGTTTGCTGCGACCGTCAACCGGGAACTGGCCGAGGCTGAAGGCATGAATCCGGAACGGGCCAATATCATCTTCATGCTGCTGATGGCCGCCGTCATCGCCATATCAATGAAGATTGTCGGCGTTTTGCTGATCACCGCCATGCTGATCATTCCGGCTGCGGCGGCGCGCCGGTTTGCGACCGGGCCTGAACAAATGGCGCTGCTGGCGGCAGGGCTCGGGGCGGCATCCGTCGCCGGCGGCCTGTTCGGGTCGCTGGAATGGGACACGCCCGCCGGGCCCAGTATTGTGGTGGCCGCGTCGGGTCTGTTCGTGCTGTCGGTTTTGCCGGCATTTTCGCGCGGCCCTGCAAAGCGCAATGAGCAGGAGCATCATGCAACCGAAATTCAGAAAGAGGCTGGGCCATGAATGAACATGTTCACGCATCCGCTGACCTGACCAAGAACCAGGCACTGGTAATGGGTGCTCTGACCAGGTCGGACTCGCCGCTCAGCGCCTACACCATTCTCGACCAGCTTCGTGATGATGGCTTTCGCGCCCCGCTGCAGGTCTATCGTGCGCTTGATAAACTTGTCGAGTTTGGCATGGTGCACAGGCTGGAAAGTCTTAATGCCTTTGTCGCCTGCCGACATCCCAGGTGTGATGATCACGAGACCGTCGTTTTCATGATCTGCGAGACATGTAGCCGAGTGCAGGAACTTTCCGACGATGTTCTCGCCAACAGGGTCGCATTCCTTGCCGACGAGGCTCGTTTTGCGCTGAAGAATACCACGGTGGAGTTGCGTGGCATTTGCCGAAGCTGCCAGGCGGCCTGAATTTCATGGTCCAGAACGTGGGCCAGCGGAATTTAAGCTCAGGCGACGTTGCGTTTGAGCCAGTTGCTGCGCCACAGGGTATTTGTGTAGCAGATGGCTTCGCCATAGACCTCTTCAATGATCGACGACGGCATCGGCCAGGGCAGGCGAACCTCGCCATGGGTCTCCTCGCTGCCTGTGAAATTGAGCTCGGCATTGTGCTTGTCGGCCAGGTGCCGCATGCGATGGTTTGATGACCGGCACCACAGCAGCACTGAGCTGACGCCGCGGTTTTGCAGGGCGGCGATGATGCGGGCAAACAGCGCATCGCCGACGCCTTTGTCCTGCCATTCGGGAACAACGGAAAACGCCGCCTCGGCCCGTATCGGCAAACTGTTGGCCAGCAGTTTCACCTCGCCGACACCCAGCAGTTCGCCGTCGACGAAGGCGCCAAACACCATATTGCCGCCGGCAAATGCCGATCGGGCATAGATGTCGAGAAAGCTGTCGTGCACGGCGGCGCCGAAACGCATGGCGCGCGAAGCAGGGTCGAGCCGGTCGAAATGGCTCCTGAACAGATCCCGCTCGCTGCTCCAAAGCCTGCGGATTGTAATGGCGGTTGCCGTTTCCGGTGCAGTGGAATGCATTGTCATGGTCTTTTCCTTCTCAGTCGCCTGTATGAGTCGGGCAAAATCAATACGCATAATGTAGTGCTGCAATGCAGCATGGAAAAGGCAAAATTGTTGCGTTGCAACAAAACGTGATGACCGAATTGCGGTGGATGATTTGCCGTTGCGATAGGGAAACTGGTGCTTGCCTAAGCCCGGCAGGCTGATTAGGTTCGCGCAGATTGTGACAACCAGTTCAAGGGAGCCGTTCAGCGATCGCGGGCGGGCATGTGCGGAGTATGGTCAAGGAAATCGGACACTTTATTGGCGGCAAGGCAGTTGCAGGGACATCCGGGCGGTTTGCCGACGTCTATGACCCGAATACGGGCGAGGTACAGGCGAGAGTCGCCCTGGCCAGCGAGGCCGAGCTGAAAACCGCCGTTGCGGACGCCAAGGCGGCACAGCCGGCATGGGCTGCGACCAACCCGCAGCGCCGCGCCCGGGTGCTGGCCAAGTTCATCGAGCTGGTCAATGCCGAAAAGGAGGAACTTGCCCAGATGCTGTCGTCCGAGCACGGCAAGACCATTCCCGACAGCCACGGCGATATTCAGCGCGGCATCGAGGTGTGCGAGTTTGCCACCGGCATACCGCATCTGCTGAAAGGCGAGTACACGCAGAACGCCGGTCCCGGCATCGACATTTACTCCATGCGCCAGGCTCTCGGCGTCACCGCCGGTATCACGCCGTTCAATTTCCCGGCCATGATCCCGATGTGGAAATTCGCCCCGGCAATAGCGTGCGGCAATGCCTTCATCCTGAAGCCCTCCGAACGCGACCCTTCGGTGCCGATGCGGCTCGCCGAACTGATGATGGAGGCCGGACTTCCTGCCGGTATCCTGAACGTGGTCAACGGCGACAAGGCATCGGTCGATGCAATCCTCGATGATCAGGACATTCAGGCTGTCGGCTTTGTCGGCTCAACCGCGATTGCCGAATATGTCTATTCACGCGGCTGTGCAGCCGGCAAGCGGGTGCAGTGTTTCGGTGGTGCGAAGAACCACATGATCATCATGCCCGATGCCGACATGGACCAGGCTGTCGATGCGCTGATCGGGGCCGGCTACGGCTCGGCGGGCGAACGCTGCATGGCGATTTCCGTCGCAGTTCCAGTAGGCGAGGAAACCGCAAACCGATTGGTCAGCAAGCTGATGCCGCGGGTCGAGAACCTGCGCATCGGCCCGTCCACCGATCGCGAAGCCGATTATGGACCCGTGGTGACCGGCCAGGCGCTGGACCGGATCCGCGATTATGTCGAGGTCGGCATCAAGGAAGGGGCGACGCTTGCGGTGGACGGCCGCGACTTCAAGATGCAGGGCTATGAAAATGGCTACTTCATGGGCGGATGCCTGTTCGACAATGTGACCAGGGACATGCGCATCTACAAGGAAGAAATCTTCGGGCCCGTCCTGTCGGTGGTGCGCGCCAAGACCTACGAAGAAGCGCTTGAACTGCCGATGAGCCATGAATACGGCAACGGTGTCGCGATCTATACCCGTGACGGCGATGCAGCGCGTGACTTTGCCGACCGCATCAATATCGGCATGGTCGGTGTCAATGTGCCGATCCCGGTGCCGCTGGCCTACTACACTTTCGGCGGCTGGAAGAAATCGTCGTTCGGCGACCTGAACCAGCATGGACCGGATTCAGTGCGGTTTTACACGCGCACCAAGACCGTCACCTCGCGCTGGCCGTCTGGCATCAAGGACGGGGCGGAGTTTTCCATTCCAACGATGAATTGACCTGTTCGCGTCGTGTGGGCGCGGATACATCATTGGGCAGCCGCGGACCGCAATCCGCGGCTGTCTTGCTTAACGGGTTGTTCATCATGTTTGCAATCGGGCCTACGCAGAGCCGTCAGCCGAGACTGGTTGAGCCAACTTCGTGACCAGTCGTTAACGTCCCCTGTGCGAGTCTCCCGGACTTTGAACGATGGATTTGGGGACGGATAATCCATGGCGAACTGGATATTTATCGCTATCGCGGTGGCGGCCGCACTCTCGATGCTGCTTGTGTTCAACTGGCGGCGCCCGGTCACAGTGCGCAGAAGCGTGCTGATAAACCGGCCCTCACAGGACATCTGGAACTCGATCGACTATCTGTCCGGCGATTTTTCCTGGCAGCAGCATTTTGACCATGCCGAAACCGATGAGGACGGCCGCGTCCACCACTTCTACTCGCTCAGGCGTGACGATGGCAGCAAGGTCGGCTGGGACCTGCAGTTTGAAATAATCGAACGTGACATCGGCAAGTCCATGAAAGTACGGCGCACTGGCCTCGAAGCCGAGCAGAAAAATGACCGGCTGCTGGAACGTGACATTGACCTTGAGCCGCAGGAGACCGGAACCCTGGTGACCTTCCGCGAGTTCTGGGGGCCACGCTCCATAACCGGATTTGCTCTGGCGCACATGGATGCAGCTTCGATGCTTGCCCGCCTGAAAAGCTGGGCTGAAACCGGCAATGCCACGCCCAGGGGGTCGAACGGCTGGACCAGTGCAGTGATATCCGGTGCATCCCTGCTGGCAACAGCCGCGGCGTTTTCACTGCTGCTGGGCTGGGAGATCGGTGTCATCTTTGTCGGCCTGCTGGTGCTGCATGAACTCGGTCACCTGGTTTCGTTCCGCATGATCGGCCAGCCATGGGGCAAGATTATCTTCATACCGTTTCTGGGCGGAGTTGCCGTGTCGCGTGTACCCCACTTGCGACTGGCCGATGATGCGTTTTGTGCCATCATGGGCGCGGGACTCTCGGTGCTTGCGCTGGTGCCGGCCGTTATGGTCAGCGCCTGGGAAGTCAGCTCACCGACAACTGTGCAGCTGGCCTATGTGATCGCCGCCATTGCCGGTGGGCTCAACCTGTTGAACCTGCTGCCGGTGTTTCCGCTCGATGGTGGGCGGGTACTGCGCGCGGTGATGCAGTCGTTCCTGCCGAAGCATGTGCGCAACGCCATGTTTGCGATAGCCGGCATCGTGGCCATTGTCGGTGTAGTGCTGCACAATCCGGTGCTGGTTGCAATTGCCGTGGTTGCGTTTTTCCAGAGTACCCGGCTGGGCCCGGCGAGGGACGGTGTGGCGCTGATGAAACCCTAC
Organism: Anderseniella sp.; assembly: GCA_028289645.1. GTDB lineage: Bacteria > Pseudomonadota > Alphaproteobacteria > Rhizobiales > Aestuariivirgaceae > Anderseniella. The sequence goes on from JANQOK010000007.1 coordinate 29,268, forward strand.
CGGGCGTCGGTCATGTGCGCGGCCTACATGTCGCTGCTGGTGATACATGGGGTGGCTGCCGTCACCTACTGGCCCAGCCTCGCATGATTTTTGCCGTGCAGGGTTGAACAGCTGCGGTGCGCACGCTACCAGTGATGCGCTTTCGTATCCCATAATGGTTCACAATGCCCAGGCGACCATCCACCCGGTACAGAAACCTCATTGAAGACGGCAGGCTGGATTCAGATGCGGGCCAGCTTGAGGTGCTTGAACAGCTGGATGCCCTGGCCCTGCAACTGGACGAATATGGCCCGCCCGCACCGGCCAACGGTCTGGCCTGGCTGTTCAAACGCAAGCAAGCCGCTGCTGCACCGCGCAGTGTCTACATCTGGGGTGATGTGGGGCGCGGCAAGACCCTGGTGATGGATTTGTTCCATGATGCGATTGCGCCGAAAACCAAGCGCCGCATTCATTTTCACGCGTTCATGCAGGAAGTGCACCGCGACATCCACGCTTACCGCAAGGACCAGGACAAGGGCCTGATCGACGCTGACGCCGATCCGATCGCATCTGTCGCCAAAACCATCGCGGGTGATGCAGCCGTGCTGTGCCTGGACGAGTTCCAGGTCAAGGACATCACAGATGCAATGATCCTGGGACGACTGTTCGAGGCTTTGCACAAGGCCGGCTGCGTGATTGTGGCAACCTCCAACATCCCGCCGGACGAGCTTTACCGCAACGGGCTCAACCGCAAGCTGTTCGAACCCTTCATCGATTTCATCAAGTCCCGGTTCGACATCGTCGAGCTGGACGGTCCCTCGGATTACCGGCTGGAAAAGCTGTCCGGCGAAGAGGTCTATTTTTGTCCGCTGGGACCAGGTTCGCTGGCGCGCCTCAAGCTGCTATGGCACAAGGTAACCGGCCAGGATGACGGGGTGCCGGCGGAACTGCAGGTGCAGGGGCGGGTGCTGCCGGTGCCGCAGACCGCCCGGGGAGCGGCGTGGTTTACGTTTGCCGAACTGTGCGATGAGCCGCTGGGAGCGGCCGATTACCTGGCCATTGCCAAGGCCTACAAGGTTGTCTTCATTCAAGGCGTGCGCGAACTGAGCGAGGCGCAGGGCAACGCGGCGCGGCGCTTCATCAATCTGATCGACACGCTGTATGACGCCCATGCCCGGGTGGTGATCAGCGCCGACACGCCACCGCAGGGCATATACCGCTATGCCGACACTCCGGTCGAGTTTGCCCGCACCGTGTCGAGACTTACTGAGATGCAGTCTGCGCAATGGTGGCAACAGGCCCCGGACGCAATTGCCGGGTGATTTCAAGGCAGTGCGGTTGCTATAGACCAAAAGCGTAGCGAGTGCGCTGTTCTAGTTACTTGCGGTCAGCCCGGCTAGGGTTTAGTACACGGCCATCTTTCGCATAACACACAGGGGAACGCAAAATGGCGCGCAACAAAATTGCTTTGATCGGCGGTGGCATGATCGGCGGAACGCTGGCCCATCTGGCCGGCCTGAAGGAGCTCGGCGACGTGGTGATTTTCGACATTGTCGAAGGCATGCCACAGGGCAAGGCGCTTGATCTGGCGGAGAGCTCACCGGTTGAAGGCTTCGACGCCCAGGTGACCGGCGTCAACAAGTACGAAGGCATCAAGGGTGCCGATGTGGTGATCGTGACGGCCGGCGTACCGCGCAAGCCCGGCATGAGCCGCGACGACCTTCTCGAGATCAACCTGAAAGTGATGAGCCAGGTCGGGGCGGGGATCAAGAAATATGCGCCGAAGGCATTTGTGATCTGCATCACCAATCCGCTCGACGTCATGGTGTGGGCGCTGCAGAAGTATTCAGGTCTGCCAGCCAACATGGTCGTAGGCATGGCCGGTGTGCTCGATTCAGCCCGGTTCCGGTATTTCCTGGCCGAAGAGTTCAAGGTGTCGGTTGAAGACGTCACCGCCTTCGTTCTCGGTGGCCATGGCGATACCATGGTGCCGCTGGTGCGTTACTCGACAGTTGCCGGCATTCCGGTGCCGGACCTGATCAAGATGAAATGGTCGACCCACAAGCAGATCGACGCCATTGTCCAGCGTACCCGCGACGGCGGTGCCGAGATCGTTGGCCTGCTCAAGACCGGCTCCGCCTATTATGCGCCGGCCGCCTCTGCGATAGCGATGGCGGAAAGCTTCCTGAAAGACAAAAAGCGCGTCCTGCCATGTGCGGCGCATCTGACCGGCCAGTACGGCCTGACCGATCTCTATGTCGGCGTGCCGACGGTGATTGGTGCCGGCGGGATCGAGCGGATTGTCGAGATCAAGCTTGATGCGGAAGAAAAGGCGGAGCTGAAGAAATCCATCAATGCGGTGCACGGCCTGATGGATGCGGCGAAGAAGATCGCCCCGGATCTGGCCTGACGGTTTAGCGACGCAGCGCCCGGGCATTTTGGCAAAGGGTTGCCAAAAGGCTTTGCGGCGTTGCGTTTTCGTTGTTCACTATTGGCGATGACCTGATCCAGCTTGCGAAAAGACACTCAAACGGGACCGAAACAAGATGAATATTCATGAATACCAGGCCAAGGCACTGTTGAAATCATTTGGCGTATCGGTTTCCGACGGAGTGCCGATCATGAAGCCCGAGGAAGCCGAAGCCGCCGCCAAATCCCTTCCCGGACCGGTGTGGGTGGTCAAATCACAGATCCACGCCGGCGGTCGCGGCAAGGGCCGCTTCAAGGAACTGGGAGACGATGCAGCCGGTGGCGTGCGGGTGGTCAAGTCGGTCGAGGATGTGGTCAGGAATGCATCCGAAATGCTCGGCAACACCCTGGTCACCAAGCAGACCGGTCCGGCGGGCAAGCAGGTCAACCGGCTGTACATCGAAGACGGGGCCGATATTGCCCGTGAGCTTTACCTGTCCATCCTCGTCGACCGCACTGTCGGCCAGGTCGCCTTTGTCGCGTCGACCGAAGGCGGCATGGATATCGAGGCGGTGGCAGAAGAAACCCCGGAAAAGATCATCAATGTCGCCATTGACCCGATTGCCGGGATCACCGATGCGGACGTTCAAAGCCTGTGTGACGGCCTGAAACTGGACGGTGCTGCACGCGAAGACGGCCAGACGCTGTTTCCGACGCTGTACAAGGCGTTCACCGAGACCGACATGAGCCTGCTCGAGGTCAACCCGCTGGTGGTGCTGGGCGACGGGCATCTGCGTGTGCTCGATGCCAAGATCTCCTTCGACGGCAACGCCGAGTTCCGGCATCCGGAACTGGCCGATCTGCGCGACCTGACCGAAGAGGACGCCAAGGAGATCGAGGCGTCGAAATACGACCTTGCCTATATTGCGCTGGATGGCGACATCGGCTGCATGGTGAACGGCGCCGGCCTGGCCATGGCAACCATGGACATTATCAAGCTGTATGGTGCGTCACCGGCCAACTTCCTGGATGTGGGCGGCGGCGCCACCACTGAAAAGGTAACGGCAGCCTTCAAGATCATCACCTCCGACCCGCAGGTGAAGGGCATTCTGGTCAATATTTTCGGTGGCATCATGCGCTGCGACGTGATTGCCGAGGGGGTTGTCACCGCGGTCAAGGAAGTTGGTCTGCAGGTGCCGCTGGTCGTCCGGCTGGAAGGCACCAATGTGGAGAAGGGCAAGGACATCATCAACCAGAGCGGGCTGAATGTCATTGCCGCCGATGACCTCGACGATGCCGCCCAGAAGATCGTCAAGGCAGTGAAGGGTTGATTGCCGTCATGCCATTCAGGTCACACAAGGTTGCGCTGGCGGCGGCCATCGGCATGTTCGCGATATGCGCGGCGGGTTCGCCGGTGCGCGCCGAAGGTCCGGTTGATGACGAGGCAGATCCGGTTTTCGTGTTCAACAAGGTCTGCTATTCCCAGGTGCCGTCGATCGGCGCCATCCGCGACATGGCAACCAGGCTGGCCTGGCAGGCGCTGGAGAAAACCGACCTGAAACCGTTTTCACCTGATCCGGATCCGGAAGTGCTGGAAGGCTGGGATGTCCAGGTCGGCAAGAAATTTTTCCGGCTCGGCCTGGTACGCACCGTGGTCAGCGACAAGTTCAAACAGACATTTCCGGACTTTGCCGACGGCACGGCAACGTCGTGCACGCTGGTGCTCGACGGCGGCAGCAATGCGCAGCAGGTGTCCGAGAACATGCAAAAGCTGGCTGGCAAGGATCCGGTAACCAAGGATGTGCCGGACGGCGAGTTCAGAACCACGACGTGGGCCGGCGGAAACGACAAGTACAAGGTGTTCCTGATTTCCAAGGCCGCCGCGGCCGGGGAAACCGGCTTGTTGAACGTGACGATTTTGGCAAAGGCAGAGTAACCAGGTGCTTCTGCCTGAAGCGCCGAACGACAGAAAGAAGTGAAGCGATGTCCATTCTTATCGACAAGACCACCAAGGTTCTCGTGCAAGGGCTGACCGGTAAAACAGGAACATTCCATACCGAACAGGCACTGGCCTATCACGCCACGCAGATGGTGGGCGGGATCCATCCGAAAAAGGGTGGCGAGACATGGACGGGCCAGGGTGGCGAGACACTGCCGGTGTTTGCAAGCGTGGCAGAGGGCAAGCAGGCAACCGGTGCCAACGCGTCGGTGGTGTATGTGCCGCCGGCGGGTGCCGGCGCGGCGATCATCGAGGCCATCGAGGCCGAGATACCCCTCATCGTGTGCATCACCGAAGGTGTTCCGGTGATGGACATGGTCAAGGTGAAGGCGCGGCTCGAAAAGTCCGGTTCGCGGCTTGTCGGCCCCAACTGCCCGGGCATTCTGACGCCCGACGAATGCAAGATCGGCATCATGCCCGGCAACATCTTTTCCAAGGGATCGGTTGGCGTCGTGTCGCGCTCCGGCACGCTGACCTATGAAGCGGTGTTCCAGACGACCAATGAGGGCCTCGGGCAGACTACGGCTGTCGGTATTGGCGGCGACCCGGTCAAGGGTACCGAGTTCATCGACGTGCTTGAGATGTTCCTGGCCGATGACGAAACCGAGTCGATCATCATGATCGGCGAAATCGGCGGCTCGGCGGAAGAAGACGCCGCCCAGTTCATCGCCGACGAAGCGAAGAAGGGCCGGGCAAAACCGGTTGCAGGCTTCATCGCCGGGCGCACGGCACCTCCCGGTCGTACCATGGGCCATGCCGGTGCTGTCATCTCCGGCGGCAAGGGCGGTGCCGACGACAAGATCGAGGCCATGCGCAGCGCCGGTATCGCGATTGCGGATTCTCCGGCCACGTTAGGCAAAACACTCGCTCAGCGGTTGAAAGCCTAGCAAAAACGGCTATGTTGACTCGGCGTGGATTTTTTTAAGTTCACGCCAAGGCAAATTGACAAAGGCTCACTGCCGGTTTTGCCCGGCAGAGTAGGTAACATGGCCAAGACAGACGCGAACGACGTGTTCGAACAAACGTCATTCCTCTACGGCGGAAACGCCCAATTCATCGAACAACTGCAAGCTGCTTATGAGCGCGATCCGAACTCGGTAGATCCGGGCTGGCAGGATTTCTTCGCCAACCTGGGCGACAATCCGCAGGACGTTGCAGCCAAAGCTGAGGGTCCCAGCTGGGCCCGGTCGGACTGGCCGCAGCCGCTGAACGGCGAAATGGTGTCGGTGCTCGACGGCGACTGGGCTGCCGTTGAAAAATCCATTGGCGGCAAACTGGCAGGAAAGGCCGCCAAATCCGCTGACACACTGGACATCGACGAGCTGCGCAAGGCGACGCTGGACTCAGTGCGCGCCCTGATGATGATCCGCGCCTACCGCATGCGCGGGCATCTGATTGCCGACCTTGATCCGCTGAACCTGCGGGAAAAGCAGCCGCACCCGGAGCTTGATCCGGCCTCATACGGATTCGGTCCCGAAGACCTCGATCGCGAAATCTTCATCGATCACGTGCTCGGCCTGGAGCGCGCCACCATCAACCAGATCGTGGCCATATTGAAGTCGACTTACTGCTCGACCATGGCGGTTGAGTTCATGCACATGTCCGATCCGCGCCACAAGGCATGGTTGCAGGAGCGCATCGAAGGTCCGGACAAGTCCATCGAGTTCACGGTGCCCGGCAAGAAGGCCATTCTCAACAAGCTCATCGAGGCGGAAGGCTTCGAAGCCTATCTCAATGTGAAGTACACCGGCACCAAGCGGTTTGGCCTGGATGGCGGTGAATCGATCGTGCCGGCGCTGGAGCAGATCATCAAGCGCGGCGGCAATATGGGTGTCAGCGACATCGTGCTTGGCATGGCGCACCGCGGCAGGCTCAACGTGCTGGCCAACGTGATGGGCAAGCCCTACACGGCGATATTCCACGAGTTCAAGGGCGGGTCGTCGACGCCTGAGGAAGTCGAAGGATCCGGTGACGTGAAGTATCACCTGGGTTCGTCCTCCGACCGGGAGTTCGACAACAACAAGGTGCATCTGTCGCTGACCGCCAACCCGTCTCACCTGGAGATTGTCGATCCGGTTGTGCTCGGCAAGGCACGCGCCAAGCAGGACCAGCTTGGCAGGGACCGCTCCAAGGTCATGCCGCTGCTGATCCACGGCGATGCCGCGTTTGCAGGCCAGGGCGTGGTGGCGGAATGCTTCGGCCTGTCGGGTCTGCGCGGCCACCGCTCGGGCGGGTCCATCCACTTCATCATCAACAACCAGATCGGCTTCACGACCAGTCCGATCTGGGCGCGCTCATCACCGTATCCGTCGGATGTGGCCAAGATGATCGAGGCGCCGATCTTCCACGTGAACGGCGATGATCCGGAGGCCGTTGTGTATGCCGCCAAGATTGCCACCGAGTTCCGGCAGACGTTCGGGCACCCGGTGGTCATTGACATGTTCTGCTATCGCCGGTTCGGCCACAACGAGGCCGATGAGCCCGCCTTCACCCAGCCGGTCATGTACCGCCGCATTTCGAAACACACACCGGTGGCACAGCTTTACGCGCAGCGCCTGATCGATGAAGGGTCGATGAGCGAGGCTGACTACACCGAAATGAAGGCTGCATTCCGCAGCAGGCTGGAAGATGATTTCGAGGCTTCAGACAACTACAAGCCCAACAAGGCTGACTGGCTGGACGGACGCTGGTCGGGCCTGAAGACCACGAAAATCGACGACGACCCGCGCCGCGGCAAGACTGGTTTCGATGTCAAGAAACTGCAGAAGCTCGGCGAGCAGATGTACACTATTCCTGAGGACTTCAACATTCACCGTACTCTGAGACGGGTGATTGACGCCCGGATGAAAGTGATGAAGTCCGGTGTCAACCTGGACTGGGCGACGGCTGAATCGCTGGCGTTCGCCACACTGCTTGAAGACGGCAGCAGGGTCAGGCTGTCGGGGCAGGATGTGGAACGAGGCACCTTCTCGCAACGCCATGCGGTCTGGATCGACCAGCAAACCGAGCGCCGCTATGCGCCCCTGAAACACCTGTCGGGGGAAAAGTCGAGCGACTTTGAAATCATCAACTCAATGCTGTCGGAAGAGGCGGTGTTAGGGTTTGAGTATGGGTATTCGCTGGCGGAACCGCGCACCCTGGTGTTGTGGGAAGCCCAGTTTGGTGATTTTGCCAATGGCGCGCAGGTGATCTTCGACCAGTTCCTGTCGTCCGGCGAACGCAAATGGCTGCGCATGTCGGGCCTCGTCTGCCTGTTGCCGCACGGCTATGAGGGCCAGGGCCCGGAGCATTCTTCGGCACGGCTTGAGCGCTTTCTGCAGATGTGCGCCGAGGACAACATGCAGGTCGCCAATTGCACGACGCCTGCCAACTACTTCCATATCCTGCGCCGCCAGATGGGCCGGGATTTCCGCAAACCGCTTATCCTGATGACGCCAAAGTCGCTTCTGCGCCACAAGAGGTGTGTGGCTTCGCTTGAGGAGATGGGTCCCGACTCATCGTTCCACAGGGTGCTTTGGGACGATGCCGAGTACAAGAAGGACTCGTCAATCAAGCTGGTGAAAGACGAAAAGATCCGCCGTATTGTCCTGTGTACCGGCAAGGTCTACTACGATCTGTTTGAAGAGCGCGAGAAGCGCGGCATCGACGACATCTACCTGATGCGGGTCGAACAGTTGTATCCGTTCCCGGCAAAAGCCCTGGTCAATGAGCTGTCGCGCTTCAAGGATGCCGAGATGGTCTGGTGTCAGGAAGAGCCGCACAATATGGGGTCTTGGAGCTTCATACAGCCGTATATGGAATGGGTGCTGAACCGGATCGAAGCCAAGCATCGCCGGCCCAGCTATGCGGGTCGGCCGGCGTCCGCTTCAACCGCGACCGGACTGATGAGCCGGCATTTGAAGGAGCTGGCCGCGTTCCTTGAAACGGCGCTTGGCAATGGAAAAGTGGGTTAGGGTGTTGTCGCGATTGTTATCTCCCTGACGGTTTGAGTTTTGTATGTTTGATTCAGCCCGGTTGCGACCTGGCCGAAGCAGTCTTTAAAGGACGGATGTGATGTCGAATGAAATCCGGGTGCCGACGCTGGGAGAATCCGTAACCGAGGCCACCATCGGCCAGTGGTTCAAGAAGCCGGGTGAGGCGATCACCGCCGATGAACCCCTGGTTGAGCTGGAAACCGACAAGGTGACCGTTGAAGTACCGGCTCCTGCTGCCGGTGTCATGGGAGAAATACTGGTCCAGGAAGGCGATACGGTTGAGGTCGGCGCACTTCTTGGCACCGTGGCCGAAGGCGATGGTGCCGCACCGGCACAACCGGCGGCGGCGGAAAAGCCGGCTGAAGCAAAGGCCGAAGCTGCCGGCAAGGAGACCGGCGGTGATGGTGCCCCGGCTGTTGCCGCATCACCATCGGCGTCCAAGATGCTGGCTGAAAACAATTTGTCCGCTGACCAGGTCGCAGGTTCCGGCAAGCGCGGCCAGGTGTTGAAGGGAGATGTGCTGGAAGCACTGGAAAAAGGCACCAAGGCGCCTGCTTCCGCCCCTGCGGCACGGGCGCCGTCGTCACCAGACGATGCACCGCGTGAAGAGCGCGTGAAGATGACCCGGTTGCGCCAGACCATTGCCCGGCGCCTGAAGGATGCCCAGGACACGGCGGCCATGCTGACCACCTTCAACGAGGTGGATATGAGCGCTGTCATGGATCTGCGCAAACGCTACAAGGAACTGTTTGAGAAGAAGCATGGCGTGAAGCTGGGTTTCATGGGCTTCTTCACCAAGGCCGTGTGCCATGCGCTGAAGGAAGTGCCGGCGGTCAACGCCGAGATCGACGGCACCGATATCGTCTACAAGAATTTCTGCCATGTCGGCGTGGCGGTCGGCACCGACAAGGGTCTGGTTGTGCCGGTGGTGCGGGATGCCGACGCCATGTCGATTGCCGAGGTTGAAAAGGACATTGCCCGGCTTGGCGGACTGGCGCGCGACGGCCAGCTGTCGATGGCAGACATGCAGGGCGGCACGTTCACGATTTCCAATGGCGGCGTGTACGGCTCGCTGATGTCGACGCCTATCCTGAATGCGCCGCAGTCGGGGATTTTGGGCATGCACAAGATCCAGGAGCGCCCGATGGCGGTGAACGGAGAAGTCAAGATTCGGCCGATGATGTATCTCGCCCTGTCCTACGACCACCGTATCGTGGATGGCAAGGAGGCCGTCACCTTCCTGGTGCGGGTGAAGGATTCACTGGAAGACCCCGAACGCCTTGTGCTTGACCTGTAATACCAAAGGAAGTGATTAATGACCCATTTGATGGCTGCAAATCCGTTCACTCTGGCAGGCGCGGTGCGCAGCGCGATGTGGTGCATCGGGCAAGCGCCGCAACGCACCAGATGGACGGAATTGCCCCACCGGAGGCCGATTTTTCGCGCTCGCCGGACGTCGTTATGCTTCACTTGTGGTCGGCCAGACCAAGGCGTGAAGCATGTCTAGCCGGCAAACGCGAAAAACCGGTCAAATGGATCATTAATCACTTCCTTTGGTATAGGGATTAAACTCATGTATGATCTTGTTGTTATCGGCACAGGCCCAGGCGGCTATGTGGGTGCGATCCGTGCTGCCCAACTGGGCATGAAGGTGGCCGTTGTGGAGAAGCGCGCTGCTCATGGCGGCACCTGCCTGAATGTCGGCTGCATCCCGTCCAAGGCACTGCTGCATGCATCGGAACTTTTCGAGGAAGCCGGGCACGCCTTCAAGAACATGGGCATCAAGGTGTCGGCACCCAAGGTCGACATGAAGCAGATGCTGAAGTTCAAGCAGGATGCCATTGACGGCAACACCAAGGGCATCGAGTTCCTGCTCAAGAAAAACAAGATCGATGCGTTTCACGGTACCGGCAAGATACTTGCTGCCGGCAAGGTCGAGGTGACACCTGAAAAGGGCGACGCGCAGGTTCTGGAAACCAAGAACATCTGCATTGCCACCGGCTCCGACGTTGCGCAGCTGCCGGGTATCGACATCGACGAAAAGCAGGTGGTGTCTTCGACCGGCGCGCTGGAACTGACCAAGGTGCCGGGGCACATGGTTGTGGTCGGCGCCGGCGTCATCGGCCTGGAACTGGGCTCCGTGTGGCGCAGGCTTGGCGCGAAAGTCACGGTCGTTGAATTCCTTGACCACATCCTGCCGGGAACAGACAGCGAAGTTGCCAAGAGATTCAGGGTCATGCTGGGCAGGCAGGGTTTCGAGTTCAAACTCAGTTCCAAGGTGACCGGCGCCAAAACCTCAAAGTCAGGCGTCGAGGTGACCATAGAACCATCCAAGGGCGGTGATGCCGAGACCCTGGACGCGGACATCGTGCTGGTGGCCATCGGGCGGGTGCCGTTCACCGCCGGGCTGGGGCTTGAAGATGCCGGCGTTGCGGTCGACGAGCGCGGCCGCGTTGTCGTGGATGACCACTTCGCCACCAATGTGCCTGGCATTTATGCGATCGGCGACGTGGTGCGTGGCGCCATGCTGGCCCACAAGGCCGAGGAAGAAGGCGTGGCACTGGCGGAACTGCTGGCCGGCCAGGCAGGTCATGTGAACTACGGAATTATTCCAGGCGTGGTCTACACCTATCCGGAGGTGGCTTCGATTGGCAAAACCGAGGATGAACTGAAGGCGGAAGGCGTTGCCTACAAGTCCGGTTCGTTTCCGTTCATGGCCAATGGCCGCGCCAAGGCCAACCAGACGACGGACGGGTTTGTGAAGGTGCTGGCCGACGCCAAGTCAGATCAGGTGCTGGGCGTGCACATACTCGGTCCGCAGGCCGGCGAACTGATCCACGAGTGCGCCGTGCTGATGGAGTTCGGCGGATCGTCGGAAGACTTGGCGCGCACCTGCCACGCGCATCCGACCCTGTCGGAAGCAGTCAAGGAGGCAGCCCTGGCTGTCGACAAGCGCGCCATTCATTCATAGCCGCGAACGACTGCTTTTTTTCGTCATTCCCGCGAAAGCGGGAATCCATACTTATTGGTACACACTGCACTATCTGGCATTGGATCCCCGTTTTCACGGGGATGACGATAGTACGGCCGACCAGCAGATGTGACCTCCGTGCAATCATGTTAGCGCAATCAGATTTCCGTTTCCGGCATCAGCCGGCTGCCGTCGATCATGCGCATGTAGCTGAACGGGGCAGGGTCCACAACGGGCGTCTTGCCGGTGACCAGGTCGGCCATCAACTCGCCTGCGCCGGGGCCGATACCGAAGCCGTGCCCTGAAAACCCTGTTGCCAGATACAGCCCGGGGATCTGCTCGATACCTGATATGACCGGAACAGCATCCGGTGTCACATCAATCACACCAGCCCACTTGTGGACGATCTTGACCCTCTTGAATTCCGGGTGATCGGCAGCCAGTTCGCCAAGGCATTCCTCCAGTACCCAGTCGACAGGTTTCGGATCAAGCACCCGCACTTTCTCAAATGGTGATATGTCATCCAATGACCAGCGCGATGCGAGCATGGCTTCGGAAATAAACCGCTTGCCGATGCGCAGTTTCAGGTAAGGCCATTCTGAGCGCAGCGCCGGCAGGAATGCCTTCAGGTACTTGAACGATGCCGGGATGATGTCGGACACGGTGACGGCGTTGTGGGCAATGGTATAACCGCCGTCAGCACGTTTGCGGACAGCATACTTGCCACCGGCAAATGATGTCGAATATGGCAGGTCCAGCGGCTCGGTGGCCTGCACGCTGGACAAGGTGATGAGCTGTGGCAGGTTGAGGCCGAGATTGCCCAGAAACCGCCGCGACCAGGCGCCGCCGGCATAAACGACGGACGCGCACTTTACAGGCCCGCGCTCGGTCATCACGCCGGACACTTTGCCGGCTTCGGTTTCAATGCCGCGCACGGCCCAGCCGGTGAAGATGTACGCGCCCTTGTTACGGGCGGCCTGCGCAATTGCCGGAGCGGCCTTTTGCGGTTCTGCACGTCCGTCGCTTTCAGTGTAAAGGGCGCCGGCAAACCGGGCACTGGCACCCGGCACCAGCCGATCGAGCTCCTCACCGCGGACAATGCGCGAATTGACCTGGAAGGGGCGGGCGTTTTTTGCCGCCCATGCCTCACGTTGCTGCAGGCCGTTTTCGTCGGTCTCCATGTAGGCGATGCCGCATTGCCGGAAGCCGGTGTCGGAGCCTGTGCGCTCATTGATGTTGCGCCACAACCGGAGCGACTCCACGATCAGCGGCATTTCGCGGCTGTCGCGGCCCATCTGGCGGCACCAGCCCCAATTGCGGCCTGACTGTTCGCCGGCGATGCGTCCCTTCTCGAACAGGGCCACTTTGAGGCCGCGCTCGGCAAGTTCCAGGGCCGTGCAGGTGCCGATGATGCCACCACCGATGACGACCACGTCAACGGCTTCCGGCAGGTTTGTGTCACTTTCTATGAATTCGGGAAGGGGCAGCATGATGGCGCGAGCATATGGTTGCTGCCGCTTGCTTGCCAAGTGCAAAAAGGTCTGTCAGCTGGAGCGCGGGTGGGCCTTGTCGTATTGTGAGAGCAGATGCTCGCGGTCAACGCCGGTATAGACCTGGGTGGTGGACAGGCTGGCATGGCCGAGCAGTTCCTGAATGGTGCGCAGATCGGCGCCGCCGCCGAGCAGGTGAGTGGCAAACGAGTGGCGCAGCGCATGCGGTGTGGCGGTGTCCGGCAGGCACAGGGCGGAGCGCAGCTTCTGCATCAGCAACTGGATGTTGCGGGCGTTCAACCGGCGGCCCTGTTTACCGATAAACAGTGGTCCCTCGGGATCGAGGCCGGGGGTCAGGTCCAGGTAGGCCTGAATTGCGTCGCCCGCCGCCGGCAGGACAGGCACAAGGCGGGTCTTGTTGCCTTTGCCGACGATGCGCAGCACGTCCTCGTTGGGCGGCACCGGCGCCTCGTTCCGGTTCAGGTTCAAGGCTTCTGATATGCGCAGGCCGCAGCCGTACAGCAGCATCAACACAGCCGTGTCACGGGCAATAACCCAGGCTTCAGCGCCATCGGATGTTCTGGTCTCGACCAGGTTGACCGTCTGCCTGGCGGCATCCGCGTGCAGGGGTTTCGGTATGGCATGGGGCAGCTTGGGCGTGCGCAGGGTTGCCACCGCCGGGTTGCGCAACACGCCTTCATTGTCGAACCAGCGGTACAGGGTGCGAATGGCCGACAGTTGCCGCGCCAGGGTGCGGCTTTCAACACCAGCATTGCGCCGGGCCGCCATGAAGGCTCGGAAATCAAGGGGCCTGAGCGTTTCTAGGTCGCGCAGCGATGCCGGCCTGCCGAGATGATCAGCAAGAAAGCGGGTGAACTGGGTAATGTCGCGGATATAGGCGTCCAGGGTGTGCGGGCTCACCTGTTTTTCAATGCCCAGATGCCCGACCCAGGCGGCAATTTTCGCGGCAGCGTCAGCAGCAGCGTTGAACTGGATGGGCTGGTTGTCAGCGGTCATGCGGCCAGTCTAACACAGTGTGGTTAATGCGATGCTGATATGGCCTGTGAATTTATTCAGGCCAAAAAGGCTCTAGTCCCACACCGAGCGTGCCGGTGGCGCAGTGTTGCAATCCTGCATCGTCAGCGTGCGCCAGCGGTGGGTGGAACTGAAGGTTGGCGCAGCGTCTGCGCCAATGGTCAGGCACAAGGCGGTGTCGCGCAGGCGCAGACGGTTTTGCGGAGTCCTGTCGAAGCGTTGCAGCCGGTCAGCGGGCAAGAAGCTCTCTGATGCACCGCAGGGCCGGAGCAGGACAGGCGAGCCAGGCAAGGGTGCATTGACACCGAAGGCAGTGATGCAGGCATCGAACGCTGGCATGACAAGTCTGCCATCGCGTTCAATAACAACCCGGTCCACGCTTCCCCGTTCAGGCAGGCAGTTGTGGGCAACCAGGGGAAGGTCTGTTCGTGCCGTCTGCCCGACGCCCGGCACGTCTATGCAATAGCCCTCGCCGGGATAGTCCAGATCGTCGGCCAGGCGCAGCTGCGGTGCGTTCTGGGCCAAAACCCACTGGGCCGGCGCCGAAACCAAAGCCACGACGGCAGCTGCCACCAACCAGTTCTGCATGAATGCTCTCCCAATTCGTCATCTCAGCAGATTACACATAACCATCATGGTCTAAGGATGATGTGTTTGGCCGGTCCACATTACCTGTTGACGTGTGCGTTCGCTTTCAACATGCCGGTGATCAGGGCGTCACGTTTCCGGGCAAGTTGTTCCACCGATTGCCCGCCAGCCTCGGCTTCGACACCTTTTGCGAGCTGGCCGGACAGGCCGCTATTCAACCTGGTGTCACCCAGATCATCCCACCAGCGGTGAAAGCTTTCGGTGTAGCGGTCACAGAACTCCTCCAGTCCTCCCGGTCCGGCGCCAAGATGGAACAGCATGTGCGGGCCCATGGCTGCCCAGCGCAGGCCGGGGCCGGCCCAGACCGCCTTGTCGACATCTTCCACCGACGCAACACCGCTCTCGACCAGATGAATGGCCTCGCGCCACAAGGCGGCCTGCAGCCGGTTGGCCACATGGCCGGGAACCTCGCGCCTGACCCGAATGGTCACCTTGCCCACGGCCTTGTAGAACGCCTCAGCCGTCGCCAGGGCGTCGGTTTGCGTGTTGTCGTTGGCCAGCAGTTCGACCAGCGGAATCAGGTGCGGCGGGTTGAAAGGATGGCCGAGAATGAAACGCGACGGGTCGTTCCAGCCCTGCTGCATTTCGCTCACCATCAGACCGGACGCCGAGGAACACACCACCGCTTGCGACGACAGATGAGGTTCGATTTCGGCGAACAAGGCGTGTTTCACATCAATGCGTTCAGGCACGTTCTCCTGGACGAATTGAGCCGATGAAACCGCTTCCGCAGCGCTGCCGTGAAAAGACACGGATCCCTTGCGCCCCTCGATGGCCAGACCAAGTTCCATGAGCGTTGGCCAGGCATTTGCGACATAGGTCGTCACATCATTTTCGACCGTAGGCGAGACATCGTAGATCCGGACATCCATGCCGGCGGCTGCAAACAACGCTGTCCAGCTGGCGCCGATTACGCCAGCACCCAGCACGGTGGTTGTGTTGATTTCAGTCATCAGAACAATCCCGGGTTGAGAGGCGATGCGGCGGTCAGGCCGCCGTCGAGTGTGAAACACTGCCCGGTTGCAAACGACGCTGCATCCGAGGCAAGCCATACGGCCAGGCCGGCCACGTCCTGCGGCTTGCCGAAGCGGCGTGCCGCATGGCGGGCCAGGGCATCGGACTTTGCCCGTTGCGGATCGCCGGCCAGGTCAAAGCCGGCATCCAGCATGCCGGTTTCAATCCAGCCCGGGCAGATGGCATTGCAACGGATCTGCGGGCCGTGATCGACCGCAATGGACCGGGTCAGGCCGTGAACAAAGGCTTTCGACGCGTTGTACAGCGCCATGCCGGGATCAGCCACATTGCCGGAAATCGATCCGATATTGATGATGGAGCCGCCATCGGCCATCGTCGGGATGAATGCCCGGCAGACATTGAACACGCCGCGGGCGTTGGCCCCCATCAACCGGTCCCAGTCATCGTCGCTCGTCTGCGTGACCGTCTTCTCAATCTGAATGCCGGCATTGTTGACAAGGATGTTCATGCCACCGAGGTCATGGGCCATGTGCGCAACCTGCGCCGGGTCCGCCACATCGCATTGTTGCCAGGCGAGTTCATCCGGAAACGCTTCCGGTCTTTCGCCGCGTCCGCAAACCGCGACCTGCGCGCCTTCGGCAGCGAAGGCCCCGGCAATTGCCAGGCCGATACCCTGACGGCCGCCGGTGACAAGCGCCTGTTTTCCCTGCAGCAACATATTAATGGGCAACCATGACATGGCGGATGGAGGTATAGGCATCCAGCGCGTAGACCGACATGTCGCATCCGGTGCCGGATCCTTTCATCGCGGCCCAGGGCATTTCCGGGGTGCCGACACCGTGGGTGTTGACCCAGGTGAAGCCGTAGCGCAGCCGTGAAGTCACCCGCATGGCCCGCCCGACATCGGCGGTGAACACCGAGGAAGCCAGCCCATAGCGTCCGGCATTGGCGATCCTGATGACATCATCCTCATCGCTGAAACGCGACAGGGTGACGACCGGTCCGAAAATCTCCGCGCAGGCGACTTCCGCGTCATTGTCAACATTGGCGATCAGTGTCGGCTGATAGAAAAAACCATCGCTCTCGCCGACTTGCCCGCCACAGACAATTTCGGCAGTGCCGCGGGCCCGGTCCACGAAGCCGGCTACACGCTCCCGTTGGGCAGCCGACACAATCGGACCCATCTCGGTGCCTTCGGATTTCGGCGCACCGATCCTGATCTCATTGACCTGTGCCTCGGTTGCCGCCACCAGCCTGTCATAGACGCTGTCATGCACCATGATCCGGCAGGGCTGGGCGCAGTCCTGGCCGGCGTTGAAGAACGAGCCGTAGCGGATGGTTTCGGCGACGGCATCAAGATCGGCATCGTCAAACACGATGACCGGTGCCTTGCCGCCCAGTTCCAGGTGCACGTGCTTGATCTGAGCGGATGCCGCGCGCATGGCGGCCATGCCGGTGGCCGGCGATCCGGTCACCGTGATGGCCTCCGTTTCCGGCGCATTGACAAGCCGGTCTCCGATCGTCGGGCCGCGGCCGTGGATAACATTGACCACGCCTTTCGGGATAACGCCCGCCAACAGCTCCGCCGCCCGCAATGTGGACAATGGTGTGATCTCGGAAGGCTTGAGAACCACCGTGCACCCGGCGGCGAGCGGGGCAGCCAGCTTCCAGGCTGCCATCATCAGCGGATAGTTCCACGGTGCAATCGCGGCCACCGGGCCCACCGGGTCACGGCGGATCATCGAGGTGTGGCCGGCAACATATTCTCCGGCAGCCGAACCGGTCATGGTGCGGGCAGCGCCGGCGAAAAACCGGAACGTGTCGATGGTCAGCGGCATTTCATCGTCATGGGCAGAGGGCCACGGTTTGCCGACATCCAGGCTTTCCAGCTCGGCAAGTTCCAGCGCGTTGTCCTCCAGGACCTGCGCGATCTGCAGCAGCAAGGCTGAGCGCTCGGCTGGCGACGTTCTGGAGTAGGCATTGAAAGCCTCTGCGGCGGCAGCCACTGCTGCATCCGCCTGCTCATCGCTTGCCTCGGCTACGGCAACGATGTCGCTGCCCGTTGACGGATCAACAACCGAAAGCGCTTCACCCGCGCCGTCGACAAGTTCGCCGTTGATCAGCTGCCTGGTCTGCATGGTTATTCTCCCTAGAAGTTGACCCGGTCACCGCCCTTCAGGGCGAGGCGCTCACGGGCCTGCGCCGGTGTTGCGACGGACAGCCCGAGGTTTTCGATGATGGTGCGAATTTTGCGCACCTGATCGGCGTTGGACCTGGCCAGTTCGCCCTTGCCGATGTAGAGGCTGTCTTCCAGACCCACCCGCAGGTTGCCGCCGAGCATGGCCGACTGGGTGGCAAACGGCATCTGATGGCGCCCGGCGGCAAGAACAGACCACTCGTAGTTTTCCGCACCGAACAGTTTGTCGGCGATGGTGTGCATATGCATGAGGTTGTCGAGGTCGGCACCAACACCGCCAAGGATACCGAATACCATCTGGATGAAGAAAGGCGGTTGGATCATGCCCTGATCGACAAACCAGGCCAGGTTGTAGAGATGGCCGAGATCATAGCATTCAAATTCAAAGCGCGTGCCGTGCCCATCGCCGAGCTGCTTCAGCGCATGTTCGATGGTCTGGAATGTGTTGGGAAATATGAAATCCCGGGTCATCTCCAGGAACGGTTTTTCCCAGTCATGTTTCCAGTCATCGTATTTGTCTGCCATGGGAAAGATGCCGAAATTCAATGACCCCATATTCAGGGACGCCATTTCTGGACTGGCGGTGGTTGCCGCCAACAGGCGTTCATCAATGGTCATGCCGAGACCGCCGCCGGTGGACACGTTCACCACCGCATCGGTTGCTTGCTTGATGACCGGCAGAAACTGCATGAACGTCTCAGGCCGCGGGTCGGGCTTGCCGGTTTCCGGATCGCGGGCATGCAGGTGAATGATCGATGCCCCGGCTTCGGCCGCCTCAATCGAGGCGCTTGCAATGTCTGCCGGCGTGACCGGCAGGTGCGGCGACATTGTCGGGGTGTGTATGCCTCCCGTCGGGGCGCAGGTGATGATGACCGGTTTCGACATGGGTTCCGCCTAAAGTTTCATCTGCTGGACCTGGGCGGACAGCCCGCCATCAATGACCCAGAGCTGGCCGCTGGCATAGCGGGCTTCGTCGCCGGCCAGCCAGTTGACCAGGTTGGCAATATCTTCAGGCTGGCCATAGGTGCGCATCGGGTGCACATCGCGGACGGCCTGTTGCAGTGTCTCGATGTTTCCCCCGCCGCCGCCTGACCCGTCTCCTGCAAAGAAACTCTGCAGCATTGGCGTGTCGACATAGCCGGGACAGACGGCGTTGACCCGGATGCCCTCCGGTCCATGGTCACAGGCCATGGCCCGGGTCAGTGCATGCACGGCACCCTTGGTGGCGCAATAGGCTGCAAGACCGGGATCGGCGATATAGCCGTCATAGGAGCCGAAATTGATCACACTGGCCGCGCCGGACTTGCGCAACAGCGGCAGCGCATATTTGGAGGTCAGAAACATGCCGGTGACGTTGATGGCGAAAATCCGGTTCCACTGCTCAAGCGTCGTGTTTTCAATCGTCTCTTCAATCTCGATGCCCGCCGCATTGACCAGAATGTCGAGCTTGCCCCAGTCCGTTGCCAAGTCCTCAAATGTTTCGATGATCTGTGCTTCATTGGTCACATCAAACGGACGGAACGTTCCCGCGCCTGCATTGTCGGCAAGATCAGCCGCGATCACCCGGGCCCCCTCTTTCTCGAAGCGGGCGCAGATTGCCGACCCGATACCGCCTGTGCCGCCGGTCACCAGGGCGGTCTTGCCTTGCAGCGTCATGGCGTCACACACGCCTTGTAGGCGTCCAGAACCAGACCGTGAAAATGGTGCACCGCGTGTTCGGACTTGCCGGACCCATCAGGGTCGTGGACGATCCGTCCTTGCTGAAAGGCGGGTGTGTTCATGCCCTTCTGCACGCTTTCGACCAGAGCGATGTCCTCCACCTGCAGCACCTCGTCGAGATAGCGGATGGCATCGAGTTCCATCTGATCCGGCTCCGGTGTCTCCAGATAGAAGTCGTAGGTCTCCAGCGTCCTGTCCGGCCCGACGGGGATGACATTGAGCACGATCATCGACGACCGGCCGGGATAGCGCATCAGGCACGTGGTCGGCCACAGCCACCAGACTGCGTGGGTGCGCACTGTCGCGTTGGACACATCATAGGCGCTGTTGGGGCTGTTGCCGGCCTCTGCCATATGGCTGGAATAGATGCCGTGGGTGGTCACCTTGTAGGTGTCCATGTCCACCAGGTCGCAAAAGTCCTTGTGGGCAGTGGGGCAGTGGTAGCACTCCAGGAAATTGTCGACGATGTTCTTCCAGTTTGAGCGGATTTCATAAGTCAGCCGATGGCCGAACGTCAGTTGATCCACGTCGGGAGCCCAGAAGCGGATTTCGGTTTCCAGATCGCCTGACTGGGAGCTCAACAAAGCGGCGTCGGGATCCAGATTGACAAACACGAAACCACAAAATTCCTCCACCTGCACCTGGTCCAGGCAGATGTCTTCGGTGCTGAAACCGGCAAGGTTTTCAGTGTGCGGTGCGCGCGCCAGTTGCCCGTCCAGCCGGTACACCCAAGCATGATAGGGGCACATGATGCGGTTGGTCTTGCCCTCTCCGGACAACAGCTCGTGGGCGCGATGCTTGCAGACATTGTAGAACGCCCGCAGCTGTCCTGCGTTGTCGCGTGTCAGGGCAATCGGCGTTCCGGCAATTTCGGTGGTGAAGTACGAGCCCGGTTCCTTCAGCTTTTCAACATGACAGACCCATTGCCAGCTGCGGGTCAGGATGGCCTGCTGGTCAAGCCGGAACCATTCGGCGCGCGTATAGGCTTCGGCGTTGAGCGACAGCGAACGGGCCGGGTCCTGATGAAAGCCGCGCGACAGCTGCTGATAGTCGTCCTTCGCCAGGATTGACGGCATCACGAATCCTCCTGTTTGCCCAGCGGCGGGAACCGGTAACGCTCTGCGGCTACCGTCCAGTCCATGTGGTTGCGCACATATTGCCGGCTGGCATCCGATGGCGGGTTGTAGTCCCAGCTTTCGCCGGGCCCGGCCTGCATGGCTGCATGCAGGGCCCTGCGCGACTTCTGGGTTGCCATTACATCAGCGCGCAGCCGGTCGCTGTCCCAGCGCTCCGCCACCTCCTGGGCGAAGCTCTGAACCGCATTGTGATGGCGCGGATCAGCCGCGAGGTTGTTTTGTTCGCCCGGGTCTTCAGCCAAATCAAAGAGTTGCGGCGGGTCCGGGTCGCAGTGAATGTATTTCAAGGTGCCGCGGCGGATCATGTAGACCGGCCACGGGGTCATCTCGGCGCAATACTCCCCTATGGCTTCATCGATCGGGTCCTGTTCGCCGCGGGCCAGCGGCATCAGGCTGCGGCCGTCGATGGGTTCGCCAAAAATGGCGTCATCGCCACCGGCGATCTCGATCAGGGTCGGCATCAGATCGACCAGTGAGCAGGCATTGCCGGCAATGCCGGTGGCGACGCCGGGTCCGGCCATGACCAGCGGCACCCGTGCAGAATGCTCAAAGAAGTTCATCTTGTACCACAGGCCGCGCTCGCCGAGCATGTCGCCATGGTCGGCGGTGACGATGATGATCGTGTCGTTGCGTTCGCCGATCTCCTCGAGAGTCCGGACCAGTTCGCCGATCTTGCTGTCAAAATAGCTGACATTGGCGAAATAGGCGCGCCGAGCCCGGCGGACTTCCTTCTCGCTCAAGGGTGTGTAACTGGCCTCAATGCCGTCCATCAAACGGCGGGAAAACGGGTCCTGTTCCTCCAGGGCGGGCACGAAACCTGGCAACTCGATATCTTCATCGCGATACAGGTTCCACCACTCGGGCCGCGCCACGTAGGGATCATGGGGATGTATGAAACTGGCCACCATCGCAAACGGTGCGCTGTTCCCGCTCGCCTTGTCGCGAGCATAGTCGAACAGCCAGCGCCGTGCGGCAAACCCGACCTCGTCGTCATAGTCGATCTGGAAAGTGGCATTGGCGACGCCGCTTTCCTTCACCGTCTGCATGTTGTGATACCATTTGTCGATGCGCTCATCGGGAGCTTCCCAGTCAGGTGTCCAGGCGAAGTCCGACGGGTAGATGTCGGTTGTCACGCGGTCCTCGAAGCCATGTTTCTGATCGGGGCCGACGAAGTGCATCTTGCCGGACAGACAGGTGCGGTAGCCAAGTGCTTTCAGGTAATGGGCAAAGGTGGGGACGGTGGCGCGGAACTCCGAGGCATTGTCGTAGGCCGCAATCCGGCTGATCAACTGACCTGACATGAAGGAAAACCGCGACGGCGCACACAGCGGAGAATTGCAGTAGGCGGCGTCGAATCGCATGCCGCGGGCAGCGAGTGCATCCAGGTGCGGGGTCTTGACCACGTCATGCCCGTAGGCGCCGGTGAAATGCGGCGCCAGCTGATCTGCCATGATGACAATGATATTGGGACGACCAGCCAACAGTATTTTCCTCCGCCTTAGAGACTAGGGTCAAAAATTCGGCGATACTTGACTTTTTTCGCCATCAGGTTTTTGTTTTTCGTCAAATGATTCATAGCAAAGCGCCTCGCAAGGCGCCGTTCAGAATAGGCCTCCTGGTGCTTGAGGGACATAACTCCCTGGCCATGCACGCTTTTATCGACCCGTTTCGCTGCGCCAATTATCTGCGCAGTTCAAAGCTTTACGAGTGGGATTTCCTCGGTTGGCAGCATGACCGGGTGGTGGCCAGCAACGGCGTCACAATCGGTAATCTGACGCCAATCCGCGATTTCGGTGGTGACCTCGACCTGTTGGTAGTCAACGCCAGCTGGGATGTGGAGACGTTCAATCAACCGGCGCTGTTGAACTGGCTGCGAGGACAGGCCAGCCGCGGTGTTGACCTGTGCGGCCTCGATACCGGCGCGTTCGTTCTCGGGTTTGCCGGCCTGTTGAAAGGCAAGAGATCTGCTGTGCATTACGAACACATCGCGGCGTTTCGGGAAACCTTCACAGATATCAATATGGGCGAGGACCTGTATGTAATCGATGCCGGCCGGCTGGCCAGCTGTGGTGGCATCGCGGCGACCGACCTGGCGTTGGAGATACTGCGCCAGCACCAGGGAACTGAAATCGCCAATGCGGCCGGGCGATACATATTCCACGAGCGGTTGCGCGCCGGCCATGAAGGACAGCTACCGGCGCCCAAGGAGCCGATTGGCTACACGGCCCCGGAACGGCTGCGTGAAGCCATCGTGTTGATGGAAAGCAACCTTGAACACCTGTTGGGCATCGGCGAGATTGCACAGCGGATCGGTCAGTCACAGCGACAGTTGGAGCGACTGTTCAAAGCGCACACGGGCGTCACACCGGTGCGCTATTATCTCGATGTCCGGCTTGACCGCGCCCGGGGCCTGGTGACGCAGACGCAGATGGCAATTGTTGATATTGCGGTTGCCTGCGGGTTCAGCAGCGGCTCGCGCTTTTCACGCGCCTACAAACTCCGCTTCGGACTTGCTCCCAGCCGCGACCGCATCGAAGGCCGGGTTCCGTTCCAGTTCAGGTCGTTTCCAAGCCATGCCGGACTGTGAGCGGGCGGGCCTGTTTTCTGAGTGTGCGGATGCCCGACAGATGTGGTGTTGCGACGCTTGCCGGTCGACAATATCATTAGGCGCATTTTCCAGGCCTTATCAGGCAGATTGTCGGGATGAAGACATGAAAATTGCAATGATGGCAACCGGTGGTATCGGCGGGTTTCTGGCGGTCAGGCTGGCCAAAAGCGGGCACCAGGTGGCGACCATAGCGCGCGGAGCGCACCTTGAGGCCATCAGGGACAACGGGCTTGGTCTTGAAGCCTCCGACGGCACCCATTGCATCGAGCCGTGGATTGCCACGGCTGATCCGGAAGAAGTCGGGGCGGTCGACGCAATCATTTTTGGCGTGAAGGGGGATGCGTTGGAACCGGCTGCAAAGTCCTGTGAGCCGATGGTTGGAGCGGATACCATTGTGATCCCGTTTCTCAATGGTGTCGAAGCGGCACAGCGATTGGCCGAGATCCTGCCGGAGAAAAATATCGGCAATGGCGTGGCGCATATCTCGACCACAATAGCGGCTCCTGGTCTCATCAGACAGACTGGTGAATTCAATCGGTTTATCTTCGCTGAGCGTGACAGCCGGCCATCAGCGAGAGTTGACCGGCTTCAGCAGGCAATCAATGAGGCTGGTTCTTCGGCGCCGCAAACAGACGATATCGAACGTGACCTTTGGGCGAAATTCGTTCTGTTCTCAGCCGTCTCCGGTGTCACCGCCGCAGCCCGCTGCACCATGGGTGATATCATAGAGAATCAAAGCCTGGCCGACCTGTTCAAAGCCATCATTTCTGAAACGGCGGCTCTCGCAAGAGCCCGGAATGTTGCACTGCCGGCCTCGATTGAATCCGACATCTGGTCGGCCTCGATGAAGCTGCCCCCCGCCATGCGGGCTTCGACGGCGATTGATCTGGAAAACGGCCGTCCGCTGGAGATTGAATGGATTTCAGGTGCTGTGGCGAGGCTTTCCGACGCTGCCGGACTGCAGGCGCCGGTCAACAGCACGGTCTACGCGCTGCTGAGCCCCTACAGGCACGGCAGGCCTTAGCTCAGGGACTTGCAAGTTCCTTCAAATGACTCTGAGCAGAACCGAGATGCGCGTGGAACGGACGGCTGTGATGCTGATCATGCCGACATTGTGTTAATGCTTGCCGGTGTGCAATGTGTGCCGATGGCTGAATTCGTAGTTCCCCATGATCCCGGCTGGAAAACGGCATTTGCCGCTGAAGCCGCTTTGATAGGTGCGGCGCTTGGCGAAGAGTATATCCGCCTGCATCACATCGGCAGCACTGCGATACCAAACATCTTGGCAAAGCCGATCATCGATTTGCTGGGTGTCGTTGCCGATCTTGAAATCCTCGATATGAAATCCGCTGCAATGGAAGGCCTTGGTTACGAGGTTATGGGCGCCTTCGGCATTAAGGGCAGGCGTTATTTTCGCAAGATAAATTCGGCGGGGCACCGAACTCACCACCTCCATGTCTTCAGTGAAGGCTCACCACACATCGAACGGCATCTGGCGTTTCGAGACTACCTGACCGAACAACCCGCCGTGGCTGCGGCGTATTCGGACCTGAAAGCAAACCTCACCAGCCAGGGCCCGCTATCGTGGGACAGCTACATTGAGGGCAAAGACCCGTTCATAACAGCCACGGAAACCGATGCCTTGATTTGGTACAGGCGCAGACAACCTGATTGAACTGGCAAGCATTCTATCGGGGGATGGATGCGAGAATAAACTTGACCAAAACACTCAGGTATTATTAATTCCATGTACTTTCGGCTTGAGAGGATGTGGTGCAGCTTCTGGTCCGCTCGCCCGGTCTCCGGCCTTTGATATCAACAGATCTCTTTGTACTTGCCTGCCCTTGGTCCGCGGCCGGCCAGGTTCAGGGTCCGAAGGCATTGCGGAGTCGGAGAGTAGGTTTGGCAGACAAGCAACCATCGAATTCAAATTCATCAAAAACCGGGGATTGCGACACCCATGCGGTGCTGACCACAGATCTATATGAGCGCGATCAGATTCGCGCGCTGTTCATCATGCGATGTTACTTTTTGTCGTTCTCCAAGGCCGGCTGTGACGCATGGCAAACGGGACTTGAAACTGCAGTTGAAGCGTTCGGGGAGCATGATGGGCCCGGGGTTGCGTGGCAGTGTTTGAAGACGGTTCGAGCGATGCGAAAGTCGAGGAACAGTGTGTTTCAGTTCTGCAATCCGTTTTGCAAATGCTGCAAGGACCGGATGACCCAGAGCGAAGCCAATATTATGGATTGCATTTGCGCCATCCGTGGCGGCGAGGCAGGCAAGCTGCACCTGTCCTCCATGATGTTGTGCGAGGGAAACAACGACACGAATTTCCTCGCCTCCATCCGAGACCTTACCAGCGAGCTTGTCCGATTGCAGAAGTGAGACGAGACCGGCAGAGATTGCTCCGGCAGTTGCTTGGAGAACTCGCGAGAAATTTGTGCCGCAGCTGCATCAATAACACACACTGTGATGGAAGACGGTTTCAGGCAGAGACTGTGTCTGCGCCGGCTATGCCAAGTTTCACCGTCTTCACCGGCTTGAGGGCTGCTGGTGGATGATGCGCCACGCATATGATGGTGGTTTTCGGAAGCAGAGCGCGCAGCACCCCGAACAGTTCGGCTTCCGCGTCGGGCCCCAGCGCACTGGTGGGTTCGTCAAGGATCAGCCATTTAGGCTTTGCCAGCAGGATACGTGCGAACACCAGGCGCTGTTTTTCGCCCTCCGACAATCCTTCAAGTGCTGCCACTCCGTCCTGCTCCAGCACGTGTGAACGATGCTGCAAACCAACCTGCAGCAACACCGATGTCAACCTGTCCAAATCGACCGGCCGATCGTTGTCGGGATAGGTCAGCGCGGATGCAACTCCTTCGCCGAACAGGTACGGGTTCTGTGACGCAAAGAACATGGGTTGATCAGGCAGACTTATGCTGCCTTGCCCGTATGGCCAGATGCCGGCCAGCGCGCGCAGCAAGGTCGTCTTGCCAATGCCGGACGGCCCGCGCAGCCACACCCTCTCGCCGGCGGCAATGCTCAGATCATCTATGCAAACGATACTGCGTCCATCAGGTGTGAACAGCTTGAGGTCCGAAACTTCAAGCCTGTCGGCGCCCGAGCGCCGCCGGTCAATCTCGCTTGGCACGTCTGGCATGCGGCCGGGATCGCCGAGCCGATCCAGCAAGCCGCCAAGACGGTCAGACACCGCAACGAAATTTGCAAGGTCGCGGTAGGAGAAGATGAACCAACTCAGCGTGGTGGTGACTCTGGAAAACGCGGATGCGAGCTGCATCAGTCCGCCAAGCGTCACTTCCCTGGCCAGATAAGCGGGCAAGGACAGGAAGATCGGGACCCTCAGAACGGTCTGGAAGTACGGTCGCGTGAACAGGCCGACAATGAATTCACGGCCGATCAGGCGGCGCCAGTTGACGAGGATTTTCGAGAACCGGTCGTCGATCCGGTCCCGTTCAGCCGCCTCGCCGTTTGCAATGGCCACTTCTGCCGCGTTGTCGCGCAATTGCACGAGCGAGTAGCGAAAGTCCGCCTCTCGTCTTTCGCGTTCGAACAGCAGCCCCTTCAGCGGCCAGCCGAGGACATGGGTGAATATGCTCGACAGCAACACGTATATGAACGATGCCCAGACCAGGTAATGCGGGATGGATATGTTCAGGCCAAATGCCGAAAACTCCAGCGCAAAGGTGGACAGTGACCACAGAACCGTGACGTAGGAAAACAGGCCGATGATCCTGGTAAACAGATCCAGTGCCTCGCTCAGCAGGCCGGATACGAACAGACGGCAGTCTTCGGCTATGCGCTGGTCGGGATTTTCGAGGCCCTCCGGGGCAAGCCCTTCACGCAAATGCCAGTAGGACTTGTTGGCCAGCCAGAGGCTCAATGCATGATCGGTAAGCCGCGTGCGCCATCTGATGATGATGAACTTGCGCACATAGTCAGAAACCAGGAAGCGTCCGGCGCTGAGTGCCGTAAGCGCAAAGAAGACACCAACCTGCTCGATGGCGACCGTCGCATCATACGCCTCCAGTGCATTGAAGAAATCGGCGTTCCAGGTGACAAAACGAAGCGCGATCCAGATGCTGAAAAGCTCCAGGCCGATTACAATTGCCAACAATCCGAGAGTTGCAGGTGCACCTGGACCTGACGCGGCGATCCGCGCCAGGTCCAGGATCCGGGCGAGTACACGGCACATGTACTGTCAGAACAGCACGTTCAGGCTCGCGTGGAACGTTCTGCCCGGCCCGGTTTGCAACTCAATTGGGTTGGTTCTTGCCACTGCGTCGCTGGCTGTGCGGCCGAAGTTGGCGGCGCTGGCCTGGAAGTAGCGGGTGTCGAACACGTTCTTCACACCGAACCTAAAGATGGTGTTGTCCAGCGGCCGCCACTTTCCATGCAGGTCGAACACCGCATAGCCATCCGGGTTGAAATTGTTCGGATTGGAGTTTCGCTCCACGTCGGCTGCAAAGATGCCGATGGCTTCGAGGGTCAGATTTTGTTCAATGAACTCATAGCTGAGCCCGGCCACAACCTCCAGCGGCGGCGCGGTGTAGGGCGTCGTGGGTGACTCAGGGTTTACCTTCTGCACACCCTCCTGCCAGGTCAGGGAGATGTCGCCGCGCAACGCATCCGTGAACTGGTAGCCGGCAGTGGCTTCGATGCCCCACAGCTCGACGCTTGAGAGGTTGCGATAGGTGAAGTCATTTGTTCCGGGAATGTTGAAGAATGCCTGGATGAAGTCGGTGTAGTCAGCGTAGAAGCCGTTGATAGAAAAGAAACCGCGGCCGAACTTTCCGCGCAGGCCGATCTCATAATTGTCCACCGATTCCGGTCTCAGGTCAGGTGCCGGTATCAGATTGAAGAAGGTGCCCGGCAAGGATGTGTACAACTGCTGCGCAGTCGGCATCTTGAAGCCCTGATTGAATGCCGCGTACAGGGAGTACTGGTCCGTCAGATCGAAGTTTCCGCCAACAGCAAACAGGACCTTGCTTTTCGACACCTCAACCGGTTCCGATCCCACCACCGGCTGATAGTCAGGGTCGGGGCGCGGGTCGAGGTTGTAATAGGCGTGCCGCATACCCGGTGTGAGTTCGAAGCGGCCGCCGAGCAGTTCGATCTGATCCTGGATGTAGAAGTCAGCCCGGACCGTCGTGGCATTGGCAAAATTGAAACCGCCGCCTCGGGTCTCCGTCACGGTGTCCTGGGTCAAGTTTCGCACCACGTCGATGCGCTGATAGTCGGTGCGGGTGATGTCGCCATCGAAGCCCCATGTGACCGTATTTGGTATGCCGCCCGGGTCAAAGCGGGAGGTGAACTGGATGTCCAATTCACCAAACTTTTCCGCGAACGACAGGAAGTCTTCTTCGATAACATCGTCATCGTTGGCGAGCGTCTTGGTCTCAGTGCCGGTGCGTTCGTAGCCGCTCGGCGAGTAGCTCAACACCCACTTCACGTCGTCAATGAACGCTGTGCCCAGGCCCCATTGGTGTTCAAGCGCGAAGCGACCTCGGTACAAATCCAGCTTGCGGTCATAGTCGTCTACGACCACACCGGTTGGGTTTCCTGTAAAGGAGCTGAATTGCGGGCCGAGGACATTGTCGTACTGGACGTCAGTGACGCGGCTGAGATAGTCGGCAGACAGTTCAAACCGATGGTTGCTGAACGGTGTGAACACCAGCTTGCCCAGGCCACGAACGCTGCTCTTGTCCGTTGGATCAAGCTCATTACAGGGCGTTGCCCCGAAGTCGAGATTGCGCGGACAGCCATATATGCCGCCATCGGCACGCGCCTTGCCGAACTTGGCTTCATTGGCATGAGTGTAAGCAATGCCGCCCAAGAAGCTCAGTGTCTCGGTCAGTTGCGAGGCGAACGTTGCCGCGGTGTTGATTTCATTGTCCAGACTGTCGAACGAGGTCTCGAGGTTGCCGCCCATGTCCCTTCCATCAAACAACACATCTTCAGGGTCGATGGTCTCAACCGCCACGATGCCGCCCAGCGCGTCGGCTCCCCACAATACCGATCCGGGGCCGCGCACGATATCGGCCTGCTTGGTGAAGTTGAAATCGAAATAGTCCCGCGTACCGTCAATTATCCGCTCCGGGATGCGTGCACCATCCACCAACAACTGCACCCGGTTGCCGCCCACGCCGCGAATATTGAAGCCGCTGAATGTGTTGAACGGATCGGTGCCTGTCGTCTGGCGGATTACCTGCACGCCGGGTTCGTAGCGCACAAGCTCCTGAATGTCGTTGGAAAACCTGTCAGCCAGCTGCTCCTGGCCAATCACCGTGATGTTGGCATTCACGTCCAGCGGCTTGCGTCCCTGGCGATCGCCGAAAATGGTGATCAATCCGAGCGAAATGCCATCACCTGTCGTGTCCTGTTGCACGACATCCTCATCCTCGCGCCCCTGAGTTTCAGCGTCCTGCGCATGAACAATGTTGACAGATGACAATAGTGTAGCGCCCGCCAGAATGGCGGTTGCAGATAAACGATTCATTGGAAGGCCCCTTGCCTGCTCAATTGTACTCAGAATTGGCTGGCTAAAGGCGAACGCGCCCCAAGGCTGGCTTGATATTCGAATATCAAAGTTGACTATTTTAGTCAACAATTATTAAATACGCGTACGGAAAGGCCCTCCATCGTAAGGTTTGGTGCTGGTGGTCCGGTGCGGAGCATGAAATGGGTTCGGCCGCAGCCGTAAGGGAACAAGGACGGCTTCAACAAGGATTGAACCATGATTTCAGATACACCGAGTTCAACGCGCCGCCAGGTGCTCAAAGCTGCCGTTGCCGTGGCATGTTGTGCCGGCGCGAAAATTGGCACGGCCGACGCCGCAGTGCCCACCACGGTCGACCAGATCACTGACCCGACTTCTACGGCGGCCCGGAACATGTTTCGGTTCGAGCCTGATTTCGTGAAGCTTCAACCGGGCGATGAACTGGTCTTCCTGAACAGCCGGTCACACCACACGGTCCACTCGGTTCCCGAGCTCTGGCCTGACGGTGTTCCCGCGGTCAGCATCGCACACCAGCCGGAGGCTTCCGTGCGCTTCGACAGGGAAGGGTACTATGGTTTCCGATGCCAGCGGCACGGTCAGTACGGCATGGTCATGCTGGTGGTGGTGGGGCGTCCATCCGGCGCTGACAAGGTAC
Organism: Anderseniella sp.; assembly: GCA_028289645.1. GTDB lineage: Bacteria > Pseudomonadota > Alphaproteobacteria > Rhizobiales > Aestuariivirgaceae > Anderseniella. The sequence goes on from JANQOK010000007.1 coordinate 59,571, forward strand.
GCAAGGTGATCAACATTATGAAAGCCAAGAAACGCGAACGGGCCGGATTTACCAGGCTGCTGGACCAGCACGACCATTCATAGTGCACAGACTGCGGTAACTGACCGGGCGTGTTTTTTTGGTGATCATAGCCGAGCTGATCGCTTGATCCGAAAATTGGATTTCGATATAGGTCAGCCAGGCACCGACCTGATTTGCGACATACGGGGGCCGAGCTTCGCACCGACGAAACGGCTCCTTGGGTCGCCATCTTACAACAAGGATCAGGCTATGGCGTCGCGAACTTCCGGAAAACTGAACATGGGGCGCGTGGCCTCCATCCTGCCGGTCAGTGACATACAGAAGTCATATCAATTGTATGCATCGATGTTCGGGTTCAGGAAGGCTTTTGAGAACGGCGATCCGGTCGGTTTCATGATCCTGAAAAAGGATGAAGCAGAGATCCATCTGTCGCTTCAACCAGGGTACAAAGCACCAAAGTTCAATGTTGCCCATATGCTGGTTTCAGATGCCGACGCGGCCTATGAGGCCTGCCTGCGGCATGGTCTGCGCATCATAAAACGACTTCAGAACAAGGATTACGGCCTGCGCGCCTTTGTGTTCGAGGATGCCGACGGCAACCGCATCGATGTCGGCGAGCCGATGTAGCCCGTGCAGCGGGCGCTAGGTCACCGAATCACTCGGCGTCCTTTTCCAGGCGGACAATGATATCTACCCGGCTCACTTTCATGCCGGCAGGCGTGGACGGCAGTCCGCTGACGGTGATCTGATCGTTCTCGATATCCATCAGTCGGCCTTCATCCTCCACGTAATAGTGATAGTGGTTGGATGTATTGGTGTCGAAATATGACTTGTGGCCCTCAACAGCGACTTCTCTCAGCAAGCCAGCTTCGGTAAAAACGTTCAGCGTGTTGTAGATGGTCGCAAGCGATACACGTATGCCTTCACTTACCGATTCAGAATGAAGCTGTTCTGCAGTTACATGACGATCGCCGTTTCCGAACAGCACGCCGCCAAGGGCCATGCGCGGTTTGGTTGGCCGGACGCCTGCGCTACGCAGTTTGATTTCCAAGTCTGTTGAACTCATCATTTTTCTACTCTAAACGCGCAACCATAAGGTGCATAGTGCAAAATAGTTCGGCTTTCATGCACTCAAGTCGCGCCGTTTGCCAGTGTATACAAAGGTACAGATTTTCCGAGTTGTGGATTGCCGGCGATGAAATGACGTCATCGGGCGCCTGCCATGAACTCAACTATCGCGTCTATCAGGTCGGGTTTTACAGGTAGGCTCGGGTTCGCGTAAGTTGCAAGGTTGTCCTCTCGCGAATCCGTGCCGACCTCCTTGAGCACATGATTTACATCCGGCAGCAGTACGAGGGTCGAATTCGAACTGCCAGCATGCAGTTGCTCTGCATCGCTGACGGGCACCTGAATGTCGCGGCCGCCCTGCAAGATGAGCACAGGCAGTGAGACCTTTGAAATCATCTTGACCGGATCGTAGGCCATCAAGTCAGACATGAAGCCCTGAACCTGAGGTGCGAACAGGCCCTGAAGCGCCGGATGAAACTTGCCCACGTCGACCTTGCGTCCCGCCTCCAGCTCATTGATGGCAGCGATCGCGTCATCCAGAAGCGGCTTGTTGGCCGGGTTGTCGCGCAACTGCTGGCGCAGTACGTCAGCGAACTTCCGTCCCGGCGAGGCGATAAGAACCAGTCCGCAAATCGGCGCGTTTCTCTGTGCGGCCAGCATTGCAACCAATGCCCCCTCGCTGTGACCGAGCAGCCAGATACAGGGCTGGCCGGATTGCGCCTGCGCCACCTTGATCCAGGCGTGAACGTCATCGGCGTAGTCGGCGAGGGTGACGTTGTTGGCGTCCTCAACGGCATTCCTGCTGCCGAACATGCCGCGCTTGTCAATCCTGACAGAACTGATCCCGGCTTTGGCGAGGCCCTGTGCCAGATATCTGTAAGTAGCCGCAGAGACGCCCAGCGAGTTGTTCCCGTCCCGGTCGGTCGGCCCTGAGCCCGGGATGATCAGTATGGTTGCCGAAGCGGTCGCATCTGGCGTCTGAAGAACGCCTTCCAGTGACCCCAGCGGGCCGGGTGCCTGCAATACTGTTTCACTGGATTGCGCGTTGCCAGACACAACGTGATCTCCAATCAGGGTGAACGCTGCCATCAGCAGGGTGAGCAGGACACGGCCGCATCCGGTCAGTCGCAGCAATGTCATCACTCTCCCTATGTCGATGGCTACTTACAGGATTTTCTGTCCGGTCTTGGCCCAGTCAGCGGTGAATGCATCCAGGCCCTTGTCGGTCAGCGGGTGCTTGACCAGCGCCTTCAGTGTGGCGGGCGGCACGGTTGCCACGTCCGCCCCGGCGATGGCCGACTGCTTGACGTGGTTTACTGAACGGATCGAGGCAGCCAGGATCTCGGTGCGGAAGTCGTAATTGTCGTAAATGGCGCGGATCTCCTCAATCAGCTCCATGCCGTCAAGGCCGATGTCATCGAGACGGCCGATGAACGGTGAGATGAACGTGGCGCCGGCCTTGGCGGCCAGCAGCGCCTGGTTGGCATTGAAGCACAAGGTGACGTTGACCATGGTGCCTTCGCCGGTGAGCGTGCTGCAGGCTTTCAGCCCGTCCCAGGTCAGCGGCACCTTGATGGTCACGTTGCCGGCGATCTTGGCCAGATGGCGGCCCTCGGCGATCATGCCGTCGGCGTCCAGCGCGACCACTTCCGCCGATACCGGGCCGGGGATCATCTTGCAGATTTCGGCGATGGTTTCCTGGAAATCGCCGCCGGACTTGGCCACCAGTGACGGGTTGGTGGTGACACCGTCCAGCAGGCCCATGTCGGCGAGTTCGCGAATCTCATCAAGATCGGCAGTATCGGCAAAGAATTTCATTGAAACGGTCCATTAGATGATGGTGATTGGCGGGAACCTAGCACCGGTGCACAGCCAAGCCAATGACGAAGTGAGGCAGGCAGAGCCGTGGTTGATCCGGGCGCGGGTTTGCGCCAGCTTGGACTGCACATGACAAGCGATTCCACAGTTCAGGTCCTGCTGCCGTTGGCACTGGAGGATGCCTATACCTACCTGGTGCCGGAGGCCATGATGCTGGGTCCGGGCGACTATGTGCGGGTGCCGTTGGGGCCGCGCCAGGTCACCGGCGTGGTGTGGGCGGTTGGCGGCGCCGCTCCAGACAGCGCCAGACTGCGGGCTGTCAACGAGAAATATGAATCGCTCCCCATGCCGGAGCTGCACAGGCAGTTCATCGACTGGGTAGCGCAGTACTATCTGGAGCCGCCGGGATCGGTCCTGCGCATGGCCTTGCGGGTGCCGGAGGCGCTTGGTGCGCCACGGCAGCAGATCGCCTACCGGGCATCCGGCCAGCAACCGGCCAAGCTGACGGCGCAGCGAACCCGGGTGCTGGATGTGGCGGGCGACGGACTGGCACGGCGCGCGCCGGAGCTTGCCCAGGAAGCAGGCGTCGGAGCTTCAGTTGTAAAGGGACTGGTCAAGACAGGTGCGCTGGAAGCGGTCACGCTGCCGGCCATGGCGGGCTTTGCGGTGCCGGAACTGAACCACAGCCGGGTCGAGCTGTCGGACGGCCAGACCCAGGCTGCAGCAGACCTGCGCCAGGCGGTGACGGCGCGCCGGTTTTCGGTGTCGCTGCTGGACGGCGTCACCGGGTCCGGCAAGACGGAAGTTTATTTCGAGGCCATGGCGGCCGCGCTGGCGCAAGGCCGGCAAGTGCTGCTGCTGTTGCCGGAAATCGCGCTGACGGGGCCGTTCCTGCGCCGGGTCGAGGAGCGCTTTGGCGTGCCGCCGGCGGAGTGGCACTCGGCGGTTCGTCCCAGGGAGCGCGAGCGGGTGTGGCGCGGCGTGGCCAGCGGCGACGCCCGCATCGTGGTCGGTGCGCGCTCGGCGCTGTTCCTGCCCTGGCGGCGGCCCGGCCTGATCGTGGTGGACGAAGAGCATGAGCCGGCGTTCAAGCAGTCCGAAGGCGTCAACTATCATGCCCGGGACATGGCCGTGCTGTACGGATCCCTGGGCGGGTTTCCGGTGATTCTTGCCTCGGCCACGCCATCGCTGGAATCACTGTGGAACGCCGGCAAGGGACGCTATGCCCATGTCCGGCTGGAGGCCCGGTACGGCAAGGCGCAATTGCCGGAAGTGAACCTGCTCGACATGCGCAGCGAAAAGATGCCGTCGGGCGAATGGATGGCGCCGGCGCTAGTCGACGCCGTGGCCGACACGCTCGGCAAGGGCGACCAGGCGCTGCTGTTCTTGAACCGGCGCGGCTATGCGCCGCTCACCCTGTGCCGTACGTGCGGGTTCCGGCTGGCCTGTCCGCAATGTGCGAGCTGGCTGGTGGAACACAGGTTCAGGGGCAGGCTGGCCTGCCATCACTGCGGGCATGAAGAACCGGTGCCTGACACCTGTCCGTCATGCGGCAGCGAGGACACCCTGGTGCCGTGCGGGCCGGGTGTCGAGCGGCTGGCGGAAGAGGCGGCCCGGCGGTTTCCCGATGCCAGGATTGCCATACTGTCGTCAGACCTGTCGCGTGGCGTTCTGCTGAGGGACACCCTGCAGGCCATTGCGCGCGGGGACTACAACCTCATTATCGGCACACAGCTGGTGGCCAAGGGGCATCATTTTCCACACCTGACCCTGGCCGGCGTCATTGACGCCGACCTGGCGCTGGAAACAACCGATCCGCGGGCCGGCGAACGGACCTGGCAGATGCTGGCCCAGGTATCCGGTCGGGCCGGCCGCGGCGACAAGACGGGCCGCGCGCTGGTGCAGACCTACATGCCCGACCACCCGCTGATGCAGGCGCTGGCTGCAGGAGACCGCGACGGCTTCCTGACCCACGAGAGCGAAATCAGGGAGCGCGCCATGTTGCCGCCGTTCGGGCGCATGGCCGGCATTGTCATTTCAGGCAGCGACCGGGATGAGACCGACAGGTTTGCGCGCAACCTGTTGCGGGCCGTGCCGGACGCCAAGGACGTGCAGGTGCTGGGCCCGGCACCTGCACCCCTGTCCATGGTGCGCGGTCGTCACCGGTTTCGATACCTGGTGATGTGCGCGCGTGATGTGGACATTCAGGCCTATCTCCGGCAATGGCTCGGCGGGATCAAACCGAGAGGCTCGATCAGGCTGGCCATCGACGTTGACCCGTACAGCTTCCTTTAGAGCGCGAGACCCCTACAGCAGAACCGGTCCATAGCCGCCGGTATAGCCGAGGCCCGGAGGTGACGACCTGAACCGGTCGCGGCGGTACTTGTCGGAGTTGCTGCGCTTGACCTCGACGGAATCGGCATACTCCTTGGCTGCCTCGGGCAGTTTCTTGGCGTAGATGCCGGCATTGTAATAGGCGACGGACCCGCGGTTCAGGGCCTTGCGCAGATAGCGCAGGCCGTAATGCAGGTTGGTGTCGGGATCGTACAGGTCATCACAGGTGCCCTTGTAGCCGATGCCGCGTGCGGTCTGGCACTTGAGCTGCATCAGGCCGATCTCGCCGGCGGCCCCGGTCACATGCGGGCGAAAGCTGGATTCCTGCAGGACGACGGCCAGGGCGGTGTCAATCGGCACATCCGCTCCTTCCGCGTGGACATGGATCTTGTCCAGGATGACCTGGCGGGGTCGCTTTATCTGCGACCTGTTGATGCCGGGATTTGCCTCTGCATCCTTGGCGAGCTTTCCGGATTGTTTTTCGGTGATGTGGTCATACAGTTGTGCTGCCGTTGCATCTTGTGCAGCAGTTCCACTGATACCCCCGTCAGCCCCGTGTGGATGGGTTGCTGCGGTCATTGGCAAGCAAATTGATGCCGCCAGTGCGATTGCACTGAACAATTTCCTTGATGTCATGAAAAATTCTCCGGTGTTTTCGTCGTGTCAGGGTGCGTGCAAGACGCCCGTGATTACGCATGCCAGCGGGTTGGCCGGCAAAAATTTCCCTTGTTACTCGTTTGGTTACAGTCACGTGAAGGCGCCGCCCCTGTGACTGTTCCTAGCCGTCCGGCGCAAGCACTAGTGGAATGCTTGGGCCTTAGCTGGGAGTTGTAGCGATACTTTCAAGGCGACAATGTGTCTGCAATTGCGGCAATCCGCCGCCATGTCACAGTTGCGCCATGCATATGCCTGTGCTAGATCGAGCGCGCAACTGGGAAAGCGCGGCTTGCCGGGTACAACCGGTTGCGGGGAATTACCAAAACATGTCAGGTATTTGCGCCGATCCGGGCGATGTCTGATGTCCGCGAAACAGCCAAAGCGAGTACACCTCCACGTGACGGCTCAAGAACAAAAAGCAACAGGAATGCCGGGGCGTTACGCCACGGCTCTGTTTGAATTGGCGCAGGAAACCAACTCGGTCAGCCAGGTTTCGGCTGATCTGGACAGTTTTTCCGCCATGCTGGATTCATCGGAAGACCTGACCCGGCTGGTGCGCAGCCCGGTGTTTGGCGCCGGCGACCAGATCGCGGCCCTGAACGCGGTCTTCGCGCAAGCCGGTATCAAGTCCATTGCAGCGAACTTCATCAAGCTGGCGGCCAAGAACCGCCGGCTTTTTGCTGTCAGGGACATGATTGCTGCGTTCAGGTCGCTGGTTGCTGCAGCGCGCGGCGAAATTGCCGCTGAAGTTGTCTCCGCCGAAAAACTCACCGCCGCCCAGCTTTCCAAGCTCAAGGCGGAACTCAAGGCTTCGGTCGGCTCCGATGTCGAGCTTGCCACCATTGTTGATCCGTCGATACTCGGCGGACTTATCGTAAAAGTCGGTTCCCGCATGGTCGATAATTCGCTTCGCACCAAACTGCAGAACCTCAAGGTTTCCATGAAAGGGGTCAGCTGATGGATATCCGCGCCGCCGAGATTTCCTCAATTCTCAAAAAGCAGATCAAGGATTTTGGCAAAGAAGCCCAGGTCTCCGAGATCGGTCAGGTGTTGTCCGTCGGTGACGGTATCGCCCGTGTCTACGGTCTGGACAATGTGCAGGCCGGCGAGATGGTCGAATTCCCGGGCGGCATCATGGGCATGGCCCTGAACCTGGAAGTCGACAATGTCGGTATCGTTATTTTCGGGTCGGACCGCGACATCAAGGAAGGCGATACGGTCAAGCGGACCGGCGCCATCGTGGAAGTGCCCGTCGGCAGGGAACTGCTCGGCCGCGTTGTCGACCCGCTCGGCAATCCGATTGACGGCAAGGGTCCGATCAATGCAAAGCAGCGCGAGCGTGTGGACGTCAAGGCGCCCGGCATCATCCCGCGCAAGTCGGTGCATGAGCCGATGTCGACAGGCCTCAAGGCGGTTGACGCGCTGATCCCGGTTGGCCGCGGCCAGCGTGAACTGGTGATTGGTGACCGTCAGACCGGCAAGACCGCCATTCTGCTCGACACCATGCTCAACCAGAAGCCAATCCACATGAACGGCCCCGAAGAGGACAAGCTGTACTGTGTGTATGTGGCCTGCGGCCAGAAGCGTTCCACGGTTGCCCAGTTTGTGAAGATTCTGGAAGACAACGGCGCGCTGGAATACTCCATCATCGTCGCCGCGACCGCATCCGATCCGGCGCCGCTGCAGTTCCTGGCGCCATTTTCCGGCTGCACCATGGGCGAGTACTTCCGTGACAACGGCATGCACGCCCTGATCGGATACGACGATCTGTCGAAACAGGCCGTCGCCTACCGCCAGATGTCGCTGCTGCTGCGCCGTCCGCCCGGACGCGAAGCGTATCCGGGTGACGTTTTCTATCTCCATTCACGCCTGCTGGAACGTTCTGCGAAGCTGAACGAGGACAATGGCGCCGGTTCGCTGACCGCACTGCCGATCATCGAAACCCAGGCCAACGACGTGTCGGCCTATATTCCGACCAACGTGATCTCGATCACCGACGGCCAGATCTTCCTGGAAACCGACCTGTTCTATCAGGGTATCCGGCCTGCGGTGAACGTCGGTCTGTCGGTGTCGCGCGTGGGCTCTTCGGCCCAGATCAAGGCCATGAAACAGGTGGCCGGCAAGATCAAGGGCGAACTGGCCCAGTACCGCGAAATGGCGGCCTTTGCCCAGTTCGGATCCGATCTTGATGCCTCGACGCAGCGTCTGCTGAACCGCGGTGCGCGCCTGACCGAACTGCTCAAGCAACCGCAGTTCTCGCCGCTGAAGACGGAAGAGCAGGTTGTGGTGATCTATGCCGGTGTGAACGGCTACCTCGACGACATCGCCGTCAACCAGGTTGGTGAGTTCGAGCAGGGCCTGCTGCGCCTGGTGCGCGACAGCCATGCCGATCTCCTGGAAGAGCTGCGCACGAAGAAGGAAGTGACCGACGAAATCGGTGACAAGCTGAAATCCGTCGTCGATGACTATGCCAAGGCGTTCGCGGCCTGATTGGTGCTGCTCGTAGAGATCAACTGAGGGAACATCAGGGACTATGGCCAGCCTCAAGGACCTAAGAAACAGGATCGCGACGGTTAAGTCGACGCAGAAGATCACCAAGGCGATGCAGATGGTGGCGGCGGCGAAGCTGCGCAAGGCACAGGAATCGGCTGAGGCCGCACGTCCCTATGCGTCGCGCATGGGCAGTGTGCTGGCAAACCTGTCGGCCGCCATGGAAGGCCGCGAAGGCGGATCCGCGCTGATGGCCGGGAACGGCCGCGAGGACACGCATCTGCTCATCGTGTGCACGGCCGAGCGTGGCCTGTGCGGCGGTTTCAACTCGAACATCGCCAAGCTCGCCCGCGAGCATGTTGACGAGTTGGTCCAGAACGGCAAGACGGTGAAAATTCTGTGCGTCGGCAAGAAGGGCTATGATGTCCTGCGCCGCAAATACGATCATCTGATCATCGATCGTGTTGATCTGCGCGAAGTCAAGCAGGTCGCGTTTGCCAACGCGCATGACATTGCCGGCAAGGTGCTGTCGATGTTTGACGACAGCGAGTTTGACGTTGCCACCCTGTTTTATTCCGAGTTCAAGTCGGTGATCTCGCAGATCCCGACTGCCTTGCAGATTATTCCTGCGAACGTCGCGTCCGATGAAGGCGAGGCGGCCGACCTCGGCGGGGCGATCTACGATTACGAACCGGAAGAAAGCGAAATTCTGGAAGAATTGCTGCCACGCAATATCGGCGTGCAGATTTTCCGGGCCCTGCTGGAGAACGCAGCGTCCGAACAGGGTGCGCGCATGTCCGCCATGGACAACGCCACCCGCAATGCCGGTGAGATGATCGACAAGCTGACGATGAGCTATAACCGTCAGCGCCAGGCGCAGATCACCAAGGAACTGATTGAAATCATCTCGGGTGCGGAAGCGCTCTAGATTGTCGAGTTAGAAGGCTCAAGGGAAGGACCCGAAACATGGCTAAAGCACCAGCCAAAAAAGCGCCAGCCAAGAAGGCGGCCAGCAAAACCGCTGCCAAGAAAGCACCAGCTACAGGCGGAAAGATCGGCAAGGTCGTTCAGGTTATGGGCGCCGTTGTCGACGTGCAGTTCGACGGGCACCTGCCTGAAATTCTCAACTCGCTGGAAACCGACAATGCCGGCAACCGTCTGGTTCTGGAAGTTGCCCAGCATCTCGGGGAAAGCACGGTGCGCACCATCGCCATGGACTCCTCGGAAGGCCTGATGCGCGGCCAGCCGGTGACCGATACCGGCGGCCCGATCGAAGTGCCGGTCGGTGAGGAGACCCTGGGCCGCATCATCAATGTCATCGGCGAGCCGGTTGATGAGGCAGGTCCGATCAAGACCAAGACAAAGCGGGCCATTCACCAGGACGCCCCGGAATTTGTGGAGCAGTCCACGGAAGCTGAAATTCTGGTCACGGGCATCAAGGTTGTTGACCTGCTGGCGCCTTATGCGAAGGGCGGCAAGATCGGCCTGTTTGGCGGTGCCGGTGTGGGCAAGACCGTGCTCATTATGGAACTGATCAACAACATCGCCAAGGCGCACGGCGGCTATTCGGTGTTTGCCGGCGTCGGCGAGCGCACCCGCGAAGGCAACGACCTGTACTGGGAAATGATCGAATCCAACGTGAACAAGGAAGGCGGCGGAGAAGGCTCCAAGGCGGCCCTGGTTTACGGGCAGATGAACGAGCCTCCCGGTGCCCGTGCCCGTGTCGCGCTGTCCGGCCTGACGGTTGCCGAACACTTCCGCGACGAAGGCCAGGACGTGCTGTTCTTCGTGGACAACATTTTCCGCTTCACCCAAGCTGGTTCGGAAGTGTCGGCACTTCTCGGCCGTATCCCGTCTGCTGTGGGTTACCAGCCAACGCTGGGTACCGACATGGGCACCATGCAGGAGCGGATCACCACGACCACCAAGGGTTCGATTACCTCGGTGCAGGCGGTGTATGTGCCGGCTGACGACCTGACTGACCCGGCACCGGCTTCGACCTTTGCCCACCTGGACGCAACCACCGTGCTGTCACGCGCGATTTCGGAGAAGGGCATCTATCCGGCTGTGGATCCGTTGGACTCCACGTCGCGCATGCTGGACCCGCAGGTTGTCGGCGAAGAGCACTACGAAGTTGCCCGCCAGGTGCAGGAAGTGCTGCAGCGCTACAAGGCACTGCAGGACATCATCGCCATTCTCGGCATGGACGAACTGTCGGAAGAAGACAAGCTCGCCGTGGCGCGTGCCCGCAAGATCGAACGCTTCCTGTCGCAGCCGTTCTTCGTGGCGGAAGTGTTTACCGGATCTCCCGGCAAGCTGGTTTCGCTGGAAGACACCATCAAGGGCTTCAAAGGTCTTGTGTCGGGTGAATATGACCATCTGCCGGAGGCCGCATTCTACATGGTCGGATCCATGGACGAAGCTATCGAGAAGGCCGAGCGCCTGGCTGCGGAAGCTGCCTGATCGGTTTCGCGGCAGACTGAGTAACGGAGAGCCTTATGGCCGATCTCTTGAAGTTTGAACTGGTATCGCCCGAACGGCTTTTGTCGTCGGGCGAGGTGCAGCAGGTGGTTGTGCCCGGCACCGAAGGCGAGTTTACCGTGCTGGTCAATCATGCGCCGGTGCTGTCGACACTCAAGCCCGGTGTGGTCACGGTCACCGATGAAAGCGGTAATGCGGAGCGCATTTTCGTGCGCGGTGGATTCGCTGAAGTGAACCCAGCCGGCCTGACCATTCTGGCCGAGGAAGCCGTGGCGGTCAGCGATCTTTCGGCTGACAACCTGGCGCAGCAAATCCAGAATGCCCAGGAAGACGTGGACGATGCCACTGATCCGGAGAAAAAGCGCCGGGCGCAGGAAAACCTTGATCACCTGAAGCAGCTGCAGTCGGCGCTCTAGGACACAATCCAGGTTCAGGCTCATACAGTGAATTCAAGCCGGGCGGTCAGATGCCCGGCTTTTTGTTTGCGAGATCAGGATCGGATCGGCATGAAACAGACAGCACCGGCGGCAGAGCGTAATAGGGACGTGGTGCGAGGCAGGTTACTTGAAATTGTACCTGACACGGCGCAGGACCTGCTGAAAGTCTCCTCCGGCACCGGCCAGCACGGAGCCCACTGTGCGCCGGCCATGCCGCAGCTGCGCTGGTGGCCGACAGAGCTCGATCCCGGCAGGCTTGCGAGTATCGCTGCCTATGCCGCCGACACGCCGTCGGGCAACCTGATGCCACCGCAGCAACTCGATGTGACGGAAAGCAATTGGGAAACCGCTACAGAGCCTCAACGGGCAGACGTGATCTTGAACATCAACATGGTGCATATTGCGCCGTGGGCGGCGTGCACCGGACTGGTGCGCGGCGCCGGGCGCAAGTTGACTGACGGCGGCTTACTGGTCTTGTACGGTCCGTTCCGGCAGCGACATGTCGAGACGGTTGCGAGCAATGAAGCCTTCGATGTCTGGCTGAAAGATCAGGATCCGGCCTATGGCCTGAGATTTGTGGAAGACATTGCCGAAGAAGCGGCTCGCCACAACCTGTCCCTGTCGGAAATCCTGACGGTGCCGGCCAACAACCTGATGGTCGTGTTCAGATCAGTATGACTTTTGATTGAATCAGTCAAAAGTCATAAAACTGATCGTTTTCAAAGTGCCAGAGCAACTTTACGGGTTCATGGGACCCATGTTGCTCTAGACGCACAGGTGCCTGAAGGCCTTGACGACCTGGCCGTAGACCTGGCGCTTGAAGGGCACGATGAGTTCTTCCAACTCATTGATGTCGGCCCAGCGCCATTCGTCGAACTCCGGCTTGTGACCGATACCGGAAATGTCGATTTCCGAATCTTCGCCGGTAAACCGGAAGGCGACCCACTTCTGCTTCTGACCCCGGTAGCGGCCCTTCCAGGCAACGCCGACAAGGTGGTCAGGCAGGTCGTAGGTGAACCAGTCGTCGGTCTCTGCCAACACGGTTGCCGAGCGCACGCCGGTTTCCTCGGTCAGTTCGCGTAAGGCAGCACTGCGGACATCTTCACCGTCATCGATACCGCCCTGGGGCATCTGCCACCACATGCCGACACCCTCGGCCTCGTCGTCGTTTTCCTGCACGATGCGATGCCCGATCCAGACCCGGCCCTGCGGGTTCAGCAGCATGACGCCCACGCAGGGGCGGTAGGGAAGGTTGGAATGGTCACTTGTCATGATTTCGCTCACGCAAGCAGGCTCCGCCTGCACTCCGCGGGGGCGCGCTTCGCGCAGCGACCGGTCGGCCTTGCCTCGGCACTGCGTGCCTCGGATGAGAACTCATTGCAACCTTCACTCCAGCGAAGGCTGGAGTCCAATGCCATCGCAGGTATGGTGCGCGCTGGAGGATGGATTCCAGCCGTCGCTGGGATGACGACTGCGAGTGTATCATAAAATCCGACTGGCTCACTAGCTGCGGCGTGCTGCGAAGGCGGCGGATACCGGCACCAGCAGAACATTGCGGCCGGCCAATCCTTGCGCCCATTCATCGATGGCTTCGATGGTGGCGGGCAGGCCGGATCCGGTCGCGATGGCCATGCCGCTGTGACGGGCCTGCGCCTCAAGTTTCTGCAGGGCCGCGAGAACCGAGGCCGGTGAACCGTCACCATCAAGGTCGACAACCGCCGAGCGGGCATCGAGCCCGAGAATACCGGCCAGCTGAGTGGCACGGGACAGGCCCTTGCTGCCGTCATCAACGTAGATCAGGCCACGTTTGCCAAGTTCCTTCAAGATCGGACTTATGGCGTCATTGTTACTGGCGAACTGGGCGCCGAGGTAATTGGTCACACCGGCATATCCGGCAAACCGGCTGAGATGCCAGCGCAGCGAATCCAGGTTCTTTTGCGGCGGCGCCGAGGTCAGCAGGGTGCGCGGACCGGGATCGATGGACGGATAGCCGAACGGTTCCATGGGCAGGTGAACGTAAAGCTCATGGCCGCGGGAGCGTGCCTCATTGGCCTGCTGTTGCAGGTTTTCTCCATAAGGAGCGAACCCCAGGGAGACTTCCGGAGGCAGCCGATTGATGGCGGTCCTGGTCAGGCCTTCGTTCAGTCCCATCCCGCCGATCAGCAGGGCCACTTTCGGCATGTCAGATGCCAGGTGCTCGCGGGAAACCGGGCGGGCATAGACTGTTGAGGGTTTCGATCCGTCCTTGGCGCGCCGGGGCAGGGGGCCATGTGGGCCCTTGCCGGTTACCTTGGCCACCGGTGCCGGCACCAGTGCCAGGCTGGCGCGCGACGGGATCAGGGCCTGCTGATCGCGTGAGCGTGCCAGGTCGTCCACTGAAAGCGCGCCCGGCGGGCTTTCCACCTCGCCTGATCCAGAGCTGCGGCTTGCCAGTTGCCGCCGCCGTCGCTCAAGGTCGGTTTCCTCACCCCTGCTGCCAAGCTCGGACAAATCCACGACAGGGATGTCGGCGCCCGTGTCCTGGGATATGGCTTCGTCGTCGGTTGGTGCGTTTTGCTGAGCCTCGCCGTCAGGCTTCTTGACGGAAGATGTAACGATCGGATCGGACGTGTCGATGCGCATGTGAACGACTGGCTCGCCGCCGTAAGGTTCATGGCTGACCACAAGCCAGCCGGCCAGACCGCCGAGCACCGTTATGAAGGCCAGCGATGTCGCACGCAGGGCAGACGGGCGCGTCGACAACAGACGTGCCGGCAGTGAACGCCGTTTCAACGGCTGGCGAAGGTCGTTTTCCATTACAGCTTACCCAATTTCCCTGTGAGTTGCTGCGAACACCCGCCTCTACTGGCTGGCCAAGCGGACGAACTATACGCGCGACGCTACTGATTCGTACCGAAGTAAAGCAAAAATGGGTGCTGTCCGGATACACGCTCAACCAGCAGTGAAGCTGGATATCACAATGTCAGGTTGCGGCGGCGCGAGCACAGCTCGCGCCTGCCGGTCAAGCGCTTCAAGAGCTCTAGTTTGCCGACGTGCCGGTCTTGGCGGTCGGTGCTTCCGCCTTCTTAGGCGCATCGCTGACCACCGTCTTGCCGTCAAGCACGTCAATGGCCGCCTTCAGCTGCAGGTCCTTTTCCTTGTCGGCTGGCACATAGGACGATGAGCCTGTTGATTCCTCACCCTCGCCTTCGCCGGTCAGGTGGCCGCGCAGTCCGGCTTCCGACGTATTGCGTCCGGCCTGGGCCTTCAGCTCTTCCGGCAGTTCCTGCTCGACCTTGATATCCGGCTTGATGCCCTTGGCCTGGATCGAGGTGTTGGACGGCGTGTAATAGCGCGCCGTTGTCAGGCGAATGGCGCCTTCGGATCCGAGCGGGATGATGGTCTGGACCGACCCCTTGCCGAACGACCGGGTGCCGAGAATCGTGGCCCGCTGGTGGTCCTGCAGGGCGCCGGCAACGATTTCAGACGCCGACGCCGAGCCGCCATTGATCAGGACGACGATCTTCTTGCCGTCGCTCAGGTCGCCGTTGGTTGCCGTCGAACGATCGGTTTCAGAACCGTTGCGGCCCCGGGTGGAGACGATAACGCCCTTGTTCAGGAAGCTGTCGGACACCGAGATGGCCTGATTGAGCAGGCCGCCGGGATTGTTGCGCAGGTCGATGATATAGCCTTTCAGCTTGTCGCCGAGTTGGGCCTTGATCTTCTCGATGGCCCTTTCCAGGTTGTCCTGGGTCTGGTCATTGAACGATGAAATGCGGATGTAACCGATGTCATCGCGTTCGACGTTGAAACGCACGGCGCGTATCTTGATTATGGCGCGCTTGATGGTGACATCGAACGGCGCATCCTTGCCCTTGCGCACGATGGTCAGGGTGATCGGCTCGCCAACCTTGCCGCGCATCTTGTCGACGGCTTCGTTCAGGGTCAGGCCGCGAATTTCCTTGCCGTCGATCTGGGTGATCAGGTCGTTGGACAAGATCCCCGCCTTCTGGGCCGGGGTGTCATCGATGGGTGCGACCACCTTGACCACTTCCTTCTCCATGGTGACCTCGATGCCGAGACCGCCGAATTCGCCGCGGGTTTGCACCTGCATGTCCTTGAAGCGCTTCGGGTTCATGTAGCTTGAGTGGGGGTCAAGGCCGGACAACATGCCGTTGATGGCCGTGTCGATCAGCTTTTCCGAATCGGGCTCTTCCACGTAATCGGCCCTGACACGGTCAAACACATCGCCAAACAGGTTCAGATAGCGGTAGGTTTCCTGATTGGATGCGTTGGCGAAGTTCAGCGACTGCCAGGCACCTGTGGCCGCGATAAAGCCGACAACGAAGGCGCCGGCGATCTTCAGGTTGGTTTTGAGCATTACGTGTCGGCTTTCCATCAAGGGTTAGGATCGGGGATCCCGGTTAGCTGAGCATTCAATGTAAAGATTAGCGCGCTGTCGTGCTTCTCGCTAGCCTTCATTTCCGCCATTATTGCGGCGAAGTGCCGATTTTTGACCACGATCCACCCACCAGCGGGATGAATCAATGGCTTCAGCGCCTTTTCTTACTTCTACGTACAAGATCGGTCTTGGATCGTCTATGCGATCACCGATCAAAGTTCCGCGAGCCGTATGTGTGCCCATCGTTCCGACAGGTTCACCAGCGGTGAGTGATTGTCCCGCAGAAACGGTGATCTTGTCCAGACCCGCAAGCAACAAATGATAGCCGTCGCCGGCATTGATGATGATGAGCTTGCCATAACTGCGGAATTCACCGGCAAATTCCACATCACCGTCTGCCGGCGTGGTGATCTGGGCCAGTTTCCCGGTGGCGATGTGCAGGCCTTCGGAGCGGCCGCCATAGCCATCCTTGTCGTTGAAGTTGCGCACCCGTTCACCCTGAGCCGGATAAGCCAGCTTGCCAACGGATGAGGCAAAGCGGACCGGCGGCTTCCTGCGCCTGCGTTCAGCCTCTGCTTCCTGCTTTTTTTTCAGCTCAAGTGCAGCCTGGCGGCGGGCCTCTTCTTCTGCAGCCCTGGCAAGCCGTTCGGCTTCCGCCGCCTTTTCCTCGGCGATCTTCTGCTCGGCAAGCCGCTTTTGTTCCGCTTCACGGGCTTGTTGCTCGGCAAACCGGCGGGCCTCTTCAGCGGCAATTCTGGCGAGGCGTTCAGCTTCAGCCTGCTTTTCCTTCTCGGCCTTCAGTTCGGCAAGCCGTTTCGCTTCAGCCTCGCGGGCCTTTTGCTCAGCCAGCAGGCGCGCCTTTTCCGCTGCCGCCCTGGCGATGCGTTCGGCCTGTGCCTTCCTCTCGGCGTCAGCCCTGGCCTTGGCAACACGCCGCGCTTCTTCTTCGCGGGCTTTCTGTTCGGCAACCTTACGCGCTCTTTCAGCGGCCGCCTTGGCCTGGGCCTTGCGACGCGCTTCGGCAAGGCCGGCCAGCAGCTGGCGAATGTCCTTGGCCTTCTGCGCCAGTTCCAGCGCGCGTTTCTGTTCTGCTGCGAGCTCACGTGAGGTTTTTGCAAGCAGGGCCTGCTTGCGAATCAGCAGCTCCTCCAGTTCGGCTCGCGCCGGCCCGAGATTGGATATGTGCGTGTCGAGTTCGTCGCGGGCGGCCACGATGCGCTGCCGGACGGCTTCAAGCTCCGCCAGTTCACGGGTCAGGCTGGCGGCCTGGCCTTTCAGGTCCGGTACGATGGCGCCGAACAGCAGTGCACCGCGCACGGCGCGGGTTGCATCGTCCGGCTCCACCGCCAGTGGCGGCGGCGGATTGCGTTCCAGCTTTTGCAGTCCTGCCAGCAGTTCGGCGAGCGTGCCGCGCCGGGCGCGCAGCCTGGAGCGCAGCGTGTTTTCCTTCAGGGCAAGCGAGAGCAGCTTTTTCTCACTTTCGGCAATGCGCGCTTCGCGCGACTGAATGTTGCCGGCCAGCGCGACCAGCCGGTCCGACACGCTCGCCATCTCCGCCGCCAGCGCCTGGCGTTCCCTGTCCAGCGCCGCTGAACGGGTCTTTGCCTGGCCGATCTGGCGTTCGATGGTGCGTAGCCGGTCAGTTTCCTCGTCGAGGCTGCCCTGGACCGGGGCGTCTTGTGTATGCGCCGCGCCGGTCAGCAGCAACAAGACAGTTGCAGACAGCAAAACACCTTTATGACGTGCATGTATCAGCAAATGGGTTTCCAGCTTGGTCGAGGCACATGATCCGCTCTTTGGCGGCCGGGCAGACAGCAGAATCACTAGTCCCGGTGATACGGATGATTAACCAAAATGGTGACCACGCGGTAAATCTGCTCCGCCAACAACACACGTGCCAGCATGTGTGGCCAGGTCATGTGGCCAAAAGACACCATGTATCGGGCATTTTTGCGGATTTCCGGTGCATGGCCGTCAGGACCGCCGATGGCGAAAACCAGGTCTTTGGTGCCGGATTCAAGCTCTTTGCGGACAATGCCGGCAAAGTCAGCGGTGCTCAGTGGTTTGCCCCGTTCATCAAGGGTGACGAACACGGAGCCGGATGGTGCGGCGTTTTTCAGCAGTTCCGCTTCTTCGCCGGCGCGTGCTGCGCTCCCGGACTTTCGTGATTCGGGGAAATCAATGACGGTCAGCTCGGTGATGCCGGCCGGCCTGCCTGCCTGGCGGATGCGCTTTGCATAAGTGTCCACAAGCTCCGCCATCGGGCCGGCCTTCATGCGGCCGATGGCGGCTATGGTCAGTTTCACTCCCTGATGCCCTCAGGACGCGGCTGTGTCTGCCGGCGCATCCGGCGACCAGAGTTTCTCGATGTTATAGAATGTGCGGACTTCCGGCCTGAAGATGTGAACGATCACGTCACCTGTGTCCATCACCACCCAGTCACAATGGGGCAGGCCCTCAACCCGGACATTCTTGTATCCGGCATCCTTCAGGGCGCCGGACAACTGGTCGGTAATTGCCGAGACATGGCGGTTTGACCGTCCGGATGCGACAACCATCGTGTCGGCCAGGGCGGCCTTGCCATTGAGGTCGATGGTAACGACATCTTCGGCCTTGGCATCGTCGAGGCATGACTTGATGATCTTGGGGAGGGGCGGCTTGGCCTTGCGGCGAGACGCAGGTGCTGGTTTAGCGGCTGTGCTCTGCGAGCCGCTACGCATAGATTGGCTTGTCAGGGTTCGGGTCCTCTTGATGGCTGGAAGGCATGCGGGCTTGCTGCCTTGCAGTAATCTGTTGCTGACGGTTCGGCTGCACGATGTGCCTGTTCACCTTTTCCGTTGAACGAGTGGACGTTAACACCTGACAGCGTACGCCCGATTCTGTCGGGATTCAAGCTGCTCAGTGTGACATGACGATGACTTTCATGCCGTTTGGGCGGGTTTGGGACCAGGATTCGGTGTTAGAGTGGAGAGCTTCAGAAGCCGCCTCTGCGCCCAAACCGGCTACTCAAATGTGTCGTGCCTTGATCCATTCACTGGTACCTTGAGACCAAAATGCAATGCCGGTATTCCGGCATCACGATTGAATATGCAGCCCAAATCGACCCCGGGCCGGAAAGAAGGTCAAATGTATCAAAAGCGCCTCGCGACGTATGGAACCCTTGCACCGGGCCGCCCGAACAACCATCAGCTCGCCGACCTTGAAGGGCATTGGAGGACCGGGACGGTCAGAGGCAGGCTGCTTGAGGCCGGGTGGGGCGCGGACCTGGGTTACCCCGGTCTGGTTCTTGAAGCGTCAGGCGAAGAGGTTGAGGTATTCGTGTTTGAGTCCGAAGACCTGCCTGAGCATTGGCAACGCCTTGATGAGTTCGAAGGTGCCGGCTACGAGAGAGTGCTGACCCTTGTGCAGACATCGGAAGGCGATCTTGAATCCTCGATTTACGTCCTTGCCGTCCAGCCCTGAGCTTCAAAACATGTTTGCCTGTCCCGATGCATAAGAGGGATTTCGGCGCACGGCGGCAGTTCTATTCTGCAACCACGGCATTCGGATGTGCGGGGTTTGCGGTGGGAATTTCCTTAGCCCGGCCAGAGGGCCGTCTGAGGATGAAACTGCGACCAGGCAAACCAGAACGCCTGATGGCTGCCGATGTCACTACCATCTGCGTCCACAGCCCTGATGCCGCCGGCATCAAGTTCGAGACGAACATTCTCGAAAACGATCTCATCGCCTTTCTTGAGTGCCACAAACGCCTTGCTTCGCTGAAACGCCACGGGTTTCCCAGACGCGGTGGTTACGCCAATGATGTCCTCATGAACCGGCAATCGCGGATCAACATCGCCAACCGGAAAAATCGGCCCGTTGGCGTCGCGGCCATTGCGAAAGTCGAAATCGCGGCCAAGCGCCAGGGACTCGACCAGGACCGTTGTCTCAGGGTGAGCCTTCTTCCACGTTCCCCAGTCGGTGGTAACCACGCTGGCCTGCTTCAGTTGCAGTTTCTTTTCGGCCAGAGGGCCGGTCACCGCCTTGCCCAGAAACGTATCAAACACCGAAAACGTGTTGACGTCGTACATCACCTTGTTGGACCGGATCAGCAGCCCTGATGTGCGCAGTACTGGCCGCTCTATTCCGTCCGGCAGCCGATCAGTGAAGTAGGCCTGCGCCGCACCGCACAAAGTGCAATATGGGATTCCGAGGTGCCGACCGCCCAATGTGTCGTTGACCATCTCGCGAACTTCCATAATGCGCCGCGGATAGGCCCGATACTCGCCGTTCACGTGAACGCCAAAGACGACATCATCATCCTTGAGCCATTTGGCATCTTCTGCACTGCTTACTTCGGGGTTGTCCGCTGCAGGAATGCAATTGCACACTTCATCGGTCTTGTCGTACTTGCGATCATCGATAGGCACGCCGCCCCAGGAGACCAGCCTCCAATCGATATCGCCCTCAACAAAGATCTTTTCCCAACCGGGTATGAGGTTGGTGAAAATGGCCCGCTTCGCCCGCAGGTAATCAGGGGGAGCTGGAACATCCCAGGCAATCAGGTGGTCGGTTACGGTCCCCCAATGGTCATTTTCCGGCGGCTTCTTTTGCAGCAGCTTGAAGGCAGTATCGGCGAGCACCCCGTTCAACCGTTGCCCGGAAGTGAAGCGCATCAAATCGCTGATAATCCAGGCAATCCGGGCGTCTTTCGACTCGGCAATTTCGCCGAGAGCGATCTCCTGGTCCCGGCCCCAGGTTGATTGTGTCGCACTGTCGATAAAGGCGACCTGCACGGCGGCCTGCAACTGTTCGGACAGAGGGCCTTCCGGGACGGTCGGCGGGTTGCCGAACTTCTCAATCACGTGGTCGGGTAGCGGCTGGGTTTGCTGTGCCTGCACAGTATTGGACCACAACAGGGCGATCACAACCAGTGATGCGAGCAGGTGGAAGCGGAGTTGAGAGCCTATTGCCAATGCCATCGAACTGGCCTTTCAAGTGCGTGTTTCATCCCAGGGTGCACAAGCCGCCAAAGAGATTGCCTGCGCAGCCAGCAGTGCACAGTTCAGAAGTACTGGGGCTCAAAGGAGCATCAGCGTGCACCAGGTTATGATACCTGTAGCGTCAAATTGCCGTGCCGCGAGTCACGATTGCATCAGCATTTTGTGAGCGGTGGTGTGAGGATTTCCCGATGAAATGCCAGGTTGCCTAGCTGTGAGCGATGCCATTGCCGTTGCGGATGGCGGTCGAGCTTTCATGGCGTAGCGGCATGTTTAGGAAACACCAGGCCGGTGCCGGCGTGTTGGCCAGCAGGCCGGCGTCGGCTGCGTCAAGCCTGTCACCAGCCAGCAGGCGGGCCGCCGGAGAACTGAGCGCGGCCTGGCTCCAGCCGGGCCGGGCGAACACGGCTAACGGCAGGGTGGCCGGGATCTGCCGCCAGTCGTTCCAATGGTGCAGCCCGGCAAAACTGTCGGCGCCCATGATCCAGACAAAGCGGGAGTGCCGGAACATCGGCGACAGGGCGGCAAAAGTCTGCGCCGTGGTGCGGGTGCCAAGCTCCGCCTCCATGCCGGTCACCATCAGCCGCGGGTTTGCGGCAAGCTGCGTGGCATGGGCCAGGCGGTCATCGAAATCCTGCGTATTGCGGCTGTCCTTGAGCGGGTTCTGCGGCGATACCAGCCACCAGACCTGGTCCAGTTGCAGCCGCTTCAAGGCCTCTTCGGAGACCGCCACGTGACCTTTATGGGCCGGGTTGAACGAGCCGCCGAACAGGCCGATGCGCTGACGCGAGATGGCGGAAACGGAATACAGGCCGGAAATCATGCAGAAACCATCACGGCCGGGTCTGTCCGGAACCGCGCACCTGGTACTTGAACGTGGTGAGCTGTTCCAGCGCGACCGGGCCGCGGGCATGCAGCTTGCCGGTGGCAATGCCGATCTCCGCACCGAAACCGAATTCGCCGCCGTCGGCAAACTGGGTCGAGGCATTGTGCATGACGATGGCGCTGTCGACCTCGTTCAGAAACCGCGCCGCGGTCTCGCCGTCTTCGGTGATGATGCAGTCGGTGTGCTGCGATCCGTAACGGGCAATATGGCCCATGGCCTCATCCAGGCCGGACACGGTTTTCATGGCAATGACCGCATCGAGAAATTCCATGCCCCAGTCATTGTCGCCGGCGGGCGTGCTGGAAGCTGCAACGGCGTTGATGGCCGGGTCTGCGTGCACTTCGCATCCCTTGTCCGCCAGTGCTGCAATGATCGCCGGGGTATGGCTCGCCACGACGTCTTCATGGACCAGTACGCATTCAGCGGCACCGCACACGCCGGTGCGGCGCATCTTTGCGTTGGTGATGATGTCGACCGCCATGTCCACATCGGCAGCCTTGTCCACGTAGACGTGGCAAATGCCTTCCAGGTGGGCAAAAACCGGGACGCGGGCTTCGTCTTGGACACGGCCGACCAGCGACTTGCCGCCGCGTGGCACGATCAGGTCGATCGTGCCGCCGAGGCCCTGCAGCATCATGCCGACCGCGGTGCGATCCGGGGTCGGGACCATCTGTATGGCCGCGGTGGGCAGGCCTGCTTCCTCAAGGCCTGCCTGCAGGCAGGCGACGATCAGGCCGGAGCTGTCATGGCTGTCCGAACCACCACGCAGGATGGCGGCATTGCCCGACATCATGGCCAGGGCGCCGGCATCCGCGGTGACGTTGGGCCGGCTTTCATAGATGATGCCGATGACACCGATCGGCACGCGCACGCGGGTGAAGTCAAGTCCGTTGGGACGCTGCCAGTTGGCCATCACAGCGCCGACGGGATCGGGCAGCGATGCGACATCTTCCAGGCCCTTTGCCATGGCTTCGATGCGCTCGGCTGTCAGTGTCAGCCGGTCGATGAACGAGGCCGGTTTGCCGGCTGCCGTGGCGCGGGCCACATCTGCGGCGTTGGCCTCCAGCAATGGTGCTTCTGCCGCCCGGATACGCGATGCCATGGCGTGAAGGGCCGATTGCTTCGCGGCCGTTGGCGCCGTCGCCAGTAGATGGGCGGCATCGCGCGCCCGGTTGCCCAGGGCCTGCATGTCGCGCTCCAGGTCAATTGCAGCAGCGGCAATGTTTTCAGCCATATTCATGCGGTGTCCTTTCCGGTCATCACCAGATCATCGCGGTGGACCATTTCATCACGCCCGGCGAGGCCCAGCAATGCCTCAATTTCCGATGACTTGCGGCCAGCAATGACTTCTGCATCCGCCGCGTCGTAGGCACACAGCCCGCGGGCGATCTCGAGGCCGTTCAAGGTGACGATGGCAACCGTGTCTCCGCGGGAGAAGCGCCCGGTGACCTGGCGCACGCCTGCCGGCAGCAGGCTGCGGCCCTTGCCGAGGGCGCTTGCCGCGCCATCGTCGACGAACAGCCTGCCCGCCGGTTCCAGCGAGCCGGCAATCCAGCGCTTGCGCGCCGTTGCCGGGGTTGCGGCGGACTTGAACCAGGTGGCGCGGCTGCCGTTGAGTATCCGGCTGAGAGGCCGGTCTTCATGGCCCGAGGTGATGACCATAGAGGCACCGGCGCTGGTGGCGATGCGGCCGGCCTCGATCTTGGTGATCATGCCGCCCGACCCCATGCCAGATACCGGGGCGCCGGCCATGGCGACAATTTCCGGCGTGATCTCATCAACCTGGGCGACGAATTCCGCGCCGTCAGTATTCGGCGGTGCGGTGTAAAGCCCGTCCACGTCAGACAGCAGCACCAGGCAGGTGGCAGACATCATCGAGCTGACCCGGGCGGCGAGGCGGTCGTTGTCGCCATAGCGGATTTCCGAGGTGGCGACGGTATCGTTTTCGTTGATCACCGGCACGGCACCTCGGGCCAGCAGCGTGTTCAGCGTGGCACGCGCGTTGAGATAACGGCGGCGCACTTCCGTGTCGGTCAGGGTCAGCAACACCTGCGCCGACACCAGGTCGTGATCGGCAAGTGCTGCCTGCCAGCCCTGGGCCAGTGCGATCTGGCCGACGGCCGCGGCGGCCTGGCTTTCCTCCAGCTTCAACCGGGTCCGGCCGAACCCGAGGCGGCGGCGGCCGAGGGCGATGGCACCGGAGGATACCAGCAGCACCTGGGTGCCGCGGGCGCGCGCGTCGGCAATGTCGCGCGCCAGTCCCTCAACCCAGGTCCGGCGCAGCGAGCCGTCGGCATTGACCAGCATGGCCGAACCGATCTTGATGACCAGCCGGTCGGCGTTCTGCAGTTGCGAGGTCAGGGCCGCCATGACGTGTCTTCCGTTATGGGCTCGCCGTCCTCATCAAGAACGGCTGGCTGCTCGAGCTGGTCATTGGCTTGGTGCTTGCGAACCTTGCGGATCATCTGCAGCAGCTTCGCCATGGCAGGCCGCACGCCCTGGCTGGTGGCGGCAGACATCAGCAACGGCACCTGCCCGGTGGCTTGTTCAAAGCTCTTGCGCTTTTCCGCCAACTCGTCCTCATCGACGATGTCGGCCTTGTTGAAGACGATCAGCTCTGGCTTGTCGGCCAGGTCCTTTGCATAGGCCTCGATCTCGCCGCGCACCACCCGGTAGGCTTCGGCCGGATCTTCCCCGGATGCATCGATGAGATGCAGCAGGCAGGCGCAGCGCTCCACGTGGCCAAGGAACCGGTCGCCGAGGCCGACGCCTTCATGGGCGCCTTCGATCAGGCCGGGAATATCGGCCAGCACAAAGGTTGCGGTATCCACCTCCACGACGCCGAGGTTGGGCACCAGTGTGGTGAACGGATAGTCGGCAATTTTCGGCTTGGCGGCGGAGACAACCGACAGCAGCGTCGACTTGCCGGCGTTGGGCATGCCGACCAGTCCGGCATCGGCGATCAGTTTCAGGCGCAGCCAGATCCACATGTCAGCGCCGTCTTCGCCAGGGTTGGCGCGCCGCGGCGCCTGGTTGACCGACGACTTGAAGCGCGAGTTGCCCCAGCCGCCGTTGCCGCCGCGTAGCAGGCGCACGCGCTGGCCCTCCTCGGTCAGGTCGGCAATCAGGGTTTCGCCGTCTTCTTCCAGCACCTGGGTGCCGACCGGCACCTTCAGCACCACGTCCTCGCCCATGGCGCCGGTGCGGTTGCGGCCCATGCCGTGGGTGCCGACCTTGGCCTTGAAATGCTGGCGGAAGCGATAGTCGATCAGCGTGTTGAGGCCGCTGACCGCCTCGACAAACACATGGCCGCCGCGGCCGCCGTCGCCGCCGTCGGGCCCGCCGTGCTGGATGTATTTCTCGCGCCGGAACGACACGCAGCCGGCGCCGCCATTGCCGGACTTGACGTAGATTTTTGCCTGGTCGAGAAACTTCATGACTGTTTCGCCTTGTGTTCCAGGTAGCGGGCCCTGGTCAACACCATCTTGCGCGATGGTCTGGTCTCGCCGGAGCCTTGCGAGAAACAGGTGCGCTCGCCTTCATCGAGAAAGCCCGCCTTGGCGAGCACCCGGCCCGAAGCCGGGTTGATGACAAGGTGTTCGGTGTCGATGCGTTCGATGGTGTTGACCTCAAAGGCATGCCGGAGCACGGCACGTGCGGCTTCGGTCGCATAGCCCTTGCCCCAATAGTCGAGGCCGAGCCAGTAGCCGAAGTCAATCTCGTGTGCCGGCTTGTCAGGGCCGCGGGCGGGTGCGTAACCGGTGCCGCCGATCAGCTCGCCGGGCTTGTCTTTCAGGGTGATGGCGAAGTTGGCCGCATTGGCCGGCAGCTCGCGCACGCTTTCCAGAAAGTCTTCTGCATCGGACAGCGAATAGGGATGTGGCATGGTGGCCAGCATGTGGGCGATCTCGGGATGGTTCGCCAGCTTCGCCAGCCGCGGCGCATCCGCCTCGCGCAAGGGGCGCAGCAGCAGCCTTTCTGTCTCTATCTGGTCCATGGGAAACAACCCTTAAACGGAAAACGGGGAGATGGTGAATTTCCATCTCCCCGTTGGTGCTTCATGATGTCGTCTCACCGGGGCGATGGGCACCGGTGGTTCGGGCAAAACCCTTTGTCCGGTTGCTTTACTCTGCAGCTGCCGGCATCGGGACAACGGACACGAAGGTGCGTCCGTTGGCACGGGCGCGGAACTCCACGTGACCTTCGGCGGTGGCGAAGATAGTGTGGTCCTTGCCGATGCCGACATTGTCGCCCGGGTGCCATTTGGTGCCGCGCTGACGGATGATGATGTTGCCGGGGATGACGCGCTCGCCGCCAAACTTCTTCACGCCGAGGCGGCGGCCTGCGGAGTCACGTCCGTTGCGGGATGAACCGCCTGCTTTTTTATGAGCCATGAGTTTGCTCCTTCAACAAATCGTATTCGGTTTATTTCTTGTCCGTGTCGGTTTTCTTGGCGGCTGCCTTTTTAGCCGGAGCCTTCTTGGCCGGCGCCTTTTTGGCGGCTGCTTTCTTGGCTGCCGGTTTGGCCTCTGCCTTGGCGTCGTCCTTCTTTGCCGCTGGCGCTGCCTTCTTGGCGGCGGGCTTGGCGTCGTCCTTGGCTTTGTCTTCCTTCGCAGGTGCAGCCTTCTTGGCAGCCGGTGCCGCGGCCTTCTTGGACGGCTTCTTGCCGCCGGTAAGAATCTCGGTGATCTGTACCTGCATCAGGTCCTGGCGATGGCCGTTCTTGCGGCGGTAGTGCTTGCGGCGCTTCTTCTTGAAGATGATGATCTTCGGACCGCGCGACAGGGCCAAGACCTGGCCGGCAACGGTGGCGCCGTCGATGAGCGGTGTGCCGATCTCAACATTGCCGTCACCAGCAACCATGAGTACGGGAAATTCTACAATGTCACCTTCGGCGGCGCCTGTGCGCTCGATCTCGATGACGTCTTCAGCAGCAACACGGTACTGTTTGCCGCCGGTCTTGATGACTGCGTACATTATCTCAAAGTCCTTATCTTTTTTCTCG
Source organism: Anderseniella sp. (assembly GCA_028289645.1). Lineage (GTDB taxonomy): Bacteria > Pseudomonadota > Alphaproteobacteria > Rhizobiales > Aestuariivirgaceae > Anderseniella. The sequence continues at coordinate 86,128 of JANQOK010000007.1, forward strand.
CCGCGCCTTGCGGTGCTGAAGGGGTGCGATGCAACCCTCTGTCAGGCTTGAATTTTTATTGGTTTTGTTGAACCTCAGGCAGCGCAGTTTTCGCGCAGTGGCACCGATTGCCGCGCGCGACTGGCGGTGTGGTATATCCAAGCCTGCCGGAAGTCAAGCAAAAGCGGGCTTGAAGGCGACCGCAGCTTACTGTATCAGAGCGCTGCCCTGGCAGGGAAAAAGCGTCGATCACAGGCTGTGACGATGTTCTGCCAACGCATCTTTAGGAGAGGTGCCAGAGTGGTTGAATGGGGCGGTCTCGAAAACCGTTGAGCGTGCAAGCGTTCCGGGGGTTCGAATCCCCCTCTCTCCGCCAGCAATTGTTTGTTCCAAAGTATCGAAATTCCTGGGTTTCAGGCATGGCTTCCAGATCGGTGACAATTCTCTTTGAATCCAAAGTTGTCAGGGGTTGCGGAGGCTGATACGCCTGCGCGGATTGGCCAAAATCATCGTTGGAGTGCGTATTTTGATTTCGCTGAATTTCAGTGCAACAGTGCCAGGGTGTACGATTGAGGCACTGGATTCTTGATCAGACGGCACACAAGCCGCTGGCAAGTGCATCGTGGGTGGTGCGAAACCCATGACACATAAGATGATCAAGTTCGATTGCAATAATGAGAAAATTGGTAGGTTTCGGGAGTTTTCCCACGTGCGACTGGCCAGGTTACCAACCACACTGATTGGCCGCTGTGTTCTTGCGCAGCTTGCCCAGCGGGCTGCTCAATCGATGGAAAGCTGGTCTCTCCATGCTGCTTCGGCTGCTGCTTTTGCATCCTCATCAATGTTGTCTCCGTGGGACACAATTATCCGGGTGAAATCCCAACCTAGAATATGCTCTAGCGATGCTTTTGCAGCCCGACGATCTTTCCAGCCCAACTGATACTCCGGCGCGGGCCTGGGCCGGTTCCACATGCGAAATACCGCCTTCCACCAGAGTTTCAATTTCCAGTCTACATGTGGCGTGGAATCTCCAATATTCTCGATCAGATCCACCAAGATCAGAGTTTTGCTGGGTTTGTGCAGGAATGCGACTTCCCAAATTAGCCGGTTTCCGCGAACGAGACACTGATCGAACGTATCTGCCCACTCCGGCGGGCTGTTGTCCGACAAAAACCAATCAAATTCCAAGTCCGGCTTCTTGCGTTCGATTCCCGGGCAAATCCAAGTTTCAGCGTTGGGGAAAGCTGCTTGTGCCGATTTGACATGAAAGTAGTGGTACGATCCCGGCGCCACGATACATGCCACTTCTCCAAGGTTTTCCAGCTGTGCAGCCATATGGCTATCAATGTCGCAAGGGGAGTGCAGCATCAGTCCGCGACCTGGCAATCGGATGACTGTCATCCGTGCGCTGAAATCGAGCCCGGAATAGTGCACTGGATAATCCGTTATCCAGATCTGGCCAGGGGTGTGTTGGATGAGTTGCATATTCCTCCGCTCACTGGAATTCCAGATGTTCACTATTCGGCAGGCGCTCCAAAGACACAGACCGCAGCCGTCAACAATGCGAGGGAAGCAAATGCCCACGACTTTATGCGGTCTTGCGGTCGTTTTCGCGCCACTTCCCAGGCAACAATGCATTGGAGAGCATAAAACAGCGCGAATGCGCGACTTGCCAACGCAATTATCTCACCAACATCCGAGGCGATGAGGATCGACACACCGACCAACGATACCATCAGGTAGCCATGGCGGCTATCAACTCTGCCGCCGGTCAAAGATCGGATGAGCCCGACGTTTCCAATACTGTCGGCAACTGAGGCGCTAAGCTGGCTTCCTGCAGCCGCAACCGACAGCGATATTGGCAGAATGGCTGCCACCAAGGCAGAGGTTGAAATTATTGCCGCCACCCCTTCTCCTCGGGCCAGGTCCGATAGAAGCGGGGACAAAAGCAGAAAAAACACTATATATATGCACCCAGAAACAAGTTGGGCATTGCGCATGGCCTTTATGCGTGTTTGTGGCTCGAACTCGTCCCCCATAAAGCGTGTTGTCTCAAATCCCTGAACAACGATCAGCAGGCCTAGAAGAATCGGTAAGGAGCCCAGCTCGAATTTCCCCGCTGCCGCGAGTACGGGAGCGGTCGTCGCGATCTGCAGCAGAAAGTACCCGGCCAAAGACGTCAAAAACCCGGCGATTACGGCCAGATTGAGAGAGGTCGTATAGCGTTCGACAGAAGCAACCTTTTGTGCTCCCCCACTCCAACCCAAAAATCCGAGTGCCAGCATGAGCGCAACGGCAATGGCCTTTGCGGCTTGGTCGTTTGGCACGCCTGCCGCTTCCAGCAAGAAATGCCCAAGCAGAGAAAGGTAGTAGGCAATGGAAACAAAGTAGGCGAATGCGAGGACCAGATGGCTCAGCCCTTCCACGGAGCGAAGAATGGGATCATCGCCCTTCGTCAGAAGCGGTTCTGCATTCTGGATGTTGTATCTAATTGTCCAGCCGATCAGCCAGGCAATCCCGATCAACAGCGCCATTGCTGGAGCGGCATAGCCGCCAAACTCCTGGGCCAACAGCGGTGCCGACACTAGAAATCCACTGCCAATGATTGAAGCAAGCGGTGTTACGGTGGCTTTCCACTGGTTCGTCTTTGACCAGGGTGCGAGAAGGAGTGCACCGAGCGTCATAACAGCAACACCGACGAAAACGATCGAGTTCACTCTAACCAAAGCCCCTGAACTTGGGCGGTTGATATGAAATGGTCACGTATGGCTCACCCATTTTTCGGCGGTCTCCAGATCGGAAAGCGAGTAAGTGCTGATTTCAGCGGGCATGAACACTGAAAACGCGGACACCGCGTTGCGCAGCCAGCTTTGATCCGACACGACCGCGATCCGCCTGAAGTCTGTCAGATGCGTCAATCCAAGACGGTTATCATCCAATGCCGCTCTCGTGGTGAACCCTTCATAGGTTGCAGAAAATACATAGAGGAGATTGATCTTGCCACTTATGTCCAGGGCTGACTCCACGGCGGGTATGAAAACGTCCCGATAATCACTGTGAGAGACCTCGCCCGACGCCTCAACCCTGAGTGTTGATGTTTCTCGATCAAACTCGGCAGTAATCATTGACTCATTCTCAAAATCGCATTTGTACAGGTATTCAGATTGCCGGATGCAGCGACTTCCAAATTGGTTGTTGAGAGTAGTCGCCCTGAGAGAATGAATTCAAGTTCTGGGGCCAGCTTTACTAAGTCAATCGGAAATTTCGCCTCCATTTCGGTAGTTTCAAGGACGGTAAACTCGACCCGGCATCCGCGGTGAAATCGGGCAAAGCTCTTGGCCGACATCAGGAAACTGCCGGGCTCAGCCAGAACGGCCCCGGTGAATGCACAGTTTCGCAGCTAAGGACGATACTGCGGATCAGTCCACGATGGGCCCAAACCCTATCCAGCGTGTAAAGTCGGGAAGGTCGAGGCCGGCGCCGACACGTTCGGTTTCCAGCATCGAGCTGCCGCCGAAACTCATACGGCTGCCGACCATGATTGTGTGGTCAACGTATTCGCTGCGTTCGGTCGCTGACGTGCTGTCGGTAACCTCTGTCCAGTTGCCGCGATAGCCCACAAACACGTGCGTGTCGCCCAATATCGGCAGAGCCGGCACGACGGTGTCATAGCGCACGCCCCAGGCGACAACGTCCATGTCGTCGTTGTCGCTGTCCTGATTGCCCGATGCGTAGCCAAACTCGCCCTGCAGCCGGCTGCCCGGCGTCATGTACCAACGGCCGACACCGCGCACGAAAACCGCATCATGCAGGGCATTGCCGGGGGAACCGCTGCGATCGGTGGAATCCAGGAACCCGGCCTGGGCATACAGCGTGATGTCGTCGACATAGATCTGCGCTTCGCCACCCACGATGAACCCGTCAAACGGTTCGCCTTCGGTGCTGCCGCCGCCGAATGCGCCAAACCCGCCAAGCGCGAAACTTGCAGGATCGCGATATGTTAGGTGCAGTCCCAACTGCGACCCATATCCAAGCAGGTTGCTGTTGTCCGAAGCGTCGAACGCGCCCTCGGCGTATTCAATCGAGGCATCCATCTGGACTGACAGGTTGCTGCCGAGCGGCAGGCTCAATCGTCCGGCGGCACTGCTTGCGAAAAGCTGTCCTCGTCAAGGGCATCATTCGGATCCTCGGCATCCAGGTCAGCAAATGTGTAACCGGTCCATTTTTCCACGACCCCGGAAACAACCAGTTGCTGCACCTGCGCGTCATAGTCGGCCGCCGTTGCAACTTTGACCGACAAAAGCACGGCGAGCGCGAACGCCGATATCCCCGTCAGCATTTTCATGGCCGCTCTACCCAATCCGTGAATCGAAATTATTGACAGTATACGGATTTACGGCGGCGCGAAAAACCGGAAATCGATTGGCATCGGGGGTTTTTGCAAATGTGTGGCATTTCGGCCACACCCAACGGCCGTCGTTGCGAACCATGATCTCCAGAGTTGACGCTAGACGATCAAGTCCACATTGGCCGTAGGTACACCGCTGCGCGTCTGGAAGCGCATCTCCACCAGCTGGCGTTCGGCCGGCGACAGTCGCCGGTATAGAGCATCGGTTCGGTTGGCCGGATTGAACCGCTGCGCCGGTAAACTTTTCGTTGGACGGCAGGCGTGCCGGTGCCAACAGGGATCGGCAGAAACGTGATTTGCACCCGGGGCGGGTTACCGGAAATCATAGGGTGATCGAGCGACAGTTAAGCGATTGTGACCGGTTATGCGCCTGAGCCTGAAATTTGCCGCAAGTCTGCTTGCGCTGGTTGCCGCTGGCCCGGCGCAAGCCGCGCAGGGGTTTGATCTTGTCGATATTCCGGCCGGCACGGCACAGCTTGGCGATGCGCAGGGCGACGCCAACGAGATAGTGCGGTCGGTTCCTGTCCCTTCATTCCGCCTGATGCGCACGGAGGTGACCAACCGGCAGTTTGCACAGTTTTTTGCGGCTACCGGGTACCGGACCACGGTCGAGCAACCAGGTAATGCTCATGTCTGGTGGACCAGGTGGACGCGGGAGGCAGGTGCCAGCTGGCGCCGACCGCAGGGCGCTGGGAGCAGTCTTGACGGCCTTGCCGATCATCCCGTCGTGCAGGTATCGGCCAGGGATGCAGAGGCATTCTGCCGCCACTACGGCATGCGCCTGCCCAGCGAGGATGAATGGGAATATGCCGCGCGCGGCGCACAGGGCTTTCGATATCCGTGGGGAAATTCGCTCAACGCTACTTCTCTGCCGGGGCTTGCCAACGCCGGTACCTATGCATGCTGCGCCGCTTCAGACGCCGACGGTTACTTGCGCACTGCGCCGGTTGGATCGTTTCTGCGCGGTCGGTCACCGTTTGGCCTCGATGACATGGCCGGCAATGTATGGGAGTGGACGTCGAGCCCGTTTCCGGGTTCGCCCGGCGAGCGGGTCATCCGGGGCGGCGGCTGGGGCAACAATCCCTATTGCCTGAGAGCCGCCTACAGACACGGCAATCCGCCTGACATCGGCCTCGACATGGTGGGATTCAGATGCGCCGCTGATTGAGCGCGCAAGCTGATATCTTCAGTTGCATTGGCTGGTCGGGTCCTATCTTCTGCGCCTGAACTGACATCCCAAACATAAGGACCGCAGCATGGCAATCAGGACGGCAATCATCGGGCTTGGCATCATGGGCCGCCGGATGCTGGAGCACATGCTGCTGCATGACGGGTTTACGCCGGATGTGCTCTGGGACCCGGACCCGGCGGGATGCCGCCTTGCGGCGGAGATCGCGCCGGACGCCAGCATCATGGACAGCGCCGAAGATGCGATCGCGGCTGCCGACCTCGTCTACCTTGCCTGCCCGCCGGTGCCGCGCAAAGCCTATGCGCAGGCAGCGGCCCGGGCGGGCAAGGCGGTGTTTCTGGAAAAGCCGCTGGGGATCGATGTCGATGAGAGCGCAGGCCTGGTGCGGCAACTGGCGCAGTCCGGCGTGCCCGCCGCAGTGAATTTCACCCAGGCAGCAGGGGCTGCCCTGACGCAGATTTCCGATGCGGCGAAGTCAGGTGCGATGGGGGACATCGTCGGTGTCGACATTGTGGTGACTTACGCGAACTGGCCAAGGGAGTGGCAGAAGGCAGCCGATTGGCTGCGGTTTCGGGCCGAAGGCGGCATGACCCGCGAAGTGATTTCACACTTCCTGTTTTTCTCAGAGCGCATTGTCGGGCCGTTGTCGTTGGTCTGGGCGCAGCCGTGCTATCCGGCCGATGATGCATTGTGCGAAACCCATATGCAGGCCCGGCTGGAAACCGCGGATGGCCGTCCTGTCACCGTCATGGCCAGTGTCGGCGGTGCCCAGCCCGACCGGCAGGAGCTGACCATCAAGGGAACCGGGCTCAGCCGTCGGGTTACGGATTTCTATCGCGATGCCGTATCCGATGGTGGTGACTTCGCTGCTGTTGGCGTTGAGCCTGAAGACCCGCGCGCGGCGAGCCTGAAAGCCCAACTCGATGATCTTCTGCTGCTGATGGGCGGACAGCCGAACCGGCTGGCGACGCTGCAGGAGGCGTTGCGGGTGCAAAAACTGGTTGAAGCCATGCTGGGCTCACCTGGCCGCTAGGGTTCCCCGTCGATCCATGGCAGATTGCACACCAGCTTCTGTCGTATCGGTTCAGGTGTTGTCTCGCGTGCGACGGCGCCATCGGCCTGCTGGCTTTACGCCGTATCGCCAACGTTCCTTGCGATCGCCGCCAGCCTCTCGAACAGGGGATGGGACTGTTGCGCCGAGTGGAACAGTTTCGACTGGGTGGCGGCATGGCCGGCAAACTGTGGGTAGTTTTCGGCAATTTCCAGGATGCCAGCCGCGCAGTCTTCATCCGATGCGGCGGTGACGCCATTGCCATGCCGGATGTACTCCTGCAGCGTGCAGCCCGCGGAAACGACAAGCGGCCTGGCACAGGCAATAGCGTCGATGCAGATGCCCGAACCCCTGTCTGTATAGCGGTCGGGCTCGTAGGGAACCAGCACCGCATGGCTGGATGCCAGGCAATTCCAGTGACCTGCAATGCCTTCAGGGTGCCGTACGATTTCAAAGTCGGCGCCTGATTCGGTCAGGTCACGGATCATCTGGTCAAACAGCTTGTTGTTCTTGATGATACCGACATGGATCATGAACTTGAGACCGGGGGCTGAGCGATTGTCGGTGAGCTTGCGATAGGCACCGGCGATGGACGCCAGCCGGCGATGGCCCTTCTCGCGGCGAACTGTTCCCAGCACCGCCAGCCTGAACGTGTCCGTCAGTGCGCAGGCCGGGTCCATTGCCTGCCGCAGGTCGGACAGCTCAAGCTTGCAGATGTCATCCCGGGCATGACCCAGCCGCAGCAGCTCGTCGGCAAACGCATCGGTTTCAGCGTACATGAACACGTCAGTGAACTGCCTGGCCGAGCGCAGCCGGGCGTGGACAGCTTCGGCCAGGGGCCGTTTTTCCACGGGCCGGAGTTGCCGCAAATGCAGAGACGGCCACTGCCGGTCTGGTCGGCGTTCCAATACCGCCAACAGAACATCAAATACAAATGTCGATCCTGTATGGACCAGGATGGCGTCATTACTGCAGATCTGATGCGTTTCAAAGAACTCAAACAACGCCGCGATGTACTTCTCACGTTGCAGCAGGTAACCCGGCTGGCGTTGCAGTAGCCCGGACAGGGTGTCCGCAATACGGTGCAGGCTGCCCTGAGGCGGCACACCCCGAACGTACGAGTTGCCCGGGAGGCAGCGATGAAGCTCGGTTCCAACTACCCTCACGTCCAATGGCAGCGTCACCGGACATGCGATCTGAGCGGGATGTCTCAGATACGAGACCAGTATCTGGTTGGTGACGTAATTGTGGCCACCGTCGTGCTCAAAGTCGGGGTCGAGTATAATGATCCGTGAAGAGAGTTTGGACAACTGATCAACTCACGCTAAGAGATTCGACTTGCGGGTTTCGGTCATTCGAGCCGCAAATTTCGTTCAGGGCAACCTCGGAGCCCGTGCTGGCTGTATTGAGAGTTGTCAGGAAAATGAACCTGCGCTTGTGATAGATGATCATTGTTGTACCGCGAGGCGCCTGGCGTCAGCCCATGAGCTGGAAGTGCCGGGACATGTGGGCTTTCAGGTGCTCTGACTGTGGTCGATTTCGTACTTCCTGCAGCTTTCCGGTGATGCGCCATTTTGCATATATGGAGAGATAATAGAGCGTGTCCCTGAGCTTCCGTCGAGGGGCAAGCTGTACAGATCTCAGTTCGCTCATGGCTGCGTCGTAGTAGTCAATATTGTGCCGGCCGACAAAGGCGGCAATATCGGCAAACTGCCGCAATGGACCAAGGCTCCACGGCTTGAAATGCCCGGCATAGTGCGCAAGGGAAACCGGCCAGTCCGATGGCGTGCTGCCGTTCAAACAGTTCCACCGAAACGGCAACCGGCGATAGTGGCCAGCGAGTACGGCGTTGAGTGCGCACTGGTCATTGAAGGTCAGGATTTCAGGTCGCTCGGTGAAGACCGCAGTTGCGGCCGGACCGACATTGTCTTGCGTCCATCTGGTCAGGTCGACGACCATCAGCCCCGAATTGAAATAACCTGCATCTGCCGGCAAACCCAGCTTGCCGCGAAACTGCGGCAGCTTGCCGTCTGCCACCATGGCAATGTCGTCCACAGCAGCCAGAACCGAGCCTTGCAGGTCCAGCTTCACCAGTTCGCCGACATCGCCCAGGAAACGTGTGTCGCTGTCTACGACGATAACCCGTCGCACGCCGTCTTCCATCCATTCATCCATGCGCAACGGGCCGAACTTGGCGGCGGACTGGCCGCGGGCCGATGCCCATGGTTCACACCATGACGGATCAACCACCACAAAGCGCGCAGTGATACCGGCCTGCTTCAGGAAGCCCGCGGCGCGCTCGGCCGATGCCTCGCCGACATCGTGCAGCAGTATCGTGACCGGCGGCAGCGGACCCGAGCAATGTTCCGTCATCGATCGGGCGGATATGCAGGTGATCGGCAGAAATGCCTCATCGGTCGAGTACAACACGACCGTGGCGCCGGTGTCAGGTTTGGCTGGCATGTGACGGTCCATAGGCGAGCTCGCCCGGTGCTATGCCGAAGTGTTCGATCAGGCGCTGGACGGAGACATCGTTCTGCCGACCCCAGATATTGCCCACAGACAGCTTGCTGCCATTCCAGAACGGAATGGATGGGTGCACGACCGCCGCCGGACCAACCTGAACAGCTGCGGTGCCGGTTCGCACGGCCATGGTTTTCAGCCACAGGTCATCGGCTGTGGGGCACAGGGCCTGAAACAGCGACGTATCGAGAACCTCCGAGGTGAAGCAGCCAGGCGGATAGAGCACACCTCCGACACCGAGAGGCAGGATGGAGAAAGATGGTGTGTTGTGGGTCGTCAGCGGCCATTCGCGGTAGGGCTTCAATTGGTCATTGCCGGTGAGGGTGATTTCCCGAGAGCGCCAGCAGACGATCTTGCCGGGGTGTTTTCGGTGCCCGTCGATCAATCCGCCGAGCCAGTTGGACGGATACAGCTTGTCGTCATCGCAGGTGACGATCACGTGGTCCGGAAACTCCTTGAGAGCATGGACGAATTTGTTGAAAGAGCCGAGATTTTCAGATGTGTATCTGATCTCCAGGCCATGCTGCACGAGCCTCTGCAATGCGGTGGAAATGCGCACTTCCGCACATTCTTCCTGTGTCAGGTACAGCACTAGCCGGTCCGGCTTCCGGGTCTGCCCAAGCAGAGATTTTATGCAGTTGTGCAGGCGTGAGAAGCGATCGGGAAACGACGTCAGGCTGACCACAACCTTGTGGTCTGAAACATCGTGCCGTGACGCCGTGCCGTACCGTGCGAACTGCCATTGTGTCCGGCACAGCGCCGGCAGATACAACAACCACTCACTCGTGTCGGATTTGATCGCTCGGAGTTTGGGACGCACGCTTAGATGTTCGCTTGATTGGCGCTGACGGCATTGCGGTGTTGCGGGCCGGGCATGAGATCGATCAGATGCTGCACATCCCGGGCCGGCAAGCCACCCTTGACATGGACAAACTTCGCGCCTCGCCTGCCGGCGGCCTCGACCCCGTCTCTCGAATAGACTCGCTGTATTTGATGTCCGAACAACCCGAGCCTGGCCAGGTTCTGGAAGTACAGGCCCTCCCACAACACCCGCTGGTTGCGGGGGTGCCGATTGGCCAGGTCTGAAAGGCTGCTTTTGGCAAGCTGCAGCCAGTCATCGAAGAAGCGCCTGGCAAACTTGCCGTTCCTGATTGCAATGAATCCGGCATTGGGCAGGTTGGTCGTACGGTACCGAAGCGCGGCGGTTATGTTTGTGGGGAGGAGCCAGTTGCCCACCCTTCTGCAGTCGCGGGAAAACACGATTTCCTTCGAGGCATGCGGCGCCAGCATTTCCAGCAGGCAACTTTGTTCATTGCAGGCATAGGTGTCCGCATCAACCAGCACCACCATGTCGGAAGTCGAAGATGCCAGGTGCCGCCTGACCATCTCGATCTTGCTCCAGTTCACATGCATGTCGGGAAGCAGAGTCTCGGTGTAGGCATGAAACTCATGGCCGCGGGCAAGGCAATATCTCTTCCATAGCCGCTTGGAAGAAAGGGCATAGTGGTTCAGCTCCGCTGTTGCGAGCATTATCACTTCCAACGATGTCATTTGCTATGATGGCCGCTGTCGATCGTTATCCTGGCAAACTATAGCAGTAATTCGCCTGGCGCATAGTCGCATTCATTCACATACAAACAGTAGAAACAAGGCCTCGAGCCGACCGAATCGGCTCAGGTTTTCATGCTGAAATGGCAGCCGGTGTTCTGTCAACCATCCCTGGCCGCGCGCACGGGCATTGCCACCGGCACGACAAAAGGCGAGATTGTAGGCGCGCAAGCGCCGAAGGTTGAGATAACATATAGTGACGGCACTGGGATGCGGGCTGCCTGGCAGCCCGCAGTGAGGTGAGGAAGATGGCCGCCAAATGGATAATCAGGAAGTATGAAAGCAATGCCCTGGAGTGGGAAAAGGTGCTGCCGGGCAACATGTCAAACAAACGGGTTGAAGCCATCCTGCAGCGGCTGGTCTGTCAGCATCTGAGTACCGACGAAATACTGTCTTCTTCGCTGAATACGGAAACGCCGGGACGCACCGACCATCTCGACCGCGTTGGCAGCGGCACACTGTTCATATACGGGCGCAATCCCTATTACACCGCCGAACACCGGCAGGCCGCGTCGATCTGAATTTGGAACCGGAGAAGTGGCGTGGGTATGAACAGTCGTATGGCGGGAGACCGCCCCGCTGCGGATGCTCGTGAAGTCGCAGCCAGCCGGATCATCTCAGTCGTCGGCAAATTCGTCTGAATAAAACGACATCATGATCTCCAGGGCATCGGACAACTCGCCGTGCTCGGCGCGCGCCCAGAATTCCGGTGAGCCCAAATCGGAATAGCCCTCGAACTTCTCAAGATCGGATGCGTCGGCGTTGCGGAAGCCCATCGACCAGTCGGGGAAGTTGCGGCCGGAGATTTCGCCCTGCTCAAGCACTATCTTTGTGTGATGGCGGCTATCGGCTTCGATCCTGGCAAAGGCTGCCAGCACCTTGTCTTCCGGCCCTTCCAGCAACTGCATGAAGTTTGCGCGGTTTTCCGACGGCGTGAATTTGTAGATCAACAGGCCGGTGATGCTGTCTTTGGTGTTGTAATCACGGCTTTTTTTCAGGATGGCGGCAAGCTCTTCGTCGTTCATTGGCCGGGCGGCCTGGCTGACATAGATCAGATGGTACATGCGTCTTGTCGCTTTCTGCAGTGTTCATCAGGTGCCGGGCTGCAGCCGGCGCGGTTCAATCAGAAACAGGCTTATACGCATCTAAACAGCCCGCACAAGTGCTCTGTAACGGGACGGCGTGCGCTGCGGATCAGTCTACATGAAGCGTCAGCTGGAGAACTGGCGTTCATAACATAATTTCATATTATCAAATTTAATTTGAAATTACGAAATTTAATTGACTCTGACAGCGCGCTTGCAGTCTTATTGTGCAGTTTCTTCGACAAGGTGAATTGGATTGACGAATGGCAAACAGCGCGAAAGCGGCAGTCGAATCCCAGTCCGTCAAGGTGGGCGGCCCTGATGCCGTTGAGCTGGGCAAAATGCCCCGCACCATCCAGTCGGTTGAGCGCGCGCTGGACATTCTTGAAATTCTGGCCGACGCAAACGGCGAGCTGGCGCTGAACGAGCTTGCTGCAGGTGCCCAGCTCAATGCCTCCACGTGCCATCACCTGCTGGCCACCCTGGTAAAGCGCGGCTATGCCGGCCAAACGTCGCGCACCCGCAGCTACTTCCTCGGCCCGCGCATCACCGACCTGTCGGACAGCCGGCTGAAACAGTTCAACCTGTCCGAAATTGCCGCCCCGGAACTCAGGCGCCTGAATGAGGCGACGCTTGAAAGCGTGCATCTGGCGGTTTTGCAGGGCACGTCGCTGGTGACGCTTGCCAAGCTCGATTCCAAGCTGCCGATCCGGGTCGGGTCCGACGACGGCATGAAGGCGGATGCGGCGCACGCCACCGCCACCGGCAAGGCCATCCTGGCCTGGTTGCCGGAACCGGAGATCGCCCGGGTGATCGCCCATGGCGGACTGAAGCACTACACCGACAAGACAATTTCGACGATATCCGAACTGATGGAAGATTTGCGGCTGGTGCGCCGCAATGGCTATTCGCTCGACAATGAAGAATTCCAATCCGGTGTCGTGTGTGTCGGTGCCGCCATCCGCGATCACGCCGGTGCGGTAATCGGCTCGGTCAGCGGATCGATGCCGCGCATGCGCGCTGACGGGGACCACATGGCCAAGGTCAAGCGCAGCGTGCAGGACTGCGCGGCGCGCATCTCGTCGCGGTTCGGCAGCCCGGAACCGGAACAAACCCACACCTGAAACCTGAAACTGACAAGCGCTGCGAAAGCGCCGCAAGAAAAACTCTATGAGGAGACGCAACAATGGCAATGCCCGATAATGTGAAAACCAGCACGGACTATCCGATTCCGGAAACCATGAAAGCGTGGGTGTTGGGCGACCCCGGCGACATCAGCCTGCAGGACAAACCGGTTCCGGCTCCGGCAAAAGCAGAGGTGCTGGTGCGCATTGATGCGGTCGCGATTTGTGCAACCGATCTGGAGATTATTCACCATGGGCCGCCGGCACAGATCAACGGCGAACTGCCGTTCAACCAGAATTTCACACCGGGCCATGAATATATGGGCACCGTTGTGGCACTGGGCCCCGGCGTCGATGAATACTCTATCGGCGAGCGGGTCACGGTCGAAATCCACGCTGGATGCGGCCAGTGCAAGCGCTGCCGCGAGGGCATGTACACTTCGTGCCACAACTACGGCAAGAACTATGGCGATGTGGACAAGGGTCACCGGGCCAACGGCTTCACCACTGACGGGGGCTTCTGCGAATACCAGGTCAATAATATCAACACGCTGGTGCACGTCGACGACAACATGTCTGATGAAGAGGCAACTCTGGTGGTCACCGCCGGTACCGCCATGTATGGGCTGACTGAACTGGGCGGGCTGGTGGCCGGTGAAAGCGTGGTTGTCACCGGTCCCGGCCCCATCGGCCTGATGGGTGTGGCCGTGGCAAAGGCCATGGGTGCGCAACCGGTCATCCTGACGGGGACCCGCGACAACCGGCTTGAGATCGGCAAGCAGCTTGGTGCTGACCATGTCATCAACGTGCGCAAAGAAGACCCGGTTGAGGCGGTTCACAAGATCATGGGCGGCAGGGGCGTGGATTATGTGGTGGAGTGTTCGGCTGCGCCCAACGGCATCAATGAAGCCGCGCAGATGGTCAACCGGGGCGGCCGCATCTGCCTGGCGGCGTTCCCGCATGAATCACCGGCAGTGGATGTCGCCCACCTGGTGCGCAACAACATCTACATCTACAGCATCCGCGGCGAAGGAAAGAGCGCCACCCATCGCGCTGAAGCCTTCATGCGCCAGAAACGCTTCGACGCAACCCTGATCCATACCCACACGTTTGACATGGGCGATCTGCCGGAAGCGCTGCGCTATGCCAAGGACCGGGTGGAGGATGCCATCAAGGTGGTCGTGAAAAACGACCATGCGCAGAGCCAGCGTGCAGCGGCAGAGTAACACCTTCTGCACTGCGTAACAGCGGAGATGTCCGATGCTGACATGTGACCACTACCATATGCCGACCAGCTTGGCCGATGCGCTTGCCATGTGGCACGAAGCGCCTGATGGCGCCAGGCTGGTGGCGGGTGCCACGGACATTCTGCCCTGGGCCCGCGAGGGCCGGGCAGGTGATGTGCACCTGCCGGCCATGATTGACCTCAGCCGGGTGCCGGAACTGGACGGCTATGCCATCGAGAATGGCCGGATAAGGCTGGGGGCAAACATCGTCTACCAGCAGTTCCTCACCGACCAGACCCTGCGCACACTGCTGCCGTGCATGCCGTATTGCTCGATCTGGTTCGCTGACGACCAGATTCGTGAACAGGCCACCCTGGCAGGTAACATCGTCAATGCCTCGCCGGCGGCAGACGGTACACCGCCGATCCTGGCCATGAACGGGGAGATTGAAATCGCCCGCCTGGAAGCAGGCGACATCGTTCACCGGACGGTTGCCGTAGGAGAGTTCGTCAAGGGACCCGGTGCAACCGACCTGCAGCCGGGGGAAATTGTCACCGCGGTGACCTGCGACACGCTGGAAGGGTACGGCGGCTCGTTCCAGAAGGTCGGCCAGCGCCGGTCGCTGGTGATCTCTTCGGTGTGTGCGGTGGCCTGCGTCAAGCTGAACGAAGCCGACGCTACGGTCGCCGACATACGCCTTGCGCTCGGTGGCATCAGCCCTGTGCCGCTGCGCCTGAGCAAGCTTGAACAGATGCTCACCGGCAAGCGGTTGACCCGCGAGATGATCAAGGAAGCCGCCCGGCTGCCGGCTGATCTGGTGGCCTCACGCACCCGCCGAGAATACCGGCGCGTGGTGGTTCGCGGTTTTGTAGAGGCAGCCATCGAGGATGCACTGGCAGACTGCGGCGCGGCCCTGCCAAACGCCAAAACCAGGGAGACAGAACATGTCTGACCAGACCCAATCCGACCTGCAACTGGAATTTCAGATCAACGGACGCAGCATGAAGCGACGGGCCCGGCCGCACCAGCGCCTGTTGGACTTCATCCGCGACGACCTTGCCCTGACCGGTGCCAAGGAAGGCTGTGGCGCCGGTGAGTGCGGTACCTGTTCGGTGTTCGTGGACGGCAAGCTGGTAAAGTCCTGCCTGATGCCGGTGGCCAAGGCCAATGGCACCAAGATTGAAACCATCGAAGGCCTGACCGGCTGGGGCGGCGACCTGACACCGGTGCAGAAGGCGTTTCACAAGACCGGCGCGAGCCAGTGCGGGTACTGCATCCCGGGCATGGTGATGGCGGCAACCTCGGCGCTGCGCGAAAACCCGAAAGCCGACATTGAGGAAATCAAGGAGCGCCTGGGTGGAAACATCTGCCGCTGCACCGGTTACACCAAGATTTTCGAAGCGGTTGAAATGGCCCGTGACGTCCTGTCCGGCGAGAGCAATGCCGCGGTGCTGGACGCCGACGGTCCCGGAAAATCCTATATCGGCAACAATGTCCGGCGACTGGATGCACCAAGCAAGGTGGCCGGACGGCTGCGCTATGCCGGCGACATGGTGATGCCGGGCATGCTGCACATGCAGGTGCTCAGAAGCCCGCACGCCCATGCGCTGATCAAGTCCATCGACACCAGCGAGGCTGAAAACCTGCCCGGCGTGGCCTGCGTGATCACCGCCGACGACGTGCCGGGCGAGGACGGCTTCGGTGTGTTCGTGCACGACCAGCCGATCATGGCAAGGGGCCGGGTCCGGTATGTCGGCGAAGCGATCGCCGCGGTCTCGGCAGACGACGTGCTGACAGCAGCGCGCGCGGTATCCCTGATCAAGGTGGAGTATGAGCCGGTTGCAGCGGTGTTCGACGCAGAAGAAGCGATGCAGAACGGCGCGCCGGTGGTGCACGACTATGCACCGGACAATATCGTGAAGCATATCCCGATCCGCAAAGGCAACGTGGAACAGGGTTTTGCAGAGGCTGATCTGGTGGTCGAGCAGACCTATGAAACCCAGCCGGTGGAACACGCCTATCTGGAGCCGGAAGCGGGCATCGCCTATGTCGATCACGACGACGTGGTCACGGTGGTGTCGCCGAGCCAGAACATCACCCATCACCGCCACATGCTGGCCAAGATCATCGACAAGCCGATCAACAAGGTGCGCTTCATCATGAGCCCTGTCGGTGGCGGGTTCGGCGGCAAGGAAGACATGATCTATCAGGGCATGCTAGCGCTTTCGGCGATGAAGACCGGGGCGCCGGTCAGACTGGTGTACACACGCGAGGAGTCGATCATCTCCACCGCGAAACGCCATCCGGCGCGCATCACCTACAAGATGGGCCTGAAGCAGGACGGTCGCATCACGGCAGTGTCGTTCAGGATGATCTGCGACGGCGGAGCATATGGGCTTTCGACCGAAGGGGTCATGCGCAAGGCGGCCATCCTGTCGTGCGGTCCCTACAATGTTCCCAATTTGGAGATCGACGTCTACGGCGTTTACACCCACAACACGCCGTCGGGCGCGTTCCGCACGTTCGGTGCGATGCAGTCGCAGTTTGCCACCGAGTCGCACATGGACATCTGTGCGGAGAAACTGGGTCTGGACCCGTTTGAAATCCGGCGCGTCAACATGATGCGCGACGGCGCCGTCACCCACACACGACAGGAACTCGGGTCGGTCTCGATGGGCCGGGTGCTGGATGCGGCCGAAAAGGCATCGCGCTGGGAAGCCGGGCCGGCCGGCATGCGCGGGCAGCAGCGCACGGACCTGGGCGGAGATGACACGCGCCCGCCGTGCACGCTTGGGGCGCGGTTCCGCAAAACCGGCGACGACGATCGCCAGGAGGTGGCATGATGGAACGCAAAATGCGCGGACGCGGCATGGCCGCAAGCTGGTACGGCATCGCCCGGACCGCAACCATTGACCGGGCCGGAGCCTGGGCCGAACTGGATGATGGCGGCACCGGCAAGATTGTCACCGGCGTGACCGAGATCGGCGAAGGCATCCTGACGCTGCTGGCCCAGGTGGCGGCAGAGGAAATGGGCATCAAGCCGGAAGACATCACCATCGGCGACAATGACACCGCACGTTCGCCGGAAGCCGCTCATGCCGGCGCCACCCGGCAGACATACATGATCGGCAACTCGGTCGCGCTGGCATGCCGTGACGCGCGTGCCAAGCTGGACAAGGAACTGGCCGATCACTGGGATGTTGAAGCAGACACGATCGAAGCCTTTGATGGCGAGATCTGGTCAAAGGGCTCAAACCTGAAAATGTCCATGGAAGAGGCGGTGGACATCTGCAAGAAGCGCGGTGTCGTGCCGGTGGGATCGGGATCGTTTACCGCCCACGGCACCGGGCTTGATCCGGTCGATGGATCCGGCAGCCCCTGGCAGGCCTATGTGTTCGGCACCCAGGTGGCCGAGGTCGAGGTCGATACGGTAACCGGCGAGGTGCAGGTGCTGGGTATCTGGGCTGCGCATGATGTGGGCCGGGCAATCAATCCGCGCGGCGTCGAAGGCCAGATCGAGGGTGGCGTCGTGCAGGGCCTGGGCCAAGCCCTGATGGAAGACTACCAGCTTGAAGACGGACACACCAAGACGCACGGCTTTGCGAAGTATATCCTGCCCACCTCACTGGACATTCCTGAGATCAACACGGTGATTGTCGAAGACCCGGACCCGAAGAGCCCGCTGGGCGCAAAGGGTATCGGCGAACCGGCGCTGGTGCCAACCGCGCCCGCGATCATGAACGCGATCTACGATGCCGTCGGGGTCCGCATCACATCACTGCCGGCGACACCGGAAAAGGTGCTGGCGGCTCTGCAAGCCAAGGCTGCTGCCGGTCAACTGGAAGCCGCCGAATGAACTGAGAACAGTCGAACGGACTGAAAACGGCCGGAAAACAAAAAACCGCACCGGCAAACCAACGGGCCCGCGACGGGCTTCTGTAAACCCTGGGAGGAAACCATGGAAAAAACCAACCTGAAATCGGTGTTGCTGGGGGCAACCGCATCTGTCTTTCTGCTGGCCGGACTGAATGTCCAGGCGCGTGCGGAGTTTCCCGAAAAGCCTGTCGAAATGACAGTACTGTTCGGTGGCACGGCACAGACCATCGGCCAGTTGCTGGCCGATCTGATGTCGAAGAACCTGCCCAATCCTGTGGTTGCCGTCAGCCGTACCGGCGGCGGCGGTGCGGTCGGCTATTCACACGTGCAGTCAACGGCTGCCGATGGTTACAACATGGTGTGGAATTCCAACTCGGTGAGCACGTCACACTATCGCGGCAACATGAAATTCAACTATGAGGCCTTTACGCCGATTGCCCGGGTGAGCGTCGAAACACCGGCGCTGGCGGTCAATGCGGAATCGGGCTGGAAATCACTCGAGGACATGGCCAACGCTGTGAAAGCCGGTGACAGCAAGCTCAAGGTCGGCATTTCCGGCAACGGGTCGTTCACCCACCTGACGTCGGCCGCCCTGTTCGACAAGATGGGCATTGCCGACAAGGTGGTCTATGTGCCGTACGGCAAGGGCAAGGCTCCGGTTGAACTGCTGGCCAAGCGGGTGGATGCGGCTGTGCAATGGCCGGGCCAGTTCATCCCGCACCAACAGGCCGGTAAACTGTCGATCCTGTGCGTGACCGGCAAGGACCGCATTCCGCAGCTCAAGGATACACCGTCGTGCGCCGAGGCCGGTGCAACGGATCTGAACATCACCATGTGGCGCGGCCTGGCGGCACCGGCCGGCACGCCTGCCGATGTGGTCGGCAAGCTGCAGGACGCAGCCAAGGCGGCGATTGAATCCGATGAGTTCCAGTCGGCAGCCGACAAGATCGGCTTCGAAGCCTCGTTCCTGCCGGCGGATGAATTCGGTTCGCTGATTGCATCGGATGATGCTGCTATCAGCGACCTGATGGGCAAGCTCGGCCTGAAGAAATAGGCAGAGTGTTATGACCTCACGCCTGCCCGATATCATACTGAGTACCATACTGCTTGTGGTATCGGCACTTTGGTGCTGGGGAGTGGTTGCCACTATCCCCGGCGCCGAAGACGGCTCGCGCCTGGGCGCCAGGGGGTTTCCCCTGGGTCTGGGCCTGCTGCTGGGCGGGTTGAGCCTGATTGTTCTGTTGCAAAGTCTGCGACCGGCAGCGGTCGAAGCATCCGATGAGGAGGCTGCGGCCGCCGGAACTGCCCGTGGGGTTGAGGTCTGGGCGATTGCCGCCACCGTCGGACTGCTGGTCGCTTATGCGGTGCTGCTGGAATACACCGGCTTCATGATCGCGACCGCACTGGTTGTGGCCACTGCGGTCGGGCCGGTGCTCGGTATCTGGCGGCCGAAACTGATCCTCGGGATGTCGCTGGGCCTGTCCCTCGGCATCTATCTGGTGTTCGGAAAACTGCTGGGCGTTTACCTGCCATACGGCAAACTGATCAACCTGGCGTTCTAGAGCGAGAGATAGTTGGTTTGGAACATTTGATGGCGGAAAATCGGTTCACTCAGCTAGGCGCGCCGCGCAGCGCGATGTGGTGCATCGGGCAAGCGGCGCAACAACGCCGATGGACCGATTTTCCCCACCCTGAAAGGAGTCATCATGTTGAGAGAATTGGTGAATGGGCCGGGCGATTTTGCCCTCTGGCGTTGTTGGATCGCACTTGTGGTGGGACTACACCACGGCGCGCAATCCGCCTAGCCAGTGACCAAAATCGCCGCGGTCAAATGATCCAAACCAACTATCTCTCGCTCTAGGAGCAAGGCATGGACGCATTCGCCAGTGCCCTGGGTGCCGTTTCAGACCCGTTCACGCTGCTTGCCATCGTGGCTGGTGCGATCATCGGCATCGTGTTCGGCTCGGTGCCGGGCCTGACCTACTCCATGGCCCTGGCGCTGGTGCTGCCGATCACCTTCAAGTTCGACACCAGTGCTGCCGTCGGCATGCTGCTGGGCACCTATATCGGCGGCATGACGGGAGGGTCGGTATCGGCGATCCTGCTCGGAATTCCGGGCACGCCGTCGGCAGCGGCGACTGTGCTTGACGGCTACAAGATGACCCGTAGCGGGCGCGCCGGGCTGGCCCTGGGCGGCGCGGTCCTGGCCAGCGGGTTCGGCGGTATCTTCAGCCTACTGGTGATGATCGTCTCGGTGGATCTGGTGGCCCGGCTGGCCATCCAGTTCGGGCCGGTGGAGATATTCGCGCTGGTGCTGTTCGGCCTGTCGACGATCTGCGGGCTGGCCGGCAAGTCGCTGGTGCGTGGCATGATTGCCGGCGTCATCGGCCTGCTGCTGATGACCATCGGCCTGGACGACATGGATGGTGTCGCGCGCATGACGTTCGGCTGGACACCGTTGCTGCAGGGCGTCGACCTGCTTGTGGCCATGGTCGGGCTGTTCGCAGTGCCGCAGATCATGAAGACACTGATCGACTACAAGCTCGACCGGGCATTCCGGCTGAATGCGTCAGGCGTGCGCAGCGAACTGCCCTCGTTCAGGCAATTGCGCAGTTCGTTCTGGCTGATGTTGCGCTGCTCGGCCCTTGGCACCGGGGTCGGCTCGATCCCGGGCACGGGCGGACCGATTGCGGCTTTCCTGGCCTATGATCACGCCAAGCGGTTTTCAAAGGAACCGCAGCGCTTCGGCAAGGGTAAGCTCGACGGGGTGATGGCACCTGAATCAGCCAACAATGCCGTGACCGGTGGCGCCATGATCCCGCTATTGTCGCTCGGCATCCCGGGTGATCCGGCAACTGCCGTGATGCTGGGCGGATTTCTGATTCACGGGCTGGTGCCGGGGCCGATGCTGTTTGCCAGCAACAAGACCGAAGTCTATCTGATCTACCTGGCGATATTCGTGTCCTATGTCACGGTGGTGGTGTTCCAGTATTTCGGCATTCGCGGCTTCGTGAAGCTGTTGCGGGTGCCGCCGCACTTGATGGCGGTGGGCATTCTCATCATGTGCGGCGTCGGCACCTTTGCCATCCGCAATTCGTTTCTCGACGTCTACATGATGGTCGGTGTCGGCCTGATCGGCTATCTGCTGATGCGGGCGCGCATCCCGGTGACGCCGATTATTCTCGGCCTGGTGCTGGGGCCAACGCTGGAACGGGAATTCCGCACTGCGGTGATCATGTCGGAGGGCAGTTTCGGGGTGTTCTTCTCGTCAACTACGGCGTTGATTTTTTATGCGCTGACCATCGCTGTTATCAGCTTCCATTTCATCGGCCAGATGCGCGATGCAAAGAAGACGCGGGACGCAGCTGGCAGCAAGAAAACACAACAGCAGGGGGCAGGTTGAAGCAGATGCTGGACACTTCGAAAGAGACAGACATGGCTAGTGCAGCAAGGCAAAGGGCCAGCGCGATCAGCAAGGCAGGCGGCATTGACAAGGCCCTCGCCGATGAAGTGATTGACAACATCGTTGACGTGTCATTGTCGGAAGGCCTGGTGCTGGGCCTGCTCAGGCAGGGTGTGCGGAAATACTTTGCCATATTCGGACATGGCTCGACCGACCTTGGCGAGGTGTTGCGCATCTACGATGAAGAAGGCGTGACCCGCACCATCAATTGCCGCAACGAAGTTGAGATGGCGCATGCCGCCACTGCGCTGGCCTGGCAGTACGGCGAAACCTGTGCCGTGGTGACGTCAATCGGGCCCGGCGCCCTGCAGGCCATGGCCGGAAGTCTGGCGGCGGCGTCAAACGGTGTCGGCGTCTACCACATCTATGGTGACGAGACCACGCAGGGCGAAGGCTACAACATGCAGCAGATCCCCAAGGAGCAGCAGGGACTGTTCGGCCAGATGGGCGCGCTGATGGGCCAGTCGTATGTGCTGCACACGCCGGGTGCACTGCGGGACTGCATGCGGCGCGGCACCGCGTGTGTGCATCACCCCTTTAAGGCAGGACCGTTCTATGTGCTGCTGCCGCTGAACACCCAGCCGCAACAAACCCGGGTCAACCTAGAGACCCTGCCTGACCGGTTTACCGTACCGGCGATAGCAGCTGTCGACGGCTCCGCCTATGAAGATGCGCTGGACAGGATCGCCGCCGCGAAGCGGCCGGTGATCAAGGCCGGTGGCGGCACGCGCGGGCACGACGAGCTGGTGTGCCGGCTGGCTGAACGCATTGGCGCGGTGGTGGTGCAGTCGCCCGGATCCACCGGGGTATTGCCGGACGCACACCCGCAGAACATGCATGTCGGCGGCTCCAAGGGATCGATCTCCGGCAATTACGCCATGGAAAATGCCGACCTGCTGATCGCCATGGGCACGCGCGCGGTGTGCCAGGCGGACTGCTCAGGGGTCGGTTATCCGAATGCTGAAGCGGTCATCAATATCAATGGCGACCTGTCCGACCTGATGCACTATGCCAACACGGTCGGCCTGCCGGGCGACATTTCGGCTGTGACCTCTCGGCTGCTCGACCACATCGCGGATTCCAACTCGGTTGATCATGCCGGCAAGTCGGACTGGCTTGAGGCCTGTGCGGCGCAGAAGCAGGCCTGGAGCAGGTTCAAGGCGGAACGGGTTTCTGCCGAACCCATGGCAGATGATGCCTGGGGGCGGGAGGTGCTTGCCCAGCCAGTGGCCATCAAGATTGCGGCGGATCATGCCAAGGCTCTGAACGCAGCCAAGTTTTTCGATGCTGGAGACGTTCAGGCCAACGGCTTCCAGGTGGTGGAAGATGACCGGACCGGGGACACATACACCGAGACCGGCGCGTCCTATATGGGGTTTTCCGTATCGGCGCTGCTGGCCTCGGCTGTGGCCGATGAACCGCGCTATGGTGTGGCTTTTACCGGCGACGGCTCGTTCATGATGAACCCGCAAATACTGATCGACGGTGTCGAGCACGGGGTCAAGGGCATGATCGTGCTGTTTGACAACCGCCGCATGGCGGCCATCACCGGCCTGCAGCAGGCGCAGTATGGCGAGGAGTTCCGCACCAACGACCAGGCTGCGGTCGACTATGTGCAACTGGCGTCATCGGTAACAGGCGTGAAGGCGGTGTTTGCCGGTTACGACCGGAAGGGCTTGTGCGCGGCACTCGACGAGGCGGGCAGGTATGACGGCCTGTCGCTGGTGCACGTGCCGGTCTATGCCGGCGCCGATCCGGCCGGTGGCATGGGGGCTTACGGATCATGGAATGTGGGCAACTGGGTCGACGATGTGCAGGCCCGGTATCTGAAACAGAAAATCTGACCAGGGAAAATCAACGTGTACCAGGACTTTCAGCTTTATATTGACGGTGAGTGGGTGTCGGCCAAGGGCGGCGCCACCAAGCAGGTGTTTGATCCGGCAAACGAGGACGAGATCGGCAAGATCTCCGAGGCCGGCAGCGACGACCTGGATAGGGCATTGTCGGCCGCCGAAGCAGGTTTTGCGGAATGGAAACAGACCGGTACCTGGGAACGGGCGGCAAAGATTCGCAAGGTCGCTGATCTGATCCGGGAGCGGCTGGACACCATCGCCACCATTATGTCGGTGGAGACCGGCAAGCCGCTGGCCGAAGCCAAGGGTGAAACCAACGGTGCGGCCGACCAGTTCGAATGGTATTCGGAAGAGTGCAAGCGGATTTACGGCCAGTTGATCGGGTCGCGCACCCATGACAGCCGCCTGGCGGTGATCTACCAGCCGGTTGGCGTGGTGGCGGCGTTTTCCGCCTGGAATTTTCCCGCGCTGCTGCCGGCGCGTAAGATTGCCGCCGCGCTGGCTGCAGGCTGTTCGGTGATCATCAAGCCGGCCGGGGAAGCTCCGGGTTCGTGTGCCCTGATCGTTCAGGCGTGCCACGACGCGGGCATTCCGAAGGGTGTGGTGAACTTTGTCACCGGCAATTCGAGCATGATTGCGAAACACCTGATTTCATCACCGGTGGTGCGCAAGGTTTCGGTGACCGGCTCGGTACCGGTGGGCAAGGAAATCCTGCACCTGGCGGCGGATGGCGTCAAAAAGGTGTCCATGGAACTGGGCGGGCATGGCCCGGTCATCGTGTTCGAGGATGCAGACGCCGAACAGGCCGCCGAAGTCTGCGCCGCCACCAAGTTCAGAAACTGCGGCCAGGTGTGCATCTCGCCGACGCGGTTTTATGTGCATGAGGCCAGGTATGATGCCTTTGCCGCGAAATTTGCCCAGGTGGCCAAGTCCATCAAGGTTGGGCGCGGCCTGGATGAAGGCACCCAGATGGGCCCGATGGCCAATGCGCGCGGGCTGGAGACCATCAAGACCATGGTGGCCGATGCCGTTGAAAAGGGCGCGGAAATTCTGGCCGGCGGCCAGCCGCCGAAGGACTTCAACCGCGGCTTTTATTATGAGCCCACGGTGCTCGGCAGGGTGCCGGACGATGCCATGGTGATGACCGAAGAGCCGTTCGGCCCGATTGCCCCGCTGACCACATTCAGCGACTATGATGATGTCATGACGCGGGCCAACTCGCTGCCGTTCGGCCTTGCCGGCTACCTGTTTACCCATGACCTGGGCACGGCGACCAGGGCGTCTGAAGACATGGAAGTCGGTATGGTCGGTGTCAACGAAATGCTGCTTGCCACGGCGGAGGCACCATTCGGCGGCATCAAGGAGAGCGGCATGGGGCGCGAAGGCGGATCGCTTGGCATTCATGACTATCTTGAGCCAAAGTATGTCAAGATGAAGCTCTAACGGGATTACCGCTGAAACATGTCTGACAAAAAAGAGTCGGGTCTCGCCAGGGGGCTGACCAACTACGGCGACCGCGATTTTTCCATCTATCTGCGCCGGTCATTTGCCAGCTCAATGGGCTATTCGCGCGACATGCTGTCGAAAAAGATCGTCGGCATTGCCTATACCCCGTCCGGCTACAACAACTGCCACCGGCATTTTCCGGAGATGCTGGAGGCGGTCAAGCGCGGTGTTCTGACTGCGGGTGCGCTGCCGGTCGAGTTCCCGACCATCTCGCTCGGCGAGGTGTTTCTCAATCCGACCAGCCTGAAATTTCGCAACCTGATGTCCATGGACACCGAGGAGATGATCCGCGCGCAGCCGATGGATGCAGTGGTGCTGATGGGCGGGTGTGACAAGACAGTGCCGGCACAACTGATGGGAGCGGTGTCGGCTGATATGCCGGCGGTACAGATCGTGGCCGGTCCGATGATGACTTCGCGCCACGGCGAGGAACGCCTTGGTGCCTGCACCGATTGCCGGCGTTTCTGGGGCAAGTATCGCGCCGGCGAAATCGACAAGGGCGAAATCGACACGGTTGAAATGCGGCTTGCCACGACCGCCGGCACCTGCGCTGTCATGGGCACCGCATCGACTATGGCATGCATTGCAGAGGCGCTTGGCATGTCGCTGCCGGGAACTGCCGCGATTCCGGCGGTGCATGCCGACAGGCTGCGCGCAGCCGAGGCGACCGGTGCCGCGGCGGTGAATCTGATCGGCCAGCCGGTGCGGCCGTCGCAAGTAATCACTCGCGACAGCGTCGAGAACGCCCTGCGGGTGTTGCTGGCGCTTGGCGGCTCGACCAATGCCATCGTCCACCTTACGGCCATTGCCGGCAGGGCCGGTATCGATATCCCGCTGACCTGGCTGAACGAGCTTTCGGACACAACGCCGGTTCTGGTCAATCTGAAGCCGGTCGGGTCGCACTATATGGAGGACTTCTTCCACGCTGGCGGCCTCGGTGCGGTATTACGTGAGCTGAAACCATTGCTGAACCTGGATTGCCTGACTGTCACCGGCGACACGCTCGGTGATCGGCTCGAGCAGCCTTCAGAGCCTGCCGACCGGGCAGTCATCTCCAGTGCGCAATCGCCGCTGGAACCCAAGGGTGGCCTGGTGGCGCTGTTCGGCTCATTGGCGCCCAGAGGGGCCATTCTGAAACGCTCAGCCGCCGATGACACGCTGTTCGAGAAGGAAGGCCGCGCGGTTGTCTTCAGTTCCCTGGAGGACCTGGCGCAACGCATTGACGATCTGGACCTGGATGTGACGGCGGATGATTTCCTGGTGCTGCAGAACGCTGGCCCGACCAGCCCCTCGGGCATGCCCGAGGCGGGGTACCTGCCGATCCCGAAGAAGCTGTCGTCACAGGGGGTCAAGGACATGGTGCGGATTTCCGACGCGCGCATGTCAGGAACCGCATTCGGCACCATCGTACTGCACGTGACCCCGGAAGCCGCCCAGGCCGGACCGCTGGCGCTGGTCAGGAACGGCGATCGCCTCCGCCTGTCGGTAAAAAACAAGACCATCGATCTCATGGTGGATGACGACGAACTGGAGCGGCGCCGGGCAGACTACAAATCCAGTGCGCGTGATGCGGCGACATTGCGCGGTTATGACAAGCTCTATGCTGAACAGGTGCTGCAGGCGGATGAAGGCTGCGATTTCGCGTTCATGAAGCCGGTGCGGGATGAATGACGGCGGCTTCAAGTGGGTCGTCCTGGCCGGCTGCTGGCTGTTGTATTTTGTGTTTGGGTTGAGCGTCACAAGCCTGGCGCCGCTGGTTGGCGAAATCACCGCTGACTTGAATCTGAGCCGGGCCGACATGGGGCTGGTGCTGGGCGCCTGGCAGTTCGTCTACATCTTTCTCGCTATTCCTGTCGGCTTCGCCCTGCAGCGGTTGGGGGCCGACAGGATGCTGATACTGGCGGCGGCGATTATTGCGGTTTCCGGCATCGGTCGGTCGGTGGCCGACAGTCATTGGGCGCTGCTGGCGGCAGTGGCCGTGTTCGGCTTGGGCGGTCCGGTTGTCTCCGCCGGTGTGCCGCAAACAGTGTCAAAGTGGTTTGCCGGCAGCCAGCGTGGCCTGGCCATGGGCATCTATATCACCGCGCCGCCGATTGCGGGCATCGTTACGTATTCGCTGACCCAGAGTTTTCTTTTGCCCGCGCTGGGTGACTGGCGCGCCGTATTGAGGGTGTGGGCAATCTGTTCGGTCATTGCCGGTGTTGCCTGGCTGCTGATCTGGATGGCCGGCAGGCGCATCGCACAGCAACAGCCCGGCGCAGATGATGCGCTGCGCGCCTACCGGTTGGCCGACGCTGCGGGGTTGTTGTCGCACCGCAATACCTGGCTGCTGCTTGGCGTCGGCGCCGGCGTTTTCACCATCGATCACGGCCTGCGCAACTGGCTGCCGGAAATTCTCAGATCGAGCGGCCTGTCGGCTGAGCAGGCCGGGTACATGGCCTCGATTGCGGTCGTGTGCGGCGTGGCCGGCGCGCTGGTGTTTCCGGCCATTGCCGTGGCGCAGCGGCGCCGCAAGGTGCTGATGTCGATGTTTGTCATGGCGGCTGCCGGTTGCGTGCTGCTGCAGGGCTGGTCCTATCCATTGCTGGTGGGCGGTTTGATACTGACCGGCGCCGCATCGGGCGCGATGATGACCATCAGTATCCTGGCCCTGATAGAGCAGGACTATGTCGGTCCGGAGCGGGCCGGCATCGCCGGCGGCATCTTCTTTTCGTTTGCCGAGATTGGCGGGGTGTCCGGTCCGGTGATGCTGGGTCTGCTGCACGATTATACTGGTGGCTTCACGGCATCGCTGTATCTGCTGGCCGCCATTGCCATGGTGCTGTGTGCGCTGGTGTACCTGCTGCAGCCGTCGCAGCGCTGACGGCAAGCCGCCTAATCCTCGTCGTCCAGTATGCGTTCCGCCGCCCCGTCGAGATCGTCGTACTGCCCATTGCGCAGGCTCCAGATGAAGGCGGCAAGCCCCAGGCATCCGAGAAACAGGGCGATGGGGATCAGAAACATCAGCAGGTTCATTTTGCGGCCTCGCGCCTGGTCCGGGCGGGTGGCTCGAACTGGGTGTCTGACTGTGCCGGCGTTGCCGTGGCCGAAACCGGGACGCTCTCACCGGATTTGACCAGGTTCAGCCGCAGGCTGTTGGCCACCACCACGATGGAAGATGCCGACATGGCAATTGCCGCAATGAGCGGTGTCACATAGCCGAGCACCGCAAACGGGATGGCAATGCAGTTGTAGCTGATGGCCAGCGCGAAATTCTGCCGGACCGTGGTGCCGGTCCGCCGTGCGACAGACAATGCCACCATGACCGATCCCAGGCTCTTGCCTGTAAACACCAGGTCGGACGAGGCGCGGCCGACATCCGATCCGGACGCAGGCGCAATCGACACATGGGCGGCGCTCAGGGCAGGCGCATCGTTCAGGCCGTCACCGGCATAAAGGACCTTGCGGCCGGAACGCTGCAAGTCTTCGATGCGCGCGACCTTGTCGGCAGGCTGCAGGGCGGAGTGAGCCTTTGTGATGCCGAGGGCGGCGGCTACACTGCCGACCGGCTTTTCAGCATCGCCGGACAGTATTTCGAGGTCGAGACCGGCTGAGCGCAGGGCGGCAACGGTGGACGGCGCATCTGCGCGCATGGTATCGGACAGCCGGAAACTGACCAAATCTCCGCCGGTCACCGCAAAACACACCTCGCTGAACTGATGATCGTCCGAAGGTCCGTGGCTGCCGGCTATCCCGGCGACCCAATCACGCCGGCCAAGCCGTATCTTGTTTGCTTTCCATACGGCTTCCAGGCCGAAGCCGGCGTGTTCGGTCACGTCGGACAACAGCAGGCCGGCGCGATTTTCCTTGAGGCGTGCCACCGCCTTGGCCGCCGGATGGGACGACAGGCCGGCCAGCAGGCTCGCCAGGGCATGATCGGTGTCGCTGCCTCCCTCAATGCTGGAGATGTGCGGCGTGCCCAATGTCAGCGTGCCGGTCTTGTCGAACACGGCGGTATCAACCTCGGCCAGCTTCTCAAGTGCCGCGCCATCCTTGACCATGACGCCTGAGCGATACAGCCGGTTGGCGGCAACCACCTGCGCTATTGGAACCGCAAGGCCAAGTGCGCAGGGGCAAGTGATGATCAGGACCGCGATCGACACATAGATCGAGGTGTGCCAGTCGCCGCCGGTTGCGATCATCCAGCCGGCAAAACTTACTGCCGCCAGAATGTGGACGACTGGTGCATAGATGCGTGCGGCCCGGTCGGCGATACGGACATAGCCGGACTTGCTGTGCTCCGCTGCCTCCATCATGGACATGACTTCCGCCACGAACGACTTGTCCGCCCCTCGGGTCACCTGCAGGGTCAGCGGTCCGGAAAGATTGAGGACGCCCGCCTCGATCTCAAGGCCCGGCGCGGCCGCGACACTCGCGCTTTCGCCGGTTACCAGCGACCGGTCGAGATCACTGAAGCCGTCAATTACGCGGGCATCGACCGGTATGCGCTCACCGGCGGCCACCATGATCTCATCACCTTCGGACAGGTCACCGAGGGATACATAGGACTGCGCACCATCGGCACCGAGACGCACGGCACCGGCAGGAACCAGGCGCGACAGTTGCATGATGGCGCTGTGGGCGCGCTCGCGCATCATGTGGTCGAGATAGCGACCGATCAGCAGGAAGAACAACAGGGTGACCGATGCGTCGAAATAGGCTTCGTGATGGCCGATCAGGCTTTCATGGATGCTCATGCCCAGCGCCATGAGAACGGCCAGGGTGATGGGGACGTCCATGTTGAGGCGCCTGTTGCGCAAAGCGCCCAGCGCGGACGTGAGGAACGGCCGGACGGCAAACAGGCACGCCGGCACGGCAATCAGGCCCGATATGAGCTGGAACAGCTTTTCAGTTTCAGCGTCCGCGCCGGACCACACCGACACCGACAGCAACATGACGTTGGCGGCGGCAAAACCTGCCACGGCGAGGCAGATCAACAATTGCCTTCCGGACTGGCGCGCCGAGCTTGAGACATCTTCCAGATCGAACAATGATGCCTCAAACCCCAGATCGGCCAGGGACTGCAGAAAATTCACCGGCGCGTCAGACTGGGGATGCCATTGCACGGTGACGCGCTTGGTGGACAGGTTTGCGCGGGCGTTGTTCACGCCCGGCAGCTCGGCCAGGCCGCGCTCAATGGTGCGGATGCATCCGATGCAGTGCATGGCAGGCACGATGAAGTCGGTCTGCAGGCTGCCGTCGGGCAGGGTGTGGGAGGCGGCAATCGTGCGCTCGTGGTCAAGCCGGTGCTTCAACGCAACTGACGACGGCACCGAGCTGGCACTGCAACAGGTCATTGCTTGGCGTCTGCCTTGACGATCAGCCGGCTATCAAGGCGATAATCACCCTGGCTGCTGGTGCCGCGCACCGAAACCTGCCAGATGCCCGGCTGCAAGGCGTCTTTGGCGTGATAGATGCCATTGCCCTGATGCACCATCACCACCCGGTGGTCGGCCTGCTCGTATGCCGGGCGGCCGATCTCGGCAACCGAGCGGTCCAGTATCACCGGCTGGCCTGCCTTATCGGTCAGCGACAGGACAACTGCGCCATCCCGGTAGGTGATGTCTCCGGTCCAGCCGCGCGCGGCCTGCAGCTTGGCCTGTTCCAGTTCGCGGTTGAAGGCCTGCGAGGCCACATAGGAGTTCTTGACCACCAGGCCGGTCCAGCTCCTGCTGGCAACTGTCGCCATTGTCAGGTTGACGATGATGATGACACCAAAGAAGGCCAGCATGGCAAACAACATATGGCGTCCGGTGAACTGCCTGGGCCGTGAAGTCTGTGTTTGCATAATTTACTGTCCTGTGCCTGAAGGCGCTTCAAACCGCACATTGGCGGCAACTGTGTCGGCGCTGGTGGTGTCGACAATCTTGAAGGCAAAATCGGTCGTCTTGGCGGCAATGGCGTCTTTCGACAGAGTGACGAAAGCGCGGACATTGCGCAACTGGTTGGCTTTTACATCAATCTTGCTGTTGTCGCCCTGATCCAGATCACTGCCTTCCAGCTTCAGAGTCGCCCCGGCCAGTCCGTCCAGCGCAATGCTGAATGAGCGCGGTTCGGTGCGCATGTTGAGGATCTTGATCTGGTAGCCGTTGCGGATCGATCCGTCGCTGAGCTGCACGAACTGCGGATTGCGGTCATGCAGCACGTTTACATCAAGCGGACTGCGCATCAGCAGGGCTACGATCAGTCCGAGGCCGATGGCGGCATAGATCGCCGTGTAGATGGCGGTGCGTACCCGGATAACGTTACGCCAGTTGAAGTGCTGCACGGCTGCCGCCAGCCGGCCTTCCGGGCGCACCAGTTGCGGCTGGATGCCGGCCCCGGGTGTGTTGCCGGTGGCAAGGGCCATGTTCTGGTTGTAGGTGGACAGGGTCGAGTAGGAAATCAGCCCCTTGTCGCGGCCGATCTTTTCCATGACGCCGTCGCAGGCATCGATGCACAAGGCGCATGTGATGCATTCGAGCTGCTGGCCATCGCGGATATCGATGCCCATCGGGCACACCGCGACGCAGGCGTTGCAATCGACACAGTCGCCGACAACCTCGCCGGCCGCGATTGCCTTCTTGGCATGACGGGTGCGCGGCTCACCGCGCCAGTCATTGTAGGTGACGGTCAGCGAGTGCTCATCAAGCATGGCGGCCTGAATGCGCGGCCACGGGCACATATAGGTGCAGACCTGTTCGCGCATCAAGCCGCCGAACACATAGGTGGTCGCCGTCAACACGCCGACCGTGGCGTAGGCCACGAAAGCCGCATTGCCGGTAATGAAATCCCTCAACAATGTCGGTGCATCGGCAAAGTAGAATATCCACGCGCCGCCGGTCGACACTGCGATCAGCAGCCAGACGACGTGTTTGGAGGCCCGCTTGGCTATTTTCGCACTGTTCCAGGGAGCTGCATCAAGCTTGATGCGGGCATTGCGGTCGCCTTCGAAGAACCGTTCGACCACGAGGAACAGGTCAACCCACACGGTCTGCGGGCAGGTGTAGCCGCACCAGGCCCGGCCCACGGTGGAGGTTACCAGGAACAGGCCGATACCGGCCATGACCAGCATGCCGGCGACGAAGAAGAACTCATGTGGCCAGATGTCGATGAAAAAGAAGTAGAAACGGCGGTTGGCCATGTCGACCAGCACGGCCTGGTCCGGGGCAAACTCACCCCGGTCCCAGCGCAGCCACGGGGTTATGTAGTAGATGCCCAGCGTGACCGCCATGATGATCCACTTGAGCGAGCGGAACGAACCGCTCGCCCGTTTCGGGTGGATCTTCTGGCGCGCTGCGTACAGCTCCCGGTTGTGCTTGGCGTTGACGGCTTCAGCATCAAAGGTTTCGACGTTCGTGTCAGATGCCATTTCGGCTAGCACTCTTCTTTCAGACTACTGGGTTGCCGCCTGTTCACCGCCACCGAGGCTGTGCACGTAAACGGTCAGCTGCTTGACTTCGGCTTCTGTGAGCTTCAGTCCCCAGGCCGGCATGACGCCATGCTTCGGCTTGGCGATCTGGGCTGCAATCAGGCCGGCCGTGTTGCCGTAAAGCGACAGGGCATCGGCCAGATTGGGCGCGCCGAACTCACGGCCGCCTTTGCCGTCGTCTCCATGACATACTGCACAGTTTTCCGCGTAAATTGCAGCACCGCTCTTTGCCGCAGTGGCATCATGTTCCTGTGATGACAATTGCAGCACGTACTGGGTTACGTCGGCAATCTGCGCCGGCTCCAGAACGCCGTCTCCAAACGCCGGCATTTCCGACTGCCGGGCATCATCATCGTCTTCATTGCGCACGCCGTGCTTGATGGTGAGATAGATGTTCTCCAGATCACCGCCCCACAGCCAGTCATCGTCGTTCAGGTTGGGATAACCGGGCGCGCCCTGGGCGCCTGAGCCATGGCACTGCGAGCAGTTGACCTTGTACAGCGACGACCCGCCTGCCACGGCAAACCGGAACAGTTCCTCATCGCTGCGGATGTCCTCCAGGCCAGTACTGTCGATTCTGGACACCAGACCGGCCTTGGAGGCTTCAACTCTTGCCAACTCATCGTGCAGCAGCGAGCGGTTGGTGACTCCGGAAACGCCCATGGTGGAGCCTTCCAGAAGCGGGATCGCAGGATAGTAGATCACATAGCCGATCGAAAACACGATGGTGGCGTAGAACGTCCACAGCCACCAGCGCGGCAACGGGTTGTTGAGTTCCTTGATACCGTCCCATTCATGGCCGGTTGTTTCGACGCCCGAGACGTCATCAATTTCATTTTTTGCCATGATCGTCGTCCTCTCTCAGCGGAATCTGTGCAACGTCGTCCGCAATTTTCTTGGAACCCGGCCTGAAGGTGAACAACACGATGCCGATGAACAGGATGGTCAGATAGAGCAACCCCCAACTGTCGGCGAATTCACGGAAACTGTTGTAATCCATCTTTCTCCGCCTCCTAGCGCTGGTTGGCCTGCGAACTGGCGTCATAGGACTTGAAGTCCACCAGAGTGCCGAGCATCTGCAGGTAAGCCACCATGGCGTCCATTTCAGTCAGTGTTGACGCATCGCCGTCGAAATTGCTGACGACGGCCTTCGGGTAGCGCTCCTTGACCGCTTCTGCCCCATCACTGTCGGGATCGGCCTGGGCCGCAGCGTCGGCGACTGCCTGGTCGATCATTTCCTGGGTGTAGGGCACGCCAAGCGTGGCGTTGGCCCTCAGGCTTCCGGCCAGATTGCTGGTGTCGAGCTTGGTTGTGAGCAGGAACCCGTAAGACGGCATGATGGATTCCGGTACCACCGAGCGCGGGTCCTTCAGATGGGCCACGTGCCAGTCATCGGAGTATCTGCCTCCCACGCGTGCCAGGTCAGGCCCGGTGCGTTTCGAGCCCCACTGGAACGGCCGGTCATACATGGACTCTGCGGCCAGCGAGTAGTGGCCATAGCGTTCCACCTCGTCGCGGAACGGCCGGATCATCTGGCTGTGACAGAGGTAACAGCCCTCGCGGATGTAGATGTCGCGCCCGGCCAGCTCCAGTGGAGAGTAGGGCCTGACACCTTCGACTTTCTCGATGGTGTTCTTGACATAGAACAGCGGGGCGATTTCAACGATACCGCCAATCATGACCACCACCAGTGACGTGGCTGCCAGCAGGGTGACGTTGCGCTCCAGTGTACCGTGTTTGTTGAGTATAGACATGTTCGGTTGCCCCTTATTCTGCTGGAACCGCTGATGACGCGGTGCCGGCGGCTCCCATGGGAACTTCCTTGCGGACATCGCCACGAATGGTGCGGTAGATGTTGTAGGACATCACCAGGCCGCCGATCAGATAGAGGCCGCCGCCAATGGTGCGCATGACATATTCAGGGTGAATGGCGCTGACACTCTCAACGAAAGAATTCACCAGGAAGCCCTGATCGTCGTATTCGCGCCACATCAGTCCCTGGGTGATGCCGGCAACCCACAGGACGGCGGCGTAGATCACGATGCCGATGGTTGCCAGCCACAAGTGCCAGTTGACCAGCCGCAGCGAGTACAGCCGCTCACGCTGCCACAGTTTCGGCACCAGATAATAGATCGCGCCGAACGAGATCATACCAACCCAGCCAAGAGCGCCGGAATGCACGTGGCCGATGGTCCAGTCTGTGTAGTGTGACAGTGAATTGACTACCTTGATCGACATCATCGGCCCTTCGAACGTCGACATGCCGTAGAATGCCAGTGCAAGGACCATCATGCGAAGTATGGGATCTGTACGCAGCTTGTCCCAGGCACCCGACAGGGTCATCAGGCCGTTGATCATGCCGCCCCATGACGGCATCCACAGCATGATGGAGAACACCATGCCGAGCGTTTGAGCCCAGTCCGGCAGGGCGGTGTAGTGAAGATGGTGCGGTCCGGCCCAGATATACAGGAAGATCAGCGACCAGAAGTGGATGATCGACAGCCGGTACGAGTAAACCGGGCGGTCGGCCTGCTTGGGCACGAAGTAATACATCATGCCCAGGAAGCCGGCGGTCAGGAAAAACCCGACCGCGTTGTGGCCGTACCACCACTGGGTCAGCGCGTCCTGCACACCGGCAAATGCCGAGTAGCTTTTGACACCAAGAAACGATACCGGGATGGCCAGGTTGTTGACCACATGCAGCATGGCAACGGTGATGATGAAGGCCAGGTAGAACCAGTTGGCCACATAGATGTGGGGTTCCTTGCGCTTGACGATGGTGCCGATGAAAACGGCCAGATAGGCGACCCAGACTATGGTCAGCCAGATGTCCACATACCATTCCGGTTCGGCGTACTCCTTGGACTGGGTTATGCCCAGCAGGTAGCCGGTTGCCGCCATGACGATGAACAACTGATAGCCCCAGAAAACGAACCAGCTGAGATTGCCGCCCCACAGCCGGGCCCGGCAGGTGCGCTGGACGACATAGAAACTGGTGCACAAAAGCGCGTTGCCGCCAAAGGCGAAAATGACCGCAGATGTGTGAACCGGACGCAGGCGGCCGAAATTCAGGTAGGGTTCGATGTTGAAAACCGGCCAGGCAAGCTGCGCGGCGATGATGACGCCGACCAGAAAGCCGACCACACCCCAGAACACGGTGGCGATGACGCCATAGCGCACCACGTCGTCCATGTAGCCGGATGTGTCTTCGGCAATTTTCGGCTGGCCCGCAGGGGCAAACTGCACCCGCCGCATCAGCACGATCGAACTGCCGGACAAAATGAAGAACAGGATCCAGGCATGCGCCTGGAACAGCGGATCAGCGGCAAATGCTGCGCCCATGAGCGCAAGGAAAGTTGCCAGGATCATGGCTGCCAATTCGTAACCGTATTTCATGTCAGGAGCCCCCAGACATTAGCGCCTTCTATAAATGGCGGGCGTGTACCGATGGCGAACATGGCTGCAGCGCGATGTCTGGACATTGATCTGTGTCAAGGCAGGCCTGCGACATCATGCTCACTGTAAGCTCAGTGCACATCCGATGTGCGTGAATGTCAACTTCCAGTGTCAGGGCCTGTTGCTGTGCGATGCCGATATATCTGATTGAACCGAATGCCGGCGCCGCGCAGCAACTGGGACAGAGCCTGACCCAGTTCCGCCAGCACCATCGGTTGAAGATGAAACTTTGCGATGCTCTGGAAGATTTCGCTGACTGTCTGCCCAATCAGATCGACGTGCAAAACTGCCTGGCCCTGTCCAGGTGCGTCCTGCCAACGGTCCGGAACGCCCAGATCATGGAAGAGACCCAGTTGTTCCCGCAACTGATGCGGGCCTATCCAGACGACCGGCGCCTGCAGGCCAGTCTTGACCGGCTGCGACAGGAGCATCTGGAAGACGATTCATTTGCCGATGAAATAGCCTGCCTGCTGCATGATTGCGGCTGTACCGGAAAGCCGTCCAATGCCGAGTCTGCGGGCTACATGCTGCGCGGTTTCTTCTCGTCAAT
This sequence comes from Anderseniella sp., assembly GCA_028289645.1. Classification (GTDB taxonomy): domain Bacteria; phylum Pseudomonadota; class Alphaproteobacteria; order Rhizobiales; family Aestuariivirgaceae; genus Anderseniella. The sequence continues at coordinate 122,475 of JANQOK010000007.1, forward strand.
CCGGCGTCACGTTGCATTTGAAGACGAGTGCCTGATACCCCTTATCGAGCACCAGACCCGGACAAATGGTGAAGCAATATAGGTGGGTGATGCTCTAGTCGCCGCCTGAGATCGCTGTCAGCCTGTCGATGTCATGCACGGTCACGTCGAGGTTCTTCCTGATATCGATCGCTCCCATCTTGCGCAGCTTGGTCATCTGGCGGCTGACCGTTTCAAGGGTCAGGCCGAGAAAGTCGGCAATATCGGCCCGCTTCAGCGGCAGCATGAACTCGATGTCTGTCGGCTCGTCGGGGGACGGTTTGCCGATATGGTCGGCCAGCAGCAGCAGAAAACTGGCAACCTTCTCCTGAGCCGTCTTGCGTCCAAGCGTCACCATCCAGGTGCGGGCATCGTCGAGCTGGATCAGGGTCTGTTCCAGCAGGCGATGCTCAAACTCCGGCTGTTGCCTGAGCATGTTCTCCAGCTCGGCCTTGGGAAACACGCAGATCTCGACATCGGTTGCAGCTTCTATGGACACCGGCACCTTTTCGGAAAACGGCTTGCCGATAAACTCTGGCGCAAACTGCAGGCCGACGATCTGCTGGCGGCCGTCGCTCAGCAGTTTGGTCAGTTTCACCGCGCCCGAAACGATGTTGGCATAGTCCACAACCTCATCGTCTTCAAAGGAGATGGTCTCGCCATGAGCGATCTTGCGGCGCCGGGTCACGGTGGAAAAATGGGCCAGTTGAGAAGCTTTCAAGGCGCTGCAGATACCGAACTGGCGCGCGCCGCATACCTTGCATCCGGCAGGGATGTCGGCTTCGTCAATCTCAGAATATGACCGGTCGGTGGACTGCATGAGTATTCCTCTGACCTATGCACATAATCAGTTCATCTCGCGGGCGCAACAATCCGAATGGACCATGGTGACGCAGCATCGTCTGTAGGCACCGCAAATCGGCACGGGCCCGATGCGGCCGTACAGGTGACCAGCCGTCTCGGAGCCGCATATTAGACCTCTCCTGCGTCCAAACGGCAATTTCGGGAAAATTGCAGTGTTTTGAGCCGTTTGCGGAGACCAAGCTATACCATCGTCGAATAGCGAAAATCGCCAATCTGCTGTTGGTTGTACGAGGCTAAACTTTGGCCTGAACGGTAAGGGAAGCAATCTTGCCGCAATTCCTAACGGGAGGACTGAATGTCGAAATTTGAGTTTACGCGCCGTGGTTTGATCAAATCCGGTGCAGCAGTTGGTGCCGGCCTTGCCATGCCAACGATCCTGACGCGTCCAGCGTATTCCTACACCAATGAACCCAAGGGCGGCACTGTCACGCTTGGGTTCAACGTGCCTCAGACCGGGCCTTACGCTGACGAAGGCAATGACGAGTTGCTGGCGCAGAAGCTCGCTGTCGAACACCTTAATGGTGAAGGCGACGGCGGCTGCCTGACCACCTTCACCTCGAAGGCGCTCAAGGGCAACGGCATCCTCGGCAAGAAAGTGACTTTCGTCACTGGCGACACCCAGACCAAGTCCGATGCAGCACGCGCATCCGCCAAATCGATGATCGAGAAGGACGGCGCCATCATGATCAATGGCGGCTCGTCCTCGGGCGTGGCCGTGGCCGTTCAGGGGCTTTGCCAGGAAGCCGGTGTCATCTTCATGGCCGGTTTGACTCATGCCAACGACACCACCGGCAAGGACCGCAAAGCAAACGGCTTCCGGCATTTCTTCAATGCCTACATGTCCGGTGCCGCGCTGGCCCCTGTGCTGGCCAAGGAAATGGGCAAGGATCGCCGCGCCTATCACCTTACGGCCGACTACAACTGGGGCTGGACCCAGGAAGAGTCGATCAAGGCTTCCACCGAAGCTCTTGGCTGGGAGACCGTCAACACGGTCAAGACCCCGCTCGCATCAACCGACTTCTCGTCCTATATCGCTCCGGTGATCAATGCAGGTGCAGACGTGCTGGTGCTGAACCACTATGGCGGAAACATGGTCAACTCGCTGACCAATGCGATCCAGTTCGGCCTGCTCGACAAGGCGGTAAACGGCAAAGACTTCAAGATCGTCGTTCCGCTCTACTCTGAACTGATGGCGGCAGGTGCCGGAGACAACATCAAAGGCGTGCTCGGCTCCATGAACTACAACTGGCAGCTGGACAATGAAGGCTCCAAGACGTTCGTCAAGTCCTTCGGCGAGAAGTACGGCCGTCCGCCTTCGAACTCGGCCCAGACCTGCTACGCACAGGTTCTGCTTTATGCTGACGCCTGCGAGCGCGCCGGCACGTTCAACCCATGCGGGGTGGTCGAAGCTCTGGAAGGCTTCGAGTTCGACGGTCTCGGCAACGGGCCAACGACCTACCGCAAGGAAGATCACCAGTGCTTCAAGGACGTTCTGGTGGTGCGCGGTGCACAGAATCCGACCACGAAGTTCGACACGCTGGAAATCGTGGAGATTACCCCGGTCGCCAATGTCACGTATCCGCCGAACCATCCGATGTTCGGTGGCGACGAAGCCACGCTTGGCAAGTGCAATCCGGGCGCCTGAGCGTTCGAATTTTCACAATCCGCACACCGGTTCAATTGAACCGGTGTGCATTTGATGCTGATATGCAGCATCTGGTGGGCAATTTCATTTTTTATATTCAAGTGGTGCCGGGAAAATGGACGCAATTCTTCTGCAAGTCCTGAATGGCTTAGACAAGGGCAGTGCCTATGCGCTGATAGCCTTGGGTCTCACGCTTATTTTTGGAACGCTGGGCGTCGTCAACTTCGCCCATGGCGCGCTGTTCATGATCGGCGCGTTTGTTGCAGTTACCCTGCAGCGTGTGCTGAACCTGTCAGTTGTGACCGTCGATCCTGAAAAGAAGGACTTCCTGGGCAACCCGCTACAGGTTCAAACGCCGTATGTGGAGTCATGGTTCGGAGAAGCAGCCGGCCAGGCGATCATCAACTGGTCCGTGCCGCTGGCCATACTGGCCGCCATTCCGATAATGCTGATGATCGGGTATGTGATGGAACGGGGGCTGATCCGTCATTTCTACAAGCGACCGCATGCAGACCAGATCCTCGTGACGTTCGGCCTGGCGATTGTCCTGCAGGAGATCGTGAAAGCGTTTTTCGGTGCCAACCCGATCCAGACGCCGGCTCCAGACGCACTTGCGGGCGTGTGGAACATGGGCGCGTGGCTGGGCATGAGCCTGCCTTATCCGGCGTGGCGGATCGTCTACTTCATTTTTGCCGCGATTGTCATTTCCGGTGTGTTTGCGTTCCTCCAGTTCACCACTTTTGGCATGGTTGTCCGTGCCGGCATGGCTGATCGAGAGACTGTCGGAATTCTAGGCATCAACATTGATCGTCGCTTTACGGTGATGTTCGGCATAGCTGCCGCAGTGGCGGGGCTTGCCGGGGTCATGTATGCCCCGATCAATCCGCCGAACTATCACTGGGGCATGGACTTCCTGGTTCTCAGTTTCGTGGTTGTTGTTGTCGGCGGCATGGGCTCGCTGCCGGGCGCAGTGCTGGCAGGTTTCGTGTTGGGCATTCTGGAAAGTTTCGCCTCCACGACCTGGGCGACAACGACGATCCCCGGGATCAATCAGATTATCATTTATCTTGTCGCAATCGTCATCCTGCTTGCCCGTCCACGCGGTCTCATGGGGCGCAAAGGCGTGATGGAGGAGTAAGGCAATGTTCGGACTTGATAAAAGAGATACAACACTGTTCTTGTTCGTGGTCGCCATCACGCTGCTGGCGCCATTCCTGCTGAACCCGTTTCCTACCGAATCCGCATTGGCGCAGTTCAACGCCGGCTACCCTGACCTGATGCAGCGGTTCGTGATCTTCGGCATCTTTGCCATCGGGTTCAACATCCTGTTCGGCCTGACCGGTTACCTGTCATTCGGCCACGCGGCATTCCTTGGCGTGGGCTCCTATGCGGCCGTCTGGATGTTCAAGCTGCTCAGCTTCAACATCGTCCCGGCCATCATATTGTCGGTTCTTGTCGCCGGGGTGTTTTCGCTGGCCATCGGCTACATATGCCTGCGCAGATCAGGCATCTACTTCTCTATCCTGACACTGGCATTTGCCCAGATGAGCTTTGCGATGGCCTATTCGGTGCTGTCGAACCCCAATTTCAACCTGACAAACGGTGAAACCGGCCTGCAGGTCTATGCCGACGATCCGCAGATCCTGAAAGGTGACGGTCCGGATTTCACCCACCTGTTCGGGCTTGAGATGAACACTACGAAGACGCTTGAGCTGGGTGCGTGGGCGTTCCAGTTCAACGCCGGCTTTTATGTGTGCGCGTTCTTCATGATCATCGCCTTCTATATTGCCATGCGCATATTCCGCTCACCGTTCGGCCTGATGTTGCGGGCCATCAAGACCAACCAGACGCGGTTGAACTATACCGGCCTCAATTCCCGCCCCTACACGCTCGCGGCCTTCGTGATATCAGGCATGTACGCCGGCCTGGCAGGCGGCTTACTTGCTGTGACCGATCCGCTCGCCGGGGCGGAGCGCATGCAGTGGACAGCTTCAGGTGAAGTTGTGCTGATGACCATTTTGGGGGGCGCCGGCACCCTGCTGGGGCCGATCCTCGGTGCCGCGTTCATCAAGTATTTCGAGAACATCTTCTCCAAGATCAACGACACCGTGTTGCACAGCTGGTTCTCGTTCATGCCGGAAAGCATCGACAACTTCCTGGTTGCAATCCTGTACCCGTTCGTGGGCAAGGGCTGGCACCTCACTCTTGGCCTGATGTTCATGCTGATCGTGATATTCCTGCCAGGTGGACTGGTTGATGGCGGCCAGCGTCTGTGGAACCGGATCACCGGAAAGAACCGCACCCAGGCCGAACCGGTTGCAAACCCGAAACCCGCTGAATGAGGCCTGAAATCAATGGGAATTCTTGAAATCAAGGACATCAACAAGCGGTTTGGCGGACTGCAGGCCCTGGGTGATGTCAATCTCAGCGTTGAAGAAGGGACGGTTCACGCCATTATCGGCCCGAACGGTGCCGGCAAGTCCACACTGTTGAACTGCCTGGTCGGCAAGCTGGAGCCCGATACCGGCTCGGTGACCTTTGAGGGCAAGTCCATCCTGGGCCTCAAGCCGCACCAGATCAACCAGCTGGGGATCAGCCGGGTGTTTCAGACGCCGGAGATATTTTCCACGCTCTCGGTGTTCGAAAACGTCATGATCGCCTGTTTTGCCAAGCGCGACGGAGCGTTTCAGCTCAATCCGCTGACCAGCATCAAGGGCGAAAAGGACATCCACGAAAAGGTTGAGCAGATGCTGGAAGACGTGAACATGGCTGACAAGCGTGATCATGTTGCGGCTTCGATGTCACGTGGCGACAAGCGCCGGCTGGAAATGGCCATGTGCCTGGCCCAGGATCCGAAACTCCTCCTGCTCGATGAACCGACAGCGGGCATGGCGCGTGCGGACACCAACAACACCATCGAGCTGCTCAAGGAAATTGAAGAAAAACGCGGCATCACCATGGTGATCATTGAGCACGACATGCACGTCGTGTTTTCACTCGCCAACAAGATCACGGTGCTGGCACAAGGCACGCCGATTGTCGAGGACGTGCCGTCGAAGATCAAAGGCAATCCGAAAGTTCAGGAAGCCTATCTTGGAGGCGCACACGAATGACGCAGGCCACCCAGCAAAACCCGAATATCGCGTCACACGCGCCGGTCTATTTCGCGGCCCACGAAATCCAGGCCTACTACGGTGAAAGCTATATCGTTCAGAATGTCAGCCTGAACGTGCACGAGGGCGAAATTCTGGCCCTGCTGGGGCGCAACGGCGCCGGCAAGACGTCGACGCTGCGCGCCATTGCGCGGCTCGACAATCCCGTGCTCACCCATGGCGAGGTCTGGCTGGACCATCAGCCGCTGCATATGATGCGGTCACACGAGGCGGCCCAGTCCGGTGTTGGGCTGGTGCCGGAGGACCGGCGCATCATCCAAGGCCTCACCGTTGAGGAGAACATCAAGCTCGCCCAGATCGAAAAGCCGATTGGCTGGTCGATAGAGCGCATCTACGATCTGTTCCCGCGTTTGGGCGAACGCCGCAGGCAGGAAGGCACAACGCTGTCGGGCGGCGAGCAGCAGATGCTGGCCATCGGGCGGGCGCTGGCGCGCGACCTGAAGCTGCTTCTGCTCGATGAACCCTATGAGGGACTTGCGCCGGTCATTGTGCAGGAAATTGAAAAGACCCTGCACCTGATCCGCGAACAGGGCATTACCACCGTGATTGTCGAGCAGAATGCCATTGCTGCGCTCAACCTTGCCGATCGCGCCGTTATTCTTGATACCGGTACGGTTGTTTATGACGGCACTGCCCAGGAGGTGCTGGACAACAAGGAACTGCGGCACGAATACCTGGCGATCTAGAACAGGCCTGATGTCGCCAGGTCTGCGGATTGGCTGTTCGGTCTAGTTTAACCTTCTGATTTAAAACTGAAAAATCACGATGTGATCAATTACACATCGCTCCGGATGCCGAACAGGCATGTTGTGTTCATAAACGAACAGCAAGAACACCCTCACGAGTATCCGGAGGCATGAGTGATGACCAGTTTTTCGAAAGTGCTGATTGCCGGGCTGATCGCCGCAACAAGCGTGACCGCGACCGTCGCGGCTGCTTCAATCGCCAATAGCACGTCGGCACACAGTGCAAGCTCCAACGTAACGGTTATCTACAAGTCCGACGCCCACTGGCCGGTCAAGGGCCTGATTTCGGTTGATCCGTGCAGCCTGCATGCCTGCGTAGAAGCTTAACAGCACTGCACTTTTCCGGATACGCGGCAAAACTGCTTGGCATGGCGGCCCGAGCGTACTAACGACCCAGCTTCAGTTCGTCCCAATTGCTGATATAGATGGCAAACCAGGGACATATATCGTCCGGCTGCTGTGCCAGCAGCGCTGAAAGCTCCGACACTTCCACCCACCTGGTTGCGCTGACCTCTTCCGCGTTGAGATTGAGCGCCAATGCGGCCTCGTCTGTATGGCCGGCAAACACGTGCACCCGCTCGTTCTCGATCAGCCCGGCGCCGACATCAGCACGATACTCAAACACACTGGTCTTGTTCAGCGGAACGGCGATGCCCAGTTCCTCGCCAATGCGGCGGGTTGCTGCATGCTCGACCGTTTCTCCCCAATGCGGGTGGGAACAGCAGGTGTTGGCCCATTTGCCGGGGCAATGATACTTGGAGGCCGCGCGTTGCTGGATCAGCAGCTTGCTGCCTGAAAACACGAACACCGAGATGGCGAGATGCTGTTGATCGGTGCGATGGGCTTCCATCTTCTCGATGGGAAACAGCGAACCGTCCTCGGCAATCGCCGGGATGATGATTTCAGGAGCGGTAGACACAGTTAACCTCCAACCAGTTTTGGCAGCACAAAAACCTCCGAGTCAGGTTTCAGCGGTACCATGATAGCGTTGGCATACATGCGTCCGTCCACCGACACCGAAACACCACGCGTGATGGCCTGTTTCATGGCCGGGAATCTGTCTGAAAGCTGGTCCAGCACCTCACGGATGCTGGCAGCTTCCAGCTCAATCTCGTCTGCCCCTTCAAGAGCTGGCTTGAGTGACCCCCAAACCTGAACCTTGACCATAGGCTTTTCTTTCTAGATCCGGCCGAGCGCCTTCAGCACCCGCGGTGGCGACATGGGCAATTCGGTCATGCGGACACCGGCAGCGCCCGAAACCGAGTTGGAAATGGCTGCCAGCGGGGGAACGATCGAGGTCTCGCCGACGCCGCGCACACCGTAAGGGTGGCCGGGGTTGGGAACTTCAACAATGACCGCATCGATCATCGGCAGGTCGGAAGCCACCGGAATACGATAATCCAGGAAGCCGGCATTCTGCAGCCTGCCGTCTTCGCCATAGATGTACTCCTCGTTCAGTGCCCAGCCGATGCCCTGTACGGCGCCACCCTGGAACTGGCCTTCCACATAAGACGGGTGCACCGCCTTGCCGGCATCCTGAAACACCGTGTAGCGCAGGATCTTCACGTGGCCGGTGTCCGGGTCGACCTCGGTATCGACCAGGTGCGTGGCGAAACTGACGCCGGCACCTTCGGCATTGATCTCACAATGACCGGAAATCGGTCCGCCGGTGGCACCCGCCTGGGCGGCGATGTCTGCCAGTGTCAACGGTTCGTGCTTGCCGGCGTTGGGGCTGGACGGGCGTGCGGCGCCGTCTTCCCAGGTGACGGCGTCAACCGGTATGCCCCAGATGCCCGCGGCACGTTCACACATCTTGCCGATTGCATCACGCGCGGCGTTGATGGCGGCAAGGCCGGATGCAAACGTGACGCGGCTGCCGTCGGTTACATCATTGTATCCCAGCGAGGCGGTGTCGGCGATGATGCAGCGGACCTTGTCATGCGGAATGCCGAGCTCTTCTGCGGCCATATTGCCGATGGAGGCCCGCGATCCGCCAATGTCGGGGGTGCCGACGGACAACCCGACGGTGCCGTCCGCACTCACATTGAGCGACACGGACGTTTCGCCGCCGAAGTTGAACCAGAAACCGCAGGCCACGCCGCGGCCCTGATTGCGGCCCAGCTTGGCCCTGTAGTGCGGATGGGCTTTTGCCGCTTCCAGCGTGGCGCGCAGGCCGATCACGTCAAAGTTTGGCCCGTAGGAAGCCTTGGACCCGTCCGACGACGCATTCTTCAGGCGCACGTCGAGAGGATCAAGCTTCAGTTCCCGGCACAGTTCGTCGACCACGCTTTCAACGGCGTAGGCTGCCATAGGCGCACCCGGCGCCCTGTAGGCGGCCTGTTTCGGCCGGTTGGCGATGACGTCGTAGCCGACCGCGCGCACGGCCTTCAGGTCATAGCAGGCAAATGCAGCCATGGCGCCATAGGGAACAGCCGAACCGGGAAACGCACCACCCTGATAGCGCAGCGTGGCGTCGCCCGCGGTTATCGTGCCGTCTTTCTTCATGCCGATCTTGACATCGATGGATGTTGACGATGTCGGCCCGCTGGCACGCAGCACTTCAGAGCGCGACATGACAACCTTCACCGGCCGGTTGGCCTTCAGCGACAGGGCCAGCGCCACCGGCTCAATGAACACCGTGGTCTTGCCGCCGAAGCCGCCGCCGATTTCAGATGCGGTCACCCGCAGCGCCGATGCATCCATGCCGAGCAGGGCGGAGCAGACCTGGCGCACCATGAAGTGGCCTTGTGTACAGCACCAGATATCGCCCTTGCCGTCCGTGCCCATGCTGGCCAGGCAGGCATGGGGTTCTATGTAGCCCTGGTGCGTGGCCTCGGTCTTGAAGGTGCGCTCGACAACAAGATCGGCCTGCTTGAAGCCAGCTTCAACGTCGCCATGGCCAAACTCGAAGCGCTCCGCCACGTTGGACGGCTTTCTCGGTGTCTTGTCGAGTCCCTTGGTGAACAGCTTGTTGTTGATGATCGGCGCGGACGGTTTCATGGCCTCGTCCACGTCGGTCACATGCGGCAACACTTCATAGTCGACCTTGATCAGCTTCAGTGCCTGCCTGGCGGCGGCGCGGCTGGTGGCAGCCACGGCAGCAACAGCGTGTCCGTCATACAGGGCCTTGTCGCGGGCCATGATGTTTTCACGGACATCAAGGACATCGTCCGGGCAGGGGCCGAAATCAGCTGACGTGACCACGGCGTGAACTCCGTTGACCGCTTCTGCCTTCGACGTGTCGATGTTCTTGATGCGGGCATGGGCATGTGGGCTGCGCAGTATCAGCCCCCAGAGCATGCCGGGCGCCGTCATGTCGGCGCCGAACTGGGCTCGGCCGGTAATCTTGTCGAGGCCGTCAGGACGCGGCGTACGGGTGCCAACGGTCTTGAATTCGCGTTTCAGGGTGTCTTTGCCAGGTTGAAAATTCATGCCTTTACCCTCTTTTTCGCGGCAGGTTTGTTGGCCTTCGCCGGTATCCTCATATCCTTGGCGGTATCGAGAACGGCCCGCACAATCTTGTCGTATCCGGTGCAGCGGCACAGGTTTCCGGCCAGCCAGTAGCGGACCTCCTCTTCGGTCGGATTGTCGTTGCGTTCCAGCAGCGATTTGGCCGCGACCAGGAAACCGGGTGTACAGACACCGCATTGCAGCGCTGCATGGTCCAGAAACTTCTGCTGCAGCGGATGCAGTTCGGTGCCGTCGGCCATGCCTTCAATGGTTTCGATTTCCCGGCCTTGTGCTTCTGCACCAAGCATCAGGCAGGCACATACCAGCCGGCCGTCAACGACCACCGAACAGGCGCCGCAATCGCCGGTACCGCAGCCTTCCTTGGAACCGGTCATGCCAAGGCGGTCACGCAGAACATCGAGCAGGGTCTCGTCCGGCTCGCAGGAGAACTCGGTGTCATCACCGTTGATGGAGGTTGAAATCTGGATTTGGAACATCTGTCTTTCCTCAGGATTTTCCGAGTGCGCGGTCGCGCGCAATAATGGCGGCACGCCGGGCCAATACACCGGCGATGTGAATGCGGAACTCCTTGGTTCCGCGCTTGTCGTCAATAGGCCGGGCCGCGGCGGAACACGCCTTGGCCAGCGCATCCAGTGCAGCATCGTCAACCTTGGTGCCGATCAGAGCCTTGGCTGCCTTGCTGACCAGCAGCACGGTTGGCGCAATCGCGCCAAGCGACACGCGTGCTGCCGTGCACACCCCCTTGGCATCCAGTGTCAGGCAGACGCCGGCTCCCGCGACGGCGATATCCATCTCGGTGCGCGGTATGAAGCGCAAATAGGCATCGCCGGTTCGGGCCGGTTTTGCCGGCAGCAGGATCGCCTCGACGAGTTCCCCCTTTTTCAGGACTGTCTTGCCGGGGCCCTTGCAGATCTTTTCAACGGCGACCTTGCGTTTGCCCTTCGGGCCGCGGATCAGCGCCTTGGCGCCGGCGGCAACCATGGCCGGGACACTGTCGGCAGCCGGCGAGGCATTGCACAGATTGCCGGCGATTGTGGCGCGGCCCTGGATCTGAGTGGATCCGATCAGCGCTGCTGCCTCAACCACACCCGGCCAGGCTTTGACGAGTGCCGGGTTTTCGCTCATCTCCGCCGACGATACAGCGGCGCCGATGGCGAAGCCCTTGCCGTCGCGGGCGATCTTGCACATGGGCGATATGCGCTTGATGTCTATGACGGTATCGGGCTCGGAGAAGCCCGACCGCATGCGAACCAGCAGGTCGGTGCCGCCGGCAAGAACCTGCGTGCTTCCCTTGCTGGCCGCGAGCAGTTTTACGGCGTCTTTTACAGTGGCCGGTGCGTGGTATTGCATCGGTAGTCTCCCTGAAATCCTAGTCACAGCCACGCTACTCCATCAGTTGCATGTTAGTCGAGACCGTCCTGCGACAGGCTGTGTTGTTGAAACGGCATATCGGGTTTCCGCATTGTGAAGGATCATGCCGGTCGGAAACGATTGCCAGCGCTTTGTGGTCTGACTAGGGTCAGGGCCGATCAACAATCATCATTATGCGACGCACAGGGCGTCGATTTCAGGTTGGTTTCTTCGAGGAGTTTTCATGTCTTCACCGATTTCCTATTCGCTTGATGGCGCCATAGCCTTGATTACGGTGGACAATCCGCCGGTTAACGCTCTTTCGCAGCCGGTCCGTGAAGGATTGAGCAAGGCCATTGTGCGGTTTGAAGGTGACAGGAAGGCCAAGGCCGCAGTGATTGTCGGTGCCGGACGCACGTTTTTTGCCGGTGCCGATATCAAGGAGTTCGGCAAACCCCTGGCAGAACCGGGCTTGCCGGGTGTGGTCAACCAGATCGAAGCCTGTTCGAAGCCGGTTGTCGCGGCACTTCACGGCACAGCCCTTGGCGGCGGGTTCGAAGTGGCGCTGGGATGTCATTATCGGGTCGCCGTGGCTTCTGCCAAAGTCGGCCTGCCCGAAGTCAATCTGGGTATTCTGCCAGGGGCTGGAGGTACCCAGCGGACGCCGCGGCTGGCTGGTATCGAAGCGGCTGCCGGCCTGATCACGTCGGGCCGTCATGTCGGGGCGCACGAAGCACTCGATCTGGGGCTGGTCGACGAAGTGTCCAACGAGACCGATCCGATGGCTGCCGGCCTGGCGTTTGCCGGGCTGATCATCGGCAATGACCTGGGTCCGCGTGCGACGCGTGACTTGAACGACAAGCTGGATGAAGCGCGTGAACAGGACGGTCTGTTCGACGGGCTCCGGGCCGCGGCTAAGAAAAAGGCGCGCGGGCAAATGTCGCCGCTGGTGTGTATCGATGCCATTGAGGCTGCCGTGACCGCCAAGACCTTTGACGACGGTCTCAAGAAAGAGCGCCAACTGTTCGACAAGCTGATGGCGTCGGATCAGCGCGAAGCATTGATCCATGCATTTTTTGGCGAACGGGCTGTGGCCAAGGTGCCGGAACTGGAAAACAGAAAGCCGCGTGACGTCAGCAATGTGGGTGTTATCGGCGGTGGTACGATGGGGTCCGGCATCAGCATAGCCCTGCTAACTGCCGGCTACCACGTGACGATGGTGGAGCGAGATGATGACGCCATAGCTGCCGGCAAGGCGCGAGTCGAAAAGACACTTGAAGGCGGCGTGGCGCGAGGCAAGATTTCCGCCGAGCAGAGGGACAAGATGCTCGCCGAGCGGTTTCACGGCACCACAAGCATGAATGCACTGGCCAATGTCGAACTGGTCATCGAAGCGGTGTTTGAGAGCATGGACGTCAAGAAGGATGTGTTTGGCCAGCTGGACAAGATCTGCAAGCCCGGCTGTGTGCTGGCCTCAAATACGTCATACCTGGACATCAATGAAATCGCGGCGATGACCGAACGGCCGCAAGACGTCGTCGGCATGCACTTCTTCTCACCAGCCAATATCATGCGGCTGCTCGAAATCGTGGTGGCTGACAAAACCGATCCGGATGTCGTGGCAACAGCGTTTGCGGTGGCCAAAAAGTCGAGGAAAGTGGGCATCCGATCTGGCGTGTGTGACGGCTTCATCGGCAACCGGGTGATGGGCAAGTATCTGCGCCTGGCCCAGATGCTGGTTGAAGACGGTGCCACGCCGTATGAGGTCGACGAGGCGGTGGTTGGTTTCGGCTATCCCATGGGACCGTTTTCGATGTCGGATCTGGCCGGCCTGGATATCGGCTGGGCGACCCGCAAGCGGAAAGCAGCCACTCGAGACCCCAACGAACGCTATGCTTCGGACTGGATGGACCGGATCTGCGAGCAGGGTCACTATGGCCAGAAGACGGGGCGTGGCATCTACACTTATCCGAACGGGGCGCGAAAGGGCGAGCACGAGCCGGAAACGCTCAAGATCATTGAAGACGTGCGCCGCGACAAAGGCATCAATGCACGCAACTTCACCGCAGACGAAATCATGGAACGCTATATGGCGGCTATGATCAATGAAGGTGCCAGGGTCCTCGAGGAGGGGATCGCGCTGCGCCCGGTGGACATCGATATGGTGCAATTGTTCGGCTACGGCCACCCGCGCTGGCGTGGAGGGCCGATGAAATATGCCGACATGCAGGGTCTCGACAAGATACTGGCCTCAATCCGCAAGTTCGAAACAGAAGATCCCTGGTTCTGGAAGCCGGCGCAATTGCTGGTTGATCTCGTCGAAAGTGGCGGCACGTTCGACAGCCTGAACAAGAAGGAAATCTCGTGATGCGCGAAGCGGTTATTGTGTCGACTGCCCGAACTGCCATCGGCAAGGCGTTTCGCGGCTCGTTCAACATGACCCATGGTGCCACCATGGGCGGTGCGGCTGCCGCGGTTGCCATTGCCCGGGCCGGCATTGATCCTGACCTGGTCGAAGACTGCATCATGGGGTGCGGATTTCCGGAAGGCGCCACCGGCTCCAACATCGCGCGCCAGATTGCGATCCGGGCAGGGCTGCCGGTAACCGCGTGCGGCATGACCATCAACCGGTTCTGTTCATCCGGCCTGCAGGCGCTGGCCCTGGCGGCGCACAGGATCACCGAAGAGGCGACGCCTGCGGTTCTGGCCGGCGGGCTGGAATCGATTTCTCTGGTCCAGGATGCCGCTTCGCAAGGCGCGGCGCGAGAACCCTGGCTTGAGGAGAACAAGCCCGAAATCTACATGGCGATGATCGATACTGCCGACATTGTGGCAGACCGTTACGGCGTGTCCCGTGAAGCGCAGGACGAATACGCCCTGGCCAGCCAGCAACGCACCGCGGATGCGCAGGCTGCCGGCAAGTTTGCCGACGAAATCATCGCGGTTACCACCACCATGGGCATGAAGGACAAGGAGACCGGTGAGGTCACCATCCACGAGGTGACCATTGAAGCGGATGAGTGCAACCGGCCGTCGACAACGCTGGAAGGCCTGGCCGGCCTGCAGCCGGTGCGCGGCGAGGGCAAGTACATAACCGCCGGCAATGCCTCGCAGCTTTCCGACGGGGCTGCCTGCCTGGTGGTGATGGAAGCAAAAGAAGCTGAGCGCAAGGGCCTGGAACCACTGGGTGCGTTCAGGGGGTTTACAGTTGCCGGTTGCGAGCCCGACGAAATGGGCATCGGTCCGGTGTTCGCAGTGCCCCGCCTGCTGGAGCGTACCGGCCACAAAATGGATGATATCGACCTGTGGGAACTGAACGAGGCGTTCGCGTCACAGGTCCTGTACAGCCGCGACACGCTGGGCATTCCCGACGAGATACTTAATGTCAATGGCGGGTCGATCGCTATCGGCCACCCATATGGCATGACAGGTGCACGCCAGGTGGGGCATGTGCTGCTGGAAGGCAAGCGCCGCGGCGCCAAGAAGGCCGTTGTGACCATGTGCATCGGCGGCGGGCAGGGTGCTGCGGGACTGATCGAGATTTTCTAAGCTGGCTTGGTCGCTGTCATAACTGGAGCTGAACCGCAGGCGATTGCCCGTTTGCGGTCGAATGCATCAATCCGGCGCGGAACCGTCCGTACAAAACCTTAGATTATGGTCAAAAAGTGTTCGTTTTGGCTTTAACCCCTCGCCAAAATCATGCTAGCAGTACGGCAGTTATATTACATATGTTCATTATATAACGTTACGTAATATAGCGAATGCGGGCATTTTTTGGGCAGGGGCTGACCAGATGAAAACTCTCTATTGTGCGGCAGTTGGCTGCATGGCGGCAGCATGTGTTGGCATGAGCGGCAGCGCAAGCGCGACCGACATGAACTACGACCAGGCCATGGAGCTTGCGGTCTCCGGCATCGTGGAATCGTGGAACGGTTATTCCTTTGTGAGTGATTACACGCCTGCCAACGGCAATCCGGCAAATGTCCTGTCTCATGACGACTACTTCGTTTCCGGCACCAGCGGCCGCTTGAGTCTGCCGCTCGGAGATGCTCTTTCGATCCAGCAGGATGTGGAGATTGAAATAACCGGGAATGCCTATGAGGACGCGACCGGCAACAATTACATCTACTCATACCAGATGGGGACCCATCTGAGTTTCCGCGATCCGGGCATGGGCCTGATCGGTGCATTCGGTGGCTGGGGCAGCGGTTCAGCAGACGGCAATCGCGCTGTCAACGACCGTTCGGATCACCTGGACTTCCGGTATGTTGGCGGTGAAGCCCAAGTGTATCTGGATGACTTCACATTCTATGTCCAGGCCGGGTATCTTGATGCTGAACGCACAAATACAAACAACTTTGACGACACATTCCGCGATGCGACTTTCGTGCGCGGCGTCGGACGCTGGTTCATGAGCGAAATTTCCCGGCTCGAGCTCGAGTTTTCTTACGCTGATGGTGACGCGGACACCGAACCGGATGACCACACTGTTCTGGAATGGGGCGTGCGTTATGACACCGTGCTGGCAGGCTTGCCGATCATCGGGGATACGCCGGTCTTCATCGGCTATCGCGGTGCGCGTTTCGAGAACGAAGATGCCCCGGGAAATGGCGGCGGCGGTGGAGGTGGCGAGGGTGGCTTCGACTCCGAAGACTATCTTGATCACACCATCATGGTCGGCACCAGCTGGTCGTTTGGCGGTGACAACATGAAACAGTTTGACCGTGTCGGCGCAACGCTTGACTTGCCCAACTTCGGGCGCTGGGTGGCAAGCGGCGAAAACCTCGATTGACCGCGATGCTGCAGACCTGATGTGCTGAAAAGGCCTCCTGGAATGGGAGGCCTTTTTTGGTCTGACAGCCTGGTGCAGTGGTCAGTGCTCGCCACCGGCTGCCAGTTCATCTGCAAACACGGTAGTCAGTCTGGCCTTGAGGATCTTTCCGGACGGTGCGGCAGGCAACTGGTCCGACATGATCCAGCGTGTGGGATGTTTGTAGGCTGCGAGCCTGTCTTTCAGATGGCCCTTCAACTGGTCCGGCGCCAGGCTGCTGCCAGCAAGCGGCTGAATGAAGGCCACAATGTCCTCATTGCCGTTGACGCTGTGCCCGATGACCGCCGCCTGGACTACTTGGGGATGCTGGTTCAAGGCGGCTTCCACCTCCAACGGGTAAACATTGAAACCGGACCGGATGATCAGTTCCTTGGCGCGGCCGGTGATCTGCAGATTGCCCTGCTTGTCAAGAAAACCGAGGTCCCCGGTGCGCAGCCAGCCGTTACCGTCCAGAACCTCGTCGGTCGCGGCCTGGTTGCGGTAGTAGCCTGTCATGATGTTGGGCCCGCGAATGACAATTTCACCGATGCCGTCCTGACCGGCCCGTTCAATACGCACTTCCTGGTCGGACAGCATCTTGCCGACCGATGTGTCCGCGCGGGTGGCGCCTGGACGGGTCGCGGCGATGCCGGCGGTGGCTTCAGTCATGCCGTATCCGTTGAACAGGGGCAGTCCGAAAAACGCCTCAACCTTCTGTTTCCAGGCCAGGTCAAGCGGTGCGCCACCGGACGAGATGTATCTGAGCCGCGCCGCCTTGAGCTGCTGCAGTCCGACATGGTTGGCGTGCGCCATGAGCAATGCATGCATTTGCGGAACGGCAGGAAAGATCGACACGCGTGACTGCAGGGCGGCAAATGTGACACCGGCATCGAAGCGCGGAACCAGTTCCAGCTGGGCGCCCACCGCCAGTCCGGCCATGAAAACGGATGACAGTCCAAACACATGGGTCAGCGGCAGCACGCCATATATGTAGTCGGCTGCGGTAATTTCGCGATGGGATGCGGAAATCTCACCACCGTAGATCAGGTTGGCATGGGTCAGCATGACGCCCTTGGGATCACCGGTAGTGCCGGTTGTGTAAAGCAGCGTGGCCACCTGGCCTGCATCTTCGCTGCAGGTTTCCACCGCAGTCTCCGGCTGGAATGCAAGCATGGCGGGTTCACCACCAACGTCTACATGGTGCGCCTCCGCTGCCTGCGCATGCCTGAGTGCCGGCTCCGAAACTGCATGTGTGAACAGCGTGGCGGCCGGTCGCGCATGATCGCGGATACGGTCGATTTCAGCGGCGGACAGCCGGGCATTCACCGGAATCGACCAAGCATCAAGAATGCTTGCAGCTATCAATCCGACAGCGGCAGTGAACGAGTTCTCGGCCACCAGCATCACCCGGTGTCCGGGCCTGACGCCTGCCGCCCTCAGTTGGCTGGCCATGGCCTGTGCGGCGGTCAGCCAGTCGGCAAAACTGACATCACCGGTGCTTGCCGTGGTCAGGGCGATTGCGTCAGGCGCATGGGCAGCCTGATGTTCAAGCAGGTGGTGTATCCGTGAAAACGATGTCATCTTGCTTGCCAGATTAGACGGCTGCGCGCTCCGCCGCTAGCCGGTAAAGCAAGGAGTTACAGGTCATGATGCGCCCACCCCTTTCATCTCTGGTTGCCGAGCTGCCTTCAACCGTCCCGTTTGTCGGGCCGGAAGCCCAGGAACGGGCGCGCGGGGATGTGTTCAAGGCGCGCATCGGCGCCAATGAAAGCGTGTTTGGACCGTCCGACAAGGTTGTGCAGGCCATGCAGGCAGAGGCAATCGAAGCCTGGAAGTACTGCGATCCTGAGTCTTACGAACTCAAGCAGGCACTAGCCGCCTGGCATGGCGTGTCACCGGACAACATCCTGATTGGCGAAGGCATCGACGGTCTGTTCGGCGTGACTGCGAGGTTGTTTGTCGAGCCGGGTGACAAGGTCGCTACATCATTGGGGGCGTACCCGACGTTCAATTATCAGGTTGCCGGCGCCGGCGGCGAGATCGTTACGACCGCTTACGTCGATGATCGTGAAGACCCGGCGTCATTGCTGGCGCTGGCTCAGCGTGAAAATGCCAAAATGATCTTTCTCGCCAACCCGGACAATCCGATGGGAACATGGTGGCGGGGCGCCGAGATTGACGCGATGATCAAGCAACTGCCGGAAGGTGTTGTCCTGTGCCTCGATGAAGCCTACGGCGAATTCGCCCCGGCGGGCACGATGCCCGACCTGGACGTGCACAATCCGCAGGTGCTGCGGTTTCGCACATTTTCCAAGGCGTACGGCATGGCGGGATGCCGGATCGGCTACCTCATCGGTGAGGCGGAGATCATCAGGGCGTATGACAAGATCCGCAATCATTTTGGAGTCAACCGTATCGCTCAGGCAGGTGCGCTGGCGGCGCTGGCGGACAATGACTGGCTCGAGGCGGTTGTCATGCGCGTGCACAGCGCGCGTGACCGGATCAGCCGGATCGCCCACGACAACGGACTGGAGACGCTGGCATCCGCGACCAATTTCGTAGCCATCGACTGTGGCCGCGACGGCGCCTTCGCCAAGGCCGTGATGGAAGGCCTGCTGGCCCAGGGTGTGTTTGTACGCATGCCCGGTGTGGAGCCGCTCAATCGGTGCATCCGGGTATCGGCAGGACGCGAGGACGATCTCGACTGTTTTGAGGCAGCGTTGCCGGTCGCCCTTGCCGATGCCGGCAGATGACATCTGAACCAGAGGCACCTGAAACCGGAAACTTTGCCGTGGCGGTGCTGCTGCTGGTGGCGGGATTGGCGACGGCCAGCCTGTCCGGTGCGTTCCTGAAACTGATGGCGGCGGAGCTGAATGTCGCAGTTATGACCTTTGGCCGCTATGCCGGCTACCTTGTGGTGTTGCTGCCGATTGCGATGTGGCGTTACGGGCGCCAGGTTGTGATGCCGCCGGCGGCGCCAACACAGTTTCTGCGCGCCACACTGATCCTTGGCGCCACGCTGAGTTTTGTGTTCTCGGTGCGTTACCTGCCTTTGGCCAACACGGTAGCGATACTGTACATCTACCCGTTCATCGTGGCGCTGCTGTCGCCCTGGTTGCTGGGCGAGCGTGCCGGTGCTGCGATATGGTTCGGTGTCGTGTGCGGCTTCATCGGTATCCTGATCGTGATGCGGCCGGACCTTGGCGTGATCAACGTAGGCACGATTGCGGCGATCATGACCGGTGGATTCTACGCGTTCCACATCATTGTCACCCGCAAGCTGGCCAATGCGGCGCCAGCGCTGGTGTCCAACACCTACATGGCCCTGGTGGCAATTATGCTGATAGCGCCACTGGCCTGGGCCTGGTGGCAACCGGTCTCTCTCAACCAGGCGGGAGTTCTGTTTGTCATGGGGGCAATCAACGCTGTTTCGCACCTGCTGATCATTGCTGCGTTTGCCCGCGCATCAGCGCCGGCTCTGGCGCCATTCACCTATAGCGAGATCGTTGCAGCTGTCGGCTGGGGGCTATTGTTTTTTGCCGACATACCCGACGCGATCACCATTGTCGGCATGGCGGTCATCATCGCGTCCGGCGTCATGGTGTCGCAAAGCGGCAAACTCGGCCGCCTGGTTGCCAGGCGGCGAGGTGCAGGTGCCGGCGGGTAGCAGATCAAAACGGCGATTTGGCTGGAAAGTCCGGCTTGCGTTTTTCGCGGATCGAGGACAGTCCTTCCTGCACTTCCGGACCCGAAAAACCCATGAACTCCAGTGCCAGTGACGCATCGAAGCTCGGGCCTGCCATGCGCAGCCAATTGTTCAGCGAATGCTTGGTCCAGCGAATGGCCGTCGGTGCGCCGCGGGCGAGCTTTCGGCATACTTTCAGGGCAGCGTCATGAACCTCGCCGTCATCCGCAACCTGTGACACCAAGCCGATACGTTCGGCCTCTTCGCCTGCAAGCGGTTCGCACAACATCAGGTAGTATTTGGCTTTCGCCATGCCGATGAGCAGTGGCCACACAATGGCCGCATGATCGCCGGCGGCAACGCCCAGCCGGGTATGTCCGTCAATGATGCGCGCGCTGCGCCCGGCAATGGTGATGTCGCAGACCATGGCGGCCGCCAGCCCGGCACCTACGCTGACGCCTTCGATGGCGGCCACGGTCGGCTTGGAGCAGTTGATGACATTGTAGACCAGGTCGCTGGCTTCCTTCCAAACCCGGGCACGGGTGGCGAAGTCGTTGGTCATGTCCTCGACCAGACCGAGATCGCCGCCGGCTGACAGGTTGCCGTTTTCGCCACGCAGCAGGACAACATTGGTGTCCGGGTCGCGATCGATGTCGCGCCAGACTTCTGCCAATTCGCGGTGCCCGCCTGCATCAAGCGCGTTGAGTTTTTTCGGCGCCGACAGGATCACTTCGAGAATGCCGTCTCCTGGCCGGCTGAACTTCAGGGAGGAGTAGTGCGCGTAAGGGTCGGTCATGGTCACTCAACATTTGTTGTTTTGATAATGGTGCGGCCTGTCACTATGTGACAGCGAACCGATCTTGAGAAGAAGGTGGATAGTGCATGGGTGTGATGATTGATGGCAAGTGGCATACGCAGTCCATGGCAGAGCTTGCCAAGGGCGGCAGTTTCAAACGCAGCGAGACCAGTTTTCGAAACTGGATCACGGCAGATGGGGAATTTCCGGCGCAGGCAGGACGCTACCACCTTTATGTCTCGCTGGCGTGCCCGTGGGCGCACCGGACGCTGATCATGCGGAGCCTGAAGGGCCTTCAGGAGCAGATCTCCGTTTCGGTGGTCAACTGGTTCATGGGTGAGCACGGCTGGTCATTTGAGGACGGCAAAGGTGTCGTGGCTGACCCGGTGTTTGGCGCCGGCCACATGAGCGATGTCTACGCAGCGGCCAAGCCCGACTATACCGGCCGGGTGACCGTGCCGGTCCTGCTTGATACAGAAACCCGGCAAATTGTGTCCAATGAGAGCGCCGAGATCATCCGCATGTTCAACTCGGCGTTTGATCAGGTCGGCGCGGAACCCGGCGACTATTATCCGCAAGAGCTCAGGGATGAAATCGACCGGGTGAATGCACGCATCTATGACACGGTGAACAATGGCGTCTACAAGTCGGGTTTTGCCCGCAGCCAGCAGGCGTACGAGGCGGCGGTGCTGCCGCTGTTCGACACGCTGGACTGGATGGAGGACATCCTGTCCCGGCAGCACTGGCTGGCGGGCGATCGCTTCACCGAGGCCGATGTGCGCGCGTTCACGACGCTGGTGCGCTTCGACCCGGTGTACCATGGGCATTTCAAATGCAACCGCCGTCGCGTCGTCGACTATCCGAACTTGTGGGCCTACACCCGCGAGATATACCAGATGCCGGGCGTGGCCGAGACTGTGAACCTCGATCATATCCGCAACCACTACTATGCCAGCCATGAAACCGTTAACCCGACCCGCATCGTCGCGGTTGGGCCGATGCTGGATTACATGGCGCCGCATGAACGCGGATAACTGTGTCATCTGGTGTAAGTGATGGCACCGTCACAGATTGTGGTTGTCACCTCCAGGGTGTCGATTGCGTCCGGATCGGTGGTTTCGATATCCCCGTCGAGGATGACGATGTCGGCGAGCGCGCCTGCCTTGAGCGCGCCTTTGCGGCCTTCGTTGAACTCGGCATAGGCCCCGCCGGCGGTGTAGCCATGCACGGCCTGGTGCAGTGACTGGCGCTGGTCGGGATGTGACGGGTGCAGTTTTTGCCGGGTCATGGCCGCCTTTATCGACAGCAGCGGATCAACCGGCGACACGGGCCAGTCGCTGGCAAAGCACAAATGTGCCCCGGCATCGCGCAGGGTGTTCCAGGCAAACGCGCGGGCGAGCTTTGCATCGCCGATCTGGGAACGGGTTGGCTCCATGGGATAGGAGCCGGTGCCAAGCGCATGCAGCGGCTGCATGGAGGCGATCACACCGAGTTCGGCAAAGCGGGAGATATCTGCTTCGTCAATGACTTCGATGTGCTCGATGCGATGGCGGCTGTCGCGCTTGCCGTTGGCCTCAACTGCAGCCTGATATCCGTCCAGCGTGCGCCGCACCGCCGCGTCCCCAATGGCATGAACGGCAATCTGGAATCCGCGCCTGTCGCACTGAGTGGCAATCTCGTTGAACTGGTCAGCACTGAACAGGGGATCGCCGGTCGAAGCAGGCTCGTCGGGATACCCGTCGAGCACAAACGCCGTACCTGAGTCCAGAACGCCGTCCATGAACAGTTTCACCCTGTTGCACCACAAATGATCGCTGTTCCAGGTGCGGCGCATGTATTCCGCCTCTTCAAGGTCTGACAGCTGCTTGTCGTTCTTGTAGTGAAACGGCACTTCGATGCGGCAGTTGAGACCGCCGGCCTGGCGGATCTCGTGCAGCAGTTCGCACTGGTACAGGTTGCCGTCCATGTTGTGCATGCTGGTGATGCCTAACGAGGCGCAATACTCGATACCCTGTCGCAGCGTGGCGATGTCCGCAGCACGCTGCGGTTTGGAGGGCGCCGGCACCGGATCGCGCGCGGTGGTGTATCCGAGCGCTTCGCGGCCCTGGGTTTCGGTCAGGGCGATCACCTGTGCAAATGCATCGGTCTCGCGCAATTCGCCGGACGCGGTGCCGTCTGCGGCCATGACAATCTCGCTGCCGGGATTGATGCTGCCGCCGTTGAGGATGCCGGCGGCGGTTAGGGCCTTTGTGTTGGCCCACACCGTATGGGCATCCGGCGCCATCATGGCGAAAGCGCGGTCGCGGCAGACCTCGTCCAGCATCTGGCGCGTGATGGTGTCTGACCCCAGAATGGAATAGTGTGCCTGATTGGCGAAGATGATCCCCTCAGGCTGCCGGGCGCTCCAGGCCTCTATGGCGCTACGAAGTGCTTCCATTCCGTCAACACCGGTGAGGTCGAGACGTGACAGCGATGCGGCACCGGAAAAAATGTGCAGGTGACTTTCTATGAAGCCGGGCAGGACACTGGCCCCGCCGGCGTCGATGATGCGGGTCTGCGGACCAGCCAGGTTGGCGACATCTTCAGCGTTGCCGACTGCAATTATCGAGTTGCCGGAAACCGCCAGGCTCTGTGCGGACGGGCAGGCATCATCCATCGTCATGATGCGGGCGTTGCGGATGATCAGACCGGCTGGTGTCATGAACCCTACTTTACACGATCGGCGATGTACTCAATTGCGGCTTGCACGCCTCCGGACCCGTGCTCGATTTCGAGCGCCGACAAGGCGGTTTCGATTGCGCCCAGCGTGCCGAGCTGGTTGTAGGCATTGACGTGACCCATGTGGGCGATGCGGATTGCCCGGCCGTCCAGAGGTCCGATGCCACGGCCAACCGTCACGCCGAGATTGTTTTCGCAGTAGTCGATGATGCGATGGCCGGTGTCGCCGGGGGTCAACACGCTGGTCACCGAATTGCTGCGCTCGGAAGGTTCGGAAATTGCGAACGCGAGCTTGCCGCGCGACGTCCAGGCATCAACCGCCGCCCTGGTTGCGCCGGCCAGCACGGCATGGCGATGAATGGTGTTTTCGAGACCTTCAGCGAGCAATAACCGCAGAGCCTTCTGCAACGCGAACACCATCTGCACCGGTGGTGTTCCGCCGTACCACATATAGTGTTCCTTGCCATCGCGGGATGTCCAGTTCCAGTAATTGGTGACCAGTCCGGCTGTCTTGTGCGCCTTTTTGGCCTTGGCGCTTGCGGCGGTGAAACTGAGGCCCGGCGGTGTCATCAGGCCTTTCTGGGCGCCGGCGACGGTCACGTCGACACCCCAGCCGTCCATGTCAAACTCCATGCACCCAAGTGACGCAATGGCATCGACCATCAACATGGCCGGATGCCCGGTGCTGTCCAGAGCTGCCCGGACGCCCCTGACATCATTGACGACTCCGGTGGCGGTATCAGCCTGCGCCATCAAAATTGCCTTGAACTCGTGACCCTTGTCCGCTGCGAGCCGCGTCCTGACTGCCTCGAGGTCAACCGCGCGGCCGCCACGTTCAGGCAGTACTTCGGTTTCAATGCCAAGTCCTTCTGCGTTCTCTCCCCACGACCGCGGAAACAGTCCGGATGAGAGTACCAACACCTTGTCGGCCTTTGACAGTGTATTGGTCAACGCTGCCTCCCAGGCACCGTGACCGTTGGCGGCATAGATGTACACCTTGCTTTTGGTCCGAAAAACTTTTTTGAGGTTTTTCAGGCATTCCCGGGATGCCACTTCCGAACTGCCGCCGTAAATCTCGACAGAAGCATGGTGCAGGGCATTGAGTACCTCATCGGGCATGTTCGTAGGGCCGGGAATGGCAAGATGCCGGTGGCCGTTGGCAAGCGTCATGAAGCTGGTCCGTTGCTTGAAACTGTTGCAGGAGTAGGTGCCGATACTGTTCCACCGCTGGCGGGCAATGGCAATACGTCAGGTACCCAGGTAGCCCTGCAATCCGGGAATGTCTGATGCGCTGAAAAAGGCATCGACCGGGCGATTGGCCATGACCCGGCCGGCATCCAGAAACGCGGCATGGGTGGCTGCAAACTTTACATCCGCGGGATCGTGCGAGACCAGGATGACGGTCATCTCGCGCTCCTTGTGAATGGTGCTGACAAGCCTGAGCATGTCACGCCGGAGCGCCGGGCCGAGCGCTGCAAACGGTTCATCCAGCAGCAGCACAGGCCGGTCACGCACCAGAGCCCGGGCGATGGCCACCCGTTGCCGCTGGCCTCCTGACAGCTCGCGCGGCAGCCTGTGGCCATAGCCGGAAAGCCCGGTTTTCTCCATGGCACCGGCAATCTCGGTCCTGTCATCGCCGGACAGGTCGAGGGAGGCCGACACGCCGAGCGCGATGTTGGTGAACACGTCGAGGTGGGCAAACAGGTTGTTGTCCTGGAAAACCATGGTGACGGGGCGCTCGGCTGGCTCGGTTCCGGCAGCATCTACGCCGTCAAAATACAGCTTGCCGGAAGCGGGTTCTTCGAAACCGGCGATCAAGTTGATCAGCGTGGTTTTGCCGGATCCCGACGGGCCGATGAGGCCGGTGAAGCTGCCGGCGTCGAAGCTTGTTGAAAAATGGAACGGTTCGCCGCCTGGATAGGCGAACTGCAATCCGTCAAGTCTGATGTCGGCGCCGCTCATTGTGCCGTTGCCTCCGGTCTCAGTTTCTCGGCCAGCCAGATAAGCCCGAGGCAGAACCCGGCCAGCAGCAGCGCTATGCCGGCCGCTTCCAGAGACCGATAGCTGCCCATTTTCTGCAGCAGGAGAAGCGGCAGGGTGACAAAATCGGCAGAACCGAACAGCGCGGCTGCACCCAGGTCGCCGATTGACAGGGCAGCGGCAAAGGCAAAGGCGAGGGTCAGCGACCGTGCCAGAACCGGCAGGTCAACCAGCCGCCATCTCTGCACTCCGGACAAGCCCAGGCTGGCACACAGGCGATCGTGGATCTGGGCCTGGCCGACGACGGCGGGCCTCAGGATGCGCAGGGCAAAGGGCAGTGCCATCAGTGCGTTGACGACCGCCACGATGACCGGTGCTGCGGAATTGACCAGTCCTGTCCGGTGCAGGACCACAAACCATCCGGCACCGATCACAACCGGTGGAACCACGAGTATCAGCGATCCGGCGGCCTGCATGGAGGACATCAGCAAGGCCGCCGCGCGCGACGGAGTACGGCGGCGCATGATGGTGCGCTGCGCGGCCAGCAGGCTCCAGGCCATCACCAGGCAAAGGCTGGCCGCGGTCAGCGCAAGCAGCAGTGACGTGACGAGCGCGCGCCAGAACACTGTCTGTGACACGATGGCATCGAAAGGAGCCGTGACGCCGGACAGCACAATGGCCAGCATCGGCAGGGCCATGAAGCTGAGACCGGCGGCGATGACAAGCGTGTCGGTAAGTCTTGCTGTCGCCTGATCCGGGCGCCGGGCCGGTTTGCCGACGCTCGCCATCACCGCGATGTCGGTGGCCATGCGTCCGCCCAGGGCAAACAGGCCGGCACACAGGCCAAGTTGCAACGCCGCCAGCAGCACCGCGCGTGGCGGATCAAAGTCAAACCGCAGCGACTGATATATGGCCACCTCAAGCGTGGTTGCCCTTGGCCCGCCGCCCAGCACCAGCACAACCGCGAAACTGGCAATGCACAACATGAACACAAGACTTGCAATGCCAGGCAACGCAGACCGTATCACCGGCCATTCGATATGTTGGAACACATGCCGGGAGGCAAAACTCAACTGCGCGGCAAGGCGCCAGTTTTCCGGCGGTATCTGTTCCAGCGCCGCCACCAGCAGGCGGGCGGCCAACGCCATGTTGAAGAACACATGGGCAATCAGGATGCCGGTGAGCCCGTAGATGTTCAATGGGCCGGCCAGACCTGTGTGTTGCAGCACCGTGCTCACCCAGCCCTGCCTGCCCCACACCTCGACAATGCCCAGCACAACCACCAGTGCCGGAAGCGCGAGCGGCAAGGCGAGAAGCCGCAGAATGGCCTGCCTGCCGGGAAAGGATGCCTGCCGCGCCAAGGCTCGTGCCAGCGGCACCGCCGCCATCACCGACAGCAGTGTGGACAACCCGGCCTGCAGCACGGTGAACCTGGTGATCGACCAGACGAAGCCAAGATAATCGGCGCTCAGGTCAGGCATGGCGGGCGCGATGGCAATCAAGGCCAGCATGGGGGTCACAACAGCGAGGCCAATACAGACCATGGCCGTCAGGCCGGAAAGCACGGCCGGCTTTGTGCCGGTTGCTGCAGAGGTCTGCATGGCGCGGGGCCGGGTTATCTGGTTGTGGCCTTGAGCCACTCGTCTATCCAGGTCTTGCGGTTGGCGTTAACCTCATCTGCCGGCAACAGCAATGACTTTGACGGTTTTACGAGCTTGTCGAAGGCATCCGGCAGGGCTTCGGAGGTTTTGCCGGCTGGCCACATCCAGTTGTTGGTCGGGATGTGGTTCTGAAAGCCCGGGCCGGTCATGAAGGCAAGGAACTTGCGGGCAAGTTGCTTGTTCCGCGACGATTTCAGGATGCCGGCAACTTCTATCTGCATGTAGTGGCCTTCGGCAAATGCGGCGGCACGATAGCGGTCGGTGTTTTCGGCCACCATGTGATAGGCAGGCGATGTGGTATATGACAGCACCAGCGGCGCTTCGCCCTTGGTGAACATGCCGTAGGCTTCAGACCAGCCGGGGGTCACGGTCAGCACGCGCTTTGACAGTTTTGCCCAGGCTTCACCGGCTTTGTCGCCGTAAACCGCCTTGATCCACAACAGCAGACCAAGACCGGGACTGGACGTGCGTGGATCCTGGATGACGATTTTCTGCCCGGGATCGCCGTTTACCAGTTCGTCCAGGCTTGCCGGAGGTGTCTTGACCTTCTCGCTGTCATAGATGACGGCGAAGTGACCATAGTCGTAGGGCACGAAGGTCTTGTCAGTCCATTCTACGGGCAGGCGAAGGTTCTTGGTGTCGGTATCGTGTTCTTCAAACAATCCGGTTTCGGCGGCTTCCGTGGTCAGGCTGGTATCGATGCCAAGCAGAATGTCAGCCGGGCTGCCGGCGCCTTCGAGCTTGATGCGGTTCAAGGTGGCAACGGCGTCCGCTACAGCGACCCACTCAAGCTCGCAGTCGCAGATGGCTTCAAAATCAGCCTTGATCTTCGGGCCCGGACCCCAGTCGGAAACGAAGCTGTCATAGGTGTAGATGGTCAGCTTGTCCTTGGCCAATGCCGGCGAGGCAAGGGCCAATACAACGGCAGACAACATGGTGAAAAAGCGCAGCATTTTCGTTCTCCTCCACGAAGATGACAACTTGCTGCCGGGCGTAGCGGGAAAGCATCGAGAACTGGCTCGTATCCCTCCGCCGGCATGATCCGGATCAGGTTCAGAGGGTTGGCAAGGACACTTGCCTCTCAGCCCTTCAAATTACGGGCACCCCGAGAGCCCTTACAGATATAGAGCCTTTCTGAGTTCAATGGAACCTTTGGGGTCAGAATGGCGCCAGGGTCCTCGCTCTGGCACCATGCAGCACTTGTGCGACCGGGATTGTGTGGTATTGCAGCGGCCATGACACAGAAGTTCACAATCCTTCTGGCCGGCGAGTTGACCGCCACGGACCGCCTCAGGGGCCAGATTGGCGGCAGCCGGGTGATTGCCGCGGACGGCGGTATGACACATGCGGCCGCACTCGGGCTGGTGCCGGAGCTGTGGCTCGGTGACTTTGATTCCAGTGACGAGGCGCTCGTTGCCCGATACGCCGACGTGCCGCGCCAGCCATACCCCGTCGCCAAGAATGCGACAGACGGCGAACTGGCGGTTGACGAAGCGGTCCGGCTCGGGGCGACGGAACTGGTGCTGGCCGGAGGGTTTGGCGGCCAGGCGGACCACGCCTTTGCCCACCTGATGCTGCTGCTGCAGCTGAAGGCGCGCGGTATCCGGGTGATGCTATCCAGTGGCCACGAGGAAGCCTGGCCTTTATTGGATGACAGCGTCGAAATAGAGCTGCCGCCGGCATCGCGCCTGTCGATCTTGCCGGTTACCGATCTGGAGCGTATCAGCATTGAAGGTGTGCGATGGCCACTTACCGACCGGGATGTCATGCTGGGTTCGACACTCACGCTGTCAAATGAAGTGCAGACGTCGCCGGCGCGTGTGTCCGTTGCTGCCGGAAAGGCAATCGTGCTGGCCTATCCGGTTTAGGTTCCAGTCACCTGCGGTCCTCAAACGATAGATAGTGCCGACGGGCCGTCCGGTGCCGGGAACTCATGGTCGAGCAGCGCCAGATCGTCGTCATCGAGCTCAATATCAAGGGCGGCAACGATCGGGTCGACGCGTTCCGGACGGGATGTTTTCGGAATGGCAATGATGTGTTGCTGGGCAATCAGCCAGGCGAGCGCGATGGAGGCCGGGGTACATCCATGACGGTCGGCAAGCGTTGCCAGGCTTGCATCGCGCAACAGCCTGCCTTCACCCAACGGGCAATAGGCCATCACGGGGATGCCGTTTTCGACAAGCTTGGGTTTCAGATCCCATTCAATGCCGCGGTCTGACAGATTGTACAGCACCTGGTTGACCGCGCAGTTGCGCCCGTCGCGGACACCGAACAGTTCTTCCATGTCTTCCGCGTCAAGATTGCTGACGCCCCATTTGAGGATTTTCCCATCCTGCTTCAGACGCTCGAATCCGGAGACGGTCTCATCCAGTGGATACTGGCCGCGCCAGTGCAGCAGATACAGATCTATACGGTCTGTCTGCAGGCGGGACAATGAGCGTTCGCAGGCGGCGATAACCCCGTCATAGGATGCATTGTGCGGATACGCCTTGGAAACCAGGTAGGCCTGGTCCCGGCGGCTTTTCACCGCTTCTGCGACAACAAGCTCTGCGCCTCCTTCGCCATACATCTCCGCTGTATCTATGAGATTCAAGCCACGGTCGAGGCCAAGGCGCAGTACATCTGCTTCCGACTGCAGCAAGTCTGCATCTTCCCCCATGCGCCAGGTACCGAGGCCGAGGGCGGGAATCTTGTCTCCACCGGGAAGGGTCACATGCTTCATACGCAACTCCACTATTCCACTTCGACAGCTTGACGCAGGAAGCAGTGTGAACGCAAGGTGCGTTGCAACTGATAAACAACACTTGAGCTTGATGGGCGGAATGAAAGCAGACTTATTCTCGTTTGCTGCCGAAGACTGGCGGGCAGGCATTTTCACCGCATTGAAAACGCATGGTGTCAGACAAATGGCCTATGTGCCGGATGCCGGTCACGCCAGCCTGATCAATGCGTGCCTTGCAGACAGTGAAATCAACTGCACAGTTCTCACCACCGAGGAAGAGGGCGTTGCCCTTCTGGCAGGCGCCGAGCTTGGCGGCCAGCGTGGCGTCATGCTGATGCAGTCGTCCGGCGTGGGCAATTGTGTCAACATGTTCTCGCTGCTCAAGTCCTGTGGGTTTCCATTCGTGACACTGGTCACGATGCGCGGCGAATGGGGCGAATTCAACCCCTGGCAGATGCCGATGGGACAGGCAACGGAAGAGACATTCAGGCGGTCGGGCTTCATCGTCTATCGTGCCGATACGGGCGAAGATGCGGCAGCGATGACCGCATCGGCGATGCGGCTGGCCTATGACAGCAATTGTCCGGTCGCGGTCTTGCTGTCACAGCGCCTGATCGGCGCGAAAGACTTTTGAGGCAGGCCGGACATGATTGAAAGACGCAAGGCGATTGCAGCGATTTTGGAGGACCGGCCGGACAACCTGCTGGTGATCAGCGGTCTGGGGTCGCCGACATATGATGTGGCCGCTGCAGGAGATGTTGCGCAGAACTTCTATCTGTGGGGCGCCATGGGTGGCGCCGCGGCCATGGGGTTGGGGCTTGCACTGGCACGCCCGAACGCCCGAGTGCTGGTGGTTACCGGCGACGGGGAAATGCTGATGGGTATGGGCTCGCTCGCCACCGTAGCTGCCAAGGCACCAGCCAATCTCGCCATGCTGGTCATCGACAACGAGGCGTTTGGTGAAACCGGCGGGCAGACCAGCCATACGGGCAAGACCACCAATCTCGCTGCCGTTGCACTGGCGTGCGGTTTCAGACAGGTGGCCACCGCCTACAAGCCGGCAGAGCTCAATGCGGTGAAGCAACTGGTGCTTGAAGGGAACGGACCCGTACTGGGTGTGGTAAAGACCAATTCGGATGAACTGCCGAGAGTGCTGCCGGAACGTGACGGGCACATCATCAGAAACAGGTTCAAGACGGCCCTAGCAGGCCAGCAACACGGAGAAAGCGAATGAGTTTGAGAAGAATTGGCGCCGGCAACCGGATGACAAGCGCGATCGTCCACGGTGACAAGGTCTACATGTCCGGCCTTGTGGCTGACAAAGCCGCGGGCGGCAGCGTTGCGGACCAGACGGCAGACATTCTGGCCCAGATAGATGCCGTGCTGGCAGAAGCCGGATCCGACAAGACCAAGATCATCAAGGCGACCATCTGGCTCACCGACATGGACACCTGGGCTGAAATGAACACGGTATGGGATGCATGGGTCGTGGCCGGCGAGACGCCATGCCGCGCCGCGGTACATTCGCCGAAGCTGGCGGCGCCAGGCCTGGATGTCGAAATCCAGGTGGAAGCTGCCATCAAATGATCCAATATAATCACATCTCGCTCTAGGGAGGCGCCGTCATGGCCAGGGCGCTGGTGCTTGGAGCCGGAATAGTCGGGATCACCACGGCCTACGAACTGTGGCGGGACGGTCACGATGTGACCGTCATCGACCGCGAGGCCGGGGCGGCCGAATTCACCAGCTTCGGCAATGCCGGCATGATCGCGCCGGGGCATGCATATGCGTGGGCCTCGCCGGCCTCACCGAAAATACTGCTCAGGTCCTTGTGGCGCAACGATCAGGCGCTGCGGCTGAAACCGTCGCTGGACCCGGCATTTGTGAAATGGATGTGGAAGTTCTGGGGCCAGTGCAGCACCGAACGCGCGGCAATCAACACCAGGCGGAAAGTCAGGCTGTGCAATTACGCGCAAGCCGTGTTCCATGAGACATGCGCCGACACGGCACTTTCATATGATGCAAATGATGGCGGCATCCTGTATCTGTTCCGGTCACCGGCCGCGTTTGATGCTGCCAATGCGAAAGCCGACATACTGCGCCGTGAAGGTTCGGAAATAGGTGTTCTGGATGCAGACGGCATTGCGCACAAGGATCCGGCCCTGGCCGATTGCAGGGATCAGTTTGCCGGTGCGTTGTTTGGCGGTGGCGATGAGACCGGTGACTGCCGCATGTTTGCGCGCAATCTGGCGGGCTGGCTTGAAGAGCGCGGCGTCACGTTCAGATGGGGCGTAACCGTCCAGGCGCTTGAGGCTGAGGGAGACCGCGTCAGCCGGGTCGTAACCGACCGGGATGCCCTGACTGCAGATATAATCGTGTTGTCGCTCGGCGTGTATTCGCCTCACCTGGTGAGGCCGCTCGGCATCGATCTGCCCATCTATCCGGTCAAGGGGTATTCAATGACCGTTCCGGTGTCGGGCCGCAACAACACACCTGCTATTGGCGGTATCGACGAGGAAAGCCTGGTTGCCTACACGCCCATGGGTAACCGGCTGCGGGTGACGGCTACCGCCGAGTTCTCAGGTTATGGCGTCAACCATTCACCGGATGATTTTCGGCACATGACAAGCGTGGTCAAGGGGTTGTTTCCCGATGGCGCCGATTACTCAAAGGCGGAGTATTGGGCTGGCCTGCGCCCGATGACGCCGGAAGGAACCCCGATTCTCGGCGCCACCCATTTGAAGAACCTTTGGATGAATACCGGTCAGGGGCATATGGGCTGGACCATGAGTCACGGGACCGGCAGGCTGGTTGCGGATATCATTGCCGGGCGCAAACCGGCGATCCCGCTGGAAGGGATGACACTTTAGCGCCACTGTCCTGCGACTTCAGATGTGCAAATCTGTGAGTTGCCGGACAGGTATGGCTTGCTTTACGTAAAAGATTCTCCATAACCTGTTGAAAGATAAATGGGCGCCTGATCACGGGGGAAGTTGAGCGCGAGGGTGGGCTTGACGATATGTCGGAGGTTACGACCAACTGGTTCGCGGGCGTTTCAGCCGTTCTCGCGATTGCTGTGATCGTGCAGACCTTGCTGCAGATGCGCAAAACCAAGCGCTGGAATGATGACAGCGACTCGCCGTCGGGTGCGCAGCGGGTCAGCCGGGCCAGATACCGCGGCCGCCGGGTGGTTCACTACAGTGACGGAACCGTGCTGGCGGAAACCCGCTTCGGGTTCAAGTCGTTCGAAAGTTTCGACCGCTACCGGCAGTATATTGACCGGTAGGGCAGGTTGTGGCCAAGGGCCATTCTGCCGCAACGGCAGTATTTGTTGTCGTCGCGGCTCTCACAAAGCGTTATCTTTCACGTTCGGTGGCACCCGATGTGCCCTTATAGTCGATGTATCCGGTCACATCACGGCTGGCCGAATCACGATTAATCTGTTGGTTTAGGTCAGTTTTCCGCTTTCACCGGGCGCTGTCATGAAAAAGATTCTGACATTTTTCTTCACGTCGCTGAGCATCGTGATCGCAAGCGTGGCGTTGAGCGAATTTTTTGACCTGGGTGTCGCAACAATGGTGCTGATGGCCACGATCGGATCGCTGGTCTGTCTGCTTGTATTCGTTGTTGTTCCCCGCATCAGGTTGCAGACTGCGGAGCGGGAATATCGGCAACTGCTGAGGGAAGGGGTGCATTTGATCGTGGGTCGCGCCCGTTACAGGGGACGGCGCGTGCTGCACTATGCGGACGGCAGCGTAGCCGTGCAAACCTCGCGCGGCATGCTGGCATTTGACAACTTTGATTCCTGCCGACAGTTTATCGACGGACGCTGAAGCGACACTTTCATAAGGTAAGTGGTCAATAGCAGCAGGTGCTGTGTGTGGCGTACCGAGTGATCCAGATAAAATGGGCTTGACGTGTGTTTTTCGGCTTGATGCAGCAGTGAGACTGAAAGCTGCGGCAGAGTGTGAAATTGAACCAGGACGCTTTGAACTGAAATGATCTCCGGCATTTTCAAAAGACTTGTTTCGAAAAGCAAGGGTTCGCAGCAGGACGACGAGCCACGCCTTCCAGACGGGGTGAGGGTGTATGTGATCGGCGATATCCACGGCAGGATAGATCTGCTTGAGCGGCTTTACGCGATGATGGAGGCGGATCGCAAGGAACAGCCGATTGGTCATTGCGTCGAGGTTTTCCTGGGTGACTACATTGACCGGGGACCATCATCGCGGGAAGTGCTGGACTGGATGGTAAAAGGCCACAGTTTCTGCAACAAGCGGATTACCTTGCGCGGCAATCACGAACTTTACCTTCAGGACTTTCTGAACGATCCCGGTGTGATCAGCTCCTGGGGGCAGTATGGCGGGCTGGAAACACTGCATTCATACGGACTGAAATTCCGAATGCCCATGGGCGAGGATCAGTGGGCCGATATCCAAAAGGGCTTGCTGGACGCAATGCCGCCCAGCCATCGGGTTTTTCTGGAAAGCTGTATTCTGTCGGCCGGGGCGGGGAAGTACTTCTTCGCCCACGCCGGAGTGAATCCGCACATTCCGCTGGATGACCAGGTGGCGCAAGACCTGCTCTGGATCCGGGAGCCGTTCCTGAGTCATGACAAGGCGCTGCCGAAAATGATTGTTCACGGTCATACGCCGACCGAGAAGCCTCAGATCGAGGTTCACCGCATAGGAATTGATACCGGTGCCTATATTACCGGGCGTCTCACCTGTGCGGTTCTCGAAGGAAATGATGTGCGATTTCTGTCGACGTAGGGCAGTTCGAGGGCGCTCGAGGCTTCGAAGCTGAAGCGGTGCATTTTCAGAAAATTTACCACTTGTTAACCATTTGGCAATCTATGCTGACCTAGTGTTGTTTTGATACGGCGACGTCAGATGGTATGTATGAGTTACTGATTCGCTGTTAGTGGG
The DNA here is from genome assembly GCA_028289645.1 of Anderseniella sp. Classification (GTDB taxonomy): domain Bacteria; phylum Pseudomonadota; class Alphaproteobacteria; order Rhizobiales; family Aestuariivirgaceae; genus Anderseniella. The sequence continues at coordinate 157,042 of JANQOK010000007.1, forward strand.
CGTGATACGTCTTGGGACAAGGCTTTGTGTAGCTGGCTTGTCCGAGAAAGCGGATGGTAGAGGTCATGATCCTTGGGGGATTTCAGAGCCGGTTCAGAATACTCGCAGCGTTGGTCCTGGTTGCAAACCTGTTGACCGCCTGCGGCGCTTCGACCAGCGGTCCGGGAGCTGCCGGGTTATCGGCGGCGCCTCAGAGTTACGGTGCTACCGTACAGTCGGCTGTGCCTACGGCAGCCGGGACGGAAACCGCGTACCGGCTGGGCTCCGGCGACAAGGTCAAGGTTAATGTTTTCGGAGAAGCTGACCTGTCCGGTGAGTTTCTGGTTGGAGACAATGGCCGCATAGATTTGCCACTCATTGGAGCAGTGCAGGCGCAGGGCCAAACAGTAACCCAATTTCAGAATGCGGTCGTTGCCCGGTATTCGGCCGGCTACCTGAAAGATCCCAAGGTGTCGGTGTCCGTACTGAACTATCGCCCGTTCTTCATTCAAGGCGAAGTGGGCAAGGGCGGTGAATATCCCTACAAGGCCGGGCTGACCGTACAGGACGCTGTCGCCATCGCAGGTGGATATACCTATCGGGCAAATACCGGCAAGGCTTTCGTGCGCCGGGCAGGCCAGGACCGGGAAGTGGAAATTCAAACAAATCAGCGGGTTGCGATCAACCCCGGCGATATCATCCGGATACCGGAGCGGTTCTTCTGATTGTGTCAGGCCAGCGGCCGCGCGCAGGCGGCCGGGCTCTCATTGTTTGTAAAATGTAAGGCGTATGCGGACAAAACTGTCAATAATTCATTAGTTACCATCATGTACTATTGGTCATTGACGCAATTCAGCAGGCGCAGATTTCGAGGCTATGGCCGGCTGAAACAGAGGTAGACGGCGATGTCAATCAGACTGGCAATTACAGGCGCAATGGGCGTTGTGCTGTTTTCAGGTTTTGTGCACGCACAAAGCATTGAGGCGGTGGTTGCCAGCTATGATCAGGATCCGGCGCTTGCGATCGCCGTCTCGGATGCGGTGGGTGCAAATCATCGGGAAGCGGAAGCCTTTTGCCGGGCTGCCGATGAAGCAGCCGAACCGGTGCAGGTTTATGTAGGCGCCGGCCTGGCGGGCGCACACCAGTACCTCGTGTCGGTCAATGATTCCGCAGCAGCCAGCAGCATCAAGTTGACGGTTTGCACCTGCGAAAGGAGCCCGGGCCAGATTCTGAGTTCCTTCGCAAACGGAATTGGCGCACTGGAACAGGACATATGTTCGAGCGCGTGGCGCGGCCAGAGCGGGGGCTCGGCGCCAGGTGTGTTCGTGATCAATGTTGACGGTGGCGGCAGTGGCGTTAGCAGGAACTGATTTGGCCTGGCCGATCGATTGATCGTGCAGGTAGTGGGCAAAGTTGAAATGGGGCGTGACGGCTGAAATGCGGGCAAGATTACTAATTGCAGTGCTTTGCGCATGTGCAGGTGTTTCAGCAGGAGCATCAGCGCAGGAGCTGTCGCGCACGGGTTCAGGCAACATGCCCACTGTCCGTGACCGGTTTGAGGGACTGGGTCTGCGAGCCGGGCAGTTCTGGGTTCTTCCCGATGTCGAAACCGGGTATTTCTACGACAGCAACGTGTTCGGCGAGTCAGCCGGAGAAGATGCCGACTCCGGTGTCTATGTGTCGCCCTCGGTTTCGCTGAGGTCGGACTTTGGCCGGCACCAGGTAAACCTCAAAGCTGGCCTTGATCATTACGAGTATCTTGATTTCTCGTCACAGAGCCGGACGGATTTCGATGGCGAACTGGACGTTCTGTTTGAGGTGAGCAGCGATACCGTGCTGACCGGCGGCCTGAAGGGCGGGAAATTCAATCAGGAGCCGGGAGACCTGGAGTACCCGACGACCGGGTTACCGACATCGCCGGGCGAGTACTACACCTTCGATTCCTGGGCATCGATCAAGCATACCTTCAACCGGCTGGCTGTGTCTGTCGGCGCGGCGTTTGACTTTTTTGACTATGATGACGTCGACGGTGTCGACCAGGACTTCAGGGATGGTGACACCATCACCACCGGTGGGCGTGTTTCATATCTTGTTTCGCCCGGTTATCGGCTATTTGGCGATTTCCGTTACAACTGGCGCGACTATGATGGCGCGACCATTGTTGACTCGGAAGGCTGGCGTGCCCTTGCGGGTGTTGAGTTTGAGGTGACCCGCCTGATCTCAGGTGAGTTTGGCGTCGGGTACAATGAACAGACTTTCGATGTCGCGGGCTCACCGACAACGTCATCATTCAGCTATCACGGCGCGCTGACCTGGAACCCGACACCGCTGATGACGGTGAAACTTGTCGCTGATCGCACCATCGAAGACAGCACGTTCAATCAGGTAGGCCGCGTTCAGGACTCCGCCAAACTGGTGGTCGACTATGAGGTCCTGCGCGAACTGGTGTTCTCACCATCGGTTGGATTTGCGTTCAACGACTATGAGAATTCTCCCTTGGATGATCTCAGAATAGAGGCCGGTGCAGAACTCGAATATCGGGTGAACCGCCTCCTGTCTGTTGGCAGCAGGTACAAATACTCCTACAGTGATGTAACCGGTCCAGGTTTCTCCGATTGGGACCGTCACCTTGTGGGTGTCTATGCTAAAGCGCGCTTCTGATAACAACCCTGCGGCCGGCCGCGAGGGGTACCCTGATTCACCATCCCCATTGGAGCTGGGCGGTTCTGATGGTATTGATTTAAGGGAACTTTTCCGAATTGCACGTCGCCGCGGACCCATGGTCGCGGTGATTGGTTTTCTGGCTGCCTTGCTGGGCGCGGTCTATGCCTTGCAGCTCACTCCGGTCTACACCGCCAAGTCCACTCTGCTGATTGACACGAATCAGAAGAACATAATCAACGCCGAAGCAATTGTTTCGGGCATCGGGCGGGACAACTCTGCGCTGGAAAGCGAACTCGAGCTTATTCGCTCTTACGATGTTGCCAAACGGGTGGTCCGCAAGCTCAAACTTGACGAGCAGCCTAACGCCGAACCTTCGAGAGTTTCGGCAGTTCGGCAATTGATATCCCTGGTGTTTTCCCGCGAGCCCGCGCCAGAACCGAAGCTCAACGAAAACAAGACCGACAAGACCGTTCGTTCGCTGGCGAAGTCCATCTCGGTGGACCGCAAGGGTTGGACCTATGTGGTCGATATCAAATACACCTCTGAAAATCCGGTGAAAGCGGCACAGGTGGCCAATGCCTTTGCGGACGAATACCTGGTTGATCAGCTGGAAGCGAACTACGAGGTGACACGCCGCGCTAACGACTGGCTCAGTGAACGTCTCAGCGACCTGCGGAAGAAGGTGCGCGAGTCAGAGCGCGCCGTTGAATTGTTCAAGGTGGAAAACAACATCGTCGAAACCAACGGTTCCACGCTGAGCGACCAGCAGGTTGCCAAACTGAACGAACAGTTGATTCTGGCCCGGGCTGAATCGGCTCAGGCGCAAGCCAAGTATGACCAGGTTCAGGCCGTGCGCAAGCGAGGCGGCGACATCACGGCGTTTGCAGACGCCCTGCAGTCCAGTGCGCTGGCATCCCTGAAAGGCAAGGCATCGGAGATACGCCGTGAACTTGCAAATCTGAGCGCCAAATATGGCGACAGGCACCCGTCAGTGGTTTCGGCAAGGGCCCAGCTTCAGGATGTCAGGCGGTCGATCAGTTCCGAAGCCAAACGCATCCTAACGTCTACGGAAAATGCGCTGCGGGTTGCCAGCAGCCGTGAGAAGTCCATCGCGGCCAGTCTGGCCGAAGTCAAAGGCACTGCGTCACGAGATGGCCAGGCGGAGGTCATTCTCAGGGAACTGGAGAGAGAGGCTGCGGCCAACAAGGCTCTGTTCGAGTCGTTCCTGTCCCGGTTCAAGCAAACCAGCGAGCAGGAAAAGCTCAACACGAACAATTCGCGCGTCATTGAGCGGGCATCGCCGCCAACGGCACCGAGTGCGCCGAACAAGAAATCAATAGTGATACTTGCGACCTTGCTGGGACTGGGTCTCGGGGCCGGCATAGCGTTCCTGCTTGAACAGCTCGACGGCGGTTATCGCACCACTATCCAGATCGAGAAGCAGCTCGGTGTGCCAGTTCTCGCAACCATCCCGCGTTCTGACAGTGAGCTGCCCGGCAGCGGGATCGGACGTGCGGCGCGAAGGTTCAATCCGTTCAGCTTTTTGGCCGGACTGTTCCGCAGAGGCGACAAGTCAGAACGGCGCATGGGCAAGAACGACAGGGTGAGCATCAGCCGCCTGGTGGTTCAAAAGCCATTGTCGAGTTTCACCGAGGCCGTTCGGGCGCTCAGGATGGGCATCAAGTTTGCCGATGTTGACCGTCCGCAGAAGATTGTGCTGCTCGCATCGGCGCTGCCGGGAGAAGGCAAGTCCACTATCGCCAGCAACCTGGCGCTGCATGCAGCGGCCTCGGGCGAGCGGGTGCTGATCATCGATCTGGACCTGCGCCACCCGGTCCTCACATCGCTGTACGCGCCGGATGCCAAGCATGGTGCGGTGGAGCTGCTGCTGGGCGAGGTCGATCTGAAACAGGTGATTGTGAAAGATGCGGCCTCAGGGCTGCACATACTGCCGGCACCGCGCCGCAAGGACCTGACCCATACAGCGGAGCTTCTGGGGTCGAAGCGGATGAAGGATCTGTTCACCCATCTGTCCGGATTTTATGATCTCATTGTCGTTGACACCTCGCCCTTGCTGCCGGTCACGGATGGCCGTGCCCTGATCGACGTGGTTGATTCACTGGTGCTGGTGGTGAAGTGGGAAACAACGGCACGCGATGCCGTTGATGCCGCATTGAAACAATCGCTCGGCGCCGACGGCAAGCTGACCGGCGTCGTCATGAACGACGTTGTGGCTTCAAGAGCGCGCTACTACGAGTACTACAAATCAGGATACTACAGCAAAAAGTACCCGTATTATTATGGCGGGTCGGCTTAGCGTGTTGACTGGCGCCAGTCCGCTCGCCATGGGACTTCTGCTTTCTCTGGGTATTGGCGTAACCGGATTGGGCAGCTACCAGCTTTTCCGGTTGAGCGATACGCACCTGCGTAACGAAGTGTTGTATTCGGTTTCTCCCGGAACACTGCAGGTGTGGCTGGCGACACTGGACCCGGCAAATTCTGATGATGCATCAAGGCTTGCAGACCGGCTTGTCGACATGACACTGCCGCAACGGCGCGACGCTGTCCTGGCAATTGCGCGCCCCGAGTTTTTTGAGGCCATGGGGCTGGATTTTGCCGACCGGCGCCGGCTGCAGACGCTGATGTTGCAGGCTTTGGGGCTGGCGCTTGCCAATGCCCCGGCACTTGGCGAGCTGTGGTTGCTGTCCGCCAAGTTGCGCAACAACCTGTTTGGGTTCGATGCCACTGTCCAACACCATCTTGAGCTGTCCTTTGCCTATGCGCCGAGGGAGGTTGATCTGGTGCTGGAGCGGTTGCAGATGACGAGCCTGGCCTGGCCGCTGCTGAATGATCGCGTCAGGGGCATGGTCGGGCATGATGTGCGCATTGTCGACAAGGTTTTTCCCGACCGTGCTGAGGAACTCCGGGCCTATCTTCGAAAAGCCGGAGCACCGTTTTGATGGGTCGGTCTGGGCAATCAGTGTCCGTTTTGGTTTGGAACGCAGCATGAGTGCTGTTGCATCCGTCCTGGTTGCAATGGTTGTCGGCCTCAGCGCATTCTGGCTTGGCTCCAACCGGCCACTTGCGTGGGCCATGAATGCTGTTCTGGCGGGCAGCCTGCTCATCTTCACATGCCTGTCACTGCAACTCGAGGCGCGGCGGTATCCAGCGCTGATGCTTTCTAAGCTGTTCGTGCCCGCGGTCATGTTCGGCCTGGGGCTGTCTTGGGCAGTCGTGCAGATTCTGCCATTGGGGTCTTCAGCAGCGGCCCATCCGGCATGGCAGGTCGCGGGCGAGGCTTTGGGCCGCGATACCGCCGCGACAATTTCCATAAACCCGGGCGAAACGCGCTGGGCCATACTGCGCTACCTGACTGCTGCAGCGGTGTTGCTGACTGTTTATGTCCTGGCACGTTCGGCGCGCAATGCCCGGATCATCTTGCGGACGTTTGTCCTTCTGGCCGGATTTGCAGCCCTGTACGGATTAACGCGATTGTCGCTGTCTGTGGACAAAATCCTGTGGTTTGATGAACCGGACAGGGGATATCTCACATCGGGCTTTATCAACCGGAACAGCGCGGCCACCTATTTCGGCATGGCCTCGCTGGCCGGGCTTGGACTTGTTTTCCACCAGGCGCGCGCGGTGTTGCAATCGACATCGCAGATCAGCGGAAGAGAGATGATCAGGAAACTGTCGCTTGCGATGTCAGGACTGCTTGGACTTGATCTTGTCCTGTTCGTTCTGATGCTCGTTTCATTGCTGGCAACCGGGTCTCGTGGTGGCATCGGCATTACAGTGCTGGCGCTGGTGTTCATGTTGCTGGTGTACAGTGTCAAACAGCAGGTGCGCGGAAGGTCACAAGAGGGCGGCCTTGCGTGGGTGTTGAGCATCGTGGCCGTTGCCGTGCTGCTTCTGGGCGTTTTTGAGCTGTCCGGTACACGGCTTGTCGACCGGTTGTTGAACCAGGGTCTTGAGTCCGACGCAAGGTTTGAGACCTATGCACAAACGTTGCTGGCGGTTCGCGACTACCTGTTTTTGGGTAGCGGACTGGGCACTTTCCAGGATGTGTTTACCGCCTACCGTATTGAACTGTCACCCGGTCGGCACGTCTGGGACAAGGCACATAACGATTACCTGGAGCTGCTGCTAGGACTTGGATTGCCGGCGGCACTGCTTGTGCTGTTGAGTTTTGTCACTCTGTTTCTGGGAGCAATCAGAGGGTTTTTTACGCGCCATCGCGACACTCATTATGCGGCAATTGCCACGGCGGCCTGTGTGTTGGTCGGCTTGCACTCCCTGGTGGATTTCAGCCTGCAGATTCAGGCAAATGCACTGGCATTTGCGCTGCTGACGGGGCTCGGCCTGGCGCAATCCTGGAGCACCCGGCGCTAATCTGCGCGCTTGCTGCAGTGGTGGAAAAATAGTCGTTTGGAATCATGTGCTTATCAGGGGCGACGCCTGACATCCTACACGCGAAGTTTGAGTGCATCAGGTGTTGCGGCCCTTGGGGTAGATAGTTAACGTGTTGCAAGCTGAGGGGACGGTGATTCGCATGATCAGTGGCGACGTAGTTGGCAAGAGATGGTTTGCTGTGCGCACGCAACCCAACCGGGAGCATCGCGCAAAGTTTCAACTCGACCAGCAGCGGTTTCGCACCTTCTTGCCGCTGATTGAAAAAACCGTGCGTCACGCCAGAAAGGTGCGCCAAGTTCGATCCGCCTTGTTTCCCGGCTACTTGTTTGTTGAACTCGATTTGTCGAAGGATCAGTGGCGTCGCATTAATTCAACTTACGGCGTATCCGGCCTGGTGATGGCAGGCGAGCGTCCGGCCGTTGTCCCTGCGGGGGTGGTTGAGTTGATTGTTGAAATGTCAGAAAGCAGTGGGCTGGTCGATTTTTCGCCTGATCTGCAACCTGGCATGAGTGTGCAGATGGTGTCGGGACCCCTGGCAGGTTTGATTGGGCGGCTGAACCGGTGCGATGCCCGCGGTCGCGTGGAAGTCCTGCTTGAAGTCATGGGGCAGCAGATCAGGGTGACATCCAGTGCCAGGGCATTGATGCCAGCCTGAGCGGCAGAGAAAACTTTACGGTAGTTGAGTAGAAAGGCGCCAAATTCCGGTGCTAGTTTCAGGTTCGGGACGTACCCGCCGTGGTGAAGCCAATTCACCCGGAGTGCGGTAGCCATTGCCTGGTTTATCAGTTCAAGAAATGTGTCCGGTAGATTTATGAACACCAAACCTCATCTTGTACCAGTCGTCTTATGCGGTGGCGCCGGGACGCGGCTGTGGCCGTTGAGCCGGCAGGCATTTCCGAAACAGTTCGCCGTGGAGGTTGAACGAGCGTCGCTGCTCGATCTTACGTTGGCGAGAATCAACCGGCTCGACGGGGTGGCTTCGTGCGTTGCTGTTACCGGCGAAGGCTATCGCTTCATGGTTGCAGAGGCGCTGCACAAGGCAGGCCTGCATGGTTCCATTCTGCTGGAGCCGGTGGGCCGGAACACGGCTCCGGCACTATGTGCTGCAGCCCTGCAGATTGCCGAGACAGACCCCGAGGCGATCATGGTGATACTGCCGTCCGATCACTTTGTTTCAGATATCGACAAGTTCACCGCGGCCATCGGCAGTGCGGCTCGCCTGGCGCAAGACGGCTGGTGGGTGACGCTGGGCATTCGCCCCACAAGGCCTTCTTCTGCGTATGGCTACATCAAGCCGGGATCAAAGGTCGCTGATCATGATCCGGCATGCCAGGTGTCACAGTTTCTGGAGAAACCAGACGCTGAAAAAGCCGAAGCACTGATCAGCGCCGGATGCTTTTGGAACGCAGGCATTTTTATCGTCAAGGCCAGCGTGGCGACGGACCTGGTTGCACGGCACGCGCCGGATGTTCACGACGCGGTTGCGCGCGCTGTGGCTGGCATCGCCGTCGACAAGATGTTCTACCGGTTGCTGCCTGAGGCATTTTCCGACAGCCCGTCGATTTCCATCGATTATGCTGTGCTTGAAAAGGAAACCCGCGTCGCTGTGCTGCCCTACGACGGCGACTGGTCTGACCTCGGTTCGTGGGACGCGGTCGCAGGTGTGCACGAAGCTGATGACGACGGAAATCGTTCGGAGGGCGATGCCTGGTTCTCCAGTACCAGGAACTGCTTTGTTCACAGTCCCGACAAACTCGCCGTGGTGCTCGGATTGGACAACGTTGTCGTTGTGGATACTCCGGACGCACTGCTGGTCACCAGCCGGGACCAGGTGGAGCAGGTCAAGACCGTTGTGGACGATCTCAGATCGGCAGAGCGAAGTGAACTGACCGATCACCGTAAGGTTGCGCGCCCGTGGGGAACCTTTGAAGGCGTAGACCGGGGCGAGCGATACCAGGTCAAGCGCATCACGGTGAAACCAGGCGCTCAGTTGTCGCTGCAGTATCATCACCACAGGGCCGAGCACTGGATCGTGGTCAAGGGCGTTGCAAAGGTTACCCGTGGTGAAGAAACCTTTTTGCTGCGCGAGAACGAGTCGACCTACATACCACTCGGAGCCGTTCACAGGCTGGAGAACCCCGGCAAAACGATACTGGAATTGATCGAAGTTCAGTCCGGCTCCTATCTGGGCGAAGACGATATTGTGCGAGTCGAAGATGTGTATGGCAGGGAGGCTGAACCAAGAGCCGTAAGTGCTAACAGATCTGCGCCGGGCCGGGGTGCAAGACCCGAACCGGAGCGAACATCATCCGGCAAGGGAGGCAAACGATGATCTCTCCACCAAGAGTTGCCAGTGAGCGTGCGCAGGTTGTCACACGAGGCAAAGACATTGAGGATCGCCAGCCTTTGCGGCTGGTGACCCGGATTCGGTTTCAACTGATCGGAGGGCTGATATTTGCCGTTGTGGTGCCCGGCCTGGCGCGCTGGCCGACTTCGAGCCTGGTTCCGGGGTCCGGCATGGACTCCTTGCAATCTGCGATGCTCGGTTCGCTCTTGGCGCTGTTTCTAGGCTATTGGGCGCTGCGGCAGATGATTGCCTATCCCGGCGTGCAGGCAACCCAGTACATAGCGCCGGCATTCGCGATTTCTTATTCAATCATCATCATGATGTTCTTCTTTCTCCGGATAGACTATTCCCGCTACCAGTTCGGGGCCAGTTTCATAGTTGCTGTCGCGTGGTTTTATGCGTGCTTCTTTCTCGCGCGGCGAGCGCTGTTGCAGCGGTTTGCCCTGGTGGAGAAAGGTGACACCAAGGGATTGAAGGAACTGGATGCAGTCGAATGGCACAGCCTGCACCATCCCGTGGCACCCGACCGCCGCATCGACGGTATAGTTGTAGACCTAAGGTCTGATCTGTCGGATGACTGGAACAGGTATCTTGCGGACAGTGCCCTGAGAGGAATTCCGGTCTATCATGTCAAACAGATGGCCGAGGCGCTGACCGGCAAGGTGGAGATTGAGCATCTGTCGGAAAACAGTCTCGGGTCGGTCCTGCCGTCGCTGTTGTACTTGAGGTTGAAACGACTGGTGGATCTTGGGCTGGCCGTCATCGTGGCGCCCTTTTTCCTGGTCGTTGTCTTTCTCGCTGCAATCGCTGTGAAGCTGGACTCGAAAGGGCCCGCATTTTTTCTGCAGCCACGCATGGGCTTCAGGGGCAAGCCGTTCAGGATGATCAAGCTCAGAACCATGAAGGTGGATGCTCACAAGACCGGTGGCAACTTTACCGAAGACAATGACCCGCGCATTACCCGAATAGGACGTTACCTGCGCAAGTACCGCATTGACGAGTTTCCGCAGATCATCAATATTTTTGCAGGCCAGATGAGCTGGATCGGACCTCGGCCGGAGGCGGTGGAACTGTCGGACTGGTATCAGCGCGACATCCCGTTCTACAGTTATCGGCACATTGTGCGTCCGGGACTTTCCGGCTGGGCCCAGGTGCACCAGGGCAATGTGGCGCAAGTTGAACAGGCGACGCACAAGCTTCACTATGATTTTTATTACATTAAGCACTTTTCAGCATGGCTTGATGCGCTTATCACAGCGAAAACAATCTGGACCGTTCTGACCGGTTTCGGATCGAAGTGAGTTTGGGAAGAGTAGTGTCATGAAACTGGCGGTTATCGGTGCTGGGTATGTCGGGTTGGTGTCGGCTGCGTGTTTTGCGGAGTTTGGCTTCTCCGTCACCTGCATTGACAAGGAAGTGGAAAAAATAACTGCCCTGGAGGCCGGCAAGATTCCGATCTACGAACCGGGCCTGGAGCAGATTGTTCACGGCAACTTTGAGGCAGGCCGGCTGACGTTTTCGACTGACCTGCAATCGGCCGTCGCTGACGCTGATGTGGTCTTCATTGCCGTTGGAACACCGACACGGCGCGGAGAAGATGCCGCGGACTTGTCGTATGTGTTCGGGGCAGGTGAAGAAATCGCCGATGCCATGCGGGGCTTCACGGTCGTGGTCACCAAATCCACCGTGCCGGTCGGTACTGCGGCAAAGCTGAAGAACCTGATTTCCAAAACTCGGCCCGATGCAGATTTTGAAGTCGCCTCCAATCCGGAGTTTCTGCGGGAAGGGTCTGCGGTCGAAGACTTTCTGCGACCGGACCGCATTGTGGTAGGGGTGAGCTCCGAGCGTGCAGAAGCTCCATTGCGGCAGTTGTACCGCCCGCTGACACAAAAAGACGTACCGATTGTGTTTACGTCCTGCCAGGCGGCTGAAGTCATCAAATATGCCGCCAACACCTATCTCGCCACCCGCATCGGGTTTGTGAACCAGTTGGCGGACCTGTGTGAAAAAGTTGATGCCGATATCACCCACGTGACCAGAGGGATGGGGCTGGATAAACGGATCGGCCAGCATTATCTGCAGCCCGGGCCGGGCTTTGGCGGTTCGTGTTTCCCGAAGGACACCAGAGCGCTCATGGTAACGGCTCGTGAATACAAAGCGCCATTTACTGTCGTGGAAGAGGTCATTGAAGCCAACGAACGACGTAAGCGCAACTTGACCGAGCGGGTTACCCGCGCGGTTGGCGGCAGCCTGCGGGGCAAACGCATTGCGGTCCTCGGGATCGCCTTCAAGGCAGACACCGATGACATCCGCGATGCGGCATCATTGGTCCTGATCCCGGAACTCCAGGCTGCCGGTGCAGCTGTAGCCGCCTATGATCCGGCCGCCATGGACAATGGCCGCAGGCAGTTTGAGAATGTGCAATGGTGCGCCGATGCATATTCCGCGGCAATGGATGCGGTCGCCGTGGTGATCCTTACGGAATGGAACGAGTTCCGCGGCCTGGATTTTGCCCGACTGGCAAAAACCATGCGGGTTCCGGTGATGGTTGATTTTCGCAACCTGTTTTCACTGCAGGATGTTGAGAACTCGGGGCTCGTTTACCATTCGTTAGGCAGAGCTCAACATGATCAATCCAGTGATAGAGACAGGATTGCCCTGATTCGGTCGAGTTGACCTGCATGGGACAATTGCCCCGATCAGAGATGAGTAGGCCTTGTGAATTCATATCCGTCGCCCAGCGCGCGTCCTATGGCAAAGGTTTTCACGACTTGCTTGTGGGCCATGATTGTTATCAGCCTCGGCTTCATCATCCACTTCGGACTGTTCTCCGTTCATCCGCTGTCTCCACTTATGCGCGAATTGTCCCGGCTTGACCTCATCCTGCATGGCATTGCATTTGCCTGCCTTTCGATACCTGCCCTATTGCTGTTCCGGCCGATGATCTGGGCCGCATCAGGCCTGTTCCTGCTGGGTTTTTGCTTAGAGCTGGCGCAATGGGTCTGGACCACCCGTGAAGCGTCCATTGCAGACGTTGCGGCCAATGCCGCCGGTATTGTCCTGGCTGCGGTCATCGTGTTGACGCTGAAAAGAGCCAACTTTGCATTCCTACGGCCGCTACTGGACCGCGTGAACTGACACAACCCGTGCAATCGGGCTAACAATCCATGTTTCTGAAAGGTCTTCTGTGACTGCAAAACGAGCTTTGATTACCGGTATTACCGGTCAGGACGGGGCTTATCTGGCCGAGCTGCTTCTTGAAAAGGGTTATGAGGTGCATGGCGTCAAACGGCGCTCATCATCATTCAACACCGGCCGTATCGATCATCTCTATCATGACCCTCACGAACAGGGTGTGAAGATGTTTTTGCACTTTGGCGACATGACCGATGCAACCAACCTCATTCGCCTAATGCAGGAAGTGCAGCCGGACGAGGTCTACAACCTTGCGGCTCAGTCGCACGTCCAGGTGAGCTTCGACACGGCGGAATACACAGCCAATGCGGACGGCATAGGAACGCTGCGGCTGCTTGAGGCTATGAGGCTGTTGAAACTGGGAGACAAAACACGATTCTACCAGGCATCAACGTCGGAACTCTATGGCAAGGTGCAGGAGATTCCGCAGTCGGAGACAACCCCGTTCTATCCGAGGTCACCCTATGCAGCGGCAAAGCTCTATGCCTACTGGATCACGGTCAACTATCGTGAGGCGTACGGTTTCCATGCTTCAAACGGCATTCTGTTCAACCATGAAAGCCCTATTCGCGGAGAGACGTTCGTTACCCGCAAGATTACCCGGGCGGTAGCGGCTATTCAGCTGGGGCTGCAGGACACGCTGTATCTCGGCAACCTCGATGCCAAGCGTGACTGGGGCCATGCGCGCGACTACGTGGAAGGCATGTGGCGGATTGTTCAGCACGATGAGCCTGACGATTTCGTGCTGGCAACAGGCGAAACCCAGACGGTTCGGTCATTTGTCGATGCCGCGTTCAAAGAAATTGACATAGATATCGAGTGGGCCGGCGAAGGTGTCGACGAAACCGGGTCAGACAAAGCAGATGGTCGGGTGCTGGTTCGCATCGACCCGCGCTATTTCCGCCCCACCGAAGTCGATCTGCTGATCGGTGACCCGAGCAAGGCCAGGGAAAAACTCGGCTGGAGTGCCAGCACACCGTTGGCGGAACTCGTGTCGGAAATGGTTCGTGAGGATCTGAAGCAGGTGGCCGATGAGCACCGCAGGAACCGGCATGAGTGATCCGGTCTTCTGCCTTGAAGGCAAGTCAGTTTGGGTCGCCGGTCATCGCGGCATGGTCGGATCGGCCCTGGTTCGCCGACTGCAGTCGGAAAACTGTACCGTGCAGACAGCCGACCGAAAAGATGCTGACCTCACCCGCCAGGAAGAAGTCGAGACATGGATGAACGCCAACCGGCCACAGGTGGTGTTTCTGGCTGCCGCGAAGGTGGGTGGAATTCAGGCTAACAACTCCTACCCGGCCCAGTTCCTGTACGAAAACCTGATGATCGAGGCTAACATCATCCACGCCGCGTTCCTGACCGGCGTCGAGAAACTGGTTTTCCTGGGCTCGACCTGTATCTATCCGAAATTGGCGCCGCAGCCGATTCCGGAAGAGGCGCTGTTGACAGGACCGCTGGAGCCGACAAATGAATGGTACGCCGTTGCCAAGATTGCCGGTATCAAGCTGTGCCAGGCCTATCGCCTGCAACACGGTTGTGACTTTATCGCTGCCCAGCCGACCAATCTCTACGGCCCCGGTGACAACTATGATCTTGAGACTTCTCACGTTCTGCCGGCGCTGTTGCGCAAGGCCCATGAAGCAAAGGTTTCCGGTGCAGAAACCATGACTGTCTGGGGCACGGGAAACCCATTGCGCGAATTCCTGCATGTCGATGATCTGGCGGATGCGGCGGTGTTTCTGGCCAAGCACTACTCAGGCGAAAGTCACATTAATGTCGGGTCCGGCGAAGAGTTGTCGATCCGGGAATTGGCTGAAACCATTTGCAAGGTGGTGGGATTTGAAGGGACGTTGAAGTTTGATGCGTCCAAACCCGACGGCACTCCAAGAAAATTGTCGGATGTAAGCAGGTTGAGAGAACTGGGTTGGAACCGCGCCGGTGATCTTACAAGTGGACTGCAGTCGACCTATGCCGATCTGCTTGCCGATCCAGGTCAACTGGCCAAGTAAGGTGTTTAAGCCTTTCAATCTGGCAACTGGCGCGGCCTTGCGCCGATGGAAATGAAATTCGCTTGATGTTGCAAGAATTCATAACTGGCTGATTTGGGACTTTTGCCCGAAAAAATAGATGGTCGACTTTACAGCGTGTTGACCGGAAGCGCTGCGCTGGGTGTGTCCAGAGTGATCTCCTTGAGTGTGCCGTTTCTGACGTTGCCATGGACTCTTGGCTATCTTGGCGAAGAGAGATTCGGCATCTGGATGGCTGTAACGTCGCTGATTACTGTGCTGGCGCTTGCTGAAGGAGGCGTGTCAAATTCTCTGGTGACCGCCACGTCGCGGGCCAAGGCCAGGGACAGCATCGTCGAGATTCGACAACTCGCAGGCGCGTCGTTCGCATTGCTCGTGCCTGTATCGGTAGTGATGTTTGTCCTGGCATGGGTTCTTGTGCCCATGGTTTCCTGGAAGACCCTCCTGAATGTCAAGAACGAGGCGGCAGCCGGTGAAGTACCTGATATTGTTATCATTCTTGTCGCTGCGCTGTCTTTCGGGTTCGTCTTCAATGTGACTGCGAAAATCAGAACCGGGCTGCAGCAGATACCGCAGGTGAGTGCCTGGGAGATAGCGTCAACACTGTCCGCAGTGCCGGCGTTGATTGCCGTTATGTATCTTGAACTCGGCGCTCAATGGCTGGTTGCGGCGATGGTTGCCACACCGGTGGCTATCAAGGGTCTGCATGCGGCTTGCTTCCTGCTCAAATATGACAAGTACCGACCAGCTCTGCGCAACTTGAAACTTGAACATCTGCAAGACCTCCTGAAAGGAGGAAGCATGTTTTTTGTGGTGGCGATGGCCAGCGCTGTCGCTGTTTCGTCTGACCAGTTGCTCATTGCGAGCTTCGTGTCTGCCGACGCCGTAGCGCCCTACAATGTTGTTTACCGCATTTTCGCGCTGCCGTTCATCATGACAAGCCTGGTGTTTTCAGCGCAGTGGCCGGTGTACGCCGACGCAGCCGCGCGCGGGGATGTTGACTGGGTTCGGCGTTCATTCAGCAAGACGCTGGCGATGGCGGTGTCTGTTGCGCTGATGTGCTCGATCGGGCTGTCCATTTTTGTTGACGAGATCGTTTACCTTTGGATCGGCAAATCACTGCAGATACCGGCAACCCTGACTTTGGCCATGGCCGTATTTTCGGTTCTCATGGTGGCCGAAGGTGCCTGCCGTTTTCTCATGTACAGCCTTGACCTGCGCCGTGAGTTGATCGTCCTCAGCCTATTGATGATGGTTGTCAATCTGTCGCTGACGGTTACCCTCCTGAGATACATGGGATCTTCAGGTGCAATCGTCGCCACGGATGTGGCGTACATCGCATGTCTGCTTTTGCCTTATGGGATCATTCTCAACCGGCGGCTCAGGTCGCCAAGAAATTCGGCAGTCTCCGGCAAGAGTGCCAGGTTAGGTATGATTGAATCACCATGAGAACCTTGGAGCGGTACCTGAAAGCGTGCTCGGTGAGGCAGAAGGCGTGCGCTTGATTTTTTTCAACCAACTCGCGAACCAATCGTACGGATGCCAGTGAACGCATTCCGGCAAAACGTCTTGGAATAGCCGAACCGTGAACCAAGGCTACCTTGCCGCGGCCGGGCATGCCGGTTCGCCACCTGCGCAGCGCGGAGCATCGAGCTACATGCTGGCCGTAGCGCTGGCACTGGCGCTTTTCGGGTACTCCGTTTCAGCGCCGTTTATTCAGCTTGTTGATCCGACAGGCAGCCGGGCGGCCATAGTTCTGCGAGGATTCGTAGTCGTTATTTGTGTCGCCTGCCTGCTGGTGTACCCCAGAAACAAGCACAACCTGCACAGCTATCTTTGGCCTGTCTCCATATTCCTCATACTCTACGCAGCGCGCCTTTATGAAAACTTCTACGTCAGGAATCTGGAATGGCAGGCCGACCCGTTCACAACCTTTGCGTTTTTGTTCGGAGGGATCTTCATCCCGTGCTTCTGTCTCAGCAAAATCATCCAAAACCTGGATGAGGGAGACTATTTCAACGTCAAGTTCATACTGATTGTAGCCTTCCTCATCGGCCTGTATCTGAACCTTGACTATCTGCTTCTGACCTCGAAATACAGCAGGGCAAGTCTTGAAAAACTGAATCCGATTTCCATTGGAGCAGCGGCATCTTCATTTGCTCTGCTGCTGCTGATCGCCCGGACAAAGGGCTTCTGGGTTACGCTGTGCAAGTTCGCCGGTGTCAGCATCCTGGTTGGCATAACCGCCTTCGTGGAAGCTAGAGGCCCCGTGGTCGCGAGCGTTCTTGCTTCGATAATATTTCTGTTGGTTTCCAAGGGGGCTTATCGCGCCAGGTTTATCTACATTGGTATCATCATCGGATTCATACTGACGCTCATTGCCTATTACTACGAACTTGATTTTGTTGAATTTGCGATACGAAGATTCTTTACAGAGTCAGAGTATTACAGGGGCAGTGGAATTGGTGTATCCGTGGACGGCCGGATCATTGCCTACAAACTGTCCTGGCAACAGTTTCTGGACAACACCATAATCGGGGACAAGGTCTTTGAACCATACCTCCTGCAATACCCGCACAACCTGTTTCTGGAGTCATTGATATCTGTAGGATTGCTGGGTTCTGTCTTTCTTCTGGTTCACCTGTATTTCTGTTTCAGATTCTGTTTCATGTTCTTCAGATCAAACAGATCAACCCTTATCGAGCTGTTTGTCTCAATCCTGTTCCTGAAAGAGTTCGTGGCGGTCCAGTTCAGCGGCGCAGTATGGAGCAACCTCGTCTTCTGGATATCGTCTGTCTGCCTGGTGGCATTGGGGGCGTCGCGAATGGGCAACAGGTCGGGACGCTCCGAATTCCGACGTGCCGAAGACGCGATGCCGGGACAAGAGTCGGGGCGCTCAGGACTGGTGCATTCGTTTGAGCGCCGCTGAGACATCGGACTGCGACATTGACATTGAGACGGTCTTGAACATTGGAATCTAGACGAATGCCCAGGATTATCGTGGTTCAGCCAAGCGTACCTTCCTACCGGCATGGCTATTTTTCCCGCGTGGCTGAACGACTGGGGGAATGCTTTTCAGTATATGCTTCACCGGGGAACCTGAATGTGCTGTCAGAGCGCGACAACGTGCTTGAATGGGAGGTTCTTCTGCCTGCAATGCGCAGTATTGCCCCCAAGGTTCTCTGGCAACCCGGCGTGTTGTCCATCGCGATTGAAAAAGGCGACATCGTCGTCGTTTCGGGTGCCCCGCGCTGTTTGTCGAACATTGCGTTGCTGCTCAAGGCTCAGATGCGGGGCGCAACAACACTTTGGTGGGGCCATTACTGGTCCTCCACCAGTCGAAAATGGTCGGCAACTTTACGCATTGTCCTGATGCAGCTGTCAGACGCATTCCTCTTCTATACTGATCAGGAAAAACGCGAGTATTTTGCGGCCACCAGGATGCGGCGCAAGCTTCCGGTGTTTGCGCTCAACAACGGAATTGAAACAAGCGAGATAAAGAGTCTCCGGGCGCCATACTCGTCAAAGCGCCGTAAACGCGACCTCGTGTATATCGGCCGCGTCGTGCAGAAGTCCAACCTTGACCTCCTGATAGATGCGCTGTCACGGCCAAACTGCGCAGGTGTGACTTTGGACATTATCGGGGATGGCGATGACAAGGCGCGGTTGCAGGCGCGATGTGCAGAGCTGAATCTCGACAGCCGGATCACGTGGCATGAGGGAACTGTTGATGAAACCAAAATTGCCGCAGTTTTTAATCGCTGCAAGCTTTTTGTGTACCCGGGCGCGGTCGGTCTAAGTCTGATCCATGCTTTGGCCTACGGTCTGCCGGTCATCGTTCACGATGATCGATGGAGGCATGGACCGGAGTTTGCGGCGCTTGAGACAGGCAAGAACGGCCATACCTTTGCAAACGGTGATCCTGTGGCACTTGCCAAAGCTATTGCAGACACACTCAGTGCGCCTGCCGATCTGGACCATATGTCTGCGGCCGCAATCGCCACAACAGACCAGTCATTCAATGCGGCAGATATGGCCGATCGGTTTTGCGATGCCATAGCGGCATTGCTGGATGCTGATGCTGAAAGCCCGTCCGACCTGCAGGCTTTAACGTCAACTTCAGGTGACTGAAACGCGTTTGAAAATCGCCTTTGTTACTGCGACCTTGTCATGCAGTGGTGCCGGAGTGTCGGCGGTGGTTGAAGCTCTTTCAGCGGCAGTCGATAACATCGACGGTTTTGACGTACGTGTCTTCGGCCTTGCTGACAACAGTTGGCGCCAACATGAATGGAATGGTGCCGAACCGGTTTCCCTGACCGCAGTTGGCCCACTTGCCTTTGGTTACACGCCCGCTTTGCTCCGCGAGCTTCTGAACTGGCGTCCGGACATTGTCCATACGCATGGACTGTGGATGCACCATTCGCGCAGCGTCCACCAGTGGTCAAAGCGAACCGGCCGCCCCTACCTGGTGTCTCCGCACGGGATGCTGGAACCGGTGGCGCTGAAGATGTCGTCAACAAAGAAGGCGGTCAGCCGTTTTCTTTTTCAAGACGCCGCCTTGAGGGATGCATGTCTGATTCACACAACCAGTGACAGTGAAACGGAAAGTTGCCGCAAGTTCGGACTAACGCAACCGGTTTCGGTTGTGCCCAACGGGGTCACTGTTCCGCCGGCAAGCCATATTCCGGAGAAACAGGGTGCCGCCCAACGGCCGGCCGTTCTGTCGCTTGGCAGAATCCATCCTAAGAAGGGCCTGGAGCAATTGTTGGGTGCCTGGGCGTTACTGGAGCAGAAATTTCCTCTTTGGGACCTGCAAATTGTGGGGCCTGGTGAAGCAAACTACATTCAAACGCTCAAGGAACTGGCGGCGAAACTGAATACCGAAAGCGTGCAGTTTCGCGATGCTGTAGCGGGAATGGAAAAGTTCCAGCTTTTACGAGATGCGGAGTTGTTTGCGCTTTCTACCCTAAGCGAGAATTTTGCACTGACGGTCGCGGAGAGCCTTGCCTGCGGCACGCCTGTGATATCGACAAAGGGCGCGCCCTGGGCTGGGCTGGAGACCAACCGTTGCGGCTGGTGGATCGACCAGGGCGTACCGGCCATGGCTGCGGCACTCGAAACAGCGATGTCGCTTTCCTATGAGCAGCGCCAGGTCATGGGCAGCAGGGGGCGGAAGTGGATGGAATCTGAATTTGGCTGGGAGATGATTTCTCAGCAAATGGCACAGGTGTACAGTTGGATAGACAGGAAAGGGGAACCGCCTGCTTCGGTTCAGTTTGTGTCAGATGACCGATGAAAGACGAGCCAGCTTGGACGTCGAGGCAAATCGCAAAGCTCAAAAGTGGACAATGCGAGAAAAGGCCGGTCGGGTCTTGTGGGCGATGGCGCAGCCGTTATTTGCCTGGAGCCCCCGTCCTTTGTGGTCATGGCGACGACAGATGTTGCGCCTGTTCGGAGCCAGAATAGGGAACGAAGTTCATATCTATCCGACTGTGGTTGTGACCGTGCCGTGGAATCTTGAGATTGGTCCGCAAAGTGCCGTGGGCGACCGTGCCATACTGTACGCGCTCGGACCAATTTCCCTTGGGTCCCGGGTGACCATTTCGCAAGGGGCTCATCTTTGTGCCGGCACCCATGACTGGCGGCTTCCGGACCGACCGCTTCTCAAACCACCAATTGTTATCGATGACGATGCCTGGATCTGTGCTGATGCGTTTATTGGTCCAGGCGTCACTGTTGGAAAATCCGCGATCGTCGGGGCACGGGCAGTTGCCATGAAAGACGTGTCACCCGGACGGATTGCTGTCGGCAACCCGGCAGTGGAACGGAAAAGAGGCAAAAAATGACTCAGCAAGCAAGTATTGCAGGATACAAGTACGAAGACTCAAGCACGACCTGCGCCCATGCCTATCTGTTGCCGGCAGTTCGCTCAGAACTCGCAAAGCTTCGTGCTGAAATCGAACGAAACAAGGCCGAACCGAGATTGTTTGATCTGGGATGCGGCAATGGAAGTGTCGCATCGATCATCACGCAGGACGGCTGGGATGTTACCGGCGTAGACCCGTCCTTCGAAGGAATTGCCCAAGCCAAGGCAAACTTTCCGAGCATGAAGCTTGCTCAAGGATCAGCTTACGATGACTTGGCGGGCAAGTGGGGGCGCTTTCCAGTGATACTAAGCCTGGAGGTGGTCGAACATGTGTACGCTCCAAGAGATTATGCGCGCTGTTTGTTTGAGCTGTGCGAACCGGGCGGTACCATAATTGTCTCCACGCCGTACCACAGCTATCTCAAGAACGTAGCTCTCGCCGTATCCGGGAAGATGGACAGTCACTTTACAGCCCTGTGGGACCACGGACACATCAAGTTCTGGTCGTGCAGGACCCTTAGCATGCTGCTGGAGGAAGCGGGTTTTGAGACGCCGAGGTATTTGCGTGTCGGAAGAATCCCACCTTTGGCCAAATCCATGATCGCAATAGCGCGAAAGCCCTGATGATTACAGTCATCATATTGACCTTCAACGAAGAGATTCATATCGCCCGGGCGCTGAAATCCGTCAGCGAGATCGCTCAACGGGTTGTCGTTGTGGACTCCGGGTCCACTGATGAGACCCGCAAAATCGCCGCCGACCTCGGCGCTGAGGTTCTGCAAAACCCGTGGACCAATCATGCGAGTCAATTCAACTGGGCGCTCGATCAACTTAAGGACGATAGCAACTGGATCTTGCGACTTGATGCCGATGAGATAGTGACGCCGGCACTCGCCAACGAAATCTCCAACTCGCTTGAAAAACTCCATCACGACGTTGCCGGGGTGACCATCGGACGGACAATCACGTTTCTCGGGCGTCCGATCCGGCATGGTGGCGTTTTCCCGATCAAGGTATTGAGGCTGTTCCGCAATGGCAGGGGGCGCAGTGAAAATCGCTGGATGGATGAACATATCAAAGTCGCCGGTGAAACAGTTGATTTCAACGGGGAGATCGTTGACGACAATCTGAACTCGCTCACCTGGTGGACACAGAAACACAACAATTACGCCAGCCGCGAAGCAATTGATCTACTTAACCTCGAACATCAGTTCATGCCGAGCGATGCGGCAGACAGCTTCAAAGGAGGTCAGCAGGCAGGAGCCAAACGCTGGATCAAGGAGCGTATATACGCCCGCCTTCCGGGAGGTGTCCGTGCATTTGCCTACTTCTTTTACCGATACGTGATACGGCTTGGCTTCCTGGATGGCCGGGAAGGTGCCGCATTTCATTTCCTGCAAGGCTTTTGGTACAGATTTCTCGTCGACGCCAAGCTCCATGAAGTACGTGCCTATATGGCGAAGCACAAGGTCGATCCGGTAACCGCCGTCGACAAGGTGCTTGAGGTCAAGATCAATTGAGGCACGGGTGGAGCGCCGGGATATCAGACCAGGAAATCGTCAACATGGTTGAGCGGTGCCTGCAATGCGCCGCTGTCTCCAATGGTTCCGATGCTGCCGTTGCCGTCAATGTCCACAGCGAAGAAGGTCTCAAACTCGCCCATGGACCCCTCGCTTAATGCGTAGGAGGTCAGGTAGTTGCCCGCAGTGTCGGTTTCCCAAACAGCATAACCGTCGTCTGGGGCCTGCCACAGCACCTTGAAGCCGTCGGCATCCGCCTCGGCCTGAAGTGCCGACCAACCGGCAAACGTGGTCAGCTTGATGTCTGAAGAATTCATTTTGAGGGTGATCGGCGCTGCTTCGCCGTCGCTGACCTGATAGGCACCGCTGCCATTGGTCGACAAC
>JANQOK010000008.1 GCA_028289645.1 Anderseniella sp.
CGGTCCGCCCGGAGACACGCTGGTCTATGTCATGACGGCGACCGGCGCATCGCTGCAGTTTGGCATCGGCGCCGTCACCGGCGTGATACTGGGCGCCACGCTCACAACCCTGGTGCAGCGCCACTTTCGCTGGGAGGCGTGCGATGACGCGCGGGAAATGCGCCGCCAGATTCTGGGCGGCGCCCTGATGGGTTTCGGCGGGGTCACCGCCGTGGGCTGCACCGTCGGACAGGGCCTGTCGGCTGCCTCACTGCTGGCCTTCACCGCGCCTGTCGCGCTCGCCGCCATGTTCTGCGGTGCCTGGCTCGGCCTGCAGATCCTGGTTTACGGGTCAGTTAGGGAAGTATTCCAGGATGCCGTAAACTGGCTGATGCGACGCCAGCCTGATGTTTGATGACGACACCATTTGAAAACCGCAATGCTTACAGAACCGAAAACCTATCAATGACCCAGAGCCAGGTTCCGTCGGCCTGACGCCGCGCCACTTCGGCAGTAACACTGCCATCTGGCAGACGAGTTGAGGTCAAAGCCAGATCACCACTTACGACTGCGTTGCTCTGCTTGCCGCGACAGAATCTCTTGCCCTTTGAAACACACTCGGCAAAGACTATTCGGATTTCGTCTTCGCCAACTGCCAACCGTCCCTGCCCGTTGTCCAGAACAGCATTTTTCTCATACAACGCCACCATTCCCTCGACGTCTCCCTGCCACTGGCGCTCTATGAGCAGGCGCTCCAGGTCCTGCGGATCGGACGCCGCTTTCCTGCGGTCTTTGTCGTTCATGACCAATATTCAGTAACGATATTCGTTCTCAATTTCCATCCGCCAGGCGGGTCTTTGAATGGCTGGTTCAGACTCGCGGCATCGATGCAACCGTCAGTTCAGTGCACCGCTATGCAATTCGACCAAGCAGTTGTAGAGTGAACAATGGCAATAAAGGAGTTGCGTCTTGACCGGCACAGACGAGGACAAGATCGTTAAAGTTGTCGAGCTGAATGCACCTGTCTCATCGGTTTGGAAAGCTATCTCGGATCACGAAGAGTTCGGGCGATGGTTTCGTGTCAACCTTGATCAGCCGTTCGAAGTTGGCACCAGATCCACCGGTCAGATGACCTTGTCCGGTCACGAGCATGTGCCGTGGATCGCACATGTTGAACGTATGGAGCCGGAGCGCCTGTTCTCCATTCGATGGTTCGATTCTGACGAAGGCTCGACAGAGCAGTCGCAGGATCAACCCGGCCTTGTTGTCGAGTTCCGCCTGGCAGAGGTTTCGGACGGAACTCGCCTGACGATAACCGAATCCGGGTTTTCCACACTACCCGACCCCCGAAGGATCGAGGTGATGCGCGGCAACGAAGAAGGCTGGAACATACAAGCGGACAACCTGTCAAAGCATCTCTCAGCGTAAGGTGCCGTAGGCTGCTCCGGGATGCTTTGCTGCCCGATCCGGGAACGACTTTTGAGTGTACCTGTTACGAGTTCATCTGAGCCAATGATGCCTCAGATTGCGCGGCTGTTTCATTGTGCGCAGCCCGTATCCACATCATGGCGTAGCCACCCGCGGCAATGGCAAGCACGGCGACAGTGGATGACACAGATGCTGTGCTGAGGCCCGACAAGCCCTGCCCCACGGAACAGCCAAGTGCCGTCACGCCGCCAAATCCCATCAGCAATCCGCCCGCCAGATACCGGGCCAGCGGGTTGTCCGGGGTGAAGCCTGTCAGGCGGATACGGCGGCCGACCAGTGCGCCTGCAAATGCGCCAAGCAGCACGCCTCCCAGCACGGCCACGGAGAAGCGAATGGTGTCGCCTGTGAAGATCATCAGGTACTGGATGGTTTCGCCCGCCGGCGCCACGAAACTGAGGGACGCAAGCTGGGTCGGTTCAAAATCATCAGCGCCAACGATTCCGGTGACGGCCCAGCCAGCCACAACAACCAGGCCGACAGCCACGCCGCTCAGCAGACCTTTCAGACCTGATTTGCGAACCAGCAGCCCCAGCAGGACAACCAGGATGACAGCTATGCCTGCAGCGATTGCATATGACGACACTGTCCCTGCCTCATACACCTGCGCCGGTGACGTCTGCAGCGACCAGGCGTTCTCCAGCCAGATGCGCGGATATGACAAGATGCCCCGCAGGGTTGCATATCCGGCGATACCGGTGACCAGCAGGGTGACGATGGAACGGCCATTGCCCGATGCTGCCAGCACCAAGAGCCTCGACACACACCCGCCGGCCAGCACCATGCCGGCACCAAACAGCAGCCCTCCGGCGATCAGCGCCAGGGGACGGATCGGCACTGACCAGTAGATGGACTGCGTGAGGTCAATGTTCTGTGAAACGAACAATACCTGGGTTCCGACGAGTGCCACAAGCACCGCAGCCAGATATTGCTTGGAGCGCGGACGACCGTCCGTGGCGGTTGAAGACCGCTCACTGCCTGGCGCCCACTCCGCAAGGGCGGACCGTGCGCAGTAACGGCTGTATTCAGCGATTAATCCAAACAAAATACCAATGAGAAAACCGCCCCACACAACCAGTGTGGCTGTGCCATAGTCTTCACGTAACAGATCAAGCTGCTCAATCATCTGACCACTCCTGAAGCTGGCGCCGCGACAACGCATGCACATATTCAGAAGTGTTCTTTATATCAAACGATACGTTCGTTCAAGCCCCCGACGAGTAACGGTGCTACTCAAACTCCATCTGCTGAAACACCCGGCCGGCATTGCGGGTGGCAAGTTCGTCGAACGTGTGCAGGTGCTTGTATGGTGACTGATCCACATAGAACGCCTTGTCCAGTCCGCCGCCTGCATCAAGGTGCTCCTTTATCTTGCCGCGCAGATAGACCAGATAGTCCCGGGTGTAGCGACGCACCTGTGCCATGTTGGTCGGGTGGCCATGGCCGGGGATCACATAGACGGCACCGAGTTTTTCAAACTCATTTTCCCAGGTTTCCAGCCAGGCCGCCGTGTCGGTTTCGTCGAAGATCGGCAGCAACCTCTCGTGAAACGCCATGTCGCCGGCAATCACCAGCTTCTCCTCCGGCAACCAGACCTGCGTATCGCCGGCACTGTGCGCCGGCCCCAGATACAGAACCTCGATCTTCATCGATCCCAGCGACACATCCTTCCTGTCGGAGAAGGTTTCGTCCGGCTCCTTCACACAGGTCTTGTCCGCCCTATCCTTCAACCGGCGTTGAGCCGCTTCAAGGATCTGGTGGCCGCTTGCAGTGAACTCTTCAGCCGCGTCTTCGTGGGCCAGTATCTTCACCCCCTGCTCTGCCCAGTAGCAGTTGCCAAGCGCGGCATGCCCCTGGCCATTTTCATTGACAACCAGCTTGACTGGCTGGTCGGTCACCATCTTGATCTCTGCGTGCAGCGCCTTGGCCAGCCCGTAACTGCCACCACCATTGATGACGATCACGCCATCGCCGGTCACCAGAAAACTGAGGTTGTTGTTGTGGCCGGCATTGTCGTAGGTCGGCGGTGCTGTTGCGCCTATCGAGGTCCACACATTGGGGATCACCTCGACCGGCTTCTTGTACAACAGGGATGCCGGGTATTGATCCGGAATGTTCTGATCGGCCTGCGCCGCCAATGGCAGCAGGCAAATGGCTAGTGCAGCGAGAGCTATGCGGACGATGGTCATGGTCAATGGTTCTCCCTTGGGGTCAGGACGCGACATAGGTGTATGCGGCATCTTTGCGTTCGACATAGCCAGTGCCGGGATGGGGCAAGTGGTAGCCGATGATCTGCATTTTCTCTGACGCCATCCGGTCCAGCAGCATCTTGCGGGCCTTTACACCCTGCTCCGCGTCGCTGTCGGTGCCCATCTGCCAGTCCGGGTTTGAGAACGAGTACAGCGGATTGGTGATGACATCTCCGATGACCATGACGCTGTCGCTGCCCTGCTGGATATGAAATGAGGTGTGTCCCGGCGTATGGCCTGCCGTATCGACAGCCGCGATGCCCGGCAGGACTTCCTCGCCGGCCTTGAACTTGGAGCACTTGTCTTCAATGGCCATCATGTTGCGCCGCGCGCCGACGGCAAATGACTGGCGGTTTTCAGGCACCTTGTTGACGGTTTCAGGATCGAACCAGTAGTCCCACTCCGGTGCCGACATCAGGTATTCGGCATTGCCGAACGACAGATCGTCAAAATCATCCAGCACGCCCCATATGTGATCGGGATGGGCGTGGGTGAACACAACATGAGTGACGTCGTCAGCAGCAATTCCAGCGGTTTCCAGCGCCTCGCCGAGCTTGCCTGCCGAGGGCATGAAGTTGGGGCCTGAACCAACGTCGAACAAGACGGTCCTCTCGCCGTCGCGATAAAGCGTCAGATTGAGCGAGGAGCGAACCCTGTCATCAGGCAGTTTGTTTGCAGCCAGGAAAGCCGAACGCTCGGCCTCCGGCACACGACCCAGGATCATGCTCACCGGCAGTTCGAGGTGGCCATCACTGACAACATCGACACTACCATTTCCGATCGGGAAGGATGATTTGGAAAATGCCGTTGAACCCAATACCGGCAACGCCAGACCGGCGGCAAGTGTTGCAGTGACGAACTCTCGACGATCAAGCATGACAGGAACTCCAAACATATAAATTTGTGAATATGTTATCCGCCCTCGCCAGCAATTGCTAGGGCATCTGGAGAATTTGTCAGATAGCGGGGCGTCTTCCGCTCACTTGGCTGAGCGCTTTTCAAGCTCTGCGGCGAAATCCCCGACATCATCGGAAAACTTGCCTGCCGCAACCTGCGCACTGTTGAACGTCAGTTTTGCCTCGACCGGCACGGGCAGCAGTTCAGCAAGTTCATCGATGCAGGTCTGCGGCGGCGAGTGACCGCCATGTGTCAGGAAGACGGCGACCCGCACCGGAAGATCAGGTTTCCGGTGGAGGAAACTGCGCACCGGCAGCGCCGGATGGCTTGTCCAAATGGGCGTCCCTACCAGCACAATATCGTACTGTTCAGCTGCAAACTGTGCCATCTCGATCTCCGGCAGGTTGCCGCGGACACTGTCATAGCCCGCCAGCAGGTATCTGAAAATTCCACCGGCATAGCGATCACAGCTGATCTCGCGGATGTCTGCGTCGAGCCGGTTGGCCAGTGCCCTGGCAACCGTGGCTGTAGTCCCGGTGCGTGAGTAATAGACAATCAATGTACGCAACTTGGCGCTCCCTTCATCAGAAAAACGGAAACCGAAACAGCTTGCGGTCAGGCAATGACCTCGCTAATGGGCCGCCGAAGAGATCTGGGCATTGCCGGCGCATAGCCGTAACGAACCGCCAGATCCACGCGTCCATCCGCGATGCCGAGCAACTGCGAAAACGCCGCCCGGACCGCCGGCACATCGACAAGCTGATTGACAAAGGCGTGCCTGATGCCGAGCGTCGTTGCCCTGAGCGCGAAGCGCTGGTAGCTGCGTCCGGACTGCACCCAGTGAGCCTTGTCGTCCCTGTCGGTGACAAAGACAGCCAGGCCCGAAGACGACCTGATCTGCCTGGCCAGCTTGTCGTTTTCGGACCCGGCTGTGAAAAACAGGTCAAGCATGATGCGCCCCAGAAACGGCGGCAATGACGGATTGCCGGTGCAGGCCGTGTACAATCCGTCCCGAGTGGACGCAGCCTGTCCGCCATTGAAACGAATCCACCGCTTCAGTTCTTCTGTGAACTTCGCATCTTCGATCTGTGTCGTGTTGGCGGTGATGGCCAGCTCCAGCATCTGCTCGATCTGACCCCGGTCAGGAATGACGATGAGCCTGCATCCGTCCACCCTGGCCGCGGTTTCCAGTTGTTCGATATGCTCCGCGCTTACCGCACGGCCGTCATATTCCGAACGCGTGCACTGCCGGTCCAGGATCGCGTCAAACAATCCTTCGCTGTGCATGCCTGCCGGCCCTGGCCGAATCTCCACAGCCCCATCGCCCGCAGGGTTGAAGGTGGCCGACACACCGCTGCCGGCAGCCATGGCGGCAAGCGACAGGTTCTCGGCCGCGCAGCCAAGACTGGCATACAGATGATGATGGTCTGGGTCAGCCGCGGGTGTTGCGCGCGCCATGTCCGGCCGAATGACGACAGTGTCAGCCGTTATTGAAAACAGCCAGGGCTGGGTGTTATGGCTGTTGGCTGCCAGGGTCGCGTAGTGAACCAGGTAGTTGAATTCGCCTGCCTGGGACGGAGACATTGCCGACCATGTTTCAAGCACCGCATCCCGGTAAGCTGGCCCCGCCCGGCTCAGCATGTGGTAACCGGCCCCGGCGGCGACCGCCGCGACACCGGTACCAAGGACAAGATTTCTGCGTGTGACCACCAGATGCCACCTCTTTCTGGTTCTGATGAGGTATTTTTATCGCCGGCAAGCAGACTTCGCCTTGCGCAAAGTCAAATCACCGCAAACGCCGGCAACAGATGTCAGGATTTCACGCGTGCAGCAGCTGGATCATAGAGCGGATCGAGGTGAAGCTGCGCCGGCACACGTTCGGTCGCCACCACAAGTTCGTAGCTGCCGCTTTTCAGCCAGTCATCGTCGACCCCGTCCTGGTTGCGCACGTAGCCGAGGCCGACCGGTTTGCCCACAGTATGGCCAAAACCGCCGCTGCTGAGATACCCAGCAAACTCTCCGTCGCGCAGGATGGTTTCGCGTCCCAGCAGGACCACGCCCGCATCATCGACGGTGAAACAGGCCAGTTTCTTGACCAGGCGCTGATTGGCCACCCGTTCACAGGCGGCCCGGCCCATGAAATCCCGGTCCGACTTCAGCTTTACAGCCCAGCCGAGACCAGCTTCGAACGGTGTGTCATTGGGGGTGATATCGGAACTCCAGGCACGATATCCCTTTTCCAGCCGCAACGATTCAATAGCGCGATAGCCGACAGGACGCACGCCATGGTCGGCACCTGCCGCCATCAGCGCATCGAACACCTCGCCGGTCGCAGCAATCGGCACATGCAGTTCCCAGCCCAGTTCACCTACATAGGTGACGCGCAAGGCGCGCACGCCATGCCCGGCAACCTCAATCTCCCGGACATGGCCGAACGGGAATGTGGCGTTGGACACATCTTCATCGGTAACGGTTTCCAGCACGTTGCGCGCACGCGGCCCCATGAGCGACAGCGTGCCCCACGCCTCGGTGACGTCACTGAGTGCGGCTTCGCTGTTGCCTGGCATGTGGTCCCTGATCCAGGATGCATCATGGGTGCGGAAACCGGTGCCGGTGACAATATAAAAATGATCTTCTGCCAGTTGCGCAACGGTCAGATCACACTCGATACCGCCACGCGAGTTCAACATCTGCGTGTAGGTGAGCCGGCCCGGCCCTCTGGTGACGTTGTTGGCGCAGATCCAGTCAAGGGCCGCAGCCGCGCCAGGGCCTGACAGTTCATATTTGGCGAATGAGGACTGGTCGAAAATTCCGGCACTTTCACGCACCAGCCGGTGCTCCTCGGCCACCGGTTGAAACCAATTCTGATGTCCCATGGAGTAGATGTCGTGCTGCTCCATGCCGTCTGGCGCGAACCAGTTGGGACGCTCCCACCCAAGCTTGGATCCGAATACGGCCCGATGCTTTTTAAGGCGCTCATACAGCGGTGAAATGATGCGCGGGCGCCCGGATACATACTCCTCGTGCGGGAAACCGACGGTGTAATGCTTGCCGTAGGCCTCCAGGGTGCGCTCACACACCCAGTCGCGATCCTCATGCAGGCCTGAGAAGCGGCGGATATCCACAACCCACAGGTCCATCGGCGCTTCACCGGACACCACCCATTGCGCCAACACCCAGCCCGCCCCGCCGCCCGATGCGATGCCGAAAGCGTTAAAACCGGCACCGACAAACATGTTGGCGCACTCAGGCGCAGATCCGAGGATGAAATTGCCGTCCGGCGTGAAGCTCTCCGGTCCGTTGATCATCTGCTTGATGCCGGCGGTCTCAAGCGCCGGCATACGTGCCACCGCCTGCTCCAGGTGCTGCTCGAAATGTTCCCAGTCGTCGTCGAACAGCTGGAACTGGAAATCGTCAGGCACATCGCCGGTGGTCCAGGCAATCGGATTTTGCTCATAGCCGCCCATGACCAGGCCGCCGACTTCCTCCTTGTAGTAGGTGAAACGATCGGGATCGCGGATGGTGGCGGCATCGCTCGCCAGTCCGTCGATCTTTTCGGTGATGATGTATTGGTGCTTCACCGGCTGCAGCGGCACATTGATGCCGGCCATGGCGCCGATCTGCCGGGCCCACTGGCCGCCGCAATTGACTACTTTCTCACACTGGATGATGCCGTCGGTTGTTTCCACGGCCGTTATCCGGTCGCCGTCCATCCGGAACCCGGTGACCCGCACGCCCTCAATCAGGTTTGCCCCGTGCATGCGCGCGCCCTTGGCCAGCGACTGGGTGATATCGGACGGGCTGGCCTGGCCGTCGGTCGGCAGCCAACTTGCGCCAACCAGATCATCGACCTGCATCAGGGGCCACATCTTCTTCACCTCCTGCGGCGAGATCAGATGCATTTCCATGCCGAAGCTGCCGGCGGTGGTCGCCAGGCGCTTGTACTCGATCCAGCGATCTTCATTGCAGGCAAGCCGCAGGCACCCGGTCATCTTCCAGCCGGTTTCCAGGCCGGTTTCCTGTTTCAGGGCCTTGTACAGGTCGACCGAGTACTTCAGGACCTGGGTGATCGAGGCCGAAGACCGCAACTGACCGACCAGGCCGGCTGCATGCCAGGTCGAGCCTGAGGTCAGCTGGCCCTGCTCGAGCAGCACCACATCGGCGTTGTGATCGCGCGCCAGGTGGTAAGCGGTCGAACAACCGATAATGCCACCGCCAATGACCACAATCTGTGCATGTGTTGGAACCGGCATCCGCCGTCATACCTTTCCATAAGCTGACTGGTAGGCAACCAGACTGCGGCCCAGCCGTTCGAGGTTTTCGGTGGTGTAGGCCACGTAATCGACGCCAGGTGCATTCAGATGCAGCTCGGACACCATGCTCCACATGGCCTCGCGCAGCAGCGATGCACACTGCATTGCCGCATGGCTCTGGATCAGGGCGGCATCCGGTATCCGGCCCATATATCGGGTCAGGAACTCTTCCGTCCGGTCCTGGTCGAAGCCTGCATTGGAGGTCACGCCGGCGAGGTCAAACATGGCTGTGCCAAAGCCTGCATACTCAAAGTCAATCAGCCACAGCCGCGAGCCGTCATGAATGAAGTTTGCCGGCAGCAGGTCATGGTGACCATACACTACCGGCATCGGCGCCTGCACCTTTTCCAGTGCTTCCGCCAGCTCGAGATAGCGCGGCAGCTTGGCGCTCATGCGACTGTTGCCCGCTTCGAGTGTCTTGGCGTAGTCGCGTATCACATGGAACACCCAGAAGATGAAGCCCGCGCCGCTGACATGTGGCGCCATGGTCTCGTGAAACCGGCGCAGGAGCTGCGCAATGTCCTCGGCATTGTTGCGGACATCTGCTTCGTCATAGGTCTTGCCCTCGATGAACCGCGACACCATCACGCCGGGCTCGGCATGCACCAGTTCCGGTGCAAAACCAGCCGCGTAAGCGGCGCGCGCGGCCATGACTTCGCGGTCGCGGTAAACGTGGTGAAAGGGGAAGTCCCGGCCAAAGCGCACGACATACCGCTGACCGGCATCAGACACGACAAAGCTTTCATTGCTGAGGCCGCCATGCAGCGGGGCGATGTCGACACTCCCCTGCCAGACAGGCAATGCTTGTATGCGTGTTTCTTGGGATGTGGACTGTGTCATTGGCTCAACCAAGTCTGGCGCGGGTGCGCGCGCTCCAGGCATTGAACAGGCGGTCGGCGATGATGCCGATAAAGGCAATCGCCAGGCCGGCGACGATACCGCGGCCGGCGTCGGCCTTGGACAGCGCGATGAAGACCTCCTGACCGAGGTCGCGGGTGCCGATCATGGCGCAGATTATGATCATCGCAAGGGCCATCAGGATGGTCTGATTGATGCCCAGCATGATTTCCGGCAGGGCTACCGGCAACTGAACCCGGAAGAAGGTTTGCCGCCTGGTGCATCCCGACACCTTGGCCGCCTCGATCAATGAGGCTGGCACCTGCCGAATGCCATGATTGGTGTAGCGGATGGCAGGCACGACGGCGAAGGCAACCGTTGCAATCATCGCCGTCACATCACCGATGCGGAACAGCATCACCACCGGAATGATGAAACAGAACGAAGGCATGGTCTGGAGCGTGTCGATGATCGGTGTGAGGAAGCGTTCAAACCGGTCGCTGCGCGAGGCCATCAACCCCAGCGGGATGCCGATCAGGCAGGCGACAAAGGCAGAGATACCGCACAGGTACACGGTGGCCATCGTCTTTTCCCACAGGCCGGTCGCTGCACAAAACGCCGTCAACGCGGCGACCGTTGCAGCCAGCCGCCAGCCGCCAAGCTGGAAACCCGCCAACCCAAGCAGGAACACCGCTCCGAGCCAGGGGAAGCCTTCACAGAACGCGCGCAGCGGGTTGAGAACATAAAGAATGAGCGTGACACGGAAGGCTTCGATAGCGTCGAACCAGTTGATCGTCACCCAGGTCACGGCATCCTTCCAGGCACGCGCGGTGGAAATGGTGATCTCGGCGGGCACCTTCGCGAATGCCGGCACCGCCAGCGACAGGACCGTGGTCACCAGCAGCGCGGCAATGGCCAGGACCAGGTTCGGATAGCGCTGGTGAAACTTGCGCACTGCATCGTCCTGGTGCACATGGCCACGGGCCTGCTTGGCCGCCATCGCCTGGCTCAACCGGTCGAGCGCGATGGCAATGGCGACAATGGCAAGACCTGCCTCCATGGCATTGCCAACCTTCAGCGCGCGCAAAGCCAACAGCACATCATAGCCCAGGCCACCTGCCCCGATCATCGATGAGATAATCACCATGTTGAGCGCCAGCATGATCACCTGGTTGACCCCGACCATGAGCGTTGGCCGGGCCGACGGCAGTTGAACGCGCCATAGCTTCTGGCGCGTCGTG
This sequence comes from Anderseniella sp., assembly GCA_028289645.1. Lineage (GTDB taxonomy): Bacteria > Pseudomonadota > Alphaproteobacteria > Rhizobiales > Aestuariivirgaceae > Anderseniella. The sequence goes on from JANQOK010000008.1 coordinate 11,002, forward strand.
CAGCCGGCCATTTCGCTGAAATCGGAAATTTCCGACGGTATGCGGGACAGGCCGAGCATGGTCGCACGCACCATTGGCGGCGTGGCGAAGATGGCGGTGGCCATCATGGCCGAAACCGGCGAGTTCCCGAACAGCAGCAGCATCGGGATCAGATAGGCAAAGGTCGGCATGGTCTGCATAAGGTCGAGCGCCGGAGACACCATGAAACGTTCCGCCCAGGGCTTGCGCCAGGCCCAGATGCCCACGAACAGGCCGGTCACGATGCAAAACGGAACGGCGATGGCGATCAGGCCGAGCGTAAGCATGGAACTGGTCCACTTGCCGAACAGGGCCACATACAGGAAACATGCGCCGGTCAGCAGCCCCAGCTTCAGCCCGCCGGCGGCCCGACCGGCCAGAAATGCCACAATCACCACCCCGACCCAGGATAGCCGCGGCAGTGTCCAGGCCTCAGCGCCGTGACCGAACTTGAAGCCCTTGGCCAGCAGATCGAGCGCGAAACTGAGCGGCACATCCAGAGCCGCCGTGATGGAGCGGGTGAACCAGGTCAGGTTCTGCCTCAGCCAGTCCATGATGGCGCTGATCCAGTCGGCAAACGGAATTACCCGGTCGGCCGGATACTCAACCGCAGCCGGAAACATCTGGCGGCCATAGTGCAGCAACAGCACGGCGGCCAGCGCTGCAACCCAGATCATGGGCCATGTGCCGATGCCCCGGCTGTCTCCGCGATGAATGCTTTCAGTTGCGGTGCTCACGGGCTGGATGTGCTCCGGTCAATGCCGGCCAGCAGATCTATGACGGCCTGCGGGTGGACCTCGCCAATGGGCTTGCCGGAACCGTTGACGACGGCAAACGGCTTGCCGGCCGAAACGATCTCGGCTGAAAAACTGGACACCTTGGCATCCGGCTCTACCGTGCCGGCGCACTTGGCGCGGCCCGGTTTCTGCATCAGGCTTCTGGCCGACATCACCTTGGCGCGCTGCACGTCACGGGTGAACTCCGCCACGTAGTCGGTTGCCGGACTGGTCACCAGTTGCTCCGGCGTGCCGATCTGGATGATCTCGCCGTCCTTCATGATGGCGATGCGATCTGCCAACCGGATGGCTTCGTCGAAATCGTGAGTGATGAACACGATTGTTTTCTTCAGCACGCCCTGCAGGCGGATCAGTTCGTCCTGCATCTCGCGCCTGATCAGCGGATCCAGCGCGGAAAACGGTTCATCGAGAAACCAGATTTCCGGATTGGTCGCCAACGAGCGCGCAATGCCGACACGCTGCTGCTGGCCGCCCGAGAGTTCGCGCGGATAGAAATGCTCGCGCCCGCTCAAACCAACCAGGTCGACCATCTCGCGCGCCCGGGCCTCTCGTTTTCCCCTATCCATGCCCTGGATCGACAATGGAAAGGCAATATTGTTGAGAACCGACAGATGGGGCAGCAAAGCGAAGTGCTGGAACACCATGCCCATGCGGTGCCGGCGCAGTTCAATGAGTTCTTCAGTGGAAATCGACAGCAGATCCTTGCCCTCAAACTCAACTTTGCCGTAGGTCGGTTCGATCAGGCGCGACATGCAACGCACCAGCGTGGATTTGCCGGAGCCGGACAGCCCCATGATGATGAATATCTCGCCTTGCCTGACCTCAAGATCAGCACTGCGGACCGCCCCGATCAGGCTGGCAGCTGTCAGGTCCGAGGCACTGGCGCTGCCGCCGTGGCGGGAAATGAAATCGTCGGCGCCATCGCCGAACACTTTCCAGACATTGCGGCACGCCAGTTTCACCGGGCGATCGGTATTACCATTGGAAGCTGTATTCCCCTGCTGATCTGGAGAATGACGTGCCATGCGTGTGAAATCCCGTGTTGCCGTCTGAATACAATATGCGACCCGATCCGGCGCGTACAATCCGGATCGGGTCGGTGTTCAGGTAACTGCCGTTATTCTGCCCATGCCTTCCATTTGGCCTCATTGGCATCCGCCCAGGCGGCGGCAACTTCCTCGATGGACTTGCCGTCCAGATCGACCTCTCCGCTCATGGCATTGAGTTCGTCGGAAGATACCTGGTAGGCCTTGGCAACCTTGTAGGCGACCGGCCACTTGTCTTTCATGCCGGCCCAGGCGTATTTCCAGATATCGCCAAACGGCTTGCCGCAGTCGTGCGCCTTGTCCGGATTGATGCCCCATTTCGGATCGCTGTAACATTCGTCCGTGTATTCGGGAAACTCGACCCATTCGCCCTTGTACTTTGCCGGCGCCCAGTGTGGTGAATAGACCCACAGTATGATCGGTGCCTTGCGCTGGTAAGCCGATTCAAGTTCAGCGAACATGGCACCGTCGGTACCGGCGTGCACCACCGTGAACGGCAGGTCGAGCGAGACAACGCGCTCGTCGTCAAACCCTTCCCAGGTTACCGGACCGCCGAGGTAGCGGCCTTTCGGCGCGGTTTCAGGGGTGGAGAATGCTTCGGCACATTTGGGATCTTTCAGTGCTTCCCAGTTGGGCAGCCCGGGGCATTTCTCCTTCATGTATTCCGGATACCACCACTCTTCCTTGGCCTTGGGCCCGAGTGCGCCAAGGCGTTCGGCCTTGCCGGCAGCGTCGGCGGCCTTCATGGCTTCGCCGGCGGTTGTGTCCCAGTATTCCATACCGATTGTCAGGTCGCCGTTGGTCAAGCCGGTTGACAGGCTCGACAGGTAATCTCCGGTTGGATACTCGACCGTGTATCCCAGTCTCTCGAGAACGGTTCCAAGAATCTTGGCGTTCAGATTCACACTGGTCCAGTCAAACAGGACAATCTTAATCGGATCATTGGACTCAGGTGCAGCTGCCTGAACCTGGATGCTTGATGTTGCCAAGGCAACCGCCAACAATGAAGACGCCAGCGCGCCGCGAACAGTTTTCCCCATACTCATGTTTAGACTTCCTCTCACCTGACAAGCACCGCCAACCCATGCAGGCGGCCACTTTCATTATGTCGACCCGATGAAGTCTGGAACCGCTCAGCGAGTAGAGTCAAATGTTTCTTCGCTGTTTGGACTGAAAAATTACTTTCAGTCCCGACTGGAGGCAGTTGCCCGGATTTCAGGTTCCAGGCATTCACCAGACCTTTATCACGACCCCTCGGCTCGGAATTGTAGCGGCTTCTCCCGGCATGGAAACGTAAGGTGAGGTCTGCTCGACGAGAGTTACTTTTTCACTGGACTGCATGCCGGACACGTGGGCGGCGAAGGCTTCAGACCACAGGGTTTCCTTGACCGTCAGCACAATCACACCGCCGGGCCGGCAGATGCGGATCAGTTCGTCGACACCTTGTGCGCCAACATGGCCAGTGGTGAACACACCGGCTGAGATGATCCCGGCAAATGCGTTGTCGGCAAACGGCAGCGGGCCACCGAGGGCCAGTTGATGAATGCCACTGTAGACACCTTTTTTCCTGGCGATGGCGAGCATGCCTTCAGAGATATCCAGCGCCTCAACGCGCGGATATCCCATAATGCCGAGCCATTCGCCGACCAGTCCCGTGCCGGCGCCTGCATCCAGCAGAGGCTCTGCGCCGCGCGGCAGGTGACGGGCCAGGAGAGCCAGGCAGATCGCCGGGTGCCGATAGCCTGCAGCCGCCATGTCGGCATCGTAGGTTGCAGCCCAGTTGTCATAGTGACCGGCGATTTCCTCGGGCTGTTTCGCATCATAGACAGCACCGAGATGCCCGTCGTGCTTGGTATTCGTCATCAGATGCTCCATGGCGTTTGCGCATTTGCCGGGTCATGATAATCAAGTCCCGCAAACAGTAAACAGCGACCCCAAAGGATGGCCCGATGACCGACGACCTGAGTGCAGCCCGAACCGCCATGGCGGATATCGAGATACTGAAAAACCATTCGGGACCGATTGAACGGCTGGGCGGGCTGACCAATCTTGTCTACCGCGTCGGCGAATACTGTCTGCGGGTCCCGGGCAAGGGCACGGAAGAGTACATCGATCGGGCCAATGAAGCAGTTGCGGCAAAAGAGGCGGCGAAGGCCGGTGTGTCGCCAGAGGTTCTGTACGCCGATGCAGACAGCGGCCTTATGGTCACAAAGTTCATTGAAGGTACCGTAACGATGAGCCCTGACGCCTTCCGAACCCGGGCTGGCGCCCCGGCCCGGGCGGGCGAAGCCTTCCGCAAGCTTCATGAATCGGGGGCCGAATTTCCGTTTCGCTTTGACCTGTTCGAGATGATCGATGACTATCTGGGCATCCTGTCCACCAAGGACGTGGCCCTGCCGGACGGCTATCATGATGTGGTGGCAGAGGCAGAAACCGTGCGGACAGCCCTTGCAGCTCATCCGGCAGTGCTGGCGCCGTGTCACTGTGATCCGTTGTGCGAGAACTTCCTCGATACCGAGGAGCGCATGTGGATCGTGGACTGGGAGTATTCCGGCATGAACGACCCGATGTGGGATCTGGGGGACCTGTCCGTTGAAGGCGAGTTCAACGCCACCCAGGACGACGAAATGATGCAGGCATATTTCGGCCGCACCCCCACCGCGGCGGAACACGGCCGTGTGGTGATCTACAAGGCCATGTGCGACTTGTTATGGACGTTGTGGGGCCTGATCCAGCTGGCCAATGACAACCCTGCAGATGACTTTCGCGCCTATGCCGACGGCCGCTTCGCGCGCTGCAAGGCACTGATGGCCGACCCGGCCTTCGCCGGCCATGTGGCGGCGGTCAAGGCCGGGTAACCGCCGGCTGGTCTGCAGCCGCGTCGAGGCCGCCGGACTGCACAAGGAAGCGCACAATATCAGGTACGCCAGTGCCGCGTTTCAAATCGGTGAAACCGGTCTTGCCGCCTTGGCGCATGCGGTCTGCGTCTGACCGCATGACCTCCAGGTCGGCGCCCACATGTGGCGCCAGGTCGGTCTTGTTGATCACCAGCAGGTCAGAGCGGGTTATGCCGGGGCCACCCTTGCGCGGGATTTCCTCGCCCTGGCAGACGCTGATCACGTACAGGGTCAAATCCGCCAGTTCCGGTGAAAACGTGGCCGCAAGATTGTCGCCACCCGATTCAATGAACACCACATCCAGATCACTGTGCCGTTGCGACAGATCGGCAATGGCGGCCAGGTTGATCGAGGCATCCTCGCGGATGGCGGTATGCGGGCAACCGCCCGTCTCTACGCCAATGATGCGGTCCTCCGGCAACGCCTGGAGCCTGGCCAGCATCAAGGCGTCTTCTTTTGTGTAGATATCGTTGGTGACAACTCCAATGGAGTAGTGTTGCCGCATGGCTTCGCACAGGCGCTGGGTCAGCGTGGTTTTGCCTGACCCGACCGGGCCGCCAATACCGATGCGCAGAGGACCGTTGGAAGAATTCATGACCGGAACAACCTCGTGGTTTGCGTCTCGTGCCGCATGGAACAGATCTCGGCAGCGAAATTGTTGGTTGCCATATCGCGCAGCAGTGTCTCCTGAGCCAGTTCCGTCACTTCGGCGATGGCCGGTTCAACGGATGCAAGTATCTCCTGGCCCTGGGTCTGACCGAGCGGCACCAGGCGAATGGCTGCGGAGACAAGATTCGACACCGCCGCATGCAGCCAGGCATCAAGCGCTGCATTCAGGCCAACACCATGACCGGCGGCGGCACACCCCACCGCCACCGGATAAGCGATTTCGTCGCACTCGATCCGTGTGAGCTTTTCGAGTGCTGCGCACGGCCAAGCCTGCATTGTCACCTTCAGAAATGCATCGCCTTGCGCCATGGTCTCGAGACGCAACTCCGCGGATGGCTGGAATGCTGCGGCGACTTCGACCACCTCGCGCAGACTGCCGGAACCGGCAGCAGATGCCGCTTCGTGCGCACGTGCGAACAACACGGCATCCGACCACAAGGTCCCGCCTGACAACAAGGTTTCAATCCACACCTGCATGGACGACATATTAGATACCAGCCCCCTTGCAATGGCGGTTTCCAGGCCCTGGCTGTAGCTGAAGGCGCCAACCGGATAGGACGGCGAAAGCCAGGTCAACAGCCTGTAAAGCCCTGGATCGTGATCAGTGGTCATGGCTTTGACCTGCATGGGAGTGATGATGACTGTCCCCGTGCCCGTGACCTTGATATGCGCCACCTTGCGGACTGAATGGTTCGATGACTTCAGCCGTTGTCGCGCCCAGTCCTGTCAGCATGTCCCTGATGACATGGTCGCGCCTGACCAGAATGCGGTCTTCCTCAATTTGCGCCTCAAGGTGGCGGTTGCCGAGATGCCAGGCCAGTTGCAGCAGATGATGGCTGTCTTGCCCGCGCACCTGCAAAAGCTCCTCGGCTTCGGCCAACACCTTGATCACCCGGCCGTCTTCCAGTTGCAGGCCGTCTCCGTGGCAAAGCTGGATTGCATCGGGCAGATCCAGCAGGAACTCCACCCCGCTGTCGGTAGTGAGGGCAATTCGCCTGCGATGGCGCTGATCCTTGTTCAAGGTGATGGCGCACAAGGGTTCGTCGCGCCAACTTCCAGCGCTCAGACATTTGATTGCACGTAACCGGGTCATCAGCAAAAAGCCCTCAGAACAGAAAATACCGTTGTGCCATGGGCAGCACCTCGGCAGGTTCGCAGGTCAGCAGTACACCATCGGCATGAACCTCATAGGTTTCCGGGTCGACAGAAATGGTCGGCATTAGATCATTGAGGACCATGTCCTTCTTGCCGATCAGGCGGGTGTTCTTGACCGGCAGGACCTTGCTGGCCAGGCCATACTTTCCGCCAACCCCGGCTGCCATGGCGGCCTCGGAAACAAACGTCACCCGGCTTTGCGGCATTGCTTTGCCGAAGGCACCGAACATCGGCCGATAGTGCACCGGCTGCGGGGTCGGGATCGACGCGTTGGGATCGCCCATGGGCGCAGCCGCGATGGTTCCCATCTTGAGGATCATGTCGGGCTTGACGCCGAAGAATGCCGGTGTCCACAACACCAAATCGGCCAGTTTTCCGACTTCAACGGAACCGATGTGGTCGGACATTCCGTGCGCGACCGCCGGATTGATGGTGTATTTTGCAATGTATCGGCGCACCCGCAGATTGTCGTTTTCGCCTGTCTCGCCCGGCAGCCGGCCGCGCTGGCGCTTCATCTTGTCGGCGGTCTGCCAGGTTCTGATCAGGACCTCGCCGACACGCCCCATGGCCTGGCTGTCCGACGCGATGATCGAAAAGGCGCCCATATCGTGCAGGATGTCTTCGGCGGCAATGGTTTCCTTGCGGATGCGGCTTTCAGCGAATGCAATGTCCTCTGAAATCGATGCATCCAGGTGATGACAGACCATGAGCATGTCGAGATGTTCATCAACGGTGTTGACGGTATAGGGCCGCGTCGGATTGGTGGACGATGGGATGACATTGGGCTCGCCGCACACCTTGATGATGTCCGGCGCATGCCCGCCGCCGGCACCTTCGGTATGGAAGGCGTGGATGGTGCGGCCTTTGATAGCAGCGACGGTGTTCTCGACAAAGCCGGACTCGTTCAGCGTATCGGTGTGGATCATCACCTGGACATCCAGGTCATCAGCCACCGACAGGCAGCAGTCGATAGCCGCCGGCGTGGTGCCCCAGTCCTCATGCAGCTTGAGCGCGCAGGCACCCGCCTCGACCATTTCAACCAGGCCTTCAGGCAATGAGGCATTGCCCTTGCCGGAAAGCCCGAGATTGACCGGAAAGGCTTCCGCCGCCTCCATCATGCGCTGAATATGCCAGGCGCCGGGCGTACAGGTGGTGGCATTGGTGCCGGTCGCAGGACCGGTGCCGCCGCCGAGCATGGTGGTAACACCCGAATACAGGGCCTCTTCGATCTGTTGCGGGCAGATGAAATGGATGTGCGCGTCAAAGCCGCCTGCCGTGAGTATCCTGCCCTCTCCGGCAATGGCTTCGGTGGACGGACCGATGATGATATCGACTCCGGGTTGCGTATCCGGGTTGCCGGCCTTGCCGATGGCGGCGATCAGGCCATCGCGAATGCCGACATCGGCCTTGTAGATTCCAGTGTGATCGACAATCAGGGCATTGGTTATGACTGTATCAACGGCGCCTTCGGCACGGGTGACCTGTGACTGGCCCATGCCATCGCGGATGACCTTGCCGCCACCGAACTTCACTTCTTCACCATAGGTCGTGAGGTCTTTTTCAACTTCGATGAACAACTCAGTGTCGGCCAGCCGGACCTTGTCTCCGGTGGTCGGACCATACATTGCCGCATAGGTGGAACGCGGAAGGGGTGCCGGCATCAGTCGAGGTCCCCCATGATTTTCTGGTTGAAGCCGTAGATCCGGCGGGTGCCGACCATGGGTACCAGTTGGACTTCGCGGCGCTGGCCCGGCTCAAACCTGACGGCCGTTCCTGCCGCAATGTCCAGCCGCATGCCGCGCGCCTTGTCGCGGTCAAACTCAAGCGCCGGATTGGTTTCATAAAAATGATAATGCGAGCCGACCTGAACCGGCCGGTCACCGGCATTGGCAACCAGCAGTGTCGTCACTGCACTGTCCTTGTTCAGAACGATATCACCATCCTGAATGATGTATTCACCGGGGATCATGGTTCAAATCGCCTCTTTCATCTGATCGGTTCGTGCACGGTCACAAGCTTGGTGCCGTCGGGAAAAGTCGCCTCGACCTGCACGTCATGGATCATCTCTGCGACGCCCTCCATGACCTGGTCGCGGGTAATGACCGCAGCGCCGTCCGCCATCAACTGCGCGACGCTCGTGCCGTCGCGGGCACCCTCGACGACAAAGTCCGATATCAGCGCCACGGCTTCCGGATAGTTCAGCTTGACGCCGCGCTCCAGGCGGCGGCGGGCAACCATGGCGGCCATGGAAACCAGCAATTTGTCCTTCTCACGCGGTGTCAGGTTCACAGCGCCCTCCCTTCTGCAATCAACATGTCCACACCCGCGGCAATTCGGTTCCGCACAGGCCGGCAAGCATCGGCATTATAGTTCTACGAAGTTCATGGCCACTTGGCGCCAACACCCGCGTCAGACAAACACCGCCCAGATCACTGCTGCCGCCGAACGCACCATGCTCGTCAATCACCTGTCGAGCCACTTCACAATGACGCCCGGTATCGTGGCCTGCCGTTATCACGCTGGCAAACGCCCGCGCACCACCCGCAATGGCTGCCTCATCAAGCAGTGCGGAAACGTCTCCGGTCAGATTTACGCGGTCAATAAAGGCGATCGCGCCGTCGCGCTCGATGATCCACTCATCGCGCAGGCTGGCGGTGTGTACATATTCTCCCATGGCCGGGCGCCCGATAATCACAGCTTCGCATGCAACGAAAGTGGAACTCTCCGACAGTTTCACATGCGTCCTGCGGCTGAGCCTGGCACCTTCGAACAAGATGGTTTCCTGGGGCAGCCAGCAACCGGTTGCATTCTCACCGACCATCAACTGCGACGTGATGGTGGCATCCTCGCCGGTAGACTTGTAAATGCGTTCGCACGCCTGCGTGGTAATCGCTGCACAGGTTTCCGGCTGCCAGGCCGCATTTATGGTCAGTGCATCTCCACCGGTCAAACCGCCTGAGGTGTTGATCATCACCGCCTCATGCGCCTTTGAGCTCTGCTTTGGCAAGCGCGCTTTGAGACAACCCTGCTGATACAGGTTACCAAGCACCGTGCGGTCGCCGGGCGACGGCTTGAACGAAATACGCAGCGACCCCCGCGAGCGCTGCAGGAGCTGACTGTTCAGCGTCTTGCCGCCGGCGGCCACCAGCCTGAGGCCGGCTTTACGTCTCTTTTCTGCACTGTTGGCCGGCAAGAAAGTCTCCCTCAGATCGTCATATGCTTCAGAATAGCCTTCTCGTCAGCGCTGCTCATTTCACCTGACATAATCATCTCACCGCGCTCCATCACCGCATAGGTATCCGCCAATGCCCGGGCAAACTCGAAATACTGCTCAACCAGCAGGATGCTCATGCCGCCGCGTTCACGCAACAAAGATATGACCCGTTCTATATCCTTGATAATTGACGGCTGTATGCCCTCGGTCGGCTCATCAAGAATGAGCAGTTTCGGCCGCATTACAAGGGCCCGTGCAATGGCCAATTGCTGCTGCTGCCCGCCGGACAGGTCACCGCCGCGGCGAGACAGCATGTCCTTGAGCACCGGAAACAGGTCGAATATCTCATCTGATATGCGGCGCTCGTTTCGCGGCAGCACAAACAGACCGGTCTGCAGGTTTTCGCGCACACTGAGCAGCGGAAAAATTTCCCGCCCCTGCGGAACATAGGCCACACCGGCGCGAGCCCTGTCCTCACAAGATGCCCGAGTGACTGAAACCCCGTTCCATGAAATCTCGCCCGCGGTTATGGGCAACTGGCCAACGATTGCACCCAGCAAAGTCGTCTTGCCGACACCATTGCGCCCCATCACGCAAGTTACCTTGTCTGCCGGCACATCCAGGCTTACGCCGCGCAGTGCCTGCGCCGCTCCGTAGTGAAGGTCCAGATCGGTGACACTGAGCATATGATGGCTACCTTCCCAGATAACTTTCAATGACCTGGTCATTGGCGCTGACTGCATCAAGGGACCCTTCCGCCAGGACCGACCCCTCGGCCAACACGGTCACCTTGACATCCAGGTCACGCACGAAAGCCATGTCATGCTCGACGACAATAACCGAGTGGTCTTTGGCAATGTCGCGCAGCAGTCGCGCCGTTTCAGCCGTTTCGGAATCCGTCATGCCGGCGACCGGTTCGTCGATCAGTAACACGGTCGGATCTTGCGCCAGCAGCATGCCGATTTCGAGCCACTGCTTCTGGCCGTGCGACAGTTCGCGGGCCATTTTTCCCCGAACCTCCGACAGGCGAATGGTTTCAAGCACCTGCGCCAGGCGATCACAGTCGACCGGTGACGCGAACCAGGCGAGAGCTTCCGTTACGCGCCTTGCGCCTGCCAGCGCCAGTTCAAGATTCTGCGAGACCGTCTGGTTCTCAAAGACGGTCGGTTTCTGGAACTTCCTGCCAATGCCGAGCTGGGCAATATCGGCTTCATCGAGCCGGATCAGATCGATCTCGCCGTTGAAGAATATCTCACCGCCGTCAGGCCGGGTCTTGCCGGTGATGACATCCATCATGGTGGTCTTGCCTGCCCCGTTTGGACCGATGATGGCGCGCATCTCGCCCGGGTCGATTATCAGCGACAGATTGTTGAGGGCCTTGAACCCGTCAAAGCTGACCGAAACGCCGTCCAGGTAGAGCACAGGGGTAATCGGAGTATCGGTCATTTCGTCGCCCCGCGATGTTCCGATAGCAGACCCGGCGCGGCTGCCGGTTTGGAAAACCTGCTTGTCAGCGACTGCCGGATTTGCGCCGCCAACCCCATGATACCCCTAGGCAGGAACAAGGTCACGGCAATGAACAGGCCGCCCAGCGCGAACAGCCAGTATTCGGGCAACGCGCCGGTGAACCAGGTCTTGGCGTAGTTGATCAGGATGGCGCCCAGCACCGCGCCGATCAGCGTACCGCGTCCGCCAACCGCAACAGCAATGACGATCTCGATTGAATTGGCCGGAGAGAACTCACTTGGATTGATGATGCCGACCTGCGGGACATAGAGCGCACCTGCGACACCCGCCAGACAGGCGGACACCACAAAGACAAACAGCTTGTAGTGCTCCACCTTGTAGCCGAGAAACCGGGTGCGGCTTTCCGCATCGCGAATGGCTTCAAGCACCTGACCGGCGCGCGACGTGGTAATGAGCCGGCAAACAATGTAGCCAAGCCCCAGAGCGACAGCAGACGCGGCAAACAAGCCGGCACGTGTGCCGTCTGCCTGCAAGGAGAACCCCAGGATGTCCTTGAAGTCAGTCAGCCCGTTATTGCCCCCAAACCCCATATCGTTGCGGAAAAACGCCAGCAGCAGGGCATAGGTCATGGCCTGGGTGATAATCGACAGGTAAACCCCGGTCACCCTTGAGCGGAAGGCGAACCAGCCGAAGACAAATGCCAACAGCCCCGGGACGGCAAGCACCATGATGCAGGCAAAGATGAAGCTGTCGAACCCGTACCAGTACCAGGGCAGCTCCTGCCAGTTGAGGAAAACCATGAAGTCAGGCAGTTCCGGATTTGCATATACCCCGCGGCTGCCGATCTGACGCATCAGGTACATGCCCATGGCATAACCACCAAGAGCAAAGAAAGCGCCGTGACCCAGCGAGAGAATACCGCAATACCCCCAGATCAGGTCGACCGAAAGCGCCAGCAGCGCAAAACACAGATACTTGCCCAACAGGGCCACCGCATAACCTGAAATGTGCACCGGGTGGTCGGGCGGCAAGGCCAGATGCATGACCGGAACTGCCACGGCAATCACTGCAAGCAGCGTCAAAAACCAACCGGTCTGCCGGCCGAGCGCCCGCATCAGCATGGCCGTGATCATGTCTCCGCTCCCCGGCCCTTGAGTGCAAACAGGCCACGCGGACGTTTCTGGATAAACAGAATGATGAACACCAGTATCAGAACCTTTGCCAGAACCGCGCCGGCAAAGGGTTCCATGAACTTGTTGGCGATGCCGAGCGTCAGCGCACCGACCAGAGTACCCCACAGGTTTCCGACACCGCCGAACACAACAACCATGAAACTGTCGATAATGTAGCTCTGCCCCAGATTGGGGCTGACATTATCGATCTGGCTGATGGCAACACCTGCCAGACCGGCTATGCCGGAACCGAGCCCGAATGTCAGTGCATCGATCCATTTGGTGCGAATACCCATGGAGCCGGCCATGCGACGGTTCTGCACAACGGCGCGCATCTGCAGACCAAAACCAGTGAACCGCATCGCCAGAAACAGCAGCGCGAAGATCGTCAGGGCAAATGCGATGATGTAGAGTCGGTTCCAGGTCAGCGTAAGCTGCCCGAATTCCAGCGAACCCGACATCCAGGACGGATTGCCCACTTCCCGATTGTTGGGTCCGAAAATGGTCCTGACGGCCTGCTGCAGGATCAACGACACACCCCAGGTCGCCAGCAGCGTCTCAAGCGGGCGGCCATACAGAAACCGTATGATGCCGCGTTCCATCGCGATGCCGACCAGACCGGTAAGCGCGAACGCCAGCGGCAGGGCAATCAGAAGTGACCAGTCAAACAGCCCGGGCATGGTCTGCCGGATCACTTCCTGCACCATGAAGGTGACATAAGCGCCCAGCATGACCATTTCGCCGTGCGCCATGTTGATGACACCCATGACACCGAATGTAATCGCGAGACCAATTGCCGCCAGCAGCAGAACGGAACCGAGGCTCAAGCCGTAAACGACGTTCTGCGCGTTGCGCCAGACAGCGAGTGTGCTGTTGATGGCTGCGATTGCGGTTTTGGCACTGTCCGCCACGGCGCCCGCCTCTCCTGCCGCAAGCGGCGCCAGCAAGCTGATTGCCTGCTGATTGCCCATCGCCTGCACCAGCTTGATTGCAGCAAGCTTGTCTGCGTCGGGCGCGGACGATGCCAGCACCGAGGCGGCGCGCGCGCGCTGCATGGCCAACCTCACTTCGGCATCGGTTTCTTCCGCAATGGCAGCGGTCAGGTTTTCGAACGCCGCCGCATCCGGAGATGCAATCATGGTGCGGGCCGCCGCAAGACGGCGGCCTCTGTCCTTAGACCGCAAGGTCAACCCGCCGAGCGCATCTCGAATGGCGCCGCGCATTCGATTGTTGATCCGGACCTTTTTCAACGATCCACGATCAATGGCACCGAGGTTTTCGCCAGTTATGGCATCAACATAGGTGCCGGGGCTGGCAGCGTCAGGAATAACCACCTTGCCGTCGGGTGCAGCGACAAAGGCCTTGCTGCTGGACAGTGCATTGAGGATGTCGGCTGCTCGCTCATGACCGGTTGCGGCAATTGCCCCAACTGCCTTGAGACGCTTGGAAAAACTCTTTTCCTTCAGGCCGGATACAGCCGTATCGAGCCCTGCCGCCTGAACTGAACCGGTTGCCAGGAAACTGGCAACGATCAAGCTGGCAGCCAGAACGGCTATGGTGCGTAACAGCATCATTTATGGGATATCGGCCCTCGCCGCGATTGGGAGCTTTCAGAGAAAAGAGGGGGACAGCCACGGTGATGTAACGAGACCGCCCCCATAAGTTGGGAGGATATCCTGTTAGCTGCCTTGGCCGCCGCATTTGCCAATCTTGACGTTGTAGTTGCCGCATGACATGGGCGCCCGCCAATCCGAAATCAGGTCCTTGGAGCCATCCAGGTAGTCGGACCAGGCGTCACCGACGACGAGACCCGACGTCTCCCAGACAGTTTCAAACTGGCCATCGGCCTGGATTTCTCCAATCAGGACCGGTTTGGTGATGTGATGGTTGGGCATCATGGCAGAGTACCCGCCTGACAGGTTGGGTACTGTCACTCCAATGATTGCCTGACCGACCGCGTCGGGATCGGTGGTCCCGGCTTTCTTCACTGCCTCGACCCACATATTGAAACCTATGAAGTGAGCTTCCATGGGGTCGTTGGTGACGCGTTTCTCGTCCTTGATGAAAGCCTTCCAGGTTTTCACGAAGCTTGCGTTCACCGGTGCTTCGACACTTTGGAAATAATTCCATGCGGCCAGGTGACCGACCAGCGGGCCGGTATCGAGGCCTGCCAGTTCCTCTTCACCAACCGAGAAGGCAACAACTGGAATATCTTCGGCCTTGACCCCCTGGTTGCCGAGTTCCTTGTAGAACGGAACATTGGCGTCGCCGTTGATTGTCGACACCACGGCGGTTTTCTTGCCGGCGGCGCCGAATTTCTTGATGTCCGAGACGATGGTCTGCCAATCGGAGTGCCCGAACGGCGTGTAGTTGATCATGATGTCTTCGGCAGCCACTCCCTTGGATTTCAGGTAAGCTTCCAGAATCTTGTTGGTGGTGCGCGGATAGACATAGTCGGTACCGGCCAGAACCCAGCGCTTTACCGAGCCGCCGTCTTCGCTCATCAGATAGTCAACGGCGGGGATCGCCTGCTGGTTGGGTGCTGCACCGGTATAGAAGACGTTCTTCGAGCTCTCTTCACCTTCATACTGGACCGGGTAAAACAGCAGGCCGTTGAGTTCCTCAAACACCGGCAACACCGATTTGCGCGAAACGGATGTCCACGCACCGAACACGGCTGAGACCTTTTCCTTTTCCAGAAGCTCCCTGGCCTTCTCGGCGAACAGCGGCCAGTCGGATGCCGGGTCAACGACAACGGCTTCGAGTTTCTTGCCAAGCAGGCCGCCCTTTTTGTTCTGTTCCTCGATCAGCATCAGCATGACGTCTTTCAGGGTGGTTTCTGAAATCGCCATGGTGCCTGACAGGGAATGCAGCACTCCGACCTTGATTGTTTCTTCTGCCGACACCACGGCTGATGTGGACATCAGCGCTGCGCCTATGAGAGCGGCCTTGTAGCCTGACCGGATTATCCCTGACTTGAACATGTTGCGTCTCCCGCGTTTGTATTTTGCGACGCAACATGCACTTCAAGGTGCATGCCAAACTTCAGTTATGAATCGTCCTTTGATGAGTTTTTCTTAAGATTATGATTTCAATAACTAAAAAATTGCTCGCCAGATGAACCCTCGATTCAAAGCAAAGAAATCATCTCTTGAAGCTGCATGAAATTTACTGCACTGCACAAATTTTGCGCACAGAAACCAGATGCAATTTGATTGAGCAGTTACAGGTTGAGCCTGGCCAGGGCCGCCCTGGCGCGCGCCAGCATGTCTTCTTCGGCAAACTGGAGAGCTTTGAAGAAATCGTCCTGACAATAGGCCCGGCTGGACTGGCGGATGATGTCGGCATGGCACCTGGCAAGCTCGGTCTTGCCGGCCAGTTCGTTGGCAAGTGCCGCAATGGTGTGGATGTGTATGTGGGCATTGGGCGCCTTGGTGGCCCGCTCAGCCCATCCAGCTGCCGCTTCATAGTCGCCGCGCACGATATGTGACATGGCGCGGGTTGCAAGCATGGCGTAGTTGAGCGGATCGATAGGGCTCAGCGATATTGCCTTCATGATGTTGTCCTGGCTGGTCTGGCCGTCGCCCATCAGGGCGCCAAGCAAGGCCCGGTTGTAGATGGCAAAGGCGTAGTTCGGACTGAGCTCAACACTTCTTTCAAGCCAGGGCACACCGGCATCAAGATCACCGGACAGCCACTGCGACCGGCCCATCATCAGGTTCACGAACGGGTCGAACGGATCAAGCTGCAGACCTTTTTCCGCATACAGCCGGGCCAGGTTTCTCTGTTCGCCATGGTCTCCGGCATGTCCAAGGAACGCGTTCTGGAAGTGGGTGAATGACAATCCTGCGTGGGCGCGGGCAAAGCCGTGGTCAGCCGACACGGCACGGTCGAACATTCGGGTTGCTATCGCATTGTCATGCGGATTGAAGCGATACATGTGCCACAGCCCGCGATGATAGGCCGACCAGGCATCCAGATTTTCGGTTGGCAGCTTGGCGGCCTCGATGGCCTCCTTGACCTGAATGCGGGTTTCTATGGCGGTGACAATGTTGGCCGATATGGTCGAGCGCAATTGCAGCAGGTCGTCCATGGAGCTTTCAAACCGGTCAGCCCATACGGTCTGGCCGTCAGGCGCATGGGAAAGCTCGACCGTTACGATGCTGGTGCGGTCGCGGAATGCGATACTTCCAGTCAGCACGTAGCGTGCGCCCAGGATACGGCCGGCCTCGGCAATGTCGACATCGGCGTCTCGAAACCTGAACGTCGAGCCGCGAGCAATGACGAACAGCCAGTGCAGCCTGGAAAGTTCCAGTATGACTTCCTGGGACACCGCGTCGCCAAGGGTGCCGAAGCGTTCGTCGGGGGTCAGCACCTGCAACGGCAGCACGGCAATCGACGGGCGCCCACCGGTTGCAGCCGCGCCCGGACTTTCAACCTCCGGAGATGCGGTACCGGTATCATGGTGTGGGCGGGTTGATCCTACAGCGGGAATTGTGTCTGCGGATTCAACTTCACCAACAAACCGGAAGCCGCGGCCATGCACCGTGCGGATTAGTTTCTGAGCCTTGCCGTCGTCGTCAATGGCCTGACGGGCCATGCGGACCCGGCTGTTGACCACCGCCTCCGATACCACCCTGCCGCCCCAGACGTGCAGGTTAATCTCATCCTTGGTCACCAGCCTGGCATGGTTGGAGACGATCAGTTCGAGCAATGCAAACACCTGCGGTTCGACCTTGCGCGGCACACCGCCTGAGCGCAGCTCAAAGCGATCAGTATCGAGCTCGAAGTTGTCAAACCTGTAAATCACGGTGCCTTCTGCCGTCTGTGAATCTTGCGGGACGCAATTAGCTCAAACCACAACCCCAACAATGTGCGATTTCTCACTCTGCACAATTATGCATGGTTTCTGCAGATTTTCTAAATCCCGTCTGCAAGCATGCTGCTGCGTTTTCGATCATGGTGACCTCAAACAGGCAGCCAATCTCATGAACTGGTTCACGAGATTGGCTGCCCCGGTTGGCATGGTGTCGACCGGACAACATAGAGGAAACCGTGATGGATCAGATCACCCAACCGGATTTTAGTGCAATCAAGGCCAAGCAGAATGCAGCATGGTCTTCAGGCGATTACGCGATCGTCGGCACGACGCTGCAAATTGTCGGCGAGAACCTTGCCGAGGCGATGGACCTGCGCTCGGGCCAGAAGGTGCTGGATGTTGCAGCCGGCAATGGCAATTTCACCCTGGCAGCTGCGCGCAGGTGGGCAGAAGTCACCTCAACCGACTACGTTGCCAGCCTGCTGGAGCGTGGCAAGCAACGGGCGGAAACCGAACGTCTTGATGTCAATTTCCAGCTCGCTGACGCCGAGGAGCTGCCGTTCGCGGATGCCAGCTTCGATGCGGTTGGCTCGACATTCGGGGTGATGTTCACACCCAACCAGAACAAGGCTGCGGCTGAAATGCTAAGGGTATGCAGGAGCGGCGGCAAAATCGGCCTGGCGAACTGGACGCCGGAGGGTTTCATCGGGGCGCTGTTCAAGGTCATCGGCCGTTACATGCCGCCGCCGGCCGGTGTGCAGTCTCCCTCCCTGTGGGGCACCAAAACCCGGCTTGAAGAGCTGTTCGGCGATACCGGTTCAGACATCAAGATCACCGAGCGGGATTTCACCTTCAGATACCGCTCGCCGGATCACTGGCTGCAGATTTTCCGGGACTTTTACGGACCTACACACAAGGCTTTCGGTGCACTGGATGCCGATGCCCGCGCATCGTTGAGCGAAGACCTGCTTGACCTGATCGCGCGCAACAACGTGGCGGATGACGGCACCATGGTGGTACCGTCGGCCTATCTGGAGGTCGTGGTGACCCGGCGCTAGAGTAACCCTGCCCTCAGAAGCCAAATCTAGTCTGCAATCAGGTGGTAAGCCTGGTTGCAGGCTGTCCTGAGCTCAGCGGAATTTGCGCTAGCTCCTCTTGACCCCGAACATTGTGCCGTCCGATTTCTTGACGAACAGGTTTGCAAGGGCGTCGTCTATGTTGTCGGCGGTGAACTGGGGCTTGGTGCCTTCGAATTTGCAGGATGCCAGCACCTGCTCCACGATGAATTTCGGCTGGAAATAGGCCAGCGGCACGCCATTTTGCCTAATGCCGCCAATAACATGGCTGAAAACTTCATCTGTGACCGCCAGACCGTGTTTTTCCGCCATGCCAACAAATACGTTGCGGAAAAGGTCTTCAGGCGGCTCAACAGTTTCAAGCTTGTAGCTGATACGGCGCTGGAAGGCCGGATCCATGAGATCGTCGGGATGCATGTTGGTTGAGAAAATCACGATTTCGTCGAAAGGTATCATCACACTTTTGCCGGTGTGAAGCGTGAGATAGTCTACACGGCTGTTCAATGGAACAATCCAGCGATTTAGGATGTCCTCGGGCTTGGCACGCTGGCGACCGAAATCATCGATCAGAAATGTACCGTTCAGGGCCTTGATATGAAGCGGTGCTTCATAGAATTTTGATACCGGATTAAACTTGAGATCGAGCATTTCTATCGTCAATTCGCCACCCGTCATCACCATCGGCCGTTCGCATGCAACCCAACGCGGGTCGATACGGCTTCGGCGCAGGCGCGAAGCATCGTTTTGGATGGGCGCGTCGGCCACCGGCCGGTGAACGGCCGGATCGAAAACCCTCATGATCTCGCCATTGATCTCCACGCAATAAGGAACATAAATGACATTCTGGAAGATGTTGCCGACGATCTCGGCGATCGTCGTCTTGCCATTTCCCGCAGGTCCGTAGATGAGGATGGCGTTTCCCGAATTGACCGCGGGCCCCAGCCGGCTCACAAACCGTTCCGTCATGGCAAGGTTGGAAAATGCCTCGTCCAGCTTCTGACGCGTCACAACTTCGTTGCTAACCCGTTGTCGCAGGATCCTGTCCTGGTAGTCTTTGAGAGAAACCGGCGCCGGCCCGAAATACTGACCACGGCTCAATGCATCGACAGCCCACTCACGCCCGGCGCGGGTGAGCGTAAGGCGCATTTCCCGGCTTAACCCTTCTCCGGCAGCAGAGCCTAACGCTTCTACAAGCTTGCGCTCCTTGGCTGTCTGCAAAAGCTGCTCCACAACCGTGCTGGACAATTTTATGGCCTTTGCCATCTGCGACGCAGTTTCGATGTTTTCTGCGTACATGCCCTTGATGGCCAACTCTAAAAGGAACACGGCATCGATACCCGTGTCCTCCAGCGTCGTCGGCACCTGTGGCGCATCTGCAAGTACCGTATCGATTTGTGACTTGGTCAGGAAACCAAGGGCAACGATGCTGTCGCCAAGACGACCGCCATTGACCTTTTGATGATCGATTGCCTGATTGATGGCTTCCGGAGAAGCAAGACCTTTGGCGACAAGAAGATTGCCTATGTTCATGTCTGCGCACCTCTTGCTATCGCCGCTGACGTGGGGCCGTAACCGATTTCAGGGCAGAGTAATTTTCAGAAAACAACACTTCATGAATTGATCATCACAGGGGAAGACAATTTACGTAGGGATAAACCAAGACAAGCCGGTCGCGTGGCCAAACACGGACAAGGCGGCTCTGGAATGCCATTGGCCGTCACGGCGGAATGATGAGTAAGTGTCGAGATGGTGAGGCCTGACAATCAAGCTGAAGCACCACCCAACGCCCGTCCCCTTGACTCATTCACGTGAGTTGGCTTTACTGGAACAAAACAAGAACGATTATATTGCCAAAGGATCGCAAGGGATGGCCGCGATTGCCCATAAACGCATTGCGGATGCCACAAAAAGCCTGGCTCAAAGCTTGTCTCCCGGACCTGGGCAGACAGCTTGCCAGCCCGGTGCATCGTTTGGCATTCCAGCGCTGGATCAGCACCTGAGCGGCGGCATGTGGAGCAATGCACTGCATGAAGTGCGGTGCTCCCTGGCACGTGATTTCGCCTGTGCCGCCGGGTTTGCGCTGGGACTGGCTGCGCAATTCGGCAAGCAGGATGCGAAGAGGATCTTGTGGGTCATCGACCCTGCGGCATCGGTTGATTCCGGCCTGCCCTTTCCCGATGGACTGAGCGAGCACGGCATCGATCCGAAACGGATGATTTTTGTACGCCCGATCACCCTGCAGGATGCCTTGTGGTCGGCTGACCAGGCGGCCAAGTGCAGCGATCTTTCAGCGGTGGTTTTTCAGGTCAAGGGCAATCCGAAGCCGTTTGACATGACCGCCACACGCCGGCTGATGCTGCGGGCCCGCGAAAGCGGCGTGCTGGTTTGCGTGCTGCGGCAAAGCGGCGCCGAAGAAGCCAGTGCAGCAGCCACGCGCTGGCATGTGGAAATCATGCCTTCGGGAGATGATGCCGATTTTGAACACGGCCCCGGACAGGCGCGTCATGCGCAGACACTTGAACGCAACCGCCACGGGCGCACAGGACAATGGACTTTGGTATGGAACCCGGAAAGCCGAGCCTTTGAGGATGGCACATCGAACCTTGAAACAACGCATCGCGTCCATCGCATTCACGCATCTGCCCACAGACCGGATCGCCCGGTTGAAATGGGGCAAGTCGTGGATCTTGAACGCGCGTCCTGACACCCCGCCGATTGTCGTTACGGATATGGAAAACAATGCCGTTCGCGTCGTGGCGCATGAAACCCATGCGGCGCGCTCAGGCATTTTCAACGGGCAAAGCCTGAGCGATGCCCGGGCCCTGGTGCCTGACCTTGAGTGCCATTCAAGAGACCGGGCCGCGGAGCGCAAGCTGCTTGGCTCACTTGCCGCATGGTGCGAACGCTACACGCCACTGGTCGCACTGGATGGTGACGACAGCCTGTTGATGGATGTCACCGGATGCACCCACCTGTTTGGCGGAGAGGCAAGCTTCATTGCCGACATCGAAACCCGGCTTGCGGCGCAGGGGTTCACCATCCGCACCTGCCTTGCAGATACCGCCGGTGCGGCATGGGCCATGGCACGGTACGGCACTGAACGGATTATCGCCTGCGATCAACATGAAGACGCCATCAGCCCCCTGCCGCTTGCCGGCCTTCGTCTTGACGCTGCGCTTGTAAAGAGCCTTGGCCGGGTCGGCTTCAAGACCATTGGCTGCATTGCCGAGATACCGCGCGCACCGCTGACGGCACGCTTCGGCACGTATCTGCTTGACAGGCTGGATCAGGCGTCGGGCCGTCAGGACGAGATCATTTCGCCGCTCATGCCGGTTGCCGAGCTGGCGTCGGAAAAACGCTTTGCAGATCCGATTGTGCATGAAGACGACATCAAGCGCTGCATCGGCCCTCTGGCCGGCAACATCATTGCCTTGCTGGAGCGCCGCGATCTCGGCGTAAGAACGTGCGAGTTAAAACTGTTTCGGGTTGACGGTGAAGTCCAGTCGCTCAGTGTTCACGCGTCCAACCCGCTGCGCGATGCAGAGCGCATCGCCGCCTTATTCCATGAACGCCTGGCCAGGCTGCACACCGATCTGGATGCAGGCTTCGGGTTCGACATCGTACGGCTCAATATCCTGCAGGCAGATCCGTTCAATGGCGGCCAGCATGACCTGGTTGAGCGCCAGGATGCCGGCGACGGGTACGATGCCCTCATCGACCGGCTGGGGGCCCGGCTGGGGCGCGACCGGGTGCTGCAGTTTTCCTTCACCGACACCCATATTCCGGAGCGCCGGTTTGCCCTTGTGCCGGTGTGCGGACGTGACGGCAAAACCGACCCGGAGCAGATTGTATTGCCCGGCCCTGCCCGTACACCGACCCGTCCTCTGGTGCTGCTGGAAAGACCGGAGCCCATAGATGCCATCGCCCAGGTGCCCGACAGCCCGCCAAGCCGGTTCCGCTGGCGCAAGGTGCTGTATGAAATTGCCCGCTCGGAAGGCCCGGAGCGGATTGCCTGTGAATGGTGGCGCGACGGACGGACCAGCCTGAGCCGGGATTATTTTCGTGTCGAGGACACGCAGGGCTATCGTTTCTGGCTGTTTCGGTACGGGCTGTATGACCGCGAAACCGCACGGCCGGACTGGTACATGCACGGGCTGTTCTCATGACCCGGTACTGCGAACTTGCATGCAGCAGCAATTTCTCATTCCTGCGCGGCGCCTCCCATCCGGAAGAACTGGTTGTACAGGCACAGCACCTGGGGCTGAGCGGGCTTTGCATCACCGACCGCAATTCCCTGGCAGGTGTCGTGCGCGGGCACATGGCGGCAAAGGAGGCCGGGCTGGCCTATGCGCCGGGCTGCCGTCTGGTGTTTGCCGACAAGACGCCGGATATCCTGGTGTGGCCGAAAAACCGCCCAGGCTGGGGGCAGCTTTGCGAATTGCTCACGCTTGGCAAGCGGCGCACCGTCAAGGGCGGATGCGAACTCTACCTGCAGGATCTGCTGGACAATGGCGATGAATTGCTGATGGCGCTGGTGCCGCAACGTGCCGACGAGATGCTGCACAGCTGTCTTGAAGAACTGGCCACAGCCTTTCCTCATCACGTGCATGTTGCTGCCATGCGCAATCACAATACGATCGACCAGCGCAAGCTGTCCGTAATTGCGAAGCTGGCAGCCAGTCACCGCGTCCCGCTCATCGCCATTGGCGATGTGCTCTATCACCACCCGGACCGGCGTCCGCTGCAGGACGTGCTGACCTGCATTCGCGAGCACGAGACCCTGGCGTCCATCGGCACCCGGCTTGAACCCAATGCGGAGAGGCACTTGCGCCCGCCGGCGGAAATGCTGCGCCTGTTCAAAGGG
The DNA here is from genome assembly GCA_028289645.1 of Anderseniella sp. Classification (GTDB taxonomy): domain Bacteria; phylum Pseudomonadota; class Alphaproteobacteria; order Rhizobiales; family Aestuariivirgaceae; genus Anderseniella. The sequence continues at coordinate 34,196 of JANQOK010000008.1, forward strand.
CATGAGCATGCGGTCGAGAACACCGCGAAGCTGTTTGCACAGATTGAATTCTCGCTTGACGAGTTGCGGTATCAATACCCGGAAGACCCGGTGTTTGAAGAACTCGGCAACCGGCCCCTGCCGTCACAGGAAGCCCTGGAAAGACTGACCGCAATCGGCCTGAGCAGGCGCTATCCCGATGGCGCACCGCAGAAGGTCATTGACGCCGTCGCCCACGAAACCCGGCTGATTGCAAAGCTAAACTATGCCCCCTACTTCCTCACCGTTTATGACATCGTGCGCTTTGCGCGGTCGAAGAACATCCTGTGCCAGGGGCGCGGGTCGGCCGCCAATTCCTCCATCTGTTACTGCCTTGGCATCACCGAGGTCGATCCCGGCAAGGTTGACCTGCTGTTTGAGCGTTTCATTTCCGAGGAACGCAACGAGCCGCCGGACATCGACGTAGACTTCGAGCATGAGCGGCGCGAAGAGGTGATCCAGTATATCTATGCCAGGTACGGGCGCGACAAGGCCGGCCTTGCCGCCACCGTGATTTCCTACCGGTCGCGCTCCGCCCTGCGCGAGGTCGGCAAGGTGTTCGGACTGTCCGATGACGCGATCACCGCCATCTCGAGCACCAAGTGGGGCAGCTATTCGCGCGAGATCGACCTGGAAGACGCCCGGCGCGCCGGGCTCGACACAGACGACAAGCACCTGAAACAAATGCTGGACCTGGCCTCCCAGATCATCGGCTTTCCGCGACACCTGTCACAGCATGTCGGCGGCTTCGTCATCTCGCGGGACCGGCTGTCGTCTCTGATCCCGATCGAGAATGCCGCCATGCAGGACCGCACCATCGTCGAATGGGACAAGGACGACCTGGAAAGCCTCAACATGCTGAAGATCGACGTGCTGGCACTGGGCATGCTGACCTGCATCCGCAAGGCGTTCAGTTTTCTGCACAGCCATTACGGACGCAGCGAAACCCTGTCCTCGCTGCCCGACGAGGATGAGGCGACCTATGACATGATCTGCCGGGCAGATACGATCGGCGTGTTCCAGATTGAGAGCCGGGCCCAGATGTCGATGCTGCCGCGCCTCAAGCCGAGGAGCTATTACGACCTGGTCATCGAGGTGGCGATCGTGCGGCCGGGGCCGATTCAGGGCGACATGGTGCACCCCTATCTGCGCCGGCGCCAGGGCAAGGAGCAGGTCAGTTTTCCCAAGGCGGAGCTGACCGAGGTGCTCGGCAAGACGCTGGGAGTGCCGCTGTTTCAGGAGCAGGCCATGAACATCGCCATCGTGGCGGCGAAGTTCTCGCCCGGCGAGGCTGACAAGCTGCGCCGCGCCATGGCGACTTTCAGGCGTGTCGGCACCATCAATTCATTCCGGGACAAGATGGTCGAGGGCATGGTGTCGAACGGCTATGAACGGGAATTTGCCGAACATTGCTTCAAGCAGATCGAAGGCTTTGGCGACTATGGCTTCCCCGAAAGCCATGCCGCCAGCTTTGCCCTGCTGGTCTATGTGTCGTGCTGGCTGAAGTGTTATTATCCGGACGTGTTCTGCGCCGCCATCTTGAATTCGCAGCCCATGGGGTTTTATGCGCCGGCCCAGCTGATCCGCGATGCCCGCGAACACGGCGTCGACGTGCGTGATGTCGACATCAACCATTCCGACTGGCTGTCGCTGCTGGAGCCGGACGCCGGCACGCTGCCGGTTTCCCGGCAACATCGCCCGCAGCAGGCGGTTCAGAAAAACACCCATGCGGTGCGGCTGGGGCTGCAGCAGGTCAAGGGGTTTGGCGAAGAGGATGCAAAACTGCTGATCGCGCATCGCGAGCGCGGTTATGACAGCGTACGTGATCTATGGATGCGTTCGGGGCTGACCCGCCGGGTCATTGAAAAGCTTGCCGATGCCGACTGCTTCCGTTCCATCGGCCTGAACCGGCGTGATGCACTGTGGGCGGTAAAGGCTCTTGATCCGCTAAGCAGCAGCGAACGCCTGCCCCTGTTTGCTGCAGCAGATGCACATGACCTGCAGCGTGAACCTGATATTCACCTGCCGCCAATGCCGCTGGGAGAACACGTCATCAACGATTATCAATCGCTGTCTTATTCACTGAAGGCACATCCGGTCTCATTCCTGCGGCAACGCCTGGTGCAACAGCGTCACGTGAAAAGCGAAGCCCTGCCGACAATACCCGATGGGCGCATGGTGAAAGTGGCGGGTCTTGTGCTGGTACGCCAGCGGCCGGGCTCCGCCAAGGGGGTCATCTTCGCGACCATTGAGGATGAGACCGGCGTGGCCAATATCATTGTGTGGCCGAAGGCGTTTGAAAAATACCGCACGGTTATTCTGGGCAGCAGGTGCATCAGCGTACGTGGCAGATTGCAGAGCGAAGATGGCGTCATTCATGTGGTCGCACACCATATGGAGGATCTGACGCCTCTGCTGGCAGAGATCTCCACCCTGGCAGACGATATGGGCGGACTTGCCAATGCCGATGAGGTGCGCAATCCGCAGGACAGCATTCGCAACAAGATCAAGCGGCCAAGGCGCCTGGCAAACTTTGTCCAGAACGCAGCCGGGACCGACACCGAACATCAGCAGATGATGCAAGCGAAAACCACCCGCCAGGCTCTTCCAAAGGGCCGGAATTTTCATTAGGCGGGAGCAAACGCACCATGATCCTGATTACGAGACAGCACGTAGACGAGTGAAGATTTTGATTTTTCCGAGAACAGGATTATATGATTTCAGAGAAGCGAAGCATTTTTTGATCATCTCCGACGGTCGGCAAGATGAATAAAGAAAGACCCCGACACCATGAGCGAAACACTTGAAAAGCCAGCCACTGGTTCCAGCGACGCAAAGCCTGTGTTTTCTCAAGACCCGCACAAGAAGAGTGAACCGCGGGAAAAAGTGCTCGAGGTCGCCATCGGGCGCGAAGTCCGCTCCATCCGCCGCCAGCACAACATCACCGTTGCCGATCTTGCCAAGACCACGGGCCTGTCCATCGGCATGCTGTCGAAAATCGAAAACGGGGTAACCTCACCCTCGCTCACCACGCTGCAGGCTCTGTCCAATGCCCTGAGCATTCCGTTGACGACATTCTTCCGCGGATTTGAGGAACAGCGCGAAGCGGTGCACGTCAAGGCCGGCACCGGCGACGAAGCCGACCGGCGCGGCACCCGGGCCGGCCATCAGTACAACCTGCTTGGCCATATCGGCTCCAACGCTTCAGGCGTCATCGTCGAACCCTACCTGATCACCCTGACCGAAGAATCCGACACATTTCCCGACTTCCAGCACGATGGCATGGAGTTCATCTACATGCTGGAAGGCGAAGTCGAATACCGGCACGGCGACAAGACCTTCATCCTGCAGCCCGGCGACAGCTTCTTCTTCGATGCCGATGCACCGCACGGGCCGAAGACCCACATCAAGCTGCCGGCGCGCTACCTGTCGATCATCTCCTATCCGCAGAACTCATAAAAGCCTCCCGAGCCTGCTGCCGGCAAATGGCTGCATACGACAAGTTCCGAAGCCGGGTCTGTGATTCCTCTCCGGTTCAATAAAATTCTCCGTGAACGGTGTCCGTAGAGCCGGTCGCCACCATTCCAACCGATCATAAAGCATCGAATTATCGCATGCCGGTTGATCGTCAGCCGCTAAAAACTGCGGCTGACGCGCAATCCTGCAAGCTCAATTTTCTTCCACAATTACGCCAATGCCAGTGGTGCGGCATATTGACAGAGCCCCGGTTTTGCACGAACCTTAACGTTCAACTTTTTTTACTAGCAGGCATATTTTGCCCAAAACAAACCAACTGAATGCCTAGAGGGGCATCTTGAGAGGGAGGCAGAGAAATGGGGAGTAATATCGACGCACTTACCACCGTTTTCACCGAGTTTTATTACTGGGTGACGGTGGTGATGATGTTTTTGATCCATGTTGGATTCTGTATGTATGAGGTGGGCGCCAGCCGCCGCCGCAACCACATGCACACGCTTATGAAGAACACGATGCTGATCCCGCTGGTCACCATCACATTCTTCTTCTTCGGCTGGTGGATTTACTGGGCGTTTCCAAACGGTCCCGGCTTCATTGGCGGCCTGGAAGACGGATCGGCCAACGCGGCATGGTCCCCGACCATGGCCACGAACCTGAGCGACCGCATCACCGGCGTGTTCTGGGCGGCATTCCTGCTGTTCTCCTGGACCGCGGCATCGATTGTGTCCGGTTCGGTCATCGAGCGTATCCGCTCAACCGCGTTCTGGATCCATGCCGTGCTGATCGGTTCGGTGTTCTGGATCATCGACGCAGCGTGGGGCTGGCACTATGCCGGCTGGATGGTCAAGGTGCTCGGCTATCATGATGCCTATGCATCCGGTGTGATCCATGCCATTGCCGGCGGTTACGCGCTGGGCGTGCTGGTGGTCCTCGGGCCACGCCTCGGCAAGTTTGCCGCCGACGGCACGCCGCGGGATATCCCGCCGCACAATCCGTGGCTGGTCACTATCGGCCTGTTCCTGATCTACACGGGCTTCTGGGGATTTTACGCCGCGTGCAACGTGCCGATCATCTCGCCTGAGGTCATTGACGGCCAGATCACCGGTGTGACGTGGACAGCCACCAATATCTATCTTGGCCCGACCACACTGGGTGCCATCACCTTCAACTTCCTGATGTCACTTTCGGGCGGACTGCTGGTGGCTTACATCGTGTCCAAGGGCGATGCCTTCTGGACATATTCAGGCGGCCTTGCGGGAATCATCACCGCATCTGCCGGCAACGATCTGTACCATCCGATACAGGCCATGTTCATCGCCGGCTTCGGTGCCTATTGCGCCTACAAGCTGCACTACTGGGTCGAGCGCAAGTTCAAGATCGACGATGCCGTTGGTGCTGTCGCGGTGCACGGCTATGCCGGTTTCATCGGCGTGTGCATTGCCGGCTTCATGCTCTGGGGCCAGCCATCGTCACCATATGAAGGCTATGCGGCCATCAACCCGCTTGGCCAGTTCTTGGGTGCGGTGATCATGTTCGGCGTGCTTGGCTTCGTGCCGGCGTTCATCGTCTCGAAGATCATGGCTGCAAGAGGTATGCTGCGCATTCCTGCGAAAGCTGAACTGCAGGGTCTTGATCATCACAGCGAGCTTGCCTATCAGGCGGCCATCGACGATGTCCGCGAAGCAGAACGCGAACTCGCTGCAGCTCAGAAATAAGGAGGATAGATCATGTCTACCAATGGTATGGAAAGCTGGGCAGTCGATCTGAAGGATGTCGGTGCCATCTATCCCTTCCAGGGAACCGAAGTCATCCTGGTGATCCTGGGAGTTGCATTCTGGATCGCATTCCATGTGATGCAGGCCAAAGTTGAAGCCGGAGAGCTGAAAGACGCCGAACGCGACTTCAACGCGGAGCACTCGCAAAACAGTATTGATCGATACTAGATCAATTCGCTAAAGCAAGGGCGGATGTGAACAGCATCCGCCCTTTTGTTTTGCCTGTAGAGAAAAAAACATTCCTGTGAGTTGAAAACGTTTATTGTTGGTGATAGCGTTTTTTCCAATCACAATCACCAAATTGGACACAAGAAGACATGTGCGGGATCGTCGGACTATTCCTCAAGGACAAATCGCTGGAACCCAAGCTGGGGTCGATGCTGACAGACATGCTGATCACCATGACCGACCGGGGGCCCGACAGCGCGGGCATCGCCATTTACGGCCGGGATGAGGACAGCAATACCAAGCTGACCATCCAGTCGAGCAATCCGGATGAGGATTTTGACGGACTCGAAAAACTGCTGTCCGATGCCGCCAACAGCAAGGTTTCCATGCAGATCAAGGACACCCACGCGGTTCTTGAAGTATCGGACGAGCATGCGGACAAAGTCCGGCAGGCGTTGGCTGACCTGCGTCCGGGCATTCGCGTCATGAGCGTCGGTGACATCATCGAAATCTACAAGGAAGTGGGCCTGCCCAAGGATGTCGCCGAACGGTTTGAGCTGGCTGAAATGAGTGGCAGCCATGGCATCGGCCATACCCGGATGGCGACTGAATCGGCGGTCACCACCCTCGGCGCGCATCCGTTTTCCACCGGATCCGACCAGTGTCTTGTGCACAATGGCTCGCTTTCAAATCACAACAGCCTGCGGCGCAAACTGAAGCGTGACGGCATCGCGTTTGAGACGGACAATGATTCAGAAGTGGCTGCCGCCTACCTGACCCACAAAATGAAGCATGGCAGCAATCTCGGCGAGGCGCTGGAATCCAGCCTTGATGACCTCGACGGGTTCTTCACCTTTGTTGTCGGCACCAAGGACGGCTTTGGTGTTGTACGGGATCCGATTGCCTGCAAACCTGCAGTCATGGCGGAAACGGATCAGTACGTGGCTTTCGGGTCGGAATACCGCGCACTGGTCAACCTGCCCGGTATCGAACAGGCCCGTGTGTGGGAACCTGAACCTGCAACCGTCTATTTCTGGGAGCACTGAGCCCATGCAAACCATCGACATGGCCTCCACCGCACTTCGCGAGGTCAATTCCACACTGCAGGCCCAGAAAGCCGACACCAACCAGAAGGCATGGGAAATAATAAATCCCAAGGGCAGCCACGCAGTTGCTGTCGGCCTCGACGGTCCGATAGAAGTCACCGTGCGCGGCTCAACCGGCTATTACTGCGCCGGCATGAACAAGCAGGCCCATATCCATATCGTCGGATCTGCCGGACCCGGCGTTGCCGAAAACATGATGTCTGGCACCGTGATCATCGACGGCGACGCAAGCCAGTATGCCGGCGCCACAGGTCACGGCGGCCTGCTGGTGATCAAGGGCAATGCCTCGTCACGCTGTGGCATCTCGATGAAGGGCATAGACATTGTCGTACATGGCAATATTGGCCATATGAGCGCCTTCATGGCCCAATCCGGCAACCTGGTGGTGCTTGGCGATGCCGGCGATGCGCTGGGCGATTCCCTGTATGAGGCGCGGCTGTTTGTCCGTGGCACAGTCAAGAGCCTGGGCGCCGACTGCATCGAAAAGGACATGCGGCCGGAACACCTGGACATTCTGAAGGACCTGCTGGAGCGCGCCGGCGCGGACGCCAAACCGGAAGAGTTCAAACGCTATGGCTCGGCCCGCAAACTGTATAACTTCGATGTCGACAACGCGTCCGCGTATTAGAGCGAGATGAGGCAATGAACAAGATGACCAAAGATGTGTCGGGCGTTCCGCGCACAGTGCCACAAAAGCCGGCCACCTTCACCGATCCCGTAAACGCTGAAATCCGCCGCGCGGCCGCGACCGGCATCTACGACATCCGCGGTGGCGGCGCGAAGCGCAAGGTCCCCCACTTCGACGACCTGCTGTTTCTCGGCGCCTCGATTTCCCGCTATCCGCTGGAAGGCTATCGGGAGAAATGTGAAACCAAGGTGGTGCTCGGCACCCGGTTTGCGAAAAAGCCGATCGAGCTCGACATCCCGATCACCATTGCCGGGATGAGCTTCGGTTCGCTGTCCGGACCGGCCAAGGAGGCCCTGGGACGTGGCGCAAGTGCCGCCGGCACTTCAACCACCACCGGCGACGGCGGCATGACGGAAGAAGAACGCGGCCATTCCGACAAGCTGGTGTATCAGTACCTGCCATCGCGCTACGGCATGAACCCTGACGATCTCAGACGCTGCGACGCAATCGAGGTTGTGGTTGGCCAGGGTGCAAAGCCTGGCGGCGGCGGCATGCTGCTCGGCCAGAAAATCTCCGACCGGGTAGCCGAAATGCGCAACCTGCCCAAGGGCATTGACCAGCGTTCGGCGTGCCGGCATCCGGACTGGACAGGGCCGGATGACCTGGAAATCAAGATCCTGGAATTGCGCGAGATCACCGGTTGGGAAAAGCCGATCTACATCAAGGTCGGCGGTGCGCGCCCCTACTTCGACACCACGCTGGCGGTCAAGGCCGGCGCGGATGTTGTCGTGCTTGACGGCATGCAGGGCGGCACGGCGGCGACCCAGGATGTGTTCATCGAACATGTCGGCCAGCCGACGCTGGCCTGTATCCGACCGGCGGTTCAGGCGCTGCAGGACCTTGGCATGCACCGCGAGGTACAGCTGGTCGTGTCAGGCGGCATCCGGTCCGGCGCCGATGTTGCAAAGGTTCTCGCACTGGGTGCCGACGCGGTCTCGATAGGCACGGCGGCCATGGTCGCGCTGGGAGACAATGACCCGCGCTGGGAAGCCGAGTACAATGAGTTGGGAACCACCGCTGGCGCCTATGACGACTGGCATGAAGGCCAGGATCCGGCCGGCATCACCACCCAGGACCCAAACCTGATGTCCCGCCTCGACCCGATCGCGGGCGGGCGCAGGCTGTCGAACTATCTCAAGGTCATGACACTGGAAGCACAAACCATCGCGCGGGCATGTGGCAAGAACCATGTACACAACCTGGAGCCGGAAGACCTGTGTGCGCTGACGGTGGAAGCGTCGGCCATGTCCGGCGTACCGCTTGCCGGAACAAGCTGGGTTCCCGGGCGCGAAGGAAATTACTAAAAGCAAACAACGACAGAAAACACGAAAAGTCTGGGAGGAAACAAGTCCATGGCAACCGATCTGGCCCAATTCGCCAAGGAAAACGGCGTCAAGTATTTCATGATCTCGTTCACCGACCTGTTCGGCGGGCAGCGGGCAAAGCTGGTTCCGGCACAGGCCATTGCCGAGATGCAGACGGAGGGCGCCGGGTTTGCCGGTTTCGCCACCTGGCTCGACATGACCCCTGCCCACCCGGACATGCTGGCAGTGCCGGACCCAGACTCGGTCATCCAATTGCCATGGAAGAAGGACGTCGCATGGGTGGCCGGCAACTGTGTCATGGAAGACGAGTTCGTTGCCCAGGCACCGCGCAATGTGCTCAACCGCCTGATCAAGGAAGCGGCCGATGAAGGCATGCGCGTAAAGACCGGTATCGAGGCCGAGTATTTCCTGCTGACGCCGGACGGGTCACAGATTTCCGACGAGTACGATACCGCTGAAAAGCCGTGCTACGACCAGCAGGCAGTGATGCGGCGGTATGATGTTGTCGCGGAAATCTGCGACTACATGCTGGAGATGGGCTGGGGTCCCTACCAGAACGACCATGAGGACGCCAACGGGCAGTTCGAGATGAACTGGGAGTTTGACGATACACTGAACACGGCCGACAAGCACTCGTTCTTCAAGTTCATGACAAAGTCGGTTGCGGAGAAACACGGGCTGCGTGCCACGTTCATGCCAAAGCCAATCGAAGGCCTGACCGGAAACGGCTGCCATGCCCACATTTCCGTCTGGGACAAGGCCGGCAAGGTCAATGTGTTCGCCGATGACAGCATGGAGCTGGGACTATCGGCGAAGGGCCGCAATTTCCTCGGCGGCATCATGAAACATGCGTCCGCCCTGGCCGCGATCACCAACCCGACGGTGAATTCCTACAAGCGCATCAATGCGCCGCGCACAACGTCGGGCGCAACTTGGGCACCGAATACGGTCACATGGACCGGCAACAACCGCACGCACATGGTGCGCGTGCCGGGACCGGGCAGGTTCGAACTGCGCCTGGCGGACGGCGCGGCCAATCCCTATCTGCTGCAGGCAGTCATCATTGCCGCCGGCCTCGATGGTATCCGTACCGAAGCGGACCCCGGCAAGCGCTATGACATCGACATGTATGCGGAAGGCCATAAGGTCAAGGGAGCACCGAAGCTGCCGCTCAACATGCTCGATGCGTTGCGAGCCTTCGACAAGGACAAGGGCTTGAAGGCCGCCCTGGGCGATGAATTCTCCGCCGCGTACCTGAAAATGAAACATCAGGAGTGGCATTCGTTCACCGCACACTTCTCACAGTGGGAAAAGGACAACACGCTCGACATCTAGAACGATTGCCTGCTGGTCAAAAGGTGTCGAAACTGATTTAATCCAACGGGTTATCAGTTGCTTTAAACGGAGCCTAACGTGCTAGCCAATGAACTGCGCGATCATTTCCTGACCTGGCAGTGCCGCATCCGCCAAATCGCCATGCGCGAAGGCGAAGGCCGTCCCAGCCAGGGCATGCGGCCGCGTGTCGTTGATGCCAGCGGGCAGCAATTGTCCTCCGGCATCATTGTGCTGCTGGTGCGCGAAGAGCCGTTTGAAAGCACCGAGTTCTTAAAATTCCAGGTTCAGAAGTACAATGATCCTCAGGACGTGTACAAAAAGGCACTGATCTTCCTGCAATCCACCCACTATCACCGCGCTGCTGAATTCTCCGACCAGATGACCGGGTTGTTCAGCAAGGGATCCACCCTGGTCGAGCGCATGATGGGCGATGCAAAGGTTACCCTGCACTTCAGCCAGTTTTCGCAGACCTACTCCATACCGTGCCGGACGCACTTGCTGGACACCGACGATGCCGCCTATCAGGCAACCCTGTGGCACAACCGGGTCTTCAATCCGAATATCGGCGCGGACATTGAGGTTGTGGGATTTCAGCCGGATTGGAACGCGGCAGTTGAGTTATTGAATAATTCAGTAAAAGCAACGGGTTGAGCTGACGTTTTCAACTGCTGCCGGTGGCCCGCGCAGTTTGGGGAGAATTTCTCTTATGGATCTTACGACACTTTTCAGTTTCACCTTCATCGCTGCTCTGCTGGTGATGTCGCCCGGTCCCAACGGAGTGCTGGTCGCCAAGACTGTTCCCACTTCCGGAAAAGCTGCCGGGTTTGCCAATGTGGCCGGCTTTGTAGCCGCTTTCTATGTTCACGGCGCTTTGTCGATTCTCGGCATATCGCTGATTCTGGTGCAGTCCGCCCAGGCATTTTTCATCGTCAAGATGCTGGGAGCGGCCTATCTTTGCTGGATCGGCATCAAGGCATTGCTGGAAGCCTGGAGAAGTGTTTCGGCACCACGGAACATTGAACCGGCCAAGCGACAGAGGACGCTTTTGAAAGCCTTCATGGAAGGGTTTCTGACCAACACCCTGAACCCGAAAGTGTCCATGTTCTACCTGGCCGCGTTTCCCCAGTTCATCACCCAGGCGCAGGGGGCACTGGGGGCGTCCTTCACACTGGTTTTCGTGCACTCCATGCTCAACCTGGTTTGGTTCTCGGCAATGGTCCTGCTGTTTTCCCGGCTGGCGAACGCAACCCGCAGCGGCGCTTTTCAAAAATGGCTCAAGGGGATTACCGGCGTGGTATTCATCGGCTTCGGGGCAAAGCTGGCAACGCTGAAACCCTGAGTTCGAGCAGAGTTTGCCCCTCATTAATGGTCCGCAAGAAACAGTTTTCCGGTTAACCGGAAATACCGCGCCGTGCATCTGGAGTTGCCTGGCCATTGAGCAGTGCAAGCAGCGCTTCTGCGTAAACCGCCTTAAAACCGGACTGCGGTTCAGACAGGAACCACGACTGCCGGATATCCCACGCGGCGCCCTGCGCTGCCAGGAGTGCGTCGTCATTGTTCAAGAGGATGTATCCGCCCTGATTGTACAAGGTGTACTCACCGAAAAATATCTTGCTGCCGACCAGGTAAAGATCGCATCTCATATGATCGAAACCATCGCAGAGTTGCAGTGCAATGTTGTCAATGATCTCGCGGTTTGCGGGCACGGTCCGATCCGCAGTCTTCACTCCAATTGAGTTTCCGCCTGTGCTGGTGGTCCAGTTCCCACGCAGAAGCGAGGCGGAGGGTTCAAGTTGACGGTCATATATCATTGCGATCTGCTTGATCTGTCCACAGTAGACATACAGCTTGACCTCTGTCGTGCCATAGCCGCCGTTTTCATCGAGTATCAGCTCTTCGACATACAATTGCGGCCTGACACCGAAATATCCCCACTCCCAATGCCGCCAGCCATAGCGTGTGCGGAGCCAATCGCCGGTGGTGGCCAGCAGTTCGTCACGATCGTACTTGCCGCCGAAAACCGGAAAACAGAAACCGGAGCCGTGCGTCGCCTTGACCATCACGTCGCCTTGCAGGTGCTGTTCCGGAATGTCGGCAGCATCTTCGCCCACCCACAATACCTTGGGAAGCAATATGTCCGGGCATTTCTGTTTGGCCATCTGTTTGCATAGCAACTTGTCGCTCAAGCCAATGAAAGCAGGGTTTCGATCGAAGACCTTGCGCCACAGGAACTTGTCGTTGACGGTTTTCGGGTAAGCCACATTCGGAATTTCCCGGCAGGTGACGATGTGCAGGATGATCACCCGCGCATACCGGAGGTAGATCCACAGGTTAGACATGCCGACGATCAGGTGATTTCTCATTGCGTGTCAGAATGCCAATAGTGCTGTGAACAGACAAGATGCAGAAGGCGCGAACAGATCACCTGCGTATTACCCCCGGAAAGTCCAAAGCGTCAGGCAGCACGCAGCCTGTTGTTGACGATCCCTCTCTTACAGTTTTGTAAACCTGCCAGCATCCGCGTGTAATCAATTCCCACTAGCAAGCTCCCGGAAACACAGGAGCGTGCCGGGTGAGAAACAAACAACAGCAGCGGATCGTAACCATCCTGGCTTGCTGTCTCGCACTGCTGGCATTGGTGATTGTCACTAGGGGCCAGCTATTCTCAATTTCTGCCCACCTGGTCAGACAGGCAATATCACCTGATCTAACCAATACCGCCATGGCCAAGTCGGCCCCTGCAGGGTTCGATGCAGATTTCATCTTCCAGACTGGCAAACCTGGTGAGGCTGTCACGCTGCTGGCCGTGGGCGACATTGCGAGTTGCTCAGCAACAACGATGTTCGGAAAAATCGGCGACGACCTGTTGTTCTCGGCGGGCCTTGGCGCCGACATGACTGCCAAAGGCACCGGACATATCCGAACAGAAGAACTTGTCAGGCAGTATCGAGATCTACCTATACTGGCGCTGGGCGACTTAGTCTATCATAGCGGATCACCGGCCGAGTTTCAGCACTGTTACCATCCGTCCTGGGGACACCATAAGGCGCGCACTTTCCCAACACCGGGAAATCATGAGTACAAGTCTTTCGGCGCGCTGGGATACTTCAACTACTGGGGCGCCAGAGCGGGTCCCAACCGAAGGGGCTACTACAGCATCCGGTTCGGCGACTGGCTGGTGTTGTCGCTCAACAGCGAAGTTGGCGTACATGAGGGATCGAGCCAGTTTGACTGGATAAATGCGACACTGGCCGACAACCGTAGCGATTGTGTGCTCGCCTTCTATCACTCGCCGGCCTTTTCCAGCCGTCATCGCAAAAACAGCGATGGGGTTAAACCGCTTTTCAAACTGCTGGAAAGTCTCGGCGTGACTGCCGTTCTGAACGGCCACAACCATTTCTACGAGCGTACCAAGCCGCTGGACGGGACTGGCGCCCCTGCCCTTGAAGATGGCATGCGAACCTTTATCGTCGGCACCGGCGGAAAAGTCAGGAAACGGCGAGAACGACCGGCACCGATTTCAGACAAGATGATCACCGAGGAAAACGGCGTGCTCAAACTTGAGTTGCGCGAAGGCTCCTTCGACTGGCAGTTCATCGCCGCCATGGGCCAACGGGTGCTGGATGCAGGCACCGCACCTTGTCGCCGGCGCAGCTAATCCTACGATCAGCCGCTGCCACGATCTCAGTGTTTGACAATTTGCTGCATCGGTCGAAACTGCCATCACGAACAACAACCGCAAAGACTTTATCTGTCATGCATCTCCTGATCGTCGAAGACGACGACACCATTGCCAAATATGTCGAGAAGGGACTGAACGAGGCCGGACATTCCTGCGAGCTTTGCAGTGACGGCCGCGACGGGCTGGCCCTGGCGGTTCAGGGCAATTTCGACGTAGTGATAGCAGACCGCATGCTGCCCGGGCTTGACGGACTATCAATGGTGAAGGCGATGCGCCAGGCCCGCTGCGTGGTGCCGGTGGTGTTTGTGACCTCGGTCGGCGGACTGGGTGATCGCGTGGAAGGCCTCGATGCAGGCGGTGACGATTATGTGGTCAAGCCGTTTGCCTTCATCGAACTGATGGCACGCATCAATGCCATAGCCCGGCGACCCAACATCAACAGCGAACAACTGGTCTTGAAGGTCGCCGACCTCGAGGTGGACATTCTGAAGCGCCGGGTCACTCGCGCCTCGATTGTCATTGACCTGAAGCCGCGTGAGTTTGCCATCCTGGAAATGCTGATGCGTGCCGAGGGCCGGGTGATCACCCGCACCATGCTGCTGGAACGCATCTGGGAGTTCAACTTTGATCCGCAGACCAGCGTGGTGGAAACCCAGATCAGTCGACTGCGCGCCAAAGTGGACAAACCGTTTGACCCGCCACTCATTCATACGGTGCGCAATACCGGATACCGCCTCAATGCCCCGTCATGAGTTTCTGCACAGCTCCGCTTTTCGTCTGGCCGGGGTTTTCATCGGCCTGCTGTCGGCAGTTCTTCTGGTGGTCGGCTGGCTGTTTTACTCCACCTTGTCAGGCGAATTGCTGGAGCATCTGGACGAACGCATCGATGACCAGGTTGCATTGTTTGAAACCGAGCTGAAAAGCGATGGCGAGGCCAGCCTGACCGCGCTAATACAGCGCCATATGCAAACCGGGGACACCGAAGACCGATTGTTCTACTTCGGTCGCGATGGAACCAGGCTCGCCGGTGTCGATTTGCCGGACGCAGTTGCCGGCAGCCGCGGTTATTTCACCCGGGCCGGCCCGCAGGGAGAGCTCAACCTGTACCGTTATGCCGGCCGCAAGCTGGCTCAACATGAGCTGATCGTAGCTTTTGAGGCTGAACACGTCGAAGAGATGAATTCCATTCTGAGGCGCATTCTGGCGTGGTTTATCCCGCTTGTGCTGGGCCTTGCCTTGGTTCTGGCGCTGGTGTTTGCCCGCCGCTCGCAAACCCGCCTCTCCGGATTCCGGCAGTCGCTGTCCAGCGTGGCTGATGGCAAACTGTCAGTGCGGCTTGCCGTATCCGGCAGCAATGATGACGTCGACCGCTTCGCCCAGGAAATCAACAGCACGCTGGCAAGGCTGCAGACCACGGTCGAGGCCATCAGGCAGGTCAGCACCGACATTGCCCATGACTTGAAAACACCGATCGGGCGACTGTCCATCGCCATCGAGAACGCCCTTGATAAGCTCGAAGCGGGCGACGATGCCACACCCGACCTGCAACTGGCCCAGAGCGAAGCTGACACGGTCAACAGGACGTTCGATGCCCTGCTGCGAATTTCACAGATCGAGGCCGCTGACCGGACCAGCGAGTTTGCCAGACTGGATTTGTCCAGCATTATCGGGAATCTGATGGACGGCTATGAAGCGGCTGTGGACGCACACGGTGCGCGTGTTTCCGTTCAGCTGCGCCATGACGAGGCTCACCCGGTCAACGGCGACAGCTCGCTGGTGACCCAGATGCTGGCTAACCTGCTCGACAATGCCCTGCATCACGGCGGCAAACCGGCTACCATCGCAATCACAACGTCGAGCGACGCGTCACATGTTATGCTTGAAGTCGCCGACCATGGCGCCGGCATTCCGCCGGAGGAACGCGACAAGGTGTTCCGCCGCCTCTACCGACTGGAGCGCAGCCGCACGACGCCCGGCAACGGCCTGGGCCTAAGCCTGGTAAAGGCCGTCACAGAATTGCATGGCGGCACCATAACCCTGTCCGACAACGAGCCTGGTCTCAAGGTGAGTATCCGGCTTCCGGTGAGCGAAGCCCGCACCAAGATCAATTGAAACCGACACCGGGCGACAGGTACTCCTTGCGCACCGGCGAGAAGATATCCAGCACCACCGCGCCGTCCGGCCCCGCTTTCATGGTGTGCAGCGCGTTCGGTGGCGTGCGCCAGATATCACCCTTGCTGATCTGGAACTCCTCATCGTCCTGGTAGCGGGTGGCCGATCCCGACAGCATGACGCCCCACTGTTCTTCCGGGTGCTTGTGCATCTCACCCATGGCATGCGGCTCAATGCGCACCACCGACAGCATTGCATTCTCACCTGGAAAAACCGTCGTCGTCATGCCGTCTGCAAGCTGGCGGAACATGCCACCTTCCTCACTGTCCAGGTTGAAGAGTTCGATTTTTGAACGGGCCATTTAACACTCCGTGAGTTTTGAAAAAACACCCCGCCGACATTGAACCTGGCGGGGCATTCTCGTTGTTCACCGATCGTCTAGAACTTACGGTAGGCCTTGTTCAGCACCACCATCGGATGGTCCGGCGACATCTGAAACTTGATCAGGAGTTCGCGGGCAATCATATCGCGATCCTGCTGGTTGTCAGGCAGGTCGTAGCTTTCCGGTATCGCCACCCAGCCGTTGATGTTCCGGTCGAAAACAGCAGGTTTGCCGTCGTCATAGCCCATGTGCACATCCTCCAGCCAGTTGAGGTCCTCCCAGCCCATGAACTCGATATATCCTTTGAGGAAATCGGTGAGGCGCTCGTAGTCAGGCAACAGGTTCACATCATAGCGGTAGCCGATGTGCTGACCGATCACCTGCTCGCGTTCTGAGTCGATGCCACCACCTTTGAGGAAATGATCGACGTCTTCGATTTCGGCGCCTTTATAGCCAGTTCCAGCCATGTTCGTGTCCTCCGTCAGATATGGTGATAGTCGTCTACGCCGACAGTGAAGTCGGTACCGGCAAGCGGCACCTGGGCAATGGCTGAGGCTTCCATGGTCAGCGCTGCCAGGTCTTCCGGCTCAAGACTGTGGATGTTGGTCTTGCCGCAGGCGCGTGCCATCATCTGGGCTTCCATGGTCAGGGTATGCAGGAAGTTGTAGACACGCTCTGCCGCCTGGTCCGGATCGAGGCGCTTGCGCAAGGCGGGATCCTGCGTCGCCACACCGACCGGGCAGCGCCCGGTGTGGCAGTGATAGCACTCACCCGGCTCCACGCCCATCTCGGACGGATAGTCGGCTTCGTCGATATCCTTGTTGCAGTTCAGCGCCATCATGGCGGAGTGCCCGATGGCAATCGCATCGGCACCGAGCGCCAACGCCTTGGCGACATCGCCACCATTGCGGATACCGCCAGCATAGATGAGGGTGATGTCACCACGCTTGCCGATATCATCGATGGCGCGCCGTGCCTGGCGAATGGCCGCCATGCCCGGCACACCGGTTTCCTCCGTGGCCAGATGCGGACCGGCACCGGTGCCGCCTTCCATGCCATCAATATAGATCGAGTCAGGATCACACTTTGCCGCCATGCGCACATCATCGTAGACGCGCGCCGCACCGAGCTTGAGCTGGATCGGAATCTGCCAGTCGGTCGCCTCGCGGATTTCCTGAATCTTCAAAGCCAGATCATCCGGTCCCAGCCAGTCCGGGTGGCGGGCAGGTGAACGCTGGTCAATACCGGCAGGCAGCGAACGCATTTCGGCAACCTGGTCGGTGACCTTCTGTCCCATCAGGTGTCCGCCGAGGCCAACCTTACAGCCCTGCCCAATGAAAAACTCGCAGCCATCGGCCAGTTGCAGATGGTGCGGATTGAAGCCATAACGGGACTGGATGCACTGGTAAAACCACTTGGATGAATAGCGGCGTTCATCCGGAATCATGCCGCCTTCACCGGAACAGGTTGCCGTTCCGGCCATTGTGGCGCCACGCGCCAGGGCGGTCTTGGCTTCGAACGACAGGGCGCCGAAACTCATGCCGGTGATGTAGATCGGAATATCCAGCACCAGCGGACGCTTGGCACGCGGGCCGATAACGGTCTTGGTCAGGCACTTCTCGCGATAGCCTTCAATCACGAAACGGGTCAGCGTACCCGGCAGGAAGGTCAGGTCGTCCCAGTGGGGAATCTTCTTGAACAGGGAAAACCCGCGCATGCGGTAGCGTCCGAGTTCGGACTTGATGTGAATGTCGTTCACCACTTCCGGCGGGAACACAAACGAGTTGCCGAGCTTGTACTTCTTCTCGACCTGCAACTTGGAATGGCCGGTATCTTTTTTGGTCTTGCCAGTCATTGAATTCACTTTCTCATGTGGTTGGAGCCTGAAAACCCGATCCCTAAAGGACCAGCTTTTTCTCCGACGGTTCGAGGTTGTCGTAACTCCACAGCTGTTTGCCCGCGACGATCTTGGTGAAATGATCCACGCCCTTATCCGGCATCATTTCGTACTGGGTCAGCTTGCGGGTCAGCCAGGCCTTATCGAGATCGGTAAGCTCGGCAGGAACAGCATCAACGCCCAGGTCCTGGATTTCGCCACCGACAAAGATGGTGCCGTCATACATGCTGTCACCGAGGTTCTTGCCGGCATTGCCGCACACGACCATGCGGCCGCGCTGCATCATGAAGCCGGAAAATGCGCCGGTATCACCACCGACCAGAATGGTGCCGCCCTTCTGATCAATACCGGTGCGCGACCCGACCGAGCCCTTGCACACAAGATCGCCGCCGCGAATGGCGGCGCCAAACGTCGAGCCGGCGTTTTTCTCGACAACACAGACGCCGGCCATCATGTTTTCGGCAAAAGACCAACCGACACGCCCGGAAATCCGCACGGTCGGGCCATCAAGCAGGCCGCAGCCGAAGTAGCCCAGCGACCCGTTCACGATGAAGTTCATCCGGTGAAGGATGCCGACAATGATCGAATGCTTCGCGCCGGGATTTTCCAGCACGATGGTGCCGTGGCCGGATTTAATGAGATCGCGGATCTCGCAGTTGATCTCGGTTGCATCCTTGTCCTCGCAATCAACCGAGGCACGTTTGTTGAAGTCCACGTCCGGTGCAAATGCATAAGCATAGCCACCTTCGTTCTCGAGCGAGAACATGGTCTTGATGTCACGGCCTTTCAGCGGCTCGACATGGAGGCCCATCTCTTCGCCGGCGTGGCCCGTCGTATCTACGCCTGCCATACTCTTACCTCCTCGTCGTAAGGGTCCCAGGTATCAATTTCATGGGGAACAATTGCTCGGATCGCGACTTCCTCCGACGCCAGCGCAACCATGTCGTCGGTTTCGTAGAGCACCATCGGTTTGGCGGCCATGGTATCCTTGGCCATGCCAAGCTGGTCCTTGGTGGTCACCAGATAGGTGAATACGCCGTCAATCTCCTCGATGGACTTTTTCAGGGTTTCCTCAAGGGTCATGCCTTTTTCCAGGCTGGTGGCCACATAAACCGCCAACAGTTCGGAATCACAGTTGGAGACAAAACGCTGACCTTCACGCTCCAATTGCCGGCGCATCAGCCAGTAGTTGGTGATCTGGCCGTTATGCACCACGGCAATATCGCTGTAAGGGTAGGCCCAGTATGGATGCGCCGAGCGGATGTCGACATCGGACTCGGTGGCCATGCGGGTGTGCCCGATCCCATGGGTGCCGGTGAAATCGCCCAGCCCGTAGGCGTCGGAAACCACGCCTGCATCGCCCAGGTCCTTGATCAGCTCGAGCGCCGACCCGATGGACAGGATTTCTGCCCCCTCGATGTCCTCGATATGATCGGACAGCTTCTTCATGTCGCCGTCATACTGAATCTCGTAACGGTAAGCGTACTCGGTTGCTTCTTCCAGTTCCTTGACCTTCACCCCGAGCGCCTTCAGGGTTTCGTCAACGGCGTCCTTGCGGCGCTTGATCTCCTCATGGATCTTCAGCGCGCCGTCCAGGTCTTCCTGCTCGGCAACCTTGAAGCGCAACACGAATGTATTTTCCTCAGGTTCGCCGTAAATCGCGAACCCGGTTGAATCCGGCCCCCGGTGTTTCAGGGCCTGCAGCATGCTGGTCATTTCCTGACCGACATTGCTGGAGCCCTTCCGGTGTATCAGCCCTGCAATTCCGCACATGGGCACATTTCTCCTGTTAAGTGGTTCGCCGGCGGGCCGTTGCCCGCCGGAATTCAATCGTCGAAAAGGCCGCTGGTTACGGCAGGCATTCCATGTAGGTCTCTTTGTCCCAATCGGTCACGGAAGACATGAAGCGTCCCCACTCATCCGATTTGTACTCGTGGTAAAGCCGGTACATTTCGCCGGGCAGACCACGCTGGACAACCTCATCAGCCTCAAGCGCCTCGAGCGCTTCGCCGAGTGACATCGGCAGTTTCTTAACATCCTTGCCGGCCTTGATGGCCTCATAGATGTTTCTCTCCTCCGGCTCGCCGGGATCGAGCTTGTTCTCGATACCGTCATCTGCCGCCGCCAGAATGCACGATCCCATGAGATACGGGTTCACCATGGAATCCACAGAGCGGTATTCAAACCGGCCCGGCGCCGACACGCGCAAGCCTGTCGTACGGTTCTGGAATCCCCAGTCGGCAAACACCGGTGCCCAGAAACCGGTATCCCACAAGCGCCGATACGAGTTCACAGTGGACGATCCGATCGCAGTCAGCGCCCGCAGGTGATGCACGATGCCGCCGATGGCCTCCAGACCCGCCTTTTGCGGCATCTGCGGGTCATCTCCGTCGGGCATGAAGGTGTTTTCACCGCCCTTCACGTACATGTAATTGTCCTTCATGCCCGGCAGCGCCTTGGGGTCATTGCCGGTGCGACAGAACTCGTCCTCACCACCGCGCCACAGTGACATGTTGTGATGACAGCCGGATGCTGACACACCTTCGAACGGCTTACTCATGAAGCAGGCGAAAATGCCAAATTCACGGGCAACCTGGGCGCAAATCTGCCGATAGGTAGTCAGCCGGTCCGCATTGCGCAGCACGTCGTCGAACATCCAGTTCAACTCCAGCTGTCCCGGCGCATCCTCATGATCACCCTGGATCATGTCGAGGCCCATGGCACGGGCGTATTCCATCACCTTCATGTAAACCGGACGCAGGCTCTCGAACTGGTCGATGTGGTAGCAGTATGGCTTGGAGAACCCCTCCTCCGGCTTGCCGTCCTCGTTGAACTTGAGCCACATCATTTCCGGCTCGGTGCCCATGCGCAGGCTGAGACCGTTGTGCTTTTTCTTGAAGTCGTCATGCAGGCGGCGCAGGTTGCCACGGCAGTCTGCTGTCAGATATCCGCCAGGATCCACTTTTTCCTCGCGGTTGCGGAACAGTGTGCAGAAAAACCGGCCCACACGCTTGTCCCAGGGCAGTTGCATGAAAGTTTCCGGCTCCGGAATGCCGACCAGTTCGGCCGCTTCAGGACCATAACCGAGATAGTCGCCGGCCCGGTTCGTAAACAGGTTCATGGTGGCGCCGTAGACGAGCTGGAAACCCTTTTTGGCAACAGATTCCCAGTGATCGGCTGGTATGCCCTTGCCCATCACCTTGCCAGTAACGGATACGAACTGAAGGTAGAGATACTCGATCCCCAGCTCGTCGATCATTTTCCGGACTTCCTTGACCTTTTCGGCCCTGCCCGGCGCATCTACAAAATTTTCAATATCCATTGCCATTGCACGGTTTCTCCCTGCTTACGCACCAAATTGACCAATAGCATACCAATGCTATACCAATTTTGACAACCTACAAAATGAACCATACCGGTTTTTTGGACGAAAACTCCCTGCAACGCTCACTGTCAGTTAGACCGTGATGACATCAGAACGGTTGCCAAAACCGCTCCATGTGTGCGTATTCTGGTGCCATGGTGCAATTAATCGAGGCATGAAACTGATTCAAAGATGACCAGCAACAAATTGATATACATGGCAAATCATAGCTGCTGTTCCTATATACAGTGCAACTGAGGCAGCGGCTGACCATTATTACCGCAAGGCAAAACGAATGATTTCGATCGAACAAAAGAGCGCCCGGGGAGCCCGATCCATTACATCGGAACTGCGCAAGGCGATTGAGACCGGCAGGTATCATGACGGGGACCAATTGCCGCCTGAACGAGACCTTTCCGACACCTACTCGGCTTCCCGCAATACGATCAGGAAGGCTCTGGACAACCTTGAAGAGGCCGGCCTGGTGGTCCGGAAAGTCGGCAGCGGCACTTTTGTCAGCTATGCCGGCCCGACGGACCTTGAAACCGAGAACGTCGTTGAGCAGATCAGCCCGCTGCAGCTGATCGACGCGCGGATCGGTTTCGAACGGCAGATGACGCGCCTGGCTGTGGTTCACGCCACCGGACGGGATATCGAAAAAATGCAGGCCCTGCTCATCCAGTTGGAGGCAACCGAGCACGACCGCAATGCTTTCACGAAACTGGATTCAGAGTTCCACCACCAATTGGCGAAAGCATCCGGCAATCTGTTGATTGTGAAGCTGTACCACCAGATCAACGAAGTACGCACTCACTCCCAGTGGAGAAAGGCGCGTGAACTGGTGCTCAGCCCCGACAAGATTCGCCAGTACAACAAGTTCCACAGGGGCATACTGGACGGGTTGATAAACCGTGACACCAAAGCCGCGATCGATGCACTCAACGCCCACATGGAACTGGCCCACCTCGATCTCGTTGGCACCGCCGACGACGATTGAGCTGCTCCCCGACGATCAGCCGGCACCGGCAAGCCGCGGCTTGCGTTCCAGACCCTCTTCATCCAAGTGAATTGGCCGATCATGCTCAAGTGCCGGAATTCTGGTCCTGGCGGCTTCAACCCTGGCCATGTCCAGTTCGGCCACAATATACCCTTCACCGTCGCCGGCATCCGCCAACACCTCTCCCCACGGGTCGATAATCAGCGAATGCCCGTAGCACTCGCCTCCGCCTGATATTTTCCCATACTGGCACGGCGCAATCACAAAGCACCCGGTTTCGATAGCCCGGGCACGCTGCAGCACATGCCAGTGGGCCTCACCTGTCACCCTGGTGAATGCGGCTGGGGTTGCCAACACCTGTGCGCCGGCCTTGGCAAGCTTCCGGTACAGCGATGCAAACCGCAAGTCATAACAGATCGACAGACCGATGGGCGCCCAAGGTGTATCTGCGACGACGGCCTGATCACCCGGTGAAATGGTCGCCGATTCACGATATGAGCCACCTTCCAGATTCACGTCGAACATGTGAATCTTGTCATAGTGCGCGACGAGATCACCCTCAGGGCTGATCACATAAGAGCGGTTTGATATGCGGCCATCTGTGTTTTGCACACCGACCGAGCCAAGCAGGAACCAGACACCGAGCCTGCGGGCGGCATCGGCAAACGCAGGCAGCACAGGATGCTCAGCTTCCGGGTACGCACCGGGCAGAAACAGTCCGCCCCTGGTTTCCAGCCCGGAAAAATACTCCGGTGTCGCGATCAACTGAGCCCCCGCCTCCGCGGCCGCGGTCGACAACCGCAGGCTTGTCTCGATGTTTTGCTGAACGTCCGGTGTGGCACAGTTCTGCACGCAGGCTGCAGTGAAGGTCTTCGGCATGTCATTTTCCAATCACGTTGCTTGCAACCAATTCTATACCAATCCATAGGAGTTCAAAAGAGAGTTGCTGGCGCGACCAGACTTTTGCCGGAAATCTGCACGAAGATCATGACACCAGGGACACCTGACATCGCCCACCAACTCAACCAATCTCCAAAATTGGCTCATAATCGGTTCTATTTTGGGTTGATTTGGTTGATGATTCAGCCAATAGTGCAGATGATGTCGCCGCCGAGACAGGTGGAACGAGCGTCCAAAAAGACACAATCAGCACTAAAACGCCCGCCAAGGGCCCAACAAATCCGGGAGGAACGACGATGAAGATGACAAAACTGCTGGCCACTTCGGCCATTGTTGCCGCCAGTCTGGCGTTCACACTACCAGCCTATGCAGAAGCAGAGTCCGATGATCCGATCATCATGGTTCAAAACAACTGGACCAGCCAGCTGGTGCTGTCGTTCGTTGTCGGCAAGACACTGGAAGGCATGGGCTACACCGTCGAATACGCTCCGTCGGACTCGCAGTTGCAGTTCAAAGCCATTGCCGATGGCGACATGCATTTCCAGGTCGAAGCCTGGGAAGGTTCGATGAAGGAAGCCTTCGAGAAGGCGGTTGCAGAAGATGGCATGGTCGACGCCGGCACACATACAGCCGAGACCCGGGAAGAATGGTGGATCCCCGACTATGTCCTGGAGAAGTGCCCAGAGGCCCAGGACTGGAAGGGCCTGAATGCCTGCGCGGAAATCTTTGCAACCGCGGAGACCAAACCAAAGGGCCGCTTCGTCGGGCCGCCCGCCGACTGGGGCAAGAACTACGCCGCCCGCATTGAATCGCTGGAGATGGACTTCAAGGCCATCAATGTCGGACAGGCTGCCACCTTGTGGGCGGAATTGCAGTCAGCATACGACCGCAAGGAGCCGATTGTGCTGTTCAACTGGACTCCGAATTTCATCGAGTCGAAGTTCAAGGGCCGGTTTGTCGACTTCCCGAAACCTGAAAAGGGTTGCATGGAAGACAAGGCCTGGGGACCAAACCCGAACGCCACAGGTGACTGCGGCGCGCCACATTCAGGCTGGTTGAAGAAGGCCGCCTGGTCGGGGCTGGCCGACAAGTATCCGAAGGCCTGGGCCGTAATGCAGAAGGTCGACTTCGACAACGCCCAGATTGCCGCCGCAGCCCTGATGGTTGATGTGGACGGCATGTCTCCTGAAGAAGCCGCTGACAAGTGGATTGCCGAAAATGCAGCGGTCGTCGAAGGCTGGAAGAAATAGCGTCACATCCAATGTGAACAAACTTCGAGGCCGGGCTGAAGACATCTTTTGCCCGGCTTTTTCATCTGTGCAACGATAAGAAGACGATCCGGCGGGCAAGCTGCTGAAGGGGACAAAATGGGCGTCGACGCGCAAATCAAATGCCGGAACATCTGGAAAATCTTCGGCGGTGACCCGGAAGGCTTCATGCAGCGTCATAACGGCAAGCCAACTGCTGACGACCTAGCCGCGGAGGGCTATATCGGCGCTGTGCGCAATGTCTCGTTTGATGTCCATCAGGGTGAAATCCTGATCATAATGGGTCTGTCGGGCTCCGGAAAATCCACCATCATCCGCTGCATCACGAGGTTGAACGACCCGACCGCCGGAGAGGTGGAATATGAAGGGCGCGACCTGCTCAAGGCGACCCCGCAGGAACTGATCGATATCCGCCGCCACAAGATGGGCATGGTGTTCCAGAGTTTCGGCCTGCTGCCGCATCGCACGGTTCTGTCGAATGTCGCCTTCCCGCTTGAAGTCCAGAACATCGATCAGCTGGAGCGCGAAAAGCGCGCCATTGAGATGATTGAGCTTGTCGGGCTGGGCGGCAGGGAGAACTATTTCCCGCGCGAGCTGTCCGGTGGCCAGCAGCAACGGGTGGGCATTGCCAGATCGCTGGCCGTGGAGCCGGACATCTGGTTTCTTGATGAGCCGTTTTCCGCACTCGATCCCCTTATCCGGGCCGAAATGCAGGACGAGTTCATTCGCCTTCAGCAAATGCTGAAAAAGACCATTGTGTTCATCACGCACGATTTCGAGGAGGCCACCAAGCTTGCAGACCGCATCGGCATCATGAAAGACGGCGAGATGGTGCAGCTGTGCACGCCTGAGGAAATGGTGCTGAATCCAGCAGACGAGTATGTGGCCGAATTCGCCCGCAATGCGCCGCGGGACCGGATTGTTTCTGCAGCGGCGATCATGGAGAAAACTTCAGCCAAAACACCGCGCAAAGTGTCGGGCGCATCGGTTTCTGCCGGTGCCAAGATCGGTGAGATTGCGGCGCAGGTCATCAGTTCAGACAAACCAACACCGGTGGCCGATTCAAACGGGCATTTGCTGGGACATGTGGACCGGGACCGCATTACCAGGGCCCTGTTCGGCAAGGGTGAGATTGTATGAACAGTGCGGTGACAGATGTCGGCAAGACGCCCTCGTCCAATGTACCGGGGCTGAATTCGTTCTGGGCGCAGATGGGAGCCATGATCTGTGTCACCGTGTTGCTGAGCCTGGTCCTCGACTTCATGAAGGTCTGGCCACAGGAGTGGATCGTTCCCATCAAGGAATGGGTCACCCGGTTCTTCACATGGCTCGACAAGGAAGCCGGAATCGGCCCGCTCAAGTTCAAGACTGTCACGCGCTCAATCGCCTGGTTGCTGGAACAGCCGCTGGACTGGGCTGAGTACATTTTGTACCGCGGCATCAAGGCCAAGCAGTTCCCGGCGATCTTCTGGATATTCGGCCCGCTGATCGCCTTGGCGGCACTGCACAACCGTTTTGGCATGCAGAAATGCTTGCTTGCTGTCGCATCCATATGGGCTGTCATGGTTGCCGACAATGTGCTGCTGCACACAGGCCTTTTCCAGTTGCCGGCCACGGTTCTGGATGTACTTGGCGTCAAGAAACTGGATGCGCTTCCCTGGGTGGTGATCGTGGCCGGCGCCGGGATACTGGGACATTGGATCGGCGGCTGGAAACTGGCGCTGTTTTCGGCAGGATGCATTGGCTATCTGGCCATCATGGGCCTGTGGCGCGATTCCATGCGGACGTTCTCCATCGTCGTGGTCTCAGTGCCGTTCGCGGTCGTGCTGGGCCTTGGCCTCGGTATCTGGGTGACCCGCTCGAAACGAGCTGCGGCGATCATCTCTCCGATGTTCGACATCATGCAGGCAACCCCGCACATGGCCTATCTCGTGCCGGTGGTGGTATTGTTTGGCGCAGGTCAGGTGCCGGCCATGATCGCAACGGTGATCTTTGCCATGCCGCCCATGGCCCGGTGTACCATACTGGGGATCCAGACAGTCTCCAGCGACGTAGTGGAATCCGGCCACATGTCAGGATGCACACCGCGACAGCTGTTGTGGAAAGTCACGCTGCCATCGTCACAACGCATCCTCATGCTTGGGGTCAACCAGGTCGTTATGCAGACACTTGCAATGGTGGTCATCGCGTCCATGGTCGGTGCCCAGGGCCTGGGCCACAAGCTGTTGTTTTCCCTGCAGCAATTACGCCTGGGCGCTGCCGTCGAACAAGGCCTCGCGATCGTTCTGATGGCTGTGGTCCTCGACCGCCTGACGCAAGCCTATGCCAACCGCGCACCAGGCGAACTGGCATCGCGCGAGATCGGCTGGAAGGCCAGAAAACACCTGTGGCTTTTCCTTGGCGTCACTGTTGCGGCGTACCTGCTGGCACAGTTTCTGCCCATGGTGGAAAAGTATCCCCGGGCCTACACTTTCACGCTCGGCCGCAATATCGACTTCGCCCTGCGCGCCTTCTCCAAGCATGCCTACGACTACATCAATCCGGTGAGGGATTTCATCACCGTCTACATGCTGATCCCGTTCCGGGACTTTTTCCTGTGGTTGCCATGGACCACCGTTGTCGGCGCCGTCGGCCTCGCCGCCTACTGGCTTGGCGGCATTCGCACCACATTGCTGACCACCGCCCTGATCGCCGTCGTTATTCTGGTAACCGGCAACTGGGAACAGGGCATGCTGACGCTGTATCTTGTCACGTCCGCCGTTATTTTGTGCGTGCTGATCGGTGTGCCAATCGGCATCTGGGCGACGCGGTCTGACCGCGCCGCCCGAGCCATAATGGCAACGTGCGATACGCTGCAGACGTTTCCGTCGTTCATCTATCTGATCCCGGTGATCATGCTGCTGAAGGTTGGTGACCTGTCCAATGTGATTGCCATCCTGGCCTATGCCACCGTGCCGGCGGTCCGCTACACATACTTGGGCATCAAGCGTATTCCTGAGGTCACCATCGAAGCTTCCATCGCCAACGGGACAACGCCATTGCAACGGCTGTGGAAAGTGGAACTGCCGATCGCGCTGCCTGAAATCATGCTGGGTATCAATCAGACAATCATGATGGCTCTCGCGATGACGGCGATCACCGCGCTGATCGGATCATCCGACCTGGGTCAGGAAATCTACCGAGCGCTGCCGACCGCTGATTCCGGTCGCGGCATCATGGCGGGCCTCGGGATCGCCGTTATCGGCATTGTCGCCGACCGGTTGATCCAGGCCTGGGCGGCCGAACGCAAGAAGCAATTGGGCATAAGTTAAGGTCTGTAGACAGTAAGGAGAACAAAATCGATGTCTAAAAGAGTAGCCGTCATTGGTGCCGGTCCGTCCGGTCTTGCACAACTGCGCGCCTTCCAGTCAGCTGCCAAGGCGGGCGCCGACATTCCCGAGATCGTGTGCTTTGAGAAGCAGGAAGACTGGGGCGGGCTGTGGAACTACACCTGGCGCACCGGACTGGACGAGTATGGCGAGCCGGTGCACTGCTCCATGTATCGCTATCTTTGGTCCAATGGTCCCAAGGAAGGCCTGGAGTTTGCCGACTATTCGTTCGAGGAACACTTCGGCAAGCAGATCGCCTCATACCCACCGCGCGCAGTCCTGTTCGATTACATCAAAGGCCGGGTTGAAAAAGCCGATGTGCGCAAGTGGATCAGGTTCAGGACACCTGTCCGCTATGTCGAGTGGGATGCCGGCGCAAGCAAATTCAAGGTATCATCGCATGATCTGGTCAACGACAAGACGAGCACCGAGATGTTTGACAATGTGGTGTGCTGTAGTGGCCATTTCTCGACACCGAACACGCCTCACTTCGACGGCCTCGACCGGTTCAACGGCAGGGTCCTGCACGCCCATGATTTCCGCGACGCAGTGGAATTCAAGGACAAGGACCTGCTGCTTATAGGCACATCCTATTCAGCCGAGGACATCGGCTCGCAATGCTGGAAGTATGGCGCCAAATCAATCACCGTCAGCCACCGTACTGCACCCATGGGCTATGACTGGCCGGACAACTGGCAGGAAGTACCGCTGCTGACCAAAGTCGAGGGCAATACCTGCACCTTCAAGGACGGCACAACCAAGGATGTCGATGCCATTATCCTGTGCACCGGCTACCTGCATCACTTCCCGTTCATGGCAGAGGACCTGAAACTGCACACCGCCAACCGGCTGGCCACCGCCGACCTCTACAAGGGTGTGGCGTTTGTCCACAACCCGGCCCTGTTCTACATCGGCATGCAGGACCAGTGGTTCACCTTCAACATGTTTGACGCGCAGGGCTGGTGGGCGCGTGATGTCATCATGGGACGTATCGCCCTGCCCGACAAAGCCGCCATGCAAGCAGACGTGGAAGAACGGGTCGCGCGTGAGGACCAGAATGAGGACGACTATGCCTGCATCCGGTATCAGGGCGACTATGTCAAAGAGCTGATCGCGGAAACCGACTACCCAAGCTTCGACGTGGACGGCGCCAATGAGGCCTTCTTCCAATGGAAGAAACACAAGAAGCAGAACATCATGACGTTCCGGGACAACAGCTACAAATCGGTGATCACCGGAACCATGGCGCCAAAACACCATACGCCGTGGAAGGATGCGCTCGACGATACGCTGGAATCGTATCTGGAGAACTGAAGCATGAAAAGGCTGGCACATGCGCGGCATTGTGCCAGCCTGCTCTGCCTGTGGTTCATGGCCATGTCCGGCCTGCCGGCACCGGCTGCGCGGGCACAGCAGGTCGACCTGGAAATTGTGCTGGCCATGGACGGGTCCGGCAGCATAAGTGCCGATGAGTTTCTGCTGCAGGTCATCGGCACCGCCGCCGCGCTGAAGGATGCAAGTGTCCAGCAGGCGATTCTGTCCGGGCCGACCGGGCGTGTGGCAATTTCCGCGGTGATCTGGTCGGATGCGGCGTTTCCCAAGTATCCCACCGAATGGCATCTGCTCAATTCGCCCGAGACGATCGATGCGTTTGCGCAGCGCTTGCTGAACTTCAACAACCCGGCCAATGCCAGCAAACGCCAGGGCAAGGGCGGCGGCGGAACCGGGATCGGCGACGGCATTGTCTACGCTCTGGAGATGATCCACAGCAACAGGTTTGACGGTGCCCGCAAGGTGGTGGACGTATCAGGCGACGGGGTCGAGACCGACCCGTGGTTCAAGAAGGCCTTCACCCTGCCCGACGCCCGCAGGCTGGCCAGGGCCAGGGGGGTGACGATCAATGGCCTGGCCATTCTCACCGACAACTGGAAACTGCATGATTACTACCGGGCAGAGGTCATCTCCGGTCCCGGCGCGTTCGTGGTCAAGGCGGTGGATTTCGACGCCTTCGCCGTGGCCATCCGCAACAAGCTGCTCCGGGAAATGTCACCTGTGATCACAAAGCGATTGGAACGAGATGGTTCCCAATTCGCAGGTAGTCAAAATACCAAGACCTACCGGTCTCCAGATGTTTCCCCCGTGCTGCCTCTCGCGCAATGATAATTGTCACCCCAGCGAAGGCTGGGGTCCAAACCGACATGGCTGCAAACTGAAACGTGGTTTTTGGATGCCAGCCTTCGCTGGCATGACGACCGGGCAAATGAATACGCCCTAAGACCGCGGCCGTGTCTTCTTCGGATCGTAATGGGCAAACGGCACAACGGTGGCAGGCAGACGTTTCTGCTGACCATCCAGCTTGCCGATTTCCACCCTGGTTCCAATTTCACTGTGCACAACATCGATCCGGGCCAATGCAATGTTCTTTTTCAGAACGGGCGACCGCATCGACGACGTGATCTCGCCTATCTGGGCCCGGCCCACATGCACGCAATCGCCATGGCCGACATCGACGGAACTGTCGATATCCAGCCCGACCAGTTTGCGCACCGGGTTCTCCTTGCGCCTGATCAACGCGTCACGCCCGATAAAGTCGTCGGTCTTGCTTTTCAGCGGCACCGTGAAACCGATACCGGCTTCAAACGGATCGGTCTGATCGCAAAACTCGCTGCCGGCAAAGATCAGGCCTGCCTCAATGCGCACCATGTCCAGCGCCTCAAGCCCCATGGGGGTCAATCCGTGCGGTTCACCGGCACTCCAAAGTGCGTCAAACACGGTCTCGGCATGCTTGGGATGGCACCAGATCTCGTACCCCAGTTCACCGGTGTAGCCGGTCCGGGACACGACGACAGGTACCCCCTGGTCATCGCCAACCCGACCGACGGTAAAGCGGAACCACTCCAGTTCGCCGATCTCCGGCTGATGCGGCGGCGTCCAGACGAATTTCTTCAGGATGTCACGGCTTTCGGGACCCTGGACGGCGACATTGTGCATCTGGTCGGTGGAAGACCGGATATTGACGGTCAGGCCGAGTTTGTCAGCCACTTCGCGCAGCCAGACGCCACCGTAGTCGTCACCGCCGATCCAGCGGAAGTTATCCCGGCCGAGGCGCAGCAAGGTACCGTCGTCGATCATGCCGCCATGCTCGTAACACATGGCGGAATAGACCACCTCTCCAACTGCCAGTTTGGCAATGTTGCGGGTCAGCGTGTATTGCATCAGGGCTTCGCTGTCCGGCCCGGTGATTTCGAATTTGCGCAGCGGCGACAGGTCCACCACTACCGCCTTTTCCCGGCATGCCCAGTATTCGTCAATCGGGCCTGCCTTGGAAAAGCAACTGGCCAGCCAGTACCCCTTGTATTCCACGAAGTTGCGGGTGTGCTTTTCGAAGCTGGAGTGAAAGGCCGTCTGCTTGGTCATTTTCGGTTCCGAATCTGGTGTCGTTCGCATGGCGATGGCGCGGGAGAACTTTTCTTCGCCTGAGTAGGTGCGCACGTGAATGTCGGTGGGGTTCCAGCCATTGGCGGGCGACGTGTCATCGGGACAGGCAGATGTGACGCAGATCAGATCCGTCAGGGCGCGCAGCAGCACATAGTCCCCGGGCCTTGACCACGGTTCATCGCTGAACAGGACGCCGTGTTCATCAATGCCGGTGTTGAAGAAGAAATTGATGGCCATCCATCCGGCACGCGCTGTCACGCCGTGGCCGGCCAGGGCACCGTTGAAATTGTCGGAACAATTGACATGGCCCGGATAACCGATGTCGTCATAATACTTTGCGGCACAGGCGAGCGCGAATGCGTCATGCCTGCCCACCGTGTCCTGCACCACTTCAACCAGCGGCAGCATGTCCTGATCATAGTATTTGGCATGCAGGCCGGGCATCGGGTAAGCATGCCCCATCAACGCACGCGTTGTAGTGACATCAAGCGCATGCTCAATGCCCTTGTCGAGCTTGCGCGCGGCGAAACACTGGAAATCGGTGCATTGGCGTCCGTCGACATCCAGGATCTGGATGAATTCACCCGCCTTCACGAAATAGCTTTCCGCCGTCTCTGTGTGTACGCGAAGGTCAAGCACCGGATCAGCCAGAGGATCGGGCAGTTCAAATTTCACATGCGACTTCACGATCGCCCGTGTCACCATCACGGTGAGCGGGGTTGAGGTGTCCTGCACCTCCATGTCCATAGGGCCGCCCGGGGCTGCGATAATGACAACACCATCGCGCTCGACGTTAAGTTCAATTTCCTCGCCATGACGGGTGCGGGCGTCGAAAAGACTGACCGCGCCCGCACCGGCCAGGTCAATGTTGCGGCTGTCCAATCCCAGGCGCAGGCCGCGCAGAGAATAATCCGGGCCGGCCAGCAGCGCCTTCAGTCCGGCAGCATCCGAACTCGGCTTTTTGCCGATCACGCCCGCATCAATTCTGCCGATTGCGTCTGCCGCGACAATCTCGCAGACCTGGCCGCCTTCATCGTTGATGACCGTGAACCTGTCACCCTGCTCTACGGGAAACAGGATGGCACCGGCGCCTTGAACCACATACCGCTCGGTGCCGGGGGACATGGAGAAAACACCCGGCTGAATGATACTGCTTGGGACCGGCGGCCCCGCCCTGACAACCGGATATTCGGTTTCCAGCATGATCTGTTTCCTAACTCCGCACTGACAAAGAGGCCCGTTTACACTTGCATGTGCGGAATAAAAATTTATCGAAAAGAATAACTGCCTGCCTTGCTCATCACAAGCCGTTTCTGGAGTTTTCAGGCGTGCTCGGGACAGGGACACCACCTGACGGAGATGACCGGATGCTGCAATTGGAATTGCAAACAGCACCGGTTTTGCGGCAAGCTGACAGTCTGCGCAATCACCGGGGTTTGCAGCGCGGAGATCCGCGCCCAATCCCGACCCCACAGCAAGCGCAACGGAAGAACCGATGCAGAAAATACAACCAAGCGACCGTCGTGTCGTCAACATCTACACCGATGAGTTCAGGCCGTTCGGCGGCACGGATACCCCGTCCACCCACGAAAGTGCCCTGCAGATAAACTCACATGAGCAACTGGGCGTGGGGTTTCACGTCTATCGGATGCAGCCCGGCACCACCACGACGCCGCATGAGCACACCCAGGATGAGGAGTTTCTGGTGCTGGAGGGCGAGCTCACCGACAATGACGGATACGTTTACAGAACCGGTGATCTGGTCTGGCTGAAAAAAGGGACGCAGCATTCCTCCCATTCGGAGCATGGCGCGCTGCTGGCAGTCTATATCGGGGCGGCGGAGAAAAACCTGGCCTGACTGCAAGCAGCACTGCCACTTAAGCCGGTTCAGCAACATCCTGCCGCCGGGGGTTTTCATAGTACTCGCAATGCTTGCAAAAGGTTTTGTACCCACAGTTGCGTTCCCAGCAGGCGATTGTCTCGACCTGCGCCAGCGCTGCACGTTCAAGATGCAGTTTGGCATTTGACTTGAAGAGGATCACCTCACCTGGAATGGCAGTATCTTTCAGATAGTTCGCCACCTCTTCGACATAGCGGAATTTCCTGGCTCTGCCACTTGCTTCATCTTCCGCAGACGCGTTGTACCGGTGCGCGTGTTCACCAACGAAAATCACTTCATCGGCTGCTTCACGGGCCTGGCGATAAGCCCTGCGATAGGACGTGTCGCTGGACCCTGTATTATCAGACAGTTGCCCAAACACAATCCGCCTGTGGGGGCACGTCAGGGAGCGCACAATGTCAAAGGCCACTTCCAGAGAATGTTGCGGCGCCTTGTAGGTGTCGAGCACTGCCGTGCGGCCGTTGGGCAACTCCATGATTGAGCAGCGACCAACCGGCGGCTGAAAGCTTGCAACCTGTCTTTCGATAGTCTCCGGCGCAACACCCAGATGGCTCGCACAGGCAACCGCAGCAGTAACCGGCAGCCAGAGGTGTTTGCCGACCATCTGCGTCTGGAGGTCCAGGTTCAGGTCAGGCCCCTTGATCGTAAGAGACAGCCGGTCCGGCAAGCCGGCCGAAACCGATACGGCTCGGTAGTCTGCAGGCTTGTCGCGACCAAACTTGATCACCCGGCCATTGGCCCGTTTTTCCAGTCCAGCGGTCATTTCATCATCAGCATTGAGCAAAGCTACACCATTTTTGGCCAGCTGTTCGATCAGGTAGCCTTTTTCCGCGGCAACCACATCGACGCTGCGCAGTGTCTTTCGATGCTCCAGACCGATCATTGTGATAATGCCGACATGGGGCCGGATGAGCCTTGCCAGATGGCGCATTCGGTTTGGACCGTCTATGCCGGTCTCGATGACAGCAAAGTCATGGTCAGCCGTCACTGATTGCACAAATGGCGCAATAGTCGGCATGGTATTGTAGAATGCGAGTGTCTTGGTCGGAGCGACAGGCGCCAGAATGTGATCCAACAGCGAACAGGTTGTGGTCTTGGCGGAAGATCCGGTGACCGAGATGTACCTGGTGTGGCGATTGCGCAATCGGGCCAGCAGCGCCAGATTGAAAACGGCTCTGCGTTTCAGGAAAGCACCGAAACGCGTCGTCAATCCATTTGGCTGCCGCCCCATCTACTTTCCTTCCGCGCCAAAACGAAACCGCGAGTTTGCTGGAGCCAGACTGTCGAGAAAGGCCATGATTTCACTGCGAAGCAGGTCAGCATACTCAGTCCGCAAAAAACCCGAAAACGGTCTCTGCCGGGGTGCCGGCATCCCAGGCACTGAATTGCACTCGACTGCCACCGGCCCGTTGTCAGTCAACGCAATATCCCATCCGCCGATTGTATGCATAGTGAGCTTTTCATGCAGATCCAGCGCAAGGCGGCGAATCTCTGTCCACCCTTCGACGATGTTGCCGGTCAGCGCGACGTCGGCCCTGGGCGGCAGGGTGAGATACTCCGGGGCGGCCGGGAAATCCATAGACGTTCCCGTACCGATCTCGCCAGTGCGATAATCCACATGAAAGTAAATTCCGCCGGCATGATAGTTATCAACGACAGCCTCAGGATTTGCCGCGACGCGCGTGCCTGCCTGCACCGGTCGGACAACACCGTCGGACGTCCTGAGAGTGACAAGCCTTACAGTGCTCAGCGCACGCCCACCATAAGCGCTTATTCGGGACGGGTTGGCGAGAACCTGCTGCACCAGCAGGTCGACATCGGCTTTCCCGGCGCGTGATTTCAGGTGTTGCAGCAACCCGTCAAAATCCGGAAGCCGTCTGTTGTCCGCAGCGGTGTAAGCTCCCGCGTCCGCATCCCATCGCTCGGTTCCCTGTCCCTGACTTCCCCGGACCGGCTTGATAAACAGGGATGGCGCCAACCGGGCCCTATCCAAGGCGCCGGCTCTTGTCGGTTCTACCTTGCCGTCAGATTTGACACGCAGGAAGGTCTCAATGCACGGCAAATCAAGTTCACGGCAGTTCTCCTCAAACGCCAGCTTGTTGTCCAGCTCCCGCTGCACGCCATGCAATTGTTCAACGGCATATCGGCAAAACTCGACCAGTGTTTCATGAAACTGGTCATGGATGTAGTTTCCGATTTCCGCCGCGCCTTTGTGTTCTGCAATACCTGCCAGGTAATACCCGGTCGGAGACGGCCCGTCATTCAAGGCCAGTCGAACACACTGGCGAAGCTGGTCCAGGGCAGAGGTATCAAATGCAGACGTTGCGGGCTTGTTGTACCTGGTCCATGCTGGCAGCGTTTCGGTGAGCAAGTTGACCGGCAGCATCGGCCATGCCCCCAACAGCCCGCCCAATCTCTGGGCGTTCATGTCGGCAAACGCCAAAAATGCCCGCGCGGCGCGAAACACGTTCATTTCCGTCTGCGGCAGGTTGCGGTAGTCTGTAAACAGGCCGGCTGTGGGGAAACGGTAGAAATGCGGTTTTGGTGTCCTCATGGAGTTGTCCTGAACACGATCAATACTCCCCGAGGCCCGCGCCGGCCCTGTCGAGAGCTCATGCATGTTTTGCGAAAAACGACAGTCAAGGTTGTGGCTTTTGGTTTCGCTTTAACCGCAATGTCAGTCGCTTGTCATGAGCAATGAGAGGATTGGCGCCGATTACCTTTAGTTGCCACCAATGAAAATCACTTATCACACGCAGCACTTTTCGCTTGTCAAGCCGAAGCCTGTCTCTCCACTTGCGGAACAGTCCCCTCCACAAGATCCACTGGTCACGCGGGGGCCGGTCCGCCAGTTCCACCAACCTGCCATAGGGTAACTCCATCCATTCATCCATGAACATCTGGCCTTCCCGGGATTTGCGGACAGCAAAGAAACCGGCATTCGGGCAGACCCAGGTGCGGCACTCCCAGACACCAAGGTAATTCAGCGGGAACAAAAGTCCTGCACGTACGCAGACATCGCTGGAAAAAACGAAATCGATGCCGGGCCTGTCGTCGATGAATTCCTCAAGCGTCCGGGACGGGTCGCAAACCCAGGTATCGGCATCTGCCACCACCATCCAATCGCAGTCGGACTGCTGGAGATGACGTCTGGCAAGCTCGATCTTCGACCAATTGATATGCAGATCCGGAAGCACCTGCTCATCATAATGGTGCAGCGCGTAACCGTGGCGCGAGCAGTACGCCCGCCAGTTGGCGAGCGTTTCCCTGGCATAGTCGTCAATATCGGCGGTCGCCATGATGACGACGTCGATCTTGCCACAGTCGTTTTTCGAAGCCGTCTGTATGTTGCGCCCCGTGAAGTCAAAAATACCGATGCCGGTGTTTCCCTAACGCGGTAACAGTTGCAATCAATGTACTCTTGGGTCAAGCCTGTACCGGACAGTCCAGCCGGGTTTTCACCACCAGTCTTGTATCAGCGCCAGAGTCACATGCCATATCCGAAACAGGAGGAAAAGTCGCGATTCGAAACCCGCATCAATCCGGTGACGCGGCTTGCCACCTGGGCTGAGGCACTGGTGCGGCCGAAGCAGCGCTTTGTGCGCCAACTCAGCCCGGTCAACGACATGCCAGCGGGACTGCAACACGGGGTCGTGTGCGTCGCAGTCATGAAAAATGAAAGCCTTCGGATCGCAGACTTCCTCGCACACTACAGGCAACTGGATGTGTGCGGGTTTGTGCTGATCGACAACGGGTCGACCGACGGCACCCTCGAGTACGCATTGCAACAACCCGACTGCGCGGTGTTGAACACCAGTCACAGTTACTCGGCATCCGGCTTTGGCAGCCAGTGGATCAATGCAGCGATTGACCGTTGTAGGCTGCGAAACCGGTGGTTGGTCGTCGCTGACGTGGATGAATTGCTGGTTTATGACCAATGTGAGATTTACAAACTGCCGGATCTGGCCCGATTGCTCGAGAAACAACATCTGGACGCCCTGCCATGCCTCATGCTGGACATGTATGACGACGGTGATGCTGAACGCAGCCGGTACACTGCAGGCAGCAGCATGATCGATGCATCCCCGATGTTCGATGCCACAGGGTATGGCCGCGAACCGTCTGCGGTTAAGTCATTACGTCCGGCAACAGCGCTGGCAATTGCCGGCGGCCCCAGGGCACGAACCATGTTTGACCATACCGACGAAGCCAGCATGCTGCCTTATCTTCACAAGGTTCCGTTCATGAAATGGAGTCCGGGGGCTGGCATGCGAACATCGCATGAAGTGGACCCGATCATCAGGAACACATTGCCATTGCGCGGCGCACTGCTGCATTTCAAGTTCCTCAACAATCCGGACCTGACCGACAAAGCCCGCCTGCGGGAACTGGATCACTGGAACAACAATCAACAGCAATCAAGATACTTTGAAAGCCTCGGAAAAACCGCAGGCGCGACCTTCATGTTTGAAGGGTCAGAAAGATACCGATCCTCCCGGACCCTGGTACAGCATGGCCTGATCTCTCAGCTGGAGTGGGCGCCGTGACACGCAGGGTTGAAACACTGCTGAACACCCTGTGGATCGGACCACGGCTCTCATCCATTCACCTGGCGTGCCTGCTTTCAGCTGTCAGGGCGGGCCACAAGGTGCGACTGTTCTGCTATTCACCACCTGAAAACCTGCCTGGGGAGATCGAGACCGCGAATGCGGAAGACGTGCTGCCGGAGGCAGAGATCATGCGGCACCGCAACAGCGGCAGCCCGTCGCTGTCCTCGAACCGTTTCCGCTACCTGCTGTTCGACAGAGAGCTCGGTCCCTGGATCGACACCGATGTTTTTATCCTCAAACCGCTGACTTCGCGCAACGGCTACATGATGGCCTGGCAGGATGACGAACTGATCGGTTCGGCAGTCCTGCAGTTGCCGCGCGGCAAGCTGACAGACTCCCTGTGTGACTTCACCTCGCAGTCCCACCCGATTCCGTTCTGGTACCCGCCCGTGCACAAATGCTGGCTGAGAGCGCGTCAGGCTGCCGGGTTTCCGCTGGCCGCGGGCGACTACAGATGGGGCATATATGGCCCGCACCTTCTGACCAATTCCGTCCGTCTGCACAACCTGGAGGGCTCAGCTGAAGCCCCTGGCAGATATTATCCTGTCAGCTGGCGCGACGCCGGCAGCCTCTATTGCCAGGATGGTAACATTCTCGACAATCTGCCGGAGACAACTGAGGCGGTTCACCTCTGGCATCACATGGGAACCAACGCACCTGATAGCTCAACGGCAATTCAGGCGGGCAGTTTCCTGGACCAGGCATTTCGAATGGTCGGGTTGAAACCGTAAACAAAAGCCTGGACAACAGTCTTGCAGTGGACTTCAGGTCAGACGAACTGTTTCGCCATTGCCTGCGCATACAAATGCCGCCAGCCTTGTTGGGCCGTGCTCAGAAACCAGCTGTTCCTGATATCCCAGTGCGACGTCAAACGACGTTCTATATCTTGCGTGTCGTAAACCGCGTAGCCACCACAACAATAGATTGTAATTTCGCCGGCAAACAGTTGTGAGTTGACCGACATGATGTCGTATCGGGCGTAATCTATGTCCTGAGATGCCCTCTCAACGCCGTCACGAGCGTCAAAGAATGCATCCGGGAGCTTGAAATCCGCTGGCAGCATATCTTCATCGCTGTTGTAGACGACCGCCGCCCTGGCGGGAAGTCTGTTGCCGTCCCTGTCGAAAATCGCGTAGCGGGCACCAGGCCGCTTGGGATTGGTCATCACAAAGCACAATACAACCTTGCCAGCGCATGCATGAAATTTGAATTCAATCAGCGGTTCACCATCCCTGCTGACCAACATCTCTTCCACGACCAGACCAGGCTCCACATCGAAATAGGCCCATTCATGATGCGTCCTGCCATACCGCCGCGCCAACCAGTTCCGAGCCAGTTCTCGGACGCTGGAGCGTTCAACCTTGTTGTCTTCAACGAACACGTTCCAGCCCGAACCGTGCAGCGCCTTGATAACCGTGGGCCGTTGAAACACTTCATCAGGCAATTGCTCTACATCATTGCCGATCCAGACACGGGAGGCAAAAGCCATATTGGCGCCGGCGTTTTCAACAAGGTACTCCTGGGCATAGGCCCGGTTGCTCAATTTGGTGAAACGGGGATCATGGTCGAACAGCTTTCGCCAAAGCAGCTTCTCGTTGTATCGGACCGGATCTGCCACATTCGGCCAATATCCCACCTTGCGGCGGAATTGCACAACGAGCCGTGCATGGCGAACATACATGCAACCCCCGACAATTGTGATTATTGCATTGGCGAAGGTGGTCCGTCTCACCGTTATCCGTCCATCAAACCAGTTGTCGTCGTCATGTTGCGCATGTCGGTGCACGCCACAACAGCCTAACTCGGTCGGCCGCAAAGGTCACACCATCTTGTTGCCACCCTGTGCACGACCGCCAGCCAAGTGTTGATGAGTTGCCGCAATCTTGCGATTGTTGCAAGGCCTGTCTCCACGTTGTGCCTATCTACGACAGGCGGCGTTCCACAGGCACTGGTGAGAGCAACCATGCGAGCAAACGGACAATCGCCGTGGCCGGAAGTGAATTGAACAATTCCATGGGGCCGCTTGCGGACTATGGGATCACCCGTACGCGCGGCTTTATTCCGGCAACTGACCCGTTGCAGAAGTTGCCGCCAGCGTTCGCCTGCATCGAGCGCGTCTCAAGCGAACTCCCGGTGCACCTGAAACAAGGCAGCCTCAGCGAAGCAATCAAAAGAATGGATTCTCCGGACCTGGGTTTGCTCAATGGTACAGCGGAACAGGAGCGGCTTTTTCTGGCACTGAGTGTGCTTGCCAACGCCTGTGTCTGGGGTCAGCGGCAACCTGACTTTCGAATTCCCGAAACTATAGCCGTCCCACTGACAGAACTGGCATCCGCCTTGCAGCGCAAAGCTGTGCTCACATACGCATCGATGACCTTTTTCAACTGGGAGAAGATCAACCCCAACGGCGACGTTTGCGCCGAAAACACCAGGCTGTTGTGCAGGTTCCTGGGGACCCGTGATGAAACCTGGTTTGTAACGTCAGCGCTGCACCTGGAGGTTGCGTGTGCCCCCCTGCTCGCCACACTGTATGACGCGGTGGTTGCATCATCCCGCGCAGATGTCGACGAACTGGAGCATCAACTGGCCTGTCTGGCCAATCAGATGCATGTCATGACTGACGCTGTACTGAAAGTCCGGGAACAATGCGATCCGACCATATTTTTCAATGACATACGACCGCTGTTCTCCGGCTGGCCGAGCCCCGGCGCGGTTTATGAAGGCGTATCGAAAAGCCCACGCATCCTGGCCGGTGCCAGCGCCGCGCAAAGCCCGTTGATACAATCGTTCGATGCGGCTCTCGGCATACGGCACAGCGAAAAAACAGCGGCGTTTCTGGACGGCATGATGCCCTACATGTTGGCGCAGCACCGACGTTTCATCCAGGAAGTCAGACAAGCATCCAGAATTCGATCAATGGTCATGCGCAAAGGGTCAGCCGGCCTGGTATCGGCATACAACACCATCACAGATGCACTGAATGAGTTCAGACGGCGACACTTTCAGTTGGTCAATGAGTACATCACAAAACCGTCCGGGCAGGCCGCGATTACGGGAACAGGTGGCAGTTCATTTTCCGAGTTTCTCCGCGATGCCGGCGCTGCGACGCGGCAGGCCTCGCTGCCGGCAGACCACTGATTGCACCAGCCATCGGCAGTCATCTGGTTAGACGAACATCACCTGTCACAACTGTCTCCAGCCGCTGTCTAGCCTCACCAGCCTCTCGCTCCAGTTGCTCAACAATCTCGGCGATCGGCGCAACCGTGTGCAGGAAACCGAGAGCATGACCGGCAGACAGCAGACCTTTGGATGTGTCGCCGGTTTCATAGGCCTGCCGCCCGACTTTGCCCGATACATGGGGCAGCAGGTCCTCAATCCGGATGTCGGGATTTTCGGCTTCCATGCGGGCCACCAGTTCAGTTGTCTCATTGCGCAAGGTGCGCACGGTATTGCGGACACTTGCCATGGTCAGAGCCGTGTCACGCTCGGATGCGTCGATCAGCTTCTGCTTGTAGCCAGCATGGGCCTTGATTTCCTCCGCCACCAGAAAGCGGGTCCCCATGACCACGCCGTCTGCGCCCATGGCGAGTGCCGCGACCAGTTGTGACCCGGTACCAATGCCGCCGCCGATCAGGTAGGGGATGTCCAGTCGCTGTTGGGCAAGCGCGGCATTGACCATGGTTCCGATCATGTCCAGACCGGGATGGCCGCCGCATTCGGCGCCGACAATGGACACCATGTCGACACCAACGCTCTGGGCCTTTTCGGCGAACCGGACGCTGGGCACCTTGTGCAATATGACGATGCCGGCATCTTTCAGCATCGGCACATAGGCTTCCGGGTTTCGCCCTGATGTCTCGACGAAGCGAACGCCTTCATCGGCAATCAGTTGGAACACCTCCCGGGTTTTTTCGCCCTGAACCAGCTTCGGCAACATGGATACATTGACACCAAAAGACCGGCCGTCACACAGATCACGGCACTTGCGTATCTGGGCCCGCAGGTCGTCCGGTTCCGGGAAACTGGCAGCGGTGATGAACGATATGATGCCGGCATGGGCAGCGGCAGCGACGTAGTCGGCATCTGCCAACCACATCAGTCCACCAGCCACGATGGGAACCCTTATGCCGAATGTCCGGGTGACTTCAGTATCAATCCGCACCGGCGCTACCCGTCGCCAAGCTTGGTGAAATCAGGCTTGCGCTTGTCGAAAAACGCGGTGATGCCTTCAACGGCCGGCGCTTCGGCAACCGCGGCGGCCATGTGATCCCGCTCCAGATCCATTTGCTCGTCAAAGGTAGAGTGCTCGGCTGCATTCAGCAGTTCCTTGATGCGTGACAGTGCGCTGGTCGGCGCTGTTGCCAGGCGGTCGGCAATTGCAGCAGCGGCAGCCATGGCCTCACCCGGCTCACTCAGCTCGTTCAGGGCGCCCAGTTGGTACAGGCGCTCCGCCTCGATGGGTTCGGCAAACATGCACAGGTCATTGACCAGGGATCGCGGCAGCATCTGCATCAGCCGGTGGGTTATGCCGCCATCAGGGGTCAGGCCGACCCTGACATAGGAGACCGTGAACTTGGCCTCTCTGCTTGCAACGATGAAGTCGCAGGCATAGGCCAGAGATACACCAGCCCCTGCAGCACCGCCTTCAACCGCTGCAATTACCGGTTTGGGGCACGATCTGAAGCTGCGAACAATGTCATGCAGGTTTTCGACATGGCCCTTGCGCGCCTCGAGCGGTTCAAATCGGCGGTTTTTTATACGGTTGAGATCACCTCCGGCGCAGAAGAACGAGCCCGCGCCGGTGAATATAACTGATTTCACCCGGTCGGTTTCCGCAGCCATGGCGAGGGCTTTCAAGATTACATCGTAAAGCTCCAGGGTGATCGCGTTGCGGTTGGCGGTGTTCGCATTATGGATTACCAAACGGTCCCCAAGATCTTCGAAGTAGGCGATTTTTTCATTGGTCATGGTTTCAAACCCGAGCTTGAGAGAACGCGATGAAGCGCTCCAGGTGATGGTCGGTGTCACCGAATTCATGATCCACCATGACCAGGCGGCGGGCAAAATGGGCAAGCGCATACTCCTGTGTCATGCCGATGCCGCCATGCATCTGGATGGATTCTTCCGCCACCAGGCGGCCGACCCTGCCGATCAAATTCTTGGTCGCACTGGCATGGCGTTCGCGCTCGGGGCGCGGCCCGTCCAATGCAGCGGCCAGGTTGAGAACCGCAGAGCGCGCCTGTTCAATCTCGATCAGCATGTCCGCCATGCGGTGCTGTAAGACCTGAAACTTGCCTATGGGACGGCCAAACTGTGTACGTGTCTTCAGATGTTCAATGGT
Source organism: Anderseniella sp. (assembly GCA_028289645.1). Classification (GTDB taxonomy): domain Bacteria; phylum Pseudomonadota; class Alphaproteobacteria; order Rhizobiales; family Aestuariivirgaceae; genus Anderseniella. The sequence goes on from JANQOK010000008.1 coordinate 77,347, forward strand.
GAGTTGCCTGGCCGTTTCCATGGCACCGAGGGCCTCAGCCGAAACAGCAACGATGGCCGCACAGATGCGCGCCTCGATTGCCGGAAACGCCTCGCCTGACGGCCCCAGCAGTGCGTCACCCGGCAGTTTGAGGTCGTCAAGTTCAATCTCGCTCGCGTATCCGCCATCGATCTTCGGATACCCGCGCATGGACAGTCCCGCCATATCAGCGGGCACCAGAAACAGCGAAATGCCCGCTTCTGCATCATCAGGGCCGGCGCTCCGCGCGCTTACCACCAACGAGTGCGCGGCGCTGCCGTTTGCGACCACGGCCTTGCGCCCGTTGAGCACAAATCCGGAACCGTCCGGTTTCACCGTCGTTGCGACCCGGGACATGTCGTATCGGCTGCCCGGCTCGGCATGGGCGAAGGCCAGCTGATGCTGGCCTGACATGACCTGTTCCAGAAGCGCGTGCTGGTCCGCCGTTCCCAGATCGGCAATCAGCCCGCCGGCGAGGACAGCGTTCTCGAGCAGCGGTTCAACCATGCCGGCACGGCCAGTTTCCTCAAACACGGTTGCCATGTCATAGCCGTGGCCGCCCAGGCCGCCGACCTGTTCGTCAAACAAGGCATGCATCACACCCAATTCGGCCAACTGCGACCAGATTTCAGATGACATACCATGTTCCGTCGCCAGGGACGCGTTTCGTTGTTCGTCCGAATATACATCAGACAGGAACCGCCGCAGCGTGTCCCGCAACATTGTGCGTTCTTCGGTTTCTCCGAAGCTGATGCGATCTTGCGTGCTCACAGGTCAAGAACCTGCTTTGCTATGATCGTCCTCTGCACTTCGTTGGAACCGCCATAAATCGTCAGCTTGCGGTTGTTGAAATATTGCGCAGCGACAGGTGCTGCGTAGTCCGGCCCGACCGGCTGGGTGTTGGACCCCTCGTCGAGCGCTTCGGATACAAACGGTATGGCGTATGGCCCGACGGCACGCCTGGTCAGGTCATTGATCTGCTGCCGCAGCTCTGTGCCCTTGATCTTCAGCATTGAACTTTCGACACCGGGGGCCTGCCCGGCCGCCACCTGGGCGATGACACGCAGGTTGGTGGTCTCCATGGCCATCAGGTCGATTTCCACCTGCGCAAGCCGAGCCGCAAAAAGCGGATTGGCCGCCAAGGATTTTCCGCCCGTCATTTCCTGCGCGGCAATGCGCTTGACCGCATCGAGCCCGGCCTTGGCAAAACCGGTACCTGCAATGTTCGTGCGCTCGTGGGTCAGCAGATACTTGGCGTATGTCCAGCCCTGGTTTTCTTCGCCAACCAGGTTTTCTGCCGGCACACGCACATTGTCGAAGAAGACCTCGTTGACCTCCGCCTCACCGTCCAGGAGCCGGATGGGGCGTATCTCGACACCGGGGCTGGCCATGTCAATCAGCAGGAACGAAATGCCCTCCTGCGGCTTGGCATCCGGATCGGTGCGCACTAGGCAGAAAATCCAGTCGGCGTGCTGTCCCAGCGTGGTCCAGGTTTTCTGGCCATTGACCACGTAGTGGTCGCCGTCGCGCACCGCCTTCGTCTTCAATGACGCAAGGTCCGAGCCGGCGCCTGGTTCGGAATATCCCTGACACCACCAGTCATCGCCGTTCAGGATGCGTGGCAGAAAGCGGTCGCGCTGGGCCTGGGAACCGAACTTCTGCAACACCGGCCCAAGCATCATCAGGCCGAACGGCACAATTCTCGGCGCGTGCGCCGCACACATCTCGTCTTCAAATATGAAGCGTTGATGTGCCGTCCAACCGGTGCCGCCGAATTCCACCGGCCAGTTGACGGCAAGCCAACCCTTTTCATTCAGGATCGCATGCCATTCCTCGAAGTCCGCCTTGGTCATGCGCAGGCCCGAGCGCACCTTGTTACTGATGCGGGCGGGCAGCTTCTGTCTCAAAAACTCGCGCACTTCATTGCGGAATTCACCCAGATCAACCTGTGTCGGCATTACATGACTTTCCTGGAGCAGTTGGTCAGTAATCATTGCAACTGGGGCGGCAACACGCAACCAATGTGTTGTGGCTTTCCGGCCAGTGGACCGGGTCGAATCGCGGTTGTCCGGCACACGCCGGTGCTGCGCTACCGCTCAGTGCGCTCGGGCGGCAACACGACACTCAGTTCCACACTGTCTTTGGTCATGATTGACTTGATCACGATGTAACTGAAGTATTTGTCGACTCCGATGTTTCGTTCCAGGATGCTCTCGATAATTTCCTGATAGTGCGCCACACTGCGGGCGACGAACTTCACCAGGTAATCGTAACCGCCACTGACCAGGTGGCACTCCTGGACGGATTCATAGCGCCGGATTTCGGCCTCGAACTTTATGAAATCCTCGCGCCGGTGGTCGTTGAGCGTAATTTCGGTGAATACGGTGATGTAGTCGCCCAGCTTACCGAGGTTGATCTGGGCCTTGTAGCCGGTTATGTAGCCGGCTTTCTCCAGGCGCTTGACACGTTGCAGGCACGGGCTGGGAGACAATCCGACAGCATCCGCCAGATTAACGTTGGTCAGCTTACCGTCCTGCTGAAGCCGGGCGAGAATGTTTATGTCAATCCGGTCGAGCTTTACCGCGTCTGTCATCCGGTTTCACTCCGTTTCATGCCCTGAGCGCCTCCTGGTGCGCCTTCACCAGGTCCGCCATGCTGTTGAAGCGAAAGTCGTAGCTTGGCATATCACCGGGGTTCATGGTTGCACCGAACCCCTGCTGGTCAAAACGCCGGTAAATCCAGCAGCCCGCCAGCCCGTGGCGGTTGGCCGGCCCGTGATCGTGAAACATGCTTTCAGCCGTATGCAGTATGTCACCCTTCTCCACGCCAAGGGTTTTCAACTTGTCAAACATGTACTCGAAATTGCGGTCTGACGGTTTGTAGGATCCCACATCCTCGGCCGTGTAGATCGCGTCGAACTCAATATCCAGGCGTGCGTTGCTGGCAGCAAAGCTTTCATTGTCGACATTGGACAGGATGACAAGCTTGAAATGCCTCTTGAGATATTTGAGGGCGCCGGCGCTGTCGGAAAACGCCGGCCAGTCTTTCACCGACCGGCCGTAGGCGGCGCATTCCTCTAATGTTGCCGACACACCCCATTCTTCTGCCAGCCGCTTGTACACAACCGCCAGCAGCTCGCGGTAGCGCATGGCCGGTGTCCAGGACTGTTGCGAAGACTCATGGCGGGCATGGGCCTCGAGAATGTCGTCGCGCGACAGGTTCCGGTCAACGCGGGAGGTGAGCGGCTTCAGACCTTCAACCATGCCGGTTTCCCAGTCGATCAGCGTTCCATAGCAGTCAAATGTCAGTGCCTTGAAGTCGGTGAGTTTCATTGCCGGATCCTTGATGTCGAAAACCAGACCGGCGTTCGTTGATGCCGGTGTGCATGGCTCCATTGTGCAGAATATTATAGCGCGCAAAGCCTGAATACGCCGGGTCAGGCAGTCTGATATATCAAACCGGCCAGTTTCGCAGCATAAAATGCTGCGAACAACCGTCAACCGGCCGCCGCCACCAACTCTCCGACACCGACATAATCGGTCTTGCCTGTCCCCAGCACCGGGACCGACTTTACGTTCATGATGGTTTTCGGCACCATCAGCTCACCCAGTCCCTGCTTCTTGCAGTGGCTCTGCAACGCGTCCCGTTTTGCCTTGGCGTTGTCTGTCACCAGCACGAGCTGTTCACCTTTGCGGGCATCGGGCACGGATACTACCGCATGCATGTGGTCGGGCCACAAGCTGCTGGCCTGGGCCTCGACCGCCGTCAGGCTGACCATCTCGCCGGCTATCTTGGCAAACCGCTTGGCACGTCCCAGGATGGTGATGAAGCCGTGTTCATCGACGTCAACTATGTCGCCCGTGTCGTAGGTCTGGTTGTCGGTCTTCTCGAGTACGCCCGGGTTTTCCGCTTTCAGGTAACCCAGCATGACATTAGGGCCCTTCACGACAAGCCGGCCGCCCTCGTCAATACCCGGCACAGGCTGCAGTTCATATGAAATGCCAGGCAGCAAACGGCCGACGGAGCCCGCCTTGAAATGCTGTGCCGTATTGGTCGAAATGCCCGGTGATGTCTCGGTTGCGCCATAGCCTTCGAAAATGCGGATGCCGAACTTTTCACTCCAAACCTTGCGGGTCTCATCCTTGACCTTTTCAGCGCCGGCAAACGCATACCGCACTGAGTAGAAATCGTACGGGTCAGACGACCGCGCATAGCCCGCCAGGAATGTGTCAGTGCCAAACATGATGGTGGAGTTGGTGTCATATACCAGCGCCGGCACGATGCGGTAATGAAGCGGCGACGGATACAGGAACGTTTTGACCCCGGCCAGCACCGGCAGCAGCGTGCCGCCAGTCAGCCCAAACGAGTGAAACATCGGCAGCGCATTGAACACGATGTCGCGCGGATTGAAATCCACCCGGGCTCCGAGCTGGTAACAGTTTGCCAGCAGGTTCGAATGGCTGAGGACAACCCCTTTCGGAGTGCCTTCGGAACCGGATGTGAACAGAACCACAGCCGGATCATCCGGTGAAATGGCAAGCCTTGAATGCGCGACCCCGGCGAACGGTGCCGTGACCAGGCCCAACACCTTGTCCCATCCGCCGATGGAGGCCTTGATATCCTCCAGGTAGACCACCTCAACAGTTTTGCCAAAGGCGGCCACCGTGTCTTCCATCTTGGCGACTTCGACGAATTTCCGCGAGGTGATCACAGTCTTGATGTCGGCCGCGGTGATGGCCGCCTGCATGTTGGCCAAACCGGTTGAGAAGTTCAGCATGGCCGGTACACGGCCCTGTGACTGCAGTGCAAAGAAGGTCACGGCGGCGCCGACTGAATTCGGCACCATCATGCCGACATACTCGCCCTTGCCGACAAGGCCGGCCAGCTTACGACCCATAATGCGCGCGCCCAGAACCAGCTTCGCATATGAAAGCGGCGTGCGCTCCATGTCCTCCAGCACCGCGTGCCTGCCGCCGTGAACCAGCCTGGCGTCCAGCAATGCGTCGAACAATGACCGGCGGCGGTCACAGGTCTCAAAAATCATGTCACTCATGACGTCATAAAGCTGCTGACCGGCATGGCGGCGTCGACTCTTGCCGACCAGCCCTTCTTCAACCGTCAGCTTGCGCGGCGGCATGATGGTCAGCGTTATCTTGGGGAACCAGCGCGCACGCAGGGTTCCCTTGAGTCTGGAGAAGAATGTGTACTGGGCACCGTCAATCCGCACCGGCACCAGGTCTGCATCAGCCTGATCCGCGATCATCGCCGGGCCTTCAAACACCTTCATAAGGGCACCGGTCACGGTTATGCGTCCTTCCGGGAAAATGACACAATGCTTGTCCTGCCTGACTTCGCGCACCAGCGCTTTGGCCGCCATCGGATTGGTCGGGTCCATCGGAAACGCATCGACCAGCCGCAGGAAGGGTTTCACCCACCAGGCTTGCGCAATGTGCGTGTTGACGGCGAACAGCGGCTTGACCGGCAGAAATGCGGCCAGCAGCACCGGATCCAGAAATGACACGTGGTTAACAACGATGACTGCGCGCTTGCCGGCCTTTTCGTAGTTCTCCAGCCCCCTGACCTCAACCCGGTAAAACAGCTTGAGGATGGCAATCAGAAACGTCTTGATCAGATGGTCCGGCAGCAGCACGCAGACATAGACCGCGACAACGAAGTTGACCGCAGCAATGGCCAGCAGCACCGCCGGAATGCTCATGCCTGCCCCAATCAGCGCGGCTACCACCCCGGCGCCAGCGGTCATGAAGAAGGCATTGACGATATTGTTGGCGGCTATGGTGCGCGACCGGTCGGTGTCTTCAGACCTTGCCTGCAGGATGGCGTACAGCGGCACAATGAAGATACCTCCGCACAACGCCACACCGATCAGGTCCAGCATCATGCGCAGATTGGTCCAGTTGGACAGGAAAGTCAGTCCGCCGACCAGTCCCCCATTTGGCGCCGGCTGGTAGTTCATCAAGGCGAAAGAGAAATCAGCAATGAAGATGGTGATGCCGAGTGCCCCGAACGGCGCGTGAATTGCCGTCACCTGCCCCCTCAGCAGGCGGTTGCACAACATGGATCCGATGGCGATACCGACCGTGAACAGAACCAGGAACAAGGTGACAACGGTTTCGTCACCCTTCAAAATCTCACTGGCTATGGCCGGGAACAGCGACAGCATGGTGGCTCCCACTAACCAGAACCAGGAGATGCCCAGAATGGTCAATCGGGAAAACCTGACCGCGACCGCCTTGGACACTATGCGCCAGCTTTCGGCCGCCACGTTCCATGTGACCTTCAGGTCAGGGGCTGCAGCAGGCGCATCCGGTATGAAACGGCTTGCTGCATAGCCGAGCCCGGCCAGAACCAGGACCAGCCCGGACACAATGGCAATGCCATGGCCTGTCAAAATCAGCAGCCCGCCGGCAATAGTGCCGGCAAGAATCGCCAGGAAGGTGCCGGCCTCGATCAACGAGTTGGCGCCGATAAGCTGGCTCTCTTTCAGATGCACCGGCAGGATGGAGTATTTCAGCGGGCCAAAAAACGCCGACTGCGTCCCCATCAGAAACAGCACGCTGAACAAAAACCATACATTGCCGGAAGACAGAGCCAGAACGCCAAGCGTCATGATGGCGATCTCGGCCAGCTTGATCTGCCGGATCAGACCGGCCTTGTCGAACTTGTCGGCGATCTGACCGGCAGTGGCGGAAAACAGAAAGAACGGCAATATGAAAACACCGCCGGCAGCGGTGGCCATCACGGCAGAGTTCAGGCCGGCCTCGACGGCTATGCGATACACCAGCAGAATAACGAACGCGTTCTTGAATACATTGTCGTTCAGAGCACCCAGCGCTTGGGTCACAAACAGGGGCAGAAATCGTTTAGACTTGAGCAGTGCGAACTGCGAATTATCCATCGGTGTGGCTCCTCGCCGGGGTGAAATGACCTGAGCTCAAGAAATTCAGCAACGGCAACTCAATCTCCCGCGACCTTGCGACAAATCCATGAAGACCGGGTAAAACCATGAAATCCGCGGCACCTTCCAGGCGGGTTTCGGCAACAGCCACAGTACCATCGTCGTCTCCCGGCAATAACGGGTTATAGCCTTCGCCATCTCCGAGGCCGCCAGCTATGATGCCAAACGGAATGCCGGGAACGGGAAGCTTCCTGACCTTTTCCGGTATCAGTTGCTGGCCGGCGGTGCCGTAAACCACTTTGTAGGGCCACGCAGGCTGCAATGTCTGCGCTGTTAGGGAGCCCTGGTTTGGCGGCGCTATCATGACAACCCGACGCGGCATGATGCTTGCCTTCCAGGCACCGTCCCGGGCCAGCAATTGACGAACAATAATACCACCCATGGAATGGGTTACGAAGGAAACTTCATCCACATTCCGCAACCGCTGCAGCAGCCTTTCCAGTTGCGCTGCATGAGCCTCGATGGATGCCCGGGTACTGGGATAGCTGATGGCATGGGCCTCAAACCCTGCTTCGCGCAATCTGCCGGGCAGATCTCCGAATGTCGCGGGCCCGCGCCCGATGCCATGAACAAGCAGCACCAGATGACCACTTTGCGGTCCAAGCACCCGGCTTTTACGCAGTTTGAGCAGGCAGTCTGCATAACTGCCCCAGGCGAGCCGAACATTGTTGCTGTCCAACAGACGATGGTGCCCGGTCCAGGCATGACGCTGAATGCGCCATCCGCCGCGCAAGTGTTCGTCCGCCCATAATTGCGTCCCCCCCATTGTGGGCAGCGCCAAGTTGGGGTTTTTCGCGCGCGCGTGTGTGGACAGCAGCCCCATGATCAGGAGAGTTACCAACACGACTGTACACAGCCCCCCGCCTCGCACGAGTCCGGACAGGGACCTTATCTCATTGCATCGATCTGGACGGCGGATCAGCATGATGTCGGTTTCCTTCGACTTGGCTTCGAACAAACTTGCAAGAGTTCCTAAACGACTTTATGAACAATGTTCACAATTACTATATACTGACGCTTTGACGGCGTTCAAGATATTTTTGAACATCGTTCACGAATGGAGTTCAAGATGGTTACCGGCACCAAGACCGCTGAACGGCGGCACAAGCTGCGGCTCGAGTTAATCGATGCAGGTGAAGCAATACTGAACGGGCAAGGCCTGCCTGCCCTGACAGCACGCGCCGTTGCCACGGCGGTCGGTTGCTCTGTCGGCGCCATCTATAATGTGTTTGAGGACATTGACGGCCTGATCGTCGCGGTCAACTCAAGAACCCTGGCAAAACTGGATCAGAAGATATCGAGCTTTGTGCCTGGCGGCGAGTGCGGACTGGAACCGGAAGACTGCCTGGTCGGACTGGCGGTCGCTTACTGCCAGTTTGCCGTTGAACACACCCATGCCTGGTCGGCCCTGTTCGAACACAGCGAACGCATCAGACGCGAGATTCCCGACTGGCACATGGACGAGCACGTCCACCTCATCGGCCATATCGTCAAATCCGTGCGCCGGTTGCGGCCCGGCATGCCCGACGACGACAGCTGGCAACTGGCCGGACTGTTGTTTTCCGCTGTGCACGGTGTCGTCGCCCTCGGCCTGCAGGGGTTTTTCTTCGCCGTGCCGCAGCGCAGGCTGGAGGCCCAGGTCAGCCTGCTGGTGCGGGCGACACTGGCAGGCTTGCCCCGGGATTAGCCGGCGTTTTCCGCATTGCCGTAAATGTCGATCAGCACCGCGGCAACGATGATCATGCCGCCCACCATGGACAGCGCTGTCATCGACGTTCCGATCAGCACCCAAGCGCTGATCGTCGCCACCACGATCTCGGTCATGGTCAGCAGCGCGGCCCTGGTCGCCGGCACCAGGCGCGCCCCCCACAACTGGCCGATCATCGATGGCCAGAAGGCGAGAACGCCGAAGGCCAGCACACCCACCGCCAGGGTCGGGGTCATGGCCCCTTCGGAAAATCCGACACTACCGATCAGCAGTGCAGCGACAGCGGCAAATGCCGCCCCGAAGAAGATCGCCGAGGCCACGTTCCAGAATGCATCGACTTCGGCACGACCGCGCACCATGGACAGTGTGGAGCCCCAGAAAAAGCCCGCCACGAGCCCAGCCCAGTCGCCGGCATTGCGCGGCACAGGCACGCCGCCATCGCCGCCGAGCAGCAACCACAAACCGCCAAATGCCAGCAGGATGGCGAAAGCACGCCATGGGTTCAGGCGAACACCGAACACCACCCTGTCGACCAATGTCGCCCAAATCGGCAGCATGTAGAACAGGAATATCGCCCTGATGACATCGGTGGACACCACAGCATAGAAGTAGCTGACCTCGGAGATACCGATCCCGGTGCCGACGAGCACCATCCAGCGCACATGGTCCGGCCGCCATGTCCCCCACTTGGCGGCTGCCAGCAGGGCCACCGGCAAACCGGCCCCCATGGCCATGGCGGCAGACCAGAACGGGCCAAATCCGGCTTCGGACAGATAGCGCAGCGGGATCCAGAACAGCCCCCAGAGACCGGCGCCGACGGCAATCGCCAGCGCGCCGCGAAGCTGCGGGGAAAGGAAGGAATTCATCATCGCCGAGACTTATCTGCGCCGGTCACCTCAGGCAAGATCCAAGGCAAGGATTCACCTCTAACTTATCTTGCCAAAATCGCCGTGGCGGCCCTTGCCGGCGCTGAAATGGCTGGCGCCCTGCAAGCCACCGGCAGCCAGTTCCGGGCGCCCGTTGCGCCATTCGGCCCTAAGCGCGTCGCGCACCCCCAGCCCGTGCTGGCCAACCACCGAGCGCCGGTCGGCGCGTACGCAGCTCTGCGGAAAGCGGGCAATGTCATGGGCCAGTTGCTCGGCCTTGTCCCTGGCGCAGCCTTCGTCGACCACGTACTCGCACAAGCCGATGCGTTCACACTCTTCCGCCATTACCTGCCTGCCGGTCAGCACCAGGTCCATGGCCCGCCCCTCGCCGACCAGACGCGGCAGGCGCACGGTGCCACCGTCAATCAGCGGTATGCCCCAGCGCCGGCAGTAGACCCCCATATAGGCGGATCTCTCCATCACCCGCATGTCGGCCCACATCGCCAGTTCCATGCCACCGGCAACAGCAGGGCCTGCAACCGCGGCAATCACCGGTTTGTCCAGCTCCAGGCGCGAAGGCCCCATCGGACCCCTGGGGCCTTCATCGGGCACGTCGGCGAAATCCAGTTCCGCCAGCGGGTCATCGCTGTCCAGGGCGGCGGCAAACTTCAGGTCCCAGCCGGCGCAAAACGCACCGCCCTCACCCCAGAACACGGCGACCGATGCCGTTTCGTCACGATCAAACTCCAGGAAGGCGGCCTGCAGGGCGTCTGCGCTTTCAGGATCCATGGCATTGCGGGCTTGCGGCCGGGAATGAATAACCGTCCACACAGCACCTGACTTCTCGACACGCACGGACATGGCTTCACCCGGCACCAAACACCGATGAGCGGCCATCCAGCGACATTAGCGGATCATAAAGCTCGGGACGCCGGTCCCGGAAAATGCCCCAGTAGGCTCGTCTCTCAGCCAGATCATCAAGATCAAATGTGTGGGTCAGCACAGCCTCGTCGGTCCGGCTGGCTTCGGCCACTTTTTCGCCGGTGAAGTCGGCAATGAACGATGATCCGTAGAACCTCAATTCAGTGCCGTTGCGGCCGGGCTCGGCACCGATCCTGTTGGATGCAACCAGCGGCATCAAGTTGGCACCGGCATGACCCTGCTGCACCCGTTGCCAATGGGCCGAGGAATCCCATGAGGGATCCAGCATCTCGGAGCCGATCGCGGTTGGAAAAAACAGCAGCTCCGCGCCCATCACGGCCATGGAACGGGCAGTTTCAGGAAACCATTGATCCCAGCAGATGCCGACACCGAGGCGCCCAAACTGCGTGTCCCAGACCTTGAAACCGGTGTCACCGGGAGAAAAGTAATACTTCTCCTGGTAGCCGGAACCGTGCGGAATATGTGTCTTGCGGTAGATGCCGAGATTGCGTCCGTCCGCATCGATGATGGCAATCGAATTGAACCGGGCATTGCCGGCTTCTTCGTAAAACGACACCGGCAGCACGACGCCGAGTTCTTTGGCAACACCCTTGAAATGCTCGATTGTGGGATGGCCGTCTGCCGGCAACGCGCGGGCATAGAACTCCGGCAGTTCGTCCTGGCAGAAGTAATATCCTTCAAACAACTCCTGCAGCAGGACAACGTTGGCTCCCCTGCCCGCAGCTTCGCGAACCAGTTTTTCGCCGCGCTCGACATTTTCCGAAACAACGTCCGTGCAGGCCATCTGCGTGGCCGCGACAGTTACATTACGCATGTGACTTCATCCTCCATTGCCCGCGCACAGCGGCTCCTGCTGAGTAATGCAGTGCACCCCGCCGCCGCCCTTGAAAATGTCCAGCGCCGGCACCGACACCACCTCGCGGTCATTGAACAGCCGCCGGAACACGCCAGCCACCTCTTCATCGCGCGGATCATCGAACGCGCACAATACGACACCGCCATTCACAAAGGAAAAATTCACATAGGAACACGACAAAGGTTCATCTTGTACATAGCGTTCTTTCGGTGCCTGCAGCACGATCACCTCCAGGGCACGGCCACGCGCATCTGTCCCGGCCCGCATGATGGCTTCAATCTCCCTGGTGACTTCATGGTCGGGATGCTGCGGGTCCGGCTGCCCGTGCACCACTACCACACCGGGCTTGACGAAACAGGCCAGCGTATCAATGTGGCCGTCAGTTCCGGACTCCGACCTGTCCGCGGCAAGCCCGCGCGGCACCCAGATGGCCTTGGCTGTACCGAGCCTGGCATGCATTTCAGCTTCGATTTCCCCGCGCGTCCAGTTCGGATTGCGGTTCCTGTTCAGTTGCACGCTTTCGGTCAGCAGCAAAGTGCCCTGCCCGTCCACATGAATGCCACCACCCTCATTCACCAAGGCCGATGGCAGCCGCTCGGCGCCGGCCTTCTTAGCGACGAAACTGGCCACCAACGCATCCGCAGATGCATCGGGAAATGTCCGGCCGCCCCAGCCATTGAATGTCCAGTCGACGGCGCCAAGCGCGCCTTGCTCGTTGACCACGAATGTCGGCCCGCAGTCGCGCATCCAGCTGTCGCCGAGCTCTCGCTCAATGAGCGTGACACCGGCATCAAGATACTTCCCCGCTGCCGCCGCCTGACCCGGATTGCACACCATGCTGACTGGCTCAAACTGCGCAATCAAGTTGGCCACACCTGCCCATGCCTTGAACGCAGCATCTGCGGAGCCGACCAGTTCCAAAACATCCGGATTACAGGGCCAGCCCATCCAGGTACGCTTGTGGGGTGTCCACTCGGGCGGCATCATCCAGGTCATAACCAAATTCCTTGCCTGATCACGTCAGGGGCAACCCCAGGCCAACCGGCACTGCCCGTGGCATTGTCCGAACGGCAGATCAATCAAACAGGACATTCTTCAGTTTTGAAACCCCGTCTTTCAACACCGGCAGATGATCCTCGGCGATCTCACGGCTCACACGCACCGTGGGCGCATGATAGGCCAAGGCGCCGAAGTACCGGTCGCCCTGCATATAGATCGGCACCGCCACCGCGACCATTCCGTCCATGAACTCTTCATTGTCGACCGAATGGCCCTGCCTGGCGACCTTGTCCAACTCAGCCAGAAGGCCACTCACGGAGGTGTGTGTGTTGGCGGTGTGCGCTTCGAGCTTGAGCATCTCCACAAACTGAGTTCGGCGCTGCGGCGGCAGGCTGGCGAGGTAGGTTTTACCGCTGGCTGTGCAGTGAAACGGCACATTGGTGCCGACCGGCAGCTGGATGCGGAACGGCCATTCTGTTTCGACCCTGTCGAGATAACGCATGCCGGCATCTTCCGGCACCACCAGGTTGACGGTCTCGTTGACCTTGCGCGCCACGTCCTGCAGCGCCTGATGGCGCGCGATTGAGGTGTCGCTGGTGGACAGCAGACCGGCGGCCATGCGGCGCAGCCGGCGCGCAGGCCTCAGTCGGCGCGGGTCGGAGTCGCGGGTCAGGTATCCCTCAGCCAGCAGGGTCTGGCAAAGCCTGTGAATGGACGGCTTCGGCAAACCCAGTTGCCGGTTGATCTCACTTGGCGTCATTGGCTTGCCGGCATCGGCGATAATCTCTGCAATCATCAACAGGCGCAGATTTGTCGGCACCCTTTCGGTTTCCGCCGCCTTCTTTGAAGTTGCTTCAACGTTCATCAGTCCATCTCCCATGTTCCCTATGTCCGGTTGTTCCGGAATTTTTTGATTAACTAACGGTAATTTTTGCTTGCGATGAGGCCAGTTTAATGATCTTATCGTAAAAAACAATAATAAAAGTCTCATTTTTTGAATTTGGGGAGTGTACGTTGCAATTCGACTACGTGATCGTCGGCGCTGGCTCGGCGGGCTGCGCAATTGCAGCTCGCCTGTCGGAGAATCCGTCTGTCAGTGTAGCGTTGGTCGAGGCTGGCGGACGCGACACCTCGCCGTGGATCCATATCCCCGTCGGATATTTCAAAACCATCCAGAACCCGGCTCTCAACTGGATGTACCGGACAGCATCGGACCCCGGTCTCAACGGACGCAAACTGAACTGGCCGAGGGGCAAGACCCTCGGCGGTTCAAGCTCCATCAATGGCCTGCTCTATGTGCGCGGCCAAGCTCAGGATTACGACCACTGGCGCCAGCTGGGCAACGCCGGCTGGGCGTGGGAGGATGTGCTTCCACTGTTCAAACGCGCCGAAGACTGGGAAGACGGGGAAAGCGAACTGCGCGGCGCCGGCGGGCCGCTTTCGGTTACCCACTCGCGCAAGTCGTGGAAGATTGTCGACGCATGGGTGAAGGCTGCCCAGAACGCCGGCTTTCCCTACAATGCAGACTATAACGGGGCTGATCAGTATGGTGTCGGATATTTCCAGCTGACGGCTCAGGACGGACTGCGCTGTTCGTCGGCAAAGGCCTATCTCAAACCAATTCGCGACCGCAAGAACCTGGAAGTGATCACCAATGTGATGACTGAGAAAGTGGTGTTTGACGGCAAGCGCGCCACCGGAATCCGGGGATTGCGCGGCGGACAGCCAATCACCATTGAGGCCCGCAACGAAGTTGTTCTGTCGGCGGGCGCCATAGGATCACCACAGATCCTGATGTTGTCAGGCGTAGGCCCGTCGGAGCAGTTGACCGGACATGGCATCGACATTCTTCACGCCAGCCCGGGCATCGGCAAGAACCTGCAGGACCACCTGCAGGCCCGGCCGGTGTACAAATGTTCCGTGCCGACAATCAATACCCGCACCCGGGGCTTGTGGAACCAAGCCAAGATCGCTCTGGAGTACGCCATGAAGCGGACCGGGCCGATGACCATGGCGGCCAGCCTCGGGACCGGTTACCTCAAGACCAGGCCAGAACTTGAAACTCCGGACATCCAGTTTCATATCCAGCCGTTCAGCGCCGACAACCCGACCGAAGGCACGCATCGCTTCGACGCGTTCACGGCCTCGGTCCTGCAAATGCGCCCGGAAAGCGCCGGCGAACTGGTGTTGAAATCCAGCAACCCGAACGATCATCCAGACATTCACCCGAACTATCTTGCCACCCAGCTTGATCAGGACACCATTGTTGAAGGCATCCGGATTGCCCGCAACATCTGCCGGCAGCAACCGGTAGCCGATGTGATCACCGAGGAACATGCGCCGGGCACCGCAATTGCCGACGACGATTATGACGCACTGCTCAACTGGGCACGTGACACGGCGACCACGATCTACCACCCCACCGGCACCTGCAAGATGGGACCGGATACCGACAAGATGGCGGTTGTCGATGAGCGGCTGCGCGTCAAGGGTGTTTCCAACCTGCGTGTCGCCGACTGCTCAATCATGCCGCAGATCGTGTCCGGCAACACCAACGCACCCGCCATCATGATCGGTGAGCGAGTGAGCGACATTATTCGGGAGGACGCTCGCTAATGTGGGAACACATCCTTGATTTCGGCCAGATCATTATTGCCGATATTATCCTGTCAGGTGACAACGCCCTGATCATCGGCATGGCTGCCGCCGGACTGGCGCCGGAACTGCGCAAGAAGGCGATTTTGTTCGGCATGATCATCGCGGCAGTATTGCGCGTGGTGTTTGCCGTGATCGCCACCAAGCTGCTCGGGATCCCCGGCATCCTGTTCGTCGGCGCATGCCTGCTGTTCTGGGTATGCTGGCGTCTGTACTGCGATCTGCGCGAGGGAGTTGAGGTACATCAGTTACAGCCGGCGGATGCGCTGCAGATAGCCGAAGACGAAAGCCAGGGCTACACCGGCCCACCCAGGCGAACCATGATGTCGGCGCTGGTGTCAATCACCATCGCAGACGTCTCCATGTCGCTCGACAATGTGCTGGCGGTTGCCGCAATCGCCGACGGGGACACAACAAAACTGGTGTTCGGTCTCGGCCTGGCTATCATGCTGATGGCGTTTGCCGCAACCATGATCATGAAACTTCTGACCAAGTACCCATGGATTTCGTGGCTTGGCCTTGCCGTCCTGTTGTACGTTGCAAGTGAAATGATGTATCGCGGCCTGCTGGATCCGACTTTCGGGGTTTTGAAACTGATGGGAATCGCGTGACGTAAGAGAATTACAGGCTGCAGTCCCTGTGGCAGTGACACACTGCCTGAAGTCCCTGCGAGCAGAAAGCTGGTCATACTTGTTCATTGACCGGTGATGAACCGGAGTAGTTCCGAGAACGACAAAAGGGAGGAAAACCATGTCGATTTTCAAAAAAATGGTACTGGCAGCCGCCGGTATCGCCCTCACGGCAACGGTAGCGGCAGCCCCGCAAATCGCCGAAGCCAAGACCACCATCCGCGTCCAGTCGGTGATTTCAGCCAAGGCTGACGAAGTGACGATGCTGAAGAACTTCGCTCAGGACGTGTCCGACCTGACCAGCGGTGAAGTCGTCATCGAAGTGCTTCCTGCCGGCGCGGTTGTCGGTGTCAAGGAAACTCTCGATGCAGTTGACAAGGGCCTGGTTGAAGGCGGCTTTGCATGGACCCACTACTGGTCCGGCAAGCATCCGGCAGCCATGCTGTTCGGTTCCCCTGTTGCAGGCGCCGGTGTCGGCATCGACAACATCGCCTTCGTGTCCTGGTTCCAGTTCGGCGGCGGCAAGGAGCTCTATGAAGAGCTGTGGAAGGAAATGGGCATGAACGTCAAGGGCTTCATGCTGCAGCCTGTTGGCCCTGAAGCCCTCGGCTGGTTCAAAGAGCCGATCAATTCAATGGCCGACTTCCGCAAGTATCGTTTCCGCACCCCTCCTGGCATCCCGGGCCAGACCTACAAGGACATCGGGGTCGCATCGGTTGCCATGGGTGGCGGCGATATTCTGCCGGCACTGGAGAAGGGCACGATTGATGCCGCCGAATGGTGCTGTCCGAAGCCTGACTCGGTGTTCGGTTTCCAGAAAGTGCTCAAGCACTACTACCTGCAGGGCCTGCACCAGGTTGTTGTGAACGCTGACCTGTACATCAACGGCGATGTCTACAACAGCCTCACCGACCTGCAGAAGAAGGCACTGGAAGTAGCAGCCAATGCGTCGCTGTCAAAGGCCATGTCCTACCGTATCTATGAGAACGGCAAGGCGCTCAAAAAGCTGGTCGAAGAAGATGGCGTGATCCTGCATGACACCCCGGCCGACTACTTCCCTGCGTACATGGAAGCAGCCAAGGCATCACTTGAGAAGAACGCGGCTGAAAACGAGTTCTTCGCCAAGGTCTGGCAGTCCCAGAAAGACTTTGCCGCTGTGGCGGTGCCTTACTGGGCCGGTTCACAGGCCTCCAACGCGGCTCTCGGCAAGGCGTTTGCCGACAGCATCAAGAAGAAGTAACCGATTGACGGACCGGCGGGCATCAGTTGTGATGCCCGCCACCTTCTTTGCACGCACAGGACCGGACGCAGAGGCCGGCAGGTTTGCGCAAAAAACATAAACACTTGGACCCTCTGGGAGGAGCGGCAGATGGCTGAGGAAGTTGGCGAACTCGATATCACTGACGAGTTGATTGCAGAACGGCGGGCAGAAGAGCCGGGGCAAACACCAGAAGACATGACGCCGTGGCAGCGGCCGATCACAGCATTCATCGACGTACTAAACCTGTGGGCGGGACGAATTACCTGCTTCCTGCTGATCCCCCTGATCATTGCCATGGTGTTCGAGGTTGTCTCACGCAAGCTGTTCGCCGTGTTCACCGACTATGGCTACAACGAACTGGCCATTTCCATTGGGCTTGGCCCGACGCTGTGGGTCTATGATACAAGCCGAATGCTCGGCGGCGTGCTGTTCATGGCCGCGGCCGGTTATGCGCTGATGCGCGGCGTCCATATCAGGGCAGACTTCCTGTACCGCAACTGGACCGCCAAAACCCAAGCCACGGTCGATGCCGCGCTATATCTGCTGCTGTATTTCCCGGCCATGCTGTTCTTTTTCTGGACCGCGCTGGAATTCACACTCGACGCGTTTGGCTGGAACGGCTGGGGCAAACCGTGGGGCATCTGGGAACGCGCCAGTGATTCCACCTGGGCACCGGTGCTTGGCCCGGCGCGCGCGGCAATGCCGATCGGCGCGCTGCTGCTGTTCCTGCAGGGCTTTCCCGAACTGTTCCGCGCCTTCCATCAGATGGGCAAGGAACGTGAAGCCAAGTTCCTCAAGATCCTGCCGTTCTATTTCATTCTGCTCGTCATAATCTTCATCAGCGTGTTCTATCCGAACGCGGTGCCGTTTGATGACTGGTGGGCGTCGCTGACATCGTCTGCCGGTATCTTCAACTTCTCCAAGCCGACCATCGGACTGTTCATGCTGGGCGCGATGCTGTTCTCGATTTTCGTCGGTTTCCCGATCTCGTTCACGCTGATCTTTCTGGCCTTCACCTTCGGCTCCTGGGGGGCCGGCGGTGCGCTGACATTCTATCTCATGACCCTGCAGACCAACTCGGTCATGCTGGACGACCAGTTGGTCGCAGTACCGCTGTTCATTTTCATGGGCATCATGATGGAACAGGCCGGCCTGATGGAACGGTTGTTCAAGGCGGTTCAGTTGATGATGTCGCGCACCCGCGGTGCGCTGTATATCGCGGTCCTGTTCGTTTCGATGATCTTCGCCGCCGCCACCGGCATCGTGGGTGCCTCAGTGACCATTCTTGGCATCATGGCGGCAAAGACCATGAACAAGTCCGGCTACGACGTGAAACTGGCTGCCGGCACCATCACGGCCGGCGGCACGCTGGGCATCCTTATCCCGCCATCGATCATGCTGATCGTCATGGGGCCGGTGCTGGAAGTGCCGGTGACCGATCTGTTCCGGGCCGCGATTGTGCCAGGCATCCTGCTGGCTGTCCTGTACATGGTGTATTCAATCGGCCGCTGCATGATCAATCCGAATCTCGGACCCATCCTGCCGGAAGACGAGCAGCCTGAAACGTCACCCTATTATCTGCTGGAAGTGATCGGGGTGATGGCATCGATCGTCGTGCTGTCATACCTGCTCGGCGCCGGCGCAGCCGGCAGCCTGGGCTTCATTCCCCTTGGCGGATTTATCCTGCCGATCGCATGGCTCGGTTTCATGTTCTTTGTCTACACTTGGACCCGCAAGACCAAGCCGGGCGGATTCTACTTTTCCGACCTGTGGTATGAGTTCTTCATGGGGCTGGTGCCACCTACGGTTCTGATCGCTTTCGCGCTCGGCTCGATCCTGGCCGGATGGGCAACCCCTGCCGAAGCGGCGGCCTGTGGTGCATTCGGTGCGATCGCATTGTCGTTCGCCTATCGCAAGTTGACGGCAATCGGCTTCTACGATGCCATGATCAAGACACTGGAAATCTCGGTGTTGATCATGTTCCTGGTTGCAGCATCCAACTTCTTCGGTGCGGTGTTCTCCAACCTGGGCACACCGAAATTCCTGACCGAACTGCTGCTGTCCATGGACCTGTCCACGGCCGCCATGCTGATCTTCGTGATGGCGCTGGTGTTCCTGCTGGGCTGGCCACTGGAATGGGTGCCGATCGTTCTGATTATCGTGCCGATCCTGGTGCCACTGCTGGTGTCGCTCAATGTAAACCTGACCTGGTTTGCGATCCTGGTTGCGGTGAACCTGCAAACCGCCTGGCTATCACCTCCGGTGGCGCTATCAGCCTACTTCCTGAAAGGCGTTGTGCCTGAGTGGGATCTGAAGGACATCTACTTCGGCATGATGCAGTTCATGGTAATCCAGGTCATCGGTCTGGCGCTGATCTTCATCCTGCCCGGCTTTGCCCTGTGGCTGCCGGATTGGCTGTCGGCGGCAGGCGCGCAACCGTTCCTGAGCTATGTCGGATACGGCAATTAGCGACTGATCCGGTCAACAAAGGGCCCGTCCTCAATCGAGGGCGGGCCGTTTTTTTTCGCCTTGCTGCTGCTGGCAAACCCGGCGCGGCATGAATGATCAGGAAGGCTGCAGAATGATCTTTGGCGCCGCGCACCGGCCCGACGAGATGTCTTCAAAGGCCTGCGCGCCGTCTTTCAGCGGCCGCTTTTCGATCCAGCCCAGCTTGCCCAGCTTGCCAGAAAAAATCGCATCGGCGGTCGCCTTGAAGTCAGCCATTGTATAGGTGTAGGTGCCGATGAAGGTGATCTCCTGAAGCGTCATGCGGCGGACATCCAGACCACCCTCGGCCGCCCCCAGACCAATATGCATGATCAATCCGCCAGGTCGGACCAGCTTGCTGGCGGATGCGCGAGTGGCAGCAATGCCGACCGCGTCGATCACAAGATGCGGCGCGGCATCCTTGTCTGCCGCCCAGACGCATTTGAAATCCTCCACCTCCAGGATCCGGTCACGGCGCGACGAATTAGGTTCCACGATGGTCACGTCCTTGCCACCCTGCGCCCTGAACGCCAGAGCCGCGCCCAGCCCAATGGCGCCGCCGCCAAGCACAAGACAGCGCACATCGGCCAGATCATCGCCCAAACTGGCGCGTGCCAGCCTGACGGCATGCCATCCACAGGCCAGCGGTTCACACAAAGCAGCACTTTCCAGCGCCACATGATCGGGAACGGTGACCAGGTTACTTTCCGGCATGGCCAGCAGTTCGGCGAATGCTCCTTCGCGCGGCGGCATGGAAATGATCTGGCGACGGGAACACAGATTGTCCCTGCCCGCGGCGCACGCTTCGCAGTCTCCGCATGACACCAGAGGATTGACGGTCACCCGCCGCGCGGCACCGCCAAAGCCGACGATCTCACCGGCAGCTTCATGGCCCAGCACCAGCGGCGCCGGCCTGCGCTCGTCATGTCCTGCCCATGCGTGCATGTCAGAACCGCAAATGCCGGATGCGCGTATGGTGATCAATGCGTCGCCCGCTGCCGGCGTGGGGTCGTCGACGGTTCTGAACTCCATCGCCTTGCTGCCCGTATAAACCAGTGCCTTCATCTCGCTGTAAGACCTCCATTAATTGCCAGCGGCCTACCCATGACACAACAAAACGCATCAGGACAGAGAATCACCGCCGGCGCGATCGTTAAAACGCCGAAATTTCCGCAATAGTGGCCGTCTCATCCACCAAATCACCGCGTGCAGCGCACCTTATCAGCAACTCCCGACCACACAATTTTGTGCCCGGCTATGTCCACACTTAGCCGCAATTGAGGTCTAACTCATTGTAGATACGAATAACTTATACCGATGAAGGGATTCAATCTCATGATCCGCAGGTTCTGTCTATCACTGGCTCTGGCGTGCGCCATGTCCGTATCGGCTGTTGTTGCAACGCTTGCACCAGCCAATGCCGGTAACAATGCCATCATCGAAATGACCATCGGAAAAGTCGGCTTCCTGGTTGGAGTTTCGCGAGGTGACGGCCGGCTGTTTTACAATGGCAGACAGGCCGAGCTTGACATCAACGGCCTGCGGGTCGGACTGACAATCGGTGCATCTTTCGCCAACATGCGTGGCGAAGTCTACAACCTCAACAGACTGGAAGACATCGCCGGCACCTACGTCACCGCCCAGGCGTCTGCCGTGGCTATCAGCGGCGGTGGCCAGAACCTGGTATTGATCAACGAACACAATGTGCGGCTGGTTCTGTGGGGCGAACAGCGCGGTCTTGACGCATCGCTGGACGCCGGGGGTATGCTGATCACCTTGCGATAACCGCGGACCGTATCGCGGTCAAACGGCCCGCCGCGCCTATTGCGGGCCAATTGCCAGCATATTGCCAATGGCGGTGTGGCTGACGGGAAAGTGGATTTCAGATCAACCCGAGTTTCTTCAGCGAGCCCAGGTCCAGCGACAGTTCGCGGCGCTGAAACTGGCCGAACACCTCCGACAGAAACGACCTCAGGCGCAGCCGCAAAGACGGCGCCAGAGTCGTATAGGTACCTTCCTGAAACTCGATGAATGAAAACGGCGGCTCCTCCGCTGCCGCCATTGCCTCGCGGTCGAGCATCGGCAGGCTGAAGACGGTGTCAGGTTCAATTTCCTCATAGACTTCGCGCGCCTGGCGGGTGACCAGCGGATTTCCGTTCCAGGCGTTGCGCACCAGGTAGAAGGTCTCCGTCGCATAGGCACCGCGAAGATCCCGCGCGGTCATCACTGATGTTGCAGACTGATCCAGCACATAGGCAATGACCATTTCAAGGCGGGCGTTGTGGGCTGCATTAATGAAATCGAGATCATCAATGACCGTGAAGAACGTGTCCAGTTCGTGCCCCGGCAAATCTATGACGTAATCACGATCCGGCTCAGCGAGAATCTTGTCGAAGAGCCTGATCTGACCACTGGTTTTCTCAACCCCAATGAGCGTTGAACGGTCTGGATAGAAACGGTTTATGCGGCCTCGGGGATCGTCGCAATCGAACACGTGCGGGTCGTGCCCGGTCATCAGCAGATGATCCATCAACAGGCGCGCGGTCAAAGTCTTGCCGTTGCGTGCCTCGTCGGAACACACGACAAACATCCGATTTCCCGCCGGTTCGCTCACGTAAATCGTCCTGTTGATACCCCGGAATGACTGGCCAGCCGGGCACGCGATGCGCCTCAGCCGCAACACCCGCCGCTACAAACTCAGTTTGGCCCTACTGCGCCACTGTCCCGGCCCAACCGACAGTGCGTTGGTTTCAGATGCAGCGAGCCGGGTAAGCCAACCGGTCCGGCAAAGGACCGGCGACCAGGAACCCAAGGGCCCGCGCAGCATTCGGTGCCGAAAACCCGCCGGCCTGAATGAAATCAGCTCTTTGACTTTCCGGCATCACCGGAACCGCCGCCAGACGTGAGCATCTGAATCAAGCGAAGCTGATCGAATTCATCATCGATTTCGGAACACCACTTCTTCACATAGCCACGCAGCACGAATGAGAAGTCCGCCGCCTTGCCCTGGCTATCCTTGTTGTCGGTGAAATTCTTGTAAGTCACGTCGGCAAGATCAACCTGCTCGGCAGCCATTTCATTGAGCTTCGGAATAACGATTTCCCGGGCCTCGTTGACGTTGGAGAAGTACCGCTTGTAGGTCTTCTCGTCCCATTCGAAGAAATTGGTTTCATTAATGAAGTTGCGGGCAACCGTGTAGTCGAGGCCCTCGACGTACGGGGTCACTTCCTGCAGCTCATCCAGCGATGCAATTGCCGGGCCGACAACGTGGATCAGTCCCATTTCAAACACACCGTCGCGGGCCGCCTGCAGGACGCCGATCTTTTCAAAGGTTTCCAGCGCATAGGACAGATTGCCGGCTTTCAGGTCGACAACAGTCACCGGCACCTTGGCGGTTTCCAGCGTATCAAGAACTTTCATCTGGTCGGCAACGTTATGCAGATCGATGATCTCGGTGATGGTCGGATAGAATCTGTGCAGGGTTCCGCGAGGGTTTTCCGTATCGAATGCACGGGCCAGGACATTGTTGCGGTGGAAGTAATCCAGCAACGCGCGTGATATTGTTGTCTTGCCAACGCCGCCCTTGTCGGCGCCAACCATGATGACTACTGGTTTCATCTATCTTTTTCCCTCTGTAGGATACCGCTAGAAACTGCCCCCTGGGGCGGGCCTCAAAAATCGAATACCATGTCTTGCCCGCCGATGCCACTGCTAGTAACGCACCACGAGATCAGCGCTTGGAACCATCTTCGAAAATAGCCGGCATTGCGCCGGCAACCTATGGCGCCGCGGTTCACACCATTAAGGATGGCGGCTGGGGAGATCTCGACTTCTTCACCTCCGGTGCAGGCAGCGAAACAGCAGCCCGGGTGGACGCCCGTGTCGCGGCCGGCGCCGATGTGCTGCCGCCTGCCGCGGAGGTTTTCAATGCACTGCAACTGACACAGCCGGACCAGGTGCGAGCCGTCATACTTGGTCAGGATCCCTATCCCACTCCGGGAGATGCGCATGGACTTGCGTTTTCCGTAGCAAACCCCGAACGTCGGGTACCGCCGTCGCTCAAAACCATCTTCAAATCTTTGAAGAGCGATCTCGGCATCACTCCACCGGAGGGGCATGCCGACCTCACCCGGTGGGCGCGGTCGGGCGTGTTGCTGCTCAATGTGACGCTGAGCGTTGAAGCGGGCAAGGCGAACAGCCACAAGGATATCGGCTGGGCTGGGTTGGCGGCGGATGTCATCAACTGCCTGAACAAGAGTGACGTGCCGGTGGTATTCATGCTGTGGGGCAAGTTCGCCCAGCATGCCGGGTCCGGCATCGATACGTCGCGACACTGTGTCATCAATACCGTGCATCCGTCTCCCCTGGCACACGGTTCCGGTCCGCAACACAGATTCGTGACTTCCCGACCGTTTGCACAGGCGCAGGAATGGCTTAGGTTGCATGGTCTTCCACCAATCGACTGGCGCCTGTAGAGTATGTTCAGGCAGGGGGCTGTCAGACAGCCTTGGACAACGGGTCTGCCGGTACCGATGGAAACATCCGACCGGCACGGCCTTGAGTGATGACGGCGCATCGAGAAGTGGTACAGCAGAGATAAAGGCTCACCTATCCAATGGCTCTCGCCGAAGATTACAAATACGCTCCGACCTTCAACGGTCCCGAAGGCCAGGAGGACATGCCCTGGCTGTTGACCATGGGTCCGGTGACCACGTCACGCGATGTCAAACTCGCCATGCTGGCCGACTGGAGCATGCGGGACACCGAGTTTGTTTCGCTGGCCCTGGAAGTAACTGAGCAATTGCTTGATCTGGTCGACGGAACCAGCCAGTACGATTGCATTCCTCTGCACCTGTCAGGTGATACGGTGCTGGAGAGTGTGCTGGGGGCACTGGCCCCGACCGGTCGCAAGCGCAAGACACTCATCGCAGCGCATGGGCCCCATGCCGACCAGGCGACCAGGGTCCTGGCCCACATCAAGCGCCCGTTTGAAAACATTGCCGGCTCAGCTCTCAAACCGGTCACCGCCAATCGGCTGGCGAAACTGCTGGACGCGGACCCGGACATCCACACCGTGTATCTGGCGGAAGTCGATGTTTCCACAGGCCTAGCCAATCCCGTTGCCAAGCTGGCCGCCATTGCCCATGAGGCCGGGCGCAAGGTTATCGTCGACGCCCGTGCCAGCATCGGCGCCATGCCGCTGAGTCTCGCCGACGGTACAATGGATGCGGTAGTCGGCGTGCCCTGGGCATGTATTGAAAGCGTTCCGGGGTTCTCATTTGTGATGGTGCGCCGGAGCCTGTTGACTGACAAGCTGTTCCAGTCGCCGTCGGCCTCACTGGACCTGGTTGAATTGTGGCAAGGCATCCATCGAACCGGCTGGTTTCCCGGCACACCACCGGCACATGCCATTGTTGCCTGCGGAGTGGCCTTGCGGCGGCTATATCTGGAAGGAGGGCCTGACATGCGGCGCAAGCGCTATCAGGACCATCATGCGAAGCTGTTGGCCGGCATGGCCCAACTGGGCTTCTCCCCTGCCCTGGCGCCGGGCACCGCGACATGCGGGTATCTGACATTGTTCAAAGCGCCGGCAGACCGGCACTATGCGCCGACAGAATTCATTCAGCGATTGCGTCAACTGGGGTTCGTCATCATGGACGGCGATGGTTGTCCAGGCCCGGAGGGCAGCTTCAGGGTTGCCTCGGCGGGCGCCATGGATGATGGCGTGACAGACCAGTTTGTCAGAGCTGTAGAGAAAGTCATGCGTGATCTGGGCATGAGGTCGGGCACGCCTGCGCGCTAGAGCTACTCCTGTCTGCTCTGTGTTCACAAACAAACGGGAGCCCGAAGGCTCCCGCAGTCAGTTTTCGTCTGAACTTGTCAGCCGCGTATCAGCCTTTGCCCTTCCAGGGCACCAGGTAGTTCTCGGCCATGCGCATCAGAATATCGATGCCGTAACCGATGATACCGATCAAGATGATACCCATGATCACGATATCGGTAAGCTGGAACTTGGACGCGTTGACGATCATCATGCCGGCGCCCCTGTCTGCGGCAACCAGCTCGGCGGCAACCACAGTTCCCCAACAAACGCCCATGGCAACACGTGCACCGGTAAAGATCTCGGGCAGAGAGTTCGGTACGATAACCCGCCACAGCAATTGCTTCTTCGACGCGCCCAGGGAATAGGCTGCATGAACCTTGGAAATGTTCACGCCCGACACGCCGGCACGGGCGGCAATGGTCATGATCCACAACGCAGCCAGGAACAGCAGTATGACCTTGCCCTCCTCGCCAATACCGAACCAGATGATGACCAACGGAATAAGCGCCAGCGGCGGCACCGGACGCATGAACTCGACTATCGGATCGAACCAGCCGCGGAACCAGCTTGAAAGCCCCATGGCATAACCCAGAGGGATGCCGACGATACTGCCAAGCGCAAAGCCGGCAAGTACACGCGAAAGCGAAGCCCACAGATGCTCCCAAAGTGTGTAATTCTTGTAGCCTTCGCTGGCGATTTCACCGAGCCGGGAAACCACCGCTTCGGGAGCCGGAAGCCAGATCGGTTCCATTTGCCAGCCACTGTCTGGCTTGACCGACAGTGAACCCTTCGGTGTCATGGACACAGTGCCGTTTGCAAACCGGACGGTCTGGTTCGGGGCAATCGGCTTGCCGTCGATGGCGGTAACTTTGTAACCGTCCTCGCCGCCGCCGTCGTCGTTGACCTGGGCCCTGACCAGTCCGCTGCGCCAGGCGCCGATCTTGGCCACGTCGCCTTTGGCGAAGCCTGTCGATGGATCCGGTTCCGGCAGTTCGACGTTCTCACCAACCTTGTGAACGCGGATTTTCACCGTGGCATCGCTGGTCTCACCACCCGGCTTGGTCGCCGTATAGGTGAAGGCGCTGTCGCCAACAAATGGCCCAGGTACATGCAGCGGCATCAGCTTGGAGCCGGTGAATGCCCCCCAGATGGCAAACAGAGCCACAACCGATACAATAGAGGCGAAGCGGTTGGCCGTCACGGCGCTCTCATCGCCAAAGGTGACCGTTTTCAGGCTGGTATAGTCTTTGGACTGCTCACGCGAGCGGACATAAAAATTGTAGGCTGCGAAAGCCGCTACGAATAAAACGACATAGATGAGTGCGACAGTCATGCTGCATCCTCCTGTCGACCCATAATCTCTTCCTCCATATCCCAGATCATGGAGAGAATCTCTTCGCGCACTTTGCCGAACTGCGGTTCCTTCTTCACCAGACGCAGGTCCTTGCCCACACCCATTTCAGCGAACGGGAGCTGGTACTCCTTGTGGATTCGGCCAGGGCGCGGCGCCATCACCAACAGGCGCTCGCCCAGCAACAGAGCTTCCTCAACCGAGTGGGTGATCAAGATGATGGTCTTGCCGGTTTCCTTCCAAAGCTTGAGAACCAGGCCCTGCATCTTTTCCCGGGTCAACGCATCCAGCGCACCGAGCGGTTCGTCCATCAGGATGACGTCGGGATCGTTGGCCAGGCAGCGGGCAAGTGCCACGCGCTGCTGCATGCCACCGGACAATTCGTAAATCATCTTGTCGGCAAAATCCTGCAGGCCGACGATCTGCAAAAGCGATTCGACCTTGGCATTGGTCTCTTCCGCAGGCTTGCCGGCCATATCAGGCCCGAACGCTATGTTCTTGCGCACGTTCATCCATTCAAACAGCGCGCCTTGCTGGAACACCATGCCACGTTCAGCAGCGGGTCCGATCACGTCATGTTCGTTGAGGATGACCTTGCCTTCAGTCGGAGACAGAAAACCTGCAACGATGTTCAGCAGAGTTGTCTTGCCGCAGCCCGATGGCCCCAGCACCGACATCAACTCGCCTTTCTTCAACTCAAGTGAAACATTCTTAAGCGCCTGCACTGCTCCGCCATTCGGCAGTTCGAAACGCATCGATACGTCATCAATGATCAACGTGCCCATTTGGATTCCCACCCCGCTGTTGAATTTTCAAAAAAGGGAGCGATTGGAAAAAATCGCTCCCTCCCAGATCGTCTTGTCCAGACAGATTAGCTGCCTGCCGCCGCCTTAAGCGGACCAGTATTCACAGCACCCTCATAGGTGTCGCGAGCTGCTGGAATGTTACCCTGTTCCTTGAAGAAGTCACCAACTTCTTTGAGGAATGTCTGGGTGCCGCCACCAAGCCACTTGGCGGAGAGCTGAACTTCCGTTGACGGGAACTCAAAACCGCCCATGGTCTCCTTGGTCGCCTTTTCATCCATGCCGGCATCCTTTGCGATAACTGCCAGCATTTCATCAGCTTCCGCGCCACCGGCGTTCCACTTGGCGTTCATGTCGGCGGTCACCTTCAGGAACTTGGACACCAGATCGGAATTCTCAGCTGCAAATGCCGCAGGAACCGACGTTACATCAAACACCGAGATGCCCAGGGCTTCCTTTTCCGCGCCGGTCAGCAACACGTTGCCGTGCTCCTTCATACGACGCAGCGAGCCACCCCAGCCGCAAACCATGTCGAGATTGCCGTTGGCAAAAGCTGCGGCCCCATCAGGCGGAGCCATATCGACAACTTCCATCTTGGAAACATCAACGCCGAAATGCTTCATCTGCTTCAGGAAGCCGTAATGGGCTGCGGTACCAATTGGAACCCCGGCCTTCTTGCCTTCCAGTTCCTTGGCATTGTCCTTGGTGATTTCCAGTGCGGTCTTGACGACACAGTTGTCGTTTTCGTTGTACACCACGGCGACGTCAGCAATCTGCAGGTCCTGGCCGGCCGATGTTGCAACAACGAATGGTGGCACACCCTGACTCACGGAAATCTGGATGTCACCAGATGCCATGGCGGCGGACATTGCTGTGCCGGCGTCAAATGACTTCCAGTTGACCTTTACACCGAGTTCCTTGTCGTAGATGCCCTTCACTTTGGCATACTGGAAAGGCATTGGCCATTCCAGAAAGTAAGCAACCGTAATCTCTTTGACTTGCGCCTGAGCGGCGGTGATGCTGACCGAGGCCAGGGCCGCCGCCGCAAGAGTTGCTGTCAATAACTTCTTCATAGAGTACTCCCTCCGCTGTTTAGCGTCCGAAAACTGAATTGATCGAAAAGCGTGCTTCCGGAGCCATTATTATGAAACGTCTCCGGCGCTCCGCGCAATGGCGCAGGCCGCGTTGGTCCCAAAAATAAAGCGCGTTGGTGCCATGCCCTATTAATGGGCAAACTCAAGAACAATTGACCATCTTTGCAACATGCCGCGCAATCGCCAGGCTTGAGGTCAAGCCCGGGCTTTCAATGCCGAATAGGTTGACCAGTCCTGGTATCCCATGCACCTGAGGACCATCGATTCTGAAGTCCTGAACGGGACTGTCCGGCGGCACAATCTTCGGTCTGACCCCGGCATATGATGGCTGCAGGGCATCATCGGGCAGTCCAGGCCAGTATCGCCGCACCATGGCGTAGAATTCATCGGCGCGCGCCGGATCAACTTTATAATCCGGCTCATCGACCCATTCCACGTCCGGCCCAAAGCGGGCCTGGCCACCGACATCGATGGTCAGGTGGACACCCAGTCCGCCGACGACCGGACAGGGATAGATCAGACGCGTGAACGGCGCCTTGCCGGCAATGGAGAAATAGCTGCCCTTGCCGTAAAATGCCTGTGGCACGTGAGCGGAATCGAGGCCTTCGAGCCTTGAGGCAACATGTGGCGCATTGAGGCTCGTGCAATTGACAAAAAGATTGCAGCCGATCGTCATCGGCTCTGTGCCGGCGATGTCAATCTCGATGTGCCGACCGCCCAGGCGGCCGCCGGCAACCGGTGATCTGGTCGCCAGCGTCGCACCGGCATTTTCAGCCTCACCCAATAACGCCAGCATGATTCCGGCGGAGTCCATCATGCCAGTCGACGGGGACAGTATTGCCGAGACACATTGCAGCTCCGGTTCCAACGCCCTGGCCTGGCGTGCATCCAGCAGTTGCAGGTCATCGACCCCGTTGGCAGCACCCTTGGCCATGATGGCTTCAAGTGTTGCAACCTCATCGGGTTCGCAGGCGACAATCAGCTTGCCGCACCTGCTGTGGGCAACATTGTGCCGGGTCATGAAATCGTACAGCAGCCCTTTGCCTTCAACACAAAAACGAGCACGCAGTGAACCCGGCGTATAATACATGCCAGCATGAACGACCTCGCTTGACCGCGAGGACACGCCGCGACCAAACGCTTCTTCGGCTTCGACGATCAGCACATCTCGACCCGACTGCGCAAGCTCTCGTGCAACCGCCAGGCCAATCGCGCCTGCGCCCGCCACCACACAGTCAATCTCATAGTCAACCGCCATCACAGCTTTGTCCCATTATGGCCGGCACACCCGATCTTAGATCAGCGTGTGCAGTCACGCACACGCTTCAATAGATCGCGATCCATCTCGATGGTCCCGCGATCCAGGCTTTCCTGGCGTTTTGCCAGGCGGCTCAAACCCGGCAGACGAGTCCCCTCCTGGGCCGTAATCGACCCGGCAAGACTGGCAAAACGGTCTGCAAACAGGCCCGCCGAAAACCCTTCCGGATCAATCGCCAGGAAAAACTGCCCTGAATTACAAGGGCCGCCGGCATCGGTTGCAAACGGCGACATGGCACTGCCCAGTTGGGCACCGCTCATCAGCGATGCCATGGTTTCCACCATCAGCCCCTGTCCGAACCCCTTGTAGCCGCCTGCCGGGGCCATGGTGGCGGCCCGGCCTGGATCCGTTGTCGGCTTGCCGTCGTCATCGAGCGCCCAGCCAAGTGGAATTTCATCACCGCGCGCGGCATGGCGCATGACTTCCGACTTGGCAACCACCGACGACGACTGGTCTATGACATATCCGACCCCGCCTTTGCCATCCGGTGCTGCAATGGATACCGGGTTGGTGCCGATGACCGCCTTGATTCCGCCGGGCGGTGCGATAGAGGCTGGCGCGTTGGTGAACCCCATCGCCAGCAGGCCTTCCCACGCCAGTCGCTCGGTGTGCCCGCCCAGCCTGCCGCAGTTGTAGGAATTGCTTACAGACAGCGCCGCAATACCGTATTTTTTTGCCGCCGGGATGATTTTGCGGAATCCCTTTTCGATTGCAGGGTGGGCAAACCCGGAACCGGCATCCGCACGATAGGCCACCGGCGACAATCGGGTGATGGTGGGTTTGACCGCGCCGTCAACCTTGCCGCACCTGAGATGTGAACAGTAGATCGGCAACCAGAAAAAGCCGTGACTCGGCATGCCGACAAGCTCACTGTCAATTATCGCATCCGCCAGGTAGCGCACATTGGCGCGCGCGGCACCGGATTTGGTCAACGCCCGAAGTGCGAGCCTGCGGGCTTTCTCGATGTCCATGGTGGTCGTGGTCTTTTTCACTTTTCAGGCATCCTTGCGGCAAATCAGATAGGCGTGGACATAATCCATGGCATGTCCCTCAGGAGCGGCAGCGACGCTGGCCTGATAACGGCCGTAGAATTCATCCATAATGGCTTGGCGTTCAGCTTCGTCGCGCCCCGCATCAAGCCCGCCCAGGAACGTGGCTTCAGACCACGACCTGAGTGTTGGCAAGTACTCCATGGCAAACCGGGCCGGGTCTTTGTGGTTTTCGGTGAAATCCTGCTCGAACGGGCAGCGCACCACCCTGGTTTCCACATGCTCCAGCCGCAGTCCGGCCTGGTAAACCGGGCTGTTGCTGTCCATCAGCGGCGCGGTGAACTCTTCCACCGTGCGATAGTGTTGCGGGAAATTGGTGTTCAAGTATTCATCTCGCGAAATGACCCCGTCGTCAGCCAGTTCGCTCCAGAACTTGTTGAAGGTGTCAAACATGCTGACACCGCCTGTGTCACCGAGGTAACGGCCTTCCTCATCTATGCCGAAATTGAACAGGCATAACCGGCCACCAGGCTTCAGCTCGCGGGTCCTTTGCAAAAGCATGGTCTCCCAGTCGGTCGCTCCCTGCCTGGTAAATGCATCGCGTTCAGCGCCACTGGCACCGACCATGTGAACATGATCGGTGATGTTGCACGGCGTCGTCGAAATATAGTGTGAGGCTGTTGCTGAAAATCCGAGGTCCAGGGTCTGCGCCGGAAAGATATTCTGGTGAAACGAGGTGCCGGAGGCAAACACGTACAGGTCTTCGATTTCCGGATAATAGCTCCTGGTGTCGGTTTGCCCATGGATCATGCGGAAAACCTGGGCAAAGTCGTTGCGCGGCAGGTCAGTGTAGGTCATCTCGATGGGACGCGATGGTATCCGCGCGCGTACATCGGTAAACACCCGCCGCCACAGGTCGACAGATGTTCCACCATCGGCGGCGCCCATGTCCGTGGCGCGAAAAATGCTGCCATCGTCCGGCGGATCCATACGCGCAACTGCATCCAGCACCAGGTTCGCTGCCTTGTCCATCACATGCTTGGCGCCAATCGTGGCTTTCGAGTAGTAGCCATCGCCTTTCATGGCCATGAAGCCGGCGGTTCCCGGTGCCTTGTTCATGTTCGACTCCCTGTTTGCGTCTCCGGCTGAATATCAGACCAGATTTCGTCAGCTGTATAGGTCACCGGTCAAAAAAACGCCCTCCCGAAACTTCGGGAGGACGCTGATCAAAGTCGTGCAGTCGAGGCAATCAGGCTTCGACGGCGTATTCTTCACAGAAGAAGTACCGGGTCGGATGGATGGCAAAGCCCTTCACCCGCTTGTCCATCGGAATGAACAGCTTGCGCCACAGCGGCTGGGCAATCGGTCCGTCTTCCTGCATGATCATTTCCAGCTTGCCGAGCAATTCGGTGCGCGCTGCCAGATCAAGCGTACCTTCGGCCTGCGTCAGGATGCCGTCAAACTCCGGATTGGCATAACGGGTTTCGTTCCACGGCACACCTGTGCGATAGGCAAGGCCAAGCACCATGAAGCCGAGCGGCCGGTGTGCCCAAGACGTAAAGCCGAACGGCACCTTGTCCCAGACATCCCAGAACTTGGCAGACGGCAGTACGTTCATCTTGACGTTGATGCCTGCTTCCTTCCACTGCTCAACGCAGGCTTCGACCACGGCCAGTTCCCAGGCCGGGTCCGGCTTACAGGTGATTTCCGCCTCAATGCCGTCAGGATGGCCGGCTTCCGCCAGCAGTTTCTTGGCGCCTTCCACGTCGCGGGCCATGACCGGCAGCTTCTTGTAGTCCGGATGGATCGGGCAGACATGGTGATGTTCTGCCGTGGTACCCAGGTCGCCAACGGCAATCTCGGTGGTCTTGTCCACATCGCAAGCCAGGCGCATCGCCTTGCGCACCTTCGGGTCATCGAACGGCTTCTTGTCAACCTGCATGCGTACCACAGCGGTTGAGGCTGTTGTGGTGTCGTACATGTCGACGTGGTCCATGGCCTTGAACAGATCGAACTGCTCGACATTGCCTTCATAGACGCCGTGCACCTGTTTGGACTGAACCGCGGCCGCGGACGCTGCCGTGTTATCACCAAGGTCAACAAACTCAACCATGTCCAGGTGAGCCTTGGAATTTTCGCGCTTTTTCAGGACAGCCTTGCGGCCTACCTCAAACTCCACCAGTTCAAAGTCACCATGACCGTTTGAACCGATGCCAAACTCACCGTTTTCAGCAGGGTCAAGAATTGCCAGCGGATAGTGGAACAAGTGCTCCGGTACCGCGACCTGGGCTTCCTTGAGGTTCAACACCAGTGTCTTGTCGTCCTTGGCTTCGATGGCGTTGGCATCCCACAACTCGGTGGTCATGACCGCTTCGCCCTTGTCATCCTTCTTGCCGGAGTCGATCTCGTTGAGCATGTAACCCTTCATCAAGCCCACAACGGATGAACCGGTTGCCGCATCCAGGCAGTGCTTGATGTTCCACGCCAGCTGTTCAGCGGTCAGCTTGCCGCCCTTGAACCACTCGATTTCGTCATTGACGGTAAATGTCCAGGTTTTCAGGTCGTCGGAGGCAGACCATGAGGCCAGGTCAGGACGGGTCACGTTGTCGACGCCGGTGCGGGTGATGTAACGCACCATCTGGCGGGTGATGTTTGAGTCGTAAATCCATGAGAACGTGTGCGGGCTGTTGATCTTCGGCACCCGCATGCCGATTTTCAACGTGCCGCCCTTGGGCATGTCGGCCGCGCGCGCAGGCGACGCGATCGGTTGGCCGGTAATCTTGCCGGCCCACATGTAGGCTGCGCCGGCAGACATGCCGAGCAAGGTCGAATACCGGATAAATTCACGGCGATCGATAAGCTTGTCGGCAAGCTGCTGTTTCAGCTTGGGTATCCAGATGTTTTCTCTGTCAGACATAATGAAGCTACTCCTCCCGAGGTTACACAACGCAAATGAACGCCGTCACTTGGCATGTCATCGCACTAGATGTCAGCCTATCACCCGGACCTCCGGACGCAAGACCGCAAACCGGAATTTCCTACCGTCCTGCGGCAGTTGTTTCCAAGGTAAATCATGGCAGGTCGGCGCAACGTGCCGCTCCACTCGTAAGCGACACTTGCATGTCGAATAAAGACACATCGGGCGCTTTTCATGTCTCATACGGGACTGAACGGCAGCCCGCGGCGAAAACCGTCACGAAACGCTGTCAGGAAGAACCGCCTTGCGTTGCTCCATGAACGCCAACAGTCGCTCGTCGATCGCCGGATCCAGCTCAGGGGCTGCATAATCCTTGAGCTGCCTCGTCCAAATCGCATTTGCGCGTTGGGCGGCATCCTGCGAACCATCGGCCAGCCACTGCTCGAATGAGTTGCTGTCGGCAATGCCGGAGCGCCAGAATGCATCTTCAAAATTGCGCTGGGTGTGGTTGCAGCCGAGGTAATGGCTGCCGGGCCCGACTTCGGCAATGGCGTCCATGGCCTGACCGTTTTCGCTCAGGTCAATGCCGCCGGCAAAGCGCTGCATCATGGACAGTTGGTCACAGTCGATGATGAACTTCTCGTAGCTTGACACCAGTCCACCCTCGAGCCAGCCAGCTGCGTGAAGCATGAAGTTGACGCCCGCGAGCACGCCGGGGAACACGGTATTGGAGCTTTCATGGGCTGCCTGGGCATCGGGCAGTTTCGATGCACACAGCGAACCGCCTGAGCGAAACGGCACACCCATGCGACGGGCCAGCTGGGCAGCTCCGAACAGCACATGTGCGGGTTCCGGCGTTCCAAACGTCGGGGCACCCGACTGCATCGACATGGATGAGGCAAAAGTGCCAAATACAACCGGTGCACCGGGCCGGCACAACTGCGAAAACGCTATTCCCACCGAGGCTTCGGCCAGAATCTGGGTCAGCGTACCGATTATGGTGACAGGTGACATCGCACCGGCCAGAATGAACGGTGAGACAACGCACGCCTGGCCGGCACGGGCATAGACCTTCAACGCCCCAACCATGGTATCGTCAAACACCATCGGCGAATTGGCATTGACGAGGTTGATCAATACGCAGTTGTTGTCGACAAACTCGTCGCCAAACACCATCTTGGCCATGGCGACACTGTCTTCGGCGCGTTCGGGGGCTGTTACCGAGCCCATGAACGGTTTGTCGGAATAGCGAATATGACTGTACACCATGTCGAGGTGGCGCTTGGCGACCGGAATGTCCACCGGTTCACAAACTGTTCCGCCGGAGTGATGCATGGCCGGTGCGGTGTATGCCAGTTTGACGAAATTGCGGAAATCCTCAATTGTCGCATAGCGGCGGCCACCATTCAGATCATGGACGAACGGCGGACCGTAAACCGGTGCGAACACGGTATTTTTGCCGCCGATTTCAACGCTGCGGGCCGGGTTGCGGGCGTGCTGGGTAAACTGCGCAGGCGCAGTCTTGATCAGCGAGCGCACCAGCCCCTTCGGAAACCGCACGCGCTCGTCCTTGACGTCGGCTCCCGCCGCCTTCCACATGTCGAGTGCTTCCGCATCGTCGCGAAAATCGATGCCGACTTCCTGTAGTACTGTGTCGCAGTTGGCCTCGATCAGAGACAGGCCCTCTTCACCCAGGACCTCGTACAGCGGAATTTGCCGTTTGATGTAGCTGAACGCCTGAATACTGCCGCCTGTCCGCGCGGCGCGGCGGCCTTCGGCACCACCGCCGCCCCGGCGCCCGCGGCGTGCGGGAGGAGCATCGGATGGCGCTTCAGATTCTGTAGACATTGTGAGTTTTCCACCTGTTGAGTAAAGCTAACCACGTTGTTAGGCCCATTACCAGCAAGCTTCTTCAGGCGATGCGTCCAGAAATGGTCAATTAGCGACCACGGCGTGCTGAACAGCGCATGATCTGGATCAACCCTCTTGTGCCTGAAACATGGCATCCATAATGTTCTAAAGTCGCCATTTTGGCTAAAAACAGAGAGGGACAAGTGCAATGTTCAAAAAGATACTGGTACCGGTAGATCTGACCCACGCCGACCTTGGCGCACAAATGATCAACTTGGCGAAAGACATCGGCGGCGATTCCGCCGAGATCATCCTGACCCATGTGGTTCATGACATTCCTGCCTACGCTGCTGTCGAGATTTCCGGGGATCTGCTCGACAAGACCCACAAATGGGCCAAGGCGGAACTGGAAAAGCTGGCAAAGGACAACAATGTGTCCGGCCCCGCGGATCTCAGACATGGCTCCGCCGGCTCCGCCATTCTGGAAGCAGCAACCGAACATAACGCAGACCTGGTGATCATCGGCTCACACAAGCCCGGCATGGCAGACTACTTCCTGGGCTCGACAGCCGGCCGCGTCGTACGTCACGCGCAATGCCCGGTGCTGGTCATGCGCTGAAGCAGGCCTGCTTCGGAACCACTGACAATTTAGCTCTGACAAACTGGCCCCTGGCAGATTTCTGGCCCCAATGGAGGAAAAGACCCTGCCCGGGGCCAGAACCCACTTGACCAACACACTCTAATTTAATACATAAAGATATCTTTATATGGAGAGTGTGCATGTCGATTGTTTCCCTCGGTTCCGGCAATTTTGCGCCTAGCGGCAGCCCGCGTGTGTCGTTCGAAGTGTTTCCGGCCCGCTCAACGATGCAAAGTGACGGCATGGCGGAGCTGGCCCGTGTGATGCGCAAGTACGCGCCGCTGTTCACCTCCGTCACCTACGGCGCCGGCGGAAGCAGCCATCAAGCCTCTTTCGGAACAGTCGGCCAGCTTCTCGGTGTCAATGGTCTTGACGTGGTCGGACATCTTACGTGCGCCGGACAGTCCAGGATGCAAACCGATGCCGTCATTGAAAGATATGCCGCACAGGGCGTGAAAGGCATCCTGGCCCTGCGTGGTGACATGCCCGGCATTTCCGGACCTTACCAGCCGCATCCCGACGGGTATGAAAACGGGGCGGATCTGGCCCGCGCCGTGATCAATCGCGGCGGTCTCGACACCTACGTCGCCGCTTACCCGGAAGTGCATCCGGCGTCCGGCTCCGGCCACGCCTGCATTCGAAACCTGAAGACCAAGCTGGCAACCGGCGCCAAGGCCGCCATCACCCAGTTCTTCTTCGACAACCGGGATTACTTCCATTTCATGGAACAGGTTCGGGCAGCCGGTATCTACCAGCCGATTATTCCCGGCATTCTGCTGATCCATGACTTTGCAAAAGTGGCAAGCTTCGCCGGCAAGTGCCAGGCCCGCATTCCGGATCACCTCCATGCAGCTTTTGACGGTCTGGCCCCGCACTCCTCCCAGCACAAGGCGCGCGCATGTGAACTTGCAGCCCAGCAGATCATGCAGCTGGGCGCGCAAGGTGTGGATCATGTCCATATTTACTCCATGAACCGGCCTGATCTGGTCGACCAGACCTGCAAGTTGGCGGGAATCGTGCAAACTAAACAGATTGCCGACGCAATGATGGCCGACGCAGTGTGAGACTGTTGCGGTCGGTTTTGCGCATGTGCTGGTCGCAAAA
The DNA here is from genome assembly GCA_028289645.1 of Anderseniella sp. Lineage (GTDB taxonomy): Bacteria > Pseudomonadota > Alphaproteobacteria > Rhizobiales > Aestuariivirgaceae > Anderseniella. The sequence continues at coordinate 114,635 of JANQOK010000008.1, forward strand.
TCTGCAGTGCTGCCGCTCGCCCGCGCCTATATCTGGGCCAGTATCAAATCCTGAGCCGAAAAGCTGATCCGTACCATGGCCAAAATCTTCATCACGTACTGGCGCGACATTCCCTCGCAGGTGACTGCAAAAGCCGGCCGCAAGGCAGAAAAGAAAATGCTGTCAGACCGCTTTCAGGAGGCTATCGACATGGCAGCCATGCGCTCCAAGGCAGCGGACTCGGATGATTATCTGGACGAATGGCGCCGTGGCGATCCGGCCGAATGCGGCGATGATCTTGCCGCCGCAGTCGCTCAGACTGCCGAGCAGCTTGAAGCCGAGTATGATGACACCCGGATAAAGTCGCTTATCGCGTCCGGCGGTACCGCCTGATAAACACCTGCTACCCGAAAACTGCCACTCACATCTTGTTCCGCGCTCTGGAAGGACGCCTCGCAAATGACCCGCACACTCATTGCTTCAGCCACCAAGGAAGTCGTCATCGGCTTTGACCAGCCGTTTTGCGTGATTGGAGAGCGCATCAACCCGACGGGACGGAAGAAGCTGGCAGCGGAACTGGAAGCGGGAGATTTCTCGACCGTGGAGAAAGACGCGCTGGCCCAGGTTGCCTGTGGCGCCACGGTTCTCGATGTCAACGCCGGCGTCGTATACAATTCAAACCCGAACCCGAACGAAACCGAACCGCCGTTGATGCGAAAAATGATCGAGCTTGTTCAGGGACTTGTCGATGTTCCCTTATGTATAGATTCCAGTGTTCCCGCGGCATTGACCGCCGGCCTTGAAACCTGCCAGGGCCGCCCGCTGCTGAACTCCGTGACCGGCGAGGAAGATCGCCTGGAAGCCATCCTGCCGCTGGTCAAGAAGTATGACGTCCCGGTCGTGGCAATCTCCAACGACGATACCGGCATTTCAGAAGACCCCGATGTCCGGTTTGCCGTGGCGAAGAAGATTGTCGAACGGGCTGCTGATTTTGGCATCCCTGCCCACGATATCGTGGTCGATCCGCTGGTCATGCCCGTGGGCGCCATGGGTACTGCGGGGTTGCAGGTATTTGCTCTTGTGCGCCGCCTGCGCGAAGAGCTTGGCGTCAACACCACTTGCGGTGCCTCAAACATCTCGTTCGGTTTGCCCAACCGGCACGGCATCAACAATGCCTTCCTGCCCATGGCGGCTGCAGCCGGCATGACGTCAGCCATCATGAACCCTGTGCAGGCAGCGGCCACGCCCAAGAAGATAGACGAGCGGATTGCTGAACTCACTGCGATGGGAATCGTGATACCAGAGGGAATTGATATTGACGCGCTGGTTCCACTGATCGGACTGGGATCCACCAAGGCAACACCGTCCAAGGAAATCGAGGCCATCAAGGCTGCAGACTTCCTGATGAACAACGATGCTTCCGGCGGCAACTGGATCAGGTTCAACAAACCGCCTGCCAGTGCCAACGCCCCGCAGGGCGCACGTGGTGATCGCGAAGGCCGCCGCCGGCGCAGAGGATAGGAACAAGACCTCCGGGGGTTGTACCCGGAGACCAAAACGGGGAGAGGTATGGCAGACGGCGGACGCAGCGATGCACTTATCGTATTCACGCCCTCAGGCAAGCGCGGGCGCTTTCCGATAGGCACCCCGGTTCTGCAGGCTGCCCGCGCCCTCGGCGTAGACATTGACAGCGTATGCGGCGGCCGCGCCATCTGCGGGCGCTGCCAGGTCACCCCGTCAATCGGTGATTTTGCCAAGCATGGCATTTCCTCAAAACCAGAACACCTGGGCCCGGTCACCAGTGTGGAAATCCGATACAATGAAAAGCGCGGCCTGAAAGCCGACCGCAGGCTGTCGTGCCAGACCCTCATGCAGGGTGACTGCGTGGTGGATGTGCCGCCTGAAAGCCAGGTGCACAAGCAGGTTGTGCGCAAGCGCGCCGAGGTGCGCGACATCAAACTCGATCCGATCACCAAGCTTTACTACATCGTGGTCGATGAACCGGACATGCATCACCCCTCCTCCGATCTGGAGCGGGTCTACAATGCACTCAAAGCGCAATGGGGCATTGATCATGTCACCTGCGACCTGGCCATCATGCAGGCGCTGCAGACCGCTCTGCGCAAAGGGGACTGGCGCATCACGGTTGCCGTCCACAGCCGCATGGCGAGCAGGGTTGCCAGGATCACGGCGATCTGGCCGGGATTTCACGACCGCGCCTACGGCATGGCCGTTGATGTCGGCTCCACCACGATCGCAGCCCATCTCTGCGACCTGTCAACCGGCGAGATCAAGTCGTCGGCCGGTCTGATGAACCCGCAGATCCGGTTCGGTGAAGACCTGATGAGCCGTGTTTCATACGTGATGATGAACCCCGGCGGCGACAGGGAAATGACCACGGTCGTGCGTGAAGCCCTGAACGAGCTGGCACGGCAGGTGGCAGGTGAGGCCAACGTCGACCTCGCGGACGTTCTGGAGATTGTGCTGGTTGGCAATCCGGTCATGCATCACCTGATGCTCGGCATTGACCCGACCGAGCTTGGCGGCGCCCCGTTTGCCCTGGCTACAGGGTTACCGGTCACTCGCCCAGCGCGTGAATTCGACCTTGAACTCAACAATGGTGCCTATGTCTACGTGCTGCCGTGCATTGCAGGGCACGTCGGCGCGGATACCGCCGGCGTCGTTCTGTCAGAGAGCCCGCACCTGTCGGAAAAGATGATGCTGGTGGTCGATGTCGGCACCAATGCGGAAATCGTGCTCGGCAACAAGGACCGGGTGCTGGCATGTTCGTCACCAACCGGACCGGCCTTCGAAGGGGCACAGATCTCGTGCGGCCAGCGGGCTGCTCCCGGCGCTATCGAGCGGCTGCGCATCGATCCGGAAACCCTGGAACCGCGCTTCAAGGTCATTGGTTGCGACCTATGGTCGGATGAGCCCGGATTTGAAGACGAAATCACCTCTACCGGCGTTACGGGCGTATGCGGTTCGGCCATCATTGAAGCCGTGGCGGAACTCTACCTGTCCGGCGTGATCAACCAAGACGGCCTGTTTGACGGCGCCATGTCGGCCAGATCACCTCGGGTGATACAAACCGGCCGCACCTTTGCATATGTCATCCGTGATGGCGAACCGCTGATCTCCATAACCCAGAACGACGTGCGGGCCATACAGCTGGCCAAGGCGGCCCTTTACGCCGGCGTGCAGTTGCTGATGGATAAGCTGGAACTTGAAAAAGTCGACACGATCCGCCTCGCCGGCGCGTTTGGCAGCCACATAGACGTGAAGTACGCGATGATCCTGGGGCTGATCCCCGACTGCGACCTTGCCCATGTGCATTCTGCCGGCAACGCCGCCGGTACCGGAGCGCGCATTGCGCTGCTGAACACCGAAGGCCGCGACGAGATTGAAGAAGTGGTCAGGCGCATCGAAAAGATCGAAACGGCGGTGGAACCGATGTTCCAGCAGCACTTTATCGAGGCCATGGCCATGCCGCACAAGACGGCCCCGTTCCCCAATCTGGCATCGGTCGTCAACCTGCCGCAGGTCAAGGAGATCACGCCAATCGGCGCTGATGGCAGCGAAGGCCGCGAACGGCGACGGCGACGGCGCGGGTAACCCCACCTGCGACAATGTCTGCTGACACTTACCCTCTTGCGCACGGCACATTTCCTGTCAGAGTCAGTACAGGGACAGCTTACCTATTACCAAAGGCGCGGGAGGTCACGGCATGCCATTGACCAAGCAGAAGGCGGAGCACTTCGAACAACTTCACGGACGTGAAGACAAGGTCCTGGTTTTGCCCAATGCCTGGGACAAGGGCTCCGCCCGCATCCTGCAGGCCATGGGGTTCGAAGCCATAGCCACCACCAGCGCCGGATATGCCTTCAGCGTCGGCAAGCGCGACTGGCCCGGTGAGGTGAGCCGCAAGGAGGCCCTGGAGCACTGTGCGATGATGGTGAAGGCCACCCCCCTGCCCGTTTCGGCCGATCTCGAAAACGGCTTTGGCGCCAGGCCGGACACAGTTGCCGAGACAATCCGCCAGGCGGCGGCAACCGGTCTTGCCGGCTGCACCATAGAAGACACCACCGGCAAGCAGGACGACCCGATTTTCGACTTTACCCACGCGGTGGAGCGCATTACTGCCGCTGTCGAAGCGAGGCGTGCGCTCAAACGCCCATTCATGCTGACGGCCAGAGCGGAAAACTTCCTGCACGGCAGGCCGGATCTGGACGACACGATTTCCCGCCTGATTGCCTTTGAGGCAGCCGGCGCAGACGTGCTTTATGCGCCCGGCCTGGCTTCCATCGAAGACATCGAGCGGGTGTGTGAAGCGGTAAACAAGCCGGTCAATGTGGTGATCGGCACCGCGGCGGCGCACTTCACCATGACCGACCTGCTGGAGTGCGGCGTGCGCCGCGTGTCCACCGGGTCATCTTTTGCCCGGGCAGCGATCGGCGGGTTCCTGCAGGCCGCGCGCGAGGTGCGTGACAAGGGCACATTTGAGTATGCCCAGTATGCGGCGAGCTTTTCCGAAATCGACGATCTGCTGGCAACGGCCAAACAGGCAACCCGCTAACCGGCGAGCGCCCGCTCCAGGTAGTCCAGCCGGTCCTGGCCGTAGAACATCTCCTCGTCGACGAAGTAAGTCGGCGCTCCGATCACGCCGCGGATAACCGCTTCGGTGCAATTGCGCATCAACTCGGCCTGGGTTGCATCCGACATGGCCTCGGCAATCAGGGCGCCGGGATTCTTGAAGCCGGCAGTCGTGACCAGTTCGGCGACGACCGCCTCATCGGCGATATCACGGTCATGCAGCCAGAGTGCCTCCAGCACCTCAACGCTCAACCTGTCCACATCGCCCTCTTCACCGCGCAGCACCGCGTTCTGCCCGGCGATGACGATGCCGGACGGCAGTTCAACCGGCCCCATGTGATGCACCGGTTCGCGCAACAGCGGTATGCCGAGATGAGCAGCAGTGCGCAGCGCATCGTGCATCGCGTAGTTGCGCAGGATGGCCGGGCGTTTGTGAAACGGCGTCGACTTCAGCGGCTTCATTGTCTCTGACAACAGGATCGGCCGGTGCAGTATGCGGCGCTTGTATTTCGCCGCCAGCGCGTTAAGCCTGGCTGCGCCCAGCAGTGTGAAGTTCGAACGGGTGGAGTAGTAGTAATCGATAGTTTGCATTGTCTGGAGATGTCCTGGGTGGAGGCTGGTGTTGGGGCCGGCATGGTGTCACGGGCGGCTGCATCCTTCAATCGTCAAGTCAAACACACGGGCCCGTGTGGCGCTGTTCACCCAGTCTCCCGGGCAAGTGATGCGGCTTGATTTCCCAATCCGGGCATGAGGGGCGTAGCGTTCAGTCAATAGAACTGGCGAGACCTCTCAATGTTTTCCGGCCAGGCGTTGATCATACCTGACAGGACTGCAGCGGGCCCCTTGCCGGATTGCCCAGAACCGAAAAGGAGCAATTGCTCATGTTTAAACTGACAAACTCGACGACCATAAACGGCCTGGCAATGGCAGGTGCGCTTGTCTTTGCAGCCATGGCGTCCACACCAGCGTCGGCGGCCCCCATACCAGGCGCAGCCTTTGCCCAATCCGGCCTCGAAGCACCGGCAGGAAAGGTAACCAAGGCGCATTTGCGCAAACGCGGCTTCCGGTCGCGCAGGTTCGGCCACAGACGGTTTGGCCACCGCCGAGGCTTCGGCAGCCGCGGCTTTGGCTTCGGTCGCTATGGATACTATGGATCGCCTTACTTCTATCGCGGTCACGGCCTGCGCAGAGGTTACGGTTACCGTGGATATGGCTTTCGCCGCGGTTTCGGCAGAGGTCCGGTCAGCGGCGGCAGATAAACCATATCGAACTATCGTTCATGGTGACAATGCACGGCCTCAACAGACAACCTGATTGAGGACCGGAACGGGGGAATGACGCGGTGACACCTAACCGGTCACCGCGTCATTCTTATATGCCTGCGGCGAGCCACAACAACACGGCATACCGCGCGGTCTTGGCAATCGCCACGATGATCATGAAAACCATGAACGGCGTACGCAGCAGGCCCGCTATGACTGTCAATGGATCGCCCACGAACGGCATCCAGCTCAGCAGCAGGGACCACACACCCCAGCGGGCGTACCAGCTTTCCGCCCGTTGCAGCTGTTTGGAGCTGGCCGGAAACCAGGAACGGTCACGCAAGTTAGAGGCGAACCGGCCGAGCGCCCAGTTCACACATGCGCCCAGCGTGTTGCCGACACTGGCTACGGTCAGCAGCACCAAGTTGGTTGCCTCGCCATTTGCCTGCATCACCAGTAATACCGCTTCGGACTGGGCCGGAAAGATCGTGGCAGCCAGGAAGGCCGATCCGAACAGTATCAGTAAATCCAACTGAACTATCCCGGCTGCCAGTTGGCCACGAGGTCAATCTCGGCATCGCTGAACCCGAAACCTGCCATCATCCGGCGGTGCTCCGGCGACCCAAGACAATCAGCCAGCACAGCGTCTACCTGTCGGCGTAGTGTCTCGTCCCCGATGTTGAAGGCAAATGAACCGAAGGCTGGCTGTTTCTCGCTGGCAGGTACCACGACCACATCCATGTCCAGTTCCGGATGCCGCTCGAGAAAGCCGGTGTGGGCGCGGGCTACGCTTGCATAGCTGTCCGCTTCGCCGTCACGCACCGCGTGACAGGCCTGGGTGTAAGTCTCGAAAATCAGGATGCGATCGTCCGGCACGCCAAATTCCACCGCCGAGCGATGCTGGAACTGATCCCTGATCACCGCCAGCCGGCAGGTTTCGCAGGCCGCCACGGACCGATAACCCGACAAGCCCAGAGGATTGCCGGCTGCAACGAGCAACCCGTCCGGCAGCGCCCAGACCGGCCGACTGAACGCCGCGATCCGGCGGCGTTCTTCGGTTGCAAACAAACCCGTGGTCATGCGCCAGCGACCATCTGCTACGCCCGGCAGCAACTCGGCGAACTCCGCTTCGACCGGCTCGAACGACCCTGCCCCGACGGCTTCGAACACCATCCTGGCCAGCTCGACATCACATCCGGTCACCGTTCCGTCCTCCCGTCTGTGGTTGAACGGCGGTTCGATCAGGTAGGCAAATTTCATGAAGCGGTCCGGTCTGTCGGTTCTGAGACAGTACAGAATGCGCGATGGCGGTCCGCCAGGTCAATCAGAAGTCGGTCGGCGCACCGCCCTGTTCGGTGCGCCGGGCCACAAAGGCGTCGAGTTCTTCTTCAATGGCAGGATCAATCGGCGGTTTCTGGTACGTTTCCAGCACCTGTTTCAAAATGCCTTGCGCCTTGTCACTGGCGTGCGGAGAGCCTGCTGACTGCCATTGTTCGAAATTGCGCCAGTCCGAAATCATCGGTGAAAAAAACGCACTCTGATAGCGCGCCATGGTGTGGGCACACCCGAAGAAATGCCCGCCGGGCCCGACCTCTGCCATCGCATCCAGCCCCAGAGCATCATGGCTCAGATCCAGCGGCTGCAGGAATGCCTTCACCATCTGTATCAGGTCACAGTCGAGCACAAACTTTTCCAGCGATGCGACCAGTCCCCCCTCCATCCAGCCTGCGCCGTGCATCACCAGGTTGCCGCCGCCCATGGTGACACCCCACAGTGAAAACACGCTCTCATAGGCGGCCTGAGCGTCCAGGGCATTGGCGGCACATGTGTTCGAGGTGCGATACGGAATGCCATAACGGCGCGCCAGTTGCCCGCCGATGATGGCTGCCTTCATGTACTCCGGTGTCCCGAATGCCGGCGCCCCGGACTTCATGTCGACATTGGATGTGAACCCGCCATAGATCGCCGGTGCGCCCGGGCGCACCAACTGGGTGAGTGCGATGCCGGCAAGGGCTTCCGCATTCTGCTGCACCAGGGCGCCGGCAACGGTAACCGGCGCCATGGCGCCGGACAGGGTGAACGGGGTGATGCAGACAATCTGGTTTCTGCGCGCCATCTCGATCACCCCGAGCAACATGGGCTCGTCCATCTTCAACGGTGAATTGGTGTTGATGATGGTGAAAAGCGAGGGCTCGGTTTCCAGTTGTTCGTCGCTGATGCCACGGGCGATGCGCGCGATTTCAATGCCGTCGCGAATCCGTTCGAGGCCAAGCGAGTAGGCATGGAACGGCTTTTCTGTCATCAGCGCCATGTCTTTCAGTGCCACGAGATGGCGGACAGACGCATGAACATCGATCGGCTCGACCGGATACCCCGATATAAAATCGATGCAGTTGAAACTCTGGGCGAGTTTCAGGAAGCGCCGGTAGTCTTCCAGGTTGCCCGGACGGCGGCCGTGCTCAAGGTCGGAGGAATTTGGCGCAGAGCCGACGGTGCCGAATGCCAGCCAGCCATCGCCGATCTGAATTGTGTTGTTCGGGTTGCGGGCATGGAAGGTAAACTGCGACGGCACGGTTGCTATCGCATCCGTGATCACTTCGCCGGGAATGCGCACCCGCTCCCCATCAATACTGGCGCCAGCCTGCGCAAAATAGTCACGCGCTTCAGGCAGCATGACATCAATGCCAATGGTCTGCAGCACATCCAGCGACGCCAGATGCAGGCTTTCCAGTTCGTCGTCGGAGACGATGCGCGCCGGGTCCATCATCAGCCTGGCCTGGCCAGATGGCTGCTGCGCTAACGTGGCCTGCCCCGCATCGGCGGCGGCGGCACGGCGGACATTGCCGCGTCTGCGCGACTTGCGTGCGCCTGGCTCGATTGCTTCGCTCATCGGTCAACCGCCTCCCTTGCCGCTGCCGGGATGTCGTCATCGGCAGACACCTGCTCGACCAGCCAGTCCTCAAACAATCTTACCTTCGGCAGCAGGCGGTCGGTTGCGCGGCATGCAAACGTCCACCAGTGCTGGTGCGGCACCGCCAGGTCAATTGGCTGCACCAGTCTGCCGGAGGCCAGTTCATCGCGCGCGTAAGGCCCGATGGTCATGGCTATGCCCTGCCCTGCGACTGCGGCCTCCTGGGCCAGCAGATAGCTATCGAACGCGAGTGTGCTGGACAGCTTGGTCTCACCCAGTCCGGCCGCCTTGAGCCACAGGCGCCAGTCTTCCTCGCCGGAATAGACGTAGAGCAGCTTGTGCCGCAGCAAATCCTGGGCGGTGGCGATGGTGCCGACACGAGCCAGGTAATCCGGCGAACACACTGGCGTCAGGTAGGAGCGGAACAGGTTACGGTAATGATGGCTGTCACTGCGCTTGCGGGCCAGAATTATGGCAACATCCGCATTGTCAGCGTCGAAATCCCAGTGAAAATACGATGTGGACAGCCGAACCCGCATATTGGGATGGCGCCGCTCAAAATCGTGCAGGCGCGGCAGCAGCCATTTCATCGCCACGGTGACGTAGACCTGCACCGTCAGTTCGTTGCCGGACGCGCGCGGCCGGATGACCTGAGTCTGGCTTTCAATCTGGTCAAACGCTTCGCGCACGGCGGGAAAGTATATCTGGCCGGGACCGGACAGCTCGGCACGCTTGCCGTCACGTGAAAACAGATCCACGCCGAGACCTTCTTCCAGCGCCTTGATCTGGTGGCTGATCGCCGACCTGGTGAGCCCCAACTCATCCGCTGCGCGGCGAAAGCTGCCCAGCCTCGCTGCAGCCTCAAACGCTGTCAGAGCGCGCAAGGGCGGTAGGTTTCGCTTGGTCACGTTGATTCACCCTGTTGAAGTAAAAGCCGGTCAAACACGGCAATATTGACCCGAAAATGCAAATCAGCAACCAGAAAGCGCACGATCACGGTGAAAAATTCTCAACTTCCAATGAGAACTATGCGCTTTCCAAGATTCATCGAAACGCGCACACTGATGTCAAACAGAACAACACCCCAGTCGAGGAAACCCGGGCATGTCCGTAGCTGAAGAAACCAATCGCCGCCGTGGCGGCCGTGAAGCCCGCAAGGCCCTGCGGTCGCGCGCGGTTCCCGTTGACGAGGCGGCCGTTCGCCCCGGCATGCAGGGCGGACAATACAAACCGCTGAGCCAGGACGAGCTTGAGAAGATCCACCAGGCGGCGCTTACATTGCTCGAGACTGTCGGCATCGGCAACTCGATCCCGTCGTGCATCGAACTGATGACCCAGAAAGGCTGTACGCTGGACGATGCCGGCCGGTTGCGGTTTCCGAAGGCCCTGATCGAGGACACGCTGACAATATGCGCGCGACGGTTTCCGCTGTTTGCCCGCGATCCCAAATACGACCTGGAACCTTGGGGCACCAATGTTCATTTCGGCACCGCCGGCGCGGCGGTCCATATTGTCGAACCGGAAACTGAAACCTATCGGGATTCAGTATTGCTCGACCTGTATGATGCTGCCCGCATCGTCGACAACTGCGAGCATATACACTTCTTCCAGCGTCCTGTCGTGGCGCGCGACATGATCGAACCGCGCGACCTGGACGTGAACACGCTGTATGCCTGCCTGGCCGGCACGTCGAAGCATATCGGCACCTCCATGGTTGAACCGGATCATGTGCGCGAATGCCTGGAGATGCTGCATGTGGTGGCCGGCAGTGAAGCCAAGTGGCGCGAACGGCCGTTCGTCAGCCAGTCAAACTGCTTCGTGGTGCCGCCGATGAAATGGGCGGAGGATGCCTGCCGCTGCCTGGAAGCCGCGGTGCGCGGCGGCATGCCGGTGCTGCTGCTGTCAGCCGCCCAGGCCGGTGCCACATCGCCAGCGGCGCTGGCCGGCACCGTTGTCCAAGCGGTGGCAGAATGCCTGGCCGGACTGGCCTACGTGAATGCCATTCAACCGGGTGCCCATGCCTTGTGGGGACCATGGCCGTTCGTGTCCGACCTGCGCACCGGCGCCATGTCGGGCGGATCCGGCGAGCAGGCGCTGATTTCCGCTGCCTGCGCGCAGATGGGACAATTCTATGACCTGCCGACCGGGTCTGCCGCCGGCATGGCCGACAGCAAACTGCCTGACATGCAGGCCGGCTGCGAGCATGGCGTCAACGCGGCCCTGACCGCCATGTCTGGCATAAACATGCTTTATGAGGCCGCCGGCATGCATGCCTCCCTGCTCGGCTTCTGCTTCGAAAGCCTGCTGATAGACAATGACATGCTGGGCGCCATCAACCGCAATGTGCGCGGCATCGAGGTGAGTGACGCAACACTGTCGATCGATGTCATTACCGAAGTCTGCACCCAGGGACCGGGCCATTATCTCGGGTCGGGACAAACACTGGAGCTGATGCAGAAGGATTACGTGTACCCGGATGTCGGCAACCGCATGAGCCCGAAGGAATGGAACGAGGCCAACAAGCCGGATGTGGTCGAGGTGGCTGCTGCGCGCAAGAACAAGATACTGTCCGGCTACTTCCCCGATTACCTGCCGGAGGACCTGGACCAGCAATTGCGCGCCAACCATGACATCAAGCTGGACCGCGCCTTGCTGCAACCGGGCCACCCGCGCTTTGCCTGACGCTCATCGAGACGCTGCTGTCGTTGAGGCCCGCATCAGGTCGGAGAGCTTCGAAGTTCTGGGCTGGCTGGGAGCGTCGGCCGACCTTGAATTTGACGGCACGTGTCTTGTGCTTGTCGGCAATGCGGGACCGGCAATGTTTGAACGCTTTGCGTCGGAACGCGATCCCGCTCAGGACCTGATGGACCAGTGGACGCAGGACGTGCTGACACCGGTTGCGGATGAGCTTGGAGCACGGGTGATGTTTCCGTTCGACACGCCGCACCCGCCGTTCTTGACCTGGGCGCGCGCGGCACACGCCGGACACACCTCTCCACTGGGCATGAACATCCATCCGAAGTTCGGGCTGTGGCATGCCTATCGCGCCGCCTTCATCTTCGACAACGCGTTCGACCTACCAGCCCCGGATGACAACACCTCACCGTGTGACACTTGTCGGGACCAGCCGTGCCTGACCGCCTGCCCTGTCGGTGCTTTTTCACCAGACGGTTACAACGTACCGGCCTGCGCCAACCATCTCGGTTCGCCCGAAGGCGCCCCATGCCGCACGGGTGGCTGCATGGCCCGCAGTGCCTGCCCGGTGGGCCCTGAGTATTTCTACTCGCCAGCGCAAACCCGCTTCCATATGGTCGCTTTCATGACAGCCCGTGGCGTCGATCCGGCGACAATCGGGTAGCGCGCGACTGAAAGGGAATTCCGGCATGTATGCACATATCAAATCCAAACTCGACAATGGCGACCTGGTCATCCTGGACGGCGGCACCGGCACGGACATCCAGCGCCGCGGTGTGAAGATGGATACAGACGTGTGGTGTGCGGAAGCAAATCTCACCCACCCGGAAGTGGTGCGCGCCGTGCATGACGACTACATCAATGTCGGCGCCGAAGTCATCACCGCCAACACCTATGCCTCGGCCCCGCTGATGTTCAACGCCCATGGCCGGGACGCCGACATGATCAAGACCGACACCGTCGCCATGCGCGTCGCGCGCGAGGCCGCAGACGCGGCCGACCACCCGGTGTGCGTTGCCGGCTCGATCTCGGTGATGCGCCCGATTGCCAAGGGAACCGACGATTTCGACCCGAACTATTCATGGGACGATGACACAGTACGTCGCCTGTTCGATGCCAAGGCGGCCAATCTGAAAGCCTGCGGTGCAGACATGCTGATCATGGAAATGATGCGCGACACCAAGTTTTCCAGCTGGGCGGTGGAGGCGGCCGTCAACACCGGCCTGCCGGTCTGGGTCGGCATTGCCGTGGAACGCAACGGCGATGGCGCGCTAGCGGGTGTCAACCATCCGGAGCAGTTGCTGGAACCGATTGTAAAGGAGCTGACCCGCTTCAACCCGGACGCCTGCCTGATCATGCACTCGCCGATCGACACCATACTGGAGGGGCTGGAGATCATTTCGGCCAACTGGTCGGGCCCGACCGGCGCCTATCCGGAGGCCGGCGAGTTCACCATGCCGGACTGGCAGTTCGTCGATATCGCGCCGGCTGACTTCGCCGTCGCGGCGCAAGGCTGGCGCGGCGCCGGCGCCCAGATCGTCGGCGGGTGCTGTGGCGTGACCCCGGACCATATCGCAGCGCTTTCTGCAGTGAGGGCCTAATGAGCGCCTCACACAAAGCAAGCTGCCTGTGCGGCGGTGTGACGTTTGAAGTGGCCGGCCGCCTGCGCGATGTGGTGGCGTGCCACTGCGTCCAGTGCCGCAAGCAGACCGGCAATTACATGAGTGCCACCGGTTGCGCCGACGATGCGCTGACCATGACCTCGACCGACGGTCTGGCCTGGTACGTGTCCACCCCCGGCTACAAGCGCGGATTTTGCTCGACCTGTGGGTCCACGCTGTTCTGGAAAGCCGAAGGGTCCGATCGCATCGCCATTGCAGCCGGTGTGTTCGATGGCCCCCTCGGCGTGCCGCTGAAGGGCCATATCTATTGTGACTTTGCCGGTGATTATTACGAGATCGCAGGCGGGCAATTCCGGGAGCCGCTGAGCGATGATTTCTCCGACGCCAGGCCTGAGGACTAGGTCCGGCTAGTAGCCGTTCAGTTCGCCGTTGATCACATAGCGCAGGATATCGACGACCTGGGCCGGTGTTTCGGTGACCGCGAGGGCGGCTGCGTCCACTTCTTTCAGCGCGTGCTGGTGATCGGCCCCGTGCATGATGATCACCGCCTTGCCGAGTGCAGATGCGTAGCCCGCATCAAAGGCAGCGTTCCACTGCTTGTACTTTTCACCGAAGCGCACAACAACGACATCGGCCCGTTCGATCAGGGTGCGGGTGCGGATGGCGTTGATATTGGCCCCCTTGTTGTCATGCCAGAACTTGTTCGGTTCCTCGCCCAGTATGGCAACACCGCAATCATCCGACGCCGGGTGATTGGTGACGGGAGCGGAGAAGCTGACAGGCAGGCCGGCGGCTTTGGCTCCCTGTTCCAGTTCCTCGCGCCAGTTGGTGTGAATTTCGCCCGACAGGTAAACGTTCCAGGTCATGTGTTTCAGCCTTCATTGATGGATGCAATATGGGCCCGGTATAGCCGCCCCGCCCGGAATTGTGAAACCGCATGGCGGATTTGCCGGCATGCGGCCGCAGGTTTCAGACAGTTTCCAGCCTGGCCATGTCGGTTGCCAGATCACCATAGCCGGTGAACCGGTACTCGTAATCAAGCTGCAGTTTGTCTGCGGCAGCCCGGGCCATCTCCTGCAAGGTCTCGTCTTCGGTCTGCGCCAGGTAGACAACCTTGGTATAGTTGGCAAACATCATGTCGCGCAGTTCAGGGTGCGCGGCCATGCCGAACCCCTCCCAGACCAGCTTGTCGAAATGCCGGGCCAGGTAGTCGGTCAGGTAGAAGGCGGTGATTTCGTCATCCTGGTGTGCGGCCCATTTGTCATTGCCGGAAAAGAATGAATAGCAGTGCGGCCCGTCTATGCGCTTGACACCTTCTTCCTCGATGACCTTGTCGAGCAGCCCGCCGGTTCCGCAATCACCATAGGCGATGAAGATCTCCCGGTAGCGCCCTTCCGCCCGGGCCTTGCGGATGGCATCGCGCACACCGTCAGGGATTTTGTCCGGCGTGTTGTGCCAGATGGCGGGCAGGCACTGGATATCGAGATGTGACCAGCGGTTGATCTCGATCAGCGCCACCATTTCGCGGGCCAGCGCGCCGCAGGCAATGATCAGCACATCACCAGCCTTTTTGCGGAATTCAAACTTTTCGTCCGGGCCGAGCAGTTTCATGGACACCAATATAGGCCTGTGTGGGCACTCTTGCGATGCTGAAAACGACAAGCGCCGCCGAAAATGTCCGGCGGCGCGTGCTCAATCTGGAGAGATCAAACCGTCGGCTCAGGCGGTTACCTGATTGTGCTTGCGCGCCATCAGTTCCTTGGCGGTCTCAACCGCAACCGCCGCGTCGCGGCAATAGGCATCGGCACCGATGGCGGCGGCAAACTCCTCGTTGAGCGGCGCGCCGCCAACCAAGACGATGTAGTCGTCGCGCATGCCCTTTTCCTTCAGGGTGTCGATGACCACCTTCATATACGGCATTGTGGTGGTCAGGAGCGCCGACATGCCGAGGATGTCGGGCTTGTGCTCTTCAATGGCTTCCAGGTAGTTTTCGACCGGGTTGTTGATGCCGATGTTGATCACTTCAAATCCGGCGCCTTCCATCATCATCGACACAAGGTTCTTGCCGATGTCGTGAATGTCGCCCTTGACGGTGCCGATGACCATCTTGCCGACACGCGGCGCGCCGGTTTCAGCCAGCAGCGGCTTGAGAATGGCCATGCCCGCCTTCATGGCATTGGCGGCCAGCAGCACTTCCGGCACGAACAGAATACCGTCGCGGAAGTCGATACCAACGATGCGCATGCCTTCAACCAGGGCTTCGGTCAGAACCTTGTAGGGTGTCCAACCGCGCTCAAGCAGAATATGCACGCCTTCCTCGATCTCCTCCTTGAGACCATCATAAAGGTCGTCATGCATCTGCTGGGTAAGCTCTTCGTCATCCAGAGACCGCAGATCGAGATCGTCTTCGTCAGTCATAGTCTTCTCCACCAAATCAGCATACGCTCAGCGTGATTAGACATTGATACAAGTTAATCAATCAACCATGCACTTGAACTAGCGACAAAATGCTGTCCGATTGCGACTGCTGCACCGCAAAAATTTTGCGCATGCTTGACTAAGACCCTGATACCGCGCACGTTTAGCCGTCCATACCATCCTCCCCCACCGTCTCCCACCCAGGATTATCATGACCGGATTCTCTGTTGCCGGCGTCCGCGCCCAGTTCCCTGCCCTTTCCATCACCGATAACGGAAAACCGCGCATCTACCTCGACAATCCGGCCGGCACCCAGGTGCCGCAGCACGTCATCAACCGTGCCAACCGTGCCATGGTCGAGCAGAACGCCAATCTGGGTGGTTCGTTCGTGACGTCGGAAATGGCGCTGGCGCTGGTGGACGAGGCCCATGAAGCAGCCGCCGCGTTCTACAATGCGCCTGATACCAGCGACGTGTTCTACGGCGCCAACATGACCACCATGACGCTGGCCATGTCGCGCAACCTGCAAAAGACCCTCAACCTGGGTGAAGGCGACGAGATTGTCCTGTCGCGCATGGACCATGATGCAAATGTCGCTCCATGGCTGCTGGTAGCGGCCGACACCGGCGCGAGCGTAAAGTGGATGGAGTTCGATACCGATACATTCGAGTTTCCCGACGATGCCCTCGACAAGGTGCTGAGTGACAGGACCAGGATCGTCGCCGTCGCCTACGCATCGAACAGCACCGGCACCATCAACGACGTGAAGTCCATGTCCGCCAAGGCGCGCAGCGCAGGCGCCATCAGCTATGTGGATGCGGTGCAGTTTGCGCCGCACGGTGTCATCGACGTCCAGGATATCGGCTGTGATTTCCTGGTATCGTCGGCCTACAAGTTCTTCGGTCCGCACCAGGGCATCATGTACGGGCGCGGTGACCTGCTGGACACCATGTTCTCCTATCAGGTGCGTCCGGCGCTTGAATATGGAGCACCGGGCAAGTTCGAGACCGGAACCGCACCACGCGAGACACTGGCCGCATCGCTGGGCGCCATTGAATACATTGCCTCGCTTGGCGGCGATGACATCGGATCACCGCTGTCACGGGGCAGGATCGTAGCGGGCATGCAGGCCGCTATGGGCCATGAAATGGCGCTTACCGAACGTCTGATTGGCGGTCTCACCGCCATCAAAGGCGTCAAGGTTCGCGGCGTCACCTCAGACAATTCCCTGGAGCGGCGGGTGCCAACCGTCTCGATCACCGTCGACGGCAAAGTCCCGGCGGACCTGGCAAAGTCGCTGGCAGGTGACAACATTTTCCTGTGGTCGGGTCACAACTACGCGCTGGAGCCGATCAACCATATGGGCCTGATGGACGCCGGCGGCGTGCTGCGCATCGGCCTTGCACACTACAACACGGCAGAAGAAGTAGACACCCTGCTCGAGCAGTTGGAAGAGCTGACCTAAGAGGCCCGCGTAATGTCGGTCAACGGATCGGCAAGCTCGCGTCCGCCGGGCTGCTGCGCGGTCGGCATTGAACCCGGCTGGCGCTCTATCATGCGATGCACGATTGCCGGCTTGCCCGGGATATGCAGTTTCTCGACCTGCTCGTAGATTGACGCATCCGCCCTAGTGCGACGCTGCGCATCTCGGACATAATCCAGCCAGGTCGGGACGTGAAACCGTTCAATCCACAATTGAGGATCTTCCAGATCACGTAGCAGAGTCCAACGCTTGAAACCGTCCCGGCGGCAAATGCGACGGCGCTCGTTCATGACATTCAGGAACGCCACGATATTCTTCTCGGCAATGCGATGTTCGACGGTGATGACCACCGGCCCGCTGCGCGGTTCCAGCGGCACCGCGGTTTCCGGTTCGCGCCAGTGATCGAGAGGGGCAAGGTCGATGTTCTCGATCTGCTGCAGGGGACGAAGCAGCCCAAGTAGCGAGGTCATGGCCATCAGTGCCGCTGCACAAAACAACGCAACCGGTATGGAATAGTGCGAGGCCACATAGCCGGACAACCAGCTACCGAATGCCATGCCGCCGAACGTCACCATCTGGTATAGCGACAGGGCGCGCGCAACCACCCAGCGCGGCGCGGCCATCTGAACCGAGACGTTGAAGGTCGACAGTGCCCATACCCATCCCACCCCGGCCAGCATCAGGGCCGGCATCGTGACAAACAGCCAGGTGCTGGCGCCGGTGATGGCCGTACCGATGAGCACCGCGACTGACGCGGTCCGCACAATCCACTCTGTTGAGTACCTTTGGCGCAACCGGCCGCTGGACAAGGCGCCGGCCACGGCTCCTACCCCGAACGAGCCGAGCAAGGTGCCGAGAACCAGCGGGCCGCCGGACATGATGTCATTGGCGACAACCGGCAGCAGCGCCGGGACCGCGGCGGCGGCCATGCCGAAGAAAACACTGCGCAGCAGCACCGCGCGGATGTTCGGTGACATTGCCACATAGCGAACGCCCGCTGTTATTGCCAGATCAAGCCGTTCACGCGGCAGTGTGCGCGGTGCGGTGTCCGGGCGCCAGCGCACGAGCACCGCCAGCAAGGCGACATAGCTGAGCGCGTTGGTGGCGAATGCCGCCGCCGCGCCAGCCGCAGCAACGATGGCACCGCCAACGGCGGGGCCGACACTGCGGGCAATGTTGAAGCCCATCGAGTTCAGGGCCACCGCATTGGGCAGCAGGTCACGCGGCACCATGTCGCCAACCGAGGCCTGCCAAGCCGGATTGTTCAATGCGGTTCCGCAGCCAATGGCAAAGGTGAAGCCGATCAGGAGCCAGGGCGTGAGCACGCCGTACCAAGCGCATAGGGCCAACAGGGTGGATGCAACCAGCATGAAGCCTTGCGCGCAGATCATCACCGTCCGGCGGTCTAGATTATCGGCAATTGCGCCTGCCAGCAGGGCCAACAGCATGATCGGCAACGCCGTCGAGGCCTGTACCAGCGCCACATATTGCGGGGAGTCCGTCAGCGTGGTCATCAACCACGACGCACCAACCGCCTGCACGAGGCCGCCAAAGTTCGACCCCACGCTGGCGAACCAGATGGCGCGAAAAATCGGCACTCCAAGAGCCGATGACGGACCGGGGTGCGGACTGTCTTCCAAATCGTCAGGCATTCATCCTTGGTAGGCCATCTGGGCGGTTTTGCAAGCCCGGCAACGGAACTAGCCGGGAAAGCTGCCAAAAGACAGCCACAAGCTGTGATGAGGCGCCTATCCGGGTCCTGCTTAGCCGCGGCGCCGGCCCCGCCGCTCACGGCCACGGCGGGCTGCGCCTTCGGCAGCCGTGTCAGTACCGTGCGCCAGCGCGGATACCTTGCCGAGCTTGGCTTCAACCTGTTCGACGGAAGGCCGCTTACCACGAGAGTAGCTTTCCAGCGCCGCGCGCATTGCCCGTATGTGATCGTAGGTTGTGCCGCAGCACCCGCCGATGATCTTGGCGCCAGAATCGAGCACCAGCCGAGCATAATCGGCCATCAGTTCTGGGGTGCCATCATAGTGAATGTGGCCATCCACCCAAGCTGGAATGCCGCAATTTCCCTTGGCCACGACGGTCACGCTGCCATCGGCCTCTGTCATACCGAGAACCGTAGCCACCAGTTCTGCCGCGCCGGTTCCGCAATTGGCCCCGATGGCATCAGGAGCCTGTGGCTGCGCCGCCGCAAGAGCGGCATAGGCAGCAGGCGTCAGTCCCATCATAGTGCGGCCGTTGGTGTCGAAGCTCATGGTCGCAACCACCGGAAGGGCCGTCGTGCGCGCTCCTTCGAGGGCGGATCTGAACTCTTCTTCCGACGACATGGTCTCGAGCCACAACACGTCGGCACCACCTGCTTCCAGTGCCTGGGCCTGCTCTGCAAAAGCCGCTACGCCTTGGTCATGGGTCAGCGTTCCGACCGGTTCGAATATCTCGCCCGTTGGGCCCATGGAGCCGGCCACGATCACCGGGCGGTCCACGGCATCTGCTTCCTGACGCGCTAGCTGGGCCGCCTTCTTGTTGAGTTCATGCACTCGGTTTTGCGCATCGTGCAGCTTGAGCCGGTAGGCGTTGCCGCCGAACGAATTGCTCAGCACGATGTCAGAGCCTGCCTCGATGAAGTTGCGATGCAGGGCACGGACCCGGTCCGTGTGATCTTCGTTCCAAAGTTCCGGCGCATCGCCGGACTGCAGCCCCATGGCAAACAGGTTGGTGCCGGTGGCGCCGTCGGCCAGCAGCCAGTCACGGGATTTCAGGAGATCGAGGAAGTTTGCACGGGCCATGTTTGTTTGGACTCACTTTAGTCAGTGTTGAAGCCTTCACATAACACATAAAGATTTCTTTATATAGCTATTTTTGACCAGACGTGCTCAGGAAACTCTCTACGGAAAACAGCAGGTACATGCGGTCATTGACCGGCACTTCACCGGTACGGGGATTATCGCGCAGCAATTTGGCCACCGCATCGCGCAGGGCGAGCAGATCGCGATAGCCGAGTATCGGCGCATCATCGAGACCGTTTTCCGGCTGCCCGTGCGCACAGACGATCTCAACCTCTTCCGGCAGCTCATTCAGCAACTGCTCGCAGATGCGAAGGTAGTCCGGCAGGGATGCACCCGGGGTCTGGGCATACAACGCGCCTCGATAGATGAAGTCAGCAGCATAGAACCGGTTCCGCTCCGCCTCCCACAACGATACGGAATCAGGCGAGTGTCCCGGCGTGTGCACCACTTGCAGGGTCCGCGACCCGACTTTCACCATATCGCCGGGAGCAACCCAGCTGCCGACCTCAAATGTCGGCGCCGGCAGGGCTTCGCTGGCGCCGAGAAACATCTCTTCTGGTGGCCTCAGCGCACCGCCTGTCTCAATGGCGCGCAGCATCGGCAGATCGGCAGCGATCACCGGGCCGAAGGCATTGATGTTGCCAAGGTGATCAAAATGCATGTGCGATGGAAATGCACGGACGCAGGGCCGGCCATGACGGGCCACCACAGGCCCAATCGGGCGCCGGCCGGAGCCGGTATCAAACAGCAGGCTGTCATCACCGTCAGACACCAGATAACTCCAGTTGCGCTGATGATAGGCCGGTTCGCCAATGGCAATGGTCGTGTCATCGAGCGCCTTCACAGCAAACCAGTTGTCTTCCAGCACCACTCCATCAGCCAATGTGACCGTGTCGATGGCAGCTTCGATGTTTTCCCGCATGCAGTGCTTCCTGCTCGTTGTCGCCAGGCTCCCGTAAATCGGGTCGCCGGTTGGTTCATTCAATGCCATCGTCGCTTAGCAAGCAAGGAGAGCAGCCAATGAACATTCGCTATGAAGCCATCTCGACCGACATTGCCCGGAGCCTGCAGAACGGCGACCCGGATGCCTATGGCAACCTGCCGGAGCGCGCCGTGGCCGACGATAGCAGGATACCGTGCCGCCACTGCCTCAAGCTCGTCGATGAAGGCGACGAGTATCTGATCGTGGCGCACCGCCCGTTCGGCAATTTGCAACCTTATTCGGAGACCGGACCGATTTTCCTGCATGCTGACTTCTGCGAGCGCGCCAAACCGTGTGCGAAGCTTCCGGACATGCTGAACAGCCCGGCCTACCTGGTACGCGGGTACGATGCAGACGAGCGCATCATCTACGGCACCGGGCAGATGGTGGCGACAGCCGACATAAGCACCTATGCAAGCTCATTGCTGGCCGACCGCGAGGTTGAGTTTGTGCATGTGCGCTCAGCCGAAAACAACTGCTTCCAGTGCCGTGTGGAGCGGGACTAGACCGATCAGTTTGCCAGTGCCTGAAACTCGTCCCAGCGCAGGGTTTCTGCACCGCTCCCGCCAGCTCGTGTGTTGAGGGCAATTGCCCGGCCCAGTGCCGAAACCTTGATGCCGCGATACTTTGTGCGCGGTCCGGTCAGAAGGAAATTGAGCTTCGGCCAGCCCCACAGCGTCAGGGCCTGCATCAGGCCGTAGCGGTTTTCAGGGGTCAGGATCATCGACGGCTGGAAAATGCTCAGCCGAACGAAGCCGAGCGCTTTCAGACCGTCCTCCAACTCGCCCTTGGTGCGCAGAAAGAACGAACGCGAAGCGGAATCCGATCCGATCGACCCAAGCAGCTGAAAATGGCGCACACCGGCCTGTTTGCAGGCAGTGGCGAAGTCCAGCACGGCCAGCTTGTCGATGCGGACAAAGTCTTCACGCGACACCTTGGACGGCTGCCCGACGCCCAGGGTGCAGATTGCCGTATCATGACCACGCAAATGCATGGCGTAGGAGGACGGATCGAAAATGTCCGCCGTGTGCTGGCTGAGACCATCATGGCTGACGCCTTCGACTGCCCGTCGACCCAGCAGGGTCAGGCGGGCCAGCTCCGGCATGTCGATAAGTGTCGATACCACCTCGGTGCCAACGGCCCCGGTCGCACCCAGCATCACAACATTCAGCTTGCTGCTCATGGCACGTGGCAGCCGATCCGCTATACGCTCTGCTCGCCGTAAAACAGCGAGACGACGTGCCGGGCCTGGGCGAAGAACAGCCAGCGTTCAACAACCGCAGCAATCCCTGACAAAACGACCGCAGCAATGGCAAACACCGGTGCCGCCTCGCCCTCGAAGCTGAAGGCTGCCCATACCAGCAACAACCCTGCCGCCAGGCAGCCCCCCACAATCATGCGCAGCTTGCGGGCATGCCTGCGGGCCACCCTGTAGCCCATCTCCGACTGGATATAGTTCTCCGAGGTGTGCGGCAGTTCCCACTGGCGCACATCACCGCCCAGACCGGTAGCGTCACCCATGGTGTAGATCGGTTTCATATTGTCGATGCCGATCCAGTAAACCAGCTTCGCAATCCCGGCGAGCACCAGCGCGACGATGGTGATCACACCAAGCGCAGGAATGCCGGAGCGACCGAACACACTGGCCAGCGCGAACAGCAGAACGGCTCCGGTGGCTATGGAGAAAATCAGGTAGACCGGGACCACCATCCAGTGCCGCCAGGCGCGGATCGTCGCCAGTGACGCATAGATCATGGCCGTGCACACCACCGTAACCATGGCCAGTATTGCGGTGCTGATCCCCAGGATCGCCAGCAGAATCTCGTTGCTGTCCGGCAGCACCCAAAGCAGTCCGAACAAACATGCGGGAATGTAGGTGGCGACAGCCAGCACGCCTTCACGAGACAACCATGAGGACCGCCACTGGGAAAATGCCCGCCAGGCACGTTCCGGATGACCGAGATGAAACGTGGATGACAACAGCCCGACGGTGATCAGGCCGAGCGCCACCAGCATGGATACCGCGCCAAACCAGAAATCGGACGCGCTGCCATGGCTGGCCCCGGTCAGGCCCAGCAGCGCCAGCAGGCCATAGCCGGCACCCGACGCCGTTGTGAAAAGAATGACGGAATAGGCAGGATGCATTAGCTCAGGACCTCATCAATCCAGGAAAAGACCCGCTCTGTCAGCGAGCCGTCTCCCTTGCCAACCGGTTCCAGCGGCGCTGCCTTGACACCACCCGCTGTGTCGCGGCGCGGGCGCGGCGGCAGGTACTTGTTGACCGGCTTGTAGTCCATCTGCGGCAGCAGATCGAAACCACCTCTGGCCTTGACCAGTTGCGACACGTGCGATGTTTCATCGGCCAGGTCGCCGAAATGACGTGCCCCGGTCGGGCATGCCTTCACACAGGCCGGCAGGCGGTCCTGCGGTTCAAGGTTTTCGTTGTAGATGCGGTCAACGCACAATGTGCATTTCTTCATCACGCCGTCGTCGCGGTCGTACTCACGCGCACCGTACGGACAGGCCCAGGAACACAGCTTGCACCCGATGCAGGTGTCGGGATTGACCAGAACGATGCCGTCTTCCTCGCGCTTGTAGCTGGCGCCGGTCGGACATACGGTGACGCATGCCGGTGTTTCGCAGTGCAGGCACGAGCGCGGGAAATGCAAGCCGCGGGCATTGTCGCCCTCGCCGGTCTCATAGCCGTGAATGCGGTTGAGCCAGGCGCCTGCCGGATCGGGCCCATAGGGTTCAAGATCGGTGAGCGGAGCGGAGTAGCCCTGCGTGTTCCATTCCTTGCACGACACCGCACAGGCCTGACAGCCGACGCAGGTGTCAAGATCGATGACCAGGCCGAGCTTCTTCTGCCCAGGCTGGGTTGTGTCCGGAAGAGTCGTCATGACCTGCTCCCCTTCAGTGCTCGCGAACCGATTTTCATGGCCGCCTTGAACAGGCCCGGCGGCCGCTTGGTTGCCTCGAATTGCGGTTCGGATACTTCCGCTCCATCGGCCTTCTCGACGCGCACGCGCAGATCGTACCAGGCCGCCTGACCGGTGACCGGATCAGAATTGGAGTAACGGTAGCCGTCGCCTCTTGCCGGCAGCAGGTCGGAAATGATGTGGTTGAGCAGGAAGCCCTTCTTGGCTTCCGGCGCATTCTTGTCGAGGTTCCAGGCGCCGGACCGCTTGCCGATGGCGTTCCACGTCCACACCGTGTCCGGGTTGACCCCATCCATCAGTTTCAGTTGCACCTTGATGCGGCCGTGATGGCTGGTGACATGCACCCAGTCGCCGTCTTTCATGCCCAGCTTCTTCGCCCTGCCGCGCTCCATGTAAAGCCAGTTGCGGCCCAATATCTGCCGCAGCCAGGCATTCTGCGACCCCCATGAATGGTACATCGCCATGGGCCGCTGGGTGATGGCGTGCATCGGAAACTCGCGTGCATCGGTCATGGCTTCCTCAAACGGCGCGTACCACATGGGGACGGGATCGAAGAATGCCTCCACCCGGCGGCGGTGCACTTGCGGCGGCACGGTGTCGCCATGGCCGCGCGCTGCGAGACGGAACCTCTGCATGGTCTCGGAATACAGGTTGAACATGATCTGGTTGGCGTTGGGATTGAAACCGAAGCCCTGCGCCCATTCCAGGTAGTCCTTATTGGCCATGCGGTAGTAACGCATGTGGTCCGGCAGCTCGTACTTCCAGAAACAGCCATTGT
The DNA here is from genome assembly GCA_028289645.1 of Anderseniella sp. Classification (GTDB taxonomy): domain Bacteria; phylum Pseudomonadota; class Alphaproteobacteria; order Rhizobiales; family Aestuariivirgaceae; genus Anderseniella. The sequence goes on from JANQOK010000008.1 coordinate 139,088, forward strand.
TGATGTAGTCCTCAAGCTGGTTCGGGTTGACCTCGCCGGTGCCCTGCTTGCTGCCATCGGTTCCGCGAAAACCTGCCAGCGGACCGATGCCGGGACCACGCTCGTGGTTGACGATGTAATCAGCATAGCCGCCGGGGTATTTCGGCGTCATGTCTTCGTTGACCATGCCCGGCAGTCCCAGCCTGGCGCCGAGGTCCAGCATGACAGTCTGGAACGGACGCACGTCACGGTCCGGCTCGACGACCGGACGGCGAATGGAATCGGCCGGGCCGTGCGGTTCGGAGATCGGCCGGTCCAGCATCGAGATGCAGTCCCAGCGCTCCAGATAGGTGGTGTCGGGCAGGATCAGGTCGGCATAGGCGACGGTTTCGGAATAGTAGGCATCCGAGTAGATGAATTTCGGGATCACGTAATCCCCCGTCTGTTCATCGATCCTGGTCAGGTGCTCCATGATACCGGTGGTATTCATGGAAGAGTTCCAGCCCATGTTGGCCATGTACATGAACAGCACGTCGATGCCGTAGGGGTCCTTGTTGGCCGCATTGGTGATCACGGTATGCATCAGGCCGTGGGCGGCAATCGGGGCATCCCACGAATAGGCCTTGTCGATGCGCCGGGGCGAGCCGTCCTTGTTGACCAGCAGGTCTTCCGGTCCGCCCACAAAACCCAGCGGCGCACCTGGCAGCGGTGTCAGCGGATTGACCTCGCCCACCTTGCCGGCCGGCTTCAGGCCGGGAGGAGCAGCTTTCGGGAATGGCGGCTTGTAGAGAAAGCCGCCTGGCACATCGATGGTGCCCAACAGTATCTGCAGAATATGGATTGAGCGGCAGGTATGGAACCCGTTCGAATGGGCCGAAATACCGCGCATGGCATGCATCGACACCGGCCGGCCGGTCATCTTGTCGTGCTTTTGTCCATGAGTGTCGGTCCAGGCAACGTCAAGCTCGAACGCCTGCTCAAAGGCGGCATGGGCCAGTTCACCGGCAATGCGCCGGATGGTGGCAGCCTCGATGCCGCAATGGGTGGCGGCTTTTTCCGCCGAATACTCATCCGACAGATACCGTTCGGCGACAAACTGGAATGACGGGACGCCGGTGCGCTTTGCCTTGCCGGGCAACTTCACTTCGCCGTGCAGCGCGACCCGCCCTGCCTTGTCCACTGTCGTGGCCTTTTTGGATTCTGCATCCAGCACCAGAATCTTGCCATAGCGGTCGCGCGCAATCATGCCGTCGTCGGCAGCGCCGGGGTCGCGAATGGCCAGGTGGCCGGCATTGGTGTAGCGGGCCAGGTAGTCGAGGTCGATCTTGCCTGCCTTGAGCAATTGATGGACGAGCGCGCCGACAAACAATCCATCGGTGCCGGGGCGAATGCCGACCCATTCATCGGCAATGGCCGAGTAACCCGACTTGACCGGATTGATCGACACGATCTTAGCGCCGTTCTTCTTCAGCTTGCCGAGCCCGGTCTTGATCGGGTTCGAGGCATGATCTTCCGCGACACCGAACAGCAGGAAGTACTTTGTGCGATCCCAGTCGGGCTCGCCGAATTCCCAGAAAGAGCCGCCGAACGTATACAGGCCGGCGGCCGCCATGTTCACCGAGCAGAAGCCGCCATGGGCGGCGAAATTCGGCGTGCCAAACTGACTTGCCCACCAGCCGGTCAGGGCTTGAGACTGGTCGCGACCGGTAAACAGGGCCAGTTTTTCGGGACTTGTCGCGCGTACCTGTGACAGCCAGGTGGTTGCCGTTCTGAGCGCCTCTTCCCATTCAATTTCGCGGAACTCGCCCGAGCCGCGCGGGCCGACCCGCAGCAGCGGCTTGGTCAGGCGGGCAGGTGAATAGTGTTGCATGATGCCGGCAGAGCCTTTACCGCACAAAACACCCTTGTTCACCGGATGGTCGCGGTTGCCCTCGATATATTTGACGGTTCCGTCTTTCAGATAGACCTTAATGCCACAGCGGCAGGCGCACATGTAACAGGTGGTTGTCTTGACCTCATCCCAGGTTTTCAGGTTGAGGTCGACTTTGGGCTCGCTGGCCATGGGCGCAATACCATCCGCTGCTGAAATGGAAGAACTCTTCGATGGTCAAACTAACAGAGCGCCACCCCACCGCAATAGCACCAGCCGCGTCAAAGCGACCGACCAGAAGGCATTTTTTGAGCCAAAAAGTCTCAATAACTAATTATTCACCGCAGAAATAAAAAGGGCGCCGCAATCGTGCGGCGCCCAGTTGCGAATTGTGAAGTTGATCTATGCGATCAGTCGAGCGCCTCGCCTGCCGATACCCAGCGACCGAAGTTGGGCAAATCCAGTGTCGCGCCGTAGCGATCCTGATCCTTGATAGACTGGGTGCCAAAACGGTGAGTGAAGCCCACCATTATGAGATGGTCGACAAATTCCCCGGTGTCAGAGGCGGTGTTCGGATCATCCATTTCAAAGTGGGCACCGCGATAGCCGACAAACACGTTGCTGTCGCCCAGAATGGGCAACCCGGAAATGACCGTATCGTAGCGGACACCCCACTCGATAATCGACATGTCGGAAACGGGATCCTCGTCAGTCTCAACGTCGCCATCCACATAAGCAAACTCAGCCTGCAGCCGACTGTCGGGGGTCATGAACCAGCGAACAATGCCGCGTCCAAAGAAAGCATTGCGCAAAGTGTCATCGTCAGCCACAGCGATACTGTCACTGGTGCCGCCATCTATGTAACCGCCCTGAACGTAAAACGTCAGATCATCCATGTAAAACTGCGCTTCGCCACCGACAGCGTAGAAGTCGAATCTGTCCGTTCCATCACTGTCATCGTCGTGATTGCCACCTCCAAAGGACGCGAACGCACCCAAGAGGTGTGACATCGGATCGCGCCAGGACACATGCCCGCCGAACAGGAAAGACTCCTGGAACAGGTCGTCCTGCCTCTCGTCGATCAACGCGGTGGAGGAGTATTCCAGCTCTCCATCCATCTGGAGAGAAAGATTATCGCCCAGCGGCAAGCTCATGCGACCCAGAACTCCTGATACGAACTGGGAGTCATCTTCAGAGTATTCAACATTGCCACTTTCCCCGCCATAGGCCATGAAACCCGAAAAGGTTTCAACCTCGCCGGCGACCACCAGTCCGCGGATGATCTCTTCAGGCTCGAAATCCGCCGCGCCAGCGCCACCGGCTGACATCGCAAGCGCAATTGCCATTGCCGAAGATGCAAAAAGTTTCTTCATGATACTCGCCCTGCTCGCTCGATTGAGTCTCTAATTTAATACCCGATACACAAATGCCCACATTCGGCCGGGCCGGTCAACGCCATACGCCGTACAATGATGATAATTTCAGAAACTGTGTCTTTTCTGCCACACCCGTTAACCGCAACAAAAAGGGCGCCGCAGCTCTGCGACGCCCATTGATCAAACTGCTGTTGTTGTTGCCAGTCTACTCCAGAATTTCGCCTGCACTCACCCAGCGACCGAAGTTCGGCAGGTCAAGCGTCGCGCCATAACGATCCGTTTCCATGATCGTCTGGGTGCCGAAGCGATGGGTGAATCCAACCATGACCGTATGGTCGGAGAATTCTCCGGGGTCGCCTCCGTCTTTCTCATAATGCGCACCGCGATATCCGACGAACACGTTCCTGTCACCAAGGATTGGTAAGCCACGAAGCACTGTGTCGTACCGAACGCCCCATTCAACGATCGTCATGTCGGCGCGATCTTCTTCGTCGTCTGTTTTACCTTCCACATACGCAACTTCCGCCTGCAAGCGGGTGTCGGGATCCATGAACCAGCGAACGACACCGCGCCCAAAGAAGGCATCCCTCAAGGCATCGTCGTTGATCGCATCTATAGTGTCTTCGGATGCTCCATCTATGTATCCGCCCTGCAGGTAGAAGGTGAGATTGTCGACGTAAAACTGCCCTTCACCGCCTACTGCATAGAAAGTATGAGCCCTGGAACCATCTCCGTTTTCATTGTCGGAACTTGCACCGCCGAAGGAAGCAAAACCACCGAACAATCCCGTTTCAGGATTCCTCCATGACAAGTGCCCGCCAGCCAGGAACGAGTAATCAAACAGGTCATCCTGACGCGAGCCGGACAATGCATCTGAGCTGTACTCAAACTCACCGTCCATCTGGGCAGACAGATTGTCCCCGAGGGGCAAGCTCAACCGCCCCAGCAAGCCGGACACGAATTGATAATCATCGTCGTCAAACTGCACTTCGTCGCCATTAGGACCGTCGCCATAAAACGTTACGCCGGAGAACGATTCAATTTCACCGCCGACGACCAGTCCGCGGATGATCTCGTCCGGCTCAAAATCCGCCGCGCCCGCGCTATTGGCCGACACTGCCAGCGCCATTGCGATCGCTGAAGTTGCAAAAAGTTTTTTCATGTTGTTCGCCCTGCTCACTCAACTGAGTCGATATTTTTATAACCCTGTACGGAACAAGCCATAACCTGCTGGACAGGTCAATGCTACGCACCTTCGTGTGATGACAATTTTAAAAAGTGTGACTTTTCTGCCACACCCGCCGTACGGCGGGGCAGGTTTGCGGTCCGGCCGTCAAGTTGATCCGTGCAGTGCAGATCGTCACACTGACGAACTTGCGTGCCTGCTAGTGTGACACAACACCTACATCACGGCATTGGGCGGAAACCATTATTAGAAATCAACACAAAAACATTGATTCTATTGGAAAAAACAAGCGCCAATCGACCAATTTAGCTTGGCGTACCTTTGCCGCACTCGTTGTGGTGCTGGCACTGTTGCTGGGAGGCTTCGCAGCCATTTGGCTCCTGAGGGATGGCTCCGCCGGATTCTCGGGCGACACCGTAGCCGCTTTCATAAAGTCCTGGGGCATCTGGGGACAATTCGGCGTCATCGGCCTGATGGTCGCCCATTCGTTCATCCCCTTTCCCGCAGAGTTTGTCGCCATCGCGGCCGGCATGAGTTTCGGCATGGTTTGGGGCACAGTGCTGACCTGGGTCGGAGCCATGATCGGCGCGCTGCTGGCCTTCGGAATCGCCAGAAATCTGGGGCGCCCGTTTGTTGCCAACATCCTGACGCCGGGCCAACTGGCGAAAATCGACAAAAGCGCTCCCCTGACCAGCGCGCCGTCAATGATAGCCATGCGGCTGGTGCCGGTTATCGCCTTCAACCTGATCAACTACGGTGCCGGCCTGACCAACGTCAGCTGGTGGCGCTTCATCTGGACAACCGCCGTTGGCATCCTGCCGCTGACCTTCCTGATGGCGATGCTCGGCGACCAGATGCGTGAGCCGACGTTCAGCGACTGGATACTGCTGGGCGGCGCAAGTCTGGCAATGCTAGCGGTTGTTGTCTTCGCCCGCCGTTGCGGCCTTGGCGGATGAGGCACGCCGATCACCTGTGGCAGACAGATGTTACAGCTCAGCGCCTGGCAACCGAGTGCTCGCGATACACCACATAGAGCCCGGCACAGATGGTGATCACAATGCCCAGTGCGGCGAGGCCGTTTGGCAGGTCCGCAAACACCAGGAAGCCGATGATGGTTGCCACCGGTATTTCGAGATACTGCATCGGAGCCAATGTGGCAGACGGCGCAAACCGCAGTGACCAGGTCATCAGCAAGTGCGCCAGGGTGCCGACAACCCCGATTGCGGCCAGCAATGCCCCGGTGCCGAGATCTGGCGTTACCAAACGGGTTTCCAAGACCCCGGCAGCGGTTGTCAACGCATAGAACGCAAGCAGAAGCGCGATGGCCATGCCGCCGCTGACCGCCTGCAGGGACACCGGGTCAACCTGCTTGGCGATCTGCCGTGTCACCAGCATGAACAAGGCAAAGTCCACGGCCACCAAGAGTGGCAACAGGGCCGGCGCCCCCACCTCCGAAAAACTTGGCTGGATCACAAGAAGGGTACCCACAAAACCGACCGCGCACGCGGCAAGCCGGCGCCCGCCTACTTCCTCATGCAGCACAAACCTGCCCAGCAAAAGCATGATAAACGGCATGACAAAGGCGATCGCGACAGCATCGGCCAGCGGGAGAAACTGCAAGGACAGAAACATCGCCCCTACCCCCACAATGTGAAGCAGGGTCCGGGCCACGGTGAGCCAGAAGACACGACGTGACATTTTCAAACTTCGCCCGCTGAGCGTTATGAGGGGCACAAGCAGAACAGCCTGCACGCCGAAACGGACCATCAGCAGTTGTAGCAGCGGAACGGTTCCGCCCAGCAGCTTTGCTATTGAATCTCCAAGCGGAGCCAATACGCAAAACCCCAGCATCAACAGAATTCCAAGCACGGGCCGGTCAGCGGTCATCCGCTACTCATAGGCGAACCGTATACTTTCAGCAATTGGACCGGTTCTCAAAGCTTGCCCCTGCCTGAAATAAGGCAGCCAGATGGCCAACGTTCACCTTTCTGTCACAAACACTGATGACATCTGGTTGTTTTGGCGCTAGCGTGGGTCCAATTTTGTGACGATACAGGTCCAGAGGGGTCCAACTGCAATGCGAGACTGGCTTCTTCAAATCAAGCGCGGCGAATATGCCAGCCTGCAGACCCAGATCAGGGAAGCCTTTGTGTCCGCCATCCTGGACGGCCAGCTGGGCCGTGATGAACCGGTTCCCTCGACCCGTAAAATGGCGAAAGTGCTGGGTGTTTCCCGGAATACGGTGATGCTGGCCTATCAGGGCCTGCTCGACGATGGCTACCTGGTTGCCCGCGAACGGTCGGGATACTACGTTTCCGACAAGGCCATACCGCAACAGGCCGCGCGGCCGACGCCAACCCGGCGCAGCAGTTCTTCGGACCATGACGCGCCGGACTGGAATGCCAGGTTTGCACGCACTCCGGCCAAGCTGGAAAACATCGCCAAGCCGCTGGATTGGTCCAGCTACAAGTATCCGTTCATCTACGGCCAGGTGGACCATAACCTGTTTCCAATCGCTGAATGGCGCGAATGTGCCCGCCAGACCCTCGGCAAACGCTGGTTCAATGCCTGGACTGATGATCATGGTTCGCATGATGATCCGCTGCTGGTGGAACAGATCAGGCGGCGTATCCTGCCGCGGCGCGGCATCATGGCAGGCGAGAACGAGATACTTGTAACACTCGGCGCGCAACATGCGCTGTATATGATCTCAAGCCTGCTGGCCAAACCGCAAACCAAAGTGGTGGTTGAAAACCCCGGCTTTCCCGATGCGCGCAACATCTTCTCACTGCACACCAACGATATCGACCTGCAGGAAGTGGACTCGCAAGGCATTGTGCCCGACAACATCCCCGACGAAGCCGAAATGGTTTTTGTCACGCCGAGCCACCAGGCCCCCACCACCGTGACGATGCCGCTGTCGCGCCGCCTGGAGCTGATAGAAAAAGCCCGCAAGAACGACTTTCTGATCATCGAAGACGATCATGAGTTCGAGACCAATTATGTCAACGAGCCCTGCCCTTCGCTTAAGTCGCTGGACGACGACGGGCACGTAATCTACATCGGCTCGCTGTCCAAGTCAGTGTTTCACGGACTCAGGCTGGGTTTCCTCGTGGCGCCGAAGGCGTTTATCGACGAGGCGCGCGCGCTGCGCCGCCTCATGGTCCGTCATCCACCCAACAACAACCAGCGCACGGCGGCCCTGTTCTTGTCACTTGGCCACCATGACACTCTGATCCGCCGGTTGCATCGGGCCTATCGCGCGCGCTGGGAGATCATGGCTTCCGCCATGCAGGAACACCTGCCCAACTCGACCAAGGTGCCCAGTTTCGGCGGCACGAGTTTCTGGGTGCAGGGCCCCAAAGGACTGGATTCGGAGCGGCTTGCGGCTGCCGGGCGCGAACAGGGTCTGCTGATTGAACCGGGACGCATCTTCTTCGGCACGCCGAACCCGCCCCGCAATTTTTTCCGCCTCGGGTTCTCGTCCATCGACGAGACGCGCATCGAGCCGGGCATCGAATTGCTGTCGAACCTGATTGACGAGGATCTCGACCTGGGCCAGGCCGCTGCGGAGTAAACACGGATGAGTGCTGATTTCTCAAAAGGCGCTGCCTGGATGGACGGCGAGATTGTCCCCGTCTCGGACGCAAAGATTTCGGTACTGGACTGGGGCTTCACCAGGTCAGACAGCACCTATGATGTTGCGTCGGTCCGCAATGGCGCCTTCTTCCGGCTGGACGACTATCTAGCGCGGTTTCAGGAATCGCTTGCCAAGGTGCGCATTGATGTACCTCAGACGGCAGATGAGATGCGCGATATCGTTCACGCCATCGTTGCCCGGTCCGGTTTGCGAGATTCCTATGTGGCGATGGTCGCAAGCCGGGGGGTTCCCCTGGTGCCGGGCACCCGCGATCCACGCCAGTGCGGCAATCATTTCTTTGCCTGGTGCATTCCCTATGTGCATGTGATCAAGCCAGACATTGCTGCACGTGGCGCGCACCTGTTTGTGCCTCAGGACGTGCGCCGCATACCGCCCGACAGTGTTGATCCGACGGCCAAGAACTACCACTGGGGCGACCTGACACGCGGCCTGTTCGAAGCCCTTGATGCGGGCTTTGACACGGCCGTGCTGCTGGATCACCAGGGCAACGTCACCGAAGGCCCCGGCTTCAATGTGTTTTCACTGAAGGGCGACTGCGTGCGGACGCCGGACAGCGGCGTGCTCGAGGGCATAACCAGGCGAACCGTGCTTGAGTTGTGCGGTGAACTGGGGCTGGAAACCGAGGTGCGCCCGATTGCACTGGACGAGTTTCTGGAATCTGATGAAGTGTTCACCGCCACCACCGGCGGTGGCGTGGCACCTGTCACGCGGGTCAATGACCGGGTGTTTTCGAACGACACACCCGGACCGGTAACAAAACGTATTTCCGAAACCTACCTGTCATGGTTTGACCGGCCGGAACATCGCCAGCCGGTCGCTTATGTCTAGAGCCTGTCTGGCTTTAATGGAGCCGGAGCTTGAACTCAGGCGGCCTTGCTGCCGTCATTGGCGTTGGCTGCCTTGAGGGCCTTGTTGGCAGTCTGCACGACCTCTTCGGCCTCCACTTCAACTTCACGGACAAAATCTTCAACGGCCTCGGTACCTGTCTCGGCCAGGTTGCGGGCGTGGTTCATGTAGTCGCCCATGGCGGTTGAATAGAAATCAGCCCACACGTCCATGATCTCCATCGGTGTCTTGCAGCCGGACAGCCGCTTCGGCATGGCAAAGTCTTCTGACAGGCGCTGTTTCATGAAGGCTGCGTATTTGCCCTGACAGCTGCTCAGGGTCTTGATCGCATCCACACCGTAACGGCTGGCAAAGTCCATGGCGGTCCGGGGCAATTCACCGGCTGCGTCAATGGCCGACTTGGGGGGTGAGGATGTGGTGGTTTTCTGCGTCATAGGGGCCTCCTAATGATTGTTTTGAAATTCAAGCTGCCCCCCGGCCTAATAAACTCGATGATAAGCAGTCGGGCATGTCAACAAGATGACCGAGATCAAATATGTACGAAATATTGCGGCTACCGGGCGCAGCGCTCAAACCGGCAAACCGGTCCATGGCTTTATTGTCCTCAAAGCCAGGGAAGACTGAATGCGCGCCACGCCGGGCAGCCGGGTAATGGCGCGGCGATGGATGCGCTCATAATCAGCGGCGCTGGCGACAGCGATGCGCAACAGGTAGTCATACTGCCCGCCCATGAGATGGCACTCCAAAATGTCGGGAAGCCGGCGCACTGCATTCTCGAAGGCTTCCAGGTTTTCCTCGGTCTGCGCTGTCAGCGAAATCTCCACGAAAAACTCGATGCTGAGACCGAGCTTCTCCCGGCCCAGCCGCGCCCCGTAGCCGCTGATCAGGCCGCGTTCCTCCAGATGCTTGATACGGCGATGACATGAAGAGGCCGACAGGTTGACGAGCTCTGCCAGTTCGGCCACTGACAGCGAACTGTCAGCCTGAAGCTCCCTGAGGAGACGACGATCTGCCCTATCCAGCTCAACGACACTCATTCTAAGAAACCCGTATTTACTGAAATTTTATCCGACTAAACATGCCTATCACAGAATATTTGATAATAAATCCCGCCACAAGAGGTGTATCCTCGAGCGACAGTGCAGGCAACGCGATATCAGGAGGAAACGGCGATGCTGGTCGGTGTACCCAAGGAGATAAAGAACAAGGAGTTCCGGGTTGGCATGACGCCGACTTCGGTTCGCGAGGTGGTCGACGCCGGCCACAAGGTTATTGTCGAAACCGGTTGCGGCATCGGCATTGGCATGGACGATACGTCCTACCGCAAGGCGGGCGCCAAGGTCGTAAAGACGGCGGCGGAGATATTCGCCAAGGCCGAGATGATCGTGAAGGTGAAGGAGCCGCAGGCGAGCGAGCGCAAGATGCTGCGTGAAGGCCAGATCCTGTTCACCTACCTTCACCTGGCCCCTGACGCTGCCCAGACCAGGGATCTGGTCAAATCCAAAGCCACGTGCATAGCCTATGAAACCGTGACCGGTCCTACGGGCGGCCTGCCCCTGTTGGCGCCGATGTCGGAAGTCGCCGGCAGACTGTCGATACAGGCCGGCGCCTACTACCTGGAAAAGGCCCACGGCGGACACGGTCTGCTGTTGGGTGGCGTACCCGGCGTCGACCCTGCCAAGGTCGTCATCATCGGTGGCGGCATGGTCGGTCGTCATGCTGCGCACATTGCGCTTGGCATGGGCGCAGATGTCTGGGTGATCGACCGCAATGTCGACGTGCTCAGATCGCTGTGGAGCCAGTTCGGCCGGCCGCTCAACACGGTTTATTCCACCAAGGATGCTATTGAGCGGCATTGCGCCGAAGCTGACCTCGTGGTCAGCGGCGTGCTGATTCCGGGAGCCGCGGCACCAAAACTGATCACGCGGGACATCCTGAAGACAATGAAGGCAGGCTCGGTGATTGTGGACGTGGCAATTGACCAGGGCGGCAGTGCGGAAACCTCAAAGGCCACCACCCATGACGATCCGGTCTATGTGGTCGACGACGTCATCCACTATTGCGTTGCCAACATGCCGGGAGGTGTGCCGAAGACCTCAACCTACGCGCTCAACAATGCAACGCTGCCGTTCATCCTGCAGATCGCAAACCGTGGATGGCGCAAGGCGCTGACGGAAAACAGGCACCTGATGGCCGGACTGAACGTGCATGCCGGCCATGTCACCTACAAGGCGGTCGCCGAGGATCTGGGATACCGGTTCATGGCGCCGGAAGAAGCAGTGCGCCTGTAGCAATCTTACCGGAGTTCTGACGCCGAACTTCCGGCAAAAGGATTGAAGGCAGCGCGGATTGCTCCGGCTGCCTTGTTCGTTGTTGAGAGGCTGCTCTCTACCGGGATCAGTAGTAGAACCGGTCACGGCAGTTGTAGTAACGGTTCCACCAGTAACGGCGACCGGTGCGGCGGGCTTTCCGCTTCAGCCAGTGGCACTTGCGGAAACCGTAGCCGTAACCCCAACCATGACCCCAGCCCCAGCCGTGACCACCCCAATGGAAGTGGCGGTGGCGGCGGCCGCCGGCCAGGACAATGTTGCCCTGTGCGCCGGGCGCCGCAGCGGTCGTGGTGGCGGCAGCGGCGGCGGATGACATGCCGGCGGCAACTGATGCATTGGCCGAAGGTACTGCTGTAAAGGCGGCAGCTGCGACAATTGCCACTGCCATAATGTTGGTCTTGTTGATCATGACTTCTTTTTCCTTTGTTCTGCGACCGGTTGATCCGGCCATCGTTGAAAAGCAAACTAGCCGGATGAACACCCACAAAATGTGCACTTGATCACATGCCGTTCACCTGAGCGTGAACGCATCGGATCAACCTGTGATGAAACAAATGCAGCATGGTTCCGTTTGAAACCATGCTGCCTTGCGAGCTTCAAGTTGGTCGCGTGGCCGGGATTTTCCGCTCAGGGTCTGCGGCCGGCCAGACGCGTCAGCTCGCGGGTGGGGTCGTGCAACAATGAGCCGTTCATGGCCCGGATTACGTCTGAACGCGACAGGCCGATATCGGCGAGCTTGCGGTCATCCATTTCCAGCAGCTGTGCTGCTTCACGACGGTGGCGAACCAGTCTCGCCACAGCGCCCAGGACCTGAAAGATCCAGTGACGCTGCCGTGGGCCGGTTGCAACGGTGGCATTTGAATGTGTGGTCATGGTCATGTGCGGTTCTCCTCTGGTTGTCTTGAAACCACCATGCACCACCCCTGCTGACAGCATATTGTCAGCATCTGCCGGGCTCTCCTGACAGCATGATGTCAGTAGGCTTATGCTAGGTGTCAGTTATCGCCAACAAGGAGACGCAAGGTTCCATGCGCCGCGCCGACAGACTGTTCGAAATCATCCAGTTCATGCGCCGTCAGCCGCTGACGCGCGCGCGTGACCTGGCTGAAAACTTCGAGGTTTCCGAACGCACCATATATCGGGACATTCAGGATCTCATGACATCCGGTGTGCCGATCGAGGGTGAAGCCGGGATCGGTTATGTGCTGCGTGCGGGGTATGACCTGCCACCACTCATGTTCAAGGAAACCGAAATAGAAGCACTGGTGCTGGGCGCACGTATCGTGCAGTCGTGGGCCGACAAGGAGCTGGCAGACGCGGCCACGGATGTGATTGCCAAGGTCGAGGCGGTGCTGCCCGATGCGCTGCGGACCTATATGACCAACACGGCGCTGCTGGCCCCGTCTGAGCACTATATGGCGCCGCTCAAGTTTGAACTTGGCGAGCTCAGGAACGCCCTGCGGGAGAACCGCAAGGTCAGCATCGGCTATCAGGATGCCCGAGGCGATCCGACAAATCGTCAGGTCCGCCCGTTGTCGCTGGCCTACTTCGGCCCGGTGTGGCTGATGGCCGGCTGGTGCGAGCTTCGAGACGACTTTCGTACCTTCCGGCTTGACCGGATCGGCCGGTTTGAAGTGGCCGAAGACCGGTTCAAGCCGGAACCCGGCAAGATGCTGAAAGATTTTCTCGCCCGCGATGACACGTGGATTCGCGGCAGTGAAAAGCTAAAGGAAAGCCTGAATCAGGAAATTGGTTAATTATTGAGACTATTGTTCTCAATAATTGCCATCTGTCCATTGCCTTTGGTAAATCTGGCACTGGCTGGCTCCACAAAGCCGCACTAGAACTCCTGTCATGGGTTAAATGATTGACCGTAACACTGCGCGCGGTTTCCGGGTGACACATGAGAGGTGGTTTCCAATGAAAATGACAACAGAAGAAGCATTTGTAAAAGTTCTGCAGATGCACGGCATCGAGCATGCCTTTGGCATTATCGGTTCGGCCATGATGGCCATTTCGGACCTGTTTCCAAAAGCAGGCATCAAGTTCTGGGATTGTGCACACGAGTGCAATGCCGGCATGAGCGCAGATGGATACACCCGCGCCACCGGCAAGATGTCGATGATGATCGCCCAGAACGGACCTGGCATCACCAACTTCGTCACCCCGGTCAAGACCGCGTACTGGAACCACACACCGCTGCTGCTGGTGACCCCGCAGGCTGCCAACAAGACAATTGGCCAGGGCGGCTTCCAGGAAATCGAACAGATGAAGCTGTTTGAAGACATGGTGTGCTACCAGGAAGAGGTTCGCGATCCGTCACGGATGGTGGAGGTCCTGAACCGGGTTATCGAACAGGCATTCCGCCAGTGCGGACCGGCACAGATCAACATTCCACGTGACTACTGGACTCAGGTGATCGACATCGAACTGCCGCAGATTGTTCGCCTTGAACTGCCGAGTGGCGGCTCCCAAGCAATAGATGATGCTGCAAAGCTCCTGTCGGAGGCGAAATTCCCGGTCATCCTGAACGGTGCCGGTGTCGTTATCGGCGGTGCGATTCCCGCTTCAGCCGCACTGGCTGAGAAATTGTCGGCGCCGGTTTGCTGCGGCTACCAGCACAATGACGCGTTCCCCGGCTCGCACAAGCTGCATGTCGGCCCGCTTGGCTACAACGGCTCCAAGGCCGCCATGGAGCTGATTGCCAAGGCCGACGTCGTTCTGGCCCTGGGCACCCGCCTCAACCCGTTCTCTACCTTGCCGGGTTACGGCATCGACTACTGGCCGAAGGATGCCAAGATCATCCAGGTGGACATCAACTCGGACCGCATCGGCCTGACCAAGAAGGTCACCGTGGCCATCCAGGGTGACGCCAAGGCTGTTGCCGAACAGTTGCTGGACCGACTGGCGCCGACCGCCGGCGATGCCGGACGCTCCGACCGCGAAGCGCTTATCCACCAGAGCAAGTCGGCCTGGCTGCAGCAGCTGTCGTCCATGGATCATGAAGACGACGATCCCGGCACCAACTGGAACGAACGCGCCCGCGACCGTGAGCCTGAGCGGATGAGCCCGCGCATGGCCTGGCGTGCCATTCAGAAGGTGCTGCCGAAAGAAGCCATCATTTCCTCTGACATTGGCAACAACTGCGCCATCGGCAATGCCTACCCGACATTCGAGAAGGGCCGCAAATACCTGGCACCGGGACTGTTTGGTCCGTGCGGTTACGGCTTCCCGGCCATTCTGGGCGCGAAGATCGGTTGCCCGGACACACCGGTGGTCGGTTTCGCCGGTGACGGTGCGTTCGGTATCTCCATGAACGAAATGACAGCTTGTGGCCGCAATGACTGGCCGCCGATCACCATGGTCATCTTCCGCAACTACCAGTGGGGCGCGGAGAAGCGCAATACGACCCTTTGGTTCGACGACAACTTTGTCGGGACCGAGCTGAATCTGGGCGTTGAATACGCGAAGATCGCCGAAGGCTGTGGCCTGAAAGGCGTTCAGGTCACGACGATGGACGAACTGTCCGCCGCACTGGAGGACGCCATCGAAGGCCAGATGAAGCGCGGTGAGACCATCTTCATCGAGTGCGTGCTGAACCAGGAACTGGGCGAACCGTTCCGCCGTGATGCCATGAAGAAGCCTGTTAGTGTTGCAGGCATTGATCCGAAGGACATGCGTCCGCAGGAGTCCCGGGTGTGACCCGGTAATCTGTGACCGCATCCATATCTGTTGTTGGCAGCCTGCGTTCTTAACCGAGCGCGGGCTGTTTTCATGTACCCATGGCAATAGGTCTATTGGCCGGCGCCGCCGCCGAACACGGTGTACAGCATGCGCGCCACCTCGCCTTCCAGCGGAAATGACAACATGCCCATGACCGAGTAGCCGAGCAGCCAGGGCATCAGATAGAAACGCAGCATGTAAAAGAACCAGGCGACGAACAACGGCACCAGCGGCTTGATAAGAAAGCCGGGTGTAACAGGCGCGAAGAACCTGATGATCGGGTCCGTGGATTTCACAAACACCTTCATGAAAAAGAAATCGGAATCCTCGGCGAGAAAAATGTTCATCGCGGCACGCCCGATCAGCGTCCACATCACTACGCCCAGGGCGTAATCAATTGCGACGATCCAGACCGAAAAACTGTCGAGCGGATTGTTTTCCATAAGATACCAATAAATCTATCAAAACCCAGAAAAAGGCGGGGCCTTGGCAGCCCCGCCTTCAAGCAGTGTTGTTCGCGGCCTATTTGGCGCTGTCGAGCACCGTCTTGCCGCCCGGCATCCGGGTCTGATCCACCATGTCCTGGATCTCCTTGCTCGGCTCTTCCGTCATCAAGGAAACCACAACCATGGAGATCAGGCTGACCGGCATGCCGATGATGCCGAACCGCAGCCCGTCAAGGCCGGCAATTTGACTGCCGCCGTTCTGGATGTAGACCAGATACAGCGCACCGGACAGGAAGCCGAGCACCATGCCGGCAATCGCACCTTGCCGGTTGGCGCGTTTCCACCACACCCCCAGCACCAGCGGGAAGAACAGGCCGGAGCAGGCGAAACAGAACGCCCAGGCGACGGCACCCAGAATCCCCGTCAGTTTCAGCGATGCCACCAGTGCACCTGCCACACCGATCAACACCAGCAGGGCACGAGCCGCCATCAGACGCTTCTTGGTGTCTGCCTTCGGATCGATGATCTTGTAGTACAGATCATGTGACAGTGCATTGGCGATTGCCAGCAGCAGGCCGTCCGCCGTGGACATGGCGGCAGCCATGCCACCGGCAGCAACCAGGCCGGAAATCACGTATGGCAGGCCGGCAATTTCAGGCGTTGCCAGAACAACGATGCCGCTTCGCATGAAGAACTCGTTGATCTGCAGTATACCATCGCCATTGCCATCAGTGACCTTGAGCATGCCGACGGCATCCCAGTTCTTGATCCACTCAAGATTGTTCACCTCTGCAATAGACTTGCCGATGATGCTGGTCGCCAGCTGTGGGTCCAGAAGCTGCAACTTGGTCAGCGTGGCCAGGGCCGGCGCTGTGAAGTAGAGCAGGAAAATGAACAACAGTGACCACCCCACGGACCTGCGGGCAGAGCGCACCGAAGGCGTCGTGAAATAGCGCATCAGTATGTGTGGCAGCGATGCCGTGCCAGCCATCATGCACAGTGCCAGCGTGAAGAACCGCCACGAGTCATAACCACCCTGGGGCGAGTTATGCAGCGTGGTCAACGCTTTGAGACCGGCAAACGATTCCGTCGGTGCCGTGCCGACACCAAGCGTGGTCTCCAGTTCTGCAATGCGTCCAACGGCGTCGCCGTAGCCGAAGTGCGGAATCAGGCCGAAGCCCTGCACATTTGACATCCAGATGACCGGTACCAGATAGGCAATGATCAGCACGATGTACTGGGCCACCTGGGTCCAGGTCACGCCGCGCATGCCACCGAGCATCGAGCACACCAGAATACCCGCGATGCCGAACCAGACGCCAACTTCAAACGGAATGCCCAAAGCGCGCGCGGCAATGGTGCCGGTGGCATTGATCTGCGCTGTCACATAAGTGAACGAGGTCACCACTAGGATGATTACGGCAAAGAAACGAGCGGTATTGCCGCCATAGCGGGTGCCAATGAAGTCCGGCACCGTGTAACAGCCGAACTTGCGCAGGTACGGCGCCATCAGCGAGTTGACCAGAACATAGCCGCCGGTCCAGCCGACAACGAAGCCCAGATACGGATAGCCGCCGAAGTAGATGCCGCCTGCCAGCGCCACGAACGAAGCCCCGGACATCCAGTCCGCGGCGGTCGCCATGCCATTGTAAAGCGCCGGCACCTCCCTACCGGCAACATAGTATTCCTCAACCTGCGTGGTTCGCGAGAGCCAGCCGATCAAGGCATAAATTGCGATGGTGAACAGGAGGAACAATATGCCGATAAGACGGGCACTTGCGCCGAGCTGTTCGAAAATCGCCATGAGGGCGAAGAAACCAAGGAACCCGAGCGTGTATACCCCGTATACTTTGCCAAGGTTGTCGGTGAATTTACCTTGCATTGTCCCGCTCCCCTACTCTTCTACGCCGAGTTCATCGTCGATCTGGTCCTGTCTCCAGTTCTGAATCCAGATCAGGGCCACAAAGATCGCCAGAGAACCTTGCACGCAGAAGTAATATCCCAATGGGAAGCCCAGAAACGACGCTTCGTTCAGAGCCTTCGCATTCCACGGCACTAAGAATGCAAAAATGAACCACACCACCAAAACGATAATGGTGAGCGTTCGGGTTTTCTCCCAGTGCCGCTCAACACGTTGTGCGTTTTCGTCAGACATAATCGTTTCCCTCCTGGATCAGGACGATCCTTGATTGAAACAATCAAGAACCACGTGCCTGATCGCTTACTATTGTTCGGATTGGGGCGGCGACGTAAAATCGCCTGAACTGACTGTGACCCCTCACCAGTTCGCGTTGATTTATCGCGTACAAGGTGATTAGCGCATTTATTCGAGGCCGTGACAATGTAAACAAAGGTTTAACATCCGACGTGTACGGCAGATGCGCACTGTCTCATGCTCGAACCGTCGGGATTCTGTGAAGGAATTGAGGAACTTGAGCGACACTCTGCTTGGCAGAATAGTGACTCTAACGCGGTCGATAACCGCCGGACTTAGGTTCCGGAGTGATTCGTTTCCGATTGACAGAATTGACAGGCTGGCAGATTTCATCGCAAGCCGAGCCGCCTTTGTTTGCCAGAAAAAACTGTACGGATATCTGAAACAACGTATCGGAACGCGCTGGCCATCGATGTTCGAAGATGAGGTGTTCAGAAGTTCAATTACGACCGCTTCCATGCAGGTTTTTGCCGCCTGCCTATCTGACTTGACCATTCATGCGGTAGCCCATGCCCTGGCAGGATCCGGAGCAACTGATGAGGTCAAATCGGCCCTTGCACGGGACATGTATGCGCAGGGTCTGCAAGACAATCGGGCCGACGCGACTGAGGGTTTCGATATCAATCAGGTGCTGGCCGACTTTGACCACAGGCTCGACGGAACCGACTGGAAGTTCGGTGCCCTGCTGCCGGAAAATTTCACCCGCTCGCCGACCGCTCTGTTGCGGTGGGCTCCGATCGCCGAGCGATACAAGAGATCCGATGCCGAAATTGTCGAAAACTCTCTGAAATTCGCCTGGGTGGACATTCGCGAACAGTTTGCGCGACGCCTCGATGCAGCCGCCATCGCCCGCGAAGTCAACGAAAGCAGATCAGGGACGGAAGGATGAAACCGTGAGTTTCATGGTTGAAAAATCCGGCCTTTCTGCTCTGCCATTGAATCTGGTGCCCGCCGTGGTGATGGATACCGAGACTACAGGTCTCAATACGGCAACTGACCGTATCGTCGAGATAGCCGCGGTGCGTATCACAGACGGGCGGGCGGAACCTGACCGGGCATTTCAGGCGCTGGTCAATCCGGGCATTGCCATTCCGTCTTCGTCGACCGCCATTCACACCATAACCGACGAGGACGTTGCGGAAGCGGATGCTGTTTCAGATGTGATGCCGGTGTTTGCGGACTGGGTTGGAAATGCGGTCGTCATTGGCTACTCGATCGGATTTGACCTTGCCATACTGAAGACGGAACATCAGCGCCATGGCCTTGGCTGGCATGCGCCGCGAAGCCTGGATGTCCGACATCTTGTCGACCTGGTCGCGCAGGACCTGCCGGAACAATCGCTCGACACCGCGGCGGCCTGGCTTGGCGTGCCTGTTGCGGACCGGCACCGCGCGTTGGGTGATGCACTGGTGACGCTGAGTGTGTTCCAGGCACTGCTGCCGAAACTGAAGCAGCGCGGAATCATAACCCTGGCACAGGCAGAACGGGCCTGTCTCGAGCACACTTCGCGAAGACACGGCGAAGCACAGGCAGGGTGGCACGATGTGGTGGATCCCGGACGCACCTCACCTTCGAGCGTTGCTGACTATGCCCGCATTGACAGCTTTCCGTACCGGCATCGCACCGGCGATATCATGCACTCGCCGCCTTTGAGCGTTGCCGGCACGACGAAAATGTCACAGGCACTGACGATGGCCTTGCGCAAGCAGGTCAGTTCGGTTTTTGTCACACCGGCATCCGGATCCGATGACACCGGCATCCTGACCGAACGCGATATGTTGCGCGCCATTGAAGCCAACGGCACCAAAGCTCTCGCCATGCCGGTGGAAAGGTTTGCCGCATTCCCGCTGGTCACGGTTGCTGCGAACGAATTCATTTACCGCGCGATTTCCATCATGGCCCGATGCGGGTTTCGCCATCTCGGCGTGACCGATGCAGACGGAAAACTGGTTGGCGCACTCAGCGCGCGTGACCTGCTGAAGCAGAGAGCTGACACGGCACTGGCGCTGGGCGACGACATCGATACCGCGATGAGCACCCATGAACTTGGCAAGGTCTGGGCGCGACTGACCACGGTCGTCCGCGCGCTGGTGTCGGAAGACGTCGACCCGCGCGACATCGCGGCGGTCATATCGCGGGAACTGCGCTCTTTGACCCAGCGGGCATGTGAACTGGCTGAGGCAGGCATGGAACTGAAAGGCATGGGCACGCCGCCACAACCCTATTCGATGTTTGTGCTGGGATCGGGCGGGCGTGGCGAAAGCCTGCTTGCCATGGACCAGGACAATGCCATTGTTTTCGGCAAAGGCAGTCCCGGAGGCGATGCAGATCTGTGGTTTGCCGAGCTTGGAACTGTGGTAGCCGACACTCTCAACGATGCCGGTGTCCGCCATTGCAAGGGCGGGATCATGGCATCCAACAGCGAATGGCGCATGGATGCCGGGCACTGGCGCGATTTGGTGTCGCAATGGCTCTCGAAGTCCCGGCCTGAGGACATTCTCAACGCCGATATCTTCTTTGACGCAAAGTCGGTGCATGGTGACGACAGCATGCTGGAAAGCCTGCGGCTGGACGCAGTCCGTGCGGCCCAGGACGCCCACGGGTTCCTGAATGCCATGCAGATGCGAGCCGGGGAATTTTCTTCGCCGCTGGGCTGGTTCGGAAAATGGAAGCTTGAAGGCGGGCGCGTCGACCTGAAACGCGCCGGACTGATGCCGCTGTTTTCCGCCGCGCGTGTGCTGGCCTTGCGTAATGGGATCCCGGAACGGTCCACACCAGGACGCCTTGAAGCCGTGCGCGCGGCAGGTATCGAGGCAGCCCATGTGATTGATGATCTGATCGAAGCTCACAAAATATTGCTGTCTGTAATACTGCGGCAGCAATTGCGGGATATAGAAGCAGGCCTGAAGCTGGGCAACAGCGTCGATCCTGCCCAGATGAGCGGACATGACAAGCAACAGGTGCGCTGGGCCATTGACCAGGTGCCAAAGGTTCGTGATTTGCTGGGCATCCCCGCCTTCGACTGAAGCAAAGGCACGCAAGATGGTTCGGAAAACGCGAGATACCGGCCCTCAAGCCAGTTAACGAGGCGACATGGAGTGCGCGATGGATGACCTGCAGAAGCTGACTGACAATATGCTGCCCTTTGCCACGTATCTCGGCATTGAGTTTACCAGCGCCGACAAGGCTTCTGTGTCGGCAAAAATGCTGGTGCGACCCGAATTGTGCACGCGACCTGAGGTTCTGCACGGGGGCGCCATCATGGCATTCGCCGACACGCTTGGCGCCAGCGCTGCCATCCTGAACCTGCGCGAAGGCGCCTGGACCACAACGGTCGAGAGTAAAACCAATTTCGTTGCTCCTGCTCCCGTCGGCACATTGATCTATGGCAAGGCGACAGCGGTTCATATAGGTAGCAAGACTATGATCTGGCAGACCAGGGTATCCAGCCAGGAAGGCAAGTTGGTCGCGCTCGTTACACAAACGCAACTCGTCATAGGTAAATAGCGCGCTCAGACCAAACTGTTCAACAAGATGAGATGCCGCTGCGCACTGTCGACTGCAGATATCAAAACATGAAAAATATTCTGATACTGAATGCCGGGTCATCGTCGCTCAAGTTCGCGATGTTTTCCCGCACCGAGCTTGAAGCGGTCGTGCACGGCCAGGTCGACGGCCTCGGCAGCCGGCCTGCCTTTGCTGCCAGGTGGCACGACGGCTCACGCTACACCGGTGCGGCTCCGGTGCTGGCGCAGGATGCCGGCCACGCCAAGGCACTGGACGCTGTCCTGGGCTGGCTCGATGATACCGGCAACGGACCTGAGACGCTGGCCGGCAGCGGACACCGCCTCGTGCATGGCGGAGACATCTACACCGGTCCGGTGCTGGTTGACGAGCAGGTGCTGTCCAACCTGGATGCCTTGCGATCAAAGGCTCCCCTGCACATGCCGTTTGGCACTTCCGCCCTGCGCAGGATGCGGGAGCTGGCCCCGGACGTACCCCAGGTGGCGTGCTTTGACACCGCTTTCCACGCCGATCAGCCGGATACCGACGTGCGCCTGCCCATACCGCGGGAGTTCCATCGAAAGGGATATCACCGATACGGATTCCATGGCATCAACTATGAGCATGTGGTTGCCGCCCTGCCGGACCTCACCGGCAGACCATTGCCGCGGCGACTGCTGATTGCCCATCTCGGCTCCGGCGCCAGCATGGTCGCCGTGAAGGACGGCAAGGGAGTTGCCACGACGATGGGTTATTCGACGGCAGATGGCCTTGTCATGTCGACACGCTCCGGCGCGCTGGATCCCGGCGTGCTGATTGCGCTCATGCGTGATGAAGGCCTGGGCCTGACCGAGCTGGAGGACCTCCTGTATCGCAAGAGCGGACTGCTGGGACTGTCAGGGATCTCGGGCGACATGCGCGAACTGCTGGCCAGTGACAGCCCTGAAGCACAGGCAGCAGTAGACTATTACTGCTACTGGGCGGCGCGTCATGCCGGCTCGCTGATCACCGCGCTCGGCGGCATAGACGGGTTTGTCTTTACCGCCGGTGTCGGCGAGAATGCGCCGGCAGTGCGCGCTGGCATTGTTAATCATCTGAACTGGCTGCATGTGACAGTTGAAAACCGGCGTAACATGGCGGGCGAAACGGAAATCTCACCGCCGGATGCTCCCTGCCCGGTATGGATTGTCAAAGCCAACGAAGAACTGGCTATCGCACATCATGTGCGGCGCATGCTGAAAGGATAGCCGATGCCAGTGCCGTTTGATCTCGCCGGGTGGTCACTGGCGTGGATGGCGTTGGCCGTGCTTGGTGCGGCCTACATTCGCGGTTACTCCGGGTTTGGGTTCTCCGCACTGGTTGTGTCGGCATCGGCACTGGTCACCAATCCGCTGAACTTTGTGCCCGTGGTCATGCTGCTGGAAATCGCCGCGACAATCGGCCAGGCACCTGCCGTGCTGAAAGACGTCAACAGACCGTTGCTCGGCTGGCTGCTGGTCGGCGCCACGATCGGCATGCCGGTATCAATCGGCCTGCTGAGTTCGCTGGATACAGACCTGCTCCGCCTGATTATCTCGGTGTGGATACTGATTATGTGTGCCGCGCTGCTTAGCGGCTGGAGTCTGCGCCGGAAGGTGGGCACCGGCGGCACCATCGGCGTCGGGGTCGTGTCCGGCCTGGCCAATGCGGCTGCCATCGGCGGCTTGCCGGTGGCTCTGTTCCTGACGGCGCAAAACCTGCTCGCCAGCGTGTTTCGCGCCACCATGATCTTCTATCTGTGCGCCATTGACATCGTAGCCCTGCCGATCCTGGGCTACGCCGGCGTCATTTCCGGCGATACATTCATTGCGGCTGTATTGTGCATTCCGCTACTGGGTATCGGCGTATGGCTCGGCGGGCAGAAGTTTGTATCAACGGCACCGGAAAACTTTCGCCGCATGGCGATCAGCCTGCTGGCGCTGCTTGCTGTCCTCGGTCTGGCAAAATCACTTTTCTAAACCGTTTCCGGGGCTTCAGGCGGTTGCCATCAGGATCACCGCTGCTGACATGACATCATCGACGGAACATCCGCGTGACAGATCGCAAACCGGCTTGTCAAAGCCCTGGAAAAACGGACCGATGGCGTCGGCATTGCCCATGTACTGAACCAGCTTGTAGCCGATATTGCCCGAGTTCAGATCCGGAAACACCAGGACGTTGGCTTCGCCGGCAACACCCGCACCGCCTTCGACCTTGCGCTCTGCCACCGACGGGACCAGTGCGGCATCGACCTGCAATTCGCCATCAACCGCAAGTTCGGGGGCCTGTTGGCGCACAATGGCCAGTGCCTCGGTGACCTTGGTGACATCTTCATGGGCCGCGCTTCCCTTTGTCGAAAATGACAGCAGTGCGACTTTTGCCGGTTCGGTCAGCAATTTTGCGGCGGTCTTTCCCGTTGCAATGGCAATTTCAGCCAGGTCTTCGGCAGGCGGGTCAATGTTCACCGCACAATCGGCAAACAGGAAGTCTTTGCGGCCCTGCCCGCGATGATTCGGCACCGACATCAGGAAATAGCTGGAAAGGCGCCGGGTGCCAGGCGTCAGCCCCACGGTGCGCAGTGAGGCTGAGATCACTTTTCCCGTCGCATTTGCGGCACCGGCAATCATTGCGTCGGCCTGGCCGGAAGCCACCATGGCACCACCAAAATACAGCGGATCGCGCACCATCACGGCGGCCTTTTCAGGGTCCATGTCCGGCTTTTTCTGCAACAGTTTCTGTTGAAGGCCAGCCAGTTCTGGAGATACCGCAGGGTCAATTACCTCTATGCCTTCCGAGGACAATTTCAACTTGTCGAAAACTGCCGCTACGGCATCCGGCTGGCCAAGCAAAACCGCGCGAGAAAGCCCGGAATTCTGCAGATTTACAGCGGCCTCGACTATACGTGTATCTGTGCCTTCGGGATACACGATCAGGCCGTTTCGGGCGGCTGCTCTGCGGGTGAATGGTTCGACGATGCTCTGCACGTTGATTGCCTCGTATTGGTCGGGTTCTTGAAGTTTGTTCTGGTCGGCCAGCGGTTCGGATTAATAGCTGTTTCACGCTCCCGCACAAGCGCCAGTTGTTCATCTGCCGTATGCCAGAAACGCTGCAAGCTGATGATCTGCCTGCACAAAATTGCCTTATACCTATCATATTGCGGTCTTTATCCGCCCTAAAGTGCAAGCTGAGGGACGGCCCTCTTAGTTACTCAAGGGAATTTCTGATAATGTCAGTCAGCGCCGAGCACCCCCTCGTCGGCAATGATGCAGCCAGCGAGGATGCGCAGGAAAATGCGCAGACCGCTGTGCACGCCAAGCACGAGAATGAACAACTTCGCCCCCGCAGCGAAGATATGTCATTTGCGTTTCGTATCGAGCCTCCACGCCAGGACGCTGATGTGACAGACCCGTATGACGATGGTCCGATCATCAGGCGGATTGACGGCAGGCCGGACGTCAGGCCTCAGCCCAAGTCGAAATTCGAAGCGCCTCGCAAACGGCCGCGGCGCGACTTGCGCACGCCGCGCCTGTTCACTCAGCAGAACGGTCAAAACCAAGCTGCACAGCCGGAAGATCTGTCGGCCAGCATTCCAGCCATGGAGGAAAGTCTGTTGGGCGATCAGTCAGAAGAGCGTAATGCTCATGGCAGCTACAACCGCCGTCCCGGCAACACCAATTTTTCGGTTGCAGCCATTCGGGCTCAGCGCATGAGACGGCCTGCCGGCACCCATAAGCCAACCAGCATTCTGGCCAAAATGGCGATTGCCACCTTTGTCGGCATTACCTGCGTTTCGAGCGGGATAACGCTGGGCCTGTACGGTCCGGAACTGGGATATCAGCTTGAGCGGCAGGCCAGGCTGGCGAGTGCATCGCTTTCCGGCATGCTGACGTGGCCGGGCAGCGAAACCAGCAAGCCGGTTGCAGTGACGAACGCGACCGCAGTCAGCCCGCAAAAGCCGGCAACCCCGAAGATCGCGACGACGGTCGGCTACAGCCAGCCTGCCGCAGCAACCGGCTCGAAGCGGTATTATGACCGTATCCTGCCTTCGGCACCAAGAACCAGCGCCCAGATCACCCAAGGCAATCAGGTCGAGCAGGTTAAGCAAGTAAAACAGGTGAAGCAGGTAAATCAGGCGCCCGACGCGAAGCCCGAACTCACAGGCCTGGAAAAGTATCTTGCCGTCCCGCTTGATTTGCAGGCGGCACGGGTGGACGGTGTCTCGACAAGTACCGAGTAACCGGTTGCTGACCGGGATTTCCGAGACCTGTCAGGCAGTCAGCACCCATAACAGAACATCAAAGGCCCGCCGTGTTGGCGGGCCTTTTCGTGTGACCTTGCCAGCGACGTGATTCTGGTAAACACCAGTTCTTATGATGACGGCTTGCCGAACAGGGCGTTGTAAAGCTTCTTGTCCCGCGAGTAGATGTCTTTGCGAAACTCGACGGAACCGCCTTCACCACGCCAGGCCGTGGCATAGACAATATGCACAGGCACCTTCTCCTTGAGCCGGACGCGGGTGGTCTTTCGGGTTGCGACCACGCTCTGCAACCTCTGCAAAGTCCAGCCCGGTTCGTTTCGCAACACCGAGACACCGAACTCAAGCGGCTTGTACACCCGGATGCAGCCGTGGCTGAAGGCACGCTGGGTTCTGCCGAACAGGGCCTTCGACGGCGTGTCATGCAGATAGATTGCATGACGGTTGGGCAGCATGAACTTGATGATACCAAGGGCGTTTTTCGCGCCGGGCTTCTGCCGGATGGTGAACGGGAAATCGCCGCGCGAGTAGTTATTGAAATTCACAGACGTGAACGGAATCGACTGACCACCTGCCAGGAGCTCGAAATCGCTGCCGAGATATCCGGGATTGGCCTGCAACTTCGGCAGCATCTCCTTGGTTGCGATCGAGTACGGCACCGTCCAGGTCGGGTTGATGTCGACATATTCAAGCTCATCGGAAAAATTCGGCGTTTGATGTCGGTTCTTGCCGACCATGACCGGACGGGCTTCGACAAGAGCGCCGGCTTCATAGGTATAAAGTTCAAATGCCGCGATGTTGACCATCAGATGGCGATCGCCCATGTCCCGCGGCATGTGGCGCCAGCGTTCCATGTTTATGATGATCTGGCGCATCCGCTCCTCGGCCGAGACATTCAGCATGGACAGCGATCCGGGCCCGATATTGCCATCGGCGTCGAGGCCGTTTCGTTTCTGGAACTGTTCGGTCGCCAGCACCAGGTCCGGCGAATACAGCATCGGGTCCTCGACCTGGCGCGGCAACACGTCACCGGTTCTCTCCAGGCGCGCACGAAGCTGCAGCACACGCGGGTCTCTCATGCCGGGCTTGAGGGCTTCGCCCCGGTCAACCGTGCCCCAACCGCCTTCGCCGGCGATGGTGCGATACTCCCGCAACAACGACTTGAGCGCCCGGTAGTGGGCATTCTGCGGCTCGATAGTCTTCAGATATTGCGACGGGTCGCGCGCCGACCCCACGCCTTCCAGTATGACCAGTAGGTCGAGCTTGCGCGGTTTCTGGAAATGATCCCGGTCAATCTTGGAAAGGATGACCCGACCGGTTGCGAGATCGCTTGCATAACCGAGGAAAAACGCCGAGTAAGCAATTTCAGCATAGGCGGCGGCCAATGCATTTGACGGGTCTATCTGATCGCGAAGCCCGATCAGATAGTCCACGGGATAATCCGTAGGTCTCAGACCATCATCGTCAGCAAACTCCAACCGTTGAATGAACGGAGTCATGCGGTTGGTGCCGACCCAGAGTATCTCGCCGTTGTTGTCGACATAGTGCTGCGTCAGCGTTTGACGGACCTTTTGGATCGGCAGGGGCAAACGGTCTTTGGTATTCAGTATCTGGATGATCGCCTGTCGGGTCGTGGCTGCGTTCGGTGCGGCATTGCCCTTGGCAGCGTGCGCCGGCCCAAGTGCCAACGGTGCCGGCCCAGCCAGACAAACAACTGCGACACAAATCGCCGCGGCAATTTTCGCGGCCCGCGACCACATGAAGATTCTCCCGGCAGCCAAACGATCACGCCGTCGGCAAAAACAGTCAGTCATCAGTGTCTCCCTCAACAGAGTGACCAAAATTATCCGCCGTGCCCATGCAACCTGTTGCTGCACCACCTGAAACGCGCAAATCAACGATACGGATTGTCCTAATCAGAAATCCTTCCGGAACAGTGTAGAGCTTCGGTTGCAGGACATCAAACGGTTGCACCATAAGTTGATCACCGTCTGTCACTTTCACTTGAAGTGAAACACGACGGGCTTTTGCGGATACACTCAATTGCTGTAATAATGCCTGCATGATGACAATACAGAACATGCAGTTTGAAACAGCGCAGCACCTCGGCGTGCTGCCGCGCAACCGGCTTGAACAGATGGCCGAAGCCGGGCGCACTGTAAAAGAGATGCTGAGGGTGCTGAACAAGTCGGGCCAGAACATGGTCGGGCAATGTCTTGCCAATCAGGGAACTTTCTACGAGCTGGACCATTACCCGAAGGGTGATGTGTACGACGACCAGACCCATTCACAATATTACTATCACGCGCACAGACCGGACTCCGGCGAGCATGGTCACTTCCACACATTCTTGAGGGCAGCCGGCATGCCGAAAAAGATTGAGCCGGTTCCATACAAGGGAAAGGCCAAGCGTCCCGAAGGCAAGGACGCGCTGACCCACTTCGTCGCCGTATCCATGGACCGACCGGGCAATCCGATCGGACTGTTCACAACCAACCGCTGGGTTACCGACGAGACGTTTTATGCGGCCGAGGATGTCATCGCACTGCTCGACTACTACGAGATGGATCTGACCTATCCGTGCCTTGCCACCAACCGCGCGCTGAGCGCGCTCATGCGCCTGTTCCGGCCGCAGATCGAAAAGCTGCTGATCGAACGCGACAAGACCATGAAACAATGGGCGGCCATGAAACCCGGCATCGATGTCTATGAAGATCGCGACCTGGAAGTGACATCGATCATGGACATCGATATCGACAGGCAGATTGCAGCGGTTGAAAAGGCGCTTGCCGACCTGCGCAACGTGGCATGAGCGATCGCCCGGCTCCCGCGGTCAGCCGGGCCGGCGCAGTGACACTGCTATCGCTGCTGCTTTTGCTATCGATACAGTCACCCCCTGCCCGCGCCCTGGATATCGGCACGGTGGCCGTGCCGGCAGGACCATTCATACAGGGCTCAAACCGCGAAGAGCGCGAAGCGGCCTACCGGCTGGACGAAGCAGCCTATGGTCATTCCGTGACGCGCAAGAACAAGTGGTATGAATCAGAGCCGGCCAGAAAGCAGGTTGATCTGCCGGCATTCCACATCATGCGCACACCGGTGAGCAATGCGCTGTATGCCCGTTTCGTCAGTGCAACCGGACACCGGGTTCCCGATGTAGACAGGAAGACCTGGCAGGGCTACCGGCTGATTCACCCCTACAAGCGCACCAGGCAATTCGCCTGGCAGCAAGGCAAGCTGCCGGCAGGACGCGAACAACATCCGGTTGTGATGGTGTCGCGCCAGGACGCGGAAGCGTTCGCCAAATGGCTGAGCGCAAAGACCAGCAGGCAATGGTCGCTGCCAACCGAACAGCAGTGGGAGAAGGCGGCACGCGGGCCAAATGGCAACCGGTTTCCGTGGGGCGACACGTTCAATCCGGCTCTGCTGAACAGCCACGACAAGGGACCGTTCACCACCATGCCGGTCGGAAGCTTTGCAGACGGCGCCAGCCCGTATGGACTGCTTGATGCCGCCGGCCAGGTGTTTGAATGGACATCAACGTCAACATCTGCAAAGCGCAGCATCGTCAAGGGCGGATCCTGGGATGACAGTGGCTGCGGTGTATGCAGACCCGCTGCACGGCATTCGCGGCCAAACACCATCAAGCACATCCTGGTGGGCTTCCGGCTGGTTCACACAGGCCTCACGGCAAATTGAAATCCGAGGCGCCGAGTTTGACCGCAATGGACACAATCCGCCGCTAAGGTTGTTTCCGGGTCCAACACAAAAAACGCCATGTCGGCAAAACCCAAAGTGGAGAATACATTCATGAAAATGCACAAGTCGAAACTTCTGTCAGGCGCGTCAGCTCTTCCCGTGGTCCTCGGTCTTGCCGCCGGTGCTGTTGTCCTTTCGCCAGTTGTCAGTGACGTCCCGGCGTATGCGAGCTGCAACCCGTGCAACCCCTGCAAGGCTGCCAAGAAAGCTGCTTGCGGTGCCTGTAATCCATGTGCTGCTGCCAAGGCCGCCTGCAATCCCTGCAACCCTTGTGCAGCTGCCAAGGCAGCCTGCAACCCCTGCAATCCTTGCTCGGCAGCCAAACAGTAGTCTCTGCTGAAGCCACTGTTTCAGAAATGATCTGTCGGGTTCTGCTGACCCCGCTGATCGCAGTCGAAACCGCCGGTCATTTGCCTGACCGGCGGTTTTTGCGTTCACGGCAAATTGAGGCATTTGCTCCTGATCGTGACTGGGGTGTGGCTGCCGCGCACATTACAGTGCCGTAATGTTCATTATGTCGCACCGGCATATTCAAGGAGGAAACCAATGAAATCTTTCACATCAAACCTGATGCGAAGCGCCGCTGCGCTTCCGATTGCGCTCGGCCTTACTGCCGGTGTGGTTGCAATCGGAACCGCCGTTGAGCCTCGCACGGCAGCCGCGACCTGCAATCCGTGCGTCGCAACCAAGGCAGCCGCCTGCAATCCATGTGCAGCCGCAAAGGCCTGCAACCCCTGCAATCCGTGCGCAGCCGCAAAGGCGTGCAACCCGTGCAATCCATGCTCGGCAGCGAAAGCCTGTAACCCTTGCAACCCATGCAAAGCAGCTTGCGGAGCCTGCAATCCGTGCTCAGCGGCCAAAGCCTGCAATCCGTGCAACCCATGTTCCGCTGCCAAAGCGTGCAACCCCTGCAATCCATGCGCGGCCGCAAAGGCGTGTAACCCCTGCAACCCGTGCGCAGCCGCGAAGGCGTGCAACCCTTGCAATCCGTGCTCGGCAGCCAAGGCGTGCAATCCATGCAACCCCTGTAAGGCGGCTTGCGGGGCCTGCAATCCATGCAATCCGTGCAACCCATGTTCAGCAGCTGCCGGTGGTGCACCTACCGGGTGTTATGTGCCACGACTGAAGACAGCAGCCTTGTGCAACCCATGCGCGGCTGCGAAAGCCTGCAATCCGTGCAATCCATGCTCGGCAGCCAAGGCCTGTAACCCGTGCAACCCGTGTTCTGCGGCGAAAGCTTGCAATCCGTGCAACCCTTGTTCAGCCGCCAAGGCGTGCAACCCATGCAACCCCTGTGCCGCTGCTAAAGCCTGCAATCCGTGCAACCCCTGCGCGGCCGCCAAGGCGTGCAACCCATGTGCTGCGGCCAAAGCCTGCAATCCGTGCAATCCTTGCGCTGCGGCAAAAGCATGCAACCCGTGCAATCCGTGCGCGGCGGCCTGTAATCCGTGTAACCCATGCGCGGCAGCAGCCAGTGTTGAACTGACAGGCGAAGAGGCTGTGGCGTTGTATGACTGCCTGAAACCAGTAATGGCCAAGTCCTACACTGGCGGGAAACACTGGGCCGCAACCAGGTGGAAGAACTTCACCCTGGTCACCACTCAGCCGTACACCAGCGCCACACATGGTGGCCGCCAGGTGCACAACCTGGTGAACAAGATCGGCCTGAAAGCCTACAAGAAATTCGAAGACATCAGGGCGGTGCCGATCGGATCGACAATGGCCAAGCCAAGCTTCACCGTTGGCAAGAACGGCGAGGCCAAGCTGGGTCCGCTGTTCATCATGGAAAAGATGACCAGGGGCTTCAACGCCGATACGTCCGACTGGCGCTATGCGGCCATCCTTCCGGGCGGCAACACAATGGGTGTCACCAAGGCAACCAATTCCGCCGGTGTCGGATTCTGCCACGAGTGTCACGTGTCAGGTGAAGACAACGACTTCCTGCTATTGGCGCCGGAAGAGTATCGCGTGAAATAGTCTGTCCTGACAGACACGAAACAACCAGCCGGCGGAGTGGCAACGCTCCGCCGGTTTTAATTTGCTGTCCATGTGGCCTGACAAAGCCATATCGTATAAAAAGCTGATCCGTCAGAGCAACACGCCGCCATGCAGCGAAAGGCCAATGTCGTGAAACGATTTCCAGTAGAGGGCAAAGGCAGATGCAGCGCGGTTGTGTCGGACGGGCTCGTTTATGCCGTGGCGACCGATCCAGCGTGCGCCGAGGGCATTGCCGAGCAAACCCGCGGCACACTGCAAGAGCTGGACGCGGTGCTCGACAAGGCGGGTAGTGCAAAGACCCAGTTGATACAGGCAACTGTTTATCTCAGCGACATATCGAGCAAGCCGGACATGGATGCGGTGTGGTGCGAGTGGATAGGTCCGGAGCAGAACTGGCCACAGCGCGCCTGTGTCGGCGCAGCCCTCGATGAAGGGTACCTGATAGAAGTTGTCGTTGTTGCGAAGGCGATGTAGCGCATCAGGACCCAGTCAGCGCAATTGTCTGACGTAAACATAGCAGGGGCCATAGACCGGATCCTGAAACTGCGCAAATTTCCGGCAACCTGCCTTTTCGAACGCGGCGTGTGCGCGAAGGTTGTCGATCGATGTGCACAGCCCGGCAAGCGGCGCATCTGTCGTGCTGCGGAGCAGGTCAAACAGACATGTAAGGGCGGCTGGCCCAATGCCGCCGCCAAGCTGGCTGCATGGGCCGACGAATATATCGACATCGAAAGATCCCTCCGGGATGCTTTGCAGGCCCACGGACGCCAGTGCGTCCGGATCAACTCTTGCCCATCGCATGTAGCCCACCGGTGCTCCGTCGAGTGCAATCACCGCATGCTCCGTATCCCGGGTGGAGTCAAACTGTGCAAGCGCCTGTTCCGGATCTCCCCACCACCGCGCGACATGATCGCTGGTGAGCCAGGCGGCGACCAGCCCGCGGTGGCGTTTCCGGTCGATCCTGATCAGGGCCACATTACCCATGTGCCTTTGTCCCTCCTAAATTCGGCACCGATTCCCGAGCTTTGCAGACTGCCGATGCGAGTCACCGCAGGCAAGCCGGCATCAAGTTCAAGACCCTCGACTGCTGATATGGATGGTTTACTCCTGGCGTCTCACCCTAACACTTGATCAGGAGTGAAACCCAGTTCAAGTGCCAGACGGTGCAACGCCGCATCGTTGCCACCGGTCACGTTGGTGTCGGACATATGTCCGGCCTTCATCGGTACCGAATTGAACTTCGAGGGTGTGCGCCGGACCTGGCAGGCGGGCGTGCCGCGTTTCCAGGCTGCGAACTTCAACCACAGATCGTCAGACGACGGCGCAACATCAAGAAACAACTGCCTATCTGTCGCTACCGCGTCCAGCGAACCCGGCGGATACAGTACGCCGCCTGATCCAATGGGAACGGTCGCCATTGACGGAGTATCGAAGTTGCATGATGGCCAGGTTCGATACGGCGCCCAAGTACCGTCTGCGCCGGCGCGGGCGACCCGCGCACGGTGGCAGATGATGGCGCCCGGCGTTCGTTCGGCGGCGCGCAACAAGTGCTTGAGCCAGTTGGGAGGATAGATTTTGTCATCGTCACAGGTCACGATTGTCATTCCGGGATGCCGCGTCAGCGCCGGTACGACTTTCTTGTAGGAACGGGTGTTTCCGCCGTCATGGACGATGTCCAGCTGTTCACCGTCCAGACAGGCGATGTGCCGGGGAAGCGGCCTTGCAGCCACTTCATCTCGGCTCACCGCCAGTATCAGGTGTTCAGGCTGCACCGATTGGCGGAACAGCGACTGCAGGCTCAGGTGCAGCGTATCGTAACGTGCCGGATAGCTGGTCAGGGCCACAACCACACCGGAAGCCACAACAGGCTGCTGAAATTGTCGGCAAGTGGCTGCCTGCAGCCGATGGAAGTGCCATGCCGGCCACAGTTTCAGGGCTTCGCGAATGTTGCGCAGTTTGTTCATCGCGCTACGTAGTCGCTATTCCTTTGAGACCGATCGTGGGCCAAGGTCGGCACAACATGGCGCAACGAGGACGTGGGTATTGTCGTGTTCTTGAAATGCACCGCAAACGGCTGCAGGCTTCGCAAATGCCTGATGTGGCTGGGATGGGTCAGCCTGACGACCTCATTGTCCAATACCGCAAGCTGCCCGTGTTCAACCGGCAGCAAGGCGCGCCACAACACGTTTTGATTGCGTGGATGAATGTCAGACAGGTGCTTGAAATCGTTGCGGGCATGATCCAGCCATCTGTCGAAGAAATCACGGGCATAGCTTTCGACCCGCATCATGACGAAGCCGGCATTGGGCAGTTTCCACTGCTTCAGACGCCAACGCAGCCAATGGCGGCGACCCACATTGAAGGCGCCAGGACGCGGAAACGGCTGATCATTGGAGAACACGATTTCCCGGTCCGGCTGCCACAGCAAGTCAAATGTCTCCGCAGGCCTGAACACGAAACTATCTGCATCGACGAGCAGCAGGTATTGTGCGTCCGTTGCCGCCAGCCGCTGACGTACCAGCTCGATTTTTGACCAGTTGATGTGCATGTCCGGGACCAGCTTTTGCCGGCAGATGTGCAAGGAATAGGCATGGTGTTCGGCATATGCCGCCCAGCTGCTTTCGCCAAGCCAGGAGTAGTGGGCAACTTCGGGAGTGGACAACATCACGATTTCCACCCGGCCCGGCCGCGGAGAACAAGGAGGATCAATGCCGTCATAAAGGTTCATCTCAACCTCAGGTTGGCAGCCGCGCGCACGACGGCATCCCGGGTCAATTCCAACACATCCATAGGCGCATAGTGAACAGGTTTGCCGTGCAGTTCGATGACCAGGTAGTGCGCCGGCTTGCCGGTTTCGTTGCGCAGACCGTGCTTCCAGCCACCAGGATGTAGCAGGCAGCTTCCGGACGGGTGGGCGATGCCACCGAAGGTCACCTCTCCTTCAAGCACGACGATTATGACGTCATGGTCGTCCAAGTGAGGCTTGTATCCACAGCCCGGCAGCAACCCGCTCGCGTGCACTTCAAGCCGGTCCAGCCAGGTAGTTGGCTCATCGATGACGCTGTCTGCTCCCGGAGTGTCCACTTTGGAATACTCGACAGGCCGGCTGAGATGCAATTGCCTTGATGGGACTTGCTGGCGGGCGTTTGCATGCCACTTCACGGCCAGGTATGTGGCCGGGTCCGAGGTATGATTTTCCAGATAATGGTACCGCTCAGACGGATGGAAGACAAACCTGCCAGGCTTCAGCACCTCATGCCTTGTGATCTCAGGTGAGCCGTGCTTGTCACAGAGTCCGATAACCACTTCGCCTTTGAGAACAATCGTCAACTCCTCTTCCTGGTGCTTCACGACCGGTTCCGGCGCCTGGCCACCTGCCAGCTCGGACATGTGAATGCCCAGCCAATCGGCATTGCGCGTCGACCCGCGGAACAGGATCGACCGCCGCCAGCCGTCAGTCTCGCGCTTTTCAAAGGCGGGAAACCCCTGCGTTGAGTTGTTGCAAAGCCGCTTCTTCATTCCCATCACCGTCAGGCAGTCTTACCGTCGCCGACAGTGACGACTGGTGCAACCCGGTCAGTCATCTGAAACGGCCATTCGTGCTGATGCTCGACCGGCATGCGAACTTCCATTTCAGCCCGGCAGTATTGCAGCAGCAGCGCCAGCCTGGTTCGCCGCCGCTGCGTGTTGTGTGTCGCATGCCAGAGGCGCCCGTCAAAAAGAATCGCCTGTCCGTTGCCGACAACAGGTGTCGCAAGCTCGCAGGCAGGATCAGCCTGCCGGGCAAGTGCCAACGCCGCCTCATCATTCAACGCGGAGCGGTCAATGCGGTTCTCGGCCCTCACCTGCTGCACCGGTTTCGGATTCAGGTGTGTGCGGCAAACAAACACCGGCGATGTTTGCGGTGTGACATTCTCAAGCCCCAACCAGACAGTCACGAAACCACCCTCGGGACGGTAGCTCTCCATATCGCAGTGCCAGGGATGGGCTTGGCCTGGTTTGCGCCGTATCACATTGGCACCCCACAACACGATGTCGGGTCCAATCAGCTTGCGCACAGTGTCAACTATTGCGGGTGAAAGCCCGACATGCCTGATTTTCGGGTCGGCCGCGGCCAGGCCCTTGTACCAGCCCATCGGCGGCCTTAGGGCCTTCGACTTAATGTGATGCACCAATCGGCGGCGTGCGAAAACACCAAGCACGTTGACCGGTCCGCAAAAACCGTGGGATTCGAACTGAGCACTAAATGTCACTGACGTTCCTCGAAGTTTCCATACCCCACGCCGGCAAGTGTAGCCCAACCTGCGCGTGCCATGAACCGGTTCTTTCGAGTTTCCCCGGTGATGACTGGAAGACATGGCGCGGCTAGGGTATGCGCCTGAAACGGAGGACTACAGGATGACTGAGGAACTGAAACTGGACGGAAAATGCATGTGCGGCGCGGTGCAGTTTTCCGCCACGGTCAGGAAGCCGAGCGTGGTTGCCTGCCATTGCGATATGTGCCGCCGCTGGTCAGCGGGGCCATTCATGGCGGTCAGTTGCCAAAATGTGACCTTTGCAGAAGACAAGAACGTCAGCCGGATACGTTCGTCGGACTGGGCCGAACGGGGCTTTTGCGCCAAGTGCGGTTCTAACCTGTTCTATCATATTCGCGAGGCAAGCGACTACCAGATGGCCGTTGGCCTGTTCGACGATCAGTCGATGCTGCGCTTGTCGCTGCAGGTATTCACCGACTTCAAACCAGCGTTCTATGAGTTCGCGAACAAGACGAAAATGATGACCGGCGCTGAGGTCATTGCGCTGTTTTCGTCCCACTCTGACTGAAGTTTGCCTACCCGGATCAGACGTTGAGCAGCAGGAACTCCCGTTCCCAGGACGATATGACCTTGCGATATTGCACCTGCTCTTCTTCCTTTACGGCCATGAAGGCGTCCACGAACCGTTGGCCCAGCACCGTTTTCAGCGGTTTGGAGTAGTTCAGCTTGCTCATCGCATCATCGAGGTTGATCGGCAGCGAATGCGCATAGCGATAGGCGGACCCCTCGATCGGCGCTGACGGTTCCAGTTTCTCCATCATGCCGAGATAGCCGCAGGCCAGTGACGCAGCGATACATAAATATGGATTGGCGTCTGCTCCCGGAACCCGGTTTTCGATGCGGGTGTTCTGGGCGTCGGAATTGGGCATGCGCAGCGGCGCAGTTCGATTGTCCATGCCCCAATGGGTGTTGGTTGGAGCGTCGGAGTTAGGCACCAGGCGGCGATAGGAATTGACATTGGGGGCGCAAAATCCCATCGCTGCCGGCATATAGCGCTGCAGCCCCGCCACATGGGCCATGAACAGCCGAGACGGTTTCTTGCCCCGGCCCTTGAACAGATTCTGCCCGGTTTTCAGATCCATCAGGGACTGATGCAGGTGCATGGACGAACCCGGCTCATCCTGATGCGGCTTGGCCATGAAGGTGGCATAGACATTGTGCTTCAGCGCGGCCTGGCGAACCGTGCGCTTGAACAGGAACACCTGGTCCGCAAGCTCCAGCGGATCGCCATGATTGAAATTGATTTCAAGCTGGGCCGGTCCGCTTTCATGGCTGATGGTGTCGATGTCAATTTCCTGCGCCTCGCAGAAATCATAGATATCCTCTACTATGGGATCGAACTCGTTGGCAGCGTCTATTCCGTAGGCTTGGCCAACCTTTTCCGCCCGGCCGCTGGTGCCAACCGGCGCTTCGAGCGGATAATCGGCATCGATGTTC
This sequence comes from Anderseniella sp., assembly GCA_028289645.1. Lineage (GTDB taxonomy): Bacteria > Pseudomonadota > Alphaproteobacteria > Rhizobiales > Aestuariivirgaceae > Anderseniella. The sequence goes on from JANQOK010000008.1 coordinate 176,007, forward strand.
TTCTCGACCAGATAGAACTCCAGTTCCGGCGCCACGACAGGTTTCCAGCCCTGCTCGGCATAAAGTTGCAGTACCCGGCGCAACACAAACCTGGGTGAGATGTCGACTGGATCACCGTTCAGGTAATGCGCGTCGCAGATGACCTGCGCAGTTGGATTTACATGCCAGGGCACCAGCTTCAGCGAGTTGATGTCCGGCACCAGATAGACATCTCCCGAGGCCTCCGAAACAGGGGAATCCTGCCACGAATATCTCCCTGTGACGGTCAGGATAAAGATATCTTCCGGCAGCCTCATTGAGGTGTTGCCGATGCCTTTCAGAAACTTCTTGGCCGGCAGTATCTTGCCGCGCGGTGTGCCGGCGGGGTCTGGAACAAGGCACTCAATTTCATCAATGTTGTGCTTTGCAAACCATTCTTCAAATTTTGCTATCGACATGAACCACCACAGATAATGGCGGTCGCAGGTATGTCGCTGCCGAGCCGCCCAGAAGTGTCATCATACCCTGATCGCTTGACGAAAAAAATGCCTTCATTGACAATGGTGGATAAGGCATGAACAGGTTCACTGACCTGGTATCATCGCCACTCCTGTTTTCTGAAGGTATCTCATGAACTCCCCAGCCAAGCCCGACAGTGAGGCCACTGCGTTCCTCACCGACAATCCAGACGTGGTGACGATTGACATGCTGATACCCGACATGAACGGCATATTGCGGGGCAAGCAGTTGACCCGCGACTACCTGCCAAAGCTGTATTCCGAAGGCGCAAGGATGCCCGGCTCGAACTATCTGCTGGACTGGACAGGGCGCAACATTGAGACCTTTGAATATGGCAGCAGCGATGGCGATCCGGACTATCTGTGTTTTCCGGTTCCAGGCACACTGACCTACATTCCGTGGGCTAAACGACCGTCCGCCCAGGTGATAGCCTCCATGGTCGACGCAAATGGCGACCCGCACTTCGCCGATCCGCGCCATCTGCTGAAAACCGTTCTTGACCGTTTCGCGGAAATGCAACTAACGCCGGTGGTGGCCATTGAGTACGAGTTTTACCTGATTGACCAGGAAGCGGCCGCCCGCGGCGAGGTGGTGCCGGCACGATCCGGCGAAACCGGATGGCGTGCCAGCACAACCAACGTGTATTCAATGGACGACCTTTATGATTTCGAGTCCCTGCTCGACGAGATCCAGGAAGCCTGCAAAGACCAGGACATTCCGGCGGAAACGTTCGTGTCCGAATACGCGGCCGGGCAGTTCGAAATCAACCTGTACCACACGGACGATGCACTCAAGGCATGCGACCAGGCGATCATGCTGGAACGCTGCATCAAGGCGGTGGCTCGCAAGCACGGTACAATCGCCAGCTTCATGGCAAAACCGTTTGCCGAGCAGGCCGGGTGTGGACTGCATGTCCATTGCAGCCTGCTGGACAAGGACGGCAACAACATCTTCCTGGGGCCGAACGACCCGTCGGTGGACCGGCCGATCTCGGACAAGCTGCGCAACGCCATCGGCGGCCTGCTGGCAACCATGCAGGAGGGAATGGCAATATTCGCTCCCAATGCCAACTCCTACCGGCGCTTGCGGCCGGGCACCTACGCACCGGTGCGCGGGCTCTGGGGCGGCGACAACCGGACGGTTCCGTTGCGCATTCCGGGCGGCAGCGACAAGGCGGTCAGGGTTGAACATCGCGTGTCAGGCGCCGATGCCAACCCGTACCTGGTGATGGCCGCGGTGCTGGCAGGCATTCATCACGGCATTACCAACAACATAGTGCCGCAAAAGCCGATATCCGGTGACGGTTACGAAAGCGAGGAAGGCGTGGAGCTGCCGATCAGATGGCCGGTCGCGCTGAAGGCATTTGAGGACGGCGCCATCCTGAGAGAGTACCTGGGCGACAAGTGGTGTGACGCCTTCCACACCGCGCGGTCATACGAGGCCGACGCGCATCACTACACCATTCACCAGCTTGACTATGAATGGTATCTGCGCACCTCATGACCGACCGCTCTCTGGACCAGCCAACCTACTACGCGGCAACGGCCAATCGGCAGGTTGCGACATCTGACGTCTCGACGGTGCCAGACAAGGTGGATGTGTGCGTGATCGGCGCCGGGTTCACCGGCCTGTCTGCGGCCCTGGAACTCACGCTCAAGGGGCGCACGGTGGCCGTGTTTGACTCAGGTCCGATCGGATGGGGCGCGACCGGGCGCAATGGCGGTCAGATCTGCACCGGCTACTCGCCAGGCATGGAGGGGTTCGAAAAACAACTGGGCTTCGACGATGCGCGCATCTGCTTCGATGTAGCAGAACAAGGCAAACGGCTGATCGAAGCACGCATCGAGGCACACGGGATCGACTGCGACCTGGTGTGGGGCTTTCTGCATGCCGCAGCACGGCCAAGCCATATGACCGGGCTGGCCGAGCACATGAAAGAACTCGAAAAATTCGGCGTGGACAGCTGTTCATTGCTCAGCAGCGAGGAACTGGCGCAGAAACTGGGCAGTAAAGCCTATCATGGTGCCCTGCTGGAGCGGGACGCAGGTCATTTTCACTCATTGAATTACGCACTTGGCCTCGCCGATGCCGTCATTGCCAATGGCGGCCGGATCTTTGAGAACACGACCGTTGCCAGCGTGGAAGGCGGCAGCTCCCCTTCCCTTAAACTTCAGTCCGGCAAATCGGTTGCCTGCGACCAGCTTGTTGTTGCCTGCAACGCCTATCTCGGCGAGTTGGTGCCCGGCCTCAACCATCGCGTCATGCCGGTGGCCAGTTATGTCGTGGCGACCGAACCGCTCGGCGCCGAACGGGCCGGCAACCTGATCCGCGACAATGAGGCGGTGTGCGACAGCAATTACGTGGTCGACTATTTCAGACTTACAGGAGACGACAGGCTGCTGTTTGGCGGCAGGTGCAGCTATTCCGGCATTCATCCGCGGGATCTGGGCGCCAGCATGCGCCCCAGGGTCCTGCGCATTTTTCCGCAGCTGGTGGATGTCAAAATGCAATATGCCTGGGGCGGCCACATCGGCATTACCCACAACCGGCTGCCCAATATGGGTCGAAGCGACGGTTCAATCTACTATGCGCACGGGTTCTCCGGCCAGGGTGTCGTTCTGGCCGGAATGCTGGGAAAAATATTGGCAGACGCCATTTGCGGCGACACCGACCAATTTGACGTTTTCGCCCGCATTCGCCATCTGCCGTTCCCCGGCGGCGTGCTGCGCAGGCCCGCCCTTACGCTTGGAATGTTGTATTATCGCATCAAGGATTTGCTGTCTTGAGGCGTATTTCGGCCAAATATCTGCAAACTGGCTAAAATTTTATCAAATTTCGAAACATCTTCATAAATACAAGTGACGCAAAGTCCACTTGTTCAGTAATCGTTTAGATATGCGGCGGATTATGGCTTCGCTGAACAAACGAGGAAGCAGACCGGGGTTCTGGGGTCATGTGATTATCAGGCTCAAGTGAATTGGGCATACGGAGACGCAAAATGTATAAGTCAATTGTCCACTTCATGAACAATGAAGACGGAGCCACAGCTATCGAATATGCTCTGATCGCGGGCGCGACCGGTCTGGCGCTTATTGCTGTCATGCCGGCAATTGGCACCGGCGTGGAGAACAGCCTGAGCCCGCTTGAAGCAGAGTTGTAACACTGCTTGCTGGTGCAGCTGATGGCAGATAACTGAATTCACCTGACGGTCTGTGCCTGAGTGCCGGACACTGAGAGTTATCCGAAGAACCCTTTGCGCAGCAGATTAAGTGCCATGATGAACAGGCCGGCCATGAGAACCTTTCGAAAGGTCTCGGGAGCCATTGCATCCTGAAGTTTGAAGCCGAGCCACATGCCGACAAAAGCCGGCAGGCAGGCAATGGTCGAGACCGCGGCCACGGCTGGCGTTATGGTGCCGTTCAGAACATATCCGGCCAGAAGCGGCATGCTGCCAATGGTGAAAGTTACCCCCACCGATGCTGACCATTTGCTCTTTGGCACGCCTGACGCCAGCAGAAACATGGTGATCGGCGGGCCGTAGACCGACGTGGCACCGCCAAGAGCGCCCGACACAACACCGACAAGTGCGCCCACCGGTTTTTCCACCTTGGCCGGGACCGTAGGTTTCCAGGGCGAAACGTTGGCCAGCACGAAAACCAGCAGGGCCAGCCCCAGACCGATCACGATAACCGACGACGACAGTTTTGTGGCAAACAGCGCGACGGTGAACAATGTCGTGAAACAGGTGACAATGAGCGGCCAGAACCGCACCAGCGCTTCCAGAAGCTCGTCAAAGCCTGAACGCGTTGCCATCTGCAAATTGGTCAGGAAAATCGGAATGACGATCATCGCCACGGCCAGCTTCGGGTCGAGCAGCATGACCATGATCGAGATGCCGACCAGCGGCAACGCAACACCAATGATACCCTTGCATAGGCCGCCGACGAACATGGCCAGCATAACCAGCACGATCTGAACGGGCGTAAACCCTTGAGTGAAGAACTCTATCAGCTGGTCATCTCCTCAGGCCGGGCACCAGCCGCATAGGCCTTGAGGCACAGGAGTTCCGTGGCAATGATCGCTGCCGCATTCGACGTCATCTCGGCATGATCGTAAGGCGGCGACACCTCGACAACGTCCATGCCAACGAAATCCAGTCCCCGCATGGCACGTATGATTGCCAGAGCCTGGTGGCTGGTGAAACCGCCGGGTACCGGCGTGCCTGTTCCAGGCGCGGTGGCAGGATCCAGAAAGTCAATATCGAAGGTGAGATAGGAAGGTCCTGAACCCAACCGTTCGCGGATTTCGTCCGCAACCTGCCGGGCGCTCATGTCATGGACCTGATCCGCGAACAGCACCTTCATGCCCATGGCGTCTTCGCCCTTGAAACAGGTGCGGATGCCGACCTGGATGGAGCGGGCCGGATCGACTATGCCGTCCTGCAATGCCAGTGAAAACATGGTGCCGTGGTCTATGCGATTGCCGGTCTCAGGCTCCACGTCACGATGCGCGTCGAACTGCACCAGGCCCAACGGCCCATGCTGCTTCGCAATGGCCTTCAGCACAGGATAGGTGATGAAGTGATCCCCGCCAAAAGTCAGCGGACAGACCCCTTTGGAAACGATTGTGCCGATATGCTTTTCGATGACGCGCGGCACATCCTGCTTTCGTCCCCAGTCAAAAAAGCAGTCGCCATAGTCAACCACGGCCAGGGTCTCAAACGGATCGAACCGCCATGGCCACACCGGACCCCAGGAGTGCTGGGCCGATGCTTGGCGTATGCCTTGCGGACCGAACCGCGTTCCGGGCCGGTTGGTGACGGCTTGGTCAAACGGAATACCGGACACGGCGACATCAACACCTTTCAGGTTGCGGGTGTACTTGCGGCGCAAAAAAGACAGCGCGCCGGCGTAACTGGCCTCGATCGAAGACCCCATGAGGTCCTTGCGGCGGAAGGCGGCATCGCCCAGCGATGACTTGGGTGTGGACACGAGTTTTACTCCTGCAGGATTAGCGTATCGGATGGATGCCAGCTTACATGAACTTCACGGCCGTTCTCCAGCAATCCGGCGGCCGCTCGATCGTTTTGCACGTTCACAGCAAGTTCCAGCCCGTCCGCACAAGTGACGAACACGTTGCTGACGTCTCCATAGTAGGCAACATCACGAATGACACCCCTGGTTGCAATGTCAGAACCGGAAGCCGGTTTTGTGTCCGACAAGACGAGTTTCTCGGGCCGAACGGCTAGTGACACGTTGCCCGAAGCACTGCCTCCGTGCGGCACAATCACCTTGCCCAGGCCCTTTGCCAGGCAGGTCACTCCGGCCTTTGAGGCACCGGAGACAGTTGCCTCGATCAGATTGATCTTGCCGATGAAATCAGCGACGAAACGGGAATGCGGTCTTTCATAAAGTTCTTCGGGTCCGGCGATCTGGCGTACGCCGCCTTTCTCCATGACCGCTATCCGGTCGGCCATCGACAGGGCTTCATCCTGATCATGGGTGACAATGATGAAGGTGATGCCAATGACCTGCTGCAGGCGCGCCAGCTCGAGCTGCATGTGCTCGCGCAACTTGGCATCGAGAGCCGACAGGGGCTCATCGAGCAGCAGGACCTTCGGCCGCTTGACCAGAGCACGGGCCAGCGCAACGCGCTGGCGCTGGCCGCCGGAAAGCTGGTCGGGCTTGCGGTCGGCCATCGCGCCCATCTGAACCATCTCCAGCGCTTCTTCTACCCGAGGCGCTATCTCGGCCGCCGCGACACCGGTCACCTTCAGACCATAGGCAACATTGTTGCGCACTGTCATGTGCGGGAACACGGCGTAGGACTGGAACACCATGTTTACAGGACGCTTGTTTGCCGGCACGCCTTCCATGTTCTGGCCATCGACAATGATGTCGCCGGTACCGGATGTTTCAAGCCCGGCAATCATGCGCAGCAGGGTTGTCTTGCCGCAGCCTGACGGTCCAAGCAGGGCGAAAAACTCGTTGGGCATGATGTCGAAAGAGACATCATCCACGGCAACAACACCCGGATAGCGCTTGGTGACGTTCTTGATGGAAACAATGGGCCTGGTCATGAGGTCCCCTACCCTTCGGTTTTCGATGGCGCCTGCATGCGCATGGCGATGATGGTGGCGACCAGGGTGATGATAATGAGCACGGTCGAGGCGGCATTGATGTCGGGCGACACGCCGCGACGAACCAGCGAATACACCTTGACAGGGAAGGTGTTGGTTTCAGGTCCTGCGGTAAAGAAGGTGATGACAAAATCGTCCAGCGACAAAGTGAACGACAACAGGGCTCCGGCAATGACGCCGGGCATCATGTACGGCAGGACCACGTTCCAGAAGGTCTGCCATTCGCTGGCCCCAAGGTCTTTCGACGCCTCTTCAAACTCGCGGTTGAACCCGGCCAGGCGGGCGCGCACCACAACCGCCACGAACGGGAAACTGAAGGCTATGTGGGCCGCGGTTATGGCCCCGAGATTCAGCGGCCAGACCGAGAACAGTTCGTTCCACCAGTGGATGGGGCCGGACTCAAACCCGCGCATCCAGTTTCCGACGCGGGAATACATCACCAGAACGGCGACCCCCATGCAGATTTCCGGGATGACAATGGGCAGCGCCATGACCCCTTCTGCGGCGGACTTGGCCGGAAACCGGAACCGCCACAGCCACAGGGCTGTCGCGGTGCCGATGATCGTGGCCACCAGGGTGCACATGACCGCGATGGTGATCGAGTTGACAAAGGCTTCTACCAGCGAAGCGTCATTCCATGCCTTGGCATAGTACTTGGTCGTGAAGCCGCGCCACACGATGTTGCGCTTTGAGTCGTTGAAACTGAACGCGATCAACTGCGCAATGGGTGCATAGAGCAAAATGAAGGTGATGAGACCGAAGCCGATCAGCCAGGGCGACTTTCCGTAATCCAACGGTCCGCGTGTCAACTTGCGCCGCGCCATCTCAGATCCCCACCCCGCCCTTCATGCGCGCGCCTATGAAGGCGCGCAGCGCCAGGGCTGCAAAGGTCACGTACATCAACAGGAACGAAAGCGCGGCGCCAAACGGCCAGTCATTGGCGGCCTTGAACTGGTCGGTGATCACGTTGCCGATCATGATGGCATTGGTGCCGCCGAGCAGATCTGGCACCAGGAACATGCCCAGCATCGGGATGAACACCAGGATAATGCCCGAGATGATGCCTGGCATGGTCAACGGCACGGTCACGGAAAAGAAGGTCCGCCACTGGCCGGCGCCGAGGTCAAGGCTGGCTTCAAGATAAGACCGGTCGAGGCGTTCTATGGTGGCGTAAAGCGGCAACACCATGAACGGCATGAACACATAGACCATGCCGACAATCACTGCGCCGTTGTTGTAGAGCAGTTCCAGCGGCTGAAACGGTCCGATCAGCTTGTCCAGGAAGGCCAGGTTCCAGAACCACTCCAGGGTGAAGTTGAGCGTACCCCGGGTCCGGAACACCGCAATCAATGCATAGGTGCGGATCAGCAGGTTGATCCAGAACGGCAGGATGACCAGCAGCAGCAACAATGGCCGCCACCGGGCCGGCGAAAAACAGATTCCGAACGCCACCGGATAGGCGATTGCCAGACAGACCGCAGTCGAGATCACGCTGATCCAGATGGATTTCCAGATGATCTTCAGATACACGGCTTCGAACGACCGGACATAGTTGGCCAGCGTGCCGGTAATCTCTATATCGATGATCGAGGTCTTTTCGCCGAACGACATCCCCCAGATCAGGGCCAGGGGGATCAGGAAAAACACCAGCAGCCACATCACACCGGGCAACGCCGTCACCCAGAATACCGCCTTGTTCTGTCTCCAGTTTTCCACCCGCCCAGCACCTTGAGACGGGAGGGTCAGCGACCATTCATCTGACCTTCCCGATGATTGTCAGACCAGATCAGGCCGCCTGGATACGGGTCCAGCTTTCATTGCGCAGCTTGGTCTTTTCTTCCGAGTAGAGCGAAGCCTCGCACTTGGCGATCACGTCGTCAGGCGGGAAGATGCCGGGATTGCCGGTGTATTTTTCATCCATCTTGGCTTTGGCTGCCGCATTTGCGGTTGCGTACTGAATGGTGTCCGCGATGTGCATGCCGGCATCGGCGTCCAGCAGGTAGTTGATGAACGCGTGTGCATTTTGAGGGTGCGGAGCGCCTTTCGGAATACACACGCAATCCTGCCACAGCAGGCTGCCTTCCTTCGGCACCGAATAACTCAGATCGTCGTCCTCACCCATCACCTGGATGATGTCGCCGTTCCACTCCATGGCCAGATCCACTTCACCGGAGGCCAGCAGGTCCTGCCCGTTGTCGTCGGCATATACCTTGACGGCCTTCTTGCCCTTGATGAGCAGTTCTTCGGCCGCCTTCATTTCAGCAGGAACCACTGAGTTGAAGGAATGGCCAAGGTACTGAAGGGTGACGCCGATCACGCTCTCGCCGTCGCCCAGCAGAGAGATCCGGCCGGCGTTTTCTTCGCTGTCCAGCACTGCCTTCCAGCTTGACGCATCCTTGACCTTGGACTTGCGGTAACCGATGCCCATCGTACCCCACATATACGGCACGGAATACTTGCGGCCCGGGTCGAACGTCGCATCCTTGAAAGCGTCTGCGATATTGGCCGTGTTGGCGATCTTTGATTTGTCCAGTTCGTCGAGCATGCCGGCAGCGATCATGCGTTCAACATAATCGTTGGTCGGAATGATAACATCATAGCCGGGATTGCCTTCCTTGAGCTTGGCGAACAGTTCGGCATTGTCGGCATACAGGTCCATCTTCACTTCGATGCCGGTTGCCTTGTTGAAATCAGCCAGCGTGGTTTCGCCGATATAGGTGTCCCAGTTGTAAAAGTTTAGCTTCTTCTCCTCCTCGGACATGGCGAAACGCGGCATCATGGTGAGGCCAATAAAAGCAGCGCCTGTTCCTTTTAGAACGGAACGGCGCGACACCCGGAACTTTGGATTGTAGGTCATTTAGTTACTCCCTGATTTGGTCGTTCAGCGTCTGAAAATTCACCCAAAAAACCTGCCGAGGCGAGTGTTAAACACAACACCGGTTGTTTCAACGATTGTTTTCGATAACCGTTGCTTCCGTTTTTCCAACTCCGGAGCTTAAGCCATTTCGTCTTTCACATCTTCCAGTGTGGCATCGAGTGCCTTGCGCGTCAGGCCGGCCCACTCGTCTACCTCTGCCTCGGTGATGCAAAGCGGCGGTGAGAACACCATGGTGTCCCAGCACGCACGCATGACAAGGTTGTTTGCGAAGCAATGATCGCGGCACATTCCTCCAACACGGCCAAGGTCGTCGAAGCGGGCCCTGGTCTCCTTGTCCCTGACCAGCTCGATTGCTCCGATCAGTCCCCTGACGCGAACTTCCCCTACAATCGGGTGGTCGCTCAATGCACCGATTTTTCCCTCGACATAAGGCGCGATTGCAGCAGCATGCTCGACCAGCCCTTCTTCCTGCATGATGCGGATGTTTTCCAGCGCCACAGCGCACGCCACCGGATGGCCCGAATAGGTGTAGCCGTGGAAGAACTCGCCACCCTTTTCAAAGAAATCGCCGATCAGCTGGTCGGACACCGCGACAGCGCCGATGGGCTGGTAGCCGGACGACAGTCCTTTGGCCATGACCACGATGTCGGGATCAATTCCCATGGTCTGATGACCCCACCAATTGCCGGTGCGGCCGAAACCGCAGATCACTTCATCGGCGACAATCGGAATCCCGTGTTCGCGGCATACTTTTTGAACATAAGGCCAGTAGCTGTCCGGCGGCACGATCACCCCGCCGGCTCCCTGGATAGGCTCGCCGACAAAGGCTGCCACCTTGTCAGGTCCAAGCTCCTTGATCTTGGCCTCCACTTCCTTCGCCGCCTTCAGGCCGAACTCCTCCGGGTCCATATCGCCTCCGTGCTGGAACCAGTCGGGCTCCAGCACATGATGGAAATTCGGCAGCGGCAGGCCGCCCTGGGCATGCATGGCGGACATGCCGCCAAGCGAGGCTGAGATACAGGTCGAACCATGATAGGCGCGGTGCCGGGAGACGATGTGCTGGCGTTCCGGCTGGCCCTGCACTTCCCAGTAGCGGCGAATGAACCGCACCATGGTATCGTTGGCCTCAGATCCCGAGTTGACGAAGAATATCTGCTTGAAACGGTCAGGCAGCAAGCTGGCAACCTTCTCCGCCAGCAGCGTCGCCGGCACTGTCGTTGTCTTGAAAAACGTATTGTAGAACGGCAGGTCCTGCATCTGCCGGTAAGCCACATCAGCCAGTTCCTTGCGGCCGTAGCCGATGTTGACGCACCAGAGCCCGGCCATGGCATCAAACAGCTTGTTGCCGTTGCCGTCCCAGATGTGCACGCCTTTTGCCTGGGTGATGACGCGGGCCCCGCCTTCTTCGTGCAAGCCCTTATGGTCAGTGAAGGGGTGGAAGTGGTGAGCGTTGTCGGCGGCGACGAGTTCTTCGATGTTGAGATTCTTGTTCATGAATGCACTCCGCAATTCTGATTGACAGACAGGCGCAACGACGGCGCCGTTCACTGTAAAAAGTCATGAGCAGTGCGAGATCAGGGATTGAAGCCGATGCGGGCACAATGCAGCAGCACTTCGTCTTGCATGACGCGCTTGGCCGTTCCGCCCAGATGCCCGGTTTTGCCAATCCTGAAGAACATGACAAAACACTGCCACAATTCTGCGAGCCTTGGCAACAGGATGAAAAATGCATCACCTGTGCGTAAATTTTAGGCTTTCGATTATGTCACAATTGCGTAACAGTGTGGTTGATGGGAGACAATTTCAACGAAATGCTGGAGGCAGACGGCAGTGTTCGCCCGCCTTACGCCCTACTGCACAAGTGGCTGGAAACACAAACGCCCACGGACCTGCGGGCCAAGATCCGCGAAGCGGAATCGATCTTTCGCAGGCTTGGCATCACCTTCGCGGTTTATGGCAGTGAAGAGGCTTCTGAACGGCTGATCCCGTTCGACATCATTCCGCGTATCTTCGCGGCGAGCGAATGGCGGCGTCTTGAGGCCGGCATCGCCCAGCGTGTAGGTGCGTTGAACGCCTTCATCGACGACATCTATCACCGCCAGGAGATCGTACGTGCCGGCAAGGTGCCGGGCGACCTGATTGCACAGAACGAGGCATACCTGCCGCAAATGGCCGGCCACTCCCCCGCCCGCAGTGTCTATTCGCATATCATCGGAACCGACATCGTTCGCGTGGGCGCTAACGAGTTTTATGTACTGGAAGACAATTGCCGCACACCGTCTGGCGTGTCCTACATGCTGGAAGACCGCGAAGCGATGATGTTCCTGTTTCCGGACCTGTTCGCCAAGCATCGCGTCGCACCCATCGAACACTATCCCGAACTGTTGCGGGAGACCCTGGACTCAGTGGCGCCGCCACAATGTGACGGCGAGCCGACCTGCGTTGTGCTGACACCTGGCATCTACAATTCAGCCTTCTTTGAACACGCCTTTCTGGCCGATGAGATGGGCGTGCAGCTTGTCACCGGCGATGACCTGTTTGTGCAGGACGGCTGGCTGTACATGCGCACTACCCAGTCTCCGGTCCGCGTGGACGTGGTCTACCGGCGCATTGACGATGACTATCTCGATCCGCTGACATTCAACCCGGCCTCGACACTGGGCGTGCCGGGGATCTTTGACATTTACCGGGCCGGACGCGTGACCATTGTCAATGCGCCGGGCGCCGGCATCGCAGATGACAAGGCGGTGTATTCTTTCATGCCGGACATCGTCGAGTTTTATACCGGCGAGAAGCCGATCCTGAACAATGTGCCGACCTGGAGATGTTCAGACAGCGACTCGCTGGCTTATGTGCTTGACCATCTTGAAGAGCTGGTGGTGAAGGAGGTCCACGGTTCCGGCGGGTACGGCATGCTTGTCGGACCGACCGCCAGCAAGAAGGAAGTGGCCACCTTCCGCCAGATACTGAAAAAACGGCCCGGCAATTACATTGCGCAACCCACTCTGGCGCTGTCGTCGTGCCCGACCTTTGTAAAATCCGGGGTTGCGCCGAGACACGTGGACTTGCGGCCGTTTGCCCTGACCGGTGACCGGTTGCGCATTACACCGGGCGGGTTCACGCGCGTTGCCATGAAACAGGGATCTCTTGTGGTCAACTCCAGCCAGGGAGGCGGCACCAAGGACACCTGGGTGCTGGAGGACTGATGCTGTTAGGCCGCACTGCTGCATCGCTGTTCTGGATGGCGCGCTATATGGAGCGGGCGGAGAACATGGCCCGCCTGATCGAGGTGAGTTACCGCATCTCGCTGATGCCGAAACCGTTCCGCGCCCATCAGGATGACTGGAGCTCCACACTGCGCAGTGCCCATTGCGAGGCAACATTTGCCGACAAGTATGATACTGCCAGCCAGGCCAACGTCATCCAGCACCTTGTGCTAGACAGGGAAAACCCGTCAAGCATCCGGTCGAGCATGGAGACGGCGCGCAATAACGGCCGTGCGGTGCGCACCGCGCTGAGCCGCGACGTATGGGAATCGCTCAACGCGACCTGGAATGAACTGTCATCAATACGAATGAGCCAGTTGTCGAGTGACAAACTGCCGGGCTTCCTAGACTGGATCAAACAGCGCTCCATGCTGTTTCGTGGCGCCATGCTCGGCACCGCGCTGCGTCAGGACAGTTTTCACTTTTGCCAGGCAGGCACGTTTATCGAAAGGGCTGACAATACTGCGCGCATTCTGGACGTGAAATATCATATCCTGCTGCCGCGCGGCTCGGGACCCGGTAGTTCAGTGGACCGCCAGCAATGGGCATCCTTGTTGCGCTCGGTATCCGCACATCGCGCTTACAGGTGGGCATATCGGGACGCCAGCTACAAGCCGTGGAACGTGGCGCAGTTTTTGATCCTGAACCCGGCGATGCCACGCTCCTTGCTGTTTTGCTGTGACTGGATCAGCAACAAGGCGCTGCGCGAGATCGAAAAGGAGTATGACCTGACGCTGCCCTGTCACGAAACAGCAACCGATATGGAGACCCTTCTAAAGACCGCTAACATGGAAAAGATCTTCCAGGACGGACTGCACGAGTTCCTGTCGGATTTCATTGCCAGGAACAATCGGCTGACATCTGAAATAGCAGCGGCGTACAATTTCCCATGAAGATCCATATCCGGCACGCAACAACCTATCATTATGACAACCCGGGCTCTCACCTGGTGCAGCGGCTGTACCTGACACCGCGCGACAGCGCCAGCCAGTCGGTGCTTGACTGGGCTATCGAGGCGCCCGGGATAGAGGGCGCGCTTGAATACGCCGATGCCTTCGGCAATGTGGCCCATCTGACCACACCCCCCGTCGATCTGGCAGAGATCACCGTTGTCGCAGCCGGCACGGTCAGAACCAGGGACACTGCCGGTGTGACGGGCCATGATACCGGTTCGGTGCCGATCCAGGCCTATCTTGCGAGCACACCGGCGACCGAAGCCAACGCAGCTATCAAGACGCTGGCGAACAGCCTTGGCCACCTGTCAGGCCTCGAGCAACTGCATTCCCTTTCGGCATCCGTTCTGGACAAGGTGGATTACGTCATCGGCGCCACCGATGAGCACACCACTGCCGCGGACGCCATGCGTGACGGCAAGGGTGTGTGCCAGGACCACGCCCATGTTTTCATCTCCGCAGCGCGGTTGCTGGGTGTGCCGGCGCGGTACGTCTCCGGTTACATGGTGGTGGGGGAAAATGAACTGGCAGAGGCAAGCCATGCCTGGGCAGAGGCCTATGTGGTCAACCTGGGGTGGGTGGGCTTTGACGTATCAAACCAGCTCAGCCCAGACGAACGATACGTGCGGGTGGCCACCGGCATGGATGTTTCCGGCGCCACGCCGGCGAAAGGGGTTCGCCGCGGTTTGTCGACAAGCGCCGAACGGATGAATGTGGAAGTGCTTGTTGAAAGCATCGCCGAGCAGTAGGTTACCGGTGATTCCACCAATCCACTTACAGCTCGCCTCTCGCAGCAACCGGTAACTTCATGACATATTGTGTTGGCCTCAAACTTGATCGCGGCCTGGTTATGGCGGCCGACACCCGCACCAATGCCGGCCTCGACAACATATCCACCTTCCGCAAGCTGCAGACCTTCGAGGTGCCGGGCGAACGGGTGTTCATAATGATGTCAGCCGGCAACCTGGCCGTCACCCAGGCGGTTGTCGCCATGCTTGAGGAGAAGTTCGATCACCCGGACGAAGAGGACACAAACGGCAGCCTGAGAACCGTGACCAGCATGTTCCAGGCAGCAAAGCTTGTCGGGGAAACCCTGAAGACCGTGCGCCAGGACCATGTCGACCAGGGACTGACCAGCGATGCCTTTTCAGCTTCTTTCATCTTTGGCGGACAGATCGGACAGGAAGAGCCCAGGCTCTACCAGATATATTCAGAAGGCAATTTCATCGAGGCCAAGGCAGACACCCCGTTTTTCCAAATCGGCGAGCACAAGTACGGCAAGCCGATACTGGACCGGGTCGCCAATCAGGACATGCGGCTGGGCGAGGCTGCAAAGGTGGTATTGCTGTCCTTCGATTCAACCATTCGCTCAAATCTCTCCGTCGGCATGCCGATAGACATGGTGGTCTACAACACCGACCATCTGAGCATTGATCGGGTCCGGCGTATCGAACAGGATGATCCCTATTTCCGTACCATTTCGGCGAAATGGTCGAAAGCCCTGCGATCGGCGGTTGAGACGATTGAGGAATTCGACATATAGGGTTTGTTGGTGAGGCATGCACATGATCGATTTCGAAGCTGAATACAACAACCGTGCCCGCGTACCGGACCATGAGCAGGTGATCGCCGGATGGGTGAACGCCGCCGCGAGCTACCGCGACGCGGCAGAGTGCGATCCGGACATAGCCTATGGCGACCATGAACGTCAGAAATTCGACTTTTTCCGCGCCAACGGCCGTGATGAGGCGCCCATCGTGGTCTTCGTCCACGGCGGCTACTGGCAGGCGCTCGACCGGTCCTCTTTCTCACACCTGGCAGCCGGAGTAGCCTCCCACGGGCTGGACATGGCGGTCCCGTCATACCGGCTGGCGCCGGAAGTCAGCGTGCGCGACATCATAGATGACGTCCGCAGGCTGTGTGTCGCCCTGTGGGACATGCACGGCCGCAAACTGGTCGTTGCCGGGCACTCGGCCGGCGGACATCTTGCCGCTGCAATGTTTGCCACCGACTGGGCAAGCCACGGCGGCCCGGAAAACCTGGTCAGCGCCGGACTGGGCATCTCCGGCCTGTATGACTTGCGCCCTCTCATGCCGACTGCCATCAATCAGCGCATCGGCATCGATCAGGACATTTCGATCGAATGCAGTCCGCTGCTGTGGCCCTCGCCGCGCAAAGGCCGGTTTGAGGCCTGGGTGGGTGGAGCAGAATCACGCGAATACCACCGCCAAAGCGAAACCCTGGCGGCATGCTGGGGCGGGGCCGGCATCAAGTGCAACTGGCGTGCCCTGGGTGATGATGACCACTTCACTGTGGTGCGGCATCTGGCCGACCCGGCCAGCGACATGACCCGGGCTCTCGTCAATTTGTGTGATCCTCAATGAGGGACAGTCTGAACACGGTTGAGACTCCGTCCGGCAAGGGTGCGGCTGACGAGAATTTTCCGGTCGGTTCGTTCCTGCTGCCGAAGCGGCTGCGCCCGCATGTGATGACCTACTATGCGTTTGCGCGCGCAATCGACGATATTGCCGACAATCCAGACGCTTCGCCCGAGGACAAGATTGCCGGGCTCAATGCCATGGACGACGCGCTTCTGGGGCGCACCCAAAACCCGGACGGCTCGGTTGCCAAGGCGACAGCGCTGCGTGCCAGCATGCTCGAAACAAATGTCGATCTGGCGCACGGCAGCGACCTGGTATCGGCTTTCAGGCAGGATGCGGTAAAGAGCCGCTACAACACCTGGGATGACCTGATCGACTATTGCCTGCGCTCGGCATCCCCGGTTGGCCGCTACCTGTTGGAACTGCACGGTGAAAACAAGGCGCACTTTGAGTATTCCGACGCGCTGTGCAATGCGCTGCAGGTCATCAACCATCTGCAGGACTGCGCCGACGATCTGCGCGAGCTGGACCGGTGCTATCTGCCGCTGGACTGGTGTGCAGAGAACAGGGCCGACATCAACATGTTGCTTGAACAGGCATCGCCGCCCGCCCTGCGCGCCGTGCAAATGAAATGCATCGAAAGAACTGAAGACCTGCTCGTGACGGCTGACAAACTGCCGGGAAAACTGAAGAGCAAGTCACTGGCGATGGAGTCCGGAGTCATCATTTCCATTGCATGGAAACTGGTCGACAAGCTGAAGCGGCTTGATCCGGTGGCCACAAGAGTTGAATTGTCCAAACCGCAATTCATGCTTTATGGCCTCAAAGGTGCCATAAAGGGACTGTTGTAACAGAGATGGGGCGGTGATGCATGCTCCTGACTAAAGTTTGAAAGACGCGACCAAGGCAGAGGTTGGCTCGTACGCCATATTGGTATAAACAGCGGAGTCTTGTGATGCGACTGTGTCGTGACGCGGATCGCGCAATTGCACTTGGACGGTGCCGTGCCTAAGTAAGTGCCGACGCGCCTGACTGATCGAAGAACAACGTAACAGACAAAAGAGCTGACATGCCAATATCGACACCACTGCTTGACACCATTTCCTATCCCGCCGACCTGAGACGGCTGAAGCATGAGGATTTGCTGCAAGTGGCCAGCGAATTGCGTGCCGAAACAATTGATGCAGCCTCGGAATCAGGTGGCCACTTCGGCGCTGGGCTGGGGGTCGTAGAGCTGACAGTGGCATTGCACTATGTCTACAACACACCAGCTGACAGGCTGATCTGGGATGTCAGCCACCAGGCCTATCCGCACAAGATCCTGACCGGCCGCCGGGATCGTATCCGCAAGATTCGCCAGTCCGACGGGCTTTACGGTTTCACCAAGCGCACCGAAAGCGAATATGATCCGTTTGGCGCTGCGCATTCCTCAACGTCGATCTCCGCCGGCCTCGGCATGGCCGTCGCCCGCGACCTGAAAGGTGGCGACAATCACGTCATTTCCGTTATCGGAGACGGTTCGATGAGCGCCGGCATGGCGTATGAGGCAATGAACAATGCCGGCGCCCAGGACAGCCGGATGCTGGTCATCCTGAACGACAACGGCATGTCGATTGCACCCGGTGTCGGCGCGCTGACCAACTACCTGTCGTGGCTGGTTTCCACGCATCCGTTCCTGTCGCTGCGCGACATCGCCCTGCAACTGTCCAAGAAGTTTCCCAAGACCCTGCGCAAGGCGGCTGAGCGGGTCGATGAATATGCCCGTGGCATGGTCATGGGCGGAACGCTGTTCGAGGAACTGGGCTTTTACTATGTGGGTCCGGTCGACGGCCATGACCTTGAGACACTGGTGCCGATCCTGGAGAACATCCGCGAGGCCAAGGAAGTTGGCCCGGTGCTGCTGCACGTGGTGACGGAAAAAGGCAAAGGCCATCCGTTTGCTGAAACCAACAAGGAAAAGCATCACGCGGTCGGCAAGTTCGACCCGGTCACCTTCGATGTTAAAAAGGGCAAGTCCAATGCGCCCAGCTACACGTCGGTGTTTGCCCGCTCACTGATCTCGCACGCCGAGAAAGACGACAAGATCATCGCCATTACGGCTGCCATGCCGTCAGGCACCGGCGTCGACAAGTTTGAAGAGCATTTCCCTGACCGCACATTCGATGTCGGTATCGCTGAACAGCATGCAGTGACCTTTGCCGCCGGCATGGCAACAGAAGGTTTCAAACCGTTTGCGGCGATCTATTCCACCTTCCTGCAGCGGGCCTATGACCAGGTGGTGCATGATGTGGCACTGCAGAAACTTCCGGTTCGCTTTGCAATCGACCGGGCCGGTCTGGTCGGCCAGGACGGCGCAACCCATGCCGGCAGTTTCGACGTTGCCTACCTTGCCTGTCTGCCGAACATGATGGTCATGGCGGCCGGAGACGAAGCCGATCTGATGCACATGGTATCGACCGCCGTGGAATATGACGATGGCCCCTGCGCCTTCCGTTATCCGCGCGGCGAAGGCATGGGCGTCGAAATGCCTGAGTCCGGCACTCCACTTGAGATCGGCAAGGGTCGTATCATGGTTGAGGGCAACAAGGTGGCGTTGCTCAATCTGGGCGGACGTCTTGGCACCTGCCTGAAGGCGGCCGAGGACCTCAAAGAACGTGGCGTGTCGGTGACGGTCGCCGACGCCCGGTTTGCCAAACCGCTGGACACGGACATGATCAACAAGCTGGTGAAGAACCATGAGCTGGTCATCACCATCGAGGAAGGATCAATCGGCGGATTCTCCAGCCATGTGCTTCACTACCTTGCTGCAAACGGCATGCTGCAGAGCGGCGCGGTGGTCAAGCCGATGACCCTGCCGGATGCATTTATCGGACATGGCGCGCCTGACTGGCAGTACCGGCAGGCCCGACTGGAAGCCGATGATATTGTCGTGGAAGTGCTGCGCGGCCTTCAACTTGACGAGAAGGTGCTGGAATTCGCCGCCAGGAGCTGATCTGACGCCTGCTTCAAACAGCGGGCTTGCGATCAAACTGGAACAACGGGCCGGCATCTGGATGATCATGGCAAACACAACTCAGATAGCCTCTACTGGCGCATCACCGGCAGCCGAGGCCCGCATGATAGCGCAGACAGTTCGCGACGCGTCGACGTCGTTTTACTGGGCAATGCGGATACTGCCAAAGTCCCAGCGCAGGGCGATGTTTGCTGTTTATGCCTTCTGCCGCAACGTCGACGACATCGTTGATAGCGAACAGCTTGACGAGGCTGAGAAACGCAAGCAGCTGACGGCTTGGCGTCAGGAAATCGACGCGCTGTACGCCGGCCGCCCGAGGCGGGCGGAAACCCGCGCGCTGGAAGTTCCGATGCAGGAATTGTCCCTGCGCCGCGACGATTTCATGGACGTGATCGCAGGCATGGAAATGGATGCCGGCGAGCCGATTGTCGCCCCGTCGAAAGAGACGTTTGACCTTTATGTGGACCGGGTGGCATGTGCTGTGGGCAGGTTGTGCGTTTGTGTGTTCGGCGATCCGACCGACTATGGAACGGCGGTCGCCCATCATACTGGCCGTGCATTGCAGATCACCAACATCCTGCGCGATGTTGACGAAGATGCCGGCATCGGCCGGGTCTACCTGCCGCGCGAACTGCTTGAAACACACGACGTGGACTATTCAGACCCGGTCAAGATCACCTCACAGCCGGGATTTGTCGCCATGTGGCGGGAACTGGCAGAAATCGCACGCGGCGAGTTTGTCGATGCCGAGGCTGCAATGAACCTGTGCCGCAAGGACGTCATGCGCCCTGCCCGCATCATGAAGGCGGTGTATCAGCGCAACCTCGAGCGCATGATGGCGCTGCCGGATGCCACGCTGGCCGATCCGAAAGTCTCCAAGCGCCTGGTGGGTTCGAAGGAAAAACTGCTGATTGCCGTTCGGCACGGCTTTTTCTAGATCGGTCAGCAGCCATGGCAACCGCACACATCATTGGCGCAGGCGTCGCTGGCCTTGCCGCGGCCGTCGAGTTATCCACAGCCCAGTATCGCGTCATTGTGCACGAGCAATCCGGTCAGGCCGGCGGGCGCTGCCGATCGTTTCATGACAACACGCTGGACTGCACCATCGACAATGGCAACCACCTGTTGCTGTCCGGCAACAGTTCGGCGCTGTCGTACCTGGAAACCATTGGGGCGTCCGACGAACTGACCGGACCGGAGACGGCGGAATTTCCATTTGTTGATCTCAAGTCCGGTGAACGCTGGTCCATAGAACTGGACCGCGGTCCGATGCCATGGTGGATACTCAACAAGGACCGTCGGGTCCCGGGCACCAGGCTCAGCGAGTATCTGAGCGGGCTGAAGCTGCTGTCAGCCGGCAACCGCACCGTGCAGCAATTGTTTGCCGGCCAGGGCCAGCTGTATGAGCGGTTTTGGGACCCGTTCACCGTTGCCGTCATCAACACCAGCGCTGATCAGGCCGCAGCACGCCTGCTCACCCCGGTCATCCGCGAAACGCTGGCAAGGGGAGCTGAATACTCGAGACCGCTGATTGCGCGGCGCGGACTGTCCGAGACATTCGTGACACCAGCGGTTAAATGGCTCGAAAACCGCGGAAGTGAGGTGCGATTCAACGATCGCGTGTCCGCAATCTCTATGGACGACACCCGGGTGATCGCGATTGAAACCGGCAAAGGCAGCGAAGCGGTGAACCCTGGCGACATCGTCGTGATGGCGGTTCCGGCATGGGTGGCGAAAACACTGATACCGGATGTCTCGGTTCCAGATGCGTTTGTACCCATCGTCAATGTCCATTTCCGGGTTTCCAATCCGCGCATGCCGCTGATGAAAAAGCCACTGCTTGGAATGTTGAACTCATTGTCACAATGGCTGTTTGTGCGCGACGATATCGCATCAGTGACGATATCGGCCGGTGACGAGGCTGCCGGCCGTGAGGCGAGCGACATACTGCAGACGGTTTGGCGTGAGATCGCGCCGGAGATCGGCCAGGATCCGGACAGCATGCCGAAACGTGCGCGGGTCATCAAGGAACGCCGTGCGACTTTCCTGGGAACTCCGGAGCAACTCGGAAAACGCCCGCCTCCGTCAACAAAATGGCCAAATCTGGTGCTTAGTGGGGACTGGGTAGATAACGGGCTTCCTTCCACCATTGAAGGGTCGATCAGATCGGGGCAAAGCGCCGCACAAATGCTGGTTCAACGTATTGCGAGTTGACTCGGGCGGCTATTTTCTTTCTTTAGGTAAGCAACAGGTAGACGAGAGGGCGCGACTCTTCTGTCTGGTTTAATTTGGTTGAGGTAACATGCAGTCAAACGTATACGTTCTGCGTCCCGAACTCGGGACTTCACCTACGCTTGTCTCAGATAGCGCAACCACCGCAAGCGAAGCCGGGGAGCACCTGCTTGCCATGCAGCAGGACGATGGGCACATCGTCTTCGAGCTGGAAGCTGATGCAACCATTCCGGCGGAATACATTTTTCTCAACCACTTTCTTGATATGCGCGAGCCGGAGCTTGAAGCCGAGCTGGGCGAGTATCTGCGGTCGCTGCAGTCAACAACCCACGGTGGCTGGCCGCTGTTTCACGAGGGCGGATTCAACATTTCGGCTTCTGTGAAGGCGTACTTCGCCCTGAAGATGCTTGGCGACGATCAGGATGCACCCCACATGATCAGGGCGCGCAATGCGATTCTTGCCCATGGCGGTGCTGAGAAGTCCAACGTGTTCTGCCGCTATTCACTTGCGCTGTTCGGACAGGTCCCCTGGCGCGGCGTGCCTGCCATGCCGGTGGAACTGATGCTGATGCCAAAATGGTTCCCTGCCAACATCTGGAAATTCGCCTATTGGTCGCGCACGGTGATTGCGCCGCTGACCATACTGGCTGCGCTCAAGCCACTGGCCCGCAACCCGACGAATACAACGTGCCGGGAGATTTTCTGCGAGCCGCCTGAAGACATCAAGGTGTGGAACTTCAATCACACGGGCAGTCGCTGGGGGGAATTCTTCCTGTGGATAGACAAACTGCTTCACCCGGCAGAGAAGCATATCTTCCCGCGCATGAAGTTCCGCAAGTGGGCGATCAAGCGATCTCTCGACTTCATTAAGCCGCGTCTGAATGGAGATGATGGTCTTGGCGCCATTTTCCCGGCAATGGCCAATACGGTCATGGCCTATGATGCGCTGGGCTACAGTCCGGATCACGAGGATTTTGTCACTGCACTCAGTGCATGCCGCAAGCTGGTGACCGAAAACCGTCAGGTCCGCGACGGCAATCCGCGTTACGTGCAGCCGTGCGTGTCTCCGATATGGGATACGTCGCTTGCGGCGCATGGCCTGCTGGAGGCCGGTGTAGAACCTGATGATGAACGCATCATCGCCATGTGCGACTGGTTGCGCGACCTGCAGATCCTGGACGTCAAGGGCGACTGGGCCATCAATGCTCCCGACCTGGAACCAGGCGGCTGGGCGTTTCAGTACCGCAATGATCATTATCCCGATGTGGACGATACCGCAGTTGTCGGCATGTTGCTGCATCGCGTTGATCCCGAACGCTATGCGGAGAGCATCCGCCGCGCCGTTGTGTGGATCGAGGGCATGCAAAGCAGCAACGGCGGCTGGGGCGCGTTCGACATCGACAACAATGCCGAATTCCTGAATACGATCCCGTTTGCAGACCACGGCGCCCTGCTGGACCCGCCAACAGTGGACGTGGCCGCGCGCTGCCTGTCTTTCCTGGCGCAGGTCGGATATGACCGCGATCATTCCTGCATTCAGCGCGGTCTTGCCTATATACGCGCCGAGCAGGAAGAGGACGGCTCCTGGTTCGGCCGCTGGGGCACAAACTACATCTACGGCACCTGGTCTGCCCTCAACGCCCTCAACGCGTGTGGCGAAGACATGAACGCGCCCTATATACGCAAGGCGGTTGACTGGCTTCTCGCGCAGCAACGTGACGACGGCGGCTGGGGCGAAGATGGCGCAACCTACTGGAAAGAACGCCGCGGCGAGGCCAAGGCCTCCACTCCATCGCAAACTGCCTGGGCAATGCTCGGCCTGATGGCCGCCGGCGAGGTCACGCACTCAAGCGTGGCCCGTGGCGCGCAGTTCATCAATGCTGCGCCGCGCACAGGCGGAAAGTGGGACGAGCCATGGTACACTGCAGTCGGCTTCCCGCGGGTCTTCTACCTGCGTTATCATGGGTATTCGTCGTATTTCCCGACATGGGCACTGGGCCGCTATGCCAATCTGATGCGTGGCAACACACGCAAGGTTGAATGGGGCATGTAGGCCTCTTAGAGCCTTCCGGAACCGACAGAGTTTTTGTTGCCTGGACACCGTGATGCCCAGATTTCCAAATCCGGGCATTCATCCCGTTTTACCTGTTCAGTCAAATTTGCCCTTAGGTCAACTTCATGTTAGCGTTGTAAAACGTTGCATAGAAGAGATTGCTTATGGCCAAGCCAATGTATGCAGAACACGCCAAACAGTTATTGCTCAAAGCATGTCCAGATCCGTGTGAGATCATCAGCAACAAGCTGGTTTTGAGAGAACGCCTTGTCTCGTGTCATGCTGCGCAGTCCCGATTCCTGGACATCTCCGGCTGAAAAGTAGGCAATAACGGATGGGATCTAAATCATGACAGACAAAGCCGTCAAAAATCCTACGTACATCAATCATATTCAGCATTTTTTTGATCAGGAAGATATCGACTGCATGAACAGGGAGCTCGAAGACTTCGATCTCTCGACCTACAAGGGCGTCCGGAAAAACGCCAGTCGTGTCTTTTCGCAAACGCTGCAGCCGGGGGGGAACATGCCACCCCAAAGCGACCGGAAATGGAGTAAGGCGCGATCACAAACCTTCAGAAACTGGATGTTGAACAAATATCCATTGGGCGTTCCGAAAGCGAAAACACCGCCTACAAAAGCCGCCAGCACGTCTGCGCGAGTGCGCAAAGATATCCGCGACCTCAGCAAAAATGAGCTCAGGCTTCTCAAAAAAGCATTTTCGACCATTATGCAGAGATTGCCCAACGAGGAAAACAGCTTTACTTCAATTGCTGAGATTCATGGGCTGCCTAATCGTCGGTATTGCCTTCACCATGAGGGGGAGTTTCAACCTTGGCACCGTATCTATCTCGAGAAGATGGAAAATGCGCTGCGCTCGGTTGACGGCTGCGAACAGGTTACACTGCCATATTGGGATGTCTCAGGCGGCGTTCCAAAAGTTCTATTTCAAAAACCATTCGATTCATTCGTTTTGCAGAAGGCAGCACACCCAGTTGAGTTTCCTGCCGGTTACACGACCAGGCGCAATTCCCGAAAGCGAATTGACGAGGGGCTTAGAATCTATGGGATGGCCAGGAAAATACAGAAGGCCCTCAACCATCCGCAATGGGAGAAGTTTAACTCCAGTTTGGAAAGCTGTCATGACGCCGGTCACCTGAATTGCGGTGAGACCATAGCGGATGCAAATGTGGCCGCTTATGATCCCATGTTTTGGTTTTTTCACTGCAACTGGGACAGAGTTTGGTGGCGGTGGCAACACGCTGTTGGTGCAACGGATGTCAAAACCTTCAAGGCCACTACGACGGAAGATGTGTACTGGCTTGAGCCGCCGATCAACGATCTAGACCCATTTGCCCCGGTTACGTCAGAACTCACCATTCCTGTGGACAATCTTCACTATGCGCCGTCACGGGATGACAAGGCTCCCAAATTCGACACAACAGGTTCTGGCAATACACGCGCTACGGCATCTTTCTCAATCAAGACCGCGGACACAGTTTCGGTACGGGTGAAGAGTATCCATCGCTTGAATGTACCCGGAAGTTTCTTCGTATCGTTGTTGGCGAATGGAAAAATGATCGACCAAGAGGGCTTTTTCCAATCGACCACACCTGCCGAGTGTGCCTCCTGTCGGGAAAAGTCAATCGTGAATATTGATTTTGACGTTCGACTAGGCGCAATCGCCAACAAAGACTTGTCCGTACGAGTGGAAAGAATTGTCAAAGGGGGTGCGACCAAGCGGGTATCACTAAACAAGATCGGTAACCCCACAATCAATGTTCGACATCTTGTTACAGCCAGATAGGCAGGACTTGCCTACCGGGTGGGTGATCTCCATTCACGAAACCGTCTGATCAGTTGTACCCGGGCTCATTGCTTCCCGGGCCGAACTTCATTCGAGCGCACCAAGCCCGTTAATGTCACGTAGGTAATGCACGAGGCGGGTTGACGAACCCGCCTTACTGTTGCACTTGCTTTGCCTCAAATGGCGACTTCAAACGACATCAGACCCATCGGCCTCATAACCGCACTGTCCCAGGAATACTCGGTTGTAGACAGCGTGGTGGCACCCGCTTGCGAAAGGCTGATCGCAGTGCAGTCGGGTCTCGGACGTGCGGCGGGGTTTCTGGCTGCGGCGGAACTGGGGCGTCGGGACAAGCGACTGTCAGGACTGGTCTCTATCGGGTTTTGCGGTGCGCTTGATGCAGCGATAGCAACCGGCAGCATCGTCGTGCCGAACCGGATCGTCACCGCCGACAATGAGCGCTTCGACACCGATGCCGACTGGGCGTCAGCAGTGGCGGACAAGATGGCAGACTTTCCGCTGGTGACACAGACAGCCATCTATTGTGCGACCGAGACAATTGAAACCCAGGCCGGCAAGCAGGCTACCCGTTCACAGTGCGGCGCCTGCGCGGTGGACATGGAAAGTGCCGGCATTGCGCATGCGGCCAGACGGTTTGACATCCCCTTCATTGCAATTCGCATCGTACTTGATGAGGCGGCAGACACCCTGCCCGAAGCCACTCGGGACGCAGTACATTCTGACGGCAACCTGAATGTCAAAGGCCTGTTGCGCGGGCTTGCCTCACGACCCGCGGACATTGGCGGGCTGATCCGCCTCGCCGGCAAATCCGGCAAGGCACAAAAACAGCTCAAGGCCGTCTGCGAAGCGTTGTTGCCGGATTTCGGCTTCACGAGATAGGACATTGAAAAAGCCCGGCACATCTGTGTGCCGGGCCCTGCATCAGTCCAGAAGCATGCGACTAAAACGCCCTATTCCGCTGCGACTTTCGGTGAATGAATGTCCTTCATGACCTTTGCCACGTGTTCTTCATGCAGGTCATAATCGGCCTTGCGGGCGTGGGTCAGGTCGATCTCCGGGGCGAAATCGCCTTCAGTCTTCACACCGCGTATTGCAACCGCCAGCGCCTTCAGCGGGTTGGCCGTTGCATCGAGCGCTGCCGTCGGCTCAAAGCCGCAATGGGCCATGCAGTTGGCACATTTCTCGTAGCGCCCGGTACCATAAGCTTCCCAGTCGGTTGTTTCGATGAGCTCCTTGTAGGTGCGGGCGTAGCCTTCACCCAGCAGGTAGCACGGCTTCTGCCAGCCGAACACATTGCGTGTCGGCATGCCCCAGGGTGTGCACATGTATTCCTGGTTGCCTGCAAGGAAGTCGAGGAACAGGGTCGAATGAGACAGCTTCCACTTCTTGCCCTTGCCGTGCTTGAACACCTCGCGGAACAACTGTTTGGTCTTGCGGCGCGACAGGAAGCTCTCCTGATCGGGCGCGCGCTCGTACATGAAGCCGGGCGAGATCGAGACGTTGACGCCCATCTCTGTGGTCATGTCGAGGAACTTGGCGATGTCTTCCGGCGAGTGGCCGTCAAAAATGGTGGCGTTGGCATTGACCTGGAAGCCTTTCGCCTGCGCAGCCTTGATGGCCGAAATGGCGCGATCATATACACCAGCCTGGCAAACCGACTTGTCGTGATGATCTTTCAGTCCGTCGAGATGCACCGAAAAGAACAGGAACGGCGACGGCTTGAACAGGTGCAGTTTCTTCTCGAGCAACAGCGCATTGGTGCACAGCGACACGTACTTCTTGCGCGCAACAATGCCCGCCACGATCTCACCGATTTCCTTGTGGATCAGCGGCTCACCGCCTGGAATAGCCACAATCGGTGCACCGCACTCGTCAACCGCCTCTAGGCAGTCCTTGACCGACAGACGCTTGTCGAGGATCGGTTTCGGATAGTCGATCTTGCCGCATCCGGCACAGGCCAGATTGCACTTGAACAGCGGCTCAAGCATCAGCACCAACGGATAGTGCTTGTTGCCCTTGAGCTTCTGTTTCATCACATAAGCGCCGACACGCGCTTGCTGCATAAATGGTACCGACACAGGCCAACCACCTTTTGTTGTTCGAACTTGAGAACGCCCCGTAGATCAGAAGACTAGTTCATAAATATGACCCCGCGCAGAGGTCAAGAGTTTCCGGGCGAGGTGTGCTCTTTAGCCACTGGCCCCGAGAATGCCCAGTGCATAAGTTGCGGCAGCACGACGAGAGTGCATATCAATGTAACCAGGATCGCGATGGTCAGCATCTCGCCCATGCTGGACATGCCGCGGTGGCCCGACAGCCACAAGGTGCCGAATGATCCGATAGTCGTCAACGCGGAAATCAGCACCGCCCTGGGCGTGGACGTGCCTGTCACATCCGTTGCCACGGTCTCCTCGCGCGCGCGCATGACATAGTGGATGGACGAATCGACCCCGAGGCCCAGCAACAACGGCAATACAATGACATTTGCGAAGTTGAACGGTGAATCGAACATAACGGTGTAGCCCACCATCAGGCATGCAGCCAGCACCAACGGCGACAACACCAGCAGGACGTAGCGCACCCGCCGGAACGCCGGCCAGGCCAGCATCACCACCATGACGAGGGCGGCAAGCGTCGCCAGTAGCATGGCACGGGCAACCGCATCGGCCGAACCGGCAATGTCGACAGGCGAGCCTGAGACGTTCGGGGCCACTGACTGCATGGCTTCGACAAATTCCTCCAGATTGCCCGCGTCGCGCATGTTCCGTGCCGGCACCACTTCAAGCCGCCATCTGCCGTCTTGCGCCACAAACCGTTCGCGCAGGGTTGCCTGTAGCGCCTCCACGCTCACTGTGTTGGTTGTTGCCAGGCGATTGATGTCTGCCAGCATGTCCGGCAAGCCGACAAATAACTGCCTTTCGAGCTTGGCAATGGCATCGCCGTCAGCATCGGTGCTTTTCCTGTCAAACGCCGCTATAGCGTCTTCCAGACGTTTCGCTGAGGCTTTCAGTTTCGTCGGTGCATCTTCCACACCGGACAACGCCTTCATGTTTCTGGCGATACTGGCAATCATCCTGTTGCGGACCTCGTCGCCAACATCGGATCCTGAGTTCACCACGCGAGGCATCACATCACGAAGTGGGTTGAGTTCCGCCAGCTTGGCTGCCTGGTCATCCGGCAGGAAATCGGAGATTGCATTTACCTTCTTGACTTCCGGCAATGCGTTCAGCCTGGCGATCATCTCACGCGCCGGTTGTCCGGGTTCCACCAGCACCTGACCGGCATAAATTTCGCCGGGCTGGTCTTCGAGAATTTTCATGAACGCCTTGACGGTGGGCGCCTCCGGGTCCTTCAGGTTGATGGGATCACCGTCAAACCGGGCATCAGCGAATGTGAACAAAGAGGCGGCAGCGAATGCCAGTATGACCAGTGTGGCAATCGTGCGCAGCCATGACGTGCCGGCTACCTTCTGTCCGTTGACCGTTTTGAGATTGGCCATGTTGCGGGCGAACTTTTCCTGCTTTCCAGGCAACAGGGTCAGGATTGCCGGCACCAGCGTAACGGAAGCAACAAACGCGATTACAAGACCTCCGGCAGCGATAATCCCGAGCTGGGCCATACCGACAAAATCGGTCGGTGTGAACGCCAGGAACGCAAGCGCCGTGGTCACGGTGCACAAAGCCAGTGCCGGACCGATCTTGCGGACCGCGCTTACCGCAGCGTCGGCACCGGATTCGCCTTTTGCACGGTGTTCAGCAAACCGCAGGACGACGTGAACGGCATAGTCGATGCCAAGCCCGATAAACAGCACCGCAAAGGCGACCGAAATCATGTTCAGGTACCCGACGCTCAAGGTCGCGAAACCCGCATTGATCAGGAAGCCCAGCACGATGAGACTGAGTGCGGGAACAATAAGCACCATTGCAGGCAAGCCAAAGAACACGGTCAAAGTGACCAGTGTGAACGAAATGATACCGGCAATGGCAGCGCCCTTCGAGACGGCTTCGAATTCTTCCGCGTTCAATGCCGCTTCACCGGTCAATTGCACGGTGACCTTGCCATCGGCAGTGATGGCCGGATCTGCCATGAGCCTGCGCGCTTCCGCCATCGGCCGGGCTGCGGATTCAACCTCGGAAAAATCCAGTATCGGCTGGCTCAACACATACCAGCGCTTTTCTGTAATCACCGGCCCGTCATCGGCCCCGCCCAGGCCCGACCAGTCGAGCGGGACCGGTTGTCCGGAGGTTTCCCCCTCGACGGTTTCGGCAATGGCGTTCAAAAACACGTCGACGCCTTCGGGCGCCCTGCCCGCCTGTGTGTAGGCGGTGACTTCGTTCAAGACACCCGACAGGCCGGCCATGTTGGGCTGATCAGCAAGAGCGTTGAAGGTTGGCGCCGATTCCTTGATCTTCTCGGCGATCTTCTTCACGTCTTCAGTATCCGCATAGAGGATACCGTAGTCGTCAAAAAACTTTCCGACGCCGGGGGCAACCACATGATGAAACAGGCCAGGTTTGGCCAGCAACGCGTTCTCGACCCGTTCGGCAGCCTTGCGGCTTTCCTCAGGATCATCGCTTTCGACGATGAACAGGAAGTTGTTTTCAACAGCCGGGAAGGTTCTGGAAAACTGTTTGTACTGCTGGCGGAAGTCCAGGCTGCCGGAGATCATAAGGGTCGGGTCAGTGTCGACTTTCAGCCTGGTTGCTGCCAGGCCTGCGCCCAACATCGCCAGCACTACAAATCCGACGACAACCAGCCAAGCGTGATTGCAGCTGGCCCGCGCGACGCGGGCAAACGCTTCGCCCGACTTCAGTGCGGCGACAAACCCCTTGCTTTCAGCGCCGGCTTTATCCTCCGGTGTTTTGACACCATTTGCCGATGGGCCAGAATTTGCGGTCGGCTGATCCTGTGCGGACTCCGCTTTAGAGCCGGTCTTGCCGCGTTTGTTCCCTGCAGCACTCTTGCGAGCAGCCGGATTGCGCTTCGTACGCTTGACGGTCGTCATGCGGTCGCCCTGGCCTTCTCTTCAGGTCGCGAAAGCGCGTTTTTTGCTATTCGGGTCAGGCTTTCCCACGCAGGGCCCGGAAACTTGTGAAGATCTGTCATGACCTTGTCGAAACCGGAAACAAACCAGTCCACATCCTGCTCGTTGATGGTCAATGGCGGGATCAGCTTGATTGTTGTCATCCGGTTTCCGGCAACCTGGGTGAGAATTGCATGGTCTTCCAGCAGCGGAATGGTGATTGCCTGGCAGAACAGGTCTTCGTTGAGGCCATTGACAGTTGCCCAGGCCGTGCGCAGCTTGAGGGATTTCGGTTTGCCAAACTCGACCGCCAGCATAAGGCCACGCCAGCGAACTTCCTTCATGAACTCGTATTTCGGCACCAAGGCAGACAGCCGTTCGCCGAGCAGATTTCCCATGGCGGTGGCATTGGCGCACAGATCCTCTTCGTCAAGCACCGTCATGGCAGCAAGAGCGGCGGCCATGGCGAAGTTGGACTTGCCGAATGTTGACGAGTGGACGACCGCGCGGTCGAGAGACGAGAACACCTTGTTGTAGACGCCGTCCTTCATCAGCACGGCGCCGACCGGCACATAGCCGCCAGACAGGGATTTCGACAGGATGACAAGGTCAGGCTCAATGCCGTCTTCGTGCTGGATTGCAAGAAACTTGCCCGTCCGCCCGATACCTGTCTGGACTTCGTCGACAACAAAAAGCGTGCCGTATTTTTTGCACAGCCTGCCCGCACCGGCCAGATAGCCGGCAGGCGGGATGTTGACACCCTTGCCCTGGATCGGTTCGACGAAAAACGCGGCAACATCACCTTTTGCCAGCGCCGCCTCAAGCGCCTCCAGGTCTCCGAATGGAACCTTGTCGGCGCCCAGGAGCTCTCCAAACTTCTCGCGGAAGACTGTGCCGCCGTTGAGCGCAAGCGCGCCTGACGTAAGGCCGTGAAATGCCGAACTTGCGAATACCAGCTTGTCCCGGCCGGTTGCGCGGCGGACGAACTTTATGGCTGTCTCATTGCCTTCGGCACCGGTGGAACAGAAGTAAACCTTGTCGAGACCATAACCGCAGCGCCGCTTGAGCTGCTCGGCCACCAGTCCGCACAGGATCGGTGTTTCCATCTGAACCAGCGAACACAGGTCGGCATCCATGAAATCCTTGAGCACCCGGCGAATCTCCGGATGATTGCGGCCCATGTTGAATGCACCGTAGCCGGCCAGCATATCCAGATACTTGCGGTCGTTGCCGTCCCACATGTAAGCGCCCGAGGCCCTCACATAGTTCTTGTCAAAGCCGATGATCTTCAATGCCTTAGCAAAACGTGGATTGACATGATCTGTATACAGTGCATTATTTCTGCCGGTGTTGTCTTCAACAATTTTCTTGATATCGAGAGGCATTTTTGCCGCATCTCCACGCCGGAATTTGTGCAGTCTGACCGTCTTTTACACTCAGTACCCGATTGGCCCTATGCGACCTAGGGTCCAGACCCGAAGTTAGTATCTCACACGACAGGTGCAATCTGAATTCATTTGAAGTGCGTAACCAGCAAAGCGACCATATCGTCTTGATATATACACAATTGTTATATATCAGTCCGATACATCACTTCGCGCCGCCGCGTTAACGAAACGGGATATCGTCATATGAATGTGCGCACATTGTGTCTGGGCATCCTCGCGTTTGAAGAAGCGTCCGGCTACGAGATCAAAAAGGCTGTCGAAGATGGAATGTTCTCGCATTTCATCGAGGCGAGTTATGGTTCGATATACCCTGCCCTGACGCAGATGCTGGCGGACGGCCTGGTCAGTGTGCGCGAGCAGGTGCAGGAAGGCAAACCGCTCAAGAAAGCCTATTCAATCACCGAAGCGGGCCGCAAAGCACTGAAAAACTCGCTGCATGAGCTGCCGCAGCAGGACAAGTTCAAATCTGAATTTCTGTTTCAGGCGCTGTTTCGCGATCAGGTCGATCCGAAACACCTGGAAGCCGTGTTCAACGAGCAGATGGATTACCTATGCGGGGAACTCGCCACGATCGAGGAATGCCGGCAGTCGGTCGAGCCTGGCTCCGGGCATGCCTTTGTAAACGGATACGGACACGCGGTGGTATCAGCCGCGATCCAGTACATGGAAGAATCACGCAGCTCACTTGGCCTGCCGCAAAAGCCAATATCGAGTGACGCTGCAGAATAACGGCAACTTTAAAGAAACGGTCCAGTCAACAATGTCAAAATCCTATTTATGGTCGGCGATTTTCGCACTAGCGATCATTGGATGGTTCGGGTCAGGTTACATCCTGCCCGCAATCGGCGATGGCGAAGATGCAACTCCCAAGCAGGAGCAGAAAGCCGAGGCCAAAGCCGACCAACTGGCAAAGCTTTTTCTGGTCGGCATCAAGGAAAGCAAGGCAGTAGAGCGGGTCAACGTGTTTCCGGTGCGTGGCATCACCGAGGCGTCAAGGATCGTCGAGGTACGCGCCCGCACCAACGGCATTGTCGAAAGGCAGTCATTCGACGATGGTGACCGGGTTCAGCCCGGCGACCTGCTTTGCCAGCTGGATACCGGCGCCCGCAAAGCCCAGATGGCACGGGCGAAAGCGGCCCTGGCCAGCGCCCAGCGCGATCTCGATGCCACAACAAAGCTGGCCAGCAGCAATTTTGCCGCCAAGGCCAAGGTGGCGTCCGACACGGCCGCGATGGAACTTGCACAGGCTGAACTTGCCCAGATCGAACTCGATATGAAATGGACCCAAATACGGTCACCCATTGAAGGCGTGTTGCGGGGCAAGCCTGCCCAGTCCGGCAACTATCTCGAATCCGGAGCGATGTGCGCCACAGTGCATGTCATGGACCCCCTGATCGTTGCTGCCCAGGTGCCGGAGCGGCTGTTGCCGAACGTCACCGAGGGAATGCAGGCCGGTGCCAAACTGGTGACCGGCGAGATGATCAACGGCAAGATCACATCCATCGCCATGGCGTCGGATCGCGAGACCCGCACGTTCAGGGTCGAGTTGGAAGTTGCCAATACCGGTGAGAAGCTGCGCGAAGGCGTCACCAGTGAGCTTTACATCAACCTGCCCAAGGTGACGGCGCACAAGCTTGCCGCTTCCGCCCTGACACTTTCCGACGACGGCAAACTTGGAGTGCGCATCGTGGTGGACGGCAACAAGGTTAAGTTCGTCCCGATCAAGATCATCTCGCAGGAGGCCGACGGGGTTTGGGTATCCGGCCTGCCGGAAACCGCCAAGCTGATTGTCGAAGGGCAAGATTTTGTCGTCGACGGCCAGACGGTTGAGGTGGCTGTATCATCGGCGGAGGCCAGCTGATGAACGCCGCCCTTGCCGCCATACTGTCGCGTCCGCGCGCCGTACTGTCGATGATGATTGTGATGCTGCTGGCCGGCGTCTGGAGCTTTGTGGAAATTCCCAAAGAGGCCGACCCGGACATCCAGATCCCCGTTGTCTACATTTCGGTGCCGCTGCCTGGAATCAGCCCGGAAGACTCAGAACGGCTGCTGGTCAAACCGGTTGAGGAAAAGCTGCGCGGCCTTGACGGGGTCAAGGAGATGACCGGCATCGCTTCTGAAAGCCATGCCGGAATCCTGGTGCAGTTTGAGACCGAGGTGGACATTGACCAGGCCATTCTCGACGTGCGCGAGAAGGTTGATCTTGCCAAGTCGGAGCTTCCCACCGATGCGGAAGAGCCCACGATCAATGAAATCAACTTCTCGCTGCAGCCGACCATCATCGTGTCACTGTCCGGCACCGTGCCGGAACGTACGCTGTTCAAACACGCGCGCGAACTGCAGGATGCTCTTGAGGGCATCAACACGGTGCTGGAAGCCAAGCTGTCCGGCCAGCGTGAAGAACTGCTCGAGATCATCGTGGATCCGGTCAAGCTGGAGGCATATGGCGTCACACAGCAGGAGTTGCTCAACTCCGCCAGCCTGAACAACCGGCTGGTCGCCGCCGGCGCGGTCAATTCCAGCGCCGGGAAATTCAACGTGAAGATTCCGGGCCTGTTCGAGAACGCGTCCGATATCTTCAACCTGGTGGTGAAGTCATCCAACGGCACCACGGTCACCCTCGGCGAGGTGGCCGAGATCAAGCGCACCTTCAAGGACCGTGATCGCTACGCCGAATTCAACGGCAAACCGACCATTGCCATTGAGGTGGTAAAACGGCTCGGATCGAACATCCTGGTCAACAACAATGAGGTCAAACGGATTATCGGCGAAGTGACGGCAGACTGGCCGGCCGCCATCAATGTCGAAACAACGCTGGATCAATCCCGCCTCATCGCCGACATCCTGGGATCGCTGTCCTCATCCATTTTTCTCGCCATTCTGCTGGTCATGACGCTAGTTGTGGCGGCCCTTGGACTACGCTCGGGGCTGATGGTCGGACTTGCCATACCGACATCCTTCATGATCGGCTTCCTGTTTTTCGGATTCCTCGGATACACCGTGAACATCATGCTGATGTTCGGACTGGTGCTGACTGTCGGCATGCTGGTGGACGGCGCGATCGTGATGATTGAGTATGCCGACCGGAAGATGGCCGAAGGCCTGCCCAAGCAGCAAGCCTACATTGCCGCCGCACAGCGCATGTTCTGGCCCATCGTGTCGTCCACGGCCACAACGCTGGCGGCATTCCTGCCGATGTTGCTGTGGCCTGGCGTTGCCGGCGAGTTCATGGGGTATCTGCCGCTCACCGTGATTGTCGTGCTGAGCGCATCACTGATCACTGCGATGATCTTCCTGCCGGCCGTGGGCACGATTTTCGGCAAGGCCGGCACAACGGACAAGGACAATGCGGCGCGCCTGGCCGGCGACGGTGAAGGCGACCTTTTGACCATGCCCGGCCTGACCGGCAAGTATATCCGGTTCCTGAACGGCGCCATGAAACACCCGGCCAAGGTGCTGTTGGCGATCCTGCTCATTATGGGCGGGATCATAGGTGCCTATTCGGCCAAACCGACCGGCGTCGAGTTTTTCGTGGAAACCGAGCCGGAGGTGGCGATTGTCTATGTCCGTGCGCGCGGCAACCTGTCGAACGAGCAGAAGCTGACGATCGTGCGCAAAGCCTACAACCGGCTGGCGGAGCATCCGGCGATCGACAACCTGACCACTTATGCAGGTACCGAAACCGGTGGCGACAGCGGCCTCGGCGCATCGCAGGATGTGCCGGCAGATGTTGTTGGCCAGGTGCAGATAGAACTGAAGCCTGTAGGTGAGCGCGACAACTGGGTGACTGTCAAGAAACAGTTCACCGAGGCCGTTCAGGGCATTCCCGGCACCATCACGGAAGTTCGGGAACTGGCTGGCGGACCGCAATCAGGCAAGGACATTCGCCTGCAGGTCCAGTCCGAAAACCGTGAACACGCCGCCGCGGCCGTGAGGCGGGTACGCGCCCACATGGAGAACACCATGACCGGGCTCATCGACGTCGATGATGACCTTCCCCTGCCCGGTTATGAGGTTCAGCTCAAAGTCGACCGCGAAGAGGCCGGACGTTTTGGCGCTTCGGTTGCGGCTGCCGGATCTCTGGTGCAGTTGATAACCAACGGTGCGCTGATCGGCACCTATCGGCCGGACGACAGCCGCGACGAGCTCGATATCCGTGTGCGCCTGCCGGAAGATCAGCGCTCGCTGGCAAGTCTTGATGCGCTAAAACTGCAAACGCCTGGCGGACAGCAGCCACTGTCAAACTTTGTCACGCGCGAGATCAAGCAGCAGGTCAACACGCTTTACAGGTTCAATTCCAAGCCGTCCCTGTTCGTCAAGGCGAATGCCGGCCCCGGTGTGCTGGCCAATGACAAGATCACTGAACTGGAAACCTGGCTGAAGCAGCAAACCTGGGAGAAGGGCGTGAGCTTCAAATTCCGCGGCGCTGACGAGGATCAGCAGAAATCGGCGGCATTTTTGCAGAAAGCCCTCCTGGGTTCGCTGTTCATGATGTTCATGATCCTGGTGGTGCAGTTCAACTCGTTCTACCACACGGCGCTGACCCTGATCACCGTGATCATGTCCGCTGTCGGCGTGATCCTCGGCATGCTGGTGATGCGGCACTATTTCTCGATCATCATGACCGGTACAGGTCTGGTAGCGCTGGCCGGTGTCGTGGTGAACAATGCCATTGTGCTGATTGATACCTATCAAAGCATGCTGAAACGCGGCATGAATGTAAAAGACGCAACCTTGCGTGCAGCTGCGCAGCGCATCAGACCGATTCTGCTGACAACGGTCACCACCATTCTGGGCCTGTTGCCGCTGATGTTCCAGCTCAACGTGAATTTCATTGAGCGCACCGTGACCATCGGCTCCATGACATCGTCATGGTGGGTCCATATGTCGACTGCAATGGTGTTTGGCCTCGCGTTCTCAACCGTGCTCACCCTGGTGTTTGCGCCGGTCATGCTGTCGGCTCCCACGGTCTGGAAGGAAAGCTGGCAGCGCCTGCGCGGCAGGTTCTCGCGCAAGGGCGTCGATGCCACCGCTGCCACGCAGCCGAAGGCCGGCAAGAAAGATAAATCTGCTGACGATGTGCCTGAAGCTTTCCCGCAGGCGGCTGAGTGACGGCAAACCCGGCGGAACGGTCAGCTGAGGTCCAATTGACGTAGTTGTGAAACAAGTTTCCGCGCCGGTGAAAACGGCAGGTGCCTGGTCGTTGTGAGCATTTCATGCAGGCTGACAATTTTGCCGACGTCGACCTTCATGACGTCTTCCACCCTGGTGTAGGGCCGTGATTTCAATGACGGCGCAGCCTCGAAGGCTTTCAACTGACTGAACCGGAACCCGAACTCATCGGCAACCTCATTGTTGTCGTTTGTCGAGTAGTCGATGAAATCGCGCACATCAGCATGCAAACTCGGGCGGTCGAACACGATGTTCTGGTTGTTTGATTTTTCAACCTGCCCGATCAGCCTGATGAGAGAGTTGGTCTGCGGCAGAAACAGTCCATCCCTGTCAGCGCAGAACCGGCACCGGTAGCGTTGCAGCAGCGCCATCCCCTCGCCGGACAGGCTTACATTCTCGTTCACACTGCCGGCTGAAGCTACAGGCTCCACGGCAGGAAGCGTGTTGTGCCAGAAGTCTCTGACCGCATCCTGGTCCCGCAGCAATGGCTTGCGGAATTCGCTGATCCGCAACCGGCCGTGTTTCTGCCATGCCCGCAGCGCAGGTGCATTCAGCAGTCTGGCGGGCCGCAGCACCTTTGATGACGCTCTCAGCGACTGTTGGGTCTTCGCTGCAAAATGCGAAGACGGACGACGCAGATACACCACGATCTCCACTTCGGAGATGATTGGGACTTCGGCGTTCAGACGCCGGCAAAACCCGTCCACGTCACCCAGATACAACAAGGCCTCGGCTGACAGCACCAGCGTGTGATCTGGATGGCGCCTGGCCCGCTTCGCCAGGATTTTCCAAAGCCGGTCAGCCCTGTTGATGACCTTCTCGCGTCTCCCATATCGCTGCAGCATTCCGCGCGGGGTTGCAGGCCTGAAGGGTGCCGTCAGGTAGTTGTGATTCACGTCGCCATCAAGCACGGGATAAAGAATCCCGTTCTTGAGGAGATATCCGCTGCTATCGGTCAGTGACTGCTGGATAGACGACGTGCCGGTCTTGCCTGAACCTATGTGCAGGATGACCTTCATGTCGCCGGGCACTTCCCTGCAAACATGGCAGTGTAAATGCCGAGTTCAGGATCAGGCGTTGTCATTGGCGCTGTCAGGCTGCCCGGCGAGCAGATCCAGAACCTGTTCGGAAGGACGGCAAAGGCGCACGCCACGCGGGCTGGCCACGATGGGACGATTGACCAGCACGGGGTGTTCCAGCATGGCCGCGAGGATGGTCTCGTCATCCACGTCCGGATCGGTCAGGCCAAGTTCTTCCGCCGGAGATCTGGCCGTGCGCAACGCTTCACGCGGCGTCAGGCCGGCTGCTGCGAACAGAGCCAGCAATTGCGGACGCGTCCAGCCCTCCCTGAGGTACTCGATGATCACCGGCTCTTCGCCGGCTTCTCTTATCAGTTCGATGGTGTTGCGCGATGTGCCGCACGCTGGGTTGTGATGAACAACTATGGTCATGTCTTGTCGTTGCCTAGCAGTGTGTCTTCCGCGCCAATTTCAGCCTGGCCGGTGTCATCGGCCGTGCCTTCTTCTCCGCCCGCAACCCGTTTTTCCCAGGCATTTTTCTGCCGTACATAGCTCACAACCGACACCGGAATGGCGGCGATATAGGCGAATGCGGCAAAGGTCACCACTTCCCACGTATAGGTCACAAGAAGGGCGGCGATGATGGTCACCGCGGCAAGGATCGGCAAAACCCATTCCCGTCTCACCCTGCCTATCCCCTTGCCGGAGAATGTTGGCACGCGCGACACCATGGAAAAGGCAATCAGGGCAATATAGATCAGTACGAAGTGGGCAATTTCGCTGCCTTGCGGCAGCAGGTCGAGGAACCCCATATACATGGGCAGCATGGCGAGCATGGCGCCAGCGGGCGCGTTGACGCCGGTGAAATAATTGATCTTCCAGGCCGGACGGTCAGGGTCTTCAAGCGCCACGTTAAAACGCGCCAGACGCAACGCGCAGCACATGGCCAGCGCCAGCGCGACGATCCAGCCGAGGTTCTTCAGCGCGCTCAGCGACCACATATAGATCAGCAGTCCCGGCGCCACCCCGAAGTTGACGAAGTCAGCCAGGGAGTCCAGTTCCGCACCAAATTTCGACGACCCCTTCAGGGCCCTCGCGATACGTCCGTCCAATGCATCCAGTACGGTTGCCAGAATGACGCATGCCACAGCAAGTTCAAAACGTCCCTCGATGCCGAGCCGAATGGCGGTAACGCCGGAACATAGTGCCAACAGGGTGACAATGTTGGGCACCAGATATCGAACGGGGATCTGCCGCAGCCGTTGTTCGCCCGAATATGCCGGTTCTTCGCTTTTGGTCATAAATCCTACTTTGCCTTGTCTGGCTCAGATTCGTCAGGCCTTGCGGCCGGTCGGCGCCGGTCCGGAGCCTGACAAGTCGGCAAGCACCGTCTCGCCCGCAATGGCGATTTGCCCGACACAGGCACGCACCGCGGCACCCTCAGGCAGATATACATCAACCCGCGATCCGAAACGAATCAAACCGAAACGCTGGCCAGCCTGCAGGCGCGCACCCTGCCCAGTGAAACTTACGATGCGGCGCGCCACCAGTCCGGCAATCTGTACCACACCGATACGGCGCTTGTCCGGCATTTCCAGCGTTAGAGCCTGCCGTTCGTTGTGCTCGCTTGCCTTGTCCAGTTCGGCATTCAGGAACTTGCCGGCGACATAACTCATCTGCAGAACTTCACCATCGACCGGCGCACGGTTCACATGCACGTCGAAAACGTTCATGAACACGGAAATGCGGGTCAGTTTGTCGCCCTCCAACGCAAGCTCCGGCGGAATCGCAACCTGTTCAATGGCCGATATGCAGCCGTCGGCCGGCGAGATCACCAGGCTGGGATCCTGCGGCGTGACGCGCTCAGGATCGCGAAAGAAATAGGCACACCACAAGGTCGCGACAACACCGAGCCAGCCGAAGAAATCCGGCAACAGCCAGAACAAAACCAGCGTAACAGCGGCAAAAATGGCGATAAAGCGATAGCCTTCGCGATGTACGGGCACAAATATCGACAGGATCGAGTTCAACATCAGCGGCATACTTCTCCGGCAGAGGCAAATGGCCGTGGTGGTGTGTACGGCAACACAAGGGTTCGCTGAGTTTGGTAAAGCGCAGCGGCAGACAGTGCAAGACCAAGATGTGCGGTTGATGTGACCTGGCGACCGCTTGCGGGTGCCACCTAGGTGTCCGCTTTCAGGCTGAGTGCCAGTTCCTCTGCGGTCATGCCGCGCGCTTCGTAATTCTCTGCGAGCTTGCGCAAGGCTTCGTCGGCTTCACGCTGGCGGTTCCACATGGATGCGTAGACGCCGTCCTGCTCAAGCAGCTGTGCGTGAGTGCCACGTTCGGCAATGCGGCCCTCACCCAGTACAATAATCTGGTCGGCATCGACCACCGTTGACAACCTGTGGGCGATAACCAGCGTGGTGCGGTCCTTCGACACCAGTTTCAGCGCCGCCTGAATGTCCTGCTCGGTCATGGTGTCGAGCGCCGACGTCGCTTCATCCAGTATGAGGATCGGCGGACCCTTTAATATGGTGCGGGCAATGGAAACGCGCTGTTTCTCGCCGCCCGACAGTTTCAGTCCGCGCTCGCCGACCATGGAGTCATAACCATCAGGCAGGTCGAGTATGAACTCATGGATCTGGGCCAGCCTGGCTGCCGCCTCGACCTCTTCATCAGTTGCGTCCGGGCGGCCATAGCGAATGTTGTATCGAATGGTGTCGTTGAACAGAACCGTGTCCTGCGGCACCATGCCGACCGCAGCGCGCAGCGATTTCTGGGTCACCTCCCTCACATCCTGGCCATCAATGGCAATACTGCCGCCCGTCACGTCGTAGAACCGGTAAATGAGACGGGAGATGGTCGATTTGCCGGCGCCCGACGGGCCTACAATGGCAAAGGTCTGGCCGGCCGGCACTTCGAAATCCAGCCCGTTGAGGATCGATCGTTCATCGTCATAGGAAAAATCCACGCTGTTGAAGCGGATCACGCCGTCGCTGACGGCAAGCTGTTTTGCGTCGGGCGCATCGACGATTTCCTCTTCAACGGACAACAGGTCGAACATCTGCTCGATATCGGCCAGGCCCTGGCGGATCTCACGGTAGACAAAGCCGATGAAATTCAGCGGAACCGACAGTTGCATCAACATTACATTGATGAATACGAAGTCGCCGATCGTCTGGTTGCCGGCCTGCACTTCAAGCGCAGACATCACCATGACGATGGTCATGCCGGTGCCGAATATCAGCCCCTGCCCGAAATTGAGCCAGCCGAGCGACGTCCAGGTTCTGGTCGCGGACGCTTCGTAGCGCTCCATGGACTTGTCGAACCGGCGGGCCTCCATTTCCTCATTGCCAAAGTACTTTACAGTCTCGAAGTTCAACAGACTGTCGATGGCCTTGGTGTTGGCGTCATTGTCCGACTCGTTCATCTGCTTGCGGATGTTGATGCGCCAGTCGCTGGCCCGCACCGTGAACCAGGAGTACAGCCACACCACCGCAGCGATCACAGCGACATAACTCCAGCCATAGGCAAAAGCGAATATTGCGGCTGTGAGCGCAAACTCCAGGATTGTCGGCGCGGTGTTCAGAATGGTGAACCGCACAATGATCTCGATGCCCTTGGTGCCGCGTTCGATTATGCGCGACAGGCCGCCGGTCCTGCGTTCCAGATGAAACCGCAGCGACAGCTTGTGCATGTGCTTGAACGTTCTAAAGGCGAGTTGCCTGACGGCATGCTGTCCAACCCGGGCAAACAGGGCGTCACGCAATTGGTTGAAGCCCCACTGCGTGACCCGGGCAACATTGTAGGCAAGCACCAGCATGACTGGCGCCAGCAGCCAGACTGGCAGAAGTTCAGGTGCGTCCAGCTTGCCGTTCAGCGCGTCCGTTGCGTACTTGAAGAAATACGGCACCACGACGAGCACCAGCTTGGCAAGGACGAGAAAAAACGTGGCCCACAGCACCCGGATCTTGAGGTCCGGACGGTCCGACGGCCACATGTAGGGCCACAGATTGCGGATCGTACGGATTGTAGAACCGCTGTCGGAAGAAACTGTTTTGGCGGTCAAAATAATTGCCTTTGGTATTATCGGGTATTGGCAGCATCGGCGGGCTGCTGCGAACAACAAAAACTGACAAGATCGCTGATTGCGGAAGATGCAGATTGCAGCGCCTGCCTATTCAACACGTAACGTGATTTGGGTCGCCTGGGTTCATAGCTGACAAGCCCGGCCTCGACCAACACTTTCAGATGTTGCGAGACGGTTGACTGTGCCAGGTTCAGATGTTCGACCACCTCGCGGCAGCAACACTCGTCGCAACACGCCAGCCTGCGCAGGATCGTCACCCGTGCAGGATGTCCCAGCGCCGCCATGACAGCCGCCATCTGAACGCTGTCCACGTTGTCCGCCATCGCTGAAGCGGCTCTATTCTGCCGGTTGCTTTGTACTATCATCGTAAATCGACGATATACGATGATCACGGATGCTGCAAGGGCCGTATGTCGCATGGTCACCGGTCGACCTACTTGGCAGTTTGTCAGTCAGCAAAAGGACACCCAATTCCATGAAATCCGTTTATCTGATTGCCGCCTTGGCGGTACTCGGCACAGCCGGCGGCGCATACACTGTGATGCACATGATGCACGGTGAGCACCACGAAATGACCGTTCAGGCCAAGGCCGGTCAGTTGTCAATCGGCAATGCGACCGCCCGCTTCCTGATCGAAGGCCGGCCCGGCGCCGTGTTTCTGAGCATCGACAACAACGGGAGTGACGACAAGTTGATTGCAGCGTCTTCCGTCGAGGCAGGGCGCGTGGAACTGCACACCCACTCCATGGACAACGGTGTCATGAAGATGCGCGCGGTCGAGGCAATCGAAATCCCGGCGAACTCCAGGACGGAACTGAAATCAGGCGGCTATCACATCATGATGTTTGATGTGGAAACCATGCCTGAGAAGGGATCGACCGTGCCTCTCACTCTGACCTTCGAGAAAGCAGGCGACGTCCAAATCGGCGCGGTGGTCGGCAAGCCTGACGGCGCACACAACCACTAAAGATTCGCCGTGTGGCGGGACTGCCGGAAATTCACTCGCATTCCGCCAGCGGACGCCGGCAAGACGGGTCAATGGATTCGGGCGCATTCGATCCCGGTGTTTCGAAAATCTGCCCCGGGTAAATCCGGTCCGGGTCGCGGATCTGATCCTTGTTGGCGTTATAGATCACCGTGTACTGGCGGCCTTTGCCGTAGATCACGCGGGATATCTGCCAAAGGTTGTTGCCGGGCTGGATAACCACCTTGCCGGTTGCAGGCGGGGTTGTTTCACTCTGTCCGGTTTCGGCAGTGATCGCGGCAGTTTCTGTAGAGTTTGTGTCCGGCGCAGGAGTGGCCGTTT
Source organism: Anderseniella sp. (assembly GCA_028289645.1). Taxonomy (GTDB): domain Bacteria; phylum Pseudomonadota; class Alphaproteobacteria; order Rhizobiales; family Aestuariivirgaceae; genus Anderseniella. The sequence continues at coordinate 219,308 of JANQOK010000008.1, forward strand.
GCTGCAAGGGCTCATCATCCTCAGTGCCGGGCAACAGGTCTCCGGGCTTGACCGGTTCAGCATCAGGCTCGACAGCGGCGACCTCCTGCTCGGATATCTCGGGTTTGGCAGGTTCAACTGTGGTTTCAGGTACGGCGGCCTCGCTGGTGGTTTCCGGTTTGACCGGCTCTGCAGCCGTATCCGCCACTGCAACCTGTTGAGTTGGCTGCGGTTCAGCTGATGCGGTTTCGGTATCCGGTTTCGTAGTTTCTGCGTCGCCCTTGATTTCTGACGTCGGCTGCGCCTCCCCCACTTCAGACTTGCCGGTTTCTGATCCTGCAGCAGCGGTCACGTTGTCCGACGAATTGGTTTCAGGCGTTGTTGTCGTTGCCGTTTCGGTGGAACTGGTCTCGGCTTCTGGCTTGGCAACCTCTTCTTGTTTGGTTTCAGGCTCCGCCGCAGCAGGCTCTTCTGCAGATTGAGATTGCTGCTGTTCGGTAGTGGTCTGGCGCTGTGCCTGCAGGCTGGCGATACGCTCCGGAGACTCCCGGAAGAACGGCAATTCTATGCGTTCAGAGACACTGCCATCCTGTGCGATCTGGTCGGTGCGCAGTCTGTGCGGGCCAGCCGCGATTTCACTGTCAGCGGTAAATGACCATGTGCCGTCACTACCTGCGACTGCCGCGCCGGTATAAACATCATCCACATAGACGCGCACCGTGCTGTTGGGGGCAGACCGGCCGGAGAATGTGGTCATTCCAGCCTCGTTGTAATCGACGACGTCTACATTCAACGCACGGCCAGCGGAAGTAACCGCCGGTGCCGCGGCAGTGGCGGGCGGTTGCAACGCGGCGGTCTTTGATTCAGCAGCAGGCTGCTGGTCCGAAGCTGCAGTGCCTTCCGCGGCCTGACCGGCATCGGCCTGTTTGGACTCATCCTGTTTGACCTCGGCGGTTTCCGGCTTCTGCAGCACTTTGGAAGGTTTGGCGGTTTCGCTGAGGACAATGAGCGGCTGCGTACCAGGCTGATCAGGAACCGTCAGCGCAACGCTCTGCTCTGCCAGCTTGACTTCGCCGGCCGCATTCTCGGTTTCAATCTGCATCTGATGCGCGCCAGCTGGCATTGCTTCGGCCGGTATGACCACCCACTCGCCGCGGTCATTGGCCTGGGTTTCGCCGGCGACCTTCTGGTTGATCAGCAGCCGAACCTTTGCACCGGGCTCGGCCCTGCCGGCAAGCACGGCTGATCCGTCTTCTTCAACCCGCACAATGTCAAACGATGCACCTTCAGGCTCAGCCTCGGCTGACTCAGGTTTTGCACTCTCTTCAACCGGTTTTGCAATCTCTTCAACAGACTTTGCTTCCGGAGCAGGTTCTGCAGAAGGGACTGTTTCTGTCTGCTTCGGTTCGACTGCAGCAACTTTTTCCTCTGCCTTGGTGGCCTCTTCAGCCTTTGCAGTCTCCTCAGCTTTCGCGGCCGGAGCAGCTTCGGTCTCGGCAGATTGCTGGGCAGCGGGCTGGTTCGAAATCGCCTCTGCAGGCTTGATATTTACGGTCTGCGAACCTGAAGACAGCGACGTCAGCGCCGAAGGATCGTCCTGCAATCCCTTGTAGCTGAGCGCCATCAAACCGCCCGCACAAAGCACCGCAAGTGAACTGAACATTACAAGAGGCTTCATTTTCGTTCCCGTCGCTAGATCAGGATGATTCTCAATTCGACTGCCTGAAAACCAAAAACCTGACTGCTTCCAAAGTGTTAGAGCAAATCGACAACTTTACCAGACCCCATGCCGCTCTTGCCTGCGCACTGTGAACATAGTGTGCGCGCAAGATTGGTGCAATCATTGCCTGACTGCATTGTTTCAGGCCTGCGGCTTAGCCGTCTTTTCAGCTTTCCCCCGCCGGATCGCCCGAAAACCCGTACTTACAAATTACCACACGCAGCGCTTGACGCTAGCCCCTCAGCCTGTGACACAATGATCGCATGGTAACGAATCGTCTGCCCGAATCCAAATTGTCTTTGTGCGTTTATTGCGGCTCCGGTGAGGGCCGCAGCCCGTCATACATGCAAGCTGCGCGGGACCTTGGGTTATCCATGGCCGAGAACAATATCGGGCTGGTTTACGGCGGCGGCGGGATTGGCCTGATGGGCGAAGTGGCCCGCACGGTCATTGCCGGAAATGCGGCAGTTACAGGCATCATTCCGAAGTTCCTCATGAAGCGTGAACGGATGCTGGCAGATGGCGGTCATCAACTGTTCATTGTGGATGACATGCATGAGCGCAAGATGATGATGTTCGAACATGCATCTGGTTTCGTGGCGCTGCCTGGCGGCATCGGCACGCTGGAGGAACTGGTTGAGATTGCCACCTGGGCACAGCTCGGGCGCCACAGGAAACCGATCATCGTCGCCAACATAGACAACTACTGGCAACCGCTTCTGACGCTTGTTGCGCACATGAAGGAAGAACTGTTCATCCGGGAAGGGCTTGAAGTGCACTTCGAAGTGGTGGATCGGGCGCAGGATATTGTGCCGGCGTTTCTAGACCGGCTGGCGACAACAGGCGCCGGACCTGAAGACAGCGAAATCACCGAGTTGTTCTAGAGCAACACAGGGTCAGTCAAACCCACAAGACGGCCCGGCCACTTTGAAGCTCATCTAGGCTTCGGGTTGCGGTTTCGACTTGCTGGCGACCAGCACACCGGCACCAGCCAATACCATGCCGACCCAGGCAAGTGGCGGCATTGCCTCCCCAAGAACGAACCATGCCAGCAAAGACGCAACCGGCGGCACCAGAAACAGCAGCGCGGAAACCCGGCTGACCTCGCCCGCGCGTATCATGTACAGCAGCAGCGACACGGCAATGATTGAATTGCCGATGACCAGATATGTCAGGGACCCCAGCAGCTCGGGCGTGAAACTGATCTGCATGGTCTCGCGGAAATAGGCAATGGGCGCGATCACCAGCAGGCCAACAGCAAACTGCACCAGGCTTGCGGTAATCGGATGCTGGTTCAGACCAAAGCGCTTTTCGTAGATCGAGCCTGCCGACATGGCGACCAGCCCGATGACGGCGAACACGACGCCGATATAGGACGAGGTTGAAATCTCCTGCCTCGATCCAATCACCATGACAGCACCTGCGAGACCGAGGGCCAGCCCGACCCAGCGATAGCGTGAGACGATTTCACTGACAAAATAAGGAGCCGCAATCGCAACCAGGATTGGCTGCAGCGAGACGATCAGGGCCACGCCGCCGGCTGACAGGCCGTCGGCAAACGCAAGGTATGTCATGCCGAAATAAACCGCCTGCATAAGCAGCCCGGTCATCGCTAAGTGGAACCAGTTGATCGCCCGTTGCGGCACCCGGGGCCTGACGATGATGAACAGCGGAACCATAAGCCCGAGCACACAGGCGTAGCGCAGCGCCAGAAACGTCATGGGTTCGGCATATTGCAGGCCAAGCTTGGCGAAGGTGTAGCCACCGGACCACAACAGCAGAAACACGAATGGAGCCAGGCTGATTGCCCAGGTACGCAGCGCGCTCATGATGCCACCGGCTGGCGCAGGCTGGAGAAAGAATACAGCGCCAGCGCGACCCAGATGAAACCGAAGGTCACCAGTTGCGCCTGCTGCATGGGTTCGTTGAGAACGAAAACAGCGGTGAGGAACAGCATGGACGGTGCGATGTACTGCAGCAGGCCAAGCGTGGAAAAGCGGATGCGGCGGGCAGCGGTTGCAAAGAACATCAGCGGCAAGGCGGTCATCGGACCGCATGCCAGCAGCAATGCCGTCGTACGCCAGTCACTGCCGAACGCAAGGGGCGCTTGCATCCCCAGCCAGCTCACTACCACGAGGCCCAGCAGCGACAGGATGCAGCTTTCCACAAAGAAACCCTGAACCGGCCCGACATCGATGGTCTTGCGCAGAAATCCATAGGCGGAAAACGCAGCACCCAAAACCAGCGACAGCCACGGCAACACCCCGAGCGCCCAGGTCTGGTAAGCAACTCCGACGACTGCCAGGGCAATGGCAATGACCTGCAGCCCGGTCATCTTTTCGCGCAGTACCAGGTACCCCACCGCCACGTTGAGCAACGGGTTGATGTAAAATGCCAGCGACGTTTCCAGGGCCCGCCCGACAGCGACCGCCCAGACAAACACGCCCCATGAAATTGTCACCAGCAGAGTCGTCAGGCACATGAAAGCCAACAGTTTCGGTGTCTTCAGCACGCGCAGCACATCCTGGGTGCGGCCCATTGCCAGCATGACGGCCGCAGCGATGGGAATTGACCAGAATGCCCGGTGGGCGACCACTTCAAGTGCGTTGACATGGGCCAGCAGGGCGAAAAACGCCGCATAGGTTCCCCATAACAGGTAAGCAATCAGCGCGCAGATGATGCCTTTGCGGTTCGCACCGGCTTCGTCGGGGGTGATAGTTGCAGACGTCATGACGGCCGAGACTATTGCCCGGCGAATATCAAAGAGGCAATGCGCGCTGGTGCATAGGGTAACATTCCGCAGCGCATGGCTTAACCCCCGTTGCGCTCTCGCAAGGGCCACATGGCAATGATACCCAGGGCCGGACCGGCGGCCAGGACGGCAAGCGTTGCCTGCCAGCCAACATGCCCGGCAACCACGGGTGCCAGTTGAACGGTCACAAAAGTCAACAAGAACCCTAACCCGGTCTGAAACGTCATCAGGCTGCCGGCCAGCTGCGGCGGCGCCGCATCGGCCACGAGAGCAGAAAACTGCGCGGAGTCCGGCACAATCGTGATGCCCCACACAACAAACAGGGCAACTGTCAGCCACCATGGGCCGCCAAAACTCACCGCCGTTGCCAGGCCTGCAATGAACGAACCGGCCATCGCCATCATGGCGACATTTGCCTTGCCGATGCGATCTGCTGCCCGACCGGCCCATATGCAGGCCAGTGCTCCCAGGGCAATCGAGAAAAACGCCGTCCAGCTGGCCAGTCGGGTTGCTGCTGACCCGTCGAGTGACACAGCAAACGACGCAGCCGCTGCAACCGGCAACCACGCCCACATGGCGTAGAGTTCCCACATATGACCAAGATATCCGCCATAGGCGCGCCGAATTCGCTTATCCGTCCAGGCCAGCGCAATGGACCGGGCCGAAAAGGCCGGTGAGCGCGCATGGTGGGGACCCAGCTCCGCCTTCAACGCAATGGCGCCTCCGACAACTGCTGCAATGGACGTGGAATACACCGCAACCCGCCAGTCCGTTCCCCCCATCAGCGTCGCCAGATGCGGAAGCGCCGATCCGAACGTCAGAGCCCCGACCAGTATGGCCACCAGCAATCCGCGATCCTTCACGCCCCAGCCAGCGGCGATTTTCATGCCGACCGGATACACACCTGCCAGCATGCCGCCGGTGATCAGCCGCAACAGGACCGCAATGGAACTGGCTGGCGAGACGAATGCGAGCCCCAGATTGGCGGCGGCTGCAACTGCGGCACTCAGTGCCAGTACACGTCGCGGGTCAAACCTGTCGGCTATGCCGAGGAACGCCGACACAAACGCACCAATGACAAACCCCAGTTGCACGGCACTGGACAAGGCCGCCTGCTGACCTGCCGACATGGTCACCTCGGCCATCATGCCGGGCAATGTCGCCGACGACACAAACCACAAGCTGATCGCGGCCACTTCCGCCACGACCAGAAAGGTCATGGAGCGCAATTTGGACGATGATGACGTCAAGACCTGTCCTTTGGTTGTCAGGATTTTTCCGGGAGCAGCACCGACACCGCCAAGATGTTCATCTCACGATGCCGCACCTTCTTTGAGCAGCTTATAGGTGACGCTGTCGATGAGCGCTTCAAAAGAGGCATCCACAATATTGGGCGAGACGCCGATGGTAAACCAGCGCTCACCGGTCTTGTCGCGACTCTCTATCAGGACCCTGGTTATGGCGCCGGTGCCGCCGTTGAGGATCCGCACCTTGTAATCGACCAGTTCCAGATCCGCGATCAGCGACTGGAATTTCCCGAGGTCCTTGCGCAACGCGGTATCCAGGGCATTGATCGGACCATTGCCCTCCCCGACTGACATGATGCGGTTGCCGTCAATGATGATCTTGACCACCGCCTCGGCAACAGAGGTCTCCTCACCCTTGGCATTGTGGCGATGTTCGACAGACACCCGGAACGAATCCACCTCGAAGAAGTTTTTCAATGAACCGAGCTCTCGCCGGGCCAGTATCTGGAACGAAGCAGGGGCGGCATCGTAGGCGTATCCTGCCGTCTCGCGCTGTTTCACCTCGCGCAGCAGCGTGTCGAGGCGCGGGTCTGTCTTGTCCACGGCGATGCCGGCGCGTTCAATCTCGGAAACCAAGTTGGATTTGCCCGCCTGGTCAGATACCAGAACACGGCGGATATTGCCGATGGTCTGCGGTGGTACATGCTCATATGTCTCCGGCTCTTTCAGCAGGGCCGATGCATGAATGCCCGCCTTGGTGGCAAATGCACTTTCGCCCACATAGGGCGCCTGGCGGTCGGGTGCCCGGTTGAGCAGTTCGTCAAATGCACGCGACACCTGCGTCAACCGTTCGAGGCTTGCCGCAGAGATGCCGGTCTTGACCAAGTCCGCATAGGCGGGCTTCAACATCAGCGTCGGGATCAGGGAAACCAAGTTGGCATTGCCGCAGCGTTCGCCGATGCCGTTCAGCGTGCCCTGTATCTGGCGCGCGCCTGCCCTGACGGCCGCCAGGGAATTGGCCACCGCCTGCTCGGTATCGTTGTGGGCATGGATGCCGAGGTGGGAGCCCGGCACATGCTCGCATACAGCCCCTACGATCTGTTCCACCTCCTGGGGCAGCGTGCCGCCATTGGTGTCACACAGGATGACCCAGCGGGCGCCGGCTTCATGGGCAACCCGGGCACAGGCCAGGGCGTAGGCCGGGTTCGCCTTGTAGCCGTCAAAGAAATGCTCGCAGTCCACCATGGCCTGCTTGCCGGCGGCGATGGCCGCGGCAACGCTGTCGGAAATACAGGCCAGGTTTTCTTCATTGCTGGTCTTGAGCGCAACCTCGACGTGATAGTCCCACGACTTGGCAACAAAACAGACGGCGTCGGACTTTGCCTGCACCAGATCCTGCAGGCCCGGGTCATTGGAGGCCGATCTGCCCGGCCGGCGTGTCATGCCAAACGCCGCAAACGATGCTTTCATGTTGCGCGGCTCGGCAAACAATGCCGTATCCGTCTGATTGGCGCCGGGATAGCCGCCCTCGATGACGTCGATACCCAGTTCATCCAGCATGGCAATGATGGCGAGCTTGTCCTCCAGCGAGAAATCAATACCAGGCGTCTGCGCCCCATCCCGCAATGTGGTGTCGTACAGGTACAGTCGTTCGGGCATGCTCATCGTTTCAATTCCCAACTGGTGAGACGATCTCCGGTCTCGGGGTCTTTCGAGTCCTTCAGCTGAATTCCCTGTGCAGTCAGCTCATCACGAATACGGTCTGCTTCGGCGAAATCCTTGTTGCGGAAAGCTTCAAGGCGCAAAGCGACTGCGGCTTTGATTGCCGCTTCATCCACTGTACCGGTGCGCGGGTCACTGAGGTCTCCGGCAAATCCGAGAGCCGCCAGGTTTGACGCGCGTTCTGCATCGTCCATCTGGTGCAGTGCCGCAATCGCTCTGGGTGTGTTCATGTCATCGAGCAAAGCCTCAAGCACATCGCCGGTCATGTCCGGTTGCGCCTGTTCCGGAGATGCCTTGCCATACCAGCCGGCCAGTATATCCCAGCTTTCCTGCAGCGATTTCTCCGTCCAGTCGATGGGCTGGCGATACTGGGTCCGCAACATGTTGAAGCGCAACACCTCGCCGGGCCACTTGTGCAGCAATTCGTTGATGGTGATGAAATTACCCTCGCTCTTCGACATCTTCCTGCCCTCGACCTGGAGGAAGCCGTTGTGCATCCAGACATTGGCCATGACGTCGGTGCCGTGGGCGCAGCGCGACTGGGCAATTTCGTTTTCGTGGTGGGGAAACTGCAGGTCGATACCACCGCCGTGAATGTCGAACACTTCACCCAGGTGCTCCTTCGCCATGGCGGAGCATTCAATATGCCAGCCCGGACGGCCCCTGCCCCACGGACTGTCCCAGCCGGGCGTTTCATCGTCTGACGGTTTCCACAGAACAAAGTCGGTCGGGTCTTTCTTGTAAGTGGCGACCTCGACCCGCGCGCCGGCGATCATCTCGTCCAGCGAGCGGCGCGACAGGGCGCCATAGTCTTTCATCGACGGCGTGTTGAACAGCACATGACCGTCAGCTTCGTAGGCGTGGCCGTTGCCGATCAGCACTTCGATCATCTCGATCATCTGCGGAATGTGACTGGTGCAGGTCGGCTCAACGTCAGGCGGCAAAACCCCGAGCGCGGCGATGTCTTCGTGGAACTGCCTTGTAGTGCGCTCGGTCACGTCTGATATCGGCACCCCTTCTTCCCGGGCGCGGGCGTTGATCTTGTCATCGACGTCGGTGATGTTGCGGACGTATTTCACATGCGCTGCACCGTAGACTTTGCGCAGCAGTCGGTAGAGCACATCAAACACGATGATCGGACGGGCATTGCCGATGTGGGCAAAGTCATAAACCGTGGGACCGCACGCATACATGCGCACGTTGGCCGGGTCGATCGGCTGAAACACCTGTTTTGCCTTGGTCAGTGAGTTGTAGAGCGTCAGTTCCATATGACATGTACCCTTGAAGGCCACGCTGGCCAGGGTTGCTCATTTTCTCATGTTTGGAAAAGCAGAACCGTTACCAGCGCAAGATTGCGACTAGCTGATAATAATCCGGCAAATGTTGCAGGCGGATTTACGAAGCGGTTCCATGGCGCGCAAAATGCGCGCGATCACGCCGCACGTCAACCCCATGACCGGTATTTGCCTGTTAATACCTGCTATGTCACAAAACCGGTTCTCAGCATGCCCTTAAACGCCTATATGCTGAACTCATTATGGCGACGCCTCAGCCCTCAAATCTCAAAGCGGCCTGCTGGATGGCCGGCTGGATCACGCTCATGCTGACCATGGCCGTCGTCGGCCGTGAGGTGACACGGGAGCTTGATGCATTTCAGGTGATGGAGTTGCGGGCATTGATCGGCATCGTGCTGATCTACCCGCTTGTGCACCTGCACGGCGGCCTGAAGAGCATGAAGACCGCCTTTCCGGTTCGCCACCTGGCCCGTAATGTCGTGCACTACGGTGCGCAGTACTCCTGGTTTGTGGCGCTTGGCCTGATACCGCTGGCCCAGGTCATTTCAATCGAGTTCACCATGCCGATCTGGACAGCAATTCTGGCCATGATTTTCCTCGGCGAGCGTATGAATGCGTGGAAAATCGCGGCAATTCTGTTCGGTATTCTGGGGGTATTGATCATCGTGCGCCCGGAGGCCGGCAGCATTGATCCCGGCCAGGCCTGGGCACTGGCGTCGTCAGTGGGCTTTGCCGTGTCCGTTGTCATGATCAAGGCCCTGACGCGCACCGACAGTGTTGTGCGCATCCTGTTCTGGATGCTGGTGATACAGGCTGTGATCGGTGCCGTTCCCGCCTACCTTGTCTGGCAGCCGGTGCCGAACCACCTGTGGGGCTTCGTTCTGGCCGTGGCGTTCTGCGGTACGTTTTCTCACTACTGCATGACCCGGGCCATGCTGTATGCCGATGCCACCGTCGTGGTTCCGATGGATTTCATCCGGGTTCCGGCAAGCGCCATTGCCGGCTGGCTGATCTATTCCGAAGGCATTGATGTCTTTACGGTGGCGGGTGCCACCCTGATCCTGCTGGGCAACCTTCTCAACCTGAAACAGGCCGGCACCGCACGCGTGCGATAAACCGGTTGCACCGGCGCGCAGCTTATGACGCAATGGCTGAAAAGCTGCTGCTCAATGCTAGGGGACAAACTTCATGAAACCGCTCGAGGGAATCCGGGTGCTGGACCTGACGCATGTGCTGGCCGGACCGTTCTGCACCTACCAGCTTGCCGTTCTCGGCGCAGATGTGATCAAGGTCGAACCGCCGGACAAACCCGACATGACCCGCGAGGAAGGCGTTGTACCTGAGTTGAATGATGCGGGATACGGCACCTACTTCCAGGCCCAGAACGCCGGTAAACGCGCGATTGCTCTCAACCTGAAAAACGACACCGGGCGCCAGATCTTGCGCCGCCTGATCGAAACAGCAGATGTGCTGGTGCAAAACTATGCAGGTGACGCGCTGGAAGGGCTCGGCTTCGGCTATGATGCCGTTTCGGCAATCAAGCCGGACCTGATCTACTGCACGCTGACCGGATTTGGCCGAACCGGACCAAAGGCCAATCACCCGGCCTATGACGTGGTTATACAGGCGTTTTCCGGCCTGATGAGCGCAAACGGCACGCCCGACACAGGTCCGGTTCGTGTGGGGCCGCCAATGGTCGACTACGGCACCGGCGCGCAGGCCGCGCTTGCTATCTCCGCTGCCCTGCTGCAACGGCAACAGACCGGCAAGGGCCAGCGTATCGATGTGTCTATGCTGGATGCCGCCCTGATGCTGATGAGCGCCAATGTGACAGACACGCTGACCACCGGAAGACCGCCGAAGCCGCACGGCAACAATCACCCCCGTTATGCCGGCTACCGGACGTTTGAAACAGCCGATGGCCTGCTCATGGTCGGCGCGTGGACGAACCGGCAATTGTCACGGTTGCTGCAGGCGCTGGGTGAAACTGAACGTGCCCAGCAGGCACTGCAGGCATCACGCGCCAGTATCGGTGACATGGCGGCAGATGATGCGAACCTCATCTCACGTCATCTGAAGGCGCGCGGCGCAGAGCAATGGGAAACCCTGCTCAACGATGCCCGGGTACCGGCAGCCCGGGTGCGTACATTGGATGAGGCGCTTGGCCACGAGCAGGTGAAGTCCCGCCGTGTCGTGCAGCAGACGGACGAAGCGCGGGCCGACCAGGGCCCGCCCGCGTTTCCCGTGGCGGCCTTTTCATACGATCACGGCTCGCCGGACCTGACGCGCCCGCCGCCGCAAGTCGGCGAACACACCGAAGAGGTGTTGGCCGAACTGGGGTTCGATCACGGCGACGTCGAGGCGCTCCGCAAATCCGGGATTGTGTAACTCGACGCGCCAGTAGAACACTTTTCGATCACAAACCCGGCAGAAACGGCAGAAAGCGATTGCTCTCTTGGCACGGGACTGCAATACAGTGCGCACGGACGACGACAATCGATTCATACCGGGGTGGTATTCATTTTGAAAAGAAACTCGTTTTGACTGCCGCCGAGCGCGCGTGGGTGCAAAAGCTTGCACCTTACAGAAGCGCCGACGACCGACAGGCTGTTGTGGAAATCATCCTGACACTTGTTCCTTTCGTGGGCGTCTGGCTAGCCATGTATGCGGTGATGAGCATCAGCTACTGGCTGACCCTGCTGCTGGTACCGATTGCCGCCTGCCTGATGGTGCGGCTGTTCATCATCCAGCATGATTGCGGTCACCGGGCAATGTTTTCATCACGCAGTGTGAACAACTGGGTCGGGCGCTGTATGGGCGTGCTGACCATGACACCTTATGAATACTGGCGCTATGCACATGCCCTGCACCATGCCGGGTCAGGCAATCTGGACAAGCGCGGCTTTGGTGACATAGAAACCCTCACCATCGCGGAATACAACGCCCTGGGCACACTCAGCAAACTGCGTTACCGGCTATACCGGAATCCGCTGATCCTGTTTGTAATCGGTCCCGCCTACCTGTTTATCATCCGACACCGGTTTCCGATCTGGGCTCTCAGTCTCGGTCGCGATCAGTGGATCAGCATCATGACCACCAATCTGAGCATTGTGGTCTTGTATGCCTCCATCATCTATTTCACCGGCTTTGAGGCATTCATCATGATCCAGTTGCCGATCATCGCGCTAGGTGCCTCGATCGGCGTGTGGCTGTTCTATGTTCAGCACCAGTTCGATACCACGCAGTGGGACCCTACGGAAAACTGGGAGCATGAACACTCTGCCCTGCACGGCAGTTCGTTTTACGATTTGCCCAAGCCGTTGATGTGGCTGACCGGCAATATCGGCATCCATCACGTGCATCACTTGTCAAGCCGCGTACCGTTCCACAAGCTGCCGCAGGTCATGAAGGATTATCCCGAATTGAAGTCGATCGGCCGATTGACGTTTTGGGAGAGCCTGAAATGCATTCCGCTCACATTGTGGGATGAAAAGAGCCGCCGCCTGGTTTCATTCAGGCAGGCATTGGCGCTGCCCGCCTGACCTTACCATGGGGCAGAAATCCCCACGGCATCGTGAATTCCGTCAGACCGACAAGGCTGTTACCTATTCAGGCAACAGCCTTTTCATTGTCGAGGGAACACTCATCCAATGCCGCATTTCAGGCCCGTCTTTCGTCCGGTTGCAATTCTGGCAGTTGTGTTCGCCATGTTCATCCATAGCGCTGTCGCCAATGCCAAATTCGTCGGCAAGGCTGACGACAACCCGCGCATGGCGGAAAGCAGTTCGCCCTATCTGAGGTCGCATTCAAACGACCTGGTGCGCTGGTATGACTGGGGAGAAGAGGCATTCAGGCAAGCCAGGGAAAACAAGCTGCCGCTGTTTGTCTCGTTTGGCTACACCGCCTGCCACTGGTGTCATGTGATGCAGGAAAAGCATTTCAACGATGAGGCCATAGCCAAGACCATCAATGAAAAATTTGTGCCGGTACTGGTGGACCGGGAACAACGCACTGCGCTCGATGACACCTATATGCTGGTCACGGAACTGCTGACACAGCGCGGCGGGTGGCCCAACAACATGTTCCTGACGCCGGACCTGAAACCTTTTTATGGCACCGGTTACATTCCGCCAGAAGACTTTGCCGGGCTGCTGAAGGGTGTCACCGACAGCTGGGCTCAGGAAAACCCGGCCGTTGTGGCTGAAAGCGAACGCCTTGCAACACTGCTGGAAGGTTACCTGAACCGCCAGCAGGAAGCGCAAACCCTGACCCCTGCCCTGATGGCGACCGCGGCGAAAACGCTGTCGGGGCAATTCGACGCCTTTGCCGGCGGCCTCGGCGACGGCCCGAAATTCTTCCGGCCCACCGTGCTTGCCTTCATGCTGCAGCAGGCCGAACGCACCGGTGACGCGGAGGTTCTGGATGCGGTGGAAAGAACCCTGCAGTCGGGCCTCAACGGCGGAATTCACGATCACATCGAAGGCGGATTCCATCGCTATGCGATCGATCCGGGATGGCGCGTGCCGCATTTTGAGAAAATGCTCAACGATCAGGCCCTCAATACCGAAGTCTACCTGACTGCGTATCGCCTGACCGGAAAACATGAATACGCGGCGACGGCGCGCAAGACCTTAGACTATGTGCTGGCTGATCTGACCTCTCCACAAGGCGGTTTCTACACGGCCCGCGATGCGGATTCCGAAGGTGAGGAAGGCACCTATTATGTATGGACCCCGGAGCAACTGGAAAGTGCGCTTGGCAAACAGGACGCCGAGTTCGCACTTGAAACCTTCGGCCTGATTGCAGATGGCGACATGGCCGGCAAGGTGATCCTTAACCTGGACAGTGTGCGCGGCCAGTCGGTCCCCAGGCTTGACCGGGTTTTTGCCAGGCTTGCCGAGGTTCGCAAGCCCCGGCAAAAACCCGTCAGGGATGAGAAAATCCTGGCCAACTGGAACGGCATGATGATCGCCAGTATGGCCCAGGCGGCGATACTGCTTGACGACGTGACCTACCGCGATGCCGCCATCAAGGCCGGGGAGTTCATCTGGACGACAATGCACGATGACGACGGCGTGCTGCATCGCAGCCACTTTGAAGGCATCAATGATGTCGAGGGCGAACTGGACGACTATGCCCAGATGGCGCGCGGCTATCTGTTCATCCACGACGCCACCGGCGACAAGATGTGGCTGGACCGTGCCAAGGCCCTGCTGACCCAAATGCGCAAGAACTTTCAGGACAGCGAAACCGGCGATTTCTTCGGCACACGTGAAGCCGCCGGATTTGCGCGCACCAAACCCCGGTCAGACGTCGACCAGCCGTCCGGCAACGGCGCCGCACTCGACGCAATGGTGAGGTTTGGGCAGCGTGCCGGCACCCCGGACATGCACCGCGCCACCGAACAGACCATTGCCTCACTGTCGGGCATTGCCGCGGGCACGCCAACCAGCGGCGCATCGATTCTGTCAGCTTCCGACAGCTTCCTGCATGGACAGACCGGTGTTGTGCAGTTTGCCGGCAACGGTGTCGTGACCGCCCGGCTGGTCCCGGCAGAAGATCGCAAGAGCCTGGTCATACGGCTGCAGGTCGCCGACGGCTGGCATGTGAACTCGCACGCTCCGCTGGAAGACTACCTGGTGGCGACCAAGCTGGACATTTCCGGCACCGGAGAAGCTGCAAAGACGGCAAGCGTGAGCTATCCGCAACCGGAGACCAAGAAGCTCGCCTTCAACGATAAGCCCATGGCGCTTCTGGAAAACCAGGTGGAGATAACAGCCCGCTTCGAAAAACCCGTCACCGGTCCTGTTGAAGCCAGGCTGCAGGTGCAGACCTGTTCAGATGAAATATGCCTGTTGCCGGAGACCCTGCAGCTACGGGTTGCACTGCCGCCGGCTTCATAGATCAGCATGACATTTACGGACACCGGCCCGGCCGGCGTCCGCAAATCTTTTGTCGCCGATGGAGCGTCTACTCGGCGGCCTCGAAGCTCGACTCGTTGGTCTCGTTCGAATCCGGCCCCACTGATTTGCGCAGTTCTTCAGCCACCAGGAACGCCAGTTCCAGCGCCTGATCTGCATTGAGACGCGGATCACAATGGGTGTGGTAGCGGTCGGCAAGGTCATCATCCGACACTTCGCGAGCCCCACCGGTGCATTCGGTAACGTTCTGGCCGGTCATTTCCACATGGATACCGCCGGCATGTGTGCCTTCAGCCCTGTGGATGGACAGGAAGTCGCGAACCTCCGAAAGAATCGCGTCAAATGGCCTCGTCTTGTAGCCGCTGGATGCCTTGATGACGTTGCCATGCATAGGATCGCACGACCAAAGCACCTTGCGGCCTTCGGCCTCGACCTTGCGGATCAGGCCGGGCAGATGGTCTGCCACCTTGCCCGCACCGAAGCGGGCGATCAGCGTCAACCTGCCGGCTTCGTTTGCCGGGTTCAGTATATCGATGAGGCGGATCAGTTCATCGGCTTCAAGGGTCGGACCGCATTTAAGGCCGATCGGATTTTGCACACCGCGGCAGAATTCCAGATGGGCATGATCGGGCTGGCGTGTCCTGTCTCCGATCCACAGCATGTGTCCGGACGTCGCATACCATTCACCGGACGTGGAATCGACGCGGGTCAGAGCTTCTTCGAATCCCAGCAGCAACGCTTCATGCGAGGTGTAGAACTCGGTCGACTTGAGCTGTGGCGTGGTATCAGGGTTAATGCCGCACGAGCGCATGAAACCCAGAGTCTCCGAGATCCGGTCTGCCAGGTGCTGATAGCGTTCCGACTGGGGCGATCCACGCAGGTAGCCAAGCGTCCAGCGATGCACATGTTCGAGGTTGGCATATCCGCCCATTGCAAATGCCCGCAACAGGTTGAGCGTCGCAGCCGACTGCCGGTAGGCCATGATCTGGCGTTCCGGATCAGGTTCGCGCGATGCCTCGTCGAAGCCGATACCGTTGATAATATCCCCGCGATAGCTGGGCAGCTCAACATCGCCCTGCTTTTCAACATTGGATGATCGTGGTTTGGCAAACTGTCCGGCAATGCGGCCAACCTTGACCACCGGCTGACCGCCGGCGAACGTCAATACGACCGCCATTTGCAGGAACACGCGGAAGAAATCGCGAATATTGTCTGCTTCGTGTTCGGCAAAGCTTTCCGCGCAGTCACCACCTTGCAACAGAAATCCCCTGCCTTCCGACACTTTGGCCAGCTTGCGCTTCAGCTTGCGTGCCTCACCTGCAAATACCAGCGGCGGAAACGTGGCCAAACGCTCTTCTGTTGTCTTGAGGGCCTCGGAATCCGCATAGTCGGGAACCTGCTTGATCGGGAAAGAACGCCAGCTTGAAGGGGTCCAGTTGCTCATAACACTCACTCTCTTGACTGCCCGCCACCTTGCGGGCCGGAGGTTTCATTGCGCCATCATAGCAAAAAAAGCAAGCGCTGTGCAGTTGAGCGCGCAGGGCAACGAGTTTGGTTAATTGTTCCGCGTATACGATACAATGGGTTAAGATTTGCCTGATACACTAGCCCGCCTTGGGACGGCCGAGACAGTTTGACCTTTTATCCAGAGGTTTGAATGATGTTTAACACTATGTTTTCAGACGGAAATCTAAACTGGATGTACGGCTTTTTCTTCGCGGGCAAATACCCCCTTGCACTGCAACTGGGTATCATCAACGCGCTTTGCGTCATTGCAATTGTGCTGTTGCGGGCGTTGCCTGTTGAAGCTGCACATGACCCTAGGGTTGTTCGGGTGTTCACCTGGCTGATAATCGCTACCAATGTCCTGCTGGTTTTGAACAAGGACCACCGTTTTGTCGGATTTCTGGCCTGAGGCGGCATTTGCGTTGAATGGCTTGCAAGCGGCAGCCGCTTGAAGCAGACTTTGCGTCATGAAGTTGCAGGCGCCTACATTCACCTTGGGTATCGAGGAGGAGTATCTCCTTGTGGACCGCAAGACCCGGGATCTGGTGGCGGCGCCCGACAATCTGATGGCGGAATGCCAGAAGGTGCTGGAATCTCGTGTCAGCCCCGAATTCCTGCAGTGCCAGATCGAGGTCGGCACCGGGGTCTGCAAGACGATCCCCGAGGCACGTGCGGAACTGGTCGAACTGCGCAAGACCATCGCCGAAATTGCCGACAGCCACGGCCTGGCACCGCTGGCGGTTGCCACGCATCCATTTGCCGACTGGCAGCACCAGTCTTTCACACATAAGCAACGCTACGAAGAACTGGCGCGCGACCTGGCTGGCGTCGCCAGGCGCATGCTGATCTGCGGCATGCATGTTCATGTCGGTATCGAAGACGAAGATCTGCGCATCGACCTGCTTGGCCAGCTGTCGTATTTCCTGCCCCACCTGTTGGCGCTGTCGGCATCGTCACCATTCTGGCAGGGCCGGGATACCGGGTTAGCATCCTACCGGTTGAGTGTTTTTGACAACCTGCCGCGCACCGGGCTGCCGCCGCTGTTCAACTCCTACGCTGAGTACACTCGCGCGGTCGACAGGCTGATCCAGTCCGGGGTGATAGAGGATGCGACCAAGATCTGGTGGGACTTGCGGCCGTCCGGGCGTTTTCCAACACTGGAAACCCGTATTTGCGATGTCACCCCGCGCCTCGATGACACCGTGGCCATGGCCGCTCTGGTGCAGAGCCTCACCCACATGCTGTACAGGCTCAGGCTGTCCAACCAACGCTGGCGCCAATACGAGCGTTTCCTGATCAATGAAAACCGCTGGCAGGCCCAGCGCCACGGCGTCTCAGGCCAACTGATGGACTTCGGCAAGGCGGAACTTGTCGACTATCCCGACCTGCTGGAGGAGTTGCTGGAACTGGTTGCCCCCGACGCGGAAGAACTGGGCTGTTCGGCGGAACTCGTCAAATTGCGCGATATCATTTCAAGCGGCAACAGCGCTGACCGGCAACGCGCCGTGTTCAAATCTGCCATTGCTGGAGGCGCAGATGAAACGGAAGCCATGCGCACGGTCGTCGACAGTCTGATCAAAGAGACAGTGAGCGGACTGGACTAGAGCGAGTTGACTTCCAGATGCCGCTGCATAGCCACATCGGCTGATGCATAGGCTTCCTGGCGATCCACGGACCAGTAGCGCAGGTCATCCAGTCGAATAGCCTGCTTGGTAACGGCACAACGTACGAAATCACCATGACGCAAGACCTGAAAGTCTGCATCAAGATAACGGACCTTGGCTTCCTGGGCGGCAGCAAATGTCGGTTCAAAGTTCATGAGCAGTATTCTTACAGCCAGAATACCAGCTTGAGAAGGGGGTTGCGGTTGGCTTGCTGACTACGACAGCAAGTGTCGCTTGCCCCACTTTCAGTAGAAGATCATCAGGGATGTCCCTACAATGGCCAGTACCGCGCCTGCCCAGGCGAAACCATGCGGTGTTACTCCGGTCTGGAGCTTTATCAGCGGCAACACAAGAACCGGCGACAATGAGCCAAGAATGGCAGCCGTGCCTGCATTCAAGTTTGCAAAGGCATAAAGCAGCAGTGAAGACGAGACCCCGTAACCAATAAATCCCGGCAATATGACCTGAAACAGCAAACCGGGAGTCATTTCGGTACTGGGCCGAAAAGCGCCGATTGGCCAAAGTGCGACTATGGAGATCAAGAACGCGGCTCCAGTCAGTCTAACTGCGGAGACTGCCAGCGGTTCTGTGCCGGCCAACAACACCGGTTTCATCAACAGATACCCGGCACCCTGGCAGGCTGCGGCGCCAATCCCCAGTACAATTACGACGCCAAGACTGCCATCAACAGGATCACTCTCTTTGGTTGCCGGGCCTGCAAAACAGATTGCAAGCACAACGCCGGACAGGATGATCGCTCCACCAATCAATCCGGGTGCGGATACGGTTTCTCCCAACCACACATAGGCCATCACAGCCACCAACGGGGCCTTCAGTGCCAGTAGCAGTTCGGTGCGTCTTGGGCCGCCTCGCCTGAGACACTCGATCATGGCCAGGTTGCCGAGCAGGATTCCAATACCAATGCTAGCGGCATATGCCAGCCAGTTTTCCCAGGCAACGGTACTCCAGTAGCCGAGTATCGCGCAAATGACAGACAGGATTGCGCTGCAGGCAATCAACTGAATTCTGGTGAACTCGAAAGCCCCGACGGCGCGGGCAGGAGATTGCGCCAGGACAATTCCCGCCGCCCATCCAAAAGATGCTGCCAAGGCAGCGATTGCCGGTACCACTAACATGGAAGTCTCGATAACTTGATGCTACTATATTAATAGCATTATCGTGCTACAAATTTAATAGCAATAAGAAATCACCATGACGCAAAAGATTCCAACACCCGGCCGACCGGTCCGAGGATCAAGAACCGGCAAGCCCATAATGGTGCTGTTCGACTTGTTGGGGCGCAGTTGGGCGCTTGGAATCATATGGCATCTCGCCGAAACGCCCATGACGTTCAGGCAGCTGCAGAAAAGTTGCGAGGGCGTTTCGCCGACCGTCCTCAACACCAGACTGAAGGAACTGAGAGCCAGCAAACTGGTAGAGCATCGACAAGAAGGATATGCGCTGACCGCAACGGGCCTGCAATTGTTTTCGCTGCTGCAGCCATTGGGCAACTGGTCAGGCAACTGGGCAAGTCAAATGCTGCACGACCGTGCTGACCGGGGCTGATTCAGCAAAACCGCAGGGCACCAAGATCAATCCTAAAACAGACTGCCCTGCCCGCCGCCCGGTTTACTGTCCCGCGACGGCTTGGCAGACGCCGCTTGTTTGCGCGTTCCCTTTACTCCGATCACAGCGTCGGCGCGTCCGTCGGCGAATTCGATACTGATCCCCATACCCGCTTCCGTAGCCGCGGCAGTGCGTACCGGCTGGCCATCGCCATCGCGCACCAGGGCAAAGCCGCGGTCCAGCACCGCCTGGTAAGAAAACGCCCGCAGCAGCTTGTCGGCGGCCGACAGTGCCTGGCGGCGCTGGTCCATCCGGGCATCCAGGCGACGCCTGGCTTCGCGCGACAGGCGGACAACCGTCTCACGGTCCCTGACAATCTGCTGCTGCAGCGGCCGCACGCTCAGGCGGGCGGCGATACGGTCGAACCGGCTGCGGCTGGCGGCTGTTGCGGCCTTCAGCGACTGACCCAGCCGGCCCGATGCGGCGTCGAAGCGCTGCCGGGCCAGTGCAAGCAGGTCATCAGGGCGCGGCAGCCCCCTGCCCGCAGCGGTAATTCGGGTGCGCCGTTCATCCATGGCACGCGATACCGCGCGGTGCTGCCGGGCTCCCATATCGGCCACATAGGCCACCAGTTCAGAGCGCACCGGAACCGCCCGTTCGGCAGCAGCGGTCGGTGTTGGCGCACGCCAGTCGGCGGCGTAGTCAACCAGTGTCCAGTCGGTTTCGTGGCCGACGGCAGAGATCAACGGAATGGCGCTGTCAGCGGCAGCCCGCACCACCTCTTCCTCGTTGAAGCCCCACAAATCCTCGAGGCTGCCGCCGCCACGCGCCACGATGATCAGGTCAGGCCGTGGCATGTCGCCGCCATGGTCAAACCCATTAAAGCCGCGAATGCCGTTGGCAACTTCCCTGGCGCTGCTTTCTCCCTGCACCCGCACGGGCCACACCAGAACGTGGCGCGGAAACCGGTCCGACAGTCGATGCAGAATGTCGCGAATGACGGCTCCGCTCGGCGATGTCACCACGCCGATGACGGACGGCAGATACGGCAACTCCCGCTTGCGGTCCTCGTCGAACAGGCCTTCTGCCGACAGTTTCTTGCGGCGCTCTTCCAGCAGCGCCATCAGCGCACCGGCACCTGCAGGCTCAAGGGTGTCGATGATGATCTGGTACTTGGACTGACCCGCGAACGTGGTGATGCGCCCGGTTGCAACAACCTCCAGGCCCTGCTCGGGCTGAATTTTCATGCGCGACGCCGTGCCCTTCCAGATGACGCCTGACAGCACGGCGCGATCATCCTTCAGGTCAAGATAGACATGGCCGGACGCCGGTCGGGACACCCGGCCCAGTTCGCCGCGCACCCGCACATGGCCAAACCTGTCTTCGAGCGTGCGCTTCAGCGCGCCGGAAATCTCCGATACGGAGAATTCAGCGACGTTGGACGCTATGTCTGGCTCATCCATAAGCTCGCCTGTGTCGGGATCGAACCCGGACGGAGGCCAATCGGTGGACATGGCTGCAAGAATCCTTTCAATGACGCCCATTGGATGTCAAAAACAGTGGCAATGGCAAGGAGAGCTTGACACCTCATGAACATTCTTTTGATCGGATCAGGCGGCCGCGAACACGCGCTGGCCTGGGCAATTGCCAATTCACCGCTGACTGACACGTTGTTCTGCTCACCCGGCAATGCCGGCATCGCACACGAAGCCGAGATCGTAACGCTGGACGTGGATGACACGGCTGCGGTCATCAGCTTCTGTGAAGCCAACACGATCGGTCTTGTCGTGGTGGGGCCGGAGGCGCCGCTGGTGGCGGGCCTGGCAGACCGGTTGCGCGACGCCGGCATCACGGCGTTCGGCCCTGGCGAGGCCGCCGCCCGATTGGAGGGCTCAAAAGGGTTCACCAAGGACATTTGCGCCAAGTACAACATCCCAACCGGCGCGTATGGGCGCTTCGGCAACGAGGCCGATGCGCTCGCCTACCTGGCGGATCACGGTACGCCCATTGTCGTCAAGGCAGACGGGCTTGCAGCGGGCAAGGGCGTCACGGTTGCCATGACGATGGAGCAGGCTGAAACGGCTGTGCGCGAGATATTTGCCGGACGCTTTGGCGCGGCCGGCGCGGAAGTGGTGATTGAGGAATACCTTGCCGGCGAGGAAGTGTCGTTCTTTGCCATCTGTGACGGCAAAACGGCGGCAGCGTTCGGTTCGGCGCAGGACCACAAGTGCGTTGGCGAAGGCGACACCGGCCCCAATACCGGCGGCATGGGCGCCTACTCACCAGCGCCGGTCATGGACGAGGACATGAGCAGGCGCACCATGGACGAGATCATCAACCCTACGCTGGCGGCCATGGCGGCCGAAGGCTGCGCCTTTCAGGGCGTGCTGTTCGCCGGCCTGATGATCACTGACCAGGGCCCGCAGCTGATCGAGTACAATGTGCGCTTCGGCGATCCCGAGTGCCAGGTCCTGATGATGCGGCTGAAGGACGACATCGTCACCATCATGCTTGCAGCCTGTTCAGGCACGCTCGACAAGGTGTCGGTGCGCTGGCACGACACCACAGCCCTGACCGTGGTGATGGCTGCTGAAGGCTATCCTGGCGATGTTCAGAAAGGGTCCGTGATCACGGGCCTTGATGGCGCGTCCAACATGGACGGTGTGCAGATATTTCATGCCGGCACCAAACGCGACGGCGACGACATTGTCGCCAACGGCGGACGCGTGTTGAATGTGACGGCGCAGGCTGACAGTGTCAGTGCCGCACAGAAGCTGGCATATGCCGCTGTCGACACGATAGACTGGCCACAAGGCTTCTGCCGCCGCGATATCGGCTGGCGGGCGGTGAAACGGGAACAAGGGACTGGATGAGCGATCTTTTTCCGGGATTTGACGAGTACATGGTCGAGGGTGACGGCGCGCGGCTGTTTGTGCGCACCGGCGGGTCCGGCCCTGCCCTGCTGCTGCTGCACGGGTTTCCGCAAACCGGTGCCATCTGGCACAGGATTGCCGGCGAGCTGAGCCAGCGTTTCTCGTTGGTGATTCCGGACCTGCGCGGCTACGGGCGCTCCGACAAGCCTGCCAACGATGCGCAGAACCTGGCCTATTCGAAACGTGCCATGGCGAAAGACCTCATTGCCGTGATGGAAACGCTCGGACATGCGGAATTCCACCTGTGTGGCCATGACCGCGGCGGGCGGGTTGCGTACCGCCTGGCACTGGATCATCCTGAGCCGGTCACCAGCCTGATCACACTCGACATTGTCCCGACGCTGGAGCAGTGGAAAGCCATGGCCAGTGTCGCAGGCGCAATGAACACCTATCACTGGCCGTTCCTGGCACAGCCTTTTCCGTTGCCGGAGAAGATGATCGGCGCCGATGCCGACTTCTACCTCGAGGAGAAACTGGGAGCCTGGAACAATGGCACCGGGCTTGATGTTTTCGACCCGGTCGCCCTGGACGAGTACCGCACCTACTTCCGCGACCCCGCTGTGATCCATGCATTGTGCAACGACTACCGCGCCGGCGCGACCTGCGATGTGGCGCATGATCGCGAGGCAGTCGACGACGGCGTCCGGATCACCTGCCCGATGCTGGCCTTGTGGGGCGACGCCGGCATCCCGGGAAAATCCGGAGGCGGTCCGCTGGACATCTGGCGCAGATGGGCGACAAATGTAACCGGCGGCGGCATCGCCTGCGGGCACTTCCTGACCGAGGAGGCGCCGGCAGAAACGCTTGCCGCCATGATGCCGTTTCTGATGGAGAACGCTGCGTGAGCCAACCAATGGACAGGCAGGCCGAGTTTTCCGGCACGCGTGATGTGCGCGAGGCTCACCGGTTCGACGAGCGGGCACTTGCCGACTATCTGCAGGCGCACATTGCCGGTTTCACGCCGCCAATGGCTGTGGAGCAGTTCAAGGGCGGCCAGTCGAACCCGACCTACAAGCTTGTCACGCAAGGTGCCAGCTATGTCCTGCGTCGCAAACCGCCCGGCAAACTGCTGCCGTCAGCACACGCTGTTGACCGCGAGTACCGGGTAATCGCTACGCTTCATGGACAAGGCCTGCCGGTCGCAAAACCACACCTGCTGTGCGAAGACGCGACCGTCATCGGCACAGCGTTTTACGTTATGGACTTCGTTGAAGGCCGGGTGTTCTGGGAACCGTACATGCCCGGTATCTCAGGTCGCGAGCGGGCCGGCATTTTCAACCAGCTCAATTGCTTCATGGCCGATTTGCATACCGTAGACCTTGATGCTGCCGGCCTGGCCGACTTCGGCCGCGCGGACGGATATGTGGCGCGCCAGATCAAACGCTGGTCTGAGCAGTACCGTGCCTCCGAAACGGAAGTCGTTCCGGCAATGGACCGATTGATGGACTGGCTGCCTGACGCCTCTCCATCATCGGGCCAGGTGTCACTGGTGCACGGCGATTTTCGTCTCGACAACTGCATAGTCGACACCGACAGTCCGAACATCCGGGCCGTGCTGGACTGGGAACTGTCCACCCTCGGCGACCCCATTGCAGACTTTACCTACCACCTGATGCAGTGGCGCATGCCGCCATCTGAAACCGGTGCCGGCGTTGGTTCGCTGATCGGCCATGAAAAGCTCGAGGGCGTGCCTGCCCTGGAAGACTACGTCGCCGCCTATTGCGACCGCCGGGGGTTGGATTCAATTCCCGACCTGGACACCTATCTTGCCTACAATTTCTTCAGGATGGCAGCTATCTTCCAGGGCATTGTCGGCCGCGTCAGGGACGGCACCGCAGCCAATCCGCATGCCGCAGAAATGGCCGATCTGGTGGCACCAATGGCAGACGTCGCCTGGGATTACGCCAGAAAGGCCGGTGCATGAGCAGCCCCCGCATCGGACTGGCCCTTGGTGGCGGTGCAGCGCGCGGCATTGCCCATATCCAGATCCTGCATGCCCTGGACGAACTCGGCATAAAACCGCATCGCATGTCCGGCACCAGCATCGGTGCCCTGATAGGGGCCGCCTATGCCGGCGGGATGACTGCTGCTGAGATCGAGGACCACGGCCGTTCGGTGTTGTCGAACCGGCTGGATGCCGCGCGGCGGGCGTTTTCTTCAGGCCGCGGCGGCGTCATGGACCTGATCAACTTCAACCCCCTGGCCTCGCCAATCATCGACGGCACGCAGCTGGTAAAGCTGGTTCTGCCCGCACCGGTTCCGGATGACCTGGCCAAGTTTCCGATCCCCTTCACCATCGTCACCACCGACTTCTACAACATGAGCGAGGTGACGTTTTCATCCGGAGACCCTGTTGCCGCCATTGCCGCCAGCATTGCGATTCCCGGTGTCATTTCGGCTCCGAAACGCAATACCACACTGATCGACGGCGGCTGCGTCAATCCGGTGCCGCTGTCTCATGTGCAGGAAGACTGCGAAGTTGTGGCTGCGGTGAATGTGATCGGCAGGCCGCAAAACGGTAACGGGTCTGGTGCCAGGACCACGGACCTGTTGTCCGGCGCCATGCAGATCCAGCAGCAGAAGATTGCCGAGCTGCAACGTGACAGCCTGCGCTGCGACATCTGGATTGAACCGGCCATAAGCCAGTTTCGCATCCACGACTTCTTCCACTTCGAAGCCATCATGAACGCGGCAAAACCGGCTCGTGACGAGTTCAAGCGGTCACTTGAACTTGCGTTGAACAGCTGAGTCAATTCAGTGGGTTAGCGCCTTGTTCTGAAGAAATGAGTCAACAAATCCCGGGACTTTTTCTCGCCGAGACCGGAATACACTTCGGGCACATGGTGACAGGTGGGCTGGGCAAAAAACCTCGGGCCATTTTCAACCGCCCCCATTTTCTCGTCATCGGCTCCAAAATACAGCCGGCCAATGCGGGCAAACGAAATGGCCGCGGCACACATGGCGCACGGTTCGAGGGTCACGTGCAGATCACACCCGATGAGGCGCTCACTACCAAGCATCCGACCGGCTTCCCGGATGACCAGCATCTCCGCATGTGCGGTAGGATCATTCAGTTCACGGGTGCGATTTCCCGCACTGGCCAGGATGGCGCCGTCAGGAGCGGTAACACATGCACCAACCGGCACTTCGCCACGTGCACCGGCCGCCTCGGCTTCTTCAAATGCCTGCGCCATGGCCGGGTGTAGTTCAAGCTTCATGGTCTTTCACACCTGTTTGCCGGGCTTGCATAATTGGACCTGTGCAGCCGCCCTGCCGTTCTGATACAAGCAACTCCATGAACGCCAAACAATCAAGCCCGTCAAGAAAACCAGCCGTCGATGAAACCATCAAACCGGAGCGTGTCGCCAAGGTGATAGCCCGCGCCGGTCTGTGCTCACGGCGCGACGCTGAACGCTGGATCGAAATGGGCCGGGTCAATATCAATGGCAAGCCGCTTATCACACCGGCGATGACGGTGCTACCCACGGATGTGGTCGAGGTTGACGGCAAACCGCTGCCGGAACGCGAGGAGGCGCGGCTCTGGCGCTACCACAAACCGGCCGGACTCGTGGTGTCGCATCGTGACGAGAAAGACCGCCCGTCGGTTTTCGACAAGATGCCGGAAGACCTGCCACGGGTCATTTCCATCGGCCGCCTCGACATCAACACCGAAGGGCTGCTGCTACTCACCAATGACGGCGGGCTGGCCCGGCTCCTGGAACTGCCGGCAACCGGCTGGGTGCGCCGCTACCGGGTGCGGGCAAACGGCAAGGTCACACCGGAAGCCCTCGAGGCCCTCAAGGACGGCCTGATGGTGGACGGGGTCCAATACGGACCGATCGATGCCAAGCTTGACAAGGAGCAAGGCGCGAATGTCTGGCTGACCGTTGCGCTGCGCGAAGGCAAAAACCGGGAAGTCAAAAAGATTTGCGAGCATCTTGGCCTTAAGGTGGGGCGGTTGATCCGCACCTCGTTCGGACCTTTCCAACTCGGCGAACTGGCCCGCGGCGCCGTTGATGAGATTTCTCAGAAAGTACTGAACGAACAGGTTCGCGGCGGCACCAAGCGCAAGCCCGGTGCGAAGTCGAAACGGGCAGCCGGCACAAAACCAGGCCCTGGTGGCAAGCCGGTTCCCAAACCGAAGCGGACTGTGGCTAAAGGCAAGCCTGTTTCAGGCAAGTCCGCAGCAGGCAAGACCAAGCCACGCAAACCGGCCGGCAAGGGAGCTGCCCGTGCGGATCGTCGGCGGTAGGTTCAAGGGCCGCACGTTAAACTCACCTGATGGCCGCGACACCCGTCCGACGACGGACCGGGTGCGCGAGGCGATCTTCAACCGGCTGGAACATGGCGTTCCGGGTTTCAGCTTCGATGGCACGCGCGTGCTGGACCTGTTTGCCGGCACCGGTGCCCTTGGCCTTGAAGCGCTGTCGCGTGGCGCCAAGCACGCACATTTCATCGACAACAGCGATGTAGCCCGAGGCACGGTCAGGCACAACGCCGATTCTCTCGGCGTAATCGGCCAGTGCAAGGTCTGGCGGCGTGATGCCGCCGGCCTCGGCGCCTGTTCGCCAATGAGCCCGTACGGCCTTGTCTTTCTTGACCCGCCTTACGGCAAGGGCCTGGCCGAACGCGCCCTCGCCTCGCTGGTGACGGGCAGCTGGCTTGCAGAAAACGCAATTGTGGTCGTGGAGGAAGCTGCCAAAGTAGAGGTCGCGATTCCCGATGAACTGACCGTGTTGGGCGACCATCGGTATGGCGATACCAGGGTACTGACACTGCAATTTCGGGGAACCGGTGAATGAGACCGTCGATGATTTCTGCAGCGCTCGTCGCGGCGCTGGTCGGGTATGGTTCAACGATTGCCCTCATTCTGGCTGCCGCCCAGGCGGTCGGCGCCGACACCGCACAAACCGCAAGCTGGGTCGCCGCGATCTGTTTCGCCAAGGCGCTCGGGTCGATGCTGCTGAGCACCTGGAAAAAGATCCCTATCGTGCTGGCCTGGTCAACACCGGGTGCTGCGCTGATCGCGGCATCGACCGGGATCAATATCAATGAAGCGGTCGGTGCCTTCGTCATGGCCGGGGCGCTGATCGCGCTGACCGGCGCCGTGCCGCCGATCAATCGTGCGGTTTCTTCTATCCCGACAGGCATCGCGTCCGGCATGCTGGCCGGCGTCCTGCTGCCGTTCTGCATCGCCGTTGCCACCTATGCGGTCAGCGACTGGCGCATGGTGTTGCCGCTGGTCGCGGTGTTCCTGGTGGTGCGGTTGATCAGCCCGCTGTACGCGGTGCTGGCGGCATTGGCCGCAGGCCTTGTGATTGCCTTCACCTATGCCGGCGTGCCGGTTCCGGCAATCCGGTTCGAGACACTGTCGCTGGTGTTCATAATGCCCGAATTCAACCCGGCCGTCCTGATCGGCCTCGGCCTGCCGCTTTACCTGGTCACCATGGCATCACAGAACTTGCCGGGCTTCGCTGTCCTGCGTGCGCATGGCTATACGCCACCGGTCGCCGCCAGTCTGGGCGTGACCGGTATCGGCTCGGTGATCGCCGGCCTGTTCGGCTCGCACACTTTCAACATGGCGGCCATCACCGCAGCCATCTGTCTTGGCGATGACGTGCATCCGGACAAGTCGAAGCGATGGCAAGTCGGCATTGCCTACGGCATTGTCTGGATATTGCTGGGGCTGTTCGGGCCGGTGATCATCGTCACCATCATCGCCATGCCGAAAGCCATTATCGCCGTGGTGGCCGGCCTGGCACTGATCACACCGCTGATCGGCGCGCTGGCCTCGGCCTTCGACGCTCCGGCAACCCGGTTTGCCGCGGCAGCCACCTTCATCGTCACGGCATCCGGCATAGCCGCCTTCGGTGTCGGCGCCGCCTTTTGGGGCCTGTTGGCCGGCCTGCTGGTGCATCTGGTGGACGGCCTGAAGCGAACCTGACAGTGCAGATCAACTGCGGCCGAAAAGGCGCTCGATGTCGGACAGTTTCAGCTCGACATAGGTCGGCCGACCGTGGTTGCACTGGCCGGAATGTGGCGTCGCCTCCATCTCCCGAAGCAGCGCATTCATTTCTTCCGGCTTGAGGCGCCGGCCGGACCGCACCGATCCGTGACAGGCCATGGTCGACAGGACATGGTCCACCCGTTCCCGCACCCCGGTCGAGGCGTCGAAGGTTTCCAGGTCATCGGCCACATCCCGGACCAGCCTTGAGATATTGCCGTCGGCAATCAGCGCCGGCACCTCGCGCACTGCGATCGCGGCAGGGCCAAACCCGTCGATCACAAGCCCGGAGTCTGCCAGGTCAGCAGCGGCATCCAGCAGGCGCTCGGCAGCAGCGGCATCAAGCTCGACGATTTCCGGCACCAGCAATGGCTGCCGGGCGATGCCTGACGCAGCAAGCTGGGCTTTCATCTTTTCATATACCAGGCGCTCGTGGGCGGCATGCTGGTCGACGATCACCATGCCGTCGCGGGTCTGGGATATGATGTAATTGGCATGCACCTGGGTGCGTGGCGCACCCAGCGGCGTATCCAGGTCACCCTCGTCAGGCGCCTCGCTGACACCAGCACCGGACGGCGGCGCAAAGGCCTCAAACGCTGCCTGGGTTTCCTGAAATCCCGGTCGTGACGGAGCGGTCCAGTTCTGCTGCTGACGAGGTGGCTGTGGCTGGTAGCCGGCTGATTCCGGGCGGAACGAACTGAGGGTCCCCTCACCGACGGTATTCGATGCCCGGTGGCCGGCATCGGCCAGCGCCTGGCGGATGGCACCAACGATCAGGCCGCGCACCAGGGACTGATCTCGAAACCGCACCTCGGTCTTGGCCGGATGAACGTTTACGTCCACCTCATCCGGCGGCAAGGTGAGAAACAGGGCAACGGCAGGATGGCGCCCGCGCAACATGAAGTCGGCATAAGCGCCGCGCAATGCGCCGGCGATGACCTTGTCACGCACCGGCCTGCCATTGACATGCACATACTGCTGGTTGGCCTGGGCGCGATGGTAAGTCGGCAGGCTGACCAGTCCGCTCAGCTTGACGGTTTCACGCATCGCATCGATGGAGACGGTATTGCCCTGGAACTCGCGCCCCATCACCGCGTGGATGCGGGCCTCAAGTTCGCCTTCACGAAGGTCGACCAGCGACCGGCCATCTGAGGTCATGGTGAAGCGGACGCCCGGATGTGCCATGGCCAGGCGGCGCACCACGTCGGCCGCTTCGGCGGTTTCAGCCCGTTCAGACTTCAGAAACTTGAGCCGCGCAGGCACAGCAAAGAACAGGTCGGTCACTTCGATTACCGTGCCGTCAGCATGGGCAGCCGGGCGAACAGCCTGTTTGCGTCCGCCTTCGACGCGGATTTCATGGGCATCGCCGCCTGAGCGCGGCCGCGACAGGATTTTCAGCCTCGACACCGCGGCGATGGAGGGCAGCGCCTCGCCGCGAAACCCCAGTGTCCGTATATTGAC
The DNA here is from genome assembly GCA_028289645.1 of Anderseniella sp. GTDB lineage: Bacteria > Pseudomonadota > Alphaproteobacteria > Rhizobiales > Aestuariivirgaceae > Anderseniella. Next base: position 249,078 of record JANQOK010000008.1, read on the forward strand.
CAGGTCATCTTCGGCCAGTTTCGATGTTGCATGACGCTCAACCGCCAGTTCGAGTTCCGGCGCCGTCATGCCAATGCCATTGTCCGCGACGCGGATCATTGACCTGCCGCCGGCAGACAGCGCTACATCGATGACCGTGCTGCCGGCATCCAGCGCGTTCTCCACCAGTTCCTTGACCACGCTGGCGGGACGCTCGATCACCTCGCCGGCAGCAATGCGGTTAATGGTGTTTTCCGAGAGCTTGCGGATCATGGTTTGCCGCTACCGACCTTTCCGTCCTGCGGGGTGCAGGAATCGAACCTATAGAAACAGTTGCCCCACCTTGTAACCCATCAGCCTATCTCTGCCACCCGGTTTACGGCTTCATCGCAGAGAGGTAATCCCGGGTCAGGACCTTGCCCTGCTCGACGGCCGGTTGATCAAACGGATCAATGTTCATCATGAAGCCGGCCATGATGGTTTCAAGCATGAAATGCATCATCAGAGCGCCGAGCGTGCGCTCATCCACCCTGTCGATGGCAATTACCCTGACCGGCCTGCCATTGCGTATCAAGACCTCAACTGCGGCGCTTTGCTGGCACGCGGTCACGTCACCCACCATACGTCCGGCGAGATACCCCAGCAGCGGGTCTGACGCCAGGCTGTCGGGCAGGCGCGGCCCCTGCTTCTTGGTGGCGGGAAAGATCAGATTGACAAGACGGCCTTCGGAGCCATCCAGAAACAACTGCATCTGGCTGTGCTGGTCAACCGGGCCGGCAGCGGCGACCGGTTGCGAACCAAGTCCGTTCTTGCCGAGGCTTTCGGCCCACAATTGCACATACCAGTTGGAAAACAGGCGCAGCCGGTCCGCATAGGGCATCATCACCGAGACGTTCATGCCGCGCGTTTCCTGAAGCGCCACGCAAACAGCTGCCCCGATGACCGGCGATGCGTTGTCGCCCGCCAGCACCGCCTGCATGACATCGCCGGCACCCTTTCGAATGGCCAGACCATCAAGACCGGCCACGAATGCCGGCAGCAATCCGACGTTTGACAGCGCCGAGTAGCGGCCTCCCACATGCGGATCATGATCCAGCAGCATCAGCCGATGAATCCGTGCCAGCCGCAACAGGGGATTGTGGTGCGGGTCACCGGGCTCGCTCAATGCAACCACATGGTTGGCAGGCCGCAGCCCGGCGTGTTCAAGCGCGCCCAGCAGGCACAGAACCTGCACCATTGTCTCTGGCGTACCGCCGGATTTGGAAATGACGAGCACCTTCGTCGTCGGCAATGGCAACGAGGCAAACGCCTCGGCAATTGTCGAGGCATCCAGATTGTCAAAGAAGTGCAGCCGGGCGCCGATGTTTGCCTCACAACCAGGCACCCGGTATCCGGCCAGCTGCATGATCGCCTGCGCGCCTAGAGATGAACCGCCGGTTCCAAGAAACACGATGTCGGTTGCACCGTCGCGCAAGAACATTGCCGCCATCTTGCACGAAGCCAGATCATCTATTTTTTGCGGCAGACGTGTGAGTGGCAGCGAGTGCTGCTTGTGCATGGCGCACAGACGTGCACGAGCCTCACCGGCCCTTTCCATATAAAGCGCCAGATCGGCATCACTCAATCCCGCATAACCCACATGCGCCGACATGCAGCCCGAAATATCGTGAATAAATGCGCCATTCGAAACGCTCATTCAGGCAGACCCCTGGACACAACATCGCGCTCGGAGCCATTCAGGTCTCGACGGAATCAACACCCCTGCTCCAAACATCATGCTTAGCACGTCTTGATTGGTAAGACCGCACGTACTTTCAAGAGAACTGCTTTAACGCAAGTTGCGGCTCAGCGCAAACCATCCTGCCGCAATGCCAAGGGCTAATTCCTTGAAATAAATGAGTTTATGTTTCAGACACAAACAACCATTCAAATGCAGGGATGTGAGCGCCAAGAGATCGCCGCATCGAGCGCTATCAGCCTGGAGCCTCACCGGTCCGCAACGGAATTCCTTCCGGCCGGCCGACAATGGAGATTGTCAACGCCTCAGGATCGATCAGGCGTTTTGCAACACGTTTGGCATCTTCAACCGTGACCGCCCGGATCAGGTCGTTGCGCTCTTTCACATAGTCGATGCCAAGATTGTCCTGCTGGATACCCAGCAGTTGACTGGCAATCTTTCTGCCACTGTCGAACCGGAGCGCATAAGACCCAGTCAGATAGGTTTTCGCCTGTTCAAGTTCTTCTTCCGTCGGCCCCTTCTCGGCCATCTTGACAAGTTCGGCCCGCAACACGTCGAGGGTTTCACCCGCCCTGGCATTCTGGGTCGATACCGAACCGATCAGCAAACCGCCGTTGGTCCATGATGCAAGACCGGTGTAGATGCCGTAGGTGAGGCCGCGTTTTTCGCGAACCTCTTCCATCAGACGAGAGCCAAAACCGCCGTCGCCGAGCACGAAATTCATCACATAGGCAGTCACGAAGTCAGGATCGCTGCGCACCAGTCCCGGCATGGCAAACGACATGACCGACTGCGGTATCTTGCGCTCCACGATAGTGATTGAGCCCTTTTCCGGCGCTTTCAGGTCAGGTATCGAAATCTTCTTGCCCTGTTTCGGCAGCGCGCCGAACACCTGGTCGAGCAGCGGCCCGAGCTCTTCAGCAGTAATGTCGCCAACAACTGCAATCTGCAGATGCTCACGCACAAAAATGGACGACCAGGCATCTTTCAGGTCCTGCGGCTTCATGGCCGACACGCTGTCCGCATCACCCTTTGCGACCCGGGCGTACGGATGATCGCCAAGCATGGTTTTCAACAAAGCCTTGCTGGCGATGCGGCCGGGGTTCTCCTCGTCTCCCTTGATGCCGAGCAGAATCTGACCCCGCACCTTGTCCATAGGCTCGGCGTCAAACCGCGGTTCGGTAACCGCAAGCCGCAGCAGCTCAAAGGCAGCATCCTTGTTTTCCGACAAGGTCTGGAACGAGCCGGTAAAAAACTCACGATCGGTGTCATATGACATGCGGATGGCCAATTCCGACATCCGCTGCTGGAATTCCTGCGACTTCAGTTCGCCTGCCCCCTCATCCAGCATGCCGGACAGGAAGTACGACCGTCCAGGAGCGCTCTCCGGATCGTTGATTGTGCCGCCACGAAACGAAAACCGCATGGTGATCAGGGGCACCGTCTTGTCTGACACCAACCAGGCTTTGATGCCTTTCGGTGATTCCACCTCGCGTATTTCAAACGCTTGGACATGCACCACCTGCAACAGGCTCAGGAACAGAGTCAGAATAGTGAGTTTGAAGAGTTTCATGCCTGCCGTCCGGTTTGTTGGCTTGGAGGATAGGATTTCAATTTGAGGTGGCACTTGCCGCCTTTGAAGGCGCCGGCACCAGTACACCTGTAGCCGAATTCCTCAGCTTGAGGTAAGTTCGCGCCGCCTCGGTAACCTGCTCGGCTGTGACCTGCTTGATACGGTTGCTCCACTGCTTGGTATGCTCAACCGAGCGCCCAATGGCGAAAGCGGCACCAAATATGTAGGCCAACCGGAACTGGCTGTCGATGGCATAGACGTTGCTGGAAATCAACTGTTTGCGCGCACGCTCGACCCGATCTTCGGGAACTCCCTCCTTGAACAGCTTGTGCAAAGCGGCATCCAGCGCCTCTTCGGCCACCTTTACGTCAACGCCAGGGGCTGGTGCGATGCTGATGCTTAGTTCACCGCCGTCCAGCGTATCGCCATTGTGCCATGAAGAGACCTGCGAGGCGATCTTCTGACGGGTCACAAGTTCGGTATAAAGGTATGATGACGAACCGCCACCGAGCACTTGGCCGAGTAAGTCAAGCGCTTCAGACACGCCGGGAGGCGCCTGATTTACACCGGGCACCAGATACTTTCGGGCAATGGACGGACTGGCAGTGCGCGGATCGCTCATCTCTACCCGTTTGGCGGCGATCGGGGTTGGCTCCTGCGTACGGGCGCGTTCAGGCGTCGGAGCCGTTTTTTTCAGCTTGCCGTAATATTTCACGGCCAGTTCGTGAACCTTCTCCGGATCGACATCCCCGACCACGACCAGAGCCGCATTGGACGGCGTATAATACTTGCGATAAAACGCCTCAGCGTCGGCAGCTGTGAGCGTCTCTACCTCCGACATCCACCCGATTACCGGCCGGCCATAGGTGTGAGCTGTGTAGGACGCTGCGTTCAATTGTTCGCGCAGCAGAGCGGCGGGATTGTTCTCTGTCCGCGATCGGCGTTCTTCCTTCACCACTTCCAATTCGGTCTTGACGTCCCTGTCATTGAAAGTAGTGTTGGCGAACCGGTCCGCGCCCAAGTCCATGACCAGTTCGAGCCGGTCAGTCGCGATGCGCTCGAAATAGGCGGTAAAGTCGTAGCTGGTGAAGGCATTGTCTTCACCGCCGTTGAGACGAATGATTTTCGAGAATTCCCCGGGCTTCAGGCGCTTGGTACCCTTGAACAGCAGATGTTCCAGATAGTGCGCAATGCCCGATTTACCGAGCTCCTCGTCAGCCGATCCGACCCGGACCCAAACCATATGCGTCACCACGGGAGCCCTGTGATCGGGAATGACAATGACCTTCATGCCGTTGTCGAGTGTATACTCGCTGACATCCACGTCCAGCGCGCGCACTGGCGTTGCCGACGCGGCGATCACAAGCAGCATGACAAACATCGCAACGGATGCCGCACGGCTGTTTTCAAGCATGCTGAACACAACAGATTTGAACAAGGCAAACTCCTATTTCGCGCTACGCACCATCTATTTGAATAGCGCTGCGCCTGTTAGCATACAAGGCAATTGCAAGTTCTCGGGAACCCACGCAACCGCCTTGTCACCTGGAAACGATCAGGCCTTCCACTACTTGTCACTTCACTTGCAAACCATCTCAGGGCGGGCAAATCACTTGCGCGCACTATGCATGAAGTGTGTTTTCAACGCTACTGAACTATTCGTAACCAATTGTGTGTTTCTGGGTGTCTGGCTGCAGCACAAAAAACCCGCAAACACCGGTAACTCAAAATAGCGGCGAACACGGTATGTTCTAGTCACTCGACCAGAATTCACCCGAATTGAAGACGGTGCCGTAGTTCGGGTTCTTGGCACGTTCCAGCTCGATTTTCTTGGCACGCGCCTCCTTGTCCAGAACCGACTGTTTTTTGCGTGTGCCGTCAGGATTGTAAGGATTTATGCCATGGCGCAGGTAGGGTTCGTCGGCCGGATTCCTGCTCTGGATAACGTTATTGGATATCCCCGCAGTTTCGTCTCGCGGGGCCGGCGGAGCCTGATAGGCCTGCTGTTGCTGCGCAGGCACGGAATTCTGCCATGCCGGCTGCTGGCCTTGCGGCTGCGGTGGCGGGGGAGCCTGATAGGTCTGGTTGGTTGCCCGCTGACCCTGTTGAACCTGCAGGCCGTTACCGCTTCTGTCGTAGGCAGGAGCGTTGGCCGCACCTGGCTGGCGCAGCGACAGGTCCGGCGGCACCGACAAAGGCTGATTGGTGACAATCGGGCTGTTCTCACTGCCACGGTTACCCGAATCGAAGGCATCCAGGACACTGGTTTCCGAACACGCTGCCACAAACGGCAAAGCCAGCAATACCAGCCCATTTCGCATGTTAACCTTAAGCGTCATCTCAGAAACACTCCCATCACTGCTCGCAACCACCAATACCGATGGCGAAACTTCGCGCCACGCCTGACAGCCGTTTAGGGCAAAAGCATGGCCCGGTGCGGTAACACAAGATCACTTATCCGTCGTTTTTTCCTCGTGTACAAACGAGTCATACATCAGCACCAGCACACCTGCAACGATGGCCATATCTGCTATGTTGAACACATACCAGCTAAATCCGGCAACATATAGGTGGAAAAAGTCCGCAACCGCACCGTGCAGCAGCCGGTCGGTTGCATTGGCGAGCGCGCCGCCCAACACCAGCCCGATCGCGGCTGCGACATACGGCTTGGTCTGACGGGCCAGCCAGATCCACAGCAGCACCGACACCGCAATAGACAGTACGATCAGTATCCATCGTGTCGCCTGGGAATGGGAGGCAAACCAGCCATAGGAAATGCCGTAATTCCACACCATGACCAGATCGAAGCCCGGCATCACCTTCACCGGCTGATGCCGGGCGATGTCGAACACCTGGATCATGTACCATTTGTGAGCCTGGTCGACGATGTAGGCGAGCACTGCCAGCGCCGCTCCAACTGCGGACAGGCGGCCCCACATCACCGGTCCGGAAATCATCAAACGGTTACGCCCAGCCGGGCCCATTCGCGCAGGGCATCGGCGTCGCGCGGCGTCACGTCGGGATATTCCGCATCGCTGCCGACCTCAGGCAGAACTTTCCATGATCTGGCACATTTAGTGCCCTTGGCCATTGCCGGCACCACCGAGACACCGCGCACCTCGTCCAGCCGATAGGCGTCTGCCGGACCATCGCCCTGCTCTACCGAGGCACCGGAGGTGATGCAGATTTCAGCCATGTCGATATCGCCTACCGCGGCGGACAATGCGTCATCGGAAATATACACGACCGGTGCGGATTCCAGCGACGACCCGATGCGCTTCTCGCGGCGCTCTATCTCCAGCGCGCCGGTCACCACGGACCGCACCTTCATGACTTTCGCCCATTTGGCTTCCAGCTCCTGATCACGCCAGTCTGCCGACACGTCCGGAAACTGCACCGTGTGCACGCAGGCATCCTCGCCGTGGCGCTGCATCCAGGCCTCGTCGCAGGTGAACACCAGAACCGGGGCCAACCAGGACACCACGCAATCGAAAATGCGGTCGATGACCGTCAGCGCTGCACGCCGCTGCAGCGACGATGGGGCGTCGCAATAAAGCGCATCCTTGCGAACATCGAAATAGAACGACGACAGGTCCGTGGTCATGAAGTTCGACAGGGCCGAATAGATGCGGCGGAAGTCAAACTGGTCATAGCCCTTGTGCACCACGCCATCGAGGCGGGCCAGATGCGACAGCATCAGGCGCTCCAGTTCCGGCATGTCGGCGTCGGACACCCTGTCTTCCGGTTTGAAATGCGCCAGCGAGCCTAACATCCAGCGCACGGTGTTGCGCAGCTTGCGGTAGGCATCGACATTGGTCTTGATGATTTCCGGGCCGATGCGCTGGTCTTCGGCATAGTCGACCGAGGCAACCCACAAGCGCAGGATGTCGGCGCCGTATTGCTTGATGACGTCCTGCGGCACGGTTGTATTACCCAACGATTTGGACATCTTGCGGCCCTGCTCGTCCATGGTGAAACCGTGGGTGAGCACCGTATCGTAGGGCGCGCGTCCGCGTGTGCCGCACGACTCCAGCAGCGATGAGTGGAACCAGCCGCGATGCTGGTCGGACCCTTCAAGGTAAAGGTCCGCCGGCCATTTCAGGTCGTCACGCTGCTCCAGGCAGAAGGCGTGGGTAGAGCCTGAATCAAACCACACATCCAGAATGTCACGCACCTGGGTCCATTCATTTGCCGAATAGTCTCCGCCCAGGAAGCGCTCGGCGGCGCCGTCGGCATACCAGGCATCGGCGCCGTCTTTCATGAACGCGTCAACAATGCGCTGGTTGACAGTCTCGTCCTTCAGCACTTCGCCGTCCTCGTTGGCAAACACCGCGATGGGCACGCCCCAGGCGCGCTGGCGCGACAGCACCCAGTCGGGCCGGTCCTCGATCATGCCGCGCAACCGGTTTTGCCCGGCAGCAGGCACAAAGCGGGTGTCATCGATAGCCTTGAGCGCGGTATCGCGCAGGGTAGAGCCGTTGATGTCGCGGTCCATGTACACGAACCATTGCGGCGTATTGCGGAAGATGACCGGTTTCTTCGAGCGCCAGGAATGCGGATAGGTATGCTTGAGCCTGCCGCGGGCAAACAGCATGTCGGCTGCGATCAGCGCCTTAATGACAGCCTCGTTGGCCTTGCCCTTGTCGCCCTTGTCGGTGATCACCTGCTCACCTTCGAAACCCGGCGCATCCTTGGTGAAGCAGCCGTCCGGGCCAACGGTGAACGGGATCGCCGGATCGATGCCGCGCGCCTCGAGATCGGCGGCATTGTCCATCCAGGCGTCGAAGTCTTCGCGACCGTGGCCGGGTGCTGTGTGCACGAAGCCGGTGCCGGCGTCATCGGTGACGTGGTCGCCGTTGAGCAGCGGCACATCGAACTCATAGCCCTCGCCGCGCAGCGGGTGGGCGCAGACAACGGCAGCGAGGTCGTTCGTTGCGACATCAGACAGCCGCTTGTACTGCAGCTTGGCCTTGGTGAAAGACTCTTCCGCCAGATTGTCGGCGAACACCAGCTTTTCGCCGGCCTGCGGTCCAAAGTCGTTTTCCGCCGCGGTTACCTCATACAGCCCGTAGCTGATCCGGCCGGCATAGGAGATCGCCCGGTTGCCGGGGATCGTCCACGGCGTTGTCGTCCAGATGACCACGCAGGCGCCTTTGAGCGCCGCGGCACCTGAAATCACCGGGAACTTCACCCACACGGTGTCGGACTGGTAGTCCTGATACTCGACCTCAGCCTCCGCCAGCGCGGTGCGCTCCACCACCGACCACATGATCGGCTTGGAGCCGCGATACAGCTGGCCGGACATGGCGAACTTCATCAGCTCCCTGGCGATCAGGGCCTCGGCTTCGAAGTTCATGGTCAGGTAGGGATCGACAAAGTCACCAACCACGCCGAGGCGCTTGAATTCCTCGGTCTGGACACCGATCCAGTGGGTGGCGAACTGACGGCACTCCTCGCGGAACTCGTTGATCGGCACCTCGTCCTTGTCCTTGCCGGCGGCGCGGTATTTTTCCTCGATCTTCCATTCGATGGGCAGCCCGTGACAGTCCCAGCCCGGCACGTAGTTTGAGTCATAGCCGCGCATCTGAAACGACTTGGTGATCAGGTCCTTCAGGATCTTGTTGAGGGCATGGCCAATGTGGATGTTGCCATTGGCATAGGGCGGGCCGTCGTGCAGCACGTATTTCGGCCGCCCCTTGGACTGCTCGCGCAGGGTCTTGTACAGGTCCATGCTTTCCCATTTCGCCAGGATCTCCGGCTCCTTCTTGGGCAGGCCGGCGCGCATGGGAAAATCGGTCTTGGGCAGGAACAGCGTGGTGGAATAATCGCGTTCCGTCTTGGTATCGCTCATGGTCAAAATGCTTCCAGAAATGCAGCGTCGCGCGCGTTCTAGCAGTGTTCGCGAAGCGATGGAAGAAGGTGAGATGACAGCATTGAAAAACCTGATAACCTGTTGGCTTGGGCAACACTTGGAATTGCACGAGCACTCAAAAGATGACCACACTGCAGACAGTTCCCGCACGGCGCGGCAAGGCGGCCTATGTCAACAAGGGGCAGTCGATCAAAATCATCAACACGCACGGCACCCAGGTCGTCGACTTCTGGGCCTTCGTAGCCGGCCACCTGACCGAATTCACCGGCATGGAGCAATGCCGGGCCACGTGGCAGCACTTGTATCCGGAAACCGGCGATGCGCTGTACTCAAACCGCCGCCGTGCGCTGATGACCCTGACCGAAGACACCTCACCGGGCCGTCATGACACGCTGATGGCACCGTGCGACAACGAACGCTACGGTCTTCTGGGCTGCACCGACTACCACGACAACTGCAAGGACAACATGCACGCCGCGCTGGCCGAACTTGGTTTCACGGTTCCGTTCACGCCAGGCTCGATCAACCTGTTCATGAACATTCCCTGGCAGCAGGACGGCTCGCTGTCGTTCGACCCGGCCCTGTCCAAGCCAGGCGACTATCTGGTGTTGCGCGCCGAGATCGATGTGATCGCGGTGATGTCGTGCTGTCCGCAGGACATTCTCGACATCAACTCGCAGACGACAACCGAAGCGCACTTCGAGATACTGAACTAGAACGGGACGCTAACCATGGCTTCATCCGCCCACGCCGAACATCTTTACCAGACCACGATCAAGCTGTTCGGTTCAGAGCCGGAACCACCGTTCGAGGACGAGCGCCGGCTGCTGGCGGACTGGGGCCGTACATGGGGCGTCGACAACGACGTCGGCAAAATCCGTTCCATCCTGATGCACCGCCCCGGCCCCGAACTGGACATGGTCGATCCGGCCAAGAAGCTCGAAGAAACCGGCACCTTCGGCGATCTGGAGGCAGGTTGGTACTGGCAGTCGGACGAGATACCGCCGGCAGATGACATGCGGACCCAGCACGACGCGCTGGTGGAGGTATTGCGGGCCGAAGGCGTCGAGGTGCACTTCCTCAACGGCGGCACGGACCGGCTGTTAAAGGCCTGCTACACGCGCGATCCGGTGATCATGGTCAAGGGCGGCGCCATCGTGTGCCGCATGGCGCCGCGGATCCGCCAGGGCGAAGAGCTGGTGGTCACCAGGACGCTGGCCGAGCTCGGCATTCCCATCCTGCGCACCATCCATTCCAACGGCATGCTGGAGGGCGGCAGTTTCGCCTGGATCAATCCGCAAACCGCCGTGGTCGGCCGTTCGATCCGGGTCAATGACGAAGCCATCAGCCAGCTGGACGACGTGCTGAAGCGGCAGGGTGTTGAACTGATCGTGGTCGACCTGTGCGGCTACCTGATCCATATCGACGGTGCCTTCGTGATGGTGGATCATGACCTGGCCCTGGTCGACCCAACCCAATTGCCGTTCTGGTTCCTGGAGCGCCTGAAGGATCTGAATGTCCGAACTGTCGAAATCACGCCGGCCGACAATGGCTGGATCATCAACGGTCTGGCGGTCGCGCCCGGGCGCTATATCATGGGCGACGGCGCCAGCAACCGCACCCTCGACGCCCTGCAGCAGGCCGGCGTCGAAATCATTCCGGTTCAGTATGACAAGATGCAGCTGAACGGCGGCGGTATTCATTGCTCGACCACACCACTGCAACGCGACAGCGCCTAGCCCACCTGGGCCATCGCACGCTTCGGCTTCAAGGCCAGGGCAAAGGCGCCGTTGCCCACCGCGAGCACGGCCATGCAGATCACCAGCAGCTTGGTGTACTTGTGCTCAATGCCAAAGGCCTGCGTCATGAAGCCGAGATTGCTGGTCTCCAGATAGTACAGCACCGCACCTGACATGGCGGCGGCAAAGGCCACATGGAACGCCCACAGCGACACCTGCCTGCCGCCGAGAATGCAGAACAGGATCACCGGCGTCAGGAACATCGACGCGGTGCCGGATATGGCGACGGCGGCATAAAGTTCCTTGGTGTCGAGAAACAGGAAGGCAAGCCCGCCGATCATGAACACCAGCATGGCGATGCGGCCGTTGAACAGGGTCGGTGCGGCCAGCTGCATGTCCTTGATGGCAAGCTTCGATGCGCTCGACAGGGTTGAGTCGAGCGTCGAGACCGCGGACACGATGAGCGCCAGGTTGAGTATCAGCATGGTGGTATCGCCCAGGGTGCGGGTCAGCACGGCCAACATGGCCTCACCCTCTCCTGCCTGGGCACCGGCATAGACTCCAAGCAGGGCGAACAGGAAAATACAGCTCATCGACAGCCAGCCGGCGTGCAGGAAGGATTTCCAGGTGGTCCTGCGGTCGGCCAGGAAGCCGCGATCCATCATCACCGGGTCATGCATGGGATAGGAGATCACCTGCAGCATCGCGACCATCAGCAGGATCCAGCCGGGGTCGGAAACCGGCCTTGCAGTATCGCCGATCAGCGCAACCGACCAGCCGGGAGCACCGACCAGCGCAAACACCAGCACACCAAGCATGACGAGAAACACACTCATCTGGAATACATCGGTGCGCAGTGAGGACTGCAGGCCGCCGAGCATGGAATAGCCCAGGGTGAATATGGCTGCCGCAGTCGCCGCCAACAGGTAAAGTGAGGAGCCTTCCGCACCGAACAGCGTGCCGATCACGATGAGGTTGGCAAACACCTCCGACAGCAGACGCAGCGCAACAACCAGATTGTAGGCCGTGGTGCCGGACGAACCGAAGCGGTCCGCCAGGAATGCCTGTATGGAACTGAAGCCATGCCGGAACCGGATCTGGTCAACAATGACGGCGCCGGTGAAAAACGACAGGTAATAGGCCGTGTAGGCGAGCGCTCCACCGATCCCGTAATAGAAACCGAGGATGGCTGCGGTGAGCAGTGAGCGGGCGAATATCCAGGTCGTCACCTGGGAAAACACCAGCGTGATCATCGACGGCGCGGACCCATCAGCACTTTGCCCTGCGTAAAACCCGTCCACGGTGCGCTGGCGCGGGGTCAGCAGAAACGAAATCACGGCAAGCGCGCACAGTGTCAGCAGCAGAGGCGTCATCATTGATTAGGGGTCCTTGGCAAGCATTGAGACAGGGCTCGCACATTGACCGATCCCGGAGCCTGCGCAACACACATTTGGATCATCTGTTCGTGAATGCTAAGACTTGAACCAGCTAGTCATCAAAGGACACCCGGCCATGAGTGGATTTTTCTCGAAATTGTTTGGCGGCGGCGGCGAAAAATCCGCCCCTGCCTTCGAAACGGAAACCTACAAGGGATACGTAATCCAGCCCAATCCGAAAGGCGCCAGCGGCAGCTACAACATCGCCGGCAGCATCTACAAGGAAGGCGACGCGGACGGACCGTCGCATGACTTCATCCGGGCCGACACATTCACATCGACCGAAGAAGCCGCCCGCTTTTCCATCATCAAGGCGAAACAGATCATCGACCAGCAGGGCGACCGCCTGCTGAAGTAAGGCCCAGGGCCCTACCCGCTCCACTTGGTGCGCATGGTCACCAGTTCCTCGGATGCCGTGGGGTGAACCGCCACGGTCGCATCAAAGTCCGCCTTGGTGGCGCCCATCTTGACCGAAATGCCCAGCAATTGTGCCATTTCGCCGGCGTCGGGGCCCATGATGTGGCAGCCCAGCACCTTGTCGGTGTCAGGGTGCACGATGAGTTTCATCAGCATTCTTTCATCGCGGCCGGACAAGGTGTGCTTCATGGGCCGGAACGTGGATTTGTAGATGTCCACATCGCCGAACTTTTCACGGGCCTCAGCTTCGGTCAGGCCGACGGTTCCGATCTCCGGCTGCGAGAACACTGCCGTTGCGATCAGCGAATGATCCATCGCGATGTTTTTGCCATTGAACAGGTTGTCGGCAACGGCATGGCCTTCACGGATGGCAACCGGGGTCAGGGCCACACGGTCGGTGACATCGCCCACCGCATAGATATGATCGACATTGGTTTTTGAATACTCGTCGACCTTGATGGCTCCGTTGGGCTTGGTCTCAACACCGGCATGTTCAAGGCCCAGCCCCTGCGTGTAGGGCAGTCTGCCGATGGCGAACATGATCTGGTCGGCCTGCACGACATCGCCGCCGGAAAGTGTACCGTGCAGTTCGTCGTCGTGCTTTTCGATTTTGGTGAAAACCTGGCCGGTAATGACGTCGATGCCCTTCTTTGTCATCTCCGTGGTCAGGTGGTCTCGGACATCGTCGTCAAATCCACGCAGGATCTTGTCACCGCGATACAGCAGGGTCGTGTCAACGCCGAGACCGGCAAAAATGCCGGCAAACTCCACTGCGATATATCCGCCGCCGGCGATCACGATACGCTCAGGCAACGCGTTCAGGTGAAAGGCTTCGTTCGAGGTCATCACATGCTCGATGCCGGGCAGCTGCTCATCAATGTTCACAACACCGCCGGTGGCAATCAGGATGTATTTTGCCGTAACGTGGCGCTGTTCCGCGATCAGGAACACCGAATGCGGGTCGCGCATTTCAGCCCGGCTGTTGAACACCTCGACACCGGCCTTCTCAAGATTGCTGATGTAAATCTTGTTGAGCCGGTCGATCTCCTTGTCCTTGTTGGCGATCAGGGTCGGCCAGTCAAAGGACACCTGCTTTGTCGACCAGCCGAACCCGACCGCGTCTTCAAAGCTTTCGGCAAAATGGCTGGCATAGACGAACAGCTTCTTCGGCACACAACCGCGGATGACGCAGGTACCGCCGTAGCGGTATTCCTCTGCAATGCCAACCTTGGCACCATGTGTGGCGGCAATGCGCGCGGCGCGCACGCCACCGGACCCGCCGCCAATGACGAAGAGATCATAATCGTAATCAGACATGGAATTTCAGCTTTCGATAATTTCCAGACCGTCGGGACCACCTAGGATCGCCATGCCGGCCATGCCAATAAACAAGCCGTGATCCACCACACCGGGGATGGTCGAGATCACAGAGGCCAGCTTCTGGGCATTGGGAATGGTGCCGAAGGCACAGTCAATGATGACGTTGCCGTTGTCGGTGACAAACAGTTCGCCGTCACGGATGCGCAGGGCCAGCGAGCCACTGCATCCAGCCCATTTGCCCGCGTGTTCCAGCTTCATGGCGGTGGCCTTGACGCCAAACGGCACCACCTCCACCGGCAGCGAAAAGGCGCCCAGCGTTTCAACCTTCTTGGTGTGATCGGCAATGACGATCATGCGTTTTGACGACGATGCCACGATCTTCTCACGCAACAGCGCCCCGCCCCCGCCCTTGATCAGGGTCAGGCTGGCATCCAGCTCATCGGCACCATCAACCGTGAGGTCGAGGACCGGCTCCTCATCGAGCCGGGTCAGCGGAATATTGAGCCTCTCCGCCTGTTCCCGAGTTGCTTCGGACGTGGGCACGCCGACGACCTTCAGGCCGTCTGCGACCATCTCGCCAAGCCCGGCCACGAACTTCTCCGCCGTCGACCCTGTCCCCAACCCGAGCTTCATGCCGTCGCTCACGTGCTTCAGTGCTTCGCGCGCGGCGGCTTCCTTGGCCTCGTCCGGCGTCACGTGTCGAGGCCGCCCATCAGCATGTATTTCATTTCCACGTACTCCTCGACGCCATGGATCGAGCCCTCGCGGCCGATACCGGATTCCTTGACGCCACCGAACGGCGCCACTTCAGTTGAGATGATGCCCTCATTGATACCGACGATGCCGTAGTCAAGGCCTTCGCCGACCCGCCATACCCGGCCAATGTCGCGGGTGTAGAAATAGCAGGCCAGGCCGAATTCGGTGTCGTTGGCCATCTTGATGGCTTCTTCCTCGGTCTTGAAGCGGAACAAAGGCGCCACGGGACCGAACGTCTCCTCGCGGGTCACCTTCATGTCCGTGGTCACGTCACGCAGGATGGTCAGCTCGTGGAAATTGCCGCCCAGCGCCTTACCGCCGGCAACGATGCTGGCGCCCTTGTCCACCGCGTCCTGAATGTGTTCCTGCACCTTGTCGACACCGGCCTGGTTGATGAGCGGCCCGGTGGTCACGCCGTCCTTGGTGCCATCGCCGACAACCATCTTATCGACGGCTTCCGACAGCTTGGCTGCAAATGCATCGTAAATGCCGTCCTGGACCAGCAGGCGATTGGCACACACGCAGGTCTGGCCGGCATTGCGGTACTTCGACGCCATGGCGCCGGCAACCGCGGCATCCAGGTCAGCGTCGTCGAACACGATAAACGGTGCATTGCCGCCCAGTTCCATGCCGACCTTCTTGACCGTGTCGGCGCACTGCTTCATCAGCACCTTGCCGATCTCGGTCGAACCGGTGAAGGTCAGCATCTTGATGGTCGGGTTGGAGGTCATCTCGCCGCCGATGTCCGACGCCTTGCCGGTGACCACGTTGATGATGCCGGCCGGGATGCCGGCACGCTCGGCCAGTTC
This sequence comes from Anderseniella sp., assembly GCA_028289645.1. Lineage (GTDB taxonomy): Bacteria > Pseudomonadota > Alphaproteobacteria > Rhizobiales > Aestuariivirgaceae > Anderseniella. The sequence goes on from JANQOK010000008.1 coordinate 264,717, forward strand.
ACACAGCGAAAGGGCCGAAAGCGGTGTCTCAGAGGCCGGCTTGATGACGATGCTGCAGCCGACACCGAGCGCCGGGCCGGCCTTGCGAGTGATCATCGCATTGGGAAAATTCCACGGCGTGATGGCGGCAACGACGCCAACCGGCTGGCGGGTCACGACGATGCGGGCATCCGTCTTGTGGCTTGGAATGGTCTCGCCGTAAATGCGCTTGGCCTCTTCGGCAAAAAACTCGATGAAGGATGCGCCATAGGCGATTTCGCCGCGCGACTCGGCCAGTGGCTTGCCCTGTTCGGCAGTCATGATCTGGGCCAGGTCTTCCTGGTTCTCCATGATCAGATTGTACCAGGTGCGCATGATGTTGCAGCGCTCCTTGGCGGTTCTGGCGGCCCATTCCTTCATAGCCAACTCAGCGGCATCGATAGCCTGCTTGGTCTCGGCAGCACCGAGCTTGGGCACGGATGCAATCACGTCGCCCGACGCCGGGTTGGTGACCTCAATGGTATCGTCGCCGGAGACCCATTCGCCGTTGATGTAGCACTGCTCTTTCAGCAGCGATTTGTCCTTCAGAATATCTTTCAGGGCTTGAGTCTTGATCGCATCCATGTCCGGTAACCTCCTCACTGACAGGTTTTCTGGCAGGCGGTGTAGCATGGCGGGCGCCACACTCCAAGCACATCAGGTTGCATCCTGAACGCAACCGACGCATACCTGCAGCAACCAACAAGCAGGACAGCATCGCCGCGCGCGATGCCATCTGAGCGATGCATGCACTTGAGAGGGTTTAATGACCAAAGCTGCGGTAATTTTTGATCTGGACGGAACGCTTGTCGATACCGCACCGGACCTGTGGGGCGCCACCAATCATGTTCTGAAAGCGCACGGCCGGCGCGAAGTGTCCCTGGACGATGTCTACGAGATGGTCGGCATGGGAGCCAAGAAACTCATAGAGCGCGGCTTCGAGCGCACCGGCGAACCAGCCCGGGCCGACATGATCGACATTCTGTTTCGCCAGTTCATCGATTTTTATTCAGCCAACATCACCGCCCGGTCAAAGCCCTATCCCGGCGTGCTGGCGCTGCTTGATGAGCTGAAGGCCCGCGGCGTCGGACTTGCGGTGTGCACCAACAAGCTGGAACGCCTGTCGGTCAAGCTGATCAACGGGCTCGACATGGACCATTATTTCTCCGCCGTGATAGGGCCGGATACAACCGGTGTGGCAAAGCCAGATCCGAAACCCCTGTTTGCCGCCATCAAGGCAACAGGATGCGCGCGTTCACGGGCTGTCATGATCGGCGACAGCGCCACCGATATCCGCACCGCGCAAGCCGCTGCCATTCCGGTTGTCGCCGTCAGTTTCGGGTATACGCATACCCATGTGTCGGCGTTCGATCCTGATCATGTCGTGGATCATTTCGACGAGGTGCTGCCGATACTCGAGGACCGGTTTGCGGCGCATGCTTAGAGTTGTAGTTCAAAAATTCCGGGATTGGCGAACGACCGCTGTGCAGACCAAACGCCGCGTGTTCGCGCCTGACCGGAAATGAAGTCTGAAGGGACAGCCAACAAGCCGGTTGTGAAACCGCCTGCCCGAATACCCATCGGTCAATACTACACAGTCGAACTGGACTCGAGTGCGCGCTTTAGTCGGCGGGCATAGTAGCCGCGCCATCCGGACTGGCTTTCAGTCATGAACCAACTGCGTCGAATGTCCCAGTTTTCATTCAGCGCTTCCATAATGCTCCGGTCGCCGACCCAGTCGTAGCCGCCGAACGAGTAGAATGTCATTTCCGAAAAATAGACTTCGCCCCCGACCACATACAGATCGCATCGGACATGGTCGAACGGATTGCCGAGACTCCTGGCAGCTTCGACCAGTGCGGGCCAGTTTGCCGGCCGGTCAAAGGGAACGGAGATCCTGTCGGGTTCAACGTCGGCGAGCACCACTCTGCTCTGCCCTTGCCGATCCAGAATGACATATTGGACCTCGCCATATGGATCTGTGAAATTGAGGAACGCATAATAAACCTCTCCGCCTGAGACATGAAACTTGAACTCAGACTCAACCGGAAGCCCATTGTCCAGCAGAAGGTTCTCTACATACACCTTGGGTTCAATTCCCCGATATCCCCACTCGTGGTGCCGCTTGCCATATGCACTTGCGAGCCAGCGACTCGATTTACCTACCAGTTCGGCGCGATCACATTCACCACCCCTGACAACAATGTTCATACCGCTACCGTGGTTTGCTTTTACTACACAGTCGCCCGATAAGATTGCGTCGGGAATGTCGGCTGGATCGGTTCCCTGCCACAGCGTGTTCGCAACTCTCAACTCTGGATATTGCTGCTTGATATGTTGTTTTGCCGCGAGTTTATCACTGAACAAGGTAAATCGCGGATCGTGGTCGAACAGCTTGCGCCACAACATCTTTTCGTGGAAACGCCTGGGAAAACATGGTCGCGGCCAGTATCCCTGCCATAGAAGGAATTGGCGAACCAGCAAAGGGTGACGAATGTACACGAGCGCGTCCATCGCCAAGAAAAGAAACCGGTCACCAAGGCTCAGCCTGATGTTTGGTGACCTGGATAGATAATAGGCAAAAAACAGCATTTCGATTCCTGATGAAACACAGGCAAGGTCTTGCAGTATAGGCAAAAAAGAGAATCCCGAGACGTTCATCCTATTTCGCAGGTCCGAGCAAGTCTATTGCCAGCAACTGCATGGGCAGGTACTAGTGAAGCCCGATTTCCCGCCTGGATTCAGCTCAAGCTCACATGACCCCGTCACAACTGCCTATTCCTGCATTCCTGATGAATGTACCGCTTTCATTCTCGGCCGAAGTGGCGAACAACAAATGGATGGAAGATTGGTCGGCGGATGACCGCCGGATAGATCGAAGCAAGGCGCTGGAGCAGTTTTTTGCTCTTTATCACTACCTTGGATCGAAAGCGCTCGTGACCTTGTTACCCGGCCCACATGATTGCGGCCTGCAGGATCTGGTTTTCACCGCAAACGTTGGTTTCATTCCCGAACATCGTCTGAGTGAGGTTGTAATCTCGCGTTTCACCATTCCAAACCGCAGCGGTGAGGCCGATCTGGCTGCCCGTTTCTTCAAGGATATGGGCTACATGGTGCATTGCTGTCCGCATCGCTTCGAGGGTGAGGCAGACCTACGTTACGTTCGAGACAACATTTATGTTGGCGGTTATGGCCAACGCAGCTCCAAAGAGGCGTTTGACTGGATGGAGCGTGAGTTCGATATTCAGATCATCAAGGTCCGGTTGCGAGACCCCTACAGCTATCATCTGGATTGCAGCGTTTTACCGATCGATGGTGAACGGACCCTGGTCGCCACCGGTCTCTTCAACGATAACGAGCTTCGCGAAATCGAGTCCGTAACCGAGATTGTCCCGGTGGAGACTGAGGCAGCCCTAATGGGATTGTGCAATTCCGTCATGCTCGGGAATACCTGGTTGACCGGTTCGGCTATCGACGAACTGCCCGCCGACCATGAGTACTATGACGCGGAATCACGCAAATTGAGAACCCTGGAACAGACCGCGGCAAGGCTGAACAAGGATATCCGGTGTTTCAATATAAGTGAGTATTACAAGGGCGGCGCGGCACTTTCGTGCATGCTGATGCACCTGAACCGCAGTGCCTATCCCGGTCGCTCATTTGCTGAAGACTAGCCGGATGACCCAGAAGTGGAACAAAACTGGAAGATTTCGCCTGCATGCCAGGCGGCGAGACAGCGATTGAGTGCGCCAAGAATCTTCTGACACATTGGTGTGGCGATTTCCGCGTTTCATCGAATTGTGGGGGCGATCCGCCGGATGTTCGACAAATCGAACCTTCAGGCATGACGCCAGCTTCAAACCTGCGAACCAGCAGCCTTCGAAGCAAAAGGTTGGCGCTCACAGTCTGGCCGCAAGCTTGCCTTGGACATCAGGTCGCCGATGAAAATCCCGTGCAGGCATCGCTTCGTTTTCGGCGGCGCCGTCACGTGAGCGTCACCTTCGACCATCAGTCACCCGCATGCGCAGCCGCGACGCGTTTGAGCACACTGGACAGCACCCCAGATCCCAACAGTATTGCCGTCAGGACAAGGGCCAAACCGGAAACGAGTGGCCAAGTGACAGTCTCTCCGATCAGCACGACACCCAGCACCATGGCCATGATCGGGTTGAGAGAAATGTAAAGAACCGGCATGGACGGGGGAAGCCAGCGCAGCGCCCAAGTAAACAGTGCGAACTGGATCGCCCCTGCGAAGGTGCCGAGGAAGATGACAGCCATCCAGCCTTTGGCGCTGAAACTGGGGACACCAGGAAATCCGGTTGTGACCAACGACAGGACCAGCAGAGCCAGCGCGCCAAACATCATCGCGATTGCCGTCACAAACAGGGGCCCGTGTTTCATCAGGCTGGCCCGGCTGAATACGGAGTAAAGCGCGGCGCAAAAGACGCCCAGGAGCATCGCCGCATCACCGAAAAGCGCGCCGTCATGGGACACGTCCATAGCGGCGGGTCCAAATACGACGGCGATACCTGCAAACGCAATCGCTACGCTTGCAACCTTGCGCGCTGTCATCGCTTCACGTCCGAAGATGACCGCAACGATCAGCGTTTGAATAGGCACCGTCGCCAACCCCACTGCGCCGCGAGCGGCCGGAATGACGTCCAATGCAGCATTGAAACCCCAGGTGAACAGACAGAAAAACAGCAGCCCAAGTACAGCGATCTTTCCAAACTCCGGTGCCGACACCCGCTGCTTCGGCCAGATGAACGGCAAGAGTGGCAGGAAACACACTGATCCGATGAGATAGCGGTAAAAGGCGAGAGAGATCGGGTCCGTCTCGCCTATGACAAACCGGGTGGCGACGACCGCGGTGCCAGCGCTGAGTGCTGCAAGGGCCGCGGCAAGATGCGCCAAAATGGTCTTGTTCATGCAGTTGATCCCGGTCGATGGAAGTAACTTTTAATTTGAAAGCCACTCTCTAAACCCTAAACTTTCAAAATGCAAGTCACTGTGTTAGAATCAGTGCGAATTGAATGAAACGGACTGACAATGGCCGGAACGGATTTACACCAGACCCCGAGAGATTTCAGATCACGGTGCTCCATCGCGCGTACGCTGGATATTGCGGGCGACAAGTGGACCCTACTGATCGTGCGCGACCTGATGTGGCACGGCAAAGACACGTTTCAGGCACTTCAGAACAGCGAGGAGCGCGTGCCGACGAACATACTGTCGAACCGCTTGAAGCGGCTTGTTGACTTGGGGCTGGTGAAGAAGGAGCCTTATCATGACCGGCCTGTCCGCTACCGCTATGCATTGACAGATGTCGGAAAATCGCTCGAACCGCTCCTCGTCACTCTGATGGACTGGGGCAACATCCATTTGGGTGGCGGCCGTTTTGATCCGCGCACGGGCAAAAGCGTGACGCCCACCGATTCCTGACGGCCCCCGTCGATGAACCTGGCCAATATCCGTGACTGATTGGGACTACCTGTAGGCGTCCACGAAATTCTTGAGAATCCGGCCCGGCACCTGAACATCCTGCTGATGACAGAGTTCAATGATCCTGTCGGCGTCTGACGGCGGGAAATACCCCTTGTCCTTGTAGACGTTGACCCGCGTCTCGAAGACCCGGCTGTCGGCTTCCGGGTGAAACTGGGTGGCGTAGACATTGGTCTTGTAGCGGATCATCTGGTAGGGGCACGGGCCGGACGCCAGCAGGTGAGAACAGCCGGCCGGCAACTCCTGCACAGCTTCCTTGTGGCCAACAAAGGCCATGAAGCTGTCCGGCGCGCCATGCAGCAGCGGGTCGACCATGCCCTCATCCGTCAACCGGCATTCAACGGCACCGACTTCCTCGCTGTATCGCTCCTTGTTGACCTTGCCGCCCAGGTGATGGGCCAGGATGCCGATACCGTAACAACAGCCCAGGTAGGGAAAGTCTGTTTCGGTAATGGCCGGCATCAGATCCATGACCGCGTCTTCGATGCGCTTTTCAGTTTCGGACTTTTCGCTGTCCGCGTCGCTGACACAGCCGGGACCGCCACCGACGATAACACCGGCATGGTCCTGCAGCTTCAAGTCGCCGGGTATCGGTTCCTGGTCGAGCCTGATCCGTACAGTGTCAGAGCGTGCAAGTCCGCCCTTGTCTAGAATGGCCTGGTATTCGTCGTCCGATGTTTCCGTCTCTGGGCGAAGCTGGAGGATAAGAAATGGTTTCATGGTCTGTCTGTGATGCGTGAATAAGCTCGTGAGCGTAAATGCTGAGAAAGACGTCTCAAGTCAAGTCGGCGAACGCTCGATTCGGCCCAGTACAATGCCGGCAATTGCTGTCAGGGCCGCCATGGGCAGCAGGTAGACCAGCGCCATGGCCCAGCTGCCATTGCCGGTGGCGACCAGCCATGTGGTCGCGGCAGGCCCGATGAGCTGACCGATTGCCACGCACTGCAGCATCAGGCCGTTGACGCTGGAGACATGTGCCCGGCTTGGCGCATGGCGGGCAACACCGGCAAACAGGGATCCCGGTATCATGCCGCCAAAGCTTGAAAACAGCACGGCGCCGGCGATCCGCACCGGCACCGGCAGGGCCGCGCTCATCACCATGACCGCGCCCAGAGCCATGGCCGCACTGGCCAGAAGAACGAGCGACCGGCGGCGCACACCACGATCGAGCAGGAAACCAGCGGCAACATTGCCGGTTGTATTGACCACCATGATCATCGCGCCGACAGCGGCCGCCGGCGCCAACTCCCATCCGGCACGTTCAACCAGGATCAGCGGCACGAACGATGTGACCGCCATGTACTGACCGGAATAGCATCCGAACACCGCGCCGAGCATGACGGCGCCCGGGGTCCTCAGAACCGCTGTCACACGACCTCCCCCGACACGGGGACCGTCATCGTCGTCCCGCGGTGCCGCCCAGACCAGGGCGGCGAAAAACGCCACATAGCTTGCCGAGATCAGCAACCACAATCCGCGCCATCCGACGGTTTCGATAATGACGCCACCGGCCAGCAGGACCAGCCCTGCGCCCAGCGGCAGGTAGGCTCCCCACAGGCCCATGGCGGTCTGGCGGGTACGGTCGTCCGCCAAGCGCAGGACGAGACCGGGCAGCGACACCGATATCATGAAGAAACCGACACCTTCGGCAACCCGGCTGGCAATCAGGGTTGCAGCCGTATCGGCCCAAGCCCCGGCCACGCCCGCAACCGCGGCCAGCACCAGGCCCGTCATCGCCAGCCGCAACTGCCCCCATCTGTCGGACAGTGCGCCAAAGAGCAGCCCGGCCACCGCCGCCACCAGCGAAAACATGGACACGACGAGGCCTGCCTGGAACAGGGACAGGTCAAGCTCGGCCCTCAGCACCGGCAGGGCCGCTGGCGCCTTGCCGACCAGGAAAGCCGCCGCGACGCCGGTCAGAAACACCGCCCAGATGCGCGGCCATTGACCAACATTTTCACTTGCTGCCGACACGGTTCACAACGCCCTACCCCAACTTGCCGGGATAGTGCCACCGTGCGCGGCCGAATACCATGGCATGCGGCAAAGTCTCTCGTCTTGCCGGTTGACGGCACAGGCGCAGCGGTAGAGATTGGCATTCGTATATTGCATCAGGCTGATCAGATGGCTTCCAGCGACAAACCCGTTTTCGACCCGCGTGACCGGACATGGCACCCGAAAGGACTGACACCGGCCTACAATTCGTCGGTGCTGCGCTCGCCAAAGCGGGCCCTGCTGCAAATGCCCCCTTCCCTGAGCGAGACGTCGGGCCCGGTGTTCGGCCATAAGATGCTCGGCGAACATGATGCCGACCTGCTGCACAATGCAGTGGTCGACGGTGATCCGGTCGGTGAACGCATTGTCGTATCGGGCCGAGTGCTGGACGAATATGCCCGGCCCCAGCCGAATGTGCTGATCGAGGTGTGGCAGGCGAACGCCGGCGGACGCTACCGGCATGCGCGCGACGGGTACCTGGCGCCGCTGGACAAGAATTTTTCCGGCTATGGCAGATGCCTGTCGGACGAGCAGGGAAACTACTCGTTCCGCACCATCCGGCCGGGTCCATATCCGTTCCCCAATAACGGCCCGGCCTGGCGGCCAGCTCATATTCACATATCCCTGTTCGGCGCTTCATTTGCCCAGCGCCTGATCACACAGTTCTATTTCGAAGGCGATCCGCTGATCCGGCATTGTGCCATTGTCAACGCCGTCAGCAACCCGGCTGCCGTTGACCGCATGGTGGCCAAGCTTGACCTGGACAGTGCGATCCCGTTCGACGCGCTTGCCTACCGGTTTGACATTGTGCTGCGCGGCCGCAATGAAACGCCGCTCGACGCGGAGCACAGTTGATGAAAAAGCGCCTGCATGAAACGCCGTCGCAAACCGCCGGGCCTTATGTCCACATCGGCCTGTTGCCGGATGCAGCAGGCATCGATGTCAAACATCACGGCATTGACATTCACACCGGCCTGGGCAGCGGCACGCCGATCGTCATTACGGGCGTCGTCCGCGACGGCGCCGGGGACATCGTCAAGGATGCACTGCTGGAGATTTGGCAGGCGGGTAATGACGGTGAGTTTGCGGACGGCCACAAGGGCTTTGCCCGCTGTCATGCCGACTTCGAAACCGGCGAGTTCCGCTTCGAAACCGTGAAACCGGGACAGGTCGCGTGGACCGACGGGTCGCTTCAGGCGCCACACATCACGCTGATGATCTACGCCCGGGGCATCAATATTCATCTGCACACGCGGATTTATTTTGCCGACGAGGCTGATGCCAATGCCGCTGATCCGGTGCTCAATGCGATCAGCGAAGGCCGCGAGACCTTGCTGGCCAAGCCTGATACGAGTTCCAACAACAGTTACCGGTTCGATGTGTCGCTTCAGGGCGAAGCCGAGACTGTGTTTTTCGACATTTGAGGAATCCCATGCCCAATCCCTGCATCATCTGCGTTGCGATTACCGGGTCCGTGCCGACCAAGGCGGCGAACCCGGCAGTGCCGATTACCATCACCGAACAGATCGAGAGCACCCACGAAGCTTTCGAGGCCGGCGCGTCGATCGCCCACTGCCATGTGCGCAATGACGATGAAACCCCGACCTCCGACCCGGACAAGTTTGCCCGCCTTGGCGAGGGCCTGCGCAAGCACTGCCCCGGCATGATCATCCAGTATTCGACCGGCGGTCGATCCGGCGCAGGGCACGAACGTGGCGGCATGCTGCCGCTCAAGCCGGACATGGCGTCACTGACCGTCGGGTCCAACAACTTTCCCACCCGGGTCTACGAGAACGCTCCCGACCTGGTCGACTGGCTGGCCGCTGAAATGCTGAAATACGACATCAAGCCGGAAATCGAGGCGTTTGACCTCAGCCACGTATTCCAGGCCGTTAAAATGGCGGAAGACGGCCGTTTGAAGGGGCCGTTATATATGCAGTTCGTGATGGGCGTGAAGAACGCCATGCCGGTCGACAAGGAGGTTTTCGACTTCTACGTGAAAACCTTGAACCGGCTGGCGCCGGACGCGCAATGGTGCGGTGCCGGCATCGCTCAAAACCAGATTGTATTGAACGACTGGTGCATCGCGGCCGGCGGCCATGTCCGCACCGGGCTTGAAGACAATGTGCGCCTTGACCGCACCACACTGGCCCCGTCCAATGCCGCGCTGGTCAAGCGCGCCGTTGAACTGTGTGACAAACATCGAAGGCCCGTCGCCAGCTGGCAGCAGGCCCGTGAAATACTGCAACTTCCACTAGCCGCATAAGAGAGAATTTCCCGATGTCTCATGTCTTTCAAAGGCATACAAAGTCCAGATTGGCCACAGCCGTTGCCGGTGACGGCCCCTACATCATCGACGGCGACGGCAAGCGGTACCTGGACGGTTGCGGTGGGGCTGCAGTGTCGTGCCTCGGTCACAGTAACGACGTGGTTCGCGAAGCGGTGAAGTCGCAACTGGACAAACTGGCCTGGGCGCACACAGGTTTCTTTACTTCCGAGCCGGCGGAACAACTGGCCGACATGCTGGTTGAGCGTGCGCCTGAGGGCATCGACAGGGTATATTTCGTATCTGGCGGGTCGGAAGCGACCGAGTCCTCGATGAAACTGGCCCGGCAGTACTTCCTGGAGAAGGGTGAACCCGGCCGCCGGCATGTGATCGCGCGCTGGCAGAGTTATCACGGCAACACCCTGGGCGCGCTTGCCGCTGGCGGCAACCGGTGGCGCCGAAAGCAGTTTGAACCGTTTCTGACCGCAGCCATGCATCACATAGATGCCTGCTACTTCTGGCGCTGGGCACAGGCGGGCGAAAGCCCAGAAGCCTATGGCCTGCGCATGGCCAACCAGCTCGAGGACAAGATCAAGGAACTTGGCGAGGACAGCGTTGCGGCGTTTATCGCTGAACCTGTCGTGGGTGCCACGCTCGGTGCCGTGGCGGCGGAAGAAGGTTATTTCAGGCGCATCCGCGAAATCTGCGACCAGTACGGCGTACTGCTGATCCTCGATGAAGTGATGTGCGGCATGGGCCGGTGCGGCACCCTGTTTGCATCGGAACACGATGGTGTCAGGCCCGACATCGTGTGTATCGCCAAGGGCCTGGGCGCAGGCATCCAGCCGATCGGCGCCATGCTGTGTTCCGCAGACATCTATTCGGCAATCGAACAGGGCTCGGGCTTTTTCCAGCACGGCCATACCTATCTCGGCCATCCTTCAGCCTGTGCGGCAGGCGTAGCCGTGTTGCAGGAGATCGAGCGCGGTGATCTGCTTGGCAATGTCAATGCGATGGGCGGCAAACTCAAAGCCGCACTCGAAGCCCGGTTCGGCCAACATCCGCATGTCGGCGATATCCGCGGCAGGGGTCTGTTCCAGGGTGTCGAACTGGTGCAGGACAAGGACAGCAAACGGCCCTTTGATCCGGCACTCAAGCTTCATGCCGACATCAAGAAGCGGGCACTGGCCGATGGCCTGATGATCTATCCCATGGGCGGTACGGTCGATGGCCAGGTCGGAGACCACGTGCTGATCGCACCACCATTCATCATCAACGAGCTTCATGTGGCTGAACTTGTCGACAGGCTCGACAGCGCCATCAATGGAGCGCTAAGCGCCACCAAGGCTGCCTGACAATCATGTCTGAGACCACCACACTTACCCAACTGGGCGCGGACAGTGCCCTGCCCGGCTCGCCAGACGAGGCCCGCATGGAGCGCGTCCCGGCGCCGCATCAAGACACTGACTATCTGGTGCGGTTCGCAGTGCCGGAGTTTACGTCGATCTGCCCGGTGACCGGCCAGCCGGACTTCGCCCACCTGGTAATCGACTATGTTCCGGAACAGTGGATCGTCGAGTCCAAGTCACTGAAGCTCTACCTTGGGTCATACAGAAATCACGGCGCATTCCATGAAGACTGCACGGTGCGTGTAGGTCGCGATATCGTGGACCTGCTGCAGCCCAAATGGCTGCGCATCGGCGGCTACTGGTATCCGCGCGGCGGCATTCCGATCGATGTGTTCTGGCAGAGCGGCGAACCGCCGAAAGGCCTGTGGCTGCCTGACCAGGGTGTGCCTCCCTACAGAGGCCGGGGCTAAACCGGCATCGCATCCGGCACAAACCGCGAGCTGATCGGGGTGTTTGCGGCAGTCGGCCGCCAAAACGAAGACGCGGCACTCCCGAGGAGCACCGTGCCTAAGACCTGAATGATTTAAGACGCCTTCAGTCTCTGGATGCCCGGCGCCCTACCCGCGCGGCGTATACATCGCGCTTGTTGATGGCCTTGAACTTCATGGTCTCGCCGTTCTTGCTGTTGGTTGCCACGAACCAGTCGCCGTTCTGGGTGATGGCGCCGCATTTATATTCGCCACGGGTCCAGGAACGCCATGCAATGCACAGCTCCTGATCCTTGATGACCCAGACACCCTTGTCTTCCTTGCCAAATGCCCGGCCCAGCATGGTGCCATCATCATTTGCCGAGATCAGCAACCGATAACCGCCAGCCACACGGGCTTCATAATGCCCGGGAAACAGGCCTTCGAGCGCTTCGGACTCCATCGAAAGCTCATCCGCCTGACTATCGGCAGGTTGTTCGGCCTGCGCGATGCCTGCGAGAGAAAACGCAAGCATGGTTGCGGCAAATGTTACGGTCAGCTTTTTCATGAAGAACCCCTTGGACAACTAACTTAACTGGACGCGACGGAGCGCAGATTCGGGCCACATCGTGCTCAACTGTGAATAAATTTCGCTGAAATCACTATGTGCCCGTATGGTAACTATTGGATTAACGTATTGTCCAAAAGCCACGACATCATGTGGATTTCGTGTCACAATTGCGGCCCTGGGAGCTTGGTTAACCGGTCCGACAACCTACTGAATTGTATTAGTTTTTTGCGATATTCTGCGCTTCTGCCTGATGCAGCATGGAATTTCGCCGGCTTCAGAACCGCTCACATCAGAACAACTTTTTGTAATCGTCCGAAACAACCTTTCCACGGCAGGTTGAGAAAGACCTTGCCGAATGGCCGGGGCTGGCTAGGCTTGTGATGTGGTGGACATAACGGTCCGCTGCATGGGTATCCAATCGGAGGGATCAGCGATGGATTTGACCTCACTAATCGTACAGGCCATCGGCGGTGCTGCAGGCGGAACAGCCGGCGGCAAGTTCATTAAGGGCGGCGACATGGGCCAGATCGGCAACCTGATTGCCGGCGCAGTCGGAGGCGTCGGCGGCGGCTCATTGCTCGGCGGCCTGCTGGGCGCAGCCGGTGGTGATGCGGGAGGCGGCATGGACATCGGCGCTCTCGCCGGCCAGCTTGTCGGTGGCGGTGTCGGCGGTCTCATCGTCCAGACCATTGTCGGCATGATCAAGAACAAGATGATGGGCTGATCGCTCCACTGTCTTCAAGTTTGACGGGGTGTCGGGCCGACCAGCGCGCCACCCCATAGAGATTGCCTGTCTGAAGCCTGAGCTTATGCGAACCTGGTCAACCGGCTATGGCTTGCAGCAGCTTGGCATCGTCGAAATTGGCACCGCACAGCACCACGACGCTGGTCTGGCCGGCATATTGTTTCTGGTCTGCCAGGTAGCCGGCAAGGGCAAGACCGGCAGCCCCTTCAACAAGCTGCTTTTCGGTCCAGGCCAACGTCCTGAGCGCGGAAACAATCTCTTCCTCACTGCAATGAACCACCCGATCAATCACCTCGGTTGCCAGCGCGAGCGTGATGGCGTCTTCATCAACACCGCCAGCGACGCCGTCTGCAAGGGTGTCGAGGTGCTGCGTTTCAACGACACGACCGGCCTTTATCGAAGCCGCCAATGCGGCGGAGTTTGATGCGCTGACGCCAATGATCCGGCATCCGGGCTGATGCGCCTTGAGCACAGATCCGATGCCCGAAATCAGGCCGCCTCCGCCCATTGCGACAAACACATTGTCGATGTGCGGCAGTTGTTCGAGAAGCTCCAGCCCGATCGTTCCCTGACCGGCTATGACTTCGGCATCGTTGTAAGGCGAGACATAGGCATATTCGCCGCTGGCGGCCAGTGACCGGGCATGGGTCTCCGCCAGACCAGACTCGGCACCATGCAGAATGACCTCGGTGCCGAAGCTTTCAACCTTTGCAAGCTTGGCCCGCGCGACGTTTTCAGGCAGCACAACCGTCAGCTTGTGGCCGGTGATGCGCGCGGCAAGCGAGCACGCAATGCCGTGATTGCCCGATGATGCAGTGATCAGCGGCTGTTCAGGCGGCAGCGATGTCAGCTTGGCCATGGCGCCCCTGAACTTGAACGAACCTGTCGTCTGAAAATTTTCCGTCTTGAAGTGCAATTCCGTTCCGTCCGGCAATTCCAGGCACGATTTCAGCACGGGGGTATCGACGATTCGGTCGCTGATCCGGCGCCGGGCGACGACACTGCGCGCCGCCGAAGCGAGCACCGAACAGGAAGGTTTTGAAGACGGCATCAGGCAGGTTGCCTTATCTTGTCGGAGGTCATGTAAAATCCGCTGCTGTCGGCACTGGTTCAGCCAAAGGTGTCGCACTGGCCGATATTGCCGGTCTGTATGCCGCGTTTGAACCATTCCACGCGCTGTGCCGACGTACCATGGGTAAAGCTCTCCGGAACCACATAGCCTTGGCTGCGCTTTTGCAGGCGGTCGTCGCCAATTGCACTTGCCGCGTTGAGGCCTTCCTCAATGTCGCCCTTTTCCAGCAGGTCCTTGTTGTCTCGTGCCCAGACACCGGCCAGACAGTCGGCCTGCAACTCCATGCGAACCGACAACTGGTTGGCCTGGGCCTTTGAGGATCGCATGCGCGCCGCGGTCACTTTTTCGGTAATGCCCAGCAACGTCTGCACATGATGGCCTACTTCATGGGCAATGACGTAAGCATGGGCAAAATCACCTCCTGCGCCGAGCCGGGTGCTCATTTCACGGAAGAAACTCAGATCGATATAGATTTTTTTGTCCCGCGGACAGTAGAATGGACCCGTGGCCGACTGAGCGGCACCGCATGCCGACTGCACGAAACCTGAAAACAGCACCATGCGGGGTTCTTCGTACCGCCGGCCATTTTCCTGGAAAATCCGAGCCCAGGTACGCTCGGTTGTAGACAGCACCTTGCTGGCAAACTGGCCCATTTCGTCATTTGCCGCCGGCGACTGCTGCTGTGTCTGCGGAATTTGCTGCGTCTGCTGCTGCAGCCCGCCGCCGCTGAGCATTTCCAGCGGGTTGATACCAAAGACCAGCCACATGATGCCCAGGATGACAATAGTGCCGATGCCGATGCCGCCGCCACCGCGCCGGCCCATGGGAATCCGGAAACCGCCCCGCCGGCCACGCTGGCCCCGGCGGTCTTCCACATTGGAACTCGCTTGTTCATCATCCAGCCGCATAGCTCAATTCCTCTATCGCACTCACCAACCGATCCCCCGCAGTTTCGCCGCATAAGGGCGGAAACATCAAGTCATAAGTGCAACCGGAAGTAGATCAGGACCGATTGACCGCCTAAGCCGTCTTGGCCAGATCGTCGCCGTTTTCAGCCGGATAAGTCGGATAGAGCCCGCGAACTTCCGCAAGCTGCTGGACCAGAGCCAGCACGCCGTCAATAGCGGGTGTCGCGACGCCGGCGATCCGGCCCATTTCCTGAACCGCCGTGACCAGGGCGTCGATTTCCATCGCCTTGCCGGCATCCAGGTCCTGCAACATCGAGGTGCGGTGGGCGCCCACGCCGGCGGCACCGTTGATGCGGCGTTCAACATCGACACGGAAGCTGGCGCCGAGTTTCTCAGCCAACGTCTGCGCCTCCAGCATCATGGTTTTTGCCAGCGCGCGCGTGCCCGGCTCGGTGGCAACCACGTCGAGGGTTGCCCCGGTCAGGGCAGAGATCGGATTGAAGCAGAGGTTACCCCACAGCTTGAGCCAGATTTCCGAGCGGATATCCTCCAGCACCGGCGCGCGAAGGCCGCCCTGCTCCATGGCTTTCGAAAACGCCTCACAGCGCGGCGACACCGTGCCGTCCGGTTCGCCGATGGAAAACTTGTCTCCGTAGACGTGCTTGATCACCCCGGGTTCAATGATTTCGGTTGCCGGATAAACCACACATCCAATGGCGCGACCCGGTCCGAACACGGTCCACTGGCGGTCACCGCGATCCACCGCATCCAGCCTGCTGCCTTCAAACTGCCCCGGCAGCTTGTGGAAATACCACCATGGTACGCCGTTCTGGCAGGTAATTATTGCCGTGTTGGGGCCCAATAACGGCTTGATGCTTTCGGCAGATTGCCAGGCCTGGTGGCTCTTCAGCGCGATGACCACATAGTCCTGAGGACCGAGCTCTGCCGGGTTCGACGTTGCGGTTACCGGCACCGAGACAGTTTCACCATCCCTGATCAGGGTCAGGCCATTTTCCTGCATCGCCTTGAGATGCGGTCCGCGGGCAATCAACGACAGTTCGACACCCGGCACCTGCGCCAAAGCATGCCCCATGAAACCACCGATAGCACCCGCGCCGTAAATGCATATTTTCATTGCAGAAAACCCTTCAAACCAGACTGGATATGAGGTGGTTCTACCTGCGCGCGCGCGCGCGCACAAGCAACTCATTCCACCATATGGTAGAAATGCATATCGTTATCTGTTTTTGGAATTTTCCATTTTTATAAAGCTATGAAAAATATAATTTTTATCTCACAATCATGATTTTTAAGAATGTCAATTTGGCCTGAAGCGAAAATCCGGTTCCGCATAGTGGAATGGCCCGACTGCAGAAACTGTGCGCCATCATCTGAAATAGTCTTCCAGCCCACCTCTGCGGCGAATATCCAGCGTGGCGCAGTGAAAAGCACCGCCAAACGGCGCGTAATGCAAAAACGAACAGGGTATCGGCTCAAACCCCCAGCCTTCCAGCGCCTTTATCATGCCGACATGGTGCTTCTCGCAGATCACCCGCTTTTCATCGATCATCATGACATTCATGCTGAGCCACTTGCCGCACATAGACGTGAGCTCCAGCATCCTGTCGCCGACGATCGGGTCAGGTTCCGGCGCCACGAGAATATCCCAGTTGCTGAACATGTCAGGCAGTTCATCCACATCGATGTACTCGGGATTGATCAGAACCTTGCCCGGCGCAAGCGGCATGAAGGTGGTATCGATATGCATCGGCTGGGGGCACTTTCCGCGCAAGGTGTGAATGCGGTATGCGCTGCCCAGATGGCGCTGCAGCCACTGAATGCCCATTTCGTTTGTCACATTGCTCTTGATGACGAAGATATCTTTCCCGCAACGGACGAAATCCGCCGCGTCAAACACCGGTTCCCATTCATTGATCACGTACCTGACTTCCTCGCCGTAGGCCGGGATCGTGTAGTCGCGCTCGAAAAGCTCGTCAGCCAGTTCAGGTTTCGGCGCCGAGGTCCAGCGGGCTCCCCTGCGGAAGTAATCCTTGAGCAGCCTGCGATAGGAGTGGGTTTCGAAATAGCGGCACGGCCACGCCATCGGAGTCTCGATGATTTCATCGCCAACTACGATCATGGAGTCGCGCGGACAGGTATTGCAGAAACCGCGCGACCTGAATTGCGGCGTCTGAATTTTCTGGCGGTAGCTCACTGCGTCCGGGTGGACCACCTTTATGGCGAGGCTTTCGAGCAACTCAACGAACCCGTCCAGTTCTTCCTGCGCCGGCCCGGTCATGATGTGAGGATACTTGATGCCTGCAAACAGGCCGAACAGCCTGCCTGTAACACCGGGTACATTGCAGGTCACGACCGGGTGGTTGGATGGTATGACCGCACCGTCCAGGCGCCCGACCATCACCTCTTCCAACGGATCCCACTCGTTGTAGGAATTGACTGGGGAGACGGTTTGGCTGGCGGAAAAGTCGGTTGTCTGCTGTATCTTGTTCATTGGTTCTTGGTTCCTGGGAGCGGTTGAGGCCAAGCCTCAGGCACCGATCAGTTTCAGGCCGACGACGCCGGCCAGGATCATGGCAATGCAGATGAATTTCGCCAGGCTGGCGGGCTCGTGCAGGAACAGCACACCGACGGCGACCGCGCCGGCAATTCCGATGCTCGTCCACACCGCGTAGCCGGTGCTGATGGGAATCGACTTCAGCGCAATGGCCAGCATCGGAAAGCTGGCGACCAGGCACATAATTGTCCACGCGGTCGGCACTGGACGGGTGAACCCGTCGGAGAGTTTGAGCCCGACAGCCCAACCAATCTCAGCAATGCCGGCTGCAAACAACCATAGCCACGCAGCGGTGGGACCGGGCGTGTAGCGGGCGAACATTTCGAAAATCTGCACGTGAAGCGCTCCTGCACATATCATCAAGGGACACTGGCAATGTCCCAGTTCGTGCAGGCGAAATTCAGGTCTAACGGCGCACGGCGCAACGCAACTCAGTTCACGATGAGATGGTTGCGTGTGAACACCACGTGATCACAGGTGTGAAGGAAGACAGAGTTACTGCGCCGGCGTCTCTGCCCGGGATGACTTGACCTTGGTCCAGATGATCTTGAGCAGAGGCAACAGGATCAGGATGATGGCGATCACGGTGATCGGCCCGGCGATCGGGCGAGTGAAGAAGATCGATGGATCGCCGTCGGACAACAGCAGCGACTGACGCAGCTTCGGCTCCGCAATCGGGCCGAGGACAATCGCCAGGACAGCCGGCGCAAGCGGATAGTCGAGGATGCGCAGCAGGAAGGCACCCAGGCCGAACAGGACCATCAGCCAGACATCGAACAGGTTCTGATAGGCGGCAAACGTACCGACTACGGAGAGCACGAAAATCAACGGCGCCAGGATGGTGAATGGCATGCGCAGCATCCACAGGAAGATCGGGATGAAGGCCAGGTTGACCAGCACCGCGATGAGATTTGACACGTAGAACGAGCCGATAAGCGGCCAGACGAAATCCGGCTGGTCGGCGAACAGGCGGGGACCAGGCTGAAGTCCCCAGATCACCATGCCGGCAAGCAGCACGGCGGTCGTTGGTGAACCGGGAATGCCCAGCGTCATCATGGGCAGCATGGCGCCGGTCGAAGCCGAATTGTTGGCCGCTTCCGGTGCTGCCACTCCGTCCAGTTCACCCTTGCCGTAATTGTCCGGATTACGCGAAATCATCTTGGCGACGCCATAGGACATCAGCGATCCGGGCGTGGCGCCCGCAGCCGGCAGGATGCCTACGAAGAACCCCAGCGCAGAACCGATGAAAGTGCCCTTCCAGGCCTTCTTGCGGTACGCATCAAGCGCGCCCCTGATGCGCGCAAACGTGATGGTCGTCTCGGTCATGGTGATCTTGCCGCGCGACGAGTTAATGGTCCAGATCATCTCGCCAATGCCGTAGACGCCGATGGCCAACACCAGGAACCTGATGCCATGGCTGAAGCCGGTCGTGTCGATCAGGCCCGCAGTGGCGGGAAACAGATCCAGCGGATCGCCAAACTGCAGACGCGGTTCGCCCGAGATGATGTCGAAACCGACCGTTGCCAGCACCAGCCCGATACATATGGAGAAAATGGTCTTGGGAATATCATCACCACCGAGTCCAACAAACGTCGCGAACGCCAGCAGCATCAGGGCGAATATTTCCGGATTGCCGAAGTCGAGCGCCACCGAGGCAAGGGCGGGCGCGAACCCGGTAAACAGCAGGTTGGCGACTGTGCCGCCGACAAAGGACGCCACGGCGGCTGCGACAAGCGCCTGATCCGCCCTGCCGCTCAGCGCAAGCGGCCTGCCGTCAAATGTTGTCGCTACAGCCGTGGATGCGCCGGGAATGCCGAGCGTGATCGAGGAAATGGCGCCGCCATACATGGCGCCATAGTAGATGGCCGCCAGGAATATCATCGGCGACGTGGCGCTGCCGGTATATTTCTGGATGACGAACGTAAACGGCAGCAGGATTGCCACGCCATTGACCGAACCCAGCCCCGGCATGGCTCCGACAAACAGCCCCACGACGACCCCGATGAAGGCAAGAGCCAGGTTCACCGGCTGCAGGGCTTGCCATACGCCGTCGCCCAATGCTGCAAAAATCTCGATCATGTATCCGTTGCCTTCTTGATGGTTCCTTCGGCCACTGTCGTGCTTCAGGAGAGATCAGGTCGTCACAGGAAAATTTTGTAAAGCGGTAGGAACAGCGGCTCCGTAACGCCTTTCGGCAGCACGATCCGCATTGCTACGTCGAAGAAAAAGAAACAGAAGATCGGCGTTCCAATGGATATCGCCAGGGTCCGGACCACCGAATGCCGGCCCAGGAAAAAAAGATAGTAAAACAGGAAGACAAACATGCCGGCGTAAAATCCGACAAACTGTATCAGCACCATGAAGCCAATCAGTCCGCCACCAACCAGCAGCAGCATGCGGCGGCCGTAGGCATCGAGGAAGACCTCATCCGAGCGCGACGGTGGTGATGTTCTGCGCCACCAGTTGACCGCAATCCAGATCGAGCAAATCAGCATGATTGTCGACAGCCAGAACGGCCACCAGCCACTTGCCGGGCCCTCGCCCTCGATCATGCCGATATTGTCAAAGCGGGCGATGGAGGGGTCCCAGGCTGGGGCCTCCCCGCTTTTCCACATCAGATAGGCCGAGAAGATGCCAAGTATGATGGCGGTGACGATTTCTGCACGCCGCATGACTAAGACATCTCCCCGGCTCTGACCTGCTTGCTGTTCCGACGCTTACTTGATTGCGCCGGATGCCTTCAGAATGGTCTGGTGACGTGTCCGCTGAGTATCCCAATAGGACTTGAGATCGCTACCGGCCATGAAGTCACCCATCAGGGATTTCGAAGACTTGTACTCCTGCCATTTGGCAGACTTGAAGACCTTGTCGAAGAGATCGGTGTAGTACTTCTGGGCGTCCTCGGACATGCCTGGCGCACCAACAACTGCACGCTGCATGAAGTAGGAGAAATCTCCGCCCTTTTCCTTAAGTGTCGGCACGTCCTTGAACAATGGCAGACGCTCATCGGTAAAGGCTACAATCGGGATCACATCGCCGGACTCGTAAAAGCCAAGGGCTTCAGAAGGATTGTTGACCGAGGAGGTGATCTGCTTGCCGGCCAGGTCTTTGGCAACGGCACCGCCACCCTTGTACGGGATATACTTGATCTTCAAGTCATAGGCGTTGTTGAGGTAATCGGTGATGATGTTGTCTTCGGAGTTTTTGCCGGTTCCGCCCATCACCCAGTTGCTGCCGTCGGCCTTGGCCTTCTCGAGAAACTGCTCAAATGTGGTGATGCCGGTATCCTTGTGAACCCACAGCAGGAAGGTGTCTTCCGCCATGCGGCCAACGGGGGCAAACTGCATGATATCAACGCCCAGTCCAGGCTGCCGCAGCGGCGTCGTGAAGAACGAATTCAGGGTTACCATGATGGTGTGATCGGGATCGCCCGCGCCTTTCATGTGCACCAGGGCCTCAGCGCCGGAACCGCCGGACTTGTTGGTCGGCACGAGCGGCTTGCTGGCCAGTTTTTCTTCTTCAACGATAGCCTGCATCAGGCGGGCCATCTTGTCGGCGCCACCGCCCTTGCCGGCCATGATCACGAAGTCGATCGGCTTGGTGGGCTCAAACGCCAGCGCCGGCGAAGTGGTGGCTGCAACCGATGCGGCCATACCGCTCGCAAAAACGAGTCCGAGTGCAATTCTTCTAGTAAGTTTCATTTTAGTTCTCCCTTTGGGGTCGTTGAAAGCACCGACCATGTTAGGTCGCTGCCACAATATTGAAACCCTGGTCACCAGACCGCCGTATCTGCTGCCGGCTTATCTCCAGTACCTGTCCACATCGTGGAACCATCTGTTATACCTACCAAAATCAAGAAATTCTGGCGTGTGGTATACCAGTTGATGACCGGATCGTATCAGATTGGCGGTCGGCATCAAGCAAAACCGGACAGGTTGTCGCAGATTCACTGATGTTTTTCCGCACAGTGGTCACTCCTTTCTTCTGCGGCCGGCAAATCAGTTTTAACTCGAGGTGTACGCGCCAAGATTTACCGACCTGACTGCCTTGAAAACTGTTAGGGCATCATTGTGGATTCATTCGGACCTAACTTGTTCTAATGCGCCATCAGTACAGGCATTTCCGCATGATCAACGACATATTGCGTGGCGCCTCCAAACACCATTTCCCGGCCCCGGCTCGAACCATACGCTCCCATCAGCAAACAGTCCGCCCCGAGAGATCCGGCGCCCTCCAGCAGTACCTTGCCGGCATTGCTTCCGGGCTTGACTTCCGTGTGGGTCGCCTTGACATCGTGGTCTGCCAGGAAATTCAAAAGATGCGCGCCGGTGAGCTCGAGTTTTTCGCCGGCCATGGTCATCACGGACACCTTGTCCGCGGCCCTTAGAAGCGGCATGGCGAGCGATACTGCACGCGCAGCTTCGCGCGAGCCGTTCCAGGCCACGGCAATATGGCGTCCAATCTTTTCCGGTGGCGGCGACGGCGGGCACATCATCACCAGCGAACCGGTGTTGACCAGAGCTGCTTCAAGCGTGTTGCGGCCAGCGGCCCGGTCGCGGTACGGACGCGCCACTGCAACCACATCTGCCAGCCGGCCCCGGGCCGAAACCATGTTGGCCTGCTTGCCGCGCTCGATACGCCAAGTGGCAGACAGCTTGTTCTTGGGATGGGGTTTGCCGATCTCAACCACAGTCAGCTTGTTGGCAGAGGCATACTCTTCAAACTGACCGGTGATCTGTGCTTCTTCGGCGTTGGCAAGATCATCGCCGGATTTTGAGATCTGCTCGCGAAGGATGGCAGGAACCGAAACCCCGAATGGGATCAGGTCGTCTGGCGCCGGGCGGCAATGCACAGCTTCGATGTGACCTGCCTTGCCGGCAAGCGCCAGTGCGTGGTCGAGCACATTTTCGCCTTTGCCGTCATTCCTGATCGGAACAAGAATCCTGCGAACTGCCATACTACCCCGGTTCCTAACTGCCCAATACTGTTCCCGCTGAAACGCCGGCCTGGACGGCCCAGTCTTTGGCGGCCATCTTGTCGCCGCCAGCAGGCCGCACCCGCTTGATACTGATACGCCCACCAATCAGCTGCACGACGACGCCGTCGTCGGAAACATCGACAACTTTAGAGGATACCCCGTCACCGGCCACCAATTTACAGTCGTAAACCTGCACCTCGTCGCCATTCAACGTTGTCCAGGCACCGGGGCTCGGGTTAGTGCCGCGGATCAGATCGTAAACCTGTTTAACCGGCTTGTTCCAGTCAATCTTGGCATGCTTCTTGGTGCAGCGGCGCTCATAGGTTGCACCGGCCTCGTCGGGAACAATATGAGGTGGCTCGCCGGACCGGAACAGATCGCAGACCTCGATGACACTTTCAATTGCCGACGGATAGATCTTCTTGAAATAGAGATCAATCACCGTGTCATCGGGTCCAATCTCGCATTCCCACTGCAGGAGGCTGTCGCCCTCATCTAGCCCGTCAGTCGGATAGAACCAACTGTAGCCCGACCTGGTTGACCCCATGATGATCGGCCAGTTCACCGCACTTGGACCGCGGTGAAGCGGCAGCAGCGAGGGGTGAAAACAGATGGATCCGAGCTTTGGCGTATCCCGGGCCGCTTCCGGCACGAACACATTGACGAACGCCATGACCATCAGATCGGCGTTGAAAGACGCCAGCGTGTCAAGCGCTTCCTGGGCATTGAAGTCGGCGGGCTGATGCACCGGCAAGCCCCGTTCCAGGGCAAATTCCTTGATCGGATCGACCGGCCTGCCCTCGCGGTCGGGCTCGCAATACACAGCGACCACTTCGTCCTTGCCGGCGTCCAGTATCTTGGCCAGCGCATCCTTGCCGAATGCCTGTTGGCCCATCACGATTATACGCATCGCGTCGCCGGGTTGCTGCCAGTTCGTTGCCATTAGTGTCCTCGCAATTGCCTAGTTACTCAGCTGCCTGCTTCATCTCGCCAATGGCGCCTGACGCCCGGATCTGGTCAACCTCGTCAGCAGAATAGCCCAGCACCTGTGTCAGGATTTCCTCGGTGTGTTCACCCAGCAACGGTGAGCGTTTCACGTCAGCAGGTGAATCCGACAGCTTGACCGGCATGCCCACCGTGAGATAGCTGCCGCGTTCCGGATGATCCACCTCAACCACGGTCCCGGTTTCACGCAGTGACGGTTCTTCGGCAATCTCCTTCATCGAGAGGATGGGCCCAACCGGAATGTTGAGCGGATTGCAGATCTCCATGACTTCGAACTTGGTCTTGGTCTTGGTCCATTGCTCGATGCGCTCGAATATCTGCTCCAGCTTGTCCAGACGCGCCGGCGGCGTTGCATAGCCGGGATCGGTTTTCCAGTCGGGCTCTCCGATGGTGTCGCACACCTTGTCCCACACGGCCGCCTGGGTGATGAAGTAGGTATAGGCGTTGGGGTCGGTCTCCCAGCCCTTGCACTTGAGAATGGCACCGGGCTGGCCGCCACCTGAATCATTGCCGGCACGCGGTGTCGCATCACCGAACTCGATACCCTTGCCGAACTGTGTGTACTCGTTCAGCGGGCCATGCGCGAGACGCTGCTGATCGCGCAGCTTCACGCGGCACAGGTTCAAGACACCGTCCTGCATGGGAGCTAGCACGCGCTGGCCCTTGCCGGAGTGGGTGCGCTGGTAAAGCGCCGACACGATACCAAATGCCAGATGCAGGCCGGTGCCGGAATCACCGATCTGCGCGCCGGTCACCAACGGAGGTCCATCGAGAAAACCGGTTGTGGAAGCAGACCCGCCGGCGCACTGGGCGACGTTTTCGTATACCTTGCAATCCTCGTACGGCCCCGGACCAAACCCTTTGACCGACGCATAGATCATCTTCGGGTTGAGTTCCTGAATGCGTTCCCATGTAAGCCCCATGCGGTCGAGCGCGCCGGGTGCAAAATTCTCAACCAGCACGTCACAGGTTTTCACCAGCCGTTCGAGCACGTCCTTGCCCTGCTCGGTCTTGGAGTTGAGCGTGATGGAGCGCTTGTTGTGGTTGAGCATGGTGAAATACAGGGAATCGGCATTGGGCACATCGCGCAACTGGCCGCGCGTCGCATCGCCTACACCCGGGCGTTCCACCTTGATCACATCGGCCCCGAGCCAGGCCAGCAACTGAGTGCACGTGGGACCGGACTGGACGTGCGTGAAGTCCAGAACCTTGACGCCTTTGAGTGCCTGCATTTTATCCTCCCGTCTGGATCATTCAGCTTTTCGGTCGATTAACCCGCAGCGCTGAACAGATGATCCGCTTCACTGTTTCTGTGTTGTCCGCCGCTTACTTGTACATTGTCTGGGCCTTGGTGCCGGGCGCATATTCGTCCGGATCAACCCATACATTGACGACGGCGCACTTGCCGGTCTTGGCAATGGCTTCCCGGGCCCGTTGCAGGGCCGGCTGGATCTCCGATGCCTCACGCACCTCCTCGCCATAGCCACCGATCATCTCGCCGAACATGGAAAACGGAATATCACCAAGCTTGTTGCCGATGTTGCCGCGCTGCTCGCCGTACTTGGCAATCTGCCCATAGCGGATCTGGTTCATGTGCGAGTTGTTGCCGACAACTGCCAGGTAGGGGGCACCGAATCGTTGCGAGGTCTCCATGTCGAACGCTGTCATGCCGAACGAGCCATCGCCATACAGGCACATGACTTCCTTGTCCGGGTTGGCCAGCTTCGCCGCCATGGCAAACCCGGTGCCGACACCAAGCGATCCGAGCGCGCCCGGGTCCATCCACTGGCCCGGACCGCGGGGCCGTACGGCCTGTGCCGAGATCGTGACGATGTCGCCGCCATCGCCGATGTAGATTGTGTCTTCGCCGAGGAACTCGTTGATCTCCCAGGCCAGGCGATAGGGATGGATCGGATTGCGGTCCGACGTGAACAGCGGCATCAGCTTCTCAAGCGCGACGGCTTCCGCCGCACGCAGCCTGGCCATCCACTGCTTGCGCTCCTCCTGGGCAGACTTGTCGATACGCCCGGAAGCCGCCTGCTCCACTGCGGCCAGGATAGCGCCCGGATCGCCGCACAGGCCCAGATCCACGTCACGGTTCTTGCCGACGGTGTTGTAGCCCATGTCGATCTGCACCAGCGTGGCATCCTTGGAGATACGTTTGCCATAACCCATTCGGAAGTCGAATGGCGTGCCGACAATCAGGATGACATCAGCGTCCTTGAAGGCCATCGACCGGGTGCGGTCGAAGCCATGCGGGTCTTTCGGATGCAACATGCCGCGGCTGGCACCGTTCAGGTAAGCCGGTATGTCGAGCGACCGCACCAGCGAAATCGCCTCGTTGTGGCCCTGCGCAGCCCACACCTGCTGGCCAAACAGAACCGCAGGCCGCTTCGCCTTCACCAGAATATCGGCAAGCTTCTCGATGTCGGCCGGATCCCCGATGGAACGGACCGAACCGCGATACTTGCCTGGCGTCGGAACAACTGCCTTGTCGACCGGAATTTCCGCATCAAGAATGTCGCGCGGAATCTCCAGGTAGGACGGACCATAGGCTCCGTTGAAACTCTCACGCGCCGCCATGGCGATCATGTCCGCAACCCGCTCGGTCGACAACACGCCGGCGGAGAATTTGGTGATCGGCGCCATCATGTCAACATGCGGCAGATCCTGCAGCGACCCCATCTTGTGCTGGGTCAGCGATGACTGGCCGCCAATGTGCAGGATTGGGCTTTCCGACCTGAAGGCGGTTGCAACACCGGTTACCGCGTTGGTACAGCCCGGACCTGCAGTGGTGACGACACAGCCAAGCTTGCCGGTCTGCCTGGCATAGCCGTCTGCAGCGTGAGCGGCGACCTGTTCATGACGCACATCGACAATGCGTATGCCCTCATCGATGCAACCGTCATAGATATCGATGATGTGGCCGCCGCACAGGGTGAAGATGGTGTCGACCCCTTCTGCCTTTAGCGCCTTGGCGACCAGATGCCCGCCTGAGATGACGGTGCCATCCTTGGTCTTGGCCTTGAGAGTGTCTTCTGCGGTTGAGGTCGGCGTTGCTGTCATCGTACTCATTTGTTACTGGCTCCCTGGTGCATCGTTGTATCAGCCGGCCTGCTGCCCAGGCCGCATTGTGTGGTTCAGCCTGCGCCTTCTTCAGCGCCGGAAAAAGTATTCCAGTTCTTGCGGACATGCCCATGCAGCCGCATGGTGTGTTCGCGGACCAGCATCGAGGCGAGCTCCGCATTGCGGTCTTCAATGGCCTCGATGATGTTCATGTGATCCACCACCGAGCGGGTGATGCGGTCACCTTCGGCCATCGCCCGTTCGCGGATGGACCGCATGTGCAGGAACAGTCCCTTGGCAATGTCGAGCAGCATCGGACTGCCGGACAGCTCCAGAATTCTCAAGTGGAAAGCAATGTTGGCTTCCGAGTATTCGTGCAGATGGGCGCGCAACTCAGTTTCACCCTTTTGCTTGGGCAATGCCTTGCGCAGCGACTGGATCTCCCGGTCGCTGGCATGCTCTGCTGCCATGCGCGCGGCCATGCTCTCAAGTGACGCCCATACGAGGATCATGTCGAGCACCTCATCCAGGCTCTTGCGGCGTATGAAAACACCGCGGCGTGGCTGAACTTCGACGAAGCCCTCCTGCTCCAGCCTGGTAAGCGCTTCGCGGACCGGCGTCCTGGAAATACCCAGTTGTTCTGCCAGCGCGCGCTCATCAAGGCGCAGATTGGCGTCCGCGTCGTACAGGTTCATGCTGCTGATGGCATCTTTGAGCACATCATATATGTGCTCCTTCAAACTGAAATTGGTGCCGACCGGCTTGAGTTTGAGACGGGCTGCCATGCTTTGTTACAGGCCTTTTCGCTTCGGACCGACCCTGGATGGGCAACAAGGCATCTGGTCCGTGGTATACCAAGTACCAGAAACATGGCACGGCAGCGCGGTCAAGCAGAGTCGGGTTTCCACATTGTGGACTGGGGGTCAGATATTGTCCGGATGCAGGCGCTGGTCGGAGGTCAGCCTGAGGTGGAGAAGCCGATTTCAATGCGTACGCCACGCTCACCCACGGCGGCCGCGGAGACATCGATCTCGCACACCCGCAACAGCATGGCGGCCAGCGCCAGCCCGTAACCGCTGGCATTGCCGGTCAGGCTGATTTCTTTCACCGGCTCGCCGCTGTGGATACTCTCAAGAATGGAAGCCACGTCGGTTCTGCCAACCTCAAACTCCACAAATAGAATCAATCTGTTGGGCACTGCAGTTCGCCCTGTCAACTTCAACTGGCTGCCAGATCCGCCGAGCACTGCTGATGTACGCAACAAGCTGGCAATGGCACGCTTGGCAAGGCGAGCATCCATACGGACGCTGGATGTTCCGACAACCTCCAGCATGGCAGCTGCGTCCAGTTCCACCGCCTCTGCAGCGAGAACAGACTGGATCTCGTCAATGGCTCCGGTCATCAGCGTGCGCAGTTCGCGAACTTCAATCTCGACCGGCTGTTCGTTTCGCTGCAATCGGATGATTTCCATCATCTCATTCATGTTCAGCAGCAGGGCTTTCGCCGACTCACGGATGAAGCCGAGATACGAAGTGCGTGTTCTGGCGTCAATTTCCACGCCTTCATTTCCGGCCAGAATGTCCACATAACCGAGGATTACATTGAGTGGAGTGCGAAAGTGATGTGCAACCTGGGACACGAACGTCGTTCTGGCCTGCTCCATCGCCTCCTTCTGGGTAAGGACTGCCTGCATCTCCTGTTCATCATGCTGTCGCGAGGTCACATCGTTCATCAGGATCAACGTGCCGCCCAACTGGTCCTGAAGATCGATGTAGGTCAGTTCAAATGTGCAGCCGGTCAGCCCTGAAGCTTGTGTAGGACGCTCACGCAACTTGGGAGAGATATCGAATAGGGACAGGACGATCAGTTCTTCGCGCTTGCGGCTGATAAACTCCAGTTTCAGCAGGCCGGCCCGGCGCATCATGTCGTAGAACACACTGTTGCTGGTGATCACGCTTCCGTCAGTGCGAACAGACGCGACACCGCACGCCACATTGTTCAATGTGGCCTGCAGAAGTTCAGCGTCCGAGGATGCAACAGCCGCTTGTTTTTGACCTGCAGTCAGCGCCACAAGACGAGCCTCCCCACCGGGATCGTTCCTTCAACCTTCGAAACAGACGTGCCCGCCCCGCAAATGCCCACTGTCCCGACAGGGTTATACTGTTCCGTGGGATTTTACCCCGGAATTCTAAAGCAATCATTGATGGCGGGCCGCGATGCGTCTAATAGACCTGCATGGCCGATAATCTCAAAATCATGCTGGCTCAGCTGAACCCTACGGTTGGCGCGGTTGAAGCCAATGCGGAGAGCGCGCGCGCAACCCATGCCAAGGCGGTGCAAGCAGGCGCTGATCTGCTGGTGTTTACGGAACTGTTCATTTCCGGCTACCCACCGGAAGACCTGGTGCTGAAACCTGCCTTCGTCGAGACCTGCCAGAAGGCAGTGGAGGATCTGGCTGACCTGACCGCAGACGGTGCGCCGGCCATGCTGATAACATCGCCGTGGGCCGACAACGGCAAGCTTTACAATGCGGCAATCCTTCTGGAAGACGGCAAGGTGGATGCAATACGGTTCAAGCACGACCTGCCCAACTATGGCGTGTTCGATGAAAAGCGGGTGTTTGACGCAGGCCCCGCCCCGGGTCCTGTCAATTTCCGCGGCGTGCGCATAGGGGTACCGATTTGCGAAGACATCTGGACGGAAGAAACCTGCGAAACGCTTGAGGAAACCGGCGCAGAACTGCTGATAGTGCCGAACGGGTCTCCGTTTGAGCGCGACAAGCAGGATGTCCGGCTCAACCTGGTGGTAGCGCGGGTCACCGAAACCAGCCTGCCGATGATCTATGTCAACCAGGTGGGAGGTCAGGATGAGCTGGTGTTCGACGGCGCCTCATTTGTCCTCAATGCTGACCGCGAACTGGCCTGCCAGATGCCGGAGTTCGAAGAAGCGACATTGCTGACGGAATGGTCGCGCGGACCCGACGGCTGGGTGTGTGCCAGGACTGACACTGCCCGACAGCTGCTGGGTTACGAAGAGATCTGGCATGCCTGCGTGCTGGGCACGCGTGACTATGTACGCAAGAACCGGTTTGAAGGTGTCGTGCTTGGATTGTCCGGCGGCATAGACTCCGCTGTGGTTGCGGCCATGGCGGTCGACGCGCTGGGGCCGGACAAGGTGCACTGCGTCATGCTGCCTTATGAATACACGTCCTCTGACAGTCTCGAAGATGCGGAAGCCTGCGCAATGGCTCTGGGGGTCAGATACGACGTGGTGCCGATTTCCGAGCCAATGGCTGGCTTTTTGAACTCACTGGCACCCATGTTCGAAGGTACAACAGAGGGGGTCACCGAAGAGAACATTCAATCGCGCACCAGAGGGGCCATCCTGATGGCGATCTCCAACAAGTTCGGGTCGATGGTGCTGACCACCGGCAACAAATCGGAAATGTCGGTAGGTTACGCCACACTCTATGGCGACATGAACGGAGGTTTCAACCCGATCAAGGACGTCTACAAATCAGACGTGTACGCGCTGGCAAGCTGGCGCAACCAGTCTGATGGCAGTGGTCTGAAGGGCCCTGCCACCCGCGTCATCCCGGAACGCATCATCACCAAGGCACCGTCCGCCGAACTCAGGCCGGACCAGACCGATCAGGACTCACTGCCGGAATATGATGTGCTGGATGACATTCTCGACGGCCTGGTGGAGCATGAGACGTCGCTTGCCGACCTGGTTGCGAAGGGACATGACCCGGCGGTGGTCGAGCGCATTCAGCACCTTCTCTACATTGCGGAGTATAAACGCCGGCAAGCCGCGCCGGGTGTCAAGATTACCCGCCGGGCCTTCGGCAAGGAGCGCCGCTACCCGATTACCAACGGCTTCCGGGACAAGGCGTGACAGATGACCACCACGGTACGCTTCGCACCCTCTCCCACCGGCCGCATTCATATCGGCAATGCCCGCACCGCCATCTTGAACTGGCTGTTTGCACGCAAGTCAGACGGCCGTTTCATACTGCGGTTCGACGACACGGATCTTGAACGTTCCACGAAAGCGTTTGCGGATGGAATAACGGCCGACCTCGACTGGCTAGGCCTGACACCGGATGAGGTGTTCCGGCAGTCGGAACGCTTTGCACTGTATGACGCCGCAGCGGAGAAGTTGAAGCAAGACGGCCGGCTTTATGCCTGTTATGAAACCGCTGAGGAACTTGACTACAAGCGCAAGCGCCAACTGGCGCGGCACCAGCCGCCGATCTACGACCGCACCGGACTGAACCTGAGCGATGACGAGCGCGCCAAACTGGTCGCAGACGGCCGCACGCCGCACTGGCGGTTCAAGCTGGACCAGCGTGACATTCATTGGAACGACCTTGTGCGTGGTGACGTGCACATCGATACCTCTTCACTGTCCGACCCGGTGCTGATCCGCGAGGACGGCAGCTACCTGTATACGCTTCCATCGGTGGTGGATGACATCGACATGGGGATGACCCACATTATCCGGGGAGAAGATCACACCACCAACGCCGCCGTGCAGGTGGAGATTTTTGAAGCGCTTGGTGCTGAAGCACCAGCGTTTGCCCATCATTCGCTCCTGGTGGGTTCAGATGGCAAGGGCCTGTCAAAACGGCTTGGCTCGCTGTCGATTGCAGCCATGCGCGAGGACGGACTGGAAGCCATGGCGGTGGTCAGCCACGGCGCCCTGATCGGCACTTCGGAAGCCATTGAACCACATACGAGAATGGACACCTTGCTGGAGGCGTTCGACCTGTCGAAGCTGTCGCGCGCACCGGGCCGGTTCGACATGACTGAGCTTGAGAACCTCAATGCGCGCATTGTGCATCAGCTGTCGTATGATGACGTTCGCGAGCGCCTGGCGAGAATCGGCGCAGATGGCGGCGAAGCCTTCTGGCAAGCCGTGCACGGCAATCTTGCCAGGCTCGATGAGGCTGCGGAATGGCACCGGATCATCTACGGCGACATGACCGGCGAAATCGCGGATGACGATCGTGACTTTATCTCGCAGGCCGCCACCTTGCTGCCGGATGACCCCTGGGACGATAGCACCTGGAAAACCTGGACAGATGCCGTCAAGCAGGCCAGCGGGCGGAAGGGGAAAAACCTGTTCATGCCGCTGCGCCTGGCACTGACCGGCAGGTCGCACGGGCCTGAGCTGGCCGCCCTCCTGCCTCTCATAGGACGCGACCGGGTGCTGGCACGGCTGTAGCCGGTGTATCTTGGCCCGCACCGACAGCGCCCACCAACATGTCAGTGTTGGTGATCGTGTTCGCTATTGCCAGGCAGGGCGTCCGACGGCTCCGAGCTTGTCGATCAACGGCTGCTGCATTCGTCGACTGAAGCAGGCGTACTGTTGGCAGATGCGGCAGTAGCCTCGGCTTTGGAAACTTGCTGTTTTGCCAGAGCCAGTTCATCGCGCAGTGTCTTGACTTCTTTTTCGGTCGCTTGTTGCAGGTCGGTGCGTTCCTTGACAGCCGCGTCAATCTTGGCGAGCGACGCCTGCAGCTGATTGTTCAGTTTGTCACGTTCGCCGTGAGATTCCTCAAGCTCCTTCACCAGTTGTTCCGCGCGCTGCTGCGCGCGCTCACAACTCAGTTGCAGGCTGTTTTTCTCACTTACGACAGTCTTTACCAGTGCGTCGCGTTCCTTGCTGGTCTTGTCGAGCTTGGCCTTCAGGCTTTCGACCAGCTGCTCGGACCGTTTCAGGGCACTCCGCGCGGCTTCCGCTTCAGCCTGCGGTGCCGTGGCCTCGGACAGCCTGGTTTCCAGGTCTGCAACATCCTTGTCAGCAGCCTCGAGTTCGGCGCGATACTTCTTGGCAGCCTGCTTAGCGGCAAGCAGTTCCTGCTCCCTGGCTTTGAGACGTTCCGCCAGCTGTTCGGATTGCGCAGTGCCCTGCCCGTCATCAGGGTTGACCTGTTGCACCGACGCTTTGGCGAGCCTGGCCTCCAGTTCGGCAATATTGCTGTCAGCAGCAGCGACTTGCGCGCGGTACTTCTTCACGGCACGTCTTGCGGCGCGAAGCTTCCTGTCCTTGGCTTTATTGGCCTTCAGCGCGACTGACAGTCTTCGAGCAGCAGTTTTGCGTGCCCTCTCGGCCTTCGCCAGCTTGTCTCGTTCAACTTCCAGACGCTCTGCATGGCTGCTACCGGCAAACAAACCGTCCTGTGGTGACCCCGAACAACCGGACAGGGTTAAAGCGGCAGCGCACAGCACCCCCGCCCCGATAAGAAATGCGCCACGCTGACTGCGGCTGATTGATAGTCCCAGATTTCGATCTGACATGATCGCAATGTTCCCACTTCTCAAACGCCGTCGTTTGGTCAGCAAATTCTGAACGGATTTGCTAAATTCTTAACGAGTTTGCCCCAACGTCAGTAAATGCGGGGTTCAGGAACACGGTTAAAAATTGCTTGACGAGAAGGCCGGAACGTTCAGCTCAAAACCAGCTTGCACTGCCGGCTGAAATAGCAGCTTCAGCTCCTCAGTTTTGGCAGGATCAGCACGGTGAATATCGACGAACATACCAGCACGAGCGCCGCGATCTCGCGCCAGCCTACCGGTTCACCGAGCAGCAGCAGGCTGGAGAAAACACCGACGACCGGAACCGCCAACACGCCGATAGCGGCGTAGACGGCAGGAAACATGTTGACGATCTTGAAGTAGGCCCACTGGCAAAACACCATTGGGAAAACAAGCACATAGGCGAATGCGAAAAACGCCGGTGCGCTTAAGCCGGCCAGGTCCGGCAGTGGTTCAAGCATCAGCGCGCCGACAACTACCGGTATCGCGGCCAGCAGCAATTGCCAGCCCACAACCGAGGCAACGGGGGTCTGCCAGTCAAACCGCTTGAACAGAACCGTCCCGAGCCCCCACGACACCGCAGCACCCAACATGAGCAGTGACCCAACGGGGGCCGAGCCCAAAACCGTCATGTCATGGCCGATCAAGATTGCAAGCCCGGCCATGCCCATGCCCAGACCGGCTAACACAGCCAATGACACTCGTTCCCGCAAGACCGGGATAGCAAACAAGGCGGCCCACACCGGCATGGTGAAGGCGATGATGGAGGCCCTGCCAGCCGCAACCAGCGCCAGCCCGAGGGCGGAAAACAAATGCCAGCCGACCATGTTGAAAACACTGCACAGCAGCAGCGGTTTCAGATCGCTCGCCGGGACCCGCACCCGGTTGCCCGACAGGCCTGATATAACAAGTAAGGCAGCACCGCCCGAAGCCAGGCAGATCGTCCGGAACCACCAGGGACTGAGTTCGCCGAGCACGATCTTCATGGTCGGCCAATTGACACCCCAGAACAGCGTTACCGCCGCCAGCAGCGCAAACCCGGCTATGGGCAGCCCGGCCGCCGACGGGCGCATTGAGGCAGGTGCGTCAATCAATCTGAGGTATCTCGCGATCGGGATTTGGCACCTTAAAACCGGCCTGCACAGCAGGGCGTGCAGCGATCGCCTGGTACCAGCGCTTGACGTTGGCAAATTCATTTGGATCAACGCGCTGCCATTCAAACCGAGATGCCCAGGGCCAGATGGCCATATCGGCAATTGAATACTCGCCCGCCACATACTCTTCTTCAGCCAGCCGCCGATCAAGCACGCCCCATAATCGCTGGGACTCGGCGGCATATCGGGCCTCGGCATATTCGGACTTGCCGGGGTTGAAATGCAGGAAGTGGTGCGCCTGGCCCAGCATCGGGCCAAAGCCACCCATCTGCCACATCAGCCATTCCATGGCCTGCCAGTGGCGAGGGCCCTCGGGCGCGAGAAACTTGCCGGTCTTCCGGGCCAGGTACAACAAGATGGCGCCGGACTCAAAAACCGTCTGGCCGTTGTCATTGTCCCGGATTGCCGGGATCTTGTTGTTTGGTGAAATCTTCAGAAAGTCCGGCTGGAACTGTTCATCCTTCATGATGTTGATCGGGTGGGTGGTGTACTCCAGCCCGAATTCCTCCAGCGCGATGGACGCCTTGTAACCGTTGGGAGTGCTCCAGGTGTAAAGATCAATCATTTTCGTCGTAGTCTCCTTGAGGGTCAAAACTGAATGGGTTGCAGAAAGGCAGGTTCATGTGAGCGTCAGATTGCTAGACGCTGCTTCGAGTTCGAGGATGACGTTGTAATGGGCCGGATCAGGAAATGTAATGCCTGACAAAAGCAATTCTGCGCGAGCGTCACTGAGCCCCGGATCCGCCATTGCTTCCCGCAACGCCGTGCGCAGCCGTTCCATCTGTTCGGCAGTTGCCGTCAACGAGGTAATGTAGGGCAGCCCGGGAACCTTGGGGCTCCGTCCCAACACCCTGACACGCGATACCACGTCCGGCTCAATTCTCGACAACAGCGCAAATGTAACGGCGTCGATGCAGGCCACATCAGCCTCACCGTCGGCGACTGCGCGCAGCGAGCGCCGATGTCCACCTGACCGCAACAGTGATCTGAAAAACGGATCGGCATGCGCATCCTGCTGCGCCGCCGCGGCACGCAGGGCCAGCAGACCCGACATGCTGTCGTCGGTGTTGTAAACCGCACGCGAACTCCTGCAGTCTGCCAGCGAATACAGATTGGACGCTGCCGGTACTATGATCATGGATGAATAGAACCCGTCCGGATCGCAGCCCGCGCAGGCATAAACCGGCAAACCCAGCAGCTGCACCTTGCCATTCAACCGGTGTGTGAGCGGATAGCCACAGGTTTGTGAAAACAAAAGACCGGGCGAACACCAGTGCTGCTCGAGGTCGTCCGGCGCTGTACAAACGTCAGGAACGTCGGCAATCCCTGCGCGCTGCATATGCCGCGCAATGCCTGCCCACCAGGCGCCGGTTGCCGCTGCGAGCTCCGGCAAATCATACATGGGCAGCGAAGCGAAATTCATGGGCAGACGCCGATTCTCACTGACAGGAAGCCAAGAGGAGTGCCAAGTTCTAACAGCTATTTGACAATCCCACAAAGCGCACGGACCGATTTCCCCGTCCATGGTAAAAGGGACGCGGAATGACTTGCAGTTGATGAAATAGGCGTTAAGGTTGATAGGGGTTACGTCTCGTAATGGTCAGTGAGTGTCTCTTTACGGCAATACGGGCATGTCGGGACCGCTGTTACGCTTGGGCATAGAGTGCCGGGCAACGGCATCAGGGGAACTGAAAGCCGCCAGTTCATGGCCGCTTAACAGGGTGGGAAGACAGACATATGCTGCAATTGGCTGGCAAGCGGTTTGTACAGATGGCTTTGATAATGGCCACTGTGTCACTGCTCCTATTTCTCGCATTCGAAGCAGACAAATACAGCCTGGCGGGCAAAGTACTCGGACAATATTCAACCCAGGACCAGCGTCTGCTGTGGCTCGAACAGAACGGCTATAACGCACCATTCGTGCAACGCTACTTCACCTGGGTGTTCAACGCGGCACGCGGCGATTTCGGCGAGTCGGTGCAGTTTGCGACGCCGGTTTCCAAGCTTCTCAAGGATCATTTGCTGAACACGGCCGTCCTGGGCGGCCTGGTGTTCACCATTACCGTTTCCATAGCCCTTGTGCTTGGCGTCCTGTCGGGCATTGCCGAAGGCTCTGCCCGTGATCGCGGCATCACGGTTCTTGCGGTCATCACCACATCGATACCGGAATTTGCGTCCGCCACCATATTGGTTGCCATCTTTGTGTTCTGGCTCGACCTGCTGCCGGGGACATCGCCGTTCAGCAACGGGCTCAACTGGGCCGATGCCAACCAGCTTGTGCTGCCGGTGATGGTGCTGGTCATATACAATTTTGGCTACTACACGCGCATGACCAGGGCGTCGATGGCAGAGGTGATGACGTCACAATACGTGCGAACCGCCATCCTGAAAGGCCTGCCCTACAAGCGTGTCATCCTGCGGCACGGATTGCGAAATGCGCTGATTGCACCATTTACCGTGATGATCCTGCAACTCAATTACCTGCTGTCAGGCGTCATCGTGACGGAGGTGTTCTTCTCCTACAAAGGCTTCGGCAAGCTGCTCTACGAGGCGGCCCTGTTTGGCGACATCTTCGTCATCGAGGCGTGCGCCATGGTGGCGGTGTTCATCGCGGTGTTTTCGCAGTTCGTTTCCGATATCGGGTACACGCTGCTTAATCCACGCATCCGGTTCAGCTGAGGAAACAGAGCCATGACAGACACAACAGCTGAACAAACCAACACACCGGATGCCACAAGCGGATTTGGCCGCTTCCTCAAATCATTCGGCCTGCTGCGCGAAAGCTGGGTCGGCATGGTCGGCCTGTTCCTCGTCACCTTCTGGGTGGCGGTGGCTATTTTTGTCGACCTGCTGCCATTGCAGGATCCGCTGGCCCAGACGCGCGGAGCCATCAACCTGCCCATGCTCACCGAGGACAAGAAGGGCATCATGCACTGGATGGGCACGGACGACCGCGGCCGCGATCTGCTGGCGCGTTTGCTGCACGGCTCCCGTGTGGTTCTGTTCTGGTCTACGCTGGCAACGATCGTGGCCTATTCGGTCGGCATGATCATGGGCGTGACAGCCGGATATCGCGGCGGCTGGTGGGATGAAATCATATCGTTCATCGGCAACGTGCTGCTGTCGTTCCCGCAGATCGTGCTGCTGCTGGTGATCCTGACCGCTTTCGGACCCAATTCGAATATCGGCATCTGGATGGGCGACACACTCGGACTCGACAAGACGATCGTGTCCGGCGCGCTGATTATCGTCGCGATCACGTTTTCAACTGCACCACAGGTGGCGCGTATCGTGCGCGGAATCGTGCTGGACCTGAAGACCCGTGACTATATTGCCGCGGCTGAGGTGCGCGGCGAAGGTCCCTTGTGGATCATGCTTGTGGAGCTGCTGCCGAACGCCCGCGGGCCGCTGATCGTGGATGCCTGCCTGCGCCTTGGATACGTGATTATCACCATCGCTTTGCTTGGCTTCCTGTCACTCGGACTGCCGCCCCCGGATCCGGACTGGGGCAAGATGATCTCCGACGGGCGCCAGTGGGGCTATAACGGCCTGAACATGATGCTGTGGCCTGCCCTGGCGATCTCTTCGCTGGTACTGGGTTTGAACTTGCTGGCCGATGGCCTGCGTGAAATTTCGCTGAGGGATTGATCCTATGGCCGCACCGGACACGAACACGCCTGTTCTGGAATGTAACAACGTCTCGATCTCGTATTACACGAGAGCCGGTGAAATCCCCGCGGTGGTGGACTTCAACCTGAAGGTCATGCCCGGCGAGGCGGTCGGCATTGTCGGTGAAAGCGGCTGTGGCAAGTCCACGGTCGCGCTCGCCATCATGCAGTACATGGGCAAGAACGGCGACATCGTCGGCGGCGAGATCAAGTTCATGGGGCGCGACATGCGCACCATGTCGGAAGAGGAGTTGCGCGACATTCGCGGCTCACGGATTTCGATGGTCTACCAGGAACCGATGGCGTCTCTGAACCCGTCCATGCTGATTCGCGAACAGCTCAACGAAGTGCTGATCTTCCACGAAGGCGTCAGTGACGAAGAGGCGTCGAAACGCTCCATCGAAATGCTCGACGCGGTGCGGCTGCCAGACCCAGAGCGGGTGATGAATTCGTTCCCGCACCAGATATCAGGCGGCCAGCAGCAGCGTGTTGTCATCGCGATGGCGCTGCTGTCGAAGCCGCAATTGCTGCTGCTTGACGAACCGACCACAGCGCTGGACGTGACTGTTGAGGCAGGCGTTGTCGAGCTGATCAAGGACATCTCGAAGCGCTTTGGCACCTCAATGATCTATATTTCGCACAATCTGGGCCTGATCCTGGAGACCTGCGACAAGATTGCCGTGATGTACTCCGGCGAAGCGGTTGAATTCGGCACCGTCAACCAGGTGTTCGATGAAATGCGCCACCCCTATACCCGCGGCCTGTTCAATTCCATTCCGCTGCCCGGTGCCGACCGGTATTCAAGGCCCCTGGTGCCGATCCGTGGACAATTGCCGCTGCCGCATGAACGCCCGACCGGCTGCAATTTCGGCCCGCGCTGCGATCACTTCGAGGACGGCGTGTGCAATGTAAAATCGCTGTCGATGCAGGACGTGGCCGCTCATCGCGGTCACCAGGTTCGCTGCGAACGATACCTCAACATCGACTGGGAAGCCGCCAAGCCAAAGGTGCAGACCGGCGATGGCATCAATTACGGCAAGACGATTCTGCAGGTAAAGAACATGCAGAAGTACTACGAGGTTCACGACCGCTCACTGAAGGCGCTGATCTCCGGCAAGGCATCGAAGTTCGTCAAGGCGAACGAGAAACTGGACTTCGATGCCCGGGAAGCGGAGACCGTGGCCATCGTCGGCGAATCAGGCTGCGGCAAATCCACCTTCGCCAAGGTGATGCTTGGCCTCGAAACCGCAACCGGCGGCGAGGTCATACTCAACGGCCAGGAAATCGGGCAGATATCGGTGCACAAGCGTACGCCGCAGATGGTCGGTTCGATGCAGATGATTTTCCAGAACCCGTTTGAGACCCTGAACCCGTCGCATACTGTCGGCAGCCAGATCAGCCGGGTGCTGCGCATGTTCGGCGTGGCCAAAAATAAAGAGGAAGCGCTGGAGAAAACCTACAAACTGCTCGATCTCGTGAAGCTGCCGCGCGACTTTGCCCAGCGCCGACCGCGCCAGTTGTCAGGCGGCCAGAAGCAGCGCGTCGGCATAGCCCGCGCATTCGCCGGTGAAGCCCAGGTCGTGGTGGCGGACGAACCGGTGTCGGCACTTGATGTGTCGGTGCAGGCGGCGGTGACCGGCCTGCTCACCGACATTCAGCGCGAACGGCGCACAACCATGCTGTTCATCTCGCATGACCTGTCGGTGGTGCGCTACCTCGCAGACCGCGTCGTCGTCATGTACCTGGGCCAGATCATGGAACAGGGCAACACCGACGACATCTACTCACCGCCCTATCATCCATACACCGAGGCCCTGCTCTCGGCGGTGCCGATTGCCGATACGTCGATCACCAAGAAACACATCGTGCTCGAGGGTGAACTGCCGTCGCCGATGAACCCGCCGTCGGGCTGTCCGTTCCAGACCCGGTGTCCGCGCAAGATCGGATCGATCTGCGAAACCGACCTGCCGGACGTCAAGGATCTCGGCAACGGCCACAAGATCATGTGTCACCTGAGCGAAGAGGAACTCAGGGCGATGGAGCCGGTCATTGCTATGCCATCGGACACAAAGAAGAAGTCCGCGGCAAGCAAAAGTCCCGGACGCGCCAAGGCGGCGCAGGCAGCCGCTTCTATCGCGGCCATTCCAGGCACGGCTGCAAAGCCTGCCGCACAGAGCAAGCCGGCCAAGAAGGCTGCATCCAAGAAACCGGCGGCAAAGAAATCTGCCGCCAGGAAGCCCGCAGCAAAGAAACCCGCCGCCCGGAAAGCCGGCCCCGAAAGGCTGAAAAAAGCCCGTGGCAAGGCCGACGATCTTAAACTGATATCAGGCGTGGGGCCAAAGCTGGAACAGACCCTCAACAAGCTCGGTTTCTGGCATTTCGACCAGATCGCCAGCTGGAAGAAGGCCGATATTGCCATTGTCGATGACGAACTGTCGTTCAAGGGCCGCATTGAGCGCGATGACTGGGTCAAGCAGGCCAAGGCGCTGGCGCGCAAGTAGGCGGGGTACAATCTGGAGTGCCGGGCGGAATGTCGGTTCTTATACAGCCGTCATTCCAGCGAAGGCTGGAATCCAATACATCGGTTGTGCCGGGCTTCAAGGCGACAATGGACCCCAGCCTTCGCTGGGGTGACGAAGTTGGCGAACTCTTTTGAGGCTCTCCCCCCACTATTGGAGAAATCCAAGATTTCTGACCACATACCAATTAGTATCGCGCGCAATTTCATGGCGCCTTGCTACTGTTTCTTGTTCAGGTGATAGGTAAGAGCAAGTGCAATGCAATGACGCAGCGCCTGTTCCGGTAGCGGCCCGTCCACGCTGAGCAGTATGGCGCGCCGTCCATCGTACTCAAACACACCCGGATAAAGTTGCCGAAAATCATCCGCCAGAGTTGAGTTGCAGGTGAAGTAGACACCGACCTGCCCCGCATTGCTGCGGACAGAATCAATCCGCAGCGTGGTCCCGATCCGGGGCCTGACCGGCAGATAACTGGGTTGCCCCCATTTCAGGGTTTCGCGCACCTCGCCGATCTCGGGATGACGGCCGGCTTCGTCCAGAATCATCTCGCGCAACTGAAACAAGCAGTCGCGCACTGGTTTGTCATAGCCCTCAAACACCTGTCGGACACTGCTGTCATCGAATTTGTGAATAGCCTTCAACGCAACCAGTTTCCCCTCACCTCAACCCGACAATCGGGTCCGGATCAATCTCACGCAGCAGCTTGCGCCGCATGGCACGGGCGAAATCATTGTAATCGGCCGCGACCTCGACAAAATTGCCGTCGCCAACCGCCAGTCGCGACCGGTAGTAGTCATCCAATTCCTTGTCCTCATTGAGGATTGCCAACCCGTTCAGGGTCACATTGCGGGCGATCGCCATGGAACGGGCTTCACTGAGGATGGTGGAATACTGGCGTGGCGGGGTTTCGCGGCCATCGCCCGAGACATCGACAATGCGCCGGTCGGACAGGATTGTGTTCTCGTCAATCGACCTGATGGCATGGGCAACACCGTCGCCGATACCGGTGCCGCCGACCTGATTGCGCGGCATGGCGGCGATAATGCCGGCAACGCGGTCCACTTCTGCCTCATCGGCCAGGATAAACCAGCCGGTTTCGTCCTTTGGCCGCCTGGCTTCCGCCCATATCAACACGTTTAGCGCGATACGCCTGTGAGGACCTGAAGTGATTGCGCGCAGCACGGCAGGATCCCGCAACGCAGAGGCAATTCCCGACAGCTGCAACCTGTATTCAGCGTTGTCGACACTGCCCGATGCATCGACCGCAAGCACCAATTCAAGATCAACCTGTTCGCCCGCAGACGCGGGCTGAGTTGCAACGCCGATCAGCGTCAGCAGAACTGCTGTCAATGCGCCAAAAAACTGTCTCACAGGGCCATGTTGTGAAACCCGCTGTCGCTTGCAGGCATGACTTGGCTTGCTGCTAGGTGATTGCATCGTTGCGTGGAAAAGTTTCATCAAGGGCATGGGTCATGAAATCGCATTATCGCGCAATTGTCATCGGCGGCGGCGTTGTCGGCTGTTCAATTCTGTATCATCTGACAAAAAAAGGCTGGTCCGACATATTGCTGATCGAACGCGATGAGCTAACTTCCGGATCAACCTGGCATGCAGCCGGCGGGTTTCATACGCTCAATGGCGATCCCAACGTGGCCAAGCTGCAGGAGTACACCATCAATCTCTACAAGGAGATTGAAGAGGTTTCCGAGCAATCGACCGGATGCCATGTCACCGGCGGCGTGATGCTTGTCTCCAACCAGGATCGTTTCGACTGGCTCAAGATGGCCCATGCCCGCAACAAATACCTGGGCGTGGACACGCGCATGATCTCGGTTGAGGAAGCGGCTGAGCATTTCCCGCTGATGGACAAGGATCAGTTTGTCGGCGCCATGTGGCACCCGCTTGAAGGACATCTTGACCCGTCCGGCACCACACATGCCTACGCCAAGGCGGCACGGGTCAACGGAGCGGAAATCGTACGCCAGAACCGGGTGCTGGAAACCAACCAGTTGCCTGACGGCACCTGGTCCGTGGTCACCGAACAAGGCACGGTCACCTGCGAGCACCTGGTCAATGCCGGCGGCCTGTGGGGCCGCGAAGTGGGCCGCATGGCTGGCCTTGAACTGCCCGTCTTGTGCATGGCGCACCAGTATCTCATCACCGAAGAAATGGAGGAGGTGGTCGCCTACAACAAGGCCAACGACGGCAGGGAGATCGTCCACTGCATTGATTTCGACGGAGAGATCTACATGCGCCAGGAAGGCAAGGGCATGTTGATGGGCACCTATGAGCCTAACGGCATTCCATGGTCACCGACCGAAGCGCCGTGGGATTTCTCAACCGAACTGCTGCCACCCGACCTGGACCAGATCGCCGATAACCTGGAGCGCGGCTTCCAGCACCACCCGGCTTTCCAGACGGCGGGCATCAAGAACATCATCAACGGACCGTTTGCCTTTGGCCCTGACGGCAATCCGCTGATCGGGCCAATCCGGGGCCTGCAGAACTACTGGGTGGCGTGCGGTGTGATGGCCGGCTTCAGCCAGGGCGGCGGTGTCGGACTGGCACTGAGCAATTGGATCGTCGATTCCGACCCCGGATTTGATGTGTGGGCGATGGATATCGCGCGTTACGGCTCCTACGCCAATATGGCATACACCAACGAGAAGGTGCGGGAGAACTATGGCCGGCGGTTCCGCATCATG
The DNA here is from genome assembly GCA_028289645.1 of Anderseniella sp. Classification (GTDB taxonomy): domain Bacteria; phylum Pseudomonadota; class Alphaproteobacteria; order Rhizobiales; family Aestuariivirgaceae; genus Anderseniella. The sequence goes on from JANQOK010000008.1 coordinate 307,603, forward strand.
TTCCCCAACGAAGAGCTGGAGGCAGCGCGTCCATTGCGGACCACGCCGCTGTATGACCGGTTAAAGGCCATGGGCGCCTTCTTCGGTGCGTCCTACGGCATAGAGAGTGCCCTGTGGTTTGCGCCCGAAGGCCAGAAGGCCGAGGAAGCGGTAACCTTCCGGCGCTCGGAAGCCTTTGATATCGTTGGTGATGAGTGCCGGGCGGTGCGCAATTCAGTCGGTGTGCTGGAAATCTCCGGTTATGCCAAGTACGAAATAACCGGCTCCGGCGCGGAAGGCTGGTTGTCGCACATGCTGGCCAACAAGGTGCCGGCCAAGGGCCGCATGACCCTGGCTCCCATGCTGAAGGAAGACGGCAAGCTGATCGGGGACTTCTCCCTGGCCAAGGCTGACGACGAGCGCTTCTACATATTCGGATCAGGCGCGGCGGAAAACTACCACATGCGCTGGTTCGAACAGCACCTGCCGAATGACGGTTCGGTGAAGGTGCGTGCGTTCGGACTGGAAATGTGCGGGCTGTCCATTGCCGGGCCGAACGCCCAGAAACTGCTGGCAAAGCTCACCGATGCGGACGTGTCGACCAGCGCCCTGCCCTTCATGTCGTTCCGCGAAATGGATCTGGGCCTGGTGCCCGCAAAACTGGCCCGGGTCAGCTTCACCGGCGACCTTGGCTACGAAATCTGGGTCGCAGCGGAGTACCTCACCACGCTGCACACCATGATCATGGAGGCCGGTGAAGAGTTCAACATCAAACCGGTCGGCGGCCGCGCATTGCTGTCGTTGCGCCTGGAGAAAAACTGGGGAACCTGGGCGCGCGAGTACCGTCCGATCTACGGACCGTTCGAAGCCGGTCTCGGCCGTTTCGTCGCCTTGTCGAAGAACGACTTCATCGGCCGCGATGCTGCAGCGAAGGAAAAGGAAACCGGCGGCGAGCGTGCCATGACCGTGTTTACCGTTCATGACAACGACGTGGACGTCATTGGAGACGAGCCGATCTATCACAAGGACAAGTGCGTCGGCTGGATTACGTCGGGCGGTTATGCCCATGCGGCGGGCCAGTCTGTGGCCATCGGATTCGTGCCGACGGATGTGGCAAATGAAACGGATGGATTTGAGATTGAAATTCTCGGCCAAAACTACAAGGCTAGCCCGCAAAGAGAACCATTGTTCGATGCCGATGCCTCGCACATGAGGTCTTAGACCTTCGCATCTATTGGGAGCCGCCAATGAAGTCGCATTACAGAGCCATAGTCATTGGCGGCGGCGTGGTCGGATGTTCCGTACTGTATCATCTGACCAAGGCGGGCTGGAGCGATGTGCTTCTGGTTGAGCGCTCGCAACTGACCTCCGGTTCAACGTGGCATGCCGCAGGCGGATTTCTGACCCTGAACGGTGATCCCAACGTCGCCAAGCTACAGGCCTACACCATCGAGCTCTACGATGAGCTGGAGCGGATTTCCGGCCAGTCGTGCGGTCTGCACCGCTGCGGCGGTTTGTTGATGGCGGATACCGAAGAGCGCATGGACTGGCTCAAAATGGCCCATGCTAGATCGGCATATCTCGGGCTTGAAACCGAGCTGCTGAGTCCGGCGGAGGCTAAGGCGCGCATGCCGCTGCTGGACGACTCCAAGTTCACCGGTGCCATGTGGGACGCGGCTGAAGGCAATCTGGATCCTTCCGGCACGACCCATGCCTATGCCAGATCGGCGCGCATCCAGGGCGCAGAGATCGTACTGGAAAACCGGGTTGTCGAGCTCAATGCCCGGCCAGACGGCGGCTGGGACGTGGTAACCGAACAGGGCACGGTCAGCTGTGAGCACGTGATCAATTGCGGTGGCCTGTGGGCCCGCGAGGTCGGACGCATGGTAGGCATTGAACTGCCGGTGCTGGCCATGGAGCACATGTACCTGGTGACCGACGACATGCCTGACGTCATCGCCTACAAGGAGGAGCACGGCTCCGACATGCCGATGATCGCCGACTTCGGTGCGGAGATCTACATGCGCCAGGAACGCTCCGGCATGCTGCTGGGCACCTATGAACAGGACTGCCGGCCGTGGTCGCCAAAGGATACCCCGTGGGATTTCGCAGCCGAACTGCTGCCGCCGGACCTGGATCGCATAACACCATCGCTGGAGAAAACCTTCGACAGCTACCCGGCCATGGGTGAGGCCGGCATCAAGAATGTCGTCAACGGCCCGTTCACATTTGCACCTGATGGCAATCCCCTGGTCGGCCCGGTGCAGGGACTATCCAACTACTGGTGCGCCTGCGGGGTGATGGCCGGTTTCAGCCAGGGCGGCGGTGTCGGCCTGACGCTGGCCAACTGGATGGTCAACGGCGATCCGGGCGGCGATGTCTGGGCCATGGACGTGGCGCGCTATGGTGACTGGGCAACCCGCAGCTACACCAACGAAAAGGTGCGTGAAAACTATTCCAAAAGGTTTTCCATCCGCTATCCCAACGAGGAACGCCCGGCGGCGCGTCCGCACCAGACGACGCCACTATATGACACCATGATGAGCCAGGGTGCCGTGATGGGCGACAATTGGGGGCTGGAAGTGCCGTTATGGTTCGCGCCCGACGGCGTAGAGCCGATCGATATCTTTTCGTTCCGGCGCTCCAATGACTTTGCCCATGTGAAAGCTGAAGTACTGGGCACCAGGGAACGCGTCGGCGTCACCGAGATTGCCAACTTCGCCAAATACGAGATCACCGGCCCGGGCGCCGAAAGCTACCTGTCGCGACTGATGACCAACAAGATGCCGCGCACCGGACGCATTTGCCTGACCCCGATGCTGAACCGGCAGGGCAAGCTGATCGGTGACTTCACTATCGCCAAGGCGGCCGATGACCGGTTCATGATGTGGGGCTCGGCCCCGGCACAGGTCTACCACATGCGCTGGTTTGAACAGCACTTGCCTGACGACGGCTCGGTGCGGGTTGAGCGCATCGATCTTGGCCTCGTTGGATTGTCCATTGCGGGCCCCAAATCGCGCGACGTGCTGGCGGCCCTGACCGATGAGGACGTGTCCAACGCAGGCTTCCGGTTCATGGACTATCGCGAGATCGACGTGGCCAGTGTTCCGGCCAGGGTCAACCGCATCAGTTACACCGGCGACCTGGGTTATGAAATCTGGGTCCGCCCGGAATACGAGCGCCGGCTCTACACGGCCATCATGCGCGCAGGTGAGGTCCACGGCATTGTCAATTTCGGCATGCGCGCGCTGCTGACCATGCGGCTGGAGAAGAACTTTCCGACCTGGTACCGCGAGCTGCGGCCGATCTACGGGCCTTATGAAGCCGGCATGGACCGCTTCGTTGACCTGACCAAGAACGATTTCATCGGCCGTGGCCAGGCGCAGGCCGAGAGTGACGGGGCCGGCAAGCTTGCCCGCGTCACCTTTGTCGTCGATGCAGACGACGCCGATGTCATCGGCGATGAACCCGTCTCGCACAATGGCGAGGTGGTCGGCTGGGTCACATCCGGCGGTTACGGCCATTTCGTCGATGCGTCGCTGGCGCAAGGCTACATCCCGAAGCATCTGGTTTCGGAAACATCCGGGTTCGAGATCGAAATCATCGGCGACATGCGCCCTGCCCGGCTCCAGCATGAACCGCTATTCGATCCAGCCGGCAAACGGATGAGGAGCTGACATGAGCACGATCCGAAAAGTGGGAACCGGTTTTCGGTCAAGTTGTGCGAACAGGAAATGTCCATGAAAATAGCCAAGCTGGAAACCTTCGCCAACGAATATGTCGGGTTTGTCCGGGCCACCGCCGATACAGGCGATGTCGGCTGGGGTCAGGTATCCACCTACCACTCGGACATCACCGCGCAGGTTTTTCATCGCCAGGTGGCGCCATACGCGCTTGGAGAACCGGCTTACGATTTTGACGACCTGCTCGATCGCATCACCGAGCGTGAACACAAATTTCCCGGCTCCTACCTGCGCCGCGCCATGGCCGGACTGGACACAGCGCTGTGGGATCTTCGCGGTCGGGCAGAAGGAAAACCGGTCGCCGAGTTGCTTGGCGGAACGCCGGGACCATTGCGGGCCTATGCCTCTTCGATGAAGCGGGACATCACGCCTGAAGACGAAGCCGCCCGTTTCCTGAGACTGCGCGATGAGTTCGGATTTGACGCTTTCAAGTTTCGCGTCGGTGCCGAGTGCGGCCGGGATGTGGATGAATGGCCCGGACGCACCGAGGCCATTGTGCCTGTTGTCTGCAAGGCATTGGGAGATGGCGCCGCCAAGCTGGTGGACGGCAATTCCGGGTTTTCGCCGCAGCGTGCCATCGAGGTAGGCAAGTTGCTGGAGGCTGAAGGTGTGTCACATTTTGAAGAGCCATGCCCCTATTGGGAACCCGAACAGACCAAACAGGTGACCGATGCGCTGGGGATTGATGTCACCGGCGGCGAACAGGACTGCGACCTGTCATGGTGGCGGCACACAATCGGCATGCGGGCCGTCGATGTGGTGCAGCCGGACGTGATGTACATGGGCGGCATGGTGCGCACCCTGCGCGTGGCGCAGATGGCTGCCGAGGCGAACCTGCCATGCACGCCGCATTGTGCCAACCTGTCGCTGGTGACGCTGTGCACAATGCACCTGCTACGCGCCATTCCCAATGCGGGAAAGTACCTGGAGTTCTCCATCGAGGGTGAGGACTACTATCCGTGGCAGGACGGCCTGTTCGTCGAAGATCCCTACACCATCACCAACGGCAAGGCGATGGTAACCGACGCGCCGGGATGGGGCGTTGAAGTCAACCCGGCCTGGCTCGACAGGGCCACATATCAGGTAAGCGAGTTTTCAGCATGAGATCAGGAGGAGGCAGCCATGCTTGATGCTGTGTTCAGTGACGATCGCAAAAAGTCCTATTTCAACCCGGAAGGCAAGGACAAGCCGATGCGCTCTCCGGTGCCGCACTCGGTGCTGGTCAAGGCGCGCGACTACCGGCGGCAGCGCATGCTGGATCAGGTGATCAAACATGATTGCGCGGCCATCCTGATGTACGACCCGCTCAACATTCGCTACACGTTCGACCTGTCCAACATGCAGCTGTGGGGCACACACAATCCGTTTCACTACGCCATGCTGTTTGCCGACAGCCACTCGATCAATTTCGAATACCATAGTTCGGAACATCTGGCTGATGGCCTTGCGACCGTGCGCGACATCCGGCCGGCAAAGAGCTGGTTCTACTTTTCCGCTGGCAACCGCCTGAACGAAAGGGTCAATGCCTGGGCTGACGAGATTGTCGAAGAACTGAAAGCCCACGGCGGCGGCAATATGCGGCTGGCAGTCGACAAGCTGGAACCGATGGGCACATTCGCCCTTGCCGAACGTGGCGTGACCATCGTCGAAGGCCAGGAACTGACCGAGCTGGCCCGCGAGATCAAGTCGGCTGAAGAACTGGAGCTGATGAAGTGGACGATCCGCGTCTGTGAAGCCGGCATGGCGCGCATATGGGAGCACTCAGTGCCGGGCAAGACCGAACAGGAAATCTGGGCCGAGCTTCATTATGAGAACATCCGATCCGGCGGCGAGTGGATCGAGACCCGCCTGCTCACCATCGGCGAGCGGACCAATCCGTGGTTTTCCGAGGCGTCGGATTTCGTCGCCAGTGAAGGCGACATTATCGCCTTTGATACGGACCTGATCGGACCGTACGGCTACTGCGCCGACATTTCACGCACCTGGACCATCGGACACACAAAGTTCGACGCCAAACAGCATGAACTGTACTCGGCCGCCCTGGAGCAGATCGAGCACAACTGCTCGATCCTCAAGGCCGGCATGACTTCGCGGGAGTTCAATGAGAAGTCATGGCAGATTCCGGAGAAATATCAGCCGTGCCGGTATTCCGTGGCCCTGCACGGTGTCGGCCTGTGCGACGAGTACCCGTCGCTGCCGCTGCATCCGGACTTTGACCGGGCCTATGACTTCACCTTCGAGGAAAACAGCGTGGTCTGCGTTGAAAGCCTGATCGGCGAGAAAGGCGGCAAGGAGTGCGTCAAGCTGGAGACGCAGGTCGTGGTCACGCCGGATGGCGTCAAGGCGCTGGACACCTTTCCCTGGGAAGACGTCTGATACCGAAGGACGTAGCTATTAGGTGCTTCAAAACAGACACTTGGTAAGACTTGCTTAAGGATTTGAAAACCTTGCATTAACCCGACTCGCAGCATCACCAGTTGCATGAGTGATGTGATTGATTTTCGACGTAAGTCGCGTGAGCGTGAGTTGTCCCGACGCAAGTTGAGCGAACCACCCGCAGCCATTGTTCTGTTGACCGAGGCCGGCAAGATTGCCGCCTGGGCCAACGGTCTGGATGAACGACTTGAAAACGTCTGGTTCGGCGAGGACCACGAGGTTCAGTGGCAACCGTTCTCCGTGGCGCAGCAGATGGCCGAGCAATTGCGCCGCCACCCGGCGGCACAGGCCATGGCCCGGGCGGGGTTCCGGATTGAAGCTGTGAGGATCTGAGAGAGATAGGTCTGTTTCGCTCACGCAAGCAGTCATTTTTGGTGGTCGAACAGCTTATCCGCCTTCGGCGGGCCGTTCTTCATACTGATCGAACAGCTTTCTTTGCTGCGCTCAGGCCGTTCTTCATACTGGTCGAACAGCTTTCTTCGCTTCGCTCTGGCCGTTCTTCATACTGGTCGAACAGCTTTCTTCGCTGCGCTCAGGCCGTTCTCCGATATTGAACAGACCTATTCATAAGTGTCACTCCAGCGAAGGCTGGAATCCATCCTTCTGCGAGTACCCGACTTTCAGGTAGTATTGGATCCCAGCCTTCGCTGGGATGACAGTTGTGATGAATCCCTCCGAGGCACGCGAGTGCCGAGGCAAGCGCGACAGCGCGCCGCACGAAGTGCGCCCCAGCGGAGCGCAGCCGAAGGCTGCTTGCGTGAGCGGAAAAAACAAACCCCAATTCAAGCACGGAGAACAGCCCGCCGAAGGCGGATAAGCTGTTCGACCAAACAAAACACCGCCGGAAGTATCCGGCGGTGTCTTCATTTCAACCTGAGGCTGGCGTCAATCAGAAGCCGCGGCGGTACATGCAGCGCTCCCAGCGCCAGGTGTGCCAGCCGAAGCGGCGGGCGCAGCGCCGTGCTGCACGGCGGTAGTGGCGGCCGCCACGATAACCGTGGCCATAATCGCCGTAATAACCACCATGGGCGTGGGCAGATGCGATACCCAGGGCCGCGGCGCCGAGGCCGAAGCCGAGGAAGATCTTTTCCTTCTTGGACAGGGCCTGTGCAGGTGAAGCCGATGCGGCAGCAATGGTCAGTGCGGCAATAGCGGCAATGGCGGTTTTCTTGAACATCTCTCGTCTCCTAAAGTCTGGTTCTTCAGTTCTGTTTTGTATCGCGCCCCGGTGCCGGAGCGGCCGGTCTTCAAATCAACTGTCCCCAATCTAGTAGGACAGCCCTGAACCAAACCTGAGCCAGGCGTTCATATGAGGTTCATGTGGGCAGAGAGGTCTTGGAAGAGTTATTCAGAGAGGTTTGGTTGTGAGGCACGGAGTGTTTTATTCCGCTCACGCAAGCAGCCTGGCGGCTGCGCTCCGCTGGGGCGGGCCTGACCGGCCCGAGGCCCGTCGGGCCTAGTTCCAGAGTTCAGCACAACTGACTTATAGTATTCCCTCCGAAGCACAGAACGTGCTGAGGCAAGGCCGACCGGCCGCCGCACGAAGTGCGCCCCAGCGGAGCGGTTGGCGCAAGCCAACTCGCGTGAGCGGTATGAAGCCTCCTAGACCAGCAAGGCGCGCTGGTTTACGTCCTTTGTCCATATATAGGCACACAGCAGCGGTTGCTGGCCGACATTGGTGGCGTGGGGCACGTAGGGTTCGTGCCAGATGGTCTCGCCCGGTTCGCGCGGTGAGAATTCCTCGTCACGCACCCGCCAGTCGCTGGCACCCGATAGGATCCAGTATAATTCCGGCGCCGGATGAGCGTGGTTGGGATAGCTCAATCCCGGCCCGAGCAGGAACAGGCCGAGCAGAAGATCGTCGCCGGCATAAGCGCCGTTCGGTCCAATGATCTCGGCATAGGCGTAATTGTCCATGTAATGGGGCTGGCCCATGGCCTCATTCGAGTAGTTCGGATTCTGCGCCCAGTGCAGGTCTTCTTCGGCCGCAGCAAGTGCTGCCGCCACATCCGGCGCCACCAGCAGCGTCGATGCAACCACGTCGGGCAAGAAACGACACGCGGGCAAGCGGCGGGGCGACGGCGCCGTCAGTGCGGCCGCCGAGATGTCCTGGCCGGCGAGGCGAGACAAGGCCTCCTCCACCCCATCCTCGCCGGCATTGTTGGCCTTCAGAGTCGAACTGATTGCGCGGATCAGCCATTGGGCCGTGTCGTGAACATGCGATGTCATGGTCTGCTTTCCCCCAGGGTCAGAAGCTGATGCTTCTACACTTTCGATAACTTGTACAGGCCCTCATGCGACAGCAAAAACCATCAACAGGCTTAACGCCACCGGGTGTGCCAACAGCCACTTTTCAGATCGCGGAAACAGGTCCATGCTGACACCCAGCTCTGTTCAGCCAACCGGGACCAGGTGACCTCATGGACGCGATCGACTTCATACACGGCCTGCGCGCGACACACATTCCGGAAACTGCCCGCCGCCATGCGACACGGGCCCTGATTGATACGCTGGGTGTGGCGGCTGCGGCGACCCGAACGGACAACTCGCGCATCGTGCGCGATTTTGCCAGCACCGCTTTCGGCGCACACGGCAAAGCGGCGCAGCTGATGTTCGACGGCCGTGCCGTCTCCCTGCCGGGTGCAGGATTTGCCAACTCGGGATCGATCGATTCACTGGACGGTCATGACGGACAAAAGAGCACCAAGGGCCATATGGGGGTCGTGGTCATCCCTGCCCTGTTTGCTTTTGCGAAAGCTGAGACACCCGTGTCCGGCGTTGAATTCATGACCCGACTGGTCATGGGATATGAGATTGCCACCCGGGCCGGGCTGGCTCTGCACGCCAGTGTGGCAGATTATCATACGTCCGGGTCATGGAACGCGCTGGCAGCGGCGGCTATTGGCGCACGCGCGCTCAGGCTCGATGATAGTTGGACCCGGCATGCGCTAGGCATTGCCGAGTACAATGGCCCGCGCTCGCAGATGATGCGCTGCATCGATCATCCGACCATGGTCAAGGACGGGGCCACCTGGGGCGGCTTCACCGGCATTGCCGCGGCCCAGCTTGCCCACATGAGCCACACCGGCGCACCGGCCATCACCATGGAAGACCCGAACCTGCAATCCTGGTGGAACGACCTGGGCGGGCGCTGGTATGTCAGCGACCAGTACGTCAAGCTCTACCCGGTCTGCCGCTGGGCGCAGCCGGCCATCGCGGCGGCCTTGTCATTAAGTGATCAGTTCGATGTAGCTGATGTTGCCAGCATCCACATTGAGACGTTTCACCAGGCAAAGCGCCTGCCGCTCGCAGAACCGGCCAACACGGAACAGGCGCAGTACTCGATCAAGTTTCCGGTGGCTGCCGCCCTGGTACGCGGTCGCATCGGGGTTGAGGAGGTGACCGGACCGGCGCTGACTGACCCGGACATTTTGCGGCTGGCCAACATGATCGACGTCACTGAGGACGACGAAGCCAACGCGGCCTTCCCGGCGGACCGCCTGGCCCGCGTGCGCATAGCGCTGGCTGACGGACGAACCCTTGAAAGCGCGATGATGAAGGCGGCCGGCGATCCGGAACATCCGATCAGCGATGCCGAGCTTCACGCCAAATTCACCAGCCTCGCCGCACCGGTGCTGGGCGAACGGCGGGCCGCACGGCTGTTGGAGACGTGCGAGGAGTTGTGGAAAGCAGAGACAATTACAGACCTTGTTGGGCTAGTGATGCAGCCAGTTGACAACTAAGCAATCTCCAGCGCCGCCTTGCGGCCCTCGTAGATAGCCATGTGGGCTTTGCGCGGTGCGTTGCAGTCGCCCACCACGGCGAACGGAGGACAATCGCCCAGAGCCTGGATGTCGTCGGAAAACTCGGTGTTGGGACTGGCCACGGTGGCCAGCACCAGGGTTTCAAAACGCTGCTCGAAGGTTTCGCCGGTCAACAGGTCAATGAAGCTGGCAACCGAGCCCTCATTGTCTGGCTTGCCCCATGACTGCAGTGCCGTGTCGGTTAGGGCAACGCCGCCGTGACGGGCGAAACGGGCGCGGGCCACGCTGTCCGCCCCGGTGCCGGCAAGCTCAGCCGCCAGCACCCCTTTGGAGGTCATGGCGGTGACCTTGTGTCCGGCCTCGGCCAGGAACAGCGCGGTGCCGATACCGCGCCAGGAATGCAGATCATCCAGCACCAGAACCCGCTCGCCGATCATCGTCGCGTTCTCCATGACGGTGTGGTAGCTGATGACATTATCCTCGTCATGGCCGGGCAGCACATCATTCATGGGCAAGGCGCGCTGAAACCCTGAAGTGACAGGCTTGATGCCGGTTGCCGCAATGATGTGATCGGGGTGCAGGTGGCGGACGGTCAGCGGCGTTGCCGCTTCGCCAAGCTTAATGTCCACACCCAGGCGATCCAGCTCGTGCTCGTACCACTTGATGTGATCCGCAATCCTGGAGCGTGTCGGCTGACGGCCGGCAAGATGCCACTGGCCGCCGATCATCGGTCCGCGTTCGATCAGCGTGACCTTGTGCCCGGCCTCGGCAGCCACCCGGGCTGCTTCCAGGCCGGCCGGCCCGGCGCCGACCACGAGAACCGACCTGCGGCGTTCGGTCTTGGCTATCTTGTCGCCGCGCCATTCCCATTCACGCCCCACCGACGGGTTGACCAGGCAAGAAATCCAGTAGTCCTTGTAGCGCCTGGCAATGCACTGCTGATTGCAGTGGATGCACGGGCGGATGCTGGCGCCGTTGCCGGCCTGCGCCTTATTGGCCAGATGCGGGTCTGCAATCTGGGCCCGCACCATGGAACAGGTGTCGGCCTGGCCTGTCGAAATGACCTGCTCGGCCTTCTCGGGCGAATGAATGCCGGATTCGGCCTGCACACGGGCATGGCGCATGTGATGTTTGAGATGATCAGCCAGGTGCGCACCCTCGACGCCTTCGTGAACGTGGGTCGGGATTATCGGCTGGTCACGGAAATAGCTGCCGGTACCGCAGGTCACGTAATCCATCAGACCGCGCTCGTCGTGCCAGGCGGCGATTTCGCTCAAAGCCTCCAGAGACAGGGCCGGTTCGGCCACCTGATCGACCGACACGGCCATGCCTATGATGAAGTCGGAGCCGCAGGCCTCGCGGATGCGCTTGAAAATCTCCGCCGAAAACCGGACCCGGTTTTCCAAGCTGCCACCCCATTTGTCATCACGCCGGTTGGACCAAGGTGTCCAGAACTGATCGACCAGGGAATGATAGGCGGCAAAAATCTCAACGCCGTCGAACCCGGCCTGCTGAGCGCGGTCTGCAGCGGCCACAAACGACACGATCAGTTCCTCGATCTCGGCCTCGCTGACCGCATGGCCGCCGTCTGAATCATGCATGGACGGCATGCCGGACGCGGACCAGTTGGCATGGTAGGAATTGGCCCCGTCACCATGCTGGCCGACATGATAAAGCTGGTGCAGCATGACCGTGTCATAGCTGCTGCAGGCCTCGTTGATCTTGCGCAGCGGCGCAATTATGGCATCGTCATTGGCACGGAAATTGCCGCGGGTCAGCACACCGGATGCATGCACCGGCACCGGCTCGACCACGATCATGCCGGCGCCGCCCTTGGCGCGTTCAACATAGTAGGCTTTGGTTCGCCGTGACGGCAGTCCGTTTTCTGCCATGTTGTTGGTATGGGCGCCGAACACAATGCGGTTCTTAAGCCGCTTGTGATTGATGGTTATCGGCGTGAACAAATGCGGATATGGGTTGCTCATGGAAAGATCAAATTCAGGTTGCCGTTGAAAAAGAATTCAAGTCGCCGTCAGAAATCAAGTCGCAGGGTGCCGCCCGTCACATTATTGTCATGGTTTTTGCACTGATTTGCCAAGTCCTCGTTGCAATTTTTTCTCATTTCGGCTCGAAATCAACAATCCATGGCGGTTTTGGCCGGTACAATTCGGCGATCCAATCGACAAAACTGCGCACTTTCAATGGCTCATAGAGCCTGCTGGCATACATCGCATATACGCCCAGCACACCGCCTGACCATTGAGGCAGCACCCGCACGAGCTTGCCCGCCGCGATGTCGCGGCTGACAATAAAGTCCGGCTGCAGAGCCAGTCCACCGCCGGCAATTGCCAATTCCTCTATGGCGTCGCCACTGTTTGCCAGGACCGCCGGTGAGATGCGCACCTGCTCGACCGTGCCGTTGCCGTCGTTAAGTGACCATACATCGCCTTCATGGCCAAAAGTGTACCCGAGACAACGATGATCACTTATCGCGCTTGGCGTATCGGGGCTGCCGTGGCTGGCAATGTATCCGGGGCTGGCGCACAGGATGACCTGGACATCGGCAATGCGCCTGGCAATCAGGTTGGAGTCCGCCAGCTTGCCGGTGATACGGATGGCAACGTCGAAACCTTCCTCGACCAGATCCACGGTACGGTCGTTCAGCGACATGTCCACGGTGACCTTGGGATTGGAGGCAGTGTACCGACCGAGATATGGCGCCACGTGATGGACGCCGAACGACATCGGCGCGGACAAGGCAAGCCTGCCCTGCGGGGTAAGAGTGTGGAGGCCGGCAATGCGGTCGGCCTCGTCGAGCTGGGCGAGGACATTCCTGGCACGCTCGAGATAGACGGCACCGGTACTGGTCAAGCTGTGCGAGCGGGTTGTGCGGGTCAGCAGGCGGGCGCCCAGATGAGCCTCGAGATCCGCCAGATGGCGCGATGCCATATTGCGCGACATGCCCAGCGCATCGGCTGCAGCTGCAAAGCTGCCCTGATCGACAATGGTGACAAACACCTCAATGGCACGCAGGCGATTCATACTATCTCCTTTTAAGAGACAATATATCTCACAATTCGCAGATTATCTCCAGCGGCAAACGCCCTATGTGTCTCTCATCGAAACTTCAACGATTGAAAGGTCCACCACAATGAACAATGAACAACTGACCGCAAACGGCACCGCCCTGCTCCGAATTACGCTGGGCATAGCCGCGATAGCGCACGGACTGCTGAAAGTGTTTGTCTTTACCCTGCCCGGCGCAGCCGGGTTCTTTGAATCCCTCGGGCTGCCCGGTTTTCTCGCCTACGTCACGGTAGTAGTCGAAATCGTCGGCGGCCTCGCGCTCGTCGCCGGTTTCCAAACCCGGCTCGTCTCACTTGCCATGGTCCCCATCCTGCTCGGCGCCACCTGGGCACATGCCGGCAATGGCTGGGTATTCTCCAATCAGGGCGGCGGCTGGGAGTATCCCCTGTTCTGGGCAGTAGTTCTGGTGGTGCAGGCGATGCTTGGCAGCGGCGCCTATGCGGTGGATGATATGCAGGCGCGCAAGGCATCCGCCAACGCGTGACGCAAGGAGACCAATAATGTTCAAGAACATAGACCCCGCCCCGCAGAAGCCGGTCGCAACCGGCGCGCGCATCGGCCATGTCCACCTGAAAGTCGCCGATATCGAGCGTGCCCTAGACTTCTATGTTGGCGTTTTGGGTTTCGGCGTGAAACAGCGCTACGGCGATCAGGCGGCATTCATCGCCGCCGGTGACTACCATCACCATATCGGCCTCAACACCTGGGAGAGCAAGGGCGGTTCGCCGCCGCCCGCCGGCACAACCGGTCTGTTTCACCTGGCCATACTGTACCCGGAGCGGGCCGAGTTGGCTGATGCGCTGAAGCGGATAACAATTGCCGGCTATGAGCTCGATGGCGCATCCGATCATGGTGTGTCGCAGGCGCTGTATCTGCGCGACCCGGACGGCAACGGGGTGGAGCTTTACTGGGACCGGCCCGAAACCGACTGGCCGAAAAATGATGACGGCACGCTTGCCATGGTCACAGAACGCCTCGACCTTGACGACCTGCTAGCGGAAGCTGCCTGACGGCCAGCGCAACAGGGGTTCGCTTGCCCCCCTGTTGCGCCGGCACTTTTGATGCGATCAGTTTCATAACTTTTGATTGATTCAATCAAAAGTCATACCGATTTAGTCACGACAATCCCGGACCGGTGATTTCCTTGATCAGCTTGCGGTAAATCGCCTCTCGGTAGGCATCGTAATCGTTGGCTGGCAGCACGAAGTGATACGGCCCGCCAATGATTGATTTCTTGAAGTAATGGTCGAGCGTCGGCCACTCGTTCAGAATGGCCAGCCCGTTGATGGTAATGCCTCGCGCAACTACATCATCGCGGGCCACTTCAACGATTTCGCCACGGTTGTTGCGGCCATCTGACGATATATCGATGACCCGCCTGAGTGCGGTGAACGGTGCTGCTGTTGCTGCGGCCGCGGCAAACTGCAGTGCGGCACCGATCGCAGTGCCGCCTTCGGCAAGCTCGCGCTGGATCGCGAACACCTTCTGGGCGAATGCGTTGGCGGACGCAGGGCCGTCTATCACCGTCCACGGTGTCGACAGAGCCTGGTTTTCCGCGTCAGACCACTGGAACACCGTAACAGCTATGCGCCCGAGCGGCCCGCTCTCGATAGCACGGTGCACCTCCTTGGTCTGGAAGGCATGACCGATGCCATCCATCTGAAGCCGGAACTCGCGCGCATCCACCGAATAGGAACAGTCGACCGCCAGCACAAGTATCAGGTCCACTTCACCCCCGGCCTGGGCGTTGCCGGGAGCGGCAAGATGCAGAGCACCGGCCGTACCGCCGACGCCTGCGGCGGCAGAAAGCAACAGCATCCGCCTGCGCGATAGGTGCTGACGAATGCTGTTGCTGCTCATAATGATTTTATGTCTCTTGCGTTAGAGTTTATCCGGGCGACAGGCCGCGCAGACGCTCAGACCGGCGGCGCAGGAGTTCCAATGTCGCCAACAAGGCAATCGAGATCAAGACCAGGATGGTTGCCACGGCCAGGATGGTCGGGGAAATCTGCTCGCGGATGCCGGAGAACATCTGCCTTGGAATGGTGACCTGGTGGACATCAGCCAGGAAGATCACGGCCACCACCTCGTCCAGCGAGGTGATGAACGCAAACAGCGCACCGGATATCATACCGGGCAAGATCAACGGCATGATAACCTTGCGGAACGTGGTCCAGCCATTGGCGCCAAGACTTCTCGACGCGCGTATCAGCGACGTGTCGAAGCCGGTCAGTGTCGCAGTCACTGTTATGATCACAAACGGCACCCCGAGTGTCGCATGGGCCAGGATGATGCCAAGGTCCTTGTTGATGAGACCATCGGGGAAAAACGGGAATACATCCTTTTTGGCATAGAAAAAGAACATGCCGGTGGCGGTGATCACCAGCGGTACGATCATCGGTGAAATCAACAGGCTGGTAATCGCTGAGCGGAACGGCATTTCCGGACGCGACAGGCCCAGTGCCGCCAGCGTGCCGAAGAACGTGGCTACGATCGTGGACAGAACGGCGAACTTGAACGAGTTCAAGGCAGCGCCCACCCAGGTGGCATTGTTCCACATATCCGACCACCAGCCCTCGGTGCGGTCGGGATCATTCATGCCGAACAGGAAGATGTCCTTGTACCACCGGGTCGAGTACGCATTGGGATCAAGGGACAACATGCCTTCCGTGAAGGTGAAATAAGGCTCCACATTGAACGACAGGGGCATGATCACCAGCACCGGCGTAATCAGGAAAATGAAAATGCAGGTGCAGACCAGAAGGAATATGTACTGGCCGAATTTCTCAAGCCAGGTCGCGTAGGCGGGCAACTCGCTCATGAAGAAAAGCGGCAGCCCGAGGACCAGCGCGAAGCCAATGGTCGCTATCAGCGTGCCCGTGTAGAAAAAGGCGATGACTACCGCGATGACGTAAGCGACGTAACCGGGAGCGGGTATTCTGTCGAGAATGGTCATGATCGCCTCCCTCACCCGAACTTCAGATTGTCGACACCGACAAGCTTGTTGTAGAGCCAGTAGAAGACAAGAACGATGGCCAGCAGGATGGCTCCAAGCGCCGCTCCCAGGCTCCAGTTCAGTGTCTTCTTGATATGATCCGCAATCAGGTTTGAGATCAGCAGGCCATCATTGCCGCCCACCAGCGCTGGTGTGATGTAGTAGCCAATGGCCAGAATGAATACCAGCAGCGTGCCTGCGGCTATGCCCGGTATGGTTTGCGGGAAATACACTTTTATGAACGAGTAGGTGCCGGTCGCTCCCAGCGACCGTGCCGCTCGCATGTAATATGGCGGGATGGTTTTCATCACCGAGTACAACGGCAGGATCATGAACGGCAGCAGAATGTGCACCATGGCAACGATGGTACCGGTCATGTTGTAGACCATCTGAATGCGGCTGCCTTCAGGAATGATCTGGGTGAACACCAGTATGTCGTTCACAATACCCTCAGTCTGCAGCATGGCAATCCAGGCCGTGGTTCGCACCAGCAGCGAGGTCCAGAACGGCAATAGCACCATGATCATCAGCAGGTTTGATGTCCGAAGCGGCAACGTCGCCAGCAGGTAGGACACCGGATAGGCAATCACCAGGCATATGGCTGTGATCAGGGCCGACAGCCACAGGGTCTTGAACATGATCGGCACATAGATCCGGTAAAGCGGGTCAGCACGGACGATGTCGTTGTTGGCGTCGTACTTGAGGTCGAGCGCGGCAAGGTAGAACGAAATCGTATAGTCATGCGACACGCGCTGCAGCGTGCGCCAGATGTGCTGGTTCTCCCAGCGCTTGTCCAATCCGATAAGGGCTTCCTTATAGGGGCCTTCAGTGATGTTCTTGAGCTTGCGCGCCGACCTGGTGAACAAGCCGCGCGAGCCGGGAATCTCATAGTTGATGCGAGTGGCGAGGTTACCAACCGTCTTGCCGATCTCGTTGTTTTCCCGGGCCGCTCGCATGTCCTTGACGAACACCTCAAAAGTGGACTCCGGCGGCAGGTCCTCACCGTCCCATTCCTGAATCACCTTGGAAAAATTGGGCAGCACATTGCTGCCGACCGGGCTGTACACCGACCGGAACAGCATCTCGCCAATGGGCAGGACAAAGGCGACGAGCAGGAACAACAGCAGCGGCAACACGAGCACCAAAGCCTGCAAACGCTGACGCCTGGTGGCGCGCGCCAAAGACGTTTTCAGCGGTACACCATCAGTGGTTGTTATTTCCCCCGGCACGCCAGATGCAGTTACATCGGTCATGATATGCCCTTTTCCCCGTCGCTGTCGGCGGACTAAAACATCGCAGTCAAATCATCTCATAAAAATAACTCAATAGGACCGGACGGGTAACAGCACCCGTCCGGCCTCAGGCTAAATAAGCCTTACTGTGCGAGCCAGGCGTTGAAGCGTTCGTTGAGCGCGTCCTGGTTGTCTGCCCACCATTCAAAGTCGTTCTGAACGGCGTTGGTCAGGTTCGCAGGCGCCGTCGGCATCTGTGGACCCATGTCGATCTTGCCGTCTTCGTACTTGCCGACAAGCGGAGCAGAAGACAGACGGGCCGGACCGTACGCGATGTACTTGGCCTGGTTGGCAAGCTGTTCAGTCTCGGTGGAGAACTTCAGGAACTGCAGCGCCTTATCCTTGTTTGGAGCACCCTTTGGAATTGCCCAAAGGTCGATGTCCCAAACCTGCCCGTCCCATACGATGACGAAAGGCTTGTTCTCGGCTGCAACAGCGTTGAAGATACGGCCGTTGTAAGCCGTGGTCATCAGCACTTCACCGTCAGCCAGAAGCTGTGGCGGCTGCGCGCCGGCTTCCCACCATACAACGTCACCCTTGATGGTGGCGAGCTTGGCGAAGGCGCGGTCGATTGCTTCAGGCTTGGCCAGTTCGGCGTAGACATCCTTGGCCGCGATACCGTCGGCAATCAAGGCAAACTCAAGGTTTGGCTTTGGCCCCTTGCGCAGACCACGCTTGCCGGCCCAGGTCTTGGTGTCGAAGAAGTCAGCCATGGTGGTTGGCTTCTTGTCGCCGATCTTGGTGTCGTCATAGGCGTAGATGGTTGACCAGACGATGTTGGCGACAGCGCACTCATGCAGCGTACCGGGCAGGAAGTCTTCCTGGGCAGGCTTGCCGTCAGCACCAGCAGGCAGGGTTGAGTGATCGATCTTCTCGAAGATGCCTTCATCGCAGCCGCGAACCGCATCGGACAGTTCAACGTCAACAATGTCCCAGGACACGTTGCCGGCTTCAACCTGGGCTTTCACTTCGGCAATGCCGCCGGAGTAATCGACCGAGTTGATCTTGATGCCGGTCTTGGCGGTGAAGGGCTCATGATAAGCTTTCACCTGGCTCTTCGTGTAGGCGCCGCCCCACGAAACAGCCGTAATCGAGCCTTCGGCGCTGGCGGCTGTCGAGACAGCTCCGAGTGCCAGAATCGAAAGGCTTGCTGTTAAAAATTTCTTCATTCAGACTTACTCCCTTTGGTAGAACGGAGGCTCAACAAAACCCCCGGTAAACCGCCCTGCTCTCACTATTGAGGCAGAACAGAATTCTCGAATTCAGATCAGGCTGCCATATCATCCAGCGCACGGCAATCCTCAGCTTCCCAGCCAACCGTGGTTGTCTGGCCTTCGCTGAGCTCGTGATGGTGAGCATTGTTCGGCACCTTGACGATAAAGTCGGTATGTCCGGCAACAGACATGCGCGTGCGAATATGGTCACCCAGGTAAATCAGCTCTTCGACCCTGCCGGTCAGCGTCACCGTGTTCCTGGACTTTTTCGGCTCAATGGACACCCGCTCCGGGCGAACCGACAACAACGTGCGCTCGCCCTTCGAACCAATGCCGACTGCGAGCGCCTTGACCACATCACCGGAATCCAGCTTCACCGTGGCAAGCTTGTCCTGGCCGACGCCCTGCACGGTACCGCGCAGCTTGTTGTTCTCGCCGATGAACTGGGCGACGAACGAATTCTCCGGGCGCTCGTAAAGCTCTTCCGGGCTGGACAATTGCTGAATGACACCGTCTTCAAAAACCGCGACACGATCCGACATGGTGAGCGCTTCGGACTGGTCATGGGTCACGTAAACCACGGTCACGCCGAGGGACTCGTGAATGTGCTTGATCTCGTACTGCATCTGCTCGCGCAGCTGCTTGTCGAGTGCGCCGAGCGGCTCGTCCATCAACACCAGATCGGGCTCAAAAACCAGGGCGCGGGCCACTGCCACACGCTGCTGCTGACCGCCTGAAAGCTGCGCCGGGCGGCGACCGCCGAATTCCGGCAGTTCCACCATTTCCAGCACTTTCTTGACCCGGTCTTCCTGTTCGGACTTCGACATGCCCCTGACGGCCAGTGGGAATGCAAGATTCTCGGCGACCGACATGTGCGGAAACAGGGCATAGTTCTGGAACACCATGCCAATGCCACGCTTGTGCGGCGGCACATTGTTGATCGGATTACCGTTGAGATAAATTTCGCCGTGAGTCGCCGGTTCAAAACCGGCCAGCATCATCAGCGTTGTTGTCTTGCCGGAGCCCGAAGGGCCCAACATCGTGACAAACTCGCCCGTAGCGATATCTATATTCAGATCTTTTACAACCAGCGTCTCACCGTCGTAACTTTTCTGAACGTTTTGAAAGCGAACCATCGGCTCGCCGGATCCACCAGCATTACCCATTCAACACCCCGAACAACGTTCCACCCTGATGACCGTATATTTCGCGACCCGGTCTCGTTTTTTGGTGAGGCAAACATAAACGCTTGCCTGACAATTTAGCAACAGTGATCATTTTTTCACCATAATCAACAGCGGAAACGTCTTTTCCTGTTCAAATCGCGCCATATCGGGCGGATTGGTTAATGCCACGCAACAAGCGTGCCAAACACGCCCCTGTTTTCGAGGGCGCCATTCCACTGTGCGGCAGGGTTTTTCAAATCGGGCCGTTGCTGCTTGACGAGACCACTGGCTGTCGCCAAATATGACGGCATGAGCAACTCAATTGAACTTCCCGCCGAGGCGACATCCGAGATGATCGATCCGTTTGGACGCCATGTGAGCTACCTGCGGGTATCGGTGACCGACCGCTGCGATT
Organism: Anderseniella sp.; assembly: GCA_028289645.1. Classification (GTDB taxonomy): domain Bacteria; phylum Pseudomonadota; class Alphaproteobacteria; order Rhizobiales; family Aestuariivirgaceae; genus Anderseniella. Next base: position 327,694 of record JANQOK010000008.1, read on the forward strand.
TCCGCTGTGTGTATTGCATGTCGGAAAACATGACCTTCCTGCCCAAGAAAGACATTCTCACACTGGAAGAGCTTGACCGGCTGTGTTCGGTGTTTGTCGAAAAAGGTGTGAAGAAGCTGCGCCTGACCGGGGGTGAACCGCTGGTGCGGCGCAACATCATGTCGCTGTTCGAAAATCTGTCGCGGCACCTGAAAACCGGCGCACTGGAAGAGTTGACCCTGACCACCAATGGCTCGCAGCTGGCAAAGTATGCCGAGCAGATGGTCGACTATGGGGTACGACGCATCAATGTGTCGCTGGACACCATTGACCCCGGAAAGTTCAGGGGCATCACCCGCTGGGGCGACCTGGACAAGGTGATGGGCGGGATCAGGGCGGCACAGGCTGCCGGCCTGGCCATCAAGATCAACATGGTGGCGCTCAAGAATTTCAATGAAGACGAAATCGAGCCAATGATGCAGTGGTGTCATGGACAGGGCATGGACCTGACTCTGATTGAAACAATGCCGCTCGGCGAGATCGAGGAAGACCGCACAGACCAGTACCTGCCATTGTCGGTGGTGCGCGCCAACCTGCTGGACAAGTTCTCGCTTGAAGACATCCCGTACAAGACCGGTGGCCCTGCCCGTTATGTCGAGGTCAAGGAAACCGGTGGCAGGCTCGGGTTCATCACACCGATGACACACAATTTCTGCGAGAGCTGTAACCGGGTGAGGCTGACCTGCACCGGCACGCTATACATGTGTCTTGGCCAGGACGATGCAGCCGACCTGCGTGATCCGCTGCGCGCGTCCGAAGGCAATGAGCTGGTAAGCGCCGCCATCGATGAAGCCATTGGCCGTAAGCCGAAAGGCCACGACTTCATCATCGACCGGCGCAGCAAGTCTCCCGCTGTCACCCGACATATGAGCGTGACCGGAGGCTAGCACCTTCCCGGCTTCAATTGAGCGGTCCTGGGACAGTGCTCCGGATGGCTTGAGCGCCTTGAAAACACGGCAATTAAGCATACTTGTATTCGCTTGCCGTATTTTCGCCCAAAATCGGGCCGGTGCCATTGACTTATCGCGGCCAGAAACCGAAACAGATGCGGGGCGAGTACTCCGAGCCTGGCGGCCAGGGGAAATTCAGGGAGACGTAACGGTGAGAATAAACCGACGTAAGGCAATCACCCTTATTGGAGGGGCCGCCGCAACCGCGGGCCTGGCAACGCCAGCCTTGTCTCAGAACAGAAAGATCACCGTCGGTGCGCTGCGCTTCACCAGCCATTCAGGCAGTTTCGTTGCCTTTGAACGGGGATATTTCGCCGACGCCGGGCTGGATGTGGAACTGAAGTTCTTTCAGGCCGCGCAACCAATGGCTATCGCGATCGCATCGGGCAGCATCGATTATGCGGTTACCGCAGTTTCGGGCGGCTTGATTTCCCTGGCGCAAAAGGGTGCGGTCAAGGTTATCGGCGGCGCGCTTTCCGAAGAGCCGGGCATAGACGGTCAGAAAATCCTGGCGTCCGACGCCGCGTTTAAGGCGGGTCTCACGTCACCCAAAAAGCTGGACGGCAAAATCTTCGGTATGTCCACGGCGGGATCCAGCTTTCACTATATGGGATCCAAGATTGCGGCCGCAGAAGGCGTGTCAGCCAAGTTCAAGCCACTGCAAAAAGTCGGCGCTATCATCGGCGCCCTGAAGTCGGGTCAGATTGATGCCTGGTCGATTGTGCCGCACATTGCCAAACCGCTCGCCAAATCAGGCGCAGCGCATATAATCGGCAGCGTTTCGGACTACCTGCCCAACTATCAGATTACCACCGTGTTCACTTCTGCCAGAAATGCCGCGGAACAGAAGGTCATGACGGGCGATTTCCTAACCGGCTTCTCCAGGGGAGTTGCCGATTACAATGCGGCGATGATTGCCCGCACCGGAGGCCAGGACGGTGTCGATGAAATGGTCAGGCTGATCCACAAGTATGTGTATGCTGACCGCCCGCTCAATAAGGCGGCACCATCAATCATCAATGGCACCATGCGTCTGAACGAGGGAGCTGTGCTGAACGTGGCCTCGGTCGAGGACCAGCTCAAATGGTTCCAGTCCGAAGCACTGGTCGATGAGGAGGTCACCATGGATACCCTCGTCGATGCAAGCTATGTGAAGACAATTCGCGCCTAGACCACCGTCGGAGCACAGTCCATGGATATTCGTCTTTCGGGGATCAGTCATTCCTACGGCGACCTCGAAGTCCTGCGCAACATTACCGTGGACATTCCATCGGGCAAGATCGTCTGCATTGTCGGGCCTACCGGTTGCGGCAAGTCGACCCTGCTGCGGCTGGTTGGCGGACTTGAGAGTCCCGACAAGGGCAGTGTCCTGCAACTGGGGACGCCGGCCGACGACTGCCTGAACCCGTTGACCTACGTGTTTCAGGATTTTGCCCTGCTGCCGTGGCGCACGGTTGCCGGCAACATATCCCTGGTGCTCGAAGACCACGGCCTGGCACGCTCTGACATCAAGAAGACCATCGCCGACGTGCTGGCCCGCACCAAGCTGACGGATTTTGCTCGCGCCCTGCCCAAGCAGCTCTCAGGCGGCATGAAGCAGCGCGTTGCCATTGCCCGCGCTCTGGCAGTCAAGCCGGCTGTCATGCTCATGGATGAACCACTGTCGGCTCTCGACAGCCAGACCCGCGAACTTCTGATGGACGACCTCGTCGCACTGTGGGCCCGGCAGCCGTTTTCGGCCGTCTACGTAACCCACAACCTGGACGAAGCCGTCCGCATGGGGCACTCAATCGTTGTGCTGTCGCGCTGCCCCGGCGAGATACGCGAAGTCGTGCACCTGGAAAAACCCCTGGAGGACCGCAGCTACGGTGACGGTGACCTGCAGTTCCGGCAGAAATATCTCTGGAACCTGATGCGCGACGAAGCACTCGCCGCAGATTCGGAATTGATCAATGTTTAGGGTCAGGACCCATTAATCTTATGCAATTCTGTTTGAACCAAAACATTCGATTGACGGTGAAACAGCGCAAGGCAAGGCTTTGTGCCTTGTCGAGCATTTTTCGCCTTCAGGCGGGTGTTTTCCCTCAAACCCGAAGGGCGGGGTCTATTTTGCGTCTGACTGCGTTGAAAGGGCTTGAAAACCTTCAGGTTTCCTGCGCCCTTTCGCCTTGTCAGACGCAAAACATCCTTCCGCAGAATGGATAAGATTAATGAGTCCTGCCCCTAATGCTGAAGAAACGGAAATCGCCCGCCAGGTCGCTTTTCGCGGCGGCGGCTTTGCCCCGGTACCCAATCGCTGGATCGGCTTTGCGGTTTTTGTGGTGTTGATCGGCCTGGCTGAAGTTGGCACGCGATCAGGCTTCATTTCGCCCCTGACGTTGCCCAAACCGTCAGACGTGTTGCTGACTTTCCACGAGCTCTATGCCTCCGGACTGTTGTGGGCGCACCTGGCCCCTTCCCTGAGCCGGCTCGCGATCGGAGCCGCGCTTGGTGCGACGCTGGGCATCGGCATTGGTGTGCTGATCGGCCTGTTCTCGTTCATACGCGCCGGCATGGTGCCGCTGATTGCGGCGATATTCCCAATACCGAAAATCGCGCTGCTGCCGCTGTTCGTGATCTGGTTTGGCATCGATGAGGCCTCGAAGTACGCGTTGATCGCATTCGGCACATTCACACCGACCGTTGTCGCGACCTACGGCGCAGTGGACAATGTGGACCGCACCCTGATCCGCATGGGGCAGAGTTTCGGGATGAGCTGGAAATCCATCGTGCGCAAGATCATCCTGCCGGGCGCCATGCCGGGCATCCTGTCGGGCCTGCGCATTTCACTGGCCATCGCCATCATCCTGCTGGTCGCCGCAGAGATGCTGGGGGCGGAACACGGTATCGGCGCCTACATCCTGGAGGCGGGTTCGCTGTACAACCTTGAACGCCTGTTTGCCGGTGTCGTCATCCTGTCGCTGCTGGGCGTGCTGTTGAGTGCAGTCATCGGGTCGATTGAACGCTATGTGCTGCGCTGGCGGACCTGACCTGAGCGAATTTCGTCAACACTTGCCTAGGACGATACTGGCTCGCCAAAAAAAGACAAGGGTGCAATCTTCGTCAATCACATGAAACTCCCGCTGACCGTAGTCCTGGTTGAATGGCGCTCTGACACGACCGGACGGAAGCTTCTCCAGGCCTGGGGCAAGGCTGGTGTACAGCGCATCCAGATCGCGGACATCGATGTAAAACGACTGTTGCCGCTCCGGACTGGACAGATCGATGGACGTGTCCACCTCCACCAGCCGTACCGCAACGTCGTCGCGGCGCAAAAAGGCATAATTGTCGGCCTGGAAACCGACCTGAAAGCCGAGTAAGTCCCGGTAAAAGGCAATCTGCCGGCCAAGCTGTGAACACGGCACGAATGGGGTAATCTGATGCATACGCATGAGCTAGCGGCCCCCCGTCACATCCAGCAGCAGGCCGTTGACATAGGATGCCGCCGGCGACAGCAGCCAAACGATCGCTTCCGCCACCTCTTCCGCTGAGCCTCCCCTGCCCATCGGCACCTGGGCCTGCAGGCGCTCCACCCTGTCCGGCTGGCCGGAAGAGGCATGGATGTCAGTGTGGATCAGCCCGGGACGCACGGCGTTCACCCGGATGCCGTCTGCAGCAACTTCCTTCGATAGGCCCAGCGTCATGGCGTCAATGGCCCCCTTGGACGCGGCATAATCAATGAACTCATTGGGAGAACCGATGCGTGCCGCCGCGGACGACACGTTCACGATCACACCGCCGCTGCCCCCATGGGTGGTGCTCATGCGGCGCACCGCCTCACGCGCGCACAGGAAACTGCCGGTGACATTGACCCTCAGGGTCTCGTTGATGCGGTCGGCACCAAAATCCGCAAGCCTGGCCTTTTCAAACAAAATGCCGGCATTGTTGACCAACCCGGCGAGTGGCGGCAATTCCTTGTCAATGCGATTGAACATGTCGGTGACATCTGCCTCGCATCCCACATCTGCCTTGATCGGAATGGCCTGTCGACCCAGAGCAATCACCTCGGCGGCCAGTTTGTCAGCCGCGTCGGCAGAACGGGCATAATTGATTGCCACGTCATAGCCGTCACGGGCCAGCAGCCTTACACATGCTGCACCGATACCGCGGCTGCCGCCGGTAACCAGAACCGAACCTTTAATCGTCATTCCACTGCGCCTTTTCTCGTCTTAACCGTTCTCAGGGCTAACAGGAAAACTCCGCAAACACGACAAGAATTAGCCGTAATCGAGGCGTTTAAGGTGCGCCGACTTGGAACTCAGGGACACAATATGAGAAAATATCTGTTTGCAGCAGGCGTTCTGAGCGCCTGTGCGGCCTTGCTGATTGCCGCGGCACCCGCCTATGCGGCGCAGACCGGCAAGGCGTCGTGGTACGAGATGGGAACCAAAACCGCCAGCGGCGAACGCTTTCAGCCCGATGGGCTGACTGCAGCCCACCGCACACTGCCGTTCGGCACCAAGGTGCGCGTCAAGAACCTGCGCAATGGCAAGTCGGTGGTCGTGCGCATCAATGATCGCGGGCCGTTCATCAAATCCCGCATTATCGACGTGTCAAAGGGAGCTGCCCGGAAAATCGGCCTGGTTCGTGCCGGTGTGACAAGAGTGTCGATCAAGGTCGTCAACTAGGGTCTACACCCCTGCCGCAATAAGCACTGGCAGTCGCTGCCAACTCGCCCTAAGTTGCGCGGCATGACAAAACAAATCGCGACCCTTGAAGACGTTCCGGCGTTTGCGCCCGATCCGGCTTTGCCACTTGCGCTGCTGGCGGCGTGCCCGGCCTACGCGGCGACCCCGCTTGTCACGAAAACCGGCCCGACCGGGCGAACCATGCTGGTCAAGGACGAGACCCAGCGCATGAACCTTGGAGCCTTCAAGGCGCTGGGCGGGGTCTATGCGGTGGCGCGCATGATTGCCGACGCCTGGCAGGCCGCCGGCAATGATCCACTGAAACCCGACGAGTATGTCTCGGATGCGGTCAAGGCTTTTGCGTCCGACATGGCGTTCGTGTGTGCGACTGCCGGCAATCACGGCATGGCTGTGGCCGCAGGCGCGCGCATCTTCGGCGCAACAGCGCGCATCTTCCTGGCTCGCGAGGTGCCGGCGGGGTTTGAAACCCGGCTGAAGGAAACCCAGAATGCGCAGGTGGTGCGCGCCGGTGACGATTACGCGCAAAGCCTGGACGCCGCCAAAGCGGATGCAGATCAGACCGGCGCCATCCTGCTGGCGGATGGCTGCTGGCCGGGGTACAGCGAGAGACCGCTGATGATCATGGAAGGCTACACGGTGATCGCCGAAGAACTGCGCGAGGAGTTCGAGCGAAGCGGCGACTGGCCCACACACGTGTTCCTACAGGCGGGCGTCGGCGGCATCGCCGGCGCGGTCACCCACATGATCCGGGAAAACTGGACAGTGCAGCCGGAGATCATCATAGTTGAACCCAACGAAGCGCCCTGCCTCACTGAGAGCCACGCGGCCGGTTACCCGGTTCAGGTAAAGGGCGGCGTATCCAACATGGGCAGGCTCGACTGCAAGGAACCGTCACTCATCGCCTTTGGCATTTTCGAGCGCACCGGAGTTCATTTCATGACCGTTACCGACGCAGAAGCCCAGGACGCTGCCAACAGGCTGACCAGCCAGGGCATCGCGACGACGCCGTCAGGTGCGGCCGGCTTTGCCGCCCTCAAGGCCTATGGCGAAGCCGAACGGCCGCTGATCATCGTGACGGAAGGAGCTGTCTGAATGGATGCAAGCGCGCTGAAAGGCAAGAAGGTGCTGATCACCGGCGCGGCGCGCGGCCTGGGAGCCGCTTTTGCGACGGTGCTGGCAGACGCAGGCGCGCACGTGATCATGACGGGACGGCTGACCGAAATGCTCGAAGGGACAGCAGAAGCCATCAGGTTGCGTTGCGGCAGCAAGCCGGACACCCACCTGCTCGACCTGTCCGACAACGGCGCCATCATCGAATTCGGCGAGGCCATTGCAAAGACGCACGGCAAGCTGGATATTCTGATCAACAATGGGGCGCAGTGGCTGGAAGGTCCGATGGACCAGTACGACGCCTACTCTGTCGTCAGCACTATCAACTCTGCAGCTACCGGCACGTTTTTGCTGGCCCGGCAATTGCTGCCATGCCTGATAGCCAGCGGTGCCGGCGATATCGTCAATATTGTTTCAACCGCCGGTATCGCCAACGGGCCGCTGCAATCGGCTGCAGTTCCGTTCAAAATGGGAAAGCAGGCTCAGGCCGGCATGTCGGACGGATTGCGGGAAGAGCTCAACGGCAAGCCGGTGCGGGTGCATGCGCTGTACCCTCCGAATCTGGAAACCATCTCAGCACTCAATGATGATGACTGGAATGCCGAGCGCGGCGATACGGCGATGGTAACTTCGCGTGATGTGGTCGAGGCCGCGCTGTACGCCCTCACCCGCCCGCGTCACCTTACCATGGCGTCCATCGTGCTCGACGCAGACGAAGGCGGGATGTTCGGGTAGACGAGTGTCACTCCTCGCCCCCACGCCGCGGCTTGATCAGCGCCAAACCCGCCATGATCAACACCAGCGCCAGCACGATTGACAGGGAGATTTGCTCATTCAGCAGCACCACGCCCCACATCACCGCCGCCGGCGTTACGATGTAGGAGACCTGGCTGGCAAACACCACGCCGCCATGGGCGAGCATGTACAGCAGGCCGGAATAAGCACCGAGATGAGCTGCGGCCATCAGCAGGATAGACAGCTCAGCCGTGCTGGCGTCGAACGGCAGCAGGTATGGCGCATCGGCGAGCCACAAAGTGACCAGCAGCATGCCGGTGCCGGCAACGGTCATGCCCCAAAGCGCGGCCACGGCATCGAGCCCGGCCGGACGCTTCAGGCTGATATAGACATTTTCCACCGCATAGCTGGTGGCAGCTGCCAGCGATACCAGCGTCCAGAACATCTGGCCCGGCAGTGGCACCTCAACACCGGGCAGGAACATGACCAGCATGGCCGCCAGGCCGAGCAGGATGCCGGTGAAGCGGCGGGCATTGGCCTTCTCCATGGCCAGCATGATCGACAGCAACAGGGTGATCATCGGGATCAGCGCAAACACGATGGCCCTGATCCCGGCCGGCAGATGAATGGCGGCATAGAATGACAGGGCATGCGGAAACGCGGTGCCGAGGAAACCGGTCACCAGGTAAAACCGCAGGTGGGCTGCATCCAGAGGCGGCCGCAGCCGGCGCACCAGCAACACGGCACTGAGCATCAGCGCGCCGGCGAAGGCCGACCACAAGGCCACCGTCAACGGATCGATACCGGACGCAGTGGCCAGGGTGGCGAGAGAGATCGTCAGCCCCCAGCCAAGCCCGGTGAACAGCAGAACAATGACCAGCAGGACTGATCCGGGAGACCGTACTGTTGCCAATGACATGAACGGGATGTTTCCTGAGTGAGAATTTGCGTGATCAAAGCACCGGCTGACCGGATCGGCAAACTTATTTGTATCCGGTAGCGCAGTTTGTGTTCCCGGTCGGCTCGGGAGGGCTGGCTACTTGTAGGCAATTGCCGCGCTGGAAGGCCCCTGCAGCGGCATAATTTCAAACTTCGTGAAACCTGCCTCGCGGCACCATGAGATGAATTCGGCGCCGGCGAAATCGAAAGCGTCACCGAACTCGATCAGCATGTTCAATGACAGGAACATCCCGAACGTGTTCTCACGGCGGGCATCGTCGATCAGGGCTTCAATCGCTATGAAAGCGCCGCCGGGAGACAAGGCGTCATAGGCCTTCTTGACCAGCAGCTTCTTCTTTTCAAGGTTCCAGTCGTGCAGGATCATGCCCATGGTGATCAGGTCCGCACCCGGCAGCGGGTCGGTGAAAAAATCACCCGCAACGGCCTGAATCCGGTCGCCAAGACCAGCAGCCTCGATCTTGCGATTTGCAATACCGGTCACCTCAGGCAGGTCAAAGCTCGTGCAACTCATGTTCCGGTGACGAGACACCACAACCCGCGACAGCAGGGCATCCGCGCCGCCAATATCGGTCAGCGTCCGATAGCGCTCGAACGGGAAGGTCTCGGCCAGGGTTTCAAAATTTCCGATGGAGGCGCCGTTCATGGCCTCCATGAACGCTTCCAGACGGGCAGGTTTGGCATACAGCGTCTCGAAGAAGCCCTTGCCGCTGTGCTTGATTTCGTTCTGCGCCTCCCCGGTGCGCAGCGCCTCGGTAAGGTCGGCCCAGAACCGGTAATTGCGGTTTTCCCACAGTTCCAGGATGCCGCCGATATAGCCGGGCTGGTTGCGGTCCAGGAACATGGCTGTCGATGGTGTGTTGCGATAGGTCGCCGCCGGGCCATCACCATCACGTTCAAGCAGATCCACCGAGACCAGCAGGTCGAGGAAGTCCATGGCCGGACGCTGTTGCAGATTATATTCGCTAACGATCTCATCGAGCGTCATCGGCGATTGCGCCAAGCGGGTGTAGAGGCCGAGGCCAACCGCGCTCAACAGTGCCTTCGAAAGCCCAAACCCAGCCGCAACCCGCATAATGTGGTCTGGGCCTGCAGCTGTCACAACAACTCTCCTTCACGCAACACTGCTCTGAAGCTAAAGGCTGGTGCGGACGGCGGGACTTGAACCCGCACAGCCTTTCGGCCGAGGGATTTTAAGTCCCTTGCGTCTACCATTTCGCCACGTCCGCGTACTTTTCGCCGCATCTATAACAGGGAAATGCGCTCCTCGACCAGCCTTTGTGCGCCTGCATAATCGGCTTTTCCCGAGCCCAGAACGGGAATCGCATCGACCACCATAATCGCCTTGGGCACCCACAGTTCCGGCACGCCTTCCTGCTTGGCATATTTCAGCATTTCCGGGCGCGCGGCATTTTCCTGGTCAGTGATCAGCACGATGCGCTCGCCCTTGCGGCCGTCGTTGATAGTCACGGCGATGTGGCTGTGCTCCGGCCACAGGCCGGAGGCCAGGGCCTCAATGGCCCCCAGCGACACCATCTCTCCGCCAAGCTTGGCAAAGCGCTTGGCGCGACCCTTGATGGTGACGAAGCGGTCGTCGGTAATGGTAACGATATCACCGGTGTCATGCCAGCCATCCTGTGGCGGCACCAGCTTGCCGTCGCCACCGGGCAACAAATATCCCAGCATGACATTGGCACCACGCACCACCAGCCGGCCGCCTTCATGGATACCTTTCACCGGTTCGAGACGATGCTCAATGCCCGGCAGAAGCTGACCGACACTGCCCGGCCTGTTGGTTTCGGGCGTGTTGAGCGCCACCACCGGCGCGCACTCGGTTGCGCCATAACCCTCGACGATTTCGGTGCCGTGTTTCTCCCAAAGCGCACGGGTCTCGTCCTTGACCCGCTCCGCACCGGCCACAATCATCTTGACGGATTTCAGGTCCTGCGAGGCGGCCGCGCGGGCATAGCCAGCAATGAAGGTGTCGGTGCCGAACAGCAGATCGGCCTTGATCTCGCCAACCAGCTTGGGGATCTCGCGATAGTGCAACGGGCTGGGATACTGCACTGCGCGAATGCCCTCAATCAGCGGCAGCAGCAACCCACCGGTCATGCCGACCGAATGGAACACCGGCAACGGATTGAAGAAGGTCTTGAACCTGGACAGATCAATGTGTTCGGCGACCTGGGCAATATTGGACAGGATGTTGCTGTGGCTCAGCACGACGCCCTTCGGTTCGCCCTCGGATCCGGACGTAAACAGGATGATGGCCGCATCGTTCGGTTGGGCGCCGCTGCGCGCAGCAACCGAGGCGGCGCGCAGCTTGTCGAACACGCCGCGCAGCTTGGCCAGCGGCGACAGGGATTTGCGCACGTCTTCAAGATAGACGACGCGCGCCTTTTCGCTGAGCGCCTCCACGACAGGCTCAAGATTGGCCTTGTTCACAAACAACCTGGAGGTAATGACCAGCTTGATGTCGGCAGTTGCACATGCTGACAGGATGTTTTTCTGGCCGGCCGAGAAGTTCAGCATGGCCGCGGTGCGTCCGTGCCACATCAGGGCGAACAGAGTGACCGCGGTTGCGTTGACATTGGGCAGCAGCAGGCCGACCGTCTCTCCCGGTTCGGTCTGGCGGGCAAACACCCGGCCCAGCACCTGGGCGCCCAGTATCAGCCGGTCATAGGAGATGGGCTGACGGGTCTGGTCTTCCACAATAGCCATGGACTTGCCATGCTTTGCGGCAGCCCTCAGCAATGCTTGCGGCAGTGTCAGATCAACAGGCCCTTGATATTTTGCAGTCACAGATTTCGATCTTCCCGGTTTACAAGCATTACACCTTGGCACCGTCACGGATCGGCGGTGCAAACTGAAGTGTCATGTCCCACGGCAGGTAAATCCAGGTATCCTGGCTGACTTCGGTGACAAACGTATCAACAAGCGGTCGTCCGGACGGCTTGGCATATATGGTTGCAAAGTGGGCGTCGGGCAACAGGTCGCGCACCGCCTTGGCTGTCTTGCCGGTGTCGACTAGGTCATCAACGATCAGCACTCCTTTGCCACCATCCGCCGACAACTCCTGTTTGACCTCCTTGAGGACCTGCAAATCGCCCTGCGAGCCATAATCGTAAGACGCGACACAAATTGTGTCGATGACCCGAAGGCCCAGTTCACGGGCGACAATCGCCGCCGGCACCAGGCCACCCCGGGTGATGGCGACGACGGAATGAAACGGGCCATACTCGGCCAGCCGCCAGGTCAGCGCCCGGGCATCGCGGTGAAACTGCTCCCAGGAAACCGGAAACCCCTTGTCGTACCGATGATCCACATTTCCACCCTCAACCATCTCAGCCACCTCCGCCTTTTCCTGCAGTTTCCTGTCCTGACCTAGCTCTTCGCACAAGGCAGACCTGCGCGCAACGCTTGACGCACCTGCAAAATCCGTATCTGGCGCGTTCCCGGTCGATGGCCTATTGGTGATTGTCGGCAGAGAATTTATCCGAAGGACGTCATGAGCACGTCACCCGCCAGTTCAAGCGATACCCAGACGGCCGTGCCATCAGCGGTGCGCGGCGGAACGCTGATGTCGGTGGCCATGCTGTGCTTCGTGCTCAATGACACGGTCGCCAAGACCCTGTCGGACCAGATCAATGTCGGACAGTTCATCGCCATCCGCGGCTTGTTCGCCAGTGCCATCATCGCCGCGCTGGTAATTTTTCTGGGTCACGTGCGCGACATTCCAAAAGCGCTGTCTGCACAAGTTCTGGTGCGCACCCTGTTCGATGTGGTGTCCACATTCCTGTTCATCATCGCCCTGTTTCACCTGCCGTTGCCGAATGTAACAGCCGTGTTGCAGGCGGTGCCACTGGTGGTCACCGTCATGGCCGCGGCCTTCCTGGGCGAAGCCGTCGGCTGGAAAAGGCTGAGCGCCATCCTGGTCGGGTTCGCCGGCGTGTTGCTGATCGTCAAACCCGGCAGTGACGGCTTCAACAACTATATCTGGCTGGTACTGGCCTGTGTGTTCACGGTGGCTATCAGGGACCTTGCCACCCGGAAACTCAATCTCACCGTCCCATCGATCATTGTAGCCTTCACCAATTCGATTTGTGTCATGCTCGGCGGCGTGGCGTGGGCGACGTTTGAGGGCTTTCATGCGGTCACATCGGCGCAGACCGGGTGGATTGCACTGGGGTCGGTGTTCCTGGTTGGCGGCTACCTGTTCACTGTCATGTCGCTACGCGGCACTGAAGTCGCCTACACCGCACCATTCCGCTATACGCTGATCATCTACGCGCTGATCCTTGGCTATCTGGTGTTTGGCGACGTACCTGACAATTGGTCGATGCTGGGCATCGTGCTGATTGTCGGCTCAGGCCTGTTCACGCTATATCGCGAGCAACGGTTGAAAAAGCGCGTCGGCTTCGGCAAACGGCCGGTCAGATAAGTCAGATAAGCCAGGCAACATGACAGTTCGCATCGAATATATCTATCGCTATCCGGTGAAAGGGTTTCGGGCCGAGCGGCTTGACCGCGGGGTACTTGCCGCCGGCGCCGGGCTGACCTGGGACCGGGCCTTTGCCTTCACGTCCGGCAACCAGCCGCCTCCAGAGAACGATACCGACTGGACCCAGGCCCGGACCTTCATCCAGATGACGGTTTATCCGCAGTTGGCCGGGTTCAGAGCTGCACTGGACGAGACCAACGACATGCTGACCATAACTTCACCCAATGACGACACCGCATCAACCGGGCTAAGCACCGGCGATGACAATGCCGTAAACGCCCTGATGAACAAGCACTTCACACCAGGACCAAAGGGTCCCATCCGGCTGCACCGGCTGGCCAACGCCCACGGGCACTGGGATTTCACCGACACATCGGTTTCGATCATCAACCTGGCGACGGTGGAATGGCTGGAATGGGTCAGCGGGCTGACCCTGTCGCACCTGCGCTTTCGCGGCAACCTGTATGTCACCGGACTGGAACCGTTTGAAGAGTTTTCCCTGGCCGGCAGAACCGTTCGGTTCGGATCAGTGGTCCTGAAAGTGCTCCGCCCGGCCCTGCGCTGCGCCGCAACGGCGGCCGACCCGTGGAGCGGCGATACCAGCATCGACGTCGTCAACATTCTGCGCACCTATGCCGGCCATGGATTTTGCGGCATGTACGCCCAGGTGCTCAGCGGCGGCGAGCTATTCGAAGATGACCACCTGCGCCGGGTGGATACAGACCTGTTCAATCCGTTCGACATCCTGCCTGAACGGACACCTGACCCGGTGTTGTGGCCGCGGCCGGCCCAAGCCCAGCGCACCGGCAATGGCGGCGTGCTTTTCAAGCCGCTCGATCCGAGCTGGCCGTTCTTGCCGGCAAATGCCGGGGCACGGATCACCCTGCATCCCGGGCTCGACTACACACGCGAACCGGTTAGACTTAGCCTCACACAGCGTGGCGATCAGGAGGTGATGCCGGTCAGTGACGAGGCGCTCGAAGAACTGGTGGATGGATCCCGGGTCATTCTGTCGGGCCCGGTGGAAACCCGCTCGGGCCGCGCTTGAATGGAACTGCCGCATAGCCAGAGCGTTGGCTGCGCTAATGTCGTGCCTGCTTATCGCGAATGTACCGGCATCAGCGCAGCCCGTGGCAATAGAACTGGTGCTGGCAGTGGACACGTCAGCCAGCGTCGACGACACGGAATATGCATTGCAGATGCGCGGCATCGCCTCGGCCCTTGAAAGCAGTGAGATCATCGAGGCCATCGGCCAGCATAAGAACGGTGTGGCGATTGCACTGTTGCAATGGAGCGGCGGGCCGCTCGGCAAAATCGCGGTTGACTGGACAGTGGTATCATCGGAAGCGTCGGTTCGGGCGCTTGCTGCCAGAATCGCGGGGGCGCCGCGCGCCAATACCGGCAATTTCACCGCCATCAGCACTGCCATAAATCGCGCCATGGAAATGCTGGAAACCAATGCGCAGGTCGGTGAGTTCCGCCGTATCGACATTTCCGGCGACGGTCGCAACAATTCCGGAGACCACCCTTCCCTGGCGCGCAGCGTGGCGGTCTCAAAGGGCATCACCATCAACGGGCTGGCAATCCTTGACGGGGATCCGGGCCTTGCTGCCTATTATCGTGTCAATGTGACCGGGGGACCGGGCTCGTTCGTCATCAGCGCCGATGATTTTGCGGATTTCGCCAAGGCCATGAAACGAAAACTGGGCCGCGAGCTGAGCCTGCAATTGTCTTCCGTGCCTGCCCCCAGACCAAGGAAACGCCATGCTGCCAGATGAATGCCTCACACTTGCCGATGTGCGCGATCTCGCACATCAGGCACTGCACGGCTCTGGCGCGCGCGGGCTTCAGCTTGAGCAGACGACGCTTGCCATTGTGGAGGCCGAGGCCGACGGCATCCGCACGGTCGGCCTCGGATACCTTCCAAGTTATTGCGAGCATCTGAGATGCAACAAGATTGTCGGCACCGCGCAAACCTCACATGAGCAGGTTGCCGGATCTGCCATCGCCAGTGATGCGGACCAGGGGTTTTCGTTTGCCGCCTTTCACGAAGCCATGCATGACTTTCACGACCTTGCCCGCGCTCAAGGCATTGCCGCGCTTGCCATCCGGCGGTCGTCATCCGCCGGTATCCTGGGATGGTTCGTTGAGCGCACGGCAAATGCGGGACTGGTCGGCATCGGCTTTGCCAATTCATCAACGCTGATGGCACCGTTCGGCGGCAGCACAGCCTTTTTCGGCACCAATCCCCTGGCCTTTGCGGTGCCGCGTGGCGGCGACCGCCCTGCCCTGATCGGTGACATGGCCACGTCGCAGGTGGCGTATGTGACGGTGAGAGAGCATGCCGCCGAGGGCAAGTCCATTCCGCTTGGCTGGGGTCTGGACAAAACCGGCAAGCCGACCACAGACCCCAATGAAGTACTTGATGGCGGCGCCATGGCGCCGGCAGGAGGCTACAAGGGATCGTTGCTGGCACTGCTGGTCGACGTGCTGGCGGGCGGGCTGGCCGGGCCCAATTTCTCCTTTCAGGCATCCCTGTTCGGCAACAACGAAGGCGGGCCATGCGATGTGGGCCAGATGTTCATTGCACTTTCGCCCGCAACCTTCAGCGGCGACCGGCCGGGCCGATTTGCGGACCGCCTGGAGGTCATGCTGTCGGCGCTGAGTGAGGATGAGGGCGTACGGCTGCCCGGCAACAGCCGCCATGCGCATAGAGAAAAAGCAGCCAAACACGGCGTCGTCGTGCCGGGGGACCTGCTGGTCCGGCTGCGCGCTTACATCTGAAGCAGGCCGGCAAGTGTCGCGCACGCTGAATCCAGCTCGGTTTCATCAAAACCGGAATAACCCATAAGCAGGCCCTGAAGACCGGCAGATGCTGCGCTGTACGATGATAGCGCCGGCAGCACCAACCCGGCCTCAGTTGCCCTTTGTGACACCTCGGTGTCGCTCATTCGGGCAGAAAGTGCGGCAGACAGCGTGGCGGTCAGATGCATGCCGCCCGCTTCGGCCTGCACCTCCAGCAACCCGGAAAGGTGACGCGACACACTTTCGACCAAGGCCTGCTGGCGCGCACTGTAAACCCGCCGCATGCGCCGGATATGGGTAGCAAACCGGCCTGAAACCATGAACTGCGCCAGGGCCGGTTGCGCAACAGCCGACGCCAACGGACCCCGCTCCCTGAGCACCTGTTCAAATGACGCCACCAGCGGCTCAGGCACCACGAGATAGCCCAACCGCAATTGCGGCGTGAACACTTTCGAGAACGAGCCCATGTAGAGCACCCGCTCGTTGTCGGCCAGGCCGATCAGGGTGGGAAGCGGCGTGCCGCGGTAGCGGTATTCGCTGTCGAAATCATCCTCCAGAATCAGGGCCTGATGCCTGTCGCTCCACGCCAGCAGGTCGAGCCGCCGTGCCAGCGGCATGGTCACGCCGGTAGGGTAGTGCCGCGAAGGTGTGACGATCGCCAGGCGAGCCTCGGACATGGCCGCGGGATCCAACCCGTCGACATCAACGGCAACCGGGACCACGCCAACCCCCTGCTGCAACAGTTCGCTGGCAAACAGCGGATAGCCGGGGTCTTCAAGGATCACGTCATGACCAGCCAGCCCAAGTGCCCGGATGAGCAGCTGTGTCGCATCACCGCCACCTGCGGTGACAAACACCTGCGTGGGCTGGCAGCGCAGCCCGCGCCATTCGTGAAGGTGGTGCGCAATGGCTTCGCGCAACGCCGGATGCCCCGATGGATCAATTCCCGATGCGGTGCGGGTATCCGCATTTCTCCAGGCCTGTTCCAGCAGCTTGGCCCACTCCTGGTGCGGGAACAGGCGTGCATCGTGAGCAGCCGGCTGAAACGGCAGCGGCGCCGAGCGCCCTTTATCGATCGGACGGATTTCAAACGGCTCGTCATAGCCGGTTATCTTCAACGACGTATCCGGCAGATGCGGCGCCACAAACAGTCCCTTGCCATGACGGCCCTCGGCAAAGCCTTCTGCAACGAGTTGGTCCATGGACGTTGTCACGGTGATGCGCGATACGCCGAGATCGCCGGCGAAGGCGCGGCTGCCCGGCAACCGCCCGCCCGGCGCGATGCGGCCCGACAGGATCATGTCGCGCAACTGACTGGTCAATTGCACGTGCAGAGGCGCCGCGCCGGCCCGGTCCAGTGAAATCGCGGCAATGGCGGCATCAGTAGTGGACATATTGAACTTGCTCATATTGGCTCTTTCTTCAAGTCCATTATTACGCTGATCTGCCGCGATGTCGATACATCAGGCGAGGTAAGAGCAATGGCCCGAAAAACAGATGCGCCGAGTGAACGCACCCGGCTCAGACGGGTGCATGACCGCGGACACTTTGATGCCGCATCGATTCACGCAGTACTGGACGCCATGCCCCTGTGCCATGTCGGCTACCAGCTTGACGGTGCGCCGGTCGTCACGCCGACCATGCAGTGGCGCGAAGGCGACCATGTCTACTGGCATGGTTCTTCCGCTAGCCGCTTCCTGCGCGCCGCAAAGGCCACCCAGGTGTGTCTGACCGTGACACTGTGGGACGGCATGGTCATGGCGCGCTCCGGGTTTCATCACTCCGCCAACTACCGCTCGTGCATGGTGTTCGGTGAGGCTGAAATCGTCGACGATCCAGATGACAAGGAGGCCCGGTTGAAGGGCATGTTCGATGTCTGGTTCCCTGAGCGTTGGGACGTCCTGCGCCCCATCAACGACCAGGAACTGAAAGCGACAACGGTACTGCGGCTGCCGCTCGATGAAGCGTCCGTCAAGATCCGCACTGGACCCCCGGTGGATGATGAGGAAGACTATGAACTGCCGATCTGGGCCGGCGTTGTGCCACTGACGATAACAACCGGAACACCGGTCGATGATCCGCGCAATCAAAACGGCCTGGTTGCCCCGGACCACGCGGTGAATTTCAGCGCCGGCTAGAGCGAGACGCGAACATGCTTACTGAAGAGATGCAATCCCTGATCCGAACCCACACCGCCGGCTTCGTTGCAACAGTGCGGGCCGACGGATCGGCGGCGGTCTCACCCAAGGCAACCTTTGTTGTTGTCGATGATCGCACCATCGCGTGCGGCAACATCCGTTCGCCCGGCACGGTAGGAAACCTGCGCCGCAACGCGGCCTGCGAGATCTGCTTTCTCGATCCGCTGACGCGAAAGGCGGTGCGGGTCGCAGGCAATGGAACCGTAATTTCCAAGGCGGTTGCATCAAACGAACTCACCAGTGTGTTCGAACAGTACTGGGGTGACTTCGTGCAGCACATGACGGGTTTCATGGTGTTTGACCTGACATCAGCCGAACTGATCCTGTCGCCGGCCTATGATCTGGGCGCGACCGAACAGGAACTGGCGACCGCCAACAAAGCAAAGATGGCGGCGCTGTAGAGAGGCCAGGAGACCAACATGACGGAAGTTGTGTACGCACGTGATACGTCGCGGGAAACCAGACAGTCTGTTTTGCTCGACGCAGCGCGCGCCATCCAGCTGGCGGCGTTGGTTACCTCAACACCCGACGGCATGCTGAAAGTGTCGCATCTGCCCTTGCTGGCCAGCACGGACAAGGACGGAGACATCAGGCTGTGCGGCCACTTTGCGCGCGCCAACGACCATTGGAAGGTCATCGAGCGCGGCAACACCACCTCGATGGCGATTTTCCAGGGACCTCACACCTATCTGTCGCCGTCCCACTATGCCAGCAAGCAGGAAACCGGCAAGGTCGTGCCGACCTGGGCCTACGTCATCGTGCACGCACATGGCACTGCGAGCACAACCCATGAAGCCGAGGCGCTGCTGGCCCACGTCAATGACCTGACCGACCGCAACGAGGCCGACCGGCCGACACCGTGGAAAGTATCAGATGCACCGGATGACTACGTAGCCAGAATGCTGCGCGGTATTGTCGGTGTTGAACTGCGCGTCAGCCAGCTCGAAGGCGTGTGGAAGATGAACCAGCACAGGTCCGATGCCGATAAAGCCAGCACGGTTTCCGGGCTTTCCGGCTCCGACAAGTCCCGTGATCGCCAGCTCGCCCGGGTGATGAGCGAAACGGTTTCAGGCCCGCTCTAGCGGCTCTTCCGGATCAATTCTACCATGAAGGCAGTTGACCAGCCGAACATCAAAAATCCGTTGGCCCCGATCAGTGCCGACAGCAGGCGCCACTCAGTCGGCAGGGTAATGTCACCGAAGCCGAGGGTGGTGAAGCACACAAGTGCAAAATAGACCGCCGGCTCAAGCCCGGGCACGGCGCCGGTGGCAAGCAGCACCAGGGCCCACAGCCAGACCTCGACCGTCATGGTGAACAGCACGACCAGCATGGCCACGGTAATGAAGGCCGTGCCTGAAAAACGCCGAAACCGAGTCCGTGTCCAGGTCAGGAACGGTTCGTGCTTGCGGGTCAACAGGGCAAACATCTCGGCCTGGATGGCGACAGTTGCAACAATAACGATTGAGCCAATGACAAGCTGTTTGAACATATTGGCGCCGGCCCTTATTTGGCCAGTTCATCAATCACCCGTATCCAACTCCTGATGCCCTTGTGAAAGCTTTGCAGGTTGTATTTTTCGTTGGGCGAATGCAGCGCGTCGTCAGGCAGACCAAACCCGACCAGCAGGCTCTGCATGCCGAGAATGTCCTCAAACGAGCGCACCACCGGGATTGACCCTCCACATCCCATCAACACGGCGGGCCTGCCCCATTCATCTGCCAGCGCCTTGGCGGCCTTTTTCAGATGCGGATTGTCTTCCGGAATTTCGATTGCCGGAGAGCCCTCTGCATCACTGTCATAACGGACCGAACATCCGTCCGGCAACCGGTCTTCAATGAACTTGCGAAACACCTTGATGACGTGCTTCGGGTCCTGTTGGCCGACAAGGCGCATCGACACCTTGGCGGTGGCTTCAGACGGGATCACAGTCTTGGTCCCGGCCGATGTGTAGCCGCCGAAGATGCCGTTCACCTCCAGGGTCGGGCGTGACCAGATCATTTCAAGCACGCTGCGGCCCTTCTCGCCGGCAGGGCCTTTCAGACCGATATCGCCGAGGAACTCGTCCTCGTCAAAGTTGAGCCCTTGCCATTGTGCCGCTGTTTCCGGCGGCAATTCAGGCACGCCATCGTAGAAGCCCGGAATGGTAATACCGCCGTCGTCATCACGCATGTCGGACAGAATCTTCGTCAGCACATGGATGGCGTTGAATGCGGCCCCACCATAAAAGCCTGAATGCAGGTCAATGCGCGGGCCGATGACTGTGACCTCGTCATGTGCCAGGCCGCGCAACCGGGTCGAGATGGCAGGAGTGTCCGGGTCCCACATATTGGTGTCGCAAACCAGCGCCACTTCCCGGGTCAACTCACCGGCGTTTTCGGTCAGAAACGGGTCCAGACTCGGACTCCCGCTTTCTTCCTCGCCCTCGCACAAAACCGTCATCGAGACAGGTAATCCACCTGTCGTCTTGATCCAGGCGCGGCTGGCCTCTATGAAGGTCATCAGTTGGCCCTTGTCGTCGTTGGCGCCGCGGGCATATATGCGCTCTACTCCATCATCTCCCGCCACGCGCTCCGGCTCGAATGGTGGGGTTTTCCATTTGTCGAGCGGTTCGGCAGGCTGGACATCATAGTGACCGTAGAACAAGACATGCGGGCTTCCCGCAGGACCATCGTAATGTCCGACCACCATCGGATGTCCGGGCGTGTCGCGAAGGCTTGCTGCAAACCCCATGCCGGTCAGTTCGTCTGTCACCCACTGTCCGGCCCTGCGGCACTCATCCTTGTATTGCGGATCAGTCGAGATGGATGGGATGCGCAGCAGATCAAACCACCTGTCGAGACTGGCCTCGAGCTGGTCGTCAGCGTGGTCAAGAATTGCATCAAGCTTTGTCATCGGGCGGCTTTCCGTTCCTGGCGAATAACTGAATTCAACGGCTCAGACCCTCTCACAGGCACACAGAGCATCGCAAGGGGGATTGCATGAGCGACACCGGTTTTCAGCTGGCCCGCGACAGCCTTCAGGCGGATTACGGTGAACACCGCCTGCACCGGATGCAGCGGCACGGGTATCAGCGCTGGGTTCACCTGCGCAGCCAGATCAACCTGTACTACTTCTGGGAGAAACGCTGGTTCTTCATCGCGCTGCTGCTGTCATTTGCCTTCCTGCAAACCGGGCCATACGATGGTTTGACCCGTGAAGGCCAGATCGTGCTGACCATGTCGCTGTTCGCGACGATCCTGTTCATTACCGAGCCGGTGCCACTGCCGACCGTGGCATTGTTGATTGTCATCGGACAAGTGGTGCTATTGGGACTTGAATCGACAAGTGTCGCGAAGTCCCTGATGACGGACTCCGTCCTGTTTATCATGGGCTCTTTGATGCTGGCCGTGGCGCTGGTGAAGCAGAAGCTCGACCGGCGCATCGCGTGGCTGATTGTGCGCCTGACGGGCACCAGCACACTGGCCATATGTTTCGGTATATCGGTAGTGTCGGGAATCCTGGCCTCATTCGTGGGGGAGCACACTGTTGCGGCGATGATGCTGCCAGTGGGAATTACGCTGATCACCCTGACTTCGCAGGATCGGGAGAAGGTGCGCAACCTGGCCGCGTGCCTGCTGTTTTCGATCTCATACGGCTGTTCCATCGCAGGTATCGGCACGCCTTCCGGCGGTGCGCGTAACGCCATCATGATCGGCTATTGGCAAGAGTTTTTCTATAATCCAGCCGATCCATCCACGGCGGCCTTCCTGATCGACTATGCCAAGTGGATGGCCTACGCCTATCCGATGTTCCTGATCCAGCTGCCGCTGGTGACGCTCATACTCTTCACGGCGTTCAAGCCGGAGTATCGCGACTTGTCCCGCGCCTGCGCCAAGCTGCGAGCGCAGGTCCTGCTGTCTGGCCCGCTTAAGGGGTCTGACTGGGTTTCGATCGCAATTTTCGCGCTGTGTATCTTTGGCTGGGTTACCCAGTCCCAGACGTTGGGCATGGGTATCGTTGCCGTCACCGCCGCTGCTGCCTTCCTGGTGGCCGGGCTGGTGCGCTGGGAAGATGTGAACTCGGGCGTGAACTGGGGCGTGGTACTGCTCTATGCCGCGGCCATCTCACTCGGCGTGCAGATGAAAGACACCGGCGCCGCTCTGTGGGTAGCAGAGCGTTTTCTGGCACTGCTCAGCCCGATTGGAGCCGACCAGGGCATTGGCCTGTGGGCGGCAGTGTCGGTGCTGACAACTTTCGTCACCAATACCATGTCGAACGGAGCTGCCGTCGCGGTGCTTGGTCCGATCGTTCTGAAAGTTGCTGTAGCCGCGCAGGAGAGCCCAATCATTCTTGGCTTCATCACCGCCGTGTCATCTGCATTTGCCTATCTCACCGTGGTCGGCACACCGGCATGCACCATTGTCTATGCCTCCGGTTACCTCAAGACGACAGACTTCCTGAAGGTCGGCTGGCGCATGGCAGTGGTGTCTATCGTGGTGATGCTGGCAGTAGCCTATGTTTACTGGCCGCTGGTTGGGGTTTAAGACAGGCACATGTCGATACTTGGCTTGAAATCTTTTTCTGACCGTCAGGAACGGGCGCTGCGCAAGACGCTCGCCAATGTCTATGCCCAGCGCCGGTCGCGGTTCCGCATTCTGGCCTGCATAGACGAAACCGATGAATCGTTCTGCACGGTCCGAATGGCGGCGCGGCTGGCCAAGACAGACGACTGCGACATCATCGTGTTGTATGTACGCTCCATCGACCAGGGCCTGTGGTCAGGCGGCCTGCAGGTTCGAGTTGCTCGGCAGAACATGCTGGACTCCGGCCTGGAACTGCCCGGCATCACCCGGTTGCGCATGGCCTTGGACATCCTGCGCGAAGAAGGCATCCCTGCCGAGGACTGGACTCGCAAAACCGGACACCAAGACGCCTGGGGAGACCCGCTGGGAGACAACAAGGTCGAGTTCATTTCCGAAGAAGGCCGTACGGTGGTCCTGAAACTGAAGACCGCGCCTGATCCGGCAGCCGGTATCCTCGACCAATACGAACTTGGCCCATACAATCTGATGATCATGGGTGAGCCGTCACGCTGGCGCGGCGAGTTCCATTCGCTGTTTGACGCTGGCATCGTGCAGCAGGTCACGGTACATGCGCCATCGTCGGTCCTGATCGTTCGCAAGCCACTCGACAAGACCGGGTTTTTCATCTGCACGGACGGCTCATCCCGCTCCATGCAGGCAGTGCGCCGCGCGGCCGTGCTGGCCCATACAGCCGGCGAGCCGATCACGCTGTTTTCCGCCAGCGCCCAGGAATCCGGTCTGCCGGCTGCCGAAGAAAACGTCAAGAACGCCCGTGCCCTGCTCAAGGCGATGGGGATCAAGGTCAAGGATGTCATCACCGCCGTGGGCCCGGCGGCGCAGAAGATCACCGAACTTGGGTCCGACCACGCCATCATAGTGGTGAGCGACGAGGGCCGGTCCCGGCTGCAGCGAGCCATCCGGGGCTCGACCGCAGTAGACGTGGTGCGCACCGCGCAGACCTCGGTGCTGGACGTCCGCTAACGGCACTGAACGACCGCTTGCAACTCCACTTGCTCAAGATTTGTAACCATCTATACTGGTTACATGGTTCGCCAAGTTGAATTCATTGCAGGCTCGCTTTGCCTCAACCTCGTCGACACGATTGCAGATCGCAACGGCAAGGCACTGGAATTGCTCAACACCCCGGAAGACCTTCGCAACTGGATCGGGCAAGCCGGACTGCCGGACAACGTGCCGGTGGATGCAGCGGGCCTTGCCGATGTGCGACTGTTGCGCGGCGCGGTTTTCAACGCTGTTTCCAGTGTGCTCGACGGCGGGCAAGTGTCAGCACCGGATGCCGACCTGCTCAATACACTGGCACGAGTGGCTGATTTCCGACCGCAATTCGTTGATGGCACGGTTCGCCATATCAGTGCGCACCCGTTCGCATCAGCACTCTCCAGCATAGCCGCAGATGCGCTGAACCTGCTGCCGCCTGCCGGGCCTGATCGCCTGCGGCGCTGCCCCGAATGCGGCATGCTGTTTCTGGACAAGTCGCGTCCCGGCAACCGGATCTGGTGCTCATCGGCGACCGGTTGCGGCAACCGGGCCAAGGTGCGGCGCCATCGTGCAAAAAAGACGGAGACAGCCCGACATGAGCGATAAACGCGTATGCTTTGATTTCGAGATCGAGTTTTCAAATGGCGGCGGCATCCAGGGCCAGGATTTCCGTCTCGACATTGATGGCAACGACATTTCAGACCGTGAGCTGGCGGCCTACATCATCAAGGACCTGCAATTGCTGATGGTCGGCTCAACCCGGATACTGAACAAGAAGATCATTTCCGAGCCCCACAAACGCAGCGGCACGTCAGGCTTACAGGGCACGGAACCCGGCACGCTGATTGACCTGAGCCACACCATCGTCGACGGCATGATCACTTACAAGGGCCTGCCCGCTCCGCTCATATGTGATCATCTTTCACGCCTGCAATCGCGCGACCACTATGCTGAAGGCACCGAGTTCCAAATCGGCAAGATCGAGATGGCGTCAAACACAGGTACCTACCTTGATACTCCGTATCATCGGTTTGCCGATGGTGACGACCTTGAAAAAGTCGGCCTGGAGCGCATGTCAGGGCTTGCCGGGGTTCTGTTGCAACTGCGCGGCCATCAGGCCCGCGCCATTGACTGGATGAGCTTTGCCGCGGTCGACTTAGCCGGCAAGGCGGTCTTGATCGAAACCGGGTGGAGCGACAACTGGGGAACCGACAGCTACTTTGAAGGACACCCGTTCCTTACCGAAGACGCCGCCATTTACCTCCGCGACAAAGGCGCAGCACTGGTCGGCATCGACTCCTTGAATATCGACGATACATCCGGCGGAGACCGTCCGGTTCACACGACCTTGCTGGGTGCGGGCATTCCGATAGTCGAGCATATGACTAACCTTTCAGCACTGCCGGCATCCGGTTTCCGGTTTTGGGCAACACCGCCGAAGGTGCGCGGCATGGGCACCTTTCCGGTCCGGGCGCACGCCCGCATAGATGCATAACTCTCACGGTCTATGGCGGGGCCCAGGTGGGGTGAAACAACAAAGGGCCGCACTCCCGTGCAGCCCTTGTGGTCTTTCTTGCTGTGCAAAGACTGCGTCAGGCAGTAGCCTTCATGGCATCAAGGTATTCCTCGACGTGTTCGACGTTCTCGAACCGCATCCAGCCTTCATCGGTTTCAGCTTCAACGGTCCCGTCAGACAACAGGCGCGCCGGACGTTCCCGTATGACGCGCTCTTCAACCACGAACAACTCTTCTTCCTGCGGAAGCGCGTCAGGTGCGCTCTCGGCCTCCTGTTCAGCCGGCTCTGTTGCCGTTGTTTCCTGCTGCTCCTCAGGCTCAGCTGCAGCTGCTTCTTCCTTCTCTGCTTCGGCGTCCGGCGGATCCATTGTGATAGTGCCGGTTTTGGCCGTATCCGGCTCGGTTGCGTCGGTACGGTCGCTATCTGCATCGGCGGACGGTGAGTCTGCGAAGGTGCTGCTGTCCGCATCGGCATCTTTCTGAACGTCAGGAGTCTCGGGCGCTGCGTCCATTTCAGCTTCTGCTTCTTCCTCAGCAGCAGGCGACGGTTTCAACTCAGGCCGCGCAACAAATGCGGGTGGCGAAGTGGTGTCCGGCGCCTTACTGGTGTCTGCGGGTTTGGCGAAGAAGGACGAGAGGTCGTCACGCGCCTTATCGGCTGTGTCCTCGGCGACCTCCTCAATCTTGTCAACAGCAGCCTCGGCAACTTCTTTTGCCTTGTCTGTTGCCTGCTCAGCGGCGTCTGCAGCAGTCCCGGTCACCGAACTGAAAATCGAACCGGCCGAATCCGCGGTGGACCCGGCACTGTCTTTAACCCCATCCAGAACATCGTCCACCATCTGCGTGGCGGCATCTGGCTTGTCTTTCACCGTGTCGCCAAGTGCAGTAGCACCTGCTGCAACCCCTGTGGCCGCGCCTGCCGCCGCGGCTGATGCCGGTGCCATGAAGTCAGGCAAATCTGACCCTGCCGGCGCAGCCGGTGCGTAGTCATCAGCATCGGTTTCGTCCGGCTCGCGCCGGGTCATCGCCGACAAGTTGCCGGCCACGACGGCCAGACCAAGCAATACACAACCGCCAGTAAACAGGGTCGCTGCCACGTCAAGATTCAGACCAACAGTTACGGTGCCGGGCGAAAAAATGTTGATCAGGCCAACCGCCCAGCCTGCCGCGATCAGCACAATTGCCAAAAATATCAATAGTGTTTTCATGCCTCTTACCCCTCTCCCACAGCGTCAACGCATGCTGGAAGCTTTAAGTACGCGTGCTCTGCAATATGACGCTAGCCGATAATATACCTGCAAGCGAGACACAACAGGCATTTCACGCCCTGTTTTCCCGGTGACTTTGGCCAAGCCCCATAACCAGCTCAAGCCCACTCTGGTGTTGATTGACCGTCACGATTTCAGTTTAACGTCGTTTTGCGGCACTGCAATGGCCGTTTCATCAACCTGCGGTTGTGACGCGTCATCGGCGTCCGCTGGCTCAGCGCCGGCGTCGACGGCATCAGGTTGTTCCGCGCCATCCTGCGATGGGGCTTCCCCGCCTGCAAACTCGGGTAGGTCGTCTTCTCCGGCGCCCTGATCGTCGTCGTCTTCCCCAACAGCTGCGGAGAGTTTCTCCGCCACCTCTTCCAGCGCCGCATAGCCCCGGCCCGGCAGATAACTTGAGACAACCTTGCCGGCCTGCATGGCAGCATCGGTATAGTCGAGATCATAGTCATTGAGGCCGTCGAGCACTGCCAGCGCCGGGTTGGTCGTCCACAGTTTGCGCAAGGCGCGCTGGCGCAAAGGAGCCGGCACCCATGATTTCATGAAAATGGTGAAGTCGTGGTCATAGGTCAGCGTGTCGATATCTATGGCTTCCAGCTCCTCGATCCAGCGCTGGCGGGTTTCGTCATCGGGCGGCACATCGCGGGCTGTTTCATCTGTTGCCGGCGGCTGGCCTTCAGATGCCGGTGACAGGCTGGCACCTTCGCCGGGTTGCGGCGCAAGCGCGGCTTCACGCTGTTCTGCATCACGCGCTTCTGTTTCGCGAACTTCAGCCTTGCGCTTTGCCCAGCGTGACAGGAAACCTTCTTCGCGCGAGCTCAATGCAATTCTCCTTCCGGCTTGCCGGACGCCAGCATGCGGCGGCGCAGCTCGACAAGGCTTTCCTGGCCAAACTTGTATTCCTCGGTATCAAGTTTGTCGCGCCGGCGCTTCTTGAAGGTGCTGTCCTTGTAATGCAGCGCCACAAATGCCTCCAGCCACTCGCGCACATCCGTCGGCATGACCAGCTTGCCGATCAGCGCGTCGTCACCAGACATGTACTCTTCAGCCTCGTAGGAACTCATGGTGACGAGATGGGTCTTCCAGATCAGGCCATCGGCCACCGGGTCATCCAGTTCGTGGGCAACGGTGTAGACGGACGGCTGCGGTGAGGTCAGGTTGTAGACATACGCGTCCAGGTCTGTCCTGTGCAGATCGAGCCGTGACGGCTCGCCAAGCCAGCGCGTTACAGCATCACTGCGCTCCAGCAGCCGTGGCGGAGAGCTGATGTCAGTGTCAGCCACCGGCATCATGCCGCAAACGATCCACTCCCAGTCCAGCCATGGGTGTGTGGACGCTGAGCGTTCATAGACGAGCGACAGATGAATACTGTTACCTTCGGACAACGCGATCTCCCACATGGCGGATTTTTGTACTGCATAGCACAACACAGATAGGCTACATCACATCATACCACATTGCGAAACGGGCGTGATCTTGTGGTATTTGTGACTTACCGCCCACTCTAAGGCCAGACCATGAAACTGAACGGCTATGAAACCCTGATCTGCAACTGCGAGCGCACCATGTCGCTCGACGGCAAGAAGATTTGCAAGGCTGCCGGCGGCGGCGAAGAGCCTGACGTTTTCAACACGCTATGCCGGGCCGAGGTCAGCAGGTTTGCCGACACACTGTCCGAAAACGCCAAGGTGCTGGTGGCCTGCACCCAGGAAGCCCCGCTGTTCGGCGAGCTTGCCGGAGAACAGGCGTTTGAAGGCGAGTTACGGTTCGTAAACATCCGCGAGCGCGCCGGCTGGACCTCGGACAAATCGGCCAATTCCGCCAAAATCGCTGCCCTTCTTGCAGACGCCGCCCATGCCAGCGAACCGGCCGGATCGATCAGTGTCACATCCAGCGGGCAGTGTCTGGTCTATGGCGCCGGCCAGCAGGCGCTTGATGCAGCCCGCAAACTCAACCAGCGCATCCCCACAACACTGTTGCTGAGCGATGCCGGCGATGTGGTGCCACCCGTCAGTGCCGATGTTGCCCTGTTCAAGGGCAAGATCGTCAAAGCGGCAGGACATCTCGGGGCCTTCGAAATTGTGGTGGATGAATATGCGCCATTAATGCCGTCGGCCCGGCAGTCGGCAGAGTTTGTCATGGCGCGCGATGGTGCTTCATCGACCTGCGCCCTGATCCTCGACTTGTCAGACGGTCCTTCCCTATTTACCGGCGGGCACCTGCGCGAAGGCTACAAGAAAGTCGATGCAGGTGATCCGGCACGGGTGATGGAAGCGATGTTTGAGCTGGCGGACATGGCCGGCGAATTCGAAAAACCGCTGTATGTGCACTATGACTCGAGCATTTGCGCGCACTCGCGCAGTTTGAAAACCGGTTGCACCCGCTGCCTTGACGTATGTCCTGCGGGCGCCATCACCTCGGCCGGTGACATGGTGGAGTTTGACCCGGTGATCTGCGGCGGGTGCGGTTCATGTACAGCCGTATGCCCGACCGGTGCGGCCGCCTATGCCATGCCGCAAAGGGCAGACCTGGTCGGTCGTATCGGCACACTGGTCTCGACTTACCTCAGCGCCGGCGGCAAGGCACCGGAAATACTGGTGCATGACAACGGATATGGCCTGGAACTGATCAGCATGAGTGCCCGCTTCGGCCGCGGCGTGCCGGCGCGCGTATTACCGCTGGGGGTTAACGAGATTACCCAGATCGGCCATGACGGGCTGCTCGCCATGATGGCAGCGGGAGTTTCGCGCATTCACTTGATTGCCAACCCTGCCAAGCAGGAAGAGCTGGCTGGCACTGAGGCGCAGATCGAATTAACCCGTGCCCTGGCACAGGGCCTGGGATATGAGTGTTCCATCAGCCTGATCTGCGAGGCAGACCCGGACGCGCTGGAAGCGAGCGTCTGGGCCGATAAGCCCGCACCCGCCCTGAAGGCCCATGCGATATCAGGCGTCGGCTCAAAACGGGATGTCACCCGCACCATGCTGGGCCTGCTGCACGGCAATGCTCCGGCGCCACAGGACATCATTGCCCTGCCCGAGGCAGCGCCTTACGGACAGATCATCGTCAACACCGAAACCTGCACGTTGTGCCAGGCCTGTGTCGGGGCCTGTCCGGTCAACGCCATTGCCGACAGCCCGGACAAACCGCAACTGAGCTTCACCGAAGCAGCCTGTGTGCAGTGCGGCCTGTGCAGGACGACGTGTCCCGAAGGTGCGATCAGCTTGGAGCCGCGCTACAACTTTGCCGCCTCAGCCTTGTCACCGGTCATCCTGAACGAGGAAGAACCGTTCGCCTGCATTTCCTGCGGCAAGGAATTCGGCACCAAGAGCACGATCGAGAAAATCTCCGCGCAACTGGCCGGTCAGCATTCAATGTTTGCCGATTCAGAAGCATCGAAGCTGATCCAGATGTGCGACAACTGCCGCATCGAGCACCAGGCCAACTCCGGCAACGATCCGTTTGCCGCCGGTACCCGCCCGGCCATGCGCAGAACCGAAGACTATATCGAGGCGGAAAGAAAGACCGCTGCCGGCGGGGCGCTGAGCGCCGATGACTTCCTGATGGATGATGAATGAGGCCAGGCTGCCCAACCCGTGGAAACATTTGATCACATTGTCATCGGCGGCGGTGTCCTGGGCCTGTCCATCGCCTATCACCTGGTCCGAGACAGTCAGGACAGCGTCCTCGTGCTCGAACGCAATGAGCTGGCCAGTGCGGCATCCAGCAAGGCGGCCGGCCTGATATTGCAGGCCACGGCAAAGCCGCTCAACACAGCGTTGGCCAAGTTGACTCTCGATACCATTGCGGCACTCGAGACCGAGCTGGATGAGACTATTGGTTTCCACGCAGTCGGGAGTCTTCGAATCGCATCCTCGCCCGTGCGTTCGACGGAATTGCAGGCCATGGAGCGCGACGCTGCGGAGCACGGCATTCCAAGTTACCGATTGAGCCCTGAAGACCTGTGCCGAAAAGCGCCATGGCTGGATTCTTCGACGGCTTGTCACACCACGTTTTTCCCATCCGACGGTTATGTCGACCCGTATTCTTTCAGCACCGCTTACGGGCGAGCGGCACGCAAGCTTGGTGTGCAGATCCGGCCTCGTACGGCGGTGACCGGCCTGATCATCCACTCCGATCGTGTCGAGGGTGTTTGCACGGCCTCCGGAGACGTTTTCGGCGGCACTGTCATAGATGCAGCCGGGGCCTGGGCATCGCTGATTTCTGCGCACGCCGGGTATCTGCTCCAGATGACGCCGACCCGCAGCCACTACTGGATCACCGCTACGGATCCGTCTTATGGTGGCGACTTTCCGATAACCCTGCTGCCCGATGCCCAGGCCTATATGCGCCCTGAGACGGGCGCCATGCTCATCGGCGTCCAGGAGGCAACTTCCGTCACTTTCGACGCGCGGGAACTGCCGGACGACATCAGCACCTTCTCTGCCACAGGCGGAGAGGAGCATTGGGAGGTAATCGCTGAGGCCATGCAGGACATTTCAGTGTATTTCCCGGCGGTCGCAAAGGCAAAATTTGCGCATTATGTCAGCGGCCTTTCCGGTTACACGCCGGACGGCCTCGTTCTTCTCGGCGCAGTTCCGGGACCTTCCGGCTTTTTCACCGCGGCCGGCTGCTGCGGAAACGGAATTGCGCTGTCCGCCGGCATCGGCTCGGCCATTTCGGCACTGGTGCGCGGTGAAGAACCCGGTTTCGATGTAGCCGCTTTTGCCCCGGACCGATTCGGCTCGGTAGACCCGTTCTCGGCGGAGTTCAGAGAACGCTGCGCCGCCGCGCGAGCCTCGAAGTCGCAGTCTGCTCACCAGAGCATGTAGACAACATTCAAATCGGAGAAATCGTACTGTGAAGAAGATCGGGATGATCGGTGGTTTGAGTTGGGTTTCGACTGCAGAGTATTACAAGCGCGTCAATGAAATCGCGCAAGCTGAGGCCGGCGGCGTGACGTCGGCCCGCATTGTTCTGGAAAGCGTCAATCGACAGGAATACGTGGATGCTGTTATCCACAGGCAGGACGAAGCCGCCGCCTGTGCCCAGATCAGACGGTCGGCCGTGGCTTTGCACTCAGCCGGAGCTGATTTCATCGTCATCACCTGCAACGATGTGCATCGCTTTGTTCCCGACATTCAGGCTGAGCTTGAAATTCCGTTTCTGCACATCGCCCAGGTGACCGCCGAGGCCATCAAGGCCCAGGGTTTAAAGCGGGTTGCCATTCTGGGCGTTCGCAAAACGATGGAAGGTGATTTCTACACCGAAATCCTTGCACGAAACGGCATCGAGGCAGTCATCCCGAACGAAGACGAGAAACGGTTCATTCACGACAGCATCTATCAGGAGCTGGTTGAGAACCGTTTCCTTGATGAAACACGCGAGGCATACAAGCGGATCATTACTTCACTCGGTGACCGCGGCGCCGACAGTGTTGCGCTGGCCTGCACCGAGATCCCGCTTCTCCTGTCACCCGAGCAATCACCTCTTCCGGCATTCTCCACAACCGAACTTCACTGCCGTGCGGCGGTCGCAAAGGCTTTAGCCGCTGCCTGAGAGACCGGTCCGCCTGCTTGCTTCACACAAGCGTCTGGAAGATGACACCTGAGATGATAGCACCTGAAACCCCGAGGCCGAGGTAGGCGGCGAATACCTTCTTCTTGACGAGCGACCAGACCGCGGCCATGGCCGGAACCGAGCTGACCGCGCCGGCGACCATGAACGACATGGCCGCGCCTGCACTCATACCCTGCTCCATCAGTCCGGACAGCAATGGCGGCGCAATATAGGAATTCAGATAGGCCGGCATGCCAACCACGGCAGCGATGGCGATCGGCACCACTCCATCGCCACCGACCAGGCCGGCGATCAGGGAGGCCGGGATGTAGGTGACCAGCAAAGCCTCCAGCACATAAGCGAGAGCCAACCATTTGATCAGGAACAGTGCGTTGTTGAGAAATTCGGTTGTGAAAACCTGCCGGCGCCCAGCTTCGCGCCAGAACTGCCATACCGGCCTGCCATCGAACGGGTTCGGGCCACAGCCACAGCCGGTGGCTATCTGTTCGCGCAGCGGGGCGCCGAACCAACCGCCCTTCAGCAGCAGTTTTATGGCAAACCCGCCGAACAATCCCAGGCCTATGGCTGACACCGCCTTGCCGATGGCGAACGGCCAACCCAGCGCGGCGGCGGTGATCAGCAGTGTTGGCGGATCAATCAGCGGAGAAGACAGCCAGAACGCCATGACCGCCGACAGCGGCGCGCCCAGTGCAAGCAGGCCGGCGATAAACGGTATAACCTCGCACGAGCAGAACGGTGCCAGTCCACCAAACAGGGCAGCCAGTATGATCATGCGGTTTTCCCGCCCCTTGAACGCATTGGCGATGACGGCTTCCGCACCAGCTGCCTTCAGTGCGGCAATCAGGAATACCGCAAACGCGATGTACGGCAGGGTTCCCACGAATGCCTTTGCCGCAAAGCTGACAACCGGGATCAGGTTGGGAAAATCCAGCAGAGCAACCACGACGGGCGCGAGGATGGTTATGGTCCATGGCGTGGCCAGACGGGACTTTATCTCATCTGCCAGCGGCAGTTGCTCACGGGATACATCACTCATGATCCGGCCTCCTCGTCCTTGCAGCATTCTTCCAGAATGAAGGCCGCCAGCGC
Source organism: Anderseniella sp. (assembly GCA_028289645.1). Classification (GTDB taxonomy): domain Bacteria; phylum Pseudomonadota; class Alphaproteobacteria; order Rhizobiales; family Aestuariivirgaceae; genus Anderseniella. Next base: position 360,690 of record JANQOK010000008.1, read on the forward strand.
CTGCAGGTGCCGGTAATTCGCCTGGTTGACAATGGTGCGCCCCTGCCGGTTCTGCATGATCAGATCTGCCGATGTCAGAAACTTCAGGTGATGGGCGAGGGTTGAGCCGGGAATGCCAGTGCGCTGCTGGATGTCGCCAACCAGCAAGCCCTTGTCCCCTGCCCTGACCAGAGTTTGCAGAACTTCCAACCGGGATTCCGACCCCATGGCGGAAAATCCTTGTGCGGCGGTGACTAGTTCCATGTCCTAACACTCCATATTTCTATATAACTAGAATTATAGAAATAAATACCAACTGTCAAGCAGATGCTGTCGTCACCCATGGACCTCGATACGGCGGTGATTGTCAGGAGAGATGTGCTGATCCCGTAAATCGGGTCGCCCCGGAATTCGAACGTTCCTATCAGAGCCGCATTCGAAATCCATGGAGAGCAGATCATGCAACTCAACGACAAGACCATCATCGTAACCGGCGCCAGCAGCGGTATTGGCGAAACCGCCGCCGTACTGTTTGCATCCGAAGGCGCCAACCTGGTTCTCGGTGCCCGCCGCGAGGCTTTGCTCGGCCAGTTGGCAACAAAGATCAATGACAGCGGCGGCAGCGCCGTGTTTCTGGCTGGAGATGTCCGCGAGGAATCGTTTGCAGCCGACCTGGTCGAATTGGCGACAGCAGAATTCAGCGGCCTTGACGGCGCTTTCAACAATGTCGGCATGGTGGGAGAGACTGTGGCCGTTCCCGATATGGAAACCGCCAACTGGAACGATGTTATCGCCACCAACCTGACCAGTGCGTTCTTTGCGGCGAAACACCAGATACCGGCCCTGAAACGAAGCGGGCGCGGATCCATCGTGTTCACGTCGTCCTTTGTCGGATACGCCAATGCCGGCATGCCCGGAATGGGGGCTTATGCGGCATCGAAGGCGGGCCTGATCGGACTGGCAAAATCCCTGTCGGCCGAACATGGCGCCGACGGCATTCGGGTCAACACGCTGCTGCCAGGCGGCACCAGAACCGCCATGGCCGGCGACGATCGCGAAATCCACGATTATATCGCTGGGCTACACCCGCTCGGGCGAATGGCAGACCCAACAGAAATTGCCGAAGCAGCGTTGTTCCTGCTGTCCAACCGGGCCTCATTCGTGACCGGCAGCGCCATGACGGTAGATGGCGGAATTTCAATCAGGCTCTAGTTTTCCGGCGGAAACATGCCGGCGCAGGTCTGCAAGGCGTTGGCCAGGAAATCGTCGTGCTTGGCCTGGTCGATCACGCCCTTGCTTAGCATGTCGGCAATGTCGGCGCTGCGCTTGGTGCGGCATTCTTCGAATTTCGGATTGACCGCCGGGGCATTGGCCGTGCCGGCGCTAATCACGCCGGCAGCGGCGACCGGACGTCCCGCCGTATCGGTGTTGTTCTGCTTGTGCCACGTCAGCGCCAGGCCGGACAGGGCCAGTACACAGATCAGGCCCGCTAGGAACCTGGCACCGTTCCTGTCCAGAAAGTGACGACTATCCATTGTGCAATTCCTCCCCGCGTCTGCCCCGTTTGTTTGGCCCGTGAAAATCTGTCCCTGCTTTGGCGAGGCTCCAATTACTGTATTGTCTCAACTGCCGCGCTGCAATGGCAGGTTGATCAGCAGGTTCTGCGGCTTCATGTTCAATTTGCCGGCCGGTGACTTCGCCAGGCCAAGCCAGACCGGCTTGCCGCGGGCACGCTCAATGACCGACTGTTGGTCGAGAATGTCCATGCGGAACAGGCCGATAATGCTGACCTGTTCCTCAAGCGACAGCTCGGCACCTTCGTAAAGTTTGTTCATCAGCTGAGTTGCCTGGGCGTCCATTCCGATGTGCCAGGTCCACTTGTCATCATCTATGCGCTGCACCGGCTGAACCCGGACGCTGACGCCGGTGAAGTGGTTGATCCAGTGTTCGATAACCCGGGCAAACGCGTCGTTGGCCGGCTGGGTGAAGCGAAAGTCGATCACCGTGTCGAATCGTTCAGCGCGGGTCCAGTACATCTGCTTGTTGTCTTCGTCGAGCACATCCAGCTCGACTTCCTTAAGCGGTGTCGCCGCTTCCATGACAAGCTGGCCGAGGCCGCCCATGCCGCCGGTTTCGGCGAACATGTCGACAACTTCCTCATCAGCCAGCATCAGCTGACCGTCATCCGCAGACACATTCTGCGAACGGAAAAACAGCTCGGCCGCCCGCCAGCGCATCGGATCAGTCTGCCCATGCAGGATGCTGGCCAGAATGGCGTGCACGATCTGCTCGACGAACAACGGCGGCACATTGCCCGCTTCGCCGCGCACAATTGCAAGGTACGCCTTTTCCAGTGTCTTCGACGCTACCAGAAGGTCGCGAAAGGCCAGGAACACCTTATAGTTCTGGCCGGCGTCGGCATCTTCGAATTCGGCCAGATTCTGCTGTGTCAGTTCAAGGTAAGGATTGTCGACCAGACGGGCATGTGCAACACGCTCCGCCTCGCAACTCTCCTCGATAGGGGCCAGTTCGGGGCGGGCAAAGTACGCCCTGAGATAGTCTGCCGTCACTTCCAACCCGCCGCGGCCCGGCAAACGGTTGAGCAGATAGGCCCCGGATGAATGCCATGCACGTTCATTCATCGGCTACATCCCAGATGCGGGTGTGCGGGCGCTCCTGCCCGGGTGGTGTGATTTCACGGTACTCCTCATGGATCGCCCCGTCTTCGGTAAGCGTGCGATGCACGGTGAGCAAGGTATTGAGCGGTTTGCCGACGGCGAGCTCGCATGAAAAATCCAGCTCTTCACGCGCAGCATGGCGCGCCGTGTCCAGATCCGGCGCCTCGTAATCATCCACGAACAGCCGGGCCAGCGCATCGACCGCATCCTTCACTTCATCTTCACCAGCTTCGCCGACGGATACGAACGTCGCCCGACCCAGGCTGGGCAGCGCCAGGAACCCGTTGGCAAAGGCCTGCCGGGTCTTGCCCCTGATGTCTTCCATGCTGATACCGGTAAAGGCAAATGCACCTGACAGGGCAATCTCGTCAGGCCCTGCCGGTGTGACGAACACATTGTCATCTGAACTGTCGAATCTGATGGTGCGCAAGATCTTGGTCATGGCGCCCGATGCTCCACGACGGTTTCAACAAGCGCCAGCGCCTGCACCGGCCTGCCGGCGGGCGTGAACAGCAGGTTGCCCTCTTCGTCCATGCCGGTCACCCGGCCGCTCACCGTGGCACCTGCATGGGAGACCGTCACGTCCTCGTTCGATCCCGTCGCCCGGCCGAGCCAGTTTTCGTGGACGCTCTTGAAACCTTCGTTCATCCAGCCGTCGATCCAGGTCAGGAAGTGCCGTGAAACGGACTCAAGCAGCATGGTACGGGTCACTTCGCCGGCACCTTCTTCATGCAAGGTGGTGCGGTCCGGCACTTCACCGGGATTGTCAACGGACAGGTCGAGCGTAATGGCCACGTCGAGGCCAAGCACCATCCATGCCGGCACCTGGTCGGCGCCCAGGTCCGCCGGCACGTCCAGCGTGATTCCGCCGGCCGAGGCTCCGTTGACAAGAATGTCGCCCGGCCAGCGATAATGAACACCGATCTCCGGCGGCGAGATGGCGCCGAATGCATCGCCGAATGCCACCGCCATAACATGACGCACCTGTGCTGCACGCGACAGCGGCACATCCGGTTCCAGCACGATGGCCATGTTGAGGCGGTCTTCCGACTGCGACCAGTACAGGTCACCGGCGCCTGCCTGGCCCGCGATAACGGCGGCCACGGCAACGCTTGCCGTGTCCGTGCCCGGTGCAACGGCGACGCCGCTCAGCAATGGCGGAAAGGCCGGCTCTTCGTTCATGACAGTCAGCCGAGATCAATCTCGCCGGTCACCGTATGGTCCAGCCCGATGTCGGCGCAGTCAATTGTCGCCGTTACCTTGACGCTGCCGGACGACTTGCCGGATGCGCGAATCGCCTCTTCGATTTTCTGTTGCGATGTCACGCCGACCTGCTTGAGGAACTTGCGCATCGACATGTTGAACTTGTCGTCATCCATTTTCGGTACTTCCCTGTTGTTGAGGCTGGGTCCGGTAGGAACGCTGGCCTGGGCATGATCGCCGGTTGCAATGACCAGCAACTATTGCGGTCTATTGGCGTACATTGTCAGTGGCGTACACATTGCTTGCCGAAAGCTCCAGCGAGGCAAGCCCGAAGTGTGCCCCAACGCCGATAGCAGCCATGGCTGCACATGCCAGTACAAATGCTTTCATTGTAATGCCCTTCCTGTTTCCCCTGTCGCCCCGGCGGACCGCGGCTTGCGCCATCTTCCCATTGATATAGGTATGGCATGCACCCGTGTGCAAACTGTTTTCACTCCGTTGCCTGCCCCGGCAAGCTTTTGGTCTTTTCCTTCAACCACGCAATCATTGCATCACGTTCCTCGGCGTTGGACATTTTCTGCAACGGCATCTTGGTCCCGGGCACAAGATGCTGCGGACCCTTTTCAAACAGCTTGCCGATCGTCTCGGCATTCCAGACGATGTCAGAGTCCAGCAGGGCCTTCGAATAGGGATATCCCGGCAAGGTGCCTGCCTCGCGGCCGAAAACACCGTAGAGGGTCGGCCCGGCGCGGTTGGCATCGTCCGGTGACAAGGTGTGGCAGACGGAGCATTTGCGGGCAAACTGGCGTTCCCCGACGCTCAGGCCCTCGTCGGCCTGGAAACGGCGCGGAAACTTGCCGCGGGCCGGCTCGAAATCACGGCCCGGGCGAAACTGCCAGTAGTGCACGGTGTCATCGAGCCCGCCCAGGTAAAGCGTGTCGCCGTCACCTGCAAACGTCAGCGCCCAGATCGGGCCGTACGGATTGTCGAGCAGTTTCACCGGTGTCCAGTCATTCATGTCATGCACGGAGACGATACCGTCGCCGCCGCCAAAGGCCAGGACCTTGTGTTCCGCCGACATGGCAACCGACAGGATGGGACGGTCGCGCTGCGCCAGTTGATGGGCGATCTCACCGCTTTCGATGTCAAGCACAGCAGCGGTGCCGTTGAGGGCGCCAAAAGCGAGCTCCCTGCCCCCGGGCAATGCGGCCAGCACATTGATGCCCCAGCCATTGCGATAGACCACCCGTTGTTCGGAGCCGTCGCTGACCTTCCACTTGCGGATGGCGGCGTCCGTGCCGGTGGAATAGATGAACTGTCCGTCCGTCGAGAACACGGCCGCGTTGACCGTGTTGCGGTGGCCCTTGAGCACGTGCAGCAAGCGTCTTTCGGCCAGCGACCAGATCCGCAGCGTGCGGTCCCACGAGGCGGAGACTACGAGCTTGCCATCCGGTGACACGGCGAGATCCACCACTTTTAGATCATGGCCTTCGAACACATGCTCAACTGCGCCCGTTTTCAAATCCAGCAGGCGCACCATACCGTCATCACTGCCGGTAACCGCATGCCGGCCATCTGGCAGCACCGCAACCGCGTTCACAGCCCCATCATGATCGGAGAAACGCTTGCGAAGGGCCGGGTTGGCCGCATCGGCAACATCCCAGTACATCATGGAATAGTCGAAACTGCCGGACACGATGCCGACGCCGTCGGGCGAGGTTGCCACCGACTTCACCGGCCCGCCGTGGCCTTTGAGATCGCCCTGCCCCGGCATGATCTCAGCCTGGACAGGCATGACAAGTGTCACAACCATCGTGATCACCACGAACTCGGCAAGCCGGATGAAACGGGCCTTCAGCAGGCCCCATGAAAGACTTCCGGGTACGCGATCACCAGTCAAGTTTCCGACCCCGGCACACTATTCCGCCGGCTGACTGGCCGAGCCTGCAGAAGGCGCTGACTTGGCATTCTGCTCCACCTCTTCCACCCACAGGCTGTGATGTTCGCGCGCCCAGTTGGTGTCCACCTCGCCGGAGCCCATGGCGTCAAACGCCCCTTCCATACCGACAGAACCGATATAGATGTGCCCCAGTATTATGACGATGAACAAGACGCCGACAATACCGTGCCAGATCTGGTTGAGCTGCTGTTCCTGGAGCGGGGTCACGCTGGTCGGCAGATCGAAGCCGATGGCGTTCAGTGCAGCAAAGGTTTTTGCCATGAATGCCGTTTCAAACGGGAACATCAAGGCAATGCCGGACAGGGACACGGAGATGGTCAAAATCACCACGCTCCAGAACAGTATCTTCTGACCCGCATTGAATTTTTTCGCCGGCGGATGTGACCCCTTGGTGAACAGGCCGCCGCCCTTAAGGAGCCAGACCAGGTCATGGCGGTTGGGGAAATTGTGAACCACCCACAGTATGAAGGCCAGGGCAACGCCGAGCATGAAGGCGAACGAGAGATAGTTGTGCAGGTATTTGCCCCACAAGGTGATGGCGGCAAACGCCTCCTTGCCGATAACCGGCATCAGGGCATAGCGGCCAAACAGCATGTTCAAGCCGGACACGGCAAGTATCAGGAACGAACCGGCCATCAACCAGTGGGCAAAGCGCTCAAGTCCGTTGAAGCGTTCCATGGTCACGCCTGAGCGGCCGTGGTCGATCTTGATGCGCCCGCGCAGCACGAAGTACAGTGACAGCAGGAACAGGATGCCGAACAGCCCGTAAGCCGAATACAGTTTCAGCGGCCCGTTGCGAAACGCCCGATAGGCGGTATCGCCTTCCGACTGGATCAGGACAGCGGCATTCTTATCGGGAATCGAGACATTGCCGGTAGCCCCCTTGCGGATCTGGCTCCAGAAACCTGTGTTCAAGTCATTGCTTTGGGCCTCGGTCGCCACATCCGGACCGGTCGTCTGGGCAACCGCAGGGGTGGCGTAGCTGCCGATAGCCAGCATTGTCACCGCTATCAGAGCCATGCATACGGTACGTATGGATTTCGCAATATCGGTACTGGATTTCATGATGCTGGTCCCCTTGGTTTGTCCGAATAATACAAGAATTTGCCTGCCGCGTAATCAGCAGCTGTTATACGGGATCATATGCTGCCACCACGCTGGATTTTCATGCGCTGGCGCAGCTGCTGGTTGGTCTCATCACTCAATGGTTCATCTGCCTTGCCGCTGTAAACGCCCTTTTCCTTCAGAAACGGGTTTTCGTTCTCGTGCTCCTGGCAACCTGCAAGCAAACCGAGAAGCATCGCCAATACCAAGAACCGGACAGTTCGGATAGTCATCAACAAAGTCACCCCTTTCAGGCGCAGCATGGCTTAACAGGTGCCGGTACAGGTTCAACATGTACAGCCCGGCAATACAGCGGTCATCTGGAAGAAAGGCGGCGATTTCTCGCCGCCTCGTCCGGACATCTTCATGTCCATATCGTCGATGTATCGGCCAGGAACCGCAAAGCAGTTCCTGGCAGTCTGATGTCGGTCTTTACGATCCGGAACCGGGATAGGCCTTACCCCATCCCCATGCACCCGAGCCGAAGCCACGGCCCACGACACGCTCACGGTAGATGTTGGCAACTTGGTCGCCATCACCGGCAAGCAATGCCTTGGTCGCGCACATTTCTGCGCACAAGGGCAATTTGCCCTCGGCCAGACGGTTGCGGCCATACTTCTTGAACTCCGTGTCGGAGTTGGCTTCTTCGGGACCACCGGCGCAGAAGGTACATTTGTCCATCTTGCCACGTGAACCGAAGTTGCCGACCTGCGGGAACTGCGGCGCGCCAAACGGACACGCGTAGAAACAGTAACCACAGCCGATGCAGAGATCTTTGTTGTGCAGAACCACGCCCTCGGCTGACTGATAGAAACAGTCGACCGGGCACACGGCCATGCACGGTGCATCCGAACAATGCATGCAAGCTACCGAGATCGAGCGTTCACCGGGCTTGCCGTCATTGATGGTGACGACGCGGCGGCGGTTCACACCCCACGGAACTTCATGTTCGTTCTTACACGCGGTGACACAGGCGTTGCACTCAATGCAACGTTCAGCATCACACAGGAACTTCATGCGAGCCATTCTGTATCCTCCTTATGCTTTTTCAATTTTGCAGAGAGTGGTCTTGGACTCCTGCATCTGGGTGACCGAGTCGTAGCCATAGGTCTGCGCCGTGTTGGTCGCTTCGCCCAGGACATACGGATCAGCACCTGCAGGATAATTTGCCCGCAGGTCTTCACCCTGCATGTGGCCGCCGAAGTGGAACGGCATGAAGGCAACGCCTCTGCCAACCCTTTCGGTCACCATGGCCATTACCTTGACCTTGCCCTTTTCAGGACCCTCTACCCAGACCGTGTCTCCGTTCCTGATATCAAGATCGTTGGCATCGACCGGATTGATTTCGACGAACATGTCCTGCTGCAGTTCAGCAAGCCACGGGTTCGAACGGGTCTCGTCACCGCCACCTTCGTATTCCACAAGGCGTCCCGATGTCAGAATGATCGGATACTCTTTCGAGAAATCGTTCTTCTGAATCGATTCATACAATGTGGGAAGACGATGCATATGGCGATCCTTGAAGGTCGCATACTTCGGCAGAAGATCGCGCCGCGGCGTGTACAGCGGTTCGCGGTGCAACGGCACCGGATCCGGGAATGTCCACACAACAGTACGGGCCTTGGCGTTTCCGAACGGTGCACAACCATGCTTGATTGCAACCCGCTGGATACCGCCTGACAGGTCAACCTTCCAGTTGATCTTGTCGAGCTTGGCCTGATCGTCGGTACCGGCAACCTTCTTGATGGCAGCAAGTTCGTCCGCCGTCAGGTCACCATCCCAGCCGAGCTTGCGCAGCATGCCGTAGGTGAATTCCGGATAACCATCCTTGATTTCGGAATCCACGGAGTACGCGCCTTCGGCCAGCATGTTGGCACCACCCCACTCGTCCGGTGCCTTGACACCGAAACGGGCGCGGAAGGTCAAACCGCCTTCAGCCACTGGCTTGGAGTTGTCGTACAGGTTCGGCGTGCCGGGATGCTTCATCTCCGGTGTGCCCCATGACGGCCATGGCAGACCATAATAGTCGCCGTCCGCCGGGCCACCGCGGGCCTGCAGCGTCGTTCTGTCGAACGTGTGCTGGTTGGCCATGTGCATCTTGAGACGCTCCGGCGACTGTCCGGTATAGCCGATCGTCCACATGCCGCGATTGATTTCGCGCAGCGTGTCTTCGATGCTCGGCTCCTTGACCGTCAGCTTGCCGATCTTGGTCTCTTCCACCTTGATATTGCGGAAGAAGCGGTCGGCAAAGCCGAACTTCTCGGCAAACATCTGGATGATGACGTGATCCGGCATGGACTCAAACAGCGGGTCCATGACCTTTTCACGCCACTGCAGCGACCGGTTCGACGCGGTAACAGACCCATAGGTCTCGAACTGCGTTGTCGCGGGCAGCAGATAGACGCCATCCTTGCGGTTGTGCATGACAGCCGACATGGTCGGGAACGGATCAACGACGACCAGAAGATCGAGTTTCTCCATCGCCTTCTGCATGTCAGGCAGACGGGTCTGCGAGTTGGGCGCATGGCCCCAGAACACCATGGCACGGACATTGTCCGGCTGATCGATGTTCTCCTTGGCTTCAAGGACACCGTCGATCCAGCGCGAGACGGGAATACCCTTCTCGTTCATCATCGCCTTGTCCTTGCCGTCCTTGTCCTTGCGGGTGGCAAAGCGGCCCTTCAGCCAGTCCAGGTCTTCTTCCCAGACACGTGACCAGTGAGCCCATGCACCTTTTGACAGGCCATAATAACCCGGCAGCGTGTCCATCAGGACGCCAAGGTCGGTTGCACCCTGCACATTGTCATGGCCGCGGAAGATATTGGCACCGCCGCCTGACACGCCCATGTTGCCAAGCGCAAGCTGCAGCACACAGTAGGCACGCGTGTTGTTGTTGCCGTTGGTGTGCTGGGTACCGCCCATGCACCACACGATGGTGCCCGGCTTGTTCTGGGCCATGGTGCGGGCAACGCGCTTCAGTTGCGAGCCGGGAACACCGGTGACCTTTTCAACTTCCTCAGGGGTCCACTTGGCGACTTCTTCCTTGATGTACTCCATGCCCCAGACGCGGCGGGAGATGAAGTCCTTGTCTTCCCAGCCGTTTTCGAAGATGTGGTACAGGACACCCCAGATCAGCGCCACGTCGGTGCCGGACCTGAACCGGACATATTCCGTGGCATGAGCAGCGGTGCGGGTGAAGCGCGGATCACAGACAATGAATGCCGCGTTGTTTTCTTCCTTGGCCTTGAGCATGTGCAGCAGGGACACAGGATGCGCCTCCGCCGGGTTGCCGCCGATCAGGAAGATGGCACGCGAATTGTGCATGTCATTGTACGAGTTCGTCATCGCACCATAGCCCCAGGTGTTGGCAACACCGGCAACCGTGGTTGAGTGACAGATACGCGCCTGGTGGTCACCATTGTTGGTGCCCCAGTAGGCGTAGAACTTGCGGAACAGGTAGGCCTGCTCGTTGTTATGCTTGGCAGAGCCCAGCCAGTATACGGAATCGGGACCGGATTTCTCACGAATATCCAGCATCTTGTCACCGATTTCGTTGATGGCTTCTTCCCATGACACCTGCTGCCATTTGCCATCCACCAACTTGGTCGGATACTTCAGGCGGCGCTCGCCATGGGCATGCTCGCGAACCGCAGCGCCCTTGGCACAGTGGGCACCCAGGTTGAACGGGCTGTCGAAGCCAGGCTCCTGGCCAACCCAAACGCCGTTGGCGGTTTCCGCCAGCACGGTGCAACCAACCGAGCAGTGCGTGCACACTGACTTCTTGATTTCAACCGCACCGGAAACCGATGCTGCTTCTGCCTTGCGCACCATTCCCGACGATAGTGTCGATGCTGCCGCGAGACCGCCTACCGCGAGTCCCGAACGGCGCAAGAATGTCCGCCTGTCAATCGCTCCACCGGTCAAATCGGTGAGGGCCGATGACAGTCGAGGGCCGAACGCCACCTCTCCCGTCTTCTTCCTGAGCATGATTTTCCTCCAAATGCGACGCCTTCATTGACGTCTGAATAAAGTCCCTTAGTTCCGCAAATTCAGTTCCGATGAGAACCTAGAATGCGGCAAGCTTGTAATAGGTCTTGACGTGATCAGTTTCCTGATAGCCAGCATTGCCTTCAGCAGGCGCTGCAGCTTCTGCGGCAACCGACCCGGCAGCAACGGCTGCAGTTCCGGTCACGGCGGACACACCAGCAAGCTTCAGGAAATCGCGCCGGCCTGCGGCCGCCTTGTCACTTCCTTTTGCCATTTTCCGCTCCTTCAGTTTTGGACGGTCACCCGTCCGCCAATTTGGGCTGCACCAGGCCGCCCGGTTACATAAAAGGCATCAGACCATCAAGAAAGCCTGATCCTCTACGTCCATGAACGCCGCGCCCAACTGCCCTATGCAGGCGTAAAACACCGATGAGCGCGCGCCTTCAAGATCGTTGAAAAAGTGTTTGGCCCATGATGCAATATGGGCCTGGAAAAATTTCTTCTGGTCATCGAGATCCAGCGCATCGCCGAAGTCGCCCATGATCAGACCGGACATCATTTCACACAACGCGGCGATGTGATCTTCAGGCTCAGCAACATCATCACGGCGCTCGATGCCGAGACGGTTCATGTCGTTGCGCAGCCGGGCCAGCGGCTTTTCATGCAGGAAACCAGTAAGATAGTAAGAGCCATACGGCACCAGTTCGCCACGCCCCACTCCGATAAACAGGTCGTGGTACTCGCGGGACACCTTTTCAGGACTGGATTTGGCAGCAACCCGCGTAATGGCGGCAACCGCCTGGCCAATGGGCGTCTCGTCGCCATGCATGTCGGCAAACATGTCGAGGTCGTGCTGGGACGGAGCCGCACGCAAAGTTGTTGCCAGCAATCTATACAGATTTGCCCGCAACACGTCTTCTTCGCAAATTGACAGCGCTAACTTAGCCTCACCCATACTCTAATTGTGGCGGCCGCACCCTTCAGACGGAGCGCGCTATTCGCCTTCCTCTCCTAGCTGGCCTATAGAATGACGCAGCCTATGCGAGTAAGGCAAGCACATTCGGGGCCAACCGGGCAGGCTTTCACAATCTGGTAATGTGGAGTATTTTACTCAACAATTATGCGCGGCGCGGCCCGCTTTTGGCCTGCTGCATCGCCCAGAACCGAGGTCCAGATTGCCTGTGCAATGTCACGATACAGCCCGGCATGAAGGGAATCGGGAGCAGAAACCACGATCGGCTGGCCAGAATCAGAGCGTGAGCGCAAATCCTTGTCGAGCGGCACCTCGCCGAGAAACGGCAAGCCGAGCTTTTCCGCTTCTTCACGGGCGCCGCCGTGACCAAAGATCTCATGACGCTCGCCGCAATTCGTGCAGGTGAAATAGCTCATGTTCTCGACAATGCCGAGCACCGGCACATTTACACGGCGGAACATGTTCAACCCCTTGCGCGCATCGATCAGGGCAAGATCCTGCGGCGTCGACACGATAACGGCGCCTGACAGCGGCGTCTGCTGGGCCAGGGTCAGCTGCGCGTCACCGGTTCCCGGCGGCATGTCGACGATCAGGACATCGAGGTCACCCCAGGCAACTTCTCGCAGCATCTGCTGCAGGGCCGACATGACCATTGGACCCCGCCAGATCATCGGCGTGTCTTCTTCCACCAGAAAGCCCATCGACATGGCCTTCAGGCCAAATCCCTCAAGCGGCTTCAAGGTGCGTGAACCCGGTGATTCCGGCTCGGGCCGGCCGGTGATGCCCAGCAGGCGCGGGACCGACGGGCCATAGATGTCGGCATCCAGTATGCCGACTTTCAAACCGTTTGCCTGCAGCCCGAGCGCCAGGTTGACCGAGGTTGTCGACTTGCCGACGCCGCCTTTGCCGGACGCAACCGCGACGATATGCTTTACGCCGGGCACTCCGGCCATGGTCTGCGCAGCCTGGGCCTTGGGGCCGGGCTGCTGCATCGGTGGCGGAGGTGCCATGTTGGCACCAGCAGGCGGCGGGGTCTGGCCAGGCGTCGGGCGCGAACCGGGCTTGACCTCCGCGGTGAGCGCCGCCATGACCTTTTCAACGCCGTCGACCTTGCCCACAGCCTTCTCCGCAGCCTGGCGCAGCGGCTCCAGTTCGGCGGCGCGCGATGCCTCGACGGTGATGGCGAACATGACGTTGTCGCCGCTGATAACCACGTCGGAAACCAGGCCGAGCGACACCAGGTCACCGTCCAGGTCCGGCCCGCGCACCTTCGACAGGGCCGCCATGACTTGCTGCTTGTCTACCATCTGAAATTCCCCGAACTCAATTCGCCGGCAATGCGGCGCTGTGTTTATATCTGTTTGTCTGTGGAGTTATTCAACCCGTTGAAAAACCGAAGTTAACAACCGCAACAGCTTGCATCAGCGACGGCGCTGCGTACCGCCCAACTCGGCGGTAATATCATTGGCGATCTTGTTTACAAGCTCACCGAGGGCCAGCACCCGCTGATCTGTGACACGTGCACTCGGACCGGACACCGAAACTGCGCCCAGGGGCTCGCCGTGCTCATCGAAGATTGCTGATGCCACACAGCGCAGGCCGATGGCATTTTCCTCGTCATCGATGGCATAGCCACGCTGCAGCGAGACTTCAAGGTCCTGGAACAACGCTTCTATGGATGTGTGGGTGTGGGAGGTTTCCCGGGTCAGTTCGCGGCCATGCAGCACCTTGCGGGTGGCCTCCGGGTTCATGTGCGATAAAATTGCCTTGCCGACACCGGAACAATGCATCCGGGCGCGCCCGCCCGGCCCGGCAATGGCCCGCATCATCTTCTGACACTCGACCTGGGCCAGGTAGACGATCTCACCCCTGTCAGAGATGCCGAGGTTCACAGTCTCACCGGATTGCTCCATCAGGCGACGCATATAGGGACGCGCAATGGTGACAACGTCGCGGGAACGCACAAAAGCCGAGCCGACCCTGAACGCCTGGACACCGATTAGCCACACCGAGCGCTCAGTATCGAACCGAACAAACCGTTCGTTCTGCAAGGTGGTCAGCAGGCGGTGTGCAGTCGAGTTGGGCAGGCCAACCTCCTGGGCCACTTCCGACAGGGACAGGCCCGAGGCATGATAGGAAAGAGCATTGAGCAGTTTCAGCGCGCGGCTAAGCGATTGCACCTGGCCGGAGGCCCGCAGGACTTCCTTGCTCGGCACTCGCAATTCTTCGCGCCGTGCGGCCTCTCTGTCCTTGTCCGACACCTGGTTTTCGAGCATAGATGTTCCCAATTCAAATTCGCCTGAGTCTGAGGTATATACGATGTTGTTCCACGATGTGGATCAAAAACCACACAACGGAGCGTTCTTCGTTCCAAAAGAACCGACAGAACCTGCAATTCCCTTAAAATTTCCAAGATGTGCGGGCCATTTCGCCTAACGAACCGCGCCAGAGCCTAGCTTCGCACCGGCAACACCTTGTCACAGACCGAATTGGAACGCAATTCCATATGCTGGACACTCTCGTAAACAACGCTTACTGGCTCTTGTATGCCGGCACGGTAATGGAAGGCGAAACCGCTTTGCTGCTGGCTTCGCTGGCTGCACACCAGGGACTTATCGAGTTGATCTGGGTGATCATCATCGCCTTTGCCGGGGCCACCACCGGGGACCAGATCAGCTATCAGGTGTTCAGGCGCTTCGGACCGACGATGGTAACGCGCTCGGCCACCTTGCAACGACGCACGGAAAAGGCGCGCCGGCTGCTTGCCGGACACCCGGTGAAGTTCATCATCGTGTCGCGGTTTTTCTGGGGCCTGCGCTCGGCCTGCATGCTTGCCTTGGCAGCGTCGGATGTGCCGACAAGGGTGTTTGCACCGGCCAACCTTGCCGCCTGCGCCCTGTGGGCCGCCGTAGTCGGCTCGCTGGGCTATGTGTTCAGCAGCTGGGTCACGCGCATTGTCACTGCCATGGACGGCCTGTCGGGTCGTGCGCCTGCCCTGCTGGCCGGGTTCATCGCCTTCGTCGTGCTGATCGTGCTGGCGCGCCGGGCGGTGCTGAAATTCTGGCGGTCGCGGGAGACGCTGTGACCGGACACTGGTCTCCGACTTCATAGGCAGTACATGAATGTGTCCAGTACTCCTGAATAAACCTCTCTATTCGGACAGTCGTTGAACGGAGTTTTTCTCTGATGAGGTTTGTTGCCGAACTGTCCACAAGCACTAACGCACCGTCACACCGTTGAGACAAAAACCGCTTAGCCATCCGGGTCCCATATGCAGGGAGGCAGGATATGGCCGAGGTCAAGATCAGGAACGTTTCGAAGCGGTTTGGCGACACTTCAGTGCTGGAAAATGCGTCGCTGACCATCGCCAAGGGAGAGTTTGTTTCGCTTATCGGGCCCTCTGGTTGCGGCAAGTCCACGCTGCTGCGCATCATTTCCGGACTTGAACTGCAGGATGCCGGACAGATCACCATTGCAGACAGGGTCGTCGACGACCTGCGACCATCGGCGCGCAACCTGGCCATGGTGTTCCAATCATATGCGCTCTATCCACACCTGAACGTGGCCTCCAACATTGCCATGCCGCTGCGCATGCAGCGGCTCAACAGCTTTCAGCGGTTGCCGGTGATTGGGCGGTTTCTGCCGGGTAGTTCGGCAGCCAATGACGGCATTGCCCGGCAGGTGCGCGACGCCGCAGAAATGCTCGACATCTCTCACCTGCTGGAGCGCAAGCCGGGACAGCTGTCCGGAGGCCAGCGCCAGCGGGTGGCGGTGGGGCGTGCGCTCGTGTGCAACCCGGCCGCTTTCCTGCTTGATGAACCGCTATCCAATCTCGACGCAAAACTGCGGGTGCACATGCGCACTGAAATCGCCCAGTTGCACCGGCGCCTGCAGGCCACTTTCATCTACGTGACCCATGACCAGGTGGAGGCGATGACCATGTCGGACCGTATCGCTGTGATGATGGACGGCAACATCATACAGACCGGAACGCCTGACGAGGTCTATGACAATCCGACCGACATCCGCGTTGCCGAGTTTATCGGTTCTCCGAAAATCAACCTGATTCCAGTAGACGTTGAACCAGGGCGGGGCGTGGCATTGCTGGCTGGCGCAGACAGCGGCGTGGTTGCCGAGGCCACAGCAGTATGCCTGGGTGTGCGGCCAGAGGCAGTGACCATATCACCGGACAATGGACTGCTAGCAGGCACCGTTGAGCACGCGGAGAACCTGGGCTCGGAAGAGTATGTTCAAGTGCGCCTCCACGCGCTGCCGGACACCCTCATAACATCACGAGCAAGCCATGGCACAGGCTGGACCCGACGGGTCGGCTCCACCGCCCACGTCAGTTTCGACCGTGACCGGATACTTGCCTTCGACGGGGCCGGAAAACGAGTAGCCTGCCAACCTGGTGTGCCACACCCGGCCAGCGGAAAGGCGGTCGCCCATGGCTGACGTCACCCTAGCCGGAAACCGATACCAGGCCGCTCAGAAAAGGGCGGACCGCAGACGAACATCCATGCGGGAATTCAGGATGCAGGGACTGGCATGGATGCTGGCGCTGCCAGCTCTGTTTCTGATGGGCATGCTCCTGCTCGGCCCGCTGTTGGCGGTGGTTCTGCTGTCATTCACCGATTACTCGCTGGGCAACGGGTCTCTGGACTGGCGCGGCCTGGACAACTACCAGGCCATGCTCGGCGACGACATCTTCTACAAGTCGATCGGCAACACGCTGGCCTATGTGGGAATTGTGGTGCCGGGCTCGCTCGTCCTAGGACTCGGAGCCGCGCTGCTCATTGAAAGCCTGACCCGCGGCAAGGCTTTCTGGCGGGCAGTCTACTTCCTGCCGGTAATGGCCACGCTGATTGCCATGGCGATTGTCTGGGAGTTCATGATGTCGGCCCGCTTCGGCATTATTCCGCAGACACTGGCGCTGCTCGGGTTCCCGGCAAAGAACTGGCTGCAGGAAACCGCAACCGCACTGCCTGTGTTGTGCATCATCGGCATCTGGCAGTCGCTCGGCTTTAACATGGTGCTGTTCATGGCTGGCCTGTCGGGCATCCCCCGCTCTCTCTACGAAGCCCTTGAACTGGATGGCGGATCGAGCGCCTGGACGCGGTTCTGGACCATCACCTGGCCAATGCTGGCGCCAGTGACAATGTTCGTGGTCATCATCACGGCAATTCGCTCGTTCCAGGTTTTCGACACTGTACATGTGCTGACAAAGGGCGGCCCGAACAACGCAACAATGGTGCTGATCTACCAGATCTACCAGGAAGGATTTGACTTCTTCCGCTCCTCCTATGCGGCGGCTCTGACGGTGGTGTTCCTGGTATTCATTTTCATCCTGACTGTCATCAAGGCCCGGACCATCGAGAACAAGGTTCACTACTCATGAAACCGGTTTCCTCCAGCAGTTCATCCGGCGACCTGTTGAAACACGCCGTGCTTGCCATTGGCGCCGTATTCATCCTGCTGCCGTTCGCAGTGATGATCTCGACTTCGTTCAAGTCACCGGCGGACATTGCCAACGGTGCCTTGCGACTGTTTCCGACCGAGTATTACGGCTTCACCAACTATGCCGAAGCCCTGTCAGCAACACCGCTGCTGCGCTATATGGCCAACGGTGTCGTGGTCACCGTATCAATCTTTGCCCTGCAGCTGCTGGTCGCACTGCCCTGTGCCTATGCCCTGGCCAAACTCAAATGGCGCGGACGGGACACCGTCTTTGGCTTGATCCTGTTCTGCCTGCTGATACCGCCGCATGCGGTGGCAATACCAGTCTACGTGCTGTTCTACTGGCTGGGCATCCTAGACAGCTACACTTCCCTGATCCTGCCATGGACCATCTCGGTGTTCGGCATATTCCTGATGCGTCAGTTCTTCAAGACCGTCCCGGATGACCTGATCGATGCAGCGAGAATGGACGGTATTTCCGAGTTCGGGATCGTTTGGCGTGTCATGCTGCCGACCGCCCTGCCCGCAGTGACAGCCTTCGGCATCTTCTCCGTCATCGCCCACTGGAACGACTATTTCTGGCCACTGATCGTATTGTCCAGCGAGGATTACTATACGCCGCCGCTTGGGGTCGCGACATTCCGGACGGCGGAGGTCGGCTATGTGTTCGGACCGCTGATGGCGGCGGCAACCATCATTATCGCACCCCTGGTGCTGGCATTCCTGCTGGCCCAGCGGCGCTTCATAGAAGGGATCACATTCACCGGCATGAAATAGGTGATCGTGGCCCGACTGAGCCGTCCTGACGCCTGTTGCAGCAGGCGTTCGGACACACCACCGGAGAGCGTCATAGAGGAGACCCCGTATGAGACGCATGTTGAAGATGACTGCCGCGACAGTCGCCCTTCTGGCCGGCAGCGCTGCTGCTTATGCCGAAACCACGATCGAGGTACAGTACCCGTATGCACACCTGTTCACCAAGACCTATGAGAACATTGTGCGCGATTTTGAAAAGGCCAACCCGGACATCAAGGTGAAGATGCGCGCGGCCTATGAAAGCTACGAGGACGCTTCCCAGTCCGTACTCAAGGAATCGATCACCAAAAAGCTGCCGGATGTGACGTTCCAAGGGCTGAACCGTCAGCGCATCCTGGTGGAAAAGGGCATCGCCCAACCGCTGGAGCCTTTCATTGCCAAGGAAGCCGACTTTGAGAAAGACGGCTATCACAAGGCGATGCTCGACCTGTCGACATTCGAAGGCAAGGTGTACGGGCTGCCGTTTTCGATCTCCCTGCCGGTCGCCTATTACAACATGGATGTGTTGAAGAAGGCCGGCTACACAGGCGAGCTGCCGCGCACCTGGGACCAGGTGATTGAGGTCTGCAAGGCCATCAAGACGTCCGGGCAGAATGTCGACACCATGTTCTGGGGATGGAATGTCACCGGCAACTGGTTCTGGCAGGCGCTCAACTGGTCGCGCAACAATCCGATGACCAATGCTGACGAGACCCAGGTCAACTTCAACAACGAACATGGCAAGTGGGCCATGAAGACCTTCGCCAAGCTGGTGAAGGAATGCGACATGCCGAACAACGAGTGGAAAGAGGCCATGGCCAACTTTTCCGCCGGCAAAGTCGGCATGTTCTTCTGGTCCACGTCAGCCCTGCAGAAGATCACCGACGATTCCAAGGGCACCTATGAACTGAAGACTGACCTGTATCCTGAGATTTCCGATGGCGGCGGCCTGCCGGCAGGCGGCAATGCAGGCCTGGTGCTGGCCACTGACCCGGTTCAGGCTGATGCAGCCTGGAAGTTCCTCAAGTTTGCAACCTCCGGCCAGGGTGCTGCCCAGGTGGCGCTGACCACCGGGTACATGCCGCCGAACAAGGCCGCAAACGAGATCATCCTGAAGGATTTCTACGACAAGAATCCGAACAACTTTACCGCCGTGAAGCAACTGCCGCTGCTGCGCGACTGGTATGCCTTTCCTGGTGAAAACGGCCTCAAGATCACCAAGGTGATCGAAGACGCCATGCAGTCGATCGCTTCACGCGAGCGTATCGATGAACCGGAACAGGTGCTGCAGGAGATGTCTGAAAAAGTTCAGGCATTGTTGCCCAAAAACCCAAGCTAGCCCAACGCGGAAAGCAACCGGATGCCGGGAAAATGAACTCCCGGCATCCAATACCGGCACGGGACCTGCGACATGAAAATCATACACCTGTCCGACGTACATCTGACCGGCAATGGCTCGGATCTTTTTTGCGGCAATCCACAACAACGGTTTGACGCCTGCATCGCGCATGTGAACTCGCGACACGGTGATGCCGACCTGTGCGTCATCACCGGCGACCTGACCCATTATGGCGAGGAGCAGGCTTACATCCGCTTCAAGGCTTGCGTTGAAAAGCTGGTGATGCCAACGGAACTTCTGCTCGGCAACCATGACAACCGGCACACTTTCCTGAAACAGTTTCCAGACCGGAGTACCAGTCCAGGCGGTTTCGTCCAGGCAGTTTTCAGCATTGGCGATCATCGCATCGTGCTGATGGACACCAATGAACCGGGAACCCATGCCGGCCACTATTGCCAACAACGCCTCAGATGGCTCGAGAACGCGTTGATTGACGGCAGCGGCCAGCCCAACCTGTTGTTTATGCACCACCATCCAATGCCGGTCGGCGTGGCCTCCATGGACCGGATCGGGCAACAGGACGGTGATGCGCTGAGGGCCCTGCTGGCGCGGCACTCGCCGTCAATCCGGCACATGTTCTTCGGCCACTGTCATCTGCCGCTGTCCGGATCCTGGCGCGGCATCCCGTTTTCATCCATCAAGTCGCTCAACCATCCGCTGCTGCCGGAATACGATGAACCGACCATTTCCATCGCCGATACGTCCCCGCACTACGCAGTTGTGTTTGTCAGTGATGAGTCCGTTGTTGTTCACCATGAAGAGTTCCTGTTCGACGGCAGGCGCTGGGACGGTATTGGCACCACGGTGGCGGCTTGGAGCGATCAGCCGGCATCAAAATGACAACCGGTGAGCTGACCTTTTTGGAGAATCTCCAGATCGCACAACCGCCGGCGGGCACCGCTGCCGCTGCGACGAACTGACTGCCAAGTTCAGAAAACTTCCGGCAGTACAAATTTGCTCTTGAACATGACGGCAAACAGCCCTAAATCGCGCTCACACAAGCCGGCAACATGGAGACACCGGCTTGTCATTCCCCGCTAGTGCGCGGGGAGCCATTGCTGCGGTTGGCGCAGTGACAGGTCTCGGGGCAACCCGGGGTTGGCAAGCTTCAGGTGGCGACCATGCGCCGGCTTTTTTGCGTCTGCAGGTCTGTCCGGACCGGCAGACTGGACACATCTACTGGCTGGGGAGGGACCCAAAATGACTGAGACCAACGCCCTGTACCAACTGGGGATGGACCTGGAAGCGCCAGGCACCGCCCATGAGGACACGCACGGCACAACAAACAATGTGGTGGCATTCCACCGTGACGCGGAACCGGCTGACCATTTCATCGTGAAGAACGGCGTGGCGTGCGCGGGAACCCACCTGATCATCGACCTTGTGGATGCCGAAGGGCTGGCCGATATTGACCTGATTGACGAAGCGATGCGCGAGTGCGTGACCGAGGCCGGCGCGACCCTGCTGCATATCCACCTGCACCCGTTCACGCCGGAAGGCGTATCAGGCGTGTCTGGTGTCGCTGTGCTGGCGGAAAGCCACATCTCCATTCACACATGGCCGGAACGCGGTTATGCGGCGCTGGACGTGTTCATGTGCGGTGACTCCGAGCCTGAAAAATGTATCGACGTGCTGAAGAAGCACTTCCGGCCCGGCGAAGTGAAAGTCTCCGAGCTGTTGAGGGGATCCGGCTTATGAGCCTGAAACGCGAGGATGACGGCACCATATGGATGCATGAGCACCTGCACACGGGCTTCAGCACAACCTACCGGCTGGAAGAAACACTTTATGACAGCAACACCCCGCACCAGCGGCTGGTGGTCGGGCGCACCGAGGCGTTCGGCAATGTCGTGTGGCTGGATGGAGTCACCCAGGTCACCGAGCGGGACGAGTTCTGCTACCATGAAATGCTGGCGCATGTGCCGATCCTGGCGCATGGAGGGGCGAAGAAGGTCCTGATCATCGGCGGCGGCGATGGCGGCATGGCGGAAGAAGTTCTCAAGCACGCGACCGTTGAAGAACTGGTCATGGTGGAAATTGATGCAGGCGTCATCGACTTTGCCCGGGCCCATCTTTCCTCGATCAACAAGGGGTGTTTCGATGATCCGCGATTTGACCTTGTGATCGCCGACGGCAAGGATTTTGCGGCAACGTCGAAGAACCGCTTCGACGTGATCATCGTGGACTCAACCGACCCGGTCGGTCCTGGGGAAGTGCTGTTTACGCAGTCATTCTATGCAGACTGCAAACGCATGCTCAACGACGGCGGCGTGCTGGTGACGCAAAACGGCGTGCCATGGTTCCAGGCCGACGAACTGCACAACACGATGTTCAATTTCGCCGGCCTGTTTGCCGACGCCGGCTGTTACCTGACCGTGGTGCCGACCTATGCCGGCGGGTTCATGGCGTTAGGATGGGGAACGGACGACAAGACGCTCCGCAACCTGGATGAAGCCACACTGCGGATGCGTTTCGAGGCGGCGGATCTCGGTTGCCGCTATTACAATCCGGCGGTTCACAAGGCGGCTTTCGCCCTGCCCGGTTTCATCGGCGACATTGTCGAAACCGCCAGGCAACAGGCAATCAAGGCGGGGTGATGAGCTGCCGGCCCACGGTGCCAGGGGGTCAGGACGCCAGCTGGCGGGTCGGCCACAGCTTCGCCATGCGTCCCGGGTCGTCCAGACGCAGGTCCCTGGCCGTGCTGGTAATGGTCGATACCGGAATCCCGGCAACTTCGCCGCTCGCCGTCCTGTGACTGTGGCCGCAGAATATCTCCCTGACATTGCCATGGCCGGACAATATGCTTGAAAACTCAGCCAGATTGGCGCGGTCCTCAAACTGAAGCGGCACTTTGGCTATGGCAATCTCGAACGGCTGATGATGCATGAAGATCACCACCGGCCTGTCGCCTGCCCGATTCAACATATCCTTAAAGTGATCCAGCCGGACCTGGCACAACCGGCCCTTGTTGCTCTGGTAGCTCAACGTATCCAGCATGATCACACAGAGCTTTTCCCCGGCTATCAGATACTGGACAAATTCGTCGTGGCAGTCTGCCGGCAGGTGGCCGGAAAATGTGTCGCGGAGCAAGCTGCGATCATCCCGGTTACCCGGTATGACACAAAACGGCGCGCTTAGTTCGCTCAGTTTTTCCGCGGCTTTGTCATACTCGATCTGTGCCGCGTCGTGAGCCACATCGCCTGTATGAACCACCAGGTCCGGCTGTGGATCAAGCGAGTTGACATAAGCAACGCACTGCTCCAGATCGCCCAGCCGATCGCTTCCGTCGGCAGGCGGCCAGGAGATATGGCAGTCTGAAATCTGGGTAATCAACATGATGAATCCAACGGGAAGGCAAGAAAGGAATGGTCCGCGGCGCCGACGTCGTCGTGTCGCCGGCACGAGCGGCCCGCCACCTAATCATATCGAGGATGCGGATTCAATTTGCTTATGGGCCTTGCAAGGCAAATTCCCATGGGTGTAGCTTTCGGTCATGAAATCCTTGCAAGAAATTCGTGCGGTGACCACCGACCTGCCGGCAATTGAGATGCTCCGGTATTTGTTGAAGGACAAATTCCCGGGTCAGGCCGTGGTTACAGCCTCGCTCAGATCACCGAGTGTCGTTGTCCTGAAAATGGTCTCAGACATCGACCCCACCACTCCGGTCGTGTTCTGCCACCCCAGGACAGTGTTCCCGGAAAGCGAAAGCTATCGCGACACTCTCGTGAAACTGTTCGGCCTGAGCAACGTCAAGGTGGTGACCCATAGCGATTCCATGGCTGGCAAACGTTCGTTTGAGCGCAGTGAGAAGCTGCTGAACGAGGCGCATGGCAACACCGGCGGAACCTGGGAGACGATCCATCTCCACGACACGCTGGCCCCGTACAAATGCTGGATCAAAGCCGTCTACCATGAGCGCAGCGACGAGCCGTCGCGGCAGCGGGTTGACTGCTATGCCGACATGGTGACCGTGAATCTGCTGCGCCGTCGGACCACCGAAATGATCGACCGCTTCATGAAAGACTACGGCCTGCCCTACCATCCCAAGATCAGCCGCCAGAAAGAGCATGTCACCTTCGAACCGTCAAACGAACCAATGACGGCGTATCATTTCTGACAAAAGTCGCGGCTGGGAGAACATGCACATGGCAGACCTTATACCTCCACACGGTGGTGATACTTTGCGGCCGCTTTATGTGGACGATCCGGATTTACGCCGTGAACTTGAGGCGGCGGCGGATGACCTTCCGGCGCTGACAATCAGTTCCGCCGCAGCTGCCAACGCGGTCATGCT
This sequence comes from Anderseniella sp., assembly GCA_028289645.1. Classification (GTDB taxonomy): domain Bacteria; phylum Pseudomonadota; class Alphaproteobacteria; order Rhizobiales; family Aestuariivirgaceae; genus Anderseniella. Next base: position 384,519 of record JANQOK010000008.1, read on the forward strand.
TGCGGGAGGATACTTTACGCCGCTGACCGGTTTCATGAACAAGGCAGACGCGCTGAGCGTCGCTGAAACGATGCACACCACCAGCGGCCTGTTCTGGCCGACGCCGGTGCTGAATCTGGTCGGGTCGGCGGACGGGATCGGCAGCGGTGACAGAATCGCCCTGCGTGACCCCAATGTTGCAGGCGAACCGGTTATTGCAGTCCAGGATGTTGCCGGCATCGAAGAGCTGAGCGATGCTGAAACTGCAACCATAATCCAGAAAACCTATGGTACGACCGACCCCGATCATCCCGGCGTTGCAGAATTTGCGGCCCAGGGCAGGATGGCAATTTCCGGACCGATTCAGGTTCTCAACTACAGTTACTTCCCGACTGACTTTCCCGACACTTTCCAGACCGCCGTTGAAATCCGCAACCAGATTTCAGCCAACGGCTGGAAGAAGGTTGTCGCATTCCAAACCCGCAACCCTATGCACCGCGCCCACGAGGAGCTGTGCCGTATGGCCATGGACCGGCTTGAGGCCGACGGTCTGGTGATCCACATGCTGCTGGGCAAACTGAAGCCCGGCGATATTCCGGCCGACGTGCGCGATGCAGCCATTCGCAGAATGGTTGAGCTGTATTTCCCGGCAAACAGCGCCATCGTCTCCGGATATGGGTTTGACATGTTGTATGCAGGCCCGCGCGAGGCGCTTTTGCACGCGCTGTTTCGTCAAAACATGGGAGCGACACACCTGATTGTCGGGCGCGACCATGCAGGTGTTGGCGACTATTATGGCGCTTTCGACGCCCAGACTATTTTCGACGAAATCCCTTCAGACGCATTGCAGATCGAGATTTTCCGGGCCGATCACACGGCCTACTCAAAGAAGCTCAACAAGGTTGTAATGATGCGCGAGGCGCCGGATCACACCCAGGACGATTTCGTTCTGCTATCGGGAACCAGGGTGCGAGAAATGCTGTCCGCCGGCGAAGCACCTCCCAGTGAGTTCTCCAGGCCGGAAGTCGCACAGATTCTAATGGACCATTACAGATCCCCATCCTAGGGCCGACTGTAATCTGAAGACCCGTCAGAACTCGGTGTATTTGGTTGCGCTGCCGCGTGACTTTTCAACAGGGTACTTCAGATCGTTGGCTGCGATCTTTTCAGCCGCCGCCTGCTGCAAATCAATCCCGGCCCGTTCGGCGATCAGCAGCAAATACAGCAGCACATCAGCACACTCCTCCGCCATCCGCTGCCGCATGACCCCGTCTGCCGCCTCCGCCTCGAAATCCGCCTCCTTTTTCCACTGGGCGAGTTCCAGCAATTCGCTTGCCTCCAGATTGAGAGACAGGATCAGATCCTTAAGCGAATGGAACTGACGCCAGTCACGTTCATCGCGAAACCTGAGCAAGCGATCGGTGAGTTCATCGAGTGATGGTCGATCCTGGGTCATGGCGATCAAAACTTCCTCATGTCGATGCCGGTCGGCCTGATGATGATTACGCCTATACCGCGAGCCAATGCCGGTTCAAGAGTTCATCTGGACCCGTGGAGCAAATAACCACCCGCCAGACATGTGGGGGAACCAGCAAAGACTTTTGACAGCAAACTGCTTCTGCTGTCTTGTTGCACTTGGATTTGGGCGACTCGTCACATTGGAATTATGATTTTGGCTGGTAGTCTAAGTGGCCGATTGTCCGTTAGCTTGTACGGTTAAGCAGCGGGTGAGAGAGGGTTGTTGTTAGGTTGGACCATTTTCCGACATCAAATGATCCAATCCAACAACAATTCGCTCCAAGAGAGGAAACGACCTGATGTTCACAACCAACCCTTTTGCCGAGCTTTCGGCGTCCATACCTCCATCTGTCATGCAGACCTATGTCATCATTATGATACTGCTGGTTGTCGGAGGCACCATATTCGATGTCATTCACAAGCAAAGCGCGACATACTTTTTCCGGGCCGGGAAAAAATCAGAAGACAACGCGAAGAGGGAAGTCGGTGGCGGCGAGAAAGTCTCCCTGGCAATCCAGACGGCCGCTTCGGAAGTACTGACGTCTTCTGAGTTCTGCAACCCGAAACGCCGGATTGCCCATCTGCTCGGCATGTATGGGTTTGTCATCTACCTGATCGCAACAATCGTGATGGTGTTCTCGTACCCGACTGCGGTGTCTGACACCCCGGCAATCTGGCCGTTCCTGTGGTGCATCGGCGCGCTGATGGTCTGTGTTGGCGGTTACTGGTTCTGGTTCTTTATCCGGGTCGATGTGGCATCTGAAGGCAATTCCCCGTTTCGGGTTGTACGGGCTGACCTGTTCATACTGTCGCTGCTGGCCAGCTGCACCCTCGGCCTGATCTGGGCTTTCCTGCAATCTGCTGGGAGCACTGTCGGCGCCACCCTTTTCCTGGGGCTTTATCTCATCGCGTCGACGGTGCTGTTTGCCGGCATTCCATGGTCAAAGTTCTCGCACATGTTCTTCAAGCCGGCCGCAGCGTTTCACAAGAACGTTGCCGTTGCCAATGGTTCAATGGCCAACCTGCCGGCGCCCGCGGACAGGACCAATCCGGAAGACAGCGACAGACACTCAATGGAGCTTCTGAAGGATGCCCCGCTTAACATGGGGCTCGGAATCAAGCGCGAGCAACCGCACCACTACTAAGTGAACAATCTGAATTCATACGAAATTTCGAGGAAACAAGAATGCCTACATTTGTTTACATGACCAGCTGTGACGGTTGCGGACACTGCGTTGACATTTGTCCGTCGGACATCATGCACATCGACCCTACCTATCGCCGCGCTTATAACATCGAACCGGATATGTGCTGGGAGTGTTACTCCTGCGTCAAGGCATGTCCGCAAAATGCCATCGACGTGCGCGGCTATGCCGACTTTGCGCCGTTGGGACACAGTGTCCGGGTGCGTCGCGAGGAAGAAAAAGGCACCATCGCCTGGAAGGTCAAGTTCCGCGACGGAACCGAAAAGAACTTCCTGTCTCCGATCACGACCAAACCCTGGGGCGAATGTATTCCCAAGCTGAAAGACGAATCCGCTCCCAGCCAGGAGATGCGGGACAGCCAGCACCTGTACAGCGAGCCCAAATATATCCGGATGGATGACGGTGACATTCACACCCTGGAATCGAACAAGCTCAAAATGAAGCTGGGAGTGTACTACTGATGTCCCGCAAAACCATTATTGAAGACAATATCGATGTGCTGGTCGTTGGTGGCGGACTGGGCGGCAGCGGCGCTGCCTGGGAGGCACGCTTCTGGGGCCAGGACAAGAAGATTGTTGTCGCTGAGAAGGCCAATATCGACCGTTCCGGCGCTGTCGCGCAGGGCCTTTATGCAATCAACTGCTACATGGGCACCCGGTGGGGCGAGAACAACCCGGAAGACCATGTGCGCTATGCCCGCATCGACCTGATGGGCCTGGTGCGTGAAGACCTTCTTTTCGACATGGCGCGCCACGTTGACTCGACTGTGCATCAGTTCGAGGAATGGGGCCTGCCCATTATGAGAAATCCGAAGACCGGGACGTATCTGCGTGAAGGCCGCTGGCAGATCATGATCCACGGTGAGTCCTATAAGCCTATTGTCGCCGAAGCAGCGAAAAAATCCGCTGACCAGGTGTTCAACCGGATCTGCGTCACTCACCTTTTGAAGGATGACGCAAAGGAAAACCGCATCGCGGGCGCGGTTGGATTCAACGTGCGTACCGGCAACTATCACGTTTTCAAGTCCAAGACGGTTATCGTCGCCGCGGGCGGTGCATCCAACATCTTCAAACCACGCTCGGTTGGTGAAGGCGCCGGTCGTGTCTGGTATGCGCCATGGTCGTCCGGGTCTGCCTACGGCTTGATGATCAATGCCGGCGCCAAGATGACGCAAATGGAAAACCGCATTGTACTGGCCCGCTTCAAGGACGGTTACGGTCCGGTCGGCGCCTACTTCCTGCACCTGAAAACATACACTCAGAACGGGTTGGGTGAGGAGTATGAATCCAAGTGGTTCCCGGCCCTGCAGAAAATGGTCGGCAAGGAATACCTGGATCCCGAACTGTCGCACAGGACACACCGGCCGATCCCGACCTGCCTGAGAAACCATGCCATCATCAGCGAGGTGAATGCGGGCCGTGGACCTATACACATGGTCACCATGAAGGCCTTCCAGGACCCGCATCTGGAAGAAGTGGGCTGGGAAAACTTCCTCGGCATGACGGTTGGCCAGGCCGTGCTGTGGGCGGCAACTGATGTCGACCCGAAGAACGAGAACCCTGAACTTACGACGTCTGAACCTTATGTCATGGGCTCGCATGCAACAGGCGCCGGCGGCTGGGCAAGCGGGCCGGAAGATGTCTCACCGCCTGAGTACTTCTGGGGCTACAACCGGATGATGACAATCGAAGGTCTGTTCGGTGCCGGGGATGCCGTTGGTGGCACGCCGCATGCGTTCTCTTCCGGTTCGTTCACCGAAGGGCGTCTGGCTGCCAAGGCGGCCTGCAAATACATTGATGACGGCAAGGCAGAAGGCATCGTCGTCAACGACAAGCAGATCGAGGACAGGAAAACAGAAATCTTCAAACCGCTTGATCACTACAAGATCTATCGCAATGAAATCGTCGCCGGCACGGTCAGCCCAAGTTATATCAATCCCAAACAGGGACTTGACCGGCTGCAGAAGCTGATGGACGAGTACTGCGGCGGCGTGACCGTCAGCTACATGACCAATGAGAAGCTGCTTCACATCGGTCTGAAAAAGCTGAAGATCATGGAAGAGGACCTGGAAAGCCTGGGCGCCAAAGACATCCATGAACTGCTGCGTGCGTGGGAACTGAAGCACCGCCATCGTACTGCCGAGTGTGTCACGCAGCATACGCTATTCCGCAAGGAAACCCGTTGGCCGGGCTATTATTATCGAGGTGATGCGATGAAACTGGACGACAAGAACTGGCACGTTCTGACTGTCTCGCGCCGTGATCCGGAAACCGGCGAATACACCATGGAGAAAGCACCCTGTTATCACCTGGTTGATGAGACCGAAGAAAAAGCCGCCAAGAAAGCACCGGCAAAGGCCGCCAGGAAAACACCGGCGAAGGCAGCCAAGAAGTCACCGGCGAAAGCCGCCAGATAACATCTGAGTGGTGATCAAAGTCCGCTCCGGAAATTGAGCTGAGGCCTGTACAGGCACCAGTTTTTCGGGGCGGATTTGTTTTATGTTTTGATACGGTAGAAGGGTTCAACGATGAACATCGTGGACAAGAGCGATGATGAGATCATGGCACTGGCCAATTCCATGTGGCGTGATCTGATCAAAAGTTCGAATGAAGGCAATTATGCAGACTTCGTAAAACACTTTTCGCCGTCGCTGATGCTGGGTCTGGATGAAGTCGAGGTCGGCAGGCAGTTTTCCACCAGCGAGTTGACCCGGAACCTTTCCGACGACTTCGACTCGCTTGGCATAATTCGCCGAGGCGAGCATGTGAGCGTGCTTTACCGGCAGCGCAGCACAAAACGGGAAGGAGAATGGCTGGGACGGCTGGTTCTCGGATATGATGACGACGAGATCAAGATATTCGGAGCGTCGATCTTTTAGGCATGGGACCGACGGCAAGTGAGTGCGATGAGCGATTCAATCAAAGACAACAAGCTGGTTGAGCTTAGCTACAAGGTGACAGACGCAAAGTCCGGCCAGGTGCTGAGTGCGGTCGAGTTTCCGATCGCTTATGTGCATGGCCACAATGATATTCTGGCCCCGCAGGTGCTTGAAGAACTGGAAGGCAAGGCAGCCGGTGACATCATCAACGTGCCGATCGACTGCAACGCCATCTTTGGGCCCCGGGACGAGTCGCTGGTGTTCACCGACCTCATCAAAAATGTACCTGAGCAGTACCGGGAGATTGGCACCACCATCACCATGGAAAACGACAAGGGTGAAACCAAGAACTTCATCGTTACACGCATAGACGATGAGACCCTGACCATCGACGGCAACAACCCGATGTGTGGCCGCCAGGTTGTTTTCACACTTGAGATACTTACGGTTCGCGATGCGTCTGATGAAGAGATCGAAAGTGGCGGCAAGGACAATGACGGCATCGACCTGGACGAAGCCTTGATGACCCACGGCGTTAAAGCGCACAGTATCAACTGAGCTCATCCGCGGTCAGCCGCTGCCATCACCGCAGAGGCCAGCTGAGCCAGATCCATTCGGTGGGTTAGTTCAGATGTTCTATGGTTTTAGGGCCGTTTAGGCGTTTCGTATTTGGCCTCTTTCTGAAACGGCTCCCAGACTGTTTCATATCCAACAAAGCCTTTGTCGCTCGGCTTCATTTGGCGCGTCTTGAAGAAGCGGGCCTGCCCTTCCGGGACCTTGGTTGCGGGTTTTTGTTCGCTCATGTGTCAACCTTTTGTTTTAAAACCAGTAATTCATCCGGCGTTTGCCCGGAATGTGCGGTTTGCATGGCACAACTTCCGCAGAATTCGCACTGAAATCATATACGCTTGAAGCAGGGTTGCAAAGATTTTTTGACATATGCCTGCAGCCTGCGACCTGCCCTGTCGCTGCCTGAGATTTGCCGCCTTGATCAGGCTCAATGCGGCCATCGATCAATATTGATTTTACTGACCTCAACAACCCTGGCGCGACACCCGGCGCCGACCGAAAAAGGACACATGGAAAAACATGATTGAACAACAGACAGACGCTGCAACCCACACTCTAGGAACGCTGGAAATCAGTCCCGGCCCCTGGCAGACGTTGGGCAAACTGCTGGATCAGCTTCCCTCTACCCAGGACGGCGCACGATACCTGGCCCGCATGGATGCATCAGGTTCGGGCAAAACCCTCACAGAACTGATTGCAGCCGGTGAGATCGAGACTGTGATTGAACAGCTCGCGCGACACCTGGACCGCACATCGAGCCGCTGACACTGCAAAAGACGTCTACTGACTGACCGCCTCGGTAATCGTGGCATCAAGCTTGAGGCGGTCGGCCGGACTCATGACTTCCGGCGCGGAGACAGGTTCTCCAGTGCCTGGGTCAAACAATGGTGAGCGCTTGTATCTGCCGCTCAACCGCTCCCATAACATGCGATAGAGAACAGCCAGCAGCATGCGGTTGCCACCGGCTTCAACCTTGCCACTCATGTCGCCAACTGCTTCGGCAGGAAAAAGATGGCCGCGCACCGGCCCCATGGCCTCGTCGCGCAAGTTCGGATCAGTGCAGTGGCAAATAACGCTCAGGAACGGATATTTTCCGGACGGTGTGGTGTTGAACAAGGGGGTGTTGCAGCACCTTGTGTACCACCGCAATGTGGGCTTCGCAGTCAACCGGACGCACTGCAACTGGTCGATACCCTGAGCAATGACCAGCCGGGACGGTTGGGTCTGATAGACGTCGGTCCCGGCGTTGCGGTCCAGTACATCGGACTGACGCCTGAGAAAGTGGATGAAAGCCTGGCAATCCTTGCAGTGGCAGACATACCGGGCGCCCGTGGCCGGCGATACGGCCCGCAACTTCCCGGCCAACCTGCCGCAATCACACGAAATCACAAGATCAACCGACATGGTTGAGGAACTCCTCAATGGTGGATTTGACCAGTTCCGGCGAGTCTACATGCAGCATGTGGCCTCCCGGAAGCACCTTGCACACTGCATCCGGAATCGCGTTTCCCATGCGAGCCGCGGACGCTGTTATCTGCCGGCTTCGCAAACCGGACAAGATCAATGTTGGCGCGTTAATCTGTGCCAGTTTGCCAAGCGCATCATAGGCGTAGGCTGCCTTAAGGGCATCCATCATGGCGCCCTGCTCTATGCGTGACAACTGGTCATGCAGGTGCGCTGCTGTGAGCTGCGACTGCCCCCACCCGGCCACATGGGCCAGCCCGGTGGGGCCCAGCAACCGCATGAAGTGCAACGCCAGGAATGCCTGAATTCTCTGCGAAACAGGCGTTCGGACAGTTGCGACTGTTTCAATCAGCACCAATGCACGCACCCGGTCTGCATGCCTTACAGCGAGTTCCAAAGCCACCATGCCACCGAGCGAATGGGCGATAAGGGCGAAGTGATCCGGAAGCATGGGCTCGATCGCATCCGCAAATGCCCCTACCGAAGGATCAGGCAGCCTGGCCGCACCCGCATGACCGGGCAGACACAGCAGCTGTGCATCTGAAAATCCAGACGCGACCTCGCCCCAAGTCGACGGAGACAAGCCGGCTCCATGCAGCCAGACAGTTGGTGACGTGATCAAGGGGATGGGCTCCTGAGGGCCATCTGCGAATACCTGAAGATGCCTAAGGCATATCGAAACCTGTTGTCCAAATCCCATGTAGAATGTTGGGCTGCAAATCTGGAATAGTCACGACGCGCCAGGGTGGCACTCCATGCCGGCGGTTTGTTGACGCATGCGACCAACGGCGCGTGGTATTCCCCTGCTCCGTCACTATTGATCAGTACAAGCGTTATTGGGGCTCCCGCAGATCAAGAATTGTCATGCACATCGACCAGCTTAAGGATTTCGTGGCCTTTTCGGAAACACGGAACTTTACCAAGACGGCGCAGCAGCGCAACACGACGCAGCCCAATGTAAGCAAGCGGATCCGCGCGCTGGAACACTGGATGGGCATCCGCCTGCTCGACCGCGAGCGGCGCCCGGTGGAGTTGACCGAGGACGGCCTGGCGTTTCTTCCCAAGGCAATCCAGGTTCTGGAGCAGCTGCAACAGGCCCAGGCTGGCCGGCGCAACGGAAGCTCGCAGTCTCCCCGCATAAGAATCGCCATGCCACACAGCGCTTCAACACATATTCTGCCGGCTCTGAAGCAACGGTTCTTTCACGGCTGCACAGCTTCCGAATTCAGCATGTGGATCGGCAATCATAATGATGTGGCGGAGTATCTTGGACGGTCAGAATGTGATCTTGCCCTGGCCTACGTTCATGAGCGTGTCGCGCCAGCAGAGGAATTTGTCGTGTTCCGGCCGGTAACTGTTGCCCGCGACAAACTGGTCATGGTCAGGAGTTCAAGCGGGCCCGAGCCGTCGGAGCAGTCGCTGTTTGTCCCCCATCATCACACATATCTCGGACGCATGTGGCATCAGGTTGGCAACCATGATGCGGACTACCGGACTATCGAATTCGGGTTGCCCGCAGATATTCGCGCGCTATGCGTGGCGGGCGAAGGCAGGGGCGTGCTGCCGCTTAGTGTTGTCGAACAAGACCTCGCATCCGGTGTGCTGACCAGATGCAAAAGCTCACAATCCCTGCCCTACCTAGTCAACCTGTACTGCTCGGTGCGCGCCGGCGCCAATGCACGCGCCATCTGGCAGTCAATGGCAGATCACGCTGGCCAGCTCAATGCAGCCATTCCAATTCGGTAGCGCAGTATTCTAGATCGGATTTGGACAGGCCGGTGGCGCAATTCTACCTGTGAGGCGTCCGGAAACCGTCCCGTGGAGATTCTGAGATGCGCTTGCTAGCTGTGTTCGCCTGCCTGCTGAGCCTGACCGACACGGTGCTCGCCGGAGAGATTTTCTGGCGCTTTCCGAACAAGGTTTCAAGTTCCGAACGATACCTGTTCTACGTGCACGGCAAGCTTGTAGAAACCGACGGTGTCAGTCCGATCTCGCCACGCTTCGGCCACTACCAGTTTCACCGGATTGTCACCCGTCTGGCGAAAGGCCGTGCCAATGTGATCGCACGTGTCCGGCGTAGCGGGACGGACCCGAACGCCGAAGCATTCAGGCTGACCAATGAGATTCGCTACCTGTTGAAGAAGGGGGTTCCCGCCACTCACATCTCGGTCGCCGGTTTCAGCAAGGGTGGTTACATCACCCTGCTCACAGCCAACAGGTTGCAGAATGCCGACATCAGGTTTGTGGTGATGGCAGGTTGCACAGAAGCGATTGTCGCAGGCACTGATAACATTGCAGACGGGTTGCAGGGCACCATGATGTCCATGATCGATGTTGAGGATGATCTGGGCTTCTCCTGCCGGGAACTGTTTGAACGAAACCCGCAGCTGACAGCCAGCTTGGATGTGAAGTTCGATACCGGCAAAGGCCATGGCTTGTTTTACCGGGCAGATCCAACATGGATTGACCCATTGCTGCACTGGGCTGAAACAGACATGCCGCCAGCCGACGAATGCGCGGCAACCGACAATGCGTTCAGAAGGTTAAGGTGACATGCTGTTTGCGACACAGACCGAGGCCGTGAGTGACGACACAATTGTTTTCATACATGCCGCCGGCTTCAGTGGATCCATGTGGAGGGAGATTGCGTCGCGGCTGCCGGGCAGAAACTGCATCCTCCCGGACCTGCCAGGTCACGGCCACAGCAGACACGTGCCGTTCACCAGCATCGAGCACTGTGCCGACGAAATGGGCCGCTTCATTGAGCAACAGAACTTCGGCAGACCTGTTGACATCGTCGGGCTGTCGCTGGGCTCCTATGTGGGCCTGCTGCTGGCAGCGCGCCATCCGCAATTGGTGAAATCAGCCATGCTCAGCGGGTTCCATGTCTGCGGCATGCCGAACCCCAGTCTCATGAAACTGATCGGATACCTGACAGCGCCATTGATGCAACTTGGCTGGTTGCGTCGCAAAAACGCACAAGCGATGGGTCTGCAAGACCCCACCCTAGCGAGCGACGAACGTGGCAACCCGCTGGCCGACCTGCGCACGGTACGCAGATTGCTTAACGAAGCCGTCGATTTCAAAGCGGAAGGGTTGTTGGGGGTGGTCGCAACTCCCACCCTGGCGATCGCAGGTGGCAGGGAGCACAAGGCGATCCTTGCCTCTCTGAGTGTGCTACAAGACCGAATGCCAAACTGTTTAGCGCGGAGTGTACCGGATTTGGGCCATGCATGGTGCGCCCAGGACCCAGAGCTTTTTGCCGCAACGGTACGAAGCTGGACTTCATCACAACCCTTGCCCGACAGATTGGAGCCGGTGCCATCATGACAATGGAGGAAACACGGGAAACTAAAGGCAACACCAGGCTTGACGGCAAACTCTGTGTGGTTACCGGGGGCGCAAGAGGTATCGGCGCGGCAATTGTCGAGGCGTTCGCGGCACAAGCAGGATCGGTGATTGTAACGGACAAGGATGATACCGGTGGCCGGGCGGTGGCGGACAGAACCGGTTCCCGGTTTGTGCATCTTGATGTGACCAGCGAAGCCGACTGGGCGCGCTTCGAAAGCCTGCATCCGGATATCGACGTGCTGGTCAACAATGCCGGCATCACCGGCTTTGAAGACGGACCGGTGAAACATGATCCAGAACATGCCAGCCTGGCTGACTGGCGAGCCGTTCACGCCACAAACCTGGACGGCGCATTTCTCGGCTGCCGCTATGCCATAGGTGCCATGCGGCGAAGAGGTTCGGGTTCGATCATCAATATCTCGTCCCGGTCCGGCATGGTGGGCATTCCAGCGGCAGCAGCCTACGCCTCGTCCAAGGCCGCGATGCGCAACCACACGAAAACCGTCGCGCTGTACTGTGCCCAGCATGGCCTGAACATTCGCTGCAACTCCATTCATCCGGCGGCCATCATGTCCCCCATGTGGGAGCCGATGCTCGGGACCGGTCCAGATCGCGAAAAAAACGCCGCCGCCTTCGTCAAGGACACCCCCATGCAGCGCTTCGGCAAGCCCGGCGAGGTTGCGGCGCTTGCGGTAATGCTGGCATCGGATGAGGCCGCTTACATGACAGGCGCGGAACTCACCATCGATGGCGGTATTCTGGCCGGGTCAGCCGCCGCCCCCGGCTAGCAACGCGGCACCCGCCACATTCACTGGTCCGCAGGCCAGCCAAGACACATATGCAATATCGGAGCTACAGGTGTGGCCAGGTTCAGCACCTTAGCTGTGGCTTCGTCCCGGAAACCCGCAACGAGGACACAGGCAAGGCCTTCCGCGGCCGCCTGCAGGTAGATGTTCTGGGCCGCTGCGCCTGCTTCAATGTGTACGTAACGCAGCCCGCGGGTACCATAGGGCGGCTGTTCGGCAAAGGCCGTAGTTGCTGCAACAAGATCTGCACAGACCGAGATGATAGCTGCCGCGTTGCCGATCCAGGGCTGGTCTTCCAGCGCTGCCGCTTCCAGCTCAGCGCGTACGTCGCGATCAACGTGGCAGCTCATCTGCAGCGTGTCGGGCGCTACCGCGTGAACACCCGGCGCGATCCCTTCAACCCTGCCGATGCTTGTGTACAGGCGCAGGGGATGCAGCGCATGGGCTGACGGCGTGGTCCGTTTGCCGCCGTCTTCCGAAACACCGTATGCCGCCCACAGAAGCCTGTGCAAGACTTGCTCAGGCACAGCCTGCAGCGAAAACTCGCGCTGCGTGCGACGGCTCGCCATGGCTTGCGCCAATGTCATGGTCGTTTCGATTGGCGCTCACCATTCATCGCTCGCGGCGACGCTTCAGCCCCTGCAGGCGCGGTTCACTCGGCGTCGTCCGCAGACGTTGCCTGCAGCTGGCCATAGTTCTGGTCGCCGATCTTGTCCATGAGTTCCAGCTCGGTTTCGATGAAATCGATATGGCCTTCCTCGTCATGCAGCAATTGCTCGAACAGCTTCATGGAAACATAGTCCTTGGCCTCGGCACATATGTCACGTGCTGCGGTGTAGTGATCGCGGGCCATGTGCTCCCCTTTCAGGTCGCACTCCAGAACCTCGCGAACATTCTGGCCGATCATCAGCGGGTCAAGCTGCTGCAGGTTTGGGTGTCCTTCCAGGAAAATTATCCGCTCGACCAGCGTGTCGGCGTGGTTCATCTCCTCGATCGACTCCTCGCGTTCCTTCTTGGCCAGCTTCTTGAAGCCCCAGTCGTCCAGCAGCCGGTAATGCAGCCAGTACTGATTGACCGCCGTCAGCTCAAGACGCAGCGCTTTGTTCAGCGCTTCGATGACTTCCTTGTTTCCCTTCATCGCACAACCCTTCGTTGTTTTGGTGTTCGGAGTGTTTCAGATACGCGTTTTCACCGCCCACGGATGAAGGCGAGCCTGGAGCGTTTGCAATTTCCAGCCCTGACAGACTGCTCGCGTCCAAAATTCTGGTCTTGATTTTTGCCGGCTTGTGACCTCCATGCAGCACTACGGCCTCTTCCAGCACCGATGCAAACAATGGCATGCAGTTGCCGCAGTTGGGCCGCTTGCCGCGATCCTTGAACACCAGCCCCGGCGTTACCAGGCAGTGGGCGTCTCGGGTGCGCATATCCGCGACCGATTGGCGGATTTCATGGCAGTGGATGACATTGCAGTGACAAACGATCATGACTTACCTCACCATGCCATATAGGTGTGGCTCAAGACCAAAATTTACAATTCTGGCAGGCACAAATCACATATCGGACATTTTTTGTCTGATATTGCCGGTTTTGCGCGGTTTTTCACAATGGTGCTGCGGCTTTATGCACCATGCCTTTGAGCCGCATCAGGACGGCGGTAGTGGTCAGGCTATGTTGGCGATTCCTCGCTTGTCTGCAAAACCGCAGCGAGCCGGTCGAACTTTTCGACCTGTTCCGGTATCATTTCCCGGTTTTCCTGGCGGCCCAGATACAGTTTGAATACACATGAACCATCAGCGTTGAAAAACAGGATTGATCGGCTGGGTTTGCCCATCAGGGTACGGTTGACAAAACTGATACTGTGGAACCCTTCCGGCTTGAAGTGTCCGCCAATCGCGCCGGGAATGTTGTAGTAGCCGCGCCCAATGCTGCCTTTCGCGACCGGACCTTTGGCCTCCAGAACCATTTCGGGCGTATTGACGATGAGGGTCAGTTTGCCCCAGCTGGAAATCTCTTCCATAACCGGGACAAACTGGCTGCCTGGGACGCTCACATGTTCCGATGCGGAAAGGCTTGCAACGACATCTGCCAGGGAAACCTTATGGGTGCGGGCCACGTTTTCCAGCACCACACCCGGTTGATCCTGCAACATCTTGTCGATGCTGGCCTGGGTAGCGGATGAGACAGAAGTCAACGGCGCAACTCCCTCAGTTATCGAGCACGACTTCAAAGCCTTCGAACTGCGGATGACCGAGATACGTCACCTTGTGCTCACCTGCATTGGCATGCGCATCCCGGAAGTGCTGAGACTTGGTCCAGGCGACAAAATCATCGTAACTGGCCCAAATGGTATGCGAGGCAAAAAGCGTGTGATCTTCTGCTTCCGGCCCCCTCAACAATTTGAACTGCACAAAGCCAGGCACCTCGCCGAGGCGGCGGTCGCGACTTCTCCAGACACCTTCAAATTCGTCTTCCGATCCCTTGACCACCTTGAAGCGGTTCATTGCGATATACATTCTGGTACTCCTGTTTTCGTACATTGAAATCGAGTTGCTATCCTAACTGCAAGTTTACCGAAGCCTGAAGCGGATGGGTACAGAAAGTGACAGCTTTCTGCGGCCAACATCCGGCGGAATTGGGCCGAATGGTGCGGCTCTTCGAACCATCCGGACGGCAGCCTTATCGAGGATTGCATTGCCGGATGACCGCTTGAGACGCACACTGCTCACACTGCCACCGCCGCCGATGGAGAAGGCCACAACAGATACACCACTGGCCTTCGCCCCCCGGTTCTGGCGGCGTATCTTTGACTTCACCCGGCCCAGGTAACTGGCCAGCTTGGCGCGCCCTGCAGCCCGGCTGGACTTGCCACGGCTGCCGGCATTGCTGCTGTTGGCGCCATCGCGGCGCGAGCTTGCGCTTCTTCTGGCCGTAGAATTCTTCTTGGCGCGACGCTTCGCGTTCCTGGTTTTTTTCCGGACTGTCGCCTTCTTCTTTTGTTGTTTTTTGTTGGTTTCGACAACGGGCTTTGCACTTTCGGTGGTCTCAACCGGCTTGACAGCGCTTGGGCTGTTCACTGGCTTTGCACTGTTCGTGCTGTCCACAGACTTAGCTGTGCCCGGGCCTTCTTCAGGTTCAGCGGTACTCGTGCTCTCTACTGGTTCAGCAGTGCTGGCGCTTTCAGCCGGCGCAGCGGTGCTGGTCGACTCAATCCGTTGGGCCTGGCTCATTTCATCCGCCACGCGGGCTACCTGAACGGTCGTCGACGGTGCTGCTTTGCTCTCAACCTGGGTTGGCTGAGATGCGGTCTTCGCAGGTTCAGGTGCAGCCGTGGTCTCGCTGGCAGTGTACATTTCCGGATCTGCGGCGTCCCGCACCTGATTAGGTACAGGCTCAATCGGTTCTTCCGCTTCCGCCGCAGTGGCTGCAATCGACGGCTCAGTAACCGCATTACTGTCTGGCGTCGGAAAGGCGTTTGTGGCCGCTACAGCCACGGATACGGCCACCTGCTGGCCGGCTGCCCGCTCATCATCGAGCTTGGGCGCCTTGGGCATCATGACAATGGCCCCAAAGTGGATCACTGATGACAACCCGATGGCGACAATCCAACTCGAAGCGCTGAACCGGCTCATGGCTCCCCCTGCCTGGTGACAAGATAGACACGCTTGACACCGGCACCTCGAAGCTGTGCGACGACATCGATCAGAAGCTGGCCATCTGTTTCCTGGTCAGCTGCGATGCGAAGGTTATCCGGGGCGCGTGGCGAGCGAAGGGCGACGGTGGAACCAAGATCAGTGACCTCCATCAATCCGTCCCGAAACGACACCTGACCGTCTTTGGAGACATACACTGTAGATCCGTGGCGGTTGTCCGACGCTTTCTGCTGCGACGACGGAGGCGATACGTTGAGTTCGTATGCAGGCGCTATGGTTCCGGCCAGCAGAAAGAATATCAACATCAGGAACACGATATTGATCAGGGGTAACTGACTGTGTTGCCGAGCCGGCCTTTTGGGTTGCTGCAGTTGCATGTGCCCCGCCCTACTTGGCCAGCGAGACAGGACTGACATCCGCCTCGCGCAACCGGGTGAGACTGTCGACTACGATCTGCGTGCTGGTGCCTTTACGGATCTGAAGCACCACGCCGGACAGGTCAGCGGACGCTGCCAGCATGGCCGCAATGGATGATCCGATCTCCCCTGCCGCCACAGGTTCCCCGTTGACGTCGTAACGACCGTCGGCGTGCACCCTGACAAACAGAGGCTGGGTAACAGGCTGCGCCTGGGTCGATGTGCCCCGGGCAGCAATTTCAATTTCCCCTTCCCTGTGGAAAACCGAGGCCAGCATGAAAAACAGCAGCAGAAGGAACACCACATCAATCAGCGGCGTAAGAGACAAGGCCGTACGAATCTCAACCGGTTTCCTAAGCAGAGCCATAACTCACCTTCGCGCCTGTCTGTGCCGACATGGGCCGCTGGTCAGGCTGCGCCTGCTGTTCGACCGGCGCACCGGTAAATGCGGCGGTGAACACATCCTCCATCACCGCCTGCTCGCGGGCGATGCGGGCCTCAAATGCCGACAGCACAAGCGATACCGGCATGGCAACGCCCAGGCCGACCGCAGTTGTCAGCAGCGCAATCCAGATGCCTCCCGCCAGCATGGAAGGATCAACCTGCGACCCGGCTGCCTGCAACTGCCGGAATGCCTCGATCATGCCCAGCACGGTACCAAACAGGCCAAGCAAGGGCGCAACCTGAGCAATGGCATCCAGAATCCTCAAGCCGGACCGCATATCGGACAACTTTCGTCCTGCGAGACGTTCGACGTCCTCACGAACCGTGGCCACCGGCATGCTGTCCATGGCCAGAATCATTCTTGCCAGAATGGCCGGAGCCGGGCCTCCACCGGCCTTGAGGCTGGCCAGCGCCTTTGGCCTGTTGCCGCTGCGCCAGATGGCCAGGGCATGATGAATTCGCCGGTCATCACTGCGGCCAATCCGAAAGAACTGCCACATTTTCAACCCGATGACCGCCAGCGCCAGTATCGACAGCAATCCGAGTATGAGCACCACCGGACCGCCGAGCGACATGATCTGGCTCAATGAGCTCAACGCGGCGGACGGGGTCAAACTTGCAACGCTCTCAAGCATCCGACTGCTCACTTCACCAACTTGATTGACTTGCTGCCGCTTATCTCGAGTCGTGCCAGGCAGGCTTCAGGCTCAAGTCCGCCGCCGTCACACACCTTCACTTCATTGACCAGCAGCTTGGCGACCTTGTCGCAGGCCAGGCCGGCAAAATCGAACTGCCGGACCCGAGTCTTGCCTTTCGGCAAGCTGCCTGACTTAACCAGAACAAAGCGGTCAACGAGGTTTTGCCTGTCAAACACGACAAGCTCCAGCACCAGGTCCTTGATCGGTGCGGATACGCCGTTGTGGAACACGAAATTGAACCTGCAGGCATCCTTGACACCTGCCGCGCTGTTCAACTGGAACGAGATTTTGCCTGCTTCATCGGCAACCGCCGGCAGCACCGGCATCATCCACAGCGCAACAACCGCAAAGAGGTATCTGATGGTCGGCAGGGACAGCTGCATGCTCAACCTCCAAGCTTGACCTGGGCCGACAGCAACGCCGAGAAACCCGGTGACGGCACCCCTTCGGTCTGCCTGAACGGCACGTACTGCTTGTCGGTGATGTTTTTGAGCGTCAGAGCCGTGGAGAAGTAGCGGTTATGCTCGTAGGTTGCGAAGAGATCGAACAGGTCGTAGGCCTCACTGGTCGGCGTGCCTTCCGGCACACGGTTTTGTGCCGCCACCGAAGTCCAGCGAGCGCCGGCCACGAGAGAATTATCCAGGAACCTGAACCCGATTGTACCGACAAACTTGTGCGGATAAACGGTGCTCAGCGGTGTGTCATCCGTCTTGTTGTTGCCGGTCGTGTTGGTGTAGCTGGCCTGGATAAAGCCGTCATAAAAGTCATAGAGCGCCTCGATCTCGAACCCGTACAGTTCGGCATCGGCGATGTTCTGGTACTGGAAGTCACCAAATGGTGCGGTGCCGCCCTGCGCCGGGCTGCGGAACACCGAGTCGATGAAGTTCGACAGGTCATTGTGAAAGTAATTTGCCTTGGCCCGGAAGCGGTCATCATCGCGAATGACGCCATCGAAGCTCAAATTGACACCGGCCTCGAGGGTCTGAGATGTTTCGGGAACCAGATCCGGATTGGGCAGCAGTATGAAGGCAAAGCCACCTGGATGAACGCCTTCGATCAGGGTTTCGGTAACTGACGGCGCTCGGTAGCCTTCGGCGTAAGTGCCGTAGACCTGGACACCCTCAAAAGGCGTCACACCAAGAGTTACTTTCGGCGACAGGTTGTCGCCACCAGAGTCAACCGAACCATCGTCACTTTCCAGATCGTATCCGTCATAGCGCAAACCAACGATCAGCTTGAGCCAGTCGGAATACGCGATCTCGTTCTGGATGAATGCACCATAGGCCAGGCGCTCGCCCGATGGTGTAAATTCATCGCCGTTTCCAGCCGCATCAAAGGTAGTAACGGTGTCCTGGAAAAAATCCGCACCGTAGGTGAGCCGATGCTCAAAGTCGCCGGTTGCAAAGCGTGAAGTGTTGAACACATCGGTGCCGAATGTCTGTATCTGGAAGCTGCGTTCATTGCCAGCCAGGGCACCATCCAACCGCAACTGATCGGTATCGGTGCTTGTGAAGTAAACGCTCATGGACAGATCAACCAGCGGGTCGTCCGACGACACATGGCGAAAGCGGCCGACCACGGTGTCATCTTCAGTGTCGGTGTCACGGCGCGTGCCTATGGCCCCGGTGGTGTAGTCAAAATCCTGTTTCAGATAGATGAACTCGACACTGCTCTCCTCGGACAACTGCCACTTGGCCTTGACCAGACCGGCAACAACGTCTTTCGAGGTGAACGGCACCGTATCACCGTTGCCGTCGCTATAGTTGCCGTCGCTTCGAACCGAGAAGCTGCCCAACACACCGAACTCGTCAATCGGCTGCGCAGCCAGTGTCGTCGTGGTCAGAATGCCTTCCCGGTTGGTGTCAAAGGCCACGCCCTGGCTCAGCGCCCAGGTTTCATCTGCAAGCACAAAATCCGATGGATCGATGAGGTTGAAATTGACCACTCCGCCGATGGCGCCGGAGCCATAGACAGTCGCGACAGGGCCACGCGTGACATCAGCTGACTTGATCAGGGACGGTTCAATGTAAACCTGGCCGTCGCCTCCGTGGCCGGAACGCTGGAAATTCTGGCGGGCGCCTTCAATCATGACGTTCACGCGGCCAAAATCCTGCAACCCGCGCACGTTGATCACCGAAGAAGGATCGTCAGCATCTTCCTGAACATTGACCCCGGGCACTGTATTCAAGACATCTGACAACCGGTTCGGCTGAAAACGCTCCAACTCCACATCATTGACGACGCTGGAGCCCGACAATGAGTCAATCACCTTGTCTTCGGTCTTGGTGGTTGTCACGGTAATGGTGTCAAGAGCGATTTCATCGCGCGCGTTTTCAGAGCGTGCATCAATATGAAGCACAGCGAGCGCGGCCAGCGCCGTACCCGCCAACAAGCTCACTCGTGTTACAGAATTCATCAGCCAAACCCCTGCCAGTTTCAGGAAAACCCAGATTTCGTTTTCTTGGCTGGCTGGCTTTCGACACATCAAACGCGTCTGGCTGGCTTGCACAGTGACCACATTCACGATGCGGTATTGACCTTCTACAAAAATCCGACTAATTCAGTCAACTATTAAATGTGACAAAAAAAGTCTGATAATCGAAAGCGATATGACCGAGCCCGACCCGATACCGGACAAGAAAAAAACCGCACCGACTGAATCTGCAGGTTTGCCGCGCATGTCGTTTGACAGTCTGTGCGACGGCAAAACCGAAATCCTGATTACCCATGGCGATGCGGTTTACAGGCTAAGACAGACATCGCTCGGCAAACTGATCCTGACAAAGTGAAAGAGGATTTCCATGCAGTTTCGGAACTACTGGCTGATAATGAGTTTTCTGGCCGTCTTTGCCGTCAGCGGCCCGGCACAGGCCGCCGGTGAAAGCAACGCTTCGCGGATTGTATCCATCGGCGGCTCGGTAACCGAGATCATTTACATGCTCGGTGCATCAGACAGGATCGTCGCGGTTGACACGACAAGCGTTTTTCCAGCCGAAGCACTGGAAACCAAGGCGTCCGTCGGCTACATGCGCCAGATTTCACCTGAAGGCGTCCTGTCAACCGGTCCGGACCTGGTTGTCGCATTGGAAGGTGCCGGTCCACCACAGGCCCTGGAAGTGCTTCGCGAGAGCGGTATCGCCTACGAAAAAATTCCCAATAGCCCCGATACCGACGGTGTCATCGAAAAGATAACGCAGATCGCAAGACTTCTCGGCAAGCAGCAGCAGGCCCGGCAGGAAATCAGCCGGATCGAGGCCGATCTCGCCCTGCTGGAAACGGCCAAGAAATCAATCAGCAAGCGCAAGAAAGTGTTGTTTCTGCTTACCGCCGCATCCGATCGCATGGTTGCAGGCGGAACCGGCACATCGGCTGCCGGCATCATTGAACTGGCAGGTGGCGAAAACGCCATCACCAGTTTCGCCGGTTACAAACCGGTTTCCACCGAGGCCGTGCTTGCCATGAAGCCGGATGCGATTCTGATCCTGAACCGCGGCGGTCATGCAGCCGACCCATCGGTCATCTCCGGCAATCCGGCATTTTCAGAGCTTCCCGCCACTGTCAACAATGACATTTTCGCGATGGACGGCTCCCTGCTGCTCGGGTTTGGCCCGCGCGTGGTTGATGCCGGATGGATGCTGGCGGAACGGCTCTATCCTGACCTGAACCGTGCCAACAAGCCTGCCGCGAAACCGGCGCCGGAATGATACTGTGGCGTGACCTGAACCAGGCGATGATCCTGTCCATGCTGCGGGCATCGGACGGCGATCGTAGTTCGCGTGCACTCATCGTTATCGGCGCGCTGATTGTGCTGCTGGTTGTGATGTCGATATTTTCGCTGACAGCTGGCGCAGTGGGCATCAGCACAAGCGATGTGTTCCAAACGCTGGCGCTGGAACTGGTGGGAGGCGAAGCAGACCAAACCTCGTCGCTGGTCGTGCTGGGCATCAGGGCGCCGCGCACGGTGCTTGGCATACTGGTCGGTGCGTCACTGGCAGTTGGCGGCGCGGTCATGCAAAGCCTGTTTCGCAATCCACTGGCCGACCCCGGGCTGGTCGGCGTGTCGTCTGGCGCCGCCCTGGCCGCAGTGACGGTTATTGTGCTCGGGATCCCTGCCCCGCTGATCGCCCTGGGTGCCACGGAGTTTGACGCGCTGCCGTTTGCAGCATTTGCCGGCGCGCTCATCACAACGTTTTCGCTGTATATCATCGCCACCCGGAGCGGCCGGACGTCTACCGCCACAATGCTGCTGGCAGGAATTGCAATTGCAGCCCTGTCCGGCGCGGCCACCGGAGTTCTGGTGTTTGTCGCCGACGACCAGCAGCTGCGCGACCTGACGTTCTGGAGCCTCGGCAGCCTGGCGGGCGCCACCTGGCCCAGGGTCTCCGCCATCCTGCCGTTCATTGTTCCCGGCTTCATAACAGCCGGCCTGATGGCGCACGGTCTGAACGGACTGCTGTTGGGCGAGGCGCAGGCATTTCAAACCGGCATCAATGTGCAGCGGGTGAAGTTTCTCGCAATCGTCATGGTCGCGCTGGCCGTCGGTGCTTCGGTGGCGGTTTCCGGGGTTATCGGTTTCGTCGGCATCGTTGTGCCCCACATCCTGCGGCTGATGATTGGACCGGACAACCGCTACCTTTTGCCTGCCTGCGCACTGACCGGGGCAAATCTATTGTTGGCTGCCGATATTGTCTCCAGGACAATCGTGGCCCCAGCAGAACTGCCCATCGGGATCGTAACCGCCATTCTGGGCGGGCCCTTCTTCCTGTACCTGCTGCTGCGTCAGAAGGGCCTGGTGGATGTTTGAACTTAACGATGTGACCGTGGCGTTCGGACGGTCTGTGATTGTTGAACAGACTTCACGCCGGTTCGAGAACAACAGGTTTACCGCCATCGTCGGTCCAAACGGCGCAGGCAAGTCAACACTGCTGAAACTGCTGACCGGTGAGTTGAAGCCCACCTGCGGCTGCGTGCTGTTCAACGATCTCGACATTGCCGGGCAACCTGCCCACCTGCTGGCGGGCTATCGGGCCGTATTGTCTCAGAGCAACCATCTGTCGTTTCCGTTTTCTGTCTACGAAGTGACCGGGCTGGGGCTGCAGGGGGCCGCTGTCGACCGAAAATCCAGGTCGCGGCTGATACGTCAGGCGCTGGAGGGTGTCGAACTGAGCGGCTATGAAGGCCGCCTGTATCAGCAGCTGTCTGGCGGCGAACAGCAACGCGTGCAGCTTGCCAGGGTGTTGTGCCAGCTGGAAGCGTCGGCTGCTCCTGACGACAAAAAATTCCTGTTTCTGGATGAGCCCATTTCCAGTCTGGATGTACGCCATCAGATCAAGACGCTGCAGATCGCCAAACAGTATTCCCGGCAGGGTCTCGGCGTCGTTGCGGTTCTGCATGACCTCAATCTGGCAGCCAGATTCGCAGATGAAGTGATCGTCATGCGCTTCGGCAAATGCGTTGCCGATGCGGCGCCCAAACAGGCATTTACCGAAGACACTCTGGAATATGTGTTTGAAGTCGGGTTTGAAGTGTCGGCAGACAGTGAGGATCGGGTCCGGGTGTCGTTGCGCGACATCATTGAAACGCCGGACGCACCGCTGAGACTGATCTAACCTTCGAGCATGCCCTGGTCGTTGGCGGGCCTCTTCGCGGTCACCGCCAGATCGGCAATGCTGTTCTGGTTCAACACATCAACAAAGGCGTCAAATGCCGCATCGACATCCAGAAACGGATCAATCAGACCGACTACAGGATTGTTGCCGAACGTTTCAACGAACTTGACGACATCACCGACCCGGATGTGACGGGGCTGCATCGCCAGCAGCACACCGCCACCCCTGCCCTTTTCAGTCCTCAGAAAGCCCGCCTGGACCAGGATCGGCACAATCTTGAAACCGTTCGGACCGGTGATGCCCGATGCCTGCGACAAGTCAGGTACGGACATGACTGTCTGATCATCGCGCTGCGCAAGATGAACAAGCAGCCGCACCGCCTGATTGGTTCTTTTAGAAAGCCGTATCATGGGGTGCAGGATCACAGCCACTGGACTGTTTGGCAAGCGCTTGTGTGGCGATTACCTCACTCAACATGGTGTTGTCTTGATCAGCTTGCCTATTGCTAAGCCCAGTCATGTCCACGTGCGATAACGGCAAACCGGTCCGACAGCTCGACCAGTGCCACTTTGTGAAGCGTAGCCGCATCAATGCGCCCTCCCTGACCATCAGGAAGGTCGCGTGTCGCGCAAGCATCCGCAGCAACTGTCACCCTGAAACCAAGGTCGAGAGCGGCGCGGGCCGTGGAACTGACGCACATGTGGGTCATGAAACCTACGATGACGATGTCCCGGCAGCCGGTTTCGGAAACCAGGGTTGCCAGTTCGGTGCCTGCGAATGCATTGGGCAGGGATTTTTCAACCACGACTTCACCGGCGGCAGGTGTCAGTTCGTCAACGATCTGACCGCGCTTCGCGTCACGATCAAACAGGCTGCCGGCCGAACCCTTGTGGGCAACATGCAGGACTGGACTATTCGCGTCCCGCGCCCGTGCCAGCAGAGATTGTGCTTGTGTGATGGCTGCCCCGGCATCGGGCAGCGCTACCGGGCCTTCAAGGTACTCATTTTGCATGTCTATGACGATAAGGCAGGCATCGCCGAGTTTGGGTGGCTCAAGATTGGCGCCTGCGAGTTGAAGAAGTGTTTTGGGTTCTGACATGAGAGGCTCCGTTCAAGGTTGTTAAATCTATCGTCATGTCGTAGAGCAGTTTGAGGCGGGATACATGCAGGAATATCCCTACCCACACCTGCATTTTTGCAGGGCCTTAAAAACCATGTTGGGACCAGACATGAACTGGGACGACCTGAAAGTAATCATGGCGGTTCGAAACAACGGCACCTATGCAAAAGCCGGCGTGGAACTGCGCATGGATGAGACCACGGTCGCACGTCGTCTGGGGCGTATACAGAAATCGCTCGGCGTCCCGCTGTTCGACGCGATTGACGGGACACGCAAACCCACGCCGCACTGCGAAACCGTTCTCGCCCACATCGAGGAGATGGCCAAAACCGCCAACAAGATCAGCAGGATCAGCCATCAATCGGGCGGGCCGGTAGGCAACATCCGGCTTACATCGACGGCGTCAATTGCGGAACAGGTACTGGCGCCCGGACTGGGCCGGCTTCTGCGCGCGAATCCGGGGCTGTCACTTGAGCTGCAGACGTCAGACCAGAACCTGAATTTCTCGCGATGGGAGGCAGATCTGGCAGTTCGGCTGGGTAAGCCCGCCAAGGGAGCCTTCTCGATCCGCAAGCTGGCCGACCTGAAGTTCTACCTGTTTCAGCCAAACACCGGCAGCAAAGATGTTGGTGGTTTGGTATGCGCCTATCCTGAAGATTTGAGCGAAACCCCCGAAATGCTGGAACTGGAGGCGAGAGGCTGGTCCGCGGAGCAGCGCTTGAAAACAAGCAATATGAGGCTGATTAGATCCGTCATCGAAGATCAGGGGGGTATCGGCGTGCTGCCGCTGCATGTGTCCGCCGGCCTGCTGCAGGACAAGCGGCTGAAGGCCACTGCCTTGAAGGCGCGCCGGGAGGTTTTCCTGCTGATCCAGCCGCATTTGAAGGAAGATCCGGCAACCAGGCTGGTCGTCGACTGGATCGTTAAGCGGTTTTCCGACACTTTGCAGACTGTCGAGGCCTGAGTCCTGACCCAGACCATGCGACCGGTCAGGTGATGGTCCAAACGGCAGAAACCACTTTTTCCGCCCTAACGTCAAAAATTGGCATGTCAGCCGATTGACGCTGGCAAAATTCGGTGTAACACTTCTGTGGAATTCTACAGTTGTGTTGAAAGCGTACCCGATGAGAGCTACCGAGCTGAAACGCCTGCTCAAGAAGCATGGATGCAAGTTTGAAAACCATAACGGCAGCAGCGGACACCAGACCGTACGACGCGGACAGTTCAAATCAACCTTCCCCGGCCACAGCGGCAGCGCGGAGCTCGGCAATGCGCTGGGCCACAAGATTCTGACGGATCTTAGGATCAGGTAATGTCACGTTTCTACGAAGTGATCGTCGAACCGGATATGGCTGCAGATGGCAGCATGAACTGGCTGGTGACCGCGCCGGCGTTTCCGGAGGTCACAACGTTCGGCAACAATCAGGCCAGCGCCTGCCGCAACGGTCTTGGCGCCATTGAAGAAGCCATGGCCGCCAGGATGGCCGATGGCGAGGATATCCCGGCTCCTGTCACCAGCACTTATGGTCAGGGCAGATACGTGCACGTGCCGAGCCTGACCTTTCTCAAGATCGCCCTGTACAAGCTGTGCCGTCATCAGAAAGTGTCGCGGGCCGAGCTCGGCAGGCGATTGACCTGGCATCGTGAGCAGGTGGACCGGCTGTTCCGGCTTGATCACAAGTCACATCTGGAACAGATGGAAGCCGCCTACATGGCTATCGGTGTGCCGTTGTCGTTCTCGATAAATGTCCCCGACGCCGCCTGACCCTGAGCGGCCGTGCTCTATTCCGACCTGGCTGTTTCCGACTGATTATTGGATGCAGGCGTGGCAACCATGTCGTGGCCGACCCACTTGAGGATGTCGCGATAAACGGTCTCGCGCTGCAGGTCATGCAGCAGCATGTGATACCCGTTGTCATAAACAACCTGCCTGTTCGGCGCTGTCAGCGACGCCATCACCTTTCGGCTCGGTGTTTCAGGTACGACCTGATCCTTCAGGCCATACAGATACAGCACCGGCACAGTTATTCTGGGAGCCGCGGCAGCCGCTTCGTCCATCAGCGTAACGAGGCCATACAGCGTGTCAAAGCGGCCCTGCTTGATATTGTACTTGTCCTTTGAATAGGCCTTCAGCCAGGCGATGTTGTCGCTCGGCCAGATTTCCAGCTGCGAGCCGGTCGCTGTCCTGTCAGGCACGGTGTGGGCTGTCACCCACAATGCCGACTTCAGGATCGGGTTCATCGAGCGCCATCCCCAGATGGCAGGAGCAACCAGTATAAGGCCATCTGCTTCCAGGCCATGATCGACAGATGCCTTCATGGTCACTGCACCGCCCATTGAGGTGCCGACTATGTAAACCGGCAGCCGCGGGTGTTGCCGGCGCACCAGATCAACAAACCCGTTCAGATCCCTGGCCATGACATCGCCACCTGCCCACTTGCCCAGCCGTTGTGTGTCAGCGCGCCCAAAGCCGCGCTGATCATAGGCATAAACTGATATGCCACGGCTTGAAAACCACGGGCCTGGCAACTGGAAGGCGCCGGCATACTCATTGAAACCATGTACGGCCACAAACACGGCGCGCGGGCTGTTCGACTTCCAGCTCGACACATGCAACTGCTCACCATCTGTCGTGGTGTAAACGCTGTCATCAAGACTGGCCGCACCGATCACCGGGCCGGTATCTAGCAGTTCGGGTTTGGCACATGCAGCAAGGCCCAGACACAGCACGAGACAGGATGCGATGATCGCCGAACGATTGAACTGCATGCCACCTCCTGTATTCGCGATGGCCGGGCGGGTTTGGGAATTGCACCCTCAACTTAAGACACAAGCGCCTTAACATCTGCTTTCAACACCGGCAGAAGCTGCGTCTCAAACCACGGGTTTTTCTTCAGCCAGGCGGTATTTCTCCATGACGGGTGTGGCATGGGAATGACGGAAACAGGTTTCATCTCGTGATACTGCCGCCAGTTTCTGACGGTTTCGGTCAAGGTAGGCTTGCGCTGGTTTCCCATGTGCCAGTTCTGGGCATACATGCCGATCGCCAGCACCAGGGTTACCTGCGGCATCGCCTGCATCAGCCCGTCACGCCAAAGCGGCGCGCATTCGGTGCGCGGCGGCAGGTCACCTCCCTTGGCATCGAGCCCCGGAAAACAAAACCCCATCGGCACGATCGCCAGCTTGTCAGCATCGTAAAAGACGTCTTCACCGATGCCCATCCAGTCGCGCAGCCGGTCTCCGGACGGATCGGTAAACGGCTTGCCGGAAGCATGCACGCGGGTGCCCGGCGCCTGCCCGGCAATCATGATCCTGGCAGCGGACGATACTTGCAGCACAGGGCGCGGTTCATGCGGCAATGCCGGCTTGCCCTGCCTGGGCGTATCACGGCATACCCGGCACTTCCGGATCTGCGTGGCCAGTTCATCAAGCGCCCCCGGCATCATGCCACCGCGCTCGGGCGTGCGGAAACCTCGTCGTGCCAGCGCCTCAACTGAGTGTGCTCATCATTCATGGCAACGCGAGCCACGCGCATGAAATCAACTGCGCACAGGGCGTCGATGTCCGCTACTGAAAATCTGTCGCCTGCAATGAATTGCCTGGATGCAAGTTCGCCATTGAGAAACTCCAGCATGGCTTCGACGCGGCCGACATTCACTTCGCTCCACTGCTTGATCTGCGGCTGCTCAAGGTGCGCCATCTTGGGATGGGCGTGGCGGAAGGCATAGGCAATCGGATGCATCAACTGAAGCTCAATACGACGCTGCCACATATCAATCATACCGATATCCACCGGCGTTTCACCGAACAGCGCCGGCTCAGGATGCAGCGCTTCGAAATATCTGCATATTGCCATCGCCTCGGCGATGCAGGTGCCGTCATCCAGTTCGAGAACAGGAATTCGCATAAACGGATTGCGCTTCACCATGTCCGGCGTCTTGTGCTCCTCGACCATGATGTCGAGGTGCCGACGCTCGACTTCAATGCCCTTTTCGGCCAGAAAAATCCGCACCCGGCGCGGATTTGGCGCTCGATTGTCTTCTATCAGTATCATGCCCGAATATACCTTTTCCCGGTCCGGAGCTGCATTCCTTTACGAAATCACACGTCAATTGAAGCAGTCATCTTTGCGGTTTGCTAACCATTGCTGCAAGGCCGTTCTTAAGCATTTTCCTTCAGAATTGACAGTTCCATTAGTTCAAACTGTGGTGAATCAGGCTTGACAACGCGTATCGAAGATCAATCGGGTATGGCACCGGGCAAAGCTGAAACAACGTCAGATGATGTCTGGGAATCCGATTTGCTGACACTGTTTGTCCGAAACCAGATCCAGGTTTCGCTGGCTATGCCGATCCTTTCTGTATTCATGATGTCTGCCATTTACTGGTGGACGACCTGGGTGGCCGCGGCAAGCTGGTTCGGCAGCTACCTGACAGCCCAGGCGATACAGTACTACCTGTGTAATCTTTACGAGCAGTCGCGCAGGGAGAGCATCAAGTCCAGGGAATGGGTCGGGATGTTGTGCGCCTCTGAAACACTGATCGCCGTGTGCTGGATAATCCCGCTGTTTGCTTATTGGGAAGCCGGCAATCAATCCCAGCACATTTACCTGGTGACCATCACCCTGGCCGCCATTGCAGCCAGGGTACTGACCGCCGGCAATTACATGCCAATCATCCTGGCAGGTACAGGCATTATTGCGCTGGCAACAATGACGCGTTGCCTGCTGGAATCAGGACTGGTGTACAACACCCTTGCATCAATTGTCGTTCTTGCCGAAATCTTCTTTGTGCAGCTTGTCCGCCGCCTACAGGGCACAGCCCAGGAAATGCTGGTTTTCAAGGCCGAGCGCGAGGCCCTTATCGGCCAACTGGATGGCGCGCTGAGCGAAGCCGAAAACGCCCGCAGCAAGGCTGAGGAGGCCAACCTGGCAAAGTCCCGGTTCCTGGCAACCATGAGCCACGAATTGCGCACTCCGCTTAACGCCATACTCGGGTTCTCCGAGATCCTCAGCAAGGAAATGATGGGACCGCACGCAGTACCGGTCTACAAATCCTATTCGGACGACATCCACTATTCGGGTGATTACCTGCTCAAGCTGATCAACGACATTCTGGATCTGTCGCGCATAGAAGCAAATCGAAGTGACCTGAACATTGAGTCGATTGACCCTTGTGCTCTGGCCAACGAAAGCGCCGAACTGTTGTCCATACAGACATCACACAAGGGCCAATCGGTACATTTTGACTTCCCTGAACAGCCGGTGCGCCTGCTCGGCGACAATCGGGC
Source organism: Anderseniella sp. (assembly GCA_028289645.1). Classification (GTDB taxonomy): domain Bacteria; phylum Pseudomonadota; class Alphaproteobacteria; order Rhizobiales; family Aestuariivirgaceae; genus Anderseniella. The sequence goes on from JANQOK010000008.1 coordinate 413,516, forward strand.
CCTGCGTCAGATATGGCTGAACCTGCTGTCGAATGCGGTCAAGTTTGCGCCGAAAGCCAGCAACATCTGGGTCAGCGTCAAACAGAAAGCCAATGGCTCCGTGGTCATGAGTGTCGCTGACAACGGTCCCGGACTGCGGCCCGATGAGCTCGATATCATGCGTACCGCATTTGTGCGCGGTGCCTACGCACGGGAAAAAGCCATTGACGGTGCCGGGCTCGGACTGTCCATTGTCAACGGTCTGTCGGAGCTGCATGAGGCCAAGCTGTCGATGAAGGCCAACACCCCGAATGGACTGATCGTCAGTGTCGAGTTTCCGCCGCACAAGGTGCTGGGTACCGTGCGTGCAACCCTTGAGGACGCCAACCAGGCCATGCCGCAGACCCAGCGCAGGCTGATTGAACTGACGTCGTGCTGACGCACGACGAGTCTTGGCTGGTCGAACAACTTTCCCCGCTTCGCTCGGGTCGTTCTCCGTCCTAGATCAACCGTCTTTGCATTCTTCATTCCCGCAAACACGAGAAGCCAGCCTCTGCGGCGCATGCTGCCCTGGCTGGCATTGGACTTCCGTTTTCACAGGAACGACATGTTTACAGGGATTACGCGGGAATGGAGAACGGCCCGCCGAAGGCGGATAAGTTGTTCGACCAGCAAAGATGCGCAGCGGCAATGCGGCTGCCAGCGTGAGCGGAACAACCCCGGCATGAAGCCCAGATGCATGGTCAGGACGCTAGCGGTCAGGCAATCTTCTGATTGTATTCCCCGACTTCGGGGTAATCGCTCAGGTGCATGTCGATGGCCTTGAACATGGCTTTCATCATGTCCTCGGAAGTTGGGCTTTCGCACACCACCACAAGCTCAGGTTTGTTCGACGACGCCCGTACCAGCCCCCAGGTGCCGTCCGCGAGCACGATGCGGATGCCGTTCACCGTGATCAGCTCGCGAATTGCCTGTCCGGCCAGCTTGCCGCCGTCCGCGGCGATCTTCTGAAAGTAGGCCACCGCCTTTTCGACAATACCGTATTTTGCCTCGTCGGCGCAGTGCGGCGACATGGTGGGTGATCCCCAAGTCTGCGGCAGGTCACGGTAGAGATCGGCCATGGACTTTTCGGGCTGGCGCTCAAGCATGCGCAAGATGGCAATGGCGGACGCCAGTCCGTCATCATATCCAAGCCCGTAGGGTTCGCCCAGGAAGTAATGGCCGGACTTCTCAAACCCGGCAATCGCACCCAGTTCGTTGGTGCGACGCTTCATGTAGGAATGCCCGGTTTTCCAGTAGTCGGTGCGTGCGCCCTGGGCCTTCAGAACCGGATCCGTCTTGTACAGCCCTGTAGATTTGACATCGACGACAAACTGAGCGTTTTCGTGTTCTGACGACATGAAGCGGGCCAGCATGACACCTACCTTGTCGGCAAAAATCTCGTTGCCCTCATTGTCCACCACGCCGCAGCGGTCGCCATCACCATCGAAGCCCAAGCCGACATCTGCACCGGACTCCAGTACCGCATCACGCATCGCATGCAGCATCTCCATGTCTTCCGGATTGGGATTGTAGCGCGGGAATGAATGGTCAAGTTCACAGTCCAGCGGCACGACCTCGCACCCCATGGCTTCCAGCACTTGTGGCGCAAATGCCCCTGCAGTTCCGTTGCCACATGCGCAAACCACCTTGAGTTTGCGTGTTACCGGTCCGCCCTTGACCAGGTCGGCGACGTATTTGTCTTCCAGGTCGGGCACATGCACCAGGCTGCCGCCATCACGGGTTTGCCATGTGCCACCGAGCACTATGTCCTTGAGCGCGCTCATTTCGTCCGGCCCGAAAGTGAGCGGGCGGTCGCACCCCATCTTCACCCCGGTCCAGCCATTGTCGTTGTGACTGGCTGTCACCATTGCAACAGCGGGCACATCCAATGCGAACTGGGCAAAGTACGCCATGGGCGAAAGCGCCAGCCCGATATCATGCACGGTGCATCCAGATGCCATCAGCCCGGTGGTCAGCGCCTGTTTGATGGACATGGAATAGCCGCGAAAATCGTGGGCCGTGACAATGTGTGGTTTGACCCCGCGCTGATGCAGATAGGTGCCAAGTCCGAGACCAAGAGCCTGGACGCCGTACAAGTTGATCTCTTTTTCGAACAGCCAGCGCGCATCGTACTCGCGAAAACCTGTCGCCTTGACCAGCGGCAGTCGCTCGAAGTCCGGTGTGTTGGGAACCAGGTCAGCACGGGGTTTGGCAAGCATCGAAGGTATCCTTGTGCGTTTGCGGGAAGAGGAAGCCTAGCCGGTATTCGCGAGCCGGTTGCGCCGCCCGCCTTTCCGGCGTTTGTTGCGGGTAAGATTTTCCAGCCTGTGATCCAGTTGAGCGATGACAGCTGCACGTTGCACCGGGGCCAGCGATATCCAGCTGGCTATCTCATCACGGGTGCGGCCGCAGCCCATGCAAAACCCGCTGTCAGGCTCTATCACGCACAGCTGGACACAAGGTGACTGGATTTTCGGAATTGCGCGATCGCTCATCTAGGTGCCTGGCATTCACAAGTGGCGGAAGGGCTTCAGGCCTTGCCGCGTAGCACGCACAGCGTCCTGTGTGCAACAAATCTCGTGGGATACCGCGCAGAATCGTGAGGTGCCTTCACTCGGTGTCGCGCTCTGCCGACGGTGTTGGCTCATGCGTGTCCATGCCGGCGGGCACCTCGGGCTGGTTGCGTTCATGCTGTCTGACCCGACGTTCAAAATCACTGAACGGCACCCATTCGCCCTCATGGATGGTCCTTTTCAGCACAAAGTTGACTTTCGGCTCTTCCGCGTCGGGTTTTTCAGGTGCCACAACAGCAGTCTCCGCAGCACCGTCCCCATCCTCGTGCAAGTTCAGATGGTCAATGTTGATAACAACTACAACGACAGCAAGCGCTGCAGAAGACCATAACGAAGCCAGACGCGCCGTTGAATAACTCGGAGCCAACATGGCAAGTGCCGCCCCAAACCCGGCGCATCCGACCAGGAACATGAATTCCATAGATGGCGTTGCTGCAAGGCTGCCGGGCAGCAAGTGATATCCCGACTTGCCCATGGCTGCCACCACGATCATTGCACAGCTAAAAAAGAAGCCGATCCACGCGTGCATGATGATGTCCCTCTCAATGAAAATGTTGCGTGGACTCTAGCCTGGAATGGCAAACGCGCTGTGAAGGAACACGGTTAATAAACTGTTCGGCCAAGTCAAACAGTGCTAAGCGAACCTTGACTGCCATGTGCCATGCCCGGCCACCTTAAACAGAACGACTACATAGCGAATGAACCAGATCCCCAACCAGTTGCCCTTTGATGATATCCGTTCGCTTGTGCATGAACTGCCGGACATGGATGCTGAAGCAGCGAACCGGTTCACAGCACAAAGCCGGCCGGCAGCAGACAGAACGACTGAAACCGGCAGATGGATGGCAGGATGGCAGGCCAATGCAAGGCCAGCCATTCGACGGCCGGTGGTGGTGCTCTTCGCGGCCTCACATTCGGTGAGCTCTGCCCTGGATCAGGAATTGCAGGCGGACCAGGTGGCGGAGTTGGTTGCTGAAGTTCAGGCCCGAGCCGGGCCGGTTGCAAGAGCCTGCCAGCGTGCTGAGCTTGGCCTGAAGGTATTTGAGCTGGCGCCCGAATTGCCGGTGGAGGATTTTTCCAGGACCGCGACGATGCAGGAAACTGACTGTGCCGCAACCATCGCGTACGGGATGGAGGCAACGGCAGATGGTTGCGATCTGCTGGTGGTTCGGGGCATGGCCGCTGGCGGACAGGCCTCAACCACAGCAATGACGGCTGCACTGCTCGGCAAAGAGGCTTCAATCGATGAGCTTCGCAACCCTGCAGAGGCAGAGTTCGTTGACCGGGCCCTTGCTACCCACAAGTCCCATCTGCAGTCGCCACTTGAACTGCTGCGTCGATTGGGTGGACGGGAATCGGCCGCTATTGCCGGTGCAATGCTAGCAGCACGAATGCAAAGAGTGCCGGTCATACTGGATGGATCGCAGGCGGTTTGCGTTGCACTGGTTTTACAGGGGTTGCGCCCGGGTATTGCCGAGCATTGCATGGTGTCGTGCCACGACCTTCACCTGGACAGTGCGCGCCTATGCAAGGCACTTGGCCGTCCGCTTCTGCTGTCTGGCAGGTATGCTGAGCATGACGGCACTTCCGGCGCGCTGGCGGCCAGCCTGGTGAAGGATGTTATGTCTGTTGTGGCCGAAGGCTAGTTTGTTCCGGTCACACCGGCAGCCGCCGGTTGCCCATTTTATTGGTTGACCGGCCTATCCGCCTTCGGCGGGCCGTTCGCCAGTCCCGAAACACCCTTGTAACCCGCTCATCCCTATGAAAGCGGCGTTCCGATGCCAGTCAGTGCAGTGCGCGCTGAAAGGTGCAGGTACCCGCTTTCGCGGGAACGGCGAACGTAACAGTGATTGCTCGACCAGAAAAAACTAATGCAGGATCTGGCTCAGGAACAGCTTGGTGCGGTCCGACTTGGGGCTGGTGAAGAATGCTTCGGGCTCGTTCTGTTCAACGATCTGGCCCTCATCCATGAAGATCACACGGTCGGCCACCTGGCGCGCAAAGCCCATTTCGTGGGTCACGCACAGCATCGTCATGCCGGTTTCAGCCAGATCCACCATCACTTCGAGCACTTCCTTGATCATTTCAGGGTCGAGTGCGGAGGTCGGCTCGTCGAACAGCATGATGCGCGGGTTCATGCAAAGCGAGCGTGCAATGGCGACGCGCTGCTGCTGACCGCCCGAAAGCTGGCCGGGATACTTGCTGGCCTGCTCGGGAATCTTCACTTTCTCAAGGAAGCCCATGGCGATGTCCTCGGCTTCCTTTTTCGGCATCTTGCGAACCCAGATCGGAGCCAGCGTGCAGTTCTCCAGAATGGTCAGATGGGGGAACAGGTTGAAGTGCTGGAACACCATCCCCACTTCGCGGCGGATCTCATCGATCTTCTTCAGGTCGTCGGTCAACTCAATTCCATCGACGATGATCTGGCCCTTCTGGTGTTCTTCCAGCCGGTTGATGCAGCGGATCAGTGTGGACTTGCCGGATCCCGACGGGCCGCAAATGACAATGCGCTCGCCACGGTAGACCGTAAGGTCAATGTCACGCAGGACATGGAAATCGCCATACCACTTGTTCATGCTGGAAATCTGGATCGCCACGTCGTCGGTCATGTGATCGGATTTCGCCGGTGCCGCCTTCGTAGCTGAAGATGCGGTTGTCTTGCTTGCTGCTTTTTTAGCAGGTGCTTTCTTGGTTGCCTTGGCCATGGTCGATTTTCCTAACCCCTAATGGTTTAACTTTTGTGTCCGGTGTCGAGCTGACGTTCCATGAACATGGAGTACCGGGACATGCCGAAACAGAATATCCAGAACACTGCAGCGGCAAAGAAGAAGCCGGTCGAGTGGGTTTGCGGTGCGACCCACTTCTGGTCCGTATTGGCCGCCTGAACGATGAGCAGCAGGTCGTACAGTCCGATAATACCAACCAGCACGGTGTCCTTGAACAGGCCGATGAAGGTATTGACGATGCCGGGGATGACCAGCTTCAAGGCTTGCGGCAGCGTGATCAGACCAATGTTCTGCCAATAGGTAAGCCCCAATGCCTGGGCAGCCTCCGTCTGTCCTTTGGGAATAGCCTGCAGACCGCCGCGCACCACTTCGGCCATATAGGCGGACGAGAACAATGCCACGCCGATAAGGGCTCGCAACAGCTTGTCGAAACTGGTGCCGGGCGGCAGGAACAGAGGCAGCACCACGGACGCCATGAACAGCACCGTGATCAGCGGCACACCGCGCCACAGTTCAATGAACGCAACCGAGAACAGCTTGACGACCGGCATGCTTGAGCGCCGCCCCAGCGCCAGCAGGATACCGATCGGCAAGGACGCCACAATGCCGGTAATCGCGACCACGAGGGTCAGCAGCAGACCACCCCACTTGGACGTCTCCACGTACGGCAGGCCGAAATCAATGGACATGATGATCAGCAGCAGAGCAACACCGCCGACAATGGCGCCGGACGCCATCAGGGCGTGGGTCGGCTGAATGATCTTTGCGACAAATCCCAGCAACAGGATCGGAATGACGACGGCTGCAACAAAAGCGCCAACCGTGAGCCATGTTGACATGCCGATGTCAAAATTGCCTCCAGTCAGCAGGATCAGCGTCAGGATCGGATAAATTCCCAGAAGGAAGATTCCATTGAGCTTTTTGTACGGCAGTGACGGCATCATCATCGGCACCAGCGCCAACAGCCCTACAATGCCAACGACATCGACGCGCCAGCGCTCGGCAAACGGATAAAATCCGTACATCCACTGGCCGAACTTGGCTCTTGCCATCGCCCAACAGGCGCCATGGGCTCCATCGCCAATGCAGGCCGAACGGTCTTCGCCGCTCCACACGGCCTTGAACACGGCCCAGTCCAGGGTAATCCAGATCACGTACAGCAACAGCGCTCCGAAAATGAGAGACATGAGCGCATTGATGGGAGTTGGGAACAGGTTTTCACGCATCCAGCCGATCGGTCCGCTGACAGTCAGCGGAGCCGGCATGGCAGGCGCCTGTTCGGTACGCACATAAGCTAGGTTTCTTTGAGAGTGAATGTCTGACATGTGCTTATCTCTCCACCAGCTTCATTCGTGAATTGAACCAGTTCATAAAGGCTGACGTGAGCAGCGAAATGGTCAGGTAGACTGCCATCCAGATGGCAATGATCTCCACCGCCTGTCCGGATTGGTTCATAACCGTGCCGCCTGCTGCCACCAGTTCCGGGAAGCCGATTGCCACGGCCAGGGACGAGTTCTTGGTCAGGTTCAGGTACTGGCTGGCCAGTGGTGGAATAATGACACGCATGGCTTGCGGAATAACCACCAGGCGCAGTGCCGGGTTGGGTCTAAGGCCGAGTGCGTAAGAAGCTTCCGTCTGGCCCTTGTTGACCGCCAGAATACCGGAGCGAACGATTTCGGCAATGAACGCTGCGGTATAGACCGACAAGGCAAAATACAGTGCGGCGAACTCCGGTACGAGACCAACACCGCCGCGCAGATTGAAGTTGCCCTGCTCGGGAAATTCGAACTCGACCGGCGCGCCCAGCGCAAAGTAGGTCAGCAACGGCAGGCCGAACAGAATGCCGAGCGAGGTCAGGAAAACCGGGAACTGCTCGCCGGTCGCTTCCTGGCGTTTGTGGGCCCATTTTTTGAGTACTACGATGCCGACGATTGCCGCGACTACAGCAACCGCAATCATCCAGGCATTGTCGCCCCAAATGAACTTCGGGATAGTGATGCCGCGATTGGAGAGGAACACCGTGCCTCCGATGGACCAGGCCTCCCTCGGGCTGGGCAAGGCGGCCAGCACCACCTTGTACCAGATGAACATCTGCACCAGCAGCGGCACATTGCGCATCACTTCAATGTAGATTTCGGCAACCTTGGCCACCAACCAGTTTTTTGACAGGCGCATGACGCCGGCCAAAAATCCGATGATCGTTGCCGTTATGATCCCGCAAAATGCAACCAGTATGGTGTTGAGAACACCGACGGTAATGGCCCGGCCATATGTCGAGGATTCAGAATAGGGAATGAGGGTGAATGACAGGTCAAAACCGGCAGTCGTGTTGAGGAACCCCCAACCGGAGGCAATGTTGGCCCGCTCCAGATTGGCCAGGGTGTTCTGTATCATCTGCCAGGCGAAAAACAAAATCACGGCAATCAATATTGCCTGCACGCCGATCGATCGAACTTTCGGATTGTTGAAAAATGCGACTTTTGGTGGGCCGTCGACGCCCGTGGTTACACTCATGCTGCTGCCTTCACCCTGCTGAGCTGACCCGAGAAGCGCCAAAATTGCGCAGCTTTCAGATCATTGCCCCGTTTGCAGCCCGAATAGGCGATATGCCGATATCGCGCGCGGGCCCTCACCCTTCATCTGTCCTGCCGCCCGATCTTGCGCCGGGTCGTTCCACCACAGGAACAATCAATTTTCAAACATCAGTATAAAAGTAATAAATGCTGCCCGGCAAGCAGCGCATAAGAAGCGCAAAGTGCCGGGCAGTTTTAAATGTTGTGATTAGCGAACAGGCGGTGCGTACTGAATGCCACCGTCTTTCCACAGCGCATTGACGCCACGGCTGATCTTCAGGTTGGTGTCGGGACCAACGTTGCGATCAAACATTTCGCCATAGTTGCCAACTGCCTTGATCGCATTGGCAGCCCAGTTGTTCTCAAGACCGATGTTCTTGCCGAAGTCGCCTTCAACACCCAGCAGACGGCGGATGCCCGGGTCTGTGGAGTTGGCCATCATGTCACCGGCGTTAGCGGCAGTGATACCTGCTTCTTCAGCGTTGAGCAGCGCAAAGTATGTCCACTTCACAACGTTGAACCAGGCATCATCGCCCTGACGCACAACCGGGCCAAGAGGCTCTTTGGAGATGATCTCAGGAAGAACCACGTTCTCGTCTGGATTCTTCAGCTTGAGACGCTCAGCGTACAGGCCGGACTGGTCAGTGGTGAACACGTCGCAACGGCCGGAGTCGTAGGCGGCAATAACTTCATCAGCCTTTTCGAAAGCGACAACCTCGTACTTCATGTTGTTGGCACGGAAGTAGTCGGCCAGGTTCAGTTCGGTCGTCGTACCGGTCTGCGTGCAAACCGATGCGCCATCGAGCTTCAGCGCGCTGTCAACACCAAGGGACTTCTTAACCATGAAGCCCTGTCCGTCGTAGTAGGTCACACCGGCGAACACGAGACCAAGTGAAGTATCACGGCCCATGGTCCATGTGGTGTTGCGGGACAGAATGTCGATTTCACCAGACTGCAGTGCTGTGAAACGCTCCTTGGCTGACAGTGGCGTGAACTTGACCTTCTCGCCATCGCCGAAGACTGCACCGGCAACTGCGCGGCAGAAATCAACGTCGAGACCGGTCCAGTTGTTCTTGTCATCCGGATTCGAGAAGCCGATCAGGCCCTGGCTCACACCGCACTGGATGAAGCCTTTTGCCTTGACATCATCGAGGGTGCCAGCTGAAGCAGCCGTAATGCCGGCAAGCGATACAGCCGTACCGAGAGCGAGCGAAAGCAACGTACGTTTCATTTGTATTTCCTTTGATCATTTGAGATTGGGCCATTGCCCTTGCAACAAGAGCGAAAAGGCAACCCGGCAATTTCTTCACCTGCCGCGTTGTTTGGTTCCGGTTCAGCAATAGCCACCGTCCATGAGTATTTCAATTTTTACTCCCTGAGCACGCGCCTATTAAACGCGCACGGACCGTATCCTGCCCAAATTCCAACCATCGTCAAGCGTTCCTCAAAAAAATTCTTCTCAAAGCTGACAGAAACGGTAAACAGTGCTGAGCCATTTCAGTCTGTGAAAGTCCATCCCATGAAAAGCCCAAAGGGTGTCTCGCACCAACCTGCAACCGACCTTGTGACCGCGGGCAGGCAGTACTCCGAGCATGGAATTGTCAACCCCGGCGTCTTCCACGCTTCAACGATCCTGTACCCGAATACCGATGCGCTGCGCGCGCAAAACCAGGCCTATACTTACGGCCGCAAGGGCACGCCGACATCGCGGGCGCTGGAAGAAACAATCGCGCAATTGGAAGGCGGTCATGCCTGCAGGCTGACCCCCTCCGGACTGGCTGCGGTATCCACCGTCATGATGGCGTTTCTGAACACCGGCGACCATGTACTGGTGACCGACAGCGCGTATCGGCCGACCCGCAATTTATGCAACGGCCTGCTTGAACGGATGGGCATAGAAACCACGTTTTACGACCCTCTGATCGGAGCGGACATCGCCGGTCTGATGAAGCCCAATACCAGGCTGGTAATGACGGAGTGTCCCGGCTCGCAGACCTTTGAGATGCAGGACATACCCGCAATCGTAGACGCCGCGCACGCCAAAGATGCCCTTGTTGCCATCGACAACACCTGGTCAGGCGGTCACTATTTCAAGGCGTTCGAGCACGGTTGCGATATCTCGTTTCAGGCAGCCACCAAGTATCTTGTCGGCCATTCAGACTGCATGATGGGATGCATCACGGTTGCGGAACAGCACTGGGAGCGGTTCAAGGACGCCTATGAACAGATGGGACAGTGTGCCAGTCCGGACGACATGTACCTCACACTGCGTGGCATTCGCACACTGGATGTGCGGCTTGCGCGCCATATGAGGTCGGCGCTGGACATTGCCGAATGGCTGGGAGGGAGGGATGAAGTGGCGGAGGTTCTGCATCCCGGCCTGCCAGGTGCCGCCGGGCATGACATCTGGAAACGGGATTTCACAGGCTCATCCGGCCTGTTCGGTGTTGTGCTGAAGACCCGCAATCAGCAGGCAGTCGATGCTTTCCTGAACGCATTGACGCTATATGGCATGGGGTATTCCTGGGGCGGGTACGAAAGCCTTGTAATCCCGTGCGATGTCACCAGCTATAGGACAGCAACAACGTGGGATCGGGAAGGCCATCTGTTGCGCCTGCACATTGGGCTTGAGGATGTTCGGGATCTGAAAAGGGATCTGGAGAACGGTTTCGAGGCGATGGCAGCGCTTGAGTAGGTCAAACAGCTACCGGTCCGGCATGACAGGCACGCCTTTCAACGGAGTTTCCCATGACCGTACTAAAACAACTCACGGCCGCGAGTATTTCGGCTGTGCTGCTGGCAACCGCTGCCGTCGGCCCGGCAATTGCCGCCGATGATGATCCAGAGCTGATCTTCAAGAAATCAACTGTGTTCCGGCTGCTGTCACCCAATGCCAAGCTGGCCGTCTATGCGCTGGATGATCCGCTTGTCGAAGGCGTCGCCTGCCACTTCACTCTGCCGGAAATCGGCGGCTGGAAAGGCTGGGCGGGATTTGCCGAGGAACGCTCCGAAGTGTCGCTTGCCTGCCGCCAGGTCGGACCGGTCAGCTTCAAGGAGAAGTTTGAGCAGGGAGATGAAATGTACAAGCAGCGCAGGTCGCTGTTTTTCAAAAAGCTGCAAATCGTGCGCGGATGTGATCCGGTCCGCAATACGCTGGTGTATCTGGTCTACTCGGACCGCATTATTGAAGGCAGTCCGCAGAACTCCACATCGACAGTCCCGATCATGCCATGGGGCAATGCTCCTGCCCCAAGCTGTGGCGAGTATCTGGAACAGTGAGCACCGGCTCCTCCATACGCGCTTGGAGCTATGCAGAAGCCGGTGCTGCCGGCGACGTCATGCGCATGGAAAGGATGACCGCGCCGGTACCGGCGGCAGGAGAGGTTCTTGTTGAGACGAAGGTGTCGGCCGTCAACCCGACCGACATCAAGCGGCGCACCACGGGTCGCGAGCTGGGTAGGTTTGAACGGATCATACCCAACAATGACGGTTCAGGTGTTGTGGTTGCGGTTGGGGAGGGAGTGCCGGCAGACCGAATTGGCGAGCATGTCTGGCTGTTCGCAGCGCAAGCCGGAAGGCCACATGGAACAGCGAGCACGAAGCTCGCAATCCCGTCCGCTCTTGCCATTGAGCTGCCCAAGTCTGCCAGCTTTGCCGATGGGGCATGCATCGGTGTGCCTGCGGTAACGGCATGGCATGGCGTTTTGGGAGACGGGTCAGTGAAAGACAAAACCGTCATGGTGAGCGGCGCCGGCGGGCGCGTCGGACGCTATGCGGTGCAGGTAGCAAGGACAGCGGGTGCAAGGGTTGTTGCATTGTCACGCACAGCGAAGGCCGCAGAGTTGCAAAGGCTGGGTGCAAGCGTGGTGCTTGATTACGCTGCACCAAACCTCACTGACAGGCTTAAGGAAGCTGCACCTGACGGTATCGACAGGGTGTGTGATGCCGCCCTGGCCCTGACACTGGAAAATGCGCTGCCCGCGCTGAACCCGCGTGCAGTAATTGCAGCTTACGCATCCGACCAGAAGCCCACCCCTGCCCTGCCATTCGGCCAGATGCTCTACGCCAACATTGCGCTGCAGCCATTCTCGATCTTCGCGCTGAGCGATGACCAGCGGCATGCTGCACTAACAGGCGTCAGCGAACTGCTGTCCCAGGGAACACTGACGCATCACGTCGGTGCCCGATTTGAGTTTGACCAGATGGTTGAAGCCCATGAGGCAGTTGAAGCCGGCCAGGTTGAAGGTACCTGTCTGGTCGCAGTGAAGTAGGCCAGCACTGTGTTATCTGCAGCCGTGCCCTGCACGGATCAGGGTTGCCGACAACTAGATTTTGAGTTTTGCTGGTACAACCTGCACCTTGAGACTTCCATCCGCGCCACAAATGCGCGAAGCCGAACGGGTTGAGCACATGGCCAGATCGCAAGCCGTCGCTGTTGCGCTGGTCATAACAATCGGAGTTCTGTGGGGTCTCAACTGGCCGACGGTAAAATTCATCCTTGGTTCTGTACCGCCGTGGACATTTCGTGCGCTCGCATTCACGCTGGGCGCACTGCTTTTGGCAATCATCGCGCGCTGGGCCGGCGAAACACTACGTGTGGAAGCTCAAGAGCGCGGCCCGGTTCTGATTGCCGGGCTTCTGACCGTGTTCGGTTTCAACGTGTTCACCGCGTTCGGTCAGTTGCTGACCGAGACGTCGAAAGCGGCCATCATTGCCTTCACCATGCCAATGTGGGCGGCTTTGCTTGCGGTGATTTTCCTGGGGGAGAGATTCAGCCTGAACCGCGCTGCGTCGTTGGCACTGGGCATGGCAGGCCTGGCGGTACTGCTGGCCGGCGATTTGCGGTCGTTTATTGACCATCCGGCCGGTTTTCTGCTCATGCTGGGTGCAGCCGTGTCCTGGGCGGCCGGCACTGTGCTGCTGAAATCACGGAAGTGGAACATCACTCCCCTTGCCCGCTCAGCCTGGCTGGTCGGAGTTTCAGCCATACCTGCCTGGGCAGGTGCGTTTCTGTTTGAAAGACCCTGGGCCCTTGATATTCCCGACGGTTCGGTTCTGGCAGTGTTTGCATTTCATGTGATTGGGCCGGTTGCGCTGTGCTATGCGGCATGGGTCAGCCTGGTGTCGCGGCTGCCGGCATCAACTGCCGCCATCGGAACCCTGCTCATACCAGTCGTCGGCGTACTTTCGGCGAGTCTGCTGCTTGGCGACGAACTGACACTGGACAAGATCGCAGCACTTGGCCTGATTGTGTCGTCGGTCGCCTTGACCTTTGTTCAACCGGCGCGCTCGCAGGGCCGTTAGAGGCCGACCATACTTGCGCCGCAGGTATGTTGACCTGCACTTTTTCACAGCTAATGTCGTTGCAGCGCAATCACGGGATTCATGAGAAGCCTTGCTTGATAGTTTGAAAAGCTATGGATACTCGCTTTCCTATGCCGGGCTGTTTTTCGGAACACTGTTCTTCGCAGCTTCGTTGGCACCCTCGCTGCTGCCGCGCGGCTTCATTCTTCAGGGTCTGTTGTCCGGTGTTGCATTCACCACCGGTTACGGGCTTGGCAGCTTGTTTGCCTGGTTGTGGCGCTATCTGGAACTGAAAGAACCGGCCGGGCGGGTCAACACATTCTTGCATCCTGCAATGGTTGTAGGCGCCGGCCTGGTCGCATTCATCTTCCTGTGGCGCGCCAGCATCTGGCAAAACTCCATAAGGAGTTTGATGCAGATGGAGCCCGTCGCAAGTGCGCATCCGTGGCGCGTAGGCTTGATTGCTGTTGCCTGTTCGGTGTTCCTGATCTCGTTCGGACGCATCCTGTTGTGGGGACAAAAGCTGGTTGCCAAAAAACTGGATCAGCTTCTGCCCAGGCGGGTCTCCATCATCATCAGCGTGTTTGCCGTGGGCTTGATAGTGTTCTCGCTCACCGAAAGGATAGTCATCAGAAATGCCCTGCGGGTTGCCGACACGGCCTTTGCCGAACTGGATGAAAGAGTTGACGAAGGCATATCCCGACCATCGATCTCCAGTGCATCCGGCAGCCCGCAATCGCTGGTTGACTGGGATTCGATTGGCCGCAGAGGCAAGAATTTCATCAAAGGCGGTCCGGCCCGATCGCAACTGCGGCAGTTCTCAGGGCGCGAAGCCAAACAGCCGTTGCGCGTGTATGTGGGAGTGCGTACCCGGGAAACTCTGGAAGAACGGGCAAAACTGGCTCTACAGGAACTTAAAAGGATCAAGGCCTTCGAGAGATCGGTGCTGGTAGTCGCAACACCTACCGGTACTGGATGGCTGGATCCGGGTGCAGTTGACAGCCTTGAGTACCTGCACAATGGCGATACTGCGATCGTCGCCATTCAGTATTCATACCTGCCGAGTTGGATGACGCTGCTGGTTGACCCAGATCGTTCGCGAGCGGCAGCCCAGGCTCTGTTCAAGCAGGTCTATGGTTACTGGACAACGTTGCCGAAAAACCAGCGACCCAGACTCTATCTGCATGGATTGAGCCTCGGTGCTCTCGGTTCTGAAGCTTCTACGCAGTTGTTTCTGATTCTCGACGACCTGGTGCACGGGGCCGTGTGGAGCGGTCCGCCATTTCCCAGTTCACTGTGGTCAGCGGCAATCCGCTCCAGAAACCCCGGATCGCCTGCATGGCTGCCGCAAATTGCCGATGGCGCGATGATACGGTTTACAGGTCAGCACAATTCACTGACCGACCCGGCGCGCAAATGGGGTCCGGTACGGGTCGTCTACATCCAGTATGCCAGCGATCCCATGGTGTTTTTCTCTCCTGGCATGCTGTTTCGAAAACCAGACTGGCTGCGTGGCAGCAGAGGACCGGACGTATCGCCATATTTTGACTGGTATCCTGTCATCAGTTTTCTGCAGGTCGGTTTTGACCTGCCAAATGCCACTAGCGTCCCGCGCGGTTACGGGCACAACTATTCGGCCAGCAGCTACATCGATGCCTGGATAGAGGTCACCCAACCGCCCGGCTGGTCTCATGAGGACACCCGGCGGCTGAAGAAGATTCTCGTACAAAAGCACAGCGGTCAATGACGTTGCGTTTGATGAGAAAATTGCAGGAGGAAGAAGACAATGTGTTTGCTCAGACCGATGCCGGTATACGGGGCCCTGGTTGTCATGACCTTGGCCTTGTCACCTCCGGCTGCCAGCGCACAGAACAACTCGCAAGCAAGCTGCCCATACTCGCAACTGGAATGGCTGGAGACCAAACTGTTCATGGGATTGAGCAGAAGTGGCGGGGCTGCAGTGTCAAAACGTGAATGGGATCAATTCGTCGCCGACAATTTCGTGGTCAAGTTTCCGCATGGCTTCACCATAATTGAAACGACCGGCTACTGGCAGGACCAGACGAGCAAATCCACCGTTTATGAAAACGGCAAGCAGATCGTCATTCTGCATGAAGCTACACCGGACAACGAAGCAAAGATCAATGAGATCGCCGAAGAATATCGCTCGCTGTTTGATCAGCAGTCGGTGCTGATTTCCAGCCGCAAGACAAACGTACGGTTTTGTGAGGAGCCCTGAAGCAATATCGTCTGGCTGATCAGGACAGAGCCTGCGATCAGGTGCTGCCACCTGATCGCAGAACAGGACCGACCTATTTGGTCAGTTCGGTCCAGATTGCCGTGTAAAGTTCAGTTGCCTCGGGCGAACAGGTCTCCGCGACAAATCCTGCCCCGGACAACTCTGCGGGCACATTCACTTCCGGCGCGGTCTTCATGTCTTCCGGCATGAACTCCTGCGACCCCTCGATGCCGTTTGCATAGCGCGCAAACTCGGAAATCAAGGCGGCGTTTTCAGGTTTCATGATGAAGTTCTGGAATGCCTTGGCATTGTCCACATTCTTGGCATCCTTGAGCACTGCCACATTGTCGGTCCAGATCGGATAACCTTCCTTGGGATAACCGTAGACAATGTCCTTGTTCTGCAGACGGGCCCGGAAAGACGCGCCGTTCCAGTATACCCCGGCGGAGATGTCGCCCTTGGCATACTTTTCAACTGTGCCATAGTCGAGTGACAGCCAGTTCGGTTTGGCGGCCACCAGCGTGTCACGGACTTTCTTCAACACAGTCTTGTCGGTGGTGCACGGTTTGCCGCCCACATAGGTTATGGCGAGCGACATGACATCTGTCATTTCCGGCACCACGTTGATCTTGCCCTTCAACTCATCAGGCGGGTCGAAGACAACTGCAGACGTGTTTACGTCGCCCTTGTAGACGGATGTGTTGACCGTGATGCCGACGGTGCCCCATTGCCACGGCACTGTATACTTGCGGCCCGGATCAAACACCGGATCAGCCCATTGCTTGGCCACGTGCTTGAAATTCTCCATGCTGCTGGGGTTAGTTTCCATCAGCAGGCCCTCGCCAATCCAGATCGGGATGTAGGTGCCTGACGGCACTACAATGTCATAACCATGGCCGCCGGCGCGGATTTTCGCCAATGCGGTGTCGTTCGAGTCATAGTCGGTAACCGTGACCTTGACGTCGAATTCCTTTTCGAACTTCTCAACCAGCTTGGGGTTGGTGTAGTTGCCCCAATTGAAAATGTTGAGCTCACCGGCGGCCAGCGCCGCGGACGCAGAGCATCCCACTGCCACAGCGGCAGCAGCCATCATTGCTGTAATCTTGTATTTCATCTCCCAAACTCCTTGCTTGTTAAACTCCAGGGCCTTGACCCTCACTCACGATGCACTGCTGCCTTTCCGGTTCAGCAGGAAAAACACCGTCACCACAGCCACCGAGATGGCCAGGAACACGGTGGAAATAGCATTGATTTCCGGCGTGATGATGCGGCGCAGCTGACCGAGCATGTAGGTCGGCAGGGTGTCCTGCCCGCCCGACTTGACGAACTCAGTTATCACCACATCATCCAGCGAGATGACGAAGGCCAGCATGGCACCTGCCAGTATGCCCGGCGCCATCAACGGCAAGGTCACATGCCGGAAGGTCTGCCACGGGCCGGCATAAAGATCCGCCGCAGCCCGCTCGAGCGACAGGTCCATGTTTTCCAGGCGGGCCCGGATCGGCAGGTAGGCAAACGGGATACAAAACGCCGTGTGTGCAATGATCAGATAGGCCAGCCCCTGATAGCCTGTGTAGATTTTGATCATGGCGAAGAAGATCAGCAAGGCCACTGCTGTGACGATCTCCGGCACCATAAGCGGTTGGTTGATGGCGGCGTAAATCGCAGTGATGCCGCGATAAGGTTCGGTGCGCGTGGTGGCAAGTGCAGCCAGCGTAGCGCAGATCGTGGCCAGAAAAGCCGCCGAAGAGGCGACTTTCAATGACGTAATCGATGCTTCGAGCACTCGTTCGTTCTGCCAGGCAGCCTCATACCAACGCCAGGAAAACCCCTCCCAGATGGCAATGGAAGTGCCGGCATTGAATGAGTAGAACACCAGTATAAGGATCGGTGTATAAAGCAACACGAAGCAGCACAGGGCGACAAAACCAAAACCGGTCTGACGTTTGATGGAAAACCGCTTCGCGGGAATATCAGCCATGCGATTTCACTCCCGACTTCGAGGCATTACGCACGTAGAACAGCAGCGCCACCATGACGATCACCAGCAGCGTAATGGACAGGGCTGCACCCAACGGCCAGTTGCGGCCCTGGCCGAACTGCAGTTCGATCAGGTTGCCCAGCATCATGTTCTTGCCGCCCCCCAGCACACGCGGCGTCACGTAGGCACCCAGCGATGGCACGAACACCAGAATGGAACCTGCAATGATGCCCGGCTTGACCATCGGCACGATGATGCGACGCAGGACGCCGAGCCGCGTCGCGTACAGATCGTAGCCGGCCTCAACCAGCCGGAAATCGAGCCGCTCCATGGACGCATAAAGCGGCAGGACCATCAGCGGCAGATAGACATAGAGCATGCCAACCATGATGGCGAAGTCGGTGTATAGCATCTGGATTGGGGTGGAAATTACGCCGAGGCTCATCAACAAGGTGTTGACCACACCTTCATTGCGGATCACCTCCATGATCGC
Organism: Anderseniella sp.; assembly: GCA_028289645.1. Lineage (GTDB taxonomy): Bacteria > Pseudomonadota > Alphaproteobacteria > Rhizobiales > Aestuariivirgaceae > Anderseniella. Next base: position 431,426 of record JANQOK010000008.1, read on the forward strand.
GAATGTACGGATCAGAAGATTGGTCCAGAACGGTATCGTGATGAGAAACAGGAACACCGGGCGCAGATTGGCCGGGCGGGTCGCGATATAGTAGGCGGTGGGGAATCCAAACAGCAGGGCAAGTATGGTGGTGCCGAGAGACAGTTTGAGGGACCGCCAGAAAATCGACAGATGACCGTCGGCAAAGCCGAGCGTGTCATCGAAAATGTCGCGTTTCAGGAACACATTGAACCAGCCGTCGGTGGAGAAGCTCCACACAACACCGCCATATGCGCCCTTCTGCAGAAATGAATAGACCAGCATGATCAGCAATGGCCCAAGCGCTGCAAAGAAGATCACCGTCAGTGCTGGGCTTGCCAGCAGCCAGCGATTGCGCACGTCTTTCCTGCGGGCGGCCACTCCTGCATCTGCTCCACTGGTGGTTGGCGGCTGGCTGACTGCTGCGGTGTCGGTCATGGCCCAGTCAATCCCTCAACAACTGAGTGGCGCCTGCATCAATGTCGATGCCGACCTTGTCGCCTGTCTCAAAGCCCCCGGCCTGATCGCGGGCGTTTTGCATTCGTACGGTGAACTTCCCGCCACTTGCCAGCGCGACATGGTAGTGCGTGTCCGTCCCGAAATACACGACGTTCTCCAACGTCCCGGTAAGATCCGACGACGGTTTCGGTTTAGTCAGCGTGGCATGTTCGGGCCTGACCACTGCCGTGACAGGACCGGTTGCAACATCGCCCTCCGGCAGGCTGGCAGCGATCTTCTTGCCGGAAGCCAGTTTGAGGGATGCCTTGTTGGCAGCGCTCTTGGCGACCGACACCAGGTCGGCATCCATGAAATTGGTGTCACCGATGAAATCTGCAACGAAACGTCTTGAGGGATGGTCATAAATATCCCGGGGGCTGCCGACCTGCAGAACCTGGCCGGCGTTCATCACCGCAATGCGGTCCGACATGGTCAGGGCTTCTTCCTGGTCATGGGTAACGAACACAAAGGTGATGCCGGTTTCGTTCTGCAGCCGCTTGAGCTCGATCTGCATTTCCTTGCGCAGCTTCAGATCCAGGGCTGACAGGGGCTCGTCCAGCAGCAGCACCTTTGGCTTGGGCGCAAGCGCGCGCGCCAGCGCCACACGCTGCTGCTGACCACCTGAAATCTGGGCTGTGGACCGGTCACGCATGGCTTCCATCTTCACCAGCTTCAGCATGGCGTCGACTTCAGCCTCGATTTCAGAAACCGGCTTGCCGAGCATTTTCAGACCGAATCCGATGTTTTCCGCCACGCTCATATGCGGGAACAGGGCATAAGACTGGAACACCGTGTTTACCGGTCGCTTGAAGGGCGGCAGGTAGGAGATATCGCTGCCTTCAAGATCAATGCGCCCGCTGGTGGGATGGTCGAAACCGGCAATCAGGCGCAGGAGCGTGGTCTTGCCACATCCCGACGGCCCCAGCAGGGTGAAGAACTCGTTGCGCTGGATGTCAATCGAGACGCTGTCGAGTGCGGTCACACTGCCAGGCCCGGTCCCAAACACCTTGGTGACCTGCCGCACCGAAATCGCCGGCATGGCGTCCAGATTTCCGTGCAAACCGCCCACTCCCTTACTGGTTCCGGAGCCGTCTGGTCCGGACATCACATTCCCGTCATAAAAAGCCTAGTCCGTTTTGACGGGCAATGCCAAGCCCATAGATTGTGCAGGTCACGTCGAATTATCGGGCAGGTTGAATTTGCCGGGTCAGACCGTCCACAGCTGTGACGTGGGTGTCTGAAACACAGAAAATGCCCGCTCCGGCGTTGCATGCCGTGCGGGCTTCATGTCTATGAACTGGTCTGCAACAGGATCAGGTAAACGGCGCGGTGATCAGTGACAATGCCAGCGCCACCGCCAGAAAAGCGCCCACAGCCACTACAACCCTGACCGGTTTCGACTGGTCCTTCCACCAGTTGAACTTTGCAATCAGCCACGCTGCCGCGGCCGAAACGGCAGCCATACCGGCATCCAGATAGCCGTTACCGGTGGTGACAAATTCGGTGAGGTGTTCCATGGTCAATCATCCTTTCCTGATGAACTTGTCGACGACCTTTTCAACCGAGCGCCCGCCGATGTATCCGGTGATCGAAATGGTCAGCAGCGTCATGATCCATTCCAAAAGCTTGTCGCCCACCGCCAGCGGCGGCGCGCCAAGCCAGCCGACGGCAATCGGCACAAAAAACGCGTACCAGAACAGAACGAAGGCAAAGCTGACAGCGACCGCCGGCCGCCACATGCGGGTCAGAAGGCTTTCGCTGTTGATCTCGGCCACAATCACCCTGCCCTGCTCCGACCACAGGTTTGTCAGCGCCAGCAACAGCGCCTTCTGTACTTCTGCCCTGAACTGCTGGTCGCTGATCTGCTTGCCGATCCACTTGCCACCCAGATCTCTGAACACCTCCAGAACAGGGCCAATTGCCGCTTCTGCAATGATGCTTACAATGCTCATGGTCTGACTGCCTTCCATAGGGCCAGCAGCAAGCGCGCCAGCCAGTGTTGATCTTCCAGGTCGAGTGATTGTGAAGGTATTGGCGGCTGTGGCGGATCCGTTGACTTGCAGGCAGCAGCCAGCGCCGCTTCGAACCTCAACGCGTACTCCGCGATGTCGCCTGCCCGGTCGATGCCGTTGATGATGCGGCGCGCATTCCAGTAGTCGCATTGCCGGTCATTAATGTAATTTGCAAAGCCTTTGCCGGTGAACCATCCGTCCTTCATGCCCTGGAACATGATGAAAGCCGCGTTGCCCGGCTCCATAACCAGATCCGGCTCACGCACGAAATCCGTGCCCAGGGCCTTCGACGCGGTTTCGTAATTGAACTTCCATGTCAGCTGGACAAAGCCGCGACCATAGTAGGTCATTCCGGTCAATGGGTCCGGCCTGCCGTACCTCATGCCCCGGCCGCGCCCGTATTCGCGTATCGGCTGCATGGTGCGGGCCGTCTCGTGATATGCCGTTGCCATCGCATAACCGGCCTTCGAACAGCGCCACCGCAGATGGCCAGCCGCGCAGGGTGGAAAACTGTCCTTCCGACCAGTCGTTGGTTTCCTCAGAGTCATGCAGACGGCTCATGACCTCATAAGTTGCTGTCGTGGAGTTGGTTACGCCTGTAATCAGGACATATCCATCGCCACCACCACCGGCATATGTTGCAGTTACGGTGGCCGTGCCTGAAGTATAGTCTCCGGCCAGGAATCCGGCCCTGAACTGAACAATTGTGTTGGCACTGCCCGGCGTTCTTGTGATCGTGCCCGTTGAACCGCTTATGATCGTCAGGAACTTCTGCCAGGCCTCCCCTTCGTTGTCAGATATCTGATAGGAGATGTTCCCAGTGTAGGTACCTGCAAGGACAATCTCGACATCACGCTCTTCGGTGTTCTCATTTTCGCCGTCGGAATCAATGTCGTAACGGCTGTTTCCGGAGACCCGTATCTCGTCGGTGTACTGGTCATCGCCGGCTAGGCTGGCTGAAACGACTGTTCGGCTGTGTGACAGGCGAAACACCGTACCAACATGGCCCGGCTTGAAGAACGGCGACGATGCGGTGAGTGTGCCATTTCCAGTCCGGGCAGACGGGGTCAGTGAAACATCAGCGGTTTTCCCCCTGAAAGGTCCGTCCAAAAACTCATATTCAGTGATTGACCACGACGTTTGCGCCCGGCGTTCAACGCGCTTTGGCTGGTATGACTGGTCCGATGATGTGATGAAAATGACATCGCCGGATTGGGCATGTCTGAGCTTGAAAAGATCGGCGGCAGCGAATGCCGTGGTCAGCTCCATCACGCCGGATGCAGCGATGGAAACATCGGAAACAATCCGCTCTGCCTCACTCTCCACTGAAAACTGCAGGTGGTAGGTTCCCCCTGTCGGCGTAAAGGCAATCGAGTGAAAGCCTGTCCTGAGTTCGGTTTCCTGAATGTATTCGTCGCCACCATCGGTTGAACCGCAGCGAAACTTCACTGGCCCGCGGTCGATCGAGATTTCGACCGCATGTTCAACATTCTGGTCCGGCACCGAAACAGTGTCAGACCGCTTGGCAAGCGTCGTCCCGCCTCTCACCGGTGTTTGCAGCGTCAGAACGCCACCAGAGATGGTCGCCACCCCGCCGCCGGCAGTGGTCAGTGTCCAGCCGGTTGAAGACGAAAAGTCACCATTTGTAACAACTGTCGAAACTGCGGCCCGGGTGATCAGCTCATCACCAATCCGAACGCGCAGCTTGTGGTCCGAGAACTCCAGAAGCGCAGTATCAGTCGCGGAAAAGACGAAAGGGATATTCCGGGCTTCGCCGTCTCCGTCTGTCGACGACAGGTAGGCAAGTCCGGGCCGGGCCATCATTGGTCCGATGACACGCGGAAAGCAATTCTTCATCACTTCTGCCGAGATGCGCATACGCGACAGGTCAACACGGCCCAGGGCAAGCGGCGACACCTCGCCGCCGTTCATGGCGAACACGTAGGACTTTTCGCGCATCACGCCCGCCTGTGGTCAAGGCTCGACCGGCGGCTGGAAAACCGGCCGGCGATCCAGCGCCCTGGCCTGCCGGTCTGTGCCGGTTGCTGCAGGGCTTCGTAGGTGTTGGCCTTGCCAAGCGCGTCCTGTTTCAGCCTCACAAGCTCGCCCCGCAGTTCCGAGGAGCCGGTAAGCTTCGGCACAATGCGGTAAGCCAGTTCCGTGCATGCGGCTTCAGTGAGGCGTTCCGGCCATCGAGCGAGATCAAGGCCGTAGCTGGCATCGCTGGACGTGTAACGAAGGTAAAGCGGTGTCGCGTCGCACCACAGGTAGCCGCCTTCAATCAGATAGGCGCGGCTGTCTGTCTGGTAGTCCAGCGGCGGATCCAGGTTCTCAGAGGCGGACACCACGTACTTGCGCACAAAATCTGTCGGCAAATCATGTGCATATGCATAACCGAAGGCTGGCGTAACACCATCATTCACGGTGATCTGCGTGGTGCGCATGGCATGGGTCCAGAAGCCTGCCTCCATCAGCGATTGCAGCACCGGCCCATAGTGGACGTCGCACAATCTGCGGGCCTCGTTATTCTCACTCAGCGATGCCACAGGCGTCTGCTTGCAGTGCAGGATGGCGCGCTGATAGATCTCCAGCTTGGAGGTTGCCATGGCTTCAGGCCGCCGCCTTGCGGTTCATGGTGCCCAGATGGGTGTCGAGCGCGCACTCCGCATCGACCCTGGTTGTGAGTCCGGCAAACAGGACAACACCATCCGGGTCGATCACCCGCCAGCCGTTCTGGCCATTGGATTCGATGGCGTGGAGCTTTCGCAACCGCTCAATTTCGGGACGGCCCAACGCCTTCACGTCATACTCCACATGCCGCACCACTGCGACGCGCAGGTAGTTGCGCCCGGCCTCCAGCACCCTTAGATCGGCTTCCCAACGCAAGCGCTGATCGATGCAGGTGAGTAGGGATTTCGGCGTCACCCGGGCTGCATGGTGGGCCCAATAGGATGGTTTGCAGATGTCGTCCAGTTGGTCGCCATCGGGGACCTGCACCATGAACCTGTTTTCAACATGGCCTGCCTGTTGGAACACGCAGGGGCCGTTGGGGCATGTTTTGACAGAGTCGGTCGTATTTGCGGCAGTCGGGTTCGAGACAGGTTTCTTCGCCATTTCTTCGATTGGTTCCTTACGGTTGAATTGCAAGACGGAGCGCGGTTGCGTGAACGAACCGCGCTCCGTTTGCAGTGTTGAATTGGTCCTGGGTGCAGAGTGCAGGGTGCAGACCCTCATGCACGGCTTGCCGTTGCAGTTGGAAGCTTCAGGCCGGTTCGCAGTATTGGGACAGACCGTCGGTCAACTCGGCGGCAGGCCGTACTGAACTTGGGGACCTGCCCCAGGCAGTTGTTGCCTGAGATTGTCGAGCACGAACCGGTCAGTGAACGTGCCGGCGCTGGTGTGCATGGTCATATTGGCGATCGGGGTCAACTGTGCATTGGTCAGGCTGTATTCCACCTCGACAAACACCTTCTCGACGTCGCCTTCACGCAAGCCCGGCCGCCGCGGCTGGGTAAACGCCCAGCGGTTGGTATCTATGACGAACTGTGCTTGCGAACCGATCGAACATCCCACAACGCCAACGCTGGGATATCCGGTCATGCTGATTGAGATCCGCCTGCCGGTGCCTCGCTTCGACACCTTGCCTTGCGCGTGGCTGACCTGACATCGGGTGGCTGGCGGGAACCCGTCCAGGGTGAGCTCATAATAGCGTTGCTGCGGCGGATATCTGCCAACATTGGCAGGCAGTCCTGCACTTTCCGGAGGCTGATTTCCCGAATAACTGCCCTCACTACCAGTCCCGGCAACACCGGCCGGCGTCTCATCATCGCCGAACAGTGACAAGCCGGAGGTTCCGCACCCGGCGGCAAGACTGCACAAAACGCCGACAACGGCAATTTCAACAACACGTCTCATGAGCAGGACTGTGTAACACGCTTACAAAACACGCAATGGCATTTGTTGGATGTCCACTGCAGATAGCAGCACTGCAGGAGCAATGAGGCAAAGATGCGTCGGGACCGTGAGCAAACTTCTTCATCATGACCCTGAACTGCTGGAATTTGCCGGAAATTTTGTCACCAGCTCAAAGCTTCTAACAGGCGACAGGGTTCATCTATTGCGCGAGCATGGGGCTACCTAGGTAATAACAACAACAATTAGGAGATGGCGGCCGTGCCGCATCCGCGGGCCGATCGCTGTCCCAGCCCGGCAATCTGCCGGGCCGGATGTGGTGTTGCAAAGCGTCAGGCAAGGATGGCCGCCGACATGGTTGCCGCGCCGCCTTCAGTCACAGCGGTGACAACATGTGTGGTGGCGCCAATTGTTGCTGTGGTCTTCACATAGATCACTACGTCATTGACCTTCATGCCCTTGGCAGCGCCGTCTTCGATGAAATCGGCGGCGTCCGCATCGGTGTGAATGTCAGTGCCGTAAGCCAGCCAGACTTTCGGCTGGTCGCCCACGCTCGGGATCACACAGTTCCATTGCTCGGTTACATAAGCCATGTGTTGTCCTTTCCGTTAAGACGCCACGATGGCCGAGCCATCGTGTGTCATTTGAACGATACCGGTGTTCTGCAGCAGCTTGGCTTCGTGGAAGAGCGAACAGCGCGACCAGGACAGTTGCTGCTTGTCCTCATAGCCGATGGCAACGTCCATGCCCTTGGCATCTGCGGCATGGCCGATCGCGTTGCGGTGATACATGAAACACAGCTCCGAACTGGTGCCGAGACCGGCAATCTGGTTTGAGACGATCCACTTCACACCGAGCCACTCATACCAGCCCTGCCCCATGCTCGAGGCCGTCTTGGCATCCATGGCGTTCCAGCCAGGATAGTTCACCGCCGGCTTGACCGTCACAAAGTCCGCACTTGAAAATGTCGCAATGGTCATCAGGTAGGCCAGGAAGGCGGGTGATATGACTGCGAACACATTGCCGTCCCATGGAACGCCGTTGTTCATCAGGTAGGTGGTCGCCTTCTGAACCATGGTCAGGGACGCGGTCGCCGTTGCACCGGTGGTTATGGTGCCGGTTTCTAGCTGGGCCAGAATGGCCGCATCGATATCCCGGTTCAGGACAGACATGGTGTTGATCTGCATGATCTCACGCTGATCGCCCTGTGACTGGAAAATGTTGAAGCCGGTCATCTCGATGAGGTCGTGCTTTTCCTTCAGCGTGACGGTGGTTTGGGTATTGTTGTTGTCGCGCGCCGGGATCAGACCGCCGACGCCGCGTGTCACGGTAGTGCCCGATGAATCGACGATCAGGAATGTGGCCTGATTGCCTTTGGTCTGACTTTCCTTGGTGGTAGTATCCTTTAGAAGCGATTGCCGCTGGCCAAAGGCCAGAACCATCTCTTCCCGGTATTGAATCATTGGGGCTGCACCAGGCATGGTGTTCCTCCTTCAATTGATGGGTTGAATGAAAGCTTGGTCCTGAACGGGTGGCCGGAGGGCAAGCGAACGCCGGGAGGTCTTCGGTTCAGCAAAGAGCCGGTTTCGCCTGCCTGCAGGGGCGCTGGGACAGCAGCGGTTTGGATTGGGGTCTTACCCCCAGGTACAACCGGGACCGCGGGTGGCGGGAAGGCCGGTTTACGGGGTTAAAGGCGGCGGCCCGAGGCCAGGTACCCATTTCACCCCGTCCGCGAACGGGTCGCGGCCGTCAAATGGATCTTCATCGTCCGGGATGACGGCCCAGTCATCCAGCGTCAGACTGGAAAACACTTCGTCCGCCATCTGGCGGATGTTGAGTTCATCGACGCCGGAAAAACCGGCATACTTGTTGGGTTTTGTTCCCGGCAGATGGTTGAGGTCAGGATCTGGAAGTCCCGGTTCGGGCAAAGCACCGGAGGGCGACACAGACAAATCGCTGCGGCCCGGCGAAAAACCATCAAAATCAGCCCGCCCGCCAGGTGCCACATTCCTCAGGTCGCCGCGATCCCGCTTGCGGCTCCCAGGCCCATGCGGGTCCCCTGGTCGTGTGCCGGGTTTGGTGCCGGGCCCAGGCCGGGACGGTTCGGCGCTTTCGGTCCACTGTGCCGGCCTGCTTCGATGCAGGTACCGGGCTGCTTTTCCCGCATCGGTAAAATCGAACCTGTTCTCCCATCCCGAAGAAGGCCAGTTCACACTGGCGGTCGGCAGACGCCTCTTGGTACGGTTGTGGCGCGGATTGCTGGACAACCATTTGTCGGGATCGGTTTCGGCAACGACCACCGGCTGCAGAACCACGCCGTTCGGCAACTGTGTGGTTCTCGCGCCATTGACCCGCCATCCGGCATCAGGCGCCGGCTCCCAACTTACATCATCGCTGCTGCCGCCGGGAAAGGAGTTCAGCATGATTTGTTGTGCAAATTTGATGACGTCGGCTGTACTTCCTTCATTTGCCCGAACGTATCGGCCGATCTCGCGGCCAATCGAATTGTTGTAGTCATCCATCGACTTGTCGGAAAAGAAATTCCAATCCTCCTCATGCCCGGCCAACAGTACTCTGGCATGGTGATCTCCATAAACACGGTGCAATTCCCCGGCAATCAGCAAATGGCGAAATGCATCTGCTGGCCCATCTACGCGGCCCGGTAGCTGCGACGCGGTCGCCAAGCTGACAGCCCAATCCGCAGCTCCGTCAGTTGCAGCGTTCTGAAATCTGCGCCAGATGGACAACGCTGATTCCGGTAATTCGTGCGTGTAACCTCCTCTATTATTTTCAGCATCTTCTGCTTCACTCACGAACAATCTCCAATTTTGTCCCTTTCAGCTTTTTCACTCTAAAGAATGTCAAACCAACAAACAGAAACGCTGGAAAAACAAAAATCAAAAACAGCCGAAATTGAGTTCTCATTGCATCAGCACCGCCAATTCTATACTCACCTGGCAATTCTGTGATTTGGTGTATAAAAAAACCGGCGAGCCACAAAAACATTATAGCACAATTCAATAATATAAGAAATTTTCTAAAAATAAAAATCGACAATATCAAAATTACAAAAATTACGACTATTATCAATATCACCAAATCAACCAATACATAATTCGCACGACTAATTATTTTCGGAAAAGCCGTAGTAAAGGTAAAAAAACAGGCCAAGACATAGAACAAATATGTCACCAACCACCAGATCATGCGGCGGCCAGCATCTTCGGCAACCTCACGATTCCTCTGAACAGACATTGTCAGGTCCCTTCGACCGCCAAACAAGGTGTGGTTACAAGTCACTGTGAGGTGACGCTCACAAGTCACTTTTCACCGTACTGACAGTATTGGACCAAAACAAGAACATTTCAACAGCAATATGGGTTGAATCGATCAACCCCGCTAACCGGCCCGGCATCTTGGGCCCCAATCAGCAGCATGGAATCTCAGTTGCGAGACTCCGCTCAAGCTATCTATCTCTTGGCGTTGAGCAATTTGCCGTATTCCACATCCAGGCCTTCGCGTTTGTATCTGGAATAGTCGGTGGACATGATTTTCCGGATCTCATCTATGCGGGCCTGCACGTTGTGCCCAGCTGAAGTTTCGCCAGCCTGCAGCACGGTGCCGCCTTCCGCGCGAGCCAACTGATTGATGAACGTGTTGAACTTCGGATCGTCCGCAAGACGCAGTCCTTCCGGCGTGCGCGCAGTGACGAAGGACTGCCAGTCATCGCCAAGCCTGTCCTGCATGAACTGGGCGTTCAGCGCGATGTTCTTCCTGTAATCCGCCCCCCACTCCGTACGCAGGCTGTCTTCAGCTTCCTCCTGCCGCATGGCATCGGTCTCCGCCTGGCGCTCCATCTGCCTGAGCGCCACGTCATTGGCCACCGACATGATCTTTTCCGCATGTTCCGGCGGCATGTCGAGTTCATGAAATGTGCCGCGAAAGGCATCAATCGAGGCTTTGCCGAATTCGTCCAGATCCTCATATTTGCCGTCCAGCAGGATCGGGACGTCATAATCATCCGGCGTTTGTGGAATGCCGCGCTCCAGCCGCCACTCGGCCAGCTGTTCTTGGCTCGCATCCGGGCCGGGCCGAAGCTTTACATCGCCGGAGCGAATCCGCTGCTGGGCCGACAGCAGCGCCTTGCCGACCGCATCAGGTGACCTGTAGCGCTCCAGCAGGCGGGCCGCCTTGGCATCGCCATCAGCCATCTGCGCGCGCCAGTCATCCGGCCATGCCGGCTGCCCGGCGCCGGGTTGTTTTGCGGCCGGCGGATCTGTTTCGGGCGAGCCTGCCAACGCATCGTCATAAAGCGAGGTGTCCTTGCCGTTGTCCGACCAGGACTGCGTCCTGTCTTGCGGGATCACCTCTTCGGCAGCAGTTTCTTCGGATGAACCTTCCGCATCGGCATCGGCAGGCGAGGGAACGATTTCAGACCGGTGTGAATTCACGTATGTGTCTCCTGATTGGCGGCGGCGGGGGTAATCAGCGCCTCCTGGATCATCGCCCCTACATAGCGACGGCCTTCGCCAAATGCCGAAAGCCGTTCGCTGGCCTCGTGGAATGTCAGTTCGTAATAACCGCAAAAGCGCTTCATGATCACTTCGAGCGCCACTTTCTGCTGATCCTTGTTAGCCACCCCGGCGCCCAAACTCTTGATCGCCATAACTTCCTTGACCGTCAGGTCCTGCGGCCAGCTGTCACCAAGCGGTTTCGGTGCGGGAGCGGGTTTGCCAGGCATTACACTATCCCCGCCTTGGCTGCCTGCGCGGCCACATCTGCCAGCTGGCCGGCTTGCCTTATAGTGTCCCTGGTTAGGCCAGACTCGGCAACTTCAGCCTGGGCGGCCACCACTTGCGGATCGTCTTCCTCCCGCATCCATTGCGCCGGTGCGATGGCGATCATGGTATCGCCATATGCCCTGGTGACATCGAAACGAGCCGCAACCTTCGGGTCGGCACCGGCTGCTGACTGGGTCAGTTCCATGGCCCGGCCAAAGGTCAGCGCCAGCCCATCGCGGCGGGCATCTTCAATAGGATTGTCGTAGGTCCAGTCAAAGTCGCGACCGTCGATCTCTTCGGGCCGGTCCTCTTCGCGGCCAAGCCAGCCCATGTTGAGCGCCACATCATAAGTCAGGTCGAGCACACGGCCGTTGCGTTCCGGCTCCGCCGGCTCGATGATCGGTTGCGTGGCACGCTGGAACTCCTGCCAGCGGCGCTCAACCTCCTGAGCCGTCATCTCGCCACCGCCCGCCGGCAGGAACAGTTTGTTCAGATACCAGGCGTCACCGAGCTGCTGGCGCATGGCGCCATGCAGGGACACGCCAAGCTCAGGCACCTTGCCCAGATTGACCGGCCGGATGGCATCGCCGCTGCGCTCGTCATAATTCTTGTCGACCCAGGTAATACCGCCCGGAAACAGGTTGACCGGCCCCAGGACCACTTCGGACTGGCCCACCAACGGCGGTTCAACAGCGTTCTCACCCGCCTGCATGATTGACCATGTCATCGACTGCATGGTGCGCGCGTCAGGCGTCGAGATCACTGAACACGGCGATATGGCATAGGGTGAGCCGGACAGCCGGAACCAGCGGCTCACTGCATAACGCAGTTCGTTGAGTTCTTCTTCAAACAGGATATCCCGGGTGTCTTCGCAGATGTAAACAGACACCCAGTCCTTGCGCGCCGACTTGGGCTTGTCGGTCACGTAGTAGGCGTCAATCGGCATCGCCACATGCAGGCACCGGACATTGTCACTGGGTGATTTTTTCAACTTGTCGGTTATCTTTTTGGGGATCGTCCAGCCGGCCTTTTTCTTCGCGCACAGATGCGCCACCTTCATTTTGAAGCGCCGGTAGACCGTGTCCACTTCACCGTCGACGTCTTCGGCCCAGGCGCAGTCGCGCAGGTGCCAGGTACGGTACAGCATGCCGGATCGGTCGGACCGCGGTTCGGCAGACGTGACACAATTGCCGAAAGTGACATACTGGTGGTCCGCCAGGGCCTGGGCGGAAATGAACTGGGATTTGTTGTCATACAAGAGCGCCCGCATGCGCTGGTTGATACGTTCATAGTAAGCGCGGATCATCTGCTGCCGGTTGGCCTCGTTGTCGCGGTCCCTGCCCTTGAACCACTCGCGGCCCTTTGGTCGCAGCACCGATCCCAGATAGTTGCCGAAATCACGGCGGTACAGGGCTGGAGTCGAGTCATACAGGCTGGACGCAAATCCATCGTCATTCCTGCCTGCCGTAAAGTCGGCATGCTCCGGAAAATGCAACTCGGCCACTTCCTGCCAGAAGGAATTGAGTGCCTGCTTTGCTGAGAAGGCAGACGCGGCCATGGCGCTCAAGCGGCTTGCGCGTTCGGGCAATGCCATCAGGCGGTTCCACCCAGGTTGGAGCCGGAATAGGCCTGACCGGAATAGATGGTTGCATCACGCCCGCCGCGCTTCCTGCGGCGTTCACGCACCCGCTCACGCGCCGCAGCCCTGCTGGCAAACGAATCCGGGTCAGGTAACTTGCTGATGGCAACTTCCGGTATCTTCGGCTTGAAGATCGAACCGATCGCCTTGATGGCCTTGGACATTGTGGGGCTCCTTTATTGTGGTCGAACGGCTTTCTTCGCTTCGCTCAGGCCGTTCTTCATACTGGTCGAACAGCTTTCTTCGCTTCGCTCAGGCCGTTCTTCGCCCGTGACTGACCGTAGTGATGAACTCCAATCCGAAGCACGGAACGTGCTGAGGCAAGCGCGACTGCGCGCCGCACGAAGTGCGCCCTAGCGGAGCGCAGCCGAAGGCTGCTTGCGCGAGCGGAATAATTGAATCTGGTTTCGTCTGCGACAGAACGTGGAGCGCTGGGGCAAACCCGAATTTCCACAGTTGCGCAAAGTCCTTCGTCATATCGTTTATGCGCAGTGGTTTTGCGGATATTTGTGTAAGCAGGTCAATGCTTGCAGCGGGCAACGACGGTGGTTTGTTGTTTGATTTACTTGTAACACGTTGAAATAATTTACTAGTTCAACAAGTTCAAACCGCCGACCCCCGCCCTCAGGCTTGTCCCGAGGGCCCACGACTACCTCCCCCTCCTGGAAGTCACAGCCTTGTGCGGCAGGTCGCGCGACCTGTGTCCAACTGACCGCCTATTGCCTGATGCCCAGTGTGCCATGACCACGGCATCACCCCTATCCGGCGACCGGCCGATGCGCTTTTTCAGGTCCTGCTTGTCCTCGATCTGGATCTTCGCACCCGGCACCACCTTGTAGGTGGGTGCGCACAGATCGCTTTTCAGCTCCGCGTCTCGCGGCAGGGCGATCTGGCCGCCATAGTCCGGATCCAGCGCTTCGCGCAGCGCCCACCAGGCAGCTGCCCTGAGATTCAAAAACCCCAGCGTGCCGGACTTGTCCCGTCCGGGACCTGCGGCGGCCCGGTTGAACTGGGTCGGCGACAGGCTTTGCCGGAGATGATCATAGGTCGACCCGCCATACCCGCCGCCCATGTCGAGCACCACTTCTGCGCCGTCGCGCAATTGCATGAAAATGAGCCCTGCCACACTGGGGCCGTCATGGGTATCAACACCCTTGTAGGTCTTGAGCCTGGCAAACCAACCACCATGGCGGGCCGCCAGCACGGTCATGTCGCTGCCGCCTTGAGCAATGTCGACGCCGAGTGCGGTCATGGCAGACGACGAGCCTGCCTCATGCCAGCGGTCCATGGCAGCTTCAACCCAGCCTTGCGGAATCACCTGGAACGGCTCATCGCGCTGGCCGATGGTAAAGTCACCTTCCATCATGGCCTCACGCATGCCCGACGGCAGCGCAGCCAGAATGGAGGCATAGCCGCTTTCTTCCAGATCCGGATTGTCGGCGAGTTCAGCGGGAATGAAGCTGCGCGACTTGGGCCGCACCGGCTTGCCCTTGCTGTCCAGCAGCAAGTGGCCGTCTATCTCAACCGGCCCGGGGCCGTCGACCTCGCAGTCCTCGCCGTTGATCGTCGTGAACCAACGCAGTTCGCCGGGCAGTGCCGGATTTGGATGATCCGGCATCAGCCAGGGCGCCCAGCGCCGGTTGATCCACATGCCTTCAGGCGTCACCGGCGGATTTGAGGCCGCCACCACCCGCACTCGCTGTCCTTTCAGCGTGGACCGTGCCCAGGCAATAATGAAAGTGTACTGAGCCTCCAGGAAGTTGGCCAGTTCATCAAAACCGATGAAATCCTTTGGCGTGCCCTGATATTTTGCCCTGTCGTTAAGATGCTGGCAGCCGCCCAGCATGATCAAGCCCGGTTTCGGGTCGCGACGACGCCAGATCCGCTTCTGGCTGTTGTAACCGTCACGGCTGCCGAGAATCTCCTCCAGGCGCTGCTCAAGGCCGTCGACTTCCTTGTCAAGACGCCTGAGAACCAGGCTCCTGCGATGCGCCGTCAGTGCCAACCCGAGCAGCAGGTCGGTCTTGCCGCCACCTGCCTCGCCACCGTAGAGCAACTCGTCAGCCTCACAATAATAGGCCTCTGTCTGCGGCCCCGGGTTGGGGATCCAGGCCATGTCCGCCGTGCGCTGCATCACCTGGCGGCGAACCAGTTTGACTTCTTCGGGATCGGCCCGCGCGATGCGCGCCAGAAGTTCGTCTAGCAAACCGGTCATCAGCCACCTGTCTCGTCGGTTCTGGCCGCCCTGTCGAGCAGGAAGGCGATCCGGCGGGCCACTTCGCGGTCAGAGACAGCCGCTTCCTTTGATCCGGCGTCCTCCGGCGTGGCGAAACCAGCATCGCCGGAATCCTTCTCTCCCCATCGGGCAATGGTTTTCATCCAGAAGATCTGCGCACTCACGGTGCCGTCGACAGCGTTCTGGTACAGGCTGCCGGCGACAGCGGCAGTGGCTATGTCGCTGCCATTGTCCAGTTCATCCGAGAAATGCCGGTATAATGTTGACTTTGAGATACGGAGATGTTCGGCAATCTTGTCCCGCGCAATGCCGCACACAACCAGCATCATGACCCGGCGCCGGTCAGTCTCGGATGGTTTGAATGCCGGCATTAAGGTGGCCTACGCACCACCGCCCAGTTGACCGGCGCACCGCGTCACGAAGGTGTTCCGGCGGTGGCCAACACGAT
This sequence comes from Anderseniella sp., assembly GCA_028289645.1. Classification (GTDB taxonomy): domain Bacteria; phylum Pseudomonadota; class Alphaproteobacteria; order Rhizobiales; family Aestuariivirgaceae; genus Anderseniella. The sequence goes on from JANQOK010000008.1 coordinate 446,970, forward strand.
CTCGACACCAGCCCCGGTATCACCCGATGTACCGGTGGCAAGGATGCGCCTGACACGCACCGGCTCCCAGCCGTTGTGGCCGGGCAGGAAGGTCAGCGGCACCGCGGTATCATCGCCATCCATCCACACTGCAAGCACCACAGCGGATGCCGCGGCGGGAACGGTGACACGAACCGCAGATGCCGTCCGCGGCAGATCGGAAATGTCAGATTTGTGGGAAGCGGCCACATAGGCGTAGCCATCCATGATCATCATCGATGTGTTTCCTTCATTTTTGCGGTCGAACAGCTTTCCTCGCTTCGCTCGGGCCGTTCTCTGGCCCAGAACGACTGTTGATCCCAACAGCATCCCAGTATTGTCACCCTCGGGCTTGTCCCGAGGGTCCACTGCAACGTTGTTTGGATCCTCGGGACAAGCCCGATGATGACAACTTGAGAGAGTTGTCAGCAGTGCTCAATTTTCGAGGTGAACACTGCCCGAAGCGCGCAAGCGCTGAGGCAAGGCCGACTGGCCGCCGCACGAAGTGCGCCCCCGCGGAACGCAGCCGACAGGCTGCTGGCGTGAGCGAAAAGAATCACCTATTCAGCCGGATCAGGTACAAACATCTGCGGCTTCGTGCCTGGTGCGATCCATGATTTTGGCGGACGTGCACGGCTGCCCGTTTTGCCGTTGTTGTGCATGTGATTTGCCGCCATTTGTGTAACCGCGTCAATGTCGGCTTGTGGCAAGGGAGCCGTCATGTTGTTCAGGCCCGACGCAACCTGTTGCGCGGCTTTGTCTTTTCGGTTGTAGGCGGTCCGCCGATTCCAACCGAGTTTCTTGCAGCTCCTGGAAAAACGCCAACCATGCGCCTTGTCGCGGCAATAGATTATCAGTGCCTTGCGGTATTTTATATCACTGACATGGGTCATCCAGTCCATGCATTGATACATGCGGTCAATCTCGCCCGGACGTGGCGGCGACAGGCGCGGCCGGTCGCGGCCCCGGGTCTCTTCCGAGCCGACCCGGGCCAGTTGGTCCGCCCACTCATCGCGCACTGCCGGCCACGCCGATGTGAACCCGGCCGGCCGGAGCCTGCCACCCGGCAATCGCCTCATGGTGTCGGCTGCGCGGATCAGTCGGTAAATGACAATTTCGGATGTCCAGGTCATGCGCGGGGTGTCCTTTCTTGCAGTGGTTTTCACCACCAGCTTTTTACCCGCGCCACGTTTGCGCCTCCAGATCAGGACGGCGTGTATACATCTGCAGACTTCACTCAATGACAGGATAGGTTTGCTTCAGCGGCACATCAGGTGCCCGTTCCACTTGTTCCAGCATGTTGATAAAGGCGCTGGCATGGCCGTTCAGCATCCTGCCCATTTGGGAAAACTCTGCCCTGTTACCGCTCTCGCCATCGATCACACGAAAAAAGCCCGAGCCCGAGATGCCGGGAAACGTGCTGTCGGCAGGATGGTCCGCCTCGATATAGGCGTAGGTGGTCTCAATCTCATGCACCATGACCCCGTACTCGACCACATTGAGATTGTCCTCCACGCTCCACCAGTGCACTTTCACCGCATAGACGCCTTCGACGAAATCCAGGAACTCGACGTAAAGCCTCTGCCCTTTTGCGGTAACGATCTGGCCCTGCGGCCCGACAGACATGCGCTTGTGCGGCTGCTTCGCTTCCCAGACCGTGCCTTTCAGAAATCCAGGTCGCCTAATCTCATCGGCACTCGCCACACCTGCTGCGCCAACGAAAACTGCCAGGAGGATTACAAACACGTATCGAAGTCCGGCAATCATCATAAACCCACTTATCCCCACACTTGAAATGGACCCCAGGTCACCCATCAAGCACTTTGTTGCAGACCGACCTGGCGACATTGTGCTCTTCGATTTCGATGATCGTTACGCACCGCAGCGTCTTGCGATCCTGAATGACAGAACGTCAACAAAGCAAAAATCAGCACTCTGATCAAGCGCCATTTCTCAGATTGAACAAGCCCGGATCGCAGCACCTTAAGATAGGTCCGTACGTGCCTTACCTCAGCCTTTCAAATCGCCAAAAAATGGGGCGCGCAATGAAATGATGTCGCTATTCAAGCGTTCGGTTGGCTGGGTTGGCAGCCAGTCGTGAAACCGTCGTGCTTCTTCATCTTCGATGCCTGGCCTTCGGCAAGCACCAGCACGGCTGTCTCACGCAGATCGGGCCAACCCGGCGCGGCGCACCATTAAACCGGGCGAATTCGCTGTCACTCATGTTCCGTCGTTGGACGCATGACAACAGCGTTCCTTGGCAGCAACAGATACTTTTTGATCGTGCCGTAAAACACAAGTTCGGCTGCCAGCAAATTTTCCGGCAGCCGCGTGTGGCTTTTCGATGTTGTGTCCTTACGACTTTGCCTAGCTGTCGTCGGTTACCGCCTTGGGCAGGTCGTCTGCCTGGCCCCATTCTGACCAGGACCGGTGATAGGTGCGCACCTTCGGGTGGCCAATCAGACGCAAGGCAAAGTAACTGTGTGACGAGGCCAGGCCGTTTTGGCAATGCACCACCACGTTGCTGGTTTCGGTCACGCCGTGGGCGGCAAAGTGAGCACGCAATTCAGCGCCGGACTTCATGGTGCCGTCGGCTGCCAGGTTGCCCTTCCAGGGAATGCTGAGCGCCCATGGAATGTGCCCCTTGTCGAAGGCCGGTTTTGGACGCACGTCGATTACCACCGTTTGTGTGTCCTCCTTGCGTTGCATGATCCAGTCGGCGCTTGCGTGACGCCGTGGGGCTATTGCCGCCGCATAGTGTGACTTGACCGTGGGTTTTGCGCTGCCCTTTTGCAGGCTGAAACCAGCCCGTTTCCATGCCGTCAGCCCACCGTCGAGAATACGGACATTTCGCAACCCGTGATACTCCAGAAGCCAGAACATACGCGCGGCATGAAATCCGCTTTTGTCATCATACAGCACCACATCGCTGTCAGCGCCGATACCTTGGTTGCCTAGGATCTGCGCGATTGCTGCAACCGGCAACAGCGCGCCCTCGACCGGTGAGTGCGGGTCCACCACCGCATTGGGGTCCAGTTGATGGGCGCCTGCGATGTGACCGGCTTTGAATTCGTCAGCCGGGCGAACATCCAGGACAATGAGCTTTCCTGCTTGCTTGCCCAACTCTTCCTGCAGCGCGTCAGCTGAGACAATCAGGTGCGAATTGGCATAATCCGAAGCAGCGGCGGGCACTGCCATCAGGGCGGACAGGCACATGGCAACCGCCACGGCCATAACGGACATAGGTTTCCTTAGCATGAATTCGGCCTTTCTCAGCGACACTCAGATTTTGTTCACGCCCGGTTGTGGGACGTAACGAATGTAGGGTTTTGGCGCGCGCCAGCCGTCCGGGAACAGCGTCTTTGCCGCGTCATCGTCCAGCGACGGAAGAACGATCACGTCGTCACCGCTATGCCAATTGGCAGGTGTCGCAACCTTGTGGTTGGCGGTCATCTGCAGGGAGTCGACGACGCGCAGTATTTCGTCGAAATTGCGCCCTGTGCTCATGGGATAGGCGATGGTTGTCTTGATCGTCTTGTCCGGCGCGATGACGAATACGCTGCGGACGGTCTGGTTGTCAGCGGCGGTCCGAAACGCAGTTCCGCCGGCTGATCCCTTGGCATCTTCGGGCAACATGCCGTAGAGCTTGGAAACCGTCAGATCGGTATCGGCAATCAAGGGGTAATTGGGTGCATGACCGGTTACTTCGGTGATGTCTTCAGACCAGGCACGATGGCGATCAATCGAGTCTGCACTGATACCGATCACCTTGACACCGCGGCGTTCAAACTCCGGCATCAGATGGGCCATGGTCCCCAGTTCCGTGGTGCAGACGGGCGTGAAATCCTTGGGATGGGAGAAAAGAATGCACCAGTTGTCGCCAACCCAGTCATGGAAGCGGATCGGGCCTTCGGTTGTTTCTGCGCTGAAATCGGGAGCGACTTCTCCAATAGATTTGGGCATCGGGTTGTCCTTCATTTTCGACAAAGTTCATTTGTTCGGGACGAGCTTCCGGCATCACCGCTGTCAAGTTGACGACAGAATGATGCCGTGGGCCTCGGTGGGCTGCTTATAGTCAGAGCGCTGACGAAGAACCTGAAGGAAACCTGCAAAAATTCTGAAAATCGACTAGCCAGGCCGAAAGTGCCGCATTTCCCAAATGCGCGATCCCGACACAAATCGATCAGTTATACTGCCTGGAAGCACACAGCGATGCCCGACAAGCGCCAGAACAGCAATCGGGCGGATACCGAACACTTCAGTTAAACGAAATGAGCAGGCGTTCCAGCCTAGTGCTGTGGCAGGCCAAGCTCACCCAGAATTTTGAGATATTCCGGCTCTTGCGTGGAACAGCCTTGCGGAAGTCCGGCGCGCAGACGCTCAATGGTCAGGCCAGGGTTGCTGGTCAACAGCTTGTTGAGCGCGCCCAATGCGCGTTCTCTGTGGCCTAATTTCGCGTAGTAGGCAGCAAGGGTACGATATGCCCATGTCACACTTGGATTGCTGCGCAGCCCGTCTTCCAGCAGTTCGATGGCAGCCAGCAGATCTCCGTCTTTTGCCAGCGCCGCCGACATGCCGAAATAGATGTTGAACAGAAACGGATCGCGTGGACTAAGTCGCGTTGCGTTCCGGAAGCAGTCAATCGCTTCTTCGGTACGCCCGTATGACACCCGCAACCAGCCGAGGCGCATCCAGCTCCAGGCGTTGTTGGGATCGATTTCGAGGCTCGTTTTGATGAACGCTTCCGCCAGACTTTCGTCGGTGCTCACCATTCTGTAGGCGGCCCCGATTGCCGTCAGGGCCCCGGCGTGATCACTAACCCTGATCGCTGCCTGATCGGCAGCCGCAGCGGCAATCTTGCGGTCCCGATGAGGGTTTTCAGACCACAGGTAACAGGCATGCTGCGCGTGACACCAGGCCTTGTAGGCAAGCGCGACACCATAGTTGGGATCCACTCGCAAGGCTTCGTCGAGAAGTTCTATCGCCCTTGTGTTTTCCTCTTCAGTATGGGCCCAGAAATGTGGCAGGGCGCGCATGACAAAGTCATAGGCCTGGAGGTTTTCCGGGCGGGTGCGCCGGGACAGTTGAATCTCGGATCTGCGGATGCCGGGAAAGACGGCGCCTGCTACCAGCGAAGCGATTTCGTCCTGCAGGTCAAACTGACTGGCGCGGCTCTCTTCGAAGCGGCCTGACCACAACTGAGTTCCGGTCTCGGTTTCGACCAGTTGTACGGAAACCCGGAACCGGTCGCCGCTGCGCCGGACAGTACCTTCCAGCAGATACCTGACGCCAAGCTCCTCGCCGACTTGCCGGGCGTCGACGGCGTGGTTCTTGTACGAATAAGCAGTCTGCCGCGCTATGACGAAGAGATCCTGCATTCTGGAAAGCGCGGCTGTCACCTCCTCAACTATCCCGTCGACAAAGTAATCTTCGTTGTCCGGTTGCATGTTGACAAACGGCAATACCACGATGGAAGGCACAGTTCGACGATGCAGTTGCCTGGGGTTCGATACAACATCGCCTGAGAAGGTGTGCCGGTTCGTGACAGTCGGCAGGTCGGAGGTTTTGTGGCGTATCGTTCTGGTCGTTTCGCCTGTTTCGACCATCTCGCCGAATTCTCGGTCCGGACAGGCCGACACCATCAGACGGTAACCGCCACCGTAAACGGTCTGGATTACCGGCTGCGGTCCGTGCCGGTCGTCAAGAGCCCGGCGCAACTCTGAAATGGCAGTCGTCAGCGACTCGTCAGCTACGGTAACGTCCGGCCAGATTGTATTGATCAAGTCTGCGCGGCTGACCACCGCCCCGTCTGCTTCGACAAGCAGCAGGAGCGCGCCCATGGCGCGCGGAGACAGGCGCCGCGTCTGCGTACCGTCGGTCAACTCTCTTGCAGCGGGATCAACCCGCCAGGCTCCGACGCGATAGCACTGGAACAATCGCGAAGCGCCGATCCTGTCATGTAGCGTCGATCGAAATCTGCTGTCCATCTCAACTGCTCAATTTTACGCCGCGGTTGACTGAGCCCTGATGTCAGGCGCCCTACCACAGGTGTGAGCTTCTTCCTGGCACGTAAGCGTTAATCAGTAGAACGACATTTCGCAATCGCTACACAATAATTTGAACTGAGCGGCGGCAACAAATTCCCAAAGAAAACTGCTTTCTTCAGTCCCGCCTGATGGATGTCGGCGAACCTCAAGGCAGCAACCAGTGTGAACAGCCGCCAGCGTCCAAGAGGTGTTTACTACTCCAATCCAAGGCAGTTCGCGTAATAGGTCACCGTCGCCGGCCAGTCGGAGAATATGCCGACAACCCCGACATCCTTCGCCAAGACATCAATCAGTTCATACATCACGCCGTCACTGTCTGTGACATCTTTGATTGATTGATAATACCAGCCGCCGCCGGTCATCAACGGACCTGAGCGTTCAATGGTCCAGGTGATCAGTTTCAGTCCGGCTGCCTTCGCCTGAGCCGCGTATTCTGACGGAGCGATCTTGCCGTCCCTGACGGTGACCAGCATCCACATGGGCGGAGCCAGATACCGCACGCCCAAATCGGCGAGTTCCTGCATGGACGGTTTGAACGTCGCCGCATCATCGGGCTTGAGGCCATCGTCGTATCGTCCATCGAGATAGACTGCCTGAGCACCGAATTCGGGCTCGTTTCTGATCCAGTACAAAACGTCATCCAGATTGAATGACTGTGGCCATACATCGGCGGCAGGCACACCTGCCGCCTTGTACTCATCGATCAGTTTTTGTGCATAGTCGGTTTGCGAGAACCCGTCAAAAGGCATTTCGACAGACGGTGACTTCAACTCCGGCGTGAACTTCGCGCCCAACTGCCGGAACAGCTCGATTGACTCGGCATGGGTCATCAAATCGCCAGAAGAGGCAGCATATAGATCGGTTCGCCAATTTGCCGTCCCGTTCATGTAGTCTTCGACGGTAGTCGCTGTTTTGTCAGCAGCATCCATTTTCCCGGTCAGGGTTTTGAATTCGGCCAGGCTGAGTTCCGATGTTCGGCACTCCGCTGAGGCGGATTTGTCGCCGGATGCCGCGATGAACGGTTTTGTGCACGTTGATGCCAGGTCGGATGCCAGAATATTGGTGGTTGTATGCAGGTCATTCTGGGCATGCCGGCAGACAAGTTCCTTGTCCTTGGTGAAAGTCACGTCACATTCCAGGATGCCCGCGCCCATACGCGCGGCCGCCACGTAGGACTGCCGGGTGTGCTCGGGAAACTGCATTGGCGCTCCGCGATGGCCAATCGAAAACAGTTTTCTCGTAATCGGCATGGCAGCACATGAACGCAGCTTGGTCTTGAGCGCGCCATCTTTCATGCTGTCCACCAGGAACATTGGCCGCGGGCCAACGGTGATTACCTCGTCGGCGACAGCCGCTGATGCTATCGCAGACAACATTAAGACACAGACAGTACGAGCGATCAGATTCACGGGACATGTTCCTTACAACATCATGGGACACAAGCTGAGATCAATTTGCGCCTACTTTGTGTTGTACAATTGTGACAACCCGGTTTTGTTTTGATTGCAGATCCATGTCATGCAGGCGCGGCGGGTTCGCGGGCAGTTTCAGTGCCTATTTCTGGCCCTGGAAGGCTGTCAGAGGATTTTGATGCCGGCCGCCTGAGCAGACGCTTGCGCGACAATCCAGTCTGTGAAGCTTTGCACTTCCGGTCTGCGTTGGGCCCGCCGGGTTGTCACCAGATCATACCCGATGTCGGTGATGACACGTTCGGGAAACGGACACACCAGCAGATTTGCCTCGACCAGATCATGCAAGACCGGCAGGCTTCCCAACACAACGCCCTGCCCTGCGATGGCTGCCTGGACTGCCAGATTGTAGTCACTGAAACTGACACCGGCCGTGGGATTGATGTGGTCAGCGCCCACATCCTTGAGCCAGGGTTGCCAACCCATCCAGCGCCTGGTGGCGTGAGCCCAGTTGAATTCGGACAAGTCCCAATGCAGGAGGGTGGCGTGCTGGAGGTCATCTATCGCATTCAGCTTGCGCGGCCCGGATGCAAGTGACGGACTGCAAAACGCGCAAAGCTGTTCATCAAACAGGCGATGGGCAACCACGTCGCCCTGCGGCGCAGGACCAAAGCGGATGGCAACGTCCGCCGCGCCGCTTTCCAGGTCAACGATTTTCATCGAGGAATCGATCAGCACATCAACACTGCTATTTTTCTCGCGAAAACTCTCCAGTCTCGGAACCAGCCAGGCGGTAGCGAATGAGGGTTCGACAGACACAATCAGGCGCTTGCGCATGTCCGGCGTACGCATCACGTCGACCGCTTCGCGAACCTGCGCGAAACCGGACGCCAGCATTTTGCAGCCGGCCTGCCCGGAAACAGTCAGTTCCAGTCCGCGCCCGCTGCGTCTGACCAGTTGTGTGCCAAGCGCGTCTTCAAGCTTGCCGACCAGTTGTTTCACCGCCGCCGGCGTCACGCGCAGTTCTTCTGCTGCACGGGCATAGTTCAGATGCCTTGATACAGTTTCAAATGCCTTCAGGGCATTCAGTGAAGGTAGCCAGTCACTCATCTCAAAAGATAGATAAACTAACTTTATTCCATAGATCAAATGACTTTGTTCAATCTGTGAAACTATTTATTTTCTGCCAGATTATCAGATCGTGATACAGGACATTTTGATGAGTAATTCTATCCATTCCGACAGGCAGCAAACGGTTCGCGTGGGCAGCCGGCGGTTTGAGCTCTCCCCCTTCCATGACTGCTGGGCCAATGAGCACACGGTAATGGGGGTTTATGCCGGTCGCTATTACAGCGTGTACAATGGCGAAGATGTCACTGATACCTATTGGGCGCTGCGTCGCAAAGCGGTGCTGTACGATGTTCCCGAACGCCCAGTAGAGATTTCCGGCCCCGATGCCGTTGCGTTTCTGGAGCGTGTGTTTGCACGCAGGATAGCCAGCCTGAAGGAGGGCCGTGGCCGTTATGCCATCGCCTGCACGCCGGCCGGTGGCGTATTCATGGACGGTATCCTGTTCAGACTGGCGCCGGACAGGTTCTGGTATGTGCAGCCCGATGGCGCGCTCGAAACCTGGCTGCACGCCCACAGCGGCGGGTTTGACCTTACCATCTCAGATCCCCATTCGAGGGTATTGCAGATACAGGGGCCAACGTCCTTTGATATTATGCACGCCGCGTCAGGCGGGACGATTGATGAGACCATGGGCTACTTTCATTCCGGATTTTTCGAGATCGACGGCCAGGAAGTCTATGTTTCGCGCACCGGATGGACCGGAGAGCTGGGGTTTGAGATCTATACCCTGGGAGACGCAACCGATTGCCCGCGCCTGTGGCACCACCTTCTGAAATCCGGTGAAGCTCACGGTATGATGGTCGGCAGCATCTCGTCCATGGAGATCCGCCGCCTGGAAGCGGGAATTCTGGACAATGGCACGGATTTCGACCTGTTCATGACACCTTCCGAAGCCGGTCTGGACGACTTTGTGGATATGGACAAGGACGATTTCATCGGCCGAAACGCGCTACTTGAGAGCAGATCTGGTACGCGGATCTACGGCGTCAAGTGCGCGAAAACGACACCGGTTTATCATGGAGAAATCATGGACGAAAAAAACAGCGTCGCCCGGATCACGGCCGGGGCATGGTCGCCTTATCTGGAATGCGGCATCGGCTATGCGCGCTTCCACGCGGCCGGCAACTGGGCCGGCAGAAATTTGCAGATGCGAACAACACAAGACGAAATGGTGGCCTGCGAGATCGTGGAACTACCGTTCTACGACCGGGACAAGCGCATCCCGCGGGGGCTGGACAAGACCATACCCTGAAACCGTTGGCCACTGCATGGGAGAGTGTGACTATCAGTCAGAGACAGCGAGCTCGGACATCTCTCAAAGCCGGAGCAGCGCACTGACCACAAACAGGATTATCGAGGCCTTGGCCCCGATCAGCAGGATTCGGAACGGTCCGGTGGACGTTAAGCCGGGCTTTTCAACCGTTTCACCGGCTTCGTCACATTGGGGTAGACTCATCTCTGCTGCTTTCGTCTGAACACGGAACTTACTGACGTTACGTTATCAACGAACCGCAAAGTTTTCGTTACTGGCAACGGTTGCGAAAATCTTAATAACCACCAGTATCGGCCGGCAACACAGGGTCCGGTTAAATCCGCAGAGATTGCATTCGTTTCAGAACTCTTTCCATCGCCGCTTGATGGCGTCAAAGATAAAACCCGTCTTGATCGATACGCCGGCACGAACAATGTGCATGTCATCGATGCTGGCCGAACTTTCAGTGCCTCCGATATTGATGGTCTCTGATCCCAGATCGATAAACTGATACTCCAGCCGGGCCGCGACAGTGTCGGTCATCGCCCATTCGACACCGGCTCCGACAACGTAACCAAAAAACCACTCATCACTGTCTGATCCCGCGCCGTCCAATGAGAAATCGGCATAGGCCGTTGCAAGACCGCCCGTGACGTAAGGCAGGAAACGGTCATAGGCATATCCAATGCGGCCCCGCGTGGTCGATAATGTATCCAGGCTTACTTTGCCGGTCTGCCTAGCAATGGTTGTCGAGCCATTGATGTCGGTAAATGCAAAATCGCTATCAATTCCAAGCACGACGTGACCGAACTGGAAGTTGCGTCCAGACATGACGCCGCCAAGCACGCCGTCAAGGCCGATATCATCCGTGGCACCGGGAAAACCGCCGTCCGCCCGACCTTCGAACGCACCACCAAATTTCACCCCAAAATAGGGGCCGGACCAATCATACGCGGCAAGTGAATCTGCGGGCAGATTGTAATCGGCAGCATGCAATGGTGTGGATGCCAGAACGGCAAACAAAGCAGCAACGGGTACTAAGGGGTTTTTCATCGACAACGCTCGCTCCAAACCTGTTGATGCTGTGGTCCGGCCTTGTTCCTGGGAACACGGGATCAGACCACGGCACAACAAACCGTCCTGAGATCAGCTATCGCAGATTTCCGCCGAACAGGTTGTGGTGAAGATGTAACAATCTGTCTCGAAACCAGTCAGCCCGCTGCGGCAGCAAGCTGATTGGTGCCCTTAGGCATGCCTTTGGTCACTGCGGTATCCAGCGGCAAAGAGACGATGGTCTGCAGACCGCCCTGCTCGAGGTTTTTGAACTGGATATCACCGCCATGACGGCGAACGGCGGACCGAGCTATGGCCAGGCCAAGGCCGACACCGCCGGTATCGCGGTTCCTCGAGCTCTCAAGCCTTGCAAACGGTTTGAACACAAACTCAGTATTGTCCGGCTCCAGTCCCGGTCCAGCGTCGATAATGGATATGGTCAGGTTCGTGCCGCTTTCCTGAATATCCACATACGCTTTGTGGCCATATTTGATTGCGTTCTCAACCAGGTTTCTGAAAGCGCGCTTTAGTTCGGCAGGCCTGCATCGGTACCTGGTCGGGGCAATCCGCGACAGAAAAGCATCCTTGCCGTGTTGGCGGAACTCGCGGCAGATACTTTCGAGCATTTCGGTGAGATCGGCTTGCGACGTATCTTCGGTGCGTTCCTCACTCCGGGCGAAATCAAGTGTCGACTCGACAATTTGTTGCATATCATCAAGCACAGTCTCGATACGAGCCTTTGTCTCCGCATCGTCAACAAACTCCGCATTGATCCGCAGGCTGGTCATTGGGGTTCGCAAGTCGTGTGAAATCGCCGCGAGCATACGCATTCGATCCGTCACGAAGTGACTAAGGCGCAACTGCATTCGATTGAATGCTCTCGCCATGTCACGAACTTCAACGGGCCCGGTATCCTCGTCCAGGTCCGTAACAGCCTCGCCACGACCAAAACGCGTGGCTGCATCCGCCAGGCTCTGCATTGGTCTGGTTATTCTGCGAATGATCAAGGTCAGCAAGACCAGGGTCAAAACGGAAGACAGGACCAGCAGACCGATGGACGGCCACGCCCAGATTCGTATGTTGGCTGGAACGCGCGAGACCGCGCGTAACCATTGTCCGTCGGAGAGCTGCATGTCGGCAAACAACCAGTCGCGTGTGGACGCTGCGTTAGCATTATCGCCGGGAGGGTCGTACAACATCCCCAGTGGATTCAAACCCCAGTATATGCTGCGAAAGGGAACGCCTGCGGGCCGCAGAACCGCGACCGCCACATCATGCGATGACAGCCCCATCTTGGCGGTGATTTCCCGCGCGGTCGCCGCGCGCACGGCATCGGGACCCGGGCCATGAGCCGGAACGGGAAACTCTTTCGCGCCAGGCTTGAGCTGTCTCACCTCCAGACCCAGCATGTCATTGCTAAGGGACCTTGCGACATTTTCCTTTTGCGAAGCAGCGGCTTCGTTGATCAGTTTGTATGCACGTTCCAATTGCGGCAGGGTAAGTTGCCTCGATGTCTCCAGCATGGACAACGTCATCATCGCATTGATGATACCGCCGGCTATGGCGTTGTTCACCAGCAGGACGCCGACCACCAGTACAATCAGGCTGCTCGAGACGCGCTTAGGCAGGTACTTTTTGATGTTCATCTGATGTAACACAACTTGACGGTTCCTGACGGTTGACAAGAGTTCATTCGGCGATCACTTCGCATGCAATCTTGTATCCCCGGCCCCAAACAGTCTGGAGCAATCTGGGTGAGGCCGGGTCCGCCTCGAGTTTCTGGCGCAGCCGGCTTACATGATTGTCGATGGTTCGATCGAAAACAACGGCCGCCCTGCCCTTGGTCAGATCCAACAACTGATCCCGTGACAAGGCGAAGTTCGGCCTTTCGAGCATGGCCAGAAGAATCTGAAACTCCGATGTGGTTAAAGTGACCACACGGCCATCGACATGCTCAACTTCGCGTGCGTTGATGGTCAAAACCCAATCATCAAATCGGTACCTTCTCAGCGTAGCCGCTTCAGCGGATCTGGGCATCGTTTCGGAACGGCGTAGTACCGACTTGATCCGCGCCAGCAGTTCGCGGGGATTGAACGGCTTGACGACATAATCGTCAGCGCCAAGTTCAAGGCCGAGAATTCTGTCAATTTCATCTGACACTGCGGTCAAAAGAATTACAGGCACCTGACTGCTAGCCCGAATATGGCGGCACAGTGAAAGCCCGTCTTCGCCAGGCATCATGATGTCAAGAACGATCAAGTCGAACCGGTTGGTCTGCAGCAAGTCACGGGCCTGCGCCGCATCGGCAGCCGAAGACACCCGGTAACCCTGTTGCCCCATGTATTTGGTCAGCGGCTCCCTGATATCGCGATGATCGTCAACGACAAGTATGTGATGGCTGTTTTGCATTTCATAAAACTCAAATGATGCGGCAACAAGAGCTCGGCATAACCGTTCAGTTTTCTGTCAAAGTGACATTTTCCACTGGCAATCCGGTCAGTATCGGCGGCGTCTTTTTCCAGGTGTCCCTGCTCCCGACAGAATACCCGATGTCAAACAGCCGCCTCATGTATTCGGTGTTGAACGGGTCCATCGCAGAATACGGCACTTTATCTTCAATATAGCTCAGGTTGAAATCCAACCCGATCCTCCTGCTCAAATTGTAGGTTTGGGAGATTGTCTGGCGAGTGTGGCTTTTGATGAACGTTGAATAGGCCCGGCTAGCAATCGACAAAGACGTGGCCTTCACCACGGAAAACTCCGGTTCAACCGAATTGTTCACGATCATATAGATGCTGGAACCATTCGGCACTTCGACTCGACCGGCCATGCCACCGGCCAATGCCACGTCCGGGGCAGTATAGATCTGGGTGGCTACACCACCGTCGGAGTGCAACTCCGAAAACTTTCGGCCGTTCGCAACCGCGCTTATCTTCACCGCAGGAAGCACTCCGGGAATGCTGGCGGATGCCAGCAATACCTGATGAATGAGGTGCATGGATTTGTCTATATTTGCGTGCATCGCAATTGCACCGATGTCCCAGACCGTCGCCCGCTGGGCATCCAGATTGGTTGTGACCACGAGCAGGCGCCGTCCACTGGCGTGCTCCCTGGCGATCTCGAACACGACATCAGGGGTGACATACTCCGCAATCAGTTTCTTGAAATTGTCGTTGTCCGATGCTCCGTTCGAAATCAGCGCACGAATTGGCCCGCGGTGCTGTTTCAGACTTTTGGCGACCCCGCTGGTGAAAAGACTGCGAAGTTGTGGATCATAGCGCGGCCCCAGAAACGCAAACGGCGCAATCAGGGCGCCGGCGCTTACGCCTGTGACGACGTCAAACACCGGCCGCTTCTGCGATTTGGTCCAACCAACCAGCAGGCCAGCCCCATAAGCTCCTGCACCACCTCCACCAGACAATGCAAGCATGCGCACTGGCGCCCGGCGGTCTGCGTCCACCACAGCGCTGACAGGGGAAACCTGAACCAGTTCATCTGCAGGTGCGTCTGCCCAATGCCGGATGTTGGAAAACCCAGACACTTCAGCCTGCTGCTGGTCCCCCAGCGTGAAGCTGTCCCTTGGCAGCGAAGTGCAACCAGCCACGAGCAGCAATAGCGACAGGACCAGGGTCCGGCCCAAAGCCGCGGCTGGGTATAAAACCAAATTCTGCATCGGACTTCCCTCAATATGTTCTGATCCCTGCGATCCCGCCTGCTCTTTGTCCTACTTTGGTTTTTACGCACTGGAGATGACATGCGAGAGCCCGAAAGTGAACTTGAAGCAGGCGGGATTTGACCGACACTAGGGGGGTGTTGAGTCTGCAGCAGATGCCGGTCAAGGCTGTTTGCTTCAGCGGGAAAGCGTAAACGCTACTTTTCCACTCTGGTACGCGATGAATCCATTGTTGCTTTGACCGAGTTCGACACATCTCTTTCCGATCATGCGCGCTTCCATGCAGAAGCCTCCCGGCGCAGGTCGCCACTTGGTGGAAATCGACATGAAGCCGGCTTTCATTTTCCCCGATCCGTCAGGGTTGAGGGTCAGACGGCCGTTACGGCCGTTCTCTCCCTTGAATACCCACGCCCGGCCGTCGGCAACTTTTTGCATGAGATCGTCTGACGCCAAGCTGGCGCCGGAATTGTAGCTGAGAAGAAAAAAGGAAACTGGCAGCGCAACGAACACGCGCCGTATGAGAAATCCGGTCTTCAATTGATAGTCCCTCCTGATTGGCAATGCCAGGTGCGGCTCACACCAGGCGGGTGCCTGGAACACAAGGTGGCAGGCCTTTGCGATGGCTCAGGAAACTATCAGTCGTCAGGTTTCAATGGATGTCGCAGGTGTAAAGGAGTGTCCCGGAAAACCCCGTTGTGACACTTCTTTACATTTTATCGGTTCCTCAAGCGATAGCACGCGCTCAGGGCGATACAGCTGTAAATGATCAACTGCCTGCAATCCTCGCTGCAGGCAGCCGGTCAGGTCAATTCTGCGATCAGGCTACGCCATGATCTGCAAGTTGTTCCGGGTGCGCCTCGCCCCAGTCCGCCAGAAACTCGGCCATGCGGTCTTCTCCCGCCAGTTCAATCGCCCTGCGCGGCAGCAGTACACCTTGCTGCAAAGCCAGGTGGGCACATGCCACGTGGTCCCTGTTTGCCGCGAACGGGGCATTTTCAGAGCCGTGAATGATAGTGGACAGCAAGGTGCCACCGTAGCCATTGATGTGATTTAGATTCGGCTGCAGTTCGAGGAAAAAGCTCATCACCTCGGGCAACCCCTCCCAGCCGGCAATATGCAATGGTGTCATGCCCATATCGTCAGCAGAATCAAAATGTAGTCCTGCTGCCACGAGCCGCTTGATGCGAGGAAGAGTACCGGGCAGATGAATCAGGTTGTGCAACATTTGTCTGCACTCTTTCGGCATGCTTTCGGGATCAATATCCAGCTTGTCCCTGGCACTCTGCACCACGGAAATCAACGGGCGCACGTTTTCTGAAACCTCGGTCGAGCCGCCGGCCTTTTCAATTTCCTGTGCGACCGCCGTGTTCTGAAACACCAATGCCAATGCATAGGCGCTCATGCCGTCATACAGAAGATCTGGATCAGCCCCGGCTTTCAGCAGCAGTTTGGCCATCCTGGCGTCACCCATCCGTCGCGCCACCTGATGCAGGGCACCTGACACAATGGGTGCCTCTCCAGACGGATGCGGGCACACCCCCTCATTTGGATCTGCTCCCGCGTCCAGCAACAAGGCCACGGCTTCGTGGTCATTGAAATCCAGCGCGCGCATAAGCGCATTGGTGCCTGCCGGATCGGCGCCATGGCGCAACAGAAGCCGCAAGCCGTCCTGATGACCAAGCTCGGTTGCATGATAGAGGCTCTCATTGTCATTGGGATCGGCACCGTGTTCCAACAACCATGCCGCAAGTCGCAAGTTGTTGGCATGGCCCAGTGCGCCGTACAGCGCCGACAGCAAGTGGTCAGAGCCGGGTTCGAACGGAAAGCCGTCATTGACATCGGCTCCGTACCCAACAAGCAGTTCGGCAATGGCCATCATGGCGTCTGCTTTTTCGGGGTGGGCCTGGATGTGCTTTGAAAATGCCAGGTGCAGAATGGGCCGGCGTGGACCTATGGGTGTGACGGCCAGGCTGGCATCGCGATGCAGCGCCGCTTTCACAGCCGGCAGATCATAAAGCGCGACTTCCAGTCCCAGCTGTCCGTGTGCCAGGTCCGGCGTGTCGGTCAGCAGACGATCAACGACGGTATGCTGGCCATGATACAGCGCGATCTTCAGGCGCTGCTGTTTACGGGCCCTGTCCATGCCATTTATCTCAACGGCGAGTTTCAGGGCCGGCCAGCTTGCGAAACTGTTTTCCCTGGCGATGACATGCAGAAAATCGGCGTGGGTCAATTTGCTCAGGTCGTTGCGCGGCGGGTGAACGGCCAGCCGTTCAAGCGCCGCGGCGTCGCCGTTGTCATACGCTTTGCGCAGGGTCTTTGCGGCACGGCGAAGGCTATCAAGAGAGTTCATTGTCGGTCTCCTCACTTAGTGCCCGGGGCTCGCTGACGGGGCATGAGATCAACCGATGGATGTCTTCGAATATGAGGGGATGCAGCTGCTGCTTTCCGCGAACCGGGTGGCCTTCCCAACAGGCCGCGCCAGTATACCGGCCCGGCAGGTTTTCGCAACATCCACAACTCAGCCACACAAACGGGTGCAAACCAACCAAACTCTGTTCCGCCGAGGGCTTGATGACAACATCGCATTTGACATTGCGTCCCCGGCTCACTACCTACCCATCAGGGTCAGGACCCCTGCCGCTCACAGGCTGACGCCCCGGTGAAGTCCTGGAACCGATCCCATTTACCGACTTCAGAAGTGTGCGGTCTAATGGCAATGTGAGCACCATTGGTTTTCCGCATTCGACATCTGAATGAGGTTTACTATGAACAGATCAACTCACCTTCCCACCATCGGTGCATTGAAGGAGCAGGCAAAACGGCTGCGCCGGGACCTTGCTGCTGACGGCGCCGTCATCGGGCACAGCAGGTCGCTCGAACTGCTCGCTCATCAGCATGGGTACAAAGACTGGAACACGCTGCATGCCGCAGTCGGCAACCGGCGCCCGGGCAGCCCGGTTGTGCCGGGACAAAGGGTCCGCGGCCATTATCTCGGACAGCCGTTCGAGGGCGAGGTCAAGGCTCTTGAGAGCTTTTCCCAAGCCGACAGGTTCCGGATAGCACTGCATTTTGACGAGCCGGTGGATGTGGTCACCTTCGACAGCTTTTCGGCGTTCCGCCAGCGTGTCTCGTGCGTTATCGGACCAGACGGCGTGACGGTTGAAAAAACGTCCAATGGCGAGCCGCAGCTCAGGTTGCAAATTTAGTCTGCCGAACAGCTGCTGAAACTGGCGCGGGCATGGCAAATCAAATGCCATGTCCGCTAGCGTGCATGACCCCCTTCTCACTACCGGGCTTCATGCCATAGTGTGGCCGGGACAAGTGCTATGCAAACAACACACTTGAACAGACGCAGACTGATAACCGGCGGCGCGGCTGTCGGAATCGCCGGTTTGGCAGGACAACGCACTATGGCGGCAAGCCCTCCGGGCCTTCTGGTACCAGCTGAAGAAAACCGACACGCGCGCACTTTCATGCAGTGGCCGAACAGTCGAAGGGTCTATCCGGAAAACACCTTTCTAAACGTGGTCCAGCAAACCATTGCCGACATAGCCAACACCATTGTGGACTTTGAACCGGTGGTTCTGCTGGCCGCCCGGGACCAGCATGGCGCGGCGCGCAAACGCCTGTCCGCAAAAGTCGAGCTTTGGGACGTTGCGACTGAAGACCTGTGGTGCCGGGATTCAGGACCACTGTTCGCCAAACAGCCTGATGGCAAACTCGCGGTCAGTCACATCCAGTTCAACGGCTGGGGCGGCAGGCAGGTCCACAGGCAGGACGGGCTGGTTGCGGAACGCGTCGCCGAACGTCTCGGGCTGCCGCTCATCGCTGCTGGCCTGAGGGGAGAGCCCGGTGGTGTCGAACAGGACGGCCATGGCCTGCTGATGGCGCACGAAAGCTCCTGGGTGAACAACAACCGCAATACCGGCCTGTCTCGTAACGACGTCGAAAGGCGATTGCTGGCAGCCTATGGCGCCAGGGAGATGATCTGGTCTGCCGGCGTCAAGGGACAGGACATCACTGACTACCACATCGACAGCCTGGCCCGATTCACCGGTCCCGGCAGGGTTCTGATCAACCTGCCGGACCAACCCGACATAAACGACCCGTTTCATGCGGCAGCCCTCGACACACACGACAAGTTGCTGGCAGCCAGGCTCGAGGTGGAGGTTGTTCCCGAGCCGGTTTCACGACGTGTCAAGTCCATTGACTTCGTGGCGTCCTATGCCAACTACTATGTCTGCAATGGCGGTGTGATTGCAGCTCAGTTTGGTGACAGGGAGACCGACCGGATTGCTGTCAAGGCACTGCGGAAACATTACCCGAACCGCGAAATCGTTACCCTGAACGTGGACGCGCTGGGCGAGATTGGCGGCGGTATTCACTGCGCCACCCAACAGATGCCAGCATGATGACAATTCATGCCGCAAACGCAGCAGGACCAACATGACCGTCAAACGCATTGTCACCAACATCGCATCGAACCGTGTTGCCGAAGCTGAAAAATTCTATGGCGACCTGCTGGGCCTCAAAGTGGTGATGGATCTTGGATGGATTGTCACTTTCGCCTCGGACCAGACCGCTCCTGCACAGGTCAGCATTGCCAGCGAAGGCGGGTCGGGCGCGCCGGTTCCCGACATCTCCATCGAGGTGGACGATGTTGATGACATTCACGACCGGGCGGAGGCGCTTGGGTTTGAAATTGCCTATCCCCTCACAGATGAACCCTGGGGCGTTCGCCGGTTCTTTGTACGCGATCCGTTTGGAAAACTGCTCAATATCGTTGCACACTCGGGTTAGGCGACGAGCCAACCGTGGGAGCGAGTATCATGGCAAACAAACAGAAAGTGTTTTCAGGCGGTTGCCTGTGCGGACACATTCGATTTGAGGCAGGCGGAAAACCGACATTCCCACACCTGTGTTCCTGCCGGATGTGCCAGACCTGGTCTGGCGCGCCTACTGTGGCTTGGGTTGAATTTCCCCTCTCCGAGTTTGCCTGGACCGGCCCCGGCGGCCCGCCTTCGACATTCCAATCCTCCGAAAAGACCCAACGGGGCTTCTGCGCGAAATGCGGCAGCAGCCTGTGCGCGCTGGACGACGGGTACGACAAGATTTCCCTGACAATAGCGGTGTTTGACGAACCGTCATCGCTGGTTCCGGGCAAGCAGCACAGCTACAAGGCTGCCGCCCCCAGATGGTGGAAAGCAGACATCGAGCGGACGGTCGGCAAGCGCTAGAACCGGACCATGATGCCGATATCCCGGCTCGCTGCGCTTTCAGGCTGAGCCGCTGGCCTGCCGAGCAATGGCATCGATATGAACGGTTGCGCAGTCCAGCGTGGCGAATCCCGGGTCATGCCCGTCGAAGGCAAGAAACAGGTCGGTGCCGCCCAGCAGAATGGTTTCTGCACCCCGGTCGGACAACGCCCTGCCCGCCTCGAACATGACGGCGCGCTGTTCGTCGGTAACCCGGGCGTCCAGGGCCATGCCAACATAGGCCCGATGCACCTTGGGAATAACGTCCGAAGGCGGTACCAGTACCTCTGTTGACTTTATGCCGCCATAAAAGCGCGTTTCCATTACCGTGTCGGTGCCGAGCAATCCCACTTTCCCGAAAGATTGGCGGGCCAGATACCGATCCATCTCTGCAACAAAGTCTATGATGGGCAGTGGCGATAACGGACGAAACTCCTCGATGCAGAAATGCCCGCCAATCGACGTGATAGCGACAGCCTCTGCCCCGGCCGCCACCAGACGCTCGGTCAAACGCAGATAGATGGCCGCCTGTGCGTCCGGCTGTCTCGCCTCAAAATTCCGCACAAGGGTCGGTGCGTCGGCGTGCGCAATGGTCATTTCGAGATCCGCACCGAGCGCTTTCATCGCCTCGACAAGGCCACGGCAATACAGATCCGTCGCAGCCGGTCCGATGCCGCCAATCAAGCCAATATGCATGTTACTTCCTCACCTTCCAACCGCATCACCAATGCAATGCGTCACAGCACCATACAATGGCGGCAGAGGACATGAACCGGTTGGATCGCATTACTTTCTGCGCGGGACATATACATCAGTTAACCCTATATCTTGCTTCATGAAATCCGACCAGTACCGGCATTCGGAGTTGATTGATCTCGCAAGTTTGATTTGGCTCTCTGCAACGGGTTGCTTTTTGACTTGCAGACTCCAATGTAGGAAATGCCTGAAAATTCCGGGAAAAAACCCATCTAGATAGCGAAGTTGACTCATGTTAGACCTACAAAGTGTGCGTTTCTTCGGTACAATGATGACCGGATCGCGGGTATATGGCCAATTGAACGCAATGCATTTGACATAAGGAATTTTGATGAATGGCGCGATCACACCTTCCACCACTGGCGGCCATACGGGTGTTTGAGGCTGCAGCCCGGCACAGAAACTTCACCACTGCGGCTGCTGAACTGGGCATGACCCAGGCGGCAGTGAGCTATCAGATAAAAGTGCTGGAAGAGCGCGTCGGCGCGGCATTGTTTCTGCGCCAGGCCCGCGGCGTGGAACTATCGGAGATCGGCGCCCATTTTGCACAAAAGTCGACTGATGCGCTGGACATTCTCAGTGACGCCTTTGCCAAAGCCAAGGGCCGCACTGAGGAGACGCTGGAGATCAGCGTCATTCCCACGTTTGCCACCAACTTCCTGGCCCAGCGCATCGGCTGCTTCCAGATCGACAATCCGTCGATTGCAGTGCGCATCGAGGTCAATCAGTCGCTATCCGACTTTGCATCTGACGGTTTCGATCTCGCCATCCGCTCCGGCAGAGGCGACTGGCCAGGCCTGAAAAGCCACCTGCTGGTGCCGGTGGAATTCACCCCCATGCTTAGCCCTGCCCTGGCAGAAAAGGCGGGTGGCATCCACCAACCGGCAGACCTGTTGAGAATGCCGATCATCGAACCGTCGGATCCCTGGTGGCATCAGTGGTTCCAGGCTGCCGGCGTGCCGGACGCCAATCTTGCGACGCAGCCGGGACTGCAGTTTGGCTCTCAAGTGCTGGAGGCAAACGCCGCCATTGCCGGCCAGGGCATCGGCATCCTCACGCCGGCGTTCTACAGGGAGGAAATTGCACAGAAACGGTTGTACCAGCCGTTCGACCTGGTGTGCAGCGACGGCCAGGGCTACTGGCTGGTCTATCCGGAAAACCGACGCAACCTCACCAAAATAAGGCTGTTTCGGAACTGGCTGCAGGGCAAGGTGGACGAGTTCAACCGGCAATAGCGAATTCAACAGCCGGTAGCGTGGGCGTTCATGCCCCAACGCAGCTTATGACTATGCAGGTTGTTTGATTGGTCGTCTGCAGCAGTGTGCTGCATTGCTGCATGGGCCGTACACATCCAATAAAGCGCCCCGGCAAGGCCGCAAGGAACATGCACATGCTCAAACGATTGGCACCTCAGACAATTCGAAAAGTCCCCGAACCGTTTGCGAAAATATACAGCCACGCTGTCGAGATATCAGCGCCGAAGCGACTGCTTTTCATGTCCGGGCAAATCGGCATCGCACCTGACGGCATGGTGCTGAAGGGTTTCGAGGACCAGTGCAATCAGGCCATGGCCAATGTGGAAGCGCTGTTGAGCGACTCGGGCCTGACACGGGAGTCGATATTTCGGGTGACCTATTATCTAACCGATGCACAGGACCTTGCCACACTTGGCAGAATCCGCAATGCAAGGTGGGGGTCGGAGCAGCCGCCGGCCGTGACCACACTGGTGGTCGCAGCCCTGGCAGCCCCTGAGCTACAGGTCGAGATCGAGGTGGTGGCAGGCGTTTGAGACCATGGTCGGCCGTCTCCGGTCGCGGTCAGACACCGCCGATGATTGTTAGCACTCAAACGGATGTGCTGCTAAACAATTGAAAATTATAGCTGTTTTCTTCTCACACGGTATACTGGGTGAGTCGTTCAGGTGCGATCCGATCTCAACGGCATTGCGCATGAGCGGCTGTTTTCACGGTGAAAGGGAAACCATGCTCGAAAACCACCTGCACTGCCAGCTTCTGGGCTGGAGCCTGACGACGGCTGAAATTACTTATCGTATGCCTGACCATCGCAATCTGCTGCAAAGCTATGTCTGGCAAGAATATGATCTCGCTCCGCGCTTTCCCCGGCTGGTAAGGTTTCTGGATTTCTGGACCGAAAACCTCGACGGCCCGCTTGCCGAAGTTCGCGTCGCGCACAAAAAGCTGGTGGGACCGGCCGAACTGCGCAAGGTCGACGCGGAGTGGCGACTGCACTGATACATGGCTGCGCGGATGCCATCGGCTTGTCGAAATCATGTAGGCATCATCGGTGGCGAGGCAAACAAGGGTGTGGAAATGCCCGTAACAATATGCGCTACTTCTTGAAAACCGATCCGTCATGAAGGGGTATTATCCGTGACCATCAAGCCCATAGCTGTTGCGATGCAGGACCGGGCGGCAGTTTCAGCCACAACAAGGTGACGACCACGCCGGCAGGAGTTTTGCGCGATCGCGTGGGCTGGCAGACCTGGGCAGGGTTTTCCGCCATGTGCATCGGCATGTTCATGGCCATTCTGGATATCCAGATCGTGGCGACCTCCCTGCCCGCCATCCGCGACGCGCTCAAAATATCGCCGGACAGGATGAGCTGGATACAGACGGCCTACCTGATCGCCGAGGTGATCGCGATTCCGCTGACCGGCCTGCTGTCGCGCGCCCTGTCCGGGCGCCGGCTGTTTCTGGGTGCGCTGACACTGTTCACCCTGGCGTCCATCGGCTGTGCGTTCAGCCCGGATTTCAACACCCTGATTTTCTTCCGCATCCTGCAAGGGCTGGCCGGCGGATGCCTTATCCCGCTGGTGTTTTCAGCCGTGTTCCTGATGTTCCCGGTGCAGCAGCAGGGCATTGCAACGACGATTGCCGGCGTGCTCGCTGTGCTCGCTCCCACGCTCGGGCCAACGGTCGGCGGCTTCATCACCCAGACATACAGCTGGCCATGGCTGTTCCTCGTCAACGTGCTGCCCGGCATAGCCTCGGTGGCCGTGGCAGCCGTCCTGCTGCCGCGGGCCTCCGGCGATTTGAAGCTGCTGCGGCGCATGGACTGGCTCGGGCTTGCCGCACTGGCGCTTGGCCTTGCATTTCTGGAAATCTCGCTCAAGGAGGCTCCTGAGCGCGGCTGGACCTCACTTCTCATCCTGTGCCTGCTGGCGACGGTGATTGTTTCGCTGTCAGGCTTCGTGGTGCGTTCGCTGCGCCGTGACCTTCCCATTGCGGATTTGGGCTTGTTTCGCGACCGCAACTTCGCCATCGCCTGCGCACTGAGTTTCATCTTCGGCATGGGACTGTTCGGCTCGGTTTACCTGATGCCGGTGTTTCTGGGCCTGGTGCGCGGGCACGGACCGCTGGACATCGGCCTGGTGATGCTGGTCACCGGCGTTGCCCAACTGTTGGCAGCCCCGGTGGCTGTGCAGTTGGAACAGCGCGTCGACGCGCGGCTTTTGACGGCCGGCGGTTTTTTATGTTTTGCAGTCGGTCTTGGCTGGAGTTTCTTTCAGACGGCAGCGACGGATTTCGACGGCATGTTCTGGCCGCAGGTGTTGCGCGGCTGCGCTATCATGTTCTGCCTGCTGCCGCCGACCCGTATAGCACTGGGGCTGCTCACCGAGGACAAGGTTCCCGACGGCAGCGCCCTGTTCAACCTGATGCGCAACCTGGGCGGCGCCATCGGGGTGGCCCTGATCGACACGGTGATCTGGCAGCGGGTGGAGATGCATTCGAAAGACATCGGCCTGAAACTGGTTGAACTGGATCCGGATGCAGCCGCCTTCGCCGACATCTCCATACATGAGATCCCTTCGGTCGCCTTTGTGCCGCCGGAAAGCATCGTGGAGATGATCCGCCCGGAAGTGGAAAAGGCCGGCCTCACCCTGGCTATCAACGATGCCTGGGCCATGGTAGCCGCGCTGACGGCGATTGGCATCCTGCTCATCCCGTTCGTGCGCCGCACCGATCGCCCGACATAGGGCCGAGAATCTTACCTGTATCGCCTGATCGCTGCTTCCTCAGCGCTTATGCGTATCGTCAGCATGGCGGCGTTCAGGGCTGAAAAAACCGCTGCCACTACCGGCAGGCCGAGGATCATCGGCACGGTCAGGATTTCGGCAATTACCACCAGATAGTTGGGATGCTTGACCCAGGCGAATGGTCCTTTGGTCACCAACGGGTCGCTGACAACAATTATCCTTGTCGTCCACCTGCCGCCGAGGCTGAAGATGATCCAGGCCCGCAGCAGCTGCAACACGGCAAACACTGCCAGCCAGCCGATGGAAACCGGCTGGTCGATGCCGTAGTACACCAGGGCCAGCAGCCAGGATGTGTGCAGCACGATCATCAGGGGATAATGCTCAGCACCGGTTTCAAAGGCGCCCTTCTCCAGCAGCCTCCTGGTGTTTCGCCGCGCCAGAACCAGTTCACCGAGCCGCTGGACCACAAGAAAGATCAGGAGGCACACGGCAGGAATGGAGATCGACATTCTATGCTCTTGTTATGGGCAGGAACGACGCGGTGAAGCCGGGCCCCAGCGCGCACATCAGCATGTCGCCGGTCTGTTCCTTCTCCAGCACCTGCTGCAGGACAAACAACACCGTTGGCGCCGACATGTTGCCGAAATTGCGCAGCACATCGCGTTCCTCGTCCAGGCTGTCAGGTTGCAGTTCGAGGCACTGTTCAATCGCCTGGATAACCTTGGTGCCGCCGGGATGGCAGACAAACCGGTCAATCTGAGAGATGTCCTTACCGAGCTTCGCCAGCGCACCGCTCACCGCGGAAGAAAAGTTCTCCTCGGTAAAGGTCGGTATGGACTTGTCAAACACCACACCAAGGCTGTCCTCATCAACTTCCCAGCCCATGATCGACAGGGTGTCCGGCCACATCTTCTGGGTTCCCCTGCCGATGACAATCTTGTTGCCGTTGTGCAGGTTGTGGCCCTTCTGAGACTTATCGCCGTTGCTGCCGTTGATCTCTGCGTGGCCGTTGCTGCCATTATGCTCATTGTGCCCATTGCGTGCGCCATGACCGTTGTGTCCATTTTGGCCGCTGCGGCCATTATACCCGTTATGGCCATTGAACCCGTTCAGGCCGCTGTTTTCGCTGGTGACACACACAGCCGCCGCACCGTCACCGAATATGGCCGAACCGATGATGTCTGCCTTGCGCGGCGTGCCGGCGCAGAACGATACCGTGCAGGCTTCAACTGCAACCATCAGAACCCTGGTCCCTTCGTGGGCGGCAGCAAAATCCCGGGCGATGGCCAGGCCCGAAACGCCGCCGGCACAGCCCAGTCCGAACACCGGTATGCGGGTTACGTCCTCACGAAACCCGAGTTCCAGGTGAGCGCGCGCTTCGAGGGTCGGGGTGGCAATGCCGGTGGAGGATACCGTGACGATGGCATCAACGTCATCCGCTTCCCAGCCGGCATCGTCCAGGGCACCGGTCGCCGCCTTGATAAACAGCTGTGTCGCGCCTTCGAGATATACCGAATTGCGTTCCGGCCAGGACTTTGGTGTTTCAAACCAGGAGATGTCAGCAACGGCGTAGCGGGACTCGATACCGGCATTGTCGAATGTTTTCGACATCCGCTCAAATTGGGCAAACCTGCTGCCCAGGGTTCGGCGAGCCCAATCCAAAACCAGGTCTTGTGGTAGCTTGGCGTCAGGAACAACCGTGGACATACCTGCTAAAACTACGTCCAAGCGATTTCTCCGCTGTAGGAAGGATAACGATCATCCTGTATAGGCAAACAATACGCTGAAAATGTGCTGGGATTGGGATCGGCCGTCAAGCCCCTTTCCCAGAACATCAAGCTCGTTCAGGAGACTGTCCACCATGGCTTCATGCTCAATGGCCTTGTCTCTCCAGACCGGGCTTTGCAGAGCCGCAATCTTCGCATCACCCTGGCTTGCACCATGCAGTTCCCGCAGAAATTTCATGCACTCGAAAGGTTGACACTCATTGCGGCACAGGCATGCCAGCAGGTTATCTATGCCAACCCCTGCTCTCTAAGCTGCACGGCGACGGTTCAAGTAGGCGCTGCCGACATAGCCAGCCGGCGACTGCCCAGGGACTGCGGCCCGGCGGACGGTTTCCGCCGGGCCAATTTGTCCTCGTGTCAGGGTGGCGTTATGTTCAGCCGGTATCCTGGTTCGCTTTGCCGCGAAACGCGCGGTAGAAGATAAAGCCCATACCGGCGAACAATCCGATTGTGGCTGCAATGACTAAGATATCCATCTGGCGTTCTCCTTGAAGTTTGCTGCTGACCAGTCTCTTTGTCCCAGGCAGCGGTTGACTGATCATCTGTTGCCTGAGGAAAACATGGGCGGACTCAGCAATAGAATCCAATCGCATGTAGCGATGTGATTGATAGAATTTCTCTATTTACAATTCAGCTTGCCAGAATGTTGCCGCACATGACCGTTGCATTGTCGACAACATCATCGACCGCCGGAACCGTCATGAACCTCTCCGGTACCAGCGCTGTCCATCTGAGGGGCAACAGGTAAGGGTTACCGCCTGATGCGTCCAGTTGTCAGTTCATGACGGTCGGATCTATCGGCGTAGAAACCGGGCAAGCCTTTTCAACAACTTCGGCTGCGGCGAAGCAACGGTCCTCGTCAAACTTCCTGCCAATAACCTGCACACCCAGTGGAATGCCGTTCTCCACCAACACTGGCAGCGCGACGCTCGGTAGCCCCAACAGATTGCACAGCTCGGTCAGGCGGAGCGAACGGATCAGGCGTCGCATAACCTCGCGGCCCCCTGTATCATAACCTACTTCGAAAGGCTCCATGGTGGAAACCGGCCCGAGGACAAGTGGATAGGTCGACATGAGGTCACTCCAAGTTGCGGCGATACGGTGGCGCTGCGCAATGGCATCGCGGTAACTTGAAGCATCAGCGACATTATCAGCAATAATCGATCTCAGGATCGTTGCCGCATCGCTGGAAATCATCGGCAGTATCTGTGTGAAATACGACGCAATTTCGCTGTCTGCCAGGCGTTGAATCGTGTCATCGGCCTCTTCGATCAACGGTGGAGAAATTTCCTCGACCTGGTATCCGGCACACCTGAGAGCGGCTGCCGCGGTGCCGAGTGCCCGCTCGATAGCCGGCGCGAGTCCGTCTCCCGACGGATCACTCACCAGCCCAACCCGCAAGTTTGCCGCGTCGGGTTCAGGCGGTGCGACGGCCGGCGTCCACGCCGGATCGACCGGGTCAGGCTGGCACATGACCTTCAGCGCCAACCGCAAATCACCGATGCGCCTCGCCATTGGTCCGTTCACACAGGCTACTTGCTCATAAAACATAGGCGGGGTCGCGGACATCCATGACGAGATACGCGATACCTTGCCGGTGCTCGGGCGCAACCCGGTGACGCCGCAATTCACAGCAGGCTGCCGGGTCGACCCGCCCATGTCATTGCCGATGCCCAGCGGCGACATGCCGGTTGCCAGAGCCGCGGCTTCACCACCGCTTGAACCACCTGGCGTCCGAAGTAGATTCCAGGGGTTCAGTGTTGCACCATGAAGATCGTTGTCGGTGTGCCAGCGCAATCCAAAATCAGGCGTGTTTGTACGTGCGACAACGATCGCTCCGGCAGCTTTGAGATGCGCAATCACTGGCGCATCCTGATCTGCAATGGAGTTTTTCAGACTCACAATGCCGTGGGTCGTGGCGGACCCGCGCACATCAATATTCTCCTTCACGGTGATCGGCAGGCCATGCAAAGGGCCGGTTTGCTGGCCGGAAACTGTTGCTGAATCGGCAGCGTCTGCAGCCGCCAGCGCCTCAGCTTCAAACACCGCTGTGATTGCGTTAACCTTGCCGTTAGCTGACGCTATCCGGTCAAGATGCGCCTGAACCACCTCGCGGCTGGATATGGCTTTTGCTCGAATGGAAGTACAGAGTTCGCTGGCGCTCCAACGCCACAGGTCGTCTGACATGATTGTTGCCCTCGTTTTCTGACGATTGCAGTCCCGCATCCGGCAATTCCGGTTTGGTTGCGGAATTGTCGCGGGCTTACAGCATCGTTTGTAAAGTGAAAGAGAGTGTCCGATCCGCACGCCGTCGCAACCTGTTTGGCGACGGTCAAAGACGTTGCTGAAAAATCGTTGTGTTCAGGCAGTGCGTATCATGATGCTGGCAGCATAAGCGGGTCATTCATCGCACACAATGGGCACAACTTCATTGACCCGTTGCTGCAGTGTGTGATCATCATCACGCTGCCCACCGGTTCACGCCACGATCAACAGGAACAATCGCGCCAATGGCAAAGCCAAAACGCAAAGTCATCATTACCTGCGCTGTCACGGGCGCCATCCATACACCGTCCATGTCGCCGCATCTGCCGGTCACGCCGGATGAGATAGCCGAGGCCGGCATTGCGGCGGCAGAAGCAGGTGCCGCGATCATCCACCTGCATGCGCGGGACCCGGATACAGGACGCCCGACACAAGACCCGAAGGTGTTCGAGAAATTCCTGCCGCGCATCAAGCAGTCGAGCAAGGCGGTGATCAACATCACCACCGGCGGCAGCCCGCATATGACTGTGGAAGAGCGCATGCGTCCTGCCGCTGTGTTCAAGCCGGAGGTCGCCTCCATGAACATGGGATCGATGAATTTCGGACTCTATCCGATGCTCGACCGGTTTTCTGACTTCACCCATGACTGGGAACGGGCGCATCTGGAGAACTCACGTGACCTGGTGTTCAAGAACACCTTCAATGACATCGAGACAATCCTGCGCGTCGGCAATGACAACGGCACCCGCTTCGAATTCGAGTGCTACGACATATCCCATCTGTACAACCTGGCTCATTTTGTTGATCGGGGGCTGGCACGGACACCGTTGTTCATCCAGTCGGTGTTCGGCCTGCTCGGCGGCATCGGCGCACACCCGGAAGACCTTATGCATATGAAGCGCACCGCCGACAGACTGTTTGGCGACAGCTATCGCTGGTCTATCCTGGGCGCCGGGAGAAACCAGATACCACTGGCTTCCATGGGCGCGGCGCAAGGCGCCAATGTGCGTGTCGGACTGGAGGATTCACTGTGGATTGCGCCGGGCGAGCTGGCGAAATCCAATGCCGACCAGGTCAGCAAGATGCGCCAGGTTCTGGAGGGCCTGTCGCTGGATATCGCAACTCCCGACGAGGCCCGGGCAATGCTCGACCTGAAAGGCGGAGACCAGGTTGGTTTCTGACACGATTGGGGTAGAGAACCATGACTGAGACAATGGGACTGAAACCGGGCTTGCGGGTGCTGGTGACGGCAGGCGGTGGCGGCATTGGCCGGGTGATCGCAGAGACGTTTGCGTCTGCCAGTGCACGCCTGCACGTGTGCGATGTGTCGGAAAGCGCATTGGCCGATTGCAGGAGCAACTTTTCCGATTGGGGCCTCACGCATTGCGACGTGTCAGATGAAGCGCAGGTCGCAAACCTGTTTGAGGAGGTCAAAGCGCACCTTGGCGGGCTGGACGTGCTGATCAACAATGCCGGCATTGCGGGTCCCACCGGCGGTATCGGAGACCTGGATACACAAGCATGGCGCGATACCATTGATGTCAATCTGAACGGCCAGTTTTATTGTGCCCGGCTTGCTGTGCCACTGCTCAAACAGTCCTCCCGGGCATCGATCATAGGCATTTCCTCGGTGGCGGGCCGGCTCGGATATGCCTGGCGGACGCCCTATGCGGCCAGCAAGTGGGCCATCATCGGTCTGGTCAAAAGCCTGGCGATCGAGCTGGGTCCCGACGGCATTCGGGTCAACGCGCTGCTGCCCGGCATTGTCGAGGGTCCGCGCATTGAAAAGGTGATTGCGGACCGTGCGGAAGCGGCTGGCGTTTCATACGAGGACATGGAACGTGAGTACATCAACAAAGTGTCCCTGCACCGCATGGTCAGCGCACAGGACGTCGCCAACCAGGCCATGTTCTTGTGTTCGCCGATGGGCGCGAACATTTCTGGTCAGGCGATCAGTATCTGCGGAAATGTGGAGGTGTTGTGAGCCGGCCTACTCCAATATCAAAAGCAGCCCGCGCTTCTTCCTGACCGTTGCCTGCACGAACGCCGGAGTGCGGGGAAATGGTCTTCGATCTCGAGTTCAAAAATCTCAAGATCCAACTTGGTTTGACACCGATCAAGGTATTTAAATCGACATTCCGATACCATCTCGGACATGCAAACAAAAACCAGACTCTCTATCCCCACCGTGCTGGCAGCAGTTGTATTTGTTCTGATGCTGCCTGCCTCTCTCGCCCACAGCCAGTCTTATGGCGATGCGGCAAAGGGCAAGACGTTCGTCGAACAAAACTGCGCCCGTTGCCATGCCATTGGCCTCAGTGACGACAGTCATATGCCCGAGGCGCCGGCGTTTCGCACACTGCACAATCGCTATCCGATCGACAGCCTTGCGGAAGCCTTCGCCGAGGGCATCGTCACCGGCCATCCGGCCATGCCGGAGTTCGAACTCAGCGTGGAGACCATCAGCGACATGCTCGCCTACATGAAAAGCCTGTCTGGTCCCGGAGATTGACTTCAAAATGGCCGTGCCCCGGGTGCGTCACCAACTGACGGGAGGTTGTCAGCAGCAGTTTGGTAGCATGCCAGCCTATATGGCATCTTATCAATCGGAAGCAGGCTACATGAAAGATCTAAAAAGATACCGGGCAAAGTCCGGAAGGCTGATACCCGTCTGGACACTGGAAATCCAGACCTTGCCGGAAGACACAGACAGGATCCTGGATGCAGTGATGCAGGTCCATCCTCTGAGTTTCGGGCGCTATCAGCGAAACGCCAGCATTTCAGCGATTGGGAAGGAAACCGCGCAACCGGAAGCCGGGTCAACCACAACAACCCATGTCGACGGTTTCACGGCAGGTGCGACAGAGACGTATCCGGTTGTGGAACTGAAAATCTCAGTCGAGCGCGACCTGTCCGTTCTGGAAAAGGTGATGGACGCGATCCTGCATGTGCATCACTACGAAGAACCAGTCATTTTTGTGCGCGAAGACTGGGCCAGCCGCGCGGATTACGATGTTAACAGCGACAATCCAAATCGCTGGTGGAACAATGGCCGAGGACTACCTGAAAGGATCGGATAACAGTTGCTGTCCGCTTAACTGCAATCGTCTTGTTGACATGTCGTTAAGTGTTCTGGGAACTAGTCTGTTGTCATCACATCGTACCCCAAGGAGCGATTTATGAAAGATGTTCGGGTTGCCTCGCCAATGTTCCTGGATCGCCGGTCCGAGGCGGTTGCCCAGATCAGCAAACCCGATGACATTGTGATCACCGCCGGTCCCGGCAGCGGCGACCAGATGGACAGCGTCGCGCCCATTCACCGGGAACTGGCCGCAACCGTTTCCGACATTGTTGCGGACGGTAACCGACCGTTTGCGGTTCTGGGCGATTGCTGCCAGACAATCCCGGTGATGGCCGGGCTTGCCCGCAACGACCTTTACCCCACACTTGTCTGGCTGGATTCCCACGGCGACTTCAACACCTGGGAAACGTCGCCATCGGGATTCCTCGGCGGCATGCCGCTTGCCATGCTCACCGGCCGCGGCGACCAGCGCATGATGCAGGCTGTGAAACTTGACCCGATCGCTGATGGCCGAGTGGTGTTATGCGACGGGCGTGATCTTGATCCGGGCGAGCGGACCCTGGTGGAAGGCTCTGGAATCCGTTTCATTGAACACTTGGATGACCTTGACCCGGCAACGCTGCCACCGGGCCCGCTCTATGTCCATTTCGACAGCGACATCATCGATGCCGACCAAGCTCCGGCATTCCTTTATCCTGCCGCAGGCGGACCATCCGCCCCGGAGATGAGGCAGGCACTGCAGAGACTGATGGAGACGGACCGTGTAACCGCCATCTCGATTACGGCTGCCTGGGATACCGCCAGGGATGGCGACGGCCTCACCCGGCGAGCAGTAAACCAGGCTATCGAAGGACTGCAGTTTGGCACCTGACACCCCGTACTTCCGGAGATGCATGATATGAGGCGCCACGTGCCATACATTGTTTCGGGTCTTGTAGCAGCTCTGCTGATCCTGACGGGTGCGGCGATGGCAAAGGACAGCACTATGGAAGAACGCCTGGACAGGGCTTTTGCCGCCGGTCAGCTCGATGGCCTGCACAGCGTACTGGTCATTCACAAGGGCAAGATTCTTGCCGAAAAATACTACCCTGGCGATGATCAGCGCTGGGGCACCCCACTCGGCGCAGTCGAACACAACAGGGACAGCCTGCATGACTTGAGGTCTGTGACCAAGAGCATTACCGGCCTGCTGTATGGCATCGCCCTGTCGGACGGCATTGTGCCTGGTCTGGATGAAAGCCTGTTACAGCAGTTTCCCGACTATGCCGACCTGTCCGGCGAGCAGCAGCGCGACCGGATACGCGTACGCCACGCCCTGTCGATGAAAATGGGAACCGAGTGGAATGAAGACCTGCCCTATTCGGA
Organism: Anderseniella sp.; assembly: GCA_028289645.1. Taxonomy (GTDB): domain Bacteria; phylum Pseudomonadota; class Alphaproteobacteria; order Rhizobiales; family Aestuariivirgaceae; genus Anderseniella. Next base: position 480,063 of record JANQOK010000008.1, read on the forward strand.
CCCGCGCAACAGCGAAATTGCCATGGAAAGGGCAAAAGACCGCTATCGTTTCGCGCTGGACCGCCCCATGGTCGATGAACCGGGAGACCGGTGGACCTACAATGGCGGGGCGACTGCGTTGATTGGCGAGCTGATCAGCCAGGGCGCCGGGGTTCCTATTGATGCCTATGCCAGAAACAAGCTGTTCACGCCCCTCGGCATCAACGAGTTCGAATGGGTGGCGGGAGCAGACGGCGTGCCATCTGTTGCTTCTGGACTGCGCCTGAACATTCACGATCTGGGCAGAATAGGCCGCCTGATTCTTGACAACGGGGTCTGGCAGGACAGGCAAGTCGTTCCGGCAGACTGGCTTGACGTATCGTTCACGCCGCATGCCGTTTTACCGGACGGCCTTCGCTATGGTTTTTTCTGGTGGTTGGCCGCGGAAGGAACACCGCCTTACTGGGTTGCCGGATTTGGCAATGGAGGGCAGCGCCTGATGATCAGTCCAGCCAACAAGCTGATTGTGGTGGTGTTTGCCGGCAACTACAATCAACCAGATGCCTGGAAACTGCCGGTTAAAATCATCACCGAGTTCGCTCTTCCGGCAGTGTCGCCGCACTGAGCAGGTCACCTATTCTGCTGTCACAAACACAGTCAGTTTCGTTCGCCTACGGAAATTTTACGTTTTCGCGATTCAATTGCGTTGACTGGCAATGGGCGGAAGCAGATGTTCGGAAAACGCGTACCACCAAAGAAACCTGCAGCCGCGGAGATTTCCGCAGCTGCCGGAGGCAGGCCCGATGGCGGCACGCAGCTGCGCCCGAACATCGCTGAACTGGCTGATTATCTGCAGGGGATGCGCGACGATGCGGCAGCAATCGCGCTCAAGATAAAAAACCAGATGCCGCTGACCAGTCTCGTTTCGGACGCAGGTAACCAGCCGGTCATCAGGTATGATGGTATTGACCGCTTCTTCAAAGATGTTGCGGAAGACGGGTCTGCACAATATCGAGTTTACTATTACAGCCAGGATATGAATTCGCTTGATCCACTGGCACAGGCCAATCTGGCAAAGCTCGTTTCCCAGGCGATCATTGTGAACGGCCTAGTCAAGCAGATGATTACCGGTACCCTTACCAACGGCGAAGGAGGGCTGCTGATCGCCGCTGTAGATCGAATTATTGCGATGTCCACATACCTGATGCACAGTCTTCGCGGTTCGGCTTTCAGTACGGACTTGCTTCTTCAACGTTTGCAAGGTGAGGAAGCTATTGAAAAAACAAAACAATTTATTGAAACTTACAGGGAATCCGCGAAGCGCGCGCTGCTGACGATGGTACGGCCGGCAGGTTTCAACATGCTGGTGCCATATCAAAATCCACGATTTCTGGTTGAGGTCACCATGCATCACCATGAGGGGCAGCAGTTTGTGAACGGGGTCTATTTCCCAAAGGATCTGGTCGACACCTTGATTGCCGATACAGCGCGAAAGAATTCGGCAATTCTATATTCGCCCGATGGGTGATTGCCGCTGTTTCCACCTCCGCCAGGCCGCTATCGACAAGTCCATCTCAACCACAGTTGAGTGTGGATTGTCCCTGCCCTCAATCAGCAGTCAAGCCGGGCGCAGCGAAAACGACGCACAATGCAGTTGCTGGTCCTTCAGGTGACGCGATCATCGTCACAATTGCATTGCGAAGCCGGTCAGGCTCGGGCCGGACCCGGTCCTTCTCCGCGTCGCCGGCCATGCATGATCACCCAGATTCCGAAATCGTTGCTGAACTTCCCGGAGCGCTGAACTGTTCCTGCTGGTGCAAAAACGGCGTCACCGGGACCAAAAATCGACTGCTGCGCCCGGGAGTTGCCTCAAAACGCTGTCGAAAGCATCTTGATCGATTGAGGAGCGGCGAAGCGCAGCAGCCACGTCGGCAATGGCGCTGGCGGGCGCGAGATTGTGGTCGCGCCGAATGGCTTTGACCTCCCGCTGAAGTTGATCGCGATCCGGAAACGCCGGCGGATCGTCAACGGGTTGCCAGCCTTCCACAAAGATCGCCCTGGTAACAGGCGGCAGGACGTCCGCGAATGCCAGGGCCTGCTTGAGGGACAGGTGGCTGCGGAACACATGCAGCACTGCCCGCAGCGTGTGGTAGGCCTGATGGTGGGTCTGCAGCATACAGGTGTCGCGCACATCGGTCAGAAAGGCTTCAAAATCTCTGGATGCATTCCAGTATTCGGCTGGCATGGGCATTGATCCGCACCCTCAAGCAACATAGGACACAGGTGCCTACCATGCTTTTGCCGATTTGGGGATTTTCCCGGGCAGTACAACCATCACTGTTGGGTACATTTCCCCTTCCGGACTGAACATCACCGGCACCACAAGAGTTGTTTGTTCATGTGCGCCGCCGGCATCTTGGGACCGCTGCGCGTACAGATTTGTTTTCAACCGGAGATCTGCCGGAGTGTTCAGGTTTCAATAAGAGCATGCCCCCGACCGCAATTGGGTCGAGGGCACATGATGAGTGTTTCATCGGCGAAAAACCGACATGCCGGTCACAGCCGGCGGCGTCCTACGATGATGCCGTCGAGGGAATCCACGCTGAGACGGTAGATTCTTGAACCGCGCTTGCCCTTGTAAGTGTAGGTGTTGCCTCTGCACTCTATGACGCGAACCCGGCGATAACCGGAGTTGCGCACGATGCGCTTGCCGGTCCGGCAAGAAATGCGGTCATCGTCATAGTAGCGCTGCGGACCCGGATTGATGACAATGCCGAAGCCGCCGCCACCCCAGCCGCCCCAACCGCCGCCGTGTCCGCCGCCGCCTCCGCCACCGCCGCCTCCGCCGGGTGCAAAGCCGCCGGGAGCACCGCCTCCACCGCCGCCACCACCACCGCCGCCGCCACCGCCGATGCCAGGCGCTAACTTGCCAGGACCAGCGAAAGCTGAAGGGGTCGCAGAAGCCAAGGCTGCAAGAACAGCCACGGACAATGCAATTGTCATGATTTTCTTGGTCATTTTCGAGTTTCCTCTATTGGCAGGACCGCCCGTATGCCTGCCGGGGTTGCGCGACATGTGCGCCAACTCCCAGGCTGAAAACCCTTTATCTGGCGCGCGATATATCGCGATTGTTGAAAATGACCTTACGCAAGGCCGAAAAACAGGGATGTGTGAATCATCACATACCGGTGATCGGCCCGTGAGAAGCGGTGAACGCCGGTGCTGCGACTGCGTGATTTGCCGGTTGCTGCCGTTAATTCCGGCGATACTGTTCAGGGATGAAGAACAGGTGATCCTGCCGCTCAACAGCGAGGTGACAGGAAATGCAGAACTTGACCCGCTCTGATCCTTCGCCGTTGGTGGTGCCGAACAGACTGCCATCCGGCATGATCATGGTATAGCGCCAGTCACCACTGACATAGTTGAAACCGGCTTGCATCTTCTCCATCAGGAACAAGGCGCCGGGCATGGCCTTGCCGTCCTTGCTCACCGTCATACTGTCTTTGGCGAGTATCGAGCCGACGGGAAGTCTACCTGCCTGCTCGTAACGTCCATAAGCCTGCGAGGCCAGGTTGCCATAGTTGTTGAGGTATCGATTGCCGTGCGAAACGCTCGGATAAGGTGCCCGGTTGTAGCGCTTCCAGGCCTGGTAATTTGAAATTCCCGGCTGTCCCGACAACCCGTACCGGGTCGCCATGTCCGACTTGAGCTCAAGGTAGAGACGCTCGGCTTCGTCTGCACTGAGACGCGCCGGGTTTCGCAATCGGAAGTGTCGGCGCGGTCCGCTGGGATCTTCCGCCTGTTTGATCGGTCCGGCGCTAACCGGCCGGTCGCCGTCGTCCAGGTCCAATTCGGTTTCTTGAGCCACCGCAGCTAGACTGCCGGCTACGGCCAAACATGCCACCAGCGCAATTGCCGTCAGGTTTTTTGCGCGGGCCGCTCCCGTCAAGAAAAAATATCGGGAACGTCGACTTTGCTGCAGATGCACCCTGTCCACGTCATGGTCTCCAGATATCTGAAGACCATTGTGCGGCGCTGTGCAGCGCCATGGAAATCAATCCACGTCACGTCCAGGTGATGCATGGGTGAAGTCCGCCCAGAATCTGCATTACGCAATTCTGTGTTCGGCCCCGCCAAACGGCCGGCCGGGTTTTAGAACGGCGGACATTGAATCAGGCGACTTTCGACACCTTGGCCGGCCTTTTGTCTGTTTTGCTCGGATACAGCTGGGCGAGCATCTGCGGTGAAACTCTCATATTGAAGACGAAATCATCCCTGGTGGTCCAGACCAGCCATTCCTCCATGGTTTCGGACGCAACCCGGTCCCACCAATGAAGTCCGCCCTGCTCCAGATGCATGAACCCTTCACGTGCCGCCAGTCCCTTGCAGGCTGCAAGAGGCTCCATGACCCCGAACACCACGTTTGGTGACCATTTTGCAATCGCAATTGCAAACATGAGACGTGGCATAACCGCTGTCAGGCAACTGCCCCGATAGGTACGCTTGATCCACAACTCGCCGTAGTAACACAAGTCACCTGACAGACTTGCGGCACGGTCGGTCAGGACAATCCGTGATTTAGAGATGTCGAGCCGATCACCCTTTGGCCTGTAGTCAGCCAGGTTTTCGGTCAAATGCGTCAGAAAACCGGCATCTCCCACGGGTATCAGCTTTATCGCCTGGGTCAGCACAATCTCGCCGGCCGCATCACGCCCGATTAGCCAGAAGCCGTTCGGGTCCGCGATGAAGGCCTCATCCGGATCGAATATTGGAGAAACCGGATGTCGCTCAGGTTGAAGCTTGGGAATTGAACAGAAAAAGTCGAAATCCGAGCCAATTTCGATGGTGATACCGAGCTCCGAAACAACATTTTCGGCACCGGCTATGTATTCGGCAATCGCCTTTGTTTGTCTATCATGCACAATAGCTTGTGTCTCCGACTGGCGGTCCCGCATTCAGTTGGAATGATTCGAGACGCGTATGTCAACGATCAAGGTGTTTACAACCTTGACGCGCAACAAGTATTGCACACATGCAAAAGTTACCAGAACCTTAACGGCTGTTACAGCAAGGCGGCATCCATGGCCGGAAATTCATCGAGATTCACATCAACAATCTGAACGTTCCGGGTTCTGTCAACAAGAGTTACCAGGGCGTATTCGCCGTTAGGGAACATGCACCTCAAGATGAGCCGCTGATAAGTGATGGGCTCGGGCGTACCGCCATGGGTTCTGGCTATTTTGGTGTAGACATGGTCGATACGCAAACCACCGCTACGCAAGATGCTGTCATAGGACTGGCTGACATACTGATCCGCGTCACTGGCCATGGGATCGTCAGATAGCGGTTTGCCGATAGCACTTTTTGCCCACGACCATCCGAGCCAGGTTGCATATGACGATTTTTCGCCAATGCTGACGCACAACCATTCATTGTTGTGACGCCGGTACGCCAGCAGGTAATCCCGCACCGCGTCGAACTCAGGAGCCTCCAAATGAGCTCTGGATTCGACCCAGCACAGCAACCCTTGTTGTATAATCGGCGTTCCGCTTTTCCAGATCGTGTCAATCGAGTGCTGCTGCGAAAAATACGGAACATCTGCTTCCGGATCGTACAGGACCGCGGTGAGGCCATTCACAACCCTGACTTCCTTGCGCATCCAGGCCTCGTCCAGCAAGAGAATCTGTTCGGCTTCCACCAGTGCCAGAGCCCCTTGCCTGGTCAGCACATACTGACGATCGACGAAAGAAAGCAGTTTTTCTCCCCTCAGCGATTGCAGCATTTCTATGTGACGCCGCACGGTTTGCCGGGTAGAGCCCAAATGGTTGACTGCATGGGTGAGGTTGAGAAATCTCGCGAGGGTCACGAACGAGCGCAGCATCTCGTGCATGATATTCGGAGGACGCTGCACCGGTGGCTGTTTCCTGGTCAAGTCACGCTTCATTGTATTCAGTTCACCCGTCTGGACACCCGTTGCCCACGTCTTGCGTGTACCGGCTGCCTCGTAGGTAAATCAATTTACCACTGACGGATGATTAATGCACCAACATTATGGCGTGACTGCTCCGCAATTGACTGAACATCATCAATTGATGTGTGCCGCTGCGTAAACCAACATAGCCGTCATGTCACGTATGAATTTCATGGAAGAGCAGGAAATGGCGATCCAGACAATCGCCGAAGAACTGTTGCGGCTGGAACAGCGCGTCGTGAAGGGTGAGCAGGTTACACCGGAGCTTGCGCAGCTTTTCGACGGCTGCATCAAACAGGCCCTGCGAATTCAACGAGTCATCCGCCGCGACTATTCCAACCTGCCACTGCGCAACTGGATGCAGAAGACCGACAAACGGGCAACCGCACATCGCAAGACGCGCAGGGCGGAACTTGTGAAGCGGACCTGACAATCCAAGCAATCCAGAAAGCCAGTAGAAACCACAACAAACCCTCAGAATACGGCGTCGGCTAGGGGCAGCAACAATCAGGGGAACCATGACCGTAAAAGGGGTGCGCCGGCGAACCAGGAAGAAACGCAGGCTGGTCGAAATCATTGATCACGCACGCCGGCTGGATGCGATTTATCCGGAACTGGAAGAAAATGACGAGATGTTTGTGCGGCTGATCATGTTGATCTGGGTTGTCGGTGAAAACGGGAAGATCAGCATGCAGAACCGCCGTCATCTGGCGGTGATGTTCAGGCCGGATCTGAATTTGCGCTCAGATGACCTGAGATTTGTGTCGCACCGGCTGAAGTCGTGCAGCATCTCAGACGGTCAGGTCAAATGGTTGTGTGATTTCCTGACCAGCAGCTTTGCAATGCACTTGAGAACCAGCCTCGTCAGTCAGCTGGATGCCATTGCCACAGATGCGGGAGCGGCCACTGTGGCAAGGCAAAAGAAGGTGCTGCAATACCTAGGCAGGTCTGGCTAAGGCGACAGCAGGTTTTTTCGGCATGACATGCGGCGTCAGCTGTTCCAGTAGCGATTGGCGGCAGCGATGGTCTGGAAATTGATCGCCACAACCTGTGAGGCCATTGTCAGACTGTCGGCATTGTTCTCATAGTCCTTGCGCAACCGGCTGCGGACGGCGTCGTCTGGTTGAGTGAACTTAACAGCCATCCGGCTCAGTTTGATGGCAAGTTGGAACCCCTCTTCCGGGGTTGCGGTTATCAGTCCGGGCAACCAGCTCATGGCGGATATCTCTCATTTGTTGACAGGAATTCAATACATTCATTCTGTTTATATATTTTATCTATCCAGAAAACCTGCTATTTGCAACATACAGTTTGAATGTTTATTGGAGCGACCATGCGCCTGAACCAAGCAAGCGATTTTGCCCTGCGGGTGGTGATGCTGCTGGCCAATGAGAAGCAGCCGATAACGGTCGAGGAGATTGCCGGGCGGCTGCGGCTGGTGAAATCTCATGTGATGAAGATTGTCGCCAGACTGGTGAAGGCCGGAATACTGGTGTCTCATCGCGGCAGGACAGGTGGCATCAGTCTCGGAAGGCCGCCATCTCAGATCATGGTTGGAGATGTGGTGCGCCAGATAGAGGCCGATCTGGCAATAGTCGAATGCATGCTCGACCGGGAATGCGGCTGTGTGTTTTCCCCGCGTTGCAAACTGAAAGGCGTAATGGCTGATGCCAGGTCAGCGTTTCTGCACGTACTCGACACACGCTCGCTGCAATCCATTGTTACTCCGAATTGACTTCTGACCGAGCAACGCTTCCTTACAGACTGATCTGACACAAGCCGACCGCTCCTGCTGACCGGGCAAGAAGTGATCGGCATTATCGGGGGCATGCAGACACTTTGGCGCCGGACGTACGCCTTGCAGATCCCTGTTTCCTAAGCCTTTGAGATCATGCGTTTTGCAGTGCTGTCAAAGTACTCGCTATCCGACAGCACACCGCCGTCGGGCAGGTCTATCTCCATGTGGGCTCTTGTAAATGGTCGCTGCCCGTACCGAATAGTCGGGAATTCAAGTTCCTCGGCCCTGCGACGATCATAACGTGAACCTTCTTCAACGAAACGCATGACAAATGCCGCTCTGCGGTCGAGTTCACCTTCCTCGAGCTTAACGCTGCGGTGAACGACGTATTTGTTGAAAACCAGCACATCACCGGGATCGAATTCGTCCTCTTCACAATGCGTCTCCAGGATTTGACGCATTGCTGGCGAATTTAGGATACCGGAACGCATCATCAAATACTTGTTCAGTGAAGTTTCCTCGCCCCTGCGATGTTGTTCCTCAAGCGTTGAAATTATGGCGGACTCGATCTGGTCGTACACGAACCGCCCCGACAACACCCGGTCTGGCACATACGCCATTCCGCCACGCTGACCATCAGTCCGAATAGGGTGCAAGGGCGCCCAGATTGTACAGCCAAACTCCTCCGCCCGCTGGTAGCCAAAGCTCTGAACGCCGACGTGCCAGGGAAACCCCTTGCTCACACCGCTTTTCAACTCAAAGCAGAGCTCAAATGTCATGAACAGATTTCTGTTCGTCAAAGCAGTCATAACCTGCTGGAAAGTTTCGGTCTGGATCAGCTCATAGATATCGGCCTTGTCGCTCTCAAAGTCGTATTTCAGCCTGTTGAACTGTGACGTGAAGCTATCGAGAGATTTGCTCATCTCAGCATCTGTGCGACGCAACAGCATATCTACCGTGTCGGCACTGAGAAATTTTGGCAGCTTTACGTAACCATCCGTTTGGAATTTCTTTATCTGTGCCTCTGACAGCTGAAAGCCGCTATCCAGATTTCTCATCAAAAACTACCTCTGCAGCCAATTTGCCTTTGAGAACCTTCGGGTGCACAAAACCTAACAGCCATGTGACACCCCTGGGAACCATTCTGAGGAATTTTGCTTCTCAGCTCTGTCCATTCCAACTGTTTCAGCTTGGCAACCGGTCCCTGGAATTGCAAGCGGATTCAGGCGGATTCGGTGCAGAGAAGTCAGAGCGTTGAATACCTTCCTGAGCAATTCGCCTGACCGGTAATCCAACGTGCGGTTCAGGTGAGCGGACAGCCAACGTATACTGGGCCGCCATGACCCCGACATCACCCACTGCTCAATTTGTTCCGGTAACAGCCAGGTAGGCGAACAGGACAAATACCGCGCCGGCAATAAGTGTTCTGGGAAGGTGCAATCTCCCCCAACTGCCGAGGTCCTTAGTCATCTGATCAGAATGGATATCAGCGCCGTCCGCCATGATACGGTTGTTTACCGGCATCAGGACGAAGATCGTGTATGGGCCACTGATCTGCAGGATCAGCGAACCGATGAGCCACCACCAGTTTCCAGTCAGGTAGGAAATGGCAAGGCTTACCGGGACAACCGCCAGGGAGAGGCCTAGCTGCAGGTGGGCTGATTTGTGAAAGAACGGTTTGAAATAGTCCACGGCGGTTGCCCGGGCACTAGCCATCATGGCAGGGTACGAAACCGCTGAGGATGCCATGCCATAACCGAAAACCATCGCCATCAGCGTCAGGTTTGCAACAATCAGTATGTCTGTCATGATTCTGGATTTCTTTCTTGTTATGTTTACTCGCTGACCTGAATTGATCCCATGAAAACGGCCGGCAAGATCATCGGGAAACGACAGAACAACCTAAAACCGATCAGCGAAATTCGAACGCTTCGGAATGCAGCTTGTGTCGCGCAACACCTGCCTTACGTAGGTCTTTCATAATGCCATCGACCATGGGTCGGGGACCGCACAGGAAATAGTCGTACGAAGCAATTGGCTGACCGAGCCTGGTCTTCATGATGTCGACCCGGGCAAACTCACCTTTGTTGGACTGCAGTGTGACCAGCTTGAAATTCGGCAGTTTCTTTGACAGCGACTGCAACTCGGCGTGAAACAGCGCTTCGCCGATTTCGCGCACGCCGTAGACCAGGACAACCTCGCGCGGGTCATCCGCCTTCATCGCCCGCAGCTTTGACAGAAATGGCGTGATGCCAATGCCACCGGCGAGCCAGACCTGCCTGTTGCCAGCCGCTGTTGCATCAAACCGTCCGTATGGACCCCTGACAATTACCTCACCGCCAACTGTCAGTTCCTCCCGGATTTTCCGGGTCCAGTCGCCAAGCACCTTTATGGTGAAATGAAGGTTTGACTCGCTCGGAGGGCTTGAAATTGTGAACGGGTGCGGTTCGTTCCAGCCTTTGGCCTGGACCTCCACAAACGCAAATTGTCCGGGTTTGAAGTCGAACCTGCCAGCGACCGGAGAAAGGACAATCTCGGTTGCCCGATCCAGATGGTTGATTGCCTCGATCGTGAAGTTGTGGCCGGTCTTCTTGTTCATGCCGAACATGGCGTAAAGGTACGACAAAACGCCAAGGCAGGCCGCCCCAATAAGGAACAGTCCGGAAGGATTGAAGCGTTCGAAGAAAACCGATGGTGCCGTCATGAAATGGCCAATGATCAGAAAATAGACCAGGCCCATTGCCTTGTGCGGCAAACGCCATTGGTGATAGGGAATCTTGCGGTTGAGAGTGATTGCAAGGGAAACAACCAACAAGACCAGTGCGAACATGCCCAGCGGCGCAGACGGGAACAGGGCCATCACTTCGGGATCTGTTCCAACGGGCAACTCCTTCGGCACACCGAAAAAGTGTGCCAGCACCAGCACTCCTGCAGTCACGCCGCTGACCTTGTGGACCTGATACATGCGGTCAAGGCCGCCAAAAAGTGTTTCAGCGGCCTGAATCCTGGTAGACAGCATGATTGACATCGTCATCAGCAGGAAAGCGACCCCGCCGATAGCCGTTGTTCCCACTGTCCGGGGATCGTGGCCATCCGGCGCCAGCCCGAAATGCAAACCAAGAAAAACAGCCAGAATGGCGATGATCAAAATGACGCCAGTACGCCTCAACATTTGCTCTGTCCTCAGTGCGGTTCGACAATCGGTCACTCGGGTTTCAGGGCCGCTCGAATGGCCACGAGCACGGAGAATCCGCTAACAAATTCATCTTTTTCCAGGACGGCGTTGTTATTTAGGTCGGCGCGGTCGAAGTCCCTGATCACCGCCTGGCGGTGTTCGGTCGGCGTAATTTTTCCGTCACCGTTACGGTCCCAGAACCGGTAGACGACCTTCAGCGCTGTCCGGTAGGCCAGCAGTTTATTCTGGTCTTGGGCAATATTTTCAAATCCGTAACCCCACTGCAGGAACTCAGCCGGTTCCAGGTTGCCGCTTTCATCCGAGTCCATTGAAACGAAAATATCTTTTCGCGCAGCCTCCATGTCGCCTTGGTCGAGATAGCCCTTGCCGTGTCGGTCAACTGACTCGAAGCTTAGTTCAGCCAATGCCCTGCCCTTTGACTGCTGCTCGGCCATCGATGGCGGCGCGGCAGTCAATGTTGCCGCGGTCACTGCCAATGCTATTCCTGCTAATTTCCGGTTCATCCTGTCACTCCTGATGGGTTGTGTGCAGCGCACATTGCTTTTCACATGCAAACGCATTACATGCAAATGCAAGTTTTGTAAATACAAGTTTTTTGCAAATGTTGCAACGCGCAAGTGTCGGGGGTATCAATGGGTAGGAGCCACTTCTTGATGACCCAGATTTCTGAAGCGCAGCGCAGACGCCAATCCAGTTTTGGCTTCCTGATGCAGCTTTTGGCGCGTCGTATCGATCAGGACATGAAACTGCGCCTTGCCGAAATCGGCATCGACGTGAAGGTTTTCTCAAACCTGATGCTGCTGAGCGAAAAGGACGGCATCACACAGCGCGAGCTTGGCCGCTTACTCGAATTTCCCGAGTACTTCACCAGCAGAACAGTGGACGTGCTGGTCGAGAAAGGCTTTGCCGAACGACGCCCTGATCCGGACAGCCGTCGGTCTATCCTAGTGTATCTGACCCCCAAGGGACGAAAAAAAGCCAAGGAACTTCCGGGCATTATTTCGCAGGTCAATCTCTCGTATCTCAAGCCGCTCGAACTTGAAGAACGGACGCAACTGATAAAGCTACTTCACAAGGTCGCTGACATTGATCAGGACGGCGACCCGGCTCTGTGACCGCCATCGGAAATGGCACTGTATGCACGAAAACAACGTAACCGCAGTCGACGGCCAGGCTTCAACCGAAAGGTGGAACATCGCGTTTCATGTCGGGCTCATTGTGGCAAAACGTCAGTGAAACCGATCCGCGCACATCACCATGGACGTCCGTGGGAAGGTCTCCTTCGATATGCGGTTGCAGACCCTTGTCCTGCAGGATGCCCTGAAACTCCTGCAGCGAACCTGACGGCATTTCGAAATTTATGGTCGCTGCAATGTTTGAAAAGAACGACTGGTCGACGACCCACCCGCGAGCTTCTGTTACGCCGTCACACACGTGTGTAATGGCCAGGTTCCGGTCCATGGGCGTGAACATGCTGAAACGGGCGAACTTCATGTGGCGTGATTATCCCATCGGTTCAATTTTGACTGCAGGCGGCGCTGCATCAAGCATACGCATGTCCGTTGTTTAGCCGCCGCTTGGGCGTGGTCCTTGATCGGCATCAACAATAACGGCTTGAGTATGACCTAAATTTCAAACAAGCGCGCAGATCCATCACACATGTGAGGCCATCCGGCGCGGCGAATCTGTGTCCTGACAAGGCTGTTAATAAGAAATTCTAATCACGATAATCAGCAAATACGATTTCAACTAATGGTCAGAGTTTGCTATTTGTGACTGGTAACAAAGACAAGGGAGGATTGACCGTCCAACCCCGGAAAAGCAGGCATCCGGGCGCACAACATCACCGTAGACCAGGCAGCCGCACAGCCGTCGAACCGGCCTTGTATCGCTGCCAGTTAGCCAATCGGGATCACGCGCACTTCCGACAGGACGATTGCCCCTCTCAACCTTTGCCAAATGTCGCGACGCGAAATCCGGGATGACGCTAAACATCCGCCAGCAGCGTCAAGCGAACAGAAACAACACACCACGAATGGAGACCGAAATGAATGATATGAGCGCCAGTAAGTGCCCCGTAATGAGCGGGTCGAACATCCAGAAGGCAACCGGCAGCACGGCCAACCAGCACTGGTGGCCGAACCAGCTCAACCTGAAGATGCTGCAGCAGAACTCTGAAAAGATCGATCCGATGGGCAAAAGCTTCAATTATGCCGAGGAGTTCAAGAGCCTCGACCTGGCTGCCGTCAAGAAAGACCTTACCGCTTTGATGACCGACTCTCAGGAATGGTGGCCGGCCGACTACGGCCACTATGGACCGTTCTTCATCCGCATGGCCTGGCATAGTGCAGGCACCTACCGGATATATGATGGCCGTGGCGGCGCGTCCTCCGGTTCACAGCGCTTTGCGCCACTGAACAGCTGGCCTGACAACGGCAACCTGGACAAGGCCCGCGCCCTGCTGTGGCCGATCAAGCAGAAGTACGGCAGGAAACTGTCATGGGCAGACCTGATGGTTCTGACCGGCAATGTCGCGCTGGAATCCATGGGCTTCAAGACCTTCGGGTTTGCCGGCGGGCGTGAAGACGTGTGGGAGCCTGAAGAAGACATCTACTGGGGTCCCGAAACAACCTGGCTGGGTGATGAGCGCTATAGCGGCGACCGGGAGCTTGCCAACCCGCTCGGCGCGGTCCAGATGGGTCTGATCTATGTGAACCCGGAAGGCCCGAACGGCAACCCCGACCCGGTCGCCTCAGGCCGCGACATTCGCGAGACCTTCGCTCGCATGGCAATGAACGACGAGGAAACCGTAGCGCTCACCGCCGGTGGGCACACATTCGGCAAGGCGCATGGCGCTGGTGATCCGGAAAAGTATGTCGGCCGCGAGCCTGAAGGAGCCGGCATCGAGGAACAGGGCCTCGGCTGGAAAAACACCATGGGCAGCGGCAAAGGCGGCGACACCATCACCAGCGGCATCGAAGGCGCCTGGACGCCAACGCCGATCACCTGGGACATGAGCTATTTCGACACGCTGTTCGGCTATGAGTGGGAACTGACCAAAAGCCCCGCCGGCGCCAACCAGTGGACGCCAACCGATGAGTCCGCCTCGAGCACGGTGCCGGACGCCCACGATGCATCCACGACCCATGCCCCGATGATGACCACGGCGGACATGGCCATGCGGATGGACCCCGCATATGAGAAGATCTCAAGGCGCTTCCACCAGAACCCGGACGAGTTTGCGGATGCCTTCGCACGTGCCTGGTACAAGCTGACCCACCGTGACATGGGCCCGGTCTCGCGCTACCTCGGCGCCGAAGTTCCCGAAGAAGAACTGCTGTGGCAGGATCCGGTTCCCGCTGTCGATCACGACCTGATCGGAACTCAGGAGATCGCCGACCTCAAGGCCAAAGTGCTTGCTTCAGGACTGTCGGTTTCCGAACTGGTGTCGACCGCCTGGGCCTCGGCAGCCACCTTCCGCGGCAGCGACAAGCGCGGTGGCGCCAATGGTGCGCGCATCCGCCTGGCTCCCCAGAAGGACTGGGAGGTCAACAACCCGGCCCAGCTGGCAAACGTGCTGAAAACCCTGGAAGGCATTCAGAGCGACTTCAATTCCGGCGCCAAGAAAGTCTCGCTGGCAGATCTCATCGTGCTTGCCGGCTGCGCGGCTGTCGAAAAAGCCGCCAAGGATGCCGGCCATGATGTCGAAATGCCGTTCTCTCCAGGACGGACCGACGCCAGCCAGGATCAGACGGACGTGGATTCATTTGCGGTGCTTGAACCGGCCGCGGACGGTTTCCGCAACTATCTGAAGGCTGGACAATATCGCTCGGCGGAAGAGCTTCTGGTCGACCGTGCCCAGCTGATGACCCTGACGGCACCTGAAATGACGGTCCTTGTCGGCGGCATGCGTGCCCTGAACGCCAACGCGGACGGATCCAGCCATGGTGTATTCACCGACCGGCCCGGCACCTTGAGCAATGACTACTTTGTCAACCTGCTCAGCAGAAACACCGTCTGGGAAGCAACTTCGGACGATGCTCAGGTGTTCAACGGCAAGGACAGCGCGTCGGGCAAGGAAAAGTGGACTGGCACCCGCGTTGACCTGGTCTTCGGTTCAAACTCGCAACTTCGCGCATTGGCGGAAGTCTATGGTTGCGACGACGCCCAGGAGACATTTGTAAATGATTTCGTTGCGGCCTGGGACAAGGTGATGAACCTGGACCGTTTCGACCTCGCCTGATGTCGAAGTAACAATGAGTAAAGGCGGCGTTTCAGATTACACTGAAACGCCGCCTTGCTTTTTCGTCTGTCAGCCCGGCAAACTAGCTGAACATGTCCGCTGCAATCGCAGAGTACCAGGACTCGGATTCTTCATAAGTCGCCTTGCGCAGTGCCTCGTCCTCTCCGGTCTTGGAAATGAACTTGTCGGCAACCTCGATTTTTTCCTCTCCGGCCTTGTAGTTGGCGCCCACCTTTACACCGTCATTGGCGTCGATCAGGCTCCAGCAAGTGTTGGCAAAGCGCGGCTCGAAAACCTTCGATCCGGTCAGCGCGCCGCGGATCGCCATGGCCGCCACCTTGGCCTGGCTGTTGGCGGAAAAACCAGACTTCGGCATAGCGGATGCAACCGATGCATCACCCAGCACATGGATATTCTCGTCGGCCCTCGATTGCATGGTCGCCGGCACAATCGGACACCAGTCGCCGTCTGTTATGCCCGCACGATCGCAGATTGCGCCTGCCTTCTGGGCCGGCACTACCGACGCGGCATCGGCCTTGAACGTGTCAATATCGGTTTCGATTTCCATCGTATCCATATTGATGTTCTTGATGCCACCGGAGACCGAGGCTGGAATCCACTCGATCATGTCCGGGTAATGTTTCTGCCAGCCTTCCTCGAACAGGCCCTGTTTGGAGAACTTCTCCTTCGGATCGAGCACTATGATCTTGGCCGTCGGGTTCTTCTTGGACAGGATGTGCGCGATCATCGAGATGCGCTCATACGGGCCAGGCGGGCAGCGGAACGGATTGGGCGGCGGAACCATGACAAACGTGCCGCCTTCGCGCATGTTTTCAACCTGCGACTTCAACAATGCCACCTGGGTGCCTGACTTCCAGGCATGCGGCATGGTATCCTGCGCCTCTATGGAGTAGCCGGGAACCGAGCCGTATTTCATGTCGATACCGGGGGAGATGACCAGCCGGTCGTAGGCAACCTTAACACCAGCCCCCAGTTCAACCGTTTTGGCTGCACCATCAACCGAAACCGCCCAGTCATGAATGACGTTAACACCATGACCTGCAGCCAGTGCGTCATAGTTGTGGCCAATGGAGTCATAGTCGCGGAAGCCACCGAGATACAGGTTGGAAAAGAAGCAGGTGTAGTACTTCCGCGTCGGCTCGATCAGCGTCACGTCAACCGCACCCTTGGAGTCCTTGGCGATATACCGTGCAGCTGTGGCGCCGCCTGCCCCGCCTCCGATAACCACCACACGCGGTTTCTTGCCCTGAGCATAGGCCGGCAGTTTCAGACCAGCTGACATAGCCCCCACCCCCAGCAAACCGGTCGTGAACTTTCGTCTGTCTACAATAGCCATGTTGGTTTCATCCTCCCAGATTTCCTGATTGTTGATCTATCCAGCGCTCCTAGTCAGGGGCTTTGAGCGCCGAGAAATAGGCCGCCAGTGCCGCAATGTCCTCATCGGACAACCGCATGGCGACGGTTTGCATTGTCGGATTGTCCAGTTGTTTGGACCGGTACAGTTTCATCATCGAGATGAAGCCGTCTGCATTCATGCCGGCAATTGGCGGTATCGTCCCAGCGGCAGATGACTGGTGACAGGTCACACATTCTGAGGACAGATACTGCCCGTATTCCGGATCACCTTCGGCGATTGCCGTTCCGGTCATACAGATAAGACTGAAGGCCACAATTGCAGCGCGCATCGATTTCCACCCAACACATTCATTTTTTTATATGTGAGAGTGTGGGAAAATTGCAGTTGCGTCAAGTCTCACTGTGCGCTGGCAGGCGTCAGGGGGTGGGCCTGCCTCCACGCAATGCCCGGATCAGCCGGCATCATTAACCAGCGCCACGGCCATGGTCCTATTCTTCACACCCAACGCCCGCAGTATGGCGGATACATGCAGCTTGACGGTGCCCTCGCCTATTTTCAGGCGCTCCGCTATTTCCTTGTTTGAAGAGCCATGCTGAAGCAACTGCAAAACTTCTCGCTGACGGCTGGTCAGTGCGTCGGCTTTGGAACCAGATTGTGTGCTGTGCGAGGCATCGCGCCCACCACCTTGGACTCTGCGGCTGGCCGGTTCGTCCTTTCCCGCAGTGACCAGATCACGGGCGGTGCCAAAGGCCGTAGAGAATGCATCAAAAGCCGCGATCGCGTCTGTCACCGCCTGCCTGTCATGCCGTGGCAAATGGGAACCTTCACGCAACGATTTCAGGCTATCAACGGCCCGGCTGAGCCGGTCGAACGGCGCTGCAATATCGCGCGCGGCAATTGCTGCAAAGCGGTTGTCGGAAATCTCATCACGGCGTGCCTGTGACAAGGCGCGTTCCAGCGCATCCAGCGCCTCACGCCTGTCGGTCACATCCAGCGCGACCCCGTCCCAGATCACGGTGCCGTCCTCAAGCCGCCTTGGATGGCCGATGGAGCGGACCCACTTGATCTTTCCATCGGGCAACTCAACCCGCACTTCCTCGTCCAGCACTTCGAGATTTGCAGCCGACCGCTCCAGCGCCTCGACAAACCGTTCACGATCATCGGGTGGAATCCATTCATGGTTGACCGCTTCGCGTGAAACCAGATCCGCAGGGTCAAGGCCGAAACTTTCAAGCACTTCCGGGCTCACATAGCTATAGCGATACTTCCCATCCGGGGTCCGGACCCGCTGCATTGTATGGCCCGGGAAGTGGCCGTCAAACAGACCGGAAAAGCCTTCGACCTTTCGTCCGGCAGTCGCTGCGTTATTGTCAGCAATTTCATTTCTCATATATCTTTAGATATATAAATTAGCTGAAATGTCAATGAAATAGCATCGAAACCCTCTAGATATTGATCCTGTTCTCTGATTTTATACATCAAAAGACATATAACGATCCTGTGGGAGGACAGCCGGTGAGCAAGATCATCATTGAGGCGCGCGTCAACGAACTGGCGACGCGGGACGAGAACTCCAATGTGCCGTTCCTGCCCTCGGAGATCATCCGGGATGCAAAGGCGTGCTATGATGCAGGCGCCTCAATACTGCACTACCACGGCCGCACCGCAGACGGTGAACCGGACCATTCGCCGGAGTTCTACCTCGAAACCAATGCGGGTGTGCGTGACCTGTGCCCGATCCTGCTGCATCCGACTCTTGGCTATGTCGCCAATGACACCGACGCGATGGGGCGGTTCGCGGCAGTTGAAGAGATGATGAAAGACGCCAGAACCGCGCCTGACTTTGCCCCGATGGATGTCGGCAGTGTGAATGTGGACTGGTGGAACCCGAAAGAGACCAGGTTCGACACCACAGGCCTTATCTACAAGAACTCCACCGAGACGCTGATGCACTTCGCCGATCGCATCAAGCACCATGGGCTGAAACAGTACCTGGTGTCGTGGAACGTCAGCTTCACCCGGCAGATCGAAGCATTCATGAAGATGGGTGTCATCCCGGAACCGGCCTATGTGTGTTTCTGCCTGACCGACGGCATCATGCTGGCCGGTCATCCCGGAACGCCGGAAGGACTGGATGCCCATACGACATTCCTGCCCAAGGACCGCAACATCGTCTGGACAGTTGTCAACTACAAGGGAAACCTGCTGTTGCTCACCGAAAAGATTATCCGCGCAGGCGGACACATCTCCATCGGCCTGGGCGACTACCCATACACGGAATACGGCGAACCAACCAATGCCGAGATCATCGCCAAGGTCGTGGCGCAGGCAAGAGCGCTTGGCCGTGAGCCGGCGAGTGTCGAGGAAACGCGTGACATCCTTGCCATGGAAAAGGTCCGCATCGCGGCCTGATCCCAATCAAAACAATGTCCATAACTGATCAACGGGAGAAAATCGAAATGCCTTTGAAAACGATACTCAAATGTGTGCTGGCAAGCGCTGTCGGTGCCAGTTTCGCCACAGTGGCCCACGCCGAAGCCATGAAAATGCAAACGTTCCTGGGCGCCAACGCATCGACAACCAAGGCATTCGAGGAGATGGCCAGCCAACTCAAGACGGATACCGGCGGCGAGGTGGACATAACTGTCCTGCCTGGCAAGGCGGTGGTCGGCGCGACCGAAACCATTGATGCCATCAAGAATGGCCTTCTGGACGGACAGTATACAGCACCGACATATTTCGCCGGCAAGGACCCGGCCATGGCAGTGCTTGGCGACACGCTGTCCGCCTATCCGGATTCGGCAACGCGCGACCGCTGGTTCAGCGAAGGCGGCGGGCTGGAGCTGGCACGGGCGCTGTATGCCAAGCACGGTCTGCAGTTCATTTGCCCGGTCTACTGGCCATCGGAGCAAATCCCGTCGACCAAGCCGATCAATTCAGTGGCCGACTTCAAGGGACTGAAAATGCGCGCTCCCGGTGGCACCCCGTCAGACCTGTTGAGCCGTGCCGGTGCGTCGTTGGTCAAGATGGGTGTCGGTGAATCCGTAACCGCAATGGAGACGGGCGTGCTCGATGCGACCGATCTCGCCAATATCGGCCTCAATGTTGCGCTCGGCATGCACAACAAGGCCAAGTTCTCGATCCTGGCGCGTCATTCAATGGCCGTCACGGAATTCTCGATGTCCAAGACCAAATGGGATGCCCTGTCTGCCGGCAACCAGGCCAAGGTGGAAAAAGCGTGCAACGACATGTCAGCCAAACTGAAGGCAACGCTGACCGCAGAAGATGAAGCGGCAGCCAAGAAGGCCAAGGATGAACTCGGCGTGACGTTCATCGAGTTCGGCGAAGAGGATGCAGCCACGTTCAGGCAGATGCTGACTGAGGTCTGGAAAGACTGGGCGGCAAAAAGCCCGGACGCCAAGGCAATCATCGAGAGCCATCAGGCGTTCATGAAGAAACTCGGACTTCTCTAAGACCGCTGCAGGAAGTCCGGCGCGGAGCAAATCATCATGAGCAGACTGGACCGTTTCGCCAATCGGATTGGCTCCGTGCTGGCCTGGGGCTTCCTGATCATCGTGGCGATGATGTGCTACGAGGTGATGGCGCGCTATGTGTTCAATGCGCCTACGATCTGGGCGCATGAGATTGCCGGCCTGCTTGCTGCGGTCGCCTTCATCTTCGGCGGCGCCTACTGCATGGCCGAAGACTACCACATGCGGATCACCTCGTTCATTGAGAACCGTGGCAACACGATCGCAGCCCTGTCGAAATGGCTGAGCATTGCGGCCGGCGCCATCTACCTGACCGGGCTTGCCTACACGGCCTATCGCATGACGAAGGACGCCCTCTTCCGCTACGCACTTGACGGATCGTGGGATCCTGAACGATCCGGCAGCACCTGGAACTCACCGGTTCCGTCGTTCATCAAGCTGGCCTTGCTGCTCGGCACGGTGCTGTTCCTGCTGGTGTTGCTGCGCCGCGTATGGTCTCGCCCAACAAGGCCGTCGGCAGGCTGATGGACATTGCCACGATATCAATCCTGATTGTGACTGCCATGGTAGGCATGCTAGCCCTTGGGGTGCCGCTGGCCTTTGTTTCCGGCTCCATCGCAGTAGTGCTCGCGGTGGCAAACTATGGCCCGAACGGCCTGTTCATCATCGGCAGCCGGACAGTTGAGTTCGTCGATTCCTTCGCACTTGTTGCCGTTCCCATGTTCGTGCTGATGGCCTCGATCATGGAGCGCTCCGGCGTTGCGCGGGACCTGTATCGCGCCTTCCATGTCTGGGCCGGCGAGATGCGCGGTGGCGTTGCAGTGGTCACCATTCTGGTTGCCGTGATACTGGGCGCCACCACCGGCATCATCGGCGGCGAGATCGTTTTGCTGGGCCTGGTTGCATTGCCGCAGATGCTGAAGCTGGGCTACGACAAGAAACTGGCTATCGGAACCATCACCGCCGGCGGCTCGCTCGGCACCATGATCCCGCCCAGCATCATCCTGATCTTTTACGGCATCACGGCAGAGGTTTCGATATCGCATCTGTTTCTGGCAACCGTCATCCCCGGTCTGCTGCTGGCTTCCATGTACATTGGCTACACGGTTGTGCGGTGCACCCTCAATCCGGCACTGGGCCCGCCGCTGGAGGAGGCCGACAGAGCGCTTCCGCTCAGAGAAAAACTGCTGCTGCTGAGGGGCGTGGCGCTCCCAATACTGGTCGCGGCCTGCGTACTGGCATCGATCTATGCCGGGTTCGCCTCGATCACCGAGTCGGCGGCCGTCGGCGTGGCGGGCACGATCTTTGCGGCGATCGTGCGCGGCGAGTTCAGCTATGAGATGTTGTCGGCTTCGCTGATCCAGGCCATGAAGACGTGCGGCATGGTGTTCTGGCTTGTGTTCGGCACCAATGCGCTGATCGGCATCTACAACCTGCTCGGCGGCATCGAGTTTGCCCGGTCGCAGCTCACCGGCATTTCTTCCGAACCGGCCATCATTCTGGCTGTGATGATCGGCGTGTTCATCCTGCTCGGTTTCTTCATTGACTGGATCGGCATCCTGTTTCTGACCATGCCGATCTTCCTGCCCACGCTGCAGATGCACGGATACGATCCGATCTGGTTCGGCATCGTGTTCAATCTGTGCATGCAACTGGCCTATCTGACACCTCCGTTCGGGCCTGCCTGCTTCTACCTGAAAGGCGCTGCCCCGCCCGAGGTCAGTCTGCAGGACATTTTCGCCGCACAATGGCCGTTCATCGCACTGCAGGCGACAGCGCTGGTTCTGATTGTTGTCTTCCCGCAGCTGTCCCTGTGGCTGCCGAAACTGGTTTACGGATAACAAAATGGCCTCAACCGACATACTGAACCACACTGAGAAAGTGCCGTCATCAAACAGGCTGGGCAACGAGGACCTGGTGCACATGTTGTCGACGATGCTGCGTATCAGGGAGTTTGAGACACAAACCATTGCTTTGTTTGATCAGGGCGTCATCAAGGGAACAGCCCATTCTTCCATTGGCCAGGAGGCCATTGCAGCCGGCGCCTGCCACGCCCTCGAAGAGCAGGATTTCATCCTGACACATCACCGCGGACATGGTCACACCATTGCAAAGGGCGCTGACATGGGCCGCATGATGGCTGAGCTGATGGGCAAGGCTGACGGCTATTGCTACGGCCTTGGCGGGTCCATGCATATCGCCGATTTTGAGCGCCGCATCCTGGGTGCCAACGGCATTGTCGGTGCCGGCATGGGGCTGGGAACCGGTGCCGCGCTGGCGGAAAAGATGAAAGGGTCGGATGCCGTCGGCATTGCGTTTTTCGGCGACGGTGCCGCCAGCGAAGGCATCTTTCACGAAGCCATGAACCTGGCCGCGATCTGGAAACTGCCGCTGATCTTTTTTTGCGAAAACAACCAGTACGGCCTGTCGACACCCACCGCTGACGTCATCGCGGGAGGTGGTATCGCGCGGCGCGCCGCCGCATATGATGTACCCGGTCACCTGATTGACGGCAACAATGCAGTTGCCGTCCACGACACGGTGCTGCGCGCGGCCATGCGCGCACGGGACGGCGACGGGCCGACGCTGGTGGAGGCGATGACCTATCGCTGGGGTGACCATTCAATGCGCGCCAACCTGCCATCGTACCGGCACGAGCAAGAAGAGATCGAATGGCACAAAATGGACCCGATCAAGCAGCTGGAAACACAGGCGATAAAGTCCGGTGCACTGGATCGGGCTGGCTTTGACGAGCTTGCAGTCAAGGCAGTATCGGAGGTTCAACAGGCTGTTGACTGGGCCGGCGGATGCGATGAACCGACGCTGAAGAATGCCGCGGCGATCGTAACCGTTCCCGCGCCCGATCTGCATTTGGCGGAACCGGCGCCCGGTGACCGGACGCTCACCTATGGACGCGCCATAAACGAGGCCATCGCCCAGGAGATGGAGCGCGATGAAACTGTCTTCGTCCTCGGTGAAGACGTTGGCCGCATCGGTGGAATCTTCGGCATAACCCGAAAACTGTTCGAACGCTTCGGCGCTGAACGGCTGCGTGACACTCCCATTTCGGAAGGCGCCATTTCCAATTGCGGCGTCGGCGCCGCCATGATGGGCATGCGTCCCATCGTCGAAATCCAGCTGTTTGATTTCGTCTCGCTGATGATCGACGCGATCGTCAATCAGGCCGCCAAGGCGCGTTTCATGATGGGCGGCAAGCCGAAGGTACCGGTGGTGTTCCGCGGACCGCAGGGCGCAGGAATCCGGTTGGCAGCACAACACTGCCAATCCCTGGAAGCCTGGTTTGCCCATGTGCCAGGGCTTGAGGTCTACACCCCGTCAAATGCCTATGACGCAAAGGGGCTGATGGCCGCGGCAATACGCTCCGACAACCCTGTGGTGTTCCTTGAACACAAGCTGCTTTACCTGGGCGGCGAAGAACCGGTGCCTGAACAGGCATATGCCGTCCCACCGGGCAAGGCGCGGATAGTACGCGAAGGCACCACCTGTACCGTAATCGCGCTCATGGCCATGGTCGACCGCGCTGTTCAAGCGGCTGCGCGGCTGGAGCGGATCGGAATCTCGGTCGAGATTGTCGACCCGAGAACCGTCAAGCCGCTTGATATGGACACCATCATTGCAAGTGTAAAGAAGACAAATCGCGCGGTGGTGGTTCACGAGGCGGTCCGGTTTGGCGGCATAGGCGCCGAGATCGCAGCGCAAATCAACGAACACGCTTTCGACTGGCTGGACGCGCCGGTCGCACGGGTCGGCGCACCCGACATGCCGGTGCCCTACAATGACCGGCTGGAGCGCCAGTACATGCCCTCACCTGCCACTATCGCAGATGCCATCAAGGAGGTGTGCTATGCCGACTGAACGACGGGTCATCATCCCGCCCGGGCTTGAGAAAGTGTATGACACCTTCCACTACGCGCCCGGAATTGTGGTCGGAGATACCTTGTACATTTCCGGACAGGTCGGCCGGGACAAGGACCTGAATGTTGTTGAGGGCGCTGAAGCGCAGTTCGTGCAGGCGTTCGAGAACGTCAGGTTGGTACTGGATGCCGCCGACGCGACATTTGACGATGTGGTCGAACTGGAAACCTGGTTCGCAGAATCCATGGACGGGTTGAAGACATTCATGGCCGTCAAGGACCGCTATTTCATAAATAGCTATCCGACCTGGACCGGGTTTGCCGTCAAGGGCTTCTCGATGCCGGGGCTACTGGTCGAAATCAAATGCACAGCCGTTTTGGGAGCCTAGACGAGCATGGCCAAGGACCTGAAATCCCTTCTTGAATCAGACAATGTCAGCCTGGGCACGTGGTCGCAGATTGCCGCGCCTGAGATGGTGGATCTCATTGGCCTCAACGGTTTCGAGTTCACCATAATAGACTGCGAGCATGGCTTCTTCGGCATGGAGACCGCAGAGAACCTGTCACGCGCCGCTGACGCGGTGGGCATCGCATCTGCGCTGCGCGTACCGGCGAACGATCCGGTGATGATCATGAAGGCGCTTGATGCAGGTATCAGGCACGTTGTGGTGCCGAACATGTCAAGCGCCGAAGAGGCCGGCCGCGCAGTCGCGGCAACCCGCTTCGGGCCCCACGGTTTGCGCGGAGCGTGTCCCTGTTGCCGGTCCGGCGGGCACTTCATCAGGAACTGGAAGGCCTACGTGGCCGAAGAGGAAGCCCGTGTCGGCGCCATCGCGCTGGTCGAGACCAGAGAGGGCTATGAGAATTTTGCTGAGATCTGCAAGAACGGCGAAATCTCCGCCTTCATGTTCGGACCATTTGACCTGTCGGTGTCCATGGGCCTGGAAGGCAACTGGCGGGATCAGCGCGTTATGTCGGCGGTAGGTGACATGGTCAACCGCGCCGTGGATGCGGGCCGCACCGTCATCATGCCAGTGTTTTCACCCGACAAGAGCGAATGCAGCGAGCAAATCGCCGATTGGCGATCGCGCGGGGTGAACACTTTTGTAATCGGGTCCGACAAAATCCTTGTCGCCGACAGCTTGTCTGAGTGGACCACGGCATTGGCTTGAGACTTGATGATCCTTGCAGCATCATGACATCTCGCCCTGTAGTTTCTCCATTTCCCTGGCCAGGAAGTCGAAAACCAGGCGCACGCGCCGGCTGGTGCTCAGTTCGCGGTGAGCCACGAGCCATGCCTCGATTTCGAATGGTGGCAGCCAGGGTGCCGCCAGACGCACCTCAGGTTCGGAGTCTCCGACCAGCGTAAGCATCGCACCGATGCCCATGTGCTGTTTGACCATCTGCCACTGGACAATGTGATTGCTGCACAAAATCGGGAAGTTTTTCGGCGTCACTTTCAAGCCCAGTTGGTTCAACCCGTCTATGTATTGCTGCTGCTGATCAAAACCTAGAAATTCGGCGCGCAGCAACTCGTCACTGGTTTGCGGGTTGCCGACCCGTTCAAGATATTTTTCCGAAGCATACAGGCGCACCTGTTGGCCGGGCAGCCGCCGGGCAATCAGGTCCGGATCTGTGGGTCTGCCGGAACGGATGGCGATGTCGGCCTCGCGGCGCCGCAGATCACTGACGGTGTTGGTTGCAACAACCTCGACGGAAATACCAGGCTGGGCGGCGCGCAGCCTGGCCACAATCGGCGGCAGAACGAATGCCGCTCCAGCCTCTGTTGTCGTTATGCAGACCGAACCCTCAACCTGCTGAGACTGTCCCGATGCAGTCAGTGAGACGCGGCCGGCCGCCTCTCCCATGGCCCGGACATGCTCAACAAGTTCCAGTCCGCCGGAGGTGAGCTTCAGGCTGTTGCCAATGCGCTCGAACAGCA
The DNA here is from genome assembly GCA_028289645.1 of Anderseniella sp. Taxonomy (GTDB): domain Bacteria; phylum Pseudomonadota; class Alphaproteobacteria; order Rhizobiales; family Aestuariivirgaceae; genus Anderseniella. The sequence goes on from JANQOK010000008.1 coordinate 505,876, forward strand.
ATACGCCGACCTCTTCCTCGAACGCCCTGACCTGGCGGCCCAGGGTCGGTTGCGCCATGCCCAAAGCCCTCGCTGCAGCTGAAAGCGAGCCTTCTTCAGCGGTTACAAGGAACGCCCGTGCGCGGTTCCAGTCGAATTTTACTGAGCGCCAATCCATGCAATTTTGCATATAATATATTCGAATTTAGTCAATTCATCATTCGAATTTGCAGGGTTATCTAAACGCCCATCACCACGCCCTATCCGGTACGCACAGCGTCGGAGCACTGGAAAAAGGCGCGGAAAAGTCATTATCTAAATACGGAAACAATACCATGACCTCACTGGATTACACACCTGCCATGACACAGCCATCTTCCCGCTTCTGGGACAAAATCGCCGATCGCTATTCCCGCCAGCCGGTGAAGGATGAAGCGGCTTACCAGAAGAAACTGCAGATCACTCAAGGCTACCTGAAGCCGGACATGAAGCTGCTGGAATTCGGCTGCGGCACTGGAACCACGGCACTCAAGCATGCGCCCTACGTGGATCGCATCCTGGCAATCGATGTATCTGCCAGAATGCTGGAGATTGCCGAAGACAAAGCCGAAGCGGCCGGCATCGGCAATGTCCTTTTTGAACGCGCCGCCATCGACGATTTCACAGCGCCCGACAATCATTTCGATGCCATCCTGGGCATGAGCATTCTTCACCTGCTGGCTGATCGGGACATGGCCATCGCCAAGGTTCGAAACATGCTCAAACCTGGCGGCGTGTTTGTGTCCAGCACTGTTTGCCTCGGCAACACGATGAGCTTCTTCAAGCTAATCGGTCCGCTGGGACACGCGCTAGGAGTGCTGCCGCTGCTGCGGGTGTTTACGACACAGGAACTGGTTGACAGCATCACGGCGCATGGCTTCGACATCGAACATCAATGGAGCCCGGGCAAAGGCACCAGTGTCTTTATCGTGGCCAGAAAACCGGCCTGACGAAAACAGCTAAAGCAGCGGAAACCGGCACTCAATACGACTGAAAATCAGCCATGCGTACCCTGACTGATTCAACCCTGCTGCACCCGATTGCGGGCAGCGAAGCAGAGCGCCGTGGCAGAATACCGGTGTTCACTCGCTGAAGCCAGCCAGCTGAAGTCATTGCGGGATCAAGTCACGATCTACAACCCGCAATGACCCGTCTGCTCCAGTCTCGACAAAAATCAGTTCGCCGGACTTAGGAAATATGCCGGTCAATGCCGTGATGTTGACCTGGTGCGTGACCAGCACCAGCGGCTTGTCTGCCGAGCGGGCCTGTAACCAGTCTTTCAGTGCCGTGGTCTGCAGCTCCCGCCGGTCGCGCTGGCGAAAGAACGAATTGAGCGGCGCAAGCGTCCGCACATCACCCAGGGCAAGCAGTTCGGCAGTTTCCCGGCACCTGCACCAGGCACTGGTAAATACGTCGGCAGCTGCGATGCCATTGGCCTGAAACAACTCGCCTGTTTCGCGGGCCTGCTGGCGCCCGCGGTCGGACAGGTTTCTCTGCGTCGTGCAGTCATTGACATCGAAGTTGCCCGGATCGCCGGTCCCCGGTGCCAGCGCATGGCGCATGATTACAAAGGCGGTGCCGTTCTTCAGCGCATCCCATCCGGCCTGTCCGGCATAGGCAACCTGCCCGGGCAACAGCAGCGCCATCATGATCGCCAGTGCCCACGTCCTGACGGCCGCCACGGCTCCACACTGGTGGCCGTTGCTCAAGACCGTGCCTCCAGCACCTTTTCGATTGCGCCGCGCACTTTCGTGCTTGTCGGTTCCACCGGGGTTGCAAAAGTCGCGGCAATACCGCCATCGCGGTCCAGAAGTATTTTGTGGAAATTCCATCGCGGCCTGGCTTTCTGCCCTGCCTGTTCCAACGCCCATCGATAGAACGGGTGGGCGTTGCGGCCAATCACATCGGTGCGGTCGGCCAGCGGGAATGTGACACCGTAATTCAGTTTGCAGAAATGCTTGATCTGCTCGCCCTTGAGCGGTTCCTGGCCGCCGAAGTTGTTGGACGGGACTCCGACCACCGTGAGCCCTTTGTCACCGTAGTCCTGCCACAGTTCCTCCAGGCCGGCATATTGCCCGGTGAATCCGCACTCGCTGGCGGTATTGACCACCAGAACAGCGCGATCGCGAAATCTGTCCAACGGCAGCGGCTTGCCGTCAAATCCATCGAAAGTGAACTGGAAGCCTGAAGGTTTTTCTGCGTACGCGGAAAAGGAAGCAAAGCACGCCGCACAGGCCATCATTGCTGCAACAGTCATTCGTCTGGTCAATAGCATCATCAACTCCTGTTGGTATGTGACCGGTTCCCTACCACGCAATCTTCTTGCCATCGTAGGCAAGGAACGAACCGACCCCGTCACTTTCAGCCCCGTCGATTACATCGAGCAGCAGTCTGGCTGCTTCATGTGCCGACAGAAGGGCCCGGTCGCCGGCAAATGGGGCGGAAAGCGGTGTTTCCACCGTACCGGGATGCAATGCGAGGCACACCGCCTGTGGCCGCTTGCGGGCAATCTCCACAGCTGCCGTCTTGAGAAACATGTTCAGCGCCGCCTTGGACGCCCGGTAGCCGTACCAGCCGCCGAGCCGGTTGTCCTCAATGCTGCCGACACGAGCTGAAATCGTTGCAAACACGCAACGCTCATGACGTGGCATCAGATGATGAAAATGCTTCAACAACAACAAAGGCCCGGTCGCATTGACCGCGAATGAACGGGAGACGACCTGCGGATCAACCGCCGAAATGGATTTCTCAGGTTGCATGTCCTCATCATGCAGCAGTCCGGTGGCGTCTACGATCAGATGGATCGGACCGGTATCCGCCAGTGTCCCGGCGGCCTGTTCAATCGAGTGTTCGTCCTCAAGGTCAATAGCCGGGTCTGTTGATCTGGAAAAACCGACAACTGCGCCGCATTCCGGGGCTGCTTCAAGTGCGTCACACAACGCCCGTCCAATGCCGCCGCTGGACCCGAACACAACGGCACGAAAGCCGGTAGAAAAGTTCTGAAATGACGGCATTGATGTTTCGACCCATTGGCGCAGCATTGCAACGGTAATACGGTCGGGGACATATCGCGGATTAGCATCAAGCCCCGGCTTCACGTTCCATGCGCCGCGCCCACGCGTCCGCCAGATCAACCAGTACTGCCTTGAACTGACGCTTGGCGACAAAATTGAACATTGTCCGGGAAACGATCCCACCCTTGGGCGTAGCCTCGATGTCAATCGAGAATTCCGAACCGTTGTCGCCGGGTCCGACCGACCAGCGGCCTCGCAGATCGGCAATCGGATAAGGATAGTCCGGCGCCTCGGTGTGGATCTTAAACCCGTAAGACCGGCCTTCTTCGAAGTGATCGCAAGTCTCGGTCCAGTTTTCTCCCTTGGGGCCGAAGCAGCGACGCCGCATGCCCATTCCTTCGCCTGAAAGCACCTCGACCTTTGAAATGTTGCTAGCGACATCGGCATAGCCGGGATGATCGGTCATGACGGCCCAAACAGCCCTTACCGGCGCATTGACACAGCGCCTCACGGTTGCCGTCAATTTTCCCGCATTCGAGCGAATGCTGACCCGGCTTTCCGGCACAACAATCCTGCCGGCGCCCAGATGCTGGCCTACCGCAAACAAGGTAACGAACGCGGCAACCACTGCGATCACGAACAGGCCTGTGCCAGTAAAAGCATGCCCTGCCATTGCAATGACCGCGCCACTGGCCAGCAGCCAGCCAATGTCCGCCAATACGATCGGCATTATCTCGCCTTTCGAGACAAAACGGTTGGTCGCAAGCAGAGACAATTCCAGCGCGAACACGACCAGGCCGACGCCAAGCACCCGCAGGGCCAACGGTTTCCAGCCTGTCGGATTTGCGAAGATCAAATGCGCGGCGGCATCTGGGAAGATGATCAGGCACAGTCCAGTAAGCGCCGAGAAAGCCGCATTGAGCGCGAGGAAAACTCGTGCTGTGGAAGTTGAAGACATATCATATCCTTTGCTGCATGGAAGTTTGCCAAAAGGATTTCACCGGATCAGACGGTACTCAATTACCTCGGATGTCATGGACAACGACTGGCCAGAACCGTTAAGGGCTGATCGGTGTTTTCAGGATTGAGGCCCTGCCCGGTTGGCGCTGTTCGGAAGCTCTGCTAAAGGGTGAACATGGACACACTCGCAGTCATTGCAGACACCCACGGAAACAGCTGGGCACTGGATGCTGTTCTGGCCGATATCCACCAGCGCGGCATTGCGGATATCGTCAACCTTGGCGACAGCGCGGATGCCGATATGGATCCGGGCGCAACACTCAAGCTGTTGATGGATAACGATGTGACGAGCATTGCCGGCAATTATGAAACCTATGTGGACGGTCAACTGACACCGGGTCAGATCACCTGGTTGCGCGGGTTGCCGAAAACCCTGGATCTCGGGCAGGTCTTCTGTTGTCACGGCACGCCGACAAGCGACACCCAGGAACTGATCGAAAAGATTACACCGGGCCGCGTCGAGATTGCCGATGTCGAAGAAATTCGGCAGCGCCTTGCAGGTGTGGCGCACGATGTTGTCCTGTGCGCCCACAAGCACGTGCCGCGCGCGGTGTGGCTGCCGACAGGTCAGCTGATCGTCAATCCCGGCAGCGTCGGACTGCCGGCTTACTGGAATGACGAACCGGTGCTGCACAAGGTGGAAGCCGGCAGTCCGCACGCCCGCTACGCCATATTGAACAAGGCGGCAAACGGCTGGACCATCGAGCATATTGCGATCACATACCGATGGGATCTGGCCGCCGCAGCTGCTCGCCGGTCAGGCCGGGAAGACCGGGCCGGCTTCATCGAAACCGGCCGTGCCGAGATTCCCGACGATCTGGCGGTCACATGACCCTTCATCCCGTTGGCAACCGGGAAGAACAGTCCCAGCCCCGGAGGAACAATCTGTGAGTACCATCAGCCGTGTAGCCGTTCATGCCTTCAGTTATGAACTTGAGGACTTCGGCCCCAACATGATGACCTATGTCAGGAATGGCCAGCTGCCGGTCACCAAGTTCGTCACGGTGATCGAGACCGATGACGGGTTGCGCGGCGAGTTCGCACCGCACTACATGGCCAACGCCATGACCTGCGCACAGGTCAGCCAGATGGCGCCAATGCTGATCGGACGTGATGCCGAACACCGCAGCAAGATATTTGAAGACCTGAAGAATGCATTCCGGCATTTTGACCGGGCTGGCGTTGCCGCACTGGACGGCGCCTTGTGGGACCTTGCAGGGAAAAAACATGGCTGCTCGGTTGCCGGCTTGCTGGGCGGATACCGCGACCGGATACCGGCGTATGCCAGCACATTTCCGGGTCAGAACCTGCCCGGCGGACTGAACAGTATCGAAGCCTACGCTGATTTCGCGCAACACTGCCGGGAGCTGGGATATCCGGCCTTCAAGATTCACGGTTTCTGGGACGGCAAGCCGGAGAGCGAAATCGCCATCATGACCGCAGTGCGCGAAAGGGTGGGAGACACCATGCGGCTGATGACCGACCCGGCTTCGTCGCTGCCGACTTTTCTCGATGCGGTCGAGGTCGGGCGGGCCTGCGATGACCTCGGGTTCTTCTGGTATGAAGACCCATACCGGGATGCGTCTTCGAGCGCCTTCGGACAGAAAAAACTGCGCGACTTCATCAAGACACCGCTGCTGGTGGCGGAACACATCCGGGGCTTTGAGCAAAAAGCCGACTTCCTGATGGCCGGCGGCACTGACATCATCCACATCGACCCTGAACTGGACGGCGGCATAACCGGCACAATGAAGATCGCAGGCTTTGCCGAAGCTCTGGGAATCGATGTGCAGATACACACTGCCGGCCCGATGCACCGTCACTGTCTGTCTGCCATCGTCAACACTCACTACTATGAAATGGGGCTGGTTGGACCGGACATGTTCAATTCGATGCAGCCCCCCATTTACACATGCGGCTATGGGGACCAGCTTGAAGACATCGACAATGACGGCTGTGTCGCTATCCCAGCCGGGCCGGGTCTTGGCGTCACCTATGACTGGGATTTCATAACCAGCAAGCAAACCGGCGTGAGTGAAATCTGCAGCTGACCTTTACCGTGATTTAATTAGGCCGATATCTGCAGTTATCTATATCACGAGGTATTGTCTTGCAGACACTTGGAGACGACCATGCTGATCAATCGCCGTACCGTATTGAAGGGCTCGATAGCCGCAACGCTGGCCGGAGCCGCAGCGGCACAGATGCCCGCACAGGCAACGACAACACCTCTTGCCAGGCCACTTGGCCAGACGGGCGAGATGCTGCCGCTGGTCGGTCTGGGCAGCTGGATAACCTTCAATGTCGGCAACAACCAGAAACTGCTTGATGCCAGCAGCGATGTGATGGCGGCGTTCTTCGAAAGCGGCGGCAGGATGATAGACTCGTCCCCAATGTACGGCTCGTCACAAGCCACAATCGGATATGGCCTGAAAAAACTGGGCATGCCTGACGCGCTGTTTTCGGCAGACAAGGTGTGGACCTCGTCTGCAGGCAATGGCGGCCCGCAGATCGAGGCTTCGCGGGGCAACTGGGGTGTCCCTCAGTTTGACCTGGTTCAGGTGCACAACCTTGTTGCATGGCGCGCCCACCTTGAGTTGCTGCAAGCCATGAAGGCCGCAGGCAATGTGCGGTATATCGGCATCACCACGTCCCATGGCCGCAGGCACGCGGAGCTGGAGGACATCATGGCCTCCCAGCCGATCGATTTCGTTCAGCTCACCTATAATGTGGAAGACCGCGAGGCCGAGCAGCGGCTGTTGCCGCTGGCCAGGGAACGCGGCATAGCGGTGATCGTGAACCGCCCGTTTCAGCGCGGCTACCTGGTTGAACGGCTCAGTTCAAGCCCGTTGCCGAACTGGGTGGCGGAAACCGGCGCGGCAAGCTGGGCGCAGTTTCTGCTGAAGTTCGTTATCTCGCATCCGGCCGTGACCTGCGCCATTCCCGCCACCAGCCAGGTGGAACATGTCCGGGAGAACATGGCCGCGGCATCGGGGATATTGCCGGACACTGCATTGCGCAAGCGCATGGCGGATTATGTCGGGCAACTTTGAATGGCGGAATGGTCCAGCTATTCTCTCCATGACCTGCTGCTGTTTTCTCTGCAGGCCTATATCGGCCTGTTCGAACTGCTTAACACGACACTTTGGCCGGCGCATCTGGTCACGTTGGCGCTGGGACTAGCCGCCGCCACGCTGGTGCTGAAAGGCCACCGGGCGCGTCATCGGCTTGTCTGGACCCTGCTCTCCATATTGTGGCTCTGGACAGGCTGGCATTTCTTCCACGTGCAGTATGCGGCAATCAACTGGGCCGCGGAGTATGTCGCCGTCGTGTTCTGGTTGCAGGGACTGTTGTTCGGTCTGTTCGCCATGGTGCCGAAATGTCCGCAGATCAGTTATGTCGGTACTGTCACAGACCGGATGGCAGCGGCTGTGTACCTATTCGCTTTGATCGGATATCCGATAGCAAGTCTTGCGTTGGGCCGGTCATCAGAAAGTGTCGAGTTCCTGGGCATCTCAGCCGACTCCGGTGTCGTGGCGACGCTGGCCATTCTGGTCTTGAGCCGAGCGCGCTTCATCTGGCTGGCATGGGTAGTGCCGTTGGCGTGGTGTGCCCTGACCGGCCTGACGCTGTGGTTGCTGGGATCTCCGGAATTTTTCATCGCTCCGCTGGCAGCGGTGCTCGCAGTGGCCGCGGCTGCAAGCTACATCACCGGACCAGATTCACTGCCGGATAAATGACCTGCCGCTTTCTGATGCAAGCCTGAGTCAGCAGCCTTGTTCCAGGGCCGGTCCGCATCGGCTCCCGTGCGACCGGGGCAGCCGGGTGCCTGTCAAATCATCGGCATACGAATCATGCCGCAAGAAAATTATCCTTTTTAACACAATGGGTTAACGAGCCATTGTCGCAACCTGTGGTGGCATGCTTGTTGCTATGTACCCGAACATCGATTGAACCTTAACGGCGTGTATCAAAATGGGACGGGGGCTACGGCGATGACTATCCATCAACCTGTGCAAACAGGTGTCAACAACAGGCTTGCCAGACAGGCGCAAGTATATTTAAGCGAAGTTCGGCCATTCGTCTGGTCGGTTCGTGATGAAAGCAACACCAAGGGCGGCCTGTTCCGTACCAAACTCGATGCCTACCGGTTTGTGCATGCGCAGTTCTCCGTGGGCACCAACGTCGTCCTGACCGACAGCACACCTGTCGCCGCCGCACCCGGCAATCACACCTCCCGTTCAACACGGTCACGCCACGCTGTTTCGACGCGGCAGTGCCATCTGATCCAGCGCGACAATTCACCAAGGAGATCTGCAGTGAAGAAAAACAACCACAGCGCCGCAAGCGCGCCAGAGGCAGATATCTTTGCGCTGAAGGAATCTTCCGTCCAGTCCTATGCTCGGGCTTTCCCGCTGTTGTGCAACCAGGCCAAGGGTGCAGTGGTCTGGGACAAGGATGGCCGCAGGTATCTCGACTTCCTGGCCGGTGCCGGCTCGCTAAATTACGGCCACAACAATCCGGTGCTCAAGCAGGCGTTGCTGGATTACATATCCAACGACGGCATCACCCACTCGCTGGACCTGCACACCTGTGCCAAGGAAAAGTTCCTGCAGTCATTCAATGATGCGATCCTGCAGCCGCTTGAACTTGACTATAAGGTTCAGTTCACCGGACCGACCGGCACCAATGCGGTCGAGGCGGCCATCAAGATTGCCCGCAAGGTCACAGGCAGAACCACGGTGATCTCATTCACCAACGGATTTCACGGTGTCAGCATGGGCTCGCTTGCCCTGACCGGCAACAGCCACTTCCGCGGCGCGGCCGGACTGCCACTGCAGGGCGCCGTCGCCATGCCTTATGACAAGTATCTGGGCCCGAAGACGGATACGCTCGATTACATGGAGGCCATGCTGGGCGATCCCGCCAGCGGAGTGGACCATCCCGCAGCTGTAATTGTCGAAACGGTTCAGGGTGAAGGCGGCATCAACACCGCCGGTTTCGACTGGCTGCGCCGGCTGGAAGCGATCTGCAGACGCAACAAGATCCTGCTCATCGTCGACGACATCCAGGCTGGATGCGGGCGTACAGGCTGCTTCTTCAGCTTTACCGAGGCGGGAATAGAACCTGACATCGTCACCCTGTCCAAGTCGATCTCCGGTTATGGGCTGCCGATGGCCGTTGTTCTGCTCAAGCCCGAGCACGACAAGTGGAAGCCGGCGGAACACAACGGCACCTTCCGGGGCAACAACCATGCCTTTGTAACCGCCGCCGCGGCGCTCGATCATTACTGGCGCAATACAGACTTTGCCGACGCCATTGCCGAAAGGGCCGAAGTACTGGACGCCCGGCTGCGCAAGATCATGGCTCTGTTCCCCCAGGAAGTGGTTGAGCTTCGCGGCCGGGGCATGATGCGCGGCATCTGCTGCAGGCATGCGAAGAAGGCGGCGGCGATTACAGCCCAGGCCTTCAAGAACGGCGCCATCTTTGAACGGGCCGGCTCCCATGACGAGGTGATCAAATTCCTGATGCCACTCACCATCGAGATAGCCGAACTCAATGAGGGACTGGACATTCTGGAAAATGCCTTCCGGTCGGTCATCAAACCGATCCCGAGCACGAAGGTTCACCAGCCCGCCAACGACATGAGCGGGGCGTCACTGATTGCGGCCATGAACAATGGCACGGACAAATCCATACAGCTTGAGAATATCCAATGAGCGTTCAAGACATACCTACGCGGGCCCGTCGGCGGGCCAAACGGACACGCAACGGCAGCAATACACGGCGCCCGGCGATCAGGCGGCAACCGCCGGCAACCATCGGCTCGCCGGCGCGTGCGGGCGCACACCCGGGCACGCCGCCAGCGCTGGAACCGGCAGCAGCCGGCATTCGCTGGTCGAAGGGCGAACGGCTGGAAGATCTGTACGAAAACCTGTGCGACACGCTTGCGCTGACAGGTGAAGACACCTCGCCAGCCGTTATCGCCAAGGGCCGCGAATACAGCTTCCGCGACCTGGACAACCGGGCAAACCAAGTGGCCCGGCACCTGCAACAGAAAGGCATCAGGCCCGGTGACCGTGTAGCCCTATTGCTGGACAGATCGTTCGACACCTATGCGGCACTGCTGGCGGTGCAGAAACTGCATGCGGCCTATGTACCCCTCGACAGGAGCTTTCCCAACGACCGGATCTCGTTCATTCTGGAAGATGCCGGCGTGCGCGCCATCGTGTCCCAGGCCGAATTCAGGGACAAGCTGTCCGGTCTGCAACACACCAAGCTGTTCATCGATGATGAAGCATGGCAGATTGACGGGCACAGCAGCGAACGCCTGAAGTCACCGAAGTCAAAACGCGCTCCGGATCAGCTCAGCTACATAATCTATACATCAGGCACCACCGGCAAGCCCAAGGGCGTGGCTATCGATCACGCCAGTATCTGCAACTTCGTCCGGGTGGCGGCCGATACCTATGGCATCCGCAAGGGTGACCGGGTCTATCAGGGCATGACCATCGCCTTTGACTTCTCGGTTGAGGAGCTCTGGGTGCCGCTGATGGCCGGAGCTACGCTGGTGCCGGCCGGCACCGGCAGCACTCTCGTTGGGGACGAACTGGCAGACTACCTCCGCGACAACCGGATTACGGTGTTGTGTTGCGTGCCGACTCTGCTGGCAACCATAGAAAGCGACCTGCCGGATTTGCGAATCCTGCTGGTGTCAGGTGAATCGTGTCCGCACAATCTGGTGGAACGCTGGTACAGCAAGGACCGCAAGATCCTGAACGCCTATGGGCCGACAGAAGCCACGGTCACGGCAACGCTCGCCGAACTTGAACCGAACAAGCCGGTGACAATCGGCAAGGCCCTGCCAACCTATTCTGTTGTCATTCTTGATGAAACCGAGAACAGGTTGGTTGAACCCGGCGCTACCGGAGAGATCGGCATTGCCGGCATCGGGCTGGCCCGGGGCTACCTGAACCGGCAGCAGCTGACAGCGGAAAAGTTCATCCCCGACTTTGCCGGTCTGCCGGACAACCCGTCGAAACGCATCTACCGCTCCGGTGACCTTGGCCGCATCAATGCCCACGGCGAGATTGAGTATCTCGGCCGCATCGATACCCAGGTCAAGATCAGGGGGTACAGGATCGAACTCACAGAGATCGAATCCGTGATCCTGCAGAACCCGACTGTTGCCCAGGCTGTGGTGAACCCGTTCGAGGTCGCACCGGGACAACTGGAACTGGTGGCCTATTGCAGCCCCAGCTCCGACACCGTCGACATCGACCGGGAACAGATCATCGCCTCACTGCGACAGCAGCTGCCGCCCTATATGGTGCCGGCCTACATTGAACGGCTTGACGTTATCCCGATGTCGGCAAACAACAAGGCCGACAGGCAGTGCCTGCCACCGCCGACAGGCCCGCGCTGCGAGATGCCGGGAGCGAAGCTTGCACCGCGCACCGAGACTGAACGACTGGTTGCCTCGGCGCTGACCGAAACCCTGAAACTGCCGAGCGTCTCGGTTGACGATCATTTCTTCGACGATCTGGGGGCGCACTCCCTGCTGATGGCACGGTTTTGTTCCGCCATCCGCGACCGAATATCAGCGGCCAGTGTCAGCATGCGCGATGTCTATGCCAATCCAACGGTGGAAAAGCTCGCCGGGATGCTGGCTGCGCAGACTGCAAACCAGGCAGCGGTTTCAGGATCTGGCTTTTCCGGTTCAGCGTTCCGGTATGAAGTCGCAGATGCAGCCCCTTCGCGGTTGAGCTACTTCACGTGTGGCGCCCTGCAGCTTGCCACCTATCTGGCGTTGAGCATCGGTATCATCGCCGCCTTGGCTGCTGGCGTGCAGTGGGCCAATGAGGCGATCAACGATCCCTATCAGCTCTATCAGCGTGTGCTGGCGGTTGTGTCGGGCCTCACTGCAATATCGGTTTTCGCACCGGTTGCCGCCAAGTGGCTTCTGCTCTGGCGCTGGAAACCCGGAGCAACCCGAATCTGGAGTCTGGGTTACTTCCGCTTCTGGTTTGTCAAACTGCTGTTCGACAGTTCAGCTGCTCACCTGCTTGCCGGCACGAGCCTGTACAACGGGTGGCTGCGCATGCTTGGCGCCAGGATTGGGCGGCACGCGGTCATCCTGTCGAAAGCCCCAGTGACGACCGACCTGTTTGAGATTGGCACCGGCAGCATTGTCCGGGAGAACACGGTGACCCAGGGCTACCGTGCCCGCAGCAACGTCATCGAAACCGGGCACATTTCTATCGGTGATGATGCCTACATCGGAACCGGCAGCCACCTGGACATCGACACGATAGTGGAAGACGGCGGGCAGTTGGCTCACGCGTCAACACTGCAGCAAGGCCAGGTCATTCCCGCACACGGCCGCTATCACGGTACGCCCGCGGAGAAGACAACGTCGGATTTCAACACCGTAGCGCCGATGCGGTGCTCCAACCTGCGGCGCTGGGTCTATGGCGGACTGGTGACGGCAGCCGGCCTTCTGGCCGCGCCCGCCCCGATCATGGTGCTGTTCTACAGCTACTTTTTTCTCTATGCCTATTCGGGCGCACAGACGCTGAACTATGACAATCTTGCCGGCGTGGTCACGGCACTTGCGCCGACCGGTCTGTGGATATCGTTCCTGATATACTCTGGCATCATCACGCTGGGTTTCATCTTCCTGCGTGTGGTGCCACCGCTGCTGAACTGTTTCCTGAAAGCAAACCGGACCTATGTCTTGTTCGGTTTTCATTACGCCGTGCAGCGGCTGGTACAGTTGTCCACGAACTGGGGCTACTTGAATCTGCTGTTCGGAGACAGTTCCTGCATCACGAAATACCTGGAACTGGTTGGATGGAAGCTGGCATCAGGCAAGCAGACCGGTTCCAACTTCGGGCTCGACCAGATACATGACAATCCATATCTGTGTCATGTCGGTGCCAACTCCATGGTCTCCGACGGCATCGCGATGTCGAACATGGAGGCGTCCGCAACCTCTTTCAAACTGGCAGATGTGAAGATTGGCGCCGACAACTATCTCGGCAACGCCATCACCATGCCGTCCGGCAGCAGAACCGGCGACAATGTGCTTATCGGCAGCAAAACCATGGTGCCGATTGACGGGCCGCTGCGCGAAAACACCGGCCTTCTGGGCTCGCCCGCCTTTGAAATTCCACGCTCAACCGAGGCGGACAGGGAAGCCGCACGGATGGAGGATCCTGAAAGCCTGAAATTCAACTTGGCCCGCAAGAACAGGTGGAACCTGGCATCCATACTGGCGCTCTTCGCCGCCCACTGGTTCGTGTCCTTCGTTGCGGTGTTCGTGATGTTCGTGTCGGTCCTGTATTTTGACCGCTATGGCATTTCGGCAATCGCGGCCGGCGGCTTTACGGCCATGGCCTTTTTGATCGCCTTCTTCACAGTGCTGGAGCGGGCAAGCCTGGGCTTTGACAGCCTGCAGGCACGGACCACGTCGATGTATGATCCATATTTCCTGTTTCATGAACGGCACTGGAAGTTCTGCGGGCATCCGCTGCATCTGCTGTTCCACGGCACCCCGTTCAGGAACCTTATGTCACGGGCACTTGGTGCACGGGTCGGCAAGATGGTGTTTGACGATGGTGCCAACCTGTACGACAAGACACTTCTGGAAATCGGCGATTACAGCAACCTGAACAAAGCCTGCATCCTGCAAGGCCACTCCCTCGAGGAGGGACTGTTCAAGTCCGGACCGGTTCGCATCGGCAGCCAGTGCACAATTGCAGCAGATGCCTTCGTGCACTACGGGGTTCAGATGGGAGACCGTTCCACGCTGGGGCCGAATGCCTTCCTGATGAAGGGAGAAAGCGTGCCTGCCGGCCAGACATGGCACGGCAACCCGGCAAGCCAGGCCCCTGCACCGGCCCCGGCGTCTGTGAACTTCGACCGGCGAGTTTCAGGCACACCAGTTACGGCGCGCCAACGGCTCGCGGAGAAGGGACGCAAGGCACGGGCGGTATCTTCCGGACAGGTGGCGCGAGCATTTCCGGAAACAGCCGACGACACCCGGGACTATCGCGAAGTGATGCAAAGACGGGCAATTGTCGACAAGATTCTGGCGCCTGCGAACACGAGCAAGATGTTCAATGACCCCCGCTGCGGATGACAGTGGATTGCCGGTCGCGTATGCCCGCCCATGTGACGTCCTGCAACACTTGGGAACCGGCACCCTGAGCCATAATGAGCGTGCCCGTGCCGCACAGATATCGGACCGGGTTCGCCATCGCCATTTCATTGCAGGTCGCGTCCTGTTGCGGCATTGCCTGTCAGTGGCTGTCGACCAGGGTGTTGACCCGGCCTCCTGGCAGTTTGAACAGCACCTCGACGGCAAGCCGTCGCTCGCATCCGGTCTGCCGCAGATTCACTACAGCATCAGCCACGCAGATGGCCTGGTGGCCGTGGCAACCAGCCCGGCGGCCAGGATCGGCATCGATGTGGAACGGGTGACTGGCACCGGAGACACCCGCCCTGCCCCGGAACAGCTGTCCAACCGCGAACGGTTCTGGCTGCGGCAACACCGCGAGACTGACAGGTGGCCGGCTTTCCTGCAATTGTGGACTGCCAAGGAAGCCGTCTCGAAAGCGGCGGAACTGGGATGTGGTGTGGAGTTCCGGGATCTGGAAATTGATGTACCCGCCCGGCGGGCCCGCTGCCCGCAGGGCCTGCTCGACAATGGCGATCACATGAACCTTGACCTGCACACCATCGAGGCGCATGGCGCGATCTACTGCCTGAGTGTTGCCTGCGCCTAAAAGGGCGGGCACAGCACCTGCCGCAAAGCGTGAACCTGCCGCCAGTTCGAGCAGCCGATCACATAGATGTTAGATGCTGTCTGGCAGGCACGCTCGCAAACCTCTTTCCTTATCATACAGTTAGTCTTTAGAGTGACTATTGGACGTCAGGTTTCGCCACGGGCAAATCTGTTTTTCGAAGTGTTAGGACAGAGTTCATATGATGTGCACAGCAGGAACAAAAACCAGCCGCCTGCTGGTGTTTGCGGCTGTCGTTGCCGGCCTGCTTGTTCCGCACTCTTTACGCGCAGAAACAGATGCAGAAGGTGGATCAAACGGGTTTACGCAGAAAACTTTCAGCCTGTTCTCTTCAAAATCACCGGCCCAAAAACTTCCAGACACCGATCGCAAATCCATAGGCGGTCTGCACAACAGCACAAAGGTGTTTGTCCGGCCCGACGACATGCATCCGTCTGACTGGACTGACCCAGCCGAGATGCATAGGGCGTGGAGCGCCGCAATTGTGCATGTTCCCGACGACAACGGGAATTCGGTCGAAACTTCGGTGGCGGAATTGCTGCAGGGAAAATTCAGCTTCCGGCGGAAACTGCCGGCCATTGTGTACATGCACGGATGTTCCGGGTTTTGGTCGGGCACGCACATGCGGGCGAAATTCCTCGCAGAGAACGGTTTTGTGGTCGTTGCACCTGCCAGCCTGGCGCGGAGGAAGTACCCGCGGTCATGCCAGGTCGACAGCTACACCGCCGGCATGTACCGGCATACGCTGAAGATGCGCCAGGCAGATGCCGGTTATGCCATTGAGCAACTGCGGAAACTGCCTTTTGTTGACGGTGACCGGATCGTACTTGCCGGCCTGAGCCAGGGCGGGATCACGGCTGCCACGTTCACCCCCAGGAACGAACGGCAGAAAGTGCGGGCGCGAATCATCGAAGGCTGGACCTGCCATGACAACTGGCCTGAATACAACGGAGTGAGCGCATCCACTTCCGAACCGGTGCTGGCGCTGGTGGGCACGAAGGATCCGTGGTTTCAGACACACTCTCGGGGAGACTGCCAGCCATTCCTGAACCCGGACAACGGTAGCCAGTCCATTGTCTACCGGGACGAACCGCTGGCCAGCCGGCACGAACTGATGGAGTTCAACAGCCCGAAGCGCGAGGTCATGCAGTTTCTGCGGCGGCACCTTGGCCCGAAACCGGGCAGCGGATGAGCTCGATGAGCTGGCATCCCTACTCTAGATTTCCGCAAACATCTCCAGCAGGTTGCCGTCCGGGTCGCGGAAGAACAGGGTGCGGTGACCGAAGTCCCGGTCTGTTGGCGGTGACAGCAGATCGACCCCCATGCGCACGAGGTCTTCAGCACACTGGTCCACTTCAAGTGCTGAAACCTTGAATGCCAGGTGCAGCGCAGCACTGCCATTGGGCGTCGGCGGATCCAGTGCAGTCAAACCCGGCCTCGACAGCACAAGCGTATTATTGCCAACGCGATACTCTATCCAGTTTGCCGACAGTTTCCGCAGCAGCGGAAACCTCATGATTTCCTCGTAGAACCACCGCATTGCATCCATGTCGCGGACAAACACGACCGTGTAGTCAATTGCCCTGATGGCGTCGAAGGCCGAACCGGTTTGCCGGTCCGGTTGTTTCATGACCGCTTACTCATTGAAAATCCTCAGCAATCTCCCTGCTGCAACGCTGATATCGTCTGTTCCGACACGAATCCAACCATCGCCAACGCTGCAATGTACAATCCAAACATGGCGAAACCAGCCAGGCCGGGATGTCGGTTTCGAAATCCGGGCTTTTTCACTGACCTGCCCGCAGAACCATCGGTCTGCGCGATACCTGGATCAGGCAGCCAATGAAGCCCTGGTTTTGCCGATCAGCAACGCGGCCTGTGCCGCCTCACGGCCTTTCTCAACGAAATGCTTGCGGTAGATTTCATTGTGATGATCGGTTTCCTGATATTGATGCGGTGTCAGTGACACCGAAAGCACAGGAACACGCGTATCCAGGCTGACCCGCATCAACCCCTGCACAACCGCGTCGGCGACAAATTCATGCCGATATATCCCGCCATCGACGACAAAGGCTGCGGCTGCGATGGCGGCGTACCTGCCGGTCAGCGCCAGTTCATGAGCCAGAAGCGGCATCTCGAACGCGCCAGGCGCATCGAAGACGTCGACCCGGTCGGCGGGAATGACGGAGCAAAAACCTTCGAGGGCACGCCCGACAATGTCGGCATGCCAATTGGCCTTGATAAATGCGTAAGTGGTGTGTGTCACAAAAGATCTCCTTTCAAGCAACAAGACACGTCACCAAGGCGATCCTGAACGAAGCCGGCCATGCGTGCTGCAACCGGCGGTCGTACTTTCTCTATCATCCGGACTGTAACCGTCGGCTCAGGCATCGCACCTGATCTGCTGACCCTTCACATGCGGAAGGCGCTCGCGGGCTCACAGCACAAACTGCATACCGCCGGTGGGGACTTCCACCCCGCCCTGAGAACAGGCCAGTTCTACAGCAGGTTCAAGTGCCGTACAATCACAGAGCGTATGCCAGTTCAGGTCGCGGCGATGTCAAAGTGCAAAACGTCTTCGCGGATGCCGAGTTTTGTGTAGAGCTCAATGGCGGGATCGTCACCGAGGTCTGCCTGGACAAAGACAACATGCGCGCCACACCTTGATGCAATCGACCTGACCTCGTTGATCAGGCCGGTCGCTATGCCTCTTCTGCGATGAGCACGCACCACCGCCAGATCATAGATATACATCTCGCTGCGGCGCTGTTCGAGCTTTTGAAGTTCGTAAGCGACCAGTCCGCCGACGACATCTTCATCCTGCTGCGCAATCAGCACGGCAATTGTTTCGCTGCCGAGCAGCTTGGCGAGATACTGCCTGTCGGGCTGTGCCTGGGTATATGTGGGTTCGTCCTCAAATGCCTGACCGAACACGGCCAGCAGATCCCGGGCAAGATCGATATCGGCTGATGCGAGCCGGCGGATGGTATATGGTGTCGGTATCGTCATGGGCAGCTTCGCGAACCTCCCGTTTCAGACGATTTGGGTAGGCTTTGATTGCGGCCATTTTCTGTCTAGCCAGATAAGTGTGCAGCAGTATGTTTCGTTAACGAAATGAATCAGATCGAACAATCAAGCATCTGAAATTAAGTCATTTTCCAGTAACGTTCATGTTTCCCCAAGATCACCATGCGAGCGATCACATTGCGTCAGCGAGCACCTGCTGCAGGGCCTCAAGTTTTGGCGATGCAAAGGATTTGCGCCACACCATCAAGGTCTTGATGCGAGAGTAGCGGCCTGTCAGCTTGCGGGACTTCAGTGTGCCATGAACATCGATGATGGACAGGACGGAACTCGGGACCACAGCAAACCCGGTCCCGGCCGACACGCATGACAGCATGGCGAGATAGGAGCCGACGGAGAGTGTTGTGCCGGGCGAAACCTTTTCATCGAGCAGCCAGTCGTTCAGGTGGCGGCGATAAGCGCAACCTTCCTCAAAGGCAATGATCGTCTTGCCGTTGAGGCCGACCGAGTTATCTATCGAGCCGAATGAACTTGCCGCAACCAGGCAGAGCTCTTCGACAAAAACGGGCTGCGTCTTAAACCCCTTGTGGCTGACCGGTTCCGCTATGAAAGCCACATCGACTTCCTCGCCGCGCAACCGGTTGTGCAGAGCGCCGGCCGTGGCCGTGGTCAGCCGAACCGAAACGTCAGGGTGCCGGTCGTGAAACTGCGACAGCACTTTGGGCAGGCGGGCCGCGGCAGTGCTTTCCATGGTGCCGATGCTGAAGGTTCCGGTCAGGTTCTTAGTCTTCACTGCGTCGGCCGCCTCGCGCGCCAGGGTCATCATGCGCTCAGCATAGGGTAGCAGGTTGCGGCCGGCATCGGTCAGTGTCATGCGCTTGTTGTCGCGCAGGAACAAGGGTTCGCCCAGTTGTTCCTCCATTTGCCGGATGCGCATGCTAACACTGGACTGCACACGGTTGAGTTGTGCTGCGGCTTTCGAGACACCACCGTGGCGAACAACAGCCTGGAACACTTCCAGCGATATAATATCCAGTTTCATTTTGTTCTCATTTTCAAAACCAAATGTTCTGTATAATTCATTTTTTCTGATAACACAAAAACCTTAGAATGACTGGATGATGACCAAACCATCGCCAGTGCTGATTGCATTTACCGGCTCGCTCTGCCTTATCCTCGCCATGGGGATCGGCCGGTTTGCCTACACCCCGGTTCTTCCGGTGATGCTGGAAGACAACCTGCTGGACATGAGCGCTGCCGGCGCCATCGCGTCGATTCACTTCATTGGCTACGCCATGGGCGCCTTTGCGGCTGCCTATGCCGTCACGACGCCTCGGGTGATGCTGATCGGGGCGCTGGGCGTGATTGCGGTCTCGACCGTCGCCATGGGAATGACCGACAACCACACGGTGTGGTTTGTGTCTCGCTGGCTGGCAGGTTTCTGCAGCGCCCTTGTCCTGGTGATCGTCAGCACCGTGCACATCAAGAACCTGTCAGACCCGGCGAACAGCAACCTGCACGGCTGGGTGTTCGCAGGCGTCGGGGCCGGCATAATGCTTGTTGGCGCCGGCGCGCTGGCAATGATGCTGATGGCAGTAACCAGCCACACGATGTGGCTGTGTTTCGGTGGCCTGGCCCTGGCTGGAATGCTGTACCTGTTGGTGGAACAGACAGATTTCGTCGAACCTTCGGCCGGCACCGCCGGGAACGAGGGAAACCGGCGCACCCCGCTTTCCTGGGCAATCATCCTGCCTTATGCAGCGATGGGGTTCGGGTACATCGTGCCGGCCACATACCTGCCGGTGATGGCGAGGGAGATATTGCCGTCACCGCTGATGTTCGGGCTTGGCTGGCCGGTGTTCGGCGCGGCCGCGGCGATCTCCACAATCCTGGTCGGCCGGCTTCAGAGCCGTTATTCCAACCGGCGGATCTGGCTGGTCAGCCAGACCGTGATGGCAGCCGGCCTGCTGGCTCCGCTTGTCGCGCAGTCGATCATTGCAATCATCATTGCCGCACTGTGTGTCGGCGGCACCTTCATGGTCATTACAATGGTCGGTATGAAGGAGGCGCATCGCATTGCCGGGCCTGAAGACGCCCAACGCCATGTCGCGGCCATGACGTTTGCCTTTGCAACCGGACAGATCGCCGGCCCCTTTGTTGCCGGCAGCGCATTTGAATCACTCGGCAGCTTCTCCTATCCTCTGGTCCTGGCCGCCGCCCTGCTGATCATAAGCCTCATACCGATGCTGGTAAGATCTGGACGGCAGAGTTCCGAAGTTTCCTGAACTGAGGTGTTTGCGGCCGAGTTGTTCATGACGCCTGCTTCAGCGGTTCACCGAATTCAATAACATTGCCTTCAGGGTCGTAGATAAACGCCACCCGGCGTACGTACTCGGTGCCGTCAAGCGGATAGGTCTCGGCTTCGACGAAGGCCGTCACGCCCCGTGCCGCAAGCGCTGCCATAGTTTCATCAACGTTGCCGGTGGCGAAGCACAAGTGCCCGTAACCGGTACGGCCAAAGTGCTGCCCAAAGGTATCAGCACGGCGCAATCCGGTGCCATTCGGATCTGCTGCCACAATCTCAAGAACACGGGTGCCGTTCAGCGTCAGATAGGCAAGCTGTTTGCCGTTAAGCGCGGATACTTTCCACGACACTTCAACCTCCATCCCGAGCTTGTCGCGGTACCACTCGACGGACTTGTCAAAGTTGGCGACATTGACCGACATATGGTCGAAGCGGCTCAGGCCGAGTGCGTTTGCGGATTGCTGCTGCGCGTGCAGCGATGATGCAGTTGCACCGGCAACCGCAACAGCAGCAGGGATGGTCGACAGTATCTGGCGGCGGTTCATGGGAGGTCTCCTTTGTGTTTGCGGATGTTGGTTGGGGTTTCAGACCAGGTCCCAGGCCGACCAGTTCTGTTCCAGGTGAGCAGTTGAGGTGGTTCCGGGAATGACGATGATGTTGGGCGCGCGCTTCAGCAGCCAGGCCAGCGCCTGGCGCGGGTCAAGCTTTGCGCCGCGCTGCATGGGGCGGGCGCCGAGCGGCCCGTATGGAATGAAGGCAATGTCTTTGCTGGCGGCATAGTCGACGAGGCCGGAGTCGTCGGCCTCGGACATGTTGAGCCGGTTTTGCACGCTAGCGATCGGCGCCACACTCAGTGCGCGATCCAGGTCGTCGCGGGTGACATTCGACAGTCCGATGTGACGGATACGACCGTCTGCCTGCGCCTCTGCCAGTGCCTCCACGGAGGTTTCTATTGGCGTGTTCGGATCGACACGGTGGAGTTGGAACAGATCAATCCGGTCGCGACGCAAATTGACTAGTGCCTTGTCGATCTGGCGGTTCAGCGCATCACGTGAACCGTCGACGACGATCCTGTCAGGCGCAGGCTTGTCCACACCACCCTTGGTGGCAATCACGACAGGCTGCCCGGTAAGGGCTTCACCGACAATCCGGTCTGCGGTTTCAGGGCCATAGGACCAGGCACTGTCGAAGAAATTGACCCCCAGTGCTGCGGCGCGGCGCAACAAGTCGATCCCGCCGTCCCAGTCGGCATAGGGGCCGAAATTGTTTGGTTGACCGGTGAGGCGCATAGCGCCGTAGCCGAGCCGGTTCACTTCCAGATCTCCTCCGATGCGAAATGTCTTGTATGTGTCGGTCATCTTGGATCCTCTCGTTCGCTGATTGACGTTTTGATGAAGGCAAGATGACAGGCTGAGGTGTAATCCTGTAGACGAGTGACAGGAGTATCAGTTATTTGTAATATGCATGACTAGAACACTTGACCGAATAGGCCTGCTGGAAACATTCGTCCGTATCGCTGAGCGCGGTTCGATCAGTGCGGCCGCCCGCGATCTGGATCTGTCACAACCCTCCGTGAGCCGGCAGCTGGCCGAGCTGGAACACCGTTTCGGCGCCCAACTGGCCCGGCGCACGACTCATGAGCTGTCCCTGACACCAGCAGGCCAGGACCTGATGCACGATGCACGGCAACTCATCGATAGCTGGAACGCCCTGACAGAGCGTCATGGACAGGGGCAGACCGAAATCAAGGGGCGATTGAAGATTGTGGCCCCGGTTGCGCTGGGACAATTGCACCTGGCGGACCTGATGCTGCAGTTCCAAAGCAACCACCCGCAGGTTTCAATAGACTGGCAACTGGATGACGAGCCGATCCGCTTTGCCGAGGCCGGGTGCGATTGCTGGATCAAGGTGGGTGTTGTGCCCGATGAAAACCTGATCGTGCGGCCACTGGCAGCAGTTGAACGATTGATTGTCGCTGCGGAGCCGCTTGCCAGCCAGCGCGTTGTCAGGACGCCATCTGATGTCGAACAGTTGCCGTTCGCCGCGCTTGATCCATTTGAGGGCGCCAGGATCACACTCAGGTCGAAAGCCAAAGGATCGCAGACCATCGGACCGGATATCGCGGTTGCAACCAACAACATCTTCGCGCTCCATCGCGCGGCGCTAACGGGCGCGGGCGCAGCTGTACTGCCACTGTGGTTCGTGGAAAATGATCTGAAGGAAGGCAGGCTGGTAGACCTGCTGCCTGCCTGGCGCGCTCCAACCCTGACGATCAACATTGCCTATCTGCCGGGCCGACATCAGCCAATCAGGTTGAAGAAGTTCATAGACCATCTGTATGAAGGAATAACCGGCCTGCCCGGCCTTGTTGCAACCAGGAAAAACAGCCATGAGCGGTGAGATCAGTCTGAACAAACTCCTAACGACACTGTCGGCGCAGCTTGTCGACGGTATTTACGTGTTCGTAACGCTGCCGGACAATTCGGTGCCGGAAAGCTTAACCGCCCGCATGGTGTTCCGGGAGGCCGAAGGCACGACGCTTATCGTCCTCAAAGCGGAAGCCGAAGCATTTGGCCTGGCCTACGAGTTCCCGTGCAGGATGATTACCCTGAACGTACATTCATCACTGGAAGCCGTCGGCTTCATCGCGCGCATCGCCACCGAGCTTGCCCGCCACGAGATGGGGGTGGACCCGGTATCCGGCTTTTTCCATGATCACCTGTTTGTTCCTGACGGCCGCGAACAGGATGCACTGCGGATACTGGAAGAGATCGCCGGCAACAGCGGCAAGGTTGACTGACCGGCCCTGGATGGCCCGCTACATCTTGATTCGCGCCATCCGGTTGCGCACGGCGGCCACGACACTCATGGCGGTGAGTGCAGACGATTTCGGATTTCCCGGCAACGGTTTGCCGTCAATTCTGAACTGTAGCCGTCCAAACGCGCCTTCAACTTCGATCTCGTGAATGTTCTCCGTGATGGCAGGATCAGCCACGAGCTCGACCTGCGTGGCATCCAGGCCCGGCCCCGCAAGAGCCACTGTTGCCGCCACATTGGCATTTTTGGGATAACGCAAGGCGGCCTCGCGGGCCGAGCCGGAGAAATGGCACGCCGGTTCTGTGAGCCCGTCCAGATCAACCACGTCCTCGGCCGGCGACCCTTTCCAGCCCTGTGGCGGTTTTCGGCCGCGATACACGATCCGCTCAATATCGCCGACATTTGCCGCGGCTATGGCATCAATGGCGCCAATGGCGCCGGAGATCAGTTGCAGGCTCGATCCCCCTGATTGGGCTGCGTTTGCCAGGTTGTCCGCCAGTTCCGGCTGCGCCAGGGCACCGTTCGATGTGCAAATCAGGTCAATTCCGCGCTGCAGCACCGCCGCCCCGTGTTGCGCCAGCGCGGCGTGCCCGGCGCACTCAATCACCACGTCGGTGTCGCCGGGAATATCGGCCACCGAGGTGATCGGTTTCACGGCGGACCCGAGCGCCTTGACTGCCGCATCTTCGCGGCCTTCACGGCACAACACCGCGCTCACAACCACGTCGGCGTCTTGCGACAGTTCGGCCACCACATAGCAGGCAATGGCGCCAAACCCGATAATCACGATGTTCATTGTTTGTCGTCCGTCAAAGCTGGATCTGCTGCGCCTTGCCGCCCTCGTCTGCCAGCCTGGCAGCAACCGAGGCCACGGCAAGATCCTGGAGCCCGACACCGGTGCCGTCAAACAAGGTGATCTCCGCATCGGAAGACCGGCCGGGATGGCTGCCGTTTATGACGTTGCCAATGGGTGTAATGTCACCCGCGCCGATTAGATTCTTCGAGACCGCGTGCTGTGCTTCGCCAATCGTTGTTGACTGGGCAATTTCATCGGTGAACACGGTCGCTGCCGCAACCAGGGCAGGATCCATTTCCTGCTTGCCCTTGGTGTCGGTGCCCATGCAGGCCAGGTGCGTGCCCGGCTTCACCCAGTCTTTCATCATCAGCGAATCATGGGCCGAGGTGATCGAGATGATCACGTCGGCTTCGGCGCCCAGTTGCTCGCGCTCCACCGCCTCGAACGGCAGGCCTATGTCGTCCGCCACCGCAGCGAGGCCGGGCAGCATGTCGGCATGATAGTTCCACGCCACGACCCTCTCAAAGTCGCGCTGTTCAGCCGCCGCCCTGAGCTGGAAGCCTGCCTGATGGCCGGCACCGATCATGCCGAGCACCTTGGCGTCCTTGCGGGCCAGATGCGCGATCGATACCGAACTGGCAGCCGCGGTGCGGACCGCGGTCAGGTAGTTGCCACCAACCAGCGCATGCAGCTGGCCGGTGTCCGGGTCGAACAGAAACACGGTCGACTGATGGTTGGTCAGCCCCTTGTCCATGTTGCCGGGCCAGTACCCGCCGGACTTGAGGCCCAGCACCAGACCGGCCCGGTCAAAGCCCGACTTGAAGCCGTACAGGGCATCGGCATGACCGATAGCTTCCCGGATGACCGGGAAATTGTAGGCATCGCCGCTGGCCATGGCGGCAAACACGTTTTCGACCGCTTGAAAGGCGTCGCTGCGGCCGACAACGGCCTGGCAGGCCTCTTCGGAAACAATGAGCATTGATGGGTTCCTCAGTAGGCCAGGCCGCGGGCGGTGACCGGCCAGACCGTTTCAACCTTGCCGCCACGCACGCCCACATACCAGTCGTGTACATTGCAGGTCGGGTCGCAGTGTCCGGGCACCAGCTTGAGCTTGTCGTTGACCTTCAGCCTGCCGTCCGGATCGGCGATGACGCCATGCTCGTCAGAGCATTTGACATATTCCACATCGCTGCGTCCGAACACCACCGGCAGGCCGCTGTCAACCGACTGGGCCTTCAGGCCTGCGTCGCAGATCGCCTTGTCGGCCTTGGCGTGGCTCATGACGGAAGTCAGGATGAACAGCGCATTTTCCCATTCGCCTTCATCGATACGATTGCCGTCCTTGTCGAGGATGCGGCCGTAGTCTGCGTCCATGAAGGCATAGGAGCCGCACTGGAGCTCATTGTAAACACCTGAATTTCCTTCGAAATAGTACGAACCCGTGCCGCCGCCGCCGACAATGTCGCAGTCCAGGCCTTCCGCCTTAAGCCCGTTGACGGCGTCCTTGACCATGGCAACGGCAATATCGATCTTGGCCTTTCTATCATTGTAGTCGTCCAGATGCTGCATCGCACCCTGGTAGGCCTGGATGCCGGTGAACTTCAACCCGTCGGCGGCATCGATCGCCTTGGCGATCGCAACAACTTCCGGCGTGGTTGTGACACCGCAACGCCCTGCCCCGCAATCGATCTCGACCAGGCATTCGATTTCAGTTCCGTGCTTGACTGCCGCCGCAGACAGATCGGCCACATTGTCGATGTCATCGACACAGCAGATAGTGCGGGCGCCAAGTTGCGGAATCCGGGCCAGCCTGTCGATCTTGGCCGGGTCGCGGACCTGGTTTGAGACCAGCACATCCATGATGCCACCGCGGGCAAAGCTCTCCGCCTCGCTGACCTTCTGGCAGCACACGCCACAGCTGCCGCCGAGCCTTTCCTGCAGCAGTGCCACGTCCACGGATTTGTGCATCTTGCCGTGCACCCGGTGGCGCACACCCATCTGCTTGGCGATATCGCCCATCTTGACGATGTTGCGCTCCAGCGCATCCAGGTCGAGCACTAGGCATGGTGTCTGAATGTCGGCTTCGTCCATGCCGATGGCGGCGGGCACGTTATAACCGACTTCAAGTCCATCAACTTTCTTCATCACGTTCATAACTCTTCTCCCTTTGACGAGTTGGCGGTTCAGCTCTGACTTTGCAGCCAGGGCAGTTTGTTTAGATCGACATTGCCGCCAGTAATGATGACGCCGATACGCTTGCCTTCAAACACGGCACGGTTTTTCAAAATCACCGCCAGCGGCACGGCGCACGATGGTTCGATGACTATTTTCATGCGCTGCCAGGTCAGGTACATGGCATCGATAATCTCCTGTTCCGTGGCCAGGAGAATGTCCTCGACATGATTTGACACGAAGTGCCAGGTGAGCTCCTTCAACGGCACCTTGAGGCCGTCGGCGACGGTTTGCGGCGCATCGTCGGCGATGATGTGGCCGGCCTTGAAAGACCGGCAGGCATCATCTGCGTTGAGCGGTTCGGCTGCATAGACCCTGGTGTCCGGCGAGATGTTCGACAGCGTCAGGCACGAGCCGGAAATCATGCCGCCGCCGCCGATAGGCGCGACGACTGCATCAAGATCTGCAATGTCCTCGACCAGTTCCTTTGAACAGGTGCCCTGCCCGGCAATGACCCGGGGGTCATTGTAGGGGTGGACAAACTCTGCGCCCGACTCCGCCACGACTTCGGCAAAAACAGTCTCGCGCGAGGTCGTGCTGGGCTCGCATTCAACCACGGTGCCGCCATAACCGCGCACGGCGGCCTTCTTGGCTTCGGGCGCCGTCCTCGGCATCACCACGGTGACCGGAATTCCGCGCCGTCCGGCAGCGTAACTGAGCGACAGAGCGTGATTGCCGGATGAATGGGTCGCGACCCCTTTGGCGGCTGTCTCGTCATCCAGGCCGAAGACCGCATTGGAGGCACCGCGCACCTTGAACGCGCCCGCTTTCTGGAAATTCTCACACTTGAAGAACAATTGTGCACCGGTCAGCTCGTTGAAATAGTTCGAGGTCAGAACCGGGGTCCTGTGGATGTGAGGTTCAATGCGCGCGTGAGCAGCAATAACGTCGTCATAGGTCGGAATATGCAGGCCAGACATGTCGTTCATGGTTTCCTCACGCAGCTTGCAGCTGAGGGCGGTGGGCGGTTGCGCGGTAATAGTTCTGGGCGGCCGACACACCGGCACCGGGCTCAATCGGGTAATCCAGGTCTTTCATTGCCATCTCGATGGCCGCGATGCCCGACAATGCCATGACATCCGTCATCGAGCCAAGGTGACCGATGCGAAACGCCTTGTGGGCCATTTCGCCAAGTCCGATACCGAACGAGACACCGTAGACATCAAAAGCATGGTCGGTGAGCACATTGCTGTCAAAACCGTCGGGCACATAGACCGCGCTGACCGTGTCCGAATAAAGCTCGGGGCTTTTTGCGCACAGGCGCATGTCCCACGCCCTGACCGCTTCGCGGACGCCCTCGGCGATCCGGTAATGGCGGGCGAACACATTGTCCAGGCCTTCCTCGAACAGCATGTTCAGGCTCTCGCGAAGCCCGTACATGATCTGCAGCGGCGGTGTGTAGGGATATCCGCCCTTGGCATTGGCGCCGGCCATGTCGCGAAAGTCGAAATAGCAGCGTGGGCATGTGGCCGTTTCGCAGGCGGCCAGCGCTTTCTGGCTGACCCCGATAATAGCCATGCCGGTTGCCAGCATGAAGCCTTTCTGGGAGCCTGACACGGCCAGGTCAACACCCCACTCGTCCATTCGGAAATCCATGGATGCCAGCGAACTGACGCAGTCCACATACAGCAGCGCCGGATGCCCGGCCTCGTCCATCGCCTTGCGGACGGCAGCGATGTCGCTGCGAACCCCGGTGGCAGTTTCATTATGAGTGACGAGAACAGCCTTGATCTGATGATTTTTGTCGGCAGCCAGGCGCTCACCGTAAATGTCGGCGGGCGCTCCAGTGCCCCACTCGCACTCGATCACCTCAACATCGAGATTGTGGCGCTGGCACAAATCTATCCAGCGATGGGAAAACATGCCGAAACGGGCAACCAGCACCTTGTCTCCGGGAGACAGCGTATTGGTTATCGCGGCCTCCCAGCCGCCAGTACCGCTGCCGGGAAACGAGATCACCTGGCCGGTCTCAGTCTTGAAGACCTTCTTCACGTCTTCAAGAACAGGCGCGAGCAGTTCAACGAAGTCAGGCGCGCGATGGTCCATCGACTGGATACTCATGGCATAGCGCAAACGATCCGGAATGTTGGTCGGGCCGGGTATGAAAACGGGATTCTGGCCTGTCATGTCGCTTCCTCCAACTAATGTTCGTTGCGCTCAGCATACACATACTCAGCATAATTACAATTTTTCTGGAAAAATATTCCATTTTAAATAAAAAATATTTAATATATTGAATTTTATAGATATTTATTTTTTCATGTTCAATTTATCAGATTTGTTTGAAAATTTTTTTCAACCGTGTAACTTGAAATTGTCCGCTACGTTTGAGCAAGGAGACGGCATATGGCTGAACCAACCACCCGGACACGCGGCCGACCGCGCTCGCTGTCACCGGACACCAACACTGCGACCGTCCAGGCACTTGACCGGGGCTTGCAACTGCTTGTGATCGTGGCGAAGGAAAGCAGGACCACGCTCACCGAACTGGCACTGCGCGTCGGCATGCCAGCATCAACCGCGCATCGACTGCTGGTGACCCTGCAAAAGCGAGGGTTTGTCGACTTTGACGAAACCACCCAGGAATGGATGATCGGCATAGAGGCGTTCCGGACCGGCAGTTCATTTGTCCAGCGCACCAGCCTGGTGGAAGCCGGGCGCGACGTCATGCGCCAACTGATGGAAGAGACCGGCGAGACGGCCAATCTGGGCATTGGCGATGAGGGGGACGTTGTATTTATCAGCCAGGTCGAGACGCCGAACCCGATCCGGGCATTCTTCAGTGTCGGAACCCGCGGCCCGATGCATTGTTCAGGGATCGGCAAGGCACTGCTTGCCGAAATGCCGCAAGACAAGGTTGAGCAAATTTTGCGGAAGAAGGGCCTTGAGGAATTTACCTCCAAGACCCTCACTTCACCTGACGACCTGTTTGCTGACCTCGAAGCCACACGCCGGCGCGGCTGGTCGCACGATGATGAGGAGCGCCACTACGGCATGCGGTGCATTGCTGCTCCGATCCACAACTTTCACGGCGAAGCCGTTGCCGGCATTTCCATCTCCGGCCCGGCTGCACGGTTGCCAGACGATGTGATCAGCGAACTGGGCCCGAAGGTCCGAAGAGCCGCATCAGCAGTGACCAAACTGCTCGGAGGCCGCCCCCCTGAGCAAGCCGGCTGACAGGCTGGAGTTCACCGTGACCCTGCCTTTTTTATGAACGGCCGCGTCACACGGAGTTTAAGGAGATGAAGATGAAAATTGGCCTGATCGGTGCCGGCCTCATGGGACACGGCATGGCGGTAAACCTGCTGGCTGCAGGACATGAACTTCATGTGGTGGCCCATCGCAATCGCGAGCCGATCGAAGACCTCGTCTCCAGGGGCGCACTGGAGGCCCCCTCGCCTGCTGCAATGGCTGCGCAGGTTGATGTTGTCGTGCTGTGCGTCACCGGCACTCCGGCTGCGCAACGGGTCATTGACGAACTCAAGCCGGCGCTCCGGTCCGGCATGCTGGTCGTCGACATCACCACGAATACATCCGGCGGGCCTGAGGCTTTCAGTTCCGCCCTGGCCGAACTCGGCGTCACCTATGTGGAAGCACCTGTCACAGGCGGGGCGCAACAGGCACGCGAGGGTGTGCTGGGGGCCATCGTCGGCTGTGATACAGACCTGCCGCAAGATGCGCGTGACGTGCTGTCGTGCTTCTGCAGGCAGATAGAGCAGTTCGGTCCAGCCGGAGCCGGAGCGCGCGCCAAGCTGGTCAGCAATTTTCTCGCTCTCGGCACGGCCGCGCTGGTCATAGAAACCTTCCGCAAAGCAAGAGCGCTGGGGGTCGACTGGCGGAAGCTGTATGAACTGGCCCAACACGGCTCCGGCAAGTCGGTCGGGCTTGATCGTATTGTCGGTGGCGCGATTGCCGGAGATTTCAAGGGATACAAATTTTCCGTCGACAACTGCGTCAAGGACCTGTCGTATTTCAGCGAGCTGGCGCAGCAGAATGCCTGCGAATCCGATCTGCTGGCAGCACTGCTCGGTGTCTTCTCCAGCGCTGCGTCCGACGGCTATGGCGACCGCATGATCAGCGAGTTGCTCGATCCTGATCTGAGCCGTGGATGACAACACTCAGGCGGGCGTTCGACTGGCTGAGCATTATCGCCTGAGTTGCTTTGACACAGCAGCAACTGATGCAAACAAATACCGCAAGGCCTATCATTGGAAATGAACCACCGACGACTTGGAGTTGGTCGACAATGCAGACGGCTGAGGTGACAGCAACAGAACTTCCGGCAGACAGCCTGCTTCATCAACGGTTCGCCTCGCGCGACTTTTTGGATTGCTATCGCGTGGCTTCGGACCTGCCTCCGCGACGGGCTGCCGAGGTGATCACCGACTTCCCCGGATGGGCGCAATTGCTTCTGCATGTGCGCAGAATACTGACAACGCCATTCGGACTTTCCAATGACGGCCCGGCGGCATCGGACAAGGTTGGAATATTTCCGGTGGAGATTGAAACCTCCCGCGAACTGATTGCCGGTTTCAACGACAAGCACCTGGATTTTCGGGTGTCCGTCATATCCCGGGACGGCCAGGTGTTTCTGGCGACATGGGTGCATCCGCACAATATCGGCGGCAGGCTTTATCTGATGACAATCCTGCCCTTTCATATCCTGATTGCCCGCAATGCGCTGGCAAGGGTCGCGGCCCGGCAGTCATGAACGGGGAACGCTAGTTCGCCGCTTGCGGGCCCACAAACAGTTGGTCACGAATTGACGAAACGAGTCAGATCGGACTGTCAACTCATTGTTTCTGTTGTGTTTTACCCGAAACCCTAGACTGTTGCCGATCAGGTCCCCAACAATCTTGCGTTGGTGTTTTCAACATAGCCGGAGTGACTCTTTCTGGCAAAAGCCTGCCTCCAATTGGTGGAAAGAACTGCCAGCTGCGACAACTCCAGCGCCTCGCCAACATCCAGGCCTGGATCGAAGCGGGCCTTGATGAGCCGTCTCAACGGCCATTGCGGCAGGCTGCGTTCGAGGAGAGACATGTTATCACCGGCCGCAACGACGCCGCTCTCCAATACCCGGTAATACCAACCTGTGCGGCCGGTTTTCTGAAACTTCGCCGCCATCTCCGCAACGCCGGTATGCAGGTTCAGTTTCCAGCACGGCTGGCGTCCCTGGCACACCTGCACCCGGGCGGTTCCCAGGCTCAGGACATCACCCAGACACAGATTGTCTTCGTCCAGCCCGACGGTGGATACATTCTCGCCGAAACCGCCTGCAGCGAACCGGCCGGTATGATCTGGAAAGGTGCGGCGCCAGAATTCCATGTGTTCCGATGCATAATGATGAACGGCCTTTTCAGGCCCGCCATGCACTTTCAGATCTGCCTGCTGGTCACCTGCAAAGCCAAGTTCGCCCAAACTCAGGGGCCCTATGGCCAATTGCTTGCCGATGGCTGATGCCGGTCGGTCCGGCCACAGGCGTTCGGCCTTGCCGGTAAACAGGGACAGAATTTTCCCGGTCGGTTCTGACGCAGCGGACATCTAGGCGGCCGCCTCGTGTTCATGGCAAATCTTCGCGCTGTCGGCTTGCGAGAGTTCCTCCTGCAGGAGCATGCAATAGCCGCCGGTGCCTCGCTTCTTGTGGTGACGGCACGACACGCAGATGCCGAAGGCGCGTTGGCCTCGGTTGGCAAGCGCTTGGCGGACAAGCGTCTCCAGCCCGTCCGCCAGGTGACGTGCCGTTGTGCCATCAAGATTTGCCGAGGCTTCGTCGATTACGGTCCTCCTGTTCAGGACAGCTAAACCCTCCTCCGTGATCGAATAGGAAATCCAACGTTTATCGGCCTGCGAGCGAATTTCCGAAATCAAGCCCTTGCGGGACAGTGCCCTCAGGGTCTGGGAAACCGTACCCCGGGTGGCCGCCATGAATTCGGCAACCTGCGACGGCGCCCGGGAAAATCGGTTGGCCCTGGCAAGATAGGACAAGGCAACCCACTGGGTCGGGTTGATGTCATCGCCCCACTCATCAGCAGCACTGAGCCGGGCAATGCGATCTATCAGGTCGCGAATGCGGGTCTGGTTGTCATCTGTCATGGCAATATAATAGCGACTCAAAATAATTATTGCAATGATTAGGAGTCGCTATTATTAGTATGCGACATGTCCTCAACATGATCAGGAGATTGAAAAATGAGATTGATAGCCTTGACCGCCCTCGCCCTCACCGCCGCTGCGGCTGTTGCCCACGCCGATGCTGGCCATGCCGTCCACCAGAAAGGAGCAGTGCTTTCAAAGGCGGACAATTCGAAAACGGCCGCCTTCGACATCCTGGCCGCCCACGTGCACCGCAAGGGCCGCACGGTTACATTCCACATGACCACTAACGGCAAGGCCGGTTCAGTGAAGCCGGAACCGGCGGGTCAACTTGGTGGCGCACCGGTGCTGTCCTACGTCTGGCCGACTTCGCTGGACCCTGCCACGGTCGGGTTTGAAGGCAACACCGGCATCCTGGCGCTCGCCGCAACCAGCCACCCGGATTTCGACGACACGCCGCTTTATGACGAAAACGGTGACGGCGACCCGGCCAATGACGGAGGCAAATGGCACAGCCACTGGGTCGTGCTGACGCCGACTAAGCAGTGTGGCGAAGGTGCGCTCGGCGTACGCGACATTCCGGAAGGTGAAACGCCTGCTATGCCGGCAACCTGGCCGGGCCTGCCGATCTTCATTGACAGCCCAGCATTCACGCCTCTGTTCGACGGGCCAGAAGTGAAGATCAATGTGTCTTTCGCAGATGCCGACGCAATCGCAGGCGCCTCCTACGATGGCGTCACCTCGGCATTGAAAGTGAATGCCAGTGTCCATGCCCCACTGCTTTGCGTGGCGGACGTTTTTGACATTGCCTCAGGCGACCTCAGCCTGCCCGGCAAGGTCGAATAGACAGCTAAGCCCAAGCCGGCGGGGTTGCCTTCACACAGCCCCGCGGCGCAACCATCCGAAGCAGCCCTATCACGTCGGAATGGTTGATGAAGTGAGTCAGGGCAAAACCTTAAAACATTATTTTGATTGAATATTTTTGCGCAACTTCCATTCATCTGCGGATTACGATCCCGCTGCCCAAACCGCCACTGGCTCGGCCGATCCCTGCACGCGATGTTCGCCGGCAGGCCGTGCCTTGTCGGCGTTCTCAAGATGATCCCTGGTTGCCCTGTCCATCAATATTCTCGAGCCTGTCTGCTTGTTCAGCTGTTCCAGTCTGGCCGCCCGGTTCACGGTTTCGCCGTACACAGTGAAGGCCTGCCTGCTGGAGGATCCCACGATACCCGCAGCGATTTCACCGGTCGCGACACCGGCGCGCAAGCGGAACTGTGTACCGGAAAACTGCCTGGCTTCCGACATCGCGATCAATGCATGGGCAGCAGTGACCGCGCTCTGTGCCGGGTTGGCAACTTCAATGGGCGTGTTGAAGGTGGCCAGCAGGCCATCGCCGAGATAGCTCACCACCACGCCATCGCATTTGCTGACCTCGTCGGCGCACGCGGCCAGGAACTCATTCAGCGTTGTGATCACCTGGCGCGGTTCGCGGCCAGCGGCGAAATCTGAAAACTGTTCAATGTCCACAATCAGGACAGAGCCGAGCCGGACCTGTGGCTCCAAGGCATCTTCGGCATCAAGCAGCCGATTGGCGATGGTTTTCGGCACATACTGGCCGAGCGTTCGCGATACTTTTTCGCGGGCGTCCTCGGCCTGCACCTGGGCGAAGAAAACCTGCCTGACCCGATACACCGCCAGTGACAACACCAGGGCGGTGATCAGCACGAAACCGGTTTCCTCCACCCTGCCGCCAACGCTGATGAAATCGGGAGACAGGAAAATCCGCTCATAGTCACTGGCCGTGGGACCTGGAGGCATATCTCCCCAGCTCAATGTCCGCTCCATGCCGGATGTCACATGCCAGAACGCAGCCCACCAGCCGGCTGCAATTACAGCGCCAGTCCAGGCAACCAGTCCCCACGACATGGACAGGCATGCCAGCCCCAGAAAAGGCAGCAGGTAGTAAATGCCATAGGCTCGAAACGCGATGATCTGCGGCACTTCGGCGACCGGACTGATCGGGATCACCACGAACAATGCACACAACAGCAACACGTCCAAGGTGTAGATTATGTATTTGACCCACGGCCGGTCCCATCGCGACCCGATCAGCGGGTAATAGCCAGCGCCGATGACGACAAACAGGGACAGGCCAAAAACGCCCCACCCGCGCGGAACCTGTCCGACGGATTGGTATGACAGCAGAAACCAGACGGCGCAGGCAAGAACAGCCAGGGTACGGCATCCGATGGCCAGGCGCAGACCGCGTGCCTCGGCCCGGTAGAGCCGCCGGTACCTGTCTGCTGTCTCACTTGCTGTGTCTTCTGCCATCAGCCCTTGTACGAAGTTAGTTCAAAACGGGTCATGGGCAAACAATCCGGACCTAGCCGGAAACAGACAGGTTGCTCATGTCCTTTCGCGGCGAGGCGCCGAACTTGCGGGCATACTCGCGGCTGAACTGGTTCAAGCTCTCGTATCCGACTTCATATGCCACCGCCGACACGGCATGATTTCCCTCTGACAACAGGCGCTTGGCCTCCATCAGACGAAGATGTTTCTGATACTGCAGCGGCGTCGTGGTGGTCACGGACTTGAAATGCTCATGAAACGTCGACGTGCTCATCCCGGCCAGTCTGGCCAGATCTGCGACTGCCAGTACGGACTTGTAGTTCTGGCGGATGTGGGCAACAGCTGTCTGAACCCGGCTGGCGTGACTGTCGCGCCAGCGCAGCCTGCGCAGCATGGCGCCATGCGGTGCCATCAGCAGGCGGAAGTGGATTTCCCTGATGATCAATGGCGCCAGCGCCCTGGCTTCCAATGGCTTGTCGGCCAGCGCGATACACCGGCCGAACGCGTCGATCAGCGCATCATCTGATGCGCTGACGTCCAGTGACAGTGCGCCATATTGCTCCTGCGGAACGGCTCCGATCTCATCGTCAAGGCTGCGGATAATGCCGAGGTCAAGCTCCAGGATCGCCGCCAGATAGGGTTTTGCGGCACTGGCCTCGATGACACGCGAGACGACCGGCACTTCATGGCTGACAACGATCGAGTCGCCTGTTCCATAGTTGAGCTTCCGGTCGCCGATCACCGTTTCCTTGCTGCCCTGCAGGATCAGACAAACAACCGGACGGTACAGCAAGGCCTCGAATGTGGTCGGGCTCGACTGGCGAAAAACGGACAGACCATCCACCGGCAGCGGTATCGCTTCATCCGACGGCGGGTGTTTCAGGGCGTGGCGGTCCACGGTTTCGGCAATTTCTTTTAGTTCCATGTGACAGGTCCTTTGATCGCCCAGATATATGTGCTTGGCTTGAGCCAATCACCCCAAAATCTGGCGGATCAGAGAAATAGGCAAGTTTTCCGGAGTATGCGGCAAGCGAACGGCCCTGCTCGCGCCTAAGTATCCGGTACTATAGCCGTCAGCATTGACCACAGCCGGTTGATTTCAAGCCGTGCGAAGAAGTGCACTGAGTAGACTTTTCGACGGTGTGGTCATTACAGACTTTTAAGTCTGAACATTAATCCGTCCATACCCCGGTCCCGTTCTTAGTCGAGGTGCTGGGCAAAGTAGAGAGGTTCTTCAAGTGGCTTTCAATCTCAATATAAACGGCGAACAGAAATCATTTGACGTCGACGAGGACATGCCACTGCTGTGGGTCATCCGCGACGTCGCCGGCCTGACCGGCACCAAATTCGGCTGCGGCCTGGCCCAGTGTGGCGCATGCACCGTGCATGTGGATGGCGTACCGACCCGGTCCTGCCAGTTGCAGGTGTCCGATGCGGAAGGCACAACCATCACCACAATCGAAGGTGTAACTGGCAAAGTGGCTGAAACCGTGCAGAAAGTATGGGCCGACCTTGATGTTCCGCAGTGCGGCTACTGTCAGTCCGGCCAGGTGATGGCCGCAGTCGCCCTGCTCAGCGAGACTCCAAAACCGACGGACGAAGATATCAATGATGCACTGTCGGGCAATTTGTGTCGCTGTGCCACCTATCAACGCATTCGCGCCGGCATTCACGAAGC
Source organism: Anderseniella sp. (assembly GCA_028289645.1). Lineage (GTDB taxonomy): Bacteria > Pseudomonadota > Alphaproteobacteria > Rhizobiales > Aestuariivirgaceae > Anderseniella. Next base: position 542,030 of record JANQOK010000008.1, read on the forward strand.
CGCCAAGCGCCTGGAGGCCTGAGTCCATGTTGAACAAGATCATTCCAGAACTGAACCCTTCAAAAATTGAAACCAGCCGCCGCGGATTTCTGCTCGGTGCATCTGCCGTAGCAGGCGGACTGATGGTTGGATTGCGGGCAGCGCCAGTCAGTGCCGCAGCCGGCAAAGCCGCCGAAGCCGCCAATCCTCTGACCGGTTACATTCATATCTCTCCCGACAATTCCATCACCATTCTGTCGTCGCAATTCGACATGGGCCAGGGTCCCTATCACGGCCTGGCCACGCTGGTGGTTGAAGAACTGGGCGCCGACTGGTCCCAGATTGACGTCAAGGGCGCAGCCGGCAACACCAAGCTTTACGGCAATTTCATGTGGGGTGGCGCGGTGCAGGGCACTGGCGGCTCCACGTCCATGGCGACTTCGTTTGACCGTTACCGGCAGGCAGGTGCCGCAGCTCGCGAAATGCTGGTTGCAGCCGCCGCAGATACCTGGGGCGTGGATGCATCCGGGATCACGGCTGCCGGTGGCAAACTGACTGATGGCGCAGGCAACTCTGCCAGTTTCGGCGACATGGCCGAAAAGGCTGCTGCCATGCCTTTGCCAGGAGATGTGAAGCTCAAGGACGCAGCCGAATGGACGCAGATCGGCAACGAACAATTGCGCCGGTTTGACAGCGCTGCCAAGGCCAACGGCACCCACGATTTCACCATCGATGTGAAACTTGACGGTATGCTCACGGCGGTCGTGGCGCATCCGCCAAAGTTTGGCGCCAAGGTGAAGTCCTTTGATGCCGCCGAAGCAATGAAAGTGCGCGGTGTCACCGATGTGGTTGAAATCCCACGCGGCGTCGCCGTCGTCGGTGAGCACATGTGGGCGGCAATAAAAGGTCGCGACGCACTTACGGTCGAATGGGACGAAGCTGATGCCGAAACCCGCGGCAGTGCCGAGATCATGGCCGACTACAAGGCCAGGGCCGGTGACAAGCAACAGGCCACGGCCCGCACCGAAGGCGATACGGAAGCCGCGCTGGCTTCGGCCGCGAAGGTCATCGAGGCGACCTACGAGTTTCCGTACCTGGCCCATGCCGCCATGGAGCCGCTCAATGCGGTTGCCCGTAGGAATGCCGATGGCACCCTGGAAGTCTGGGGCGGCCACCAGATCCCGGATGTGTACCAGGGCATCTCTGCAAAAATTGCCGGCGTGAAACCGGAACAGGTAACCATGCACGTGATGAAAACCGGTGGCGGCTTCGGCCGGCGCGCGGTTGCGGACGGTGATGTGGTTGCAGAAGCGGTGTCGGTTGCCAAAGCCATCGATTACAGGGCGCCGGTCAAGGTCCAGTGGACACGCGAAGACGATATGCGCGGCGGCCGCTACCGGCCAGCCTATGTGCATTCGTTCAAGGCAGGCCTGGACAAGGACAACAGGCTGGTTGCCTGGCACAATCATATTGTCGGCCAATCCATTGTCAGCGGCACCCCGTTTGAGGGTTTGATCAAGAACGGCGTCGACGGCACCTCGGTCGAAGGCGCGTCCAACATCCCCTACGGCATTGCCAACATCAATGTCGGACTGACGACGACCGACGTGAAGGTGCCGGTATTGTGGTGGCGCGCGGTTGGTTCCACCCACACGGCTTATGCGGTGGAGAGCTTCCTGGATGAGGTCATCGCCGAGATCGGCGCCGACCCGTACGCCTACCGGATGGAACTGCTTAAGGACCACCCGCGCCATGCCGCGGTTCTGAAGCTGGCAGCCGACAAGGCGGGCTGGTCGACCCCGGCGCCTGAGGGCCGGTTCCGCGGCCTGGCTGTGCATGAGAGCTTCAGCTCGGTGGTGGCGCATATCGCCGAGGTCTCCATGGACAACGGCACACCGGTGGTCCACAAGGTGACGGTCGCGGTGGACTGCGGCACCGCCATCAACCCGGACACGATCAAGGCGCAGATGGAAGGCGGCACCGGTTTTGGCCTCGGCTCTATTCTGGCCGAGGAACTGACGCTGGCGAACGGCGAAGTGGAACAAGGCAACTACGACAGCTACACCCCGCTGCGCATCGACGCGATGCCGCATGTGGAGGTGCACATCGTGCCGTCCACCAACAAGCCGACGGGCGTCGGCGAACCGGGCGTGCCATCAATTGGGCCGGCAGTGGCCAACGCCATCGCTGCGGCTGGCGGACGCCGCATTCGCGTACTGCCGATGTCGAAATCTATGGGCACCTGACCTGTTGCAGGAACTGCACCCGTCCTCCAGCGAGGGCGGGTGACTTGCGCGCTGAAAGTGCAGCGCAGCGCTTGATGGACTGAATCAGTCCTGAAGCTCAATATATTGTTTTCAATGCGTTTTATCGGACAGTTTGCGTATTATTACAATCTGTAGTTTCAATTGCCTGGCACCCGCCTCTGCCGTTCCGGAAGGTTGATCGCCGCGACGCCGATGATGGCTGCGACCAGGCCCAGACCGATCACCGGGGTGATCTGTTCGCCGAGGAATATGATGCCCAGCGCGACGCCGAAACCGGCCCTCAGATAGGCCTGGCTGGCGGTGCCCATTGAACCCAGCGTCCTGAGCAGGCGGAAGTAGATCAGCAAGGCACAGGCAGTGCACAGCACCGACAGCATGGACGCCGCAGCTATCGCCTTCGCGGACGGCGCGAGGGACCACGGCTGCTCCAGAATTAGGCTGGCCGGCACCAGCACAGCCGATGCGCAGATCATGGTGCCAGCTGCTGTCGCCGTTGCCGAGATGTGCGCAAATCTTTTGCCGTAGATCGCGGCACAGGCATAGAGGATCGCCCCGGCGATAGCCGCCAGCTGCCCGGCGACCTGCTGGCCGAGGCCGGCTAGTGCATCGACACCAACGATCATGGTGACACCAAGCAGGCCGAGGCAGGCACCGAACAGTTTCAAGGCACTTGTCGCCTCATGCCGGGTGACAAGAACCGTGAACAGAAATACGAAAATCGGCGACGTGGAATTCAGAACGCTGGCCAGCCCGCTGTCGACATGTTGCTGGCCCCAGGCGAGCAGCGTCCAGGCGGCTGTCGAGTTGAAGAACGATTGCAGCAGCAGCATGCGCCATGTCCTGCCATCGCGAGGCAGGCGATCATTGCGCCAGGACAGGACAGCGAACAGGAACACGGCGGCTATGGTCACTCGCACTGCAATCAGTGTCACCGGCGGGATTTCCGCAACCGCCACCTTTATGAACAGGTAGGACGATCCCCACAGCAAGGCCAGCAGCCCAAGCAAGGCGAGTTCGACAATCAGAACCGGCTTGGCGGATGCGTTCAAAACCCAACCCCTTCCTGTTTCTTATTCGCGCCTACTGCTCAGCCCTTGCGACCAAATGCGGCGCCGATGCCAGCTTCAGGAACGTCCTGTCTTCGCGCAGCAGAAACTGTTCCTGTTGAGCGAACCGGTAATTCTCCCGGCCCAGAGGATCAGCGGCCAGTCGCTGGCGGTATTGTTCATAAGCGGCAAGACTGTCGATGTTATAGACCCCGTAAGCCAGCGTACTGGAGCCTTCATGCGGTGCATAGTAGCCAATCAGATCCGCGCCACAGCGTGGAATGGCCTCGCCCCAGTTGCGGGCATACTGCTCAAATTGGTCTGTTTTGGTCGGGTCGATGTGATAGCGGATAAAGCAGGTCAGCATTTTGGAGCCTTTCATTCTTAGGTGACCATCGAATAATGGCGCATTGCCTAACCTGAATGCTTCGATTATGATCGAACCATGAAAGAAGGTCCTGACATTGCGCTTCTGGGTTCGCTGATCGGGGATCCGGCACGGGCCAACATGCTCACCGCCCTGATGAGCGGCAAGGCGTTGACGGCAACTGAACTGGCGTCTGAAGCGGGCGTAACGGTGCAGACCGCAAGTTCACACCTGAAAAAACTTCAAGACGCGCACCTTTTGCGGCAGCGCAAACAGGGACGTCACCGCTATTTCGCACTGGCAGACGATGATGTCGGTGGCGTGTTGGAAGCCATGATGGGGCTGGCTGCCGGGCGTGGCCTGATACGCACCCGCACCGGCCCGCGCGACGAGGCCCTGCGCAAGGCGCGGGTTTGCTACAATCATCTTGCCGGCGATCTGGGCGTGACCGTCTATGACGGCCTGATTGGCCGGGGGTACCTGGCGGAAAAGGGCGAGGATGTCCGCCTGACCCGCGATGGGGAAGAGTTTATGGAGGCATTCGGCATCGATCTGGCGGGCCTGTCGAGAAACAGACGCCCGATGTGCAAATCCTGCCTCGACTGGAGTTCGCGGCGCATGCATCTGGCAGGCTCAGTGGGTACCGCCCTGCTCGATCGGTTCTACCAACTGGGCTGGGCGTCGCGTTTGGAGGGATCGCGAGTGGTCAAGTTCAGCCCGCAAGGGGAAGGCAGACTGCTGGCAAAGTTTGGCTTCAGTGCTCCGGAGTCGTAACGCAAACCGCCAGGTTTTTGTGCTGCATGTCATCCAGGAACCGCGATATATGGCGGCGCAGGTCTTTGGTTTTCCGGTCAGGAAACGCAGCGGAGAAAGTCGCAACAATCTCGTACACTGTGGTGGGCTGCTCGAGCAGACGCCAGATGCCCCCTGCCATTGCATCGAGGGCGTGGATTTTGCCCTGAATGTCATCGATCAGGAAAATTTCGCCGTCCACTTCCTTATGCAATATCGCGGGATTGCGGCCGTAGGTGGCTTTCAAGTTGCTCATTGGCCGGCTCCGATTTCAGTGGCCGGATTTTGCGCAAAGGCGGTTTCAAGCACCGAAACCGCATCCTCAATGCTGTGGTACGACATGGTGTGGCAGGATGCAGCCGATACGATGTTGTGGAGATGATCAAACACCACACTTGCCGGCATGGCGGTACTGTAGTTCTGGCTTATCAGAGCGCGCAGGGCTGCACCGCCAGTGACATCGGCCAGGTTGGCGGGACCCAACTTGTTCGAACGCTTGAGTTGCACAACCGCCCTGATCGGCAGTGACGCGCCAATGTCGGCCAGCCGGTCGGGGCCAAGATCCAGATACTGCTGCTCAACATCTGCCAGCGTGGCATGGATGTCCAGGAATTCACGCAGTTTCCTGCCCATTGCCTGTGGCGGCAATGGCAGTCTGACACGCGGCAACATGCCGAGCGCCAATGCCTCGTTCGCAGCCGGGTCGATAGCCACGACATCGTCACCGAACACCATGTGCCCACCTGCAGCCAGAGCGGCTGTCAGCAGACTTTTGCCAGCTCTGTGTCCGCCGGGAAACAGCACGACACCATCCGCGAACCTTACGGCGGCGCAGTGCAGGGTAAAATATTCCGAAAACCTGTCAACGAACCAGCCGTTAAGCAGATAATGAACATCGCTGAGCGCAGATGCGGTACTTTCCGGACGGCCAAAGAGGTCTTTCGCGGTCAATCTGCCGGACGGAAGCATCCAGTCATAAGTGTCGCCTTCTCTGGTGATCACCATCGCCGGCTGGATGCTGTCGGAGACGGCCAGTTCAACCAAGTCCCAGCCACGCAGGATTTTTTTCAGACCAGCAACCAACTCCTCGCAGTCGACAATGTCGACGATCCAGCATTCACCATTCCAGGCAACTTTAAGCCGGCGGGCATCTGATTGAGCGGCCTGGATGTTTTCAGCATCTTGCAGCATGCGGTTTCCTGGTCTGAAAATGGCCCACTGCCAGAGCCGGAGCCCTGGCAGCAGTGTTATTGTGTGAAACAAGCAGGAAGTGTGCCAGAGGCACTATCTCTGCCCGGTCCAGTCACGGCAGCGCCTTGGTGAGCTCTCCCAGTTGCCGCAACCATCACTGGATACGCCAACATCACTTCCATCGTCACGGCCTTTGCCGTGACCCTTGCCGCGACCTTTTCCATAACCTTTGCCGCGGCCCTTGCCACGGCCTCTACCGCGACCCTTGCCACGGCCAGAGCCCTTACCACGGCCAGAGCCCTTGCCACGGCCGGAACCCTTGCCACGGCCGGAACCCTTGCCACGACCAGAACCCTTGCCACGGCCAGAACCCTTGCCACGGCCGGAACCCTTGCCACGACCAGAACCCTTGCCACGGCCAGAACCCTTGCCACGGCCAGAGCCTTTGCCACGACCAGAACCCTTGCCACGGCCAGAGCCTTTGCCACGACCAGAACCCTTGCCACGGCCGGAACCCTTGCCACGGCCGGAACCCTTGCCACGGCCGGAACCCTTACCACGGCCGGAACCCTTACCACGGCCAGAGCCTTTGCCACGGCCGGAACCACGCCCGCGGCCGCCACCGGAACCACGACCGCCACGGCCGCCACCGGAACCACGACCTCCGCGGCCACCGCCGGAACCGCCACCACGGCCACCGCCACCGCCGCCGCGGCCGCGGCCACCGGCATGTCCTTCACTGATCGTCATGAGTGATGGCGCGACAAGAAGGCTGAGACCCGTCAGGCCTAACCTGGCCAACGCCTCTCTGCGATCGAGTTCATTTTGTTGGGATTTATCAGGCTCGTTTGCCGAGCTTTCTGGTACTTTTTTCAATGCCGTTACTCCTTGTTACAAACTAACAAGGGCGACACATCGGTCCATATCTCACCGCATCTACACAACGGTCGTCCATGCTGCGCAGAAAGCTCCCCCCAGGTGACCCCGGAAACAGTCATGAAGTGTAGCGAGTCGCTGAATTCGCTGTCAAATTGAATCTAATTCACGGTTAAATCGAAAGGATTAAGTAACCATCTTGATCGGAATGGGCAGAATGACAGCAATTAATCCGTAGACGGCAATACATAGCACCCATAGTTAAAATCAGTATGCAAATTATATCTTGATGATTTGACTTCAATGGACCCAAAGACAAGCAAATACTTTTACGGATAATCCAATCATTCTTATCCTGTTTCAGGCATGCTTCCGCACTGCACAACTCCCGGGAAGCGAGCAAGTCCGCAATGACTGCATCGAGTTGCACATCCCATCGCATGAAAATCGCGTTACCGATCTGCCCGCCCATAAAGCCAGTTGATGCCTTGTGTGCTCCATTTAATTTGTACCAAACAGATCATTGCTGCCAAGGTTGGCGCAACTATCCGCATTGACGCTTGAGGGGCGATTCAAGACGGAGACTGGAAATGAAGAGCCCTTCCTTGATCACCTGCACGGCCGTGCTTCACGCAATAGTAATCTTCGGCATTTCAGCCCCGGCGAGCGCCAGGGTCGGATGCGCCTACACTGCAACCGACATCCACGGCCACGTGGTGGCCGCCTATGGTTCTCACCGCAAGAAAACCAGCGTCGCATGCGACCGGGCCCGGCGGCAATGCAACCGCAAGATGAACCGCGAGCGGCGGAGAAAGAAATTTGGCCGCAGCCACGGTTGCAAAAGGGTCAATTAGACATCCGCCGTGGCCAACGCTGCACGGAAACAGATCAAATATGCACAGTCGCAACGCGGCCCTCAGTACCGGATCATGCGAGGAGATCAGCCTGATCGATCTCCATGACGGATTTTGCCGGGCCTTTTCCGACTACTCCGTTGCCATGCAGCCATCAATCAGCGAGTTCAGGCTGATGCTCGCCCAGCGCGGGTTTGACCGAACGCTGTCACGGGTCGCCCTTGCCGGACGGTCCGTGATCTCATTCTGGCTGATCGGTCACGATCCGGCGTCCGGCAACCGATCTGCGTATGTGATCGCTAGCGGCACAGCACCCGGTTTTCGCGGTCGTGGCCTGGCAGAGAATCTGCATCGGAGCTTGCAACTGTCTTTTGTGCAATACGGGATAAGCTGCGTGCAACTGGAGGTGATTGCTTCCAACAAACCGGCCCGATCGCTGTATGCCAAGCTGGGATATGTGCCAGCGCGCGATCTGTGCTGTTTTGAAGTCGCCCGCACTGAAATCAGGCCTGCAGCAGCTGGCCGTGCCAGAATTGCAGAGTGCAATCTGTCAGACCTGTTGTGCCTCCAGGATACTTTCCGCGACTGGCAACCTTCATGGCAGAACGACAACAGGTCACTGTCACGCATTCCCGCTGAATTGGTATGTGTCGCGGCGAAGAAGGACGGCGGGCCAATCGCTTACGGAGTGCTGATTAAACCAACGGACACAATAGCCCAACTGGCGGTCAGAGATGACCGGCGCCGGTGCGGGATTGGCTCAGCCATACTGCACGCACTTGCCGTCGCTTCGCCTGGCGACACTCTCAAGGTCATAAATGCCGACAGCCGGGACACCGGCTTTCAGGCCTTCCTGACCTACCACGGTGCACGGACAGGGATCACCCAGGTGGAAATGGTCCTGCGCCAGTAACTTTTCCGGCGGCGCAATTGGCATTTCATGGCATGATCATCAGATGGGATAAGTATTCAAAGGCAAACACAAGTTCATGACCTGGCATCTTGATGAAACCGCAAATACCAGCGCTGGGCGGGTGGCGGCCGGACGCGCCGGTACCGGACCTGCCCTGGTGTTGGCGCATGGCTGGCCGTGGTCGTCCTATTCATGGCACCGGGTGATTCCGGAACTGGCGGAACGCTACAAGGTGCACTGGTACGACATGCCCGGCTACGGTCGCTCCAGCATGGATGCAGACCAGGCTACATCTCTGGACGTGCAGGGTCGGGTGTTCGCCGAGATGCTGTCACACTGGAAGCTTGAGCGCCCGCATGTCATCGCGCATGACTTTGGCGGTGCCACCACCTTGCGCGCGCACCTTCTGCACGGGTGCGAGTTTGAAACCTATGTGCTGATGAACGTGGTTGCCATGCGGCCATGGGGGTCGGAATTCTTCGACCATGTGGGCCGCCACGTCGAAGCATTTCTCGGGCTGCCTGCACACATTCACCAGGCCGTGGTGGAAGCCTATATCGGGGGCGCGCTCGCATCGGACATCGACGCCGGTGACTTCGAAGCGCTCGTCTCGCCGTGGCTGAGCGAGGCCGGACGGGGCAGCTTTTACCGCCAGTTTGCCCAGGCCGACGAGCGCTACACGGCCGAAGTCGAACCGATGCTCGGCGACATCCGATGCCCGGTCAACATCCTGTGGGGTGAGGATGATCCGTGGATTCCACTGGCGCGCGGCAAGGCACTGCATAAGCTGGTCGGCAAGGGATCGTTCACCCCCCTGCCCGGCCTCGGCCACCTGCCGCAGCTGGAGGCACCCGACCTGGTGCTGAGGCACCTGGGCAACCTGTGAAACCGATCAAAGATCGCTTTCCCTGACAGCCTTGTTGTAGTGTGTAGCAACTCGAACTCCGAATGCTTTCACCGCCGCAGAAATAACGCGCTCCAGCGCCAGAAATACTTTGTCGTTGCGTGACATACTGGCCCTGGAGCTCAGAAATTTAAGATACCGGTCAAGTTCCTGATCCGTCAGTTGGTGATACATAAACGCCAGCACTGCAGGCAGCTGATCGTCGACGATTGCCTCTATCTTCGGCTTCTGCTGAACAATCATCCTGTTCAGCGTTTCATCATCGACCGAATCCGGAAAGAAGCCCCCGAGCTTCATTCCGTTCATCATCGCAATCGTAACGTTCATTGCAATGGCAATCGAGGTTTGTCGACCGCCGGAACTGTTCAGGACTCCGGCCAGAAGGACAGCACGCCGTTCACTCATAGATGATACGAGTTGCTTGCCCTTGCTTAACATGGTCGGGCGTAGGGAGGGTTGCATGGATTGCCGCTCCAACTGCACTACACGTTGCCCAAAAGGCGAGTCCAGAAACTGATGGATCGCTGTGCGTTCATCGTCGTCCAGCGTGGTTGCAAACTCGGCCCGCATCGTCGCTTCCAGATGCCCGGACGTGATGACTTCATCCGCGGCCCTGATCCAGGCGGACTTCAACTTCACGTTGCCTGAAATTCCAGGCTGCGACGCAGCTTGCCTAATTTGCCCCGCAAGATCCTGGAAAACCAGATCCAGCCCGGTCTCCTTAACCAGATCACGCTGACCTGCATCGGACCTGGCGTTGGCCAACGTCAGATTGCAGGCGAACAAAACGACAATCACAAACAGTGTGCAGACACGTGTCACGGGTTAGCTCCCCCTGTAAGCAGCATGAAGATTCCCGGACATTCTCGCACACTGAAGTCAGGCACGGTAGAAAATTCCTGGTACAGAGCACTGAGTAACCTGGCTCGGCTTTTGGTTCATGTGAAATATGTGGTGTCGGACACCGCAGTATCCCGACCCGCGACCGACCTGGATTGATGGTCCCCGGAACATACCAGTCCCGGGGAACCGCACTGCAAATGTATCCTACCCTTTTATGGCTTTGCCTTCGGCAGATCATCGGACGCACCCCATTCGGCCCACGAGCGGTGATAGGTCCTGACTCTCGGAAATCCCAGCACCCGCAAGGTGAAGTAGCTGTGGGACGAGGCCTCGCCGGTCTGGCAGTGGATCACGATGTTGCGGTCCGGCGTAATGCCGTGCCCGGCAAACCGGGCCAGCAGTTCATCGGCCGGTTTAAGCATCATGTCCTCCGTCAGGTTTTGCGTCCAGGGCAGGTTCTTTGCCCATGGAATATGCCCATCTTCAAACACTTCGTTGGGACGCACATCGATCACCACAGTGTGTTTGTCGGCGCGGTGCGACAGGATGTAGTCAGCGCTGGCGTACCGACGGGGTGTGCGGGTAACCGCAAACTTGGCAACCGCTGCGCTGGCCATTTCAGCAGCGATGTCGGCCATATTCCGTTTTTTGGGTTTTGCCAGTTCCCGTCCGGCCCGTGTCCAGGCCTGCACCCCGCCGTTCAGCATGCTCACCCGGCGGTGTCCGAAATACTCCAGCAGCCAGAACAGCCTGGATGCGCGGAAACCACCTTCATCGTCATACAGCACGACGCGAGAGGACTGGCTGATGCCGTTGCCGGCCAGCAGTGCCGCCAATTCGCTGTCGGACTTCAAGGCGCCGGCAATGGCGGACTCCGGATCGGTGAGACTGGTGAAGGGAATGTTCACCGCGCCGGGGATATGGCCCTCGCGAAACGCGCCACGCGGGCGCAGATCGACAATGCGGAGCTCTTTCTGACCGCCCAGCCAGGTTTTCTTGTCCTCATTCTCGATAACCTTGACCAGCCCGGCAACTGATGTCACCAAATGCGAATTGGCATACTCCGCCGCCCTGGCGTCAGGCACCGCCAAGCCCATGGTGAATGCAAACAACAAGGCGGCGCAGCGCGCAGATGTACAAAACATGATGTTTCCTTTCTTGCGATGGGGTTGATGCATCAGGCCGGTTCCGGCACATAGCGGATGTAAGGCTTGGGCGCGCGCCAGCCGTTGGGAAACACCTGCCGCGCCTCGTCATCGGACAGGCTGTATGTGATGAGCACCTCATCACCCCGGCTCCAGTCCGCAGGCGTTACCACATTGCTTCCATGACTAAGTTGCAGGGCATCGATCGCGCGCAGAAGTTCAGCGAAATTGCGCCCGGTACTCATCGGATAAGTCATCATCAGCTGTATTGTCTTGTCGGGCGCGATGACGAACACGCCGCGGACCGTGGAATTGTCCGCCGCCGAACGGAGGCCGGACCCCTTAGCCGTTGCCGGCAACATGCCGTACTTCTTGGTCACAACCAGCCCGGTATCGGCTATCAGCGGATAGGCGATGGGTGCACCGGCAACCTCGGCAACATCCTTGGACCATGCAATATGATCTGCAAGCGGGTCGGTGCTGATGCCGATAACTTTCACGCCACGGCGTTCGAACTCCGGCAGCTTGGAAGCCATCGATCCGAGTTCAGTACTGCATACCGGGGTGAAGTCCTTGGGATGCGAGAACAGGATGCACCAGTTGTCGCCGATCCAGTCGTGAAAGCGGATCGGACCAACTGTCGTTTCAGCCTCGAAGTCAGGGGCCGTACTGCCAAGTCGAAGTGTCATTTCAAGTCTCCTTTGTTATTGGCGCATCACTTGCGATGCATATTGGTGTGCAAGTACCCGGCATCTGATTGCGGGCTCCTTGGAAGGTCGGGCCGCGGCGTTGCCGTGCATTGGCTGAGCGCGATAAAGGCAGAACGGTCCGGCGGTGTCGCCCCGAGATGTCGCGACGGGGGGTTGCATTCCTGCAAACGACACAAATAGTTTCAGGCATGAACTGGGATGATCTGAAAGTTGCAATTGCAGTCCACAGGAGCGGCAGCTACGCGGCCGCTGCGGCGCGGTTGAGGGTCGATGAAACGACTGTCGCCAGGCGCATTTCGCGGCTGCAGCGAGACCTCGGGATTGTGCTGTTTGACGCGGTTGACGGCGGCCGGCAAGCCACGGAGGCAGGCGCCAAAGTCCTGAAGCAGGCACTGGAAATGGCAGGCCCTGCAGAGGAGATCGAGACACATGGAGCGGCAATCGAAACAGCGGCCAAAACCTTCCGCATCGCAACCACAGACTCAATTGCCGTGCGCGTACTCAGTCCGCGTGTCACCGCGCTGCTGAATGAATTTCCTGGCCTGAAGATCGAGTTTCTGGCGTCAACCGAGAACGTCAATTTTTCCCGCTGGGAGGCAGATGCCGCGATCCGGCTGCACAAACCGGAAAGAGGTGATTTCCTGGTTTCCAGGATCGCCGCCATCAGGCTCTACCTGATCTGTCCCCGTGTACATGATGGAGCGGAAACACCCATGCTGTATGCCTACCCGGAAGAACTGGACGCCTCGCCGGAATCACGGTTCCTGCAGGCGGCAGACTTGAACAGCACGGTGCGCTGCATCACCAAGAACCTGCTGGTCGCGGAACAACTGATCCGATCAGGCCAGTGCGGTGGCGTGCTGCCCGGTTTCATGTGTGCCGACTTGCGTGAAAACCCGCACTTCGAAGTGACAGAATTGCCCGAACCTCGCAATGTCTGGCTGCTGCTGCAACCCCACCTGAAGGACGACCCGATGACCCGCACCATCGTAAGCTGGATCAAGACGGTATTGAAAGAAGCCACGAGCCGATAATCACCGGCAATTTCCGGGTTGCAGGCTAGCCAGCCCTGAAATCAATCTGTATACAAATCAGCTATCATACCCTACTTGAGATCAATATCTGGAGACACACCATGAAACGCATGTTCGTTGCCGGTTTACTGTGCGGCCTCGTCTCGCTGCCCGCAGCCGCAGAGCCGATCTCCTGGACCGGCACCTACGAGGGTCACTTCGTGTGTGACCACATCAATGGCCGTGCCGCAGGCGGCTTCAGCCGAGCCTTCCAGGTCCACGTCCGGCACGACGGCACCGCACTGGACGTGGAGACATTTGCGCTGATCAGCCCGGAAACCAAGGGCAAGCCCTCGCTTTACAGCGGCAAGGTGCAGGACATCGCCGGCGGTCAGGTGATGGCCGGATATCTGGAGGCCTGCAAGGGCCGGTTCGACTACAAGGAACTTGTACGGATCTTTCCAGCCAGCGGCGTCGGCCAGTCATTCAGCTTTGCCGCGGACACCATCTTCATTACCGAGGCACTGCCGGGTGCGGAAGGCAGACTGGTGGTCGAAAGCTGCAAATGGGCGTTGAAGCGCACCTCCACGGACGTGCCGGAATTCGAGACGTGCCCGAAATAGATACTGAGCGTGGTGCAGGTACTGAGCAGCCGGTTGCCTGTTCACAATACTCAGCCCGCCCTAACCGGGCCAGATCAACTCCAGGCGAATGCCGCCGGGCTCGGCGAACATCATGTGCCGACGCGGACCATCGCCCAACGGCTCAGGCATGAATTCCACCTCAACGCCGGGCCAGGCCGCCACCCTGTCGGCAAGCTCGGCCAACTGCGGTTCGGTTTCCACCTGAATGGCCAGATGATGCAGCCCGACATTGGTGCGCCGGTCGAACCGGGTCACCTGGTGCGTCCTGTCGACCTGCCAAAGGGTCAGGCGCAGATTGCCGTCGGTGACGGAGTTGCGGGAGTAACTGTCATCGCGGGCGATTTCCTGCCAGCCGAGCACCTCGGTGAAGAATGCTGTGGTCTGATCCAGGTCGAAAACCGACAGACCGAGATGGTTGAGCCCTGACGTTTCAGCCATGCGCGCCTCGTGTTGTTCAGCACAATTGACCTGCCTGTCTCGCGTACGATCGTCACGCGAACAAGGTACAATCCGGTTGAATGATGAGAGCCAGCCGCCCCGCCTATTTCTTCTTTGTCGGCTTGCCCGGAAGGCTTTGCGCATACGCCAGGCACCTGGTGAACCAGTCTTTCAACACGACCGGGTCCGCAATCATCTGCGGCGGAACGGCAACATATTCCTTCATCACCGCACCGTACTGCGTTACAGGATCTGTCTTGAAGGCGGTCACGAACACCGTGCGATCCTCTTCCGAAAGCCGCAGGCATAACGTACCGGCCTTGTCGAGAAAGCTGAACATGTTGCCGTTCAGTGATGTGTACGGGTTGGCTTTGCCTTTGACCCTGTCGCCACAGGTATCGGCAACGAGGTCCCGGTACCTTTCCAAGATACGCTCATATTCGATATCTGCCATGGCGCCGTCGCCTCCTTTCACTGCACTGAACCACCACGGTCTGCCTGTACAGTATGGCGGCGTGGTGTCGAAATCCCGTCCCGTATGCCTGGATCATGTTCTAGGCGGCAAGCTGGATCGAGCCAAATCTGATCGCTAAGCGTATGTAATATATAAATTTTATTGCCTCTAATGAGAATATGAATCAACTGCTAACGGAGTGTATCACGACGGTTCGCCGACAGCCGCCAGCGACTATTCGAGCCGGTGTTGGAATATCCATGCACTTGAGCAGGCACTATCGTAACGGCTGCACCGGGTCCTCAAATGTCGAAGGCAGCGCGGAGATGCTCCGGCTGCCTTCCTGTCATTCACAGTATGCTGTCAACGGCTCAGTAGAACCGGTTGCGGCACCTGTAGTAGCGGTTCCACCAGTAGCGGCGGCCGGTGCGGCGTGCTTTCCGCTTCAGCCAGCGGCACTTGCGCCAGCGGTGACCGTGGCCCCAGTGTCCGCCACCCCAGCCCCAGCCACCGTGCCAGTGACCGCCCCAACCGTGCGCCAGCACGATGCCGGCAGGTGCGGTAGTGGTGGCAGCCGTGGTGCCTGCCGCTGTAGTGGCAGTCATGCCGGCGGCAACGGTTGCATTGGCTGAAGGAGCGGCGGTGAATGCGGCAGCTGCTATGATCGCCACTGCCATGAAATTTCTCTTGTTGATCATGGTTTCAGTTCCCGTTGTTGGTCATCATGCCCGACCCGTTGATCAGCACATTGACAAACATCGCCTGAATGTTAACTGAAATTCATGTTCATCCGTGGTTCAGCTTTTCGCCACAATCGGTGGCGGCAGGCAATTGCCAGTGCCCACGCCGCTGGCGTGATACGGTGCTGCCGCTCGATGACGGATAACGAATGAACCTGATCTCAACCGGATCACGTCTCACCCATGGACACCCACACCATGGCTATCCACAGTCTCACAATGCCCGTTGCCGGATTTATTCCGCTTCCGCAGTCCAATGTGGGTAACCATGGTGTTGCCACGACATCATCATCATTTTGCCCCTCTTGCGGCACGAGCTATGCGTGACGGCATGTGGTGCAAGGCTTGCGGTGAGTAGAGTATTCTTCATCCCCAGGAGCGGGTCTTGTGGCGAGTCTTCTTTGCAGAGCACATCGCCGTCGTCACATGCCGTCGCCTGGCATTTTTGGTGGTCGAA
Organism: Anderseniella sp.; assembly: GCA_028289645.1. GTDB lineage: Bacteria > Pseudomonadota > Alphaproteobacteria > Rhizobiales > Aestuariivirgaceae > Anderseniella. The sequence goes on from JANQOK010000008.1 coordinate 557,663, forward strand.
CAGTTTGTCCTCGCTCCGCTCGGGCCGTTCTCCGACCCTGAACTATCGTCTGTATGGGGCCGTCATTCCAGCGTAGGCTGGAATCCATCCCGCAACGCACGCCTTGTCCTGCCGTAGTGGTGGATCCCAGCCTTCGCTGGGATGACGAGGGTGGTGAACTCCCTCCGAGGCACGAAGTGCCGAGGCAAGGCCGACCGGCCGCCGCGCGAAGCGCGCCCTAGCGGAGCGCAGCCGTTAGGCTGCTTGCGTGAGCGAAGTAAAGCACATCACCCCTCCCCCAGCAGCCGGTCCGCCAGTATTGCGGCGATGCGATGGCGCCTAGCGGTCCTGAAGGCCCGGGTCTGGATGCGGCGGATTGTTGCCAGGCTGACGCCCTCAAAGGCATCCAGCAGCCCGTCCATATCGGCAATCTCGGGATTGTGCGCGAGCACATCCGACACCGCGCCAATAGTGTCGTCATGCAGTTCGCAGGCATTGGCGCGGCTTGAGTCCACGATGCATCTCAGCGTCAGGCGGACATGGCCGGGTCCGTGCCTGCGCAGCATGCGCTGCAGGGTGCGCCTGGCATGGGTGACCTTGTAGGTGCGGCCCCTTCTTGCCTTGTGGCAGGGCAGAATCTCCACCCCACATTCCCGGGCAAGCTGATCGATTTTCCCGCGTGGTCGCGTCATGGTCAGAAACCTCCTCAAAGCTTGGCGTTGCGGTTTGGCCTTGAAAACAATTTATCCGGCTCGCTTTTTCAGGACGATAGCAGGGCCGTCGGTGCACCTGGCATGATGGACCGGGCAATAGGCGGATCCGCGCTTCTGCGGGTCGGCGCAGAACCGGACCGTGCCATCCGGCTGGTCGATGGGAAACCGGCAGTGGCCGTCTTCCAGATCCGCCATGTCGAGCTTGCCGGTCTGGCCGTCAAAACCTTCGGCGAACAGCGGTTTCAACGGACTTCTGTCGAATACCGCGTCGGCGTCGAAGTCCGGCGCCTTGAGAGTGAAGAGGCTCGGCTTGCGCTTGCGCCGCCTGAGCCCATGCTGCGTCACGACATTGCCGATGGTGCCGACGGTGACACCGAACGCAGCCGCGATCTCGGCATAGCTCAGCCTGTCGTCCAGCAACCGCGCCACACGGGAAATGGCGGCATCGTCCCAGCTGTTGCGCTTTCTTACCGGCTCGATGCCAAACCGGCGCCACACCGAAACAATGGCATTGCGGGTGGACCCGGTCATCGCGCCGATCTGGCGCGACGTGTAGCCCTGAGCTGTCAGCTTTCTGACCTGCTCGACCTTGTCCTGTGTCCATTTCGTCGGCCTTGAACTCTTCGCCGGTTTGTTCGTTGCCATGACCTGCCTCACCTGTCGGTTGGATACGGCCCGTTAACATAATAGGACTATACCTATAGTCAAGCGGAAAATTCCTATTAGACATTTCTCCTATTTCCTGAGAGGCTTATTCCTATGACTGATCCCGTACGCACACGCATCCGCCAGCTGATCTCCGACAACGGCCTTGACATGAAGGGCCTGTCGCTGGCGCTGGGCAAAAACCACGCCTACCTGCAGCAATATCTGGAGCGCGGCATCCCGAAGGAGCTCAACGAGCGCTCGCGCATGCTGCTGGCCGAGCAGCTCGGGGTCGACGAGGCCGAGCTTGGCGGCCCGCTCGGGCCACGGCCGGGCAGAGCCGCCGTCAGCGTGCAGGAGCAGATTCCGGAAATCGATGTGCATGCCGGCGCCGGCGGCGGCGGCTTTACCGCGCTTGAATCACATTCCAGCAACGGCATGACCTTCAGCCGTGAAGTGGTGCGCGATCACTGGCGCCTGCCCGACTGGCTGCTGTACAGCCTCAATGCCAAGTCCGGCAACCTGGCCGCCTTCCCGGTGCAGGGCGACAGCATGTCGCCAACGCTGCTGGACGGCGACGTGGTGTTCGTGGACACCCGCATACGGCAGCCGTCACCGCCGGGCCTGTTCGTGCTGGCCGACGAGTTTGGCGGGGTCATCGTCAAGCGGCTGGAAGTCTCCAGCGGCCCCGGCGACGAAAATGTCATGGTCCGGGTCGGTTCAGACAATCCGCATCACCTGACCAAGGAACTGCGCCTGGACGAGATCTCCATCGTCGGGCGCTATGTCGGCAGGTTCACCAGGTAGACCTGACGGGCAACTGACCGCATGTATCGCGCGGCGTCGGCAGCAGGCGCAGGGCAAGCCTCCGGGACCAACAGGATTTTTCCTACAAACCTCGATTTTCCTATTTGCAATTATAGGACTATTCCTATATTAATAGGAATTTGCAACGATGACAGCGAGGTTTTGCATGGGAGAGATTTTCCTGCACAGTTTCTCCGGGCCAGCACAGCCCGTTTTGGCACCGGCTCGCCGGCCGCTGCTTGAACCTGATGACGATGAAGACCCGATCGAGTGCGAGGCAGTCAAACGCCATGGCTGTGCCTTCTGGCGCGGCGACTGGCATGCTTGCGGCGCCAACAGGGAAGCCCGTGTCACGGCACGCGAATTCGACCGTGGCGGACCGGGCTACTGCTTTTTCGAAATACGCTGCACGCGCACTCGGCGCCGCGTTGCAAGGCAGGGCTGGTATCTGAACTGGCGGACGTTCACTCCGGCTGACGGCATGCGTCTGATTGCCGACTACCGGTTGCGGCCGGCGGCTTGCCGGTGGGCGGCGCGCGGTCCGGCAACAGGGCGATCGAGCGGGCCATCGGAGAGGTGATGCGCTCACGAGAATACCATGGCGCCAGGGCGGCAGGCTCCGTCAGGTAGGTGTTACGCCTGAGGAAATCTGTCGCGTTGTCGTGTGGTGAGGTTTGCATGCGCTCTGCAATCAGGCTCATGAACGCCACTGTGATGGTGGCATTGAACTTGGATGCATCGCCGGCTGCCGTTGCCAGTGTCGTGATGCCTCGTGACATGATGGCGACCGCCTCTACGAAATCGTGCCGCGCCAACGCTTCGTATGCCACGCCGACATGATCGGAGTGAGCGAAGTCCGCCGGATCCAGCGTGCCGGCGCGCAATTGCTGCAGCTTGTCGAAGTAATCCACCGTCATGTACCGGCCTCACTATCACTGGTGCGGTGGCTGTCGTCGGCGGTCAGGTCGAGATCATAGACGCTTTTCAACTGGTTGATCTTGCCGACGGTCTCCGCAGAAAACGGCGCCCTGCCCTCAAAGGCATGCAGCGCCATGGCTTCGATCAGCTCGGCCACGGAGATGTCGAGATGCTCCGCCAGCCCCTTGAGAACCTTCAGCAGGCGCTTTTCCAGCCGCAACCCGGTTTGCACACGTTCGATCTTCTTCATGAGTTGCTGTTTAATATTTTGGTACCAAGGTGTCAAGATGTGAAATTTTTCTCGAACCTTTGGCGGTCTTGTGGTCGAACAACCTGTCCTCCCTATGGTCGGATCGTTCTTCATATTGGTCGAACAGCTTTCCTCGCTTCGCTCGGGCCGTTCATGGTCTTGTGGCAGAACAGCTTTCCTCGCTTCGCTCGGGCCGTTCTGTGACCCTAGACGGGCGAAGTGCAGTCGTCATTCCAGCGAAGGCTGGAATCCATCCTTCAACGAGTACCCCACGTCCAAATGGTTTTGGATCCCAGCCTTCGCTGGGATGACGGCGATGATGAGCGCCTCCGAGGCAAGGCCGACTGGCCACCGCACGAAGTGCCCCCAGCGGAGCGCAGGCGAAGCCTGCTTGCGTGAGCGAAACGAACCCTCCTGACCTGGCTAATAGAAAACGCCGACAGCCATCAGGCTGCCGGCGTTGTGAACTAAATTAATGAGGCTTTTCAGTCGATGATGTTGCCAGCGCCTACCCAACGGCCAATCGTTGGTGCATCCAGGGTCGCACCGACACGATCAATTTCCTTCATGGTGCTGCCACCAAATGCATGCCGGAAACCAATCATGACCGTGTGATCAGTGAACTCGTTATTTTCGCCTTCATTTTCGAACCTGGCACCGCGGTATCCGAAAAATACACCGGCATCACCGATCAGCGGCAATCCTTCCAGTACGGTATCGTAACGCACAGCCCATTCCACGACATTGCCGTCGTCATCGCCGTCAACTGTACCATCTGCATAGGACACTTCACCCTGCAGGCGGGTATTTTCCTCCAAAAACCAACGCACCACACCGCGCCCGAAAATGGAGTCGCTCATACCGTCATCGTCATGGTTGGCTTCTGACGTCGTATCGAAGTAACCACCCTGCACGTAAAACGTGAAATCCTGCAGATAAAGCTGTGCTTCGCCGCCAACGACAAAGAACGGATAATCTCCGTTTTCGTCACCATCTCCGCGGCCAGCGCCGCCAAAAAAGCCAATAAGGCCGGTATTCGGATCACGCGAGCTTAAGTGGAAAATCCCCTGAAACGCCTGTTCCATATCGTTGGTGTCTTCGTCGCTCGATTTAAGCATCAAGCTCGTATTGATTTCTACATCCACGTCCATCTGGGCTGAGAGGTTTTCACTCAGCGGCAGGCTAAGGCGCCCGCTATAGTGTGAAAAAAACGAGTCTTCCGGATCATCATCACTATCAACATCAACATTACTGTAAAACGTATAGCCGCTCCAGCTTTCAACTACGCCAGAAACAACAAGTTGCTGAATTGCCGTCTGGGGCTCGAAGTCAGCCGCGGTCGCTGTGTGTGCTCCAAGCGTCGCCACACCGGCCATCGTGAATGCCGCAAGCAATTTTTTCATGATCCAGCCCCTCTAACGCGCGCTTTTCAATTCCGAATACTGACGTTGACAGACTCGGCCGGTGAATACAATGCGATTGCGTTACACCGGCATGTTTTTTTTCAAATCTGTGACCTTTGAGCAACAAATATAGTTTCGCGCAATTTGGCTTACATCAGCACCGTGACGACTGCGCTCCGCCACGGCGAACGTCACATGATCGGTGATCACAAACCCGCTTGACCTGACTTCTATAATCATGGATATAAATTATCTATGATTAATCTTCGAGGTTGTGATGAAGCTCGGTGACGGGGTTGAGCAGGCGATCCACTGTGTGACGGTGCTGGCGTCCCTGCCGGGCGACGGGCTGTTGTCGGCGGCGTCGCTGGCGGAGCTGCACGGCGTGTCAACGAGTTACCTGCTCAAGCATCTGCAAATGCTGTCAGGGGCGGATATCGTGCGCACAGTGCCCGGACCCCGCGGCGGATACCGGCTGGCCAGGCCGCCCGAGAAGATCAGCCTGCTCGACATTGTACTGGCCGTTGAAGGGCCGGAGCCGGCGTTCCGCTGCAAGGAAATCCGTCAGCGCGGTCCTGATCCGCTGCCGCCGGAGTATTTCAGCGCCCCATGCCAGATCAACGCCGCCATGCTGCGCGCCGAACGCGCCTGGCGCAATGAACTGCGCAGCGTCACCATAAGTGACCTGATCGCCGAGGTGGCTGCAGCCGACGACGGCGCCATTGCCGCGCGCGGCTGTGCGTTCCTGGCCACCCATCTGCGCCAACCTAAACCCGATCCATCAAGCAAGACATAAGTAAAGGAGTACCCCATGCAACCGCGTCTTGATTACATGAAAGCCTCACCTGACGCCTACAAGGCAGTGCTGGCACTTGAACTGTTCGTATCGCAGCAATCCGGGCTTGAACCGCGCCTGATCCACTTGCTGAAACTGCGCGCCTCACAGATCAACGGATGTGCGTTTTGCGTCGACATGCACATAAAACATGCCCGCGAGGATGGCTTGAGCGAACAGTGGATCGGCCTGGTCTGCGTGTGGCAAGAGGCAAGCGTGTTCGACGCGCGCGAGCGGGCGGTGCTCGGCTGGACCGAGGCGTTGACAAACATCAGCACATCCGGCGCGCCCGATGCGGCCTATGAGGAACTGCGCGCTCACTTTTCCGAGGAGGAGATAGTCAAGCTCAGCGTTGCCATCGGCACCATCAATGTATGGAACCGGTTGGCGGTCAGCTTCAGGACCCCGCACCCGGTTGACAAGGCGGCGTGACGAGGATTGTTCCGCTCACGCCAGCAGGCTTCGCCTGCGCTCCGCTGGGGCGCACTTCGTGCGGCGCGCAGTCGCGCTTGCCTCAGCACTTGCGCGCTTCGGAGGGGAATCCATCATGAAGATGGTGCGCTACAGGGCAACTCTCTCCGTTTGTCATCCTCGGGCTTGTCCCGAGGATCCAAACAACGTTGCAGTGGACCCTCGGGACAAGCCCGAGGGTGACAATAGGGAAGGGTTTTTGGACCGCGCAATTTCAGTGTTGAGTTCCGACCCCGGCACGCAAGTGCCGAGGCAAGGCCGACTGGCCGTCGCGCGAAGCGCGCGCCAGCGGAGCGCAGGCAAAGCCTGCTGGCGTGAGCGGAAAAAACTAACCTGTTCGACCAGCAAACAGGCCGGCGGCCTAGAACTCATACCCGAAATACTCGATCTCACGCCGGTAGGTGCGGGCAATCAGGTCGCGGGAGCTGTCATCATAAAATTCCCGATACCCCCTGCTGTCAGTCCTGAACTTGCCCTTTGCCCGCGGCAGTTCGCCGGCCCAGTCGATACCGCATTCCTGCAGGGCCAGCTTCAGATCCATCTCAAGGTTTTCGTAACGTCCGATGAAATCGACGGCAGGCCTGTTCCTTTGTGTGTAGATTTCCCAGTTGCGCATTCTGCGTTTTGGCAATGCGGCCAGATGATCGGCAAAACTGTCAGCAAATCGGGGGCGCCCGCGCCGGTAGTAAAACAGAGACACCTCGCGATCCCAGGGGTTTCGTTCAAAGCAAAACTTGAAATAGTCATTCCAGACATTTTCGCCGACACGCAAACGCACCCGCCAGGCAGGAATGTGAGTGTAATAGTTGCGTTTTTCCGAACTGGTTTTCCGCCTCACCCAAACCCAGTACAGCCAGTCCCTGCTGAGGATCTTCGGATCATACTCGTAGTGCTGCGCAGGGATGGCCGCGTTCAACTCCTCCTCCTCACTCTCCGGCGTTACAATGTCGTGCGGACCACACAGCGCGCGCAGGGCCGATGCAACACTGGTTCCGGCTGTTTTCTGGGTTCTCAGGAAGATGAACTTGTGCTTGTGAGAAATGATCATCGATTGTCCGTGCCGCAGGCTGTTTACCTGTCACCATCGACTTCGCCCGCGCTGAAACGGCGGCATGTCGTTGTCAGCTCACCCTGAAGGCGGCCAGGAACAGGTTGATCGCCTCATTCAACCGCCGGCCCTTGCGGCGAACCTTAACAGCAACCTGCGAATGCGGCAGCACCGGCAGATCGAGTTTTCCACCAACATCAAGCATACCCGCAGGCGCCAGCCGTGTCGCCAGCGCGATCACACACAGGCCGGCATCAGTTAGTTACATCATCGACCTATCGATGATGCAGCATGCGGCCGATCGTGTTCATCAGTATCTGCGCAGCAAGAATGCTCGTGGATCCGGTCTGGTCATAATCCGGTGCCACCTCAACAAGATCGAGACCGGCAATAGTACCCTGCCTGCACAGGCCATCCAGCAATTCAAGCACCTCATAATACAGGAACCCGCCATGGCTCGGTGTGCCGGTGCCCGGTGCAATCGATGGGTCGAAGGCATCGATGTCAATGGTGACATAGTAACGGACGCCCTTGGGAACTCGCTCCAGCATGCCGTCAACCCCGAGCTTACGGAACTGACGCACCGACTGGATGTCGGACCCCATCTTGCGTGCATCCTCATAGCCATCGCGTGCCGTCGACGAAACATTGCGAATGCCGATCTGGCTCAGCCCTGTCACATAACTCTTCTCGGCAGCGCGGCGCATGGGATTGCCGTGACCAAAACGGACACCGTGGCGCTCGTCGACGAAGTCCAGATGGGCATCTATCTGCACAACGTGGACCGGGTCCTGATCATCAAAGGCGTTGATGCAGGGTATGTTGATCGAATGATCCCCGCCCAGCACCACCGGGATGGCATTGGCCTTCAGAATCTTGCGCACACCGTGCTCGATATTGGCGTGACTGTTGACGGTGTCCGTGTGGACAATGTCGGCATCACCGATATCGACAATGCGGGTCTTGCCGACCGGCAGATATACGATGTCATCTTCATGGTCGTAGGCGCCCGCATGGCCAAAAGAAAACAGCGTCGATGCCTCGCGAATGGCGCGCGGCCCCATGCGCGCGCCGGAGCGCCACTGGCAACCGAAATCATAGGGCGCGCCCATTACCGCCACATCGGCGTCAATGGCGTCCCAGTCTTCGACGTATGGGTACTTTCCAAATGTGCAGATTCCAACAAACGGCAGGTTCAGGCGGCCGCTCTCATATCCATGCGATGACAAGGCAATTCTCCCAGACTTCAGATCCGCAGTGTCGGTCAGATCATCCCAGCATTCTGCAAAATGGCAATACCAATTTTCAGCTGCAATCGGGCTATCCCGCTCTTTCAAATGCAGGGTCCAAGAAGCTGATTTTAATGACTTTTCTCACCTTTCGCACGGACATGAGAAACTCACTTCTATTGCAGGTTGTGGGCGGTCAGAAAACCTTGCGAACCGTATCCCCGACCGTCACACGCCCATCCTGCACCACCCGGCCATATATGCCGCGCAGCCGGTGCGTCCGTCCCTCCCCGGTATTGACAAACACACAGGCATCGCGGCCATAGCGTTCGATGAAGCTGTCGCAACCGTTGTGGGGCGTATCGGTGATCTCGATGACGGCGGTGCCGATGGCAAGACGGGTGCCGGGCGGCGTGTTGCCGGGCGTCAGGTCCATGTCGATGAACAGGTTGTCACCGGCCGGCGACCAGTTGTCCCGCTCTTGTGCAATGAGCGCAATGCAGCGGGCATTCATGATGCAAATCTGGACATCGGGATGCGGCTTGCCGTCTTCCGTCGACATCCAGCATCCTTTGGCCCAGTGATCGCCATGGGTGCCGCCGGCGAGAGAGATTTCGCAAGTGTCGAGTTCGCGGCGCTCGCCTTCACTTGGGCGAATGACAATGCTCTTGAGCTCTCCGTCGTCCTTTGGAGAAGCAAGAATATCGGCAAGCCCGGCGCGCAGTTCGGTCATACTCAGATGGCTCGGCATGGCTACTCCTTATGGCAGCGCGTAATTTTCCAGGCTGTCCGTCCTAGCTGACACGGCGCTGCGTGACAAGCTGCCAACGCACCAGCCGGCCGCCAGCCCTGGGTGGATTTTTTCCTGGTCGTTAATCGTGCTAACCTGCTGGCAGGGGCAAAAAGACAACGGCTGTAATTCCTGGAACCGGATGGTGTAGCGATGATTTATCATGTACAGGCCAGATTTCGCGCCGACACTGCAGCAGAGTTTCTGACAAAACTCACCGATGGAACCATAAGCGCCCAGCGCCCTGACGGAGCCGAACTGGTAGCTTCCATGGAGCGCGCCATCGTCAATGCCGAAGGTGAGACGGAATGGAGCGAGCTTTGTTATTGCGAGCCGCCGCTGGCGCATGAACGCGCGACGGTGCTCGATCTGCATTTCGACGACATCCGGACAGAGCCGATCGAGGCCTACGCGCGCTACGAGGGCCAAGCCTTCATGGAGTATCTTGAGGAGCTGGTATCGAAAGAATAGCGGTCGGGCAGCCTTCTATTTTGTTTGTCGAACAACTCATCCTCGCTGCGCCCGAGCTGTTCTGCGATCCTGAACAACCGTTGTGCAGGCGTCATTCCAGCGGAGGCTGGGATGGCGGCCATAATGAACACCTTCCGAAGCACGCAAGTGCTGAGGCAAGCCCGAGGATGACACACAGAGAGGGTTTTCGGACCGGGACAAACCCCGGTATCGCGTGCTCATGTGCCGGCGGCTATTTCTGGTACGGCTCGCCGATCGCCGAAGGCGGTGATGACCTGCCGACAAACCCGGCCAGCAGCAGCACGGTCATGATGTAGGGCAATGCCAGCATCAGCTGCGTCGGCGCTTCGCCGATCAGCGGGATGTCGACGCCCTGCAAGCGCGCGCTGGCCGCCTCCAGGAAGCCGAACAGCAGGCAGGCCAGCAGTACCGGCACCGGTCGCCAATTGCCGAAGATGACCGCGGCCAGCGCAATGTAGCCCTTGCCGGCCGACATCTCGCGGACAAACCCGGCGCCCTGGGCAGTTGACAGATAGGCGCCGGCCAGGCCGCAGAACAGGCCGGTCAGGATCACCGCCCGGTAGCGCAGCCAGGTCACCGACACACCGGCGCTGTCGACGGCCTCGGGCACCTCCCCGACGGCGCGCAGGCGCAGGCCGAACCGGGTCTTGTACAGCAGCAGGGCGGTGACCGGCACCATGATGAGCGCCACGTAGACCAGGATGTTGTGGTTGCTGATGAGTTCCCGGTAAACCGGGCCGAGCACGGGAACGGCGTCAAACGCATCGACGAACCACCACTCAACCGGGCGAAACCGTTCCGTGTTGCCGAGCGGCGGTGTCTGCCCGCCCTGCCTGAACAGGGCAATGCCGACGGTGACCGTCAGGCCGGATGCCAGCATGTTGATGGCCAGGCCGCTGACCACCTGGTTGCCGCGATGGGTGATGCAGGCAAAGCCGTGGATCAGCGCCAGGATCACGCAGGACAGAATCGCGCAGATCGCGCCGAGCCAGACCGACCCGCTCAGCGAGGCGATGGTTGCGGCCACGAACGCGCCCATCAGCAGCTTGCCCTCTAACGATATGTCGATGATGCCGGAGCGTTCGGAGAAGATGCCCGCCATGGCGCACAGGATGAGCGGTGTCGCCACCCTGAGCGTGGCATCCAGCGTCAGCAGGAACTGGAAGGCAAAATCCGACATCACGCCTCACCCGCAGCCGGTTTCGGCCGCACCGTCAGCCGGGCCAGCAATCTGGCCAGCGGCGCGGAGAACATGTAGGCGAGCGCGCCTGAAAACAGCACGATCATGCCTTGGATCAGCAGGACGATTTCCCGGGTGATCGACTGGAATTCGAAATCGAGCTCGGCACCGCCCTGGTACAACGCGCCGAACAGCAGGCTGGCAAAGAAGATGCCGACCGGATGATTGCGGCCCATGAGCGCGATGGCGATGCCGGCAAAACCGTATCCGGAAGTGAAATTCAGCACCACGCGGTGCTGCACACCGAGAATCTCATTGGTGGCCATCAGCCCGGCGCAGGCACCCGACACAGCCAGCGCAAACACAATGACCATGGGCACATTGATGCCGGCATAGTGCGCCGCCTTTGGGTTCTGGCCGACGGCGCGGATTTCGTAGCCAATGCGGGTTTTCCAGATCAGCACCCAGAACCCGAACAATGCGGCCAGCGCCAGCAGGAAAGACAGGTTGAGCGGCGATGCGGCGACATTGAAAGACAGGGCATTCAGCATGTCATGCAACTTCGGCATCTGCCCGGCGGCGGCAAACTGGGCCGTATGCGGCGACTGCTGACCCGGCTGCATGAGCGTGCCGGCCAGCAGCCACACCATGATGGCGCTGGCAATGAAATTGAACATGATCGTGGTGATGACGATGTGGCTGCCGCGGTAGGCCTGCAGGTATCCTGGCACTAGCCCCCACACGGCGCCGAACAGCGCGGCAGCCAGCACAGCAAGCGGGATAACCAGCACCACCGGCGCCATCGGCGCCAGCCACAGGGCCACCAGCCCGGCCCCAAGCCCGCCGATATAGGCCTGGCCCTCGCCGCCGATATTGAACATCATCGCCTGGGCAGCGACCGCGACAGCAAGGCCGGTGAAGATGAAATTGGTGGTGTAGTACAGCGTATAGCCAAGGCTGCCGGGATAGACAAAGGCACCCTTGATCATCACCTGGATGGCGACGATGGGGTTTTCGCCTAGGGCCAGCACGATGAGCCCGCACACCAGCAGAGCCACGGTCAGGTTGATCAGCGGCAGAACGAAGACATCGGCCCATCTGGGTAGCGGTGGCGCCGGCGTCATGACGCGGCCACCCCGGTATCGGCGATACCGGCCATCATGGTGCCGAGCCGGTCCCGGCCCGCATCGGCACTGTCCAGGATACCCATCTGCCTGCCGTCATTCATGACCATGATGCGGTCGGACAGGCCGATGATCTCATCAAGTTCGGCCGACACCAGCAGGATGGCACAGCCCGCATCACGCAGGGCCAGCAACTGCTTGTGGATAAATTCTATGGCGCCAACATCGACGCCCCGGGTCGGCTGGCCGACAATCAGGATTTTCGGATTGGTGTCGGTTTCGCGCGCAATGACCAGCTTCTGCTGGTTGCCACCGGAAAACTTCTTGGCCAGCAGCGCCGGATTGTCCGGCCGAACGTCATGAGCCGACATGAGCTTGTTGCAATGGGTGGTGACAGCGGCCTCATCGAGGAAGTATCCCGAGCCGTACTCGTCAGACTGGTGATAACCCAGAATTGCGTTGCCGCTGGCATCAAAGGACAGGATCAGGCCGAACTGGTGGCGATCTTCCGGGATGTGGGCAATTCGCATGTCACGTATCTGTGCCGGCGTCTTCGGCGCATCCGGGGTTATGGTTTCGCCAAGCAGCCTGACCGATCCGGCCTCGAAGCTGCGCATGCCGGCGATGACTTCCAGCAACTCGGTCTGGCCGTTGCCGGACACGCCGGCTATGCCGAAAATCTCACCCGAACGGACATCGAAACTGATATCACTCAGCACCTGCCGGCCCCGCGACGAAGTGCAGGCAAGCCCCGATACTTCCAGTAGTATGTCGCTGGGCTGCGCCTGGCCGCGATCAACGCTCAGCAGCACGTCGCGGCCCACCATCAGCCGGGCAAGCTCGGCCGGGCTGGTCTCGGCGGTGCGCCGGTGTCCGACAATCTCGCCATGGCGCATGACCGACACGGCATCGGTTATGGCCATGATCTCGTCGAGCTTGTGGGTGATCAGCAGCACCGTCACACCATCGCGCTTGAGGGCTTTCAGAACCTCGAAAAGCTGGTCGGCCTCTCCCGGTGTCAGCACACCGGTGGGTTCGTCGAGAATGAGAATGCGGGCGCCGCCCTTGATCGCCTTGATGATCTCCACTCTCTGCCGGGTGCCGACCGGCAAGTCCGCGATTACCGCGTCTGCGTCAACCTCCATGCCGTAATCATCAGCCAGCCTTCTCAGGGTGGCGAGGGTGTCGCGCCTGCCAGCTGCCAGCAGCGGCCCGCCCTCGCTGCCCAGCATGACGTTTTCCAGCACCGTCATGTTTGACACCAGCATGAAATGCTGGTGCACCATGCCAATGCCGAGGCCGATCGCATCGGCACTGGAGCGCAGGGACACCCGCTGCCCGGCCACGTGCATCTCACCGCTGTCGGCCAGGTAATGGCCATACAGGATGTTCATCAGCGTCGATTTGCCGGCGCCGTTTTCCCCGACGATGCCGTGAATGCTGCCGGCTTCAACCCGCAGAGAAACATCCCGGTTCGCCCTGACCGGGCCGAACGACTTGCGGATATCGATCAGCTCGATGGCAGGAGCCGCATTGCTCTGGTCAACTTGCACTGGCGCAGGTCGCCTGCACGATCAGTTCGGGCAGGAACTGTCGCTGCGATAATCGTGCACGCTGATTTTTCCGGCAACAATGTCGGCGCTGGCCGCCTCGATCTGAGCTTTCATGTCGTCGCTGATCAGCTTGGCATTGTGCTCGTCGAGCGCCCAGCCGATACCTTTCTCGGCAAGACCCAGCGTGCGCACGCCAGTTTCAAAGTTGCCGGACATGGCGTCCTTCATGGTTTCATAGGCGGCCACATCAACGCGCTTGAGCATCGAGGTGAGCACCGAACCTGGCGCCAGGTGGTTCTGGTTGGAATCCACGCCGATCGACATCTTGCCGGCGTCTGCCGCAGCCCGGATGACGCCGATGCCGGTGCCGCCGGCTGCCTGGTAGATCACGTCCGCACCGCGGTCGATCTGGCTCTGGGCTAACTCTGCGCCCTTGCCAGGGTTGTTCCAGGCAGCAGGCGTGGTGCCGGTCATGTTCTGTAGCACCTCCATGTCGGCCTTGACTTTCTTGACGCCCTGGACGTAACCGCAGGCGAAGGCACGGATCAGCGGGATGTCCATGCCGCCGACAAAACCGACCTTGCCGGTCTTGGACGCAAGTGCTGCGGCCATGCCGACCAGATAGCTGCCCTCATGTTCCTTGAAAGCATACTGGCGCAGGTTCGGCTGGTCGAGCCAGCTCACATCGATGATGGCAAACTTCTTGTCCGGATGCTCAGCCGCCACCTTGTTGATGGCATCGGCCTGGGCAAAGCCGACGCCCAGGATCACCGTTGCACCGCGCTTGGCCATGCGCTGCATGGCCTGCTCGCGCTGGGTTTCATTGGTGACCTCGAAGTCCATCACCTTGACGCCGGTCTCTTCCTCGAAGCGCTTGATACCGTTGTAGACACCTTCATTGAAGGATTTGTCGAACTTGCCGCCCATGTCGTAGACGACAGCGGGCTTGAATTCCTCAGCCCAGGCGATGCTGGACAGCGTGGCGAAGATACCGACTATGACAATTCTCAGAATGTTTTGCATTTTCCCTCACCTGTTGCGGCCAAAAAATCGGCCTGGTCTCCACTACCTTTCAGTTTATGTAAGCCCGATTTCCTTCAACCTCTGTGCCAGGTAATCGCCTGCCGTCAGATCGCCGGTCAGTTTGACATCCGGGCGCGGATGCACGAACAGCGGCATCGAGTAGCGCGACCGGTTGGCGCTGTCCGGCGGATTGACCACCTGATGCGTCGTTGAAGGATAATATCCGCCCGAAGCCTTGGCCAGCATGTCGCCGGCATTGATGGTGATATAACCTGCCTGACACGGCACATCGTGCCAGTTGCCCTGCTTGTCGCGGGCCTGCAGACCGGGCTCGCTGCCGGTGACCAGCAGCGTAATCAGGTTGATGTCCTCGTGCGCGGCAGCGCGCATCTCACCGGGCTCGGCATCGTCCTCGACCGGCGGATAATGCAGCACGCGCAGCAGGTTCTGGGTGCTGTTTTCCACCATTTCGGTCAGCGGCTGCGAGAAGCCGGCCCTGACATCGTCCGGCGTGTTGCGGTCGAGCCAGCCGAGCAGCAGGCGGCCGATCTCCATCATCCGGGCATGGAAGTTGCGGGTTACGGCTTCCACATCGGACGGGACCGGCGCTGTCTCGTAGACATGGTAGAATTCCTTCAAATCCTTGTGGGCGCTGTCCTTGGCATTTTCCGACTTGAAGCCATAATAGCCATGCAGGTCGCCGCGCTGCGCGGTGAAGTCATGCTTGGCCTCGCCGCCGAAAAACTGCTGCCAGGCATCGTACATGCGCGAAATCTCGTCCGGCTCGACCGGATGGTTCTTCAGGATGGCAAATCCGGTTTCATGCAGGGAGGTGACAAACCTGGTGCCGGCATCGGGATCATTGCAGTCAATGGCAAGTACGTTGAAGTCCGACATGTATCCCTGGTTCTTTTCAAAATCCGCTACTGACAGTATCCAGGAACAGGTTGCGAACCGCATCCACCTCAACCTGCATGCATACCGACGCAGGCGGCCTGTCCGACCCGGCGGCGCGGACGGTGCACCCTGTTTCCTCACCATCGACGATAACACGTAAGGGCTGGCGTTCAACCTGAAACAGGTCCGGCCGCACAATCGAAACCACCGCCGCCGGATCATGCATGTAGCAGCCGTCAAACCGGTCAACCGAACGATGAAACTCAAAGTAGTGCTGGACGGCTTCATTGAGAAAGCCGCCCAGGACGGGGGCTTGGGCGGCCAGGTGCGCGAAATGTTCCGGCGTGCATTTCACCTGATGGGTCACGTCAAGCCCGACAAGGGTGACATCCCAGTCTGCCGCCAACACCATGTCAGCGGCATGCGGGTCCTGCCAGATATTGGCCTCGGCATGGGGTGTAGCGTTGCCGCCTTCATCAAGACTGCCGCCCATCACGGTGACCGATTTGACCTTGCCTGCGATCGACGGGTCAAGTTCCAGCGCCCGGGCCAGATTGGTCAGTGGTCCGACCGGGCACAGCACAATTTCACCCGGGTGTTCGGTGACGGTGCGGCAGATGAATTCAGCCGCGGTTTCATCCAGTGGCTGTCCGTCCGGCGTGATCGGTGCGACGCCGCCAAATCCCTCGCGGCCGTGAATTTCCCAGGCAACCGGCCTGGCGGCCTGCTGGACCGGGCCATCGGCACCGCGCGCCACCGGCACATCAAGGCGGGCCATCTCGGCAAGCACCTTGGCATTGCGGGTGGCGATGTCGGTGGTGACATTGCCGAATATGCTGGTCAGCCCGACCAGGTCAATGTCGCGGCACAGGCAGGCAAACAGCACTGCCATGGCATCGTCTATGCCGGGGTCCGTGTCGATTATGACTTTCTGCATTGTCAGATGTCCTGTTGCTTGAGGAACGTCTCAACTTGGTCACGATCCGGGATGGCAGCGGCAGCGCCCGGCCGGGTGACCTGCAGGGCACTGGCAGCCGATGCATAGCGCAGCGACCGGCCAATCTCATCACCCCGGCTGTGACCTGCAAGAAAGCTGCCCAGAAAAGTGTCCCCTGCCCCCGTGGTGTCGACGGCGTCCACCTCAAATGCCGGATGATGATGCACGGTCCCATGACTGCGAAATTCAGCGCCCCGGCTGCCGCGGGTGATCAGGAGTTCGGGAACTGCAATCTCGGAGACGTCAACACCGAGAAGCCTGGCGGTTTCCTGCGCCTCGATTTCGTTCACCGCCAGCAGGTCGATCCTGTCGATCAGTTCAGCGACGGTGTCTGCCACAAACGGTGCCGCGCTGTAGGCAACTTTGAAGCCGGCGGTCCTGGCCTGCGCCACAATGTCTGACAGCAGGTTGGTTTCGTTCTGGACCAGCACCCAGTGGTCGCCGCCGTCACAGGCTTTGAAGGCACGTTCGATCTGGGCCGGCTGCAAATCCTGGTTGGCGCCACCGTAAATGACGATCTGGTTCTCGCCGGCATCGTCCACATAGATGACCGCATGTCCGGTCGGATGTTTAGACTGCGCGACGTTGGCGGTGTCGATGCCGAAGCTCTTCACCTGCGCCATGGTCCAGCTGTCGTCACCGCCCACGGCGCCCACATGGACCGGCCGGCCCCCGGCCCGGGCAATTGCAATGGACTGGTTGATGCCCTTGCCGCCGAGCAGTTTCTGGTATGAACCGGCCGTCAGGGTCTCACCTGGCAACGGCATATCCGTCACCCGGTAGACATGGTCGACATTGATGGAGCCGAAATTGAAAATCATGGCCGACATATGGGCAGGCGCGATTTAACAGGTCAAGTGAGGTTGAACCCCTTCGACCTGATGAAGGCGCCGAATGACCGGCGTTCGGGCAAGGCATACTGGCGGCTCTTGTCTTCCGACCAGCAGTAGGTCTCGACCATGCCGAAGACGTCCGGAGCGCGCTGATGGCCGTAGGGCTGTTGTGCCTGACGGCGCAGATCGTAATCCTTGATGACCGCCTCAGCATCCGTTTCCGTGTATCGGTCCTGATGAACGGTTGCCGACAGCGGCAACCTCATGCTGATGGCGGGAGCGTCTGCTGCCGGGTAACCGAATGCCAGCCCGGCAACGGGAAACACATGATCCGGCAGCGCGAGGAGATCGCTCACCGCTGCAGCTTCATTCCTGACCGCGCTGATGGCGCAACAGCCAAGTCCGACCGCCTCGGCCGCCGTGACGAAGGCGGACAGCGCAATTGCGGCATCCACCGTTGCATTGAAAAACGCATCCAGGTGATCGTTGACGAAATCATGGCCGCGCAAACTATGCAGTTGCCTCTGTCGCCTGTTGTTGCCACAGAACACGGCGACGTTCGGGGCTCCCCGTACCCACGCTTCGGCACCCACGAGTTCGACGAACCCTGCCTTCACCGCGGGGTCCTGCAGGATAACGATGTCACGTTGCTGAAGGTCGCTTTTGGTTGGTGAGGCCAGCGCCGCGGCACACAACAGACTGCACAGGCCAGGCTCTACGGATCCGTCCCTGTAGGACCGGCAAGAACCGCGCGCGAGCATGACCGCCAGCATATCGGGCACATCTCCTGACCCATCCGGATTGACCTCATCTTCATATCTGAGCCGCAAACTCTCAGATGCTGTGATCATGGCTGAATTCACCCCTTTTTGGTTTGATCCACGTTTGCATGAAAATCGGTCAACCTGTTGAAAATGGATTCTTTTTTTCCGGTTCAACGAACAGGCTCGCGCAGGCGCAGTGCATAAAGCACCAGCTCATTCGCAGGTCCCTCGGCACGACCTGTGACCTCAAAGCCGCATCGCAACATCAGCCGGTGCGAGGACTCGTTGGGCCGATCGACCGCGGCGACAAGGCCGGACAGCTTCGCCGATGCCCGAGCATGATCGATAGCCGCCGTGAGAGCGCTGGTCGCCAGTCCGGTGCCCGAAAACCGCGGATGTACAGCAATCACGGGTTCGACGCCGCCGACCAGTTCAGGCACGCCGGCAAGGTCTTCCGGAACCGGCTGCAGCCCGACTATGCCGCAAAACTCCGAGGCTGCATTTTCAATAATCCATAGCCCGAGGTGTTCACCATCGAGATCGAGGCCGCGCTGCAGGATTTCGGCAATCTGCTCACGCGGCAGCACTTCATCATCGCACAGATAGCGGCGCACTTCCGCATTGTGCAGCAGGTGCAGCAGACCATCGAGATCGCCCCGCCTTGCCGGCCGCAAACGCCCGGTTGGCAGTGTGATGTTGCGCCTCATGACTCTTTCCTCGGGTCCGGTGACCGTCTCCCAGCCACATGCTGCGACCATATAGACGAAAACTGATCACTCATCCTGAAGAAAACCTGAAAGATTCCCTGATTTGCGAACTGCGGTCGTTCTGCTATCCCAGTTGGAACCTGAACGGCCCCGGTTGCGGTCAGTCAGGTTTATCATCATGCTGACCGTGCACGGCTCGGTATGAGAAGCGGAGATAAAACATGGATTGGCTTTTGCCGATTGCCACGGTGGCTGGTGGGATACTCTTCGGTGCAATGAGCCCGGGACCCAGTTTCGTTGTGGTCGCGCGTACCGCCTTGGCGCATTCACGCAGCCACGGTCTGGCGGCGGCGATGGGCATGGGTGCCGGTGGTGCCTTCTTTGCTCTCGCGGCTGTCCTCGGACTGGTGGCGATCCTCACAAATGTCCCGCTTCTGTTTATGGCGCTCAAAGTGCTGGGAGCATTTTACCTGTTTTTCCTGGCTTTCAGGATATGGTCTGCTTCAAACAAGACGCTGCAAATTGCTTCGAACCGGCCGGTTCGGG
Organism: Anderseniella sp.; assembly: GCA_028289645.1. Lineage (GTDB taxonomy): Bacteria > Pseudomonadota > Alphaproteobacteria > Rhizobiales > Aestuariivirgaceae > Anderseniella. Next base: position 576,867 of record JANQOK010000008.1, read on the forward strand.
AACGCGATCTTGGGCGGTCGTTTGCAACTGGTTTCATCACTCAGGTCAGCAACCCCAAGACGGCTATCGTTTACGCCAGCATCTTTGCCGTCGCTTTGCCGGTCGACGCGTCCTACTGGTTTGGACTTTTGTGCGTCAGCCTGATCTTTGTGGTTGAGGCTGGCTGGTACTCAATCGTGGCCTTGTTGTTTTCAGCGGAAAAGCCGAGATCGCGTTATCTGGCTTCAAAGGCATTGCTGGACCGGATGGCGGCAACTGTCATGGGGGCGTTGGGCCTGAAAATCCTCTCCGACGTCCGTTGAAATCGTGGGCATGCATGAACGCGTCTGTAACTGGTGAGTGGCTGGCAGGCACGACAACCATCTGACAGCGCCCGACTGCGTTCGCTTTTGCTTGCACCAGGCCGTTGCCTGGTCTCCATACTCGGGCAATCAGGACAGCATACCCGGATTGTCCGCCAGCGCTTCCTGGTAGTGCGGCTGGAAATGCAGCCAGCCGATGTATTCGCTGCCGACATGCTCCCGACTGTAGCGTGCCTTGTCCGCCGGCACGAGCACCGGCTTGATGCCGGTCGCCTCCAGCACAAGCTGCTGCTGGCAGCATCTTTCGAGAGCCAGGAACCAGAATGCCGCCGCATCGATGCTGTGGCGGCTGGCGGTCAGCAGGCCGTGATTGCGATGGATCGCCGCCCGGTATTTTCCAAATGCGGCCGACACCTTGTTGCCGGCCTCAACTTCAACGGCGACCTTGCCCGCCTCTTCATCAATGACGCAATGATCTTCAAAGAACGCCGCCGCATCCTGACTGATCGGATCCAGCTCGCGCCCGGTGGCCGCCCAGGTGGTGCCATAGACGGTATGGGCATGACACATGGCGACAATGTCGGGATGATCCTCATGAACCGCGGCATGAAGCACAAAGCCGGCCCGGTTTACCGCATGGTCGCCTTCCACCACCTGGCCGTCATGGTCGACCAGAATGAGGTTCGACATGCACACAGCGGAAAACGGCACCGCCATGGGATTGGTCCAATAGAGGTTGGTGCGCTCCGGATCACGCACCGTCAGGTGTCCGGCAAATCCGTAATCGAACTTCTGCTTCGCAAACATGCGGCAGGCGCCGACGAGATGTTGTTTGCGATACTGCCGCTCGTCTTCCAGGGAGGAGAAGGACGGCCTTTCCGGAAAAATCAAACCCTCCTGGGTCGGCTCATAAAGCGATGGCTTGGACTGGAAGTTCATGGGCGATCTCTCCTGCGGCAGAAATTTTCCGTCTGTCAGCCTCATGCGGGCTGTCAACAGATCCCACTTTGGCGGTTGCCATACCTAGATTGCAATAATGAATGGCACTGCCGCTGCGAACATCATGCCGGCGAACATCGCCCAGACAACGCTTCTGGACACACACATCACTGCAACTGCCACTGCGACGGCAGCCGCGTTTCTGACGTCTGCCGTCATCAGTTGAGAGGCGACCAGGGCGGCGATGACCGATACCGACAGTCCGTCAAGAAATCGCTCCGTCCTTGCCGTTGGCGTCACACGGGCCATCAGTACCGCGCCGGCGACCCGCGTTGCAAATGTGGCCGCCGCCATGATGGTGATCACCAGGATGAAAGACCAGTCACTCAGCATGGAACACCGCCGCCAACGACCCGCCGATGACGGCCGCGAGAATGATGTTCCAGCCGGTCGGCATTAGCGGAAGGGTGATCGCCGAAACAGCCATGGCAGCTGCCGTTGGCAGCACAAGGCCGGACGAGAACCGCAGCTTGCCCACCACCGTCGCTGCAAAAAAGCACATCATGACGGCGCCAAAGCCGTAGGCGTCAGTGTCGCCCAGCAGATCGCCACCGAATGCACCCAAAGCCGTGCTTGCTGTCCATGCAATCCACATTATGGCACCGCCGCCGAGCAAGACTCCCAGATCACTCTCCCCTTTCTGAAGCAGCGGCTGGGTGTCGGCGAAATTGGCATCGCTCAACAGCGTGAGCGTGGCGAGGCGTTTCGCAACCGGCAGACGGTTGACCCAGCGTGACAGGGCTGCACCCATGACCACGTGACGACCACTCAGCGCCAGCACGACTAGAAACAGGGAACCGAACGCGACAGGCTCATTCAAAAACTCCAGAGCGGCAAACTGCGCAGTCGCGGTGAACACCAGCAGGCTCATGAGCGTCGCCTGAACCGGGCCGACGCCGTGATCTATGGCAGAGACCCCGAACGCGACGCCGAACGGAACGACGAACAGGCTCACCGGCAAAAGGCGCCGCATGCCACGAAGAACAGCCGCGCCGGTGAGTGCGACGTCATCAGGCGAGGTCGAGGATCTGTTGTCGCCTATAACCATAACAAAGGTTAGAAAACACTTTGACTTGCCCGTCAACCCCTGTAGAGGTTAGAAAAAACGATGAGTTATTCAACGGGACATCCGATCCGGCTTGTCGGCGGCCGTTTGGCCCTGGACTTTGTCAACACGGCTGACTGGTCCGGTGACGGTCAGGTCGTGCATGAAAAAATCGTCACGCAGGCCGACGTCGGTGCATGGCTGGACAGGCTGGACATCGATACACCGGTGGCTGGAATACACATCCCGGAACTATTGGCCTATCGCCTGGAGCTGCGACGTCTGTTTCTGGACTCGGGCGATCCGTCGATCCTCAACGCGGCACGCGACATCAGCATCGCATCTGCCGTCGCGCCGAAACGGGCTGTGGCAGACCAGCCGCTGCAGGCCCTGCTGGCGGTTTCCGCCCTGTCGATACTGATGGATGAACGCGAGCGGACACGGCTCAAGATGTGCCCCGGCAATGGTTGCGGCTGGCTGTTCATCGACGAGACGAAGAACGCCCGGCGCACCTGGTGTAGCATGGAGACCTGCGGCAACCGGGCGAAAGCCGCCCGGCACTACGCCAGGTCTAAGGCCTCCACCTCGCAAAGGGGCTGAGATGGTTGCAAGGCCACGTCCGACCAGGCAGCCGGATCAAGCCAAAAGTGCGCCACCGCTCAGCACGAGATAAGCCAGAAGACCCAGTGCCATCAGCCCGTGGATGACTATGATGGCATACCAGATGTTTGGCCTTTGTTCGTGCGGTGAGTGCTGGCTGACAACTTCAATTTGCCCGCGGGACTTGTCCTGAAGCCATTTCACCTGTGACGCCGGCATCACCAGCTTCACCTCCGGCGCGCTTTTAAACTCCAGTTCGCAGGATTTTGAGTTCAGGTACCAGAACTGCTGCCAGCCCTTGATCTCGGAATACGGGATGAACAGCGGTTTGTGGAAGAATGAAAACGGCGGGATGACGCTCAGCGCAACGCCCGTCTCGTGCACGCCCATGGTCAGCAGTCCGTTATAGGATTTCGACGCAACGCCTTTGCCATACAATACGGCATGCTGGAAGTAGCGGGTTTCGATGGGACGCCGCCACGGCGCCTGGTAAAACTCGCCGAGATAGCGCCAGCGGTAGGAGTCCCTGAAGTAGATGACATAGAGGGCGCCGACGAAGACGCCAACGCCAATGGACATAAGCCAGAGCTTCTCGATCAGTTCCGCTATCATTGTCATATTGTCCGCCGTTGCTTGAGCCCTGCTCGGCCACAGTGCCCTTCTGATTTCTCCCTACCGGGTGGATTGAAGCTACGAAAACACCCTTAAGAATTGCTGAGGGATTTCGATTTTGCAGACGACCGCTCGAGGGGAACATGCGCCACTCACCGGAGCTGCTCCATGGAGACCAGCGGTTTCGCTACACTTCGCAGACCATGGTGGTCGCTTTCTGAAATCCGAAGACATGACGCAACGGGCCGATGTCACTGGTGCCTTGGGAGACGAACCCCTGGCGTTCATAGAGAGCTCGGGCACGCGGATTTGTGTCAATCACATCCAGCCGCACCTTTGAACAACTGAAGCCGGCGGCCTTTTCCTTGATTTCTGACAATAACGCCGAGCCAACACCGCCGCCGCGTGCCGACTGTCGGACGAATATGCCATCCATCAACAGCGTGTCCTGTTGCACCGGGCGTTCGAGCAGCGACAGAACGAGGCCCCGCCAACTCCCACCCACTGTTCCATACACATCACAAAGCTGTTTCAGGTCACCGCCGATGAATGAGCCCTCAGCGGTTTTGAAACCTGCCACCCCAATCAAGGTGCCGTCGCGCGAAACGGCACTGATGGCATGGGTGGGATCAGCAACCAGATCGAGGAACCTGAGCGCCTTTGCCTCGGGTTTCATGACCGGAGACAGCTTGCCTTTGAATGCTTCCCAGAACAACCGGATGGCCACCTCTCTCTGCCTTGGCTGGAACCCGTCCACCACCGTGTATGCACATTTTTCTTCCACGGCATCTCCTGCGTCAATGCAACGATACATATGAACGAAGATCGATTTTTCAATCATCGCGATTGGAGCGACACGGATATGGACGGCCCCTTGGCGGATGTCTGCATTGGGCTCGGAGCAGAAGCTCAGCGCGTTGCGGCATGGATCATACACATGCCGGCGAGGAAAAGGTCCGCAAAGTGGACGAAGCCTCTAAAGACCACGGATGCACTAATGTCCCGCCCCTGACCCATAGCGGAAGTTCTGCTCCGGCCACCTGTCACCGGTTGGGGCCAAAGGATTCCAGCCCTCTGCTTGCCCGCCGTTGGCTTGGGCAGTTTCGAACCTTCGTAAATGTCTAAAACGACGGCGCGGTTTGATCGCAGTGAACCGCCTTTTGTGAGCCGCACTCAGCCTCCGAGAGCCGTAGCAGCAAGTCAACTCGCGGGAGTGGCCAAGCCGGGTGACCCTGATCCGCAAGGTAGGCGACCAGAATGCCATTGCGCTCAAGCGCGCACGCGCCAACGACTCCCGCCTCCTGCGTCCTCAACTTCGATACCGAGGGTGGCCAGTTCTTCGCGAAGCGCATCGGCCTGCGCCCAATCTCGCTTCGCACGCGCCTGGTTCCGCTCAGCAACCAGTGCCTCGATCCGTGCGGTGTCTGCCACACCCGCTTGTGCCCAGGCCTGCGCATCTTTTTGCAGGATGCCAAGCACTGCCCCGGCCTGTCGCAAGGCAGCCGCAAGTTCTGCCCTCCGCCCCCGGTCCGCGGTCGCGTGGACCTCACTTGCAAGGCCGTGCAGGGCCGACAGGGCAGCCGGCGTATTGAGGTCATCGTTCAGTGCTGCAAAGAAAGGAGCCATATCCTCTGCGCGGGCCGTCGCGGCAGGCTGATCGCGCAGTGCACCATAAAGACGATCAAGCGCGGCTTTAGCCACTCTTGGCGTCTCTGTTGTCCAGTCCAGCGGTTGGCGGTAGTGGGCCATCAGCAGCGCGTAGCGAATGGCCTCACCATGGGTATCCTTCAGCAAATCGCGCAAAAGAAGGATGTTGCCGAGCGACTTCGACATCTTGGCACCTGACACTGTAACATGCCCGTTATGAACCCAGAAGCGCGCTTCGGTGCCCTGCGCGATCTCGTTCTCATGATGGGGAAAACGCAAGTCGATGCCACCGCCGTGGATATCGATCTGGTAGCCCAGGTGGGTCCGGATCATGGCCGAGCACTCGATATGCCAACCCGGGCGACCAAGCCCCCAAGGGCTGTCCCATCCGGGCTGATCGCCCGTCGATGGTTTCCACAGCACAAAGTCACGCGGATCACGCTTCCAGGGCGCGACTTCGACCCGCGCTCCTGCCAGCATCTCATCGGGGTTCGCGCCCGATAACTGGCCATAGGCAGGAAAACTCGGGATGTGAAACAGCACGTGCCCCTCGGCCGCGTAGGCGTGGTCATTGGCAATTAGACTCTCGATCATCGCGATCATCTGCGCAATGTGCCCGGTGGCCCGGGGCTCGACATCCGGCAGGGCAACGCCCAGTTCGGCAAGGTCGGCATGATAGGCTGCGGTAAAGCGGGCAGATATCGCATCGCAGTTCACGCCACCGGCTGCCGCTGCGGCAATGATTTTGTCGTCCACGTCCGTAATGTTGCGGGCATAGGTCACCCGCGGAAACTGCATGCGCAGGACCTGTGCCAAAACGTCAAACACGACGGCTGGCCGCGCATTGCCGATATGGGCAAAGGAATACACCGTCGGTCCACACACATACATTCGCACATGGCCCGGGTCGCGCGGCACAAAAGCTTCCAGTTGCCGGCCCATGGAGTTGAAGAGGTGTAACATGGATCAGAACGGCGTCTCTGCTGCTTCGAATCTCCGCTCTTGAACACCGGCCTCAGGGCTCTTCATGCGGCCGAGCAGTACTTCGAGGCTGGCCTCCAGTTCGCTCTTTTCCATGTCACGGGCAATGAGCACAACGCGGCTTGTCGTGTCCTTGCCAGACCAAGACGCCAGCGGCACCGGCAGCTCGAAAATGTGCTGGACGCCATGGAAAACATGGGGCTTTTCGTTACCTTCGATATGAACGATCCCTTTCATGCGCAGAATGTCAGGACCTTTAAGTGCTAGCAGCGTTTCAAGCCAAAACTCGAAAACGGTCAACTCAATCGGCTCAGCCACCTCGATCGATGCGGATTCGATGCGGTGGTGGCGATGATCATCGTGCGCGTGGTGAGTGTTCACGCCCAGCCAATCAACAATCTCGTCTGATGTTGCGTTTGGGCGCATTGCGGACAGGCCGAAAAGTGTATCGATCGCAATACGACCATGATCGGCCTTTACGCGGCACGCCGAGCTATTTATGGCTTCCAGGCGTGTTTCGAACTCCTCGCACTCGCTAAGTGTGACCAGGTCGGTCTTCGTCACAACGATCAGGTCTGCCATTGCAATCTGGTTTACAGCCTCGAACTGCTGATCAAGCGTTTGTTGACCAGTCGCCGCGTCAGCCAATCCTACGACCCCATCTAGTCGGTAGTTATCCGCAATCAGTGCGTCCGTAACCATGGTGTTCATGATCGGCCCTGGATCCGCAATGCCAGTGGTTTCGATTATGACGCGATCGAAGGTCAGTTCGGCCCGCTTCCTCCTTGACAGGAGGAGCGCCATGGTCTTCGCCAGATCGCCCCGGATCGAACAGCAGAGGCATCCTGCGTGCATCAGCACGATGTCGCCCGTCACCTCTTCAATCAGGTCGTGGTCGAGCCCGACGTCTCCGAACTCGTTCATGACAACGGCAATGCGACCGGCATCCGGATTACGGATTACATGGTTGAGAAGCGTTGTCTTGCCCGCCCCCAAAAACCCAGTAAGCAGCGTAACCGGAACTCGGTCGTCCTGAATTAACATCTGGGGGACTCCCACTTTACATTGCCGTCGCCATGCGCAAAGAATTGTTATATTATAACATACCAGTCTGCAAGAGGTCAGCATGACAGAGGTTGAGTTTCAAGCACCTTGCGTGCGAGCGGTTCCGCCAAGGGGTGCATTGAACTGTCTCGATGTACGAGGCCGCTTGCACGGATCCGGTTTGCAAACGGCCGGCGACCGAAGTCCGGACCTGCCACGTCACCCGCGTGCGAACACACTTCGCTTTTGCCTCATGGCACCATCTTCAGCTTTAGGGGCCTTTGACCAAAGGATGAATGACCAAATGCCATATGGTCTACACGTCTCTTGTGACGCCGGCTCGAGTCTCGACCTGAAAGCACCTAGAGAACCGGGCGAGAACGGTCTTGGCATCTGGTCGGATACCGGGATGGTGTTTGAGGCGACCGGCGCATGATCAGGGAAGGTGAAGTCCGTTTTCCCAACCACATTCGGGTCGCCATCGTTGGCGCCGGCCCGGCCGGCCTGGGAGTCGCGCGGGTCTTGCGTGATCTGGCAATCCCCGATGTCTGGGTCCTGGAGCGTGGTCGGATCGGCCAGAGCTTCCTCGACTGGCCCGCGGACACGCGGCTCCTTACACCATCCTTTCCTGGCAATGTCTTTGGACTGACCGACTTGAATGCAATCAGCTATGACAGCTCTCCCGGTTGGTCGCTACGGTGCGAGCATCCCGATGGTGCCGCCTATGCGAAGTATTTGGAACAGGCTCAGGCGGCTTTTGGCATCAACGTGCAGTGCGGGGTCGACGTAGAGTCAATCAGGCCCGAAGGCGAGCTATTCGAGTTGGAAACCAATGCCGGCGCATTCACCGCGGACTTCGTCATCTGGGCCTGTGGTCAGTTCGGGACCCCATCTGATGGCGGCTTGCCGGGAGCTGAATTAGCTCAGCATTACGGCCACGTGCGCCGTTGGGAGCAGATCCCAGGAGGAGTCGTCTACGTTGTCGGGGGTTATGAAAGCGGCATCGACGCTGCAATCGGGCTGGCGCGGGCCGGCAAGGACGTCGTCGTGCTCGATAGCGGCACCCCTTGGCTCAATAGCGACAAGGACCCGAGCCGAAACCTCTCGCCTTACACATTGCAGCGGCTCGAATCGGCGCGCAAGGACCTGCCGATCACCCTGATCCCGGATGCGGATGTGATCGCCCTAGAGAAAGAGGCTGATGGTGTCCGCATCCTAGTTGGTGATGGCCGTTCTTGGCTATCCAACGGGCCGCCGGTGCTGGCCACAGGTTTCGGCAGCGGTACTGGCCCTGTTTCGGAATGGTTCGACTACGATGCCGACGGCCTTCCGATGCTGACATCTCAAGATGAGTCTGGTGCCGCGCCCGGACTGTTCCTCGTCGGGCCGGAAGTGTCGCATAACGGACATCTCTTCTGCTTCATTTACAAGTTCCGGCAGCGATTTGCGGTTGTGGCGCGGGCCATTGCCGGCCGGATCGGTGTCGATACGACAGCGCTCGAGATCTACTACGGCAACAATATGTTCCTCGAAGATCTGACCTGCTGTGACGATGATAAGTGCCTGTGTTGAAACGGGTCTTCCAGAGATGAACCGAGAAGGCAGATGACCATGGGAGATAACATCGGTCGGCGCGATCCCAATCCGTACACACCCGAGCCCGGTCCTGCCGGTAGCGTTGTTGCCGCGCTCTTTGTTTTGGCGATCCTGGCGGGATCGGTCTTGGGCCTGACGGCCCCGGCCGCCGGGGAGACCATGTCTGCCGGCGTGGATCCTACGCTCCTGTTGATGATTTTCTTGCTGTTCTTCGAACTGCGCCCCGGCGCAATCTTTCAGGATTTCGGCAATCTGCGATTTCTGAGCCTTGCCTGGAGCGCGAACTTTCTGATCGTACCCTTCATCGGTTTCGCCGTCGCCACGATGTTTCTATCAGGCCAAGCCCTGCTGTTCACTGGGCTAGTGATCTATTTCATTTCGCCCTGCACCGATTGGTTTCTGGGATTCACCCGTATGGCGCGCGGCGACACGGCACTCGGTGCAGCGCTGATCCCGATCAACATGTTGACCCAGCTCCTGCTGTTTCCGCTTTGGCTGTGGTTGTTCACTCCTCACACCGGGCTCGTCGACTTTGCCGCTGTCCCCGGCATTCTCACGCAATGGTTTCTACTGCCGCTGATTGGGGCCCAGGCCCTCCGCTTTGGCCTGGAGAAGTTCTTACCAAAGAACGGCTTCGAGCGTTTGCTTCACTGGGTGGGACTTATCGTGCCGCTGGCGATCGCTGGGCTGATCCTGCAGATCTTCGCCGCCAATGTTACCGCAATCGCTGGGCACCTTGAGGCGTTGGCGGTGATCTTGCCGGCGATCTTTCTGTTCTTTGTTACGACATTCATTTTGGGAGTTGGGCTATCGCGGCTGGCCGGCCTTGCTTATCCACGGCATGCACTCCTGGCCATGACCATGGCGGCCCGGAATGCTCCGCTGATGCTGGCCGTCACCGCCGTCGCGATCCCCGATCAACCGCTGATCCTGGCGGCCTTGGTAACTGGGATGCTGGTTGAGTTCCCTCATCTGACGGGGCTAAAACAACTCTTGCTCTGGCAGCGCTCACGCGCGAGCCGTGCATCGGCATGAGGGCAGGTGTTCAAAATGCCGGACAATGCGCTAGACAATCATCCAGACTGCCATGCCCATCATCATCAAGTTTTCAGTCAAACTGACGAAGCCCAAAGGTACGCGGCTGTCGCCAACGCAAGCACACTTCAGTTCACGCTTGTCGATATAAACTGCCTTGGCAACGCTGAGTGCTCCGATTCCAGCAACAGAGAATGCGGCCGGGGCAGCGACCCAGGTTAGAACGCCCATGAGCATCAGAAGACCAGCACCTGTCTCCACAAATGGATAGATGTAGCTGTATCTTACCCACCGTTGTGCAAGGAGGTCATAGGTTACGAACATGTTCGTGAATGTCTCAAGATCCTGCAGTTTCTGCAGTCCCAGCAGGACCATTGCGGTTGCAATGGCCCAACCGACTGTCTGACCGCGGAACAGGGTATCGTGGACCAACCAGGTCATGACGACCGATAGAAGCGCAGCAATTGAAAACAAAGCAATCACTGGCGCGTAAGTCGTCGCGTTTTCGGATCTTGGAGCTCGCCCCAGATAGGCATTCAGATCGTCGAAGCCGCCAATCCAATCACCATCGATGATTACCTGTGGTGTTGTTTTCACACCATGCTCTCTTCTGAAAGCATCTGCCTCGTTACGTGTCTTGATGTGCCGGTCTTCAACTCTAAACCCCTTCTTCTCCAGCAGATCTTTTGCCTTTAGACCGTGAGGACACATGTGATCAGGCATCACCATACGGTGGAGAACAGCTTTCTTCTCAACCTCCTTCAAGACACTCTCCTGCCTTTCACCAAACATAACGATCTTTTATGCGTGGCCTTTCCCAGCCACGTCTAATACGCCGGTAACTCCTTCTCATATGTTATAGCATAACGCAAACCGAACCATGAATTGGTAGAAGGAGACCGTTGAAACTAAGCAATGAAAGACTTCCGTGACCGCTGGGAGACGGCGCAGCTGTCGCTGACACTTGGCACAGGACGATGGGAACGCCGGCTTGCACAATCCGCCCTGGAAGGTCCGGGAATGGTCCGCTCGGTTGCGGCTTTGCTGGCAGAAGCGCCAGCCAGTCGAAAGACCGTTGAGCGAATGTTCGTTTCGGAAACTGGGGTGCCGCCCTCGAGATGGTTGAAACACGCCCGCACTTTGCGCGCGATCTTGCTGCTCGCCGCAGGCCAGAAGGTTACAATGGTCGCAAGGAAATGGGATACGAGTCACCCAGCGCACTCAGCTACATGTTCCGACAGACCCTCGGCGAAAGCTCAAACGAGTTCTTGGGAAAGCTGCCGTCCGCTGCGACTTCACCAATGAGCAGATAGGCTTCTGAGCCGTCATTCGCGGTAGAGTAAGAAAATGACTGGAAATGGCACAAAACCGACTCTTGTTCCGCGGATTGAACGACCGCTATGAGCTCTAGGCTGCGCATTGCAGCAATAGCCGCTCATTGTTTGCACGCACCAGGCGAGCCAGGGCGCACAGCAACCGATTTGCTTTCGTCATCCGAAAGTTTCGCCGATGTGTACGCGACCGTTTTCCAAGTGGAGCGAGGACTACCGGCGCGCTGTCTTCACAGTGTGGTCATCCGGGTTGACGAAGCCGCTTGCACCGGAGACGCGGGTGAGCGCTGCGACGGCGTCGATCTGGGCGATCAGGGCTTCGGTTTCACGATGGATCGGGTTGCGCAGGCCGCAGCCGAGCGTGAGCTTGCGCGCCATCTCGCGGCTTTCCCTGAGCGCATCAAGCAGCCGGGCATAGTCGTATTCTTCCGGCACGGGATGATAAAACGGATTGCGCACGTGCGCGGCTGGTTTGTTCCTGGCCATGTCGATCAGCGTCCCCTGCCCTTTGCCGTACGGTAATCCCACAGCGCGCTGACCAGCTGTCGGCCGCCGCAGCCGGAACAGACAAAATGGGCGGCAGCCAGTTGCACTGGCAGGTCGCGCGGGATTCGCCGGGGTATCAGAGACGGCGGAATATCCACTGAACGGGTGCACGGCACACACCGCACCTCAAGGTGCACATTGCGGTCGCAGATATCCTGAATGGTCTCCATATACATAAAATGTTCTTAATATGTTCTCATAGACCGTTTCAACAAAAAACTGGGCCGACCCGGGCTATAAAGCCCACTTCCGGCCTGTCGAATCTTTGATAAACATCTGTTTCAGAACGTTTTATTTCAAATAGAAAAATTTTCCACAGTACACGGCATAGTTGAACTCATCCACCTGCACGGTGAAGACTCAGGCCAGCCCGTAGTGGTGCGCAAACGGATCATCGGCGGCGTCTTCGTGCCAGGTGTATTCGGCAATGCGCGCCACCTTTTGGGCCGTGGCCTCGTCATGCAGGCGCTGGATCACGGCCAGGCCCATGTCCATGCCGGCGGACACGCCGGATGAGGTGAACAGCTTGCCGTCCTCAACCCAGCGCGCCCGGGCAACCCAGTCGACGGCGGGACCCTGTTCCTTAACCCAGGCAAAGCTCATCTTGTTTGATGTTGCCCTGCGGCCATCCAGCAGCCCGGCCCGGGCCAGCAGCGCAGACCCGGTGCACACCGACATGACGATTTCAGCCTGTGCGGATTTTGCCCTGAGCCAGTCCATCATGGCCGGGTTGTCAACCTGGGTCCGGGTTCCCGGCCCACCGGGCACCAGCAGCATGTCGAAGGGCTCATCCGCCGCAAAGCTCACATCAACACGCGCACGGGGGCCGTGTGTGCTGGCGACCTCACCTTCATGTTCAGCCACAATGGATATGCTGAACTGTTCCGGCAGCAGGCCGAACATCTCGATGGGACCGAACAGGTCGAGGGTTTCAAAGCCCGGAAACACCAGGGCGGCAATGGATCGCATGGGACACTCCTTTTCTGGTCAGTTGCCGGCTAGGCTAGGTGCGCGCACTCGGCGTGGTGTTTGGTAAAGCGATTGGTCGAGGCCGGGTTCTTCACCAGGTGCCTGGCCGGCCGGATCGGCCGGACCACCAGGTTGCCGCCGCAGTTCGGGCAGACATTGCCGAAGCGCTGTTCGGCACAGTCGGCACAGAAGGTACATTCGAACGTGCACATGCGGGCATCATCGGCTTCCGGCGGCAGGTCCCTGTCACAGCATTCACAATTCGGCTTGAGCAGCAGCATCTCGGCATTCCTTTCAGGTCACGGTATCTGACGGGACTAGACTAGCAGATCGCATTTTGGCATAAATGACAATATGTCCTCTTTTTCTGCCAAACCTGCTCGCACCATTGTCTTCATCGTATTTCCGGAGGTGAAGCTGCTGGACCTGTCCGGCGCGCTGCAGGTGTTCGAAGACGCCAACAGCGTCTGTGCAGCCCGCTATGAGACGGCCATCCTGGCGCTGCAGGCAGGCCCGGTGAAGACCGATACGGCGGTGTCGATTTCAGCCGACGCCATTTCACAATGGCCGGACCGGGCGATCGACACGCTGATTGTCGCCGGCGGCCCCGGCAGCCGCGCCGCATCCGCGGACCAGCGCCTCGTTGCCAAGGTCCGGCGCCTGGCTGCGGTCAGTGCCCGCGTGGCATCCATATGCACCGGCGCCTTCGTGCTGGCGGCAGCCGGTCTGCTGGATCACCGGCGCTGCGTGACGCACTGGGAATCCTGCACCCACCTGCAGGACCGGTTTCCACATACAAGGGTCGATCCCGATCCGATCTATGTGCGCGACGACAATGTCTGGACATCGGCCGGCGTCACCGCCGGCATCGACATGGCGCTGGCCATGGTGGCGGACGATCATGGCAGGACATCGGCCTTGGCATTGGCCCGGTCGCTGGTCGCCTACATGATGCGCCCTGGCGGGCAGTCGCAGTTCAGCCCGGTGCTGGACCAGCAGGTCAGCGATGCCGGCGGCCGGTTCGAGGCCCTGCACACCTGGATCATCGACAATCTCGCCAGCGACCTCAGGGTCGAAAGGCTGGCGGAGCAGGCCAATATGAGCGCCCGGAATTTTGCCCGTGTGTATGCGTCAGACACGGGCATCTCACCGGCCAGGGCCGTGGAACGGTTTCGCGTGGAAGCCGCGTGCAGATTGCTTGAGGACACCACCCTGCCGGTCACCACCATTGCCGACCGCTGCGGGTTCAACGATGACGAACGCCTGCGCCGGGCCATGACAAGAGCGGTCGCCCTGTCGCCCAACGACTACCGCAAGCATTTTGGCGCCGGCAGCAGCTAGACAGGTTCTTGCGGCGGCAGCAGAACAAAATTGCCGACATGGGTTTTCTTGAGGAATTCACGCTGGGCATCGACGATCTGATCGAGCGGGAAGGTTTTGGCCAGCAGCGGCCGGATTTCGCCGCGCTCAATATAGCCAACCAGGTTTGCAAACACCGGTTCATCCCATGCCGTGCAGCCGATCAGGGTTAAATCCTTAAGGTAGAATGTGCGCATGTCGAGGGTGACCAGCGGCCCGCCGATCGCACCTGACGAGGTGTATCTGCCACCGCGCTTGAGCACATCCAGCATGCCGGCAAAGCCGGGCCCGGCCACATTGTCGACGACGACATCGACGCTTTGCTGTCCCAGCCGCGCAACAACATCATCATTGCGGTCGATGACCTCATCGGCGCCGGCGGACCTGACCTGGTCGGCCTTGGCACTCGCCGCAATCCCGGTCACCTTAGCACCACGACGCCGGGCCAGTTGCACCACCGCCGAACCAACCCCGCCCGAGGCACCGGCAACCAGCACATGTTCGCCCTCGGACACGCGCGAACGATGCAGCATGTTTTCCGCCGTGCCATAGGCACATGGGATGGTCGCCAGCTCGGCGTCGGACCAGGCGCAGTCCACCGGAAAAACCTCCGCGGCCGGCACTTTCACGAACTGGGCAAACGCGCCGTCGAAGTCCGACCCCATCCAGATGTTTTCCATTGAGCCGAAACCAGCCGGACGCATGCACGAGCGCACCAGCACCCGCTTGCCGACCATAGCTTCATCGACACCGTCGGCGACGGCCACGACGTGCCCGCAACAGTCGGTTCCCTGGATGAACGGAAACGGTGTCGGTGCATTCCAGCCGCCATCCTGTTTCGGCGCCATGTCGGTCTCCGCCGCAGCTTCAGTGCTGGTCGTCACCGAAGCGGAATACCAGCCCAACCGCGTGTTGATCTCGGTGTTGTTGATGCCCGCCGCAAGCACCTGCAGCAGCACCTCGCCCGGCCCCGGTTGAGGCACCGGCACCTCGCGATAGACCAGCTTGTCATAGTCGCCATTGCCGGTGGTGACGACCGCCATCATGGTGGATGTACAACCCGACGTGTCGAAACGATCCTGTCCGGAAATGCTCATGCTTGACCCATCCCTGCGCTGACTGCCTCACGCCGATTGATAGCTGGCCGGCCAAAGGGTTGGCAACCGCCCGCAGCACATTTGCCGCCGTAAGGCACAAAGACCGAACGTGCCAGCCTGCAAAACAAAAAATTGATTTTATATATTAATATCATAATCTTAAGAAAGAACGGTGAGAGCGTGAGTCAAACCCGCAATGCCGAAAGCAGTGACATGGCGCGAATATCGGGTAAGCTGCTGCGAATTCTCCGGATCACATCCAGCCATTGCGAAAAGAAGGATCGGACATGCCTGACACACCCGCGAAAACCGGCTCCGGCGACTGGCTTGCGCCCGGCAAGAACAATGTGACGCTGGTCTATATCCTGTACCTGGCCGGGTTCGTGCTGGGCGGGGTGCCGACGCTGGTCGGACTGGTGTTCTGTTATGTGAACCGTGGCGGTGCCGACCAGGTCAGCCAGAACCACTACCGGTACGCGATCCGCACCTTCTGGATCGGGCTGCTGTACTCGTTGATCAGCGGCTTGCTGATGATCGTCGGCATCGGCTTCCTGCTGATCGTGGCCGTTGCCATCTGGGCGATCGTGCGCTGCGTCAAGGGCCTGCAGGCAGCATCAGCGGGAACACCCATCGCCAATGTCGAATCCTGGCTGCTCTAGCGCCTGACCAGCGGGCTCCCGCCGGCTCCCGGAATTGGTCCACCGTTGATTCAGATCAAGGTGATGTTTGGCACCGGTGCTAGCAAGTGATGGCGGGGTGACTGTCAGCACGATGTGATGCGCGGTCTTCCCGACGTGACCTGGAATTACCAGCACAATGGGAGACCTTGGTGGACCTGAGCTGGCTCACACAACACTTCGGCGACGCCGGCAGTGCCACGATTGGTGGCGGTGCCATTGGCCTGCTGTTTGGCATCGCGGCCCAGCGCAGCCGGTTTTGTCTGAGATCCGCAACGACTGAATTCTGGCGCGGCTCACTGGGACCCAGAACCGCGATCTGGCTGCTGGCGTTCGGCGCCGCGCTGCTGGGTGTGCAACTATTGTTTACCGCAGAGATTCTCGATGCCACGTCGGTGCGCCAGCTGTCGACGACCGGCTCATTGTCCGGGGCGATAATCGGCGGCCTGATGTTCGGGTCCGGCATGATCCTTGCCCGCGGCTGTGCCAGCCGGCTGCTGGTGTTGTCGGCAACCGGCAATCTCAGGGCCCTGATAACCGGCCTGATACTGACCGTGGTGGCGCAGGCCTCGTTGCGGGGTGTTCTGTCGCCTGTCCGGCTCGAGCTCGCCTCGTTATGGCTGGTCGGGCCGGGGGCCAGAAACCTGATGGACCAGGTTCCGCAAAACAGCGGCCTGGCGGCCAGCCTGGTGATATTGGCGCTGGCAGCAGGACTTGCCATGCATCACAAGTTTTCGGTGAAGCTGATTGCGACCAGTCTGACTGTCGGCGTTGCCGTGACCGCAGGTTGGTGGTTCACCGCCACGCTGGCGGCCCAGTCCTTCGACATCGTTCCGGTTCAAAGTGTCAGCTTCACCGGGCCCTCAACCGACACCCTGATGGCCATAGTCAATCAACCGAACCTGTCGCTGGGCTTCGGACTGGGCCTGGTACCTGGGGTGTTTGCCGGGTCATTGCTGGCGTCTGTCATGACCGGCGACTTTCGCATTCAGACATTCAATGACCAGGCGCCACTGCCGCGCTACATAGCCGGTGCCTGCCTGATGGGTTTTGGCAGCATGCTGGCCGGCGGCTGCGCCGTGGGCGCCGGCATGACCGGCGGAGCCGTTCTGGCACTGACCGCCTGGATCGCGCTCGCCTGCATGTGGCTCGGCGCCGGCATGACCGATCTGCTTGTCGATCGCGAACCAGGCCGGCTTGTCGCCAACCGCTAGCAGCTATTCCAGTTCGACACCGAGGGCTTCCATGACCATGGACTGAAAGTGGTGAACGGCGTGCTCACTCAATTCCGTCTTGCCGTGATCAACAATGAACCGGCCCTGATTGTACCCTTTCGAGCCGAGGCCGCGCTGCACACTTTCGCACAGTCCGATGTCTTCCGGCTGCAGGACGTTCTTCTGGTAGTCAGCCGCCTCCTTCAGTTGCGGTGTCAGCACACCGCCTGGGGTAAACCAGTCCTGGTACTCGATGGTCCTGGCCGGATCCTTGGGGTTCATCTGCAGCACCGACAGGTTGGCTTCGCCCGGATAAATCCAGATGGTGAAGTTGGGCCAGACGAAGAAGCCGGCATAGCCGAAATCCACCTCACCCGGTTCGAAGGAATAGGCCTTGCTGGTGGTGGTGCGCGGTGCTGCGGCGCACTGGGACGAATAACGCTTGTGAGTAATGGTGCGATAGGAGTTCATGTCGACGAGGTCGACAAAATCCTTGTGCGCCGGCGCGCAGTGATAGCATTCGAGGAAATTGTCGACCAGGACCTTCCAGTTCGATGCAACATCAAAGGTGTCGCGCTGGGCAAAGGCCAGTTCGTCAACCGACGGCATGTATTGCCGGATCTCGTCTTCCAGACCACTGAACTGCTCGGCAAAGGCGGTCGCATCCGCATCCAGGTTGACCATGATCATGCCGCAGAACACCTCCAGCCGGACCTGCTTCAGCGCAAAGTCGCACTTGTTGAAGCCGGCGACATTTTCCGAGTTGCGCGCCGCGACAAGGTTGCCTTCGAAGTCGAACGCCCAGGCGTGGTACGGACAGGTGATGACGTTCTTCTGGCCGGCGCCCTGCACCAGTTCGTGGCCGCGATGGGCACATACATTGTAAAACGCGCGCAGTTCGCCGTCGCGGCCACGGGCCACGAAAATGCTCTGCTCGTGGATGGCGGTGGTGACGTAACTCCCGAGACCTGCGACCTGGGACACGTGTCCGGCATAGTGCCATGTGCGGTAGAAAATCGCCTGTTTTTCAAGCTCGTAGGTTTCCGCACTGGTGTAAAACCGCGCCGGCATGGTGAACGAAGACGCCGGATCTGCCCGAAACGGCGCATCACCAGGGCGTTTTTCAAATATCGATGATTCCACGTTCACTCTCCCTGCACGTGAGTTGACAATTCAATCTACAAAAGCTGCACTAGTTCAAAATCATCTGCAAAACATCATTTCTTTGGCTTTTGAGAAAGAATGACTAATGCAATACGTGCGTAAGAAGCTCCCGCATCTTGACCCCCTGATCGCTTTCGAGGCGGCGGCGCGACTGTCCAGCTTTGCGCTGGCGGCCCGGGAACTGAACGTTACCGCACCGGCGGTCAGCCAGCAGATCAAGAGCCTGGAAACCAGCCTCGGCGTCTTGTTGTTCCAGCGCGGCCACCGCAGCGTGCAGCTGACGGACCGCGGCAGGCTGTTTCAAAACAGCGTTTCCATCGCGCTGACCCACCTGGCCAACGCCGCAGACGAAGTCCGCATTGACGACGATTGTCAGCAACTGGACATTGTCACCGACACTTCGATTGCCAGCATGTGGCTGGTGCCGGCGCTCAACCGGTTTGAGGCGCGCCACCCCCAGTGCACCATCCGCCTGACCACCACGGATGTGCAGGCGGACCTGCTCGGCAGCGATTTCCAGGTCGCCATCGTGCACGGCCAGGGCAACTGGACCGGCTACGACAGCGCCCTGCTTTTTGAAGAAGAGGTGTTCCCCGTATGCACGCCCGGCTACCTCGACCGGTTTGCGGACGGACTCAGGCTCGACGGGCTTCCGTTCGCCGATCTCCTCGACCTTGAATATGAGCAATGGCACTGGATGAACTGGGCCATCTGGCTGACCGAAACCGGCCTCCCCCTGCCCGATGCGCGCCGCAAGATGAAGCTGAACAACTACCCGCTCCTGATAGATGCGGCGTGCAATGGCAGCGGGCTGGCGCTGGGCTGGAAACACCTGGTCGATGATCACCTGGCCACAGGACGGCTGGTGCGCCCGTTTGCCGAAACCGTGAAAACACAGAACGGCTATTACATGATATGGCCGTTCAACACGGTAATGAGCCCGATAGCGGCTGCCTTTCACGACTGGATCATGGCGGAGTTCGGAGTTGGCAAATTCGTCGTGCAGTAACACCGGTGAGCGTTGAAAACTCTGATCGGAACCGCAACCGAACAGACATGACTGATTGCGCAGAAGCGAACCGGGCGGTAGCCTCAATGCCATGTGCACCAAGACCCATGTGTGAATTCCGAGCTTGCCCTTTCCCAAGGCGACAGAAGACCAGTATCCATGTTCAAGACGGCAAAGCTAAAATGTCAGATCGTGACATCGGCAGACGTCAATTTTCTACCGGCCGCCTGCTGCATGCTGATCAGCGCAAATGAGGCACTGGGGGCCAACAAGGACGTAACACTGACACTTGTGGCAGTTGACGTTTCTGAAAGCGAAGCGGAAAAGGCCAACTGCTTCCTTGAGGCGCACGGCGTCCGATCATGTGTCAGACCAGTTTCGTCAGCAGAACTCATTGATCCCAGACTGCCGGTAAACAAGCGCGTGACAAAGGCGTCCTACGTACGCCTGGCGCTCCAGGAAATTGTCTCACCGGGCGTCGACCGTGTGCTTTACCTTGATGCCGACATGAGGGTGATGTCCGAACTCGCCCCTCTGCTTGAAGCGGACATGCGGGGCTTTCCGCTCGCCGCAGTAAACGACATCCTGCTCTACCAGCGCGACTGGCTGGCCCAGACCTGGCAGCGGTTGTCGATGCCGCAGCAGGCAGATTATTTCAATGCCGGTGTATTGCTGTTCGATTGGCCAGGCACAATACAATCAGGATTGCTGGACAGGGCGACAGCGTTTGCCTGCGCCAATCCAACCCTGTGTGTGATGCACGATCAGGATGCGCTGAATGTGGCGGCTGCCGAAAACTGGAAACCCCTGGATCCACGCTGGAACATGCTCGACTATTACTTTAGGTTCTCAAGCCGCCATGCCGCCCGGATCAAGCACTTCACAGGTCCAAAACCTTGGAGTCGCCGCCGGCGATCAATCTGGCAACAGGATGCCGAATGGATGCGGCGACTGCTGCAAGATTCTCCATGGCCCACATTCGTGGAGAAGCAGACATGGCGCGACAGGCTCAGTATCATTGTTGAAGATCAGTGGAACCGGCGTCGTCATTACCGACGTTTGATCGGCTACTACCTGGTACCATTCTTGATGTCACCGGCAGCCAGGCAGCGTGCCCGTGAATATCTGCAGTATCATCGCAAACATGTGGAAAATCTGGTGGCGGATCTTATCCACCGGGCAGAGACTTAATCCGGCATGACCAGTTTTCCCAAATGCAAGATAGTTACGGTGGCGGACAGGCGATTTTTGCCGGCCGCCTGCTGCGTGCTGATCAGTATGAGAGAGCATTTGCCGGCATCCGCACCGGTTTCGTATCTGCTGGCCGGCGTCGACATCGGTAATGATGACCTTGAGAAAGCAAACCGTTTTCTGCTGCAGCAGCATATGCAGCCGTGCGTCCAGAGCTTTTCCTCAGACGAACTGCTGGATGACCGGTTTTATGTTAACGACCGAGTTACGAAAGCCGGTTACCTGAGACTGGTGCTGGACAGCATAGTATCCGCCGAGTTCGATCGTGTGCTGTATCTGGACGCAGACACACGCGTGCTGGCGCCGCTTGAGCCACTTTTGTTGGCAGATCTTGAACGTCATCCGTTCGCGGCCGCACATGACACGTTTCAATATCATCACGGCAAGATCGATGAGGTCAGAAAGCGCTTGGGCATGCCGGCCACGGCCGAGTACTTCAATTCAGGTGTCATGCTGTTCGACTGGAAACTTACGCTGAAAACCGGTTTTCTGGCCGACGTGCGCAATTATGCAGCGTCACATCCAGACAAATGCATATTCCACGACCAGGACGCGCTCAATGCAGTTGCAGGAGGATGCTGGAAGCTGCTGGACCCACGCTGGAACCTGAATGACTATTATTACTCCATGGGCGGCAAGAAGGCTGCTTGGATAAAGCACTACACAGGGACAAAGCCCTGGACCAAATGGCGCAGGCCCATCTGGAAAACGGACTCTGTGTGGTTCGAAAAACTGCTCTCTGCATCACCATGGCCTGAAGCCTTTGAAAAGCAAACCCTGCTTCAGAAACTGGTCATGGCAAAGCAGCATTTTCAAAACACAGCCCGCAATCATAGACGGGCGGTAGCATATCGTTTCTGGCCGTTCCTGATGTCCGCTGAAGCCAGGAGGCGGGCCGAGAAGTATCTCAAACTGAACACAGAAATGATGGAAGAGATCGTCAACCAGCTTATATCTGAATCGAACGGTGCCGGATCAGACGTCCGTCATACCATCAAAGACGACCGCACTCCCCTGCAATAGCGCTCCATGACTTGCTCAACCGCCTGCTCGCTTGGAGAAAACACGAAGCAGAGTTGGCAGCAACAGCAAAAGCAACAAGCTGGAAAAGCAATGGCGCCCGTGCTAACAACACGCGTCAACACAGGAGGTTTTATGTCCCGGTAAGGTGGGGAGACAGCATGGTCTCCCGACGCAAATTCAGACGCTGAGCCACATCTGCCGCCTTCCGGCAGATACCGCGTTTGGTTGTGATTTCAGACATCACTGACACCCACGCCCGGCCCGCGGCCGGAACATGAAAGTTCATATCAATGACACGGGACTACTCGCAATTCCTCAAGCCAGCCAAAAAAGGCGCTACAGCCAAGCGTAAACTATCAACATTGGAAATGCTCGGCTGGCAGCCGTTTTTCGCGCAGCAGATCAGCATCGACGAAATGACCGAGACGCCGCCCGTGCGCGTCGTGGAAGTGCACCGCAACGGCCTGCATGCCGTCGGTGACGGCGTGGACACCATCATACCGCCGGGACCCGAGGCCACGGTGGGTGACTGGCTGCTGCTGGACCCGAGCCACCCGCCGTCGAGCCGGGTCCTGGAGCGCAAGAGCCTCATCAAGCGCCGCGCCGCCGGGCATGACCGCCAGACGCAACTGATTGCCGCCAACATCGACACGGCATTTGTCGTGTCGTCCTGCAATCAGGATTTCAATGTGGCGCGGCTGGAGCGATATATTGCGCTGGCGTTTGAAGCCGATGTGGACCCGGTCATCGTGCTGACCAAGATCGACCTGTGCGAGACGCCGGACCGTTATGTCGAGGCGGCCAGCGCAATATCGAGCGAAGTGCCGGTCGTGGTGCTCGACGCACGCGGCGGCGAACCAAAATCCAAGCTGGAGGACTGGTGCAGGCCGGGCCGGACACTGGCATTTCTGGGATCATCCGGCGTAGGCAAGTCAACGCTGATCAATGCGTTGTCGGGAACCCGCTCCATTGCGACCCAAGCCATACGCGAAGACGATGCCAAAGGGCGGCACACCACTACAAGCCGCCAGCTTCATATCCTGCCGGACGGTTGCGCTGTCCTGGACACACCCGGCATGCGGGAACTGCAGCTGACCGACGCCGGAGCCGGCGTGGCTGACGTGTTTTCCGATCTGCATGCACTTTCCGAACAATGCCGGTTCAACGACTGCCGCCATGAAACAGAACCGGGCTGCGCGGTACTGGCCGCGATCGAGGCCGGAGACGTCGACAGCGAAAGGCTGCTACGCTGGCAGAAACTGGTGGCGGAAGACCGGCACAACTCAGCCAGCCTGGCCGAGAGAAAGTCGAAGGACAAGGCGCTCGGGAAAACCATTCGCCAGATCAAGAAGCTGAAAAAGAAGTGACCGGATCCGTTCACGCTGAGACGGGAACATTTATCCGCACTATTCAGCGGCAACCGGGTCAAAAACCATCGGCAGGCTGACCGGCCCGGTGTTGCCGCTGTCTGGCAGCCATTGTGGTTCACCGTCATAGGCCGGGTTCTTCAGCCGTTGCGCCAGCAGTTCCAATGCCACTGTCATGTCTCCCCTGGCGATCTGAGATCCGATGCAGTGATGCCGGCCGCCGCCGAAGCCGAAGTGCGGCTTGCGCTTCACGGTGATATCGAAACCGGGCGTGAAGTGCTCAGGATCACTGGCAGCAGAGCTTGAAAACAGGTGAATGGTCGTCCCCTTTGCAATCGGCACGCCATTGAACTCAAAGTCCTCGGTCGCCTCGCGGGTCACCCATGTGGTGGTCGGGCGCAGCCGCATGACTTCTTCCACGGCGGCGCGCGCCAGGTCGGGATTGTCGCCCAGCAGGGCCCATTGATCAGGGTGGTCAATGAACATGGCCATGGCCAGCCCGATCTGGCTGCGGGTTGTATCGATACCGCCGAAGATCGACAGCACGATCATGTCGTACAGTTCCTGGTCGGACAGTGTGTCCTTGTCCTCATTGGCGTTTATCAAGGCGCTGATGAAGTCATCGCGCGGTGCGTGCCGGCGCTCGGCGACAATCTCTTCGGCAATTGCAAAAAACCTTTCGGTCGCCGCGTTGACAGCAGCCTCATCGCGCGCATAGGTCACGCCTAGCGCCAGCCCCATGGTGACAGCAAGGTCGGCAAACTCCTGCCACCTGGAGTGCGAAACCCCGACCAGTTCGCAGACCACGCGGGTGGCGTAAGGTTCGGCGAACCGGCCCATGAACTCACACTTGCCCTGCCCCTCAAAGCCTCGGATCAGCTCATCAGCGAGCGCCCGAAACCGCGGGATCATACCAGCCACCAGCCGGGGCGCAAACGCCGGCGCCCCGAGCCTGCGCAGCCGGGCATGGTCGGCACCTTCCCGGTTGAGCATCATGCGCTTCCACCACTGCGCCCATACGCCGCCGGCCCGGTTGTGCTCCGGCCAACGGTACGACCCCTGCCGCAGCAGGGGATGATGGATCATCTGCTTCATTTCCTCATAGCGCAGCACGGCCAGGCCGTAGGGCGTGCGTGCCCACCAGCTCGCCTTGCGGGCGCGCAGCACCGCTTCGGAACGGATTGAAAACGCCGGGTCGGACGGATCCAGAAACGGTATGTCGCTGTTATGAGGGTTCACGGTCACCATGCCGATTTGTGCGGGTCAGGCCGGTGTCTGAAGCCTAATCTTCGAATATCGTTTCAAACCGGCCAAAGATGATGCGCTTGCCGTCGAAGGGCATCTGCATGTTTTCAGGATTCATGCGCTCGTCCTGCATGATCTTCTCCCAGCCCTTCTCATGGGCCTCTTTCGAAGGCCACACAATCCATGAGAACACCACCGTTTCGTCCGCCTCCTTCTTGACTGCCATAGGGAACGAGGTCAGCTCGCCGTCCGGTACATCATCGCCCCAGTTCTCAACCACTTTCGCTGCGCCATGGTCCTTGAATATCTGAGCCGAATAGCGCGCATGATCCAAAAACTTCTGTTTGTTGGCGTTTGGCACTGCTGCCACGAATCCATCAACATAAGCCATCGTAACTTCTCCTTTTCACTCACCATCAAATGCGGACTGAAGCGCCGCAATATCAATCTTTTTCATCTGCATCATGGCGGAATGAGCTCGCCCCGCTGCAGCCGGGTCGCCGGACGCAAGCATACGCGGCAACGCTTCCGGCACAATCTGCCAGGATACGCCAAACCTGTCCTTCAGCCAGCCGCACATGCTTTCCGCACCGCCATCCGCTGTCAGGGCATCCCACAACCTGTCGGTTTCGGCCTGATCCTCGGTCAGCACGGAAATCGATGCGGCCTCTGAATGCGTGAACTGGGGTCCGCCGTTCAAAATCATCATTGGCGCGCCGGCAATCGAAAACTCCACCACGACCGGCGGCTCATCCGGACCAGATTGCACGACATTCTCGATGCGGCTGTCAGGCAGCAGCGTGACGTAGAAGCGCGCCGCTTCCTCTCCCTTACCGTCAAACCACAGGCAGGTGCGGACCTTTGCATTGAATTTCATTTCAGCTGCCTCCTTCAAACGCCACTTCACCAAACAACAAACTCACATACCTTTTCAGATGATCAATGCTGTCTGCCGCGACCTCCGGCCCGCCTTTGGCCTTGGCCAGAATGAAGGCACCCTGCAGTACTGCCTGGGTGTGCAGGGCCAGGCTTTCAGCCGTCCACCCGGCCTTGATCCCATACCGCTGCTTTGCCTCGGCAATGTCGGCCTCCAGCCTGGCGGCATGGCGGGAAATCGTAATATCAACCGCCTCGCGGATCGCTGGCGCGGTGTCGTAAACCTCCTGCACCATCGTGCCCACCAGACAGGTGAACTCCGGGACCGGGCCTTGCAGAATGGATTTCCTGAAATCGATATAGCCAAGCACCCGCTGCAACGGGTCGTTATGGGCATGGTAGTCTTGCGCGGCAAAGAACTCGCTCGTCATCTCGTCCCAGTGCCGGGCTGCCGCCACACCGAGGGCCTGCTTGCTGTCGAAATGATGGAAGAAAGCGCCCTTGGTCACGCCGGCGCGTTTGCACAATTCATCGACTGAAGTCGCTGAAAACCCCTTCTCCCGGATCGTTGCGACTGCTGCATCCATGATCTTGGCTCTTGCATCCCGTCTCGGTTTCTGCTGCGCGTCCACATCTGTCATAAGCAAAACATACCAACCAGTTGGTATGTTTTGCAAGAAAATACTGATTGAGCTGTCCTTGAGACCCTCAACTCGGTTGAAATTACTGTGGTTGGTTCCTCGAAAGCCGCACCTGCCGACAGCGTCAGGCGCCGGCAGCGATGTTCACGACAGTTCCAGCTGGTCAGCCTTCACGCGCACCGGCTGCGCCACGACCGGGAACAGGCGATCATACCCCAGTGTGAACAAGTACGTGTAGACGACAACGAAGGAGGTTACGACCAGATCGGTGAGCAGCGCTTCGAGCAAAGTGAGGTTCAGCCACCAGACATAGATGGGCAGTGAAGTGATCACCAGCGACAGTTCAAACCCGACCGCATGCAGGATACGGCCGACAGTAGAGCGATCAGACGAAATCCGGTTGGCCCGGGCGTCGATGTGGTCAAACACCCAGTTATAGACCAGGTTGATCAGCATGGCCTTGATCGACAGGATAAGCCCCAGCGCCCCGATATCGGCCCATCCCTTGTCAAAAAACGCCGCTCCTGCCGGGACCAGCAGCAGCATCAGAGCTATTTCGAAGGTAACTGTGTAGCGCAGGCGGTCTGCGCCGGTGCGCATGGCTGGTGATTGCGACATTGTTTTTACTCCTGAGTTTTTGCTTTATATCGCAATTACAGCTATAAGATAGTTGGTTTATATCTGAATTATAGATAGATAATCTTATGCCGAACATAGAAAACTTCCGGGCCTTTGTTCTGGCCGCCGACCTCGGG
This sequence comes from Anderseniella sp., assembly GCA_028289645.1. Lineage (GTDB taxonomy): Bacteria > Pseudomonadota > Alphaproteobacteria > Rhizobiales > Aestuariivirgaceae > Anderseniella. The sequence continues at coordinate 603,252 of JANQOK010000008.1, forward strand.
TCGTTCTCCGCCGCCGCTCGGCAGATGGGCAAGGCGCAGTCGGCAGTGTCCACCGCCATAGCAAACCTGGAGATTGACGCGGATGTGCAGTTGTTCGACCGCAGCGGCCGCAATCCTGTACTGACCGAAGCCGGTTCCGCCCTGCTGCCGAACGCCAGGGGAATTCTGCTCGGCAACCAGGAGTTCCTGGCCAGGGCAACATCGATGTCACAAGGTGTGGAGGGCCATCTATGCGTGGCAGTTGAACAGGGCATCAGCATAAATCCCCTGCTCAACCTGCTGCACGACTTCAGCTCAACCTTTGCCCATGTGTCGCTTGAAATCATAACCCCCGATCCGACGGACATGGCCCCTTTGCTGAAACGGGGACGGGCCGAGCTTGGCCTGATGATCGAGCAGGAAAGCTATCCGACCGGATTCCGGTTCCGTGGCGTCGGCTATTCCAGGACCGTGCCCGTGGCCGGGCGTGACCATCCACTGGCAAACCTGCAACAGGCCCGGCACGCGGACCTGAGACAGTACCGTGAACTGGTGCCGCGCAGCCGCCCGTCAGCGGCAACCGGCCGCCCGGCCCACCGCAAGAGCCCTTCGGTCTGGTATGCCGAAAGCCCCATGCTGGCAATCGAACTTGTTGTCCAGGGCTTTGGCTGGTCTGAACTGCCCTACTCCATCATCGCAGACCGGCTGAAGACCGGCGACCTGGCGCAGTTAAATTATGCATTTCAGCAAAGCGACATCCTGTACGGCGTGGATGCGGTATGGACCGAACAGCGCGCCATCGGCGTGGCCGGCCAGTGGATGCTGAACCGGTTGCTCGAACTGCCGCAGGACGTGTGGCGTGAAGGCGAACCAGCCCCCTGAAGACAGGCGCCGGCGCGGCCAGCGTTATCGATACCCGTATCGGACGGGACGCCCCGTTTCGGCTTGAACCCGCATTCGAAATGCCGTGTAGTCTGCCGATAAAGGACAAGACAGGAAGCAAGTTGACATGTTCGAGACCGGCAACACGGTGACCTCGGTTCAACGCACGCCCGAACTGGACCGGGGCAAGCATCACCGGGCCCGGCTTGGGTTCATTCTGATGTCCACCGATCTGGCAGCGGAGTCGGACTTCTTCGCCATGGCGCCGGAAGGCGTGGCGGTTCACGTCACCCGGCTCAAGACCGACGACTACACCACGACCGAAACCCTGGCCCGGCACATCGATCACATGGCGGACGCGGCCGCGCGGCTGCAGCCGGACATCCGGCCGGACGTGATCAGCTACAGTTGCACCAGCGGTTCCATCGTCATCGGCGAGGAGCGCATCTATGCGGAAATCCACAAAGGCGCACCCTGGGCAAGACCGATGTGCCTGGTGACAGGGGTGGTGGACGCGCTGCGCGAGCTGGATGCGAAGAAACTGGTGGTCGGGACCCCGTACCTGGACGACATCAACACCGCCGAGGCCGAGTTTCTGACAGCCAAGGGGTTTGACGTCCTCGACATTCAGGGGCTCAACCTTGAAACCGGTATCGAGTTCGGCCGTGTCACGCCGGGCTACTGGAAAGCCTTCGCGAAGGAAATCGACCGGCCGGATGCAGATGCGATCTTCCTGTCGTGCGGCGGCATCCGCTCACTGGAAGTCGCCGAAGAGATTGAGCAACTGACCGGCAAACCGGTGATCACCAGCAACCAGGCGCAGTTCTGGAGCTGCCTGCGCCGCGCCGGCATCGGCGACAACATTCCCGGTTTTGGCCGGATCTTCATGCAGCCCGGCGACCGGCTCATGCCCTGACTCCGGGATACTTGCCATGCGAACTAGGATAAAGATTTGCTGCATCGCCTCTCGCGAGGAGGCGCAGATGGCAATCGACGCCGGCGCCGACGCCCTGGGGCTGGTGGCCGCGATGCCATCCGGCCCGGGTCCGATCAGCGATGAGCAAATAGCCCAGATCGCGGCATGGGTGCCGCCGCCGGTCACGACGTTCATGCTGACCTCCGAAACAACTGCCGACGGAATATCGCGGCATGTTGAGGCGACCCGGCCGACCGCGGTGCAGATCGTGTCGCATATCGAACCGGCAGAAGCGGCACAGCTGGCTGACCTGCAGCCCGGAGTGCGCCGAGTGCAGGTCATCCATGTGGAAGACATGGGCGCGCTCGACCTGATCCCGGTCTATGCACCGTACATGCACGCGTTTTTGCTGGATTCGGGCCGGCCCGGCTCCGCCACGCCGGAGTTTGGCGGCACCGGCCGCCGGCACGACTGGTCAATCAGCCGGGCGTTTGTCGAGGCCAGCCCTTTGCCGGTGTTTCTGGCCGGTGGCCTCAATCCGGACAACGCCCGACAAGCCGTGCTTGAGGTCAGGCCGTTCGGCCTCGATCTTTGTACCGGTGTGCGGACCGATGGCAGGCTCGACGAGGCCAAGCTGAAAGCCTTCATGAAGGCAGCGACATACGCCGGCGGCGCTCCTTGAACTTGGCGTGCGAGGCGTCGGTGCCGTCGTGGAAGGAGCCGAACCACTTGTCCCACGGCACTTCGAGGTTGCCGTAATTGCACTCGAAATAGCGGTGGTGCATCTGGTGATGGAAGGTGCCGAGCGCCAGCCGGCTCTTGTCCTTGACCAGCAGGTCTTCAAACCCGGTGTGGGAGGTGGCCGCGGTCAGCGCCTGGTGCTGCATGTGGAACAGGATGTGGATCGGGTGCGCCGCCACGATCCAGTGGATCAACACCGACGACAGGAAGATCAGATGCTCGACCGGGTGCATGGAGAACCCGGACCACGGCCCGACATTGGTGTTGCGATGGTGCAGCGCGTGCGCCAGGCGGTACAGCGGCGGCCAGTGCAGCCAACGGTGCACCCAGTAGAAGTGAAACGAAATCCACACCGGGGTCAGGAAGAACAGCGCCACGAACCAGACCGGATTGTCGGCCCATAACAGTGTCGGCACATAGCCGTTGGCCATGGTCCAGAACATCAGCACTTCATAGGCGGTCCAGAACGCCACCCCGCTGGTCAGCGACCAGAACATGTTGTCATGCACCTGGTTCCTGAAGGTAAATGCATTGCTGTTCGACAGGTCGCGCTTGTCGAACTTGTGGCGCTGGTCCTGTTTCTTCCAGGTGTAGAAATACAGGTGCAGGCCGCCGGCGACGGCGAACAGCAGCACGAGATTGCGGACATAGATCTGCGCGATCCAGCCCGGTGCCAGGGTCCTTGCCTCCTCAAGGCTCGGCTGGAACCAGCGCCAGGTGACGTAGGCCACCACAACCAGGATGGTGTTTTCGGCAATCGAAAACCAGCGCTCGGCAACCCAGCGGACCATCCTCACAGGATCGGGCGGCCAGGAAAAGAACGGCGACACCTTGATGGGCACGGACGGGCGATAGTGCCATTGCCGGGCGAAGCCGCTGTCGTTCGAGACTGGTTGGTTTTCTGTTGCCTGTGTCATGGGTTTCGGCTTCCAGCAGCTTAGTGGCGCGGTGCACGAACTGTTTCACAATCGGCAAGGTTTGAAAAACAGAACATTATGGCTCATAACATCAATATTTCTGATGTTATGACTTTTGGGAAATCCTGCGGCATGCGAGTTTCGATCAAAGCCCTGAATTACTTCCTGCGCGCAGCGGAACGCGGCTCGATTGCAAAGGCGGCGGCAGATCTGAACGTCGTGCCGTCGGCCATCTCCAACGCCATAGACCTGGTGGAACAGGAGTTCCAGTTGCAACTGCTGCAACGTTATCCTGCAAAGGGTATCAAGCCGACAGCGGCGGGGATCGCCATCATGCACCGGGTCCGCCGTCTGGTTGAGGAATACGACACCCTGTTTGTCGACGGCGCAGAGCTGCGCACCGCGTTGTCCGGCAGTCTTTCCATCGGCTATTATGCGCCTGTCGCACCGGCCTTCCTGCCGAAAATCGCGGCACCGCTGGTTCGCGACCACCCCGGCATCAAGTTGAACCTGGTGGAAACTAACAACGAACGCGCCCAGACCGGCCTGCTTGATGGCGAGTTTGACCTGATCCTGTTTGTTGCCGAGAACGTGCAGCCCGGCATCGTGTGCCAGCAATTGCTGGAGGCCCCGCCCTATGTCCTGGTGCCGCGCGACCATGGCCTTAGGAACCGCAAGCAGGTGACACCCGCTGATCTTCGTGGCGAGGCACTGGTGCTGCTCGACCTGCCGATGACCAGCGAGTACTACCGCGCCCTGGCCGGCGATGCCGGACACCCCGTCAACATCGTCGCCACAGCGTCCACCCATGAGATGGTGCGCAGCCTGGTGGGCGCCGGCGTCGGCTGCTCAATCTTGAACATGCGTCCGGCGACCGCAGTCACCTATGCCGGGGACGAAGTTGTCGCCATCCCGTTGCGCACCGGTGCACGGTCCCTGAAGCTGGCACTTGGCCATACGGGCAGCAAACCGCGGCGGCTGGTGCAGGCGTTCATGGATGCCGCGCGAGATCACTTTGCGCAGCCATTTGCAGGCAACCTCATCATGCCGACGTAAGTGCATTGTGCGAGCTGGCTAGGGACATCCGCGCGATGCGCGAGTAGGTTACCGGCCCCGCAGATGGCGCTGAAAAAACGTTGTCAATCGATTGTGCTGCAGATTGTGAGCCCCAGGACTAAGCCGATGATCTTGATCAACATAATAGTAGACTTCAGGCTCGCGACCGTTCGCAATCAACCGCTGTTCCAGTCGCCGGGTGCATTCAACTGTCCAGACCGTATCCTTCTCTCCATGCGTCAACATGATAGGGCCCGGGTAACGTTCAATGGGAATTGGATCGGTAGGCAGCAGGTTTTCCGATGAACCACGCCAACGCCATGCCCTGAGTGACGGATCCCAAACGCCGCGGTCATCGGGATCAAAATTTCTGGCGACAAATGCTCCAACAATAGTATCTGAAGGGCTATGAACGGCTACGGCATCCGGCACTCCCATGCTTTGAGCCTCTGCCATTAAACCAGTGACGAGCAAGGCATGCTCACCGCCCCTGGAAGCGCCAAAAAGACCGATTTTGCCAGTTGTCGCCGGATGGTTGCGAAGCCAAATCAGCGCATCTTCGGTGTCGTCCAGATCAACATCCAGGATGTCACCGGCATGCCAGCCATTGCCACCTTTGCTGTAGTTGGGAGCCAGGGTGCAGAAACCCTGGTTCGCGAGTAACAATGCCTGCCACTGCGACCAGCCAGCCCGTCCTCCGTCACTTCCGTGCAGCACAATGATACCAGGATAAGGCTCCGTGGTCTTTGGAACATAGAGCCAGGACCCACCATGTCCACGTTGAAACTCAACATCGAAAACCATGAGTGAAACAATTACCATGGAAATTGGGACTTGTACGGATAGCAATAACAGATGTCACCAGACTAGAGAACCACAGACCGACAAACCGATCCAACGCTCATGCTACGTGTCGGCACTGGAGCGTGTGACCTTCGGGCCAGGACACGGCGCTGGTTTGAGGTATCACCGCGCCAGATGGCCGATGACGTTGGTGACAATGCGGGCAGCGGTGAAGGCGGCGGTGCCGCCGGCGTCGCGCTCCGGCACGAACTCGATCATGTCAAACGCCACCAGCCTGGCCCTCGCGGCAACACCGGCGATGAGGTCGATTGACTGGGTATAGGTGAGCCCGCCCGGTGTCGGTGCCATCACCGCCGGCATGATGGACGAATCCAGTGCATCGCAGTCGAAGGTGATCATGCAATTCGCGCCGTCCGGCACGTGCCTAAGCGCCGCGGCCACGCCTTGTTCGTGAACCGCGCGCGCGGTGACGATCTCCGCGCCCCAGTTTCGCGCGATCTCGACCTCCTCGCGCCGGGCCGATCCCAGCCCCCTGATGCCGACCTGGATGATGCGCTCGACATGGGCCATTTCAGACGCCCGCCGCATGGTACTCGAGTAGCCCAGCGGTTCGCCGCGACGCTCGTCACGCCAGTCGATGTGGGCATCCACCTGGATGATGGTCAGGGGTCCGGCCGGGGCCAGCGCCTTGATGAACGGAATCGGCGTTGAATCATCGCCGCCCAGCATAATCGGCACGGCACCGGTTGTGACGATCTCTGCGGTAGCCGTCTCGATCAGCGCGCGGTTGCCGCTGCCGTCCTGGCTGGAGGTCTTGAGATCGCCGGCATCAGCCAGTGTGAAACCGCCGTCGCCCAACAGCGGGCCGTCCAGATCAAAGTCCCAGTGTTCCGACCATGCGGCATCTTCTTCCATGGCAGCGCGCAAGGCATCAGCGGTGCCGGCATGGACCTCATTGTTGATGCCCTCATAAGGCGTGCCGTGCGGGGCGCCGAACAGGACAGCATCTGCGTGGCCAGGACTGATGTCCCTGCTGGCTCCCATGAACGGAATCTTCGCTGGTTGAAAATCGCTGGTTTTCACCTGTCTGACCTCGCTGCGCCCGAAAACTCTCACGAGCATCCGGGATACCATCGCCGCCAAAGTGCGGCAAGCTGGTCCAGTTAGCGCTTCCTTACCGGACCGGGCAACTGAATTATTCTCTGGCTTGCTCGACCTCGGCCCGGATGGTGCACGCCTCGACATGATCGTTGATCAGGCCCATGGCCTGCATGAAGGCGTAGACGGTGGTCGGGCCGACGAACTTCCAGCCGCGTTTCTTCAGGTCTTTCGAGATGGCAACCGACACATCGGAGGTCGACGCGGTCTGCGGGGATGCCAATTGGGACGCATCAGGCTCATAGCTCCAGAACCAGGCGGCCAGAGACCCCTCCTCGGCAACCATCTCCTGGGCGCAGCGGGCATTGTTGATGACGGCTTCGATCTTGCCGCGATGACGCACGATGCCTTCATCCATGAGCAGACGCTCGACATCGGCTTCCGTGAAGCCGGCCACCTCGTTGAAGTCAAACCCGACGAACGCGGCACGGAAATTCTCGCGCTTGGCGAGGATGGTGCGCCAGCTCAGGCCGGACTGGAAACTCTCCAGGCACAGCTTTTCAAACAGCCGCCGGTCATCGGCCACCGGAAATCCCCATTCGCGGTCATGATAGTCAATGAACTCCGGTGCGCTGCCTGCCCAGCGGCAGCGCGACTTGCCGTCGGGTGCTGCAAATGTCTCGCTCATGTCCGGTGTCCCCTATTCCTGTGATTTGTCAGGCAAGCAGAAAGTCGAGCCGGTCGTCCGTCTTTGCCGGCGTGATCTCGTATATCTCGGCCGTGGCAATGTTTTCGGCGACAAACGGATCCTCGCCCACTCTGGCCTCAAGATCCGGCAGCGATGTATTGTGCGCCATGATGGCGCCGCCAAGCTTCGGCTGCAGACTGCCGGTCACCAGGAACACACCGTCATGGAAGCCACGGTCAATCCATGCCTTGTGGCCGTCCATGAACTCGCTTGCGCGCGCCCTGTCACCGGTAAGCTTCAGAAATACAACAAACATTTCAATCTTTCTCCTGCTCTATTGACGCCGCGGCAGCTGTGGTCGTCGCGAGCCAGTCACACATTTCGCCGACCTCCCGGCGGATAAACTTCTCATCGCCGAAGGCACTGGCCAGCGTGGCGACGCCCTGGCTGCGGGCCAGGACATGCATGGCGAACCGGTCCGCATCCTTCTCGCATCCGAGGGCACGGAACTGAGTGCTCAACCAGGTCCGAAACAGCGAGAACAACTCCGTGGCGCCCGCCTGCGACGGATGGTTCAGCTTGGCAAGCTCGGTGGTCAGCGTGCCAACCGGACATCCGAAGCGTTTGATGTCGGTACGGTTGGCAATCAGGATCTTGATGAAACTGCGAATACGGTCTGCGGGGCTTTCGCTTTCGGCCTCCCACCCGTCCAGCATTGCCTGCGTCTCGGCCATGCGCGCGCCGATCACGGCGTCCAGAATTTCATCCTTGGTCCTGAAGTGATAATAGAAGTTGCCGCGCGAGATTTGCACCGCGCCGGCAATGTCGGCAAACGAGGTGTGCTCGTAGCCCTGCCGGTAGAAGAGCTGGTTGGCCGCTGCCACAATGTGATCGCGCGTGGTCATGGCTGTCATGGTCGAGACTCCCGAAATTAGGACATACGTCCTATTTCAGATGATTATTAGGACGCACGCCCTAATGTGTCAAGTGCCGGAAATGAGGCCCGGTCAGGTCAGCAGCCGCAGGGAGGCAACGCTTCGTTTCAGCATGGCGACGGGGGCCTGCGACCTGGCCATGACCCGGGTGCCGACATATTGTGTGGTCAGCATATCGGCCATCTGGCGGCGGTCGGCGACGTCGAGCCCGGCATGGGACCGCGACGCCTTAAGGGCGACTTCGAAACCTTTTTGCAGTTTGCCCAGCGTGCGGTGAACGGCATCTGCTATGTCGGTGTCTTCCGAGGCAGGGCCGGCGGCGGCCGAACAGGCCAGGCAGCCCCTGCGGTCGCCCTTCCTGACGTCGGCGATGACATTGCCGAACAGCGCCATGACCCGGTCCCAGCCGTCTGCCGGCTCAGGCCCTGACAGTAGGCCCACAGCGGGAATGACATAGTCACGCTCATAGCGCTCCAGCACCACCAGGTAGAGCGACTTCTTGTCGGTGAACGCCTTGTACAGGCTGCCCCGTGTCAGCCCCATGCCGGACAACAGGTCGGGCAGCGAAGCGCCTTCATAGCCGTGTTCCCAGAACACGTCCATGGCGCCGCCTACAGCGTCATCAACATCAAACTCGCGCGGGCGTGCCATCAGCTCATCCTTCGCCTTTCAGTGCCACCATCTAGTTAGAGACTAATCGGTCCACAATTCACGGATTCGTGTTTCATCGTGTTTTGTACCGATTGGTTCCAAACTATAAACCTAACGTCAGACCACCGGAGTCGACCGGTGCAAACCAACACAGGAGAGCTGATCATGTTACCCCGATTCATCACAAAGACCATTCATGCCTATCTCGACTACCCCGTTGCCGTCAGCCTTGTGGCCATGCCGTTCATCCTCGGCCTCGGCAGCGTCAATCCGCTTGCCTTCTGGTTGTCGGTGGTGACCGGCATTGCCGCGTTTGTGCTGACCGTCCTGACCGATCATCACCTGGGCGTCATCCGCGTCCTGCCCTACAAGCTGCACCTGGCTGTGGACTTCCTGGTCGGCCTGGTGTTCGTCGCCGCACCGTTCGCGCTCGGATTTGCCGGGCTGGAGGCCGCCTACTACTGGGTTCTCGGCGGCACCGTGCTGGTCGTGGTCGGCCTGCACAAGCAGGAAGGTGGCCTGCAGACCGCCTGAGACCACACCCCCAGCAGACACACCCTGCAGACACCGCCGGCCCGGCTCCGGCGGTGTTTTGGTGCATATGGGCACAATACCCACCGACCCCGCCTCAAACTGACGGTCCGCTCGTGTTGGAAATTACGCGTCTGCACAAATTTCCGGCAAATCCCACCTCTCTCAAAACCTTAACGTGCTGATTTTAATAGAAAATATTCTGGCACATCGCTTGCTTATCGGTGAGTTGGGGGTAGCGACAACCATTTGTCCAGCATACCTGGGAAATGGCAACAACAGGGGTAAGCAATATGACTGCTGAAGAGGCAACCGCCCTTACGGCCAAACTGGATGCGCTGCAAAAGGCGCACGACATGGCGGGCACGATAAACATGGAAATATTTTACTGGTGGTGTATCGCACTCATGGTGGCGATTCACGCTGGCTTTCTGGCCTACGAAATGGGTGCTTCACGCACCAAGAACGTGCTGGCATCAGGCGTGAAGAACATCCTCGCCTTCGCCTTTATCATACCGACCATGTTTCTGTTCGGCTGGTGGATTTACGGGGCGATGCCGAACGGCTTCATACCCATTGCGGCGACCGATTTCCTGCCGTGGGACGACAATATGGGTCCCAACCTGTCAGACAATGCGACCGGTATCTTCTGGGCTGCGTTCACGCTGTTCTCCGCGACCACGGCATCGATTTTTTCCGGCGCCGTGCTGGAACGCATCCGCATGTCCGGGTTTATAATGCTGGCTGTTCTGCTCGGGTCGGTGGTGTGGATCTGGGCCGCTTCCTGGGGCTGGCACCCTGATGGCTGGATGCTCAAGCAACTTGGCTATCACGACGTCGGCGCCGCCGGAGTAGTGCACACCATTGCCGGGTTCTTTGCGCTCGGCGTGCTGATCAACCTGGGCCCGCGCGTCGGCAAGTATGCGGCTGACGGCACGCCACTGCCACTGCTGCCGCACAACATGCCGCTTACCCTGGTCGGCCTGATGCTGATCATCGTCGGGTTCTTCGGCTTTCTCGGCGGCTGCATCATCTACAACAATGGCGGCCAGTGGACCAACATCTATGGTCAGCAAACGACATTGTCGGCCTTTGCCTTCAACACGCTGATGGGCTTTTCCGGCGGCATCATTGGAGCTTACTGGAAAACCCGCGATCCGTTCTGGATGATGTCGGGCGCGCTTGCCGGCATTTTCGCCGCCGCCGCCGCTCTCGATGTTCTGTATCCGCCGGTCGCCTTCATCGTCGGCATTATCGGTGGCATCATCGTGCCGATGGCCGGCAATTGGCTTGAACGGCGCGGCGTTGATGATGCTGTCGGCGCATGGGCCGTGCACGGTGTCGGCGGCTTTTGGGGCGTGCTGGTGGCAGGCATATTTGCTTCCGGTTATCCCAATATGGGCGATGCGCCCGCGATCAGCTTCCTGGGCCAGCTTACCGGCGCTGTTGTGTGCGCCGCATTCGGTTTCAGTACCGGGTTTGCGGCATCCTACCTGCTAAAACTGGCTGGGCTGCTGAGAGTACCGGACAATGTGCAGATGGTTGGGCTCGACAAGGTCAAAGTGCCAAGCAAATCCTACCCGGAATTCCTGTCGCCTGCGGAATGATGCTGGCGACAATTCACCCGACAACAAAAGGAGATCCAAAATGGGCAGTCCAATAGATACATGGGAAGGTGCAACCGCTGTATTCACCGGTGCGCACAGCGGTTTTTCAATCGCTGTGTCGCTGCTGGTAATGGTGGTCTTGTGCGTGGCACCAATTGTCTATAGCGCCAGCCATGAGAAAGAGCAGTACAACAAGCACTCCTGAACGCCCTGACATGGCGTGACAGCAACACCACCCGGGCCATCAGATCGGCCCGGGTTTTTCATGACTGCAGCATCGCCGGGGATGTGGCACACAACCGGCTCGGGCCACGCCATCCTGCTCAAGCCCGGCGTCTGGCGCTCAGAAAGTCGATGAACAGGCGCAACAGGTCGAGGTGCCGGTTCTGCTCCGGGTAGTACAGGAAGAACGGCGGATGCTCGAGGGCGAAAGCATCCAGCACTGTCTCCAGTTTGCCGGCGACCAGGTCCGGCTCGATAACCGCGCGCAGCGACCAGCCGATGCCAAGCCCTTTGCGAGCCGCCTGCACGACCGAGCGAAAACTGTCGAACACCAGGCTGGATGCCGGGTCGACCGTGAAGGTCTGGCCGTTTTCGCGGAACTGCCAATCGGCAACCCGGTTGGCGCTGATGAACTTGTAGCGGATGCACTTGTGGGCCAGCAGGTCGCGCGGATGTTGCGGGCGGCCATGACGGTCCAGATAGGCCGGCGCGGCGGAAAGCGCCGCCATCAGTGGCGGCGTCAGCCGTGTCGCCACCATGCCGTCGGCCAACCGGTCGCCCAGCCGGATACCGGCGTGGAAACCGGCCCCGACAATATCGACCAGCGCTTCATCGAAGGACAGTTCGAGACGTATATCGGGATGTTTGGCCTGGAAGTCTGGCAATACCGGTTCGATGGCAATTCGGAAGGCACTCCACGGCAGTGTCAGGCGCAGTGTGCCGGTTGTCGCCCTGCCCGCTTCGCGTGCTTCAGCTATCGCTTCATCTATCTGGGCAAAGGCCGGTGCCGCCCGTTGCAGCAGGATGCGCCCGGCGTCAGTCAGTTCAATGGAGCGAGTGGTGCGAACCAGCAGATCGACTCCCAGATCGCGCTCCAGTGCCTTCAGCCGGTAACTCACCGCAGGCGCCCCCATACCCAGAGACCTGGCAGCCGAGCGCAGAGACCCGCAACTGACGATGGCCAGGAATATCTCGATTCCTGAGAGTGGCTTCATGCTCATTGTTCGAAAAATTACAACACTGCGATGCAAAAACAACATCTAATTGAACAGTTATGCCTGACCTAAGGTGGCCTCGAGGTAACAGGAGAGGACATGGCATGGCTGCTTCAGTGGTGAATTCCCGTCCCGACAATCCGATTGTCGGGGCCTGTCTGATCGTTTTCGCGGTGTTCCTGATGTCCCTGCAGGACGCCATCATCAAATATGCCAGCTCCGACCTGACACTCTGGCAGCTGTATGTGCTGCGCTCCGGACTGGCCCTGCCGATGCTGGCTGTGGTTGTCATGTTGAAACGGTCCGCGAGAACCACACTGGCGGCGGTTGCCGGGCACTGGGTGACCCTGAGATCCTGCCTGCTGGTCGCCATGTACGTTTCGCTGTACGCCGCCATCCCACTGTTGCCACTGTCCACGCTGGCGGCTGGATTTTACACAGGCCCGCTGTTCATCGCGATACTGTCGGCGGTGCTGACCGGTGAACCGGTCCGCCGCAGAGGCTGGCTTGCCGTGGCCACGGGCTTTGTCGGCGTGTTGACGATCATCAGGCCCGGCACCGGCGATTTCTCGCTGCTGGTCCTGCTGCCCGTATTGTCCGGGCTGTTCTATGCCCTGGCCGCCATCGTGACCCGCAACCGCTGCCAGCATGACACGCCGGTAGCGCTGGCGGCCTCGTTGAACCTTGTCCTGCTGGTCACCGGTGCAGCATCCAGTCTCGTGCTGCTGGTCTGGCAGCCGATCGGAGCATCTTTACCGTCGTTTCTGTCGGGCACATGGACGGCCATGTCCTTGCGCGAGTGGGCGCTTGTCGCAATGCTGGCGGTGCTGATTGTCGGCATCGGCGTCGGACTGGCCGCTGCCTATCAATCTGCCCGCCCGGTGATCATCGCCACGTTTGACTACAGCTACCTGATCTTCTCGACGATGTTCGGTTTCATGCTGTTTTCGGAAATACCCGACCTGCCCACCATTGCCGGCATGAGCCTGATTGCCATGGCCGGCCTGATCGTGGTGCGGAGCTAACTTTGCGACATGGCCTCCAGCAGCACCTCCCTGGTTGCCGACAGGTGCCGGCGCAGCGCCTGTTCACAGGCACCGGCATTGCCGGCAGCAAATTCCGCCGTGATTTGCTCATGATCCTGCAACCAGCGCGGCGTATGCGCCTTGAGACTGTCATAACCCTTGGCATGGACACGGCACAGATTGCGCAGTTCGCCGATCAGGCGCAAATGGCGCGGCTTTCCAGCCGGCCGGTAAAGCGCTTCGTGGAATGCACTGTCGCCACTACTCCAGTCAGCCCTGCCCGCCTCCAGCGAGGAACGGCGCAGTTGATACTGGACGTCATCGATATGCTCAGCCGATGCACGACCCACGGCCACACGAACACAATTGCATTCCAGCATGATGCGCAGTTCGAACACCTCTTCGATTTCTTCCGGCGACAGGCTGACCACCCAGGCGCCGCGGTTGGGCCGGATGGTTACCAGACGTTCGCCAGCCAGCGATGCCAGTGCGTCCCTGACCGGGATACGGCTGGCCCCGAAGCGCTCGGCAATAGCAGCCTGGTGCAGCTCCGAGCCAGGCTGCAGCGCCCCGTTCAGTATGTCGTTGCGCAGCGCGTCGGCGATTGCGGTGTCGGTCATGATTTTCCCTTGAAAACAGCCGGTCGATCCACTAGCAGGTTATGTATATATGTATACATATGGAGTCAATCATGGCCAGCAACCACACCTATACCAGCCGCATCGAATGGACCGGCAACACCGGCGACGGCACCAGGACCTATAAGGGGTATGACAGGACCTGGGACATCGCGGTGCCCGGAAAACCGGTCATCCATTGCTCAAACGACCCGCTGCTGGGTGGTGATCCTTCCCTGATGAACCCGGAAGACCTGCTGATTTCAGCCCTGTCGGCGTGCCACATGCTGTGGTACCTGCACTTGGCCTGCAACGCCAAAATCACCGTGCTCAGCTACCACGACGAGCCCATCGCCCAGGGTGAAAACCATGCCGACGGATCGGGCCGCTTCCTCTCTGCCACCCTGCGACCGCACATAACCGTTGAAGCCGGCTGCGACCTTGTGCGGGCACGCGCCATTCACAAAGACATCCACAATTTCTGTTTCATTGCCCGCTCGGTGAATTTCCCGGTTAGCTGCGAACCGATGATAACAGCGGATTGACTGCCCCGGTGACAGGTACAATGACCATTGCCGTAAAAACCATTGCAATTCGAAGTCGGTCTGCGCGACGTTTGCGGAATAGAGATTTGGCAGAGGGTCATGGCGATGGCGGATTACCAGAAACCGGCACACTGGGCAGTGCCTGCAAACAAGCTCTTCAAGTACCAGGTCGGGTTTACCTGCCCGCCGCATGACTTCGATGCCGCGCCGTCTGACTTTCTCCGCATGTGCCCCGAAACAGTTGGCGTGCACGGGCGCATGCTGCATGTACCCGACTACACGCACCGGCTGGAGCAACGCAAACAGAACTTCGACCTCCTGGAAGAGTTCGTCCTGTGCATGGCCAACAACGGCGCAGATGTGTGTGGCCAGGTTGGGTCGAACTGGGTGCACGCCAGCGGTCTGGGCGTTGAAGGTATTCGCCGGCATTGCGAGATGCTCAGCGACAGGTATCAGACCCCGTTCCATATGGCCGGCTACGCCATGGTCGAAGCCCTCAGGGACCGGAACGTGGAAAAGGTGGCGCTCAATGCCGCCTATCATCACCCGTCCTGGTGGCAGGGCACAGTCGGGTTTCTCAAGGAAGCCGGGTTCGACGTGCTGTGGGCCGGCAACTTTCACGACCAGGGCTGGTTCGCCACGCAACAGGAAATAAATGACTGCATCTGGTGCTTCGACGGCGCGCTGGCAAAGAAGAGCTTCGCTTATGTGGCCGACAAGGCCCCAAACGCTGACGCCTACCTGATCAACGGCATGTGTAACTTTCGCCGCGATCACGATCAGCTGGCACAGCGCCCGGTGCATCTTGAGATCGAGCTCGAGGACATGCTGGGCAAGCCGATGATCAGCCACGACAACGCGCTGTACTGGCGCATGTTCAAAAGCCTGGGCGTTGCACCGGTCACCAGGCAGGGCTCCCTGCTGTCGTCTCTGAAAGGATAATGCGATGAACAAGATCGTCGCCCTGTGGGCGGTGCCGCGCTCTACATCAACTGCGTTTGAATGGATGATGCGCCAGCGCGGCGACATGACGTGCTTCCACGAGCCCTACGGCGAAGCCTGGTACCAGGGAGAACAGCCGCTGTGGCCCCGGCTCACCCAGGACAGCCTCCGCACCCCGGGCCTGACGCTCGACAGCGTGCATCGCTCGCTGCTCGAGGCGGCCGGCGCCGGACCGGTGTTCATAAAGGACTTCCCGCACTATATCGATCACATCTGGAACGAGGCGTTCCTGTCTAATTTCACCCATTCATTCCTGATCCGCGACCCGGCCAAGACGATAACTTCCATCCACGCCAAGTGGCCGGACTTTCACGAGAAGGAAGTCGGCTTTGCCGAACAGCATCAGCTTTTCGATGTCTTGACTGAAATGAATGGCACGGCTCCGCCGGTGATCGACAGTGATGATCTCCTGGAAGACCCTGAACGGCTGGTCAAGCTGTGGTGTGATGCAGTCGACATACCCTTCATTGCCGAGGCATTGAGCTGGGAACCCGGCGCGCGCGATGAGGTGAGCTGGTGGGACGGCGGGTCATTCCACGCCAACCTGCGCAATTCCGATGGCCTGAAACCACAACCACGCACCGAATACATAGAAATTGAAGAAGCCCCGAAACGGGTCCGCGACGTGCATGCGCGCGCTGTGAAACACTACCGGCACCTGCACTCACACCGGATATGTCCATAAACCGGCTTCAGGACACTAGATTGATGGAATGATGAAGTCAGGCACGATGCCGGTCGTTTTCACCAGATCATCAATGTCGAGATCTTTCACCAGGCCGTGACCGGTCACAAGCACGGTGCGCCAACCTGCCGCCGCACCGCCCAGAATATCGGTGTGAAGACTATCGCCGATCATGGCGATTCGGCGCGCATCGATGGCCGGTTCAAGACGGCTTGCCACTTCTGCAAATGCATTGCCGAACGGTTTGCCGTAAAACACCGGCTCAACTTCAAGCATGTCGGCGACCTCATGCGCATAGGCGCCCGGCTCCAGCGAAAGGCCGCCTTCCCGGGGAGCAACAATGTCCGGATTTCCCACCAGCACTGGCCGCGGCTGCCGGGCCAATGCTGCAGTGAGCATGGATTGCAACTCAGGCGTCCAGTCCTGGCTGGAGAGCAGAATGAAGCCGTCACTGTAGTCAAAACCGTCCATGGCATTATCGAGGCTGTGGCAGCGGCCGGGCAACTCATCGACATGCGACTGAATGGGTGCCGCGACACCCCACCTCATTTCGCCGTCGAAGCTGCGCAATCCGCCTGCGAGCACCTCGCGGCTGCTGACAATCTCGCGCGGCTCAAACTGAAATCCAAGCTGCGCATACTTGAGCACGAGCTTTCCCAGAGGCACCGTGGCGGCGTTGGTCAGGACAATAAGTTGCTTGTCCGCATCACGCAGTGCTTCGATGCACCTGCCAGCTCCGGCAATTGGTGTTTCACCAACGTTCAGGACGCCGAATGAATCGAACACAAACGCATCGAACTCGTCCTTCAGATCCCCGAGGCTTGCCGCAAAAACAGACTGCTTGGGAAATGTGGCGTTCGGCAACCTGGGCCGCACCGCCTCATAGCGGTCAATTGCCCAGGAAGCGGAGATGACGTTTTCGGCAGCAGACAAAATTGTCCCGATCTCCTGTCAGACTGTGTCCGCGATGCTCAACATCAGCGGCTGATGGTCGGAGGCGTTGGTTTCAGTATCGACGTAAACGGCCTCAACTGCGCGTGATGCAGCACCGGCAACGAAGAAGAAATCGCGGCAGTGCGGCCCCTGCGGCCATTGCACAGTGTCATGCACGCCACAAGTCGGCTTATGTGACCGCTCTGAATGGCAAATCCGCCAGGCATCCTGAAAGCAGACCGCACCGTCTTCGGCTGGCGCCAGCATGGCGGCATATTCAGGCGATTCCACCTCGATATTGAAGTCACCGCAAATGACGCAGCTCTCCGGCCGGTCAAGAAACCGGTAACTGCCGCTGTCGTCATAATCCGGCGGATTGCGCGCATGCGCCGATGCCTGCAGATGCAGTTCCCGCAGCCGTTCAATCTGTGCCAGGCGCTGTGCCAGCGAATGAAATTCCAGATGAGTGTTCATGATCCGCAGCGAACCGCTGCCGGTTGCGACGGTCACCTCACTGACCTGCCGCGGCATCTGGCGCACGCCCGCCTGCACCGGCTGCGGCAGCGCGTGGTGAAACACCGAAACAACCGGCAAGCGGCTCAGGGTGACATTGCCATACTGCCATCGCGGCGTTGAGCCGGCACCCGCCGCGTCGATGGCAATGCCAAAGATCACCTCGTGGCGGGGAAACAGGCACGCCAGTTCGGCAACCTGATCCGCGGCGGTGTCGGCGTCGAACAGGGGCAGGTTGCGGGAAACTTCCTGCAGGCAGATGACGTCGGGATCGCCCATGCGTGAGATGACCTCCGCAATGCGCGGCAGAGACACAATCCCGTCCGCGCCCTTGCCGTTCTGGATGTTCCAGGAGGCAATCGAGGTCATTTGATACCCGCATACATGAACGACTGAACAAACTGCCGCTGGAACAGCAGGAAGGCGATCAGCAGCGGCGCAACCGACAGCAAGGTGGCGGCTGAAACAATTGACCAGTCGACACCGGATTCCGGCGCGCCGAAAATGCCAAGCCCGACCGTCAATGGGCGGGTTTCGACCGAATTGGTGATAACCAGCGGCCACAGGAAATTGTTCCAGTGGTGACTGATGGACACCAGCCCGAAGGCCAGATAGGTGGGCCGGGCCAGCGGCACATAGACCCGCATCAGGATGCCGAACAGGCCGCAACCTTCCAGCCGGGCGGCATCTTCCAGCTCCTTCGGCGTCGACTTGAAAGCCTGCCGGAGCAGGAAAATGCCGAACGCACTGGCCATGTAAGGCAGGCCGATGCCGGTGATGGTGTCGACGAAACCCAGCTTGGCCAGGGTGGAATAGTTTTCGACGATCAGGATTTCCGGCGTGATCATCAGCTGAACCAGAACCAGCCCGAACGCCACATTGCTGCCGAAGAACTGAAAACGCGCAAACGCGTAGGCGGCAAGCGTGCCCACCACCATCTGGGCCGCCAGCAGCATTGTTACCAGCAGGAACGTATTGATGCCGTAGCGCAGGAACGGCGCCTGCGACAGTGCCTCACGGAAATTGTCCAGCGTCAGCGGCGCGAAAAGGTCAAAGTTCGTCGAATATTCGGTTGGATGAAACGCCGCCCAAAAGGCATATAGCAACGGCGATATCCACAGAATAGCCAATACCCAGGCTCCAACGATCTCCAGGACTTCCGTGTAGCTTCGGCTTTTCTGCGGAGCTGGGTTCATCGGTAGTGTATCCGCCGGTCAAGCACGAAGAACTGCGCCAGCGCCATGACTGCCAGCAGGCCGAGCAACACCACGGTCAACGTGGCGGCATAGTTGGTGTCGAAATAGGAAAACGCATTTTCGAAAATGTAATACAGCAGCAGGTTGCTGGCATTGTCCGGCCCGCCCTTGGTCAGCACGAACAGATGGTCGACGAGCTTGAATGAATTCAGCACCGCGTTGATGAGTACAAACAGCGTGGTCGGCATCAGCAGCGGAAACACCACCCGGCGGAAATAGTACCAGCGGGTTGCGCCCTCTAGCCTGGCTGCCTCGCCCAGTTCCGGCGGAATATGCTGCAGCGCCGCCAGATAGAAAATCATGAAGAAACCGGCCTCTTTCCACACCGTCATGACGATGATGGCCGGCAGGACCGTATCGGGATCGCCGAGCCAGTTGTGTCCGGAAAAACCAAACCAGCCGGTGATCTGGTCAATCAGGCCAATGTCCGGCGAATAGAAAAACAGCCAGATATTGGCGACGGCGATCATCGGCAGAATGGTTGGTGTAAAGTACGCCATGCGCACAAACGACCGGCCCGGCATGGCACGGTTGACCGCCAGCGCCATGATGATGGCCAGCGCGATGGAGGTCGGGATTGTCCCCACCGCAAACCACATATTGTTGAACAGCACTTTCCAGAATATCGGATCCTGCGTCATGGATTCGTAGTTGCTGAGCCCGATGAACCGCGACGGGCGTACGGAATTGCCCTTTGAGAAGAAGCTGTTGATGATCGTCGCTACGGTCGGATAGTGGGTGAACGACAGCAGCAGAATGGCGGCCGGGGTCAGCAGAAGCCAACCGTGCACGTGTCTCATTGTATCTCGCGACAGATGCATTCAACCAGTTCCGGTTCCTGTTCGGTACGAGGGACACAGGACGCGCGTGAATGCGCCCTGTGTCCGGCTTGTCAGATATCAGCGATAAGGCTTGAGCAGGCGATCGGCGGTTGCCTGAGCTTCCTTCAGCGCATCTTCGGCAGACTTGCTGCCGGTCAGCGCAGCCTGGATGGCATCGTCCAGTGACTTGCGCACCCGGCCCGTCTCATAGGTGGACAGCTCTGCGGTCGCATAGTTCAACTGGTCGCGCGCCACTGCGGCGTACGGGAAACCCTTGACATAGTCCTGCAACTCACTGGTGTCGTAGGCGGCCTGGCTGATCCCCATATAGCCGGTCTGCATGGACCAACTGGCAGACTGTTCCGGGCTGGTCATGAACTTGATCAGCTTCATGGCGGCCGAACGCTCTTCAGGCGAGGTCTTCTTGAAGATGTAGAAGTTGCCACCGCCGGTCGGCGTGCCGCGGCGCTTGTTGGCCGGCAGCATGGCGACACCGAAGTCAAATCCAGCTTTCTTCTTGACCGTGGTCAGATTGCCGGTGGAGTGCCACATGATGGCGGTCTTGCCTTCCAGGAAGTTCTTGCGCAGCGTGCCCCATTCGATGGTGCCTTCAGGCATCACCTTGTGCTTGGCACCCAGGTCCTTCCAGAACTGCAGGGCTTCAATTGTTGCCGGTGCAGCAAAATTGGTCTCGTTGCCGGCGCCGTTCATCAGCACCTGGTCGTTCTGCATGGCAAGCGCGCCGAACATCCAATACGGATAGCCGGTCGACGGGATCATCATGCCCCACTGCGAGCCGTCCGACTTGGTCAGCTTCTTGCCGGCGGCAACCAGTTCGTCCCAGGTTTCCGGCGCCTGTTCAGGGTCCAGGCCGGCGGCCTTGAAGGCATCCTTGTTGTAGTACATCACGATGGTCGAACGCTGGAATGGAATGCCCCAGGTCTTGCCGCCGGTAGTGCCGTTTTCCATCAGGGTCGGGTAGAACGATTTCAGCCAGGCCTTCTCCTCGTCCGTTTGCACCACATCATCAAAGGCGACGATGGCGTCCTGTTCGATGAGTTCGTACAGGTCGATCGAGAACATGACTGAAAGCTGGGCCGGCTGGCCGCTGTTGAGCGCCGCCAACGCCTTGATGCGGGCATCATTGTAGTTGCCGGCATAGATGGCGTTGACCTCAATGTCCGGGTTCTGTTTCATGAAATCGGCGACCATGCCGTCGACAATCTTGGTCAGCGGCCCGCCGACAGCCACGGGATAGTACATTGTCAGTTTGGTTTTGGCATAAGCAGCGCCCGACAGGCCTGCTGCCAGCATGGACAGACAAGCGGCAGCGACGACGCCGGCGATTGTCCTGGTGATGGATTTAAACATTAGTCACGACTCCTCTCCGTTTCTTTTTAGTCAGCGGACCAGCAGTGCTGATCCTGTTGCAGTTGCCGGCACATCATTTCCACTATGCCGGCGGTGACACCGAAGTGTCCGGGCTTCCCCGCCTTACTCCCGTCTCGTCAAACACATGTATGTCGTCTGCCGCCCAGGCGATGTTCAGCTTGTCGCCGGCCGCCACGGCCGGACGGCCATGAATTCGCGCCATCACAACCTGATCCGAATGGCGCAGACGCAGTACTGTTTCGGCCCCCATGTAATCGGTTGAGGCGACGTCGACCGGCAGTCCCCTGTCTGCAATGCGAATGTGTTCCGGGCGAATGCCGAGCATCCAATCCGGCGCTGCGTCCGGCACTGCGCCCTTCAGTTCACCGGCGTCTGAAATCTGGTCGACGCGCAGCACATTCATGGGCGGCATACCCAGGAAACCGGCGGCAAACGTGGTGCGCGGTGTTTCATAGAGATCACCGGGGGTGCCGGTCTGCTCGACCTTGCCGTGCTTCAGCAACACCACCTGGTCAGCCATGGACATGGCTTCGATCTGATCATGGGTCACGTACACCATGGTCAGCCCCAGCTTGCGCTGCAAAGCGCAAATCTCGTCGCGCATTTCAGCCCGAAGCTTGGCGTCCAGGTTGGACAGTGGCTCATCCATCAGGCACACCGGCTGATTGGCGACGATGGTGCGCGACAGCGCGACTCGCTGGCGCTGACCGCCGGACAAATTGGCCGGCTTGCGGTCCAGCAGGTGTTCGAGCCCCACCATGGCGGCAGCCTCGGCCAGCCGCTTCTCCTGCTCGGCCGCCGGTACGCGGCGAACCTTCAATCCGAACAGAATGTTCTCCCTCACACTGAGATGCGGAAACAGTGCGTAGGACTGGAACACCATCGACACACCGCGCCTGGACGGGTCTTCACGGGTCACATCACGCCCATCGATCAGAATTTCACCGGCGCTGGCATCTTCGAGCCCGGCAATCATCCGCAATATGGTTGACTTTCCACACCCGGACGGGCCGAGCAGCACAGTCAGGCGGCCCTGCGGCACCTGAAATGACACATCATCGACAGCTCGAACATCATCCCACTGCTTGACCAGATTGCTTATCCCGATGCCGCTCATGCTGCCGCCCCTTCGCCACACACGATCAGTTCGGTACCGGAAGCGTCCAGGATGTTCAGAATGTTCTCCGGCGGGCGGGCGTTGCAGAACACTTTGGTTGCCTCGCCGACATTGCCGCCGCGCACATGGGCAACCCGTTCGAACTTTGTATGGTCTAGCACCAGGAAGGTTTCGCGGCTGTTTTCGCGAATGAGATTGCGGGCCCGGACCTCTTCTTCGTAAAAATCTAGCAACGTGCCGTCTGCAGCGACGCCGGCGACGCCGTAGATGCCGATGTCGACCATGTAGGACGACAGGAAACTCTCCATGCCCTTGCCCAGAACATCACGGTCGGTGTTGCGCAACCGGCCACCGGCGATATTGACCTCGAATGTCAGGTTGCTGCAGCACAGCATGGCGATGTTGAGGTTGTTGGTGAACACCCGCAGGCCGTCGTGTCTGAGCAGGGCCTCGGCGGCAACCTGGGGCGTGGTGCCGATGCTGAATGCCAGGGAAGATCCATTTGGAACATGGCGCGCCACTTCGCGGCCAATGGCCAGTTTGGCATGGCGGGCCAGTATCTGGCGCGACTCATAGGCAATGTTTTCCGATTTGACGGAACTCTCGATGCCGCCATGGCGGCGGCGGGCCAGATTGTGATCACACACGGCATTCAGGTCGCGCCTGATGGTCTGCGTAGTCAAACCGAAATGTCCAGCCAGCTTCTCGACGGTCAAAAAACCGTGCTCACGCACCAGCTCCGCAATCTCGACCTGCCGCTCAGACAACTGCATGTCATGCATTTGTGCGCCTCCCTCCGAC
Organism: Anderseniella sp.; assembly: GCA_028289645.1. Taxonomy (GTDB): domain Bacteria; phylum Pseudomonadota; class Alphaproteobacteria; order Rhizobiales; family Aestuariivirgaceae; genus Anderseniella. The sequence goes on from JANQOK010000008.1 coordinate 625,981, forward strand.
TTGATCGTGACACAGAATCTTCATGCGCGCATCAGATATTTTCAAATGAACATTTTTCGGCAGACCTTATTTTCATTTGAATGTTCGGGGTTTCAAACGGCACGTCCATTCACCGATGCCGCAAGCCCTGACATTTTTGGAAAAACTGCCCGCCTCGCTCGCTGGTAACTGCCGGGGATTTGTTACAGCGATGTGACGCCGGCGCCCGAGCCTGCATTTTCGCTTTCATACCCGGATTAGAATCCCTGTATCATGTGAAACCGGGACTGACGGTGAAACGGCACAGCCGACAGAGACAGAAGCGACACGGCAGGGTTTGAACTTTGGGCGACGTACACATTGCGGCTGGGGCCGGGTTTTCAAACGACCGGCGTGAACTGGGCGAAATCGCGGCCCAGTCACTGACCCTGTTCGAAGGCCACAGGTATCTGATTTTCGAATGCCTGGCAGAACGCACACTTGCCCTGGCGCAGGGCGAGGAGGGTCGACGCAGGCAGGCTGAACGAGCGGTCGGCTACCTGCAAGCTTGCATCAACACCTGCATCCTCAACAACATAAAGATCATCAGCAATTTCGGCGGCAGCGCACCGAAGCAGGTGGCTGAAGCGATTGCCGGATTTCTGAAAGAACACAACCTGCGCCGCAAGGTCGGCTATGTGCTAGGCGACGAACTTCCGGTGAAGGAGACAGAACATGCAGGCCGGGCCATATCGTGCAATGCCTATATCGGCGCCAAGGGCATTGTCGAGGCGCTCGACGCCGGCGCCGAAATCGTGGTCACCGGGCGGGTAGCGGACCCGTCGCTGGCGGTCGGGCCGGTGGCGTTTGAACACGAGTTGAAGTGGATCGACTGGAACCGTCTGGCACAGGCCACGCTGGCCGGGCACCTGATCGAATGCGCAACCCAGGTGTGCGGTGGCTATTTTGCCGACACCGGCGCCAAGCAGGTGCCGGGCCTCGCCCGGCTCGGTGCGCCGGTGGCCAGCATCGCGCGCGGTCATGACCGGCTGACCATCAGCAAACCGCTGGGTGGCGGCAGCCTCACCACCGCCACGGTCACGGAACAGTTGCTGTACGAGATTCACGACCCGGCCCGCTATCTCACCCCGGATGTGGTGATGGATGTTTCAGGCGTGTCGATGCAGCAGAGCGGCAAGGACGAGGTCACGCTGACCGGATGTGTCGGCCATGCCAAACCGGACTGGCTGAAGACCCTGACCTGTGTCGACGCCGGCTGGATCGGCGAAGGCGAGATTTCATACATGGGTGATACTGGCCTCGACCGGGCGCAGATGGCACGCGCCGTTCTCAAGCAGCGACTTGAAAACATCGCACCGTCGGCCGAACCGCACTTCGACATCGTCGGCGCCATGTATGATGAGGCCGAAAGCAACATAAGGCGCCCGCGCGATGTACGTCTCAGAATGGCCGTCGCCTCGCGCGACCGGGATCAGGTCCAGGCCCTGCTCGATGAAGTCGAAGCGCTGTACCTGAACGGTCCGGCAGGCGGTGGCGGCATCCGCCTGAACATCAGCCCTCGCACCGCCACGGTTGCCGGCGCAGCCCGCCACAACGAGGCCGTGCCGCGCGGTTACCTGCTGGAGGACACGCCATGACGGAACCGGCGACATCCGCAGGCATGATACCGGTCAGGCAACTGGCGCATGGGCGCGCCGGTGACAAGGGCAACCGCCTGAACATCTCGGTGATCGCGTTCGACCCACAGCACTTCGAGCACCTGAAAACCCATGTAACCGAAGACCTGTGCCGGCGCGCTTTCTCGTTTCAACCACCGTCCGGCGTCACCCGGTATTTGCTGCCGAAAATCGCGGCGATGAACTTTGTGCTGGAGGACGTGCTGGACGGCGGCGTCAATGTCAACCTGCGGCTGGACCGGCACGGCAAGACGCTAAGCTATGTACTGCTGGACATGCTGATCCCGGCGCCGCCGGGCTGGAGCGATCAGGGCCCGGGCAAAAAGTGACTTCCACAACTATCGCGGCAAACATATCGACCCGCGCGTGATCAGCACGATGATCGCAGCAGGCGTGTTTCTTACAACCTATGCGTCCTGCCCAGATTAAATTGTGGCAATTTCATGAATCAATTCTTGACCTTATGGCCGAATTCCAGCACCGTGCCTTAAGGGTCAGCTGCAACTTTTGGTTTCATCCGGTGCGATGCGAGCATAGCGGCAAACAGGGGATTGCTGAGGGGCATCATGCGTGAAAATCGGACGGGAGGAACTCGCCTTACTGCACCCGCCAGGGCGTTGGGCGAAAAAACACATTCCGCTTCGCCGTTTGTGCTGGCACTGGTTGCGGCCGGCGCCATGCTGCTGCCGGCCCCGCATATCGCGTTTGCCCAGACGGTCGTGCCGCCATCCAACGGACCGTGTGTGGTTGCCGGTTCCACGGCCACCTGTACCGGTGATGTCTCGGACGGCATCGACGCTGACGGGCCGGACATCGACACGCTCAACGTCAACAACCTCAACCAGGATATTGCGCCCGCCCCCGATGTCGACGGTATCAGTTTCGAGACAACCAACGGCGACATAAACATCAATCTCGACACCAACGGATTTTCTGTCATTACGACCGAGAGCGGTGACGGTATAAATGCGCAGATTGCCGGCAACGGCGCTATCACCATCATATCGACCGGCGACTTCATGACCGTCGCCAACGGAATATCTGCCCAGCAGAACAGTGGTGAAGGCGATATCGAGATCACCAGCGAAGGCGACCTGGCCTCGTCCGCCGGCACCGGCATATTTGCTCAACAGAACGGTGGCGACGGTTCGATAACGATCAGCAACACTGGCGATCTTGCAACGCGGGACAATGCAATTCTCGCCCAGCAGAACGGCGGTGAAGGCGACATTGAGATCACCAGCAACGGCGATCTGACGTCGCAATACTCCGGCGGCATCTTTGCCCAGCAGAACGGCGGGCCTGGCGCTGTCACGGTGAGCAGCACCGGCGACATTAACTCCGACCAGTCCGCGATATTTGTTCAGCAAAACCGTGGTGATGGCAATATCGAGATCACCAGCGAAGGCGATCTGGCTTCATCCAACAACATCGCCATTTTCGCCCAGCAGAACAGCGGCGACGGGTCTGTAACGATAAACAGCACCGGCGATATCTCGGCACAGAGCCAGGCGATTTTCGCGCAACAGAACGGCGGTGAAGGAGACATCGAGATCACCAGCGTCGGTGACCTGACCTCTGACGGCAGCAGCGGCATCTTCGCCATGCACAACGGCACCGGCAACAGCAGGGTGATTATTGACAACCAGGGCGACATACAGGCCAGCCGGGACGGCATATTCACCCAGCGCAATGGCTTCGGTGACGGTGCAATATCCATCACCAGCGTCGGTGATATCGCTATCGACAGCGGAACCGGCATCTTCGCCATGCTGAACAGCGGTAACGGCAACATCACCATCGACAGCACCGGCACTATCGACAACACCGGCGGCGACGGCATCCTGGTGCAGCAGAACGGCGGCGACGGCGCGATCATGATCAGCCATGTCGGCGATGTGACAGCCGGCGGCAGCAATGGCATATTCGCCGCGCAAAACCGCGGCAATGGCGACATTATCATCGACATAGACGGTGATGTTCAAAGCGGCAATGACGGCTTCATTGCCCAGCAGAACGCCGGCAACGGCAATATCGGGATCACCAGCAACGGCGATATCACCGCAGACGGCGCCAACGGCATCCTGACCCAGCAAAACGGCGGCAACGGCAATATCACCATCGGCAGCCAGGGTGATATCCAGGCCAACCGGGACGGCATATTCGCCCAGCACAATGGCGGTGAAGGCGACATCGGCATTAACAGCACCGGCGACATAACGTCCGATACCGCCAACGGCATCTTCACCCAGCAAAACAACGGCCCGGGCAGTATCACCATCGGCAGCCAGGGTGATCTCCAGACATACGGAAATGGCATATTTGCCGAACAGAACGGTGGCGAGGGTGATATCGGCATCACCAGCAACGGCGACATCAATGCAACCGGCACCGGCTCGCGCGGAATATCTGCGGAAGCGGTGGACGGCGGCATATCCGTCACGTCAACAGGTGACATCACCTCGCACGAAGACGGCATCTTCGCCGACAGCAGCCAGGGCGACGTCTTCATCTCCTCGAACGGTGACATCACCTCCACCATTGGCGACGCCATTCAGGGAGTTGTGACGAACGGCAACCTGACCATCATTTCTAGCGGTGACCTGACATCCCTGGACAGCCTGTCCTCGGACGAAGGCATACAGGCGGTTGGGGTGGGCACCGGCAATGTCGTTGTGACTTCGGTGGGTAATATAAGCAGCTTCCAGGACGATGGTATCAGGGCAACGGCGGACCTTGGCAACGTCACCATCAACTCCACCGGCGACATCACCGTCACAAATGGCAACTCTGACAGCGACAGTGCCATCGACGCCGGGGTCGAGGACGGCAATGTCAGCATAACCTCAAACGGCGATCTGAGAAGCTTCGGCCGCACGGTTGAAGCCTCTGTCTACAACGGCAACGGCAACATCTTCATCACCAGCATCGGCGACATTACCTCTTACAACACACTGGGCATCCGGGCCCAGCACGGAGGCGCCGGGACAATCGACATCACTGTCGCAGGATCCGTGACCGGCACCGTGGGTATCGAGGCGAGCGGTCGAAACCAGAACGCAGCGGCCACCATCAACAGTTCGGCCACTATCCGCGGCACCGGCGGG